>NZ_KK211168.1:589632-633216 GCF_000620705.1 Nocardioides sp. URHA0020
GTGGTTTCGAGGCTCGTCGCTAGCGCTCCTCACACCTCAACCACCGTGGTCCAGCGCTCCGGCGACCGACGCACGACGTACATCTCAGGCACCGCAGTCCCACAGGTCGGTGGCCGGCGAACGGCGTGCCCCTGACGCATCTGTCCGTGGGAGTTGAAAGAATCAGCCCATGGCAAGGCGCAGCAAGGAGCAGGAGCTCCCCGACGACTTCGAGGAGCACATCCTCGACACCGACATCAAGCACGAGATGGAGACGTCGTTCCTCGAGTACGCCTACTCCGTCATCTACTCGCGTGCGCTGCCGGACGCGAGGGACGGCCTGAAGCCGGTGCAGCGGCGGATCCTCTACACGATGAACGACATGGGCCTGCGGCCCGACCGCGGGCACGTGAAGAGCGCCCGGGTCGTCGGTGAGGTCATGGGTCGGCTGCACCCGCACGGCGACGGCGCGATCTACGACGCGATGGTGCGGATGGCGCAGCCCTGGTCGATGCGGCTGCCGTTCATCGACGGGCACGGCAACTTCGGCTCCCCGGACGACTCCCCCGCGGCCATGCGCTACACCGAGGCCCGGATGGCGCCGGCCGCCGTCGCAATGACCGCCTCGATCGACGAGGACACCGTCGACTTCAAGCCCAACTACGACAGCCGCGAGTTCGAGCCCGGGGTGCTGCCCGCCGCGATCCCCAACCTGGTCGTCAACGGCACCACCGGCATCGCGGTCGGCATGGCGACCAACTGCGCGCCCCACAACCTGATCGAGGTCGTCCAGGCGCTGCGTCACCTGATCACGCACCCCAAGGCCACCGTCGACGACATCATGCGCTTCATCCCGGGCCCCGACCTGCCCACCGGCGGCAAGATCGTCGGCCTGGACGGCATCCGCGACGCCTACGAGAGCGGCCGCGGGTCCTTCCGGATGCGGGCCACCGCGCGGATCGAGGCCATCACCAACCGGCGCAAGGGCATCGTCGTGACCGAGCTGCCGTACGGCGTCGGCACCGAGAAGGTCATCGAGCGGATCAAGACGCTCGTGCAGAGCAAGAAGCTCCAGGGAATCTCGGACATCAAGGACCTCACCGACCGCAACCACGGCCTGCGGCTGGTGATCGAGGTCAAGAACGGCTTCGTGCCCGAGGCGCTGCTCGAGCAGCTCTACAAGCAGACGCCGATGGAGGACTCCTTCGGCATCAACGCCGTGGCCCTGGTCGACGGCCAGCCGCGCACGATGGCGCTCAAGGAGATGCTCGAGGTCTTCCTCGGCCACCGCTTCGAGGTCGTACGCCGTCGCTCGCTCTTCCGCCGCACGAAGGCCGCCGACCGGCTCCACCTCGTCGAGGGCCTGCTGCTCGCGATCCTCGACATCGACGAGGTCATCCAGCTGATCCGGGCCAGCGACAACGCCGGCGCCGCCAAGGAGCGGCTGATGACGGTCTTCGAGCTCAGCGAGATCCAGGCCGACTACATCCTCGACATGCCGCTGCGCCGGCTCACGAAGTACTCCAAGCTCGAGCTCGACAAGGAGCAGGCCGAGCTGCAGCGCACCATCGACGAGCTGGACGCGATCCTCGGCGACGACAAGCTGCTGCGCAAGGTCGTCTCCGACGAGCTGGCCGAGGTGGCCAAGACGTACGGCACGCCTCGTCGTACCGTCCTGCTCGAGTCGTCCGGCACCTCGGTCACGGCGACCGCGGTCCAGCTCGAGGTCGCCGACGACCCCTGCTTCGTCTACCTCTCCTCGACCGGGTTGCTCGCTCGCAGCGCCAACGCGGCGCAGCCCGGCAGCGGCGGTGGCCGGGCCAACCACGACGTCGTGGTCTCGGCGGTGCGCGCCACCGCCCGCGGCGAGATCGGCGGGCTGACCAGCAGCGGTCGGCTGGTGAAGATCGGGGTGCTCGAGCTGCCCCAGCTGCCCGACACCGCCAACGACCCCCACCTCGCGGGCGGGCTCCAGGTCAGCGAGATCCTCTCGCTCGAGCCCGGTGAGCGGCTGCTCGGCCTCTGCACCCTGGCCGCCGACGGCCCGGGACTCGCCCTCGGCACCCGTCAGGGCACCGTCAAGCGGGTCAACCCGGAGGTGCTCGGGCGCGACGAGTGGGAGGTGATCCGGCTCGCCGACGGCGACGAGGTCGTCGGCGCAGTCGAGCTCACCACCGGCCGGGAGACCCTCTGCTTCGTCACCTCCGACGCCCAGCTGCTGCACTTCGGCGCCGACGGCGTACGCCCCCAGGGCCGCTCCGGCGGCGGTATGGCCGGCGTCCGGGTCGCGGCCGGCGAGCGCGTCGTCTGGTTCGGCACCGTCGACCCCGACGCCCCCGAGGGCTCGGTCGTCGTCACCTCGTCGGGGTCGTCGACCGCGCTGCCCGGCACCGAGCCCGGCGCCCTCAAGGTCGCGCCGTTCTCGGAGTACCCGCCCAAGGGCCGCGCGACCGGCGGCGTCCGGTGCCACCGCTTCCTCAAGGGCGAGGACACGCTCGTCTTCGCCTGGGTCGGTACGGCGCCCGCCCGCGCCGCGGCCGCCAGCGGCTCCCCCATCGACCTGCCCGAGGCGACCGGCAAGCGGGACGGCTCGGGCATCCCTGCCAGCCAGCCGATCGTGGCCTGCGCCGGACCGGTGGCCGCGCGGGTCCGTGTGGAAGGCTGACCCCCGTGCTCACTGCCGCTCGTCGCCGTCATCGTGCCGCCGCTGCTCTCCTGGCCGGCGCCCTGACCGCCGTCCTCCTCACCGCCTGCAGCTCCGACGGAGGTGGTGGCGGCGGCAGCAAGTCGGACCCGACGCCCGAGGAGGTGTTCGCGGCCGCCAAGAAGACGCTCGACGAGACCAGCGGCGTCAACCTGACGCTCAGCACCGATGACCTGCCCGACGGCGTCACCGGCGTGGAGAAGGCCGAGGGTGTCGGCACCCACGCCCCGGCCTTCGAGGGCTCGATCACCGTCGTCCTCTCCGGGCAGGCGTTCCAGGTGCCCGTCGTGGCGGTCGACGCCAAGGTCTACGTCCAGCTGCCGCTCACCACGGGCTACCAGGACATCGACCCGGCCGAGTACGGCGCGCCCGACCCGGCCAAGCTCATGAGCACGGACGCCGGCTTCTCCTCCCTGCTGCCGGCGACCACGGAGGTCGAGAAGGGCGAGAGCGTCCGCGGCGGTGCGGACAACAAGGAGATCCTGACCGAGTACACCGGGAAGGTCCCCGGCGACGTGATGAAGAACGTCATCCCGACCGCCGCCGGTGAGTTCGACGCGACGTACACGATCAACGACGACGACGAGCTCCGCAGCGCCGAGCTGACCGGCGTGTTCTACCAGGACTCGAAGCCGATGACCTACACCGTCACCTTCGAGGACTACGGGACCACGAAGGACATCACCGCGCCGTGACGCGCTCGGCGCAGTGGCTGCTGGGCCTGGCCGCGGTGGCCGTGGCCTTCGCCGCCGCGGACACGTACGTCGTCGTCCTGGCCCTGCCCGACATGATGGCCAGCGTCGGGGTGCCGGTCGAGCAGCTCCAGCGCGCCGCGCCGATCGTCTCGGGCTTCCTGCTCGGGTACGTCGCGATGCTGCCCCTCATCGGGCGGATCGCGGACCTGCGCGGCCGGGTCCCGGTGCTCGTGGCGGCGCTGCTGATCTTCGCGCTCGGCTCGCTGGTCACGGCCCTGGCCTACGACATGCCCACCATGGTCACCGGCCGGTTCCTCCAGGGCGTCGGCGGCGGCGGGCTCGTCCCCGCGACCCTCGCCCTGGTCGCCGACCTCTACCCGGCCGAGCGCCGCGGCGTGCCCCTCGGCCTGGTCTCCGCCGTCCAGGAGATCGGCAGCGTCGTCGGCCCGCTCTTCGGGGCCCTGGTGCTCGCCGTCGCCGACTGGCGCGCGATCTTCTTGGTCAACCTCGCCGTCGGACTGGTCCTGGCCGCCGGGATCCATCGGCTCGCGGTGGTCTCGAGGCTGGGCGCCGCCGACACACCCGCCCGGAGCCGGCTCCGCTTCGACTGGCTGGGGCTCCTGCTCGCGCTGGTCACCCTGGTCGCCGGCGTGCTCGTCTTCGTCCAGCCCAGCCAGCTGATGCGCGACCTGACCTACGGCCAGCTCTTCATCCCGATCACCGGTGACGGCCGCTGGCTGACCCCGCTCGGCGTGACCGCGATCGGCGCCTTCGCGCTCCTGCTCCTGCGCTGCTGCACCGCCCGCCGCCCGCTCCTCGACATCCCCGACTGGGTCCGCACCGTGCGGGAGGCCGACGTGCTCGGCGCCACCCTGCTCGCGCTCGCCCTGGCCGGCGTCATCCTCGCCTTCGCGACCGCGGACCCCAAGGTGCAGGTCTTCTCCGACCAGGGGCTCTGGTACCTCCTCGGCGCCGCGCTCGCCGCCGTCGCGTTCACGCTGCACCTGCGCCGGACCGACCGGCCCCTGGTGCCGCCCGGCGCGCTGCGCCGTACGCCGGCGTGGGGAGCCATGCTGGTCAGCTTCTTCATCGGCGCGGCACTGATCGCGGCCCTCATCGACATCCCGCTCTTCGCCCGCACGACCGTCTACCCGGGCTCGCAGCTGATGGCGGCCCTGGTGCTGGTGCGCTTCCTGGTCGCACTGCCGGTCGGCGCCGTGGTCGGCGGCTACCTGACCCACCGGCTCCCGGCCGGGGCGGTCACCGCGGGCGGGATGGCGCTGGCCGCGATCGGCTTCCTGTGGATGGCGACCTGGGGGCTGACGACCCTGGAGAGCCCGGTCGCCACCCTGCCGCTGGTCATCGGCGGCTTCGGCTTCGGTCTCGCGCTGGCCCCGGTCAACGCGGCCGTGCTGGCCAGCACCGACGACGACGTGCACGGCCTGGCCAGCGCCTTCGTGGTCGTCTCGCGGATGGTCGGGATGCTGATCGGCATCTCCGCGCTGACCACCATCGGGCTGCGGCGCTACTACTCCGAGCAGGCCGACGTGCCCTCGGTGCGCGACGTCTGCGACGGCGGCAGCCGGTGCAAGGAGTTCACCCACCTGCTCAAGGTCGCCGGCATCGCCCAGGAGCAGACCGTCTTCACCGGTGCCGCGGTCTGCGCCGTGATCGCCGGCGTGCTCGCGCTCGTGCTCTTCCGGTCGGCACCCACCCGCGCGATCGCGACCCGCGACCTGCTGCGGTCGGCTGGCTGAGGGCGCCGCCGCCCCGACACGCCCGGCGCGACGTCGTACGCACGGCCGCGCGTCTCGCTCGGCCACCATCGCCGGAGCCGCCGGCGGGTCTCCGCTATCGTCGCGCTCGTGGACGACTTCGACGACCTGCTGGCCGCCAACCGTGAGTACGCCGACAGCTTCACCCTGTCGGGCTTCGACGGCGTGGCGCACGCCGGCGTCGCCATCGTGACCTGCATGGACTCGCGGATCGACCCGCTCCGGATGGTCGGTCTGGCGCCCGGTGACGCCAAGATCTTCCGCAACCCCGGTGGCCGGGTCACGCCGCAGGCCCTCGAGGCGCTGGTGCTCGGCGTGCACCTGCTCAACGTCGAGCGGATCCTCGTGGTCCCCCACACCCGCTGCGCGATGGCCTCCAGCACGGAGGCCGAGCTGCACGCGCGGGTCGGCGCCTCCGCCGGCCAGGACGCGTCCTGGCAGCCCTTCCACGTCGTGCTGGACCAGGCCGCCGCCCTCGCCGAGGACGTCGCCAAGGTGCGCTCGCACCCGCTGATCCCCGACACCGTCAAGGTCGGCGGGTTCCTGTACGACGTCGACAGCGGCCTGTTGGACCGGCAGCTCTGACTCAGCAGGCGGTGCCGCGGTCGACCGAGAGCACCGCGCCGGTGACCGAGGCGGCCGCGTCCGAGGCGAGGTAGGCCACGGCGTCGGCGATGTGGCTGGGCGGCATGAAGCCGTAGCGGGCGCCGGCGGTCTCCATCAGCAGTGCCCAGTCCAGGTCGGCGCCGGCGTGCTCGGCGGCCGCGTTGGTCGGCAGGTCGGTCTGCACGCCGCCCGGGCAGACCGTGTTGACCCGGATGCCGTCGGCGGCGAGCTCGAGCGCGAGCGACTTCATCAGCATGATGACGCCGCTCTTCGACGCGCAGTACGCCGCCTGGTAGGGCTGGGCGCGCAGGCCGGCGATCGACGCGATAGTGACGATGTTGCCCCTGCTCGCCCGCAGGTGCGGCAGCGCGGCGTGGCTGACCAGCATCGGGCCGGTCAGGTTCACCCCGAGGTGCCGCTGCCAGGTCGCGACGTCGAGGTCCTCGAACCTGCGGAACTGGTCGATGCCGGCCACGTTGACCACGACGTCGAGTCCGCCGAGGCGCTCCGCCGCGGTGGCGACCGCTGCCCGGACCGAGACGTCGTCGCTGACGTCGCAGGCCAGTACGTCGCCGCCGGCGGCCAGGTCGAGCCCGACCACCGCGGCGCCCTCACCGGCCAGCAGCTCGACCGTGGCACGCCCGACCCCGCCGGCCGCGCCGGTGACCAGTGCCCGCTTGCCCCCGAACCGTCCGACCATGTCCGCCCCCTGTGCTCCTGGCGTCGCCGTCGACGCACCGGGGAGACCGTAGCCGCACGCGGCATCCTGCGACGGCCGAACAGGTCAGGCCGCGACCCGACCTGCCGATGGGACCCACAGGCCTAGGAGGACCACCGACGGCAGGGAGGCCGGCACAGATGGCGGACTACAACGTCCTGACACACTCGGACATGGTGACGGCAGGACGCGGCCACTACCGGGGACGGGCGATCCGCCCCCCGGAGCACCACTACATCGAGGCCACGATGATCGAGCTCACCACCAACCAGAGCTACGAGTTCGTCAACATCGTCCCGGCCTGGGGCGACCGCGAGCCGCTGTACATCTTCACCTCGCACCTGGTCCTGCGCGACCAGGAGGAGAAGCACCGCCTCAGCGAGGTGTGAGACCCGCGGTGTCGTCGTACCTCAGGCGTCGAGCGGGGTGCCAGCTCCTACGTACCGGCACCGCTGTGCGGCCCGCGATGTCGTCGAGACACCCGGATCGGCTGTCGATCGGGCGGCGCGGCAGCCACCTGGGGTGTCTCGACGCTCGGTCACCGCCCACGGCTCACGCGTCGAGCGTCTCGACATCCACCTCGTAGGCGCCCTGCACGATGAACTCCTTGCGCGGGGCGACGTCGGAGCCCATCAGCAGCTCGAAGATCCCGGTCGCGCTCTCGGCGTCGTCGACGGTCAGCCGCCGCAGGGTGCGGTGCCGCGGGTCCATCGTCGTCTCGGCCAGCTGGTCAGCGTCCATCTCGCCCAGACCCTTGTAGCGCTGCGGCTGGTCCTTCCACCGCAGACCCTTCTTCTTGAGCTCGGCGAGCTTGCGGTGCAGCTCGTCGTCGGAGTACGTGTAGATGTACTTCTCCATCCCCTTCTTCGGGTTGGAGAGCTCGATCCGGTGCAGGGGCGGGACGGCGGTGTAGACGCGGCCGGCGCTGATCAGGTCGGGCATGTACTTGTAGAAGAGCGTCGCCAGCAGGCACCGGATGTGCGCGCCGTCGGAGTCGGCGTCGGCCATGAAGATGATCCGGCCGTAGCGCCGCGCCTCGAGCTCGAAGGTGCGTCCGGACCCGGCGCCGACGACCTGGATGATCGAGGCGCACTCGGTGTTCTTGAGCATGTCGCCGACCGACGCCTTCTGGACGTTCAGGATCTTGCCGCGGATCGGCAGCAGCGCCTGGAACTCGGAGTTGCGGGCCAGCTTCGCCGTACCGAGCGCCGAGTCACCCTCGACGATGAAGAGCTCGGTCTTCTCGTTGTCGGCGGCGCGGCAGTCGGCCAGCTTGGAGGGCAGTGCCGAGGACTCCAGCGCGTTCTTGCGCCGCTGGGTCTCCTTGTGCTGGCGCGCCGCGATCCGGGTCTTGGCCGCACCGGCGACCTTCTCCATGACCAGCTTGGCCTGCGCCTTCTCCGCCCGCTTGGTCGACGTCAGGAACTGCTTGAGCTCCGCCGCGACGACCTTGCGTACGACGGTCCGCGCCGCCGGCGTGCCGAGGATCTCCTTGGTCTGCCCCTCGAACTGCGGCTCCGCGAGGCGGACCGTCACGACGGACGTCATGCCCTCCATGACGTCGTCCTTGATCACGTCGTCGTCGTTGACCTTGAGCACCTTGGTCGCCTTCATGGCGTCGTTGAAGGTGCGGGTGACGGCGGCCTCGAAGCCGCTCACGTGCGTGCCGCCCTTGGGCGTCGCGATCACGTTGACGAAGGAGCGCAGCACGGTCTCGTAGCCGGTCCCCCACCGGACCGCGACGTCGACGTGGAGCTCGCGCAGGACCTCCTGCGGCGTCATGTGGCCCTGGGCGTCGAGCATCGGCACGGTCTCGGTGAAGGTGTCGGAGCCCTGGAGCCGGACGATCTCGGTGACCGGCTCGTCGGGGGCCAGGAAGTCGGCGAACTCCGCGATGCCGCCGTCGTGGCGGAACTTCTCCTCGCGCGGCGTCTCGCCCCGCAGGTCGCGGATCACGATCTCGAGCCCGGGCACGATGAAGGACGTCTGCCGGGCCCGGCCGATCAGGTCCTCGAAGACGAAGTCGGCGTCCTTGGTGAAGATCCGCCGGTCCGGCCAGAAGGTGATGCGGGTGCCGGACCTGCCCTTGGCGACCCGGCCGCCCTTGCGCGTGAGCCCGGACCGCGGCTCGAACGGCGCGTCCGGCCCCGGGCCGGTGAAGACGCCCGGTGCGCCGTGGCGGAAGGAGAGGCCCTGCTCCGACGGCGCGCGCTGCACGTCGATGTCCATCCGGGCCGAGAGCGCGTTGACGACCGACAGTCCGACGCCGTGCAGACCGCCGGTGGCGACGTACGAGCCGCCGCCGAACTTGCCGCCGGCGTGCAGCTTGGTCGCCACGACCTCGACGCCGGGGAGCCCGGTCTTGGGCTCCTTGTCGGTCGGGATGCCGCGGCCGTCGTCGTGGACCTCGGCGGAGCCGTCGGGGTGGAGGGTCACCTCGACGCGGTGCGCGGCCCCGGCCAGCGCCTCGTCCACGCCGTTGTCGATGATCTCCCACAGGCAGTGCATCAGGCCGCGGGTGTCGGTGGAGCCGATGTACATGCCGGGCCGCTTGCGCACCGCCTCCAGCCCCTCGAGGACGAGGAGGTGCGCGGCGTTGTACGTGTTGTCGATCGGGGGGCTCCTGGAGCTCGGAAATCCAATTGTTACGTCCGCTCCGAATCTACCTGCGACACGCCGGAGGACGATGTAGGCACGCCTGCCAGGGGCGGGTCTAGCGTGATCAGGACTTCCCCGGGTCAGGCACGATCGAACACCACCCTGTTAGACCAGTAGCGAAATCTCTCCACGCTCAGGCTCTCAACGCATGGAATTCTGCCGATGAGGGAAACACAGCATGATTGGATGACGTGTCGGGCACCACGCGGCACCTGCACCAAGGTGGGAATCTTGGAGCCAGTGGCTACGTTGAGCCAGATACCGAGGCACGAAGAGAAAGAGGCCGATGTGACCACTGCACTAGCCCCCAACACCGCAGCGCTCAGCGCCGTGGACCGTTGCGACCGTTGCGGCGCCCAGGCCTACCTCCGTGTGGAGCTCCAGTCGGGGGGTGAGCTGCTCTTCTGCGCTCACCACGCCCGCGAGCACGGAGACAAGCTCAAGGAGATCGCCGCCAACGTCGTCGACGAGACCCACAAGCTCGCGCCCACGCCGCCCGCCGTCACCGACTGACGTAGGTCACCCGACCTCCGCCACACTCTCCGAAGCGGCCCCAGACACGATGTCTGGGGCCGCTTCGCATGTGTGACAGGGTGCTGCCGTGACCACCACCACCGCGATCGCCGCCCTCCTCGTCGCGGTCGGGCTGGTGGGCATCCTGGTGCCGATCCTGCCGGGGTCGGTGCTGGTGGTCGCCGGCATCCTGGTGTGGGCATGGGCGACCGGTGGCGCCGCCGCCTGGACCGTCTTCGCGGTCGCGACGGCACTCGTCGTCGCCGGCGCGGTCGTCAAGTACGTCGTACCGGGTCGTCGGCTGCAGGTCGCGGGGATCCCGCCCGCGACCCAGCTGG
Source organism: Nocardioides sp. URHA0020 (assembly GCF_000620705.1). GTDB lineage: Bacteria > Actinomycetota > Actinomycetes > Propionibacteriales > Nocardioidaceae > Nocardioides. The sequence goes on from NZ_KK211168.1 coordinate 599,619, forward strand.
TCGGGGCCGTCGTCGGCGTCGTCGGCTTCTTCGTGGTCCCCGTGGTCGGGCTGTTCCTCGGCTTCGTGCTGGGCATCTACTTGGCCGAGCTGGTCCGCGTCGGCGGCAAGGAGGCGTGGCCCTCGACGGTCCACTCCCTCAAGGCGGTCGGGCTGAGCATCGTCATCGAGCTGCTGGCCGCCTTCGCCGCGACCGTCGTCTGGGTCGCCGGGGCGGTCGCGACATGAGCATCCTGCTGTCGCTGCTCGCGGCTGCGTCGTACGGTCTGGGCGACTTCAACGGCGGGATCTTCTCCCGCCGCGGCGGCGCCTGGGCGGTCTCGCTCGTCGCCCAGCTCTCCGGCACCGCCCTGGTGCTGGTGCTGGTGGCGTTCGACGGCGGCTCCCCCACCGCCGCCGACTTCGCCTGGGCGGTCCTGGCCGGCGTCGGCAACGGCTTCGGTACGGCGTTCCTCTACCGCGGCCTGTCGTCCGGGCGGATGGGCGTGGTGGCCCCGGTCTCCGGCGTCGGCGCGGTGCTGGTCCCCGTCGTGGTCGGCGTGCTCACCGGGGAGCGACCCGGGGCGCTGGTCTGGGTCGGCGTGCTGCTCGCGCTCCCCGCGATCTGGCTGGTCTCCCGCGAGCCGCTGGCCGAGCCGCTGATCGAGCCGCTGCCCGGCCCGACCGAGAGCCCGGGCTCGGGCATCGTCGACGGCGTCCTGGCCGGCCTGGGCTTCGGCGCGCTCTTCGCCAGCCTGGCCCAGGTCCCGGCGGAGGCGGGCTTCCTCCCCCTCGCGCTCAACCAGCTCATCGCCGGCGGCGCGATCATCGTGGTCGCGCTCACGCTGCGCCAGGACTGGGTCCCGCGCAACCGCTACGCCCTCGGTGGGGCCATCAGCGGCGCCCTGGGCGCCCTGGCCACCGGCCTCTTCCTGGTCGCCACCCACCACGGCTACCTGACCGTGGCCGCGGTCATCACCTCGCTCTACCCCGCGTTCACGGTGCTGCTCGCCGCCACCGTGCTCCGCGAGCACGTGCACCGCACCCAGGCGGTCGGCCTGGCGCTGTGCGCCGGGGCGGTCGTGCTCGTCGCCGCGGGCTGAGGGGCGCCCGCCCGGTCGAAGACGGCACGGGGTTGCGTCGTACGGCAGAGTCGAGGCATGAGTCCTCCCGGCGGCGACGCCGACGCTGTCGTCGTCGGCTCCGGGCCCAACGGGCTGGCCGCGGCGGTCACGCTCGCGCAACGGGGGCTGCGGGTCACCGTGCTCGAGGCGTACGACGAGATCGGCGGCGGCACCCGCACCGCCGAGCTCACGGTGCCGGGCGTCCAGCACGACATCTGCTCCGCCATCCACCCCTTCGGCGTCGGCTCGCCGTACCTCTCCTCGCTCCCGCTGGCCGACCACGGCCTGGTCTGGCGGTGGCCGGAGATCGACCTGGCCCACCCGCTCGACGACGGCACCGCCGGGGTCATGGTGCGCGACCTGGACGAGACCGGCGCCGGCCTGGGAGCCGACGGCGACCGGTGGCGCTCGGTCTTCGGCCCGCTCGGGCAGCACTTCGACGAGCTGGCGCCGGACCTCCTCGGCCCGGTGGTGCACCTGCCCCGGCGTCCCGTGCTGATGGCCCGTTTCGGGATGCGGGCGGCGCTGCCGGCCACCGTGCTCGCTCGCGCGTTCCGCACCGACGCGGCACGCGGGCTCTTCGCGGGCTGTGCGGCGCACGTCTGCCGCCCGCTCGACCGGCCGACCACCGCCGGCATCGGCGCGACCCTGATCGCGGCGGGTCACCGGCACGGCTGGCCGGTCGCCGAGGGCGGCTCGCGAGCGATCACCGACGCCCTGGCCGGCCTGCTGCGCTCGCTCGGCGGCGAGATCCGGACCGGCGTCGAGGTGCGCTCGCTCTCCGACCTGCCCGGGTCGCGGATCACGATGTTCGACACGACCCCCACCGCGTTCGCCGACATCGCGCGCCTGCCCCGGCCGCGGTGGCGCTACGGCATGGGGGCGTACAAGCTGGACCTGGCCGTGCGCGGCGGGGTGCCGTGGACCGCGGAGGCCTGCCGCCGGGCCGGCACCGTCCACGTCGGCGGGACCCTGGAGCAGATCGCCGAGGCCGAGGCCCAGGCGGCCCGCGGCGTGATGCCCGAGCGGCCGTTCGTGCTCGTGGGGCAGCAGTACCTCGCCGACCCGACCCGCTCCGCCGGCGACGTGCACCCGATCTGGGCCTACGCGCACGTCCCGCACGCGTACGCCGGCGACGCGACCGACGTGGTGCTCGACCAGCTCGAGCGCTTCGCGCCGGGCCTGCGCGAGCGGATCGTGGCGATGCACGTCACCGACCCGGCCGGGTTCGCGGCGTACAACCCCAACTACGTCGGCGGCGACATCGCCTCGGGGGCGGTCACGGTGCCCCAGCTCGTACGGCGCGCGCCGTACCGCACGAGGGTGCCGGGCGCCTATCTGTGCTCGTCGTCGACCGCCCCCGGCCCGGGCGTGCACGGGATGTGCGGCCACCTGGCCGCCCGGCAGGCGCTGGCGGCCCTGGGCGGCTGATCAGCTGCTGGCGAGCCAGGCGGTGTAGGAGCGCCGGGCGCCGAGCCAGTCGGTGATCGGGTGCGAGGCGTCCCACTCGTCGCGCATCAGCACGGCGATCCGCGCCCGGGCCGGTGACCCGAGACAGGTCCGTGAGCCGACGAACCGCAGGCGGTTGTGGGCGAAGTCGAGGCGCACCCGGTGACCGCAGGTCAGCGGCTCGCCGACGACCCGCCCGTGGCGCACCCGCATCAGCTGGTAGTCGGTGCCCTCCTGGAGCCCGCTGACGAGCCGGAACTCGGCGCCCGGCCGGCTCGAGCGGGTGTCGATGCCGATGGTCAGGCTCGCGGGCCCGCCGTCCGAGCGACGCCGCAGGTCGGTGAACCTGACGGTCACCGCCAGCGTCCGGGCACCGTGGTCGACCTTGACCGCGCGGATGTCGGTCAGCGAGGCGGCGGCGTCGGCCGGGTCGGCGTACCTGCGTTGCTCCGCCTGGGCGGCCGGCGCCGCGACGAGCGTTGCGCCGAGAGCGGCGGCGGTGAGTGTGGCGACGATCGCGAGCTTCATCTGTCCTCCGGACGTCGGGGTCTGCCTCTTCAGACTCCTGGAGTGCCGGGAAGGTTGCAAGCGGGTTGCGGCGTGTCTCAGGCGGTGTGGACCGGCACGCTCCGCGGACCACGCACCAGCGGCATGGTCCGCATCCGGGTGGCGCCGGCTCGTCGCAGCCTCGGCATCCGCTGCGCCAGCGCCTGGAGGACGGCGGTGCCCTCGAGCTCGGCGATCGGTCGACCCACGCAGCGGTGGATGCCGCTGGAGAAGGCCAGGTGGTCGAAGACGTCGTCGCGGGACAGGTCGAAGACGTCGGGGTCCCCGAAGACCGCCGGGTCGCGGTTCGCCCCGCCGATCAGGACGTTGACCCACTGCCCGCGGCGGATCGGCTGCCCGGCGATCTCGGTGTCGTCGAAGGAGACTCGACCGGTGCGCTGGACGGGCGCGTCGTAGCGCAGCGACTCCTGGACCGCCGCGTGGGCCAGCGCCGGGTCGGAGACCAGCAGGGCCCACTGGTCGGGGTGGTCGAGCAGCGCGTTGACGACGTTGCCGACTAGGTTGACGGTGGTCTCGAACCCCGCGATGAGCAGCATCCGGCACAGCGGCACCAGCTCGACGGCCCGGATCTCGGCGTCGCCGTCCCCCTCCGCGGCGAGGAGGACGCTGATCAGGTCGTCGCCCGGGTCGGAGCGCCGACGCTCGATGATGTCCTCGAAGAGACGCACCATCGCCGTGGCGGCCACCGAGACGTCGCGGGCCTGACGCAGGGAGCGGAAGCCGGCCGCGGCGCCGCCGAGGGTCTCGCCGTACGACGCCAGCACGGCGCCGTCCTCGGCGGGGATGCCCAGCAGCCGGTTGATCACCGCGACCGGCAGGGGCTCGGCGAGCGCGGGCATCACGTCGAAGGTCGCCGTCCCGCCGACGTCGTCGAGGAGCCCGTCGACGGTCTCCTCGATCATCTTGGTGAACTCCGCCAGCCGGCGCGCGCTGAGCACGGGCGCCACGAGCCGCCGCAGCCGGGTGTGGTCGGGCGGGTTGTGGGTGAGGAAGGAGCGGTCCAGCGCGGGCTCCGGTGGGGCGGCACCCTCGGGCTCCACCCCGAAGCGGCGATCGCGCAGGAGCTGCTTGCAGATCGCGTGGTCGGCCGAGGCGAGGTGGCCCGACGGCGTCGTCACGAAGGGGCCGGCCGCGCGGATCCGGTCGTAGATCGGGTACGGGTCACCGGCGCCGATCGCGTTCAGCCGGGCGACGTCGTCGTGGCGCAGGTGCGCGTCGATGAGCCCGCGGACGCGGCCGCCGTACAGGTGCGTGGTGAAGCGAGCCGCCTGCCGCAGCTGCTGGGACGAGACCGCCACGTCGCGCGTCAGCCTCGGGGCCGGTGGGCTGCGGCGGGAGGGCGGTGCTTGAACACGAAACCAAGCGTACTGACGCTCAGCTCGCTCGCACCGGCAGGCTCAGCGGTCCGCGGATCAGCGTCGCGTTGCGGCGTCGTACGGGGCCGGCGCGGCGCAGCCCCGGCATCCGCTCGACCAGCAGGCGCAGGGCCACGGTCGCCTCCAGCTCGGCCAGCGGACGGCCGACGCAGTGGTGGATGCCGCTGGAGAAGGCCAGGTGCTCGGCGCCGTCGGCGCGGGTGAGGTCGAAGACGTCGGGGTCGTGGAAGACGGCCGGGTCGCGGTTGGCCCCGCCGAGGAGCACGTTGACCCACTGCTCGCGGCGTACGGCGTACCCGCCCAGCTCGACGTCGTCCCAGGAGGCGCGAGCGGTGCGCTGGACGGGCGGGTCGAAGCGCAGCGTCTCCTGGACCGCGGCACCGGCCAGGTCGGGGTCGGCCACCAGCAGCGCCCACTGCTCGGGGTGGTCGAGGAGCGCGTTGACCGCGTTGCCGATCAGGTTGACGGTCGTCTCGAACCCGGCGATCAGCAGCAGCCCGCACAGCGGCACCAGCTCGGCCGGGTGGACCACGTCGTCGGCCTCGGCCGCCACCAGCGCGCTGATCAGGTCGTCCTGCGGATCGGCCCGGCGGCGTGCGAAGAGGTCCTCGAAGAGCGCCTCCAGGTCCCGGTTGGCCGCCATCACCTGGCGGGCGTGGCGCAGGGACCGCAGCCCGGACAGCGCGCTGCCGAGCGCCATGCCGTACCTCATGAACGCATCGCCGTCGGCGTCCGGGATCCCCAGCAGGTCGGTGATCACGGCGATGGGCAGCGGCGCGGCCAGCGCGGGGACCAGGTCGATCTCGTCCGCCGCGGCGGCGTCGTCGAGCAGGCCGGTCACCGTCTTCTCGACGGCGCCGCGGAAGTCGGCCATCCGGCGCGGGCTGAAGGCCGGTGCGACCAGGCGTCGCAGCCGCGTGTGGTCGGGCGGGTTGCGGTCCAGGAACGAGAGGTCGAAGTCGTGCGGCGGGCCCTGGCCCTCGGGCTGCACGCCGAAGCGCCGGCTGCGCAGGATCTCCTTGCACAGCGCGTGGTCGACGGTCGCGAGGTTGCCCATCGGGGTGACGACGAACGGTCCCTGCGAGCGGAGCTGCTCGTAGATCGGGTACGGGTCGTCGCGACCCGGCGCGAACCGGAGCCGGGCGAAGGGGATCCGCCGTACGTAGGCCTCGTAGGCGCCGCGCGCCTGCTCGCCGTACAGCTGGGACGCGAAACGGGCCGCGCTGCGCAGCTGCGCAACCCGGCCCGTCATCGGCGTGCTGGACTCAGTCGAGGTAGTCGCGCAGGACCTGCGAGCGCGACGGGTGCCGGAGCTTGGACATCGTCTTGGACTCGATCTGGCGGATCCGCTCGCGGGTCACGCCGTAGACCTTGCCGATCTCGTCGAGGGTCTTCGGCTGGCCGTCGGTCAGGCCGAAGCGCATGCTGACGACGCCCGCCTCGCGCTCGGAGAGCGTGTCGAGGACGGCGTGCAGCTGCTCCTGCAGGAGGGTGAACGACACGGCGTCGGCCGGGACGATCGCCTCGGAGTCCTCGATCAGGTCACCGAACTCGGAGTCGCCGTCCTCACCGAGGGGCGTGTGCAGCGAGATGGGCTCGCGGCCGTACTTCTGGACCTCGATGACCTTCTCGGGGGTCATGTCGAGCTCCTTGGCGAGCTCCTCCGGGGTGGGCTCGCGGCCCAGGTCCTGGAGCATCTGGCGCTGCACGCGGGCCAGCTTGTTGATGACCTCGACCATGTGCACCGGGATGCGGATGGTGCGGGCCTGGTCGGCCATGGCGCGGGTGATGGCCTGCCGGATCCACCAGGTGGCGTACGTCGAGAACTTGTAGCCCTTGGTGTAGTCGAACTTCTCGACCGCGCGGATCAGGCCGAGGTTGCCCTCCTGGATCAGGTCCAGGAAGAGCATGCCGCGACCGGTGTAGCGCTTGGCGAGCGAGACGACGAGACGCAGGTTGGCCTCGAGGAGGTGGTTCTTGGCGCGCTTGCCGTCCTCGGCGATCCACTCGAACTCCTCGGCGAGCTTGCCGCTCATCTTGGCGCCCTTGGCGATCTTCTCCTCCGCGAAGAGGCCGGCCTCGATCCGCTTGGCGAGCTCGACCTCCATCTCCGCGTTGAGGAGCGGGACCTTGCCGATCTGCTTGAGGTAGTCCTTGACCGGGTCGGCGGTCGCGCCGGCGACCATGACCTGCTGCTCGGGCTCGTCGGTGTCGTCGGCAGCGGAGACGACGAACGTGGCGGACTTCTCGTCCTCCTCGATCGTGGGGTCGGCCTTGACGTCCTTCTCGAACTGCTCGTCCGGGACGTCGGGGAGGATCTTCTTGCCGTCGGGGCCCACGACGGCGTCGGTGACGACGACCTCGACCACGGCCTCGCCGTCGGCGCTCGCCGCGGTCTTCTTGGCGGCGGCCTTCTTGGCCGGCGGCGCCTTCTTCGCGGGAGCAGCAGCCTCCGGCTTGTCGGCGGCGGCCTTCTTGGCCGGCGCCGCCTTCGTGGTCTTGGCGGTCGTCGTCTTGCGGGTCGACGTCGCCGCGACGGCGCGGGTGGTGGCCACCGGCAGCGCCACGGAGATCCCGAGCGAGCTCAGGTGTCCGAGCAGCGCCTTGAGGTGACGAGGCTCGACGGCCGCGTCCTCACTGGCCTGCCGGACCTCCTCGGGGGTGACCGAACCGGTCGGCGTCCCCCGCTCGATCAGGGTCACGACAGCCTCGTGGGTCAGCACTTCGGCGGGGAGCAGCTTGCGCGCGTTCGAGGACACGAACACCTCTCGTCAACGACGGTCAAAACAGATCTTGGGCGCGGCCCGTCCCGGAGACGTCAAGAGCCGCGTTCGTCATTCTGCCACGCACTCCCAACGAATCGGGCAACCGGGCCGTGCGTGGGCGAGGTTCAGCCCTTCGATCACCCGCTCTGCGGTAGGACCAGCGGCCCCATCGCAGGCACATCGGCCACCGGCTCGCACGTCAGTGCGACTACATCGCAGCGCGCAAGCTCGTTGGTCCTCTTCCGCCGAGAAACCAGCAGGAGGGTGTCGTTCGACTCCCACGCGGCTATCCGCCACTCGTCCGTCGACTCCGGCAGCGGCAGCCGAGCCGGTTCTCCGCCGTCGGGGCCGACGAACGAGACCGCTTCCGGGTAGAGGTCGTAGGCATAGATCGTGCCGTCCTCGTTCCAGGATCCGTCGGAGGCCTGCGGTACCTGCCGGGTCGAGCTGAAATGCCCCGAGCCGTCGACGCGCACGAGGGTCGCGGGTCCCGAGGAGTCGGGCCCGGAGTAGGCGATGCCCCCCGGCCACGCCGGGACTCCTCCCATGCTCGCCCCGTCAGCACCGACCTCGGCGACCGTGATGGTTCCTTGCCGTGGGTCCCACAGCGCCGGTGGGTTCCGGTCGGTGTCGTAGAGCACCAAGCGGCCATCGTCGGTGTATCCCTGTATCTGAGGAACCCCGACCGCGTCCCCCTCGCAGCACTCCACGTCCGCCGTCTGCGGGAGCGACGCGGAGACTCGCCCTCCCTCGAGGTCGTAGTCGACCAGCAAGAGATCCAGTCGTGATGCCGACAGCCCGGACACGTTCGGAAGTGGATGGGACGCCACGGTCTCGACCCACGCGACGTGGGTGCCGTCCGACGAGATGACCGGATCGCTCGCGTAGGGGTGCCCGGCCGGGAGGGGACGGAGCGGACCGTCGCCACGGATGACTCGATAGACAGGCTTGCGGAACGAGACCAGGGTCGTGCCCCCGCGGAAGGCGATCTCCGGCTCGGACGGCATCGGGTAGGTCGTGCTCCCCACGTGCAGCACGCCGTCGCTCCACCACGGCACGTCGGTGTCCGGCACTGCGGGGAGTGCTGCGGTCGTCGGGGACGGGGAGGTCGAGCTCGTCGGCGTGGGCGACGGGCCGGCCGGTCGCGGCGCGGCGTCGGGCGAGTGACCGACCAGGGTCGCAGTCACGCCGACGGCCACTACCGCGACAACGACGGCGGCACCCGAAAGGATCCCGTGCCGTCGCGTCCGCTCACGTCGCCCGAGCGCGGCAACGCCGGGGACGTTGATCGTAGGTGTCGCCGCAGCGTGCTCGACCTGTGTCAGCTCGCGGCGCAGCCGGTGCTCGAGGTCAGTCATTGCCTCGTCCTTCCTGGTCGGCCATGCGCTGGCGCAACGTCGCGAGTGCCGCGGCGGCGGTGGACTTCACGGTCCCGGGTGCACATCCGAGCGCGTGGGCGATATCGGCCTCGCTCAGGTCGTTCGCGTACCGCAGCACGATCACCGCCCGTTGGCGCGGCGGCAGGGCGCGCACGTGCGGCCACAGCGTGAGGGCCGTGTCGACCTCTGGATCGCGCATCGCGACGTCGGGCGGCGAGCTGACCAGGTGCTCCCGGGTGTGGCGCGCCGGCCGGCGCCCCGAGATGTAGGCGTTGACCAGCACCCGCCGCGCGTAGCCCTCGACCGACTTCGCCCGGGCGGCGCGGGACCAGGACACGAACAGCTTCACCAGCGACACCTGCACGAGGTCCTCGGCGTCGGCCCGCGACCCCGTGAGCAGGTAGGCGGTGCGGAAGAGCGCCGGCCCTCGGGCCGCAACGAACTCCTCGTAGGAAGCGCTCACTGCGCTTCCTTCCACTATCTCGACACTCACAACAACTCAGACGCCGCCGGTGCTCGGTTCGGTTCAGCCTGCCTGCGCCTTCGCTTCGGCCTTCTTGGCCTTCTTGAAGTCGCGCACCTTCTGCAGGCTCGCGTCGTCGACGACGTCGGCCACCGAGCGGTAGCCGTCCTCGGCGTACGCCCCGACGACGGCCTCCCAGCCCTCCGGGCGCACGTCGAGCTGCTTGGCGACGAGGGCGACGAAGATCTGCGCCTTCTGCTTGCCGAAGCCGGGCAGCGCCTGCATCCGCTTGAGGAAGTCGCGGCCGTCCTTCGCCTCGGTCCAGATCCGCTCGGCGTGGCCGTCGTACTCGTCCTCGACGATCCGGGCGAGCTCCTGGAGCCGCGCCGACATCGACCCGGGGAACCGGTGGATCGCCGGCGTCGTCGAGCAGAGCGTCGCGAACTCCTCCGGGTCGGCGGCCGCGATCCGCGCCGGGTCGAGGGTCCCGAACCGGTCCAGCACCTTCGCGGGCCCCCGGAACGCGTGCTCCATCGGGTACTGCTGGTCGAGCATCATGCCGACCAGCAGCGCGAACGGGTCGTCGGTCAGCACCTGGTCGGCGGCAGCGTCGCCGGTGATGTGGATCGCCATGGGACCAGCATGCCTGACCCTCAGCCACTTGACGGATGCCCTACCGAGGCCACTGGGTCTCGGCGCGGTCTCAGCCAGGCAAGTGGCCCGGGGTCACGGAGCGAACGAGATCTCGTCATCGCGGCGTTGGGGCCGGTGATGTCGAGGCTCAGCCGCCGGTCGCCGCCTTGCGGACGAAATCGGCCACCACCTTGGGATGGCTGAGCATCACGAAGTGCGAGCCCGCGACCTTCGTCGTCTTGGCGCCCGCGCGCTCGGCCATCGCCGCTTGGGCCTTCGGGAGGATCGCGTTGTCACGGGTGGCGATCAGGTAGTACGAAGGGATCGTCGCCCACGCGGGCTGTCTCGACGGGGACGAGAACGCGGTGACGGCCGCCGGTCGCTGGCTCGCCGCGAGGACGGCGGAGCGTCGCTTGCTGAGGTCGCCGGCCACCAGGTGGTGGAAGTACGCCGGGTCGACGTACGCGTCGGCGTTCTCGGGCCCCGCGCCCGGGATGGGACGGAACACGAGGTGCTCACCGAGCGTGGACTGTGCACCGCCCAGGGCACTGGCGGCGAAGACGTTCTCGTCCTTGGCCAGCGCGTAGCCGGTGACGTAGACCAGCGCCTTGATGTGGCTGTTGCCCGTCATCTGGGTGATGACCGCTCCGCCGTAGGAATGACCGACGAGCACGATCGGCCCCGTCACGGTGGACAGGAAGGTCGTAAGCGCGGCGCTGTCCGACGTCAGGTCTCGCATGGGGTTGGACCAGGCCAGGACCGGATAGCCCCCGGCCTGCAGGCGCGCGGTGACGCCGTTCCACCCGGAGGCGTCAGCAAAGGCACCGTGCACCAGCACGATGGTCGGCTTGGCTGCTCGATCCGATCTGGGGGCCGAGGAAGTGGCTGAGCTGCTGACGTCGGCTCCGGCAGCGATGGCGGTCCCGCCGACCACCACCGACAGGGCAAGGATCAGCAGGAGGATGGTGCGTCGAGGGAATGCGCGAAGTGCTTGAAGAGACATGCGCGTGCTCCGATCTACGGTCCGGTGCGCCTGAGCCAGGTGGACTCAACGGGACGCCATCCCAGTTGATCGATCGGGGGCACGGATCGCATCCGGGGTGAACCCCAGTGCGTTGCGCGTCTCGAACCCGAGCAATATGGTCGCCTTTGCCCCTCGAGGGTCCAATTCACGGTAGGAATCTGGTCCATGGTCGAGTCCCGGGATCAACTTGGAGTGACCGAGCGGCGACCGCTCGTCGGTAGGGACTTCGAGATGGGACGCCTCAACGAGCTCCTCGTGAGGGCCACGACGAACCGAAGCGGATCGCTGCTCCTCGTCGGGGAGGCCGGCGCCGGCAAGACGCACCTCCTCGAGCACTTCGCCGCCCGGGCGGAGAAGTTCCGGGTCCTGCACGTTGCCGGCGCTGAGTCCGAGACACGGATCGTCTTCTCGGGTCTGGACCGGCTGGTGTCGCCATTGCTGGACCGGATGAGAGCCCTGCCCATCCCCCAGCACCGCGCCATGGCCACGGCGCTGGGTCTGTCCGACGAGCCGTTCCAGCGTCTCCACCTCGGGCTTGCCGTCCTTGCGGTGCTCCGGAGCGCGGCGGCAGAGCGTCCCTTGCTGATCGTCATCGACGACGCCCACTGGATCGACCCCGACACCCTCGAGGTGCTCGCCTTCGTCGCGCGGCGGCTGGACTCCGACGCCGTCGCCTTGGTGCTGAGCTCCCGCGTCGGACAGGTGCCGCAGCAGGTCAACGACCTGCCGAAGCTCGAGCTGGGTGGACTGACGGCGCGCGCCGTCAGTGAGCTCCTCGCCTCCCTCGACGCACCGTCCTACGACCCGCTGACCGTCGACCTCGTCCGGTTGGTCGAGGCGACCAACGGCAATCCGCTGGCCGTGGTCGAGCTGGTGCACGCTGCGGACGCCTCCCAGCTCCACGCATCGCTGCATCTGGCTAGTGAGCTGTCGGTCGGCGAGGTGCTCGTCGATCACTTCCAGCGGCAGATCGCGGACCTGCCGCCGCGCTGCCAGCAGCTGTTGCTGTTGGCAGCCGCAAACGGGCAGGGCGACTCGGAGGTGCTCTGGGTCTCGGCGACTCGGCTCGGCCTCGCGCCCGAGGATGCCGACGCCGCCGTCCGCGCCGGCGTCTGGAGCTACGAGCCCGCGCCGGCCTTTCGCCATCCACTCATCCGTACAGCGGCGTATTCCTCCGCCGAGCCCGGCGACCTGCGGCGCGTCCACGCTGCCCTCGCCGACGCGACCGACGCCGCTCTCGACGTCGAGAGCCATGCCTGGCATCGCGCCTGTGCCGCGGTCCTCCACGACGACGAGGTAGCCGCGCTTCTGGAAGCCTGCGCTGACCGGGTCCGACCGAAGGGCGGATACGCCACCCAGGCGACGTACCTGACCCGCGCTGCTGAGCTCACCGCCAACCCAGCACTGAAAGCACAGCGGCAGCTCGGGGCCGGGCAGGCACTGCTGCGTGCCGGGGACCGCGTCGGCGCCCAACGCATCCTCGACCTGGCAGCGACCGACCTGGACGACCTGCACCTGCGGGTGCAGGTCGTCCGGCTCCAAGCAGTGATCCACCTGGCGGGTGCCGCCTCGGCGAGCGAGATCTCGGCACACCTGATCGAGGTCCTCGACCAGGCCCGTCTTCTCGATGTCGACCTCGCCCGCACGGTGACGCTCGAGGCCCTCGGGGCGGCGTTCATGAGCGGGCGGCACATGACCGGTCTGTCCTTCGCCGAGCTGAATGCCGAGGTTGCGAGGCTGGCGGACGACCCACCTGTCGAGGCCGTCGACCGCTCCCGGGACGGGCTGGCGATGGCCGGTGCCCTCCGGATGCATGCCGGCCATCCGCGGGCGGCAGCCCAGATGAAGCGGGCCGTGGCCGACATCATCGAGAACGAGGTCAGCATGGACGGCGAGATCGGCTTGACCACGCTAGCCGTCCTGATGCCTGCCGAGCTGTGGGACCTCGACGCGCTCAGGGTCCTGAGCACGCGCTATCGGGCGCACGATCTCGGTCACGGGTCGATGGGCAGTCTCAGGTCCAGCCAGGCGAGCCTCGGACGCGTGTACCTGCTCGAGGGGGACTTCAGCTCCTCACAGCTGATGATGAGTGAGCTCCGTGGACTCGTCGCGATGTTGAGTCCCGAGCCCAGCGTCGTGGACACGCCGTACGAAGGAGAGCTGTTCGTCTGGATGGGTGCCGAGGCGAAGGCTCGGGAGATCATCGACGCGCTCATCCATCGATGGGGCGTCCAGCTCGGCAAGAGCGTGCTCGAGGACTGGGGCTGGATGAGTCTCGCGGTCCTGGAGAACAGCCTGGGCAACTACGAGCAGGCCCTCGCGGCCGCGTCGCAGGCCATCGAGCACGACCACGTGCCCTGGGGGTCCCAGGCGCTGCCCGAAGCGATCGAGGCGGCGGCGCGTATCCACGACGAGGAGACGGTCCGGCTCCGCCTGGGTCAGCTCCGCGAGCGCGTCGCTGCCTGTCGCACTCCCTGGTCCGAGGGCCTCCTCGCCCGGTCGGAGGCCGTCTGCGCCCGCAGGGGCGAGGCCGACGCCTACTTCCGCAGAGCCCTCGAGCTCCTCGCCACCTCCGGCGTCCGCACGGAGCACGCCAGGTCCCACCTGCTGTACGGCGAGTGGCTCCGTCGGGAGGGTCGCAAGCTCGATGCGCGGGTCCAGCTCAAGGAAGCCCTGACGCTGTTCAACGCCATGGGTGCGCGCCTCTTCGCTCAGCGGTGTGAGGCGGAGCTGCGCGCCACTGGGGAGCGGCTCCGTCGGGACTCGGGCGACGCGAGCCTGCTCACCCCCCAGGAACAGCAGGTCGCCGAGCTGGCCAGGTCGGGCATGAGCAACAAGGAGATCTCAACCAAGCTGTTCATCGGCGAGAGCACCGTCGAGTTCCACCTGACCAAGATCTTCCGGAAGCTCCAGATCAAGTCGCGGCGCCAACTCAAGGACCGGTTGCAGCTGGAGCGCACCGAGAGCTGAGCCCGGCAGCAAGGCGTCGCTCCCCGAGCGGTGTCGTCTGTGGACTGGGGGTTTTCCTGGGTTCGCTTGCCCTTCCGGTTGTGGTCTGTTGAGGCAGGTCCCCGACTGGAAGGTCCCAGCCATGGCACTACCGAAGACTCTCCTGCCCCTCACCGCAGCGGCGTTCGCCCTCGGGACCACGGAATTCGTCGTCGTCGGCCTACTGCCGACCATCGCCAGCGCGACGTCGGTCTCTGTCGCCTCTGCCGGCACCCTGGTGACGGCCTATGCGGTGGGGATCGCCGGCGGTGGACCGCTCCTTGCGTGGTTGTTGCGGCGGCGCCCACCGAAGTCGGCGCTCGAGGCCCTGCTGGGCGTGTTCGTCGCCGCCCACGTCGTGATGGCCGTCGCGGGCTCCTTCGAGGTGCTGCTGGTGGCGCGGGTGCTCGCTGCCGCGACGCACGGCGCCTTCTTCGGGATCGCGGCGGTCCTGGCGGTCAGCCTGGTCGACGAGTCCAGCAAGTCACGTGCGCTCGGGCTGATGTTCGGCGGGCTCACGATCGCGACGGTGCTGGGGGTCCCGCTGGGGACCTTGCTGGGGCAGGCCACCTCCTGGCGGGTCCCGTTCGCCGCCATCGCGTTGATGGGAGGTGCTGCCGCGGTCTGGATCGCCTTCGTCGAGAAGAGCCCGTCTGCCACCGATGCCGTCGCCGAGCCGGGCGAACGGGCCGTCGACCGGCTGGCGCTGGCGCGGGCTTTCGTCGCCACCGCGCTCGGGTTCGGATCGATGTTCGCCGTCTTCACCTTCATCACCACCTACCTGGTCGAGATCACGGGTGTCGCCGAAGGAGCAGTGCCAGCGCTGCTGCTGGTCTACGGCCTGGCGACCGCGGTGGGGGCCGTGGTGGGTGGCCGTGCCGGTGACCGCTGGCCCGCCCAGGCGCTGCCGGTGGTCCTGGCGCTGCTGACCGCTGTACTGGCCCTGTTCGGGCTGGGCGGCTCCACGCCCGGGGCGGCCGTCGTACTCCTCGTGCTGTGGGGACTGACCGGGTTCGCCCTCCCACCGCTCCTCCAGTCACGCGTCATCGAGATCGCCGGCCCCGGAAGCACCCTCGCCTCGACACTGAACGTCGCGAGCTTCAACGTCGGCATCGCCCTGGGCTCGATCGTCGGAACGGTGCTGGTCAACGCCGACCACATCGCCTGGACGCCGTACGCGGCAGCCATCGGCACCGCCGCGGCTCTCCCCTTCGCCGTACGACGACTGTCCCGTCCGCAGGCCATGCCGTCAGACGACGGGCCGGCCACACCGGTCGGTCAGCCTGCCCTGAGCTCGACCATCACCCAACCAAGGAGTAGTCATGAGTGACGCAAGCACCAAGCCGCCGGTCCTGTTCATCCACGGGCTGTGGATCCACTCCACCGCGTGGGCGCCGTGGATCGACCTGTTCGCGGAAGCTGGCTACGACGCCAGCGCGCCCGGGTGGCCCGGGGACTCCGAGACCGTCGTGGAGACCAGGGCGAACCCGGAGCCGTTGAACGGCATCGGCATCGAGGACATCTTCGACCACTACGCATCCGTGATCGGGACCATGGCGGACAAGCCCATCGTCGTCGGGCACTCCTTCGGGGGCCTCATCGCTCAGGAGCTGATCGCCAAGGACCTCGCCGTCGCCGCCGTCGCCATCGACCCGGCGCCCATCAAGGGTGTCACGGCGCTGCCCTTCTCCCAGCTCCGCTCGGGATTCCCGGTATTGGGCAACCCGGCCAACAAGAAGCGCACGGTGTCGCTGACGGCGAAGCAGTTCCACTACAGCTTCGGCAACGCCCTGACCGAGGAGGAGTCCGACGCCCTGTTCGAGGCGTGGACCATCCCTGGACCCGGCCGACCGCTCTTCGAGGACGCCGCAGCCACCTTCTCGAAGCACTCGCCGGCCGCCGTCGACACCCATCACGCCGTCCGGGGACCGCTCCTGCTGGTGAGCGGCGACAACGACCACACCGTGCCATCCAAGGTGACCAGGCAGGTCTTCAAGCTGTACGCCGACAACCCGTCGGTCACGGAGTACAAGGAGTTCGAGGGGCGTGGGCACTCGCTGACCATGGACGCCGGCTGGCGGGAGGTCGCCACAGCGACTCTCGACTGGCTCGATGCACAGAACCTCTGAGCCGAGCAGGAGCGCTGTGGGTCGCCCGGTGGGTCTCGTCGTCCACGTTCCTCGGCTTCGGCGAGGACGAGCGCGACAGTCGATGCCTCGTGTTCGTGTCTCCAGACGCTGGTCGAGCATCATGCCGACCAACAGTGCGAACGGATCGTCGGCCAGGACCTGGGCCAGCGCGCCGGTGCGCCATGGGAGGTCACCCACTCGCGGATCGCGGAGGGGCGACCGACTCAGTCGGCCTTGACCGCCAGCACCGGGCAGTGCGCGTCGAGCAGGATCCGCTGGGCGTTGCTGCCGAGGATGAGCTTGCCGACCGGCGAGCGGCGGCGCAGGCCGATCACGATCAGCTCGGCCTGGCTCGTCTCGGCGATGCTGATCAGGTCCTCGGCCGGCTCGAAGCCGCGCACCAGCTGGCGGATCTCGTAGGGCACGCCGGAGCCGTCGAGCGTGGCGCGCACGGCGTTCATCTCCCGGTCGGTCTGGGTGGAGGCGTCCTGGTCGAAGTCGGCGCCACCACGCTGGGAGTTCACGACGACCAGGCTGGCCGAGCGGAGCCTGGCCTCGGCGACCGCCGTACGCAGCGCAGCATCCCCCTCGGGCTTGGGCACGTAGCCCACGACGACGGTTCCCATCGATCCTCCCAAGTTCAAGACGTCACCGGCACCGTAGCCGATCCGGCGCGAAGCACGCAGCCTGTGGATGGGCGCCGCGGCGCCACCGCCGGTCGGGTGAGGGTGGACCTCCGAGGAGGGGAGGTGGTCGCGATCGAGGGCATCCACGAACCGCTCGCGCGATCGCTGCACCTGGTGCTCCGGCGCGCGGTCGCCGATCACGCGATGCGCGAGCGCCGGCGGGTGCACCCGCCGCTGCTGCACGTGGGATGGCCCGGCGGGCCGGAGGACGTGTACGTCGTCCGCCTCGACGAGCGGCTCGACCACGCCCTGCGCACCGACGTGGTGGCGGCGATGCTGCACACCGCACGTCGACACGCGCCCGTCGCCGGCGCCGTCCCGATCCTGTGGCTGACCCGGTCCGGCCCGCTCGAGGTCGGTGACCTGGACCTGGCGTGGCTCGCGGCGGCGCGCTCCGCCGGAGCGGAGGCCGCGGTCGACCTGGTGCTGGTGGTCGTCACCCGCCACGGGTGGTTCGACCCGCGCACCGGCGTACGACGGGAGTGGAAGCGGCTGCGCAACCGGTGAGCCGCCGACGGGCTCAGTCCCAGGTGTGGGCGGGCTCGTTGGTGTGCATCCGCTCGCGGTAGTCGAGCAGTGCGGCCCGCAGGGCGTCGTACCGGTCGCGGTTGCCCTCGGCGCCCACCCGCTGGACGAACCACTCCGCGCCGTTGGTGCCGAGCAGGCAGCGCTGCTCGATGATGCCGAGCAGCCGGTCGGACTCGGCCTGCGAGACGCCCCACGAGGCCAGTCCCTCGCGGGCCATCGGCAGCAGCCGGCGCAGCACCAGCTCGGTGGCCCGCACCTGTCCCACGCCCGGCCAGTAGATCTGTGCATCGATGCCCTGGCGCGACGCGACGTGGAAGTTCTCCTCGGCCGCGCTGAAGGACATCTGCGACCACAGCGGCCGCGGGCTCTCCGCCAGGGCGCGGACCAGCCCGAAGTAGAAGGCGGCGTTGGCGATGGTGTCGGCGACCGTCGGGCCGGCGGCCAGGAGCCGGTTCTCGACCCGGAGGTGCGGCACTCCCCCGGCGACGTCGTAGATCGGCCGGTTCCAGCGGTAGATCGTCCCGTTGTGCAGCCGGAGCTCCGAGAGCCGCGGGGTGCCGCCGTCCTCGAGGACGGCCAGCGGCTCCTCGTCGTCGGAGACCGGGAGCAGCGCCGGGAAGAAGCGCACGTTCTCCTCGAAGAGGTCGAAGATCGAGGTGATCCAGCGCTCGCCGAACCACACCCGCGGCCGGACCCCCTGCGCCTTGAGCTCCTCGCTGCGGGTGTCGGTCGCCTGCTCGAAGAGTGGGATCCGGGTCTCGCGCCACAGCTCCTTGCCCAGGAGGTACGGCGAGTTCGCGGCCACGGCGACCTGCACCGCGGCGATCGCCTGGGAGGCGTTCCAGTAGGCCGCGAACTGGTCGGGCGAGGTCTGCACGTGGAACTGGGTGCTGGTGCACGCCGCCTCGGGGACGATCGAGTCGGACGTCGTGCGCAACCGCTCGGGGCCGTCGATCGCGATCGTGATGTCCTCGCCGCGGGCGTTGAGGATCTGCTCGCTCAGCAGCTTGTAGCGCGGGTTGGCGCTCAGCGCGTCGAGGCCCATGTGGCCCTCGGCGAGCGTCGGCAGGATCCCGATCATCACCATGTGGGCACCGACCGCGGAGGACTTCTCCTCGGCGTCGTTGAGGCTGCGCCGCAGGGTGTCCTCGAAGGTGGTCAGACCGCCCTCGCGCAGCTTGGCCGGCGGCACGTTGATCTCGATGTTGAACTGGCCCAGCTCGGTCTGGAAGTCCGGGTCGGCGATCGCCTCCAGCGCCTCGGCGTTCTTCAGCGCCGGGTCGCCGACCTCGTCGACGAGGTTGAGCTCGACCTCCAGACCCGTCATCGGGTCGTCGGTGTCGAAGCGTGCCTCGCGCAGCATCCGGGCGAAGACGTCCAGGTTGCGACGCACCTTCTCCCGGTGGCGCGTGCGATCAGCGCGGGAGAACTCCTGAGCCTCGACCTCTTCGCCCATGGGGAGACCCTAGTGGCCGGGGTCGTCGATCAAGGTCTCGTACGACGCCTCGGTGCGGGCGATCAGGTCGTCGACGACACCACGAACGCTGCCGGTGCGCTCGTACGCCGCCCGCTGCCGGGTCGCGCCGTTGGCGTGGACGAGCCGGTCGAGCACCCGGGCCACCCGGTCGGCGTCGCCGGCCTCCGCCAGGGCGGGAGCCACCGCGTCCGCCAGGGCGTCGACGACCTCGCGCGCGCCCCGGAGCTCGCGCTCCAGCGGGTGCACCAGCGCGTCGGACATGCCGTAGCGAGCAGCCCGCCAGTGCGCCGCGCGCAGCGCCTCGGAGCGCCAGCGCGGCACCGGCCGGCCGTCGCGCCACTCGCCGGCCGCCGTCTCGACGAGGCCCCGCACGAGCGCGCCGATGGCCACGGCATCCTCCGGGTCGGCGCAGACGTCGCTGACGCGGACCTCGAGCGTCGGCTGGTGCACGGAGAGCCGGGCGTCGAAGTAGAGCATCCCGTCATCGCGGGCCGCGCCGGTCCGGATCATCATCCGGGTCGACTCGCGGTAGCCCTCGACCGAGCCGAACTGCTCGGTCGGGCCGGCACTGGGCCAGCGGCTCCAGACCTGCGCCCGCCAGGAGGCGTAGCCGGAGTCGCGGCCGTCGGCGAACGGCGAGTTGGCGCTCATCGCGAGCAGCACCGGCAGCCACGGGCCGATCCGGTCGAGGACGGCCACCCCCTCCTCGTCGGAGTCGATCGCGACGTGGACGTGCATCCCGCAGGTGCCGCCGCCGCGCGCGAGCTCGCCGTAGGTGTCGACCATGGACCGGTAGCGGTCGTTGGGCGTCACCACGGAGAGGTCCCCGCCCAGCGGCACGATCCCGGACGCGCCCAGCGCGAAGCCGGCCTCGCGAGCAGCCTCCCCGGCGGTACGGCGAGCCGTCACCACCTGGACGAACGCGTCATCGACCGACCGGGTGGGGTCCGTCTTCGTCTCCAGCTGGTGCTGGAAGAGCTCCTGGTCGAGCTCGTCGGAGGCCGCCGTCGCCTCCAGCCGGCCGCGGCCGTGCTCACGGAACTGCTTCATCACCTGCGGCGCGGCCGCCGCCACCTCCCGGGTGTCGGGGTCGAACAGCAGCAGCTCCTCCTCGAGACCCACGGTGCGCACCATGCCCGACCACTACCCGATGGGCCGGACCTTCATCCGCATCCCTCACGCGGACAGGCCCGTGGTCCAGTCGAAGCCGCCCTCCCACGTCTCCGGCGGCACGGCGCGGGTGAGGACCTCGGCGACCAGCCCGGCCAGCGAGTAGCCGGGGTCGGCCTCGATGCACCGGTCGACCGCGCACCAGGCCACGGCGCCCTGGCCGGCCTGCCACGCCGCGAAGCCCAGCAGGGCCGCGGGCGCCGCCACCAGCGGGTCGGGCGCGCGCCGTACGACGTCGGTCCAGAACGCCGTGTGCTCGCGTGCCCGGGTGCGCGTCAGGGACGACCAGGCCGCGTCGCGGACCCGCAGGTCGAGCATGCCGCGCAGGAGCCGGGCGACCTCGGCGTCCGCCGGCGAGGTGCCCCGGCCGACGTGCCGCTCCACCAGCTCACGCGCCCACCGGCCCTCCTCGAGGGCCGGGAGCGGCTCACCGGTGAGCGCGGCCAGCGCCGGCACCACCCGCGCCACGAGGTCGGGCTGCGCGGCGACCGTCTCGGCGAGCCGGTCGCGCGAGGCGTGGACCACGCGGCCGTCGTAGACGGCCTGGGCGGCGAACGGGTGCGCCGACAGGTCGTAGGGCACCCCGTCGAGGGGCACGCCCGGACGGCCGGGCACCGGTCGCCAGCGCCGGCCGTCGGTGAGCAGCCCGTCGATCACCTCGACGCCGTGGAGCCGCAGCGACTGCGCGGTGGCCTGCAGGGCCCGGTCGGCGAACCGGTCGCGGTCGCTGTAGGCGATCAGGAACGCGCGCCGGACCCCGTGGTGGCGCGCCGGCTCGGCCAGCAGGGCGGCCATCTCGGCGACGTCGTCGACCGCGTCGGGCAGGTCGACGCGGGCATGGAAGGGTCGGTCGCCGCCGAAGGTGAGCATCACCATCGACTCGGTCGGCTCGAAGCCGAGGACGACGGGCACCACCGCGAGGAGGTCCTCGGGCGTGCGGGCGGTCAGGGTGGTCGTGGGTGGGGACTGGTCTGTGGTCATGCCTCGACGCTCCCCGGTGCTGCCGACGTCGGCGGCCGGTGGTGGGCGGGCCTGTGAAGACGGCTGCGGGAGGGCTTGCTGTGAGCGGCAGGTGGGCTGTCGGAGGGCCGCGATAGGTTCTCGGGGTGCGAGCGGTTGCGTCGGTGCTCCACCTCGACCTGGATGCGTTCTTCGCGGCGGTTGAGCAACGCGACAAGCCGTCCCTGCGCGGCAAGCCCGTCGTCGTGGGCGGCGTCGGCGGCCGCGGCGTGGTGGCGACGGCGTCGTACGAGGCCCGGCAGTACGGCGTCCGCTCGGCCATGTCGACCCGCGAGGCGCGCTCGCGGTGCCCGCACGCGGCCTTCCTCTCGGGTCGGTTCCACGCCTACCGCGCAGCGAGCGACCAGGTCATGCGGCTGCTCCGGTCGGTCTCGCCGCTGGTGGAGCCGCTCTCGCTCGACGAGGCGTTCGTCGACCTGGCCGTCGCGGACACCACCGAGCACCCCGGCCTCACCGACCTGTCGCTGGCGTCGGTGACGGCGTTCGCCGAGGAGCTGCGCTCCCGGGTGACCGAGGTGACGGGCGGGCTGACGGCGTCGGTCGGCGTCGGCACCTCGAAGTTCATCGCGAAGGTCGCCAGCGACCTCGACAAGCCCGACGGGCTGGTCGTCGTGCCGCCCGGCACCGAGCGCGACCTGCTGCGCCCGATGAAGGCCTCCGTCATCCCGGGCGTCGGACCGGCCACGGCGGAGCGGCTGCGACGCGTCGGGGTGCAGACGGTCGCCGAGCTGGAGCAGCTGAGCGAGGACGAGCTGGTGCGCGAGCTGGGCAAGGCCAGCGGGCACTGGCTCTACGCACTGGCCCGGGCCGACGACGACCGGCCGGTGGTCTCCGAGCGCGAGGCCAAGTCGGTCAGCGTCGAGGGCACCTACGACCACGACCTGACCGACCGCAGCCTGATGGAGCACCTGCTGACGCGTCAGGCCGGCGACGTGGCGCGGCGGCTGCGCAAGAGCGGGCTGTCGGGGCGCACGATCACGATCAAGGTGCGGATGCACGACTTCACCACGGTCAGCCGCTCCTCCACCCTGGGCTCGCCCACCGACACGGCGGCGACGATCGCGCGGCTCGCCCGCGGCCTGCTCGCCGACCTCGACACCTCCGGCGGCGTACGCCTCCTCGGCGTCGGCGTGTCCGGTCTGGCCGACTGGGTGCAGGAGGACCTCTTCGGGGAGACCACCGAGGACGAGGAGGAGCTGCCCGACGTCGAGCTGCCGCAGAGCTCGCGACCGACCTGGGCTCCCGGGATGGACGTCGTGCACGCCGAGCTCGGCCAGGGGTGGGTCTGGGGGTCGGGACGCGGGGTGGTGACGATCCGGTTCGAGACGGCGACGAGCCCGGCGGGGCCGGTGCGCAGCTATGCCGAGGACGACCCGGCGCTCAGCGCGTGGACGACCCCGAGCGCGCCGGAGTGAACCGCACGCCCTCCCCCGGCCGCAGCTGCGCGCACTGCCACAGGTCGTCGGCCTCCACGACGGCCAGCACCGGGTAGCCACCGGTCGGCGGGTGGTCGGCCAGGAACACGATCGGTACGCCGCTCGGCGGCACCTGCACCGCCCCGAGCACCATCCCCTCGCTCGGCAGCTCGTCCTCGCGGCGCCGCGGCAGGGACGCGCCGTCGAGGCGCAGGCCGATGCGGTCGGAGTCGGCCGCCACGACGTACGACGTGGCACAGAGCCGCTCGAACGCGTCGTGGCTCAGCCAGTCGGCGCGCGGGCCCCGGCGCACCCGCAACGGCCCGGGCGTCGGCGTCCGGGGGGTGTCGAGCGCCCGCGGTCGCCCGGCGGGCTCGCCGACCGGGAGGACGGCGCCTGGCAGGACCCGGTCGGGCCCGACCCACGCGAGCGTGTCGGTGGAGCGCGACCCGAGCACGGCAGGCACGGCGATCCCGCCGGCGACCGCTACGTAGCTGCGCAGTCCCGTCGCCGGAGCAGCCACCTGGAGCGTCGCGCCCGCGGCGAGCCACTCGGCCCGGGCGTGGGGGCGGCCCGCCCCGGTCACCGCGACCCAGCAGCCGGCATCGGCACGCAGCTCGAGGCCGCC
The DNA here is from genome assembly GCF_000620705.1 of Nocardioides sp. URHA0020. Taxonomy (GTDB): domain Bacteria; phylum Actinomycetota; class Actinomycetes; order Propionibacteriales; family Nocardioidaceae; genus Nocardioides. Next base: position 622,418 of record NZ_KK211168.1, read on the forward strand.
GAGCAGCACCTCGAGCACGGCGGCGTCCTCGTCGTTGCCGACCAGCCGGTTGGCGAGCCCGGCCGCCGGCCCGTCCAGCGCGCCACCGCGGGCGACGCCGAGGTGGGCCAGGCCGAGGCGGCCCCGGTCCTGGACCGTGACCAGGGGGCCGGTGGCGAGCACGTGCAGGGAGGTCATCGCGGGACGAACACCACCCGGGTGCCCGGCGGCAGCAACGCCGGCCGGTCGCGCGACGGGTCCCACAGGTTCGCGTCGGTGCGACCCAGCAGCCGCCACCCGCCCGGCGAGGCCGTCGGGTAGACCCCGCACCATGCGCCGGCCAGTCCGACCGACCCCGGGGCCACGCGGGGTCGCGGCGACCCCAGGCGGGGTACGGCGAGCTCCAACGGCAGCCCGGACAGGTAGGAGAAGCCCGGCGCGAAGCCGCAGAACGCGGCGACGTACTCCACCTCGCCGTGCCGGGCGACGACACCGGCCACGTCGGTGCCCCAGACCTCCGCGACGAAGGCCAGGTCAGGCCCGTCGTACACGACCGGGATCTCGACCAGGTCGCCCGTGGGTCGTGCGCCCGAGGGGGTCCAGCCGTCGAGCCGCGCGGTCAGCGCGGCCGGGTCGCCGACCCCGTCGAAGAGCACGGTCCGCGCCGCCGGCACCACCTCCACCGCGTCGACGCCGACCGAGCGCGCCCAGGTGGCGAGGTCGAGCGCCTCGACGGCGTCGGCGACCTCGGCGAGGAGCGCGGAGCGACCGACGGCGTGCAGCTGCATGGGTCCAGTCTGACGTGGCTCGCGGGGAGGCGGCGTTCACACAGACGTCACGCGCACGGCGTTGCACGCGTCGCCGAACGGGATCACCATGGAAATGGATGAGGGGCCCCCGGCGGTATGAGCGCCAGGGGCCCCTCGCTTCGACCGGCTCGGTGACGTCCGGTCGACCGGGCACTCCCCTCGACCCCGCCCGCCCCGTCACCGGGCCGGCGCCGCGAGTCGCCTCGCGGTGCGGATCTTGGTTCCTGTCCGATCCCAGCTCCCCGTTGCCGGCGACCTGGTGAGGAGAGTTCTACGTGGTGCGGGTCACACCCCGCAAGGGGTCCCGGCGACATTCCGCCGGTCCCCCAGGGTCCTCCACAGGTCGGGGCGGTTCATCCACAACGGTGGCGGGATCTCCACAGACGGCGGTCCAGACCTGTGGACCGTGCTGTGGAGAGCTGCGGACTGCCGCGAGCGTCAGGACTCGATCGCCACCGTGCCCTGCAGGTCCTTGATTCGCAGGGTGACCTCCTGGGTGTCCTCGCCCTGGACCAGCGAGCAGGTGAAGGTGGTGTCGGCGTCCTGCACCAGCACGGCCTGCTCGCCGCAGTCCGCGGTCACGTCGGTCAGGCCCTGGTCGGTCGCCTGCTGCTGGAGGAACTCGACCACCTTGGCCGACGAGACGATGGCCTGAGCCGGTGCGATGCGAACTTCACGTCGTCGTCGGTGACCGTGGTGAAGGTGACGGCGTACGGCGCCTGGACGCCCTCGATCTTGATCGTGCACTCGATGGAGGCGCCCTTCTTCGGCTTCGAGTCGTCGGGGCAGGTCGCGTCGGTGACGTCGAGGTCGGGAGTCGCCTTCTCCTGGGCCTGCTGGACCTGCTCGGCCACGTCGGCGGCGTCGTACCCGCCGGTGTCGACCGAGACGGAGCCGCTGCACGCCCCGAGCGCGAGGAGGGCAGGGACGAGGAGGGTGGCGCCCAGGGCGCGGCACAGGGTGATGGTCACGACCCGATCATCGGACGCCGGGCACCGCAGTGGAGAGGTTCGCCGCTACAGCCCTCGCAGCACCAGACCAGCTGCGAGGAGTCCGCGACGTACGGCGACGGCGTGCTCGACCGCCCCCGGGCTGTCGCCGTGGAGGCACAGCGAGTCGACGCTCGCGGCGAGCCGGAGCGCCTGCGCCACGATCTCGCCCTCCTCGGTCACCAGCGCCCCCGGCTCCGAGCGCGGCACCAGCCGGCCCGCTGCGGTGTAGCCGCGGTCGGGGAAGCCCTCGTGCAGCACCCGCCGTCCGGCCGCCTGCGCCAGGGACAGCAGCCGGCCCGGCATCCCGAGCACGGGGAGGTCGCCCGAGCCGTCCAGGACCGCCCGTGCCTGATCCTCGTCGTCGAGGACGCGGTGGTAGAGCGCGCCGTGCGGCTTGAGGTAGCGCACCGACGTGCCGGCCGTCGCGGCGATCGCGGCGAGGGTGCCGACCTGGTCGGCGACCTGGTCGCGCAGCACGTCGTACGCCACGTCGCGCGGCGCCCGCCCGAAGCCCGGCCGGTCGTCGTACGAGACCTGGGCGCCGACCGAGACGCCGAGCCGGGCCGCCTCGGCGCAGACCGCACGCATGATCGAGGCGTTGCCGGCGTGGTAGCCGCACGCGACGTTGGCGCTGGTCACGACGGCGAGCAGCGCGGCGTCGTCGGTGACCTCCTCGCCGAGGTCGGCGTTGAGGTCGATCACGGGGCCGGGCACGTGCGAACGCTAGCGCCCGCGGTTTGGTCACCAACCGCAGCTCCAGGCCCCCGAGATCTGCGGTTGGTGACCAAACCGCGTCCGTTGCAGGCGCCCGGATAGGTTCAGGCCATGCAACGCGCCACCACCCCGCCGATCGCCGACAAGCGACCCACCAGCACCGAGATCCACGGCCAGACCCGGACCGACGACTACGAGTGGCTACGCGACAAGGACTCCGCCGACGTCATCGGCTACCTCGAGGCCGAGAACGCGTACACGCAGGAGCAGACCGCCCACCTCGCCGAGCTGCGCCAGTCCGTCTTCGACGGCATCAAGGCACGCACCCGGGAGACCGACCTGTCGGTGCCCACCCGCAACCGCGGCTTCTGGTACTACGGGCGCTCCTTCGAGGGCAAGGAGTACGGCGCCAGCTGCCGCGTGCCGGTCGTCGACGTGGACGACTGGACTCCCCCGCGGCCCGCCGAGGACACCGCGCCCGACCAGCCGGCGCTGCCCGGCGAGCAGGTGCTGCTCGACCTGGACACCCTCGCGGAGGGCCACGAGTTCTTCTCCCTCGGCGGCTCCGCCGTCAGCCCGGACACGACCCTGCTGGCCTACTCGACCGACGTGGTCGGCGACGAGCGCTACACGATCCGGGTCAAGGACCTGACGACCGGCGAGCTGCGCGCCGACGAGATCACCGGGGTCATCGGCGGCGCCACCTGGGACCGCGCGAGCGAGAACTTCTACTACACGACGATCGACGACGCCTGGCGCGCCGACAAGATCTGGCGGCACCGGCTCGGGACGTCGCAGGACGAGGACGAGCTGGTCCACCACGAGACCGACGGCCGCTTCTGGGTCGGCGTGGGCCGCACCCGCAGCGACCGCTTCCTGGTGATCGCCTCGGGCTCGAAGACCACCTCGGAGTACCGCTTCCTCGACGCCGACGCCCCCGAGGCCGGCTGGCAGGTCTTCGCGGAGCGCACCGAGGGCGTCGAGTACTCCCTCGAGCACGCCGTGATCGCCGGTGACGACGTCTTCCTGGTGATGCACAACCACACCGGCGCCGACTTCGAGCTGGCGACCGCGCCCGTCACGCCGACCCCGCCGGCCGACTGGCAGCCGCTGATCGCGCACAACCCCGCCGTACGCCTGGAGGACGTGGACGCCTTCGCCGGGCACCTGGTCGTGCACCAGCGCAGCGAGGGGCTGACCCAGCTGCGGATCCTCGAGCTCGGCCCCGAGGGCGTCGGCGACGACTACCTCGTCGAGTTCGACCACGAGATCTACACGGTCGGCTCCGCCGGCAACCCGGGCTTCCACCAGCCCGTCGTACGCCTGGGCTACACGACGATGGCGGTGCCGTCGTCGGTCTACGACTACGACGTGCGCGACCGATCGCTGACGCTCCTGCGTCAGGCGCCGGTGCTCGGCGGCTACGACCCCGCCGACTACGAGGAGCACCGGCTGTGGGCGACCGCCGAGGACGGCGAGCAGGTGCCGATCTCGATCGTGGCCCGCCGGAGCCGGACCGGCCCGGTGCCGACCCTGCTCTACGGGTACGGCGCGTACGAGGCCTCGATGGACCCCTACTTCTCCATCGCGCGGCTCGCGCTGCTCGACCGCGGCGCGGCGTTCGCGATCGCGCACGTGCGCGGTGGTGGTGAGCTCGGTCGACGCTGGTACGACGACGGCAAGCTCTTCGCCAAGCAGCACTCCTTCTCCGACTTCAACGCGTGCGCGCGCCACCTGGTCGAGACCGGCTGGTCGAGCGCCGACACGCTGGTGGCCGAGGGCGGCAGCGCCGGTGGCCTGCTGATGGGCGCGATCGTCAACCAGGCGCCCGAGCAGTACGCCGGGGTGGTCGCGGCCGTCCCGTTCGTCGACGCGCTCACGACCATGCTCGACGCGACGCTCCCGCTGACCGTCACGGAGTACGACGAGTGGGGCAACCCCGAGGCGGACCCGGCGGTCTACGACTACATGGCGTCCTACGCGCCGTACGACAACGTGGCGGCGGTGGACTATCCACCGATCCTCGCCGAGACCTCCCTCAACGACACCCGGGTGCTCTACGTCGAGCCCGCCAAGTGGGTCGCCAAGCTCCGGGCCACCGCCGTCGGGCGGCAGGAGTTCCTGCTGCGCACCGAGATGTCGGCCGGTCACGGGGGCATCTCGGGGCGCTACAAGTCGTGGCACGACCGGGCGTTCACGCTCGCCTGGATCCTGGACCGGATGGGGCTGGCCGAGGTGACACCCGCGGCCCTCCCCTGAGAAGTCCCTGAGAGTACGCCGCAGCGGCAACTCTTCGGCTCTCCCGCACGTAGTCACTAGTGAAGGTCCACGTTTACCGAGGGAATCCATCGGTCACCGTGGACGTTGTGAAGACGTGTGGAGACGCAGTGGCGTCGTCCACGATCGAAGGAGGGCGTCACATGGCTACACGTACCGCTCCAGCCCGTACCCGCGAGATCGAGGGCCGCGACAGCGTTGGCCTCTACCTCGATGAGATCGCCCGCAACCCGCTGCTCGACGCAGCCGCCGAGGTGGAGCTCTCCACGACGATCGAGGCCGGCCTGATGGCCGAGCACCTGCTCGCCGAGGGTCGCATCGGACGCAAGAAGGGTGGCGCGCCGATGTCGGCCACCCAGGAGGAGCTCGAGTGGCTCGCCGAGCAGGGTCGCCAGGCGGTGCAGACCTTCATCAACGCCAACCTGCGTCTGGTGGTCTCGATCGCCCGCAAGTACGGCCGGGCCCAGATGCCGATGCTCGACCTGATCCAGGAGGGCAACACCGGCCTGATCCGTGCGGTCGAGAAGTTCGACTACACGAAGGGCTACAAGTTCTCGACGTACGCCACGTGGTGGGTGCGGCAGGCGATCACCCGCGGCATCGCGCAGCAGGCTCGCGTCGTACGCCTCCCCGTGCACGTGGTCGAGGAGCTCAACCAGGTCGGCGGCGCGCGCCGCACGCTGGAGCGCCAGCTGGGTCGCGACCCCGACCCGCAGGAGATCGCGACCGAGCTCGGGATGACCATCGACCGGGTCCTGGACCTGATGGCGTGGGGCCGCGAGCACGTCAGCCTGGACTCGCCGATCGACGAGGACGGCGACACCTCGCTGGGTGACCTGATGGCCCAGGAGACCTCGCCGGGTCCCGACCTCACCGTCCTCGACGTCGAGTCGCGCGAGCGGCTCAACTCGCTGGTCGGACAGCTCGACGACCGAGCGGCCGACATCATCCGGTCGCGCTACGGCCTGGTCGACGGTCGGCAGCACAAGCTCGCCGACATCGGCCTCAAGCACGGCATCTCCGCCGAGCGGGTCCGCCAGCTCGAGCGCGAGGCCCTGCAGAAGCTCCGTCGCCTCGGCGACCCGGACCTGGCCGCCTGACCGGCGACCAGCCCGCTCGACCCGCCCGACCTCGTCGGGCGGGTCGAGACCATTTCAGGGGCCGTGCGGCGGGCTGAGGTGCGAAGGCCGCCGGGCCGCCCCGCTGGTTGAGGTGCGAAGGCCGCCGGGCCGCCCCGCGGGTTGAGGTGCGAAGGCCGCCAGGCCTGAGCCTCGAAACCCCCGCAACCACACCACCACGCCGGCCACCGCGCCGCCACCACGCGCAGACGACGTCAGCGCGCCGCCACCAGCGCCGCGTAGACCTCCTCCACCCGCGCCCGCAGCTCCTCACGGGTGCCGGTGTTGAGGATCAGGTACGTCGCGATCGCTCGCCGCTGCTCGTGGGTCGCCTGGGCCGCGATCCGCGACTCGGCGTCCGCCTGGCTCCAGCCGCGGTCGCGCAGCATCCGCTCGATCTGCACCTCGGTCGGCGTCTCCACCACGACGACGGCGTCGAAGGTGTCGGCCCGACCGGTCTCGGCGAGCAGCGGGATGTCGTGGATGACGATCCCGTCCTGCGGGGCCGAGGCCTCCAGCGCGGCGTACCTCTCGAAGACCAGCGGGTGCACGATCCCCTCGAGGATCTTGCGCTTGGCGTCGTCGTTGAAGACGATCCGGCCGACCTTCGCGCGATCCATGTCGCCGTCGGCGGTCAGGATCTCGGGGCCGAACGCCTCGACGACCTGCGCCAGGCCGGGCTGACCCTGCTCGACGACCTCGCGGGCGAGCTTGTCGCCGTCGATGATGACCGCGCCGAGCTCGGCGAAGATCGACGACACCGTGCTCTTGCCCGACGCGATGCCGCCGGTGAGTCCCACTCGCATGGGCGCCATCCTGCCCGACGCTACCTCGTCCCGTAGGTGCGGCAGGGCTGACTGCGCAGCGACGCGCACTTCGGCGCCCTCGGCGGCACGCTGACGTCGGAGACCAGCGGCAGCACGACCCGCGAGCGGTGCAGCCGGTCGGCGGCGACGTACACCCGCTCACCGCGCGAGATCGTCTGGAAGGCCCACAGCGGCCGGGCGTTGCCCGGTGCGTCGAGGGTGATCCTCAGCCGCGAGCCCGCGCGGAAGGGGTGCGCGAAGGGGAAGAGCTCCAGCCGCACCCGGGTCAGCCTGCCGGCAGGCAACCGGGTGGCGTCGGACTTGAGGTTGGTGTGCACCGGCGAGATGACGGTCGACCTCGCGGCGTCGAGCTTGCGGTGGCTCGCGCGCAGCCAGCCGGACTGCACGTAGACCTCCGTGCCGTTGGGCCGCACCTCGCTCAGCGTCACCTCGAGGTCGGTGTCGCGCGCGGCCGACCGGATCCACAGGTCCACCGAGCCGGTGCCGATGGCGACCGCGTTCCGCTTGAGCGGTGCGGTGATCCAGCCCAGGCCCTTGTCGGCCGGGATCTGGCGCCAGTGGTACTTCGGGTGCGCCGTCCAGATGCCGGAGCTGGAGCCGGAGTACGTCGTCCGCGGCAGCGCCCGGGGATCCGCGCGATAGCTGCGCTGCTTCGCCTGGCGCGGGCGCAGCTTGGAGGGCTTGGCCTTCAGGCCGCCCCCGGGCGTGAGGTACCACGCGGTCGGCTTGGCGCTCCTGATCGGCCAGGAGCTGTATCCCGCCTCGAACCGCGGCAGCGGGGCGCCGGAGGGGGCACCGTCGGCGGCCCCCTCCTCGAAGAGGATCCGGATCGGCTTGCGGGCCTGGAAGGCCCGCAGCGCCTGGGGGTAGCTCATGCCCGTGTAGTTGATGCCGAGCGGCAGGCCCACGCCGCTGACGCCGGTCAGCTGCTCGGACAGGAACGGCGCGACGAGCCCCTTGGCGTTGGTCGGCACCCGGCGGCCGACGTACAGGTCGAGGAAGTCGGCGTACCGGTCGAAGACGCCGAGGCTCAGCGACTCGGTGTGCGAGCCGTTGGTCATCGTCGCGAAGAGGTGCGGCGAGGACGTGAAGTCGTCGAGGATCGCCGGGAAGTGCCCGCCGGTCTGCTCGTCCTGCCAGGCGCCGGCGAGGAAGACCGGGACGTTGATCCGGTGCGCGAAGAGCGCCGGCGAGATCGGGTCGCCGACCTTCTTGGAGTAGAAGGGGTTGGCCTTGATCAGCTTGAGCGGGTCCGGGTTCTGCAGCCGCAGCGCCTGGTTGGCCGCGCACGTGGTGTCGCCACCGTCGACGCGCGGCTGCTCCCAGCCCTCGCCGTACGGCGCCGCGTCGGACGAGCGCTCGGCGGCCCACGGGACGGCGAAGCCGGTGTTGAGGATGCCGCCGGGGTAGAGCGTGCCGTTGTAGGTGTCGTCGATGACCGAGAGCGGCGAGATCGCGGAGAGGTGCGGCGGCCGGGTCTGCGCGACGTACAGCTGCGAGATCCCGGGGTAGGAGATGCCGACCATGCCGACCTTGTGGAACTTCGCCCACGACTGGGCGGCGATCGTCTCGATCATGTCGTAGCCGTCGAGGCTCTGGACCGGCTCGAAGTTGAGGAAGGAGCCGCCCGAGCAGCCGGTGCCGCGGATGTTGACTCCGACGTAGGCGAACCCGAGCGCGTTGTAGAGCACCGACATCGTGGTGTTGGCGGGATTGCTCGGGTCGTAGCCGGAGTACTCGACCACGGTCGGGAAGGGACCTGGGCCGGACGGCAGCGAGACGTTGGCCGAGAGCGTGGTGCCGTCGCGGGTCGTGATGTAGCCGAACCCCTCGGCCAGGGTCTGGCCGGAGTAGAACGACGCGGCCGGCGGCGCGGCGCTGTAGTCGGTGACGGTGACCGGCCCGACCGTGACGACCGGCTCCCCCGTCGTACGCACGGTGTAGCTGCCTGCCTTGAGCTCGCGCCACACGAAGCTGCCCGCGGTGTCCGCGGTCCCGGTGCCGACGACCGCGTCGCCGGCGTTGACGAGCTGCAGCGCCTGGCCCGGCGTCGCATCCAGCACGTAGAGCTGGTTGACGCTCGGCCGCAGGGTGAGCTCGACCGGGTCCGCGGAGGTGGGCACGTCGGTCGCCACCAGCAGTCCTGCTACCAGGGCGACCAGCGCCATGACGGCCAGTGACGCACGTCTCATTCTCGCCATGGACGTGATCGTGGCACAGCGATCGCGCCATTCGACGGGAAACCGGGCTCCGACCCGTGGATGATGCTCCCCATGGTCGACGTGCGCAGTGCTCACGAGGGGCAGCGGGTCGAGCGCCGCCGCGAGGCCAACACGATGGCGCTCTACATCGCGATCTGCCTGCTCGCCGCCTTGACGGCGCTGCCGGACAGCAAGGACCTCCACGCCCACGGTCTCGGCATCGTCTGGGGCATCACCCTGGGCCTGGCCGTGGCGCACTGGTTCGCCTTCTGGATGGCGACCCGCATGGTCAGCGCCGGCGAGTTCGACCGGGAGTCGCTCGGGCTGGCCGCGGCCCAGCTGACCGGCGCCGCCGCGGTGGCGGTCCTGGCCTCGATCCCCCTGCTCGTCCTCCCGGACTCGATCGAGCTGAACGCCACCGAGTTGTGGCTCTCGGCGTTCGTCGCCGTCGTCGGCTACCTCTCCATGCGGTGGGGCGGCACCAGTCGGGTGAAGGCCACGGCGTACGCCGGCGCGGTCCTGCTGGCCGCGGTGGTCATCGTCGAGCTGAAGAACTGGCTCGCCGGCTACTGACCTGCGCCATCCCTGGTCGCGAGCCCGGGTACCTCATCGACGCGCCGGCCTCGCAGGACCGCCCCGGCATCAGCGATGCCGGGGCGGTCTGCGGCCTGTCCACTGCCATCTCGGGGTGGCAGCGACGTGGCCGTTGATCGACGCATTGCCGTCCCCCGAACGAGACCGACCCCCCAGTCGGTCGTCCGTCAGCAAGAATCAATCATCCGGCACAACGAGGCCTCGGGCCGCAGGTTACGCCCGATTTCGATGACGCGGAAGGAGATGTCCGCGCTGCGGGCCGATCTGACCACAGGATCCGATCGGCGCCTCCTCCACCCATGTCGACCTGGCGCCGACCGGACCCTCAGGCGTCCTCGACCCGGACGCGGGCACACTCGACCAGCGACGTGAGGTCGAGGCCGAAGGTGGGACCGGCGCTCTGCGCATACTCCTGGAGGTGCCCTGAGCCGCGTTCGACGAGCCTCGAGGCGCCGCGTGCGTTGCCGCGCGCATGGTGGGTCAGACCGACGCACAACTGCGCCAGGCCCTGCCACAACGGGCGCTCCTCGTCCGGACACGACTTCCACCGGACCTCGAGGGCCTCGTGCGCCGCAAAAGGGCGCCCCTCGTCCAGCAGGCGGCGGGCGTAGCGCAGCGTCTCCTGTGGCGAGAGCGGCACCTCGGAGATCGGCTCGACGCCGGCCGCGCCGTACGGCAGGGGGCGTCCCAGAGCGTCGCGTGGTCGCGCCTGCTGCGCGCGTCCCTCCTCGTTGCGGTCACGATCGTCAACCACGTCGGCGCCCCGCGGCCTTCAGCACCACGCCGGCGCGGGAGCGCCGTGCAGCAGGCAGGACCATCTCGACGTGGACACGGAGACCAGCGGGCGGTGCGAGTCTCAGCATCGGTGCCTCCTCGTCCACGACGTCGAACCGGCCGGGCCGGCGGCCCGGGGTGTCACCCCCACCCTACGAAAGCCGAGCTGACCCACCGCTCACGCTCGAGTCGACGAGGTTGTCTGGACCGTCCTGGTCGATCCCGAGGGCAACGAGTTCTGCGCCTTCGAGGGCTGAGAGACCGACCTTTTCGGCGGGTTCGGGGACCACCGCCAACGGAAAACCGATCACGACACCGATTCGGCCGTCCCTAGTCCGCAATAACGTTGCCATAGCCCACCTGGGCCATTTCGGACAACTGCGCCCATTTAATCCACAAGATTCGGTCAAGATCCTCTCGTGAACCGTTTCAACGGCGTGTCGGGCCCAACCGACCAACTCGAGTCCACCGACCCCAGCCTGCTCGCTGAGGAGTACGTGCCCCTCGTAGCACA
>NZ_KK211169.1:0-285124 GCF_000620705.1 Nocardioides sp. URHA0020
TGTGATGCCCAGGCACGTTGTGCGATCGGGTACGGCGAACCCGTAGATGGGTGAAGGCCTCCCGGTGTGGAGTGGAGCTATCTAGGAACCGCTCCCACCCAGGAGGCCTTCGTGTCCCACGTTAATGCTGCTCTGACTCCCAGACACCGCCTGCGGCTGGCCAGGTTGATCGTTGAGGACGGTTGGCCACCGTCTCGTGCGGCTGAGTTCTTCAACGTCTCGTGGCGCACCGCGGACAAGTGGGCGAGCCGCTACCGTGACGAGGGCATCGCCGGGATGAACGACCGGTCCTCGGCCCGCCACACCCAGCACGCCAAGACACCGCCGCCGGTGGTGCGCAAGATCGTGCACCTGCGGTGGAAGCAACGCCTCGGACCGGTCCAGATCGGCGCGAAGCTCGGCATGCCAGCCTCGACCGTGCACGCGGTCCTGGTCCGCTGCCGGCTCAACCGGCTCACCTACATCGACCGGACCACCGGTGAACCAGCGCGACGCTACGAGCGGTCCCGGCCCGGGGAGCTGCTCCATGTCGACACCACGAAGTTCGGCAACATCCCCGATGGTGGCGGCTGGCGCTTCGTCGGGGTGAACCGGGGCAACGTGAACCGTCGCTCGACCCGGAACCGGACCGGGAAGAAGACCCACCGCTACGACGTGTCGATGGGGACCTGCTTCGTGCACACCGTCATCGACGACTACACCCGCCTGGCCTACGCCGAGTGCCACGACGACGAGAAGGCCGTCACCGCGGTCGGAGTCCTCTACCGAGCGATCGCGTGGTTCGCCGAACGAGGCGTCAACGTAGAGCGGGTCATGTCGGACAACGGCTCGGCCTACATCTCACACCTGTGGCGCGACACCTGCCAAGAGCTCGAGATCAAACACAAGAGAACTCGACCCCGTCGCCCGCAGACCAACGGGAAGATCGAGAGACTCCACCGCACCATGGCCGACGGCTGGGCCTACAAGAAGCTCTACACATCCGAGAACGCCCGCCGAGCGGCCCTGGCAGGATGGATCCACCAGTACAACCACCATCGGCCCCACTCAGCACTCGGCGGCCAACCACCCATCACCCGGTTGGACAACCTGGCCGGACATCACATCTAACCGCCGTGGTCCTCGATCGCTGTCTTGATGTAGTCGATGCATTCTTCGATCTCCTCCTGGAAGAAGATCTTGTCGATGAAGGCCTCTGCGCCGGCGCGGTATCGCTCCGCCTCGGCGCGCGGGCAGAGAAGTAGCCCGACGACGAAGGGTGCCGATCCGGTGACCATGGTGCGGAGTCGCTGGGCGGCGTTGTCGCGATCAAACGTCAGGGTGTCGCTCAGCCCGAGTCCCTGCAACGTTGCCGATCCGTAAAGCAGCTTCATCTCCAGTGCAGCCTCGGCGAGTTCGTAGAGGCGCTTCTGGATGTCATCGGCTACCCGGCGGATGCGTTTGACCTCCAGGTAGATGACGGGCGACTCGCCAGTCTTCGGATCGGGCCAGACCCCGTCTGGCTTGCGACGCGCGACGACCACTCCGGGCACTTCTCGCCGCGGAGGGCTCATGAACAGCGGTATGCCCTCGGCAGCGAGGCGGTCTCGGAAGTGCTGTTCGGTCCGTCCGCGCGCCTTGCGCTGGAGATCGCCTTGACGAAGTGCGGTGGCGTTGGAAGCAATGGTGTCAAAGTCCGCGCTAACAGGCAGCCTCGTCTGCACGGCGAACGCACGGCGCTGCCTCGTTGGAACTAGCTGTGCTTCGTCTTCGGTCGCGGCCTGGCGCAGCGACGTGCGGTTGAGCTCTGTGGCCGCGAGCATGAAGTAGTACCCGCAAGCGGCGTCGCGCAGAAGACGAGCGACGTCTTCGATTGGGAGTTTGCTCAGCGCGAATCGGCCGTCAGATGTTGCGGTTGTCGCGATCGCCGGATCAGACCGAAGAAGGACGACCCTCCTGCGGAACTCGTCCAGTTCCGGCAGCGACACGTGTACTCCTCGGGCTGTTCGGGTCGATCGAGTCGAGAGCTTGCGCGATCTCGTCGGTCTCGACGCCGAACAGGGCAGATATCAGGTCGGCGACCTCATCATGCCGCTGAGCGGCGGTGGCCTCTCGGATTGCGTCGCGCGTGTCATCGGTGACGTCAGGTATCGGCAACTCACGAAGGAACTGGCGCCGGTAGCGGCTGAATCCGTCCTTGACCTGAGGGGCTCGGGTCCGGATCAGGAACTCAATCGCTGGACTGTTGAGGATCGCGACGAGTGTGTCCGAAGGCAGAGTCGTCGCGGTCAGGTAGTAGAGCGAGTGCTGGGGGACGTATCTGCCCATGTCGACCGCGAATCTGTTGGATCGGGCTACGTCGGGCACCAGGATCTTCTCGGTCGTGTGCAGCGGCGCCCCGACTGGATCGTGAAGATCCCACCAGGGCTTCCCCCAGACACGTACGCAGTGGCGTTGCTTCAACTCCTTGCGGAACTGACGCAGCCACCGCCCCGTCCTCGGGAACTCCTTCAGATCTACTAGGTGCGGTGTCCCGTCTGCGGCCCATCTGTAGGGAACGAGCATGCATTCGCCCGAGTCCACAATCTCGTTTGCGAGGACGTCACGACCGCGAACCGTGGGGTGAATCAGGTCGGGCTCGAGGCGACTCGCAGTCTTGGCGTCGAGAATGAATGCCGGGTTGTAGCCGGTCGTCAGGCCTGCTGAGATCCGCTCGGTCAGTGCGCCGAGTCGTGGGTGTCCGGCAGTCAACCGTTCCTCAAGTGATTCGTAGCCGCTGCGTTGGAAGGACCACGTCGAGAATTCAAGCCGAGCGGAGTTGAGGAGTTGGACCTCTTCGACGACGGGTGTTCGCTCATTGTCGTCGGCAAGGGCGACTCTGCTCACCTTCAATACAGTCGTGTCCGCAGGGTTCGGGTGCCCGGCAACATCAGGGTCCTTCTGCTGAGCTCGGACTGACCGAGCTTCGGCATCAGCCGCGACGATGGATGACCAGACAGTGACGCACGGAACGGTCGCCGCGTCCTCAAAGACCCTGTGACTGCTGAATACCGCGATGCTGCGGACCGTCCCAGTCTCACGGAGCAGGTTCCGCAACGGGCCTGCCGACGAACTGGACAGGTACTTGTCTGGAGTTATGAATGCGAACGCGCCGCCGGCGTCCACGGTTCGTGAGGCTTGTTCCATGAAGAGGGTGTAGAGGTCGAGACGTCCGAACGCGCTGCTGAAGTCCGCCCGGTATTGCGCCTTCTTTGGCGCCGTGATTCGGTCGGCCGTCACGTAGGGCGGGTTGCCGATCAGCAGCCTCGGTCGCTGGGCTAAGCGAGGGAACGCGCTCAAGCCGTCGGACAGAAAGTCGGCGACCACGATGTTCTCGTCGAACGTTGAGGGTTCGAGCAGCGTGCCCACGAATTGCTCGGCGGCCGAGCACAACGACTTGCGGGTCAGTTCGACAGCCATCGGGTCGAGATCGAGGCCCCATAGGTGGGACTGAGCTCGCCGGAGCAACTTGCCTCGGCCGGCAGCCGTTCGGAGATCACTCTCCGCGGCCATGCGCTCCAAGCACGCCAGGAGAAAGACACCGGCACCGACTGCCGGATCCAGGACCGGACCTGGAAGAGGCTCACCCTGTGCCAGCGCCTGGTCCAGGACGAAGCGAGCCAGGGATGCTGAGGTATAGACCTTGCCGTGGGTGCGCCGATGCTCCCGTTCCAGCGTGCTGAGGTGCTGCGCGCCGGTAGTTGGGGGTCTCGTCTCGTTCATCTCGCCCTAGTCTCGCCTGATCTCGAAGCATTCGGTCGGCGCAATGCCGTATCGGTCTCGCATCCTGCCTCAGAGGTCCGACATAGACTCCGGCGAAAGTGCAACGCCGCTGGTTGGCGACGGGCGGATCCTGGCGCATGGGACCGACCGGACCTACGTGGCCAAGCACGATCTAGCGCGGAACTGTGCGCTGCGGGCGCGGTAGATCGCCTTCATTCGTGGGTATGAGAGGCCATGCCCTATCCGTCGAGGCCGGTCCTCGATGCAGTTGCGGAGTTCCGGGGATCTGCCACTACGAGACCCTCGCCGGAGCAACGGCGACGCCTGTTGGAGTTTGTCGCAGCCCAGTGCCGCGCAGGTCGCTCCCTGCGCGAAATCGCGGAACTGGCGGATCGCACCCAGTCCGCGGTGCGTCGAATACTGGACCAGGCAGGGGTGCCGCGGCGCGGGCAAGGCGCGCCCAAGAATGGACGGAGTTGTTGTCCGCTGAGGCTCGATCGCGGCTCAAAGTGGCGCCGTGCGAGCAGTCTCTTGAATTCTCGGAGGACGGGTCCGTCAGACAGTTGCGCAGGATGGCCCTGCCTCGCGTGCGGTCGACCTGTTCCGTAGGCAAAGGTCCCCGCACTTGATACAACCTGCTCATCGTGGGACTCGTGCAGGGGACCAGGTGTCGGCCATTGCGTCACGCGCTGGGGCTGACCACCACGGTGCTCTGGACCCCGTACTTGTCGCGGCCGACGCAGGCGATTCGGGCGTCGACTCCGGAATCCAGCGCTGAGGTGCACAGCTCGCGGCCCTGGTGGCTTCGTCTTGATACGTGTCGTATCAACGTTGTCGCATTGGTCCCGTATTGCCTCCGCCACTCACGCCTTCGGTCTGGACAGTTCGTTCGAGACCAGCCTGGCGTACGCATCGAGGCGCGCGCGGTCACCGCCCGCTCGTACCCACTGAAGCGGTGTGAGGTCGCCGAGCTCCGGCGCCGGGGTGTGCATCAGCACAGCTACCGTCCACGCCTCGTGTTTACGGAGGGCTCGAAAGAGGCTCTGCAGGCCGGGGCGGACCCGCGTGAGGTCACCGGCGCGCTCGAACTGCGCGACCGAGTAACGGTGATCGCCATCGGTGCTCTCCACCCCCAAGATCAGACCGTCGCGGCGGAGCTCGGCGAGTTTGAGCTCGTCCACGTCGAGGGCGCGTTGTGTCCTTCCAGGTGTCCAGAACGGAGCAAGCAGGTCAGCGAGCTCGTTCGGCGGCGGAGTTGGAGCCCCGACTTCAGGCGTATCTTCCGTCATCTCCCGGCCTTGACTGGATCGGTGAGCGTGGCGAGGTCGAGGAGTCTCATGTTCCCCGCCTTGCCGTTGCAATCCAGTGACCAGATCTCGGTGTCGTAGCCAGCGCCGGACAGCGTGACCGTCCGCTGGCCCGAGCAGTGATAGTGCGCATGCACCTGAAGCCGTGGGGCAACGCCGAGGAATGCGGCAGTGACGAGGTCTCGACCCTCTGTTGCATATGAGAGTGCGCGGTCGGTCCAACTCATCGGGTTCGTCGTCACAATGTCCTCGACTGCTCGCGTCGCCCACGGCGGTCCGGGTGCATCGTGAGTGATCATCACGTCGGCGTAGCCGCCGGCGATTGTTCGATCAACGTCCTCCTGCGTCATCTGTTCCTCGGGCCACCAATCCTTTCCCTGGCGCCGAGAGAGGAAGTCCACGCTCGGTGCTCCACCAAGCGACACGAAGGAGCGGCCGTGCATCGACCATCTATAGCCGCGGGGGAGGACGGCGACGTGCTCGGTGAGGTAAAGGGGGCGCCTTTCACCGTCTGCTTCACGGTTCTTAGGGTTCTCCCAGAGCTGATTAATGCGCGACCAATGCTCATGGTTACCTGGAGTGACGAGCACTGCGATGTCGTACCTTGCGCAGACCTTCTCGACGGACTGTAGAAAGGCCTTGCCGCTCGGTCCGGGCCAAATGCCGAAGTCGCCGGCGTGGAGCGCGACGCTGACACCGCGTTCCCCCAGCGACTGGAGTCGTGCGTTGGCCCACGATCGGTCGCCGTGCCAGTCTCCGATCACAGCGGCGATCGACGATTCGTCGAGGTTGGCTGTCGACATCATGAGGTCTCTCGTGGCTGATGGCGGCCCTGGGTGCTGGGGCGCGAACTATGGGAAGTTGCCGTGACCGTTTGGATCGCGAGACGACGACGCTACTTATGAGTCCTCAGTAGGACCACATGTTTCGCGCTGTGCGGGGTTATTGGATCTGTTAGCTCAGTCGGTCGGGCGAGGCTTCGCGCAGCAATCGCTGCGCGCGGCAGTCGCTGCACTGCCGGTAGAGCACTGGATATGGACGCCCACGTCCGCTGGGCGGGTCTTCAAGTGGCGTTGGCGGGACTCTCCTCGCTGTCACAATGGGGCACGACCCCGTGGCAGCAACCTTTGGCCTAGCTGGCTTCGCCCTCACCCTCCAGCAGAAGGGTCAGGGGCTGTATTTCGATCCGCTCGGCGATTCGCTCGACGGACCTCAGGGACAAGTTCCGTTCACCTCGCTCGAGGCCGCCGACGTAGGTGCGGTGGTATCCGAGTTTGTCAGCGAACGCCTCCTGTGAGAGGCCAAGGGCCTCTCGATGACGGCGAAGGTTCCGACCTACGACCCGCTGCAGATCTCCTTCGGCCACCCCGAGAACGGTTCCGGGCTGCTACCTTTTGGTCTACAGACTCATAAGTAGCATCGCGCTCCGAATGGGCTGTGGGTCTCGGACTAGGCGCTCCTTGCCCACTTGCCTGGCCAGAAGTGGTCGCGCCGCTGGCCTGTTCCACGCTTGAACTCCGGTCCAAGACCACAAGCCAACAGAAGTGGCGGAAAAGTGGCCTGGACGTTTGCGCAGGTCAGACGGCGTTTTGGTAGTAGTAGTTAAGAAGAGAGACCACTCTTTTAGATTGATAGATACCTAACACCAACACTGGGACCTAGTTCCGCTGTAACTCTCTCTATTGCTCACTTCCTTCTATATATAGCTATATGTAGGAGCTGGATGTGCGGTCAAAGTGGTCGCGACGCTGTCGGCAGGGCTCTGACCTGGGCAAACGCATCCAGGGGGTCGGCGAATCTGCCCACAAACGTGTACAACTCCGTGGCGTCCTTGGTCTCCAAGGTCGAAAGGTGGTCGCGACGTCCAGGTCGGTTGACCTGATGAGGTCGAACCGAAGCAAAGGGTTGCCCGGTCGCCAGGCGTGTCGACTTCGCCGTGACCGAGTTCAACCACGTAGAAGAGCTTGGCGTCTGCGCCACCAGGAGGGCGTACCTCGGCCTGGCAAACGCTCCTCCCGGACCCGGCCACACTTTGCTGCCGCCGGTGGTCTGGCACATGGCATAGGCACCTGTATGACCATGAACTCTGACGGTAGGTGCGCCTGCTGCGTACCCCGCTCGACTGAGCCGTCTGCGACGGAGCCCGTCGAGGATGAGGCCCGTACTGGGATCGGCTCGGCGCTCCCGGGTTTCGCCTCGCCCATCGCTGCGGCCCACACCGTTCTTCTCACCGTGGAGGAGGCCGCGCAATATTTGCGCATCGGCCGGTCGAAGATCTACGAACTCTTGCGCGACGAGACGTTGGCATCGGTCCGGATCGGACGCCGGCGACTGGTCCATGTGGTTGAGGTCAATCGCTACGCCGACAGTCTGGCGACCAAGGATCGTGACCTCTGATGGGTAAAAAGGGCACCCGGAACAGCAACGGTGAGTCCTCGATCTACCGCGATCCCAAGGGGACCTGGCACGGATGGGTCACGATGGGCCAACGCGCCGATGGCTCCAACGATCGCCGGCATCGGCAGGGCAGGAACCGTACAGAGGTCGCGCGGAAGGTCGCTGAACTAGAGAAGGCTCGAGAGTCGGGGCAGTTCGCCGCCGCGGGTGCGGCCACAACCTTAGAGCAATGGCTGAGCCACTGGCTCCGCGAGATCGCGCCCAACCGCCTGAGGCGAAAGACGCTTGCTTCCTACCGTACGGACATCATCAGGCACCTGATTCCGGGTCTCGGCAAGGTGCGGCTCAAGAGGCTCACGTGGGTACAGATCGAGGCGTTCGAGGCGGCCATGCGTCGCGAGACTGTGACGGAAGCCGGCCTGAGTCGCGTGCGCTACCGGCCCGCGACGGTCGACCACGTCCATCGAACCTTGCATAGCGCCCTCAAGGACGCGGTTCGCGCTGGGCTCCTCGGCAACAATCCGGCGACGCAGGTTCAGTCGACTGCCTCGCAAGCAGTAGACGCCGTCGACTTCGAAGGTGGAGTCCTTAGCGTCGACGAAGCACGCCGCGTAATCGCTTCGGCCCTGAAGCGCGACGGAGGCGCCCGACATGTCATCCGGCTTGCTTTGGGTCTGCGACAGGGAGAGACGCTGGGTCTGCCTTGGTCGCGGACCTTTCTTGAGTCGGCCCCGCGCCTCTCCATTGCCCAACAGCTGCAGCGACACTCCTACCTGCACGGTTGTGGGGAGGAGATCGGCATCGCGGGAAGCCGGGAGTGGCCGTGCGGCGCCAAGCGAGGAGCCGATTGCCCCTCTCGCCACGGAGGCGGACTTGTCGTGACGCAAGTCAAGACTCGCAAAGGCGAACGCGTGATTCCGCTCGACGACGTCAGCGCGGCGTACCTTCGCGCGCACAAGGCGGCCCAAGCCGAACTGCGGCTCGCGGCGGGGCCGGCATGGCACGACACCGGCTTGGTGTTTCACCCAGCCCGATGGCTCACCAATTGACCCGCGCGCCGATCTTCGAGAATGGAAGGAGATCCTGGCCGAGGCCGGGGTCCGCGACGTTCGTCTGCACGACGCACGACACACCGCGGCGACCATCCTCCTGGTCCAAGGCGTCGACAAGCGCGTGGTGATGGACCTCATGGGATGGAGCAGCGAAGCTATGCTTCGCCGCTATCAGCACGTTGTCGACGAGTTGCGTGTCGAGGCTGTTCGAAAGTCGACGTCCTACTTGTACGGAACGGCAAACTGAGATTCGAACTGTCTGTCGTCCCCGCATCGCAGTCGACTAGAAGGCGCCCATCTGGTCGAGCACCTGCTCGGCCATGTCCACGATGTCTGTGGCTCTCGCGAGGTCCGCTTTGACGTCGTGCGCCGTCACCGATGGCGCGTCGCCCGTCGGGTACTCGCTGTCGTTGCGAGTGCGGCGCATCCGAGGGAATGCGCGCAGGAGGTTGCCAGCAACGTTGCCCAACTGAGCTGCGACTGCATCGCCGACGACCACATGGCCGCCCGCGTGGGTAGGCCGCAGCCCTTGGTTCTCCAACACCGCGACCAGCGCTTTGCGAGTCGCGTCGTATGTGAGCTGGTAGGCGCCGGTGGGGTCAGCATCAGCGATCGCTGTCGCGGATGCGAGATGCGTGCGCGCTTGTTTGACGAGGAAATCGGCCTGACTGCGACTCGCTGCGACGCTCTCAAGGTGCCCGGCGCTCAGCATCTGCTGGATGGTTGTCTCGCCGATCGCCCAGCGGGTCATCGGAAGCCCTCACTCCTGTGTTGTGGATCTACCCGGTCTGGTTGCCTCACGGAGAGTCTGCTGCGGCGGGTGTCTGCGTCGTTAGTCCGTTCGGCAGCGCTTGCAGGTGCACCATTGGACGGTCGCGGATGGTGCGAAGGAACGGGTCGTCGCCAGGGTGTTGCCACCGCTTCTTGGAGATCTGCCGAATGTTGACCTCCCGGTGGAGCTTTCCGCGCGCGGTCTCAGCGATCTGGTCCAGAAGATCTAAATCGACGCTGCCGACGACCAGCACGTCTACGTCGTTCGGGGTCGGTCCCGGAGCGCCCGAATATCGCGATGCCCAGGAGCCGTAGATGTAGGCTTCCTCGACGCCAGGAAGTTCGGTGAGGAGGCCCCGGAGGACGGGAAGGGGGCCGAAGGTGACGGCCAGGAGCTCGCGAAGTGCGCGCGTGACGAGGGTGTCATCGGGAGCCGAGATCAAGCGGGATCGGCCGGCTTTGACCTCGGCCAGGAGTCCCGCTTCGAGAAGTCGCCGAACTTCGGCGTGAACACTGGTTACGGGTTCATCAAGTTCGCGTGCCAGGTCGCTGATGCTCAGTGGCGCGTCCCAGCGGCTCAGATAGATCGCAGAAAGGATCTCTCCCTGCAGACGAGAGCGCAGGATTGCGAGTAGAGGCGGAGCTGACTTTCTCATTTACCTGTAATCATCTCTCGGTATACGGGATTGTCAAGGTAGAGGGCGCACGAGATGGACGTCGGTCGCTACCACTTGATCTCCGTGACTAGCAGGGAGCGTGTGGGTGGGGGCTTGCGAACGTGCGGTCCGCTAGTCAGTTCGACGCGCGCGGCAATGCAACCAGGTCGCTCGCACTTGCGAACCCGTACGCTCAGACATGACGACAGGAGTCGAAATGCTCGATCTGTACGTGACTCTTGGCCAGTCCAACGTCGGCCGCGACACGCGCACGGGGCGCGAGACCGACACCAAGGAGATCGAAACGGCTGATCGCGATCGCGCGGCCTACCGACATGACCTGACGAGCCTTCCACTCTCGTAGGAGCATTGAACATGACAGACGCACCGGCAGAGAAGCTCGATCTATACCTGCGGCTCGGGTCGCAGTTCGCGGCTGACCGAGAAAGCGGTCCGACAGGATCCACGCTGACGCATAAGGAGGAGACGGCCGACAACGACCGAGCTCACAGTGTCCTCGTGGCGGTTGGACTTCCCGCGGGCTGAGGCCGAACGCTTAGACACGAATCGCCACCCGCGTCCCAGTTGACGCCCTAGAGTCGGGGCATGCCCTGTGGCTCGCGTGCTGTTGCTGACGACCTGTACCTCGTACTCTCCAGCATTCCCGCTGTGACGGACCGCGAGGGCGCGAACCGAGGAACCCTTACGGCTAGCCCTGAAACCGTCGACGACGACAGGCGATCCGTTGACGGCTTTGCTTGCGGGCTACCTGTCGGATGACCAGCGACCTGGGTGCGTGCGTACTCATCGTTGGTGAGGAGACCGACCCTCACGTCGAGGCAGTTGCGGCCCTCCTGGAGTCGGCGCTAACAGTTGTCATCGACGCTGAATCTTTGTCGTCGCGCCCCTACTTGCTGTCAGCAGATGGCTTCGAGGTCGAGGGTCTTGCTGGGCCCTTTCGCTCAGGGCGCGCGCGGGCTTGGATGCGTCGTCTCGCCCCTGCCGATTGGGGGCACGGGGACGCAATCGGCTCGCACGCCGCAGTTGCGCAAGCGGCGGCAGTTTCGCTGATTGCCGGCATAGCCCGTGTTCCGGGGATCGACTGGCTCACGCCAATCGACCCGCTGCTCATCTGTGAGAGCAAGCTGCTCCAGATCCGGATCGCCGACCGTCTCGGCATTGCGACGCCCCGAACCGTGGTCACCAACAAGGTCGACACCGCTGTGCGCGAACTTGGCCACAACGTAGTCATCAAGCCCCTGGGGCCTGGCCATTTCACGACCTCAGACGGCACTCCTGCTGTGGTCTATGCGACGGCGGTCGATCTCTTGAGTCCGGACTTCCAAGATCTCGGGCCGACGCCGTTCCTGCTCCAGGAGCGAATTACCGCGAGCACCCACTTGCGAGTCGTCACGGTCCGCGGCCAGTGCTGGGTTGCTGAGCTCGACGCAGACTCCGTCCCGCTCGACTGGCGAGCAGAGGAGGCAGCACACAGCTCCTTTCGCGCGACGTACGGAACGCACGACACTGTTGCCAAGGCGGCGGCGCGCCTAGCCGACGACCTTGGTCTCGGCTACAGCAGTCAGGACTGGATCCTTACCCCGAGCGGCGATGAGGTCCTACTGGATGTGAACCCCGCTGGACAGTGGCTGTTCCTGCCGGAGCCGATTGCGTCGGCCGTCTCGGCGGCGATCGCCAGCTGGCTCAACGGAGGTTAGAAATGGCACCTGACACATCTGGGCGAACGGAGCCGCCCGCTCCGCTTCCTGAATGGAAGCTGTACCTGGTCCACCTCAGCGGTCTTTGGGCGGGAAAGTCGGTTCCGGTCGTTGAACTCCATCGATCGCAACCGGCCGACATCTCATCGTGCACCGATCAGGAGCTCAACCTCCTGATTGCCGTCGCCCAGCGCCAACTCGATGCCCTCTCTGAACAGCTCGAGCAGATCCGTCAGCGCGGTCAGTTCCTCTTCACAACCCTCATCGTTCTGATCGGTCTGTCCACGGCGGCACTTTCGAAGATCGTGGACGGAACCAGCCTGGTGGGCTTCGTCATCTGGGCTGTTGCAATCGCGGTCCTCTTCCTTGCCCTGCTCGGCACCGCAGGTGTCGTGGTGAACAGAAAGGTGATGGGAACCGTCGACTCAGCCTGGATTACCCACCAGCCGCGGCCGTGGTTGCAAGCGAACGCCCAAGATCACCTCGATTCCGTCGAGCCATCGTGGGCGACGGTCGCGACCCAAATCACCATCTACCGCGACAGCGCGCTGTTGACGATCTTGGGCGTAGTTGGCATCGGCGTTGCCTGGTGCGTCTCTCTCGCCTGACGTTCGAGATGTCCACGGGTTGACGACGGAACCGGCTGATCAGCGCGGCACCTCGGCTGCCCTTCACAGTCGTGCGGGGCTCAGATCGCGGATC
Organism: Nocardioides sp. URHA0020; assembly: GCF_000620705.1. GTDB lineage: Bacteria > Actinomycetota > Actinomycetes > Propionibacteriales > Nocardioidaceae > Nocardioides. The sequence continues at coordinate 12,345 of NZ_KK211169.1, forward strand.
GCCTCGACGGCTGAGAGCAACAGATCGATCGAACGGGATCACCTCTCCATGCGTTCGATCAGTCGGTCCGTATCGACGCCGAGCCGCACCGCAAGCCACGCCCGGATCAAGTTGAGGCCCTGAGCGGCGAAGTCGCGAGCCGCCAGAGCGTCGGGGAGAGGCCGGTCTGCATGCTTCGATCCCTTGAAGGCCTCATTGAAGTCACGGCGCCAGGTCCTTGCGTCGGCTTCGCCATAGAGGCGGTTGTGGTGGAAGCCAACGGCATCTGTGACCCGCTCCAGGAGTCGCGGGAAGTTCGGCGTCGCGCCACCCCTCGAGTTGCGCTCCGCAGTCCAGATGGCGAAGCCGAGTGACTCAAGAGCCACTCCGATCTGCAGGAGCTTCGCCTCAATGGTCGTGCCTTGCTGAAACATCGTGGTGACAGCAATCCAGGTGGGGCGTGACCAGAGATCCCATTCGGCCATCCAAGACTGAAGAGCTGATTCGTCCAGGTCGCGCAGATAGAACAAGGGTCTGTCGCGCGTTCTGTCTAGAGGTCTGACGGCGGCGGACCCTCGTCCGAACGAGGGTTGGTACGCCTCGTGCCAGAAGCGTTTCTCGCTGCTGTCAGAGTAGGCCTGGTCGTCGTCGCGCATCACTGCGGTGAGCTCTGCGCTGCAGGGCTTTGCGTAGACCAAGCACATCAGGTCCTGCAGCATGCGGTGCACGACCGCGTGGTTCTCCCACGCCACGAGCTCAGCAGACCGCGTCCGGACCGACACGATGTCGGTAACGGAGAAGACGTTGCCCGTGGGGCGTGGATTGTGGGTAAATGTGGTTTCTAGGGAGACGTTGAGTGGGCCGCCGAGCAGGATCGGGTCGGGGTTGTCAGCCCGGATCAGCACTGCCAACGACTCATCGCCTGTGCGTTCGAGACTTTGCTGGACGGTAGTCATCTCCGCCCAAGTAGCGAGCCCGTCGATCTCGACTCTCATGCCGTTGACCGCGTCATAGGGGATCGCATCCCGGCCAGACGCGACAACCCGGGTCGCTCGGATTCTTTCCACGCTGGCTCCGCCGGTGGAAGCGGTCGTACCGACGTTCCGGCACTCCAGGAGGGTGAGGCGTCCTTCGTGGTCGTAGAAGTGCAGAGGGTCAGGCGCGGCAGGCGGATCATCGGTGAGCATCCGAAACGGATCGAGGCCGGGATTGGATCTCGGCCGGGTCGCGATCGCCCCTTTCGCGTCCAACTGAACGATCACGACCTCCGACGTTCCGTCGTCGTTCTTGACGTGCCCCATCCGCAACGTTCCCGCCAAGAGCTTGCGTGCCATGACACAACTCAACCGCATAGCTGGACGTTGCGGTCGATGGAAACCGCCACTCGGCACGAAGCAGCGTCGCGATCGCGCCGAACCCGGGTCGTCGGGCGGCCCGCAACAGGTCAGATAGCGCGAACCTCGGTCGCCGGTTCGTTCAGCTGCTCTTCGTGGTGAGTCCACACGTTGGCGTCGAACACGTCAGGGGTCTGCTGCACGAACGGGTGACAGACCCCAACGCGCGCAGGAAAGTCTGCGTCTTGGTCCGATGGGCCGGGACATCGAGCTGGTCAATTCGGGTCAAGTCAACGCGTATGTCGCGCGGCCCGACCGTCGCTTCGCCCGGACCTCCCCGGAGCATCCCAGAGAGCGCCGTGGCATCTGCGGCACGTGTATAACGTTCGCGCCCAGCGGTCTTGAGGCGACCGCCCATGAAAGGGTGCCCCGACCAAGATCCACGCGTGCCAGGTGACGCCATCAATGCAGATGTCTCCGCAGCGAAATGCAACGGAAACTGCAACTGACGTGTCCGAAAACACCCCCACCGATTACCCGGTGGGGGTGTCTTCGCAGGTCAGAGACCTGCTTGCCGGTGGCCAGGGGCGGGGTCGAACCGCCGACCTTCCACTTTTCAGGCGGACGCTCGTACCAACTGAGCTACCTGGCCAAGCGACGGAAACCATACAGGAGCCGTCGGGGTCGGGCGAAACCAGCGGCGGCTGCTGCTTTTGGAGCGCTCAGCGAGGGGACTCTATGCTTCTCCGTGCACGTCCGGCCCCCATCGTCTAGCGGCCCAGGACCCCGCCCTTTCACGGCGGTAGCACGGGTTCGAATCCCGTTGGGGGTGCGACCCGAGGTGCGAGTCGGCCCGATTGGGAGTCGGCCGCAACCATGGGTTAGAGTTCCACCGCTTCACCAGTGAGATACCTGGCCCCGTAGCGCAGTTGGTTAGCGCGCCGCCCTGTCACGGCGGAGGCCGCGGGTTCGAGTCCCGTCGGGGTCGCAGATGAGCACCAGCCCCTCCCGGTCCGGGAGGGGCTGGTGTCATTTCGACGGGCTCCTTCGGCGTGCCTGCACAATGACCGCATGCCGGTCGAGATGGGCTCCGTGGAGTTCGACGCCCTCGTCGACCGCGCCCTGGACGCCATCCCCGACGAGATCACCTCCCTGGTGCGCAACGTCGTCGTCCTGGTCGAGGACGAGCCACCGGCCGACGACCCCGACCTGCTCGGGCTCTACGACGGCATCGCGCTCACCGAGCGCTGGGGCGACCCGATGATGGATCTACCCGACCGCATCTTCATCTTCCGCAACCCCCTCCTCGACATGTGCGAGAGCGTGCAGGAGGTGGAGGACGAGGTCCGGATCACCGTCGTCCACGAGGTCGCCCACCACTTCGGCATCGACGACGCCCGTCTCCACGACCTGGGCTACGGCTGACCGCGGCGCGTCCGCGGACCAGCGGCTCAGGCCGCGAGCCAGAACCCTGCCGCGCAGGCGGCCAGCGCGGTCACGATCGTGCCGGCGGCGTACGCCGTCCCGCGGCGCGGCCCGAGCCCGTGCGTCTGCACGGCGAAGGCCGAGTACGTCGTGAAGCCGCCGCAGAAGCCGGTGCCCAGCAGGGCCATCGCGTGACCCGACAGGGCCAGCGCCGAGAGCAGACCGAGCAGCCCCGACCCGGTGACGTTCACGAGCATCGTGCCGAGGGGCAGCCGGCCGGGCTCGTCGTACCGGCTCGCGACCACGAACCGCAGCGGCGCCCCGACCGCGGCGCCGAGGGCGACCAGCAGCGCCGTCACTCGTTGCCGCCCTCGGGTGCGACGGCCGCCCGCTCGGACGGCCGCGACCAGTGGTCGGCGACGGCGACGCCCACCACGCAGCAGGCGAGGGTCGCGACGAGGTAGAGCCCGGCGGTCGAGGCGTGCCCGTGGTCGAGCAGGGCCCGGGTCTGCTCGGAGTACGCCGACAGGGTCGTGAACCCGCCCAGCACTCCCGGGCCGAGCGCCACGGCCAGGAGGCGCTGTCGGCGCACGACCACGAGGGCCGGCAGCAGCGCCAGCGCGAAGGACCCGACCACGTTGATCGCAAAGGTCGTCCACGGGAAGCCGTCGGGCTCCGCGGGCAGAGCCGCGGTCAGACCCCAGCGGGCCCAGGCGCCGACCGCGCCGCCCACCGCCACCGCGGCCAGGAGCCGCGGCGTCGAGGCGCCGACGGTCACGTCACGCTGCTGGGGTCCTGGGATCGCGACACGGGCGCATCTTTCCACGCCACGGCGGGCGCGCCCTGCTCCTGCCGGACGAACTCGCTGAGGAACCAGCGCTGGAAGCGCTGCTGGTCGGGCATCCGCGCGAGCGACAGCAGCCGCTTCTCCCGGCAGAAGGCGTCGGCGAGGTCGAGCAGCTCGATGAACCGACCGATGGTCGCGGCCGTCTCGCGCGGCATCGCGACGTGCAGGTCGGCGGTGGCTGCCCCCGAGGCCAGCGCCTGCTCGATCTGCTCGGCGCCGATGCCGTCACGCAGGTCGTTCTCGAGCGCGCCGAAGAGCGCGGAGAGGTCCTTGGCCAGCGGGTAGTCGGACTCGTGGGCGAGCGACAGCAGTCGGACCTCGCGGCGCAGCTCGCGGTAGTGACGCTGGAACTCGACGTACATGCGCAGGGGTACGCCGACGATGTCGATGCGCATCTCGTCGGGCGCCGGCTCGCGTGCGGGGGCGACGCGCTCGCCGGTCACGACGCCCTCGACCGGGTCGCCGCCGGGCTCGGACGACGGCGCGAACCAGATCGTCTTGCCGTGCTCCTCGACGTCGACGCCCCAGGCGGTCGAGCAGCGTGCCACGATCCCCAGGCCCCGCCCGAAGGTGAGGAGCAGGTCGTCCTCGGCGTCGTCAATGGGCATCGGCGGGACCTCCGCGGACCCGTCGTGGACCTCGACCCGGGGATGCTCGACGGTGCCGCGCACTCGCACGGTCAGCGGGGGCACGGCGTGCAGCAGCGCGTTGGTGACCAGCTCGGAGACACCCAGCTCCGCGCACTCGGCCAGGTCGTCTCGCCCCATGTCGTGGCATGCGTCGACCACCCAGCGGCGCGCGTCTTGCACGCCGCGGGGACCCGAGCCCAGCGACAGGGCGGGCCGGTTCAGCGGCACGGTGTTTCTCCACGGAGAGGCTGAGCAGGATGGAGGCAGTCCCCGGCGTGTACCCCTGCATTTTCCGTCGAAACCTTGCGAACCGTGGACGGTTTCGCCGGTCCAGACCGGGCGATATGTGCGGAACTCGTCGTGCTGACCCGATATCACGGTGAGTGTGAGCAACATGACCGCCCCGATTGCGGAAACCGGGGTGCGGAGCGGAACAATGGGTGCCGCTGAGGATGTTCTCTTGGCACGATCCAAACGAACGAAAGCGAAGGGCCCGTCATGGCGACGACGCAGCAGCACGAGCAGGCAGCCGAGCGACACCGGGTGGTGATCGTCGGGACCGGGTTCGGTGGACTCTTCGGCACCAAGCAGCTGCGCCGCTCCGACGTGGACGTCACGATCATCGGCAAGACGACGCACCACCTCTTCCAGCCGCTGCTCTACCAGGTGGCGACCGGCATCCTCTCCCAGGGCGAGATCGCACCTCCGACCCGCGAGATCCTGCACGGGCAGGACAACGCCCAGGTCCTCCTCGGCGAGGTCACCGGCATCGACCTGGACGCGCACACCGTCACCTCCCAGGTGCTCGGCCGCTCGACGGTCACGCCGTACGACTCGCTGATCGTCGCCGCCGGTGCCGGCCAGTCCTACTTCGGCAACGACCACTTCGCCGAGTACGCCCCCGGCATGAAGAGCATCGACGACGCCCTCGAGCTGCGCGGTCGGATCTTCGGCGCCTTCGAGATGGCCGAGCTGGGCGCCACCCGGGGTGAGCCCGTCGACCACCTGCTGACCTTCGTCGTGGTCGGCGCCGGCCCGACCGGTGTGGAGATGGCCGGCCAGATCGCCGAGCTGGCCCACCGCACGCTGCACAAGGACTTCCGCGCCATCAACACCCGGCAGGCACGGGTGATCCTCGTCGACGCCGCGCCGCAGGTGCTGCCGCCCTTCGGCGCCAAGCTGGGCGCCAAGGCCAAGTCCGAGCTCGAGAAGCTCGGCGTCGAGGTCATCCTCGGCGCGATGGTGACCGACGTCGACGAGCGCGGCATCGAGATGAAGTTCAAGGACGGTCGCGTCGAGCGCATCGAGAGCGTCGCCAAGATCTGGGCGGCCGGCGTCCAGGCCAACCCGCTCGGCCGCACGCTCTCCGAGCAGACCGGTGCCCCGCTCGACCGCGCCGGCCGGATCGCGGTCAACCCCGACCTGACGCTGCCGGGTCACCCCGAGGTCTTCGTCGTCGGCGACATGATCGCGCTCGACAACCTCCCGGGTGTCGCCCAGGTCGCGATCCAGGGGGCGAAGTACGCCGCCAAGGAGATCGACAACCGTCTGAAGTCGAAGCCCTCCGCGGGCCCGTTCCACTACTTCGACAAGGGCTCGATGGCCATCATCAGCCGCTTCCGGGCGGTCGCGCTGATCGGCAAGTTCCGGATCACCGGCGTGCTCGCCTGGCTGATGTGGCTGGCGCTGCACCTCATCTACATCACCGGCTTCAAGAGCCGCGTCACCGCGCTGCTGCACTGGGCGGTCTCGTTCATCGGGCGCGGTCGCTCCGAGCGCACCACGACCGAGCAGCAGATCTTCGCGCGCAGCGCCTTGAGCCGCCTCAAGCGCGGCGCCACCGACCTGGTCTCCGACCCCGGGGCGTACGACGCCGCGCGGGCCATGCTCGAGACAACCCGACGGGCGGAGCTGGAGGAGCGCGCGCTCGAGGAGTCGCGGCTCACCGACGCCGGCGAGCGCGGCGTACCGGTCGAGCAGACGGTCGGCTGACCTACTCGAAGGACGGCGGCGGCTGCGCTGCCGCCTTCTCCCGCGCCCAGCGCGGGAGGATGAAGAGGCCCTCGGCCTCGACCGTCACTCCGTCGGCATCGGACAGGTGGCCGCGCGCCCAGGTCTTGATGCCCTCGGTGCGCTCGATCCACGCCTCGGCCCGCAGGTCCCCCAGCGCGGTGGCGCGCCGGTAGGTCAGCGTCAGGCTGGCCGTCATGCCCGGCTTGCCGCCAGCGCCGGTCGCCTCGCCGAGCATCTGGTCGAGGACCAGCGCCGAGACGCCGCCGTGCACGAGGCCGGGAGGACCCTCGTACGCCGCACCGAGGTGAAAGCTCGACCAGGCGCGACCGGTGCTCTCGCGCTCGATGTGCAGCGGCGGGGCGATCGCGTTGCGAAGACCCACGACCGTGTTGCCCCAGTGCCGGCCGCGGTTGTTCACGGCGTACGGGCCGTCGAGCTGGCGCGTCCGGAGCCGGGCCACGATGCTCGCGAGCTCGGTCTGGATCCCCGCGACCTCGGCGTCGTCGATCTCGGTGCGGATCGTGGCGTCGACGAGCTCCCGCACGACGTCGGTGAAGGGTCCGTAGAGCGACGCCTCGCGCGCCACCTGCTCCGCGGTGCTGGGTTCGCGCTGGTCTCCGGCCACCGGCCGATCCTAGAACACGTTGCAGTTCTGGGATCTGATGGGATGGGGCCATGACGACGCTCGTGACCCCGGACCTCGACCTGCGTGCCTCCTGGGCTGAGGCGGTCGAGGAGTTCGGTGAGCGGGACTTCATGCACGGCTCGGGTCTGTGGGACTTCGATGTCGTCGACGTCTCTCCGGAGGGTGCGCCCGCGCTGATCGCCGCGCTGCTCGCCCAGGCCGACCCCGCCACCCCTCTCCCCGAGGGGCGGGTGCACTGCACCTACTTCTGGATCACCGACGGTGACGAGTTCGTGGGCTACCTCGCCCTGCGGCACTCGCTCACGCCCTGGCTGCTCGAGGAGGGCGGCCACATCGGCTACTCGGTGCGTCCGTCACGTCGCCGCGAGGGGCACGCGACCCGAGCCCTCGCCCTCGGCGTACGCCGCGCCGCCGACCTCGGCCTCGACCGCGTGCTCGTCACCTGCGACGACGACAACGACGGCTCGCGCCTCACGATCGAGCGCTGCGGCGGGGTGTTCGAGGACGCCCGCAACGGCAAGCTGCGGTACTGGATCGACACGGGCGCGCCAGCTGCCGGAGATGAATGAACCGCCGGGGTCTCGGGCCGCCGGCGGTTCAGTCTGACGCGAGACTAGGGACTCGCCGACCCGGTGGATAGGTCGTGGTGCAGACCCTGGGGTGCATATGGCCCACTTGGGCGGCCACCTGACCACTTTGGGTAGGCCCCGTGGGACTCGAACCCACAACCCGCGGATTAAAAGTCCGATGCTCTGCCAATTGAGCTAGGGGCCCGGGACATGGTTACTTTCATTCTGACAACCCTCCGGAGTTCTCCACAGGCTCGTGAACCATGCCGGGGACATCCTGCCGCATGCGTCTCCGGGGACCGGGGGCTGGCTCGCCGCGAGCGGACATGCCTGGTGACAACCCTCGGTACAACGTCGTTGTCATTCACCCGTGCTGCGGCGTGCTGCCAGGGTGCCGGCGGGACGGTGAGCCGCAGTCGGACCGGGCGGCTTCACCGGGTCGAGCGCACGCTTGAAGCAGGTGCCCCGCACCGCGCCGCGACCGAACTGCCTCGTGGCCCGTGCTGGACCAGGCCCGTGAGGCGTCGTGTGACACGCCAACGACGGATCGCGGCAAGCGTGGTCCAGGCCCAATCCGATGGGAAGGGTCCGCTTCGAGCGACCGCTCGCCGCGTTGGCTCCTGAACGGGTCGCACCGGCTGCGCACGTTCGGTAGCGTGAACGACGTGTTCGACCTGCGCGACCTGGCGTTGCCGGTCATCAGCTCGCCGATGGCAGGAGGGCCCTCAACGCCTGCGCTGGCCGCCGCGGTCTCCGAGGCTGGCGGCCTCGGCTTCCTGGCCGCGGGATCCACAGCTCCTGAGGCAGTCGCCGCCGACATCAACGCAGCTCGGGTCGATACCACCGGTCCACTGGGCGTGAACCTCTTCGTCGTCGACGCTTACGAGCCGAATCCTGTGCTCCTCGACTCCTACCGGCGGTCACTGCAACCAGAAGCCACCCGTCTGCAGGTAGCGCTCGGAGAGCCGCAGTGGGAGGACGACCACTGGCAGGCCAAGCTGGACCTCGTGCTCGACCTGCGCCCCGACATGGTGTCGTTCACCTTCGGATGCCCGGCCGACGACGTGTTCGACGCCCTGGCCCACCGCGGCATCCTGTCCTGTGTCACGGTGAGCTCCCTCGACGAAGCCACGGCAGCCGTCGCCCGAGGGGCGGGCTCGCTGTGTATCCAGGGGCACGAAGCAGGCGGCCACCGGGCTACCTGGGACGCGGACGCCAGTCCGAGCACCTCGCCGCTGATGACGCTGGTGTCCGCCATCGCGTCGAGCGTCGACGTACCGGTCGTCGCTGCGGGTGGCATCGTCGACACGTCGACGAGTCGGGCGCTGATGGACCGAGGTGCCGTCGCCGTCCAAGCCGGCACCGCGTACCTGCTGACCGATGAGGCGGGAACCAACGCAACGCACCGAGCAGCGCTGGTAGACCCGAACTTCACCCGCACGACCCTCACCCGTGCCTTCACAGGCCGGTGGGCTCGTGGCCTGGAGAACCGCTTCATCGCCGAGCACGCCGATGCACCGGCCGGGTACCCGCACCTCCACCACGTGACCTTCCCGCTCCGCCAGGCCGCAATCGCGGCCGGGGACATGGAGGTCGCGCACCTGTGGGCGGGGACGGGTCACAGCCACGTACGGTCGGGCGCTGCTGCGGACGTCACCCGCGCCCTCGCCCCCTGACCTCGAGGCCCGGAGGATCCAGACGCGGTCGGCAGCACCGCGACGGCGGCGATCACGACGGTGAGCGGTGGGCAATCCACCGTTCGTGTGGGTCGGAACGGTGGGAAGCCCACCGGCGGTCGTCGGTCGGCGTCGTCCCCGCGGGCCGGCGGTGGCCCCGAACAGCTCGATCGCTGATCTCGCCGCGATGCCGCCACATCGCCGAACGCGCGACGAGGATCCTCGCTCAGGTCAGCTCGGGCAGCTGCTGGGCGCCGCGGAGGAGGACGCGGAACGGGTCGCCCAGGGACTCCACCCGGTCCAGCACGGTGCGGATGGTCCACCGGTCCGGGCGCAGGTCCGGGTCGTCGAGCTCGTCCCAGCCGATCGGCACCGACACCGGCGCACCGGCTCCGGCGCGGGGCGAGTACGGCGCGACGAGGGTCTTGTTGATGGCGTTCTGGGTGTAGTCCAGGCGCGCGAGCCCGCCACGGGCCTTGACCTCCCACTTCCAGCTCACCAGGTCGGGCAGCACCTTCCCGACCGTTCGGGAGACCTGCTCGACCCAGGCGCGGGTGTCATCGAAGGTGTACCCGGCCACGATCGGGATCCAGATCTGGATGCCGCGTCGGCCGGTCACCTTCGCCCGGCCGGTCACGCCCAGGTGGTCGAGGGCGGTGCGGTGCAGCCGGGCCAGGACGAGGAGGTCGTCCCAGCTGGTCTCGGTGCCGGGGTCGAGGTCGATGAGCGCGTACGTCGGCTCGTGCGGCGCCTCGGTGCGCGAGGTCCAGGGGTGCCACTCGAGCGCTCCGAAGTTCGCCATCCACACCAGGGCCGCCGGCTCGTCGGGCACGATGTAGGTCGTGGTCTCGCCCCGGTCGGCATCCGGGTTGTCCCAGCCCGTCAACCAGTCCGGGGCATGACCGGGGCGCTGCTTGTGCCAGAAGCCCTTCTCGTCGGCTCCGTTCGGGTAGCGGTGCAGGTTCACCGGCCGGCCCTGCAGGTAGGGCAGCGCCGCCGGGGCGATCCGCGCGGCGTACGCGAGCAGCTCACGCTTGGTCACCCCTGCCTCGTCGGTGCGCGCAGGGAAGAGGACCTTGTCGAGGTTCGTCACCTTCAGCGAGCGTCCGAACACCTCCCAGGTCCCGGCCGTCCCCATCGCGGCGAGCTCGTCGAGCGCGTCGTCCGGGAGCGGGCTGGGCATCAGCGAGACGCCCGCCCGGTCGGCCGGGAGGTCGGTGCGCCACTCCCAGTCCGGGTCGGCGAGCACGTCGTCGTTCGTGCGCCCCGTCAGGACCGACACCGGATGCTGCTCCGGGTCCCACCCGATCGCCGCGTGCTCGTCGTGCTTGTGCAGCAGCATCCACTCCTTCCCGTCCGCCGAGCTGCCGCGGCGGACGAGCACCAGGCGACCGCGCAGCTTCTGGCCGTGGACCTCCACGTGCAGCTCACCGTCCGCGACAGCGGCCGCGGGATCCTCGGTGTGGACGGGCTCCCAGGTCCCGGTGTCCCACACGATGACGTCGCCACCGCCGTACTCACCGGACGGGATGACGCCCTCGAAGAGCAGGTAGTCCACGGGGTGGTCCTCCACGTGCATCGCGAGACGCCGGGCCTCCGGGTCCAACGTGGGGCCCTTCGGCACCGCCCAGGAGACGAGGACGCCGCCGATCTCGAACCGCAGGTCGTAGTGCAGCCGGCTCGCCCGATGACGTTGGACGACGAACCTCGGCTGCCCGTCGGTGCCCGCGAGCGCGCCGGCGGGCTCGGGGGTGCGCGTGAAGTCACGCTTGCGGCGGTAGGTGGAGAGGTCGCCCGGCATACCGGACACGTTCCCGCTCGCCCCCCGGCTCATCCGTCCGAGCGGTCCGTCCGTCCTCGGCCACCGGCGCTGCCGGTCGCGACCGCCAGACGAGTGCGCTCAACGGGTGCACAGGAGGCGCACAGCGACCACAGGCGTCCCCGACAACTCCGGAAGGCCTACTGGGGGAGTCGATCCACCCGCCGTCCCCCTGGAGCTCACTGCAATGCCCACCTACGCCCTGTACGCCGCCGACCTGGTCGCGATCAGCGTCCTCGTCTTCGGCCTCTTCCTCCCGCGCAACCACCGACCGGAGCTGATCGTCGCGCTGCTGACGGTGAACGTCGGCGTCCTGGCGGTCGCGTCAGCGCTGACGACCTCGACGATCGGCGCCGGCCTCGGCCTCGGCCTGTTCGGGATCCTGTCCATCATCCGGCTCCGATCCGAAGAGCTCGCGCACAGCGAGATCGCCTACTACTTCGCGGCTCTCACGCTCGGGCTGCTCGGCGGGCTCGACCAGTCGCCCACCTGGGTGGACCTGGCGCTGATGGCCGCCGTCCTGGGCGCGGTCGCAGTCGGCGACAGCCCGCGACTCGGGCGCAGGCCGCAGTCGCAGCAGCTGCTGCTGGACCGCGCGTACGTCGATCGCGGCGCCCTGACGGCACATCTGGAGAGGATCCTCGGCGGCACCGTCCTCTCGGTCCGCGTTGTGAGGACCGACATCGTCAACGACACGACGCTCGTCGACGTGCGCTACCTGGCGTCGCAGGGTGTGGTGCCGCCGGCGCCCGTCCCGGCCGGTGCCCGATGACCGCGTTGGAGGCGGAGCGGCTGCACGCGATGGCGCCGATCTCCCTCGCCGAGCTGGTCGATCGCGCCGAGCTCCTGACCCGGGTGGACCGCAAGTACGTCGTCCCCGTGCGGGAGGCGCAGCTGCTGATGGACAGCCTGTCCGGCCTCGGCCAGGTCCTGGAGATCGACGGTCGGCGAGCGTTCGGCTACCGGTCGACCTACCTCGACACCCCGGGCCGGGACAGCTTCCACACCTCGGGCCGGTCGCATCGCCGGCGTTGGAAGGTCCGCACCCGGACCTACCTCGACTCATCCTCGTCGTGGCTCGAGGTCAAGACCCGCGCGGCTCGCGGCCAGACCGTCAAGCTGCGCATCGAGCATCCCGATGCCGAGGAGGTCGGTGGGCTCACCGCCGACGGACAGGGGTTCGTCGCAAGCGTGGTCCCACCGGGCGTCACCAGCCGTCTCGAGCCCGTCCTGGTGACGGACTACCGCCGTACGACGCTCTTCCTGCCGGACTCCCGGAGCCGGGTCACCGTCGACGTCGACCTCGGCTGGACGTCGCTGATCCAGGGCGGAGACCTGGAGCGCCCGTCGCTGGCGATCGTGGAGACCAAGACGGGCTCGACGCCGTCGCAGGTCGACCGGCTGATGTGGTCGCGCGGCCACCGGCCCGCCCGGATCTCCAAGTACGGCGTCGGGATGGCCGCCCTGCACCCCGACCTGCCCCGCCTCAAGTGGCACCGCGCACTCGACAAGCACCTCGGCCTGATGGCCGTCCGACCCCAGGAGAACCCATGAAGAAGACGACCCTGCGCCACCGGATGGCCGCGCTCGGCACGGCCGCCGTGCTGACCCTCGCCACCGCGTGCGGCTCCAGCGCCGACGGTGGCACCACCGCGACCGGCACGTCGGGCGGGACCGGCACCGTCGCCAGTGCGACGGCGTTCATGACGTTGGACGACACCCATGCCGACACCGACGATGGTGACTACTCGGCGGACGGCGCGACGACCATCGCGCTGGCCGACGGCGGCACGGAGGTCGACGGTGACGGCGCGACGGTGAAGGGTGACGTCGTCACGATCACCACGGCGGGCACCTACATCGTGTCCGGGACGCTGACCGACGGCCAGATCGTCGTCGACAGCCCCGGCGACGGCAAGGTCGACATCGTGCTCGACAACGCCGACATCACCTCCGCGTCGACCTCGCCCCTCGTCGTCACCGAGGCCGACGAAGCGGTCGTGATCCTCGCAGCGGACAGCGTCAACAGTCTCGCGGACGCCGCCGCCTCGACCGCCGACGACGACAGCGACGACGCCCCGACCGCCACCCTCTTCTCGATGGCCGACCTGACCATCGCCGGCACCGGGACGCTCGAGGTGGCCGGCAACAGCAACGACGGCATCGCCAGCAAGGACGGGCTCGTCATCCTGTCGGGCACCATCGACGTCACCGCGACCGACGACGGGATCCGCGGCAAGGACTACCTGGTGATCGCGGGCGGCACCCTCGACGTCACCTCCGGGGGCGACGGTCTGAAGTCCGACAACGAGACCGAGGGAGAGCCCGGGACGGTCCAGCTGGATGCCGGCCAGGTGACCATCTCCGCCGGCGACGACGGAGTCGACGCCATCGGCGCGATCAACGTCGCCGACGGCACGCTGACCGTCGCGAAGTCCACGGAGGGCCTCGAGGCGGCCCAGATCAGCATCGCCGACGGCACCGTCGACGTGACCGCCCAGGACGACGGCATCAACGCCACCAACGGCGAGACCGCCGGCGGTGGCGAGGACGCCCAGGAGGGTGTGCTGGCGTCGATCAGCGGCGGTGACGTCCACGTCGTCGTGGCGCAGGGTGACGGCATCGACTCCAACGGCTCCGCGACCATCACCGGCGGCACCACGGTCGTCGAGGCCGGCTCGGCGGGTGGTGGCGGCACCGGGTCGCTCGACGTGAACGGCTCGTTCCCGGTGACGGGGGGCACCCTGGTCGCCCTCGGCGGGATGTCGTCGGCGCCGTCGACCGACTCCGACGAGGGCTGGGTCGCCGCGACGCTGACGACGCCCGCGGAGGCTGGGCAGGTCGTCGCCGTGGTCGACTCCGACGGCGACGTCGTCGCGCGGTACGTCGTACCTGAGGCGACGTCGTCGGTCATCGTCGCCGCCGAGGGCATCACCAACGGCCAGGACCACGACCTGTACGTCGGCGACGCGGGCAGTGACACCGGGTTCTCGACCGGCGGCAGCACCTCGGGGCTGACGAAGGCGGGCACCGTCACCGCCGGCGAGTTCACCGGTGGCATGGGCGGCGGTCGCGGCGGTGGGCCGCGCGGCGGCGACGGTGGCGGACCGGGCGGTCCGCCGGAGGACGACACGAGTGCCGGCAGCGGCACGACGTGAGCTGACCCGGTCGACAGCTGACCGGCAGGGGGTCCGGAACTCGACGGAGTTCCGGGCCCCTTGCTGCGTCGGCGAGGAGCTCTCGAGGCCTCACATCGCGCTCGGGGAGCGAGCACAGGGGGCCCACAGACCGCGACGACAAGGTCGTGCCATGCCAGCCGACCCTGACCTGAGGCCCCGCCGTACCGTCGCCCGACGCTCCTTCCTGATCGGAGGAGTCGTCGCCGCCCTGGGCGCCGGCGGCGCGAGCTCGTGGGCGTTGAACGAGTACGTCGTCGACCATGTCGCCATCGACGACGCCGACGCCTACGAGGCCGCCGCCGGCAGCACCGGCACGGCGCTGGACACGTCCGACGCGACCGCGACCGGCGACACCTGGTCGGCCGACGGCACCACGGTGAAGATCTCGAGGATCGAGTCGGGCAGCGGCGACGACAAGGTCACCTACTTCGTGGCCGACCTGACCCTGACCGATGCCACCGTGCTGCGCTCAGCCTTCGCGCACAACCAGTTCGGCGAGAACATCGTCGAGAACACCTCGGCCATCGCCCAGGACAACGACGCGGTGTTCGCGGTCAACGGCGACTACTACGGCTTCCGCGACCGCGGCATCGTCATCCGCAACGGCGCCGTCTTCCGCTCGACCGGCGCCCGGGAGGGCCTGGCGTTCTACCGGGACGGCACCGTCAAGCTCTACGACGAGACCGCGACCACGGCGAAGGACCTGGTCGCCGACGGGGCGTGGAACACGCTGTCCTTCGGGCCGGCGCTCGTCAGCGACGGCGCCGTGGTGGACGGCATCGACCAGATCGAGATCGACACCAACTTCGGCAACCACTCCATCCAGGGCGAGCAGCCCCGGACCGCCGTCGGGACGATCGACGTCAACCACCTGGTGGTCGTGGTCGTGGACGGCCGGGATGCCGGCTACAGCCGCGGGGTCACGCTGCCCGAGCTGGCAGAGATCATGAAGGGGCTCGGCGCGCAGACGGCGTACAACCTCGACGGCGGTGGCTCCTCCACCCTCTACTTCCAGGGCGAGGTCGTGAACCGGCCCAGCAACGGAGGCGAGCGGGGCACCTCCGACATCCTCTACATCGGCGGCTGACCCGGTGCGCGTGCTGATCCCCGCCTACCAGCCCACCGACCTGCTGACCGGCCTGGTTCGAGGACTGCTCGAGGCCAGGCCCGGGGCGGACGTGCTGATCGTCGACGACGGGAGCGACCTGGCCCGGCAGGAGGTCTTCGCCGCCTGTCAGCGGCTGGGAGCGAGCGTCCTGCGACTGCCGACGAACCGTGGCAAGGGCTACGCCCTCCGCGCCGGCTTCCGGCACCTCGACGCGCTGCGCGCCACGGGGCCGGTGGTCACCGCCGACGCCGACGGTCAGCATGCCGTCACCGACATCCTCGCGGTCGCCGACAGCGTCGACACCGCCGTCGGTGCCGCCCCGCACCTGGTGCTCGGCGAACGGCAGTTCGACACCGACGTCCCGCTGCGGAGCCGCTTCGGCAACGCCGTCACCCGCCTGATGTTCCGCGCCGCGACGGGGCTGCGCCTCCGGGACACCCAGACCGGGCTGCGTGCCTTCCCGGCCACGATGCTGCCGTGGCTGACCACC
This sequence comes from Nocardioides sp. URHA0020, assembly GCF_000620705.1. GTDB lineage: Bacteria > Actinomycetota > Actinomycetes > Propionibacteriales > Nocardioidaceae > Nocardioides. Next base: position 28,059 of record NZ_KK211169.1, read on the forward strand.
GTGCGCGGCGACCGCTACGAGTACGAGCTGGTGATGCTGCTCCAGGCCGCGCGACACGGGATCCCGATCCGGAGCGAGGCCATCCGCACCGTCTACCTCGACGAGGCGAACACCTCCTCGCACTTCCGGCCGGTGGCGGACTCGGTGCGGATCTACGCGCCGCTGCTGATCTTCATGGCGACGTCCCTCACGGCGTTCATCGTCGACACCGGGGCACTGCTCGTCGTGTACGCCGCACTGGGTGCCCTCCTGCCCGCCGTCGTCGTCGCGCGCCTGGTCAGCGGGGCGCTCAACTTCGCCATGAACCGGCACCTGGTCTTCCCCGGTGGCAGTCCCAGTCGCCCGCGCCGGGCGGCGGTCCGCTACGCCGTGCTCGCGGCGGCGCTGCTGCTGGCGAACTACCTGCTGCTCTCAACCCTCGTCGCGGCCGGGATCGCGATCCTTCCGGCCAAGATCGCGACGGAGGCGGTGCTGGTCTCGCTCGGCTACGTCGCGCAGGCCCGCTTCGTCTTCCGCGTTCCTTCAAGGTTTCCACAAGACTCCGCGCACCCATTGGAGAGCGCCGCGTCCCTCGCTACCGTTGACCCCACAAGCCGCGCTGGTGACCCGAGACGCTAGCGCGGCTTGTTTCTATTTTTCGGTCGGGCGGCTGGTGCCGACGGCCGTCGAGACGCCGAGGATCACGCCGGCGTGACCTCCCCGTAGCGCAACCTTCATCCGCGGACTGAGAAAAATCCGGGCCTAGGAGGTTCGAACCGGAGCGATGGTTGGTAACGTGTCTGGTGCAACAGGTGCAAGTTCCAGCAGGTATGACGCCGGCGGAGTTTGTGATCCAACGGCGTTTCTTCTTTCGTGGGCTTGATTCTCATGCGAAGTAGGGGCGACGTGTCACCGCACCTGATGTGGGACCGTCGAAGTGGCGGTCTCTCGCCCCGACAGAGGAGTAACGAGCACATGGCTCAGGGCACCGTTAAGTGGTTCAACGCAGAAAAGGGCTTCGGCTTCATCGCTCAGGACGGCGGCGGCGACGACGTCTTCGTTCACTACTCGGCGATTCAGACCCAGGGCTACAAGTCCCTGGACGAGAACCAGAAGGTCGAGTTCGAGGTCACCCAGGGTCCCAAGGGCCCGCAGGCGGAGAACGTCCGCGCGCTGTGATCTGACGGCCGTCCCAGCGATGGCCTGAAGGGGCTCCACCCTGTTGGGTGGGGCCCCTTCATCAATTTGGACCCCGTTCGGGACCACCGGTATGGCCCGGATGGGTCAGATTTCGTGTAGCGGCGTTTGTGGGCGTGACCGTCGGGCACCCTTGGCGTTAGGGGAGGTCAGCCGATGCCAAGTCCACTGCGCCCACTTGAGACGCACCCAGGGAGTGATGACGTGCACGACCAGTTCGACATCTCCCTCGAGGACTCCGACCTGCTCGGAGAGGTGGAGCTCACCACCAACCTCATCATCGCTGCCAGCGAGTCCGACGAGCACCTGTCCGTCGACGAGATCGACAAGATCCTCGGCGTCGTACCAGCGCCGCGGAGCGAGGCCTGATCCTCAGTTCCGGGGCCGCATACCCCTCAGGGGTATGCTCGAGGGCATGAGCGAGAGTGCCACGGCCGAGCACCAGCACGGCTACATCCAGCGCAAGGACGAGTACCTCCGGCGGCTGCGCCGGATCGAGGGCCAGGCCCGCGGTCTGCAGCGCATGGTCGAGGAGGAGCAGTACTGCATCGACATCCTCACCCAGGTGGCGGCGATGACGAAGGCACTGCAGGCGGTCTCGCTGGGCCTGGTCGAGGAGCACCTGACCCACTGCGTGGTCGACGCCGCCCGCTCGAGCGACGAAGCGGCCCAGGAGAAGATCGCCGAGGCCGTCGACGCCATCAGCCGGCTGGTGAAGTCGTGACCAGCTCGTCGTGGCAGGTCGCCGGCATGACATGTGCGCACTGCGTCGCCGCAGTGCGCGAGGAGATCGGCGGGCTCGACGGAGTGCGGTCGGTCGAGGTCGTGCTGGACACCGGTGCGGTGACCGTCGAGAGCGACGCTCCGCTCGAGCGGTCGGCCGTCGCCGCGGCGGTCGAGGAGGCCGGCTACCAGCTGGCCTGAGTCAGCAGGTCGCGAAGAGCACGGGCCCGCTCGAGAGGTCGGACAGGACGTACGCCCCGGCCCGCGGCTCCAGGTCGAGCCGGACCAGGTCGCCGTCGGCGGTCGTGGACCGTACGGCGAACCGGTCGCCGAAGTCGCCGCCCTGCCCGGGGGCCGGACCGGCGGCGAGCGCGGCGCGGCTGGTCGCGTTGGTGCGCGCCTGGTCGTCGTCGGCGAAGGCCATCACCACGCGCACGCCGCCGCCCGGCTGCACCGACATCGCCAGCGCCCGCAGGGGGTCGACCGTCCCGGCCTCCTCGACCAGCCGGTCGGCCGTGGCCCGGTCGTCGGCGTCGGCCTGGCTCATCGCCAGCGCCGAGCAGGCGCGGTCACCGTCGTACGCCGCCGCGGAGAGCGGCTCGCCGGAGGCCCGGACGACACTGCGCAGCGGCGCGGACAGGTCGTCGTCGCCGAGGCCGTCCAGCACCTGCTGGAGGTAGCCGGCCCGGTCGCTGGTCAGGACCAGGCCCGCGTCGGCGTCCAGCGCGACGTACTGCAGCTCGGGCGTCAGGTCGTCGCCGATCCCCGGCAGCAGCGACTCGCCGCCGACCCACACCCCCTGGTCCTTGCTCGGGCGCGTGAAGCCGACGGCCGCCAGGTCGTCGCCGATCTCGTCGGTGCGCGAGCCGTCGCTCAGCTTCAGGATCACGACCGCGCCCTGGGTCGACTGGCTGAAGAGCTCCCAGTCGACGCTGGCGGGGGAGAAGCCGAAGCTGCTCTGCAGCACCGGCGCCGACTGCACCAGCGCGGAGGTCGAGGTGAGGTCGCGATCGAAGGCCCGGTCGAGGAAGGACTGCACCTCGTCCGCCGAGGAGTCCGCGCCGAGTCGCGCGCCCGTCCGCTCGCGGACCGCCGCCCAGTCGGTCCAGGACAACCGCTCCGCGTCGGCCGGGGCGTACGACGCCGCCTGCTCGAAGGCCGTCGTGTCCCGGTCACGCCACCAGCCGACGCCCACGACGGCTAGGGCCGCCAGCAGCGCCAACCCGACCACCGCGGCGACGACGATCGCCAGGCGTTTGTGCACGGGTCGGTCTCCTCATCTGGCCGCGGTGGTGTGAGACTAGTTCGTATGGCCACGAACGACGTGCTCGCCGCCGGCGCCGTCGTGTTCCGTCCGGGCAAGCGGGTGCTGCTGGTGCACCGCCCTCGCTACGACGACTGGTCCTTCCCCAAGGGCAAGCTGGACGCCGGGGAGCACGTGACCGCGGCCGCCGTCCGCGAGGTGTCGGAGGAGACCGGGCTGCACGTGCGGCTCGGCACGCCGCTGTCGGCGCAGCGCTACCCGGTGACCGGCGGCCGGACCAAGCAGGTGTCCTACTGGGTCGGTCGTGCCGTCGGCGGCGACGACGTCTCCGACTATCGGCCCAACGCCGAGATCGACGCCGTCGAGTGGGTCCGGTACGACGACGCGATGGACCGGCTCACCTATGACTACGACCGGGCCACGCTCAAGGAGGCCCGGCCGGTGCGGCGCAAGACGCACGCGCTCGTGGTGCTCCGGCACGCCCAGGCGCGGACCCGCAAGGGCTGGCGCGCCGACGACCGGACGCGCCCCCTCGTGCAGGCCGGTCACGCCCAGGCGCAGCGGTTGGTGCCGGTGCTCGCGGCGTACGACGTCACGAAGGTCGTCAGCTCCGGGAGCCTGCGCTGCCTCGACACCGTCACGCCGTACGTCGCCACGACGGGCTGGCCGATCGAGATCGCCGACGGCGTGAGTGAGGAGGGGGCGAGCGCCGAGGCGGTGGTCGAGGTCACCGACCGGCTGGTCGCCGGGGACGGGTCGGCGGTGCTCTGCACCCACCGGCCGGTGCTCCCGTCGGTCCTCGACGCCCTCGGCGTGGCCGACACCAAGCTCGAGCCGGGAGCGATGCTGGTGGTCCACCTGCGTCAGGGCACGGTGACCGCTACCGAAGTGCACCGCATCGGCTGAGTCAACCGGTCCCGGGCTTGTTCACGTGATTGCCGTCTCGTGAGCGGCTGCCGGACTCCGATTGGGCAGTTCGAGTTCACCGCTCGTTCACCAACGACCCCGGAACCGTCCACTTCCACTCCCTAACTTCGCTGTTGTCAGAGACATAGAAGACAGAGGAGTCTCGAAGTGATCCGCACTTCCTTCCGCCGGGCAATCGTGCCCGGCCTCGCCGTTCTCGCCCTCGCCCTCACCGGCTGCGGCGCCGGCAACAGCAGCGACGGCAGCGACGGTGGCGACGCGGGCAGCAGCCTCAGCGGCTCCCTCGCCGGTGGCGGCGCCAGCTCGCAGGACTCCGCCCAGCAGGCCTGGCGCGCAGCGTTCCAGACCGAGAACTCCGGCGTCACGATCACCTACGACCCGGTCGGCTCCGGCACCGGTCGTGAGAACTTCATCAGCAAGGCGTACTCCTTCGCCGGCTCCGACTCCTACCTCAACGACGACGAGGGCGAGCTGAGCAGCGCCAAGGAGCGCTGCGGCGGCGAGGACGCGATCGAGGTCCCCGGCTACGTCAGCCCGATCGCGATCGTCTTCAACGTCCCCGGCGTGGACTCGCTGAACCTGGACGCGAAGACCGTCGCCTCGATCTTCGACGGCAAGATCACCACGTGGGACGACCCGGCGATCGCTGCCCTCAATGACGGCGCCGACCTGCCCGACACGAAGATCTCGCCGGTGCACCGCTCCGACGACTCGGGTACGACGCAGAACTTCACCGACTACCTCAACAAGGCCGGCGACGGCGCCTGGTCGTACGACGCCGACGGCGTGTGGCCGATCAAGGGCGGCGAGGCCGCTGAGGGCACGTCCGGGCTGGTTGCGGCCGTCAAGGGCGGCGAGGGCACCATCGGCTACGCCGACGAGAGCCAGGCCGGTGGCCTCGGGCTCGTCTCGGTCAAGGTCGGCGAGGAGTTCGTCGCCCCGTCCGCCGAGGGTGCCGCGAAGGCGCTGGCCGTCTCCAAGCCGGTCGAGGGCCGCTCGGACGTCGACCTGGCCATCGACATCGACCGCACCACGACCGAGTCGGGTGCCTACCCGGTGCTGCTGGCGTCGTACCTGATCGCCTGCCAGACCTACGACGACGCCAACGAGGCCGCACTGGTGAAGGGCTTCCTGTCCTACATCGTCTCGGAGGCCGGTCAGCAGGCCTCCGCGACCCAGGCCGGCTCGGCCCCGCTCGACGCGGAGCTCTCGGCGAAGGCGAGCAAGATCGTCGGCGCCATCTCCGCGAAGTAACGACCTCGGACGTACGGCGGCCCGCGACCCGGGTCGCCGTACGTCCGTCACAGCACCAGCACCACTCCCGACAGGAGCCTCGTGTCCGTCACCGCACCGCCTCAGCCGCCGCGGGCCGCCAAGCCCGTGGTCCGGCCGGGCGACCGCATCTTCGCCGGCACCGCCCGGGTCGCCGCCCTCACGATCATGCTGGCGCTGGCCGGCGTCTTCGTGTTCCTGGCACTCGAGGGCTACCCGGGACTCAGCGCTCCTGAGCGCATCTACGCGCCGGCCACGGACTTCTGGTCGTACGTCGGCCCGCTGGTCTTCGGCACGATCCTCGCCGCCTGCGTCGCGCTCGTGATCGCCGTGCCGTTCTCGATCGGCGTCGCGCTCTTCATCTCGCACTACGCGCCGCCGCGGGTGGCCGTGCCGATCGCCTACGTGATCGACCTCCTCGCGGCCGTGCCGAGCGTCGTCTACGGCCTGTGGGGCGGTCTCGCCCTGGCGCCCGCCACCCGGCCGCTGATCGACTGGCTCTACGACAACCTCAGCTTCATCCCCTTCTTCGCCGGACCGCCGTCGGTGACCGGGCGGACCATGCTGACCGCCGGCATCGTGCTGGCGATCATGGTCGTGCCGATCACCACCGCGATCTCGCGGGAGGTCTTCGCGCAGACCCCGCGCCTGCACGAGGAGGCCGCGATGGCCCTCGGCGCGACCCGCTGGGAGATGATCCGGCTCGCGGTCTTCCCCTACGCCCGCTCCGGGGTGATCTCCGCGGTGATGCTCGGCCTGGGCCGGGCCCTCGGCGAGACGATGGCGGTCGCCATGGTGCTCTCGGCGACGCCGGTGGTCACGCTCAACCTGATCTCCAACAGCAACCCCGCGACGATCGCGTCCAACATCGCCTCCAACTACAAGGAGGCGACGCCCGACAAGCAGGCGGTCCTGATCGCCACCGGCCTGGTGCTCTTCGCGGTGACCTTCGTGGTCAACTTCGCAGCCCGTTGGGTGATCAGCCGCGGCGAGAGGAACCTGACGCGATGAGCACCTCCACGCCCCTGGAGCCCGACACCTTCGCCATCACGGCCGACCTCGCGCAGCCGCGGCTGCCGGCGTGGGCGGTGCTGCTCGACGTCGTGCTCGCCGCCGGCGTCGCCGGGCTGCTCACGCTGCTGCTCGGCTGGAGCCCGTACGCCGGCCTCGTGCTCGCCATCGTCCTCGCAGCTCTCGGGATGCCCCTCTGGTCGCTGCTGGTCGAGGGCCGCCGCGCGGCGGCGGACCGCCTCGCGACCTCGGTCGTCTGGGCCTCCTTCGGCGTCGTGCTGGTGCCCCTGGTCTGGCTGATCTGGCTGGTGGTCAAGAACGGCATCGGCGTCATCAACAGCGAGTTCCTGTCCTACGACATGCGCAACGTGATCGGCGAGGGCGGCGGCATCTACCACGCCCTGTGGGGCACGATCCTGATCACGCTCGCCGCCGCGATCATCTCGATCCCGATCGGGCTCTTCACCGCGATCTACCTGGTGGAGTACGGCCGGGGCAGCCGGCTGGCCCGGGTGACGACGTTCCTGGTCGACGTGATGACCGGCATCCCGTCGATCGTGGCGGGCCTCTTCGCGCTGTCGCTCTTCGTGCTGATCTTCGGGCCGGCGATCCGGATCGGCTTCGGCGGCGCCGTCGCACTGTCGCTGCTGATGATCCCGACGGTGGTCCGCTCGTCCGAGGAGATGCTCCGACTGGTGCCGAGCGACCTGCGCGAGGCGTCGTACGCGCTGGGCATCCCGAAGTGGCGCACGATCGTCAAGGTGGTGCTCCCGACCGCGCTCGGCGGCATCATCACCGGCATCGTGCTCGCGGTCTCGCGGGTGATCGGCGAGACCGCCCCGCTGCTGGTGGTGGCGGGCGCGACCGACACGGTGAACTTCAACCTCTTCAACGGCCGGATGACGACCCTGCCGGTCTACATCTTCCAGCAGTACAGCCAGCCCGGCATCGTCGGCCCGGCCGGCGGCGACCCGCCCGGCTACGCGCGCGCCTGGGGTGCAGCCCTCGTGCTCATCGCCATCGTGATGGTGCTCAACCTCGTGGCCCGCATCATCGGCACCTACTTCGCCCCCAAGACCGAACGGCGCCGTTGAGCGCGCCGGTGTGTGAGAGAGAAACCATGGCCAAGAGCATCGACGTCTCCGACCTGAACATCTACTACCGCGACTTCCTCGCCGTCGAGGGCGTCAACATGACGATCCGCGCCAAGGCGGTGACCGCGTTCATCGGTCCCTCCGGCTGCGGCAAGTCGACGTTCCTGCGCACCCTGAACCGCATGCACGAGGTGATCCCCGGCGCCCGCGTCGAGGGCAAGGTGATGGTCTCGGGCCAGTCGTTGTACGACGCCGCGATCGACCCGGTCGCCGTACGCCGCCAGATCGGCATGGTCTTCCAGCGGCCGAACCCGTTCCCGACGATGTCGATCTACGACAACGTCCTGGCCGGCTCCAAGCTCAACTCGAAGAAGATGAAGAAGGCCGAGGCCGACTCCATCGTCGAGAAGTCGCTCACGCGCGCCAACCTCTGGAACGAGGTGAAGGACCGGCTCGCCAAGCCCGGCATGGGTCTGTCCGGTGGCCAGCAGCAGCGGCTGTGCATCGCCCGTGCGATCGCGGTCGAGCCCGAGGTGCTGCTGATGGACGAGCCGTGCTCGGCGCTGGACCCGATCTCGACGTCGGCGATCGAGGACCTCATCCACGAGCTCAAGTCGGAGTACACGATCGTGATCGTGACCCACAACATGCAGCAGGCGGCGCGCGTCTCCGACGACACCGGCTTCTTCAACCTCAAGGCGACCGGCGAGCCCGGCCACCTGGTCGAGTTCAACCCGACCAACAAGATGTTCACCAACCCGGACGAGGAGTCCACCGAGGCCTACATCTCGGGCCGCTTCGGCTGAGCCCACCTGCTGAAGCGCTCAGCATCCCCCTCGTGCGGCCGATGGACACCTCGTCAAGTGTCTTTCGCATGCCGTCAGGGGGATTCGGTGCCTCGGAGCGCAGTCGTGATCGAGGACGACGCGGACACCGCGTCGCTCCTCGAGCTCGCGCTGTCCTCGCAGGGCTTCGAGGTGACGATCGCGGCCGACGGCCAGGACGGCGTCGCGCTGGTGACCGCGCTGAGGCCGGACCTCGTCACCCTCGACGTCGGGCTGCCCGGGATCGACGGGCTCGAGGTGTGCCGGCGGATCCGGCCGCTGACCGACGCCTACGTGATCATGGTGACCTCGCAGGCCGAGGAGATCGACCGGCTGATCGGTCTCGAGACCGGAGCGGACGACTACCTCGCCAAGCCGATCAGCACGCGTGAGCTCAAGGCGCGGGTCAACGCCATGTTCCGCCGCCCGCGTCGCTTCGTCGCTGCGGCCGACGACGTGCTCGGCGACGCCTCCGGGGATGCCCCGGGGCGTGGTCTGGGCGCCGAGGGTCACCAGATGCTCACGCACGGCGACCTGCTGGTCGACGTGGACGCCCACCGGGTGTGGTGCGCGGGCGCCGAGGTCGACCTGACCCCGACCGAGTTCAGGCTGCTGACCACGCTGATGCGCTCACCGAGCCGGGTCTGGCCGCGCGCCCTGCTGATGCAGGAGGTGTGGGGCCAGAGCTGGGGGGAGACCCACCACGTCGAGGTCCACATGGGCAACCTGAGGCGCAAGCTGGGGGACCGGCGCGGACAGGTGCGGTTCGTGGAGACCGTGCGGGGTGTGGGCTACCGCCTGCTGGCCGCGAGCTGAAGCACCGGGGCCGGACGCCAGTCGCGTGCGTCGACCAGCTGGCCGGCGCTGAACCGGGTCCCGGGGCCCTCGAGCCGGACCTCCGTCGTGGCTGCGACCAGGCGGGGCGGCTGCATCGGGCGGAAGTTCGTCGAGTCGGTGATCATGCGCGGGGCTCCGAGGTCACGAGGGTGAGGCGCGGGCGCGCCTCCGGCTCCGGCGCTGAGCGACGACGCGGCGGGCTCTGGCGCCAGACCAGGCCGAGGCCCAGCAGCACCACGCCGCTGAGCGCGATCCAGACGGCGCCGTACCGGACGACCGCGGCGCGGGCCCCGGCGATGAGGCCGGCCTCGGGCAACGCCCCGACCGCGAGTGCGACCAGTCCGAGTCCGACGGCGGCGACCAGCAGCCGCCCCGCGACCCGGCGTGGTGTGGTGTCCATCCGGCTTCCCTCCCCCTGGGTCCCAGGCAACCGCCTGGAGGTCTTCGTCCTGCTGATCCAACCCTGCCGATCGCAAGACGCCACCCGCTGAGTCGCACCTTTGTGACAAGAGAAATGCAAGATGCTCAGGTCGTGTCGAAGGGGTAGTCCCTGACGGTCGCGGGGTGGGTTCGGCCGCTCGAGCCCGACACCGTCAGGGACTACCCCGACGGTGCCCTGTGGATGACCGCCGCAGGATCGCGACGCATCGTGCACTCTCCCCGGATGGATCTCTCGGGAGTGACTCGGCCGGTCGTCGTGCCGGTGCCCGTGGACCGGGCAGGTAGGCGCGGGCCGACACCCGACGCGGCGCGCGGGAAGCGATGGCGCGCCTCGAGCCGCGGCCTCTACGTGCCGGCCGACGTCGACAGCTCCGGCGTCGACCAACGGGTCGTCGAGGCCGCCGCGGTGCTGCCGGCCGACTGGGGCGGAGTCACCGGCTGGGCGGGGCTCGCGTGGATGGGTGCTCGTTGGTTCGACGGTGCGCCGTGGGGCGGTGGGCGAACGAGGCCCGTCACCCTCGCCATCGGCGGCAACCGGGCGATCCGTCCCCAGCGCGCCATGGCGACCAGCGAGGAGCGGCTCGCTCCACGAGATCTCGTCCACGCCGACGGCGTACGGCTAACGACGGCGGTGCGATCGGTGTGCTTCGAGATGCGCTACGCCCTCACGCTGTGGGATGCGGTGACCGACCTGTGCCTGGCGTGCTTCAACGACCTGGTCTCGATCGCGGAGGTCGCTGCCTTCGCTCATGCCATCCCCGGGTGGACAGGGATCGGACAGTGCAGGGACGCCCTCCCCCTGGCGAGCGAGAACCTGTGGTCGCCGCGCGAGGTCGGGATGCTGAGGGCCTGGACGGTCGACGCGGGACTGCCGCGGCCGCTGTGCAACGAGCCGGTCTTCGATCTGGGCGGGCGCCTGCTCGGGGTGCCCGACCTGATCGACCCCGTGGCCGGAGTCATGGGCGAGTACGACGGGGGAGTGCACTTCGTGGACGGCCGCCGACGCCCTCGTGACCTGGATCGCGAGGACAGCTTCCGCTCGCACGGCATGGAGTACGTCGCGATGATCGCTGATGACGTCCGCGACACGTCGCGTCTGGTGGCGCGGCTGCACGCGTCGTACGCACGGGCCTCGCGGCTGCCCGCGTCCGAGCGTCGCTGGACCCTCGAGCGCCCGCCGTGGTGGATCGACGTCGGCTCCGTCGCGGCGCGGAGATCGCTCACGACCCGTCAGCGGGACCGGCTCCTCGGCCACCGGGCGGCGTGAGGTGCATCGTCGGGGTAGTCCCTGACGATTGCGGGGTGGATCCGCCCGGAAGACCCCGGAAACGTCAGGGACTACCCCGAAGAAGCGCCCTCAGACACCCAGCACAGCGTGCAGCACGACGTAGAAGAGGGCCGCGACCAAGCCGGCCATCGGGAAGGTGAGGACCCAGGCGGCGACGATCGAGCGGGCGACACCCCAGCGTACGGCGGAGAAGCGCTTGGTCGCGCCGGCTCCCATGATCGCCGAGGTGATGGTGTGGGTGGTCGAGATCGGGGCGTGGAAGACGAACGCCGTCGTGTAGAGCACGCCCGCACCGACCGACTCCGCCGCGAAGCCACGGGCCGGGTCGAGGTGGATGATCCGGCGCCCGAGGGTGCGCATGATGCGCCAGCCGCCGGAGTAGGTGCCGAGCGAGATCGCGGAGGCGGCGAGGACGACGACCCACAGGGGGAGGTTCTCCTGCGGCTCGCCCGCGGCGTTGGTGTAGTAGCCGGCCGAGGTGAGGGTCAGGAAGATGACGCCCATCGTCTTCTGGGCGTCCTGCAGGCCGTGCCCGAGGGCCAGGGCCGCCGCGGAGAACGTCTGCGCCATCCGGAAGCCACGGAAGACCCGGTGCGGGTTCCTGCGCCGGAAGATCCACATGATCGTGAGCATCACCGCGAAAGCCGCAGCGAAGCCGACGATCGGCGACAGCACCATCGGGATCAGCACCTTGTCGACGATCGTGGCCCAGTGCACGATCGCACCGGCCGTGATCGCGGCACCGACGAGGCCGCCGATCAGCGCGTGGGACGACGACGAGGGCAGCCCGAAGTACCAGGTGATGAGGTTCCACACGATGGCGCCCAAGAGCCCGGCGAGGATGACCACCAGCCCGGCGTCGCCGGCCATCGGGGTGATCACGTCACTGACGGTGTGCGCGACCTCCTGGCCGAGCAGGGCGCCGACGAAGTTCATGACCGCAGCCAGCACCAGGGCGATGCGCGGGGTGAGGGCACGCGTCGACACCGAGGTGGCGATGGCGTTGGCCGCGTCGTGGAAGCCGTTGGTGTAGTCGAACCCCAGGGCGACGACCACGACCGCGATGACGATCGCGAGTTCCATGACCGGTCAGGACTCCTTGACCGCGATCTGCTCCACGATGTTGGCGACCTTCTCGAACGCGTCGATCGCCTCCTCGAGGGATTCGACGATGTCCTTGAGCTTGAGGACCTCGATGGTCTTGAACTCGCCGCTGAAGAGCTTGGCGATCGTACGGCGGTGGTTCTTGTCGCCGGCGTTCTCGAGCCGGTTGATCTCGATCCAGTACTCGTCCAGGGACTGCAGCGACTGCAGGTTCGGCATCGACGCGGCCGTCAGCTCCGCACACCGCTGGAGCACCTCGACCTGGGTCGACAGCTCGGGCGGGAGGACCTTCACCTCGTACAGCAGGATCATGTCGACGACCTCGTCCATCAGGTCCATGACGTCGTCGAGTCCCGAGGCCAGCGAGTAGATGTCCTCGCGGTCGAAGGGCGTGACGAAGGTGCTGTTCACCTTCTTGATGATGGCGTGCGTCGTCTCGTCGGCCTGGTGCTCGGCCTCGCGCATGCGCCGGGCCACGTCGTCGCGGTCAGCGCCCTCGGCGAGCATCTCGGCGAGCAGTGCGGCACCCCCCACGAGGTGCTGGGCCTGCTCGGTGAAGAGGATGTAGAACGAGGTGTCTACGGGGCGGAATCGGAATCCCACGGATAACTCCTGGTGAGGAGGAAACGAACGCGATCAGACTAGGGGGTGGCCGACCGAAAAGCGCAAGTGCGGGCCCCGCGTCGTACGTCCCTGGTGGTGCAGGTCACCGCTTCCGGCGCTGGGCCTCGATCAGGCTCTCCTGGAGGTGGACGGCGCCCCGGTTGAGCGTCCACCTGCCGTCGCTGTCGAGCTCCCACGCGCTTGTCTCGGGGTCGAAGGCCAGGTCGAGCATGCTGCCGACCGATTGCACGTTCTCCTCGCCGGGCAGTCGCACGAGCACCTCGACCCGCCGGTCGAGGTTGCGGTGCATCATGTCGGCCGAGCCGATCCAGACCTGCGGCTCGCCGGCGTTCTGGAACCAGAAGACGCGGCTGTGCTCCAGGAAGCGGCCGAGCACCGACCGGACCGTGATCGTCTCGGAGAGCCCGGGCACGCCGGGCCGCAGCGAGCAGATGCCCCGGACCAGGAGGTCGACCTGCACGCCCGCCTGGGAGGCGAGGTAGAGCGCGTCGATCACGGCCTCGTCGACCACGGAGTTGGCCTTGATCCTGATCCGCGCGGAGCGGCCGGCCTGCAGGTGCGCGATCTCGCGGTGGATCTGCTCGACCAGCCCGGACCGGACGGAGTCGGGGGCGACCAGCAGCTCGTCGTACGACGCGTTGCGCGACCAGCCCGACAGGTTGTTGAAGAGGTGGGCGACGTCGTCGCCGATCCGCTCGTCGGTGGTGATCAGCCCGAGGTCCTCGTACATCCGCGACGTCTTCGGGTTGTAGTTGCCGGTGCCGATGTGGGTGTAGCGCCGGATGCCGTCGGGCTCGTCGCGCACGACCATGGCGAGCTTGCAGTGCGTCTTGAGGCCCACCAGGCCGTAGACGACGTGGCAGCCGGCCTGCTCGAGCTTGCGGGCCCACCGGATGTTGGCCTCCTCGTCGAAGCGCGCCTTGATCTCGACGATGACCAGCACCTGCTTGCCGGCCTCGGCCGCGTCGATGAGGGCGTCGATGATCGGGCTGTCGCCGGAGGTGCGGTAGAGGGTCTGCTTGATCGCGAGCACGTGCCGGTCGGCGGCCGCCTGCTCGATGAAGCGCTGCACCGAGGTGGCGAAGGAGTCGTAGGGGTGGTGCAGCAGCACGTCGTGGCGCCGCGCGGCCTTGAAGACGTCCACGGGTGCCGCCGACTCGACCTCGGCGAGGAGCGGATGGGTCGTCGGCACGAAGGCCGGGTACTTCAGCTCCTGGCGCGGGAGGTCGGCGATGTCGTGCAGCCCGCGCAGGTCGAGCGGGCCGCCGAGCTTGAACACCTCCTCCTCGCGTACGTCGAGCTCCGAGACCAGCAGCTCGAGCACCTGCGGCGCGATCGACTCCTCGACCTCCAGGCGCACCGGCGGGCCGAAGCGACGGCGCAGCAGCTCCTTCTCCAGCGCGGCGAGGAGGTTCTCGGCGTCGTCCTCCTCGACTTCCAGGTCCTCGTTGCGGGTGACCCGGAAGGTGTGGACCTCGAGCACCTCCATGCCCGGGAAGAGCCGCTTCAGGTGCTCGCCGATCACGTCCTCGAGCGGCACGAAGCGCTGGTTGCCGACCGCCACGAAGCGGGAGAAGATCGGCGGCACCTTCACCCGCGCGAAGTGCTCCTTGCCGGTCTTCGGGTTGCGGATCAGCACGGCGAGGTTGAGCGACAACCCGGAGATGTAGGGGAACGGGTGGGCCGGGTCGACCGCCAGGGGCGTGAGCACCGGGAAGATCCGCTCCTTGAACATCCGCTTGCAGGTGCGCTGCTCCTCGCGGTCCAGGTCGTCCCACCGGACCAGCTCGATGCCGGCCGCGGCGAGCAGCGGGACGATGTCGTCGCGGAAGAGCCGCGCCTGCCGCTCGGTGAGCTCGCGGGTGGTGGACCAGATGAGCTCCAGCACGTCGCTCGGCATCAGCCCGGACGCGGCCGGTACGGCGAGCCCTGCGGCGATCCGGCGCTTGAGGCCGGCCACGCGCACCATGAAGAACTCGTCGAGGTTGCTGGTGAAGATCGCCAGGAATCGGGCCCGCTCCAGCAGCGGGAGGCTCGCGTCCTCCGCCAGCTCGAGGACGCGCTGGTTGAAACGCAGCCAGGAGAGCTCGCGGTCGAGGAAGCGGTCGTCGTACTTCTCGACCGCGGCGAGCGCCTCGTCGTCCGGCCGGTACGGCGGCTCGACGTCGAAGGACTCCTCGGGGATGCCCTCTCCGTGGTTCGAGGGCAGGCTGTCGAGGCTCATGGGGTCAGTCTCGCACCACCAGGTGAACGATAGGTTGCCCGACGTGAGACCGATCGAGCGTGTGAAGACCTGGGGACTGCGCGTCGCACTCGAGCTGCCTCCCGGGGTGCAGCGGGTGCTGGCCGGCCCCGAGGTCGTCGTCGACGGCGCGCCGCTCGCGGTCGACACCCAGCTGATGCTGCGGCTCCAGCGCCTGACCGGCGAGGTCGGCGCGGAGACCCTGCCGATCCCCGAGGGGCGGCGCGTCATCCGTCGCCATACCCGCATGTCGGCCGGTCGGGCATCCGTCGGCGACTCCCGTGAGCTGACCGTGGCCGGCCTCGCCGCCCGGCTCTACACCCCGACCCTGTCGCGCGGCGGCCTCCTGGTCTTCTTCCACGGCGGCGGCTTCATGTACGGCGATCTCGAGTCGCACGACGCCGCGTGCCGGTTCCTCGCCGAGCACTCGGGCGTCCGCGTGCTGGCCGTCGACTACCGGCTCGGCCCCGAGCAGCCCTTCCCCGCGGCGTACGACGACGCCGTCGCGGCGTACCGCTGGGTCGTCGAGCACGCCGACGAGCTCGACGCCGACCCGGCGAGGCTGGCGGTCGGCGGCGACTCCGCCGGCGGCAACCTGGCGATCGGGGTGGCGATCGAGGCGGCGCGCGCCGGGCTCCCCCTGGCCTTCCAGTTGCTCGTCTACCCCGTGACCGATGCGCTGCGCGACACCGCCAGCTCGCGGCTCTTCGCCGACGGCTTCTACCTGACCAAGGCGTTCATGGACCTGGCCGAGGTCAGCTACGTCGTGGGCACCGACCCCCGCGACCCCGGGGTCTCGCCGGCGTACGCCGAGCTCCCCGCGGGCCTGGCTCCGGCGTACGTCGCCACCGCCGGCTTCGACCCGCTCCGTGACGAGGGGGAGGCGTACGCCGACCGGCTCGCCCCCGCCGGCGTACCGGTCCAGCGGCGGCGGTTCGAGAGCCAGATCCACGGGTTCTTCAACGTCGTCGGCGTCGGCCGCAGCAGCCGGGCCGCGAACACCGAGATCGCGGCAGCCCTCAGAGCGGGCCTCAGCTAGCTCGCGTGGAAGTGGCTGCGGCAGGGGCAGGCCCAGCCCAACGACGTCTGCTCGCCGCACTCGACGCGTCGCGCCTTGCGACCGATGGCACGCCGCGCCATCTGGCTCACGCCGGTGGCTCGCTGGCGTGGGGAGTGTCCACAGCGCCGGCAGGTCTCGATGTCATCGGTGGTCTCTGACATACACCAAGTGTGCGCTCGGTTCGGGCAGATGCAAGCCCAGATCCCAGTGGTTGACAGGGATTCTCGCCACACTCACCCGTTGGGATGAACCGTCCGGGTGAACGCGGCGTTAACGGCTGCGACGCCAGCCGCTCTTCTTCTGCTGCATGTCGAGCAGCTCGGCGCGCAGCTCGACCAGCTCCTGCGCGAGCTCGCGGGCCTTCTGCTCAGCCTCGAGCCGCTCGCGCATCGCCTCCTCGGCGATCTCCGCCTGGTGGCGTACGGCGGCCTCGACCGCGCTGCGGTCCGTGGTCCGCTCGGCGGCGACCGCCTCGGCCTCGGCCCGCAGCCTCGCCTGCTCGGCGGCGGCGACCTCGGCGGCCTGCCGGGCGTCGGTGGCGACGCGCAGCTCCGCGGCCTGCCGGTCGGCCGCCGCGGAGCTCGACTCCAGGAGCTCGCGCAGCTGCTGCTCGGCCGCCTCACGGCCCGCGGCAGCCCGCGCGGCCAGGTCGGCCTGCTCGCGGGCGTCCTCCTCGGCGATCCGACGAGCCTCCAGGGCCCGGGTCGCGGCGAGCTCGGCCGCCTCCCGGGCGGCTGCGTGCTCCTGCGCGGCGGTGTCGGCGGCCGCCCGCGCCTCGTGCGCGGCCCGGGCGTCGGCGGCCTGCTGCTCGGCGCGCTGGTGCGCGGCCGTCTGGTCGGTCGCGGCGGCGGCGGCGGCCTCGGCCTGCTCGCTGGCGCGCATCTCGGCCTGCTCGCGGGCGGTCTGGGCGGCCTCCGCCCGGGCGGTCGCGCTCTGGGCGGACTGCTCGGCGGCGCTGCGGTCGCCGTGTGCGGCGGCCGCGAGGTCGAGCTGGGCGCGCGCCTGGTGCTCGGCCTGCTCGCGCGCCGCGACGGCTGCCGCGGCCAGCTCCTCGGCGGCGAGCCGAGCGGCGTACGCCTCCCGTGCCTGCTCGCCATGGGCCCGTGCGGCCTCGTCGGCGGCGATCCGGGCATCGTGCGCGGCCTGGAGCGCGACCGCCATCTCGGCGGCGGTACGCCGCGCCTGCTCCTCGCCGGCGGCGGCCGTCGCGGCGGCGTCGGCCTGCCGGGTGGCGGCCTCCTCGGCAGCGGTCCGGCGTGCCTCCGCCGTCTCCGCGGCAGCGCTCTGTGCGCGCGCGGACTCCTCGGCCTCGGCCCGGGCCGTGTGGGCCTCCGCCGCGAGGCGGGCGTGCTCGGTGGCTGCCTCGTCCGCAGCCGTCCGGGCCTGGTGGGCCTGGGCGGCGAGGGACTCCGCCGCGGCCCGCGCGTCGGCCTGGTCGGCGGCCTCCTGCTCGGCGGCGGCGCGCGTCTCCTGGGCCACCCGCACGAAGTCCTCGTGGGCCTGGGTCGCGGTCGCGAGCTGGGCGGCAAGCCCGGCGGCCCGGCCCTCGGCCGCCTCACGGGCGCGGTGCGCCTGCTCGGCAGCGGTGCCCGCCTCGAGGAGCTTGGCCTCGGTCGCGGCGACCGCCTCGTTGATGGACAGCTCCGCAGCAGCGGCCCTCGACTGCAGGGAGGCCTGGGTGGTGGTGGCGGTCTCGTGGAGCGACTGCTCGGAGCTCGCGGCGATCTGCTGGACCGACTCCACCGCGGCGGCGGCGGTCGCCTGGAGCGAGGCCTCAGTGGTGGTGGCGGTTCCCCGGAGCGACTGCTCGGAGCTTGCGGCGATCTGCTCCACCGACTCGACGGCGTCGGCGGCGGTCGTCTGCAGGGCGGCCTCGGAGGTGCTCGCGGTCTCGCGGAGCGACTGCTCGGAGGTCGCGGCGATCTGCTGGACCGACTCGACGGCGTCGGCGGCGGTCGTCTGCAGGGCGGCCTCGGAGGTGCTCGCGGTCTCGCGGAGCGACTGCTCGGAGGTCGCGGCGATCTGCTGGACCGACTCCACCGCGGCTGCGGCGGTCGACTGCAGCGAGGCCTCGGAGGTGCTGGCCGTCTCCCGGAGAGCGGCCTGGGAGGTTGCGGCGATCTGTTCGACCGACTCGACGGCGTCGGCGGCGGTCGCCTGAAGGGCGGCCTCGGAGGTGCTCGCGGTCTCGCGGAGGGACTGCTCGGAGGTCGCGGCGATCTGCTGGACCGACTCCACCGCGGCTGCGGCGGTCGACTGCAGCGAGGTCTCGGAGGTCGTCGCCGTGTCCCGGAGGGCGGTCTCGGAGGTCGTCGCGGTGTCCCGCAGGGAGCCCTCGGAGGTGCTCGCGGTCTCGCGGAGCGACTGCTCGGAGGTCGCGGCGATCTGCTGCACCGACTCCACCGCGGCTGCGGCGGTCGACTGCAGCGAGGCCTCGGAGCTCGTGGCCAGGTCGCGCAACGCCTGCTCCGTGCTGGCTCCCAGCTCGCGCAGCGTCCGCTCGGCCGTCTCGGCCGTGGCGCGGGCCGCTTGCTCGGCCTCCTCGCGCTTGGCGTGCGCCTGGGCCGCGGAGGTCGCCTGCTGAGCGGCGGCCACCTCGGCCTGCTCGCGTGCGTCGGTGGCGGCGACGGCGCGCTCGACGGCGTCCCGGGCCGCCTCCTCCGCCGCCGTGCGGTCCACGGTCTGCTGGGCGGCGGCCTGCTCGGCGGCCAGCCGGAGCGCGGTGGCGACCTTCGCGGAGTCGACCAGCCGGCGCGCGATCTCCTCGGCCTCGGCCCGGGAGCGGGCGGCCTCGGCCGCCACCTCCTCGAGGCGGCTCCGCTCGGTCGCGTGGGCCTCGCCGGCCTCCTCGGCGGCTCGGCGGGCGTCGTACGCCTCCTGCGCCTTGGCCGCGTGCTCGGCCGCGCTCTCCTCCGCAGCCGCGCGGGCGCGGGCGGACTCCTGGGCGGACTCCTCGGCGACGAGCCGCTCCGCTGCCTGCTCGGCGGCGGCCAGCTCGGTGCGGCGCCGCAGCTCGGCGGTGCGCTCGATCGCGGCCTCGAGGTCGGCGGGCTTGCGGCTCGTCGCGGGAGCCGCGGGTGGTGGTGCGGGCGGCGCCGAGGGCGCAGCGGCTACCGGCGAGGGAGCCGAGGCCTCGGGCTTGCGTTGCCACCAGCGTGCGGGCTGGGCGTCGGGCTCGACCTCGTCGTCGGGTCGGTTCGGTGGGGTCGCGTCCATCGGGACCGAGCCTAGTGCGTGCCCACCGCGGACGTGCCCCCAGTCAGTACACGAGCGCCTGCACGTCGGGGGCCAGCGCCTCCTCGACGAAGGTCGACGCCCCCGCGATCCGTACGCCGGGCAGCAGGTCGGCCTCGGCGATCTCCCGACGCGCGGCGCACTGCGTGCACACGGTGACCTGAGCCTCCGCAGCCAGCGTCGCCACCAGGTCGGCAGCCGGAGCGGCCTGCGGCAGGGTGAACGCCTCCCGGCCGGCCACCCCGAGCCACGCGCCCTCGCCGGTCAGCCACAGGCTGACCCGGGCGCCGGCGCTGAGCGCCGTGGCCGCGACGGTCAGCCCCTGGTTGGACCGCTCCGGGTCGTCGGCGCCGCAGGTGACCTTGACGACGAGTGGGCGAGTCATAGCCGCCAGCCTAGAGTGACCTCCATGGTGTTCGAGCTGCCTGACAACCTGCACCCCGACTGCGCCCCGGTGGCCTGGCTGCTGGGCCGGTGGGGCGGGCGCGGCAAGGGCGACTACCCCACGATCGAGCCGTTCGACTACGGCCAGGAGCTCGTCTTCACCCACGACGGCCGCCCGTTCTTCCACTACTTCGCCCGCTCCTGGATCGTCGACGCCGACGGTGAGAAGGTCCGCGACGCCGCGCAGGAGGCAGGCTTCCTGCGCTGCCGCCCCGGCGGGGACCTCGAGCTGGTGCTCGCGCACTCCTCGGGCATCTCCGAGATCTGGTACGGCAAGGCCGAGGTCGCCAAGTTCGAGCTGCACACGGCCGGCGTGGGCTTCACGGAGTCGGCCAAGGAGGTCCTCAGCGGCAAGCGCCTGTACGGCACCGTCAACGGCAACCTGCTCTACGCCTTCGACATGGAGGCGATGGGCCAGCCGCTCCAGCCCCACCTCTGGGCGCAGCTCGAGCGTCAGTAGGGGCGATGACCGACGAGCTCGCCTCCCGGCTGCACAGCCTCGGCTACCGGCTGACGCCTCAGCGTCAGCTGGTGCTTCAGGCGGTCGAGGAGCTGGGCCACGGCACCCCGGACGAGATCCTCGCGGAGGTGCAGCTGCACGCCAGCGCGGTCAACATCTCCACGATCTACCGCACGCTGGAGGTCCTCGAGGAGCTCGGGCTCGTCCGCCACGCGCACCTGTCGGACCGCGCCCCGACGTACCACTCCGTCTCCGACCACGATCACTTCCACCTGGTCTGCCGGAATTGTCACCGCGTCATCTCGGTTGCCCCAGAGGTGGTCGCGCCGTTGGCGGCGCGGCTCCGCGAGGAGCAGGCGTTCATCATCGATGTCGGACACCTGGCGATCTTCGGCGAGTGTGTGGAGTGTGAGGACCAGAGTGAGTAGCCCATTGCTGAGCCTGCCCGGGGCCGTCGGCGCCGACGGCATCGACCGCGACGTGGCGGCGCACTACGGCTCGTTCAACGGCGAGCAGCGCACCCTCGAGGCCGGCGGGGGCTTCGTGGACCTGTCGCACCACGACGTCGTCCGGGTCTCCGGGCCCGACCGGCTGACCTGGCTGCACTCGCTCACGACGCAGCACCTCGAGTCCATCGCGCCGAAGGAGTGGACCGGCGTCCTGATCCTCAGCCCGCAGGGTCACGTCGAGCACGCGTTCTTCGGCTACGACGACGGCGAGGCGTTCACCGCCTTCACCGAGCCCGGCGCGGCCGCCGCGCTGGTGACCTTCCTCGACCGGATGCGCTTCATGATGCGCGTCGAGGTCGCGGACGTCACCGAGGAGCTCGCGCTGACCTGGCGCCCCTCGGCCACCGGAGCCGGGCCGTACGCCGGCTACGAGCTGGTCCCGCGCGAGCAGCTGGCGGCGTACGCCGAGGCGGCCGGCCCCGCCTGCGGCCTGTGGGCCTTCGAGGCGCTGCGGATCGCGCGCGGCGAGCCGCGGCTCGGCCTCGACACCGACCACCGCACGATCCCGAACGAGGCCGGCTGGATCGGCCCCGCCGTCCACCTCGACAAGGGCTGCTACCGCGGCCAGGAGACCGTGGCGCGCGTGCACACGCTCGGCCGGCCGCCGCGCCGGCTGACCCTGCTGCACCTCGACGGGTCGGAGAACCGGCTGCCCGCCGTCGGCGCCGAGCTGCGCCACGGCGACAAGGTCGTCGGCTTCGTGGGCACCTCCGCCCGCCACCACGAGCTCGGCCCGATCGCGCTCGCGATGGTGAAGCGCAACGTGCCGCTCGACGTCGACCTCACGGTCGACGGGATGCCGGCTGCCCAGGAGGTCATCGTCGACCCCGAGGTCGGCCTGCACGTGCGTCCGCTGCGCTGAGTCAGCCGCGGTGGTACATCACGTGCGTGTCGGCGTCGGCGTGCGTGAAGCCGAGGCCTGAGTAGACCGCGACGGCGGGCGCGTTGTCGGACTCGACGTAGAGCAGGACCTCGGCGACCCCGAGGGCCGCGAGGTGGTGCAGGCCGGCGAGGGTGAGGAGCTTGCCGAGGCCCCGGCCCTGCGCCGACGGGTCGATGCCGACGACGTACACCTCACCGAGGTCGGGGGAGTGCTGCTTGGTCCAGTGGAAGCCGAGGAGCCGGTCGCCCTCAATCGCGAGCAGCAGCCCGGCCGGGTCGTACCACGGCTCTGCCATCCGCTCGGCCAGCTCCGCGGCATCCATTGCACCCTGCTCAGGGTGGTGGGCGAAGGCGGCGGCGTTGACCCGCAGCACCTCGTCGGCCCACTCCGGGGTGTAGCCCTGCACCGTCAGCCCGGGCGGTACGACGGGCTCGGCCAGCGGCTGGCTCGTCGGCCGGCGCATCACCCACAGCGCCCGGACCCGCTCGAAGCCGTGGCTGCGGGCCAGCGCAGCAGCGGCCGGATGGTCCCCGTGCGACCAGGCGCTGACCGCCCCCGTCGGCACCTCGGCGAGCAGGGCGGTCGCCACCCCGCGGCCCCGGGACTCCGGGCGTACGACGAGGCTCAGCTGGTCGTCGATGAGCAGCGCGAAGCCGTCCTCCGACTCCCACGTGCGGACCGTCTCGGGCCGGTGCCGCAGGGCACGCCAGGTCGCCTCGTCCAGCGGGGCGGCGCCGTCCTCCGCCTCGGCGGCGGAGGCGATGGCGGTGATGGAGTCGAGCACGTGCCCACCCTAGGGCCGTGCTCCGACCTCAGACGGTCTCGTCGACCCGGTCGGTGGCGCGCGCGTCGGCGCTGGCCTGCTGCTCCTTGGAGGGCAGCACGAACCGGTAGCCGACGTTGCGCACGGTGCCGATCAGCGTCTCGTTCTCGACGCCGAGCTTGGCGCGCAGGCGCCGGACGTGGACGTCGACGGTGCGGGTGCCACCGAAGTAGTCGTAGCCCCACACCTCCTGCAGCAGCTGCTGCCGGCTGAAGACCCGGCCGGGGTGCTGGGCCAGGAACTTCAGGAGCTCGAACTCCTTGAAGGTCAGGTCGAGCGGCCGGCCGCTGATCTTGGCGGTGTACGTCGCGTCGTCCACCACCACCTCGCCGGAGCGGATGACGTGCGACTCCGGGTCATCGGCCTCGCGGCGGGCGTGCAGGCGACCGATCGTCAGCTTGATGCGCGCCTCGAGCTCGGCGGGGCCGCAGGTGTGCAGCACGACGTCGTCCATGCCCCAGTCGTGCAGCACGACGGCGAGGCCGCCCTCGGTGCAGACCAGGAGGACGGGCACGTCGGTGCCGGTGGTGCGGATCAGCCGGCACAGGTCACGGGCGTGGGCGAGGTCCTGGCGACCGTCGACCAGGAGCAGGTCGGAGTCGGGCGCCTCGAGGAGGGCGCTGCCCTCGGACGGCAGGATCTTGACCTGGTGGCCGAGCAGCGAGAGGGCCGGCAGGACCTCCGCAGACGGCTGGAGGGCGCTGGTGAGAAGCAGGAGCGTGCTCATGAGATGGTCTCCTCCCGGATGGGGCGGGGACCGAAACGCAACACTGGGCTTCGGCCAATCACTCGACCTGGTGAACAATACCGAAACATGGGCGTCTCATTGGAACCTTCCAACGGAAATGAGACCGACATCATCCGCGTCCACTACTGGGCGTCCGCACGCGCGGCCGCCGGGGTCAAGGGCGACGACCTGTCGGTCGAGGGACCGATCACGCTGAGCGAGGTCGTACGCCGCGCGCTCGCGCTGCACCCGGGCACCCGACTGCCCGAGGTCCTTCAGGTCTGCTCGACGCTGGTCGGCGACCGACCCGTCAGCACCGACGACCCGGGCGAGGTCATCGTGCGGCCGGGGGAGTCGGTGGAGTTCCTGCCGCCCTTCGCCGGCGGCTGAGCGCGACCACCCCCGCGCCGACCAGGCCGCCGAGGGTGTTGGCGACGATGTCGACGTACGACGCCGTGCGGCTCGGGAGCACCAGGCCCTGGGTGAGCTCGACGAGCCCCGCGACGAGGAAGGCGTACGCCGTCCAGTCGCGCCACGTCGTACGCGGCCACACCAGCGATCCGAGCGCGGAGACCGGCGCCAGGATCGCCACGTTGCACAGGAACTCCGCGCGCTCCTGGGTGGCGGTCTCCGGCGAGAAGCCGAGCCAGACCCCCAGATCGCTGACCCAGGACGCCATCGTGGACTGGGTGCCCGACGTCGGCGCCAGCAGGGCGATGCCGAGGAGGGCCGAGTAGCCGACGAGGGCGACGATCAGCCTGCGCTGCGTCGAGCCGGTGACCTCCATGACGCCGAACGCTCTCACAGCTCCGGAATGTCGGGCGGACCGCGGTGGTTGCCGCCACATGAGCAGTGGAGCGTGGGTCGTCGTCGCGGCGGTGGTGCTCGGCGTCGGCTTCGGTCTCTACCGGATGCTGACCGACGGCCGGTTCCGCGGCACGCACCAGGTCCGGCACGCGGACAGCGCTGACAACGCGGACAACGCCGCCGCGGCCGAAGCGCCCGGCGCGCCGGCGCCGAGCCCGGAAGCCGCCTGGACCGACGTGGTCGCCTCGATCCCGGACGCCACGCTCGGCGAGAGGGCGACCCTGCTGCAGTTCTCCTCGGCGTTCTGCGCCCCCTGCCGGGCGACCCGACGGACCCTGTCGGAGGTCGCCACCCTGGTGCCCGGCGTCGAGCACCTCGAGGTCGACGCCGAGCACCACCTCGAGCTCGTACGCCGGCTCGGCATCCTCCGCACGCCGACCACGCTGGTGCTCGACGCCGCGGGCCGCGAGGTCAACCGAGCTGCCGGTGCGCCGCGCAAGGAGCAGGTCCTGCAGGCGCTGGCGAGGGCGTGATGTCCGCGATGTGGACAACCGTCTCGGGCAATGAGACGCGGATTGTCGGCACGGCGTACGCGCTCCCTACTCTGGACGACATGTCCTCGACCTTGCTCACCAAGCGCCGCGCAGTGGATCACTGCCGCACGCGCTCGGCGCTCTGTCGAATGCGCTGACCGAGCCGCGCCCTCAGCTTCCTCGCTGACCTGCGTGGTCCCGTCCACGCCAACGTCCGCAGGAGAGACATGTCCTCGATCACCACGCCGCAGCACGCCGGTCCGGGCGCCGGCATCGACCCGCGCGGTCCGCAGTTCGCCGCCGGGCTGACCTCGCTGGTGCTGATCGTCGTCCTGCTGCTGGCCCCCAGCACGGCAGCGACCGTGCTCCTCGGCGTCCAGGCCCTGCTGTTCGCGGTCGGGGCGGCCCGCGGGGTCCAGCACACGCCGTACTCCTGGCTCTTCCGGACGGTGGTGCGGCCCCGGCTCGGTCCCCCCGACGATCTCGAGGACCCGGCGCCGCCGCGGTTCGCCCAGACGGTCGGCCTCGGCTTCGCGCTGGTCGGGCTGGTGGCATTCATCGCCGGCGCCGACCTGCTCGGTGAGATCGCGGTCGGCTTCGCGCTGGTCGCGGCGCTGCTCAACGCGGTCTTCCGCTTCTGCCTCGGCTGCGAGATGTACCTCCTCCTCAAGCGGATCGGTGGTTGAGGAAGGACGAAGTCCTGTCTCGAAACCACTCCACACACCCCCGCGCCTCTTCCTCGGCGCACAAGAAAGGTAGAAACATGACCCGCGAGAACACCCTTGTCACCGCCCAGTGGGTGGCGGACAACCTCAACGACCCGAAGGTGGTGCTGATCGAGGTCGACGAGGACACCACGGCGTACGACAAGGGCCACATCGAGGGCGCCATCAAGCTCGACTGGACGACCGACCTCCAGGACCAGGTGCGTCGCGACTTCGTCAGCAAGGAGCAGTTCGAGGCGCTCCTCTCGAGCCGCGGGGTCGCGAACGACGACACCGTCGTGCTCTACGGCGGCAACAACAACTGGTTCGCGGCCTACGCCTACTGGTACTTCAAGCTGTACGGCCACCAGGACGTCAAGCTCCTCGACGGTGGCCGCAAGAAGTGGGAGCTCGACTCCCGCGAGCTCACCGCCACCCTGCCGAGCCGCGAGGCGACGTCGTACACGGCGCAGGAGCAGGACTCCTCGATCCGTGCCTTCCGTGACGAGACCGTCGCGGCGATCGGCGTCAAGAACCTGGTCGACGTGCGCAGCCCTGACGAGTACGCCGGCCGCCTCCTCGCGCCGGCCCACCTCCCGCAGGAGCAGGCGCAGCGCGCCGGCCACGTGCCCACCTCGATCAACGTGCCGTGGAGCAAGGCGGCCAACGACGACGGCACCTTCAAGTCCGACGACGAGCTGCGCGAGATCTACGGCGCTGCGGGCCTCGACGACACCAAGGAGACCATCGCGCTGTGCCGTATCGGCGAGCGCTCGTCGCACACCTGGTTCGTGCTCAAGGAGCTGCTCGGCCACCAGTCGGTCAAGAACTACGACGGCTCCTGGACCGAGTACGGCTCGCTCGTCGGCGTGCCCGTCGCCCTGGGCGACGAGCCCGGTGAAGCCTGATGTGCGGGGCGACTGAAGGGGGCCTGTCCCTCGACGGCATCGACGTGAAGAAGGAAGCGATCGTCCAGGGGCAGGTGCTGCGCGACGGCGAGCCGGTCGGCAACGCCTACGTGCGCCTGCTCGACCGCACGGGCGAGTTCACCGCCGAGGTCCCGACCTCGGCGAGCGGGCACTTCCGGTTCTTCGCCGGCGACGGCGAGTGGACGCTGCGCACCCTGGCGCCCCAGGCCGACCCGGTCGACAACGCGGTCACCGCAGCCGTCGGCAGCGTCGCCGAGGTCGTCGTCGCGATCTGATTGCGAGCAGCAGGGGCTCCCGCCGGTGGCGGGAGCCCCTGCTGCATCTCGGCAGGTGGGATAACCGAGTGAAGTGGTCCAGATCACTTCGGCCCTCGACCCCCAGTGCCAGGCGCCGTTCGCAATAGCCCGAACGGGTCACTATCGGCCCCTGGGGCGTGAACATGAGGGAAAGCTACCGACGGGTCCGTGACGAAGGCGTAAATTCTGCGCCTCTCGCGCTCCAAGATCACGCGACGACAGCACATATCCCCAATCTTTGTGATTGGATTGCCGCTCCAGACCCGAGTTACCTCATGGGGAGTCCCAATGAAGAAGTTCCTTTCCGGCTTGATCGCAGCGTTCATGCTGTCGGCTGGCTTTGTTGCGGTCTCCGCTGAGACCGCGCAGGCCGCGTGCAAGCCCACCCGCTACGTGCAGTGCACCGCCACGACGCCCAAGGCGTCCGTGCCGAAGAAGGTCAAGAAGAACAAGAAGGCCAAGGTCGGCGTCACGATCCGCACCCAGGGCAACAAGAAGGCCCTGGGCACCGTCACGGTCGTCATCAGGGGCCCGAAGGGCTTCAAGACCTACAAGAAGACGGTCTCCTACAAGGGCAAGCGGATCTCGGTCCTGACGTCCAAGTTCAAGAAGAAGGGCACCTACAAGGTGACCATCATCTTCAAGGGCAAGAGCCCCTTCAAGGACTCGAAGAAGACCTACACGATCAAGGTCAAGTAGTCATCTGACTTCTGCGCGAAGGGAGCGTCGGCATCGCCGACGCTCCCTTCGTCACATTTCGACAGCGTTCGCTGACACCGTGGCCAGGTGCCGCACTGACACTAGATAGGTTCTCCGCATGCGTAGACGCAGGGTCTGGTCGGCCATCTGGATCATCGTGGCCGCCGTCGTCCTGGCCGCTGCCTGGGCGGGTTGGACTGCCTACCGCGTCAACAGGGATCTCTCGGCCGCCGTCGGTGACGTCACGGTGCTGCGTCAGGCGATCGAGGATGGCGACGACGAAGCCGCCGATGCCGCGCTCGTCGAGCTTGAGGACCACAGCGGCTCGGCCGTCGGTCGAACCGACGGACCGACGTGGGCGCTCCTGGAGCACCTGCCGTCCGTCGGTGACGACGCCCGCGGCGTCTCCGTCGTCAGCGCCGTCGTCGAGGACCTGACCAAGGACGGCATCCGCCCTCTCGTGCAGGTGTCCAGCGATCTGGAGTCGATCGTCCCGAGTGGCGGCATAATCGACCCCGCGGCCGTCGAGAGCCTCCAGCGGCCGGTGGCAACCGCCAGCGCCGCCTTCACCGTCGCAGACAATCGCCTGTCGGCAGAGGACTCGAGCGGGTACGTCCAACGATTGCGCGGCAAGTACCGCAACCTCGCCGGTCAGGTCGACGACGCAGCCACTGCGCTCGACAGTGCTGAGACGGCGGTCCAGGTCCTTCCGGCGATGCTGGGGGCGGACAGCCCACAGAACTACTTGCTCGTCTTCCAGAACAACGCTGAGATTCGCGCTACCGGCGGTCTGCCCGGAGCAGTCTCGCTAGTTCGGGCTGACGGCGGCGAGGTCAGCATGACCCGGCAGGTCGCGGCCAACACCTTCGGCTACACCGACAAGCCGGTCCTCCCACTCACCGCGGCCGAGGAGGAGATCTACGGCGACATCATGGGGACGTTCTTCCTCAATGCCAACCTTCAGCCCGACTTCCCACGCGCCTCTGACCTGTGGAAGGCGCGCTGGGAGCAGGTGTATCCGGAGAAGGTCGACGGGGTGCTCTCGATCGACCCGGTAGCAATCTCTTACGTCCTAGGTGCGACTGGCGCGATCAAGGTCGACGGCATCACCCTGACCCAGGACAACGTCGTCGACGAGCTGCTGCACAAGGTCTATATCCGTTACAAGGATCCCGACGACCAGGACACGTTCTTCCGCGCTGTCGCCAGCACGATGTTCGATGCGATCTCCAACGGTACCGACGCGCCGCGAAACCTGATCTCTGCGCTCGCCCAGGGTGCGGGCGAGCATCGGGTCTACGTTCACGATTTCAACGACGAGGTCCAGTCCGAACTCAGCGGCACGGCTGTCGCTGGTGAGCTCGTGACGAGGGCTGGGCGCGAACCGCAGGTGGGCGTCTACCTCACGGACGCGACGGGCGCAAAGATGTCCTACTACCTGCGCTACGACGCCGCGGTGACTGCAACGTACTGCACCGACGACGTGCAGGGCCTGACAGGGCACCTTCGCCTGATGTCGGATGCGCCGACCGACGCCGCCAAGCTGCCGCCCTATCTCACGGGCGGAGGCTTGTACGGCGTGAAGGCCGGCAACCAGCTGGTGTTCATTCGGCTGTACGGGCCGGTGGACGGCTCAGTCTCCGCCGTGGCTCTCAACAGCGAGCCCATCACTGGATTCCCAGCGGTCGACTCAAGAGGTCGCAAGGTGTTCACGGCGATCGTAGAGCTCAAGCCGCAACAGAAGGCGGACCTCACCTGGCAGATGAAGTCCGGTGCCCGCCAGACGGGCACCATCCGTGTCAGCGTCACACCGTCGGTTGAGCAGGGCGACACCTCGTCCTTCGTTCGAAGCGCTTGTTGATTCGCTATCCCGGCCGTCGATCGTAAGGGAACGCTTCGGCCGGCGCTATTTCTAACAATGGCGGTTCGAGCGCGGCTGTGAGAACCCTAGAACTCCGTCGATGCGTACACATGTAATTCCATCGCCCGTAACAGGCGATGCACTCGTGCACGGTAGACTGCCCGGGTTGTAGGTTAAATTAAAGTCGAAGTAAGGATGAGGCGTGAAAGCTTTAGTGACAGGTGTTGCGGGATTTATCGGAAGCACCTTGGCGGCCCGCCTGCTCCAAAGCGACGACGTCGAGGTCGTCGGAGTTGACTGCTTTTCCGACTATTACTCTCCCGACATCAAGAGGCGCAATTTGTCGAGCCTCCTCACTAATAGTCGTTTCACATTCGTCGAAGCTGATCTCTCCACTGACCCAGTCGAGGAACTGGTCCGAGACGTGAACTGGATTTTCCACCAAGCAGGACAGCCTGGTGTACGGAAGTCGTGGGGAGCGGACTTCCAGATCTACGTCGACGCCAACGTCTCGGCGACTCAGCGACTGCTCGAGGCAAGTCGGGAGTCATCGTCGCTGAAGGCGTTCGTCTACGCATCGTCATCGTCTGTCTACGGCGATGCTGAGCGTTACCCCACTCGTGAGAGTGACCGACCGACGCCACTGAGCCCGTATGGCGTCACGAAACTCGCGGCAGAGCATCTCTGCGTCCTTTATGCCAAGAATTTTGGCGTGCCCACCACCTCCCTTCGATACTTCACTGTCTACGGGCCCGGACAACGGCCCGACATGGCATTCCACAGGTTTGTAAGGGCTGCGATCAGCGATGAGTCTCTGACGGTCTTTGGCACGGGTGAGCAGGTACGGGAATTCACTCACGTCTCGGATATTGTTGCCGCCAATATCCTCACTGCACGGGCCGAGTTGCCTGGCGGCACGGTCATCAATCTTTCAGGCGGAAGTGCCGTTTCCGTGAATGAGGTATTGGATCAGATCGCTGATATTCACGGCTCTCCTCTTCGGGTCGAGCGGGGCAATCCCGTTCCCGGGGACGTCTTCCGAACCGGCGGCAGCACGGAGCTGGCCCAGACCCTCCTCGGGTGGAGCCCCGTCATTGGAATTCGCGAAGGCCTGGAAAGCGAGTACCACTGGATGGCCAAGTTGCTCGAGGGATGACGATGCCGCACTCATCGATCGATGACGCCAGCATGGCAGCCGAGCTCGGCGCGACTTGGGTGGGACCCAAGCGGGTGGCGTTCGTTGTCAACAACGACCGATCTTTCCTCAGCCACCGGGCGACTTGGGCGACGGCTTTGCAGGCCTCGGGGTCCTCGATCGTCGTCGTCGCGGAGGACACCGGTCGACGGGATCAGGTGGAGAGTTTAGGGATCAGGTTCATCGACGTTCGGATCGGCCGAGAGACCTCGAGTATCGCATCGACCCTGGTTGCTTCCCTGCGCATTCTGGTGGTTCTGCTGCGACTTCGACCGAAGACGGTGTTCTTGTCGGCGTCGGTCGCTTACACGATCGGGTGGCCCGCCGCCCTGATTCTTAGGCGCAGCAAATTCATTCGGTTGATCGCGGGCGCCGGGATGGCCATGTCGGAGTCCAGGATGGGGTCGCTCGGCAGCAGGGTCGTGGTTGCTTCCGCGAGGACGTCCGCACGACTTCGAAACGTCTGGACCGTCTTCCAGATCGAGCAGGACCGGGAGCTCTTCGGCCGGTATCAGATGTATCACGCCGATCGCGCGTCCCTCGTACCCGGGACGGGCATTCGCGCGGAGGGCTGGGCGCGGGACGACGCTGGCCCGATGGCCCCGCCGCGAAAGGTTCTCTTTGCGTCCCGTATCTACTGGGAGAAGGGCATCGGCGAGTTCATCGACGCCGCACAGCTCCTACTGGGCGAACCTTTCGAGTTCGTCGTCGCCGGCGGATTCGACGAGGGGGTGGAGTCGGCGATCGACCCGGCGACCGTCGAGCGTTGGCTGGCACTGCCAAACGTCCAGTTTACGGGACACGTCGACAACATGAGGGCGCTGCTTACCGATGCGTGGCTCCTGGTCTTTCCGACCAAGCATCCGGAAGGTACCCCCCGCATCCTGATCGAGGCTGCGGCCAACGGGCTCCCCGTGTTGTGTTCGAATATTGCCGGCTGCGTGGCGGTCGTCGAGCACCAGCGCACGGGAATCGTGATGGACTCGACCGACGCGGCAGTCATTGCATCTTGGATCCGTAAGCTCGACCAGGACGACGAGCAGTGGCGTCGCCTCAGCAACGAGGCTCAGGAAGCCGCACAGAAGCGCTTCGATCTGTCTGTGGTCCTGCCCGACATCTTGGCGCTGGCTGGCGCGCACGAGAGGGTCGCCAGCGGCCGAGTGAGCTGAGACGGCTGGGTCAGCCTCCGCTAGCCAGTCCCCCGCCGAACTTTGCTGGGATAATCCGTGCTGGAACTCCGACAGCGGTGGCGTAGTCGGGCACGTCAGTCAGCACCACCGCGTTGGCGCCGATCTGTGCACCGTTGCCGACCCTGATCTCACCGATGACTTTGCTTCCGGCTCCGAGATACACGTCGTTGCCGATCACCGGCCAGAGATAGTTCCTGTTCCCGACGGTGACGCCTTGCTGAATGTGGCAGTTCGTGCCGATCGCAGCTCGGGGACCGATCACAACGCCCTGCGGGTGGAACAGCTGGAGCCCCCGCCCGATGTCGGCCTGCCAGGCGAGATCGGCACCGGTCAGGACATGGTTGAACTGCTTGATCGCGAAGGCTGGGAGGGGGTGGACGCGGCCAGCCAATTGGGAGAGACGGAACAAGAACACGCACCATCCGCGAACAGTCGCCAACTTGCCGAGCCCTTGCGATCCGTCTGTCAGGTCCTGGGTCAGAAACCGCAGAGTCGCACTCATGTCACAAGCCTAATGTGGGAGGCGTCCACGGTCAGGTACCGACGTCGCCACGGTGCGGGAGATCCCCCTTCAGCGAGGGCGATGGTCCAGAATGTCTTGGCACCCGGGTTGCGTCCGCGGAAGGTCGCGGCCGAGGCGAAGGTCGCGACAGCATCAGGTAGACGACCGCCGGTACGAAGTTCGCGAACGCCTTGTCCAAGCTCCCGACGAAATTGCCACCCACCGCCGCGAGCCACGTGATGGCGAAGAGATAGCCCACAAGCAACTCCGGAGAACGGATTGTCCGGATCTTGTGGTTCAGGTACTCCAAGCCAACCCCGTAGAAAGTTGCGCCAATGCAGACACCGACGAGTCCACCGGCCATGTAGAACCATCCCGGCACGCTGACGCCGAAGGCGACACCTTGAGCGAGGACCAAGGGGAAGAACGTGTTCATGAAGTCGTCGTTCGCGCCTGTGAGCCACCGCGACGGGTCCGGATCGATATACCCGGACTGTGAGATTAGGACGAAGTTGGACATCCCATCGAAGTTCCGATGCTGGAACAAAGAGTCGACGTTCAACACAGCCGACAGGCTGATCGGTTCCCCTGTGGTCAGGTACTTGGTAAGGGGGTCGAGGAGTAGAAGCGCGCCGACGGCCACGAGGGCCGCGATAATGAGCCGGCCGTATCTCATGCGTCGACCGCTGGCGATGAGCAGGATGACCGCAATCGCTGCTGGCCAGAGAATGCGGCCCCGCGACTCCGTCAGGGTCACGGAGGCCGCGAAGATGCCGAACGCCAAGAATCCGAGCGCATACCGCCTCGCTGCTATGGCCTGCGCGAGGATAATCGCCACCGCGAATTCCCCGAAGTACACCACGGTAGTGACCAGACGCCCCTGCCAAGACTTCACGAGTTGGGACCGGAAGCCAGTGGCGTTGCTGTACTGGACGCTCAGGTAGATGTTGGCCAGGACGCCGGCGAGCAGGAAGATGATCAGGACCGTCAGCTGACGACGCGTCAGCGGCTTCAACAGGATGCTCGACGCGTTTGGGATCGCGCCGCGCCGTGTCGTCGGCCTCGCCAGCATGATGCCGAGCGCAACGAAGAACAGGAATATTGCGAATCCCCACGCTCCGCTGACAAACATCTCTTCCATCGACTTCGTCGAACCGAGGGCCGGAAAATCGTCGAGGTAGAAGTCGTGCGCTATCCCGTATATCTCGGGAAGTATAAAGAAGAGCGTCGCGAAGAGAACAAAGAATGCGGCCGGGTTGAAGAATGTAAGAAAAATGCCGGCATCTTTCGGCGCACGCGACAG
Organism: Nocardioides sp. URHA0020; assembly: GCF_000620705.1. Taxonomy (GTDB): domain Bacteria; phylum Actinomycetota; class Actinomycetes; order Propionibacteriales; family Nocardioidaceae; genus Nocardioides. The sequence continues at coordinate 61,045 of NZ_KK211169.1, forward strand.
CCGGATGATTGACGTCAGCAGCACCAGCTGGACTGCTAGCGGAATGAGAGCATTCAACGTGAAGTTCCCTGCGTGGCCTTGTCGGTGTGACCAGATAACTTAGTGGGATTTGTCTTGTCTACGTTTGATCTAGGTTGCCGTCCGGCGCGCTGACTACCACTATACTTTGCGTCAGACGCGCGGTCCACGCCCCTCGCGTCTGCCATCGATGCGGCCGCCAGCAGTCGGCTTAAAAAGGAGTCGGAAATTAGCGGAAGTCGCAAAGCGGTAGCACTAGTAGCGATCGCCAATGTCGCTCGTGCGGGGAGTTTGGCAGTCTCGATGTTTGTGCTCGCGCGAGCACTGGGCCCGACCGGTCGCGGGGAGGTCGCGGCCGCTCTCGCACCGATGACTGCCGCGTCCGCGGCCTTCGCCGGAGGGTTGCCCGATGCAGTCTCGCACTTCGTGGCCAGGTTTCCGACATCTGCGCGCAAGGTCCTGGTGCGCGGTCTGTGGATGGCTTTGGTACTGGGCGTTCTTGCTGCCGCCACCGTGGCCTCGTTCGCTGGCCTACTCGGCGGCGGGAACGATGGTTTGGCCGAAATGATCATGTGGGTCGGGCTGGCGACTATTCCCACGATCGGGATCGTTGTACTCCGGGCGCACTCTTCAGGGCGAAGACTATGGCGTCGCGTTTCATTCGAGGCCATAATTGCTGGCTCGATTCAGATTGTCGGACTAACTGCGTTGTGGGCGCTTGGTCAATTGCATGTTCAGTATGCACTCATCGTCATGGTATTCGGCGCCGCCGCGGGCGGACTTGTTTATATCGGTGCGAAATCGTCATCCGACGAACTGCGCGATGACGAAGTCTCTTACGAGATGCTGGGGCGTTATAGCGCTGGCGCATGGCTCGGCGCGATAGGTATGGTCGGAATGACATATCTGGACCAGATGTTGATGACTCCGCTCTCGTCTGTCGAGCAATTGGGAATTTATGCGCTCGCAATCAACATTGCGTCGCTGCTGAGCGTCGTTACGGTATCGATCCGAAGCGTCGTCCTCGTGAATGAATCGGCGGCAATCGACTTCGAACGGTTGGCGCGGCATGCGAGGTTCTCACTAGTGCTGAGCCTGGTTCTCGCCCTGGCGACAGCGGTCACGCTCCCATTCCTGGTGCCGCTGATATTCGGCGATGCGTTCGCGGCTTCGGTAGTGCCCGCACTCCTGCTCCTGCCTCCGCTGGTCATAACGGCAAGCGGGTCGGTTGCCACCGCGGGCCTGATGGCCCTGGGTCGCCCGTGGTTGAGGAGCATCTCGATTGCAATCGGGATGGTTCTTAACGTCGTGCTGGTGGTCCTGCTGGTCCCGCCTTTCGGGGCCATCGGCGCCGCGCTCGCGATGCTGGCCAGCGCTATCCCGCCGTTGCTGAGCATCCTGTTCCTGCGGAGGTACTACGGGTTGCGAGTCAGGGACTTCCTGATTCCTCGACCGGCCGACGTGCGCGGACTGCTCTCGATGCTGGGTGGCATCGGGCGCGGTCGAGGCGAAAACTAGCGTCTGACGCGGGCGGTCACCCGCGCGGCCACTCGCCGGGCTCCGCCGGTGCTGTGGCAGCTGCGGATGAGGTCGTGACCATCGCCCGGACCACATGACCGGGCGGGACGTCGTCCGTCACCAGCGCGTTCGCGCCGATGATAGACAGCGCGCCAACCGTCACCCCGCCGACGATGCTTGCACCCGGCATGAGGCACGCGCCGTCCTCGATGCGAGGGTAACCGCCACGACGATCACGACCGAGAGTCACGTTCTGGTAAATCGTGACGTCGTCTCCGATTCGCACTCCTTCGCCGATCACGATGCCGATCGGGTGCGGAGTGCTCAGACTGGACGGAATCGCATACCTAGTGGAGACGTCGCAGCCGTGGAGACTGATCAGCAGGTTGCGCCAGATATAGGAGCGCCATCCGCCGAGGCTGGACAGCCGGATCAGGCTCGCCGCCCGGAGGCGTGGCGTAGCGGCGGTTTGTAGCGCTGATAAGACGGTCACGCTGCTGAACGATACCGGCGGACCCGGCGCTGCGCTGGCGGCCGCCAAAGAGGAGATCCCGCGCCGTGCCACTAGGATTCCCGCAGACATACTCAGAGGGGGTTCGGCTCGTGGAGCTTGGCGATTATCTGCGACTGCTGCGCCGCCGTTGGCTTACGATCGCAGTCGTAGCGTGCATTGTTTTCGGTGGAGTCGTCGCTTACACGCTCGCTGTGACCCCTGTCTACCAGTCGAGCACGCGGTTGTTCGTGACGACCCAGACATCAGACACGGCGTCAGACCTAAATCAGGGTGGCCTGTTCTCTGCCCAACGCGTCAGCTCTTACGCCGACTTGGTGGCGAGCCGAGATCTCGCCACCGCGGTCATCGATCGGCTGGGGCTCGACCTCACGCCGGATGAGTTGATCGACAACGTAAGCGCGACCGTCGTCCCGGAGACCGTCAACCTGAAGATTTCATACTCCGATCCGAGCCCGCGCGAGGCGCAAGCCATTGCACAGGGCTACGCGGAGAGTCTGGTTGACCTCGTCCGTCAATTGGAGACGCCGGTCGGCACGACCGATGCCCCGATCAAGGCCACGATCGTCGATGCGGCGTCCCTGCCCACCGACCCGCTCAGTCCTCGTGTGGCGAGGAACCTGGCGCTGGGCCTGGTCCTCGGTCTGCTCCTCGGAGTCGGCGCCGCGCTTCTGCGGGACCTCCTCGACACCACAGTTAAGTCCGAGGAGGACATCGCGCAGAAGCTCGACGCCCCGATTCTCGGTGGGATCGCGTTCGACGGTAGCGCACGCCAACGACCTCTGGTCACCTCGCTCGAGCCGCATGCTCCGAGGGTCGAGGCGTTCCGCGTGCTCCGCACGAACCTCCAGTTCGTGGAGGTGGATAGCGCGCATAAGGTCTTTGTGGTCACGTCGGCTGTGCCTGAGGAGGGAAAGTCGACGACCTCTGTCAACCTGGCCATCACCATGGCTCAGGCGGGGCATAAGACCTTGTTGATCGAGGGCGACCTCCGTCGCCCGAAGGCCACATCGTCGCTTGGTCTCGACAATGCGGTCGGCATCACCACACTTCTCGTCGGAAAAGTCAAACTGGAGGACGCGATCCAGCGTTACGCCGAGGCTGACCTAGACGTTCTGGCGAGCGGGGCGGTTCCTCCCAACCCTGCTGAATTGCTGCAGTCCAACGCCATGGCGCAGTTGCTCGACCGCTTGCGCAGCGAGTACGAGGTCATCATCGTTGACGCGCCACCCCTTCTTCCCGTCACGGACGCAGCTCTGCTGGCATCCCAGGCCGACGGTGCAATCATCGTTGTTCGGTTCGGGAAGACGACGAAGGATCAACTCGGCCAGGCGGTGCAACGGCTCCAGCAGGTTGATGTCAGTCCGGTAGGTGTTGTCCTGAACATGGTGCCGAACAAGCGTCGCCACGGGTACGGGTACGGCTACGGGTACGGCTACGCCCCTGAAGAGGCTCGTCCGAACGACTGACGGCTGCTCAGACATTTGTCGCCGTGAAGCGGCACCCCGCTATCGGTCCCCCTTCACTCAGCTGCCGGAGTTGATCATTCCCGCACCGACGGTCACGCCGGTCGCCTCGTCGATGAGGATGAAGGAACCGGTGGTTCGGTTCTTCGAATACGGGTCGCACAGCAGCGGCACCGTGGTGCGCAGCTGGACGCGGCCGATCTCGTTGACGCCGAGTTCCTTGGTCTCTTGGTCGCGGTGCAGCGTGTTGACGTCCAGGCGGTACTGGATGTCCTTCACCAGCGCCCGCGCCGAGCGTGTCGTGTGCTTGATCGCCAGCTTCTGACGGGGGCGCAGCGGCTCGTTGGTCATCCAGCAGATCATCGCGTCGATGTCCTGCGACGGCTTCGGGGCGTTCCTGACGCGAGCGATCATGTCGCCGCGCGAGACGTCGACGTCGTCCTCGAGCCGCACGGTCACCGACATCGGGGGGAACGCCTCGGTGATCTCACGGTCGAAGAGGTCGATGGCGGCGATCTTCGAGGTCATGCCCGAGGGGAGGACCACGACCTCGTCGCCGGGCTTGAGGACGCCGCCGGCGACCATGCCGCCGTACCCGCGGTAGTCGTGGTGCTCGTCCGACTTGGGTCGTACGACGTACTGGACTGGGAAGCGTACGTCGACCAGGTCGCGGTCCGAGGCGACGTGGACGTGCTCGAGGTGGTGCATGAGCGTCGGTCCGGAGTACCAGGGCATGTTTTCGGAGCGGTTGACGACGTTGTCGCCCTGCAGCGCGGAGATCGGGATGACCTCGAGGTCCGGAATGTTGAGCTTGGTTGCGAAGGCGGCGAACTCGGCGTGGATCTTCTCGTAGACCTCCTCGGAGAAGTTGACGAGGTCCATCTTGTTGACCGCGAGCACGAGGTGCGGGACCCGCAGCAGGGAGAGGATCACGGCGTGCCGACGGGACTGCTCGGTCAGGCCCTGGCGGGCGTCGACCAGCACCAGGCCGAGGTCGGCGGTGGAGGCGCCGGTGACCATGTTGCGCGTGTACTGCACGTGCCCCGGGGTGTCGGCGATGATGAACTTGCGCGTGGGCGTCGCGAAGTACCGGTAGGCGACGTCGATCGTGATGCCCTGCTCGCGCTCCGAACGCAGTCCGTCGGTCAGCAGGGCCAGGTCCGTGTAGTCGTAGCCCTTGGACTGCGAGGTCGCCTCGACCGCCTCGAGCTGGTCTTCGAAGATCGACTTGGAGTCGAGCAGCAGTCGTCCGATGAGGGTGGACTTGCCGTCGTCGACGGATCCGGCGGTGGCGAATCGGAGCAGGTCCATCTGCTCGCTCTTGACGGTGGCCATCAGAAGTAGCCCTCCTTCTTCCGGTCTTCCATGGCTGCTTCGGAGAACCGGTCGTCACCACGGGTGGCACCGCGCTCGGTCACCCTGGCGACGGCGACCTCGTCGATGATCTCGTCGATCGTGCTGGCGGTCGACTCGACGCAACCGGTCAGTGTCAGGTCGCCGACCGTGCGGAATCGGATGGTGCGCTCCTCCACCGTCTCGCCCGAGCGCAGCGGATTGTGCTCGCTCTCGCTGAGCAGCATGCCGTCGCGCTTGAAGACCCGGCGCTGGTGCGAGAAGTAGATCGTCGGGATCTCGATGCCCTCCCGGCCGATGTAGTCCCAGATGTCCAGCTCGGTCCAGTTGGAGATCGGGAAGATCCGCATGTGCTCGCCCTCGTGCAGGCGGCCGTTGTAGAGGCTCCACAGCTCGGGCCGCTGCATCTTCGGGTCCCACTGACCGAATTCGTCGCGGTGCGAGTAGACGCGCTCCTTCGCGCGGGCCTTCTCCTCGTCGCGGCGCCCGCCACCGAAGGCGGCGGTGAAGCCACCTTCCTCGAGTGCGTTCAGCAGGGTGCCGATCTGCAGCCGGTTGCGGCTGGTCTTGCCGTCGTCGATGACGATGCCGTCGCGGATCGCGTCCTCGACGCTCGCGACGATCAGGCGCACGCCGAGCCGGTTGACCCAGTTGTCACGGGTGCTGAGCACCTCGGGGAAGTCGTAGCCGGTGTCGACCTGCAGCACCGGGAACGGGATCTTGGCCGGGTAGAAGGCCTTCTCGGCGAGCCGCATCATCACGATCGAGTCCTTGCCGCCCGAGAACATCAGGACGGGCTTCTCGAACTCCGCAGCCACCTCGCGGAAGATGTGGATCGACTCCGCTTCCAGCTGGTCGAGCTGACTCAGCCGGTAGTCAGTGTGGGTTTGGGTCATGGCGGACGGAAAACCTCTCCTCGGGACGCGCAGCCCACATCGTAGCGATCGGCATCCGTCTGGGCAGGGGAGCCGACGAAGTCAACTGACGCTGTCCACTTTACGCATGTAGTCCCGGGTTCAAGAGTGAGTCTCGTCGAACTGGCAGCGGCAGGCCACGGCCACCCACGCGTGCAAACTCCATGTCACGGTCTGGTGAAACCTGGGGACTCCGTCGAGGTGCGGTCGCAATGCGCCTTAGGCTCGTCGTCGTGAAGATCGCCATCGCAGGTATCGGCTACGTCGGCCTCTCGAACGCCGTCGTCCTCGCGCAGCACCACGAGGTCTGGGCGATCGACCTCGACGACGACAAGGTGGCGATGGTCAACCGGCGGGAGTCGCCGCTGGAGGATCCGGAGCTCGAGCAGTACCTCGCCGAAAGACCGCTGCAGCTGAAGGCGACTCTCGACAAGTACGAGGCGTACGGCGCCGCCGACATCGTCGTCGTCGCTACACCGACCGACTACGACAGCCGGACGAACTATTTCAACACCGAATCTGTCGAGGCGGTCATCGCTGAAGTCCTCGAGATCGCGCCAACGGCGACCATGGTCATCAAGTCGACCGTCCCTGTCGGCTTCACTGCGCGGATGTGTGAGCAGTACCCGGACGCGTCGATCATCTTCAGTCCCGAGTTCCTCCGTGAGGGGCGTGCTCTCTACGACAACCTGCACCCCTCCCGCATCGTTGTGGGTGATCGGGGCGACCGCGGACAGGCGTTCGCTGAGCTGTTGGTGCAGGGAGCCTTGGACGACGACGTGCCGGTCCTTCTCACCGACTCGACAGAGGCGGAGGCGATCAAGCTCTTCGCTAATACGTACCTCGCGCTCCGGGTCGCCTACTTCAACGAGCTGGACACTTATGCCGCGACGCACGCTCTAGACAGCGCGCAGATCATCGAGGGTGTCGGCCTCGACCCTCGAATCGGCAATCACTACAACAACCCGAGCTTTGGCTACGGCGGCTACTGCCTGCCTAAGGACACCAAGCAGCTCCAAGCGAACTACCGCGAGGTCCCGCAGAACCTGATCAGTGCGATTGTCGAGGCGAACACGACGAGGAAGGACTTCATTGCCGATGACATCCTCCGGCGCAAGCCGCAGACGGTAGGTGTGTACCGCTTGATCATGAAGTCGGGCTCCGACAACTTCCGGATGTCGTCAATTCAGGGCGTGATGAAGAGGATCAAGGCCAAGGGAATCGAGGTCGTTGTCTTCGAGCCTGCGCTCGACGGCAGCGAGTTCTTCGGCTCCAAGGTCATCCGAGATCTCGAGGAGTTCAAGGAGCGCTCGGATGTGATCATCGCCAACCGACGTACCGAGGTGCTCGCTGATGTCGCCGACAAGGTCTACACCCGTGACATCTACGGTCGGGACTGAGTGCCACCCGTCACTAGTGTTGGAGTCCAGGGACCGTGGATACGTCCGTGTCCCTGGCGTTCCAGAACTGGTCTGATCAGCCGGCCGGACCGGGCGAGGTGACGGCCAAGGCGGGCACCACGGTCTCCAAGAGCCCATCGAGGTGCTCGGCGCAGGCACGAGCGGCCTCGGAGCCGCGTCGATACGGGTCGGCGACGTCGAGGGCGTGATCGGCCGGACCGCGGTGCTGTCCGGCGAAGTCCACTAGCTCGCGCCCGTGCAGGTCGGAGTGTCGGACGATCTCGGCGAACTGCCCGAGTGTGAAGACCTTGCGGAAGTCGCCCGGGTGGTCGTCCAGGATGAACTGCCGGTGCGTGCCTTCAGCGGTCAGCACCAGATCGGCGTTGCCCAGTAGGCGCGCGGTCAGCGGACGACTGCGGAAGGCGTCCCGGTCGTCGGTGTCGAGGAGGGCTGCCATTTCGGAGTCCATCGCACTGTCGCGGAAGCCGTGGGTGCCTGCGCTGCTGAAGGCGACGCCCGCGCCCGGGCCGGCGATGCGACGCGCGGCGAGCTCCATGTAGGGCGAGCGACAGATGTTGGCGGTGCAGACGAAGAGGACCTTCAGCTGCCCGTGGTCACCGCTGTGGCCGGGTGCGGGGGTCTCGACGACGCTCGCTGGCGCTCGCTGCTCGACCACCGGGGAGCCGGCGCTGTCTGCTCGCTGCTCGACCGCCGGGGAGTCGGCGCTGTCTGCTCGCTGCTCGACCGCCGGAGAGCCGTCGCTCGGTCGGTGCTCGGCCACCGAGGTCGGGAGCTCGAGGTAGCCGGCCTCTGCGAGTCCGACGAGGACGTCGTCGAGCACCTCGTCGATGCTGCGGCCGGTGGTGTCGACGACGACGTCGGCGTCGTCTGGCTTCTCGTACGGCGAGGAAATGCCCGTGAACTCCGGGATCTCGCCCCGGCGAGCCTTGGCGTACAGGCCCTTGCGGTCACGGCGCTCGCACTCCTCCAATGGGGTGGCGACGTGCACGAGGAAGAAGGCGCCCCCCGCGTCCTCGACCATCGCCCGGACCTGCTGTCGGGTCTCGTCGAAGGGCGCGATCGGGCTGCACACGGCCAGTCCGCCGTGTCGCGAGATCTCGGCCGCGACCCAGCCGATCCGGCGGATGTTGGTCTCCCGGTCCTGCTTGGAGAAGGTGAGCCCGGCGGAGAGCTGGCGGCGTACGACATCACCGTCCAGGCTTGTCACGGTCCGGCCGCCATGCTCGAGGACCCGGTCCATCAGCGCGCGGGCGAGCGTCGACTTCCCGCTCCCGGACAGCCCGGTGAAGAAGATGACCAGGCCCTGGTCGACGGACGCGGGTCGCTCCTGGTCGACGACGGCCTGGATCGACGGCGGACAGGGCGACGACGAGTCCGGCACACCGATCACCGGGTCCGGGCCGGCGTAGTTGGACACGACCTGGAGCCCGAGCGCGTGATCGACGTCGGCGTTGCCGTGGGCCGCCAGCGGGACCGCGACGACGACGGCGTCCGGCAACAGGTCGGCCGCGGCCAACGTCGCCCGGATGAGCCCGCTCGCAGAGAGCTCGGGAGTGCCGTGACCGACCAGCGCGAGCAGCAGCAGCGGTCCCGCCGCCGCCAGCACGGCCAGTTCGTCCTCGGGGAGCGCGTCGACGACCGGGACGACGGTCCGGCCCGCGTACTGCTGTCGGACCTGTGCGGGCGAGACGTAGAGCCGCCGGAAGGGACCGTACTGAATCTTGTTCAGTAGAGAGATCGCGCCCCCTGGGATGCTGACCAGTGCGAGTGGCAGGCCCTCGGGGTCGACCAGCTCGACGGCGCCGGCCACCTCGGCGAGGGCGGCCACGTCCGGGGGCAACGTCAGAGTGACCGGGCTGCCCGCCTCGTCGAAAGACACCGTCGGGGCCAGGGCGCCGACCGCCAGCAGCTCGAGGTCATCGAGCTCTCGCGGCGTCGGGCAGTACTGCGGCGGGGCGGGCGTCGGCACGGCGTCATCCTGCCACCCAGGTGAAGTTAACCTGCACCCATGCCGAACCCCGTCGTCGTTGCCGAGCTCGTCCGATCAGGCTTCGTCGAGGGCCACCACCACGGGTCGGTCGTCGCCCTGGACCGAGACGGGTCCGTCGCGTGGTCGGTCGGCAGTGTCGACCAGCCGGTCCTGCCGCGGTCGAGCAACAAGCCGCTCCAGGCGCTCGCGATGGTGCGTCTCGGGCTGGACCTGCCGTCGGAGCTGCTGGCGCTGGTCTGCGCCTCGCACTCGGGCGAGCCCTTCCACCTCGACGGCGTACGCCGGATCCTGGCGTCGGCCGGGCTGTCAGAGGCCGCGCTGCAGACACCGCCCGACTATCCGCTCGAGGACGCCGAGTGGCAGGCCGTCGTGGCGGCCGGAGGCGGTCGCACGCCGCTGCAGATGAACTGCTCCGGCAAGCACGCGGGCATGCTCGCGACCTGCGTCGTCAACGGCTGGGACACCGACACCTACCTGGACCCGACCCACCCCCTCCAGGTGGCGATCCGCTCCACCATCGAGGACCTTAGCGGCGGGCCGATCGCCGCGGCCGCTGTGGACGGCTGCGGTGCTCCGCTGCTGTCGACGTCGTTGATCGGTCTGGCCGGCGCCTTCCGCCGCTTGGCAGTCGCCGAGACCGGTCCGGAGCTGCGGGTGGCCGCCGCGATCCGGGAGCACCCGGCCTGGGTCTCCGGCACGCGACGCGACGAGATGGCACTGCTGACCGCCATCCCCGGCGCGATCGGGAAGGCGGGGGCCGAGGCCTGCTACGCCGTCGCCCTGTCCGACGGCCGGGCGTACGCGCTCAAGATCGACGACGGTGGGGCCCGGGCCCGGCCGGTCGTGATGGCGGCTGCACTGCAGCGGTCGGGCATCGATCGGGAGCCGGGGGTCGACGGCGACGCCGTACGCCGGACCGGGGACGCACCCCTGCTCGGCGGAGGTCGTCGAGTCGGCGAGATCCGCGCCGTCTTGTGACAGGCTTCGGAGGGTGACGAGACGCGCGCTGATCACCGGCATCACCGGCCAGGACGGTTCCTACCTGGCCGAGCTGCTGCTGGCCAAGGGCTATGAGGTGCACGGCCTGCGGCGCCGGTCGTCCACCTTCAACAGCGGGCGAGTCGAGCACCTCTACCGCGATCCGCGCGACCCGGACACCCGGCTCTTCTTCCACTACGCGGACCTCACCGACGAGACTCGCCTGATCCGGCTGTTGCGCCGTATCCAGCCCGACGAGGTCTACAACCTGGCCGGCCAGTCACACGTCGGTGTGAGCTTCGACGAGCCGGAGTACACCGGCGACACCGTCGGACTGGGGGCCGTGCGCCTGTTGGAGGCGATCCGTACGGCCGAGCTCGACTGCCGCTACTACCAGGCCTCGAGCTCGGCGATGTACGGCACGGCCCCGGCGCCCCAGCGGGAGGACACGGCCTTCCGCCCGACCTCGCCGTACGGCGCCGCGAAGCTCTACGCCCACAACGCGACCACCATCTACCGCGAGGGCTACGGGATGTTCGCGGTCAGCGGCATCCTCTTCAACCACGAGTCTCCCCGCCGCGGCGAGACGTTCGTGACTCGCAAGGTCAGTCGCGCGGTCGCTCGCATCCAGGCCGGGCTCGCCGACTACCTCTACATGGGCAACCTCGACGGGGTCCGGGACTGGGGATACGCCCCCGAGTACGTCGAGGGCATGTGGCGGATGCTTCAGGCCGATCATCCGCAGGACTACGTCCTGGCCACCGGACAGAGCTTCACCGTGCGCGACTTCGTCGTCGCGGCCTTCGAGCACGCCGGTCTCGACTGGGAGAAGCACGTCCGCACCGACCAGCGCTACCTGCGCCCCACCGAGCCGGCCGCCCAGATCGGCGATGCTGCCAAGGCCGAACGGGAGCTCGGCTGGAAGGCGCACGTGCACGGCAAGCAGCTCGTCGAGATCATGGTCGACGCGGATGCGGCGGCCCTGGGGCACGAGGGCAAGCCCTGGGTGGACCGGCCGCGGCACTGGCCCGCGAGCTGACCGGCAGGCTCAGCTGACGGGGACGCTCGCGACGGCGAGCGTGCCCTCGCCCTCCAGGCTGATCGCGCCGTCGCTGTGCGGCACGAAGAGCGTCTGGCCCCGGCGCAGCTCGTGGCGAGCGGCGGCACTGCTCACCACGAGCTCGCCCTCCAGGCACAGCAGCGTGCGCGGGCCTTGCGTGGGCAGACGATCGCCGGGCTCCCGCGCGATGGTCAGCGCAAACTCTGCGACCGGTGGCCGGTAGCTGAGCGTGTGAGCACTGAGGGCGGCAGGCTCCCAGAGCGGAGCAGGCATCGGGGTGAAGTTCGCGATGTGGAGGAGCTCCGGCACGTCGACGTGCTTGGGCGTCAGTCCGGCGCGTACGACGTTGTCGGACGACGCCATGATCTCCACGCCGAAACCAGAGCCGTAGGCGTGCACCACGCCGGCGTCCAGGAACATCGCCTCCCCGGGCGACAGCACGACGTGGTTGAGGAGCAGCGTGACCAGCACCCCCGGATCGGTCGGGTACTTGCTTGCCAGCGACGCGGTCTGGGCGAAGAGGCGGGTGCTCTCGCGCTCGACGCTGGCCCGGTCGAGGTATCTCCGGCCCGACGTGCGAGACGTCTGGTGGCCGCGCTCCTCGGCGGCCGCCGCGGATGCGGCGATCTCGCTCACGAGCTGGCGCAGCCCGTCTCCGCGCTGGTCCAGGATCTCGCTCACGACGGAGTGCAGTGCCTGGTAGGGCGGCGCAGCGTCGAGCTCCTTGGCGATGCGGTCTGCCCAGGGGTGCTCGAGGAGCCGCAGGATCTGCACGGTCTTCTCGACGTCTCGGAAGCCGGCCATGCCCTCGAAGCGGGTGATCGCGACGATCATCTCCGGCTTGTGGAAGCAGTCCTGGTAGCTCCGCTCGGCGGCCCCGACCGGGATGCCTGCCTGGGTCTCGAGCTCGAAGCCGATCCGGGCGCGCTGGGACGTCGGGTGCACCTGCAGCGACAGGGGCTCCGCGGCGGCCAGGGCCTTCACCAGGTAGGGCAGGCGGGGGCCGAAGGTCTCCAGGGAGTGGTCGCCGAGGGCGCTCTCCGCGTGGTTGCGGATGTGGTCGTCGAGCCGGGTCCCGTCGGGGAGCTGGGCCGGGTCCCCGGGGTGGGCGCCGATCCACATCTCTGCTTGGGGGCGGCCGTCAGCCGGCGTGCCGAGGAAGCGGGGGATCAGGCTCGTCGATCCCCACGCGTAGTCGCGCGTCACGCACGTCAGCTCCTCCACGCCTTGATGGTAGGACCGGTGAGGGACCGTCGGCTCCGTTGTTGACGTCTTGTGTGCAAGCTGTGGCACCCGTGTGGCCGAGGTGGTGTGCACGGACTCACACTCCAGGTGCTTGCAAAGTGCTAGCAGTTGCAAGCACAGTGGAGGCAATGGCTAAGGGCAAGGTCGTCAAGACCGTCGAGACTCTCGGGGACTACCTGCGACAGCAGCGCGAAGGCGCTCAGCTGTCGCTGCGTCAGCTCGCCGAGCAGGCTGGCGTCTCGAATCCCTACCTGAGCCAGATCGAGCGCGGACTGCGCCGACCGTCTGCACAGGTCCTGCAGCAGCTCGCCAAGGCGCTCCGCATCTCCGCTGAGCAGCTCTATGTGCGAGCAGGGATCGTCAGTCCCGAGGAGGGCGTCGGCGGATCCGTCGAGCTCGCGATCCTCGGTGACTCCGCGCTGACCGAGCGTCAGAAGCAGTCGCTGCTCGACGTCTATGCGTCGTTCCTCGCGCTCAACAGGACGACGACCCAACCGAAGGAGTAACACCCATGGCCAAGTTCGACATCCCCACGTTCGAGATCCCCACCGAGGCGGCCCGCCCGCTGTACGCCGCCGCCGGCGCCACCGACGTCGTGGTCGGCTACGTCCGCGACGCGTTCACCGACATCCAGAAGCAGCTGGCCGGACTCCAGAAGGACGTGCAGACCCGCGTCACGAGCTTCGAGCTCGAGCCCAAGACGCTGCGGGACCAGGCCGTCACCGTCCTCGCGACCCAGATCGACACCCTGTCCAAGGACGCCAAGGCGCGTCGCGAGGCCATCGAGGCCCGGGTCGCCGAGCTGCAGGCGGACGCGATGGGTCTGCCCGCCAAGGTGCAGGGCTTCGTGGCGGAGAACGCGGTCACCGTGAACTCGGCGTACGCGGACCTCGCCAAGCGTGGCGAGACCCTCGTCGGCCGGATCCGCGCGCAGGAGTCGACGAAGGCGACCACCGCTGCCGCGCAGACCACCGCTGCTAAGGCGAAGACCACCAAGACGCAGGCCACCAAGGCGACCAAGTCGGCCACCACGACCGCCAAGAAGGCGACGAAGTCGGCGGCCAAGAAGACCACCTCGACGGCGAAGAAGACGTCGACGGCGCCCAAGAGCAGCGCGAAGGCGACCACCACCGCCGCCAAGAAGACCGTCTCGTCGGCTGCTGCGGCGACCACCGATGCTGCGGCCAAGATCGGCGACTGATCCTTACCCAATCCTGCGCGTGGGGCGGCGACCGAATGGTTGCCGCCCTGTGGGAGCGCATCTTCGACCCAACTATTCGAATCATCAGTCGGTGTTCGCACGCCCGCTGAGCAATGCCTCGCCCAGCAGTGGCGCCAGCTGTCGGGAGTACTTCGCCGTCATATGGGAACCGTCATACATCACAGGTGTCGTGCCGACGAACGAGGGGCATTGGCTCCAAGAGCAGAACCAGTTCCGGGTCTGCACGAAAGGGACCTCGGCCGAGTCCGCAGCCTTCTGCTCGCCCTCGACGGCCTCGTGCCAGCCCCTATTGAGCCTGGTGACGCAGTCCACCGGGTGACCCACCCTGGTCTTGCAGTTCACGATCGGTTTGCCTGACGGTGGCGATCCGAGCACGACGATGCGGTGAGCAAGCGGCGTCAGATCCGTCAGTGTGGCCAACAACGCACCTTGGGCGAGTTGCTCTCCATCGTTAGGCATGTCTGGCCGCTCTGAGTTGCGCACGTTCATCCAAGAACTCGCGAGGACAACAAGGTCCGGGTGGTGCTGCTCGATGTAGTCGTGCACAAACACGTGGTGCTCGGCACATTCCGCGAACCTCGTGCCGTCGATGCGCAGGTAGCTAGGCAGCGTCCAGGCTGGACACTCGACCATCGTGAGCTGCTGAACAGTCCATCCGTGCGGTACCAGAGCAGCGCGGATGCCGTCGGTCCACGAGACTGCAATCGAGTCGCCGACGACCACGGCCACTCGGCGACCGTTGCCCCACCGGCACCGGTCGAGGTTGTGAGCCCGAATGTTGAGGCATTCGCCCTCTTGGTGCGCGGCGTTCATGGCGTCGATGCCGAGGTTGTCGAGGTCCGGATGGAGATCGGGAAAGCTGGTCTGGCTGAGTGCCTTCACGATTCGGCGCTGCTGTAGTTCGACCAATGTCGGTATGGGTCGGTCCGCCCCAGCCGCCGCTGCAGCCGGTCGGACGGTCGGGGTGATCACGGGGGGGATGAGTGCTGCCGCACAGAGCGCTGCCAGCGCTGTTCCGACCAGCGCCGACAAACCCACCTGCCGGCTGAGTACTCGACGCTCCTCTGGCCACGGCTGCCACCGCTCCCGCTCTGGTGGCGTCATCAGTACGCGGGCGAAGCGCAAGGGACGCTCAACCAGGTGGTAGGTCGCGACGGCGGCGCCGAAGGAGATGACGATCGCCAAGATGTAGAACAGCGGGTCGCCGAGCGGGTACCACGCTGTGAGCAAGACGGCGAGCGGCAAGTGCCAGAGGTACAGCGAATACGAGATGTCGCCGAGATAGACCATTGCTGGGTTGTCGACCATCGGCAGATAGCGGGTGTCGCGGCCGATACCGCCGACCAGGATTGCCCCGGTCAGCAGTGCCGGGAGCAGACCCCAGGGCGCCGGGAACGAAACGCTCAACGGGATCACGAACACAGTGGCGACGATGCCGATGAATCCGACCCACCCCAGGGTGATTCCGAGCCAGAGAGGGAGCCGAGCGAACCGAGCCGATAGGAGCCCGAGAATGCCGCCGATGCCAAACTCCCAGATCCGGTCGAGAGTCGAGAAGTATGCCGCCATCGGTTCGGTCGCCGAATGCCATAGCGAGTAGCCGAATGAGAGGACGGTGACGACCCCCAAGAAGCCGAACAGCACTGCCAGCGGAGATTCTCGGTGGGTCCGGCGCCACAGGGCCAGCATCAGGAGAATCAGGAACGGCCAGACCGCGTAGAACTGTTCCTCCACCGAGAGCGACCAGTAGTGCACGAACGGGGACGGCGTGTGGTCGTGGAAGTAATCTGCCCCGACCTGGATGTAGTGCCAGTTGGCCAGGAAAGCGAAGGCCCACAATCCGTCGATGCCGACGAGTCGGCCTCGGGCCGAGGAATACACGGCGTAGAAAAGCAGGATCGTGGTCGCGACCACCAGCCCCGCCGCCGGCATCAGGCGCCGAATCCGGTTGAGGTAGAAGACAACCGTGAATCGCGCGCCGTGCTCTCGCATTCCGTCGACGAGAATCGGCGTGATGAGGAAGCCGGACAGGACGAAGAACATGTCGAGCACCGTGAAAGCGCCCGCTGGCCACTGCCAAAGGTGCCCAACGACCACGAAGGCGACGCCGAGTCCACGCAGACCTTGCAGGTCACGGCGTACCGCGTGCGGCGGCTTGGTGCGCGCGTGGGTGAGCGGGCTGCTCACACTGTCCCCCCGGGGTGTTCGAACGGTTGCCAGCCAGAACCGTAGATCGTGTCAAGCGCCGTTGCAGACGCCCGCAACCATCGCCCGATGTGTCTAGACCATCCGAGCCGGCACATGTCACTGCATCGATGCCCGTCGTCGCGGTGGCGAGGCCCGTAGGCTGTGCCCCGTGATGGCGGTGTTCAACTTGGAATCGGGTTTCATGCTGATCGTCGAGCTGGTCCTGCTCGCCGTGAAGGTGTTCACCTTCGTCAACTCGCTGCTGTGGTCGACGGACTCCTACAAGGCCGCCAACAAGCTCACCAAGCCGGCATGGGCGATCATCCTCGGCCTGGGGCTGGTCGTGCAGCTCGTCATGCCAGGGGGGCCGATCAGTCTGCTCAACCTGGTCTTCACCGTTGCCGCGTTCGTCTACCTCGCCGACGTGCGACCGGCGTTGGCCAGCCTGACACGTCGTTGAGCTAGCGCCTACTGCCCGCGCGCGGCGTACGACGCTTCCACGGCGTCCTTGCGGGGACGCCACCATGCCTCGTTCGCGACGTACCACTCGATCGTGGCCTGCAGCCCGGCCTCGAAGTCGGAGTGGATCGGATGCCAGTCGAGTCCGCTTCGCAGCTTGCCGGAGTCGATGGCGTAGCGGCGGTCGTGACCGGGGCGGTCGCGGACGAAGTCGATGTCGTCCTCGCTGCGTCCGAAGTGGCGCAGGATCGCTCGCACCACCTCGAGGTTGCTCCGCTCCCCGTCGGCGCCAACGAGGTACGTCTCGCCGATCGCTCCGCGCTCCAGGATCGCCAGGACGGCCGAGGAGTGGTCGTCGGTGTGGATCCAGTCGCGGACGTTGCGTCCGTCGCCGTAGAGCCGTGGTCTCCGGCCGTCGATCACCTCGGTGACCTGGCGGGGAATGAACTTCTCGAGGTGCTGCCACGGCCCGTAGTTGTTGGAGCAGCAGGAGATCGTGGCTCGGAGCCCGAAGGAGCGGATCCACGCGCGCACCAGGTGGTCTGAGCCTGCCTTGGACGCCGAGTACGGCGACGAGGGTCGGTACGGCGAGTCCTCGGTGAAGCGCTGTGAGTCGTCCAGCTCGAGGTCGCCGTACACCTCGTCGGTCGATACATGATGGAAGCGCCGGCCATGCGCCCGTGCCGCCTCGAGGAGGGTGAAGGTGCCGACGAGGTTCGTGCGGATGAAAGGCACGGGATCCTCGAGGCTGTTGTCGTTGTGGGACTCGGCGGCGAAGTGCACGACGGTGTCGGCCTCGCGCACCAGCGGCCCCACCACATCGGGCTCGGCGATGTCGCCCACCACCAGCTCGACTCGGTCGGACGGCAGTCCGGCAAGCGACTCCAGGCTCGCGGCGTACGTGAGCTTGTCCAACACCGTCACGTGCGCGTCCGTGTGCGCGATGAGGTGATGAACGATGTTGGACCCGATGAAGCCGGCCCCACCGGTCACGAGGATGCGGTCCACGCGGCCGATCCTAGGGCGACTTCACTCTCCCAGGTGCTTTCGGCCGCGGTCGTGTCAGGGACACCAGAAGGCCGGTGAGACGCGCATATGATGCGGGCCATGCGAGGCATCATCCTGGCGGCGGGTACCGGTTCTCGGCTGCACCCGATCACCATCGCGGTGAGCAAACAGCTGATGCCCGTCTACGACAAGCCGATGATTTATTACCCGCTCTCGACGCTCATGTTGGCCGGGATCCGCGACATTCTGGTGATCACCACCCCGCATGAGGCCGATCAGTTCGCGCGACTGTTGGGCGATGGCAGCCAGTTCGGCATCTCGATCAGCTACGCCGTCCAGCCGAGCCCCGACGGTCTGCCCCAGGCCTTTCTGATCGGGGAGGCGCACATCGCGGGTAGCAGTGTCGCGCTGGTGCTCGGAGACAACCTCTTCTACGGGGCTGGACTCGGTGCCCAGCTAAAGCGGTTCGACGACCTCGACGGGGCGGTGGTCTTCGGATACCGAATGGCCGATGCTTCGGCGTATGGCGTCATCGAGCTCGACGAGCGAGGCAGCGTCCTGTCGTTGGAGGAGAAGCCGACGAAGCCGAAGAGCAGCCTCGCGGTGCCGGGCCTCTACTTCTACGACGACACCGTGGCGGATCGGGCGAAGATCCTGGAGCCGTCGCTACGAGGTGAGCTAGAGATCGTCGATCTCACCCGGACGTACCTCGACGAACACAAGCTCAAGGTCGAGATCTTGTCCCGCGGTGTGGTCTGGCTCGATACAGGTACCGTCGACGACCTCAACCAGGCCAGCAACTACGTCCGCGCCGTCGAGCACCGGCAGGGCATGAAGATCGGCTGCCCTGAGGAGGTCGCCTGGCGCAACGGCTTCCTCAGTGATGACGAGCTCGCAACGGTGGCCGAGCCCCTGCGCAAGAGCGGGTACGGCGCCTACCTGCTCGGCCTGCTCGACGACTGATCCCCGACCAATTCGAGGTCGCGGTCGACCATTCGGCCCACCAGTTCCTCGAAGCCGACACTAGGGGCCCAGCCGAGGAACTTGCGAGCCCGCGAGCTGTCGCCCACCAACTCGGTCGCATCCACCGGGCGTACGAATGCTGGGTCGATCACGACGTGCGACTCCCAGTCTTCGAGCCCGGCTCGGGCGAACGCGGCTTCTACGAACTCGCGTACGGAGTGCGCGACCCCGGTGGCGATCACGTAGTCGCGAGCGTCGTCGGCGCGCGCCGCGCGGACCAGTGCGTCGACGTAGTCGGGTGCCCACCCCCAGTCGCGCCGCGCATCCAGGTTGCCGAGAGCAAGGGTATCGGCCTCGCCGTGCGCGATCGCTGCGACGGTCGCCGTGATCTTCCGGGTGACGAACTGGGTCGGGCGGCGCGGCGACTCGTGGTTGTAGAGGATCGCACTGACGGCATGGAGCTTCCGCCTGCGATAGACCTCGACGGCGAGGTGGGCGTAAGCCTTGGAGACGCCGTAGGGGTTGATCGGCTTGACGAGGGTGGCCTCGTCCTGGGGCGAGCTGGTGGGCTCGCCGAAGATCTCGGCGCTCGAGGCTTGCACGAACCGGACCGCCCGACCGGAGGCCTCCTGGACCTGCCAAGCGGACTCCAGCAGGGCGACTGCCGCGAGGCCATTGACCTGTCCCGTGAGGTCCGGTTCGCTCCAGGACCTCGCGACCGAGCTCACTCCGGCGAGGTTGTACACCTCGTCCGGTGCCAGGTCGAGCAGCAGATGGCGGGTCTGCGCGATGTCGGTGAGGTCGCCCGGGTGCAGCTCGACGCCGCGCGCCACCGGCGCTCGGTCGTCGGGGTGAGCGAGCGCGTGCACTTCTGCACCCGCCGACAGCAGCTGCTCGGCGAGGTAGCTGCCGTCTTGACCACCGATCCCGGTGATGAACGCTCGGGTCATCTCACCAGCCCTGCCGGGTCGCGGCCAGGTCCGCCTCGACCATCATGGAGACCAGCTCGGGGAAGGACACCTTGGGCTTCCAGCCCAGCACCTCGCGGGCCTTGCTGGCGTCGCCGATGAGGTGGTCGACCTCGGCCGGTCGCATGAAGCGCGCGTCCTGCCGGACGTAGCCGGTCCAGTCCTCGATGCCGACGTGAGCGAAGGCGGCGTCGAGGAAGTCTCGGATGGAGTGGGTCTCTCCGGTCGCGACCACGTAGTCGTCCGCCTGCGGCTGCTGCAGCATCAGCCACATGGCCTCGACGTAGTCGCCGGCGAATCCCCAGTCCCGCTCTGCGTCGAGGTTGCCCAGCACCACGTGGTCCTGGATGCCGAGCTTGATCCGGGCGACCGCCTCACTGATCTTGCGGGTCACGAACTCCGGGCCGCGACGTGGCGACTCGTGGTTGAAGAGGATCCCGGAGGAGGCGTGCATGCCGTAGGACTCGCGGTAGTTGATCGTCATGTAGTGGCCGAAGACCTTGCTCACGCCGTACGGCGAGCGCGGCCACAGCAGGGTGCGCTCGTGCTGCGGCACCTCCTGGACCTTGCCGAACATCTCCGAGCTCGAGGCCTGGTAGAAGCGGATGCCCTCGGGTCGGTCACCGGTGTGGAGACGGACCGCCTCGAGCATGTTGAGGACGCCCTTGGCGGTGACATCGGTCGTGAGCGCAGCGTTCTCCCACGAGTACGCGACGAACGACACCGCGCCCAGGTTGTAGACCTCGTCGGGATCGGACATCCGCAACGCCCGGATCAGGCTCGACATGTCGGTGAGGTCGCCGTTGTGGAGGCGCACGTCGGGCAGCAGCTCCTCGACCAGGTCGCGCTTCGGGTTGTTCTGGCCGCGGATCACGCCGTGGACGTCGTACCCCTTGGAGAGCAGGAGCTCGGCCAGGTAGAGCCCGTCCTGGCCGGTGATCCCGGTGATGAGTGCGGTCGGCATGCTCGGATTGTGCCGGAAGTGGTCGCCGCGTGGGGTGGTGTGGTGACTAGTAGGCGCCGCGGGAGCCGAAGACTGCGCCCACGGTGCGTCCCAGGATGGACACGTCCTGGACGAGGGACCAGTTGTCGACGTAGTAGAGGTCGAGGCGAATCGCTTCCTGGATGCTGAGCTCGCTGCGTCCGGAGACCTGCCACAGCCCGGTCATGCCGGGGCGCACCCGGAGGCGCCGCGACATCGGGCCGTTGTAGAGCGCGACCTCCTGGGCCACCTGCGGTCGCGGCCCGACCAGGCTCATGTCGCCCCGGAGCACGTTGAACAGCTGCGGGAGCTCATCGACCGAGAATCGTCGGATCCACTTGCCGGGCTTGGTGATGCGTGGGTCTGCCTTCATCTTGAAGAGCAGCGCACTCTGGCCGACGTCGGTCTGCAGCTGGCCGACCAGCTCGTCGGCGTTCACCACCATGGTCCGATACTTCAGGCAGGTGAACTCCTCGCCGTTGCGACCGATGCGAGTCTGCCGGAAGAGGATCGGACCTCCGTCGTGCATCTTGATGCGGATCGCGGCGAACAGGAAGATCGGCGTGAAAGCCACGATCAGCGCCAGCGAGCCGACCGCGTCGAACGAGCGCTTGCCGATGCTGGAGGCGTCCGTGGCGCGCGGCGGGTCGATGTGCATGAGCGGCAGGCCGCCGACCGGGCGGATCCGCACGCGTTCGCTCGAGATGTCGCTGACGCTCGGCGCCACGACGACCTGGACCTCGTCCTTCTCCAGGTCCCAAGCCACTTGGCGAAGCTGTGCCGCCGACGTCAATGCGCCGCCGGCGAAGAAGATGATGTCGGCGCCCGATGCCCGGACTTCCGCTGTCACGTCTTCGCACGCCCCGATGACCGGAAGTCCGGAGTCGGTGTGCTCCCCGCGCATCTCGCGACGAGGGAGCAGCGCACCGATGACCTCGTAGCCGAGCCACGGCTCCCTGTGGAGGACTGCTGCGATCTCGTCCACGTGCTCGGCAGAGCCGGCGATCAGCACCCGGTGCTGGAGATACCCCTGTCGACGGGCTCGGTGCACGGCCTGTCGGAGCAACCATCGCCCGAGCATCAGCGCCGGGACGCCCAATCCGAAGGCGAGCAGGAAGAAGCCGCGGGAGAGCGGGAACTTCGCCAAGTAGCAGCCCACGCCGAGCAGGCCAGCCGTCACCAGACTTGCGTTGAAGACCCGCTTGTACTCGTCGGTCCCGGCGCCGAAGACGTCGTCACGGTAGCCACCGAAGGCCGCGATCACGACGAGCCAGCCGAGCAGCACCATGGGTCCGGCGACCTGGAGCGACGACGCGATGCCGGAGGCAGTGTCAAAGACGTCGAGGCGGCTGCGGCCGAGGACGGCCAGCACGAAGACACCGATCATGACGATCAGGTCGAGGACCAGGGCGGAGACAGGGAGGTAGCGGAGTGCTCGACTCGGCGGACCGAGGGTCCGCGTCCTCTTCACCGATAGCAGTGTCATACCGATCCCATGCCGTTCCCGTGCAATCTGGTGTTGCGTCCCCGAGAGAGACCGCCGATGCACCGGCAGACAGTCTGCCCCATGGCGAGGGGCCCCGCAGCCGATTCGGGTCTCAGCGTAGGTGCGTTGTGTTACACCCAGTGCAAGGACGTGCGTCCGTGGGATTTCTGGCCCGTGACCCCTGCCCCGCATCGCCGGATCAAATGGCCGCGTGGTGGATGTTTGCCGCTTCGTGTCCCAGGTCACACTTGCTGCATGACTGCACTCGTGATCGTCGCGCTCGCGATGGTGCTGTGGTGCGTCGCCCCGATCCCGGTGGCCGTGGTCGTGGGACGAGCGTTCCGGGCGGGCGAGATCGAGACCGCCTTCGACGAGATCGTCCGCGACTACGACGCTGCCGGGGTGTGAGCTTCGCCGGCGCCCACGCTGTGCTCGTAGAGGGGCCAGGCCCGCGAGTCCTCGGGGTGCAGGTCCATCGACTCGCACCATTCCTCGAACGGTGTCGCTAGCGACTCGGCGTCGTCGTCGCCAGTGGAGAAGACCAGGATCATGTCGCTCTGATCGGCGCAGTGCGCGGGGACCTGAGATCTCCGGTCAGTTCAACCAGATGGTTGACAATTGCGGTCGCCGATGACACCCTTGCTCAACCAGTTGGTTGATGATGAGGTGGTGACATGGCGGACCAGTTGTCCCGGGTGTTCCAGGCGCTGGCGGACCCGACCCGTCGAGACCTGGTCGCGCGCCTCGCCGCCGATGGGGACGCGAGCGTCGGTGACCTGGCCGCGCCGTACGACGTGACCGTGCAGGCGATCTCCAAGCACGTCAAGGTGCTCGAGGACGCCGGCCTGGTCAGTCGGAGCCGCGATGCCCAGCGCCGTCCGGTCCACCTCGAGGCGGAGGTGCTGGACCTCATGACGAAGTGGATCGAGCGCTACCGCCGCGAGGCCGAGGAGCGGTTCAGCCGTCTCGACGCCCTGCTGGGAACCGAGGACCGGGCCGTGAGCTCGGTCGAGGACGACGACGAGGGAGCAGCATCATGATGACCCAGCAGCACCAGACCCGGATCGAGGCGGTCGCGGACCTGCCGGTGATCCGCATCATCCGTGAGTTCGAAGCGCTGCCGGAGCGCGTCTTCCGCGCCTTCGTCGACCCCGAGCTCTTCGCGCAGTGGTGCGGGCCGCGCAGCATCGAGACGAGGATCGAGCGCTGGGACGCCCGCACCGGGGGCGAGTGGCGCTACTCCGCGATCAGGACCGGCGACGACGACTTCACGATGGGCTTCTGGGGCTCCTTCCACGAGGTCCGCCCGTCGGAGCGGATCGTGCAGACCTGGGCGTACGACGGCAGCCCGGACCACGCGAGCCTGGAGACGATGATCTTCGAGACGCTCGAGGGTGGCCGCTGCCGGCTGACGAGCACGGCGGTCGTCGAGTCGATCGAGCTCCGTGACCAGATGCTGGCCAGCGGGATGGAGACCGGCGTCCGCGAGGGCTACGAACAGCTCGACGAGCTGCTCGAGGACGGGCGATGACGACCCCGGCCGAGCACCACCGCGAGGTGTCGGGCGGCTTCACCCGCCGGGTCGACGGTACGACGAGCTGGGACGTCCCGGCACCCGTGGCCGGCTGGACGGCGCGCGACGTCGTACGGCACCTGGTCGAGTGGTTCCCGGCCTTCCTGGAGTCGGGCACCGGCATCCGGCTCGCCGCAGGACCGTCCGTGGACGACGACCCGGTCGCCGCCTGGCATGCGCATGCCGACGCGGTGCAGTCGCTGCTCGACGACCCGGAGTCGGAGGCTCAGGTGTTGAGCAACCCGCACATCGGCGACATCCCGCTGCCGCAGGCGGTCGACAACTTCTACACGGCCGACGTCTTCATGCACACCTGGGACCTAGCCCGGGCCACGGGTCAGGACGAGACGCTCGACGCGGACACCTGCGCCCAGATGCTCGCCGGCATGGAGCCGATCGACGAGATGCTCCGCTCGAGCGGGCAGTACGGGCCGCGAGTGGAGGTCGCGGCGGATGCGGACGCGCAGACGAAGCTGATCGGCTTCATCGGGCGGGATCCGCAGTGGCGGGCGTGAGGTCGCTCGTCGGGTGCGGGGGTCTCGACGACGCTCGGCGCTAGCGCGCCTCCCTGCTCGACCACCGGGGGCTCCGGGTCTCGACGACGCTCGACCAGCGGGGGTGCGGGGGTCTCGACGACGCTCGGCGCTAGCGCGCCTCCCTGCTCGACCACCGGGGGCTGCCGGTCTCGACGACGCTCGACCAGCGGGGGTGCGGGGGTCTCGACGACGCTCGGCGCCAGCGCGCCTCCCTGCTCGACCACCGGAGCTCCCGGGTCTCGACGACGCTCGACCAGCGGGGCTCCTGGGTCTCGACGACGCTCGACCAGCGAGGCGGTGATCGGGCCTCCGCCGTAGGGTTGTCGCATGAAGATCCTGGTGACCGGCGGCGCCGGCTATATCGGTTCGACGACCGCGAAGGCGCTGGAGGCCGCGGGGCACACGCCGGTCATCCTCGACTCGCTGCTCACCGGGCCGCAGGCGTTTGTGCGCGACCGGATCTTCTACGAGGGCGACATCGGCGATCGGTCGCTGATCCGTCGTGTCGTCGACGAGCACCCCGACATCGACGCCACGATCCACATGGCGGCCCGGATCGTCGTACCGGAGTCGGTGGAGAAGCCCTACGACTACTACAAGGACAACGTCGCCAAGTCGCTCGAGCTCTTCGACGAGCTGAACGCGGTCGGCAAGCCGCGGGTGCTCTTCTCCTCGTCGGCGTCGCTCTACGCGACCAAGGAGAACTTCGAGGTCGTCGAGTCCGACCCGCTCGCGCCGCAGTCGCCGTACGCGCGCACCAAGGGGATGATGGAGCAGATCCTCATCGACATGGCCGCGGCCACGGACCTGCGGGCGATCATCCTGCGCTACTTCAACCCGATCGGCTCCGACCCGGATCTCGAGTCCGGGATCTACGCCAAGGAGCCCTCCCACGTGCTCGGCCAGCTGGTGATGGCCGCGCGTGGGCAGAAGGACTCCTTCACCATCACCGGCACCGACCTGCCCACCCGCGACGGCACCGGGATCCGCGACTACGTCCATGTCTGGGACCTCGCGAAGGCGCACGTGCGGGCGGTCGAGCGGTTCGACGCCGTGCTGGAGCAGGTCGGGGCTCCCAGCGTCGTGATCAACGTCGGCACCGGCTCCGGCGTGACCGTGCGCGAGCTGGTCGCCGCCTTCGAGGGCGTCTTCGGCCGCGACGTGCCGATCAGCGAGGCGCCGCCGCGTCCGGGTGACGCGGTCGGGGCGTTCGCCAACGTCGACCGGTCGGCGGAGCTGCTCGACTGGCACACCGAGCTCTCGCTCGAGGACGCGATCGCCTCCGCTCTCGCCTGGGGCGAGAAGCGCCAGGAGATCCTGGGCTACGAATGAGACGCGCAGCAGCACTCCTCCTGGCGCTCGCCGTCCTGAGCGGCCTCGCCGGGCCGGCGTACGCCGACCGCCCCACCGGACCCGCACGGGCGGCGAAGCCGCTGGCCGGTCGGGTGGTCGTCATCGACCCGGGCCACCAGCTCGGCAACGGGCGTCACCCGCGCCAGGTCAACCGGCTGGTGCCGGCCGGCGGGTCGCGCAAGCCCTGCAACACCACGGGGACGGCGACCAACGCCGGCTACCCGGAGGCGACCTTCGCGTGGAAGGTCGCGCTGAAGGTGCGCGCCCGTCTCGAGCGGCTCGGGGCCACCGTCCGGCTGACCCGCCACTCCAACTCCGTCAGGCGGTGGGGGCCGTGCGTCGACGTGCGCGGGCAAGCCGGCAACAGGCTGCGGGCCGACCTCAAGCTGAGCATCCACGCCGACGGCAGCTATGCGGCCGGCGCTCGCGGCTTCCACGTCATCGCGCCGGCCGACCGGCGCCCGTGGACCCACGACATCTACCGCTCGTCCTACCGCCTCGCCCGGGAGACCCGGTCCGCGCTGCGGCGCCACGGGCTGCACGTCGCCAACTACATCGCGGGCGGCGACGGGCTCGACGTCCGGTCGGACCTCGGCACCCTCAACCTCTCGGACGTGCCGACCGTGATGGTCGAGCTCGGCAACATGCGCGACTCCCGCGACGCGCGCCGGATGACGTCGGCGAAGGGACGCTCGACGTACGCCGCCGGCCTGGTCTCCGGGGTGCGCAGGTATCTCGACTAGCTGCCGGCGATGCCGCGCAGCACGATCGCGACGATGTCGTCGGCGCGCGTCTGGATCCAGGCGTCGTCGTCGCCGCGACCCTGGAGGCGGTCGGTGAGCGCGTCGACGACGGCGGAGCCGTAGATCGCCTCGGTGATCGCTCCGGTCGGGACGCCCTCGACCATCTCGCCGCGCTCGACGGCCCGACGGCAGATCTGCTCCACCGGTCGCCCGTGCACCTGGATGACGGCCGCCGAGAACGCGCCGAGCCGCTCGTGGGCGCTGGCCACGTCGAAGGTGACCCGCAGGGCCGCCCATCCGGCGGTCGAGTGGAACTGTCGCAGCAGGCTGAGCGCCAGGTGCCGCAGGTCGCCCGCCAGGGTCCCCGTGTCGGCCGTCGTGATCCCGATGCCGTGGTTGGTCACGGCATCGGTCAGCAGGGCGTCCTTGTCGGGCCAGCGCAGGTAGACCGTCGACTTGCCCACGCCCGCGCGTCGCGCGACGGCGTCCATCGTGAACCCGGCCCAGCCGTGCTCGGCGTACTCGTCGAGGGCGGCGGCGAGGATCTTGTCATCGGCTCCCGGCGTCCGGGGTCGGCCGCGACCGCGGCTCGGGTCGGTTCCGGGGCTCATGATTGATTGAAACATCAGACACCGGTCGTCGGATATGGCCCAGATGGCGTCTTTTGGCTGCTCGGCCCTAGCAGAGGCCCCGGGTCAGGACGCTCACGACGTTGTCCACCCGGCTGGTGAGCTCGGCGTCCGTGATCTCGGCGTGGTCGAGGCGGCACCCGAGGGTGTAGAACAGGGCCGCGCCGTAGATCAGGTCGGTGAGGGCGAGCGGCTCGACCTCGGTCAGCAGCTCGCCACGGCCACGGCCGCGCTCGAAGATCCCTTCGATGACGTCGCGGTGCACCCCGCTCACCTCTCGGGTGAACTGGCCCAGGGGCACGCTGGCGCTGGCGCTGTCGATGACCATCCGGAAGCCGGCCCAGCCCTGCGGTTCGGTGAACTCGCGGAAGACCGCGGTCGCCAGGGCGGTGAGGTCGCCGCTGAACGAACCCGTGTCGACCTGCGCGACCGTGCGGCTGCGCAGGCGCACGGCGTCGGTGAGCAGCGCGTCCTTGTCCGGCCAGCGCAGGTAGAGCGTCGACTTGCCGAAGCCCGCCCGCCGGGCGACGCCGTCCATGGTGAAGCCCGCCCAGCCGTGCTCGGTGTACTCCTCCAGGGCGGCCTGCAGGATCTTCTCCTCGGCGCCGGGGGCCCGGGGGCGACCGCGGCCACGGCGCGGCGGCTCCTCGCTCGACGTCATCCGATGATTGAAGCATCCGACAGCGGACGTCGGATATGACCCGTATGGCCCGTTTTCTCGCCTCGGATGGCCCTGTGGGGCCGTCGTCTACGCTCAGCGCGTGCCCCGACCCGTCCCGCCGTACGACGTCGAGAGCTGGGCCGGTCGCCACACGCACCACTGGGACGACTGGTCGCTCGACTCCCTGGTGGCGGCGAAGGATTCCCGGGTCGTCAGCCTCGTGGTCCCCGCCCGCAACGAGGCGGCGACCGTCGGCGACGTGGTCACCCAGGTGCGCTCCGCCCTCGTCGAGACCGTCGCCCTGGTCGACGAGATCGTGGTCATCGACTCGGACTCCACGGACGACACGTACGCCGTCGCGGCGGATGCCGGCGCGACCGTGCACCGGTCCGCCGAGATCCGACCCGACCTCGGCACCCGCCCGGGCAAGGGCGAGGCGATGTGGAAGTCCCTCTTCGTCACCTCGGGTGAGCTGATCGTCTTCATGGACGCCGACCTGGTCGACTGGGACACCCACTTCGTGCCGGGCCTGCTCGGGCCGTTGCTCGCCGACCCCGGCGTCGAGCTGGTCAAGGGCTTCTACGAGCGGCCGATGGGCTCGGGCGCCGATGCGGTGCCCTTCGAGGGCGGCCGGGTGACCGAGCTGGTCGCGCGTCCGCTGATCCGGCTGCTCTTCCCGGAGCTGGCGGGCCTGCACCAGCCGCTGGCGGGGGAGTGGGCGATCCGGCGCTCGCTCTTCGAGTTGCTCCGGGTCCCGCACGAGTACGCCGTCGAGCTGGCCGCCCTCGTCGACACGGAGCGCGCCCGCGGGCTCGAGGCGATCGCCCAGGTCGACCTCGGCGTACGCGCCCATCGGCACCAGTCGCTGCACGACCTCAGCGGCATGGCCACCCAGATCCTGGCCGCGGCCCTGGCCCGGGCCGGCGCCGGCCCGGCGGTCGAGGAGCGTCCGCCGGCGGTGGGCCTGCGATGACGTTGCAGCTGGGCCGGCACGCCTTCGCCGACGACGCGACCCTGATGATGGCGATCGTCAACCGCACCCCCGACTCGTTCTACGACCAGGGTGCGACGTGGGCCGAGGACAGCGCCTTCTCGCGGGTCGAGCTGGTGGTCTCCCAAGGTGCCGAGATCGTCGACATCGGCGGCATCAAGGCGGCGCCCGGCGTCGAGATCTCGGCGGCCGAGGAGATGTCGCGGGTCGTCGACTTCGTGGCGCGGGTGCGCGCGGCCTTCCCGTCGCTGGTCATCTCCGTCGACACGTGGCGCGCCTCGGTGGCCGCGGCGGTCTGCGCCGCCGGCGCCGACGTCGTCAACGACGCCTGGGGAGGTGCGGACCCCGAGCTCGTCGACGCGGCCGCGGAGGGTGGGGCGGCGATCATCTGCACCCACACCGGCGGGGCGACGCCGCGGACGCGGCCCTACCGGATCGAGTACGACGACGTCGTGGCCGCCGCGATCGCCGACACGGTCGCCTACGCCGCGCGGGCGATCGCCGCCGGAGTGTCGCCGGAGTCGGTCGTGATCGACCCGGCGCACGACTTCGGCAAGAACACCTTCCACTCCCTCGAGGTCACCCGCCGGCTCGGCGAGATGGTCGAGACCGGCTACCCGGTGCTGGTGTCGCTGTCCAACAAGGACTTCGTGGGCGAGACCCTCGACCAGCAGGTGGGGTCCCGACTCATCGGCACCCTGGCCGCGACCGCCGTGTGCGCGCTCGCCGGCGCCCGGATCTATCGGGTGCACGAGGTCGTGGAGACCCGCCAGACCGTCGACATGGTGTCGTCGATCGCCGGCCGCCGGCCCCCGGCGCGCGCGATCCGGGGGCTCCAGTGACGCGGGTGGTGCTGGTGCCGGGCGTGCTCGCGCTGCTGCCGGCGTACGCCTCGCTCGAGGACCCGGTGGCGGACCTGCGAGCCGCGTGCCTGGCCGCCGTGACGTGGCTCGGGCCGGACCCTGTGGTGCTGGCCGATGCGCAGGGTGCTCGGGTCGCGGCCGCGTTGCTGGCGGCCTGCACCGAGCCGCTGGTCGAGGCGCCAGGGCCTCTGGGCCCGAGCCTCGCCGCCACCGCCGAGGCGTCGTACCTCGTCGTCGGCAACGGCTCGGCCCGCCGGACGGAGAAGGCGCCCGGGCACCTCGACGAGCGAGCGGCGGCGTACGACGACGCGCTGCGGGCCGCGCTGACGTCGGGTGACGGCGACCTGCCCGACCTCGAGGTGGGCCGGAGCCTGCTCGCGTCGCTCGACGGCATCGACCGGCTGGCCGACCTGCTCCCGCCAGGTGTCGGGGCTCGGGTGGACTACGACGACGACCCCTTCGGGGTGCAGTACTGGGTGCTGAGGTGGCAGTGGTGAGGGTGCTGGTCGGGCCGGACACCGACGACCTCGGCGAGCTGTACGCCGCGCCGCGGCTCCCGTGGCTGCGGGTCAACATGGTGGGCAGCGTCGACGGCGCCGCGACGGGCGACTCCGGCAAGAGCGGGTCGCTCAACAACGCCGCCGACAAGCGGGTCTTCGACCACCTCCGCTCGGTCGCCGACGTGGTCGTCGTGGGCGCCGGCACCGCCCGCACCGAGGGCTACCGGCCGATCGATCGGCCGATCGTCGTGGTGAGCAGGAGCGATGAGGTGCCGGAGACCCTGCGCGGCGCGGCCCCGGGCCGGGTGCTGGTCGAGCGGGTCGACGACCCGGTCGCGTTCAAGCAGACGCTCGTCGCCCGCGGGTGGACCAGCATCCTGTGCGAGGGCGGCCCCACGCTGCTCGGCGACCTCCTGGCCGGCGGCGTCGTCGACGAGCTCTGCACGACGACGGTGCCGCGGCTGGTGGGCGGTGACCACCGACGGATCATCGAGGGACCGGCGGTCGACGTACCCCTGCGGCTGCACACGCTGCTGGAGTCCGAGGGCACCCTCCTCGCGCGCTGGTGGGTCTGAGTACCCCATGTTGGTGATGACGGGCGACCGGGCCGGTTCGTAGCGTCGTGGTATGTCCCGGAGACAGGCGACGGCCGATCAGCTCGTGTGGAGGTCCGTGCTCGCCCTGCTCGTGCTCGTCGTGCTGTGGACCGTCTTCGCGACGTCCCTCCACCGGGTCTGAGGCCGGACGTCAGTCCGCCTGGGCCGCCAGGTCGGCGTGCTCCGCGCGCAGCTGGCGCTTGAGGATCTTGCCCGACGGGTTCTTCGGGAGGGCCTCGACGACCACGACGTGCTTGGGCGTCTTGAAGCCGGCCAGCACCGAGCGGGTGTGCGCGATCACGGCCTCGGGGGTCAGTGACGCACCCGCCTTCGGTACGACGACCGCGGCGACCGCCTCGACCCAGCGCGGGTGGTCGACGCCGAAGACCGCGACCTCGGCGACCCCGTCGAGCAGGTAGATCGCCTCCTCCACCTCCCGGCTGGCGACGTTCTCCCCGCCGGTCTTAATCATGTCCTTCTTGCGGTCCACGACGTAGAGCCGACCGCCCTCGTCGAGGTAGCCCAGGTCGCCGGAGTGGAACCAGCCGCCGCGGAACGCCTCGGCCGTCTTCGCCTCGTCCCGGTAGTAGCCGAGGGTCGCGTGCGGCGAGCGATGCACGATCTCGCCGACGGTGCCCGCGGGCACCGGCTCGTCGCGGTCGTCGACGATCCGGGTCTCGACGTTGAGCGCGGCCCGGCCGGCCGAGCCGGGGTAGGTGAGCTGCTCCTCGGGACCCAGGATCGTGGCGAGCGGGGACATCTCGGTCTGTCCGTAGAAGTTCCAGAGGTCGACGTCGGGCAGGCGTCGGCGCATCTCCTCCAGCACCGCGACCGGCATCGGCGACGCGCCGTAGTAGCCCGTGCGCAGCGACGACAGGTCGGCGTCGTCGAAGTCGGGGTGACGCAGCAGGCCGATCCAGATGGTCGGCGGCGCGAAGAACTTCGTGACCCGGTGCTCCGCGATCGCCCGCAGGATCGCGCCCGGCTCCGGCGCCGGCAGGATGATGCTGGTCGCGCCGAGATAGACGTCGACGCCGAGGAAGCAGTCCAGCTGCGCGCAGTGGTAGAGCGGCATCGTGTGCAGCTCGACGTCGTCGGCGCGCATCCGGCCGTCGACCACGCACGAGACGTACTGCCACAGCAGCGACCGGCTCGACAGCAGCGCACCCTTCGGACGCGACTCCGTGCCCGAGGTGAACATCATCCGCACCGGGTCGTCGTCGCCGAGCACCACGGCGTACGGCGTGCCCGGGCGGTCGAGCCAGCCCCGGAGGTCGGACCAGCCCGTGGGGACGTCGCCGCCCGCCAGACGGACGACCGCCCGGGTGGTCACGGCCCCGGCCGTCGAGGCGAGCGCCTGCTCGGCCACGGGCAGAAGGCCGTCCTCCACCACGAACGCCGTCGCACCGCTGTGGTCCAGGATGAACGCGATCTCGTCGGCGCCGAGCATGAAGTTGACCGGCACCAGGACGACGCCCGCGCGGGCGCAGGCGAAGTCGAGCACGACGTACTGCCAGCTGTTGTGGCTCAGCAGGGCCAGTCGGTCGCCGACGCCGAGTCCTGCCTGCTGGAGGGCCGCCGCCGCCCGGTCCACGACCGCGTCGAGCTCGGCGAAGGTGAGCCGCACGTCGCCGTCGACGACGGCCGCCTTGTCGGGGGAGCGCTGCGCCGTACGACGAGGCAGGTCGCCCAAGGTCTGGTGGCGCGCCTGGTCGACGTGCGGCGAGGTCATGCCCGCACACTAGGGCCGTGGACGTTGGCATGACGTTGCCCGTGATGGAGCCCAACCTGTGGGTCGAGGGCCCCGCGACGCTCGAGGCGTGGGCGCGCGCGGTCGACGAGGGGCCATGGTCGTCGCTGTGCTGGGGCGAGCGGATGGCCTTCGACAACCCGCACTCGCTGACCCTGCTCGGTGCCGTCGCGGCCTGGACCCGGCGGGCGCGGCTGACCACCACGGTCGTCGTACCCCAGCTGCACGACCCGGTGTCGCTGGCCAAGGCGCTCGCGACCGGGGACCAGCTCTGCGGTGGTCGGCTCAGCGTGGGATTCGGGGTCGGCGGGCGCGAGGAGGACTACCGCGCCGCCGGGGCGCCGCTGACGTCGAGGACGATGGGCCAGATGGCCGACCGGGTGGCCGTCATGAAGCGGGTCTGGGCCGGGGAGAGGGTCACCGACTCGGTGCGGCCGGTCGGGCCGGCACCGGTGCAGCCCGGCGGACCTGAGCTGCTGGTGGGCACCCTCGGACCGCGCACGATCCGCAGCGCCGCGGCGTGGGCCGACGGTCTGGCCGGGATGTCGCTCGACCTCGACCTCGCCGAGATGGCCCGGGTGTTCTCGCTGACGCGGGAGGCATGGGCGGACGAGGGACGGCGTACGCCGCGGGTGACGACGTCCTTCTGGTTCGCGCTCGGGGATCCGGAGGAGGCCCGCCAGCAGGTCCGGCGGCACCTGCGCCACTACATGAACTGGATCCCCGGGCAGTACGTCGACGCCCTCGCCGCCACCGCCGGCTTCGCGGGCACGCGCGCCGAGCTGGGCGAGGTGCTGCGACGCATCGAGGACCTCGGCTGCGACGAGGTGCAGCTGATCCCGACGGACTCCGCGGTCGACCAGGTGCACCTGCTCGCCGAGGTGCTCTCCTGATCGAGGTCGTCGCCGGCTGAGGACGGCTCCGATCCGGGCTTGTGGCCTGGGTGGGCGGTCGGGTGCGGGGGTCTCGACGACGCTCGGGCCTGGCGGCCCTCACTGCTCGACCAGCGGGGCGGTCGGGTGCGGGGGTCTCGACGACGCTCGGGCCTGGCGGCCCTCGCTGCTCGACCAGCGGGGTGCCCGGCTGGGGGCCCTCACTGCTCGACCAGCGGGGTGGTGGGGTGCGGCTACAGCGCGCGCAACGAGCCGGCGAGGTCGGCGATCTGCTCCAGCGGTGGCTCGTAGCCCGGGAAGTAGCAGCACACCCGCTCGGCGACGTCCCCGAAGCGGCGACCGATCTCGGCGGCGCACTCCTCCGGGGTCCCGCGTACGGCGAGGGTCTCGAGCATCTCGTCGGTCACCAGCGCGAACATCGCGGCGAGGTCGCCGGTCTTCGACAGCCGGTTGAGCTCCGGCTGGACGTCGGCCCAGCCCTCCGCCTCGAGCACCGGCACGTACGCCGGGGTGGAGCCGTAGAACGCGAGCAGCCCGCGTACGCCGACCGAGGCCGCCGCGAGCTCCTCGTCCGTGCGGCCCATCGCCACGATCGCCTGGGGCAGGATCGAGAAGTCCTCGCGACGACGCCCGGAGCGGGCCAGCCCCTCGTCGACGGCCGGTAGCGTGCGCGAGCGGAAGTGCCGGTGGCTGTGGAACGGCATCACCAGCAGGCCGTCGGCCACCTCCGCAGCGGTCCGCGTCATCACCGGTCCGAGCGCACCCAGGAGCACCGGTGGGACGCCGTACCGGTTGGGGCCGGGCACGAACGTCGGCGGCATCAGCGTGTGCCGGGTGAACTCGCCCTCGAAGTGCAGCGGCGTCCCGTCCTGCCAGGAGCCGAGGATCGCCTTGGTCGCCAGCACGATCTCGCGCATCCGTGCCGCGGGCGGCGACCAGGTGGCGCCGTACCGCTTCTCGATGTGCGGCTTGATCTGCGAGCCCAGGCCGAGGCGGAAGCGACCGCCCGACATCAGGTGGAGGTCGTACGCCGTGTTGGCCAGGTGCATCGGGCTGCGGGGCATCGCGATCGCGACGTTCGTCATCAGGTCGACGTCGACCCCGGCCGCCGCGGAGGCCGCGAGCGGCAGGAAGACGTCGTGCGGGCCCTCGAAGGTGAACAGCCCGGCGATGCCGGTCCCGGCCAGCTCGCGGGCGCGGGGGACGGCCTGGTCGGGCGGGGCGTCGAGCTGGATGTCGAGGAGCACCCGCCGATCATGGCTGAATCGACGCGGTCTGTCTGGCAGTCCGCCGGTCGAGCACCACGGCACCGGCCGCCGCGAGCGCGAAGATCGACGACACGGTCAGGAGGGTCGCCCGGAAGCCGCGGTCCCCACCGCCGTACGCCGCCACCAGCGCAACGCTGAGGGCGCTGCCGATGGTGAACCCGAGGTAGCGCAGCACCTGGTTGAACGCCATCGCGCTGCCGGTCTCCGGCTGCGGCACGTGCGGCACCATCAGCACCGCGAGCGACGAGAACGTGAAGCCGCTGCCGACGCCGCCGATCGCCATCGCGAGCAGCAGCTGCCAGAGCCGGTCGTGGGCGAGGGCCAGCAGCATGGTGGACCCCAGGAACATCAGGCAGCCCGTCGGCAGCAGCAGTGCCGGGCCCAGCCGGGTGCGCACCACCCGGGCCAGCTGGTTGCCGAGCACGCTCATCACGGAGTACGGCACCAGGATCAGGCCGGCGACGATGACCGGCAGCCCGAGCCCGAACCCGGGCTCGTCGGCGCGGACCAGCACGACGGCCAGCGTGAGGAGCGAGTACATCCCCAGGCCGCCCACGAACGCCACCAGGTTGGGCGCCGCGATCCCGGGCAGCACCGCCATCCGGAGGTCGACCAGCGGCGTCGCGCTGCGCAGCGTCCAGCGGGCGAAGACCAGCAGCAGCACGGCGCCGGCGGCACCCAGGCCGATGGTGATCGGCGAGTCCCAGCCCCAGACCTCGCCCTCGCTGACGGCCAGCAGGACCGCGAGCATCCCGCTGCTCAGCAGCGCGGCGCCGGCCCAGTCGACGCGCATCGACGCGGCGTCGTCGCTCGCGGGCAGGTGGCGCCAGGCCATCGCGAGGGTCGCGGCGGCGAGGACGGTGCCGAGCCCGTACGCCGCGGGGAGCCCGCCCACCTCGGCCACGAGCGCGGTCAGCGGGTAGCCGAGCCCGGCACCGGCCACCGTCGTCACCGACAGCAGCGCGATGGCGCGGCTCATCCGCTCGCCGTCGAGTGCATCGCGCGCCACCGCGATCGCCAGTGGCAGCAGCGCCATGCCGACGCCCTGCATGGCACGACCGGCGACGAGGACGCCGTACGTCGAGGGGACGACCGCCAGGGCGGTGCCGGCCGTGACGACCATCAGCCCGGCCAGGATGGTGGGCCGTCGCAGCCGACCGCTCGCGAACCGGCCGACGACCGGGGTCGCCAGCGCGCCGGTGAGCAGCGTCGCGGTCAGCGACCACTGCGCCGTCGTCAGGCGGACGTCGTACGCCGCCGCGATGCTCGGCACCAGCGGTGCGCCGAGGCTGCTGACCACCGCCGTGATGGTGGTGAGCAGGGCCAGGGTGGGCAGCAGCAGACGCTGCTGCCCGCCCCGGGGTGTCAAGGAACTACTTGGACTTGCGGGCCCGCGACGCGATCTTGGCGCGCTCGTTCTGGTCGAGGATCACCTTGCGGATCCGGACCGACTCGGGCGTGACCTCGACGCACTCGTCGTCGCGGCAGAACTCCAGGCTCTGCTCCAGCGACAGCTTCTTCGCCGGGATCAGCTTCTCGAAGTTGTCGGAGGTGGCGGACCGGATGTTGGTCTGCTGCTTCTCCTTGGTGATGTTGACGTCCATGTCGTCGGCGCGGGAGTTCTCGCCGACGATCATGCCCTCGTAGACCTCGGTGGTCGGCTCGAGGAACATCACGCCGCGCTCCTGCAGCGAGGTCATGGCGTACGCCGTCGCGGCGCCCTTGCGGTCGGCGACGAGCGAGCCGTTGTTGCGCGAGCGGATCTCGCCGGCCCACGGCTCGTAGCCCTCGGAGATGCCGTGGGCGATGCCGGTGCCGCGGGTGTCGGTGAGGAACTGCGTCCGGAAGCCGATCAGGCCGCGGGCCGGGACGATGAACTCCATCCGGACCCAGCCGCTGCCGTGGTTGGTCATCTGCTCCATGCGGCCCTTGCGGGCGGCGAGCAGCTCGGTGATCGCGCCGAGGTACTCCTCCGGCGCGTCGATGGTCAGGCGCTCGACCGGCTCGTGGAGCTTGCCGTCGACCTCCTTGGTGACGACCTGCGGCTTGCCGACGGTCAGCTCGAAGCCCTCGCGCCGCATCTGCTCGACGAGGATCGCCAGCGCCAGCTCGCCGCGGCCCTGCACCTCCCACGCGTCGGGACGCTCGGTCGGGAGGATGCGCAGCGACACGTTGCCGACGAGCTCGGAGTCGAGGCGGTCCTTGACGAGGCGGGCGGTGACCTTCGAGCCCTTGATCCGGCCGACGAGCGGCGAGGTGTTGGTGCCGATGGTCATCGAGATCGCGGGCTCGTCGACGTGGATGAGCGGCAGCGCGACCGGGTTCTCGACGTCGGCGAGGGTCTCGCCGATCGTGATCTCCGGGATGCCGGCGATGGCGACGATGTCGCCCGGACCCGCGGACTCGCCGGGCTGGCGCTCGAGGCCCTCGGTGACGAGCAGCTCGGTGATCTTGACGTTCTTGACGGTCCCGTCGCGCTTCATCCACGCGACCTGCTGGCCCTTCTTCAGGGTGCCCTCGTGGACGCGGACCAGCGCGAGCCGGCCGAGGAACGGCGAGGCGTCGAGGTTGGTGACGTGCGCCTGCAGCGGCGCGCCCTCGGTGTACGTCGGGGCCGGGATGGTCTCGAGGATCGTCTTGAAGAGCGGCTCCAGGTCCGTGCCCTCGGGCATCGTGCCGTTCTCGGGAGCGGTGAGGCTGGCGATGCCGGCCCGGCCCGAGGCGTAGACGACCGGGAAGTCGAGCGCGTCCTGGCTGTGGCTCTCGTCGAGCAGGTCCATGAAGAGCTCGTAGGTCTCGTCGACGACCTCGGCGATGCGGGCGTCGCCACGGTCGGTCTTGTTGACCACCAGGATCACCGGCATGTCGGCGTTCAGCGCCTTGCGCAGCACGAAGCGGGTCTGGGGCAGCGGGCCCTCGGACGCGTCGACCAGCAGCACGATGCCGTCGACCATCGACAGGCCGCGCTCGACCTCGCCACCGAAGTCCGCGTGACCCGGGGTGTCGATGATGTTGATGACCATCGGCTGACCGCCGCCGGCCGGACCCGCGTAGTGCACCGCGGTGTTCTTCGCGAGGATCGTGATGCCCTTCTCGCGCTCCAGGTCGCCGGAGTCCATGACCCGCTCGGCCACGCTCTCGGCCTGGTGCTCGGTGAAGGCGCCGGCCTGGCGCAGCATCGCGTCGACGAGCGTCGTCTTGCCGTGGTCAACGTGGGCAACGATGGCGACGTTGCGGAGATCGGTGCGAGTGGTGGTCGACATGCGCGCTGCAGCATTCCGTTCGGGAGACGAGTGCGGCCCAAACGGGCCTCGTCGAGTCTAGTCGGGTCCGCGGCTTCGACCCGCATCGGTGATCTGGGCGCGACGTGCGGGTTTGCGCGGTCGACGGTGCAACCCGCCGCCGCTCGATACCCCGAGCAGCGCACGCCGCTGGCGCCCGGCTGCCGCTACCTGTGGACCCTCGCCGGGCTGGCGAAGGTCCGCGTCGGCAAGACCCGGGTCACCGCGCGCAGCTGGCGCTGGCCGGCGGACATCGTGTCGTGGGACAGCACGCAGCTGCGCTGGATCCAGGTCGTCGACAGGTCGGGTCTCCGGAGCAGGTGGCACCGGCTGCGGCTGCGCTGACCTGGGTACGGTGAGGAGATGCCTCGCATCGCCACCGCCGACCGCGTCGACCGGGACCAGCTGCTCGACTTCGTCCGCACCCGCCACCACCTGGTGCTGGTGACCACCCGGGCCGACGGGCGACCCCAGGTCTCCCCGGTCGCCGGCGGGGTGGACGCCGACGGGCGGATCGTCATCTCCACCTACCCCGACCGGGCGAAGGCGGTGAACCTGCGCCGCCGACCGGCCGCCTCCGTGCTGGTGCTCTCCGACGAGTGGGACGACGCGTGGGTCCAGGTGGACGGCGTCGCCGAGGTCCTGGACATGCCCGACCAGGCGGCCGAGGACGGGCTGGTCGAGTACTTCCGCTGCATCGCCGGCGAGCACCCGGACTGGGACGAGTACCGCGCCGCGATGCGCACGCAGGGCAAGTCGCTGATCAGGATCACGGTCGAGGGCTGGGGCCCGGTCGCGACCGGCGGCTTCCCGCCGGACCGCGCACCGTCGTGACGGGTGCGCCCGGCTGAGGATTGGGGTCGCTGCTCGGGTGGCACCCTGGTCACATGAGCCGCTGCCGGTTCGTGCCGCCGTACCTCCTCGCCCGGGTCGCTCCGCGGAGCCTCGTGGTGGACGAGGCGCTGCGCGCCGCCCGTACGGTCCCGGTCGCCACCCGGACGCCGGTGCTGGTCGCTCCGGCGCCCGCGTGGACCGTGCACACGGCCGCCGGCACGACCACGCTGCCGGGTCAGGTGGTCCGACCCGCCGGCTCCGCGGAGTCCGGGGACCCGGCGGTCGACGAGGCCGCCACCGGGATCACCGGTGCCCTGGCGCTCTTCGAGGAGGTCTACGGGCGGGCGTCGTACGACGGCGCGGGCGCGCCGGTCAGCCTGACCGTCCACTACGGGCAGGACTACGACAACGCGTTCTGGGACGGCACCCAGCTGGTCTTCGGGGACGGTGACGGCCGGGTCTTCGGACGGTTCACCGAGCCCGTCGACGTCCTCGGGCACGAGCTCACGCACGCCGTGACCGAGCACACCGCCGGGCTCGTCTACCGCGACCAGCCCGGCGCCCTCAACGAGTCGGTCTCCGACGTCTTCGCGGCCTGCCTCAAGCAGCGGCTGCTCGGCCAGACCCCCTCGGACGCCGACTGGCTCATCGGTGCCGGGATCTTCGTGCCGGGCATCCAGGCCCGGGCCCTGCGCGACATGGCCGCCCCCGGCACGGCGTACGACGACCCGGCGCTGGGGCGCGATCCCCAGGTCGGACACCTCGACGACTACGTCTCCACCTCGGACGACAACGGTGGGGTGCACCTCAACTCCGGTATCCCCAACCGCGCCTTCCAGCTGGCCGCCGTCGCCGTCGGCGGCTCGACGTGGGAGGGCGCCGGACGGATCTGGTACGCCGCGCTCACCAGCGGGGCGGTCGGCCCCGAGTCGGACTTCGCCGCCTTCGCCGGGGCCACCGTGGCCGCTGCCGGCTCCCAGGCCGACGCCGTCGGCTCGGCCTGGGAGGCCGTGGGGGTGACGCCGGGCGGTGCCGCCACCGCGCCCCCGGGCGGACCGGTGGTGGTGGACCCGGCCCGCCGCGTCGTCGTACGCCGCACCGGTGGCTTCGCCGGTCTCCGGGCCAGCGGCGAGCTCGACCTCGCGGGCGACGACCCGCGCGTCCCCGAGGTCGTCGCGCTGGTCGACCGGGTGGACCTGCGTGCCCTCACCTCCGAGCCACCGCACCCCGACCGCTACGTCTACGCCTTCGACCTCTGCGGCGACCGCGCGACCGTCCCCGAGCAGGGCCTCACCCCCGACCTGCGCCGGCTCGCCGACCTGGTGCTCGAGCCCGGTCGGACGGATCCCCGCGGCCCCGCCTGGAGCTAGCCCCGCCCGAGGGGTAGTCCCTGACGATCGCGGGGTCTGTGGAGCGCATCGACCCCGGAAACGTCAGGGACTACCCCGGCGATCCGACTATGCCAGCGCGCGGTCCAGGGCAGCGGCCACGTGGAGGGCGGTGCCGGGGAAGACCGGGATGTCGGCATCCGCCTGCTTGACCAGGAGCTCGAGCTCGGTGCAGCCGAGGATGACCCCGCCGGCACCGGCGTCCCAGAGCTCGTCGATGAGCTCGACGACGGTACGCCGCGAGCTGTCGAGCACCTTGCCGTGGACCAGCTCGTCGTAGATCACCGCGTTGAGCGGCGCGTGGTGCCGAGTGTCCGGCACGTGCACGGTCAGGCCGTGCGAGGCGATCCGGTCGGTGAAGAACGTGCGGGACATGGCGAAGGTCGTCCCGAGGAACCCCACGGACTCCAGGCCCTTCGCCCTGCACTCGGCGGCGACCACGTCGGCCAGGTGGAGGAGCGGGATGTCCACGGCCTCGGCGACCTGGTCGGCGACGCGGTGGAAGGTCGTCGTGCACAGCAGCAGGAAGTCCGCGCCGCCGGCCTCGACCCCGCGGGCGGCAGTGGAGAGGATGGCGGCGACGTCGTCCCACCGCTCCTGCTCCTGCAGTGCGGTGACCTCGGCGAAGTCCACCGACGCCAGTACGCTGCGCGCCGACGAGAGGCCGCCGACGCGGGCCTCGACGCCTCGGTTGAGCTCCTGGTAGTAGACCGCGCTGCTCTCCCAGCTGAGGCCCCCGACGAGTCCGATCGTCTGCATGGCCGTCAGTGTGGCAGAACGTCCGGGCGGCAGCCGCTTGCTCCCGGCACGCCCGCCGCGAGCTCCGCGCTCGGTCGTGACCACCAGGTCTCGACACGCCCGTCGCGACCTCCTTCGTCGGTCCCGGGGCTTGCTCGACCTCCACCGCTGCAGCCCTTCGCTGCGCTCAGGGCTGGCGGTGGACCTTGTGCTGGGCGGCCTGGGCGCGCGGACGGATCACCAGCTCGTCGATGTTCACGTGCGCGGGGCGCGTGACCATCCAGGTGATCGCGTCGGCGATGTCCTCGGCGACGAGCGGCTCCGCGACCCCGGCGTACACCGCCTCGGCCTTGGCCCGGTCGCCCTCGAAGCGTACGAGCGCGAACTCGTCGGTCTTGACCATGCCGGGGGCGATCTCCATGACCCGGACCGGCTGGTCCCACAGCTCGAGCCGCAGCGTCTCGGTGACGACCTGGGTGCCGTGCTTGGCGGCCGTGTAGCCGCCGCCGCCCTCGTAGGCGACCCGGCCGGCGGTCGAGCCCACGTTGACGATGGCGCCCGCACCGGTGGCGACGAGGGCGGGCAGCAGCGCCCGGGTGACCTGGACCAGGCCGATCACGTTGACCTCGTACATCTGGCGCCACTCGTCGCTGTCGGCCCCGGACACCGGGGAGGCGCCGTACGCGCCGCCGGCGTTGTTGACCAGGACGTCGAGCCGCTCGCCGACCGCCGTGGCCAGGGCCGCGACGGACTCCTCCGAGGTGACGTCGCACTCGACCGCCGTACCGCCGATCTCGGCGGCGAGCGCCTCGATCCGGTCGCGCCGGCGGGCGGCGCAGAAGACGTG
Organism: Nocardioides sp. URHA0020; assembly: GCF_000620705.1. Taxonomy (GTDB): domain Bacteria; phylum Actinomycetota; class Actinomycetes; order Propionibacteriales; family Nocardioidaceae; genus Nocardioides. The sequence continues at coordinate 102,238 of NZ_KK211169.1, forward strand.
GTAGCCGGCGGCGGCGAGCTGACGGGCGGTGGCCGCGCCGATGCCGCTGCTGGCTCCGGTGACGACGGCGGTCCTCTGGGTGCTCATGGTTCCATTGTCGACGACCGGGTCCGAGCTCGTGCGCGGTGGTCCGGGAATCAAAAGCCCGGGGTGGGCGTTCACCCGAGTCGGACCAGTCGTCAACGAATCCGAGGTGTCCGTGGAGCCGATGCGCCGTGTGGCGATGGTCAGCCTGCACACCTCCCCGCTCGACCAGCCGGGCACCGGTGACGCGGGGGGCATGAACGTCTACGTCATCGAGCTGGCCCGGCGGATGGCCGCCCGCGGCATCGAGGTGGACATCTTCACCCGCGCCACCAGCTCGCTGCTCGACCCGGTCGTCTCGGCTGGGGACGGCGTCCGGGTGCGCCACATCCACGCCGGCCCGTTCGAGGGGCTGAGCAAGGGCGAGCTGCCCGGCCAGCTCTGCGTCTTCGCCCGCGAGGTGCTCCGCGCCGAGGCCTCGCAGCCGGTCGGGCACTACGACGTGGTGCACTCCCACTACTGGCTCTCCGGCCAGGTCGGCGCGCTGGCCCGCGACCGCTGGGGCGTGCCGCTGGTCCACTCGATGCACACCATGGCGAAGGTCAAGAACGCCGCGCTCGCGCTGGGCGACACCCCGGAGCCGGACGCGCGGATCATCGGCGAGGAGCAGGTGGTGGAGGCGGCCGACATGCTGATCGCCAACACCGAGCTCGAGGCCCGCCAGCTGATCGACCTGTACGACGCCGAGCCCGCTCGCGTCGAGGTCGTGCACCCCGGCGTGGACCTCGACGTCTTCCGGCCGTACGACCAGGCCACCGTCCGCGCCGAGCTCGGGCTGCCGGCCGACGCCGCCGTGCTGCTGTTCGCCGGGCGCATCCAGCCGCTCAAGGCCCCCGACGTGCTGCTGCGCGCCGTCGCCGAGCTGCTCAGCCAGTCACCCGAGCTGCGGTCGCGGCTCGTCGTACCCGTCGTGGGTGGGCCCTCCGGCAGCGGGCTCGAGCACCCCGAGTCGCTCGCCCAGCTGTCGTCCGAACTCGGCCTGGACGGTGTGGTGCGGTTCGTCCCGCCGGTCGCGCAGGACCAGCTCGCCCGGTGGTGCTCGGCGGCCACCCTGGTCGCCGTACCGTCCTACAACGAGTCGTTCGGCCTGGTCGCCGCCGAGGCGCAGGCGACCGGCACCCCGGTCGTCGCGGCCGCCGTCGGCGGACTGACCACCGTCGTCCGCGACGGCCACAGCGGCCTCCTCGTCGACGGCCACGAGCCGCGCGCCTGGGCCGCTGCGCTGCGCCGGGTCGTCGAGGACGACGCGCTGCGTCTCCGGTTGGAGGGCGGTGCGCTCGAGCAGGCCCGGCAGTTCTCGTGGGAGCGCACGGCCGAGCGCACGCTCGCCGTCTACCAGCAGGCCCGGGCCGAGCTGCGGGAGACGGTGTGACGGACCCCAAGCAGGTCATCCGCGACCACCTGAGCGCCACCGAGGTGGAGTACGACGAGGCCACCGAGGGCGTCTTCTCGTTCTCGCTCCCGGGGGACAAGAAGCTCCAGACCGCGGTCCGTCTCGACGTCGGCCAGCACGCGCTCGGCGTGCACGCGTTCGTCTGCCGCAAGCCCGACGAGGAGCACGAGCGGGTCTACCGCTGGCTGCTCGAGCGCAACCTGAAGATGTACGGCGTCGCCTTCGCCGTCGACCGGCTCGGCGACATCTACCTCGACGGCCGGCTGCCGCTCGCCGCCGTCACCCCCGAGGAGCTCGACCGGCTGCTCGGCTCGGTGCTGACGTACGCCGACGAGTCCTTCAACACCATCCTCGAGCTCGGCTTCGCCAGCTCGATCCGCAAGGAGTGGGAGTGGCGCAAGCTGCGCGGCGAGCCCACCCACAACCTCGAGGCCTTCCGTGGCTGGCTCGAGGCGGGCGACGACGCGGCCTCACCAGGCGAGCAGGACGGCTCCGAGCGCTAGCAGCGCCGGGACCGCCTGGACGACCAAAATCCGCGAGCTGACGGTGATCGCGCCGTACACCCCGGCCACGATCACGCAGACCAGGAAGAACACGCAGACGTCGTACCGCTGCGCGACCAGCCCCCAGACCAGGCCGGCGACCAGGAAGCCGTTGTAGAGGCCCTGGTTGGCGGCGAGCACCTTGCTCGCCTCGGCGAACTCCGGGGTGTTGCCGAAGGTGCGGCGCCCGAGCGGCTTGGTCCAGAGGAACATCTCGAGGACCAGGAAGTAGAGGTGGAGCGCGGCCACCAGACCGACGAGTACGTATGCGACGACGTCCATGCGGAGCAGCATGACGCATCAGGCAGGTGGCGTGGCCTCCTGCGCCACGGTGCGCGGCTTGCGACGGGCCACGGCCACGCCGACGAGGGCGAGCGCACCGCCGACGTACGCCATCGCCGGCGGCGCCTCGTCGAGGAAGATCACGCCCATCACGATGGTGATCGGCGGGACCAGGTAGGTCGTGATGCCGAGGTTGCTGGCGCTCATGTGCTTGAGAGCGAAGGCGTACGTCGTGAACGCGATCGCCGTGGGGAAGACCCCGAGGTAGACGACCCAGAGCACCGAGGAGGTCGGCGCGTCACGGGTCTGGTCGACCAGCTGCCCGGCGAAGGGCAGGCAGGCGATCGCGCCGATCGTGCAGGCCAGCCAGGTCACGTGGATCGCGGGCAGCTTGGCGACGAGCGGCTTCTGCAGGATCAGGCTGACGGAGTAGACCGCGGCCGAGACCAGGCAGAGCAGGACGCCGATGACGTCGTGGTCGCTGGACTCCCCGGACGACAGGCTGATCAGCCCGACGCCGGTGAAGGCGAGGGCGAGGCCCAGGCCGATGTAGATCGTGAACCTCTCGTTGAGGAAGATCGCCGCGAGCACGGCGATCAGCACCGGCGACACCTGGATCAGCATCGCGGCGGTGCCCGCGTCGACGCGGCGCTCGCCGGCGTTGAGCGCGATGTTGTAGACGCCGAACCACAGCACGCCGATGGTGACCAGCGAGACCCACTGGCCCCTGCTCGGGTGCGGGACGCCCTGGGTCGCCAGCGCGACGACGCCGAGGCAGAGCGCGCCGACCAGCGTCCGGCCGAGCGAGAGCGCGCCGGGGGAGAGGTCCTCGCCGAGGTGCCGGATCGCGACGAACGCCGACGCCCAGAAGACCAGCGTGATCGCCACCGCCGTCACCGGCAGCCAGGTGGGGGTGGCCGTCGCTGCGGGCGTGGTCGGGGGCGTCGCCGTACTCGTCACCCACTCAGCCTAGAGACGTGCACCGACGGCGGACACGCGGGTTTCGGACGTCGATGCGCGATCCGCTGCCAGATCGTCCCGGGCGGCGTCCCACCCTCCGCGCACTCGGCTCAGAGATCGAGCTTGTAGCCGAGCCCGCGCACGGTGACGAGGTACTTCGGCTCGCCCGGGTCGGGCTCGATCTTGGCGCGCAGCCGCTTCACGTGGACGTCGAGGGTCTTGGTGTCACCGACGTAGTCGGAGCCCCAGACGCGGTCGATCAGCTGGCCGCGGGTGAGCACCCGGCCGGGGTTGCGCAGGAACATCTCCAGCAGCTCGAACTCCTTGAGCGGCAGCCGCTGCGCCGAGCCGTCGACGGTGACGACGTGACGCTCCACGTCCATCCGCACCGGCCCGGCCTCGAGGGTGGGCGGCGCGAGGTCCGGCTCCTGCCCGCGTCGCAGCACGGCGCGGATCCGGGCCACCAGCTCGCGCGGCGAGTAGGGCTTGGTGACGTAGTCGTCGGCGCCGAGCTCGAGGCCGACGACCTTGTCGACCTCGTCGTCCTTCGCGCTGACCATGATCACCGGCACGCTGGAGGTCTGCCGGATCTGCCGGCACACCTCGGTGCCGGGGATGCCCGGAAGCATCAGGTCGAGCAGCACGATGTCGGCCCCGTTGCGGTCGAACTCCACCAGGGCGGAGTTGCCGTCGGCGGCGATCGCCACCTCGAAGCCCTCCTTGCGCAGCATGTAGGCGAGCGCCTCGCTGTAGCTCTCTTCGTCCTCTACGACGAGTACGCGGGTCACCGGTATTCCTCCTGGCTCTCCCTGACGGAGAGATAGCGGGGGAGGCTCAAGGTGAACGTAGACCCTTGACCCTCGACGGACCACACATTGACGTCCCCGCCGTGCGAGGCGGCGACGTGCTTGACGATGGACAGGCCGAGGCCGGTGCCACCGGTGGAGCGGTGCCGGGCGGGGTCGACCCGGTAGAAGCGCTCGAAGATCCGGTCGATCTCCTCGGTCGGGATGCCGATGCCCTGGTCGACCACCGAGACCGAGACGCTGGAGTCGTCGGCCTTCGTCGAGACCAGCACCGTGGACCCGGACTCCGAGTACGAGACGGCGTTGGCCACGAGGTTGGAGATCGCCGCGGTGACCTGCTCGCTGTTGCCGAGGACCTCGACGCCCTTGACGCCGCTGGTCACCACCGCGATGTGCTTGGAGACCGCGTCGATCGCACTGGTGTCGACGGCGACCTCGATCGCGTCGTCGAGGGAGACCGGGATCGGGGCCTCGAGCGGGTCGTCCCCCTGGAGCCGCGACAGCTCGATGACCTGCTGCACGAGCCGCGAGAGCCGCTCGCTCTCGATCAGCATCCGGTCGGAGAACCGCTTGACGGCCTCGGGGTCCTCGGAGGCCTCGTGCACCGCCTCGGCCAGCAGCCGGATGGCGCCGACCGGGGTCTTCAGCTCGTGGCTCACGTTGCCCACGAAGTCACGGCGTACCGCCTCGACCCGACGCTCGCGGGTGCGGTCCTCGACCAGGGCGAGCACGAGGCGCGCACCGAGCGGGGCGACCCGGGCGGTCACGTGGCGCGAGGGCACCCCGGGACGGGCCATCACCAGCTCGGTCTCGCGGATCTGCCCGTCACGGCGTACCTGCTGGACCAGGGTGGCGAGCTCGGAGGAGACCAACGACTGCCCGCGGACCAGGCCCATCGCGTACGCCGGCGCGGAGGCCTTGAGCACGGTGTCGCTGTCGTCGACCACGACGGCGCTGCTCTTGAGCACCGAGAGGACCGCGGCGACACCGGCCGGTACGACGGGCTCGTCGGTCGTGACTCCCGTGCCATGCTGTTGCCGGTCGCTGACGTGCCACGCGAGCACCGCTCCGCCGGCGACGACGGCGCCGATGATGGCGGCGATGAACGCCTGCGTCGTCGAGTCCACACGTGAATCGTACGAGGGAATTCAGCGGGAGTTCGCCCGGGAGGCGGGGGCTTCCGAACGTTCATCCCTCGTTCACGTCACAACCCCGGCTGTCCACCTAGCATGCCTAGGGTCTGCGTCATGCGAGAGGCATTCCACGAACAGCTCGACGGCATCTTCATCGACCTGGCTGCGATCTGCGGCGACGTCGAGGTCGCCGTACGGCTTGCGACCCAGGCCCTGCTCACCGGCGACGCCGAGATCGCCGAGAAGGTGATCAGCGCCGACATCGAGGTCGACCGGTCCCGCGAGCGCGTCGAGGACTCCGCCTTCCTCCTGCTGTCGCTGCAGCAGCCGGTCGCCAGCGACCTGCGGACCGTCGTCGCCGCGCTGCGCATGGTCAGCGAGCTCGAGCGGATGGGCGACCTGTCGGTGCACGTCGCCAAGATCGCCCGGCTGCGGGTGCCCAACCTTGCCGTGCCCACCGACGTCGTCCCGATCATCGAGCGGATGGCGCAGGTCGCCGAGGACATGGTCGGCCGGGTGTCGCGGATCATCACCGACCGCAACGTCGACGACGCGCTCGCGCTCGTGCACGCTGACGAGGAGATGGACCAGCTGCGGCGCAAGAGCTTCGCCGAGCTGCTCTCCACCGACTGGGACCACGGCGTCGAGGCCGCGGTCGACGTGGCCCTGCTGGGTCGCTACTACGAGCGGATCGCCGACCACGCGGTCTCGGTCGCCAACCGGGTCGTCTTCGTCGTCACCGGCGAGAACCCGCGCTCCGTCATCGGCTGAGGCTCCACCGTCGGGGTAGTCCCTGACGAAACGGGCCCCTGGCGGCGGTGTTGTCCCCGCAAACGTCAGGGACTACCCCGGTACGGCGCTCAGCGACCCTGGTTGGCGACGGCGGCGGCAGCGGCCGCAGCGGCCTCGGGGTCGAGGTAGGTGCCACCGGGGACGGTCGGCCGGAGCGACTCGTCGAGCTCGTAGACCAGCGGCATGCCGGTCGGGATGTTGAGCCCGGCGATGTCCTCGTCGCTGATCCCGTCGAGGTGCTTCACCAGCGCTCGCAGGCTGTTGCCGTGGGCAGCGACGAGCACGGTGCGGCCCGAGCGCAGGTCGGGCACGATCGCCGAGTCCCAGTACGGCAGGAAGCGCGCGATCACGTCCTTGAGGCACTCGGTGCGGGGCAGCTCGGCGCCGAGGTCGGCGTACTGCGGGAGCCCGGCCTGGGAGAACTCGCTGTCGTCGTCGAGCGGCGGCGGCGGCACGTCGAAGGAGCGGCGCCAGAGCATGAACTGCTCCTCGCCGTACGCCTCGAGCGTCTCCTTCTTGTTCTTGCCCTGGAGCGCGCCGTAGTGGCGCTCGTTGAGGCGCCACGAGCGGCGCACCGGGATCCAGTGCCGGTCGGCGCCGTCGAGCGCCGTGGCCGCCGTGTTGATCGCGCGGCGCAGCAGCGAGGTGTGGACGACGTCGGGGAGCACGCCGGCGTCGCGCAGCAGCTCACCGGCGCGGACCCCCTCGGCGCGGCCCTTGTCGTTGAGCGGGACGTCGACCCACCCGGTGAAGAGGTTCTTGGCGTTCCACTCGCTCTCGCCGTGGCGGAGCAGGACCAGGGTGTACGTCACGTCACTCCTCGATCTCGACGGCTGCGGGCTTGCACTCGTCGGCGGGCGTCGGGGTCTCCGCCGACTTGTCGAGGCCGGAGTACTCGTAGCAGTCGGCGACCGCCGGGATGTCGAGCCGGGTGGTGCTCCCGTCGCCGAAGGTGAACTCCAGCGTCAGGAAGTCGCCGGCCCCGAAGTCGCCGGTGATGGTGACGGGGGTGTCGGCGTCGGCCAGGTTGACGTACCCGCCGGGGGCGAGCTCGATCGGCGTGAAGCCCTCGACCTTGAGGGCGGCGTCGTCGCCGGCACCCGCGATCGCGGTGACCTTCTCCGGCTCCTTGGCCTTGTTGTTGGCGAAGGTCGTGACCAGCGTCCCGGACCCTTCCTCGGCGCTCACGACGACCGAGCCCAGCACGTCGACCTTGGTGTCCTGGTCGTTGGTGCCGGTGCCCGGCGTGTAGACCCGGTCGGTCGCGTAGTCGAAGCCGCAGGAGGACAGCACCGGGGCGGCGAGCAGGAGCGCTCCCGCGGCGGCGAGCAGGCGAGCGGTACGGCGAAGCTGCATCTTCAGGGCCTTCACGTGTGGCGACGACGGGTGCGAGACCAGCCTAGCGGTCCGCCCGGGTGGGTTCAGAGGCCCCTACTGACTGAGTCCGACGGCGTTTCCGACCAGCAGCAGCCCGACCAGCACGAGCCCGGTCCAGGCCAGCGAGACGACCAGCAGCCGGGTCGCGCCGATCTTGAGCGCCACCCGCAGCGGCAGGTGGCGTACGCCGTCCTCGTGGTCGGCCACGAGCCCCGGCAGCGCGCACAGGAAGTGCACGCCCACGCCGAGCAGGGCCGCGAGCACGACCATCGCCACCTGGGGCGGGTCGCCGTCGGCCTGACCGCCCCAGCCGCCGTACGAGAGGAAGGCCGGGAGCAGCGCGTACGACGCCGCCCAGGTCACCCACGAGAGCCAGCCCCGGCGCAGGACGACGTTGCCCAGCAGGCCGATCCCGACGGAGGCGAGGTAGAGGCAGCCGGCCGTCACGCCGTTCGAGATCGCCAGCGGCACCAGCAGCAGCACCGCGCAGCCGGCCGCGAACCAGGCGGTGCCCGGGTCGAGGTAGCCGTCGGCGATCGGCTTGCCGCTGGGCAGGCGCTGCGCATCGCGGCTGCGGTCGACGAGGTCGTTGCACCAGCCGAGCAGGATCTGACCGACCAGGACCGTCGCCAGCATCAGGCCGACCTCGCGGCTCGGCCGGCCCGCGAGCGCGGCGGCCACCGCCATGGCCAGGGCGGTGATGACCGCCTGGCGCGGGTGCGCGGCGCGCAGCAGCAGGACCGGCGTGGTCTGCGCGAGCGTACGGCGCCGCTCCCGGCCGCTCGGGGGAGCGGCGGGCGCCTGCGTGGGCGGCTTGTCGCCCGGCTTGTCGGCCGGCTTGTCGACCACCGTGCCGGGCGGCTTCGCGGCCACCTTCTCCGGCGCCGTCTCGCGCGGCTCCCCGGACATCTTCTCGGGGCCCTTCTCGGGCACCTTCTCGGGCACCGTCGTGGTGGCCGTGGCGGCGGTCCCGGAGGGCAGCTCCGCGACCGGTTCCGGCTTCCGTCGGCGCAGGTGGGGCGACATACCCCGCAGTATCGACCAGCGGCCGCCCGGGTATGCCTGATCCGGGCCCCGGAGTGTCCGGGAGGCCGTTCGCAGGGGGCCCGCCACCACACCGATTCCGGTCTGTCAAGCCCCGATTGTGCCCCTGACCTGCGCAAACGATGCTGGGCTCTCACCGATGGCGTGTTAGAATCTTCACCTAGGAAGGGGTACTTCACATATGACTTTCACCGTCGGCGAAACGGTTGTTTACCCGAATCACGGGGCCGCCATCATCGAGGACATCGAGATGCGGACCATCAAGGGAGAGGACCGGGAGTACCTCGTACTCCGGATCGTCGCCCAGCAGGACCTGGTCGTCCGAGTGCCCGCCTGCAACCTCGACCTGGTCGGGGTGCGCGACGTCGTCGACAAGGCCGGTCTCGACCGGGTGTTCGACATCCTCCGGGCCGCCCACGTCGAGGAGCCGACCAACTGGTCGCGGCGCTACAAGGCCAACCTCGAGAAGCTGCACAGCGGTGACGTGATGAAGGTGTCGGAGGTCGTGCGCGACCTGTGGCGCCGGGAGCGGGACCGCGGTCTGTCGGCCGGCGAGAAGCGGATGCTCGCCAAGGCCCGCCAGATCCTGGTGTCGGAGCTCGCGCTCGCGGAGCACACCAACGAGGACAAGGCCGAGGCGCTGCTCGACGAGGTACTCGCCTCCTGAGTCAGCCTCACAGCTTCGAAGGCCCCCGGAGAGATCCGGGGGCCTTCGTGCGTCTGCGGCACGTCGCCTAGGGTCGCAACCGTGTACGACGACGAGGAGCTGCCCCCCGCTCTCGGTGCCGTGCTCGACGACGACCGCGGCCACCTGCCGTACGCGCTGATCCACGGCGAGTCCCTCGTCGCCGCGGCCGCCTGGGCGCTGGGCGAGGCCGGCGTGACCCCGGTCGACCTCGGCACGACGTGGGAGGGGCTGGCCGACGCGGACGAGCCGTTCGTGCTCCACGACCCGCTGTGCCCGATGACCCCGCCGGCGTTCATCGCCGAGTGCGTCGCGCGGGCCGTCGAGCGGGGGTGCGTGGTGGTCGGCGTACGCCCGGTGACCGACACCGTGAAGGTCGTGACCGACGGGGTCGTCGGCGACACCGTGGAGCGCACCGGGCTCGTGGCCGTCGCCTCGCCCGTGGTCCTCCCGGCGAGCGTGGTGGCCGCCCTGGGCGGGCTGCCGAGCACGGACTTCGTCGCCCTGGTCGCCGAGCTGCGACGGCGCTACCCGGTCGAGCTCGTGGAGGCGCCGCCGTACGCGCGCCGGGTCGGCTCGGTCGACGACCTGCGGGTGCTGGAGGCGCTCACGTCAGGCGCAACGCCAGGTCCAGGTCCTCGGGGAACGTGATCTTGAGGTTGGTCGGACTGCTCGGCACCGCCGCCACGGGCAGGGCGGAGTAGCGCGCCCAGCACGCGGCGGTGTCGGTGACCTCGAAGCCCTCGGTGGTCGCTGCCGTGTAGGCGGCGAGCAGCTCGACGGCCCGGAAGGCCTGCGGCGTCTGGACCCCGTCGAGCTCGGCCGGGAGCTCCCGGCCGTCGCGCGCCAGCAGCCCGGGCAGTCGTACGCCGGGGATGGCGCCACCGTGCTGGCGAGCGGCCTCGATCGTGGCGGTGAAGAGATCCCGCCCCGCCAGGGGACGCGCACCGTCGTGGATCGCCACCACGTCCACCTCGCCGCGCTCGATCTCCGGGGCGAGCGCGCGCAGCGCCGCCCACTCCGACGCGTGCCGCGTCGAGCCGCCGTCGACCAGGCTGATCTCGGCGGCTCCCAGGTGCGGCTGCAGGGCGGCGGCCACCGCGTCGTGCTCACCGGGACGCACCACCACGAGGACCCGCCGTACGTCGCCGAGCGCCGTCGCGTCGCGCACCGACCAGGCCAGGACCGGGCGGTCGCCGAGAGGCAGCAGCACCTTGTTGGAGCCGGCCCCGACGCGTGAGCCGGTCCCGGCGGCGAGGATCACGACGGCGGCGGGCACCCGCAGAGTCTAGGGAGTGTTTTCACGGCTGTTACACGGCGAAACAGGTGCTTGACGCGCCGCACCTACGTTCGTGACACCAGGAAGGGGCACTCGGATGACGCCTGCGGCACACCAGCGTGCGGAGGAGTGGCAGCCCGTGTGCCGCATCGTCGAGCTCGCCGTCGAGCGCGGTGCGACCGCGCTCGTGCACGGCCAGGCGATCGCGATCTTCCGCACCCAGGACGACCACGTCTACGCACTCGGCAACCACGACCCCTTCGCCAAGGCGTCGGTGCTGGCCAAGGGCATCGTCGGGACCCGCGAGGGCGTGCCGTTCGTCGCCTCTCCCTCGCACAAGCATGCCTTCGACCTGCGCAGCGGACGCTGCCTCGACGACACCCACGTCTCCGTCCCGGCGTACGACGTGCGCGTGGTCGAGGGCGTCGTCCTGGTCGGCCACCGCAAGGTCGACGCCGCCTGACGCAGCCGCACCTGAGGTCGTGGCACCCGCTGGTCGAGCAGTGAGCGCTAGCGAGCGTCGTCGAGACCCCCGCACTCGACGGCGTACGCGGGTTTCGGGGGTTTCGAGACGGGCCTGGCGGCCCTCCTCAACCACCGGGGTTTCCGGTGGTCGAGCAGCGAGCGCTAGCGAGCGTCGTCGAGACCCCGGCACTCGGCGGCGTACGCGGGTTTCGGGGGTTTCGAGACGGGCCTGGCGGCCCTCCTCAACCACCGGGGTTTCCGGTGGTCGAGCAGCGAGCGCTAGCGAGCGTCGTCGAGACCCCGGCACTCGGCGGCGTACGTGGGTTGCGGGGGTTTCGAGACGGGCCTGGCGGCCCTCCTCGACCACCGGTGCGGCCGGGGCTCTCCGACACCCGAGGGGTCAGTAGACGAGTGCGGTGGCGATCGCTGCGACACCCTCGCCGCGGCCGGTGAGGCCGAGGCCGTCAGTGGTGGTCGCGGAGATGGAGACCGGCGCGCCGATCGCTGCGGACAGGGCGGCCTGGGCCTCGGCGCGGCGCGGGCCGAGCCGCGGCCGGTTGCCGATGACCTGCACGGCGACGTTGCCGATCTCGAGGCCCGCGGCCCGCACCCGGGCGGCGGTCTCGGTCAGCAGAGCCGCTCCGGACGCGCCGGCCCACTGCGGCTCCGCCGTACCGAAGTTCGAGCCGAGGTCGCCCAGGCCGGCCGCGGAGAGCAGTGCGTCGCACGCCGCATGGGCCGCGACGTCGGCGTCGGAGTGTCCCTCGAGACCCTGCGGTTCGTCGGGCCAGGAGAGGCCCGCGAGGTGGAGAGGTACGCCGTCGACGAGCCGGTGCACATCGGTGCCGATGCCGACTCGGGGGAGGTGGTCCACACGGAGATCATGCCTGAGACAGAATCAACGCTGTGAGGACATCGCGCGGCAGCTGGTCGGTGGCCGGCCTGGTCGCGGGTCTTGCCGGTCTGGTGACGAGCTACTGCGTCGCGATGGTGATGACCACGCGGGACTCGCCGGTCACCGCGGTCGCGTCGCTGGTGACCCGACTGACGCCGGGTCCCGTCGTCGAGCGCGCGATCAAGCTCCTCGGACACCACGACAAGCAGTTCCTGCTGCTGGTGATCCTGGTGCTCTCCGGGGTCGTCTTCGCGTGGGCCGGCCGGCTGGCCCGTCGGTCGTGGTGGGCGCCGGCGATCGTCTTCGGCGTGCTCGGCATCGTCGGCGCGGTGGCGGTCGGGCGGCAGCACGGGTCGGGGACCATCGACGTCCTGCCGATCGGGGTCGGCGTCGCGACCTGGCTGGTCTGCTTGTCGCTGCTGACCGAGCCGCTGCGCCGGCAGGAGCTCGCGCTCGCCCACGCCGGCGAGGCACCTGCTGCCGACGCGCCAGCCGCAGGGCCGTCGCCCCAGCCCCGACCGGCCGACCACACCCGTCGTACCTTCCTGCTGCGCGCGGGCGCGATGGTCGCCGGGGCCACCGTGCTGGGCACCGTCGGACGGGTCGTCGGTCGCAGCCGCCGCCACGTCGAGGAGGCGCGGCGACTGCTGCGGCTGCCGGGCGTCACGGCACCGGAGGGCGTCGCCGGCAGCCGGATCGGCCTGGCCGGCCTGACCCCGTGGGCGACCCCGGCGAGCAGGTTCTACCGGATCGACACGGCCTTCGTGGTGCCCACGATCGAGCCGACCGACTGGCAGCTGCGCATCCACGGGATGGTCGACCGCGAGGTGGTGCTGAACTACCAGCAGCTGATCGACCGGCAGATCACCGAGGCCTGGGTGACCATCAACTGCGTCTCCAACCCCGTCGGCGGCGACCTCATCGGCAACGCCTGGTGGAGTGGCGTGCGCATCGCCGACCTGCTCGCCCTGGCCGGCGTGCAGCCGGGGGCGGACGCCGTGCTGCAGACCTCCGAGGACGGCTGGACGTGCGGTACGCCGCTGACCGCGCTCACCGACGAGCGCGACGCGATGCTGGCTGTCGCGATGAACGGCCGGCCGCTGCCGATCGAGCACGGCTTCCCGGTGCGCACCATCGTCCCCGGGCTGTACGGCTACGTCTCCGCCTGCAAGTGGGTGGTGGAGATGGAGGTGACCCGGTTCGCTGACATCGAGGCGTACTGGACCGGCAAGGGCTGGTCGGAGCGCGGCCCGGTCAAGATGTCGTCGCGCATCGACGTCCCGGGCAAGGGCGGCGGCGAGGTGCTCGCCTCGGGCGGACGCGTGGGTGGCATGGCCTGGTCGCAGCACACCGGCATCAAGGCCGTCGAGATCTCGATCGACGACGGACCGTGGGAGGCCGCCGCGATCGGCCAGGTGCCGAGCGTCGACACCTGGGTGCAGTGGGCCGCGACGATCGACGTCGAGCCGGGCGAGCACACCCTCGCCGTGCGCGCGATCGACACCGCCGGCGTGGTGCAGACCGGCCAGGAGCAGGACACCCTGCCCGACGGCGCGACCGGGTGGGACACGACGAGCTTCACCGCGACGGAGGCCACGGATGACTGACTTCGCCGGACGGGACGGTGTGGCGCTGGTCGTCGGCGGCAGCGGTGGCATCGGCGCCGCGATCACCGACCTGCTCCGGGAGCGGGGAGCCACGGTAGCCGTCACGCACCGGAGCAACCCGGTCGCGGGGTCCCTCGAGCTCGACCTGGGGGCGTCGACGGCCGCGACCGACGCGGCTCGGGTCGTCGCCGAGGTCGTCGCGTCGGCCGGCGGGCTGCACACGCTCGTCTACGCGGCGGGGCCGCACGTCCCGATGGCCCACCTCTCCGGCGTCGACCCGGTCGCGATGGCGGCCCAGCTCACCGCGGACGCGGCGGGCTTCTTCGCGGTCGTCGCACCGGCGCTCCCGCACCTGCGCGCCAGCGAGGGCTCGATCGTCGCGGTGACGACGGCGGCCACCACCCGCTTCCCGGTGCGCGACGGGCTGTCGTCGGCGCCGAAGGCGGCGGTCGAGGCCATGGTGCGCGCGCTCGCGGCCGAGGAGGGGCGGTACGGCGTACGGGTCAACGCCGTGGGTCCCGGCATGCTCACCGACGGGATGGCGGCCCGGCTGATCGGGTCCGGGGAGCTGTCCGAGGAGGCGCTCGCGGTCATCCGCCGCAACATCCCGCTGCGTCGTTTCGGCACCGCCCGCGACGTCGCGGAGGCGGTCTGCTTCCTGGCCTCCGACCGGGCGGGGTTCGTGTCCGGCCAGAAGCTGGACGTGGACGGCGGATACGGCGTCTGAGGCACTCCCCGCGACGATGCGAGAGCGCCGCCCCGACATCTCTAGACTGGGCCGGTGACCTTCAGGCTCTACGACACCGCGACGCGCGAAGTCCGTGACTTCGTCCCCCTCGAGGAGGGGAAGGCCGGCATCTACCTGTGCGGCCTCACGGTGCAGTCGGAGCCGCACGTCGGCCACGTGCGATCGGGCGTCAACTTCGACGTGCTGCAGCGCTGGCTGGCCCACCTGGGCTACGCCGTGACGTTCATCCGCAACGTCACCGACATCGACGACAAGATCCTCACCAAGGCCGCCGACCAGGGCCGGCCCTGGTACAACCTCGCCTACGAGATGCACCGCGAGCTCGACAAGGCGTACGCCGCGCTCAACGTCGCGCCGCCGACGTACGAGCCCAGCGCCACCGGGCACGTCCCGGAGATGGTCGAGCTGATCGCCACCCTGATCGAGCGAGGTCACGCGTACGCCGCCGCCGACGGCTCGGGCGACGTCTACTTCGACGTGCGGTCCTGGCCGTCGTACGGCGAGCTGACCCACCAGCGGATCGACGACATGGAGGCGGCCGAGGACGCCGACCCCCGCGGCAAGCGGGACCCGCGAGACTTCGCGCTGTGGAAGGGCCGCAAGGACTCCGAGCCGCAGACCGCGTCCTGGCCGAGCCCGTGGGGCCGCGGCCGTCCCGGCTGGCACATCGAGTGCTCCGCGATGGCGGAGAAGTACCTCGGTGCGGCGTTCGACATCCACGGCGGCGGCGTCGACCTGCGCTTCCCCCACCACGAGAACGAGCAGGCCCAGTCGCGCGCGGCCGGCCACCCGTTCGCGTCGTACTGGATGCACAACGCCTGGATCACCACCGCCGGCGAGAAGATGAGCAAGTCGCTCGGCAACACGCTGTCGATCCCGTCGGTGCTGCAGCAGGTCCGCGGGATCGAGCTCAGGTTCTACATGGTGGCGGCGCACTACCGCAGCCACGTCGAGTTCAGCTTCGAGGCGCTCCAGGAGGCCGCGGTCGGCTTCCGCCGGATCGAGAACTTCCTCGAGCGCGCCAACACCCCGGGCGCCGTCGACGTCGACCTGCCCGCCGCCTTCGTCGACGCGATGAACGACGACCTCGGGACCCCCGCGGCCGTCGCCGTCATCCACGACACCGTGCGCGAGGGCAACCGCGTGCTGGCGGCGGGCGACGACACGGCGGCCCGGGCCGCACGGGTCCAGGTCGTCGCGATGCTCGACGTGCTCGGCCTCAACCCGGCCGACCCCGCGTGGGGGCCGACCGCCAGCGACGACCAGCAGCTCACCGACGCCGTGGACGTGCTCGTCCGCGGGCTCCTCGACCAACGCGCACAGGCGCGCGCGAACAAGGACTTCGCCGCCGCCGACATGATCCGCGACCAGATCAAGGCCGCCGGCATCGCGATCACGGACACCCCCGACGGCCCGACGTGGTCACTGGAAGCAGGCACGAAGTAATGGCAGGGAACAGTCAGCGCAAGGGCGCTATCAAGAAGACCGGCAAGGGCAACCCGACCGCCGGCTCCGGCGGCCGCGTCAAGCGCGGGCTGGAGGGCCGCGGCCCGACGCCGAAGGCCAAGGACCGCGAGTACCACAAGGCGTACAAGGCCGCGAACAAGGTCGACAAGTCCGCCGCCGCGCGGCCGAAGAAGCGGCGCACCGGCAGCACCGACGCCGAGTGGATCGCCGGTCGCAACTCCGTCGTCGAGGCGCTGCGCGAGGGCGTGCCGGTCAACGGCGTGTACGTCGCGGAGGGCGTCGAGCGCGACGGTCGGGTGCGCGAGGCGTTCGCGCTGGCCGCGGACCGGGGCATCAGCCTGCTCGAGGTGACCCGCAACGAGCTCGACCGGATGACCTCCGGTGCGGTGCACCAAGGCCTCGCCGCGCGGATCCCGTCGTACGAGTACGCCCACGCCGACGACCTCCTCGACGCGGCCGCCGCCAACGGCGAGCCGCCCCTGATCGTGGTGCTCGACTCGGTCACCGACCCCCGCAACCTCGGCGCGATCGTCCGCAGCGCGGCCGGCTTCGGCGCCCACGGCGTGGTCATCCCCGAGCGGCGCGCGGCCGGCATGACCGCGTCGGCGTGGAAGACCAGCGCCGGTGCGGCCGCCCGCATCCCG
This sequence comes from Nocardioides sp. URHA0020, assembly GCF_000620705.1. GTDB lineage: Bacteria > Actinomycetota > Actinomycetes > Propionibacteriales > Nocardioidaceae > Nocardioides. The sequence continues at coordinate 118,441 of NZ_KK211169.1, forward strand.
GTCGCCCAGACCGTCAACCTGGTGCGCCAGCTCAAGGCCTACCAGGACGCGGGCTGCATGGTGATCGGCCTCGCGGCAGACGGGGACGTCAGCCTGCCCGAGCTCGACCTGGCCGACGGCCCGCTCGTGGTCGTCGTCGGCTCGGAGGGTGGCGGCCTCGGCCGCCTGGTCGCCGAGACCTGCGACCAGCTGGTCTCGATCCCGATGGCCAACCAGCTCGAGTCCCTCAACGCGGGAGTCGCGGCGTCGGTGGTCCTCTACGCCATCTCCGAGGCCCGCCGCTGACGGTGCCGGTCGTGGCGCGACGCGCAGTCACGGCCCTGGCGTACGCCGGGGCCTGGTTGGCGTGCTCGCTCGCGGTCACGGCCGTGCTCTTCTTCTCGAGCAGCCGGGCCGTCGAGCTGGCCAGCCACGACGCGGTCGTGCGGCCGACCATGACGGGGTCGGCGGTCCTGCAGACCGGTCCGGTGCTGCCCGACGTACGCATCAAGGGCACCGGTCGGATCGGCGTGAACATCCGGCTCGACAAGACCGACGCGGCCTCCACCGACGAGCTGGTCCGGCGCTACGGCTACATCGCCGGGCAGCCCGACGGTCAGATCGCCAAGGTGACCGACGCTGTCGCCGACATGCTCGGCGACGCCGCCCTGCGCGGGGCGGTGGTCGGGCTCGTGCCGATCGCCGTGTGGCTGCTGGTCGGGCGAGCCCGCCGGCGCGAGATCGCCTCCCGGCTCGGACCGCCGCAGCTGGTCATCGCGCTGAGTGTCGTGGTGGTGCTCGGCATCAGCCTGTGGCAGCCCTGGACGACCGACGCCGAGCGCATCGCCGACGACGAGGACTGGGTGTCGCTGCAGGACTTCCTCGGTCCGCAGGTGCCGCTGCCCGGCGGGCTCGAGGACGTCGAGGTGCGCGGCGACGTGACGACCGCCCAGACCCGGCGGCTGATCGAGAGTGCCGTCGACACCTACGACAAGAGCAAGGTCTTCTACGCGAGCGTGGCCACGGAGGCGGCGACCCTCGACCTGCGCCAGCCCGAGGAGGGCGACACCGTCGTCGCCTTCGTCTCCGACCGGCACGACAACATCGGAATGGACCCCGTCGCACGGGCGATCGCCGACGCGGCCGGGGCGCACGCGGTGTACGACGGCGGGGACGACACCTCGTCGGGCAAGAGCTGGGAGGCGTTCTCCCTCGACTCGGTGTCCGAGGCGTTCGACGGCTTCGACCGGTGGGGGGTCGCGGGCAACCACGACCAGGGCAGCTTCGTGCACGACTACCTGGGTGACCACGGGTGGAAGATGCTCGACGGTGAGGTCATCGAGGGTCCGGGCGGCACCACGCTGCTCGGTGTCGACGACCCCCGCTCGAGCGGGCTCGGCTCGTGGCGCGACGAGACCGGGCTGAGCTTCGCCGAGGTGGAGCAGCGCATCGCCGACGCCGCCTGCGACAGCGACACCCGGGTCACCACGATCCTGGTCCACGACACCAACCTGGGCCGCACCGCACTGGCCCGCGGCTGCGTCGACCTCGTGCTGGGCGGCCACGTGCACGTGCGGTCCGGCCCGGACCGGGTGGACGGGCCGGACGGCCAGGTGGGCTACAGCTACACGACGGGTACGACGGGCGGGGCGGCGTACGCCATCGCGATCGGCAGCAAGCCGCGACGCGACGCCGACGTCAGCCTGGTGACCTACCGCGACGGTCGGCCGGCAGGCATCCAGTGGGTGACCGTCCAGCCCAACGGGGTCTTCGAGGTGGGCATCTACGAGGCGCTGACCTTCCCGGAGGCGGCGCCGGCGGGCTGACCGCCGCCGTCCCTGACCAGACCACCGGGTTCGGGCACCGTCAGAACGGGTAAGAGACAGGCACGCGCTTCGGCGTCGCCACCGGGACCAGCCGCAGCTGGGATGTCTCGACGGAAGGTACGACCTACCGAGAGATCTCCATGCCGCACACCCGTACCCCCGCGTCGACCGTCCGGGTCATCCTCCTGCTGGGCGCCGTCGCCGTCATCGGCTTCTGCGCGGTGGAGGGCTCCGGACCAGACGTCGCGGGCGACCTCTGGCCGGTCGGACTGCTGACCGGTGTGCTCTGTGTGGCCTCGGCCGGGGCCCGTCCGCTGGTCGTGGCGAGCGCCGTCGCGCTCGCGGTCGCGACGATGTGGGCCGGTGGGCGGCCGTCGGACGTCGCCCTCGGGCTGGCCACCGGCGCGGTCGCCGGCTCCTGGGTGGTCTGGCGGCTGGCCTGCGGTCCGAGGGGCGATCGGACGAGCCTGGTGACCGATCGCGACTTCACCCGCTTCCTGCTCTCGACGATGGCCGGAGCCGGGGTCGCCGGGCTGGTCGCCTCGACCACGTCCGCCGTGACCGGCTGGAACTCTCCTGCTCTCGTCGGGCTGGCGACCGCCCTGGCCCACCTCGCCGCCCAGCTCGTCGTCCTCCCCTTCTTCCTGCGGATGCAGGAACGCCCGACCGTCGCTCCGTCGATCGAGGTCGTGGCGCTGTGGGGCACCACGGCGCTGGTGACCGGGCTCGTCTTCGCGTCGAGCAGCGTGCCGGCCCTGGTGTTCCTGGTGATCCCGGTCCTCGTCTGGGGTGCCATGCGGGTGGCGCCCCGCCAGGCCCTCTGGCAGGTGGCGGCCGTGTCGGCAGTGGCCATCACGATGACGATGCTCGGGTTCGGACGGTTCGCCAGCAGTGGCGGTGACCTCGGGTTGCGCGGCTACGAGCCCACTCTCTTCGCGGAGCTCTTCGTGGTCGCCTGCGTGCTCGCCGTCGTACCTCTCCTGCTGAACGTCGGTCAGCGGGTCGACAGCGCGCGCGACGCGGCGGCCGCGGACGACAACCTGCGCCAGGTCATGGAGAGCGCCCTGGCGGTCGCGATCATCGGCACCGATCCCGAGGGCCGGATCACCTTCTTCAGCCCCGGAGCCCAACGACTGCTGGGATATGAGCCCGGCGAGGTCCTCGGCGGGTCGGTGCGGATGTTCTTCGACCCCGCCGAGATCACCGCCCAGGCCGCGGACCTCGGCGTCGAGGACGACTTCGGCTCGGTGATGCAGCACTTCCTCGAGCTTCCCCGCTACGGCCCGGGCCGTGACCTCGTCTACCGCCGCAGGGACGGGCAGCCACGGACCCACTCCACCAGCGTCGTGAAGCGCACGGACGGACGCGGCGAGGTCAGCGGCTACGTGATCACCTCCGACGACGTCACCGAGCGGGTGCGGGCGCAGGAGTGCCTGGTCGAGGCGCTGGAGGTCGAGCGACGCGCGGTCGACCGGCTGCACCAGGTCGACCAGATCAAGGACGACCTGATCTCGACGGTCAGCCACGAGCTGCGTACGCCGATCACCAGCATCGTCGGCTACCTCGAGCTCTTCGAGGACGGAGCGTACGGCGTCGTCAGCGCCCGCCAGGTCCAGGCGCTCGAGCGCGTCACCGCCAACAGCGGTCGACTGCTCACCCTGATCGACAAGCTGCTGACGCTGTCCCAGATCCAGGAGGACGGGAGCGAGGTCGTCGACGAGACCATGGACCTGCGTGCCGTCGTCCAGGCGGGGTACGACGTGGCCGCCACCGAGTCGAGGACGCGCGGCCTCGACGTGCTGCTCGAGCTGCCGAGCGAGCCGGTCGCCTACCTGGGCGACGGCGAGATGCTCGAGCGGGTCGTGGTCAACCTGGTCGACAACGCCATCAAGTTCACGCCGCACGGCGGCCTGGTCGGGGTCGGTCTCTCCGCCACCGCGGACGAGGCCGTGATCGTCGTGACCGACACCGGGATCGGGATCCCGCACGAGGAGCAGGGTCTGCTCTTCACGCGGTTCTTCCGGTCCTCGCTGGCGAAGCGGGAGGAGATCGCCGGCAGCGGTCTGGGCCTGTCGATCGCCCGTGCCGTGGTCGAGATGCACGGCGGCACCCTGCAGGTGGAGTCGAGCCCCGGGGCCGGGACGACGTTCGAGGCGCGGCTGCCGCGTCGCCAGGTCGGTCACGTGGGACCGCCGGCCGTGCCGCAGCCGCACGGCGAGTCGGTGCCCCGGCTCCGGCTGGTCGCCGGCGGACGGCACCCCGGCGTCGGCGTACGCCCGGCCTCCGCGCGTCGCTAGAGGGCGTCCGGGGCCTGGTCGGCGGTCATGACCTCGTCCGGCTTCTGGGCCAGCACCGTCTCCATGTAGTCGCGTGCCGTCTCGAGGAGGTCGACGGCGTGGCCGGCGCGCTCGGAGAGGTACCACCGGTGGACCAGGATCTCGTGGAAGACCTCGGCCGGCTCGAGCTTGCCGCGTGCCTCGGCCGGGATCATCGCGACGATCGGGTCGTAGGTCTGGTTGAGCCACTTGGCCGCGACCAGGGACCGGTCCTCGCGTCCGAGGTCGAAGTGGGCGGTGAACGACGCGATGTCGTTGAGCATCCGCCGGGCCTGGGCGTCCTCGACGTGCAGCCCGGTCAGCGCCTGCAGCTCGCGCTGGTGGTGACCGAGCTCGACGACCTTCGGCTGGATCCGGATCTTCTCGCCGTCCCAGTCGGTGACGATGTCGAGCTCGTCGACGTCGAAGCCCAGGTTGTTGAGCCGCTCGACGCGCTGCTCGATGCGCCACATCTCGTGGGTCGCGAACTCCTCGGCGGCGGTCAGCTCGGCCCAGAGCGCGTCGTACCTGTCGCGGAGCATCTCGACGATGTCGAGCGCCTGCACCTCGTGGTCGAGCGACTCGCTGGCCTGGAGGTCGAGCAGCTCGGCGAAGACGTTCTCGCTGGCGACTGTGATGTCGTGCTCGCGCAACCGGTCCGACAGCGTGGACTTGAGCTCGCCGGTCTCGGCGTCGACGAGGTACGCCGCGAAGCCGCCCGCGCTGCGCCGGAAGAGCACGTTGGAGAGCGACACGTCGCCCCAGTAGAAGTCCGCGAGGTGCAGCCGCACCAGCAGCACCACCATCGCGTCGACGAGTGACGGCAGGTTGTCGGCGGTCAGGCCGTGGGAGAAGAGGCTGCGGTAGGGCAGCGAGAACTGCAGGTGCTGGGTCAGCAGCGCCGCCGGCAGCTCCTCGCCGTGCTCGTCGACCCGGCCGGTCACCACGCCCTGGGCCACCACGGCCGGCAGGCCGATCCGCTGCAGGTCGCGCAGCAGCCGGTACTCGCGGAACGCGATCGGCTCCTGGGTCTCCTTCACGGCGTACGTGTTGCCGCCCAGCCGGATGATCCGCACCACGTGCCGCGACAGGCCGCGGGGGAGCGGGACGACGTGCTCGGTCCACTCCTCGAGCGGCGTCGACCACGGGAGCCCGAGCAGGGCCGGGTCCGGCCGGTTCGCCACGATGCGGAGCGCCATGCGGCTCAGGCTAGTCGCTCAGCCGGGCGCGGGGTTCCTGGACGGAACTCGGGGTTGTGGTGCGGAACTTCGTCCAGGAACCCGCAGTTTCACCGGGTAGGCGGTGAAACCTCACAGCCGCCAGACGCCGAGCACCGGCCCATCGGTGGCAGGCAGGGTCACGACGCCGTCGACCTCGACCAGGTCGGCGGCGGAGCCGGTGCTGAGCAGCAGCGACCCGTCACCGAAGCCCAGCGGCCCGGCGTCGAGGTCGATCGCCGGGCCCGCCGTACGACGCGCGGCGACCAGGACGGAGCCCGCCGGGTGCTCGCGCAGGTAGACCAGGGTGTCGTCGTCGACGTACGCCCAGCGCAGCCCACCGCGACGCAGCGCCTCCTCCTCGGTGCGCAGCCGGGCGAGAGCGGCGTACGTCGCCAGGGTGTCGTCGTCCCAGCTGTCGGGGTCGGCCCACGGGAAGGGGCGCCGGGAGTCCTCGCCGTTGACGCCCTCGAGGCCGATCTCGTCACCGGCGAAGAGCATCGGGACCCCGGGCATCGTGAACTGCAGCCCCACGGCGACCCGGTGCGTCTCGCCCGAGCCGGTCACGGTGCGGATCCGGGCGCTGTCGTGGGAGCTCAGGATGTTCCACGAGCAGGTGGAGGCGCGCCAGCCGTAGCGGCCCTGCCACTCGCGCAGGCTGCGCACGACGGCCTCCCCGGCACGCCGCGGCGCGGGGACCGGCCGGCCGAAGGCCCGCGCGGGCGACTCGGGGTCGCGCAGCCACGACCAGATCGGCCAGGAGAAGCCGGAGTAGTTCATGGTGCCGTGCCAGCCGTCGCCGTCGACGTCGGAGGAGGCGTCATGGTTGTGCTCGCCGATCACGAACGCGTCGGGACGCTCGGCCTCCGCGGTACGTCGTACCAGCCGAGCCACCTCGTGGTTGACGTCGATCGCGCCGAGCCGGCCGGTCATGTTGGCCACGTCGACCCGCCAGCCGTCCAGGTTGAAGGGCGGCCGCAGCCAGCGCGCGACGACCGAGTCCGGCCCGTCGACCATCGCGGCTCGCAGCGCGGGGTCGGCGTGGTTGAGCTTGGGCAGGGTGCCGTGGCCCATCCAGCACTCGTAGTGCCCGGTCGGCAGGAAGTAGTAGAACGACCTGGCGGGCGCGCCCTCGACGTCACGCGCGGCGACGAACCACTCGTGCGTGTCACCGGTGTGGTTGGTCGTCAGGTCGCCGAGGATCCGCCAGCCGCGCTCGTGCACCGCGGTCGCGAGCCGCACGTAGGCCTCGTCACCGCCGAGCAGCGCGTCGACGGTCTCGAAGGTCGAGGCGTTGTAGCGGTGGTTGCTCTCGCCCGGGAAGACGGGGGTCGTGTAGACGACGCTGACCCCGATGTCGGCGAGGTGGTCGAGGTGCTCGGTGGCGCCGTCGAGGTCGCCGCCGAAGAACTGGAGCGGGGTCCGGGGGTCGGCACCCTCGAAGACCACGACGTCGTCCCACTCCGCCGGCACCGCCCAGTCGGGCATCGGCCGGTCGGCGGCCGCACCCGAGCGGGCGAACCGGTCCGGGAAGATCTGGTAGACCACGGCGTCACGGGCCCAGTCCGGCGGCGGCTTGTAGGAGCTGACCCGGAAGTCGAAGGCGTCGGGCGGGTCGTGCTCGACCGTCCCGACAGCACTCACCCAGCGCTGGCTGCCGCCGCCGTCGAGCAGGAACCGGTAGTTGGTGACCGGGTTGTGCACCGGCAGCGAGGCCTGCCACCAGACCACGTGCTCGTCGCTGGAGGCCACGGTGCAGGGGTGGTACGTCGGCTCGGCGTCGTACGTCGTGCGCACCCACACCTGCTCGACCGGGTCGGTGATGTCGGTGCGCAGCCGCACGGTCACGATCGAGCCGGGCGCGGGGGCCTCGACGTCGACGTACGTCGGGGAGCCGTCGTGGTGCGGCTCGCGGAGGTGGCTCATGTCGTCCTTCGTCGGTGGGGCTCCAGGAAGACCGGGCCGGGTCCTCCCTCGGCGGCGGTGTCGTCGGGGTTGGTGAGGGCGCAGGTCCTCAGGCTCAGGCAGCCGCAGCCGATGCAGCCGTCGAGCCGGTCGCGCAGCCGCTCGATCCGCTCGATCTGCTCGTCGAGCCGCGGTCGCCAGGCCTTGCTGAGGCGGTGCCAGTCGGACTTCGTCGGCGCCCGACCGTGGGGCAGGGTCTCCAGCGCCTCACCGATCTCCTCGAGGCTGAGCCCGACGCGCTGCGCCGTACGGATGAACGCGACGCGACGCAGCGTCGACTGCTCGTAGCGGCGCTGGTTGCCCGCCGTGCGCACCGAGGCGATCAGGCCCTTGGACTCGTAGAAGCGGATCGCCGACGTCGCCACGCCGGCCCGCTCCGCGAGGTGGCCGATCGTCACGTGCGTCATGGGACCAGGGTCGCCGAACCTCAAGCATCCTTCAAGTTCACGTGCACCCGGCGCGCCCGGGTCGTCGCGCCGGCGGCGACATCTAGAACGTGTTCTAGATGTGCGGTAGCGTCCGCGCTGTGACTGAGCCCACCTCTCCCCGCGTCGTCGTCATCACCGGAGCTGCCTCCGGGATCGGCTACGCCACCGCCGAGCTGTTCCGCGACCTGGGCGACACCGTCTACGGCCTCGACATCAACCCGACGGTCCCCGACGGCGTGACGTACGTCGAGTGCAACGTCGCCAGCAAGGCGGCGGTCGACTCGGCCATCGAGACCTGCGCCGCGTCGGGCCGGATCGACGTGCTGGCCAACATCGCGGGGATCGTGCAGTTCGGCCGGATCGAGACGGTGACCGAGGACGAGTGGGACCGGGTGCACTCGGTGGACCTCAAGGGCCCGTTCTTCATGGTCCAGGCCGCGCTCCCGCACATCCGCGCCGCCAAGGGCACGATCGTCAACGTCTCCTCCGTCGCCGGCAACGCGCCGCAGCCCTACGCCACGGCGTACGCCGCCGCGAAGGGCGGACTGACCCAGTTCAGCCGGGCGCTGGCGCTGGAGCTCTCGCCCGAGGGCATCCGGGTCAACGTGATCTGCCCCGGCACCGTCGACACCCCGATCGTCGAGCAGGTCTTCCACAAGCTCACCGACGACCTCAACACCCGGGTCGCCGACCGGCTGATGATGATGCTGCCGGGCGGCGCCATCAAGCCCTCCGAGATCGGCGACACCGTCGTGTGGCTCGCCTCGCCGTCGGCCCGGATGATCACCGGTGCCGTGATCGCGCACGACGGTGGCATGAGCTGACGCTGGCCCGACCCGTAACATGTGGCCTCGCCGTGGGCTCGCCGACGGCTCGCCGCGTTAGCTCAGCTGGTAGAGCTCCCGCCTTGTAAGCGGACGGTCAGGAGTTCGAGTCTCCTACGCGGCTCCGCCCGATCCGCCCAGTCCGTGGCCGGCCCAGCGCTCACAGGATCCGCACAGGTCGTCCATCGAGACCGCCCAGCGACGCGGCGGACAGTTGCCTTCGAACCAGGAGGCACCGTGACCGACACGACCGCGCTGACCGCGCACCCGATCCCACCCCCGGCGACGACCGTCCGCTCGCCGGCGCGGGCGGACGCCGCCGTACGCACCGCGTCCGCGCTCCTGCTGTGGGCCGGGCTGCTCCTGGTGACGTACTGGTGGGTGGCCGACGGCGGCATCCAGGACCTGGGCGGCTGGGAGACGGGGCTGACCTCGGTCGGTCGGCAGACCGGTCTCGTCGCCTCCGTGCTGCTGCTCGCGCAGGTCGCCCTGATGGCCCGCATCCCGGTCCTCGAGCACGCCTTCGGCCAGGACCGCCTGGCCCACCTGCACCGGCTGGTCGGCTTCACCTCGTTCAACCTCATGCTCGCCCACGTCGGACTGATCACCTGGGGCTACGCCGCCGGCGACCTCGGTCAGGTCCCGCGCACGTTCTGGGACCTGACGGTCGACTACCCCGGCATACTGCTCGCGCTCGTCGGCACGCTCTGCCTGGTGCTCGTCGCGGTGACGAGCGCCCGTGCCGCCCGTCGGCGACTGCGCTACGAGTCCTGGCACCTGCTCCACCTCTACGCGTACGTCGGGGTCGGGCTCGCGCTGCCGCACCAGCTGTGGACCGGGGCGCAGTTCATGTCGTCCACCGCCCGCACGGTCTTCTGGTGGGCGGCCTGGGGGTCGGTCGTGGTCGCGGTGCTGGTCTGGCGCGTGGGGCTGCCGGTGGCCCGCAACCTGCGCCACGACCTGCGCGTCGAAGCCGTGGTCCCCGAGGGGCCGGGTGTCGTCTCGGTCTACCTGACGGGACGGCGCCTGGACCGGTTCCCGGCCGAGGCCGGGCAGTTCTTCCTGTGGCGCTTCCTGGGCCGTCCCGGGTGGACGCGCGCCAACCCCTACTCCCTGTCGGCGGCGCCGGACGGCCGTCGGCTGCGGATCACCGCGCAGGCCGTGGGAGACGGCAGCGCCGCGCTCGCGACCCTGCGGCCCGGCGGCCGGGTCTTCGTCGAGGGCCCGTACGGCCGACTCTCGGCCCGGGCCCGATCGCGGCGCAAGGTCGCCCTGGTCGGCGCCGGCGTCGGCATGGCGCCGATCCGGGCGCTCGCGGCCGGGCTCGACTACGCACCCGGCGAGGCGGTGCTCGTGCACCGCTACCGCGACCAGCCGCTCTTCGCCGCGGAGATCGCCCAGCTCGCGCGCGACCGCGGTCTGAGGGTGCTGGCCCTGCCCGGTCGCCGCCGTGCGCCCGGGTCCTGGACCGGAGGCACGACCACCGGCCCCGCCTCCGACCTGGACGCCCTGCGCACCTGGATCCCCGACATCGCCGAGCGCGACGTCTACCTCTGCGGCCCTGCGGCGTGGGCCGACCTGGTCCGCGCCGACCTCCAGCTCGCCGGGCTCCCGCCCGAGCGACTCCACCTCGAGACCTTCGGATGGTGACCTCGTGAAGAAGATCGTCCTCGCCTTCGCCGGCACCGTGTCGGTGATCGTGCTCCTCTTCGGGTACGACACCTCCACGGCCGGTCCCATGGCCACCACCTCGCAGACCTCGGTCATCAGCGGCGGTGCCACCACGGCACCGTCCGGCAGTGACTCGTCGGGCAGTGACTCGTCGGGCAGTGACTCGTCCGGCAATGCGTCCTCCGGCTCGGACTCCTCCGGCAGCGGCTCGACCGGAGCCTCGCAGTCGAGCACGGTCACCGGTGACGTCGCCCAGACCCGGTGGGGACCGGTCCAGGTCGAGCTGACACTCGACGGAGACACGATCTCGGACGTGTCGGTCGTGCAGTACCCCAACGGCAACGGCAAGGACCAGGAGATCAACTCCTACGCCCTGCCGATCCTGGTGCAGGAGACGATCGACGCGCAGAGCTCGGACATCGACATGGTCAGCGGCGCGACCGTCACCAGCGTCGGCTACCAGCAGTCGCTGCAGAGCGCGATCGACCAGGCGTCGACGTGAGCGAGCCGACCTGGCGGGCGGTCGAGCAGATCATGGGCCTGCCCGTGAGCATCGCGCTGCGCGGACGCCACGCGGGCTCGGCTGCCGGCAACGCGGCGTGGGCGGCGGTCGTCGCCGACCTGCGCACGGTCGACCGCGCGTTCAGCACCTATCGGACCGACTCCTGGATCTCCCGGCACAACGCCGGCGAACTCCTCGACCCGCCGCCGGAGGCCGCCGAGGTGCTGGCGCTGGCCGAGGCGGCGCGGCGCGAGTCCGACGGTGCGTTCGACGTACGCCGCACCGGTCGCGGACCGGTCGGCTCCCTCGACCTCGACGGGGTCGTGAAGGGATGGGCGGTCCAGCGGGCCGCTGCACGACTGCGCGACCTGGACGACACCGATTCCTGCCTGTCCGGGGGCGGCGACCTGGTGTGCTGGACCGCGGAGCCGGACGGTGCGCCGTGGCGGATCGGCATCGAGGATCCCCTGGACCCCCGGGGCGTGATCGCCCGGCTGCCGGTCAGCCGCGGGGCGGTGGCGACGTCGGGGAGGGTCCACCGGGGCGACCACATCGTCGACGCCCGCACCGGGCGGCCGCCCGTCGGCGGTCCCGTGTCGGTGACGGTCGTCGGCGCGGAGCTCGCCCAGGTCGACATCGACGCGACGGTGGCCTTCGCCCAGGGCGGGCGGGCCGTGGCCTGGCTGCGGGCCCGACCCGACCACGCCGGGCTCGTGGTGTGGGGCGACGGCCGGGTCGAGACCTGGAGGTCGGCCGCCTAGGACCCGGCGAGCATCGACCGCATGTGCGCGATCTCCGCGGTCTGGGAGGTCACGATCGAGCGAGCGAGGGCGACGGCGGCGCCGTACTGGCCGCCCTCGATCTCGGTCTTCGCCATCTCGACGGCGCCCTCGTGGTGCGCGATCATCATCCGCAGCCACATCGCCTCGAAGCGGTCGGGAGCGGCGCCGTCGAGCTCGGCGAGGTCGTCGTCTCCCATCATGTCGCTGTCCGTCGAGCCGCTGGCCATGCCGCCCATCGGGTGCCCGTCGTCCGGCACCTTCTCGCCCCACTTCTCGAGCCAGCCGGTCATCTCCTCGATCTCGGGCGCCTGCGCGGCCTTGATGTCCTGGGTCAGCTCGGCGAGCTCGGGGCTGAGGTCGCGGCCCTCGGTCATGTCCACCATGAGCAGCGCCTGCTCGTGGTGCGCGATCATGTCGCTCGCGAAGGCCACGTCGGCGGAGCTGTGGCCCGTCGTGCCCGAGGAGCTCGCGGGCTCGTCGCTGCCGCAGCCGACGAGCCCGGCGCCCGCCAGGGCCAGCAGGAGGACGACGGCGGCCGATCGACGGGTGGGCATGCCTCCACGGTAGGTCAGCCGCGGTGGCGCGTCGGGGGGCGAAGGTCCCGAGTCAGCGCAGCCGTCGGACCTCGAAGCCCATCGGCGGTGCGGCGATGGCGTCCTGGGCGGCGACGAGCTGGATCTCGCGGGTGCCGGCCGCGATGGTGGCCTCGAGGACCGCGTAGACCGACGACGTGGTGCGGGCCAGTGCCTCGGCCGCCGAGCCCGTCGTGCGCAGGTGGGCGAGGTAGAGCGCCGCCGTCACGTCGCCACACCCGTTGGGCGCGATCGGGAGCAGCGGCGTCTCGACGGCCCACGCGCCCTCGTCGGAGACGGCGAGCACGTCGAGCCGCCCGTCGGGGACGTCGCCGTGCAGCACGCTGGTGACCAGCACGTCGCGTGGCCCGCGCGCGCGTACGTCGTCCACGGCGTCGAGGATCTCGTCGAGCGTGGTCGTCGTGCGGCCGGCCAGGAAGTCGAGCTCGAAGTGGTTGGGCGTGACGATGTCGGCCTGCGGCACCACGGTGTCGCGCATGAACTCCGGGATGCCGGGCCGCACGAACATGCCGCGCCCGACGTCGCCCATCACCGGGTCGCAGCAGTAGACGGCGTCCGGGTTGAGCTCCTTCACCCGGGCGACGGCCTCGAGGATGATGCCGCCGACCGCGGGGTCGCCCTGGTAGCCGGACAGCACGGCGTCGGCCTCGCCGAGCACGCCACGGTCGTCGATCCCGGCGATCACCTCGCGCACGTCCTCGGGGGCGAGCAGCGGGCCGCGCCAGGCGCCGTACCCGGTGTGGTTGGAGAAGTGCACCGTGAGCACCGGCCAGACCTCGTGACCGAGCCGCTGGAGCGGGAAGACCGCGGCGGAGTTGCCGACGTGGCCGTAGGCGACCGAGGACTGGATGGACAGGATCTTCACGGCTCCATCCTCTCGTGACCGGCGCCTGTACGAGCAAACTAGAACGGGTTACATTTTTGGGCATGACCCTGCAGCGACCGGCCACCCTGACCGACGACTTCCTCGCGGCACTGGTGGCTCGCGTCCCGTCGAGCGACGGCGGGAGCTGGAAGCTGACCGAGGTCTACACCGGCGAGCTCCTCGTCGAGCTCCCGCAGTCGACCCCGGCCGACATCGAGCGGGCCTTTGCGACCGCCCGGGCCGCGCAGGTGGACTGGGCGAGGCGGCCCCTCAAGCAGCGCCTCGAGGTGTTCAAGCGAGCGCACACGCTCTTCCTGGACCGTGCCCAGGTGACCACCGACCTGATCCAGGCCGAGAGCGGCAAGAACCGGCGGATGGCGATCGAGGAGACCTGCGACCCGCCGATGGTGATGAGCCACTACCTCAAGCGGGCACCCAAGCTACTCGCGCCGGTCAAGCGCGGTGGTCCGGTGCCCTTCCTCACGACGTCGACCGAGATCCGCCAGCCTAAGGGCGTCGTCGGGATCATCGCGCCGTGGAACTTCCCGTTCGCCACCGGGATCTCCGACTCGATCTCGGCGCTGATGGCCGGCAACGCGATCGTGCTCAAGCCCGACAACAAGACGGCGCTGTCGCCGCTGTACGGCGTTGCGCTGCTCGAGGAGGCCGGACTCCCGCAGGGCCTCTTCCAGGTCGTCTGCGGCGAGGGGCCGGACATCGGGCCGACCCTCATCGACAACGCGAACTACGTGATGTTCACCGGCTCGACGGCGACCGGCCGGGTGATCGGCGAGCGGGCCGGTCGCAACCTGATCGGCTGCTGCCTCGAGCTGGGTGGCAAGAACCCGATGATCGTGCTGGACGACGCCGACCTCGACGACGTCGTCCAGGGCGCGATCTTCGGCGCCTTCGGCAACACGGGCCAGATCTGCATGCACATCGAGCGGCTCTACCTGCCCGAGTCGCGCTACGACGAGTTCCGCGACGCGTTCGTCGCCGCGACCGAGGCGCTGCGCATCGGCGCGGCGTACGACTTCGGTCCGGACATGGGCTCGCTGGTCTCGTCCGAGCACATGGAGCGGGTGAAGTCGCACGTCGACGACGCCGTCGCCAAGGGGGCGAGGGTGCTGACCGGTGGCCGGCCGCGGCCCGACCTCGGGCCCGCCTTCTTCGAGCCGACCATCCTCGAGGGCGTCACCAAGGACATGCTGGCCGGTGTCACCGAGACCTTCGGTCCGGTGATCGCGCTGCACCGCTACCGCACCGTCGACGAGGCCGTGGCGCTCGCCAACGACACCGAGTACGGCCTCAACGCCTCCGTGTGGGGCGGTGACGTCGCGAACGCCTGTCAGGTCGGCAAGCGCCTGCAGTCGGGCAACGTCAACGTCAACGACGTCCTCGCGACGGCGTTCGCCTCCAAGGGGACGCCGTCGGGAGGCGTCAAGCAGTCCGGCGTCGGCGCGCGCCACGGCGATCAGGGCCTGCTCAAGTACACCGACGTGCAGCAGCTCGCGGTGCTCAAGAAGCAGGTCATGGGCGCGCGGCCGGGGCAGGACTACGACGAGTACGTCAAGAGCATGCTCGGCGGCCTGAAGATGATGCGCAGGACCGGCATCCGCTGACGATCCGCCGGTCGTAGGGTCGACCTCGTGACGGAGATGACCTACCGCCCGCTGGGCGACTCGGGCCTGATGGTGAGCGCGGTCGGGATCGGCTGCAACGCGTTCAGCCGCCGGGTCGACCTGGACGGCGTACGCGACATCCTGAGGGCTGCCCGCGACACCGGGGTGACGCTGCTCGACACCGCCGACATCTACGGGTCGCCGCCCGGCGGGTCCGAGGAGCTGCTGGGGGAGGCGCTCGCCGGCCAGCGCGACGAGTTCGTGCTGGCGACGAAGTTCGGCATGGACATGCAGGGCGCGAACGGCAACGACTTCGGTGCGCGGGCGTCGCGACGCTACGTGCGCCGTGCCGTCGAGGCGTCCCTGCGGCGGCTGCGGACCGACCACATCGACCTCTACCAGCTGCACCAGCCTGACGGCGTGACGCCGATCGAGGAGACCCTGTCGGCGCTGACCGACCTGGTCCGCGAGGGCAAGGTCCGCTACGTCGGCTGCTCGAACTTCGACGGCTGGCAGATCGCGGACGCCGCCTGGACGGCCCGCACCGTCGGGCTCGAGGCCTTCGTGTCCGTGCAGAACCGCTACTCCCTGCTCGACCGCACCGTCGAGGCCGAGGTGACCCCGGCGAGCCAGAGCTTCGGGCTCGGCATCCTGCCGTTCTTCCCGCTGGAGTACGGCCTGCTCACGGGCAAGTACCGCCGCGGCGCGGGTGCTCCCGAGGGCTCGCGGGCCGCCCTCGACCCGGCGCGCTCGCAGTGGCTGGAGGCGGCCGACTGGGACCGGATCGAGGCGGTGGAGCGCTACGCCGAGGCGCGCGGGCTCGCCGTACTGGACGTGGCGATCGCGGGACTGGCCGCCCAGCCCGCGGTGGCCTCGGTCATCTCCGGCGCGACCTCAGGTGAGCAGGTGCGGACGAACGCCGCCGCGTTGCGCTGGGTGCCGACTGCCGAGGACCTGGTCGAGCTCGACCAGATCACCCAGGGCTGAACTCCTCGGGCACTTCATGAGGTTCTGGGGCATTGCAGGGCCATAGAAGTTCGGGGATACCCGGTTAACCGGGTATCCCCGGCCGGTCAGGTGACCTGCAACGAACGCTTCGACAGACCCATCCAGAAGCCGTCGATCACCTGCTGGCCGGGCTCGTCGGGGGTGGTCGCGGCGCCGAGGGTGACGAAGAGCGGCGTGTAGTGCTCGACGGTCGGGTGGGCGTACGGCATGCCGGGAGCGTGGGTGCGGTAGCGGGCGAGCTCGTCGACATCGCCGCGGGCGAGGGCCTCGCCGGCCCACGCGTCGAAGTCGCTCGACCAGCCCGGAGCGTCGGCCTCGATCCGGAACTCCGTGAGGAACGGCAGGCCGTGGGTGAGGAAGCCGGAGCCGATGATCAGCACGCCCTCGTCGCGCAGCGGGCGCAGCCGCTCCCCGAGCGCCATCAGCCGCACCGGGTCGTGGGTCGGCAGCGACATCTGCAGGACCGGGATGTCGGCGTCGGGGTACATGATCCGCAGCGGCACCCAGGCCCCGTGGTCCAGGCCGCGGCTGGCGTGCTGGTGGACCGGCTCGGAGGAGGGCATCATCGCCGCGATCCGCTGCGCCAGCGCGGTGGCGTCGGGCGTCGCGTACGTCATCCGGTAGTACTTCGCGTCGAACCCGCCGAAGTCGTAGACCAGTGGCGCGCCGTTCGCGGTCAGGCTGACCGGGGCCGACTCCCAGTGCGCGCTGACGATCAGGATCGCCTTCGGTCGGGGCAGGTCGCGGGCCCAGGCGGCCAGCTGTCCGGACCACACCGGGTCGTCGAGCAGCGGCGGTGCGCCGTGGCCGATGTAGAGGGCGGGCATGCGCAGGTCGGGGGCGTCGGTCATGGTCACTCCAATGATTGAAGCATCAACTATATGCCGCCGGCAGGCGCCAGTCCACCGGTTCGGCGCCCTGCTCCGCGAGGAGGGCGTTGACCTGGCTGAACGGCCGCGAGCCGAAGAAGCCCCGGTAGGACGACAGCGGCGAGGGGTGCACGGACTCGACGCACGGGATCGGGCCGAGCAGCGGCCGCAGCTTGCGGGCCGGGCTGCCCCACAGGATCGCGACGCACGGCCCACCGCGGCGAGCCAGCGCCTCGATCGCGCACTGCGTGACCACCTCCCAGCCCCTGCCGTGGTGCGCGCCCGAGGTGCGCGGCTGCACGGTCAGGACCCGGTTGAGCAGCATCACACCCTGGTCGGCCCACGACGTGAGGTCGCCGTGCGGGGGAGTCTCGATGCCGAGGTCGGAGCGCAGCTCCTGGTAGATGTTCGCGAGGCTCGGCGGCAGCGGACGGACGTCCGCCTCCACCGCGAACGACAGCCCGATCGGGTGCCCCGGCGTCGGGTAGGGGTCCTGTCCGACCACGAGCACCCGTACGTCGGCGAGCGGCCGCCGGAACGCCCGGAAGACGAGGTCGCCGGCCGGCAGGTAGCCCCGACCGGCGGCGACCTCCTCGCGCAGGAACTGCCCCATCGTCGCGATCTGCTCGTCGACCGGGGACAGCGCCTCCGCCCAGTCCGGGGCCATCAGTCCTTGGTTGACGAGTCCCGCGAGCGCGCTCATGGCGTGAGGGTACCGAGGTCGGGCGAAAACCTGAATGCGTGTCAGGTTTTGATTAGGCTCGGCCCATGGCCCCCGCAACGACCGCAGCCCCGCAGCGACGCGTCCCCCGGCAGGACCGCAGCAGGCGCCGCTTCGAGGACCTCCTCGACGCGGCCGCGCGCCTGGTCGTGGAGCGGGGCGTGGACGCGCTCACGACGCGCGACATCGCCGAAGGCGCGGGCGCACCGGTCGGCTCGCTCTACCAGTACTTCGCCGGCAAGGAGGACGTGCTCCTCGCGCTCGCCCAGCGCGACATGGAGGAGATGGACGCCCAGGTGATCGCCGACCTCGCGCAGCTCGAGGTGCTCTCGGTGGCCGGCATCGTGCGCACCACCATGCTGGCGTTCGTGAGCGTCTACCGGCGGCGCCGAGCCTTCGTCGAGATCTACCTGCGCGGGCGCAACAACGCGGCCGTGCGGCAGTTCGGGCGCACGCACAACGAGCGTGTCGCCGAGATGCTGCAGGCGTACGCCGTCGACGCCGGTCTCGCCAGCGCCCACCTCACTCTGGCGAAGACCCTGCTGGCCGTCGAGGTCGGCGACCGGGTCTTCCAGCTCGCCTACGAGTCCGACCTCGAGGGCGACCCGGTCCTGATCGAGGAGGGCATCACCCTGGTGACCGCCTACCTGGAGCGCTACGCCACGACCGAGGGCCTGATCGGCATCCGTCCGTGACCGACCACGCCCCGGCGTACGCCGCCGTCGCCGCCGGCTGCCGACGGCTCGCCGCCCAGGGCCTGGTGATCGGGAGCGCAGGCAACGTGAGCGTGCGCCTGCCCGGCACCGACGACCTGGTCGTGACGAGGAGCGGTGTCGCGTTCGCCGACTGCACGCCCGACGACGTCGTGCGCGTCGGCTCCAGCGGCCGGGTGCTCCCGGGCACGGGTACGCCGACCTCGGAGATCGACCTCCACCTCGGCATCTACGCCGACACCTCGGCAGCGGCCGTCGTGCACACGCACGCGCCGTACTCCACCGCCGTGGCCTGCGTGCTCGACGAGCTGCCGGTCCTGCACTACCAGCAGATGCTGCTGGGCGGCCCGGTGCGCGTCGCGCCGTACGCGACCTTCGGCACGCCGGAGCTCGCCGCGCACGTGCGGGACGCACTGGTCGACCGGCAGGCCGCGCTGATGTCCAACCACGGCTCCGTCGCCCTCGGTGCGTCGTTGGACCAGGCGATCGAGCACGCGCTGCTGCTCGAGTGGCTGGCGGCCCTGCACCACCGCTCCTCCGCGCTCGGGACCCCCCGCGTCCTCACCGCCGAGGAGCAGTCCGACGTGGTCGCCCAAGCGGTCCGCCGCAGCTACGGAACCCAGCAGGAGAAGCCATGAAGATCGCCACCGTCGGGGTGCACGTCCTCGACACCCACGTCATCGGCATCGAGTCGATCCCGCCCGGCTCCGAGGGCCAGCTCGTCGAGACGATCCGGATGTCGCCGGCCGGCACCGCGGGAGGTACGGCGGTGGTGCTGAGCCGGCTCGGGGCCGAGGTGCTCGCCTTCGGCGCCGTCGGCACGGACCCGATCGGCGACGTGCTGGTCGGTCTGCTCGGGGTGGAGGGCGTCGACGTGTCCGGGCTGGTGCGCAAGGACGGGGACCAGACGTCCGCCTCGGTGATCCCGGTCCGCCCTGACGGCGATCGGCCCGCCTGGCACTGCATCGGCGCCAACGGCGCCTTCACCCTCGACGACCTGCCGCTCGCCGCGCTGACGGGGATCACCCACCTCCACCTCGGCGGGCCGGAGTTCCTGGGCGGCGAGGCCGCCGGCGAGCTGCTCGCCCACGGGCGCTCGATCGGAGCGGTGACGTCCCTCGACCTCCTCGCGCCGGGTGACCCCGACCTGCTCGGCTGGATCGCGGACGCGCTGCCCCACACGGACTACCTGCTGCCCAACGACGAGCAGGTGCTGGGGTTCACCGGCGCCGCGTCGCTCGTCGCGGGTGCGCAGGCGCTGGTGGCAGCCGGGGTCGGCTGCGTGGCCGTCACGCAGGGAGCTCGTGGCGCGCTGGTGGTGACGGCCGACGAGGTGATCGAGGTGCCGGCGTACGTCGTCGACGTCGTCGACACGACCGGGTGTGGTGACGCCTTCTCGGCCGGCTTCCTCCGAGGGCTGTCGCTCGGACGCGACCGTCGCGGCGCGGCCGAGCTCGGGTGCGCGGCCGCCGCCCAGGTGGCAGGCGGGCTGGGGAGCGATGCCGGCGCCTACGACCTGGCGTCGGTGGAGAGGTTCGCCGCGGAGGCCGAGCGCCGCTAGCGGTGCGGGCGGGCCAGCCGGTCCAGGAACGCCACGAGCAACGCCTCACGCATCGCCGGGCTGGCGACGTCGAGCATCGCGTTGACCTCGGCCATCCGGCTGGGCAGCGCGAGGCCGGCGTCGCCGTCACCGCCGCCCACGAGGCCGGACGCCGTGAGCAGCCCGTCGAAGTCGGCGTCGGAGAGTGCGGCGGGGTCCAGCGTCTCGATGAACGCAGCGACGTCGGGGTCGACCGACACCGGACCGGCGGCGACCGCGGCGGCGACCGACTCGGTCAGCGCCGTCAGGAGCTCGTCGACGTGTGCGAGCGTCGCGGCACTCACCGAGAGGTGAATGTTGGGCACGGACCCGGCGTACGACATCTGTGGCTGGACGTACCAGTCCCTCGTCGCCATCTCGTCGCAGATCGTGAAGGCGTCGCACGAGCCGTCGGTGACGAGGGTGACGAGGGTGGAGTCGGGGACCGCGAGCAGGCTCAGCTCGGGGATCGCCTCGATGCCGGCGGCGATCCGGTCGACCGCCTCGAAGACGTCGCGGGTCAGCTGCTCGTAGCCCGCGTCGCCCAGGGACTGCACCACGGCCCACGCGCCCGCGAGCGGACCACCCGACTTGGTCGACTGGATGGTCGAGTTGAGCATGGTGTAGCCCGGCCAGTCGGCGTGCGCGAAGTACTGCGGGCGCCGGTGCGCCGACGAGCGGTGCAGCAGCACCGAGGAGCCCTTGGGTGCGTAGGCGTACTTGTGGGTGTCGACCGAGATCGAGGTGACGCCCTCGACCGCGAAGGTCCACGGCGCCACGTCGCGACCGATCCGGGCGGCGTACGGCAGCACCCAGCCGCCGATGCAGCCGTCGACGTGGCAGCGGATGCCGCGCTCGGCGGCGGCGGCGGCGACCGGTGGGACCGGGTCGATGACCCCGTGGGCGTACGACGGCGCCGAGACCACGACGAGCACGGTGCGCTCGGGCGCCTCGTCGATCGCCGCCACCATCGCGGCCGGGTCGGCGCGGAAGTCGGGGCCGACCGGCACGACGACGGCCTCGACCCCGAAGTAGTGGGCGGCCTTGAGGAACGCCGCGTGCACGGTCGACGGCACGACCATCCGCGGCCGGTCGACGTCGGGGCGGCTGTCGCGCGCGCCCTGCACGGCCAGCAGGCAGGACTCGGTGCCGCCGGAGGTGACCGTGCCGACCGCCTCGGGGGGCGCGTCGAGCAGGTCGGCGGTGAAGCCGACCAGGTCGTTCTCCATCTGCAGCAGGCTCGGGAACGCCGTCGGGTCCAGGCCGTTGGAGCCGGCGTACGCCGCGACCGCCTCGCGGCCGATCCGGTCGACGTCGGGCAGGCCGGAGTCGTAGACGTAGGCGAGCGTCCGGCCGCCGTGGACGGGCAGGTCGGCGGTCTGCATCTCACGCAGGCGGGCGAGGGCGTCACTCATGCTGCGACCTTCTCATCCACCTCGGCGGAGCCGAGCGAGTACCTCCGCAGCCACCACAGGCTGAGGATGATCAGGACGGCCGGGAGGATCGAGAAGCCGAGGGTGATCGCGGTCAGGGCCGAGTCGGGCTGGGCGACGTCGCCGTCGGTCGACGAGCGGTAGCCGCCGATCGCGAGCACCAGCGCGAAGACGCCCGGTCCGAGCGCGAGGCCGAGGGTCTCGCCGGCGGTCCAGACGCCGGTGTAGACGCCGGCGCGGTTGGAGCCGGTACGCCGTACGTCGACCGCCGCGGCGTCCGGCAGCATCGCCATCGGGAAGACCTGGCAGCCGGCGTACCCGACCCCGACCAGCACCACGGCGAGGTAGACCACGGCGACCGGGGCCGACTGCGCCGTCACCGCGAGCAGCCCGCCGCACGCCAGGATGACGGAGCTGGCGACGTACCCGCTCTTCTTGCCGACCCGGGTGCCGATTGCCGACCACACGGGCGTGAGCAGCAGAGCGGGCCCGACGAAGCAGACGAAGAGGATGGTCGCGGCGCCGTCCTTGCCGAGCACGTCGGAGGCCAGGTAGTCGACCCCGGCGAGCATGCAGCCGGTCGCGAGCGCCTGGATGACGAAGCAGGTCAGCAGCGCCCGGAAGTCGTGCGCACCGGCGACGATGCGCAGCTGGTCGCGCAGGCTGCCGGCGCCCGGCTGCGGCGACGTGACCGGCGCGTTGCGGGTGCCGACGTACGAGCTGACGACGCCGATGACGATGATCGCCGCCATCACCAGGCCCATCACGCGGTAGCCGTCACGGCCGCCCACTGCGTCGCGGATCGCCGGCGCGGTCGCGCCGGCCAACATGATCGTGAACGCCAGGATCGCCACCCGCCAGGTCATCAGGCGGGTGCGCTCGTCGTACGACGACGTCATCTCGGCGGGCATCGCGACGTACGGCACCTGGAAGAAGGCGTACGCCGTCGCGCACGCCAGGAACGCGACCAGCACCCAGGCCGCCTCGAGGCCGGTGGCCATGTCGGGCGCTGCGAAGAGCAGCACGAACCCGACCGCCAGCCCGGCACCGCCGCGCAGCAGCCACGGCCGGCGGGGCCCGCGCGGGTCGACGGTGCGGTCGGAGATGCGGCCCGCGATCGGGTTGAGGATCACGTCCCACGCCTTGGGGAGGAACACGATGAACCCGGCGAGGATCGCGGCGATGCCGAGGCTGTCGGTGAGGTACGGCAGGAGCATCAGGCCCGGGACCGTGCCGAAGGCGCCGGTGGCGACGGAGCCCGAGCCGTAGCCGATCCGGACGCCTCTCGTGAGCGTGTCGGTGGCTGGCATGCGGGGGAGAGTATCGGTCGGCGGGACGCGGGATCCCCGGTTCACCGGGGATTGCCGCACTTCTCGGGCGTTGCAACGGCCGAGAAGTGCAGGAAGAGCCTGAGAAGTCCTACGGCGCGAGGGCGCGTGAGCCGGCCGACGGGTGCCGTCGACGCGGGTTGGCGCCGATGGCCTCCGTGTCCGGCGCCTTCTTCGCCGGCGCCTTCTCCGCGGCGACCTTCTTCGCCGGCGCCTTCTCCGCGGCGACCTTCTTCGCCGGCGCCTTCTCCGCGGCGACCTTCTTCGCCGGGGCCTTCTGTGCCGCGACCTTCTTCGCGCGAGCCTGGGTGGCGGGGGCCTTCTTCGCCGCCCGCCTCCTCGGTACGGCGCGCCCGTCGTGCTCCTCGAACCACTCGTCGAGCACCTGCCATGTGGAGTCCCGCGCCCCGCGGCCGGCCAGCATCCCGAGGTGCCCGCCCGGCACGATCTCGAACCGTACGTCGCTCGAGCCGCTCAGCAGCGGCAGCACGGCGCGGACCGCGGCGATCGGCGCGATGCCGTCGCCGGCGCCCGCGAAGACCAGCGTGGGGGCCGTGACCGCGGACAGCGAGACGGGGTGGTCGCCGAGCTCGACGGTGCCGGTCGCCAGCGCGTTGCCCTTGGCGAAGCGGTGGTAGAGCTGCCCGAAGCTGCGGCCGGGGTACGCCGTCATCGCCGCGGTGAAGCGGTCGACCGCCTCGACCTGGGCGAGCCAGTCGGCATCGTCGAGGTGGACGGCGACGGCGATCGGCTTGGTGACCAGCTTCTGGAAGGAGGTGAGCTGGAAGGCCCAGCGCACCAGCGGCGTCGGCGCTCCGCCGAGGGCGCGGTAGGTGCGGGTGATCGGGCCCGGCCAGTCCGTCTCCCGCAGGAGCGGCCGCAGCGGCGCGATCATCGGCACCAGGGTCGTGTCGACCGGGGCGCCCAGGACCGACAGCGACGCGATCGGCAGGTCGGCGAAGTCCGCGGCGGCGAGCATCGCGAAGATCCCACCGAGGCTCCAGCCGACGACGTGCACGGGCCGTCCGCCGGCATGGCGGGACGCCTCCCGGATCGCGGTCGGCACGACCTCCTCGACCCAGTGCTCCAGGCCGAGGTTGCGGTCGCGGAAGGAGACCTCGCCGTACTCCACCAGGTACGTCGGCCGTCCGGTGCCGACCAGGTGCTCGACGACCGAGCAGCCGCGGCGCAGGTCGAAGCAGGTCGCCGGCGCGGCCAGCGGGGTCACCAGCAGCACCGGGTCGCCGTGCTGCTCGACCGCCGGGTCGGGCCGGTAGTGGTAGACCTCCCGCAGCAGGCCGTCGTCGACCAGGGTGCGCGGCATCGGGCGCAGGTCGGCCAGGCCGCCGTACAGCAGCAGGTGCGCGGCGTTGCCGGCAGCCGCCAGGACCTGATCGGGCTTCGGCACCAGGTCCATCGCGCTCAGCCCTGCTTCGCCGGGCGGACGATCTTGGCGTGCGAGGCCTGCGTGTCGTTGAGCGCCTGGAGGAAGCTGGCCGCCCATGCGGCGACGTCGTGCTCCATCACCTGCTTGCGCATCGCCTTCATCCGCCGGGTCAGGTCGCGGTCGTCGGCCCGGTAGGCCTCCATGAAGGCGGACTTCATGCCGTTGATGTCGTAGGGGTTGATCTGCCAGGCCTGGCGCAGCTCCTCGGCGGCCCCGGCGAACTCGGAGAGCACCAGCGCGCCGTCGTTCTCGAAGCGGCAGGCGACGTACTCCTTGGCCACCAGGTTCATCCCGTCACGGTACGGCGTGACGACCATGATGTCGGCCGCCCGGAAGAGCGCGGCCATCTCCTCGCGGGGGTACGACGCGTGGAAGTAGCTGATCGCCGGCTGCCCGATCTTGCCCAGGTCGCCGTTGATCCGCCCGACGAGGCGGTCGATGTCGTCACGCAGGATCCGGTACTGCTCGACCTGCTCGCGCGACGGGGTCGCGACCTGGACGAAGACGGCGTCCTCGACGTCGAGGGCCCCGTCCTCGATCAGCTCGGCGAAAGCGCGCAGCCGGGCGTGGATGCCCTTGGTGTAGTCGAGGCGGTCGACGCCGAGGAAGACCTTGCGGGGACTGCCGAGAGCCGCGCGGATCTCGGTGGCCCGCTCCTCGACCTCCTCGGTCCGCGCGAGCTCCTCGAACCCGCGCGAGTCGATGGAGATCGGGAAGGCGGCGGCCCGCACGGTGCGGCCGTCGGGCAGGTAGACGACGTCGCGGTGGGTCTTGTGCCCCACGCGCTGGCGGACCAGGCGGACGAAGTTCTGCGCCGCTCCGCTGAGCTGGAAGCCGACCAGGTCCGCGCCCAGCAGACCCTCGAGGATCTGCCGGCGCCACGGCAGCTGCTGGAAGAGCTCGGTCGGGGGGAAGGGGATGTGCAGGAAGAAGCCGATGCGCAGGTCCGGGCGCAGCTCGCGCAGCATGGCCGGCACCAGCTGCATCTGGTAGTCGTGGACCCACACGGTCGCGCCCTCGGCGGCGGCCTCCGCCGCTCGCTCCGCGAAGCGCCGGTTGACCGCGGTGTAGGAGTCCCACCACTCGCGGTGGAACTCCGGCTTGGCGACGACGTCGTGGTAGAGCGGCCAGAGGGTCGCGTTGGAGAAGCCCTCGTAGTGCTCCTCGACCTCCTCGGCGCTCATCGTCATCGGGATCAGGTCCATGCCGTCGTCCGTGAACGGCTCGAGGCCGCTCTCGGTGCCGCCCGGCCAGCCGATCCAGGTGCCGTCGTTCTCCCGCATGATCGGCTCGATGGCCGTCACCAGACCGCCGGGCGAGCGCCGCCAGCCGGGGCTGCCGTCCGGGAGCGTCACGCGGTCCACGGGCAGCCGGTTCGCCACGATGACCAGGTCTGCCGAGCCAGAGGTTGCCACGCTGTCACCCTAGTCGGAGCCCTCACACGGGTCCGACGGCGTACTAGAACCGCAGGTGGTGGCTCAGGTCGCCGCTCTGGTCCACGAACATGGTGCGGCTGTCGAAGCACCACACGTCGTCGATGCGGTGGAACGTGTCGTGGTAGTGCCCGGTGATGATCACCTGGAGCGGCAGCGCGTCGGTGGCCTGCGTGACGAGGTAGCTGGTGCGCGCGGTCGCCGTGCCGGCGGCGTCGTCGACCTCGATGCGGGCGTTGGTCGTCAGGTGCTTGGTCTTCGGCGTCCCGGTGTCGTCGTAGATCCGGGTGGCCATCCCGTAGAGCTCGCGCACCCGCTCGCGTCCCTCGAAGACCGTCTCGGGCGGGCCGCCCTCCTGGCCGTTGATGCGGCCGTGGGCGAAGAGGTCGGCCACCCCGTCCAGGTCGCCCGCGTCAATGAGCTCGGCGTACTCGTAGAGCAGGTTCTCGATCTCGCGGGCGCTGTCCACCGCGACAGCATAGGTTCGCGCCATGGTGGCTGGCTTCGATCTGGCGAGCGTCGTCGAGGACGCGCGCCGCAAGGAGGGCCTCGACGACTTCGGGCCGGGCGCCTTCGAGGAGCCGCTGGGCGTCCTGCTCGAGGCGTACGCCGGCGCGGGGCTCACCGACGTGGGGGCGCACCTGCTGCGCGGCGGCGCGGTCCACAGCCTCCGGATGCGACTGCGGGCCCAGGAGTGGGTGCGCCGGCACTCCGAGATCGCCGATGAGCAGGTCGTCGACCCGGTGGTCGTGGTCGGGATGATGCGCAGCGGCACGACCCTGCTGCAGCGGCTGCTCGCGGCGGACCCGCGCTTCCGCTGCGCGCGAGGGTGGGAGGTCGTCGAGGTCGCCCCGCGGCTCGACCACCGCTGGGACGGCGACGACCCCCGGATCGCGAAGGCGGTGGCGCGCGAGGAGGCGTCGCGCCAGTGGGTGCCCGAGCTCTACGCGATCCACCCGATGCACGCGCTGGAGGCCGAGGAGGAGATCGTCTTCCTGGCCGATGCCTTCCTCTCCCACGTGCCCGAGGCCGGCGCGCACGTGCCGGCGTACCGATCCTGGATCGACACCCAGGACTTCGCGCCGGCGTACGAGCACCTCCACCGGATGCTCCAGCTCCTGCAGTGGCAGCAGCGACGCCGCGGCATCGAGGCCGAGCGGTGGGTGCTCAAGACGCCGGCCCACCTGGGCTACCTCGACGTCCTGTGGGCGCGCTTCCCCGGCCTGCACGTCGTGCACCTGCACCGCGACCCGGTCGAGACGATCGCCTCGGGTGCCAGCCTCAACGCGACCCTGCACGCGATGCACGCCGACACCGTCGACCTGCACCGGATCGGTGCCGAGTGGATCGAGCGGATGGGGTGGACCGACGACCGCGCCACCGCGACGCGGGCCGGCTGGCCGGGTTCGCTGGTCACCGACGTGGAGTTCGCCGAGGCGGTCGCCGACCCGATCGGCCAGGTCGCGCGGGTGTACGACGCGCTGGGGCTCGACCTGACCGCCGAGGCCGAGGCGTCCATGCGCGACTGGCTCCGGCGCCGTCCGCGCGACGCGAGCCGGCCGGCGTACACCCCCGAGACCTACGGCCTCTCCGCGGACCAGATCCGCGAGCGGTTCACCCGGCGTTGACACGCAGCAGCGCCGTGGACCCCGAGGTCCACGGCGCTGCTGAGGGGGAGCGCTGCTACTTCTTCTTGACCCGCAGGGTCAGGGTGCGGCTCCACTTCGACGCGTACTGCTCACCCGCGACGACGTACAGCCGGATCTTGTGGCTGCCCACGGACAGCTTGGGCAGGAGCACCGTGCTGGACCGGTTGACTTTGACGGTCCTGATGACCCTGGAGCCGTCGTACACGAGGACCGTGGACGGGGCGCCGACCGTCACCTTGACCGCCGAGCGCTGGCCGGCCTTGACGGTCGACCTGGTCAGCGTGACGCTCACGCTCGGAGCGGCCTTGGACACCTTGAGCGTCGCGGTGGCGACGCTCGCGGCCACGGTCGCCGAGCCGGCGTACGACGCGGTGACCAGGTGCGTGCCGACCGACACGGTCCGAGGCAGGGTCAGCGTGACCCGGCCGGCGGCCAGGGTGCCGGTGACCGTGCGTCCGTCGACCTCGACCGAGACCTTGCCGGTCGCGGCCGGGTCGGCGGTGACGGAGACGGTCGCGGTGGTCGTGGCGCCGTACTTCACCGCCGTGCTCGAGAGCCGCAGCCCGGTGACCGACTCGGCCGGTCCGCTCCACGTCAGGGCGGGGGCGAACTCGGTGTGCATCGCGGCCTTGGTCTGCTGCTCCAGGGCGTAGCCCATGCCGAGCACGTCGGCGTCGTCCCAAGCCCGTCCGACGATCTGGATGTTGTTGGACTGGCCCTCGGCGTTCTCTCCGATCGGCAGGATCGCCGTCGGCAGGCCGATGGTCTGCGTGATGACGCCGGACGCGCGGTCGGAGCTGAAGATCGCCGAGGACGCGTCGTTGTTGCCGACACTGGTGAGGAAGCCGGGGTAGATCACGGCGTCGACCGGGGTGATCGCCTCGGGGGTGGCCCCGAACGCGGTGTCCATCCAGGTCGCTGCCGTCTCCTTGTAGGCGTCGCGTCGAGCCAGCAGGTTGGTGACGGAGGTGTCGTCCATCGGCTGCGAGGTGTAGTTGCTCGACACGTTGTAGGGCAGGTTCGCCTGGCTCTCCATCAGCTGCTTGGTGGTGAGGGGGAACGTGGTGGGACGCGCCTCGGCGATGTAGCGCTCCCAGCCCTCGGCGCCGGCGCTGCCGGTCGTCGGGTAGCTCCCGGTCGGCGCGGGCGGCGCCGTCTGACCGGTCGCCACCGGGACGAGCGTGCCCCCGGCGGCCTCGATGGCGGCCTTGGCCTGGGCGAGCGCCAGGGCGCCGGCGTTGTCGTCGACGATGACGGTCGAGGCGAAGGCGGCCGGGTTGTAGCCGATGACCTTGCCCTGGAGGGCGTCGGTCCTCAGGGCGGTCTTCCACTCGGTCGGCCGGAGGTCGTTGTCGACGCGGCTGGTGAGCAGGTCGTCGGGGTTGTTGCCGGTGGTCCGGGTGGCCGTCGCGTCGAGCATCGAGGCCACGTCGGTGACCGACTTGGCGATGGGGCCCGCATAGTCGGTGGCCCAGGTCAGCGGCATCACGCCGTTGGTGCTGGACAGGCCGTCGGTGCCCCGGAACGTCGTCAGGCTGGCGCCGGTCGACGGTGCGTAGAGCGAGACCCCGGTCTGGGTGCCCATCGCCGCGGCGGCCAGCTCGGCCCGCACGGCGGTCGCCGACCCGCCGCTGGAGCCGAACGAGGTCTTCGACGGGTAGAGCGCGTTCCAGGTCTGCTCGAAGCCGCTCTCGCTGAACGATCCCGAGTTGGCGAACTCCGACAGGTTGGTCTTGCCGATGATCACGGCGCCGGCCTCGCGCAGCTTGGCGACCTGCCACGCGTCGGTCTTCGGCTCCCAGTCCTTCAGGGCCAGGGTGCCACCCGACGTGGGCATGTCCTTGGTGTCGTAGAGGTCCTTCAGCGCGATCGGCACCCCGAGGAGGTCACCGTTCTTGCCGTCCGCGCGGGCCGCGTCGGCCGCCATCGCCTGCGCGACGGCGTCCTTGGCGACGGTGATGAAGGCGTGGAAGCCCAGCGCCCCGTCGTCGTAGGCCGCGATCCGGTCGAGGTAGGCCTTCGTGACCTGCACCGAGGTGACGGTGCCGGCCACCATGTCGGCCTGCAGGTCGGCGATGGTCTTGCCGGTGACGTCGTAGGCGACCTTGGTGGTGTGCTCGACCTCGGCGTCGGCCGCGGGCAGCTGCAGGGGCTCGGCCCCGGCGCAGGCGGCGGCGTACGCCGAGATGTCCCAGTTCTGCAGCGTGCAGATCTCGTCGATCGTCAGGTTGGAGAAGTCCGGCGTCGCGGCCAGCGCGGCGGTGTCGGTCGCGATCTGGGTGGTGTCGCTGAGCGCCCCGACGACGACGTACTGGGCCAACGACTCCGTCTGGCCCGGCGCGACGGTCAGCTCGCGGACGAAGCCGAGGTCGTTGGCGCGGCTGCCGGTGGGGACGTACGCCGTGGTGAACGGGTCGGACTGCTGGTCGCCGAGGTCACTGATGCCCGACCCGACGACGACGCCGGTCGGGCGGGTGCTGCCCGGGGTGGTCGCGGCGATCCAGGTGTCGGTCGGGTCGGCGACCGCGTCACCGCTGCTCGAGGCGCTGAGGGTCGCCTTGTTGGGGCTCGTGGTCGCGGTCAGGCCGGAGCCGAGCGAGCCGCCGAAGGAGACCTTGAGGGTCACCGGCTCGGTCGAGGTGTTGGTGAAGGTGTCGAAGAAGCTGGTGGTGTTGGTGGCGGTCGCGACCTGGACCTTGCGGGTCATCAGGACGTCGGCCAGCCGGACCGACCTCGTTGAGCGGTACGACCCGGGCGCGGCGGCGGTGAGACCGAAGCCGCGCATCATCTGGTCGTTCATCCGAGGTGCTTCGTCGGCCGGGGTGTCGACGTGGACGAAGAGGTTGCCGAACCCCTCCATCCGGGAGCCGGTGACGTTGCGGATCGACCCGGTGTCGAGTCCGGGGCGACGGGCGTCGTTGATGGAGACGTTGGCGCCGTTGCTGGTCGTGACGTTGGTCAGTGCCTGCGCCTGCGGGGCGATCGCGAGGGCGCTCAGGCCGACCGCGACGACCACCGGGACGGCGGTCAGGCGGGCGGCGCGGCGCCCGGGAGTCTGGTGGGGCATGGAGGTGGCGGTGCCTTTCATCGGGAGGACGAGCTCGTGGCCACCGCTGTTCTATGCACGCCCGGTAACGGACGATCGGTCCCCACATTTCTCGCCTGTAACGTTTCAAGATCCGCCGGCACCTAGCATCGGCGGATGCCCCCGCACTCGCCCCTGCCGCTGCGCCACGGCCTGGGCGCGGCCTGGGTGCGGACGCCGGACCGTGCCGAGCCGGCGCCGTGCTCGACGATGGGCGAGTGGCTCGAGCAGCGGCTCAGGCCCCGGGTCGACGTGGCCGCGCTGCTTGCCGAGGGTCGGTTCGTGTACGACGACCTCCGGCCCGTCCGCGACGACGATCCCTACCGTCCGCACACCTTCGTGTGGTTCCACCGCGACCTGCGTGACGAGCCGCAGGTGCCGGGCGCGCTGCCGGTCATCCACCGCGACGAGCGACTCGTGGTCGTCGACAAGCCGGCCTTCCTGTCGTCCATCCCGCGTGGCGACCACGTCGTCCAGAGCGTCGTCGTCCGGCTGCGTGCGGAGCTCGGCCTGCCCGAGCTCTCGACGCTGCACCGGCTCGACCGCGTCACCTCCGGGGTCCTGATGCTCGCGACCGAGCAGCGCTGGCGGGCGCCGTACCAGCAGCTCTTCGAGCGCGGCGAGGTGCGCAAGACCTACCGGGCGCTGGCGTCGTACCGTGCCGATCTCGAGCTGCCGGTGACGGTGCGCAACCACATCGCCAAGGAGCGCGGGGCGTGGCGGGCCGAGGTGGTGCCGGGGGCGGCGGTCAACGCCGAGACCTGCGTCGACCTGGAGTCGCGCGACGGCGAGCTGGCCGTCTACCGGCTGTCGCCCCGCACCGGTCGCACCCACCAGCTGCGCCTGCACCTCTACGGCCTGGGCATCCCGATCGTCGACGACCCGCTCTACCCGGTCGTTCGCGAGATCTCGATCGACGACTTCAGTCGCCCGCTGCAGCTGCTGGCCAGCGAGCTCGCCTTCACCGACCCGGTCGACGGGAGCGAGCGCCGCTTCGAGAGCGTCCGGCGGCTCCCGCTGAGGACGTCGGTGGACGCTGGTTGAGGTGTGAGCCGCGCTAGCGGCGAGCCTCGACACCATCGTGGGTCGGCCTGGGTGGTTTCGAGGCTCGGGCCTGGCGGCCCTCGCACCTCAACCACCGGTGGGTCTGTGTGTCGTGCGGTGACGGCGTTGGTTGAGGTGTGAGCCGCGCTAGCGGCGAGCCTCGAAACCATCGTGGGTCGGCTGGGGTGGTTTCGAGGCTCGGGCCTGGCGGCCCTCGCACCTCAACCACCGTGGTGCTCCGGGCCTGGCGGCCCTCGCGCCTCAACCACCGTGGTGCTCCGGGCCTGGCGGCCCTCGCACCTCAACCACCGGGCTAGAGGGCCGGGCGAACGCGCTCGAGGGCTTGCTGGGTGAGGTCGCCGAGGCCGGCGAGGTCTCGGTCGGCGGGGCCCTCGGTCCAGACGGCGAGGGCCGCGAAGACGGCACCCGCCACCACCTCCGCGCGTACGGCGGCGTCGAGCGGCGACTCGCCGCGCTCGGTCAGGAGGGTCCGCAGCTCGGTGGCCATGGCGCCCTGGCGGTCGCGGAAGGTGCGCTCGATCCGGTCGGCGCTGAGCAGCTGGGTGCGCAGCCGCGCGATCTCCAGCATCAGCCGCGGGTCGGTCGGCGCCGAGGCGAGGGCGGCGAGCACGGAGCGGATCAGGTCCTCGTCGGCGGGTCGGTCGCGCATCGCCGTGCGGAACCAGGCCAGACGGCTGACGACGTCGCCGAAGAGGACCTCGTCCTTGGTGGCGAAGTGGCGGTAGAAGGTGCGCTCGGTGACGCCCACCTCGGCCGCGATCGCGGCGACGCTGGCCGCCTCGAAGCCGTGCTCGACGTAGTGCCGCAGGGCGGCGTCACGCAGCGCGGCCCTGGTGCGATCCGCCTTCGTCATGCTCTCATAATGTCAGAACTGACATTCCGACTCGGCACCGCTGAGGAGAGCCATGACCCACCCGGTCGCCACCGCCGAGCAGCACGCCCACGAGCTCGCCGCCCTCGAGCTGGTCGCGCACCCGACCGTGCGGACGGCGTACGGCGCCGTCGCCGAGACCTGGCTGGGTCGCGCCCGCGCGTCGGACGCGATGCGGGCGCGGTTCGACGCGGCGTACGAGGAGGTGATGTTCTCCGCGGCCGTGTGGTCGTCCAACCAGGACCCGCTGCGGCCGAAGGTCACCACGATCACGCGGCTCGCGCACGAGGTCGACGGTCGCCGGATCCCCGGCAGCCGCTGGGGCATCGACAACCCGGACTCGGTCTACCGGGTCGTCCCGATCTCCGGCGACGAGCGCTACGAGATCCGCGGACGGGTCGGCGAGCACCGGATGACCGAGAACTACTTCACCCTCTGGGACGCCCACATGGGCACCGTCGACGTGCTCGACGGTCGCCGGATGCACGTCGAGGACGACGGGTCGTTCCTGATCACCGTCGACCCCGCCCCCGCAGGCGGTCGGCCCAACCACGTCCGCTCCACGTCGCAGGCGCACGAGCTCTACGTCCGCGACGTGCTGCTCGACTGGGGCCGCGACGACCCGAACGCGTTCACCGTCGAGCGGCTCGGTGGCCGACCCGCCCGGCCGGCCGCCACGCTCGACGAGCAGGCCGAGGCGACGGCGCGGATGATGGCCCACTTCGCGAGCTTCACCGGCAAGCTCAGCCACGGCATGTACAAGGCGCCGGAGAACCACTTCTCGCTCGCCTGGACCGCCGACCACACCGGCGCGATGCGCAACCAGGTGTACGTCGCGGGGCGGTTCGTGCTCGCGCCGGACGAGGCGTTCGTGGTCGACGTGAGCGACGGGGGAGCGGAGTACTTCACCGTCCCGCTCTCCAACATCTGGGGCACGACGCTCGACGTGCTCGACCGGACCGGCAGCCTCAACAAGGCCCAGTCGCTCGCCAACGCGGACGGCACCTACACCTACGTGATCGCCGCCCAGGACCCCGGCGTGCACAACTGGATCGACACCGACGGACTGCTCGAGGGGATTCTCACGCTGCGGATGGCGGAGTTCCCCGACGGCGGCGCGCGACCCGACCTGTCCGCGCGCGGGCGGGTGGTCCGGCTCGATCGGCTGGACGCAGAGCTGCCGGACGCACCGCGGCTCGACGCCGCCGGGCGCGCCGCCCAGCTCGCCGCCCGGCGTACGGCGTACCTGCGCCGCCTCCCGGAGGTGACGGCATGAGCCGCTGGCTGATCACGGGGTGCTCGACCGGCATCGGCCGGGAGATCGCCCGCGCGGCGCTCGGCGACGGGCACCAGGTCGTCGTCACCGCCCGCAGGGTCGCGGACGTCGAGGACCTCGTGGAGACGTACGGCGACGCGGCGCTCGCCGTACCTCTCGACGTCACCGACCGCGCGCAGATCGACGCTGCCGTGGCCGCCGCGGGCGCGGCCTTCGGCGGCATCGACGTCCTGGTCAACAACGCCGGCTACGGCTACCTCTCGGCCGTGGAGGAGGGCGACGACGCCGACGTACGACGGCTCTTCGACACCAACTACTTCGGGGTCGTGGACACGCTCAAGGCCGTCCTGCCCGGCATGCGCGCGCAGGGCAGCGGCCACGTCATCAACATCTCCTCGATGACGGGCCTCGTCGCCAACCCGCCCAACGCCTACTACAGCTCGACCAAGTTCGCGCTCGAGGCGCTCACCGAGGCGCTGGCCAAGGAGGTCGGCCCGCTCGGCATCAGGGTCACCGCCATCGAGCCGGGCGCCTTCCGCACCGACTGGGCCAAGCGCTCGATGCACGAGGCGGCGGCTCCCATCGAGGCGTACGCCGCCGACGTCGGCGCCCGCAAGGAGCTGATCAGGGCGTTCGCCGACCACCTGCCCGGCGATCCGCGCAAGGTGGGCGCCGCGGTCGTGATGGTCGCCGGTCTCGAGGAGCCACCGCTCCGGCTGCTGCTGGGCAAGGACGTGCTCGCGGCGGTGCGCGCCAAGCTCGCCGAGACGGCGGCGTCCATCGACGCGTGGGAGCACGTCACCATCGACACCGACCTCCCGCCGGACCACCGATGACCACGCCGACCGCGCGGCTCCCCACCGCCGCCGAGGTCCTCGTCGGCATCGATCTCTCGGGCCGGACCGCCCTGGTGACCGGCGGCTACTCCGGCATCGGCGTCGAGGTGGTCCGCGCCCTCGCCGGCGCCGGCGCCCAGGTGCTCGCCCCGGCCCGGCGCCCGGACAAGGCCGAGCGCGTCCTGGCCGGCATCGCCGGTGTCGAGGTCGGTGCGCTGGACCTGGCCGACCAGGCCAGCGTCGCGGCGTACGCCGACAGCGTGGCCGGCCGCCGCCTCGACCTGGTCATCAACAACGCCGGGATCATGGCCTGCCCCGAGACCCGGGTCGGCGACGGGTGGGAGCTGCAGCTCGCCACCAACCACCTCGGCCACTACGCGCTCGTCAACCGGCTCTGGCCGGCGATCGGCGAGGGCGCCCGCGTGGTGAGCGTGTCGTCGACCGGGCACCACCTCTCGGACATCCGGTGGGACGACCCGTGGTTCGCGGAGGGCTACGACAAGTGGCTCGCCTACGGGCAGTCCAAGACCGCCAACGTGCTCTTCGCCGTCCACCTCGACGAGCTCGCCCAGCAGCACGGCGTGCGCGCCTTCTCCCTGCACCCCGGGGCCATCCTGACCCCGCTCGGGCGGCACCTCCAGGCCGAGGACCTCGACGCCGTGATGACCCTCGACGATGACGGCAACCCGGTGCTGCCCGACTTCCGCTCGCCCGAGCAGGGTGCGGCGACCGCGGTCTGGGCGGCGACGTCGTCCGAGCTCGACGGACGTGGTGGGGACTACCTCGAGGACTGCGCCGTCGCGGACGTCGTGCCGGACGGACCGCAGACCACCAGCGGCGTACGCGCCTATGCCCTCGACCGCGACGCGGCCGCGCGGCTGTGGACCTGGTCCGCCGACGCGACCGGGGTCGACGCCTTCCGGTGACCGGGGCGGTGTCGGGCTGGCCCGACCAGGGCTGTCGGGCTGGCAGGATCGTGCACCGACGCCGAGACTCCTAGCGTCGACGCCATGACGGAGACCGTGACCATGCCCCTCGCGACGCCCGCCGACGCGCCGGCGCCCACCCGCCCGCGCGGCGTGCGCCGGGTGCTGCTGGAGAGTGCCTACAGCCTGTCGGCCTTCCCCATCGCCCTGGTGGCGTTCGTCGTGGTGGTCACCGCCCTGACGGTGGGGCTGGCACTGGCGATCTTCATCGGGGGCATCCTGCTGGTCTCGGGCGGCGTCATCGTCGCGCGCGGCTTCGCCCGCCTCGAGCGGATCCGGCTGCGGGGGATGCTCGGCCGGGAGGCGCCCACCCCGCGCTACGTCGCCGCACCCGCGGGCGCCGGCTTCTGGCGCCGGTCGCTGACGCCGCTCAAGGACGCCCAGTCCTGGCTCGACGTGGTGTGGTCGCTGGTCGGGCTGGTGACCGGGACGCTGGCGTTCGCGGTGGCCCTGATCTGGTGGACGGCCACGGCGACCGGGCTCACCTACTGGTTCTGGCAGCACTGGATCCCCGAGGGTGACGAGTCCGGGCTCGCGGACCTGGTCGGGCTCGGCGAGGGCCGGACGACGGAGAGCCTGCTCAACCTCGGCCTCGGCGTCGTCCTGCTGCTGACCCTGCCGTGGGCGGTGCGGCTGGTGACGGTGGTGCACGCCAGCCTGGCGTGGGTGCTGCTCAGCAGCCGCGCCGAGCTGCAGCACGAGGTCGCCCGCGTCGAGGGCGGCCGCGACGCGGCCCGGGTCGCCGAGGCCGAGTCGATGCGCCGGCTCGAGCGCGACATCCACGACGGACCGCAGCAGCGGCTGGTCCGGCTGACGATGGACCTCGGCCGGGCGAAGCGCCAGGTCGCCGACGACCCCGCACAGGCCGCGGTGACCATCGACGGGGCCCTGGCCCAGGCCCGCGAGACCGTCGCCGAGCTCCGGTCGCTGAGCCGGGGGATCGCCCCGCCGCTGCTGGTCGACCGCGGCCTGGCCGCGGCGCTCGAGGAGATGCTCACCCAGAGCGTGGTCCCGGTCGAGTCGCGCATCGACGTACCCGCCCAGCTCCCGCCGCACGTCGAGACGGCCGTCTACTTCGTGGCCGCCGAGGCGCTCACCAACGTCGCCAAGCACAGCGGTGCCGCGACGGCGACGGTGTCCGTCGTCGCGTCCGCGGCCGAGGTCGAGGTGCGCGTCGAGGACGACGGCGTCGGCGGCGCCCACCCGTCGAAGGGTCTCGGGCTGGCCGGCCTGCGCCAGCGGCTCGCGGCCGTCGACGGCACCCTCGACGTCGCCTCCCCGGAGCAGGTCGGCACGACGCTCGTCGCGAGGATCCCGCGGTGAGGGTGGTCGTCGCCGACGACTCCCTGCTGCTGCGGGAGGGGCTCCAGCTGCTGCTCGTCGAGGCCGGCCACGACGTGGTCGGCTCGGTGGGCGACGGCCCGTCCTTCGTCGCGGCGATGCTCGAGCAGCGCCCGGACCTGGGG
Organism: Nocardioides sp. URHA0020; assembly: GCF_000620705.1. Taxonomy (GTDB): domain Bacteria; phylum Actinomycetota; class Actinomycetes; order Propionibacteriales; family Nocardioidaceae; genus Nocardioides. The sequence continues at coordinate 154,795 of NZ_KK211169.1, forward strand.
ATCGTGGACGTCCGGATGCCGCCCAGCCACACCGACGAGGGCCTGCGGGCCGCGGTCGACGTACGACGTGCGTGGCCGGAGGCCCGGCTGATGGTGCTGTCGCAGTACGTCGAGGTGTCGTACGCCGAGGACCTGCTCGCCGCCGGCGACGGCGGGATCGGCTACCTGCTCAAGGACCGGGTCAGCGACCTCGACGACTTCCTCGGCGCCGTGCAGGCGGTCGCCGCCGGCGGCACCGTGCTCGACCCGATGGTCGTGCGCCAGCTGATGGGCCGCAACCGCGACCCGCTCGCCGACCTCACGCCGCGCGAGCGCGAGGTGCTCTCGCTGATGGCGGAGGGCCGCTCGAACGCGGCGATCGCCGAGGCGCTCTCGGTCTCGCTCGGCGGCGTCGAGAAGCACACCCAGCGGATCTTCGCGAAGCTCGGGCTGCTGCCCGACGACGATGCCGCGCACCGACGGGTGGTGGCCGTGCTGCGCTTCCTGCGCTCCTAGCCCGGGAAGGTGACGCCGACCTGGCGGCGCACGTCGTCCATCTGGCGCAGCAGCGTGAGCGTCTGCGCGTGCGGCACCAGCGGGCTCTCGCGCAGGCCGGCCCGCAGGCAGCGCTCCACCTCGGCGATCTCGTTGCCGTAGCCCTGGCCGATCACCGGCTCCTCGCCCACGACCTCGACCGGCGCGCCGGGCTCGACGGCCCAGCTGCCGGCGCCCTCGACGTACGGCGTGAAGACGGCCTTGGTGGGGTGGTGGAAGTCGTCGAGCTCGATCCGACCACGGTCCGTGGCGATCTCCGCGCGACGCGAGGAGTACGACGTCATCGACGCGGTCATCGTCGCCAGCGCACCCCCGGGGTAACGGCCGGCGACCGCGACGTCGAGGTCGATCCCGCGCGTCGACAGGTCGGCGGTGGCGAGCAGCTGGTCGGCCTCGCCGAGCAGCAGGTGCGCGACGGTGAGCGGGTAGATGCCCATGTCGAGGAGCGCGGAGGCGCCCAGGGCGGGGTCGAGCATCCGGTCGTCGGGGTCGGCGTCGACGCGGAAGCCGAGCTCGGCGTGCAGGTGCCGCGGCCGCCCGAACTCGCCGGCCGCCAGCCGGGTGCGCAGCTCACGGATCACCGGGTGGCAGGCGGTCCACATCGCCTCCATCAGGAAGCAGTCGTGCACGCCGGCGAGCCGCACCATCTCCTCGGCGTCGGCGGTGTCCAGGGTGAGCGGCTTCTCGCACAGCACGTGCTTGCCCGCCTCGAAGCACAGCCGGGCGTTGTCGAGGTGGAAGGCGTGCGGCGTCGCGACGTAGATGACGTCGACGTCGGGGTCCGCGACCAGCTCCTCGTAGGAGCCGTACGCCGCCGGCGTCCCCTCCCCGGCGTACTCCCGGGCGAAGGCCTGCGCGCTCTCCAGCCGCCGCGACCCGACCGCCGCGAGGCGGCTGCCGGGCACCTTCGCGAGGTCGCGGGCGAAGGTCTGGGCGATCTTGCCGGTGGCGAGGATGCCCCACCCGATGCTGCTGGACTCGCTGCTGGACTCGCCGGGGAGGTCGCTGCCGATGTCTGCTGCCATGACGCGGAGAGTAGCCGGAGATCAGGCGCCCGCGACTCGCCGCCGGACGAATCACATCGTTGTGGTTCGCTCGCCCTATAGTGATCGTGACCAGCACTGTCGACCCCGAGGAGCACCATGGACGCCGCGAACGCGCTCCACGGCGACGCGGGCAACGCCGCGCCCGCCCTGAGCGCCCGTGACGCCGAGATCCTCGAGTTCGAGCGGCAGTGGTGGAAGTACGCCGGCGCCAAGGAGACCGCGGTGCGCGAGAAGTTCGACATGTCCTCGACGCGCTACTACCAGGTCCTCAACGCCCTCATCGACCGTCCCGAGGCGCTCGAGGCGGACCCGCTGCTGGTCCGCCGGCTGCGTCGGCTCCGGGCCGCCCGCCAGCGGCAGCGCTCCGCGCGCCGCCTCGGCTTCGAGGTCTGAGCGGTGGCCCGGATGCATGGAACGCGTGGTCAGCGGGGTGCGGTCTTCCCGTCCCCGGTCGTGATCCTCAGCGTGCTCGCCGTCGCGATGGCCGGCATCGCCTACGTCGTGACCCAGGACAGCGAGCCGACCGAGCGTGAGGTCACGACGGTCGTCAAGCAGCAGCCGAAGGAGTCGCCCGCGCCGTCGTACACCGCGAGCGCCACGGCGAAGCCGAAGCCCAAGCCGCGCGTGCACCGCGGCAAGGTCTACGTCGAGGTCTACAACAACTCCGGCATCACCGGGCTCGCCGGCACGGTCGCCGACCGGGCCACCGACATCGGCTGGAAGGTCGTCGGGTCGGACAACTGGTACGGAACCATCCCCGCGACGACCGTCTACTACCCGAAGCGGCTCAAGCGCGAGGCCAAGACGCTGGCGCTCGACCTGGGCATCCGCCGTACGGCGCCCGCCGTCGACCCGATGCGCCAGGACCGGCTCACCCTGATCCTCACCGACCCCCTGGACTGAGCGGTTCGCCACATTTCGGCTCCCGGCATCCCGGGGTCGGCGCTCGGATGATTGGGTGGACTCATGGAGTTCACCTCCACCGACGGGGCACGACGGTACGACGAGCTCGTGCGCGTCGCGGGCCGCGCGATCATCGGGCTCGACTTCGACGGCACGCTCTCGCCGATCGTCGACGACCCGGAGGCCGCGCACATCCACGACGACGCCCCCGACGTGCTGCTCGACCTGGCCCGTGAGGTCGCCGCGGTCGCGGTGATCACCGGGCGCCCCGCGCGCCAGGTGCTCGACCTGGGCGGTCTGGAGGAGGTCGGCGACGCGCTCGCGAGCGCCGACGCGGACCTCTACGTCTTCGGCCAGTACGGCAACGAGCGCTGGTCGTCTCGGAGCCGACGGATCATCACGCCGCGCCCGCCGCGGGGCCTGGCGTCCTTCGAGCGCGAGCTGACCGGCGTGCTGCGTCGCGCCGACGCCGCCGACGCGTGGGTCGAGGACAAGGGTCTCGCGGTCGCCGTGCACACCCGACGCCTCGACGACCCGGACGCCGCCTTCCAGCGGCTGCTGCCGCTGATCCGCAACCTCGCCAAGAACAACGACCTGATCACCGAGCCCGGTCGCAACGTCATCGAGGTGCGCTCCTCGGGGATGCACAAGGGCCTGGCCGTGCGGACGCTGGTCGAGGAGCTCGACGCCGGTGCCTTCCTCTTCGCCGGCGACGACCTCGGCGACATGGAGGCCTTCGAGGCCGTCGCCGAGCTCCGCGACGCGGGCCTGCCCACGCTGCTGGTCTGCTCGGCCTCGGCCGAGCAGAGCGCTCTCGTGCCGCTCTCCGACGTGGTCGTGAAGGGCCCCGAGGGGGTCCTCGACCTGCTGCGCCGGCTGACGGCCGACGCGCGCGACGCCTAGCTGCCGGGCCGGGATGGTCCGGCGCGTTCGCCCTCGGTGAACAGGAGGGTGTCTCCGGAACACCCGGCACCCCCGGGAAGTTGAGTCGTCATCACTCAACTCCCATGAAGGTGAGGACATCGTGTCCACCAGTCTTCCGGTCCTGTTCGTGTCCGACCTCGTCGTGCTGCCGGGCATGGTCGTCCCACTCGCGCTCGACGAGTCCTCCCAGGCCGCCATCGACGCCGCCGGCGCCGGCTCCGACAACCAGGTCCTCGTCGCCCCGCGGCTCGAGGACCGCTACGCGTCGTACGGCGTGATCGCGACCGTCGACCGCGTCGGCCGCTTCAGCGGCGGCTCGCCCGCGGCCGTGCTCAAGGCGGGCACCCGCGCCCGCATCGGCAGCGGGGTCACCGGCCCCGGCGCCGCCCTGTGGGTCGAGGTCGAGCCCGTCGAGGACGTGGTCAGCGACCACGCCCGTGAGCTCGCGGAGGAGTACAAGCGGCTCGTCGTCGCCGTGCTCCAGCGCCGCGAGGCCTGGCAGGTCATCGACCAGGTCCACCAGATGTCCGACCCCAGCGCGATCGCGGACGCGGCCGGCTACGCGCCGTACCTCTCCATCGACCGCAAGCGCGAGCTGCTCGAGGACCCCGACGTCGAGTCCCGGCTCGAGACCCTGATCGCCTGGACCCGCGAGCACCTGGCCGAGGCCGAGCTCACCGACAAGATCGGCGAGGACGTGCGCGACGGGATGGAGAAGACCCAGCGCGAGTACCTGCTGCGTCAGCAGCTCGCCGCGATCCGCAAGGAGCTCGGCGAGGGCGAGCCCGAGGGGGCCGACGACTACCGCGCCCGGGTCGAGTCCGCCGACCTGCCCGAGTCCGTCCGCGCGGCCGCGCTCAAGGAGGTCGACAAGCTCGAGCGCTCCAGCGACCAGAGCCCCGAGACGGCCTGGATCCGCACCTGGCTCGACACCGTCCTGGAGCTGCCCTGGGGCGTGACGACCGACGACTCGACCGACCTGGTCGCGGCCCGCGCCGTCCTCGACGCCGACCACCACGGCCTGGAGGAGGTCAAGGAGCGGATCGTCGAGTACCTCGCCGTCCGGGCCCGTCGCGCCGAGCGCGGCCTGCAGGTCGTCGGCGGCCGCGGCTCCGGCGCGGTGATCCTGCTCGCCGGACCTCCCGGCGTCGGCAAGACCTCGCTCGGCGAGTCCGTCGCGCGCTCGCTCGGACGCACGTTCGTCCGGGTCGCGCTCGGTGGCGTCCGCGACGAGGCCGAGATCCGCGGCCACCGCCGGACCTACGTCGGCGCGCTGCCCGGTCGGATCGTCCGGGCTGTCAAGGAGGCCGGCTCCATGAACCCGGTCGTCCTGCTGGACGAGGTCGACAAGGTCGGCGCCGACTACCGCGGAGACCCCGCCGCGGCCCTGCTCGAGGTGCTCGACCCGGCGCAGAACCACACGTTCCGCGACCACTACCTCGAGCTCGACCTGGACCTGTCCGACGTCGTCTTCATCGCCACGGCCAACGTGGTCGAGCAGATCCCGTCGGCCCTGCTGGACCGGATGGAGCTGGTGACGCTCGACGGCTACACCGAGGACGACAAGGTGGCGATCGCTCGCGACTTCCTGCTCCCGCGCCAGCTGGAGCGGGCCGCGCTGACGGCCGACGAGGTGAGCGTCACCGACGCCGCGCTGCACGAGATCGCGGCCAACTACACCCGCGAGGCCGGCGTACGCCAGATGGAGCGGCTGCTCGCCAAGGCCCTGCGCAAGGCGGCGACCCGGCTCGCGACGGGGGAGTCGCACGTCGACATCGACGAGCCCGACCTCAAGGACCTGGTCGGTCGCCCGCGGTTCACGCCGGAGGCGCACGAGCGTACGTCGGTCCCCGGCGTCGCCACCGGCCTCGCCGTGACCGGGCTCGGCGGTGACGTGCTCTTCATCGAGGCCTCCGCCAGCGAGGGCACGACCGGCCTGACCCTGACGGGCCAGCTCGGCGACGTGATGAAGGAGTCCGCGCAGATCGCGCTGTCCTTCGTGCGCTCGCACGCCGCGCAGCTCGGGGTCGACCCGGCGTTCTTCGACCAGTCGATCCACGTGCACGTGCCGGCCGGCGCGACGCCCAAGGACGGACCCTCGGCAGGCGTCACCATGGTGACGGCGCTGACGTCGCTGGCCACCGGGCGACCGGTGCGCGGCGAGGTGGGGATGACCGGTGAGGTCACCCTCAACGGACGGGTGCTGCCGATCGGCGGCCTGAAGCAGAAGCTGCTGGCGGCTCAGCGCAACGGCCTGACCGAGGTGTTCGTGCCGCTGCGCAACGAGCCCGACCTCGACGACGTCCCCGCCGACGTCCTCGAGACGGTCACGGTGCACGTGGTGGGCGACGTCCTCGACGTGGTCCGCGGTGCGCTCGAGCCGGCGGCGGAGACGGTCACCGCCGCCGCCTGAAATTCCGGGTCGTCCGCCTCACGCATCTCTGGAGACAGGGGTGAGGCGGACGACCCGGTTGCACGTTCGCTCATGTCCCACATCGCGGAACCGATGTGCACATGGTGAGACGAGCGACGTAGAGTTCTTCTCAGCTCATCAAGAGGGACAGAGGGATACGGCCCTGTGAAGTCCCGGCAACCGCCGCGAGCCTCCGCCGCCCAGCACATCGGGATGCGGTTCGCGGAGACGGTGCCAATTCCGTCCGGCGCGAGAGTCGCAGCCGGAGAAGATGAGAAGGAGGCCTTCATGAGCGCTGTAGTTGCAGAAAAGACCACCACCCTGCGCGAGGGTGCCTTCGGCAACGCCACCAACCTAGCGTGCCGCGAGTGCGGCCACCAGGTCGAGCTCGGCCCCTTCTACGCGTGTCCGGAGTGCTTCGGCCCGCTCGAGGTCGCCTACGAGTTCGGCGCGGTGACCCGCGAGCAGATCGAGGCCGGCCCCGCCAACATCTGGCGCTACAAGGCGCTGCTGCCGGTCCCGACCGACATCGAGACCAGCCCCAACACCGAGCCGGGCTTCACCCGCCTGCTGCGCGCGACCAACCTCGGCGCCGAGCTCGGGATCACCAACCTGTGGGTCAAGGACGACTCGACCAACCCCACCAACTCCTTCAAGGACCGGGTCGTGGCGTGTGCGCTGAGCGCCGCCCGCGAGCTCGGCGCGAAGGTCTTCGCGTGCCCCTCGACGGGCAACCTGGCGAACGCCGTCGCCGCGGCCGGCGCCCGGGCCGGGATCAAGACCGTCGTCTTCATCCCGAGCAACCTCGAGCAGCCCAAGCAGGTCAACTCCGCGGTCTTCACCGAGTCGCTGGTCGCCGTCAACGGCAACTACGACGACGTCAACAAGCTCGCCTCCGAGATCGCCGGCGAGGAGGACGGCTGGGCGTTCGTCAACGTCAACGTCCGCCCGTTCTACGCCGAGGGCTCCAAGACGCTCGGCTACGAGATCGCCGAGCAGCTCGGCTGGCGGCTGCCCGACCAGGTCGTCATCCCGGTCGCGTCCGGCTCGCAGCTGACCAAGGTGCACAAGTCCTTCCAGGAGCTGGTCAAGCTCGGCCTGGTCGAGGACAAGCCGTACCGGATCTACGGCGCCCAGGCCGCGGGCTGCTCGCCCGTCTCGGTCGCCTACAAGGCCGGCGTCGACGCGATCCGCCCGGTCAAGCCGGACACCATCGCCAAGAGCCTCGCCATCGGCAACCCGGCCGACGGCATCTACGTGCTCGACATCTGCCGCGAGACCGGCGGCGCCGTCGAGGACGTCACCGACGACGAGGTCCGCGACGGCATCGTCCTGCTCGCCCGCACCGAGGGCATCTTCACCGAGACCGCCGGGGGCACCACCGTCGCGGTGCTGAAGAAGCTCGTCGAGACCGGCCAGCTCGACACCTCCCTCGAGACCGTCGTCATCAACACCGGCCACGGCCTGAAGACGCTCGACGCGGTCTCCGGCAAGGTCGGGCCGGCCGCGACCATCGAGCCGTCGTACGCCGCCTTCGCCGCCACCGGGCTGGCCTGAGAACCACCGAGAGAAGAGCCTGATGTCCGTCTCCGTCCGGATCCCGACCATCCTGCGCACCTACACCGGTGGTGACTCCGAGGTGAGCGCCACCGGCGCCACCCTGGGCGAGGTGCTCGAGGACCTCGACGCCCACTTCAGCGGGATCAAGGGGCGGATCCTCGACGAGTCCGGTGCGCTGCGCCGCTTCGTCAACGTGTACGTCGACAACGACGACGTGCGGTTCCTCGACAACCTGGACACCCCCACGCCCGACGGCACCCAGATCTCGGTGATCCCCGCCGTCGCCGGCGGCTGCTGACCGGCTGCCGATCCTGGGCAAAATCGCCCAGCAGGTCCTTGACACCTCCTTGGGTCAGGCAGCACAGTACGAAGTGGGAACGCTCCCATACGCCACGGAGCGACGAGGGGTGGACCGCGTGATGGCCTCGGACCGACGTGGTGGGAGCGCCCGGCCCGGACGGCGGTTCGTGGCCGGGCCCCGCCGTACGGCGGGCCTGGGACTCCTCGACGTCCCGGGCCCGCCGTTCGCACCTCCGCTTCCCGGGCGCCTCGGCATACTGACGCCATGACCCGACCGCCGCGCACCCGCCCGACCCTCGAGGAGGTCGCCGCCCGGGCCGGGGTCGGACGCGGTACGGCGTCGCGCGTGATCAACGGGGGCGAGAAGGTCTCCGAGCGGGCGCGGCTCGCGGTCGAGCAGGCGATCGCCGAGCTGGGCTACGTCCCCAACGCCGCGGCCCGCGCGCTGGTCACCCGCCGCACCGACGCGGTCGCCCTGGTGATCGCGGAGTCCGAGGAGCGGGTGTTCGGCGAGCCGTTCTTCGCCGGCGTCATCCGCGGCATCGGGTCCGCCCTGGCCCAGGCCGACCGGCAGCTGATCCTGCTGCTCGCCCAGGCCTCGCAGCGCCGAGGTGCGCTCGACGACTACCTCACCCGCCAGCACGTCGACGGCGTGCTGCTGCTCTCGCTCCACGACGACGACGAGCTGCCCGACCGGATCCGCGCCCACGGCGTGCCCGTCGTCGTCGGCGGTCGTCGTGGCGATGCCCGCGAGGACTTCGTGGACGTCGACAACGTGCAGGGTGCCGAGCTGGCCGTCGCGCACCTGGCCGGCATCGGACGCCGCCACATCGCCACCATCGCCGGCCCGTCCGACATGGTCGCCGGCCGCTCGCGCTTCGAGGGGTACGTCGCCGGGCTGGTCGCCGCCGACCTGCCCGTGGACGACCGCCTCGTGGTGCGTGGGGACTTCGGCCAGGGCAGCGGGGAGAAGTCGATGCGCACGCTCCTCGGTCGGGGGGTGGACGTCGACGCGGTCTTCTGCGCCAACGACCTGATGGCCGCGGGCGCGCTGCGCGCCCTCAGCGACGCGGGCCGGCGGGTGCCCGAGGACGTCGCGGTCGTGGGCTTCGAGGACGCGCCGATCGCGATGTCGACCAACCCGCCGCTGACGACCGTGCACCAGTCGCCGGAGAAGATGGGCCGCGAGATGGTCGCCATGCTGCTGGACTCGACCCGGACCCCGGGTGTCGCCCAACCGGGTCGGATGCTGTCGACGCACCTGGTCGTCCGCGGCAGCACCTAGGTCGCTAGCCTCGGCCGGTGACGCGCGTCCTCCTGGCCACCTTCAACCTGATGCCCGACGGCGAGCCCGGCGGGGACCTGCTGCTCCGCGCCCTGACCGAGCGCGGCGTGGACGCCGCGTGGGCGTGCTGGGACGACCCGGCCGTCGACTGGGCCGCCGCCGACCTGGTCGCGGTCCGGAGCACCTGGGACTACCACCGCCGCTGCCCGGAGTTCCTCGACTGGGCCACCTCGGTGGCGGCGCGGACGGTGCTGCTCAACGGCGCCGAGGTCTTCGCGTGGAACGCTGACAAGTCCTACCTGACCGACCTCGGCGACCTTCCCGTCGTGCCGACGAGCCTCCTCGACGACCGCTCCCTGGTCGCCGGTCTGCGCGAGGCGGTGGCCGCGTGGGGGACGGTCGTGGTCAAGCCCGCCACGGGAGCCGGGGGAGTCGGGCTCGTGGTCGCGGAGGGGCTCGACGACCCCTCCCTGGAGGGGCTGGTCGCGGGACCCTGGGTGGTCCAGCCGCTGGTCGGGTCGGTGCGCACGACGGGTGAGATCTCGGTCTACGTCCTCGACGGTCGGGCGGTGTCGCAGGTGGACAAGCTGCCGGCCGGTGGCGAGCTCCGGGTGCAGGAGCTGTACGGCGGCGGGACCCGGCCCGGCGTCCTCGAGCCCGAGACGGCCGCCCTCGCCGAGCGAGTGGTCGCGGTCGTCGGGTCGCGCCTCGGCGCCGACCTGTCCTACGCGCGGGTCGACCTGATGACGTACGACGAGCGGCTGGTGATCAGCGAGCTGGAGCTGATCGAGCCCGGTCTCCACCTCGACGTGCTGCCCGGCAACGCGGCCGCGTTCGCCGACCTGGTCGCGCAGCGGCTCCGCCGGCTCTCCTGAGGACGACCCCACTTCTTGCACTCGCCAGGGCCGAGTGCTAAACATGACGCTGGCACTCTCGTCATGAGAGTGACAACCGGATCGGTGCCAGTTGAGGCCCTCCGCGCCGGCGAGAAAGGGTTCGCCGGGGCCGGGTCGTCCGTCGCGGGCAACCCATCGGATCCGGATTCCCGAACTCAAGCGTGAGGAATCGCAGGAGTTATGCCCAAGCTGATTGCTTTCAATGAGGAAGCCCGGCGCGGCCTCGAGCGTGGCATGAACACGCTCGCAGACGCCGTCAAGGTCACCCTCGGTCCCAAGGGCCGCAACGTCGTGCTCGAGAAGAAGTGGGGCGCCCCCACGATCACCAACGACGGCGTCTCCATCGCCAAGGAGATCGAGCTCGAGGACCCGTACGAGAAGATCGGTGCCGAGCTCGTCAAGGAGGTCGCCAAGAAGACCGACGACGTCGCCGGCGACGGTACGACGACCGCCACGGTCCTCGCCCAGGCGATGGTCCGCGAGGGCCTGCGCAACGTGGCCGCGGGTGCGAACCCGATGGGCCTCAAGCGCGGCATCGAGGCCGCTGTCGCCGCCGTGTCGGAGCAGCTCTCCAGCATGGCGATCGACATCGAGACCAAGGAGCAGATCGCCGCGACCGCGTCGATCTCCGCCGCTGACACCACGGTCGGCGAGATCATCGCCGAGGCGATGGACAAGGTCGGCAAGGAAGGTGTCATCACCGTCGAGGAGTCGAACACCTTCGGGCTCGACCTCGAGCTGACCGAGGGCATGCGCTTCGACAAGGGCTACATCTCGGCGTACTTCGTCACTGACCCCGAGCGGATGGAGACGGTCCTCGAGGACCCCTACATCCTGATCGCGAACCAGAAGATCTCCTCGGTCAAGGACCTCCTCCCGCTCCTCGAGAAGGTCATGCAGTCCGGCAAGCCGCTGCTGATCCTCGCCGAGGACACCGACGGCGAGGCGCTGTCGACCCTGGTCGTCAACAAGATCCGTGGCACCTTCAAGTCCGTCGCCGTCAAGGCCCCGGGCTTCGGCGACCGCCGCAAGGCCATGCTGCAGGACATCGCGATCCTGACCGGCGGCCAGGTCATCTCGGAGGAGGTCGGCCTCAAGCTCGAGTCGACCAGCATCGAGCTGCTCGGCCAGGCCCGCAAGGTCGTCATCACCAAGGACGAGACCACCATCGTCGAGGGTGCCGGTGACGCCGACCAGATCGCCGGTCGGGTCAACCAGATCCGTGCCGAGATCGAGAAGTCGGACTCCGACTACGACCGCGAGAAGCTGCAGGAGCGCCTGGCCAAGCTGGCCGGTGGCGTTGCGGTCATCAAGGTCGGCGCGGCCACCGAGGTCGAGCTCAAGGAGCGCAAGCACCGCATCGAGGACGCCGTTCGCAACGCGAAGGCGGCCGTCGAGGAGGGCATCGTCGCCGGTGGCGGCGTGGCGCTCGTGCAGGCTGCGGCCACCGCGTTCGACAAGCTGGAGCTCACCGGCGACGAGGCGACGGGTGCCAACATCGTGCGCTTCGCCTCCGACGCCCCGCTCAAGCAGATCGCGATCAACGCCGGCCTCGAGGGCGGCGTCGTGGCGGAGAAGGTCCGCAACCTGCCTGCAGGCCAGGGCCTCAACGCGGCCACCGGCGAGTACGTCGACATGATCGCCTCCGGCATCATCGACCCCGCCAAGGTGACCCGCAGCGCGCTGCAGAACGCCGCCTCCATCGCGGCGCTCTTCCTCACCACCGAGGCTGTCGTCGCCGACAAGCCGGAGAAGGCCGCCCCCATGGGTGGCGACCCCTCCGGTGGCATGGGCGGCATGGACTTCTGAGTCCAGCCTCACCAGCTCCCACACAGCAGGGCCTCCGCCTCGGCGGGGGCCCTGCTGCCATGGGGGCCCCGCAACAGCACATCCGGGCCATGCCGGCGGGCGGCGACCGGACCTAGGGTCGGGGCATGACTCTCGGTGGCCCCGGTCGACGGCGTGCCCGACTGGCGGTGGCCGCCCTGGTCGGGCTGCTGCTCGCGACGGGCGGCACGTCCGCGACGGCCTCCGCGGGACCCGATCGGCGTACGCCGCAGCGCGCGGCGCCCACGGTTGTCGTGTCACCCACCGCCCGGATCCCCGGGGAGACGTTCACCGTCACGGGCACGGTCCGCGGGGGCACCTTCAAGCGCACCGTCCGCCTCCAGGGGCGCACCGGGTCGGTCTGGAGGACGCTCGCCACCACGAGGGCGAAGGGCGGGCGGTCGCTGACCTTCCGCACCTCGACACGCTCCACCGCCGTCCGGTTCACGGCGCCGAAGGTCAAGCACCGGGGCAGGTGGTACCCCGCCTTCACCACGACCGCTCGGTCCGTCGGCGTGCAGGTGCAGCGCGCGCGGCTCACGATGCCGGGCGCGGTCGTGGCCGGCTCCACCGTCCACGCCTCCGTCACGGTCACGCCGTTCCGCACCGGCCGCGCCGTGCGGCTGCAGGGTCTCGGGCCCGGCGGCTGGACCGACGTCGACAGCGCCGACCCCGGGACGACGCAGGTGGCGCTCTTCGCCTGGCTGGCCGAGTCGGGCGTCACCGCCTACCGCGTCGTCGCCGCGGCGTACCACGGCGCCCCGCTCCTGGTGTCTCCCGCGAAGCCGGTGACCGTCACGCCGCCCGCCGGCACGGTCAAGGTGTCCCAGCAGCCCGGCGGTGGCGAGTCCGACGGTGAGAGCATCCTGCCCTCGGTGTCCGACGACGGGCGCTACGTCGCCTTCCAGTCCGGGTCCTACGACCTCGGCACGGGCGACACCAGTGCCCGCACCGACGTCTACCTCCGCGACCAGCAGACCGGGATCGCCACCCGGGTGTCGACGTCCGTCACGGCCGACCCGACCGCGGCCTCGGGGGTCTATCCCGTGGTGTCCGGCGACGGGAAGTGGGTGGTGTTCTTCTCCGAGGACGCACTCGTCGCAACGGACACCAACAACGAGGACGATGTCTACCTGTGGAGCCGCCTCACCGGCACCACGACACTGGTCTCGCACGTCCCGGGTGGCTCGGCAGCGGGGAGCTCCGACAGCTGGTACCCGTCGATCTCCGCCGACGGCAGCCTGGTCGCCTACCAGACCTTCGCCAGCGACATCGTCCCGCGCGGCGACTTCCCGAACGGCAACATCGTCGTCTGGGATCGCGCCGCCGACGTCACCAGGCTGGTCTCACGCGCCGGCTCCGGGCTGGCGGGCGAGTACGCCGACGGCTACAGCAACAGCCCGGCCCTGGCTGGGGACGGGTCCGCGGTCGTCTACCAGTCGTCGTCGACCAACCTGCTCGCCACGACCGCCGGCACCGCGGGGCGCTACGACATCTACCGCCAGCCCCTGTCGGGCGGTGCCCCGAGCGGCCTGCCCAGCCTGGTCAGCCACGTGCCGGGCAGCACGACCGTCGGCGGCAACGCCGGCAGCGTCGAGCCGACCATTTCGGGGGACGGCCGGTTCGTCGCCTACGAGTCGCGCGCCACCGACCTGGTCGCCGACGGCGACACCGACAGCTCCGAGGACATCTTCCTCTGGGACGCCACGGCCCCCGCAGCCACCGCGCGGCTCACCGACGGGTCCGCGGGTCTCGACAGCGGCAACCCGCAGCTCTCCTCGGACGGCAGCACGCTGGTCTTCGAGTCCAACGTGGCCGGCCTTGTCCCCGGAGACTCGACGATCGACTACGACGTCTTCCGGTGGCGGCGTGCGAGCGGCGTGCTGGACCGCGTCTCCCGGCCGAATGCCGGCGGCGAGCCCGACGGCAACAGCCTCGACCCGTGGGTCTCCGCGGACGGCAGCACGGTCGTCTTCGACTCGGCCGCCACGGACCTGGTCGGCACCGACGTCCAGCCCTACCGGGACGTGTTCCTCTTCACGGGCTGAGGACCGGCGACGGTTTCGGCCCGCGGGCGGACATGTGACAGCGTGGACCGCGTGGACCAGAGCCGGCGGGAGCGCTTCGAGACGGTCGCGCCGGAGCTGATCGAGCCGCTGCGGCGGTTCCTCGCCCGGCGTACGGATCCGGCCACGGCCGAGGACGTGCTCGCCGAGACCCTCCTCATCTGCTGGCGCCGCGTGGCCGACCTGCCGCAGGAGCCGCTGCCGTGGGCGTACGGCGTCGCGCGCAACTGCCTGCTCAACGCCGAGCGCTCCGCCCGCCGCCAGCAGCGGGTGGCGGCGAGGATCGCCACCGTCGACCCGCCCGCCGAGGCCGTGCCGACGGCGGTCGAGCCGGACGACGACCTCGCCGCCGCCCTCCTCGCGCTGCGGCCGGCGGAGGCCGAGCTGCTCCGGCTGTGGGCGTGGGAGCAGCTGACGCCGACCGAGATCGCGGCGGTCCTCGGGATCACCCCCAACGCGGCGAGCATCCGGCTGCACCGGGCGCGCGAGAAGCTCAAGGACCAGCTGCGAAAGATCGCGGTGAGGTCCGGACATGAAGGGTCGAGAGAGGGGAGGAAGCCATGACCGACGACGACCAGCTGCAGGCCCGCCTGCAGGCGTCCGACCCGGCTGCCTCCCTCCCGCCGGCCGACCCCGCACGGGTGGCCCGACTGCTGGAGGACGTCATGGCCACCGAGCTCACCACCGAGAACCGTGAGACGGGCACCCGCAACCGCGGTCCCCTGACCTGGCTGCTCGCCGCCGCGGCCGTGCTGGTCATCGCCGGGGTCGGGTTCGCCGGCTTCCGCGCGATCAGCGACGACCCGGCCGTCAGCCCTCCGGCGGCCACGCCGACCGTCACCAGGCTCGAGGTCCCGCCCAGCGCCGGCGCGGCGAAGTGCATGGTGCCCAACGCGGAGGTCCTCGCCACCGCCGACACCGCCTTCGACGGCACCGTCACGAGCATCGTGGGTGACGACGTGACGCTGACGCCGTCGCACTGGTACGCCGGCGACGAGACCGACACGGTCGTCGTCACCGCTCCCAGCGAGCAGATGCAGCAGCTGGTCTCCGGGGTCCGGTTCCAGGCGGGCGAGCGCTACCTGGTCTCGGCGAGCAACGGCCAGGTCAGCCTCTGCGGCTTCTCGGCGGCGTACGGCGACGACCTGGCGAAGGTCTACGCCGAGGCCTTCGAGAGCTGATGCACGGCCTGCTGCTGGCCGCCGGCGCGGGCTCCCGGATGGGGATGCCCAAGGCGCTGGTGCGGGCCGAGGACGGCGAGCCGTGGCTGGTGCGCGGTGTCCGCACGCTGACCGACGGCGGCTGCGACCCGGTGACGGTCGTGCTCGGCGCCTCCGCCGACCAGGCGCTGCCGCTGCTCGACGGCGCCGGGGTGGACGTCGTGGTCGCCGCCGACTGGGCCGAGGGCATGTCGGCCTCCTTGCGCGCCGGGCTGGCCGCCCTCGCCGCCACCGACGCGGTCGCGGCGGTCGTGTCGCTGGTCGACCTGCCGGACGTCGGGCCCGAGGTCGTACGCCGCCTCGTCGCCGAGACCGACGCCGGCACGCTGAGACGGGCGTCGTACGACGGCCGGGTCGGCCATCCCGTGGTGCTCGGTCGTCAGCACTGGGCCGGCGTGCTCGCCGAGACGACCGGGGACCGCGGGGCTCGCGGCTACCTCGGCACCCACGAGGTCCAGCTCGTCGAGTGCGGCGACCTCGCCACCGGCCAGGACGTGGACGCCCGCTAGACCCGCCTGATCCGGACGGGTCCGCGCGCCGAGGCCAGGTCGACGACCTCCCCGCCCTGGGTGATCACGACGTCACCGGTGTCGACGAGCCGCTGGGCGGCGTCCCGGGCCCGGTCCATGAGGGGGCGCCACTCCGCGCCGCCCACGGCACGCGCCGCATCCGACGGGCAGATGGTCGCGCCCGGTCGGCGGGCCCCGAGGAGGTCCAGGATCGACTGCTGCAGTCGCTCGTCGACGTCACTCACCTGTCCAGTGTGACCGGTGTCGGCAACCCGTCGGCCAGTGTTGCGCCGCCGTTCAGCCGGAGGCTCCGCAACCGGGCGGCGGATGCGCTTGCGTGCCCGACGTGGACTTCCTGGCGAGCCTCCTGACGACGCTCCTGCTGGTCGTGCCGACCGGGGCGGCACCGGCCTCGCACGCGGAGCCGGAGCGGGCGGTGCCGGCCGTCATCCGCGTCGGCACCTTCAACGTCGACCGCGGCACTGGGTACGCCGCGTGGCGCCGCTCGGTCCGCTCCTTCCGGCGCCACGTCGACGTGGCGGGGCTGCAGGAGGTGAACACCGCGCGCAAGCGGCACTTCCTGGCCGACGGCGACCGGTGGGGCTACTACGCGAGGACCCCGGGACCTGACGTCAACCCCGTCATCTGGGACCGCCGCGACTTCCGCCGCACCGGTGCCGGGGCGGTGCGCCTGGCCGGGCGGCACGGGTCGTTCGCGCCGGCGTACGCCACCCTCGTGCGGCTGGTCCACCGCCGCACCGGGCAGCGCTACGCCGTCCTCGACGTCCACCTCGCCTGGGGTCACGACGCGGTCCCGCGCCGGGCCCGCCGCGCGCAGCTGGTCGGCCTCGCCCGTGCCGCCCGCCGGGAGGAGGCCGCCGGCCGGCACGTCCTGGTCGTGGGCGACTTCAACGTCAACCACCGGGCCGACCGCCGCGACGGCCGAGCGGGGTCGCCGACGCGACGGCTGCGGGCCGCCGGCCTGGTGTCGGCGTGGGACTCCGGGCGGCTGCGCGCCGGCGGCGGGTCGAGCACCCTCGGTGCCGGCTACATCGACCAGGTGTGGGCGCAGGCTCGCGCTCGAGAGGTGCGCACGGTCCGCAGGCTCTCCGGTGGGCAGCACCACCCCGTGATCGCGAGGTACGCCGTACCGGCCGGTGATCGACCCGCTCCCGGCTAGCCGGAGGCGGCACGTGTCCACCGGCACTGCTCGCATGGGTGCCCGGACCGTGGGTACCTGCGGCCATGGCTGCTGCCCTCGCCACCCTCGTCCGCGTCGTCCTCCTGGCCTCCCTGACCCTGGGTGCCCCGGTCGCGGTGCACACGCCCGCGTCGGCGGCGAGCGGCGGCTCGCGCGACCAGCTGCGGGTCGGCAGCTTCAACATCGACCGCGGCCGGAGCCTCGCGACCTGGCGTCGCACCGTGCGGGAGTTCCGTAGCCACGTCGACGTGGCCGGGCTGCAGGAGGTGACCAGCGCCGACAAGCGCCGCTTCCTGGCCGACAGCGCCGGCTGGGGCGTCTACGCCAGGAGCCCGGGCCGGGACGAGAACCCGGTGATCTGGGATCGCAGCGAGCTCCGCCTGGTCGGTGCCCGGTCGGCCCGGATCGCGCACCGGCACGGGGGGCTGCCGGCGTCGTACGCCACCGTCGTCCGGCTCGTCCACCGCGCCAGCGGCCGGCAGTACGCCGTCCTCAACGTGCACCTGGCCTGGGGCGGCGTGGCCCACGGCCGGAGGGTCCCCGGCCGCCCCGGCCGCTACCACTACTACGTGGCCCAGGTGCGCGGCCTCGCCCGGGCCGTGGAGCGAGAGCAGCGACGGCAGGGCGTGACGGTCCTGGTCGTGGGTGACTTCAACGTCGACCACCGCGACGACCGGCGGATCCGCGCGCGCAACCTGCCGATGGCCCGCCTGCACGACGTCGGCCTGAGATCGGCGTGGGACATCCGGCGGCGGTTGCCGCGCGGAGGGACCAGCACCGTGGGTGCCGGCTACATCGACAACATCTGGTCGGACGAGCGCGCACGCCGGGTCCGGACCGTCGGTCGTCTCTCGGGTGGGCAGCACCACCCGGTGATCGCGCGGTACGTCGTACCAACCGGCGGCCAACACGCCGCTGGGTAGCCTGGGTGGCATGGAGCCGTCGTCCCCCGCCGAGATCGCCGAGCGCCTCGGCGCGACCGGCTACCTGTGCGACGACGCGCTCGCGACCGTCACCTACCTGGCGCTGCGGATGGAGCGCCCGCTGCTGCTCGAGGGCGAGCCCGGGACCGGCAAGACGGCGCTGGCCGAGGCGATCGCCGAGACCCTCGGGCTGCCGCTCGTCCGGCTGCAGTGCTACGAGGGCATCGATGCCACGCAGGCCCTCTACGACTGGGACTTCCCGCGCCAGATCCTGCACCTGCGCGCGCTCGAGGCGGCCAGCAGCGGCGGCGACCAGAGCGTCGAGGAGGCCGAGAAGAGCCTGTACGACGCCCGCTTCCTGCTCGCCCGCCCGGTGCTGCAGGCGCTGCAGCAGAGCCCCGCGGTGCTGCTCGTCGACGAGGTCGACCGCGCCGACGACGAGTTCGAGGCGTTCCTGCTCGAGGTGCTCTCGACCTACCAGGTCTCCATCCCCGAGCTCGGCACCGTGCGCGCCGCGACGCCGCCGATCGTCGTGCTCACCTCCAACCGCACCCGCGAGCTGCACGACGCGCTCAAGCGGCGGTGCCTCTACCACTGGATCGACCACCCGGGCCTGGAGCGCGAGGTCGAGATCGTGCGCTCGCGCGCACCCGAGGTGTCCGCGGAGCTGCGGCGCCAGGTCGTGTCGATCGTGCAGGACCTGCGTGGCCGCGCCGACCTGCAGAAGCCGCCGGGCGTCGCCGAGACGATCGACTGGGCGCGCGCCCTGAGCTACCTCGGCACCGCCGAGATCGACCTGGAGTCGGCGTCCGCGACGCTGGGCGCGCTGGTGAAGTACCGCGAGGACGCCGACCGCGTGCGGCACGCCCTGGACCAGATGCTGCGGGCGTGATGGACCGCGGCGGCGACGAGATCCTGCTCGGGTTCACCCGCGCCCTGCGGGCGGCCGGGGTGCCGGTCACCCACGACCGCGCGCACGGGTTCCTCACGGCCGCGGCCGCCCTGGGCCTCGAGGAGCAGCGGGCGACGTACCTCGCCGGCAGAGCCACCCTCTGCGGCGGTCCCGACGACCTCGAGCGCTACGACCAGGTCTTCACGGCGTACTTCGACGGGCGCGACGGCCTGCCCCGCGCCCGGCCGGCGCAGGCCGGCGTCCCCGGGTTCTCCGGGCTGCCCGACGCCGAGGGCTCCGGCGCCGGCGAGGCCGAGGAGGACGAGGAGGTCGTCCGCGCTCGGGCCAGCGACGCGGAGGTCCTGCGCCAGCGCGACGTCGCGACGCTGTCGGCTGCCGAGCGGCACCGGCTGTCCGGCATGTTCGCCACGTTGCGCCCACACCCGCCGGTGCGCCGTACCGCGCGGCACCAGCGGTGGCACCGCGGCCAGGTCGACGCCGCCCGGACCCTGCGCTCCTCGCTGCGGCGGATGGGCGAGCCCGGCGAGATCGCCTGGCGGCGGCGCAGCCTCCGGCCGCGCCGGGTGGTGCTGCTGGTCGACGTGTCCGGCTCGATGAGCGGGTACGCCGACGCGCTGCTGCGCCTCGCGCACCGCTTCACCCAGGTCGGCCGGTCGGGCGGCGGCGTCGTGGAGACGTTCACCGTCGGCACCCGGCTCACCCACCTCACCCGCGCGATGCGGATCGGCGACCCGGAGCGGGCGCTGGTCGCGGCCGGTGAGACCGTGCCCGACTGGTCGGGAGGCACCCGGCTCGGCGAGACCCTGCGCTTCTTCCTGGACCGCTGGGGCCAGCGCGGTCTGGCCCGTGGCGCCGTCGTGGTCGTGTTCAGCGACGGCTGGGAGCGCGGCGACCCGACCCTGCTCGGTGAGCAGATGGCCCGGCTGCAGCGCGTCGCCCACCGCGTCGTGTGGGTGAACCCGCACCGGGGCAAGGCCGGCTACGAACCCGTCCAGCAGGGCGTGCTCGCGGCCCTGCCGCACTGCGACGACTTCGTCGCCGGCCACTCCCTGGCGACCTTCGCCGAGCTCTCGGAGGTGATCTCACGTGCGTGAGGTGCTGCCCGAGCTGCTGACCTGGTGGCGCGCGGGCGAGACCGTCGGCGTCGGCACGGTGGTCGCCACCTTCCAGTCCGCGCCCCGTCCTCCCGGTGCCTCGATGCTGGTCGGCCCCGACGGCACGGCCGTCGGCTCGGTCTCCGGCGGCTGCGTCGAGGGCGCCGTCTACGACCTCGCCGAGTCGGTCGTCGCGTCGGGCGATCCGGTGCTGGAGCGCTACGGCGTCTCCGACGACGACGCCTTCGCCGTCGGCCTGACCTGCGGCGGCATCCTCGACGTGTACGTCGAGCAGGTCAGCCGCGCCAGCTTCCCCCAGCTCGAGGAGATCGCCGCCGACATCGAGGCCGGTCGCCCGGTCGCCCTCGCCACGGTCATCGAGCACCCGGACCCGGCGTGGCTGGGCCGCCGGCTCGTCGTACGCCCGGACGGCGGTGGGACACCCACGGATCAGGTGCCAACGGCAGCCCCCGGCTCGACCACCGGCACGTCGGTGGGTGCCCCGACGCTCGGCTCGCCCCGCGCCGACGACGCCGTCCACGACGACGCACTCGGCCTGCTGGCCGCCGGCTCGAACGCGACGCTCACCTACGGACCCGACGGCGAGCGCCGGGGCGAGGGGATGCGGGTCTTCGTGTGGGCGTTCGCGCCCAAGCCGCGGATGCTGGTCTTCGGCGCGATCGACTTCGCCGCGGCCGTCGCGAAGGTCGGCAGCTTCCTGGGCTACCACGTGACGGTGTGCGACGCGCGGCCGGTCTTCGCCACGACCAGCCGCTTCCCCGAGGCCGACGAGGTCGTCGTCGACTGGCCGCACCGCTACCTCGCGGCGGAGGCCGAGGCGGGTCGGATCGACAGCCGCACGGTGGTCGCGGTGCTGACCCACGACCCGAAGTTCGACGTCCCGCTGCTCGAGGTCGCCCTGCGCCTGCCCGAGGTGGCGTACGTCGGGGCGATGGGCTCCCGTCGCACCCATGAGGACCGGCTCGACCGGCTGCGCGACGCCGGCGTCGACGACAAGGAGATCGACCGCCTCTCCAGCCCGATCGGGCTCGACCTCGGTGCCCGGACGCCCGAGGAGACCGCGATCAGCATCGCCGCCGAGATCGTGGCCCGGCGCTGGGGCGGCAGCGGGGAGCGGCTCGGCGGTCTCGACGGCCGGATCCACCGCGACCTGACCTGACCCCGGTCACCGGCCGGGCACGTCGGCAGGCCCCCGCAGTGTGACGCAGGTCGCCCCGGCTGTTGACCGCGCTTGGACCGCGCGTGGATCGCTCGTGGCTGGGCGGTGCCTACCGTGAGGTGACGGCCGAACGGATGCGGCTGGCACGTCGGATCCGGGGGGATCAGCAAGATGGGTTCGCACGTTCGAGGGGCGCGGATGACCGCGCTCCGCGCAGTACTGAGTGTCCTGCTCCTGTCGGTCGCGACCGTCGCCGGGGTGGCCGCCGTCCAGGGCGCCGCCGGCGCCGAGGTCGACGACGGCGTCGTGTCGCTCGCCTGGAGCGACGGTGCCTGGACCATCCACCTGGCGGGTCCGGAGGCGTGGGAGGTCAAGCTCATCACGCCCGCGCCGCAGGAGATCGCGTGCGGGCAGAACGCCCGGCCCTGCACCGGCACGAGCTACACGTTCGTCTCGCAGGCCGACTGCATCACGGTGCAGGTGGACTGGCGCGACGGGGCGCACAACTCCTCGGATCCCAGCGCCTGCAAGCCGGACGCCACCGAGTCACCGAGCGAGTCGCCGTCGGAGTCGCCGAGCGAGACGCCCTCGGAGTCGCCGAGCGAGACGCCCTCGGAGTCGCCGTCGGAGTCACCGCCGGTGACGCCCTCGGGCTCGCCGCCGGCGTCGCCGTCCGAGACGCCGTCCGAGACCCCGTCGGAGACCCCGAGCGAGACCCCGTCGGAGACGCCGAGCGAGACCCCGTCGGAGTCGCCGAGCGAGACCCCGTCGGAGTCGCCGAGCGAGACGCCGTCGGAGACGCCGAGCGAGACACCGTCGGAGACGCCGAGCGAGACACCGTCGGAGACGCCGAGCGAGACCCCGTCCGAGACCCCGTCGGAGACCCCGAGCGAGACCCCGTCCGAGACCCCGTCCGAGACCCCGTCCGAGACGCCGACTCAGACGCCGACCTCGGACCCGACCCAGTCGCCGGTGTCGCCGGCGAAGGTGCCGACCTCGGCGCCGCCTGCCTCGGCGGCGGCTCCCGCGGAGCCGCCGACATCCGCTGGTCCGGCGGCCCCGGTCGAGGCGGCTCGGCCGCCCGCCCTCCTGCCCGACACCGGCGGGGTCCGGGTCGGGCTGCTGGCCCTCGCCGGCCTGGCGCTCGCGGTCGGTGCGGCCCTCGTCGTGATCGGGCGTCGACGCAGCTCCTGACCCCCGTGATCGCTGTGTGACCTACGTCACCGGCGCGGTGCTACCTTGGGCCGCGACCGAGCATCGGAGGTGTCCATGGCACGCACTGAGCTGCAGGCGCGGCGGCTGGAAGCAGTCCGCGCCTGGACCTCCTTCGTGGAGCGCGGCGACGAGGCGGTCGACCAGGTCCGCCCCGAGATCCTCACCAGCTGGACCCGCTCCGAGGCCTCCATCCCCGCCGACGTGGCCGAGGCCCCGCTGGCCGACGAGGCCGAGACCGCGGCGTACTGGCAGAGCTCGCCGCTCCAGACCGCCGTCGAGCGGGTCGAGGCGGAGCTGCGTCGTACGGCCGAGGACGGCGACCTCGTCGTCGCGGTCACCGACCCCGACACCCGCATCCTGTGGACGTACGGCGGCCGGGTGATGCGCCGCAAGGCCGAGACGGTCAACTTCGTGGCCGGCGGGAGGTGGGACGACCTGAGCGTCGGCACCAACGCCCTCGACCTGGCCAACCGCAGCGGGGCCGCCGAGATGGTCTTCAGCGCCGAGCACTACGCCTCGATCGTCCACAACTGGGTCTGCTGGGCGGCGCCCGTGCACGACCCGGTGACCGGCACCCAGCTCGGCGTGATCGACCTGTCGACGTCGTGGGACCGCAGCCACCCGATCGGTCTCGCGACCGCGCGCGTGATGGCCCGGCTGATCGAGACCGCGATGCCGCTCTCGCACCAGTACGCCGTCCTCGACCAGCTCGACGAGAGCTCCGAGCCGGGCCTGGTGCTGCGCCTGCTCGGCACCGCGGAGACCTGGCTCGACGGCCAGCGGCTGCTGCTCAACCGGCGCCAGACCGAGGTCCTGGCGCTGCTCGCGATGCACCCGGAGGGGCTGTCGCTCGAGCACCTCCACGCCCTCGTGTACGGCGACCAGGCGGTCACCACCTCGACCCTCAAGGCGGAGGTCTCGCACCTGCGCTCCTCGCTCGGCGGTCAGCTCGCCTCCCGGCCCTACCGGCTCACGATGCCGGTCTCCACCGACGTCGACCTCGTCCTCACCCTCCTGCGCCGCGGTCGCGTCGCGGCCGCCGTCGACGCGTACGGCGGCGACCTGCTGCCCGGCACCAACTCGCCGGCCCTCACCGAGCTCGCCGAGCTCGTCGCCGTCGCCGTCCGTGAGGCGCTGCTCGCCGATCCCGACCCCGACGCGGTGATCCGCTACGGCGAGCGAGCGCCGTACGACACGGAGGTCGTCGAGGTCTGTCTCGCCCGGCTGCCCGACGGGCATCCCGCCATCCCGCTGCTCAAGGGCCGGCTCGCTGCGGCGTCACGCTGACCGATTCCGCCCCGGTCGCCGGGCGTCCGTGGAAGTCTCGACCTCGACGGAGCCGGGGGAGACGATGGACGACGCAGAGCTCGAGCGGGTGCGAGCGCACCTGGGCACGGTCCTCGCGACCCTGGCGGCCCGGATCGGCGCGGTCGCCGATGCCGGACCCGGCTGGTGGATCGGCCTCACCGGCGGCGTCGCGCCGGAGCTCAACCTGGCGCTGCTGACGACCCCCGACGTCGAGACGCTCGACGGCACCCTGGCGATCGTCGAGGACGCCGGCCTGGCAGCGCTGGTGCTGCTGGCCGGTCCGGGGCGTGGGCTGGCCGACCGGCTCGGGTCGCCGTGGGCCACCCTTCCGGCGGTCGCGGTGATGACCCGCGACCTCACGACCGGCCCCCGCGACGCCCCCGACCGCCGCGTCCGGCAGGCCGGACCGGCGGACGCCGAGGTCGTCGCCGACCTGGTCGCCGCGGCGCACTCGCTGACCGCCGACGACACGGCCATCACGGTGGCCGCGGCGCTGCCCGGTGGTGTGGTGCGGGCATGGCTGCTGGAGGAGGACGGGCTGGCCGTCTCGGCGGTCGTCTCCGGACACCTGGACGACGCGGTGTCCCTCTGGGCCCTGTCGACCCCGCCCGCGTTCGCGGGGCGCGGCTACGGCCGGGCACTGCTCGCGGGCGTGCTGGCCCAGTCCCGTGCCGACGGGGCTCGGCTCGGGATGCTTGCTGCCACTCCGGCGGGAGTCCCTCTCTACGAGGCCAGCGGCTGGCGCATCGTGGAGGAGTGGGACCTCGTCACCAACGCCGGCTCAGCTCCGCCCCTGGGCTGACGCCCGCCGGCCTTCGCCGCGCTCGACCCGTCGGTCGCGGCGGCTACCGTCGCTCCGGTGGAGATCCGCTACACCCTCGCGCTGGTGACTGGTGCCGGCGGCGGGCTGGGTCGCGAGCTCGCCGTCGCACTGGCGCGGCTGGGCGCGGCCATCCTGGTCGCCGACCGGGACCTCCCGGCGGCCGAGCAGACCGTCGAGCTGGTGCGGGCGGCTCGGGTGCGGGGCTGGGCGGTGCAGGCCGACCTGGCCGACGAGGCCGACGTACGGATGCTGGCGGCCCGGGCCGCTGACCTCGGTGGCGCCGACATCCTCCTCAACAACGCCGGCGGCTGGACCGAGGGGCCCGCGCAGTACCCCTACGCCCCCGACCTGGCGTGGTCGCGGACCCTCGACCTCAACCTGCGCTCGCCGATGCTCCTCACCCGCCTCTTCCTCGACGCTCTCGGCGAGCGGCGCGGACGGCTGGGAGTGGGTGCTGTCGTCAACGTCGGCTCCAGTGCCGGTCTCGAGCCTGGCGGCTACGGCTCGCCGGAGTACGCCGTGGCGAAGGCCGGCCTGGTCCGGCTGACCACCGCGCTGGGGGACCCGGAGACCGCGGCCCGCGCCCGGGTGATGGCCGTGGTGCCGGGCTGGGTGGGCCTGCCGCGGGCGCAGGAGCAGTGGGCCGAGCTGACGGAGGCCGAGCGGGCCGCCCTCCCGCCGCTCATCGACCCCGGCGAGGTGGTCCGCAGCGTCGTCCACCTGCTCCGTCGCGGTGCGGCGGGGGAGGTGGTCGAGCTCGCCGGCGACCGGGCGGCCCGCGGGCGCTGAACGGGCCTACCTTCCGCCAACCGCAGGATCCCTAGCGTGACCGGCACCACAGCAGGTCTACCCAGCATCGTGTCTGGCAAGGGAGCCTCCATGACCCGGATCAGCCTCACCGTCGACGGCGCCTCGGTGTCCGACGACGTCGAACCCCGCTTGCTGCTCGTGCAGTACCTGCGCGAGCGTCTCGGCAAGACCGGCACCGTCATCGGGTGCGACACCAGCAACTGCGGTGCCTGCACGGTGCACCTCGACGGCACCAGCGTGAAGTCGTGCAACGTGCTCGCCGTCCAGGCCGACGGCGCCGAGGTCACGACGATCGAGGGGCTCGCGCGGACCGTGGGGGGCGACGACGGCCTGCACCCGGTGCAGGAGGCCTTCCGCGAGTGCCACGGTCTGCAGTGCGGCTTCTGCACCCCGGGGATGATCATGCAGAGCGTCGACCTGCTGAAGAACAACCCCAAGCCCACCGAGGAGGAGATCCGGCTCGGGCTCGAGGGCAACCTCTGTCGCTGCACCGGCTACCACAACATCGTCAAGGCCGTGCAGCACGCGTCCGGTCAGGCGGAGGTGACGGCATGACCGCCACGCAGGAGCGCCCGTCCGACGCGATCGAGAAGGAGATCGGCCGCGACCGTCGCCGCAAGGAGGACCAGCGGCTG
The DNA here is from genome assembly GCF_000620705.1 of Nocardioides sp. URHA0020. GTDB lineage: Bacteria > Actinomycetota > Actinomycetes > Propionibacteriales > Nocardioidaceae > Nocardioides. The sequence goes on from NZ_KK211169.1 coordinate 180,380, forward strand.
ATCACCGGTCGCACCCGGTGGACCGACAACATCGTGCTGCCCGGGATGCTGCACCTGGCGATGGTGCGCAGCCCCTTCGCGCACGCCACGATCACCAGCATCGAGACCGCGGACGCCAAGGCGTCGACCAACGTCGTCGACGTGCTCACCGGCGCCGACTTCGGCGCCGAGCTGGGCGCGATCATCAACGCCTGGCCGATCACCCCCGACCAGGTCACCCCCGCGCACTCCCCGATGCCCGCCGACCGGGTCGCCTTCGCGGGCGAGATCGTCGCCGTCGTGATCGCCCGTACGGCGGCCGAGGCCCGCGACGCGGCCGAGCTCGTGGAGGTCGAGTACGACGAGCTGCCCGCCGCCCTGGACCTCAAGAGGTCGGCCGCCGACGAGGTGCTCGCGCACCCTGACCTGGGCACCAACAAGTCGGCGCTGTGGGTCTTCGACTCCGCCGAGGCCGGCACCGGCGGCAACGTCGACGAGGCGATCGCCAAGGCGCGCACCGACGGCATCGTGATCGAGCGCGAGTACCGCCAGCAGCGGCTGATCCCGGCCTTCATGGAGCCGCGCAGCGTCGTGGTCGACCCCACCGGTGAGCAGTACACGATGTGGTCGGCCACCCAGATCCCGCACATCGTCCGGTTCGCGCTGGCCGCGACGACCGGTGTGCCCGAGTCCAAGATCCGCGTCATCGCCCCCGACGTCGGTGGTGGCTTCGGCGGCAAGCTGCAGGTGACGCCGGAGGAGTGGATCGCGTGGGCGGTCGGGCGTCGGCTCGGCAAGCCGGTCAAGTACACCGAGACCCGGTCCGAGTCGCTGATGAGCGCCCACCACGGTCGCGACCAGTGGCAGAAGCTCACCCTGGCGGCCGAGAAGGACGGCACCGTCACCGGGCTCAAGGTCGAGCTGCTCGCCGACCTCGGCGCGTACGTCGCCATCGTCGGCGGCGGCGTGCCCGTGCTGGGTGCGTTCATGTTCAACTCGATCTACAAGTTCCCGGCGTACCACTTCGCCGTCCAGACCGTGCTCACCAACAAGGCCTGGACCGACGCCTACCGCGGCGCCGGGCGACCGGAGGCGACGTACGCCATCGAGCGGCTGATGTCGGAGCTCGCCGCGGAGCTGGGCGTCGACCCGCTCGAGGTCCGCGAGAAGAACTGGATCAAGCACGAGGAGTTCCCGTTCACCACGGTCGCGGGGCTGGAGTACGACTCCGGCAACTACGAGGCGGCGACCGCCAAGGCCAAGGAGATGTTCGGGTACGACGAGTTGCGCGCGGAGCAGATGGCGCGCCGCGCCTCCGGTGACACGGTGCAGCTCGGCATCGGCATCTCCACCTTCACCGAGATGTGCGGCCTGGCCCCGAGCCGGGTGCTCGGCCAGCTCGACTACGGCGCCGGCGGCTGGGAGCACGCGGAGGTGCGGATGCTGGCCACCGGCACGGTCGAGGTCATCACCGGAGCGTCGGCGCACGGCCAGGGCCACGAGACGGCGTTCAGCCAGATCGTGGCCGACCGGCTCGGCGTCCCGTTCGAGAGCGTCGAGGTGCTGCACGGCGACACGCAGGTCTCCCACAAGGGGCTGGACACCTACGGATCGAGGTCGCTGGTCGTCGGCGGCGAGGCCCTGGTCAAGGCGGCCGACAAGGTCGTCGAGAAGGCCAAGCCGATCGCCGCGCACCTGCTCGAGGCGTCGGTCGATGACATCGAGTTCTCGCAGGGCCGCTTCTCGGTGCGCGGCACCGACCAGGGTCTGGCGATCACCGACATCGCCGGCGCCGTCTTCGCCGCCCACAACCTCCCGGACGGGGTGGAGCCGAGCATCGACTCCGAGGCGACGTACGACCCGGTGAACTTCAACTACCCGCACGGCACCCACCTCTGCGCGATGGAGGTGGACACCGAGACGGGTGCGGTCAAGATGCGCAAGTACGTCTGCGTCGACGACATCGGCAACATCGTCAACCCGCTCATCGTCTCGGGCCAGGTGCACGGCGGGCTGGTGCAGGGCATCGCGCAGGCGCTGTGGGAGGAGGCCGTGTACGACGACTCCGGCACCCTGGTGTCCGGCTCGTTCGTCGACTACCTGCTGCCGACCGCGGCCGACACGATCAGCTTCGACATCGGGCACACGACGACGCCGTCGCTGACGAACACGCTCGGCACGAAGGGCGTCGGCGAGGCCGGCACCATCGCCTCGACGCCGGCCGTCGTCAACGCGGTCGTCGACGCCGTACGCCACCTCGGGGTCGACGACATCCAGATGCCGTGCACCCCCGAGCGGGTGTGGAAGGCGATCAACGGGCCCGGGTCCGGCGGCTCGACCGAGGGCGCGGCCATGCCGCACTTCGAGTCCGGCGGCGCGGCGGGCAACCAGGAGCAACCCGGCACGGCGAGCACGGATGGAGCTGGATCATGATCCCCGCAGCGTTCGACTACGTCGCGCCGACCACGGTCGAGGACGCCCTCGCGGCGCTCGCGCAGTACGGCGACGAGGCCAAGATCATCGCCGGTGGGCAGAGCCTGCTGCCGGTGCTGCGGATGCGGCTCAACGCGCCCGAGTGGATCATCGACCTGGGTCGGATCGAGTCGCTGCGCGGTGTCCGCGACGACGGCGACGCGATCGTGATCGGTGCGATGACCCCGCACGTCGTGGTCGGCTCCGACCCGCTCGTGGCCGAGCACGCCTCGCTGGTCGCGAAGGCGGTGGAGCATCTCGCCGACGCGCAGGTGCGGCACCGTGGCACCTTCGGCGGCGCGCTCGCGCACGCCGACCCCGCGGGTGACCTCGGGGCGCCTGCGTTGGCGCTGGGTGCGGAGTTCGTCATCGCCGGGTCCGGTGGCACCCGGACCGTGGCGGCCGACGACTTCTTCGTCGACCTCTTCGAGACCGCGATCGGGGAGGACGAGATCCTCACCGAGGTCCGGATCCCGAAGCGCACCGGGTGGGGAGCGACGTACGAGAAGTTCGTGCGGGTGGCCCACCAGTGGCCGATCGTCGCGGTCGCCGCGACCGTGCGGGTCGAGGGCCAGGCCGGCGACCGGGTCTTCGCGGAGGCCCGCATCGGGCTCACCAACATGGGCAGCACGCCGCTGCGCGCCCGGGCCGTCGAGGACGCGCTCGTCGGGCAGCCGGTGACCGACGACGCCGTACGCACGGCCGCCGCGCTGGCCGCCGACGGCACCAATCCGCCCTCCGACCTCAACGGCGACGCGGACTACCGGCGACACCTGGCGACCGTGCTGACTCGGCGCGCGGTGCTCGACGCGGCCGGGGCCTGATCGCCTGTGGACCTGACTCACCGCTTCACCGTCCCCACCTCGGTCGAGGAGACCTGGGCGCACTTCCAGGACATCGCGTCCGTGGCGGAGTGCTTCCCGGGTGCGACCGTGAGCTCGGCCGACGGTGACACCTTCGCCGGCTCGGTGAAGGTCAAGCTCGGGCCGATCGCCCTGGTCTACAACGGATCCGGCACCTTCGTGGAGAAGGACGAGGCGGCGCACCGCTTCCTCGTCGATGCCAAGGGTCGCGACAAGCGCGGCAACGGCACGGCGGGGGCGAAGGTCACGCTGACCATGACCGACGCCGCGGCCGGAGGCACCGACGTCGAGGTCGTCACCGACCTGGCGATCACCGGGAAGCCCGCTCAGTTCGGCCGCGGGGTCATGCAGGACGTCTCGGACAAGCTGCTCGGGCAGTTCGTGGAGTGCCTCGAGCAGCGTCTGAGTGCGGAGCCCACGGGGGCCCCGCAAGCGACGACGCCGACGACCTCGACGCCCCCGACGACCCCCGGGTCCGAGCAGGCGGCGGGGTCGGCACCCGGCGCCGACCCGGTCGCCAGCCTGGTGGAGCCGACCATCGGGGTAGTCCCTGACGATCGCGGGGTCGCACCGGCCGCGGAGGCCCCGAAGCGTCAGGGACTACCCCGCCAACCACCCCACGACGACGCCATCGACCTGGGAGCAGCGGTGATCCCGGTGCTCGCCAAGAGCTACTGGAAGCAGGTCGTCGGCGTGGTGGTCGTCGTCGGCGTCGTCGCCTGGTGGGTCCGCAGACGCTGACGGGCCGGACGCGGGTCAGTCCAGGGCGCTGTCGCGGGTCTTCGGCGTCGGCTCCGGCACGACGTCGGGCTCGCGTACGCCGTTGACGCCCGCAGGCAGCTGGGGCTCGAGGCGCAGGACCGACAGCACACCGAGCAGCACGCAGCCCGCGACCAGGGTGCCGATGTAGACGCTGTCGAGGTGGTGACCGATCAGGAAGCCGGCCACCGGCGGCGCGATGATCTGCGCCAGCTGGAAGGCCGCCGAGCTGGCGGCGTTGTAGCGACCGCGCAGGTGGTCGGGGGCCAGGTCGTTGACCAGCGCCGGGACGGTCGGCTGCAGGAGCGTCTCGCCGAAGGCGAAGACCGAGGCGCACGCCGCGACCAGCATGGTGGCGCCCCAGGTGCCGGACACCAGCCCCGTCGCGCCGAGCAGCAGCCAGGACACCGCCCACACCGCCGCCATCACCGCGATGACCCGGGTGCGTCGACGGCCCTCGATGCGCTGGAGCACCACGAGCTGCAGCAGCACGATCACCAACGTGTTGGCGGCGAAGGCGAAGCCGAGTCCCTGCGTCGAGATCTCCCCGACCGAGCGGGCGTACGCCGGCATGCCGGCGTTGAGCTGCGAGTAGCCGACGTACGACGAGACGAAGCTGATCGCCAGCATCGAGGCGACGGCCGGACGGCGTACGACGTCCAGGTAGCTGACCTTCGCGGGCGGCTCGTCGCCGTGGTGGTCGACCCGACCGGCCACGTGGCGCAGCGGCACGAGCATCAGGAAGAGGGCGGGCAGGTAGCTCAGGGCGTCGCCGAGGTAGATCGCCTGGAACGTCACGACGTGGTCGACCCGCACGACCACGCCCGCCACCAGGCCGCCGATGCCGATGCCGAGGTTGAGCAGCGTGAAGTTGACGCCGAAGTAGCGCTGTCGCAGCTCCGAGGGGATGACCGCGGCGATGAAGGCCTGGAAGCCCGGCCAGGAGACGCCGAAGGCCACCCCGCTCAGCAGCAGCGCGACCGCCGCGGCTGCGGGCGTCGAGGCGAAGGCGAGCACCACGTTGCCGATCACCTGGAGGACGAGCGCGCCGATCAGGATCCGGCGGGCTCCCCACCGGTCGATCGCGGCACCACCCGGCCCGACCACGAGGAAGCCGACCAGCGGGGGCAGGGCGAGCAGGAGCCCGGCGTCGCTGAGCGCGAACCCGCGCACCTCGTGGAGGTAGACGATGTTGAACGGCAGCACGAGTCCGGTGCCGATGAACTCGAACACGACCACGGAGAGCAGGAGCTTGCCCTCGCGTGGCAGGTCGTGCCAGAAGGAGCGGAGCGTGAGAGGACTGGGGCTGGTGGGACTCGACATGTTGCAACGAGTGTTTCAGGCTGCGTGGACAGTCTGCGAATCCTTATTCGCGGACCCTTCGCAGCCCCTAGGCTCCCCACCATGAAGCGTCTGGTGGGCTACACGATCGGCCTGGCCCTGGTGGTCCTGGTGCTTCTCATCCCCGCGGCCATCTACGGCGTCGGGGGCAGCGACGACGGCCCGGCGTCCTCGGACGAGACCACGATCACGTCGTACGTCGGGGACTTCGACGTCGCCGACGACGGCGACCTGAAGGTCGTCGAGAAGCTCACCGTGAACTTCCCGTTCGACGGCAAGCACGGCATCTTCCGGTTCTGGGACACCGAGGACCCGACCGCGCCGGACTCCCGCCGCATCCCGCACGACATCAAGGTCACCATGGACGGTCGTGACGTCGCCGTCGAGCTGTCACGGCAGTCCGGTGGTCGCTACCGCGTCGCGCGGATCGGCGATGCGGACTCGACCGTGGAGCCCGGTGACCACGTCTACCGGATCAGCTACCGGATCGACGGCGTCCTCGAGCCGGGCACCGACGGGTCCCGGACCCAGTTCTACTGGAACCTCATCCCGGCCGGCTGGGCCCAGGCCATCACCGCCGCCGACCTGACCGTCCGGCTGCCGGCCAACGCCCAGGACGTCCAGTGCGCCGTCGGCTCCGACACCAACGGCTGCACCGTCGAGGGCGCCGGGACCACCAAGCTCCACGTCACCGCGGCCAACCTCGCCCCGCGCACGCCCGTGACCCTCAAGACCGGCCTCGACATGGCGACGCCCGCCGCGGGCGGCACCCTCCCGTGGCCGCGCCGCTTCGACGCCGTCTTCGGCCCGACCGTAGCCGGCCTCGGCGCCGTCCTCCTCCTGTCCTTCCTCGTCGCGCTCCTGGGGCTGTACCTCGCCAAGCGCGCGGCCGAGCGGGACCCGCAGTTCCCCCTGATGTACGCGCCACCCGAGGGCGTCGGGCCCGCCCAGGCGGCGTACCTCGTGACGGAGCAGGTCGGCGACGAGCAGTACGTCGCCACCCTGATGTACGCCGCCGAGAAGGGCGCGATCGACCTCGACCGCTCCGACGCGGCGTGGACGATCAAGGACAAGAACGGCGCTGAGGGCTGGGCCGGTCTCGACCCCGTCACCTCCGGCGTCGCGCACCTGCTCGGCGGACCGGGCACGTCGTTCGTGGCCGCACCCAAGGACGTCGAGGCCGGCAAGCGCCTCAAGAGCGAGATGTCGACCTTCGAGTCCAGCACGAAGTCGTGGGCGTCCTCCGCCGGGCTGATGACCACCAGCGGTCTGGGCGGATTCGGCCCGATCGTGATCGGCGCGTGCTTCATCGGCGTCATCGCGATCGCGATCTGGAACCCGCTCGACATGTCCATCGTCGGGCTCGTCCTCGGCGCCTTCGCGATCTTCGCCGCCTCCCTCGCGGCGCCCGGCTCCGGGACCCGGCGCACCAGGACGGGGCGTGACCTGTGGTCGCGCGCCGGCGGGTTCAGGCGGATCCTGTCGACCCCGTCCGCCGTCGACCGCTTCGACTTCTCGGGACGCCAGGAGCTCTACACGGCGTACATCCCCTGGGCGGTCGCCTTCGGGTGCGCCGACGAGTGGGCCGAGAAGTACCGCACCGAGATGGCCACCGAGCCGCCCGTCCCGTCGTACTTCGGCGGGGCGTACGCCGGTGCGTACGCCGGCTCCGCCGTCTCGTCGATGGTCTCCGACTTCAACAGCACCGTCAGCTCCGCCATCTCGTCGTACGAAGCGACCCAAAGCTCCTCCTCGTCCTCCAGCGGCGGCGGGTTCTCGGGTGGCGGCGGAGGCGGCGGTGGTGGCGGCGGCTCCTGGTGACCCCGATACTTTCCAGCACGCCATGAACTGAGGAGTTCACATGCTCATCGCCATCATCGTCATCGTGGTGCTCGTCGCCGTCGTCGGCTTCGTCGTCGTCGGCTTCAACAAGCTGCGCACCACCGACATCGGAGCCCAGGAGGCGCTCGGCGGCATCGACGTCCAGCTGACGCGGCGCGCCGACCTGATCCCCAACCTCGTCGAGACGGTCAAGGGCTACGCCGCGCACGAGAGCGGCGTCTTCGAGGAGGTCACGAAGGCGCGTGCCGCCGTCACCGCCGCCGCGAAGGGCGACGACGTGCCGGCCAAGGCCGCCGCCGACGCCCAGCTGAGCCAGGCCCTGGTCAGGGTCAACGCCGTCGCCGAGGCCTACCCCGACCTCAAGGCGAACACCAACTTCCTCGACCTGCAGCAGCAGCTCGCGGCGACCGAGGACCAGATCTCCTTCGCCCGCCAGTACTACAACGACGCGGTCGCGACGCTCAACAAGCTGACCCAGACCATCCCGTGGATGTTCCTCACCGGCATCGCCAACGTCCACAAGCGCGACTTCTACGAGGCTCCCGCCGGGCAGGACGTCGCGCCGCAGGTCGAGTTCTGAGCCCGCAGGTCTCGAGGCTCGCGACCCGAGCCTCGAGACCACCACACGTCAGCCCAGGGCCGACAGCGCGTCGAACTCCTCGTCGGTCAGCTCGATGCCGGCGGCGGCGGTGTTGGACTCCAGGTGCGCGAGGCTCGACGTGCCCGGGATGGGAAGCACCACCGGTGAGCGACGCAGCAGCCACGCGAGCGCCAGCTGAGACGGCGTCGCGCCGTGGTCGACGGCGGCCTGGGCGAGCGGGCCGTCCTCCTTCGAGAGCTGCCCGGTCGCCAGCGGGAACCACGGGATGAAGCCGATAGCCTCCGCCTCGCAGTAGTCCAGCACGTCCTCGGCGCTGCGGTTGGCGAGGTTGTAGAGGTTCTGCACGGTGGTGATCTCGGCGATCTCGCGCGCCGCCTTGATCTGCTCGACGCTCACCTCGGACAGGCCGATGTGGCGGATCTTCCCCTCGTCCTGCAGCGCCTTGAACTCGCCGACCTGGTCCTCCAGGGGGTACGCCGTGTCGATGCGGTGCAGCTGGTAGAGGTCGATCGTCTCGACGCCGAGGCGGCGCAGGCTCAGCTCGCACTGCTGGCGCAGGTACGGCGGGTAGCCGAGCTGCGTCCAGACGCCGGGTCCCTGCCGGGTCAGGCCCGACTTGGTCGCGATGACCACCTCGTCGGCGTACGGGTGGAGTGCGTCCTTGAGCAGCTGCTCGGCGGTCTCGGGCCCGTAGGAGTCGGCCGTGTCGAAGAAGGTGATCCCGAGCTCGACGGTCCGGCGGAGCACGGCGAGCGCGGCGTCGTGGTCCTTGGCCGGCCCCCACACGCCCTCGCCGGGCAGCTGCATGGTGCCGTAGCCGAGGCGCACGACCGGCAGGTCGCCGCCGATGTCGAAGGTGCCCGAGCTGCTTGCGATGTTGGTCATGCCCCATTCGTACTACCTCGCCCAAGCAGGTGGGAGTGCGTCTCGTCGAGGCGGGTACCTCGCAGGCATGGACCTGCCGACCCCACGCGGAGCCCTGACCGAGACCCTGTTCGGCGCCCTGCGCTCGGGCGACGACTTCTTCGCCGTTCTCTCCTCCCTGCCGGAGGCGACGCCCGACGACGCCGCGCTCGCCCTGTGGACGCTGCACCAGCTGCACTACCGCGACCTGACCGGGGTGCCCGAGGACCTCGAGTGGGACCCGCAGCTGCTCCGCGCGCGTGCCGTCCTCGAGCGCGACCTCGAGCAGCGGCTGCGTGCGCGGTACACCCCGCCGAGCGGCGTCAGCTTCACCGACGACCTCTTCGACTGGGTCGCCGAGCACGACGGCGCGTCGCTCGCGACGCACGTGCACCGCGACGCGACGCGCGAGCAGGTGCTGGAGCTGACCCGGGTCCGCTCGATCTACCACCTCATGGAGTCCGACCCGACCGTGTGGGTGCTGCCGCGGCTCGGCGTACGCGCCAAGGCCGGCCTGATGGAGCTGCTGTACGACGAGTACGGCGCGGGCAACCCGAACCGGCTGCACCACCACCTCTTCGCCCGGGGCATGGAGGCCAGCGGCCTCGACGCGTCGTACGGCACCTACATCGACGAGGCGCCGCTGGAGGTCCTCGAGCAGAACAACGCGATGACCCTCTTCGGGCTCCACCGTCGGCTGCGCGGCGCGGCGCTGGGCCACCTCGCGTCCTTCGAGGCGACCAGCTCGCTGCCGTCGCGCCGGATGGTCCAGGGCCTGGAGCGGCTCGGGCTGCCGCAGGAGCTCGTCGACTACTACGCCGAGCACATCGAGGCGGACGCCGTGCACGAGCAGCTCGCGGTCCACGTGATCTGCCAGGCGCTGCTGGACGAGGACCCCCGGCTCGAGGCCGACCTGTGGTTCGGTGCCTTCACGTGCCTCGACCTCGAGGACCGCTTCGCCCGCTCGATGCTCAGCCGTTGGGAGATCGAGGAGGCCGTGGCATGACGATCGAGCATCCCGAGGCGATCCTCTGTCCCGGCGGCCCGATGCTGCTGCGCGGCAACCACGCCATCGAGGACCCCGACGGGCTGGCGCACGGGACGACGCGCCCGGTCTCGGCGGTCTGCCGCTGCTTGAAGTCGGCGTCGCTGCCGTGGTGCGACGGCACCCACAAGGTGCTGCCGGCCGAGCTGCGACCGAGCTAGAGCCGGTCGATCCGCACCAGGACGCCGCGCTCGTGCCAGCGGACCTCGGTCACGGCGAGGTCGTCGCCGCGCAGGCGCTCGCGCACCGCGTCGACCTGCTCGACGGTGCCGATCTGCAGGAGCAGCGACCCGGCAGGCATCAGGTGCAGCCGGGCCGTGTCGATGCAGTCCCAGGCGATGTCCATGCCGTCGTCGCCGCCGTCGATCGCCAGGAGCGGGTCCTCGGGGTAGCGGCCGGTCTCGGTGCGTCGTACCCACGGCGGGTCGGCGATCACCACCGCGAACCGCTCGCGGTCGCGCACCATCTCGTCGATCCGGCCCTCGCGGATCTCGACGCGCTCGGCCACCCCGGCGGCCGCCGCGTTGCGGCGGGCGTAGTCGCACGCGACCGGGTCGAGGTCGACGCAGACCAGCTCGCGGTCGTTGTCGGCGATCGCCAGCAGCCCGATCTGACCGGCGCCGGAGCACAGCTCCAGGACGCGACCCGCAGGTCCGGCCGCCAGGATCTCGGCGGCCCAGTCGGACTGCGCCGCCGTCCACGGCCGCGGCCGCAGGACCCGGTCGTCGAAGGCGATGGTGAGTCGGCCGAACTCCATGGCCTCGGTGCTGACGGTGCTCATGCGGGGGGCGGTACCCCCCCGACGGCCCGGTCACTCCCCCCGCGCGGATGACCCGGTGGTTGAGGTGTGAGGGCCGTTAGGCCCCGAGCCTCGAAACCACCCTGTCTGGCGAGGGTGGTTTCGAGGCTCGCCGCTAGCGCGGCTCGCACCTCAACCACCGTGGGTGGCTCGCTGTCCCGCCACCGGGGGTGGTCCGGTGGTTGAGGTGTGAGGGCCGCCAGGCCCGAGCCTCGAAACCACCCTGACTGGCGATGGTGGTTTCGAGGCTCGCCGCTAGCGCGGCTCGCACCTCAACCACCGTCCGGCTCGCACCTCAACCACCGTCCGGCTCGCACCTCAACCACCGTTGGGTGGCTCGCCGTCCCACCACCGGGGGGGGTCCGGTGGTTGAGGTGTGAGGGCCGCCAGGCCCGAGCCTCGAAACCACGCTGTCTGGCGATGGTGGTTTCGAGGCTCGCCGCTAGCGCGGCTCGCGCCTCAACCACCGTCCGGCTCGCACCTCAACCACCGTCCGGCTCGCACCTCAACCACCGTTGGGTGGCTCGCCGTCCCACCACCGGGGGTGGTCCGGTGGTTGAGGTGTGAGGGCCGCCAGGCCCGAGCCCCGAAACCACCCTGACTGGCGATGGTGGTTTCGAGGCTCGCCGCTAGCGCGGCTCGCGCCTCAACCACCGTCCGGCTCGCACCTCAACCACTGTCCGGCTCGCGCCTCAACCACTGTCCGGCTCGCGCCTCAACCACCGTCCGGCTCGCAGCTCGACCACCGTCGAGGCGTGCCTCGGGCTCGGGTCAGAAGACGTTCAGGGGCCGGAACTGCACGGAGACCCGTGGACCGGCGTGCGCCACCTTGGGTACGGCGTGCTCCCACGTGCGCTGGCACGAGCCGCCCATCACGAGGAGGTCGCCGTGGCTCATCTCCAGCGAGATCGAGGCACCGCCCACCCGCGGCCGCAGCGCGAGCCGACGCGGGTCGCCGAGGGACACGATCGCGACCATCGTGTCGTGGGTCTTGCCGCGCCCGATGGTGTCGCCGTGCCACGCCACGCTGTCGCGCCCATCGCGGTAGTAGCAGCAGCCGGCCGTCACGAACGGCTCACCGAGCTCGGGGCGGTAGTACGCCGACAGCGCGCCGCGCGCCCGGGCGAGCGCCGGGTGGGGGAGCGGCTCGCCGACGCCGTACGTGTGCAGCAGCCGGGGTACGGCGACCTCGCGGTCGTACATCTGCCGTCGCTCCGCACGCCACGGCACGTCACGCACCATCGACGCGAAGACCTCGTCGGCCTCCGGCAGCCAGGCCGGGACCACGTCGACCCAGGCGCCCCGGGTCAGCTCACGTCGTACGACGCCCTCGAAGGTCGGCGCCTCGACGGTCGGCGCCCCGAACAGCGAACCCTGGAAGTCCATGCCCCCAGGCTAGTCGAACACGTGTTCGATGTCAGGCCCGTTCGGCCAGTGTCCTTCGGAGCTGCTCGACCGTCTCGTCGGCGACCTTGTCGAGCTTGCCGCGCAGCACCAGCGGCGCCACCAGGTTGAGCAGCCGGCCGAAGTCGAAGTCGGCCCGGTAGTGCACCTCGGTGCTCGCACCGCCGGCGGCCGGGGTGAAGGTCATCGTGTCGGTGGCCGTGGCCGTCTTGTTGCGCCCGCGGAACTGCAGCCTCATCGGCCGCTCGAAGACGATCGTCTCGTACTCCAACGAGGTCCGCCGGCCCAGGAACTCCGAGGTGTTCGCGTACGTCGTGCCGACCCCGCCGTCACCGCCGGTCCGGGACGTCTCGACGGTCCCCGGGTCCCACTCGTTGGTGTGGGTGAAGTCGCCCAGGTAGTCGAAGACGGACTCGATCGGGCGAGGGACGGTCAGCGTGCGCTCGACGTGCATGATCCGACCCTACGGAGCCGCTCCACATCGCGATGCCGACGGCGAACGCTGCGACCAGGACCCGTACCCGGGCGATCTCATGGTCATCCCAGGGTGATTCCGGTGGCGCTGCCGGCCCGGGCGCGCCAGGGTTGAGCCATGACCGAGGCCGCCCCCACCTCGCCGCCTGCGGCGCGGGTCCGCAACCTGACCAAGACGTACGGCGCCGGCGCGGCGCAGGTCCGCGCCCTCGACGACGTGACCCTCGACATCGCGGCGGGTGAGTTCACCGCCGTGATGGGTCCCAGCGGCTCGGGCAAGTCCACGTTGATGCACTGCTGCGCGGCCCTCGACACGGCCGACTCCGGCTCCGTCTACATCGGAGAGCAGGATCTGACCACGCTCAAGGACAAGGCCCTCACCCGGCTGCGCCGCGACGAGATCGGCTTCGTCTTCCAGTCCTTCAACCTGGTGCCGACGCTGTCCGCGGAGGAGAACATCACCCTTCCGATGTCGATCGCCGGCCGCAAGCCCGACCGGGCCTGGTACGACTCCGTCATCGCCACCGTCGGCCTCGGTGGCCGGCTCAAGCACAAGCCCAACGAGCTCTCCGGTGGCCAGCAGCAGCGGGTCGCGGTGGCCCGGGCGCTCGCCAGCCGACCGCGGATCGTCTTCGCCGACGAGCCGACCGGCAACCTCGACTCACGCTCGGGCGCCGAGGTGCTCGAGCTGCTGCGTCGCAGCGCCGACGAGCACGGGCAGACGGTCGTGATGGTCACCCACGACCCGGTCGCGGCGGCGTACACCGACCGCGTGGTCTTCCTGGCCGACGGCCGCGTCGTCGACGAGCTGCGCGCCCCGACGCGCGAGCAGGTCCTCGACGTCATGAACCGGATGGCCGAGCCGACCCCATGATCCGGGCCGCCATCAAGAGCCTCCTCGGGCGCAAGGTGCGCCTGCTGCTGAGCACCTTCGCCATCGTGCTCGGCGTCGCGTTCGTCGCGGGCTCGTTGATCTTCTCCGACACCCTGAGCCGCAGCTTCACCGCGCTCTTCGCGTCCACCGTCGGCGACGTGGTGGTGCGCCCCGAGGGCGGCACGACCGCCGATGGCGCACCCTCGACGGTCACCCTCCCGGGCAGCCTCGTCGAGCAGCTCCGCGACACTCCCGGCGCCGCCCGCGTCGACGGCAACGTCAGCGCGATCGGCGTCTTCGTGGTGAGCAGGACCGGCAAGGTCGTCAGCGGCTTCGGGCCTCCCGCGATCGGCAGCAACTGGTCCGACGCTCCCGCCGGGCACGGCCTCGAGGGCCTGCGCATCGTGCAGGGCAAGGAGCCGCACGGTGCCGACGAGGTCGTCCTGGACGAGCGCACGGCCGAGCGGGCGGGCTACGTCGTCGGCGACAAGGTCACCATCATCCCGTCGACCATGCTCGCCGATCCGAAGAGCGGCGCGCCGGTCGCGCCGACCCGGATCCAGCCCGAGCTCGTCGGCATCGCCGGCTTCCCCAACGGTGGCTCACTCAACGGCGCGACGTACGCCGCCTTCGACACCCCGACCGCCCAGGAGCTCTTCCTCGGCGGCCAGGACGTCTACACCGACATCTGGGTGACGGCGGACGACGGGGTCTCCCAGGAGCAGCTGCGCGACGCGGTGCGGCCGGACCTGCCCGACAAGGTCGAGGCGGTCACCGGTGACGACGCGGCCGACGAGTCGGCCTCCGACCTGGTCGACGCCATCTCCTTCCTGACGACCTTTTTGCTGATCTTCGCCGGCATCTCCCTGGTCGTCGGCGCCTTCCTGATCGTCAACACCTTCTCGATCCTGGTCGCCCAGCGCAGCCGCGAGCTGGCCCTGCTGCGCGCCCTCGGCGCCTCCAAGCGCCAGGTGATGTGGTCGGTGCAGCTCGAGGCGTTCGTCCTCGGCGTCCTCGGCGCGACCATCGGCCTCGGCCTGGGCGTCCTGCTGGCGATGGGCATCCGAGCGCTCTTCGCCAACTTCGGCCTCGACCTCTCCGGCCAGCCGCTGATCTTCGCGCCACGCACCTTCATCGCGTCGTACGCCGTGGGGATCCTGGTCACCATGGCCGCGGCCTGGCTGCCGGCACGGCGGACCGGGCGGATCTCGCCGGTCCAGGCGATGCGGGACGACATCGCCCTGCCGGAGTCGTCGCTGCGGCGTCGGTTCGTGTGGGGGCTCGCGCTGACGGTGGCCGGCCTGGTGGTGCTGGCGCTCGGCCTCTTCGTCGACCTCCCGCACAGCGGCTGGCAGGTCGGCGGCGGCGTGCTCGCGATCCTGCTCGGCGTCGCGGCGATGAGCCCGGTGATCAGCAAGCCGTTCCTGGCGCTGGCCCGCTCGGCGTACGCCCAGGTGTTCGGCAGCGTCGGCAACCTCGCCGGCCAGAACTCGCTGCGCAACCCGCGTCGTACGACGGCGACCGCCTCGGCGCTGATGATCGGCCTGGCGCTCGCCTGCACGATGGCGATCGTCGGCGACTCCGCGAAGGCGAGCATCGACCAGTCCGTCTCGCAGAACTTCGTCGGCGACTTCGTCGTCAGCAACGTGATCGGGACCGGCTTCTCGCCCGCGATCGGCGAGCAGATGTCGAAGGTCGACGGTGTCGACCAGGTGGTGCGCGAGCGGTTCGGCAACGCGGAGCGCAAGGGCGACAATCAGTTCGTGGCCGCGGTCGACCCCGCCTACGTCGACGCGCTCGAGCTCGACCTCGACACGTCCGGCGCGCCGGGCGGCGGTGCGGTGCTGCTGCAGCGCAGCTGGGCCGACGACCACGACCTCGCGACCGGTGACGACGTGACCCTCGACATGCCGGTCGGCTCTCGCACGTACTCCGTCAGCGGCGTCTTCGAGGACAACCCGGTGGTGGCCGCCCCGATCGTGCTGAGCCTCGACGACTTCGCGGAGGCGGGCTTCCCCGCGAGCGACAACGTGCTGATCCTCTTCACCGACGACTCCGCGGGCATCCAGGACCGCCTGGACGCCGTCGTCGCGGACCTCCCGGTCGTCACCGTCAAGGACCAGACGGCCTTCGCGAAGGAGCAGCGCGAGCCCATCGACCAGTTCGTGCTGATGATCTTCGCGCTGCTCGGCCTGGCGCTGGTCATCGCCGTCCTCGGGATCGTCAACACGCTGGCCCTGTCGGTGATCGAGCGGACCCGGGAGGTCGGGCTGCTGCGCGCGATCGGGCTGAGCCGCGCCCAGCTGCGGCTGATGATCACCCTGGAGTCGGTGGTGATCGCGGTCCTCGGCGCGGTGCTGGGCGTCGTGCTCGGCCTCGGTTTCGGCGTCGCGCTGATGTACGCCGTCCGCGACCAGGGCCTCGAGGTGATCAGCGTCCCGGTGGGGCAGCTCGCCGTGTTCCTGGTGCTGTCGGTGGTGATCGGCGTGCTGGCGGCGGTCCTCCCGGCACGACGCGCGGCGCGTCTCGACGTGCTCCGCGCAATTGCGACGGACTAGGGCCGTAATTGAGCCCGTCCTCCGGGCCGCGCCGGTTAGTGCCGATCGCGGGACGGGGAGCCTCTTCACTGCCTACAGTTCAGCCGTGGACGAGTTGCTGGAGACCGATGGACGGGCTCTCAAGCACGTCCAGGTGCGTGAGTACGTGCGCACGCTCGTCACGGGGGCGGCACCCGGATCACCGGCTCCGTCCGAGCGCGAGCTCGTGCATCGCTTCGGCGTCGCCCGCATGACCGTACGACAGGCCATGGACGCCCTGGTGGTCGAGGGACTGCTCGAGCGCATCCCCGGACGCGGCACGTTCGTGGCCCGCCCGCGTCGTACGGCGAGCCGGCTGACCAGCTACACCGAGGAGATGGCGCGTCGGGGACTGCTGGCCGAGTCGCAGACCATCCTCGCGCGGCGCGAGCAGGCCGGGCCCGGCGTGGCCCGCGCTCTCAACGTCAGTGAGGGCGACGCCGTGATCCACTGGCGCCGGCTGCGACGGGCCGACGCGCAGCCGATGTGCATCGAGGACGCCTACCTCAACGAGGTGCTGATCCCCGGCTTCCTGCAGAGCGGCATGCCGACCAGCCTGTACGACGCCCTCGAGAACCGCGGGCTGCGTCCGACCTGGGCCGAGGACTCGATCAACGCCGACGTCGCCAGCGACGAGGAGGCCGAGCTCCTCGAGATCGAGACCGGTGCCTCGGTGCTGCGGCACTCGCGACGCGCGTCGTTGAGCGACAAGGTCATCGAGGTCTCGCGCACGGTCTACCGCGCCGACCGCTTCACCATGTGGCTGCAGGTCGGGTCGGAGAGCTAGAGCCCCCCGAGCGGCGCGACCACGTCGCCGCTCTCCTCGCAGACCCAGACCGGATCCGGTCCGCCGAGGTCGGGCTGGATGTAGAGCACGTGCACCGGCGCATCGTCGCTGCACTCGCGGCACACCGGCCAGCGACCGATCTGCTCGAAGAGCGCGTCCTGCACGTCCTGGGCGACCAGGCCGGCGACGTACTGCGCCCCCTCCGGCCACTGCTCGGCCCACCACTTGCGCTGCTCGACCGCATCCTCGAGAGCCGAGACGGCGTCCGCGGTCGCATGGTTGCGAGCCGCCAGGTCTGCCAGGACCCGGGCTCGCGCATCGAACAGCAGCGCGTTGTCCATCACTCCATCATGCACCGGGCCTCCACATCCCCTCCACGGCGTCGGTAGGTCGAGTCCACGCTGGCTCGACGCCGTCGCAGCGCTGCCGAGGCGCTGTCGAGGCGGTCCCCGAGCGCGGCTCCGCCGTCCGGCGTACGCCGCGCCCTACAGTGGCGGCATGGGCGACGGCCTCCTGGAGGTGACCGTCCTCGACCCGCGCGACGTCCCCGGCGCGGAGGAGGGCGGCGCGGACCGTCTGCACCTGGCCGCGGCGGGTGCAGACGTAGCGCTGTCCCCGGAGCCGTCCGTCGTCACCGCCGTCTGCCGCGAGACGTCGCTCCCGGTGTTCGTGCTGCTGCGGCTCAACGACTCCTGGACGACGACCGGTGGCGAGCTGACCCGGCTGGTCGGGCTGGCCGAGGACTACCTGGCGCGCGGCGCGAGCGGCGTCGGCTTCGGGTTCCTCGACGCCGACCTCGAGGTCGACACCCAGGTCTGCACGCACCTGGCCTCGGCGCTGCCCGGCGTGCCGTGGGTCTTCGGCCGGGCGATCGACGACACCCTCGACCCGCGACGCTCCTGGCGCCGGCTGCTCGACCTGCCGGGGCTCGCTGCCGTCCGCTCCGCCGGCTCGCCGCGTGGTCTCGGCGTCGGCTTCGACGACCTCATCGAGACCGCAGCCGATCCCCTCGTCGCCCGGACGCTGATGCCCGGCGGCGGTCTGCTCGCCGAGCAGGTGCCGTGGTTCGCGCGCGCCGACGTCAGCCAGTTCCACCTCGGTCGCCAGGTGCGTCCGGGTGGCTCCGCCAAGGCGTACGTCGACGCGGGGCTGGTCCGGTCCTGGCGGCTGCTCGTCGACGACGCGATGGAGCGGGCCGTCCGCTCCGCGGGGTGAGCACTCCTCGATGATCCTGATCGACCCGCCCAACGCGGCCGGGCACGGACGCCTGTGGTCGCACCTCGCCAGCGACGAGTCCTACGAGGAGCTGCACGTCTTCGCCGCGAGCGTCGGCATCCCGGCTCGAGGCTTCGACCGCGACCACTACGACGTGCCGTCCGAGTGGTACGACGAGATGCTGGCCGCCGGCGCCGTACCCATCTCCTCCCGGGATCTCGTCGCCCGCCTCAACGCGGTGGGCCTGCGGCGGCGCAAGGGCCGCCCGGCGGGATAGCCGCGGACGACCCGGCCCTGGCTGTGTCCGTGGCTGTGCCCGTGGCTATGGCCGTGGCCACAACCGCTGCGCCCGGCGAGCCAGGTCCCGGCGCAGCTCGGTGAGGTCGGCCCCGACCAGGTGCCCGTCGCGCACGACGTGCTCGCCCCCGACGAGCACGTGCCGCGCCGAGCGCTCGGGTCCGAGGACCAGGGCCGCGAGCGGGTCGAGCACGTCGGCGACGTCGTCGCCGGGCCAGACGACGATGTCCGCCCTGAGCCCGGGAGCCAGCGAGCCGATGTCCGAGCGGCCCAGGCACGCGGCCCCGCCGGTCGTGGCCAGCGCCAAGGCGTCGGCAGGTGAGAACGCGCCCGGATCCAGATCGCGCTGGCGTGCGAGGTAGAGCGCCTGTCGCAGCTCGGGCTGCAGCGTGCCGACCTCGTTGGACGCGACGCCGTCGACGCCGAGCCCGACGGGTGCGCCGGCCGCCACGAGGTCGCGGACCCGGGCGGTGCCGGATCCCAGCCGGCAGTTGGACGACGGGCAGTGGGCGATGCCGGTGCGCGTCGCCCCCAGGCGCAGCACCTCGGCGTCGGAGAAGTGGATGCCGTGCGCGACCCACACGTCCGGCGCGATCCAGCCGAGCTCGTCAAGCAGCTCCATCGGCCGACGCCCGAAGCGCGCGATGCTGTCACGCTCCTCGTCGAGCGTCTCGGCCAGGTGGGTGTGCAGCCGCAGCCCCAGGGACCGCGCCAGCGCCGCCGACTCCGTCATCAGCCGCGTGGTGACGCTGAACGGGCTGCACGGCGCCACCGTCACCACGACGCGGTCACCGTCGTGCAGCCGGTCGTGGACGGCGACGGTCGAGGCGAGGATCGAGTCGACGTCCTCGACGACCGAGTCCGGAGGCAGCCCGCCGTCGCTCTCGCCGAGGTCCATCGATCCGCGCGCGAGGTGGACGCGTACGCCGATCCGCCGCGCCGCCGCCGCGATGGCGTCGAACACCGAGTCGTCGCCGCCCGGCACCAGGTAGTGGTGGTCGGCCGCCGTGGTGCAGCCCGACAGCGCCAGCTCCGCGAGCGCCACGGCGCTGGCCGCCTCGACGTCCTCCGGGCTCAGCCGCGCCCACACCGGGTAGAGCGTCGTCAGCCAGCCGAACAGCCCCTGGTCGACGGCCCAGCCCCGCGTCAGCCACTGGTAGAAGTGGTGGTGGGTGTTGATGAGGCCGGCCGTCAGGATGTCGCCGGAGCAGTCCACGACCTCGTCGCCGTCCAGCGGCGGCACCTCGCCGACGGCCACGACCAGGCCGTCCCGGATCGCCACGTCGCCCGGCCATCGCGCGCCCCTGAAGACAGTCCTCATGGGGCCGGACGCTAGCGCCCGGCCGTGACGCCGGCGTTACGGCGCGAGCGTCTCCAGCTCCCGCTGGACGTTGGCCCGGGCCGCGTCCTCCCAGGTCTCGCGGGCGTACGCCGTGTGGAAGAGATGAGGCTTCGCCAGCAGCTCGCGCAGGATCGCGCTGCGTCCGGCCGCGAAGGCCTCGTCGGGCACGTGGGCGTACTCCTCGCGGACGGCGGCGACGTACTCGGCGTACCGCTGCGCCGGTGCGGCCAGGATC
Organism: Nocardioides sp. URHA0020; assembly: GCF_000620705.1. Classification (GTDB taxonomy): domain Bacteria; phylum Actinomycetota; class Actinomycetes; order Propionibacteriales; family Nocardioidaceae; genus Nocardioides. Next base: position 200,188 of record NZ_KK211169.1, read on the forward strand.
GCCAGGTCGGCGTCGGACAGGGCGCAGCCGTTGGCGTCGTCGTCGGTGGGCTGGTGGTGCTCGGTGAGCAGCACCAGCCGGACGACCTCGTCGACGACCGCCGGGTCGACCAGGGGCGGCAGCGCCTCGGCGGCCCAGGCGGCCGAGCGCCGCTCCGCGTCGGGCTGGGCGTCGTACACGCTGTCGTGGAACCACGCGGCCAGCAGCACGGCCATCCGGTCGAACTCCACGCCCTGGCCGGAGAGCTCGTGCACCCGCTCGAGGACCTCGGCGAGGTGCTGGCCGTCGTGGTAGCGGCGGTCCGGGTGGTCGTACGACGCGATGAGCTGGGCGCCCAGGGGGCGGGCTCCCGGCAGCGGCCAGGCGAGCAGGAGGTCCACGTCGCCCATTCAAGACGTCGGAGGCCGCGCGCGCTACGGTGACCGACACAAGAACGGCACAAGAACCTGTTCTAGCGCGACGAGGAGATCAGATGGCAGCCAGCTCGGACCGCATCCGCCAGGTCGTCGACGACTACGTGCGGCTGGTGGGCTCCGGCACGGCCGACGAGATCGTCGCGCTGTACGCCGAGGACGCCACCGTCGAGGACCCGGTCGGGACCGACGTCCGCACCGGGCACGCCTCGATCAGGGAGTTCTACGCCGGCCTCGAGGGGCTCCAGCAGGAGACCCGCGTGATCGCCGCGCGGATCGCCGGCGGCGAGGCGAGCTTCCTCTTCGAGATCATCACGCGGGCCGGCGAGAAGACGTACACGCTGTCGCCGATCGACGCGATGACCTTCGACGAGGACGGCCTGATCACCACGATGCGCGCCTACTGGGGCGACGCCGACATGGTGGTCAGCTGACTCAGGGTCCGCAGACCTCGGCGCTGTCCTGCTGGCTCGCGGCGAGGTGGGGCAGTGCGACCTTCCCGATCGTGGTGTTGCGACCGGTGTGGACCACGAAGGTCGGCGACTTCTTCTTGCCGTACTTGCAGTAGTGCGTGCCCTTGCCGAGGTAGGCCGAGTACTGGCCGGGCTGGGCGACGACCGTCATCCCGTTCTGCGTGGTCAGCTGGCCGCCGAAGGAGAAGACGCCCCTGCTGTTGGTGGTGGCCGTGCCGAGCTTGGCCCCGGCCTTGTCGAAGAGCAGGACCTGGGCGCCGGAGAGCGGGTACGACGGGTCCTTCGCGTCGACCACGGTGCCCGACACGGTCGCGCCGCGCTTGGTGAGGCGGTAGCTGCCGAACGCGACCCGGCCGCCCTTGACCGTGCCGCCCCTGACCTTGCCGGTCGCGGGCAGGTAGTTGCCGACGCCCGGGACGACGATCTTGTACTTGCCCGGGTAGAGACCGGAGAACGACGCCGAGCCGTGGCGCACCTTGGCGCTCCAGAACTGGCCGTTGGAGCGGCTCACGACCGTCACCGTGGGCGTGCCGGTGGCGGGGTTGGGGCCGGCGTACACGTCGACCAGCAGGCGACCGGCCTTGCGGTTGAGGTGGATGCTGACGTTCTTGGCCTGGCCCGACTTCATCCTGGGCACCCACAGGCTCTTGGCGACGTAGCGCTTCTTGCGGTCGTAGGTGAAGACGGAGTAGCTGCCGGCCGGCAGGCCGCCCAGCGCGAACTGGCCCTTGCTGTTGGCCTTGACCTCGAAGGACTGCTCCGAGGTGTTGGCTGCCACGACCTTGGCGCCCCGGGCGACCTTGCCGCCGGCCTTGACCGTGCCGGTGACCGCGGCGCCGCGACGCATGTGGACGTTCCTGGTCTTCGTGCCCCCGGCGCCGATGGTGACCTTGATGTCCTTGGGCGCGGCCTTGGTGACGTCGTACGCCGGGCGCTGGTCGACGAACTGGATCCGGTAGGTGCCGGGCTTCAGGCGCAGCGTGTAGATGCCGTCATGGACGGTGCGCCTGCCGAGGTAGGTCCAGTCCTTGGTGAACCACAGCATCGTCACCTTGCTGATGCCGCCGCCGTAGACGGCGCCACGCACGCGACCGGTGCCCGAGGCCGCCTCGGCGCCACCCGCCGGCGCCACGAGGAGCAGCAGGGAGCCGACCATCGCGAGGACGGCGAGGAGGGCGGTGCGGGAACGACCGGAGGTGAACATGCGTCCAGCCTAGGTCCAGCCCCTCTAGACCACCCAAAGATCACCTCAGGCTTGGCTCAAGACTTCCTGGGCCCGCTCACGCGGTGTCATCGCCCACCGGATCGTCCCGGTCGCGACCCCACCGAGCGCGCGCACCACCGTGCGCTCCGACACCGGGAGCCACGGGAGCCGCAGCGGCCCCCGGGTCCAGGCCGGCATCAGTCCGACGGCCGCGGCCGCGATCACGGCGTACGGCACCCGGGCCACCAGCGGCAGCGGCGGGTGCAGCAGCAGGTAGGCGACCGTCGCGCGGGCCTCGGGGGTGCCGCGCAGCTCGGGGCGGTACGCCGCGAGCGCCTCGACCAGCTCGGCCTCGGTGGTCGGCGGGTCGGTGACGCCGAGGCGGCGTACGACCTCGGCGGTCTGCGCGACGTAGGTGTCGCGGTCGGCCCCGGTCAGCGGCTCCCGGCCGTAGACGGTGTGCGCGCGCAGGAAGCTGCCGACCTCGGCGACGTGGACCCACCTGAGCAGGCGCGGGTCGGACGCGGCGTACGGCGTCCCGTCGGGCATGGTGCCGACGATGTGCTCGTGGATGCGGCGGACCGCGGCGACGGCCTGCTCGGCGTCCTCTGCGGTGCCGAAGGTCGTGACCGCGAGGTAGCGGCTGGTCCGCGCGAGCCGTCCCCACGCGTCGTGGCGGAAGTCGGAGTGCTCAGCGACCCCGCGCATCGCTGCGGGGTGCAGCGTCTGCAGCAGCAGCGCCCGCATGCCGCCGATGAACATCGACGCGTCGCCGTGCACCCGGACGATCGGGCTGTCCGGCTCGAACCACCGCGGTCCCGGCCGGGTGTGGATCCGGGCGGCGTGCTTGGCGCCGTCCGGGCCCGCGACGCGCAGGAAGAGCTGCTGACCGATCCGATCGCGCACGTTGGGCATGCTGCGAGCGTACGTTCGAGGTGGGGACCGTCAGCGGTCGAGCATTCAGGCGTCCCAGGTCCGGAGCCAGATGGTGTGCTCCGACTCGGTCAGCTTGGCCAGCGCGTCGGCCGGGAGCGGGTCCAGGGTGTCGGTGACGACGTACCCCTGCTCGGCGCGGGTGGAGAGGTACTGGCCGGTGACGTTGGCGCCGGCGTCGGCGAGGACGCCGTTGACGCCGGCCAGCACGCCCGGCACGTTGATGTGCAGGAATCCGATCCGGTGGCCCGCCACGTGGGCGGGCGCCAGCACGGCAGGCAGGTTGACCGAGAGCTCGGTGCGGCCCTCCAGGGAGAAGCCCGCGAGCTTGCCGGCCACGAAGTAGCCGATCTCCTCCTGCGCCTCCTGGGTGGACCCGCCGACGTGCGGGGTGAGGATCACGTTGGGGAGCCCGCGGAGCACCGACTGGAACTCGTCGCCCTGCGCCTTCGGCTCGACCGGGAAGACGTCCAGTGCCGCCCCGGCGATGTGGCCGGAGAGGATGTGGTCGCGCAGCGACTCGTTGTCGACGACCATGCCGCGCGCGGCGTTGATGAAGATGCTGCGCGGCTTCATCTTGGCGAACTGCTCCTCGCCGAAGAAGCCGGCGTTGCCCGGCCGCCCGTCGACGTGCAGGCTGACGACGTCGGCCTTGGCGAGCAGCTCGTCGAGGGTGCGCATCCGCTGCGCGTTGCCGTGGGCCAGCCGGTCGGCGGTGTCGAAGAAGATGACGCGCAGGCCGAGGGCCTCGGCCAGGTTGGACAGCTGGGTGCCGATGTTGCCGTAGCCGACGATGCCGAGCGTGCGACCGCGGACCTCGTGGCTGCCGTTGGCCGACTTGTCCCAGACGCCGTCGTGCATCTTGTGGGTCTTCTCCGTGAGCCGCCGCGCCAGCGCGATGATCTCGCCGATGACGAGCTCGACGACGCTGCGGGTGTTGGAGAAGGGCGCGTTGAAGACAGCGATCCCACGGTCGGCCGCGGAGACGAGGTCGACCTGGTTGGTGCCGATGCAGAAGCAGCCGATCGCCAGCAGGTCCGGAGCGCCGTCCAGCACCGCCCGGGTGATGTGCGTGTTGGAGCGGATCCCGAGCAGCTGGACACCGGGGAGCGCCTCGAGCAGCTCCTCCTCCGACAGCGAGCCGGCCCGCAGCTCGACCTCGAAGCCGCGCGCCTCGAGGACCTCGACGGCGACGGGATGGATGTTCTCGAGCAGCAGCACCTTCACGATCGACCAGACTAGGTCGGCGCGTCCCGCCCCACCGAAACGTCGCCGATCCGTGGACTCCGTCCTCCGGCTGCATCCAATGGGGGTAGCCCGCGGCCCTGCGCGGCGTACGACGCAGTGCCCGGGGCCCTGGGGCTGCCGCTGGTGATGTGCTCGCGGTCGGTGAATCGCTTGCCATCGGGACCGGACCACCAGGCAAGATGCTCACCATGCCCCGCCGCCTCCGCTCGATCGCCCTCTCGGTCGCCTTCGTGCTCGCCACCGCCGTCCTCGTGAGCACGACCGGGACGGCCACCGCGACCACGCCCGCCGACGGGTCGTCGACCGGCCGCGGGGTCTGGGAGGTGCGCGCGCTCGGCTCCGGTCGGTACGTCGTCTCCTGGACCTCGCCGACCCGGCTGCCGATCACCTCCGACCGCCCCACCGTGGTGGCGCCGGACGGTGCGCAGGTCGGCACCTCCACGGTCGCCGCGGATGGCCGGACCGTGCGGGCCCGGATCGACGCGCCGACCCGGCCGGACCCGGCCCGGCTCGACGTCCTGCTCTCGGGTGACCGGCTCGACGAGACCGGGGCCGACCTGTTCGGCCGCCGTGGTCTCGGCACCGATGCCGACGGACCGCTCGACCTGCCGGGCACCCAGACGCTGGCCGACGACCCGGCGGCGACCGGACCGTACGCCGTGGTGAGCAGCGACTACACGCTCGCGCCCGTCAAGGTGCCCCTGCTGCGGACGCCGATCGAGATGGTCGGCCACGTCGTCGAGCCGGCCGCCGACGCGGCCACCGGCCCGCGGCCGCTGGTCCTCTTCCTCCACGGTCGGCACGGGGTCTGCTACCACCCGAGCGACCCGGATGCGTGGGCCGACACCTGGCCCTGCGTGGCGCCGTTCAAGGAGATCCCGAGCCAGCTCGGCTACGACTACATCCAGCGGGTGCTCGCGTCGCAGGGCTACGCGACCGTGTCGATCCGGGCCAACGGCATCAACGCCCAGGACGACGCGGCGCCAGACGGCGGCGCCGACGCCCGCGCCCGGCTGGTGCAGGCCCACCTCGACCACTGGGTCGACCTCGCCAGCGCGCACCAGGTCGACCTCGACCGGGTCGTGCTGGTCGGCCACAGCCGCGGCGGCGAGGGAGTGGACCGGGCCGCGATCCGCATCCCGCTGACCGCGCCGTACCGCATCGCCGGGCAGGTCCTGATCGCGCCGACCGACTTCGCCGCGCAGACCGCGCCGTACGTCCCGACGGTCACGATGCTGCCCTTCTGCGACGGGGACGTCAGCGACCTGCAGGGCCAGAAGTACACCGACACCGCACGCGACCTCACCCGCGGGGACACCTCGCTCAAGAGCAGCGTCCTGGTGATGGGCGCCAACCACAACTTCTTCAACACCGAGTGGACCCCCGACGTCGCCCAGGCGCCGTCGTTCGACGACTGGTCGGGCGAGCCCACCTCCACCTGCGGCACCTCCGACCCGCAGCGGCTCACCGCGCCCGAGCAGCGGGCCGTCGGCACGGCGTACGTCGCCGGCGCGGTGCACGTCTTCGCCTCCGCCGACCAGAGCGCGCTGCCGCTCTTCGACGGCACCCGCGCGCGGGTCGCCTCCCAGGGCGATGCGCAGACGGTCAGCCACGCCATCGGCGGTGGCCGGGTGCTGCGCACGCCGTCGGCGAGCGCCGGGCTCGCCCTCCCGGTGGGCGCGACCACGCGCTTCTGCACCGGTGTCGCGGACGACGAGCGCGTCGGGTCGTGCAGCAGCGGCGGCCCCGGCTACGGCATGGTGGCGCCGCACTGGACCCAGCCGGGGGAGCGGCTGGCGACCCGGACCTTCTTCGAGATGGCGTGGTCGGCGAGCGGCCAGTCCGGCGGCCTGGCCCTCACCAGCCCGCTCGACCTCGCCGGTCGCCGGCTCGAGCTGCGCACCATCGTCGGCACCCGCACCGACGTGGCCGTGCGGGTGCGGATCACCGACGCCGACGGCGCCAGCGCCCTCCTCGTCCCGGAGGGTGGCGGCGGCCTGCCGGCCCTCGGCACGACGGACGACGTGCGCAAGCTCTGGGCGCAGACGCTGGTCGTCGACCCGACCGGTGCGGCCGTCGACCTGACCCGAGTCGCGCGGGTCGAGCTGGTGAGCGCCAGCACCCGCGGGAAGATCTGGGTGGCCGACCTGGCCTCGGCGCCGGCGGCGCTGCCCGCCGTACCGGCCGTCCGGCTGCCGACCGTGAACATCTCGCGGCTGCGGGTCGTCGAGGGCACGGGCGGCACCAAGGTCGCCCGCATCCCGTTCAACGTCAGCGGCACCCTCACCCAGCCGGCCCGCTTCGTGGTGCTGACCGTGGGCCAGGCCCGCGGCGAGGTGCAGCGCTTCGCCGTCGACCTGGCGCCCGGGCAGACCAGCGGCACGATCCCGGTCGCCTACGAGGCCGACAACCGGGCCGACTACCCGACCCTGGTCACCCAGGTCACGGGCTGGGCGTCGCGCAACGTGATGACCGACCGCTACCTCGGCGACCTCACGGTCGTGGACGACGACCCGCGTCCGACGTTCACCGTGCGCACCGTGGCCCGTCGGATCAAGGAGGGCCGGTCCGCGCGGTGGGAGATCCGCCTCAACCGGTCCGCCGACTACGACGTCTACGTCACCGGCGAGGTCGTGCGCGGGTCCGGGAAGCCGGTGCAGGTCCGCGACATCGCGACGTCCTGGACCGACGTCCACGTCGGTCCGGTGCCCGGTCGACGACCCCTGTGGGCCACCCATGCGATGACGTACGACCTCATCCCTCCCGGCCGCCGGACCTTCGTGGTGTCCGTGCCGACCCGCCGGGACCACCTCAGGGAGCGGTCGGAGACCCTGACCGTGCGCTTCGACATCGAGGGCCACAAGTACCTGCGCAAGGTGCGGATCCTGGATCGGCGCTAGACGACGGCAGGGGCAGGTCCGGTGCGCCGGACCTGCCCCCTCCCTCTGTGCTGGCGGCGTCAGTCGCCCTTGACGTTCACGATCTGGCGCAGCGTGTGCCGGACCTCGACCAGGTCGGCGGCGTCGGCCATCACCTGGTCGATGTCCTTGTACGCCGCCGGGATCTCGTCGATGAACGCGTCGGTGTCGCGGTACTCGATCCCGACCATCGCCTCGCGCAGCTGCTCCCGGGTGAACGTCCGGCGCGCCCGCGACCGTGAGTACTCGCGCCCCGCGCCGTGCGGGGCGGAGTTCAGCGCGAGCACGTTGCCGCGACCGGAGACGACGTACGACGCCGTGCCCATCGAGCCGGGGATCAGCCCGGGTCGACCCTCCTCGGCGTTGATGGCGCCCTTGCGGGAGAGCCAGACGTCCTTGCCGAAGTGGCGCTCCTGCTCGGTGTAGTTGTGGTGGCAGTTGATCTCCTCCTGCCGCTCCACGTCCGAGCCGACCCACTCCGCGAACTGCCGGACCACCCGGTCCATCATCTCCTCCCGGTTGAGCAGCGCGTAGTGCTGCGCCCACCGCATCTGGCCGATGTAGGCGTCGAACTCGTCGGTGCCCTCCGGCAGGTAGGCGAGGTCGCGGTCGCGGTCGGGCAGCGTCACCCACCACGTGTCGCACAGCTCGCGGGCGACGCGGATGTGCTGCTGGGCGATCCGGTTGCCGACGCCGCGGGAGACCGAGTGCAGGAACAGCCAGACCCTCGACTGCTCGTCGACGGTGACCTCGATGAAGTGGTTGCCGGAGCCGAGCGTGCCCAGCTGCAGCTCCCACCTCCGGGCGTACGCCGTGGGGTCGAACCCGGTCTGCTCGGCCTGGCGCGTCAGCTGCTCGAGCCGCTCCCCCGGGTGTGGTCGCGGCTGACCGTGCGGTTGCTCGCACCGGCCGAGAGCGGGACCGCCCGCTCGATGGCCTCGCGCAGCGGCCGACGATCGGTCGGCAGCTGGTCACTGGTGTACTGCGTGCGCACGGCGATCATGCCGCAGCCGATGTCGACGCCGACGGCGGCGGGCATGATCGCGCCGAGGGTCGGGATGACCGACCCGACGGTCGCTCCCAGACCCAGGTGGGCGTCGGGCATCAGCGCGAGGTGCGGGAAGATGAACGGCATCGTTGCCGCCGTCTCCGCCTGCGCGCGGGTGCCCTGCTCGAGGATCGAAGCCCAGTTCATGAGCTTCTTGCTGATCTGCTCCATGGTCCTTCCCTGACTGTGTCCTCGCCGACCGGTCGACCGGCGACGCGTCACGGTAGGTAGCCCGAAATCCCTTGCACACCTGGTTTGTGGCGTGCCTGTGAGCATCGGGGCGCGCTGCGGGTGCGTGAGCCGGACGCGCCGGGGGCGAGCCGGGCGCGAGGCTGGTCCGTCGGGGTGCGAGCCGGATCCGCCGGTGTGCGAGCCGGATCTGCTGCGGCGCGAGCCGGATCCGCCGGCGAGGGCGCCGACTCCTCAGGCACTTCGTGAACTTCTGGGTCTCTGCAGAGGCCCAGAAGTTCAGGGATCCCCGGTTAACCGGGTATCCCTGACCGGCCGGCATCACCGACCCGTCACGCCGAGGCGATGTCCTCCGCGTCCACGATCCGGTAGGCGTACCCCTGCTCGGCGAGGAAGCGCTGCCGGTTCTGGGCGAACTCCGCGTCGACGGTGTCGCGCGAGACGATCGTGTAGAAGTGCGCGGTCTTGCCCTCCGACTTGGGCCGCAGCAGCCGGCCGAGTCGCTGGGCCTCCTCCTGCCGCGAGCCGAAGGAGCCCGAGACCTGGATGGCGACCTCGGCGGAGGGCAGGTCGATCGAGAAGTTCGCGACCTTGGAGACCACCAGCAGCCCGACCTCGCCGGAGCGGAAGGCGTCGAAGAGCCGCTGCCGCTCCTTCACCGGGGTCTCGCCCTTGATCACCGGCGCGTCGAGCGCGGCGGCGAGCTCGTCGAGCTGGTCGATGTACTGCCCGATCACCAGCGTCGGCTGGCCCGGGTGCGCGGCCACGAGGTCGCGGACGACGTCGATCTTGTGGTGCGTGCACGACGCGAGCCGATAGCGCTCCTCGGGCTCGGCGACGGCGTACGCGAGCCGCTCGGCCGACGGCAGCGTCACCCGCACCTCGACGCAGTCGGCGGGCGCGATCCAGCCCTGGGACTCGATGTCCTTCCAGGGGGCGTCGTACCTCTTGGGCCCGATCAGCGAGAAGACGTCACCCTCGCGGCCGTCCTCGCGCACCAGGGTGGCGGTCAGGCCGAGCCGTCGGCGCGCCTGCAGGTTGGCGGTCATCCGGAAGATCGGCGCCGGCAGCAGGTGCACCTCGTCGTACACGATCAGGCCCCAGTCGCGGGCGTCGAGCAGCTCGAGGTGCGAGTAGACGCCCTTCCGCTTCGTCGTGAGCACCTGGTACGTCGCGATCGTGACGGGCCGGACCTCCTTGACCGCGCCGGAGTACTCCCCGATCTCGTCCTCGGTCAGCGACGTACGGCGCAGCAGCTCGTCCTTCCACTGGCGCGCGGAGACGGTGTTGGTGACGAGGATCAGCGTGGTCGCCTTCGCCTCGGCCATCGCGGCCGCTCCGACCAGCGTCTTGCCGGCGCCGCAGGGGAGCACGACCACCCCGGACCCACCGTGCCAGAAGGACTCCGCGGCCTCGCGCTGGTAGTTGCGCAGCTGCCACTCGGTCTCGTCGAGGAAGATCGGGTGCTCCTCGCCGTCGACGTACCCGGCGAAGTCCTCGGCCGGCCAGCCCAGCTTGAGGAGCGCCTGCTTGAGGTTGCCGCGCTCGGAGGCGTGCACGACCACGGTGTCGTCGTCGACCCGCTCGCCGAGCATCCCGGCGATCTTCTTGGCGCGCAGCACCTCCTCGAGCACCGGCCGGTCGTTGGAGACCAGGACGAGCCCGTGGATCGGGTTCTTCTCCAGTCGCAGGCGCCCGTAGCGCGCCATCGTCTCGGCGACGTCGACGAGCAGGGCGTGGGGTACGGCGTACCGGCTGAACTCGAGCAGCGTGTCGACGACCTGCTCGGCGTCGTGGCCGGCGGCGCGGGCGTTCCAGAGCCCCAGCGGCGTCAGGCGGTAGGTGTGCACGTGCTCGGGCGAGCGCTCGAGCTCGGCGAACGGCGCGATCGCCTTGCGGCAGTCCGCGGCGCGCTCGTGGTCAATCTCGAGCAGCAGCGTCTTGTCGGACTGGACGATCAGGGGGCCGTCATTCACCGACCCAGCCTACGGACCCGGCCTAGCCGGTGTAGCTCTCCGCGTGCCCGGTGTCCACCACGGCGTCGACCACGGCGGCCCGTCGGCGGGCGCGGTAGGCCGCGACGTTGACCCGCGAGGCGCAGCGGTCGGAGCAGTAGCGACGTGACCGGTTCGGGGAGGCGTCGACGAAGGCGTTGGTGCACGGCGCCGACTGGCACACCCCGAGCCGGTCGGCGCCGAGGTCGCAGACGAGGGTCGACAGCCCGAGCAGGGACTCGCCGGTCAGCTGCTCGGCGACGCTGGACGAACCGGTCCCGACGTGCAGGTGCAGGCGCGCGTCGTGGTCCGAGATCTGCGGGACCATCGGGTGCCGGGCGAGCAGCCCGTTGAGCCCGTCGACGACGGCCGCGACGTCACCCACCTCGCCGTCCTCGAAGACCGGGCGCAGCTCGCGCTGCAGCTTGCGCAGCAGCATGCAGTCGCGGTCGGAGGCGCGCTCGCGGAGCCGGGGCCGGTCGTCGAGGTACGCCGCGAGGCCGTCGACCTCGGCGAGGTCGGCGTTCAGCAGCGCAGCAGCCGCCTCGGCGTACCGGATGAAGTCCACGATTCAATCTTACGGAGCGTCGGGTAGCGGCCGGACCGTGGTGATCCGGTGCACCGCGAAGGTGCGTACGTCGTCGCTGCGGTGGTCGTGGGCCGTCAGGCTGCCGCCGTCGAGCGACACCGGGTCGACCACCCGGTCCGAGCTGACGCCCTGGTTGTCGACGTACCCGATCACCACGGTCTCCTCGGCCTCGATCGCCTCGCGCAGCGCCGCCATCGACCCGGTCGGGCTGAGCCGGCCGGTCGGGGTGGCCGGCCGCGTGGACTCGACCCGGTCGCCGGCCCGGATCGCGCTGACGACCTGGCTCGTGTGCGCGGACTCGCGCACGGAGCGCTGCGCGCGCCCGCGGTGCTCCTTGGGCGTGCGTGCCCGGAGCACGTCGGGCCGGGCGACGTGCACGGTGCCGTCCGGGGACTCGACGACGGGGGAGACCCCGAGCTCGCGCAGGCGGGGGAGCAGCACGTCGATCGGGGTCGTGCTGATCACGATCGTGGGCGCGAGGCGGCGCAGGCCCAGCGTGGCCGCCTTCGGGTGGTGGAGCAGCTCCGCGAGGGCCGCCTCGTCGTCGGCGCGCAGGAACGCCTCCGCGTGCCCGACCCGCACCGAGCCGAAGGTGCGCGCGGTGTCGTCCACCAGGTAGGTCAGCGGCTGCGGGACCGGCGTCCGCGAGACCGACGCCACGAACTCGTGCACCTCGCCCGCGGACCAGCCCATGTCGAGGGCCCGGCGCACCGACGCCGGCGTGAAGCGGTAGACGGTCGCGCCTCCGCGCGACTCCACGTCGGCCACCAGCTGCAGCCGGCGGGCCAGCTGCGACTCCAGCGGTCCGGGCGCGACGGCGGTGAGGTCGGCCTGGAGCAGCACGTGGTCGACCGGCTCGGGGAGCAGCTCGGTGACCCCACCGACCGCCGACCGGTGGTCACCGGCCAGCAGCAGCCGGGCGTACGACGCCAGACCGCCGAGGGCCGCGAGGCCCAGCGCCGTGGCCTCGTCGACCGCCCACACCACCTGGTCGGCCCGGGTGCGCGGCCGCCGCGGGCGCAGCCACTCGACCCGCTGCCGCAGCGACGGGACGCCGGTGCCGGTGGCGAGCACGGTCCCCGGGGCGAGCTCGTCCATCACGCCCAGGGTCAGCATCCGGGTCTCGACCTGGTGGAGACCGGAGAGCTCCGGCGCGAGGGCGTTCCACGTCTTGCCGGCCGGGTCCCGGGAGCCGACGAGCCCCGGCAGGCGCGGGCTCTCGAGCCACGCGCCCACCAGCGTCAGCCAGCGCTCGGCGGTCGGGCGGGCGGTCCAGGCGTCGAAGGCGTCGGTGGGGATCCAGCGCGGGCTGCCGTCGGGAGCGGCGGCGGTCGACAGGAGCCCGGCGGCCGAGGCCACCTCGACCAGCAGCGCCGCGGTCGCCTCGTCGACGTGCAGCTCCGCCGTGAGGGCGCGGAGGTCGCGGACCCCGAGCCCGCCGCTGCGCAGGGCCGACGGCGGGTGCAGGCTCCACCCGTCGAGCATCAGCTCGACCCGCCGTACGGCCTCGAAGGCGGCGCCCGCAGCAGCCCGGTCGACGATCGCCTGGGCCCGCTCGGAGGTCACCAGCTCGGGCGGCACGTCCACGGCGTACGTCGTGGTGTGGCCGCCGCGCAGGGCTATGCCGACCTCGCCCGGGAGCATCACGGCGCCGCCGGTCCGGGGCACCAGCAGCCGGCGGGCCAGCAGCTCCTCGGCGGGGGTTCTCGCCTCCTCGGGCAGCACCGTCTGCCGCGCCGCGCCCGGCGTGGCCGCGCCGCCGGAGTCGAGGACGTGCTCGAGCAGGGCCCGGGCCGCCGGGGAGAGAGCCGCCAGCCGCGTCTCGATCTCGGCGCGCGACAGCGGCTCGGGCGAGATCGGTCGCAGGCCGCTCACGCCGGGGGTGCCGGGAGTGAGCGCCTCGGCGACGGGGCTCAGCGCGCGCAGTCCGAGAGGGCTCTCCCACACGAGAGCCAGGTCCAGCAGCCGCTCCAACGCCGCACGCACCGCCGCCGCCTCACCGTGCACCACGTCCACCAGGTCGTCGGGGCTGGTTTGGCCCACGACGACCAGGGCATCAAGGACACAGAGCTCGCACCGGTTCAGCCGGTCGAGCGCGCGCAGCACAGAAGAGCGGGTGGCCGCCCGCGATGCGAGCTGGCCGGAGTCGTGAGGGGCAGGAGTGGCGAGATCGGGGCGTTCGTGGAGGAGACGGGTCAGCCGTTCGACCGGCCAGGCACGGAGCTGGTCGGCGAGCGTGCGGTACGCCGTCGTGGACATCCCTCCCACGCTACCCGGCCGGGCACAGGAGGCACGGCGATGACGCCCGACCCCGGACTCGCCTGGTCCTTCCGCAGCGGCGGCTGGTTCGGCATCTTCGGCCCGCGCGCGACCGTCGTGTTGCCGCCGTCGGAGAAGGCGAGGGTCGCTGCGCTGTGGGAGCTGGTCGATGACGGCGCCGGCTTCGACGAGACGCTCGACGCGCTGATCTCGGCGGGCCTGCGCGAGCTGCCGGGCTTCGTGCTGGTCAGCGAGGAGGGTGACGAGACGAAGGTCGTGATCCGCGGGGCCGCCCGGGTGCACCTGGCCGCCGGCGACGAGGTCGTCCACGTCGAGGGCGACGACGCGACCACCTGGGTCGAGCGCAGCGTGGCAGGGGTGACCCGGGTGCGGATCGAGGTGGACGACGACACGGCCGAGGACTCCGTCGACGGCGTCCTCGACGGAGGCCTCGTGCGGCTCGCCTGCGCCGAGCACCCGCCTGCGGTCGACGAGCACGCACGCCCGGCCGAGCAGGACCCACGCGCGGTCGGCGACGTGCCCGACCATGCGCCCGACGACGTGCCCGACCACGACGGACTCACCCGCGGACCCCAGACCGAGCCGGTGCCGCTCCTGGGACCACCGCCGCCCGGCATCCCCGGGCAGCCGCCCGCCCCGCCCGTGACCGTGCGGCCGGTGGCACGCCTGCTGCTGCCCGGCGGCGAGACCGTCGCCGTCGACCGCTCCGTCCTTCTGGGCCGCGCGCCCGAGGCGAGCCGGATCGTCACCGACGGCGAGCCACGGCTCGTCACCGTCCCGAGCCCGCACCAGGAGGTGTCCTCGACCCACCTCGAGGTGCGCCCGGGGTCCGGGGCCGACCACGGCAGCGCGGTCGTCACCGACCTCGGCTCGACCAACGGCTCGGTGATCGTGCAGCCCGGACTGCCCCCGGAGGACCTGCGCCCCGGAGTCACCGTCCAACTCGTCCCCGGAGCGGTGGTCGACCTCGGTGACGGCGTGACGATCGAGGTCGTCGACGCGTGAGCCGCCCGATCGCCCCGCTCACGCCGGTCGCCGACCTCGACCGACGCTTCTACGCCTTCGCCATCGACCGCGCGATCGCGTGGAGCATCGACGCCGCCGCGGCCGTCGTGCTCGTGCAGGTCCTGATCGAGCCCGGTCACCTGGCAGCCGGGCTCGCCGCGATCGCCGGCGTCGTGGTGGTGGTCGCTGCCGTGTTCGCCGTCGTGCTGGGACTGACCGGCTCGTCACCGGGCATGGCGGTCGGCACGATCCGCGTCGTGCGCGAGGGCAGCGGTACGCCGATCGGGGTCGGCCTGGCGCTGCGGCGCCAGCTCATCCTCGGGATCGCCGCGCTGCCGACGCTCGGGCTCGGCGTGGCCACCCTGGCCTGGACCGCGGTGATGGATCCGGGTGCGCGCCGCCGTGGCTGGCACGACCACGTCGCGCACTCGGTCGTGGTCGACGTGCGCCCGGTGCCGGAGGAGCTGCCCGAGCCCGACGAGGGCCCCCGCCACGTGGTCAACCTGACCGCGCTCCGGCTGATCCCGGCGCCGGCGCCCGCGAAGGCCCCGGCCCGAGCCCGCCGCCCCTCCTCACCCCCGCCGGTGGGACCGCCCGCGATCGCGACGGCGACCGCCGCCGCACCGGCGACGGTCGCCGTACCTGCGGCCGCCTCCGCGACCGCCGCCGCATCCGCACCTGCGACCGCTCCACCCGAGCGGACGCCCGCGCCGGTGTCGGCCGCAGCGCCGGCGCCGGTCCCGGTGCCTGCC
The DNA here is from genome assembly GCF_000620705.1 of Nocardioides sp. URHA0020. Classification (GTDB taxonomy): domain Bacteria; phylum Actinomycetota; class Actinomycetes; order Propionibacteriales; family Nocardioidaceae; genus Nocardioides. The sequence goes on from NZ_KK211169.1 coordinate 215,234, forward strand.
GCGGACGCGCCACCGGCGACGCCCCGCAAGCAGCTGGGCTACCCGTTGGTGCCCGAGCCGCGGCCCGACGAGGCTCCGCCCGCACGTCGGGCCGGCGGAGCGCACGCGGCTCGCGTCACGCCGTCCCAGTGGCGCGTCAGCTTCGACACCGGGGAGTCGTTCCTCGTCGAGGGCCTCGCCCTGGTCGGTCGTCGGCCCGAGGCCCGCAACGGAGAGCCGGTCCGCCACCTGGTGGAGCTGACCTCGAGCGACATGTCGCTGTCCAAGACGCACGCCCAGTTCCAGATCGCCACCGACGGCGCCCTCGTGGTGATGGACCGCGGGTCGACCAACGGATCCTTCCTGGTCCGCCAGGGCGTCCCGCGCGGGCTGCCCGCAGGCAAGGCGGCGACGTTGGTCCACGGCGACCACGTCCGCTTCGGCGATCGGGAGATGACCGTCGTACGCGAGGGCTAGAGGTAGTTAGATGGCGCGCATGACCTTCGAGTACGAGCGGACCGTGTCCACCACCGCCAGCCCTGCCGAGGTGTGGGCCCTCTGGAGCGACGTCGGCAGCTGGCACGCCTGGGACCCGGCCGTCGAGCGGGTTGCTCTCGAGGGCCACTTCGCCGAGGGTGCCGCGGGCGTGATGTCCCTCGCCGGCGGCGTCGAGGCGCCGTTCGTCCTCGAGATCGTCGAGCCCGGCGCGCGCTTCCTGGACCGTCTCGCCATCGGCGAGCTGGTGATCCGCATCGACCACCAGGTGAGCCCGACCGCTGGGGGCGCCGAGGTGCTCGTGCGCACGACCGTCGAGGGGCCGGGCGCCGACGACGTCGGGCCGATGGTCACCGGCGACACTCCCAAGGCGCTCGAGGCGCTCACCGGCCTGGCCGAGGGGCGCAGCTGATGCGGTCGCTGATCACCACCCACTTCGTCTCGCTCGACGGCGTCGCCGAGGCCCCCGGTGGTGAGGAGGGCTACCGCCACACCGGCTGGACGATGGACGTGGAGCCCGACCCGGCGCAGTACGAGCGCAAGGGCGGCGAGCAGGAGGAGGCCGGGGCCTTCCTCATGGGCGGTCGCTCCTACGAGGCCTTCTCCCAGGTCTGGCCGACGATGGACTACTTCGCGAAGTGGAACGCGATGCCCAAGTACGTCGTCTCCAGCACCGTCACCGACCCGCAGTGGGAGAACACGACCGTCATCTCCTTCGACGACGTCGCCGGGCTGAAGCAGGGCGACGGCGGCCCCATCTACGTGCAGGGCAGCATGCTGCTCACCCAGGGTCTGCTCAAGGCCGGGCTGGTCGACGAGATGCGGCTGATGGTCTTCCCGGTCATCCTCGGCAGCGGTCGCGGCCCTTTCCCCGACGACGCCGTGGACAAGGTGCGGCTCGAGCTCGTCGAGTCGACGACGTACGCGAACGGCGTCCAGTACCAGGTGCTCCGCACCGTCGGTGGCTGACGAGCGGGTCGAGATCCTCGCCGGGTTCCCGCGCGCAACGTGGAGCCAACGTCGACGGGCGTAGGTTCGCGGGCATGGAGTCCTACGCGAAGGGCGTGACCGAGCCGAGCCTGCTCGAGGAGACCATCGGCGCCAACCTCGAGCGCACGGTCGCCGCGCACCGCGACCGGGAGGCGCTCGTCGAGTTCGCCACCGGCCGACGCTGGACCTGGGGCGAGCTCGACCGCGACGTCGACGCCGTCGCGCGCGGCCTCCTCGCCGCGGGTCTCGTCAAGGGCGACCGCGTGGGCATCTGGGCGCCCAACTGCGCCGAGTGGACGCTCACCCAGTACGCCGCCGCCAAGGCCGGCCTGGTGCTGGTCAACGTCAACCCGGCGTACCGCACCCACGAGCTGGCCTACGCGGTCAACCAGTCGGGGATGCGGCTGATCGTGGCGGCGACCCGGTTCAAGACCAGTGAGTACCGGCAGATGATCGAGGCCACCGCCGCGGAGTGCCCCCTGCTCGAGCGTGCGGTCTACCTCGACACCGACGACTGGGCCGACCTGGTCGCGAGCGGCGAGCAGCTGCCCGACGGCGCGCTCGCCGAGCGGATGGCGACGCTGGCGCCGGAGGACCCGATCAACATCCAGTACACGTCGGGCACGACCGGTCGGCCCAAGGGCGCGACGCTGAGCCACCGCAACATCCTCAACAACGGCTACCTCGTCACCGAGCTGATCACCCTCACCGAGGAGGACCGGCTGTGCATCCCGGTGCCCTTCTACCACTGCTTCGGGATGGTGATGGCCAACCTCGGCTGCACCGCCCACGGCACCACGATGGTCATCCCGGCGCCCGGCTTCGACCCCGAGATCACGCTGCGCGCCGTCGCCGAGGAGCGCTGCACGGCCGTGTACGGCGTGCCGACGATGTTCATCGCGATGCAGCACCACCCCACCTTCGCCGAGCACGACCTGTCCAGCCTGCGCACCGGGATCATGGCCGGCTCGATCTGCCCGGTCGAGGTGATGAGGCGCTGCATCAACGACATGCACATGGCCGAGGTGTCGATCGCGTACGGCATGACCGAGACCAGCCCGGTGTCCTGCCAGACCCGCGTCGACGACGACCTCGAGCGTCGTACGTCCACCATCGGCCAGGTCCACCCGCACGTCGAGGTCAAGGTCGTCGACCCGGTGAGCGGGCGCAGCGTCGAGCGCGGCGAGCCGGGCGAGCTGTGCACCCGGGGCTACTCGGTGATGCTCGGCTACTGGGAGGACCCCGACAAGACCGCCGAGGCGATCGACGCGGACGGCTGGATGCACACCGGCGACCTCGCCGTGATGCGCGAGGACGGCTACTGCAACATCGTCGGGCGGATCAAGGACATGGTCATCCGCGGCGGCGAGAACATCTACCCCCGCGAGATCGAGGAGTTCCTCTACGAGCACCCCGACATCGAGGACGTCCAGGTGATCGGGGTCCCCGACGAGAAGTACGGCGAGGAGCTCTGCGCCTGGATCAAGATGCGCTCCGGTGCTCTGCCTCTCGATGCCGCCGCCGTTCGCGCGTACGCCGACGGCCGGCTCTCGCACTACAAGATCCCGCGCTACGTCCTGGTCGTCGAGGAGTTCCCGATGACCGTCACCGGCAAGATCCGCAAGGTGCAGATGCGCGAGGAGACGGCGAAGACGCTCGGGCTCGGCTGACGTCGGCACCGTCGAGACACCCGGAACGGCTGCGACCTCGACCCGGACGCAGCCACCTGGGGTGTCTCGACGCGATCAGCCCCACCACCCCCCGCTCGCGCCGACCTCCTAGGCTGGGCACATGGTGGATCAGCTGGTCGTCGGGTTCGACCTCGACATGACCCTGATCGACACCGCGCCCGGCTTCCGCGACGTGCTGGGGGCGCTCGGCGCCGAGCTCGGTGTCGAGTTCCCCGTCGAGGAGATGACGGCCAAGCTCGGCCCGCCCCTCGACCTGCTGCTCGAGCCCTACCTCGCGGCGGACGCGATCCCGCACGCCGGTGACCTCTTCCGGGCGCTCTACCCCGACCACGCGATCGTGGGCACGCCGGCCTTCGCCGGTGCGCACGACGCCATCGCCGCCGTACGCCGGCACGCCGGCCGGGTCGTGGTCGTCACCGGCAAGTTCCCCGCCAACGCGCAGCTCCACCTCGACCACCTGGCCTTCGACGTCGACCACCTCGAGGGCTGGGTGTGGGGCGTCGGCAAGGCTGACGCGCTGCGGCGCGAGGGTGCCTCGATCTACGTCGGCGACCACGTGCACGACGTCGAGGGAGCGCTCGCCGCCGGTGCCGTCAGCGTCTCGGTGCTCACCGGCGGCTGCAGCCGCGAGGAGCTGGAGGCCGCCGGCACCCACGTCATCCTCGACAGCCTGAGCGACTTCCCGGCGTGGCTCGACGACCACCTGCTCGACGTACGTCTCGCCGCCCTCGAGGCCGACCTGCGGGCGCGCGGCTCGGTGCTCGTCGCCTACAGCGGGGGCGCCGACAGCGCCTTCCTGCTCGCGGCCGCGGTCCGGGCGCTCGGACCCGACAAGGTCGCCGCTGCCACCGGCTACTCCGACTCGCTGCCGATGGCCGAGCGCGACCCCGCGCGCGAGTTCGCGCAGGGCCTCGGGGTCGCCGTGCTCACCCCCGAGACCCACGAGATGGAGCGCGAGGGCTATCGCGCCAACGGCGCCGACCGGTGCTACTTCTGCAAGGCCGAGCTGCTCGACGTCCTCGTCCCGATCGCGACCGACGGCGGGTTCGCCCACGTCGCGACCGGCACCAACGCCGACGACGCCGTGGCCGGCTTCCGCCCCGGCATCCGCGCGGCCAGCGAGCGCGGCGCGATCGCCCCGCTGCGCGACGCCGGCCTCACCAAGGACCAGATCCGGGCCGCCTCGCACCGCTGGGGGCTCCCGACCTGGGACAAGCCCGCGGCCGCCTGCCTCTCCTCGCGCATCGCGTACGGCGTCGAGGTCACCCCCACCCGGCTCGGCCGGGTCGAGCGGGCAGAGGTCGCCGCCCGGTCGGTCCTCGCCGATGCCGGCCTGGTCCATCTCCGGGTCCGCGACCTGGGCCAGGGGGCCTCGGTCGAGATCGACGCGGCCCTGCTCCCGCTCGACCGGGCGCTCGAGGCCGACCTGCTCGACGCCGTACGCGCGTCCGGCTTCGACGCGGCCGTCGTCGATGCCCGCGGATTCCGTTCGGGATCGATGAACGAGTCGCTATAGGCTGTGCCGTCCGGCACAGCCGGACCGAGCAGCCCCGCAAGCAAGAAGAGGTCAGACCCGTGCCCACTGGCAAGGTGAAGTGGTTCGACAGCGACAAGGGATTCGGCTTCCTGTCCCAGGAGGACGGTCCCGACGTCCACGTGCGCGCCGAGGCGCTGCCCGAGGGCACCGAGTCGCTCAAGGCCGGCACCCGCGTCGAGTTCGGGATCGCCCAGGGCCGCAAGGGCGACCAGGCGCTCCAGGTCAAGATCCTCGACCGCCCGGCATCGGTCTCGCGCAACCAGCGCGACGCCAAGCGCAAGAAGCCCGACGAGATGGCCACCATCGTCGAGGACCTGATCCGGCTGCTCGACGGCGTCGGCGAGGCCTACCGTCACGGTCGTCGTCCCGACGGCAAGGCCGCCAAGCCGGTCGCCAGCCTGCTGCGCGCCGTCGCCGACGAGCTCGAGGCCTAGGCCCGGCTCGTACGCCGGACCAGCACGAACCCCGCCCACGCCACGAGCACCGCGGTGGCGACGCCGAGCCCCAGGCGCGGCGGGTCGATCGGCATCACGATCCCGATGAACCCGCCGATCACCCACGCCAGCTGCAGCGTCGTGTCGCTGCGGGCGAAGGCGCTGGCCTGCACCCGGTGGGGCACGTCGCGCTGGATGGTCGCGTCGAGGGAGAACTTCGCCAACGCCTGACCGAGCCCGGCCACCAGGCCGAGCAGCGCCAGCGCGAGGACGCCGTAGAACGCCAGGCCGAAGGTGACGACCGCGACGTCCGCGACCAGGACGGCCGACACGGTGACCGACGGGTTGATCCTCTTGAGCATCGACGCGGCGATCACCCCGAGGAAGTTGCCGGTCGCCGCGGCGCCGACCACGATCGCAGTCAGCACCTCCGGCGACCAGTCACCGATCGGGTTCTCGCGCAGCTGGAAGGCCATGAACATGATCAGGAAGCCCGACAGCCAGCGCGGACCGCAGTTGGCGCGCAGGGCGTACGCGACGGCCGGCGGGATCCGCACGCTGCCCTTGCGGGCCCGGCCCTCGTCCTGGCCCCGCAGCAGCAGGTCGCCCTCGCCCTCGCTGGAGTCGACGCGCGCAGGCAGCCGGACCGCGGCGATGGTCGCGGCGACGAAGAGCAGGAACGCGTAGCGCAGCACCCACTCCGGCCCCGCCAGCGACGCGACTCCGGCGAGCGGCGCCGACACCGCGACGCCGACGATGCCGGACATCGACACCCGACCGTTGGCCTTGACCAGCGTGAAGTCGCGGGGGAGCAGCCGGGGTACGGCGGCGGCCCGCGTGACGCCGTACGCCTTGGACGCGACGAGTACGCCGAGCGCGGCCGGGAAGAGCCAGGGGGAGTCGGTGACGACGGCCCCCGCGAGCACCCACACCAGGAAGGCCCGGATCGCCATCGTCGCCCCGATCGCCCAGCGGCGTCCGTGGGCGAAGCGGTCGAGGAACGGTCCGATGAGCGGAGCCACGATCGCGAACGGCAGCATCGTGAGCCCCAGGAAGAGCGCCACCTGGCCGCGCGCCTCGCCCGAGGGCACCGTGAAGAAGAGGGTGCCGGCCAGCGAGATCGCCACCGCCGCGTCGCCGGCGGTGTTGAAGAAGTGCATCTGGATCAGCCGCGACAGGCCCGACTCGCCGGCGCCCTGGGCCTCGGCCGCCCGTCGCGCCTGGCGCACCGTGAAGCGGCCGGCTCGGCCGGCACCGCGAGCCGTGGCGCCCAGGCCGCGGGCCACCTTCGCCGCGGGACGCGGAGCGGTCCGCTCGGCGCCGGGATCGCCCTGCGGGTGCGGGTCGCGCCAGCGCTGCTCATCGGTCGACGAGTCCGAGGGCGGCGTGCTCATGACCCCATCCTGCCCGGTCGACCCGGCCCCGACCTGACATCCCCGGGCCCGATGCGTCATGATTTCACCTGTGATGACGATCGCGCGCCCCAAGTCCGACTCCGCCAGCGTGGCGGCGGTCGATCTGGCCCGCGCTGCCCTCGTCGAGGAGGTCGGCGCCGGTGACGTCGGTGACCACCTCGGCCACGTGGTCGAGGGCGAGCGGGTCGTCACCCATCTCTTCGCCTGCCTCCGCGCCGGCTACGTCGGCTGGCAGTGGTCGGTGACCGTCGCCCGCGCCAGCCGCACGAAGGACGTCACGGTCGACGAGATCGTGCTCGTGCCCGGCGACGGCGCGATCGTCGCCCCCGAGTGGGTGCCCTACCGCGAGCGGATCAAGCCCGGCGACCTCTCGCCCGGCGACCTGCTGCCCGTCGACGACGACGACCCGCGGCTCGTCCCGACGTACTCCTTCGGCGACGACCCGCTCCACACCGACGACAAGGCGCAGATCCGCGCGGTCGCCCAGGACCTCGGCCTCGGCCGGGTCCGCACGCTCGCCCCCGAGGGCCGCGAGCTCGCCGCCCAGCGGTGGTACGACGGCGACGGCGGCCCCGAGTCCCCGATCGCGCGCTCGGCTCCCGACCAGTGCACGTCCTGCGGCTTCCTGGTCCGCATCGCCGGACCGCTCTCGGAGCTCTTCGGAGTGTGCGCCAACGGCGACGCCAACGACGACGGCCGGATCGTCTCGTTCGACCACGGCTGCGGAGCGCACTCCGAGGTGCGCCTGGCGAAGAAGCACGAGCCGCCGCCCCCGCCGGTCCCGGTCTTCGACACCCTGACCGTCGACGAGGTCGAGATCCTCTAGGCCTCGGGGGCGTAGCCCTCCAGCTCGGCGGCCAGCTCGGTGCGCGCACGCCGCCGGCGACGGCAGTACTCGAGACCGATCAGGCCCAGGCCGAAGCCGGCCATGCAGGTCCACAGCCACCACAACCGACCCGAGTCCTCGAGGCGGCCGTAGAACGGCAGCAGCCCGAGGAACGCGAGGAACCAGATCGCCGACCCCACCTCGACGGTGCGTACCCCGTCGACGTCGAGGGGCTCGACATCGGCCACGAAGTACGTGCGGTTGCCGATCTCGTGCTGCAGCGGCTGGCCCTCGTCGTACTCCACGGGAGCCACGCTACTCGTTGCCGCGGCGGGTCTGGAATGGTGTACGCCGTGAACAACCAGACCTCGGGCGGCCTCGACCGCTACTTCAAGATCACCGAGCGCGGATCGACGGTGGGCCGCGAGGTCCGCGGCGGCCTCGTCACCTTCTTCACGATGGCCTACATCATCGTGCTCAACCCGATCATCCTGTCGGGAGCCGTCGACGTCGACGGCAAGCACCTCGGCGGCGCCGACGGCTTCGTCGCGATCGCGGCCGGCACGGCGCTGGTGGCCGGCGTCCTCACGATCCTGATGGGCGTCGTCGCCAACTACCCGCTGGCCCTGGCCGCCGGGCTCGGCCTGAACGCGTTCGTCGCCTACTCGGTGGCCAACCAGATGACCTGGGCCGACGCGATGGGCCTGGTGGTGATCGAGGGCATCGTCATCCTGGTCCTGGTCCTGACCGGCTTCCGGGAGGCGGTCTTCCACGCCGTACCCGCCCAGCTGAAGGTGGCCATCTCCGTCGGCATCGGTCTCTTCATCGCCCTGATCGGCTTCGTCGACGCAGGCTTCGTACGCCGGATCCCGGACGCGGGCGGCACGACGGTCCCGGTCCAGCTCGGTCAGACCGGGCAGCTGGCCGGCTGGCCGGTGCTGGTCTTCGTGTTCGGCCTGCTGCTCCTGATCGCGCTGTGGGTGCGCCACGTCAAGGGCGCGATCCTGATCTCGATCGTGGTCACGACCGTCGTCGCGATCATCGTCGAGTCGATCGGCGACCTCGGCTCCAGCGTCGACAACCCGAAGGGCTGGGCGCTCAACGTGCCCGCGATCCCCGACAAGCTCTTCGACACCCCGCACTTCGACACGCTCGGCGAGTTCAACCTGCTCGGGTCGTGGGACCAGATCGGCGTCGTCACGACGCTGCTGCTCATCTTCACGCTGATGCTGGCGGACTTCTTCGACACCATGGGCACGATGACCGCCATCGGCGCCGAGGCCGGGCTGCTGCAGGAGGACGGTACGCCGCCCAACACCCGCCGCATCCTGGTCGTCGACTCGCTCGCCGCGGCCGCGGGTGGTGCCGCGGGAGTCTCCTCCAACACGTCGTACATCGAGTCCGCCTCCGGCGTCGGCGAGGGCGCCCGCACCGGACTGGCGTCCGTCGTGACCGGTCTGCTCTTCCTGCTGGCGATCTTCATCGCGCCCGTCGTCGCGATCATCCCGTCCGAGGCCGCTGTCCCGGCGCTGGTCCTGGTCGGCTTCCTGATGATGCAGCAGGTCAAGGGCATCGACTGGGACGACGTCGAGATCGCCATCCCGGCGTTCCTGACGATCGTGCTGATGCCGTTCACGTACTCCATCTCGGTCGGCATCGGCGCCGGCTTCCTGGTCTACGTGCTGATCAAGGTGGTCCGCGGCAAGGTCGCGGACGTCCACCCGCTGCTGTGGGTCGTCGCCGCACTGTTCATCGTCTACTTCGCGATCAACCCGATCACGCACTGGCTCAGCTAGCCGCCGAGCCGGTCGCCACCTCACCCCGAGTCGGCGCCAGTTTCGACCTGCGGGTCGATAGCTGGCGCCGACTGGGCATTTCGACCCGAGGAATAGTTAGCAGAGGTAATGACTTATGCTAACGATATGCCCACCGTTGAGAAGGTCGCCCGCACCGATGCCGGGCTCGCCGCCGAGCTGCGCCTCGGCGTGATGCGCCTGCGCCGTCGCCTGGCCGTCGAGCGGCACCCCGACAACGAGCTGAGCCTCAACCAGATGGGCGTGCTCGGCGTCCTGGCCCGCCGCGGTGCGTTGACCGTCGGCGAGCTCGCGGCCGCGGAGAAGGTGCAGCCGCCGTCGATGACCCGCACGGTCAACTGCCTCTTGGAGAGCGGCGACGTCGCCAAGCGCCCGCACGCGACTGACGGCCGCCAGGTCGTCGTCGAGCTCTCCGAGCAGGGCCGCCAGCGCGTGCTGGCCGACCGCGCCCGGCGCGACGCCTGGCTCGCCCAGCGGCTGCGCGAGCTGACTCCCCAGGAGCGCGCCGTGCTCCGCCAGGCCGCCCCGATCCTCGACCGACTAGCCCAGAAGGACTGACCCCGACACCGTATGAGCCCCACGTTCCGCGCCCTCCGCAACCCCAACTACCGCCTGTACCTGGCCGGCAGTGTGGTGTCGAACACCGGCACCTGGATGCAGCGGGTCGCGCAGGACTGGCTGGTCCTGCACCTGCCGGGCAACAGCGGCACCGAGCTCGGCATCACCACCGGCCTGCAGTTCCTCCCGATCCTGCTGCTCTCGCCGTACGCCGGCGTGATCGCCGACCGCTTCCCGAAGCGCCGGCTGCTCCAGGTCACCCAGGCCACGATGGCGCTGGCCTCGCTGGTCCTCGGCGTCATCGCCGTCCTCGGCGTCGCGCAGACCTGGCACGTCTACCTGATCGCCTTCCTCTTCGGCATCGGCGCGGCCTTCGACGGGCCCGCCCGTCAGGCGTTCGTCTCCGAGATGGTCGGCCAGGACGACCTGACCAACGCGGTCGGCCTGAACTCGGCGGCGTTCAACGCCGCTCGCATCCTCGGGCCGGGCGTCGCCGGCCTGATGATCGCGGCGCTCGGTGGGGGTGCCACCGCGACCGGCTGGGTGATCCTGATCAACGCCGCGTCGTACGCCGCGGTGATCTGGCAGCTCCAGCGGATGAACCTGTCCCTGCTCCACACTCCCGAGCTCCGCGGCCGCACTCCCGGCGCCCTGGTCGAGGGGGTCCGCTACGTCCGCAGCCAGCCCAAGCTGGTCCTGATCCTGATCATGGTGTTCTTCGCGGGCACCTTCGGCATGAACTTCCAGATCACCTCCGCGCTGATGGCGACCGAGGTGTTCCACCAGGGCGCCACCGAGTACGGCGTCCTGGGCTCCGTCATGGCGGTCGGCTCCCTGACGGGTGCCCTGATGGCCGCCCGCCGGGTCCGGGTGCGCCTGCGGCTGCTGGTCATCGCGGCCGTCTGCTTCGGCCTGGCCGAGATCGTCGCGGGCCTGCTCCCGACGTACGTCGCGTTCGTGCTCTTCTGCCCGGTCATCGGGTTCTGCACGCTGACGCTGCTGAACTCGGCCAACGCCACCATCCAGCTCGAGACGCCGGCGGCGATCCGCGGCCGGGTGATGGCGCTCTACATGACCATCGTGATGGGCGGTACGCCGATCGGGTCGCCGATCATCGGCTGGATCGGGCAGCACCTCGGCGCTCGCTACACCCTGGTGATCGGGGGCGTGCTGACCCTGGTCGGCGTCGCCGTCGCGCTCGCCGTCTACGACCGCATGCGTCCGGGGCAACAGCCCGAACGGGCGGTTACCGAGGACGCCGCGCTCGCCCTACGGTGATCGACGTCCCCGTCGAGAGGCCCGCTCATGCGTGCTCGGTCCCTGCTCACCCTCGCCCTGGTCTCCGCGCTCGTCCTCGGCGGAGCCGCCGGCGCCGCGGACGCGAGGCCGAAGCCCAGGAAGCCCGCGATCACGGCGGTGACCCCGTCGGTGGTGGGAGCCGCCGGCGGCATGGTCGTCGAGCTGCGCGGCCGCGGCTTCGCCAAGGTGCGCTCGGTCCGGCTCGGTGGCAAGCCGGTCACGGGGCTCCGGGTGCGCGCCGGGCGCATCACGTTCACGGCTCCCGCCGCGGTGGCCGGCACCCGGTGGGTGGTGGTCAGGACCGCCGCCGGCAGGGCCCGGCGCGCCGTCCTCGTGCGCCAGGCGTGGACGTCGGTCTCGGCCGGCCGCTCCTACACCTGCGGGATCCGGCGGCCGCACACGGCGTGGTGCTGGGGCGACAACCTCAACGGCGTGGTCGGGGGAGGGCCGGTGGGCGCCTTCATCCGCTCTCCGCGTCAGCTGCCCGGCGAGTGGCGACAGATCGCCGCCGGCAGCCTGTCCACCTGCGGGATCAGGCTCGACAAGTCGCTCTGGTGCTGGGGCTACAACGCCGAGGGGCAGGTCGGCGACGGCACCACGACCACCCGGAAGGTCCCGGTGCGGGTGGCGCCCGGGACGACCTGGCGCCACGTGAGCGTCGGGCTGAGCCACACCTGCGGCATCAGGACCGATCGCACCGCCTGGTGCTGGGGGGACGACGACTTCGGTGAGCTCGGTGACGGCGCGGTCACCGGTGACGGCGCCAACCCGCACCTGCCGGCCCAGGTGGGCGGGGGCGCCGGCACCTGGTCGTCGGTCGAGGCGGGCAGCTACTTCACCTGTGGGATCGACATCGGGGGCACCTGGTGCTGGGGGGAGAACAGCGCCGACGGCCAGCTCGGGACCGGCGAGACGTACGCCGAGCGGGACAAGTCGCCCACCCCGTTGCTGCTGGGCGTGACGGCCACGCAGCTCGACGTCGGTGCCGACCACGCGTGCGCCGTCGTCGCCGCCGCCACGCGGTGCTGGGGGACCGGCAGCTTCGGCCGCCTCGGCACGGGCGCCACGGCGGGCGCCGCGGTCCCGACGCCGGTGGCAGGCGCCGGCCGGCCCACGCTGGCGGTCACGACGGGGGACTCCCACTCGTGCTCGCTCGACTCGCGCTCCGTGGTCCTGTGCTGGGGCCGCAACCAGGCCGGGGAGGTCGGCGACGGTACGTCGTCGCAGCGCCGCAGGCCGACGGTCGTGGCGGGGAGGCTCACCTTCAAGCAGGTGTCCTCCGGGTACGCTCACACGTGTGCGGTGACGCTCGCGGGTGCCCTGGTCTGCTGGGGGCGCAGCGGCGAGGGGCAGTTTGGCTACCCGGCAGCGCTGCTCCGCGACCCCCGTCGGCCGACCGTGGTGGGCTGACGGCGTTTTGACCGGTGTTGAGCGCACGGGTAATCTTTTTCCTCGTGTCTGGGACAACCAGGCTGATGCGCGTGCCCGGACCACGTCGGGGGCAGAGATCCCCGACTCCGGCACGGTAAATCCCCTCAGTGTGAGCCTCTCCGGATCCCGCTGAAGACAACGACTCGGGCGACACGCCCGACCTCGGGGGTTAGCGCAGCGAGTTGCCCAGCGCCACCGAACGAAGCTCCAACACCGTGCGTGCAGAGTGCGCGTACTGAGAGTCGACAAGAAGGGGAACCACCCGGTGCCCACCATTAATCAGTTGGTCCGCAAGGGCCGCCAGGACAAGGTGTCGAAGAGCAAGACGCCTGCCCTGAAGGGGTCTCCGCAGCGCCGTGGCGTCTGCACCCGCGTCTACACCACCACCCCGAAGAAGCCGAACTCCGCTCTCCGCAAGGTCGCCCGCGTGCGCCTGTCGAGTGGCGTCGAGGTCACCGCTTACATCCCGGGCGTCGGTCACAACCTTCAGGAGCACTCCATCGTGCTCGTTCGCGGCGGCCGGGTGAAGGACCTTCCCGGTGTCCGCTACAAGATCATCCGCGGCACCCTCGACACCCAGGGCGTCAAGAACCGTAAGCAGGCTCGCAGCCGCTACGGCGCCAAGAAGGAGAAGAGCTGATATGCCGCGCAAGGGTCCCGCTCCGAAGCGGCCTATCGACATCGACCCCGTCTACGGGTCGCAGCTGGTCTCCCAGCTCGTGTCGAAGGTGCTCCAGGACGGCAAGAAGCAGGTTGCTCAGCGCATCGTCTACACCGCGCTCGAGGGCTGCCGCGAGAAGACCGGCACCGACCCGGTCCTCACGCTGAAGCGCGCGCTCGACAACGTGAAGCCGACCATCGAGGTCAAGTCCCGCCGCGTCGGTGGCGCGACGTACCAGGTCCCGATCGAGGTCAAGGGCACGCGCGGCACCACGCTCGCGCTGCGCTGGCTGGTCGGCTACGCGGCGGACCGTCGCGAGAAGACCATGCACGAGCGCCTCATGAACGAGATCCTCGACGCGTCCAACGGCCTCGGTGCCGCTGTGAAGAAGCGTGAGGACACCCACAAGATGGCCGAGTCCAACAAGGCCTTCGCGCACTACCGCTGGTGACCACGGGCGCAGGCGACGCTGTGCTCACCCGCATGGCTCGCCTGCGCTCCACCCCGGATTTCCGAACTTCTCTCAAGGGACGCTGACAAACGTGGCAGTCGACATCACCACCGACCTCAACAAGGTCCGCAACATCGGGATCATGGCGCACATCGACGCCGGCAAGACCACCACCACCGAGCGCATCCTCTTCTACACCGGCATCACCTACAAGATCGGTGAGGTCCACGAGGGCGCGGCCACGATGGACTGGATGGAGCAGGAGCAGGAGCGCGGCATCACGATCACGTCCGCCGCGACGACCTGCTGGTGGAAGGACCACCAGATCAACATCATCGACACCCCCGGGCACGTCGACTTCACCGCCGAGGTCGAGCGCTCGCTGCGCGTCCTCGACGGCGCCGTCGCGGTGTTCGACGGCGTTGCCGGTGTCGAGCCGCAGACGATGACCGTGTGGCGCCAGGCCAACAAGTACTCCGTGCCCCGGATGTGCTTCGTCAACAAGCTGGACCGCACCGGTGCCGACTTCTTCCGTTGCGTCGACATGATGGTGGAGCGCCTCAACTCGACTCCGCTGGTGCTGCAGCTGCCGATCGGTGCCGAGGGCGACTTCATCGGCGTCATCGACCTGGTCGGCATGCGCGCCCTCGTGTGGCGCGGCGAGACCACGATCGGCGAGGATTACGCCGTCGAGGAGATCCCGGCCGAGCTGGCCGAGCAGGCCGCGGAGTACCGCGAGAAGCTGCTCGAGACGCTGTCGGACGCCGACGACCAGATCATGGAGAAGTTCCTCGACGAGGGTGACTTCACCGTCGAGGAGCTCGAGGCCGCGATCCGTCGCGCGACCCTCGCCGACAAGCTCAACCCGGTCCTGTGCGGCACGGCGTTCAAGAACAAGGGCGTCCAGCCCCTGCTCGACGCGGTCGTCAAGTACCTCCCGTCGCCGCTCGACATCGACGCGATCATCGGTCACTCGGTCAAGGACGAGAACGAGGAGATCAAGCGCCTCCCGTCCGACGACGAGCCGTTCTCCGGCCTGGCCTACAAGATCGCGACCGACCCGCACCTCGGCAAGCTGATCTACGTCCGGGTCTACTCGGGCAAGCTCGAGGCCGGCTCGACCGTGGTCAACTCGGTCAACGGCCGCAAGGAGCGGATCGGCAAGGTCTACCAGATGCACGCCAACAAGCGTGAGGAGATCGCGTCGGTCGGCGCCGGCCAGATCGTGGCGGTGATGGGTCTCAAGGACACCAAGACCGGCCACACCCTGTCCGACCCGCAGCACCAGGTGATCCTCGAGTCGATGACGTTCCCGGCCCCGGTGATCGAGGTCGCGATCGAGCCCAAGACGAAGAGCGACCAGGAGAAGCTGGGCACCGCGATCCAGCGCCTCTCCGACGAGGACCCCACCTTCACGGTCAAGGCCGACGAGGAGACGGGCCAGACCATCATCGCCGGCATGGGCGAGCTGCACCTGGAGATCCTGGTCGACCGGATGAAGCGCGAGTTCCGCGTGGAGGCCACCGTCGGCAAGCCGCAGGTCGCCTACCGCGAGACCGTCCGCAAGGAGGTCACCAAGCACAGCTACACGCACAAGAAGCAGACCGGTGGCTCGGGTCAGTTCGCGAAGGTCGTCGTCTCGCTCGGTCCCAACATCGACCCCGAGACCGGGACCGGTGCCGGCTACGAGTTCGTGAACGCCGTGTCCGGTGGTCGCGTCCCGCGCGAGTACATCCCGTCGGTCGACCAGGGTGGTCAGGACGCCATGGAGTTCGGCGTCCTCGCCGGCTACCCGATGGTGGACGTGAAGTTCACGCTGGAGGACGGCGCCTACCACGACGTCGACTCGTCCGAGCTCGCGTTCAAGATCGCCGGCAACCAGGCCTTCAAGGAGGCCGCACGCATGGCCAAGCCCGTGCTGCTGGAGCCGATGTTCGCGGTGGAGGTGACGACCCCCGAGTCGTTCCTCGGCACCGTCATCGGTGACATCAACAGCCGGCGCGGCCAGATCCAGGCACAGGAGGAGCGTCACGGTGACATGGTCATCAACGCCCTCGTGCCGCTCTCAGAGATGTTCGGGTACGTTGGCGACCTGAGGTCCAAGACCTCCGGTCAGGCTTCGTACTCGATGGAGTTCGACTCGTACGCCGAGGTTCCCACGAACATCGCCGACGAGATCATCAAGAAGGTTCGCGGCGAGTAACTCTCGTCCGGACCCTCGGCAGCAACACCTTGTACGAGTCAAGTAACAACCCACACAGGAGGAGCCCCAGTGGCTAAGGCGAAGTTCGAGCGGACCAAGCCGCACGTCAACATCGGCACCATCGGTCACATCGACCACGGTAAGACGACGCTGACGGCGGCGATTACCAAGGTGCTGCATGACAAGTACCCGGATCTCAACGCCGCTTCGGCGTTCGACGAGATCGACAAGGCTCCCGAGGAGCGTCAGCGCGGCATCACGATCTCGATCGCGCACGTCGAGTACCAGACCGAGGCGCGTCACTACGCCCACGTCGACTGCCCGGGTCACGCTGACTACATCAAGAACATGATCACCGGCGCGGCCCAGATGGACGGCGCGATCCTCGTGGTCGCCGCCACCGACGGCCCGATGCCGCAGACGCGTGAGCACGTGCTGCTCGCCCGCCAGGTCGGCGTGCCGGCCCTGGTCGTGGCGCTCAACAAGTGCGACATGGTCGACGACGAGGAGCTCATCGAGCTCGTCGAGATGGAGGTGCGCGAGCTCCTCTCCGAGTACGAGTTCGACGGCGACGACATCCCGGTCGTCCGCGTGGCCGCCTTCCCGGCGCTGCAGGGCGACGCCAAGTGGGGCGAGTCGATCCTCGAGCTGATGGCGGCGGTCGACGAGGCCATCCCGACCCCGGCCCGTGAGACCGACAAGCCGTTCCTCATGCCCGTCGAGGACGTCTTCACGATCACCGGTCGTGGCACCGTCATCACCGGTCGCATCGAGCGCGGCATCGTCAAGGTCGGTGAGGAGGTCGAGATCATCGGCATCCGCGAGGTCGCCCAGAAGTCGACCGTCACCGGCGTCGAGATGTTCCGCAAGCTGCTCGACGAGGGCCAGGCCGGCGAGAACGTCGGTCTCCTGCTTCGTGGCACCAAGCGCGAGGACATCGAGCGCGGCATGGTCGTCATCAAGCCGGGCACCACGACCCCGCACACCAACTTCGAGGCCTCGGTCTACATCCTCTCGAAGGAGGAGGGCGGCCGTCACACGCCGTTCTTCAACAACTACCGCCCGCAGTTCTACTTCCGTACGACGGACGTGACCGGCGTCGTGACCCTCCCCGAGGGCACCGAGATGGTCATGCCCGGCGACAACACGGAGATGGTCGTTGAGCTGATCCAGCCCATCGCCATGGACGAGGGCCTGCGTTTCGCGATCCGGGAGGGTGGCCGCACCGTCGGCGCCGGCCGGGTCACCAAGATCACCAAGTGATCCAGCACTGACACGAAGGGCCCCGACAGCCGCACGGCTGTCGGGGCCCTTCTGTCTGTCCTGGCGGCAGGCGCGGTGCTCCCACGGCGGACCGCGCGTCGCGCCACGACCCGGGGCCCGTAGGGTCCCTACGTGCTCGAACGACGACTGGACGCCGCCGCCGTCGAGGCCGCGGCCGAGGTGCTGCGCCCCGTCGTACGCCGCACCGAGCTCGAGCACAGCGACCGGCTCTCCGAGATCGTGGGCGCCACGGTGCTGCTCAAGCGGGAGAACCGGCAGCTGACCCGCTCCTACAAGGTCCGCGGCGCCTACCACCTGATCAGCGGGCTCACCGACGCCGAGCGGGCACGTGGCGTGGTCTGCGCCAGCGCCGGCAACCACGGCCAGGGGCTGGCCTGGAGCTGCGCGCGGCTCGGCGTCCACGGACGCGTCTACGTGCCCGGCAACACGCCCCGGCAGAAGCGTCAGCGCATCCTGGCGCTGGGCCAGGGGCAGGTCGAGCTCATCGTCGAGGGCAGCTCGTACGACGTCGCCGGGGCCGCCGCCCTCGCGGACGCCGAACGCACCGGCGCCGTGTACGTCCCGCCGTTCGACGACCCACGGACCATCGCCGGCCAGGGCACGGTCGCGGTCGAGCTGGCCGAGCAGGCCGGGGAGGCGCTGCACACGGTCATCGCCCCGCTCGGCGGCGGCGGGCTGGTGGCCGGGCTGGCCGTGTGGCTGCGCGAGCGGCACCCGCACGTGCGCATCGTCGGTGTCGAGCCGGAGGGCGCCGCCAGCATGACGGCGGCGCTCGCGGCCGGTGGACCGGTGCTGCTGCCCGAGGTCGACACGTTCGTCGACGGTGCGGCGGTCGGCCGGGTCGGTGCCGTCACCTACCCGCTCGTGCGCGACCTCGTCGACGAGGTCGTCACGATCGGCGCCGGCGCGGTGTGCACGGAGATGCTCGACCTCTACCAGGTCGAGGGCATCATCGCCGAGCCGGCCGGGGCCCTGGCCAGCGCCGCCGTGCGCGCGCTCGCGGGCACCTTCCCGGCCGACGCCGCGGTCGCCTGCATCGTCTCCGGGGGCAACAACGACGTCAGCCGGTACGGCGAGATCGTCGAGCGATCCCTCGTGCACCAGGGCCTGCGGCACTACTTCCTGGTCTCGTTCCCGCAGGAGCCGGGCGCGCTGCGGCACTTCCTCGACGAGGTGCTGGGCGAGGGCGAGGACATCGTGGTCTTCGACTATGTCAAGAAGAACAACCGCGAGACCGGTCCGGCGCTGGTCGGGATCGAGCTGGACGCCGCCGCCGGCCTGCCCGGCCTGCTCGACCGGATGGAGGGCAGCCCGGTCACCATCGAGCGGGTGCCGCCGGGCTCCCCGCTCTTCACGTTCCTGATGTGAGCGCGGCGACCGCCTCGCCGAAGACCTCGGTGTGGCGGTCCACGTCGGCGGCCGTGTGGTGCGGGCTGAAGAGCGCCATGTTGTGGAAGGGCGTCAGCAGCACGCCCCGGTTGAGGCACCACAGGTGCAGCAGCCCCTCGAGCTCCTCGTCGACCGCGGCGGCGGCCGCGGCGCCGTCACGCGGCGGCGGGCAGAACCAGTACTCCGCCCGGCACCCGAGCTGCTGCACGTGCCACGGCAGCCCGTGCTCGGCGATGACCCCGGACACCCCGGTCGCGAAGCGTTCGGCGAGCGGCACCGCGACCGCGAAGTCCTCCGCGCGCAGGCAGGTCGACAGGGTGGCCCGGATCGCGGCAAGCGCGAGGGCGTTGCCCGTCAGCGTGCCGCCCACGCCCGCGACGTCGATCTCGTGGCCCAGCATCGGCCCGGAGAGGCGCTCGGCCACCTCCGCGCTGAGCCCGTACGCCGCGCACGGGATGCCGCCGCCGATCGGCTTGCCCACCACGACGATGTCGGGGTCCAGGCCCCACGCGACGGTGGCGCCGCCCGGCCCGGCGCAGAGGGTGTGGGTCTCGTCGTTGACCAGCAGCACGCCGTGCCGACGGGTGATCTCCCGGACGCCCTCGAGGTAGCCGGGCTCGGGCAGCACGATCCCGATGTTGGTGAGCGCCGGCTCCATGAGCAGGCAGGCGACGTCACCCACCGCGAGCCGGCGATCCAGGGCGTCGAGGTCGTTGAACGGCACGACGGCGGTGGTCTCGGCGACGTCGACCTGCGGGCCCAGAGCGCCGGGCCGGGCGACCACGCGGTCGCCGTCGAGGACGGCCAGGGTCTCGTCGACGGTGCCGTGGTAGCACCAGTCCATCACCGCGATCCGCGGCCGCCCGGTGAGGTAGCGCGCGAAGCGCAGCACGAACCGGTTGGCGTCGGTCGCCGACAGGGCGAGCTGCCAGGTCGGCAGCCCGAAGCGCCGGGCGAGCTCCTCGCCGACCCAGACCGCATCGGCGGACGGCAGCATCGTGGTGATGCCGCGCGCCGCCCGGGCGGTGAGGGCCTCGGTGATCTGGGGAAGCGCGTGCCCCGTCATCGCGCCGGTGTCACCCAGGCAGAGGTCGACGTACTCGAGCCCGTCGACGTCCACCAGCCGGGCGCCGGCCGCCGAGTCGAAGAAGAGCGGGAAGCGGCCGGGCCACCGTGTCATCCACGGCATCGGCACGCCGGCGAGCAGCGGGCCCCTCGCCTGCTCGGCGAGCTCGGCGGAGCGGGGGTGCGCCACGGCGAAGCGTTCCTCCTCCTGGGCGCGCAGGGACGCGATTCGGGTGCGGTCGATCATGTTGGGAAGATATGCCCATGAACGACGACCGCGTCCGACCGGCGCGCCCGCACCACAAGCTGACCGACGACGGTCGGCGGGTGCGGGAGGTCCTGAGCTACTCGCGCCGGGGCAGCCGGTTCACCCCGCGCCAGCAGGCGGCGTGGACGGCGTACGCCGAGCAGTGGTGGCTGCCGGACGACGCCGTCGACGATCCGGGCTTCTCGTTGGCGGGCCTGTTCGGTCGCGTTGCGCCCCTGATCGTGGAGATCGGCTCCGGGATCGGCGAGTCCACCGTCGCCCTCGCCGCGGCACGGCCGGACCACGACGTGGTGGCGTTCGAGGTCTGGCGCCCGGGCGTCGCCGACACGCTCGGCCGGATCGCGGAGGCGGGGCTGACCAACGTGCGCCTGCTGAGCGTGGACGCCGTCTGGTCGATCGAGCACCTCGTCGAGCCCGACAGCCTGGCCGGACTCTGGATCTTCTTCCCGGACCCGTGGCACAAGGCGAAGCACCACAAGCGCCGGCTGGTCACGCCGAGGTTCGCCGGGCTGGCGGCCAGCCGGTTGGCGCCGGGGGCCGAGTGGCGCCTGGCGACCGACTGGGCCGACTACGCCGAGCAGATGGTGGAGGTGCTCGACGCCGAGCCGCTGCTCGCGGGCGGCGTCGTGGACCGGTGGGACGAGCGCCCGCTGACGAAGTTCGAGCGCAAGGGTCTCGCGGTCGACCGCCGGATCACCGACCTCGCCTACGTGCGCGTCTAGGCACGATCGCCGCCGTCGAGCCGCGGACGACCAGCTCGGTCGGCAGGATGACCTGCTCCGGTCGCCAGTCCCCGCCGGTGAGGGCGGCCAGCACCTGGGTCGCGGCCACCCGCCCCTGCTCGTGCACCGGCTGGGCGACCGTCGTCAGGTCGAAGTAGCTGGCCATCTCGTGGTCGTCGATGCCGATCACCGAGACGTCCTCGGGCACCCGGAGACCGAGCTCGCGGGCCGCTCGCAGGGCTCCGATCGCCATCTCGTCGGACGCCGCGAAGATCGCGGTGGGTCGGTCGGCCCGGGAGAGCAGCGCGTGGCCGGCGCGCAGGCCCCCGGAGACGGTGAACTCCCCGTCGGCCTCCAGATCCGGCTCGTGCTGGACGCCCGCCCGCTCGAGGGTGCAGCGGTAGCCGGTGAGCCGGGCCGACGGTGCGGTGAAGTCGAGCACGCCCTCGGTGGCGCCGCCGATGTAGCCGATGCGGGTGTGCCCGAGGCCCAGCAGGTGGCCGGTCGCGGTCGCCGCCGCCTCGTGGTCGTCGATGCGCACGGTCGCCCAGCCGGGCATGTCCGCCCCGATGATGGTGACCGGTCGGCCCAGGACCGACAGCCGCTGGAGCTCGTCGACGCTGGGCTTGAGGCTGAGCACCAGCACGGCGTCGACGCGCTTGGTGAGCAGGCTCGTCTCGAACACCCGGTGCCGCGCCGAGGCGTCGCCCGCCAGGTTGTAGAGGAGCAGGTCGTAGCCGCGCTCGCGCAGCACCTCCTCGGCGCCCTGCACGATGGCGGCGAAGAACCACTGCGTCACCCGGGGGACGATGACGGCGACCGTGCGGGTCTGCCCGCTGGCCAGCCCGGCAGCGCTCGGTGAGGGCACGTAGCCCAGCCGGTGCGCTGACTCGAGCACGCGCTCGCGCGTCTCCGCGGAGACGCCCTGGAGTCCCCGCAGCGCGCGGGAGATCGTCGCGGTGGACATCTCCACGTCGCGGGCCACGTCCTTGATGCTGGTCATTGCGGGAGCGCTCCCACTTTCCGGGCCGAAGGACTACGGTAGTGACCATGACCACGCATCTTCCCGACGGATCCACGCTCGCCTTCGGCGCCGCCACTGCGGCGTACCAGATCGAGGGCGCCCACACCGAGGACGGCCGCGGCCCCTCGATCTGGGACACCTTCGCGCTGAAGCCGGGTGCCACCCGCGACGGCCGCGACGGCTCGGTGGCGTGCGACTCCTACCACCGCTACGAGGAGGACCTCGACCTCGTCGCCGGCCTCAACGCGGGCTGGTACCGCTTCTCGATCGCCTGGCCGCGGATCATCCCGGCGGGCACCGGCGCCGTCGAGACCCGGGGCCTCGACTACTACGACCGGCTGGTGGACGCGGCGCTCGCGCGCGGTGTGCAGCCCACCGCCACGCTCTACCACTGGGACCTGCCGCAGGCCCTCGAGGACCGCGGCGGCTGGCTCGAGCGCAGCACCGCCGAGGCCTTCGCCGACTACGCGATGGTCGTCCATGACCGCCTCGGTGACCGCGTCGACGTCTGGGCAACCCACAACGAGCCGTGGTGTGCGGCCTACCTGGGCTACGCCGCGGGCATCCACGCCCCCGGCCGCAAGGAGGGCGGCGCCGGTCACCGCGCCGCTCACCACCTCAACCTCGCCCACGGGCTCGCCGCCGCACGCCTGCACGAGGCCGGCGTGACGGACCTCGGCATCGTCCACAACCTGGCGCCCTTCTGGCCCGAGACGCCCGAGGCGGCCGGTGCTGCCGACGAGCTCGACGCCGTCCGCAACCGGATCTGGCTGGACCCCCTGGTCGACGGGGCGTACGACGACGAGCTGCTGCGCGTCGCCCCCGAGCTCGCCGACCCGCAGCTCGTCCGCGACGGCGACCTCGCGCTGGTGCACGGCTCCGCCGACTGGCTGGGCGTCAACTACTACACGCCCTTCCGTCCGACGCTCGCCGACCCCACGCTCGCCACGCACCCGGAGGTCGAGGCCTACCCGGGCGTCACCCCGGTGTCGTTCGTCGTGCGGGAGCCGCGCACCGACATCGGGTGGGAGGTCGACGACCTCGGCCTCGAGCAGCTCCTGGTGGACACCCACAAGCGGACCGGCCTGCCGATCATCGTCACCGAGAACGGTGCGGCCTACCCCGACGACACCCTCGTGGAGGGTGCCGCCGGGCACGTCGTGGACGACCAGGACCGGATCGGCTACCTGCGGGGCCACATCGCCGCCACCGAGCGCGCCCGCGCGGCCGGTGCCGACGTGCGCGGCTACATCGTGTGGACCCTGCTCGACAACTTCGAGTGGGCCGAGGGCTACACGAAGACCTTCGGTGTGGTCCACATCGACCCGCAGGACCTCACCCGCACCCCCAAGGCGTCCTACCACTGGCTGGCCGAGCACATCGGCTCCGCTTCGTCCTGATCGCCCGGGGGAGGAGCGGCTCAGCCCTTGACGCTTCCGGCCAGCAGACCACGCACGAAGTAGCGCTGCAGCGACAGGAAGACGATCAGGGGCACGACGAGGGAGACGAAGGCACCGGCGGAGAGCAGGAACCAGTCCTGCCCGCGGGTGCCCGACAGCTCGGCGAGGCGTGCGGTCAGCGGTGACACGTCCGGGCTGCCGCCGCCGAAGACCAGCGCGACGAGCAGGTCGTTCCAGACCCACAGGAACTGGAAGATGCCGAACGCCGCGATCGCGGGCGCCATCAGCGGCAGCATGATCCGGCTGAAGATCTGCACGTGGCCGGCACCGTCGACGCGCGCCGACTCGATGAGCTCACCGGGGATCTGGGACATGAAGTTGTGCAGCAGGTAGATCGCCAGGGGCAGCGCGAAGATCGAGTGCGACAGCCAGATCGTGTAGAAGCCGCCGCCGGGAGCCTCGGCACCCGTCAGGCCGAGCTTCACGTACAGGCTGAGCAGCGGGATCATGGTGACCTGGATCGGCACGATCTGCAGCGCGAAGACCGCTACGAAGAGGAAGTCGCGCCCGGGGAACTTCATCCAGGCGAAGGCGTACGCCGCCATCGTCGCGATGCAGACCGGGATGATGACGGCCGGCAGCGTGATGACGATCGAGTTGACGAAGTACGTCGACAGCGCGGTCGGTCCGTTGAGCACCTGGTCGTAGTTGTCCAGGGTGAACTTCGGGCTGGTGAAGATGGTCCACCAGCCGCTGGAGGTGATGTCCTCCTCGGGCCGGAAGGACGTGATCAGAAGCCCTGCCGTCGGGACCGTCCAGAGGATGGCGATGACGACGGCGACGATCGACGCCCAGGGAGACGTGAGCGCCTTGTGGGCGGTGCTCGAGGCGGTCTCCTTGGCGACGACGGACTCGACGGACATGGCGTTCGGGTCGGCGGTGGTCATCGTGCCTCCAGCTTGCGCATCTGACGGACGTTGTAGATCACGATCGGCATGACCAGGACGAAGATCAGCACCGCGAGCGCGGCGCCGAGGCCCTGGTTGAACGAGCGGAAGCTCTCGACGTAGAACTGGTACGCCAGCACGCTGGTGTCGAAGTTGCCACCAGTCGTCGTACGCACGATGTCGAAGGCCTTGAGCGTCGTGATGCTGATCGTGGTGAGGACGACGATCAGCGACGGGCGGATGCTCGGGATGGTGATCTGTCGGAAGAGCTGCAGCCCGCTGGCGCCGTCGAGGCGAGCGGCCTCGACGATGTCGTCGGGGATCGCCTTGATCGACGCCGAGAGGATCGTCATCGCGAAGCCGGCCTGCACCCAGATCATGATCACGATCAGGAACATCGTGTTCCACGGCTCGTTGAGCAGGAACCGGTAGGTGTCGAAGCCGAGCGCCTTGAGGAAGGCGTTCGCGATGCCGATCTGGGCGTCCGACGTCTGGCGGTAGTCGTAGACGAACTTCCAGATGATCGAGGCGCCGACCAGCGAGATCGCCATCGGCAGGAAGATCAGGGCCTTCGCGAACTTCTCGAACTTCGCGCGGTCGATGAGCACGGCGTAGATCAGGCCGATCGCCGTCGAGGCCAGCGGCACCACGACGACCCAGACCGCGGTGTTGACCAGGACCCTGATCAGCGCGCTGTCGGTGAAGATCGTCTGGTAGTTGTCGAGGCCGACGAACTCGTTGCCCGCTGCGTTGCGGAAGGACTGGTAGATCGTGTCGAGCGCTGGGTAGAGCAGGCCGACGCAGATCAGGAGGACCGCGGGCAGCACGAAGGCTGCGGACTGGATCAGCTCACCTCTGCGGGATCTGAGTCGCTGTGTGAGCAGCAGGATCACCGCGACGACTCCGAAGAAGAGCCCGATCGCGATGAGCATCTGGACGAACTTTTCACCTGTGGACATGACCGGCACTCCCGGAGGCTCGGGCGGCGGAGCGGCGGCTCTCGCGGCCGGGTGGACAAGGAGGATGGTGCCGGGCCGCGCGGCTCACGTCCATGGTGGACGAGGAGCGACGCGCGACCCGGCGGGGTGTGGCTGCCCCCCGGCCGGTCAGCGACCGGCCGGTGGGCGGTCGATCACGGCCAGGACTTCTCGATGTTGTCGAGCGTCTTCTCCGTGCTCTGGTTCTCGCCGATCCAGGCGGTCATTTCCTTCCAGAACGAGCCGGCACCGACAGCACCGGGCATCAGGTCCGAACCGTCGAAGCGGAAGACCGCGTCGGGGTTCTGAAGGATCTCGACCGACGTCTTGTCGATCGGGCTGGCCACGTTGGCGATGTCCAGGTTCTTGTTCGCCGAGACGAAGCCACCGTTCTTGGTGGCCTTGCCCTTCTCGTTGACCCACTCGCCACCGGAGATGTAGGTCATCAGGGCCTGGGTCTCGATCTTGTCCGAGAAGGCCGTCACGAACTCGCCACCGCCGAGGACCGGGTTGCCGAAGTCGGCGCTGATCGGGGGCAGGTAGAACGCGTACGCGTCACCGTTCTCGGAGACGTCGGTGCCCTTGGGCCAGTTGGCAGCGTAGAAGCTGGCCTGGCGGTGCAGGGCGCACTTGCCCTTGAGGATCGGCAGACCCGCGTCGGTGAACTCGGTGCTGGCGATCGACTTCGAGTCGCCGAAGCCACCGTTGACGTAGTCGTCGTTCTTCAGGATCCCACCGACGGTGTCGAGCGCCTTGACGACGGCCGGGTCGTTGAACGGGATCTCGTGGTTGACCCACTTGTCGTAGACGTCCGGGCCGGCGTCGCGCAGGAGCACGTCCTCGAGCCAGTCGGTCGCCGGCCAACCGGTCGCCTCACCGGAGCCGATGCCGGCACACCACGGCTTGATGCCGGAGGCCGCGATCGTGTCGGAGAGGGTGAGCATGTCGGCCCACGTCTTGGGGATCTCCCAGCCCTTCTCCTTGAACATCTTCGGGGAGTACCAGACGAAGGACTTCACGTTGGCGGTCAGCGGCGGGGCGTAGAACTTGCCGTCGACGGTGCCGTACTTCTTCCAGTCCGGGCCGTAGAACTCGTCCACGTTGTCGGACACCGTCTTGGGTGCCTCCTTGACCTTGCCCGTGTCCTCGACGAGGGTCTTGAGCAGACCCGGCTGCGGGACGAACGCGATGTCCGGCGGGTTGCCGCTCTTGACGCGGACGACCAGCTGGGCCTCGAACTCCTTCGAGCCCTCGTAGGCGACCTCCGCACCGGTGCACTCGGTGAACAGCTTGAACGAGTCCTTGTAGGGCTGGTCCTCCGGGGCGACGATCGAGGTGTAGATGCTGACCTTCTTGCCGGTGAGGTCACCGAACTGGGTCAGCTGGGCACACTCGGCCTTGTCCTTGCCCGGCGACGTGCCGCTGGCCTTGCCACCGCCTTCTGAGTCGTCGCCTCCACAGCCGGCGAGGATGAGTCCTCCGCTGACGAGAACGGCAGCGACTGCCATTCCGCGACGCGTGTTGCGTGATCGCATGCGTGCATTCCTCTCTGGGTTATCAGCAGGTCCGTCTAGTCCGCGCGCCTTCAAACCCGCTCCGTCGAGGACGATGCAAACGTTTACGCGCGTGCCCGTCAAGCACCGCCGGTCACGATTCTGTAACGCAGGTCACATTTCAATGGGAACGCTCCCATTCCCGAATGATACCCACGTCACACCGGGTCGCGCCGCAGGATCTCCAGGTTTGTTTCCGGCAGATATCGCCGGTCTGCACCACTGGAGCCGCCGCGGACCATCCGGCGGTGGTCCGAGAACACCGCAGAACTTGCGGCTTCTGCTGTCCTCCGACGGTACCGCGTCGCCGGCCCGGGCTCGTCGTCGACGTGCTGGGCGGTCCTTCCCGGCGGGAGCTCATCGCCGGGCGGCAAGGCGCCGTCGGAGCTCCGCGTCCCGCGCGAGCCGCGCGCTGTCCCGGTCGCGGCGGGCCGCGACCACCGCAGCGAGGAACGCCTCGGGCGGGGTGCCGGGCGGCGGGGGAGGCGCGACGTGCTCGCTCACCTGGGCGGCGAGCCGGGCCCCGATCGACGCGCGCGACGCGGGGTCGATCTGGTGGATCCGCCCGAGGAACTGGCGTACGGCGAGCGCGAGCCCGGTCGGCAGCGAGGCCAGGTCCGCCTGCGCCGCCCAGGTCGCCAGCGGGGGCGGCATCGGCGTCGGCGGCGGGAGGGTGAGACGCACCCGGTCGCGGACGACGTACGTGCCCGCCGCGTAGTCGCCCAGCCGCTTGCCGCGCGGGCTGATCAGCGCGCAGAAGAACGCGGGCCCGCCGAAGAACAGGTAGATCTCGACCACGCCGACCAGCGCCCGCACGAAGGCGTGGTGGAACGAGATCGGTCCGGCGTCGTCACGGACGGTGCGCAGCCCCAGCGCGAGCTTGCCCAGCGACTTGCCGCGCGTCAGCGTCTCGATCGCCGTCGGGAAGACGACCCACGACACGATGAGCGCGGCGAGCACCGCCACCGACAGCAGGGCGTCATCGGTCTGCAGAGCGGCGATCACCAGACCCAGGACCAGGGCGAGCAGGAGCGCGAAGACGACGATCACGTCGATCAGCCCGGAGGCGATCCGGGCGCCGAGGCTGGCGGCCGGCAGGTCCAGCGCGACGGCCTCGCCGGTGACCAGGTCATCGGTGGTGAGCGTCGCGAACTCCGGGGTCGACATCGCGATCATCCTAGGATCACGCCATGGATCTCGACGCGTACGTCGCGGCGCACGTCGCCGAGTGGCGGCGCCTCGAGGAGCTGGCGCGCCGCCGCCGGCTGTCGGGCCCCGAGTCCGACGAGCTGGTCGAGCGCTACCAGCAGGTCGCCACCCACCTGTCGGTCGTCCGTACGTCGGCCCCCGACGGCAGCCTGGTGGCCTACCTGTCGATCGTGCTCTCGCGCGCCCGCAACCGGGCGAGCGGCAGCCGCACCAGCACGTGGCGCGGCGTCCAGCGCTTCTTCGTCGACCGGTTCCCCGCAGCGCTCTACCGCCTGCGCTGGTGGTGGATGGGGACGCTGGCGGGCAACGTCGTCGTCACCGGCGTGATGATGCTCTGGCTGCTCGGCCACCCCGACGTCGAGCAGAGCCTGCTCTCGCCCCAGCAGGTTGACCAGCTCGTCGACAACGACTTCGAGGGCTACTACAGCGAGTACGCCGCCAGCCACTTCGCCGCGCAGGTCTGGGTCAACAACGCCTGGGTCGCCGGCCTGTGCATCGCCCTCGGCGTGCTCGGCGTGCCCGTGATCTACCTGCTCTTCCAGAACATCGCGAACCTCGCGATCATCGGCTCGATCATGATCCGCCACGACCACGGTGCGCACTTCTGGGGCCTGATCCTCCCGCACGGGCTGCTCGAGCTCACCGCGGTCTTCGTCGCGGGCGGCACCGGGCTCAAGCTCTTCTGGTCGTGGGTGGAGCCTCGGGAGCTGACCCGCACCCAGTCCCTCGCCCGCGAGGGCCGCACGGCCGGCGCCGTGGCGCTCGGCCTGGTCGCCGTGCTCCTGGTCAGCGGCATCATCGAGGCGTTCGTGACGCCGTCGCCACTGCCCACCTGGGCCCGGGTCGGCATCGGCATCGTGGCCGAGGCGGCCTTCTTCGGCTACGTCTTCGTGCTCGGCCGCGACGCATACCGCCGCGGCCAGACCGGTGACCTGGACGCCGCGCTCCTGGAGGACCGCGTGGCGACCCAGGCGTGACGGTCCTCGGGGCCGAGGCCGAGGTCGCCCCGCCTCCTCAGAGGAGACCGCGCGCCTTCAGCCCGAGGTAGTGGTCGGCGAGCGCCGGTGGCAGGTCGTCGGCGTCCACGACGTCGACACCGAGCGCGCGGAGCAGCCCGGCGGTGTGTCGTCGCCGACCGATCACCTGCTCCGCCGCGGCCGCGTCGTAGACCTCGTCCAGGCTCTGCCGGGCGTCGGTGAGCTGCTCGAGCTCCGGGTCCCGCACCGACGCGAGCACGACGCGGTGGTGCCGGGTCAGCGCGGCCAGCACGGGCAACAGCCCCTCCTCGACCGCCGAGGGCTCCAGCGGGGTCAGCAGCACGACGAGTGCGCGCTGTCGTCCGAACCCGTTGACCGCACCCGCCAGCGCTCCCCAGTCGGCCTCCGCGATCACCGGGTCGAGGTCGGCCATCACCTGCTGGAGACGGGCCGCGATGTCACGGTTGCCCGAGAAGCGCTGCCGGCTGCGGACCCGGCGGTCCCCGGCGACGAAGTCGACCCGGTCACCGGCCCGCGTCGCGAGCGAGGCCAGCAGCAGGGTGGCATCCATCGCGGAGTCGAGACGGGGGACGTCGCCGACCCGGCCAGCCGACGTGCGCGAGGTGTCCAGCACCAGCACGACGCGCCGGTCCCGCTCGGGCTGCCAGGTGCGGACGACGACGTTGCGGCTGCGCGCGCTGGCCCGCCAGTCGATCGAGCGCACGTCGTCGCCCTGGACGTACTCCCGCAGCGAGTCGAACTCCGTGCCCTGACCGCGGACCCGGATGGCAGCCCGGCCGTCGAGGTCGCGCAGCCGGGCCAGCCTGCTCGGCAGGTGCTTGCGCGAGTCGAAGGGCGGTAGTGCGCGCACGGTGCCCTCGACCTGCCGGGTGCGCTGGCGCGACGCCAGCCGGAGCGGCCCGCTGAGGCGCACGGTCACGCCGACGGCGCGCAGGTCGCCGCGTCGCCGGGGCAGCAGCGCAGTGCCGAGCACGACCCGGTCGCCCGGGGCGAGCGAGATCCGGTGCCGGTTGCCCGTGGCGCCGGCGGTCGGCTGCCACGCGTCCCGTACGACGCCGCGCAGCCGCCGACGCGAGCCCGTGGTCGCCAGGAGCGACGTCGTCGTCGGCTCGCCCAGCCGGACCGTCGCTCCCGCCGACCGCTCGAGGACGAGGGCGGACGGCGTCGGCGCCAGCAGCAGGTCGACGCCGACGAGCAGCAGGACGGCGAGCACCCAGAGCCACATCGTGCCCATCTCCGGGCGCAGCGCGACCGCCACCACTCCCAGCAGGAGCAGCAGCGGGACGCGTCCGGAGATCGACATCGCGACCTACCGGGGGACCGGCACCGAGCCGAGCGCGGAGGCCAGCACCTGCGCGACCTCCACGCCCTCGAGCTCGGCCTCGGGCCGCAGGCCCAGCCGGTGCACCAGCGTCGCGTGGGCCAGCGCCTTGACGTCGTCCGGGGTCACGAAGTCGCGACCGCTCAGCCACGCCCAGGCCCGGGCCGATCGCAGCAGGGCGGTCGCGCCCCGGGGGCTGACGCCCAGGCTCAGCGACGGCGACTCCCGGGTCGCCCGGGCGATGTCGACGATGTAGCCGGCCACCTCCGGGCTGACCTGCACCTGTCCGACGGCCGCTCGGCCGGCGGCGACGTCCGCCGCCCCGGCCACCGGCCGGACACCGGCACCCGCGACGTCGCGCGGGTCGAACCCGGCCGCGTGCCGACGCAGGATCTCGAGCTCCGCGTTGCGGTCCGGGATCGGCAGCACGACCTTGAGCAGGAACCGGTCGAGCTGGGCCTCGGGGAGCGGATAGGTGCCCTCGTACTCGACGGGGTTCTGCGTGGCCGCCACGAGGAAGGGCTGCGGCAGCGGTCGCGAGACGCCGTCCACCGAGACCTGTCCCTCCTCCATCGCCTCCAGCAGCGCCGACTGGGTCTTGGGTGGCGTCCGGTTGATCTCGTCGGCCAGCAGCAGGCTGGTGAAGATCGGGCCCTCGCGGAAGCTGAGCTCGCCCTGGCGGCTGTCGATGACCATCGAGCCGGTGATGTCGCCGGGCATCAGGTCGGGCGTGAACTGAACCCGTCGGGTGTCCACCGACAGGGCTCCGGCCAGGGTGCGCACGAGCAGCGTCTTGGCGACGCCGGGGACGCCCTCCATCAGCACGTGGCCGCCGCACAGCAGGGCGACGAGCAGGCCGGAGACCGCGGCGTCCTGCCCGACGACGGCCTTCGCGACCTCGCTGCGGACGGCGGCGAGGCGCTCGCGCGCCTCCTGCCCGCTGATGGGTTCGGTGGTCTCGGTCATGGGCGGCGTACCTCTCTGTCGAGCTCGGCCAGCTGGTCGGCCAGGGTGATCAGGTCGTGGTCGGTGGCGGGGGCCGCGGCGTGGGGACCCAGCAGGGCGTCGATCTCGGCGACGGGTCGCCCGGTGTGACGTGCCACGTCGCGGACCAGGGTGTCCGCGTCGGGGGAGGAGCCCGAGCGCAGTCGCTCGGCGGCGCGCACCCGAGCCGCCGAGCGCAGCACGGCGGCGGCGTGGCCACGGTCGCCGGCCTTGCGGTAGAGGCGGCCGCGGCTCCGGGTCGTCTCGATCGCCTTCACGGTCACCGGCAGCGGCTCGATCGCCAGCGCGCCGAGCCGGCGGGCCCGCCACACCAGCAGCGCGATCGTCGCGAGCGCGACCAGCCAGAGCGACGGGCGCAGCCAGTCGGGCAGCAGCGTCGTCAGGCTGACCCCGTCGTCGCCCCGCAGGTCGGCGAGCGACGGGACGTACCAGACCAGCCGGTCCGACCCGCCCAGCAGACGCAGCGCGACGGCCGCGTTGTCGGCCCGCAGCACCTGGTCGTTGCTCAGCGCAGCGCCGGCGCCGAAGAGCTGGAGGCCGGGCCGGGGCGCCACGAGCAGCGAGCCGTCCTGGGTCCGGAAGCACCCGTCGTCCACCGGGAAGATGAGGGCTTGGTCGACGGCGACCGAGAGCCCGGCGTACGACGCGTCGTCGCATCGGGCCCCGACCGGGTCGGCGACCTGTGCAGCGGACGGGAGCGTGTCGACGCCGAGTGCGTCCACCGGGCCGGGCGCCGGGTCGATGACCACGAGGCGCCCGTCCGCGGCGTGCTCGACCATCCGGTCCGTGGTGCTCCGGCCGAGCTGCCCGGTGGAGGTCACGACCACGGTCGTGTCGGCGTCGACCGCGGTGTCCTCCAGCGCGTCGGCGCTGCGCACCACGATCACGTCCACCCCCTGCTCCTCCAGCACCCGCACGACCGCCCGGGCGCCGTACGGTCCGGCGCCGCTGGGCTCGAGATCGCCGTCGAGGCCCGCGCCGTCCCGCCCGGTCAGGAGGACCGAGGTCACCACGGCGGCCACCAGCCCGACCACGACCAGCAGGGCGGAGCGGCTCGGGAGCCGTCTCCCCGTCCGCTCCGGGGCGGCCGCCGGGGCGCTCACCGACGACCCGCCAGGGCGTCGTCGAGCGCCAGCACGTCGGCGGCCTGGTCGTGGGTGGCGGGACGGTCGCCGTACCTGACCGCGTCGAAGAGCGCTGCGCTGCCGGCCACCCGTCCGCGTTGTCCCGGGTACGTCGTCGCGAGGGCGCCCGCCACCTCGTGCGCGGTGGCGCCGGGCCGGTCGTCGAGCCAGCCGCGCTCGACCTGGCGGACGGTGAGAGCACGGAAGCCGTCGACCAGGGCCTCGGCGTTGCGCCCGTCCGCGAGGGCGCGCTCGGCCCTCGCGCGCAGCTCGGCGGCCGTGAGGCTGCTGTCGTCCACGACGGCGCCGGGACGGCCGGCGGCGCGCGGCGTACGGCGTGCTCGCGACAGCAGCCACGCCAGGGCGAGCCCGAGCAGCAGGAAGGCGACGATCGCCGCGAAGGTGGAGAGCGGCGGGGCGCCTCGGGCCCCGTCGAGCAGGCCGTTGAGCGTCCGGTCGAGCCAGTCGAGCGTCACGTCGAACGGGTTGCGGTCGTGGTAGTCCGGGTGCGCCAGCTCGCGACGCAGCAGCGACCGTGCCTCGTCCCCGGAGGGGTCGAGCGGTGGCTCCATGGCCAGCGCCCGCAGCAGGGTGCTCACGACGCGGTGATCCCCGCCCGCGTCATCAGCTCGACGTCGTACGCCTCCTTGCGCATCCGCTGGTCGAGGTACTGCACCGAGGTCACCGCCGCGGTGAAGGGCGCGACGAACGCGGTCGAGAGCACCGTGCCGATCGCGTTGACCACGACCAGCACGAGCACCGCGGTGCCCGGGTCGGAGATCGCGAGGCTCGACACCGGAGCGAGGATGGCGAACGGGACCGTGATGATCTGGGCGGCGACCGCGGTGACGATCACCGTGAGGAGGGCGATGCCGAAGGTGCGCCAGAACTGCCGCCGCGTCAGCCGGTAGCCGCGTCCGATGGCCGCGAGGATGCCGATCCGCTCGATGGCCAGGGCCGCGACGGGGAGGTAGGTCACCCGGATCCACAGCCACCAGGTGAGGGCGACGACGCCTGGGAGGGTGACCACGAACCAGATCAGCGGAGCGACCCAGGACCCGGCCCACCAGATCACCAGCACCGACGCGGCGGCGTAGGCCCCGAGCTCCACGATCCAGATCAGGCCGACGAGCAGCGTGAGACCGACGAGCCGCCACCGCGAGCCCCGGGTCGCGGCCCAGGCCTCGCCCAGGCTGAGCCGACGACCGATCGCCGCGGCGGCCGTGACCTGGGCGATCATCCCGGTGACGAAGATCAGTCCGACGTACTGCAGCACCGAGCCGATGATCGTCGTGCCGTAGACGGCGGCGATCCCGAGCAGGTCGGCGTCGTCGCCGGACGCGTCGTCGGAGAGGTCCAGCACCAGGGTGAGCACGGCGGTGACGACCACCGGGATCGCCATCGCGACGCTGGCCACGATGACCGCCGAGCCGACGGTGGCCTTGGGGTTGAACCGGATGATGCGGAAGGCCGCGTCGTAGATGTCACCGAGCCCGAGCGGTCGCAGCGGCATCGCGCCCGGCCGGTGCGCGGCCCCCAGCATCCCGGGCGCCCACTGCGGAGCCGGAGCGACGGGCGGGTGGCCGGACGGTGGGCCCCACTGCTGCGACGGCGGAGGGGGCGGTGCGGTCCAGCCGGGTGGGGGCGGCTCCACGGCGCCGCCACCGGGCGGCGGGTACGACTCGCTGCCCGACATGGGCACATCCTGTCAGCCCCGGGGATGCTTAGTGCCCGGTCTGCTGCGGTACGGCGTGGCTCGGCAGCTCGCACACGGAGTCGAGCCCGAGCACGTGGTTGAGCCGGCCGAAGGCGAGCCAGGACCCGAGGCACATCGAGATCTCGACGATCTCCCGGTCGGAGTAGTGCGCCTTCATCCGGGTCCAGAAGCCGTCGTCCAGCCCGTGGTGGTCGAGGGCGTAGCGCTCGGCGTACTCCGCCGCGAGTCGGGTGCGGTCGTTTAGGTCCGGGGTCGTGCGCCACTCGGTGACGGCGTCGGCGAACGTGGCCTCGACCGTGGTGCCGTCGCGCTCGGTGCGCCAGTCCTGGCAGAAGAGGCACCCGTTGATCTGCGCGACCCGCAGCCGGGCGGCCTCGAACTCCCGCAGCCCGAGGGTGGTGTGCTCGTAGACGGCGGCGGCGAACGTCGAGGCAGCGACCCCGATGCCGGGCACCATCTCGCCCCAGACGTAGTAGAGGGGGTCCTTGTCCTCGGGCAGGTCGATGATCACGGTGTGCTCCTTCCGATGCGACCGCTCGCGGGAGCGAGAGGTACGTCGAGCCCGTCGTACAGCCCGGGTGCTGCGGTGCGCAGCCAGGGGATGGCGTTGACCAGCCGATTCGCGGCCGTCGCGTTGCCGCCGGCCGCGCGGTTGCCGCCCTCGTCGGTCGCCTCGAGGCTCACCTCGATGCGCGGGCGCCCCTCGATCACGACCTTGTGGGCACCGGCGCCGCCCTCGGGCGGCACGGGCCAGTCGGGGGCGCAGGCCGGCCCGATCCTGGTGACGTGCTCGATCACGATCCGGGGCACGCCGCCGACGATGCCCTGCACCTCGAAGCGGAGCGCACCCTGGGTGCCGGCCTCGAACAGGCCCATCGCGTTGGTGGTGTCGACCTCGAGGGGACGCCGCTCGAGCGTCTCCCGGATCTCGTCGAGCTCGACGCCGAGGGCCCGGGCGATCATCCGCACCTGCCCGCCCCACACCATCGTCGGCACGCCGGGGGACGTCATCGGCGGCTCGTAGTCCATCGGCTGACCCATGCCCACCAGCAGCCGCACGGAGTCCGGCTGGTCGTAGGTCGAGTAGTCGAAGATCTCCTGGCAGCGGACCTCGTCGACGGTGCCCGCCATCGCGCTGACCAGCACCGGCAGCACGTCGTTGCCCCAGCCGGGGTCCACGCCGCTCGCGAAGAGCGCGCTGTCACCTTCCTGTGCCGCAGCGAGCAGCGGGTCCGTCAGCGCCGCGGGTGCGCTGCGGTGGTCGTACAAGGAGTAGAGCGCCGGGGTCACCACGACCGCGCCGTGCCCCAGGCACCGCACCACGTCGGCGGCGGCCTCGTCGGGTCGGACGTCGCCCGACGCCATGTAGGCCACCGCGCCGGCTCCGGCGAGCGTCGCGAGGGCGGCCTCGACGTCGTCGGTCGCGCGTACGCCGAGGAGCCGGTCGAGCCCGGCGAGCTCGCCGGCGTCCCGACCGACCTTGGCGGGAGAGGAGACGACGACCGCGGCGAGCTCGAGCCCCGGGTGGGCGTCGACCGAGCGGATCGAGGCGCGCCCCATGTTGCCGGTGCCCCAGACGACGACCGGGACGGCCGCTGCGCCGGCGCCGTCGCCCGCGGCCGAGAAGTAGAACGCGTTCTCGTTCGGCATGGGGGGACGATAGCGGGAACGTCGGGTGTCCAGAAGACCCTCGCGACGGCCCGGCCTACGCTCCGTCCCGAGGTGCCGACGCCGCGCGCGTGCCTCGTTGCGGGGTGCGGGCCGGCGAATTTGGCGTGGTGGGAGATCTCTGTCAAGATAGTTCGGTTGCCTCGGCGGGTCGCCGGGGTGCACCACAATCTTGACTTCTGAATCGCGTCTCCTGGACAAGCTCAGTGGTCTGGCCTGTGGCCGCACCGAACCGGAGACCCGATCTGCCTGACGAACCGTCGGGCGCCACCAACACCAACAGCGAGATCCCGGTCTCGTGTTGCGCCTCAACCGCGCGACACGCCCGACCGCGGGGGTCGGAGCCGGAGGGGTGGGAAGCAGCAGGGAAAGGGCCGACTCAAGCCGGAGGACGCTCGCAACACGTACGCGGTACAGATCGAGAAGGACGAGAGAGACCTATGGCGGGACAGAAGATCCGCATCAGGCTCAAGGCCTATGACCACGAGGTGATCGACACCTCGGCGCGCAAGATCGTGGACACGGTCACCCGCACGGGTGCCAAGGTCGCCGGCCCGGTGCCGCTGCCGACCG
Source organism: Nocardioides sp. URHA0020 (assembly GCF_000620705.1). GTDB lineage: Bacteria > Actinomycetota > Actinomycetes > Propionibacteriales > Nocardioidaceae > Nocardioides. The sequence continues at coordinate 251,262 of NZ_KK211169.1, forward strand.
AGAAGAACGTGTACTGCGTCATCCGCTCGCCGCACAAGTACAAGGACTCCCGCGAGCACTTTGAGATGCGCACCCACAAGCGCCTCATCGACATCATCGACCCCACTCCGAAGACGGTTGACTCGCTGATGCGTCTCGACCTTCCCGCCGGTGTGGACATCGAGATCAAGCTCTGAGGTCGAGGACATGACTTTCGAACGCAACATGAAGGGGCTGCTGGGCACCAAGCTCGGCATGACCCAGGTCTGGGACGAGAACAACAAGGTCGTCCCCGTGACGGTCATCGACGCCGGCGCCAACGTCGTCACCCTCGTGCGCACGCCCACCGTCGACGGCTACAACGCCGTCCAGGTGGGCTACGGCGAGATCGAGGGCCGCAAGGTGAACAAGCCGCTGGCCGGCCAGTTCACCAAGGCCGGCACCACGCCGCGTCGCCACCTCGTGGAGATCCGCACCGCCCTCGCGACCGACTACACCGTCGGCCAGGAGCTGCCCGTCGACACCTTCGCCGCTGGCGAGGAGATCGACGTGACCGGCACCAGCAAGGGCAAGGGCTTCGCCGGTGTCATGAAGCTGCACGGCTTCCACGGCGTCTCCGCGTCCCACGGCGCGCACCGCAACCACCGCAAGCCCGGCTCGATCGGCGCCTGCGCAACTCCCGGTCGCGTCTTCAAGGGCACCCGGATGGCTGGTCGCATGGGTTCTGACACCGTCACGACCCAGAACATCACCGTTCACGCTGTCGACGTCGAGAAGGGCCTGATCCTGGTCAAGGGCGCCGTTCCCGGCCCCAAGGGCGGTCTCGTGGTCCTCCGTTCGGCCGCCAAGAAGTCGCAGGAGGTCTGAGATGGCTACCACTGACAAGCCCGCCGCGAAGAAGACCGCCGCGAAGAAGACCGCCGCCAAGCCGGCAACGGCCACGCTGGCCAAGGTCGACCTTCCGGCCGAGATCTTCGACGTCGAGGTCAACATCCCGCTGATCCACCAGGTCGTCGTGGCCCAGCAGGCCGCTGCTCGTCAGGGCACCGCGTCCACCAAGCGTCGCGGCGAGGTCCGTGGCGGTGGCCGCAAGCCCTACAAGCAGAAGGGCACCGGTCGCGCCCGTCAGGGCTCGACCCGCGCGCCGCAGTTCGCCGGCGGTGGCGTCGTCCACGGCCCCAAGCCGCGTGACTACGACCAGCGGACCCCCAAGAAGATGAAGGCCGCCGCCCTGCGTGGCGCCCTGTCCGACCGGGCCCGCAACGAGCGTCTGCACGTCGTCGAGTCGCTGATCAGCGCCGAGGCGCCGTCGACCAAGGCCGCGATCGCTGCCCTGGCGTCGGTCTCGGAGCGCGGCAACTTCCTCGTCGTGCTCGAGCGCACCGACTCCGTCACCTGGCTGTCGCTGCGCAACGCCCCGCAGGTGCACATCGTGGCGGTCGACCAGCTCAACACGTACGACGTGCTGGCCTCGGACGACGTCGTCTTCACCAAGGGCGCCTACGACGCCTTCGTGAACGACACCGCCCAGTCCACGTCCACCGAGGAGGCTGCCAAGTGAGCACCCTGCACAAGGACCACCGCGACGTCCTGCTCGCGCCGGTCGTGTCCGAGAAGAGCTACTCGCTCCTCGACGCGAACAAGTACACCTTCCTGGTGCACCCCGACGCGAACAAGACCGAGATCAAGATCGCGGTCGAGAAGATCTTCAACGTCAAGGTCACCTCGGTCAACACGCTCAACCGCACCGGCAAGACCCGGCGCACCCGCAACGGCCTGGGCAAGCGCAAGGACACGAAGCGCGCGATCGTCAGCCTCGCCGAGGGTGACCGGATCGACATCTTCGGAGGCCCGGTCTCCTGACCGGCGCGGACTAGAGGACTGAACACACATGGCTATCCGTAAGTACAAGCCGACCACCCCGGGCCGTCGCGGCTCGTCGGTCGCCGACTTCGTCGAGATCACCCGGACCACTCCGGAGAAGTCGCTGACGCGTCCGCTGCCCAAGAAGGGCGGCCGCAACAACCAGGGCCGGATCACCACCCGGCACCAGGGTGGCGGTCACAAGCGGGCCTACCGCATCATCGACTTCCGTCGCTACGACAAGGACGGCGTGCCGGCCAAGGTCGCGCACATCGAGTACGACCCGAACCGCACCGCGCGCATCGCGCTGCTGCACTACGCCGACGGCGAGAAGCGCTACATCGTGGCGCCGAAGGACCTGACGCAGGGCACCGTGGTCGAGTCGGGTCCCAACGCTGACATCAAGCCGGGCAACAACCTGCCGCTGCGCAACATCCCCGTCGGTACGACGATCCACTGCGTGGAGCTTCGTCCCGGTGGCGGCGCGAAGATGGCTCGGTCCGCCGGCAACAGCGCCCAGCTGGTCGCCCGTGAGGGCTCCCGCGCCACGCTGCGTCTGCCCTCGGGCGAGATGCGGTTCGTGGACGTCCGCTGCCGCGCCACCGTGGGTGAGGTCGGCAACGCCGAGCAGTCCAACATCAACTGGGGCAAGGCCGGCCGGATGCGCTGGAAGGGCAAGCGCCCGACCGTCCGCGGTGTCGTCATGAACCCGGTCGACCACCCGCACGGTGGTGGCGAGGGCAAGACCTCCGGTGGTCGCCACCCGGTCTCCCCGTGGGGCAAGCCCGAGGGTCGTACGCGCAAGCGCAAGAAGGCCAGCGACTCCCAGATCATCCGTCGCCGCAAGACCGGCAAGGGTAGGAAGTAACAGACATGCCTCGTAGCCTGAAGAAGGGCCCCTTCATCGACGACCACCTTCAGAAGAAGGTGGATGCCGAGAACGCCAAGGGCTCCCACAACGTCATCAAGACGTGGTCGCGTCGATCGATGATCATCCCGGACATGATCGGTCACACGATCGCCGTCCACGACGGCCGCAAGCACGTGCCGGTCTTCGTGACCGACGCGATGGTCGGCCACAAGCTCGGGGAGTTCGCTCCCACCCGCACCTACCGCGGGCACGTCAAGGATGACCGGAAGGGGCGTCGTCGATGAGCACCACCGAGCGCCAGCGCACCAGCGCCCGCCGCGAGACGCTCCTCGGCGACCAGCCGGGAGCCTTCGCGAGCGCCCGCTTCGTGCGGATCACGCCGATGAAGGCCCGCCGTGTCATCGACATGGTCCGCGGCATGTCCGTCGAGGAGGCCCGCCCGCTGCTCAAGTTCGCGCCGCAGGCCGCCGCCGAGACGGTCCTGAAGGTGCTCAACAGCGCCGTCGCGAACGCCGAGACCACTGAGGGTCTCGCCACGAACGACCTGGTCATCTCCGTCGCGCAGGTCGACGAGGGCCCCACGATGAAGCGGTGGCGTCCGCGTGCGCAGGGTCGTGCGACCCGGATCAACAAGCGCACCAGCCACATCACGCTGGTCGTTCAGCCCGCCGCAGTCGTGGCCGAGCTGAAGGCGACCCCCAAGAAGAGGAAGAGTGCCTGATGGGCCAGAAGATCAACCCGAACGGCTTCCGCTTGGGCATCTCGACGGACCACAAGAGCCGTTGGTACGCCGACAAGCTCTACAAGTCGTACGTCGGCGAGGACGTCGCCATCCGCAAGCTGCTCTCGAAGGGCATGGAGCGGGCCGGCATCTCCAAGGTCGAGATCGAGCGCACCCGTGACCGCGTCCGTGTGGACATCCACACCGCGCGTCCCGGCATCGTCATCGGTCGCCGTGGCGCCGAGGCCGACCGCATCCGCGGCGAGCTCGAGAAGCTCACCGGCAAGCAGGTCCAGCTGAACATCCTCGAGGTCAAGAACCCCGAGATCGACGCGCAGCTGGTCGCCCAGGGTGTCGCCGAGCAGCTGACCGGTCGCGTGCAGTTCCGTCGTGCCATGCGCAAGGCCATGCAGACCTCGATGCGCTCCGGTGCCAAGGGCATCCGGATCCAGTGCTCCGGTCGTCTGAACGGCGCCGAGATGTCGCGCACCGAGTTCTACCGCGAGGGTCGCGTTCCGCTGCACACGCTGCGGGCCGACATCGACTACGGCTTCTACGAGGCCAAGACGACCTTCGGCCGCATCGGCGTGAAGGTCTGGATCTACAAGGGCGAGGTCGCCGGCACCCGTGCCGAGCGCCAGGCCCAGGCCGCTGCTCGCGCCGGTGTCCCCGGCCGTGGCGGTGCCCGCGACGGCGCCCGTGGCGGCGCTCGTGGGAACGACCGCCCGACCCGCGGCACCCGGGCCGACCGCCCGACGCGCGCGGACCGTGGCGGCGAGGGTGCCCCTGCTGTGACCGAGGCGCCGGCCGGTGGCGACACCGCCCAGGCGACCACCTCGGCCGAGACCCCGAAGGAGGCCTGAGCCATGTTGATGCCCCGTCGTGTCAAGCACCGCAAGCAGCACCACCCCAAGCGGACGGGTGCGGCCAAGGGTGGCACGAAGCTCGCCTTCGGCGACTTCGGCATCCAGGCGATCGAGGGTCACTACGTGACGAACCGGCAGATCGAGTCGGCTCGTATCGCGATGACCCGCCACATCAAGCGTGGCGGCAAGGTCTGGATCAACATCTACCCGGACCGCCCGCTGACCAAGAAGCCTGCTGAGACCCGCATGGGTTCCGGCAAGGGTTCCCCGGAATGGTGGATCGCCAACGTGAAGCCCGGCCGTGTCATGTTCGAACTCTCCGGTGTCGACGAGACCGTTGCTCGCGAGGCCATGCGCCGCGCGATGCACAAGCTTCCGATGAAGTGCCGGTTCATTTCCCGTGAGGCAGGTGAATTCTGATGGCAGTCAAGTCTCACGAGCTCGACGACCTGAACGCGCTGGACCTCGAGTCCAAGCTGCGCGAGGCCAAGGAGGAGCTCTTCAACCTCCGTTTCCAGGCGGCCACCGGCCAGCTGGAGAGCCACGGCCGTCTGCGGACGGTCAAGAAGGACATCGCCCGGATCTACACCGTGGTGCGTGAGCGTGAGCTCGGCATCCGGCCGACCCCGGGCCAGGACACCACCGAGGCCAGCTCTGAAGGGGGCGTCGCATGAGCGAGCAGACTGCTGCTGAGCAGGATCGGAACGCCCGCAAGGTCCGTGAGGGCCTGGTCGTCTCCGACAAGATGGACAAGACCGTCGTCGTGTCGGTCGAGGACCGCGTCAAGCACGCCATGTACGGCAAGGTCCTTCGCCGGACCAGCAAGTACAAGGCGCACGACGAGAACAACGAGTGCGGCATCGGCGACCGCGTGCTCCTCATGGAGACCCGCCCGCTGTCGGCCACCAAGCGCTGGCGCGTCGTCGAGATCCTCGAGAAGGCCAAGTAACACTTCGCGCCCGTCTCAGGACGGACCGGACAAACCCCAATGAAGTTCGGCCAGGCTCGCCGCTCGTGAAGCGGTGAGAACCAGCTCGACAACCAGGAGAAACTGATGATCCAGCAGGAGTCGCGACTCAAGGTCGCCGACAACACCGGTGCGAAGGAAATCCTTTGCATCCGTGTTCTCGGTGGCTCGGGTCGGCGCTACGCCGGTATCGGCGACGTCATCGTCGCCACCGTGAAGGACGCGATCCCCGGTGGCAACGTGAAGAAGGGTGACGTCGTCAAGGCCGTCATCGTGCGCACCGTCAAGGAGCGCCGTCGTGCCGACGGTTCATACATCCGCTTCGACGAGAACGCCGCGGTCATCCTCAAGACCGACGGCGAGCCGCGAGGCACCCGAATCTTCGGTCCCGTGGGCCGCGAGCTGCGCGAGAAGAAGTTCATGAAGATCATCTCGCTCGCGCCGGAGGTGCTCTGACTCATGGGCAAGAACAGCGTGAACATCAAGAAGGGCGACACCGTCAAGGTGATCGCTGGCAAGGACAAGGGTGCCGAGGGCAAGGTCATCCAGGTGCTCCGTGAGGAGCAGCGGGTGATCGTCGAGGGTGTCAACCGCATCAAGCGGCACACCAAGGTCGTCAACCAGGGCGGCCGCGCCGGCACCACCGGCGGCATCATCACCGCCGAGGCCCCGATCCACATCTCGAACGTGATGCTCGTCGAGGACGGCGGGGTGACCCGGATCGGCTTCCGCCGTGACGAGGTCACCAAGCGTCGCCCGGACGGCTCGACCTACCAGGCCGAGCGCAGCGTTCGCATCTCGCGCAAGACCGGTAAGGAAATCTGATGACCGAGACCCTGAACGAGTCCGGCTCGGGCAACCCCGAGGCGGTCTACCCGCGTCTGAAGACCCGCTACCGCGAGGAGATCCTCCCCGCGATCCAGGCGGAGTTCGAGATCGCCAACGTCATGCAGGTGCCCGGCCTGACCAAGATCGTGGTCAACATGGGTGTCGGCGAGGCTGCTCGCGACTCGAAGCTGATCGAGGGTGCGGTCAAGGACCTCACCGCGATCACCGGTCAGAAGCCGCTCGTGACCAAGGCCCGCAAGTCGATCGCCCAGTTCAAGCTCCGTGAGGGCATGCCGATCGGCGCGCACACCACGCTGCGTGGCGACCGGATGTGGGAGTTCCTGGACCGCCTGCTGTCGCTGGCGCTGCCCCGGATCCGTGACTTCCGCGGCCTGAACCCGAACCAGTTCGACGGTCGTGGCAACTACACCTTCGGTCTGACCGAGCAGGTCATGTTCCACGAGATCGACCAGGACCGGATCGACCGGTCGCGCGGTATGGACATCACCATCGTCACGACCGCCACCAACGACGAGCAGGGTCGCGCGCTGTTGAAGCAGCTCGGCTTCCCGTTCAAGGAGAACTGACATGGCGAAGACCGCTCTCAAGGTCAAGGCCGCTCGCAAGCCGAAGTTCGCGGTGCGCGGCTACACCCGCTGCCAGCGCTGCGGCCGGCCGAAGGCCGTCTACCGCAAGTTCGGCCTGTGCCGGATCTGCCTGCGGGAGATGGCTCACCGCGGCGAGCTCCCCGGCGTGACCAAGTCCTCCTGGTAACCACCTCTACACGTTGAAGGTCGTCCGGCCCCGCCCCTGAAACGGCGGGTCGCCCGGTACGAAACCACGGCGAGAAAGAAAAACATCATGACGATGACTGACCCGATCGCAGACATGCTCACTCGTCTGCGCAACGCCAACCAGGCGTACCACGACGCGGTGTCCATGCCGTACAGCAAGCTCAAGCAGGGTGTCGCCGACATCCTCAAGCAGGAGGGCTACATCACGTCGTACGACGTGACGGAGCCCGCCGAGGGCGAGGTCGGCAAGACGCTGACCATCACCTTGAAGTACGGCCGCAACCGCGAGCGTTCGATCGCTGGCGTGCGCCGCATCAGCAAGCCGGGCCTGCGGGTCTACGCCAAGCACACGGGTCTCCCGAAGGTGCTCGGCGGCCTGGGGGTCGCGATCATCTCGACCAGCCAGGGCCTGCTGACCGACCGCCAGGCAAACCAGAAGGGCGTGGGTGGGGAAGTCCTCGCCTACGTCTGGTAACGACGAGACCGAGAAGGAGAAGAACAGCATGTCGCGTATTGGCAAGCTCCCCGTCGCGGTCCCGTCCGGTGTCGACATCGCGATCGATGGTCCGCGGGTGACGGTCAAGGGTCCCAAGGGCACCCTGTCCCACACCGTCGCGTCACCGATCACTGTCGAGCAGAGCGATGGCGTCCTCGACGTCAAGCGCCCCGACGACGAGCGTCAGAGCAAGGCTCTGCACGGCCTCACCCGCACCCTGGTCAACAACATGGTCGTGGGTGTGACCGAGGGCTACGAGAAGAAGCTCGAGATCGTGGGCGTGGGTTACCGCGTCCTGTCCAAGGGGCCGACGCAGCTGGAGTTCCAGCTCGGCTACTCGCACCCCATCACGTTCAACGCCCCCGAAGGCATCACCTTCACCGTGGAGACGCCGACCAAGCTCGGCGTCCAGGGCATCGACAAGCAGCTCGTCGGCGAGGTTGCCGCGAACATCCGCAAGCTGCGCAAGCCTGAGCCGTACAAGGGCAAGGGCGTTCGCTACTCGGGTGAGCACATCCGACGCAAGGTCGGAAAGGCTGGTAAGTGATCATGGCGATCTCACTTTCGAACAACAAGCACACCGCAGCGCGGACCAAGTCGCGACTGCGTCGCCAGGTCCGGGGACGCAAGAAGATCTCCGGCACCGCCGAGCGTCCGCGCCTGGTGGTCACCCGTTCGACGAAGCACATCACGGTCCAGGTCGTCGACGACCTGGTCGGCAAGACGCTGGCGTACGCCTCCACCATGGAGGCGGACCTGCGCGGCTTCTCGGGCGACAAGACGGCGAAGGCCAAGAAGGTCGGCGAGCTCGTCGCCGAGCGTGCCAAGTCTGCTGGTGTCGAGGACGTCGTCTTCGACCGCGCCGGCAACAAGTACCACGGCCGCATCGCGGCCCTGGCGGACGGCGCTCGCGCCGGCGGCCTGACCTTCTGATCGCGATAGATACGAAGTAGAGAGAAGAGGAAGAGTCTCATGAGCGGAGCCCAGCGCGGACAGCGTGGTGGCGGGCGCCAGGGGGGTCGTGACGACCGTCGCGGCGGCCAGGGTGCCGAGAAGACCGCCTACATCGAGCGCGTCGTCGCGATCAACCGAGTTGCCAAGGTCGTGAAGGGTGGTCGTCGCTTCAGCTTCACCGCCCTCGTGATCGTCGGTGACGGTGATGGTCTCGTCGGCGTCGGCTACGGCAAGGCCAAGGAAGTCCCGGCAGCGATCGCCAAGGGTGTCGAGGAGGCGAAGAAGAACTTCTTCCGCGTCCCCCGCATCCAGGGCACGATCCCGCACCCGGTCCAGGGCGAGAAGGCCGCGGGCGTCGTCATGCTGCGTCCGGCTGCCCCCGGTACCGGTGTGATCGCCGGTGGCCCGGTGCGTGCCGTGCTCGAGTGCGCCGGCATCCACGACATCCTGAGCAAGTCGCTCGGGTCGTCCAACCAGATCAACATCGTCCACGCGACGGTCGAGGCCCTGAAGATGCTGGAGCAGCCCGAGGCTGTTGCCGCTCGTCGTGGCCTGCCGGTCGAGCAGGTGGCCCCGGCTGCGCTGCTCAAGGCGCGGATCGAGGTCCCGGCTGGGGTGTCCGAGGAGGTGTCCTCCTGATGGCTCAGCTCAAGGTCCAGCAGAAGCGGGGCACCGTCGGCATCAAGGCCAACCAGCGCGAGACCCTGCGCACGCTCGGTCTCAAGCGCATCGGCGATGTTGTCGTCAAGGAAGACCGCCCGGAGATCCGCGGCATGGTCAACACCGTTCGTCACCTGGTGACGGTCGAGGAGGTCGAGTGACATGACGCTCAAGCTGCACCACTTGCGCCCCGCGCCGGGCGCCAAGACCCCCAAGACCCGCGTCGGTCGTGGTGAGGGTTCCAAGGGCAAGACCGCGGGCCGCGGTACCAAGGGCACGAAGGCTCGCTACCAGGTCCCGTCCGCCTTCGAGGGTGGCCAGATGCCGATCCACATGCGTCTGCCGAAGCTCAAGGGCTTCAAGAACCCCTTCAAGGTGGAGTTCCAGGTCGTCAACCTCGACCGCATCGAGGCGCTGTTCCCCGACGGCGGCACCATCGGTGTCGACGAGCTCGTGGCGAAGGGTGCCGTCCGCGACGGTCACCCCGTCAAGGTGCTCGGTCAGGGCGAGCTGACCCAGAAGGTCCAGGTGAGCGCCAACGCGTTCTCCAGCTCGGCCAAGGAGAAGATCGAGGCTGCCGGCGGCACGACGACCGTCGTGTGACATCGGTTGTGACCTGCACCAGCATTCTGGGCGCGGGGGTCCTGTCGTCAGGCAGGACCCTCGCGCCCGATGCGCATCCTGGCCCCTCGGGACCGCCTGTTAGGCTTCACCGGGTCCTTGCGAGTGAGTCGCAGGGGCCGCTTCACGCTTGGAGAAAGAGGATCTCGTGCTGAGCGCGTTCGCGAACGCTTTCCGGACTCCGGACCTGCGGCGCAAGCTGCTGTTCGTCCTGCTGATCATTGTGATCTTCCGGCTCGGATCCCAGATCCCGACCCCGGGCGTCGACGTCGGCAACGTCCGCGCCTGCGTGGACATCGCCAAGGAAGGCGACAGCGCCGGGCTGTACAACCTGGTGAACCTGTTCTCCGGCGGTGCGCTGCTCCAGCTGACGATCTTCGCGCTGGGGATCATGCCGTACATCACGGCGAGCATCATCCTCCAGCTGCTGGTCGTGGTGATCCCGCGGCTCGAGGCCCTCAAGAAGGAGGGGCAGTCGGGTCAGACCAAGATCACGCAGTACACGCGCTACCTCACCCTCGGCCTCGCCGTCCTCCAGGCGACCGGCATCGTGGCCCTGGCCCGCTCCGGCAACCTGTTGCAGGGCTGCAACCAGAACCTCCTGCACGACAACGGCACGGCCACCTTCCTGACGATGGTCGTCACCATGACCGCCGGCACCGCCGTGATCATGTGGCTGGGCGAGCTGATCACCGAGCACGGCATCGGCAACGGCATGTCCCTGATGATCTTCACCCAGGTCGTCGCGGGCTTCCCGGCCTCGCTGTGGGCGGTCGAGCAGTCGAAGGGCCCGTGGGTCCTCGGCGTCGTGCTGGTCATCGGCATGGTCATCATCGCCGCGGTCATCTACGTCGAGCAGGCACAGCGCCGGATCCCGGTGCAGTACGCCCGCCGGATGGTCGGCCGCAAGATGTTCGGCGGCAGCTCGACGTACATCCCGCTCAAGGTCAACCAGGCCGGCGTCATCCCGGTCATCTTCGCGTCGTCGCTGCTCTACCTGCCGGCGATGATCGTCCAGTTCAACCAGAACAAGAGCAACTCCGTGCTGGACTGGGTCAACGCCCACCTGGTGCGCGGCGACCACCCGATCTACATGATCCTGTTCTTCGCCCTGATCGTCTTCTTCACGTACTTCTACGTCTCGATCACCTTCAACCCCCAAGAGGTGGCGGACAACATGAAGAAGTACGGCGGCTTCATCCCCGGAATCCGGGCGGGCAAGCCGACCGAGGAGTACCTCTCCTACGTCCTGTCCCGCATCACGCTGCCGGGAGCGCTCTACCTCGGCCTCGTCGCGCTGATCCCGCTGATCGCGTTCGCCCTGATCGGTGCCAGCCAGAGCTTCCCGTTCGGCGGCACCAGCATCCTCATCATGGTGGGCGTCGCTCTCGACACGGTGAAGCAGATCGAGAGCCAGCTCCAGCAGCGCAACTACGAAGGATTCCTCCGCTAATGCGCTTGATCATCATGGGACCGCCCGGGGCAGGGAAGGGCACACAGGCGAAGTTCATCGCCGAGCACTTCAAGATCCCGGCCATCTCGACCGGCGACATCTTCCGCGCCAACGTCTCCGAGGGGACGGAGCTCGGCCTCGAGGCCAAGCGCTTCATGGACGCGGGGGAGTACGTCCCGGACGAGGTCACGAACCTCATGGTGCGCAACCGGATCGACGCTCCGGACGCGGTGTCCGGCTTCCTCCTCGACGGCTACCCCCGCACGGTCGCCCAGGTCGAGGAGCTCGACGGGATGATCAAGTTCACCGGTCACCAGCTGGACGCCGTCGTCTGCCTCACGGTCGACCAGGACGAGATCGTCCAGCGGTTGCTGCAGCGGGCGCAGGTCGAGGGTCGCGCGGACGACACCGAGGACGTGATCCGGCGCCGGCAGGAGGTCTACCTCGAGCAGACCGAGCCGCTGATCGAGGTCTACCGCGCCCGCGGGATCGTCTACGAGATCGACGGTCTCGGCGAGGTCGCCGACGTCACGCAGCGCATCTTCTCGGCGCTCGACGTCATCCCCGAGAGCTGATCGAGCGGGTCGCTGGATGGGTCTCCTCGACCGCGGCATCGAGATCAAGTCGCCGGAGCAGATCGTCGCCATGCGGGCCGCCGGTCTCGTCGTCGGCCAGACGCTGGAGCTGCTGCGAGGCCACGTGCGCGCCGGGATCGCGACCGCCGAGCTCGACGCGATCGCCGAGGACAACATCCGCTCCTCGGGGGCGACCCCGTCCTTCCTGGGCTACCACGGCTTCCCGGGCTCGATCTGCGCGTCGGTCAACGACGAGGTCGTGCACGGCATCCCCGGCGGCCGGGTCCTCGCCGATGGTGACGTGGTCTCGATCGACTGCGGCGCGATCGTCGCCGGCTGGCACGGCGACGCCGCCATCACGGTGCCGGTCGGATCGGTGTCCGCCGAGCGCGCCGAGCTGATGCGCGTGACCGAGGAGTCGATGTGGCGCGGCATCGCCGCCGCCCACCTCGGTGGCCGGGTCACCGACATCTCCCACGCGGTCGAGCGCCATGTCCGCGCCGGGGGCAGCTACGGCATCGTCGAGGACTACACCGGCCACGGCATCGGCTCGCAGATGCACCAGCCGCCCAACGTGCCCAACTACGGCCGGCCGGGCAAGGGCCCGCGTCTGGTGCCGGGCCTCGCGCTCGCGGTGGAGCCGATGATCACGCTGGGATCCAAGGAGACCGACCTCCTCGCCGACGAGTGGACGGTCGTCACCTCGGACGGCAGCTGGGCCGCCCACTTCGAGCACACCTTCACCATCACGCCCGAGGGCACCTGGGTGCTGACCGCGCTGGACGGCGGCGAGCAGCAGCTGACCGAGCTGGGAGTTCGGTTCGGAGGACGCTGACCTCGTGTGACAGGATGGGTCTTGCAGGGGGGAGTATTCCTTCGCTGCGGGTTCGTCAACACGAGTGCAAGCTCCGGACCCGCAGGTCGTCCTGGACGGCGGGAGAGACCTCTGACGACTCGTCGTCCCCCAACTGCAGGAGCTGACCGTGGAGATCTCCACCCTCGAATGGTCCGTCACCATCGCCGTGACCGTCGCCGTGCTCGCCTTCGACATCATCGTGATCGCGCGGGACCCGCACGAGCCGACGATGCGTGAGTGTGCGATCGCGCTCGCCGTCTACGTCGGCGCCGCCGTCGCGTTCGGTGCCTGGATCTGGCTCGGCCACGGTCACGAGTACGGCGTGCAGTTCTACGCCGGCTGGCTGACCGAGTACTCGCTCTCGATCGACAACCTCTTCGTGTTCATCATCTTGATGGCCGCGCTCAAGGTGCCCCGCGAGTACCAGCAGGAAGCACTGATGGTCGGCATCGTGCTGGCCCTGATCTTCCGCGCGATCTTCATCGCCCTCGGCTACCAGCTCATCGAGAACTTCAGCTGGGTCTTCTACCTGTTCGGCGCCTTCCTCGTCTACACGGCGGTGTCGCTGGTGAAGAGCTACCGCAGCCACGAGGACGAGCACCCCGAGGACAACCGGGTCGTGAAGTTCGCGCAGTCCCACCTCAACGTGGGCGAGGAGTTCCGCGGCCTCAAGCTCTGGTACCGCGTCAACGGCGCCCGCGTGGTCTCGCCGATGCTGATCGTGATCATCGCCCTCGGCACCACCGACCTGCTGTTCGCGCTCGACTCGATCCCGGCGATCTTCGGCATCACCCAGGAGCCCTACCTGGTCTTCACCGCGAACGTCTTCGCGCTGATGGGACTGCGCCAGCTCTACTTCCTGCTCGGCGGGCTGCTCAAGCGGCTGGTGTACCTCTCGCTCGGCCTCGCGTTCATCCTCGCGTTCATCGGGGTCAAGCTGGTCCTGCACGCCCTGCACGAGAACGAGCTGCCCTTCATCAACGGCGGCGAGCCCCTGGACGTCCCGGACATCTCGGCGCTGGTCAGCCTCGGCGTCATCGTCGTCACCCTCGCCGTGACGGCCGGCCTGAGCCTGCTCGCCGCGTCGCGGATGACGGAGGAGGAGATCGAGGACAAGACCTCCAGCCTGCGGGCGCCGGAGGAATAGCCGCGGGTGCGGGGGTGGTTGACCCAGGGTGAGTGATCGTCGTACGACCCTGTCCGTGCTCGACCTGGTGCCGGTCCGAAGCGACCAGGACACCGGGGAGGCACTCGCCTCCACCCTCGCGCTGGCGCGCACCGCTGACGACCTCGGCTACCAGCGCTACTGGCTCGCGGAGCACCACAACATGCCGGCGGTCGCGGCGACCAACCCCCCGCTGCTGATCGGGCTGGTGGCCGGTGCCACCTCCCGGATCCGCGTCGGATCGGGCGGTGTCATGCTCCCCAACCACGCCCCGCTGGTGATCGCCGAGCAGTTCGCGCTGCTCGAGGCGGCCTTCCCCGGCCGGATCGACCTCGGCATCGGCCGGGCGCCGGGCAGCGACCCGGTGACCAGCTACGCCCTGCGGCACGGCGCCGGTGGCGTCAGCGACGAGGCGGTGACGCACTTCCCGGAGTACGTCGACAACGTGCTCGCGATGATGGAGCCCGACGGGGTGGCGCTCTCGGTCCAGGGGCGCAGCTACCCGCTCAAGGCGACGCCGGTCGCGCGCTCCGTCCCCACGATCTGGCTGCTGGGGTCCTCGGACTACTCCGCCCGGCTCGCGGCGGAGAAGGGGATGCCGTACGTCTTCGCGCACCACTTCTCCGGGAGCGGGACCGCCGAGGCGCTCGCGCTCTACCGCGACAGCTTTCGCCCCTCGCCGGAGCTCGCCGAGCCGCGCACGTTCCTGACCGTCAACGTCTCGGTGGCGGACACCGACGACGAGGCGCGCCGGCTCGCGCTGCCGCAGCTGCAGGCGATGCTCGCGCTGCGCACCGGCGGTCAGCTGCAGCCGCAGCGGCTGGTCGAGGAGGCCGAGAAGGTCGAGCTGCCGCCGGCTCACCTGGACCTGGTCGACGCCATGGCGCAGCGGTGGGTGATCGGCTCCGCGGCGACCGCGCGGGCGCGGATCGAGGAGCTCGCCACGACGTACGGCGTCGACGAGGTCATGGTGCACCCGGTCGCGGGGGCCTTCACCGGCACCGATCCCGACCGCAGCCCCGCCCGCGAGGAGACGCTCCGACTGCTGGTCGGGTGACCTCGCGTCCCGCGTTGGCGTCGAATTAGTGTTTCGCGTCCGTTTCCGCGTAAACTGGCGTGTCGGCCCAACGTGGGTCTGCTCTGTGGTGCCTCGCGGCTGCCCGGACGCCGGATGAATCGCTCGCAGGAGCGGTCCGCTGGCATGCCGGGGATGAGGTCCAGGGAGCGGCTGCACGAGGTCCACCACCGCTCGCGGTGGAGGTTCCCGGGCCACCCGGTTCCGGCCCAGTCCGGCTCCGGTGCACCACGGTAGACAACCGATCGACAGATTGTGGAGGACATGCCGAAGAAAGAAGGCGTGATCGAGCTCGAGGGCACCATTACGGAAGCCCTGCCGAATGCCATGTTCCGCGTCGAGCTGAGCAATGGGCACAAGGTCCTCGCCCACATCAGCGGCAAGATGCGTCAGCACTACATCCGGATCCTCCCCGAGGACCGCGTGGTGGTGGAGCTCTCGCCGTACGACCTCACCCGGGGTCGGATCGTCTACCGCTACAAGTAGCAACCAGCCACGAAAGGACCTCCCTCCGTGAAGGTCAAGCCGAGCGTCAAGGCGATCTGCGACAAGTGCAAGGTGATTCGTCGCCACGGCCGCGTCATGGTGATCTGCGAGAACCCGCGTCACAAGCAGCGCCAGGGCTGATCCAGCCCGCCACCACCGCAACAACCTCAACGTGATCGCTTAGGACCGCAGGGTCCGAATCACCTCCGGAGCAGAAGGCCGGAGCCCGTCCGACGAGGGCCGGGACGCGACACGACAGACACCTCTGTGAAACTGAGAAGGAAACCGCCACATGGCACGCCTCGTTGGTGTTGACCTCCCGCGCGACAAGCGCATCGAGATTGCACTTACCTACATCTACGGCATCGGCCGTACCCGTGCCCAGCAGCTGCTCGAGACCACCGGGGTCAGCCCCGACCTCCGGGTGCACGAGCTGGGCGACGAAGAGCTGGTCAAGCTCCGCGACGCGATCGAGTCCAACTTCAAGATCGAGGGTGACCTCCGTCGCGAGGTCCAGGCAGACATCCGCCGCAAGATCGAGATCGGCAGCTACCAGGGTCGCCGTCACCGCCAGGGCCTCCCGGTCCGCGGCCAGCGCACCAAGACCAACGCTCGTACCCGCAAGGGCCCGAAGCGCACGGTTGCCGGCAAGAAGAAGGCCAAGTGATCGATCCCGGCCCGCTCGCATGAGCTGTCGGATCTCACTGCCTTCCCACTCACAGACCAGCTACTTCAGGAGATAACTGCATGCCTCCCAAGAGCCGCACCGCGGCCGGCGCCAAGAAGGTGCGCCGCAAGGAGAAGAAGAACGTCGCCGTGGGCGAAGCCCACATCAAGAGCACGTTCAACAACACGATCGTCACGATCACCGACCCCACCGGGGCGGTCATCTCGTGGGCCTCGGCCGGCACCGTCGGCTTCAAGGGCTCCCGCAAGTCCACCCCGTTCGCCGCACAGATGGCCGCTGAGGCTGCCGGACGCCGGGCGATGGAGCACGGCATGAAGAAGATCGACGTCTTCGTCAAGGGTCCGGGTTCGGGCCGCGAGACGGCGATCCGGTCGCTGGGTGCGATCGGCCTCGAGGTCGGCACCATCCAGGACGTCACGCCCACGCCCCACAACGGCTGCCGCCCGCCCAAGCGCCGCCGCGTCTGATCAGCGACCGAGAACAGGAGACTTGTAGAAATGGCCCGTTACACCGGTCCCATGACCCGGAAGTCGCGCCGCCTCGGCGTTGACCTCGTCGGTGGCGACTCGTCCTTCGAGCGTCGCCCCTACCCCCCCGGCCAGCACGGCCGGGCACGCATCAAGGAGAGCGAGTACCGCTCGCAGCTCCAGGAGAAGCAGAAGGCTCGCTTCACCTACGGCGTGATGGAGAAGCAGTTCCACAACTACTACGTCGAGGCCTCGCGTCGCGCGGGCAAGACCGGCGACAACCTGCTGCAGCTGCTCGAGTGCCGCCTCGACAACGTGGTCTACCGCGCCGGGTTCGCCCGCACGCGTCGCCACGCCCGTCAGCTGGTCAACCACGGCCACTTCACGGTGAACGGCAAGAAGGTCAACATCCCGTCCTTCCAGGTCACTGCTCACGACGTCATCGACGTGCGCGAGAAGTCGCTGGAGATGACGCCGTTCATCGTGGCTCGTGAGACCCACGGCGAGCGCATCGTCCCCGCCTGGCTCGAGGCCATCCCGTCGCGGATGCGCGTCCTCGTGCACCAGGTCCCGGTCCGGGCGCAGATCGACCTGCCGGTCCAGGAGCAGCTCATCGTCGAGTACTACTCGAAGAAGTGACACCCGGGCTCCTGTCCCGTCTCGGGGCGGGACAGGAGCCAACCATCCTTCCGTCACCAGCACATTCGGGCCTGTCAAATAGCGGGTAGGTCCGGAAAGGAAAGAACCAGTGCTCATCGCACAGCGCCCCACCCTGTCGGAAGAGTCCGTCGACGAGTTCCGCTCGCGGTTCGTGATCGAGCCGCTGGAGCCCGGCTTCGGCTACACGCTCGGCAACTCGCTGCGCCGTACGCTCCTGAGCTCCATCCCGGGTGCGTCGGTCACCAGCATCAAGGTCGACACCGTCCTCCACGAGTTCTCGACGATCGAGGGCGTCAAGGAAGACGTCACCGAGATCATCCTCAACCTGAAGGGTCTGGTCGTCTCCTCGGAGCACGACGAGCCCGTCACCATGTACCTGCGCAAGTCGGGTGCTGGCGACGTCACCGCCGCTGACATCGCGCCGCCGGCCGGTGTCGAGGTGCACAACCCGGACCTCAAGATCGCCACGCTGTCCGACAAGGGCAAGCTGGAGATGGAGCTGGTCGTGGAGCGTGGCCGTGGCTACGTCTCCGCCGTCCAGAACAAGGGTGGCGACAACGAGATCGGCCGGATGCCGGTTGACTCGATCTACAGCCCCGTGCTGAAGGTGACCTACAAGGTCGAGGCGACCCGTGTCGAGCAGCGCACCGACTTCGACAAGCTCGTCATCGACGTCGAGACCAAGCCGTCGATCCGTCCCCGCGACGCGATCGCCTCGGCCGGCAAGACGCTGGTCGAGCTCTTCGGCCTGGCCCGCGAGCTCAACGTCGAGGCCGAGGGCATCGACATCGGCCCGTCGCCCGTCGACGAGCAGCTGGCTGCCGACCTCGCCCTCCCGGTCGAGGACCTGCAGCTGACGGTCCGGTCGTACAACTGCCTCAAGCGCGAGGGCATCCACACCGTGGGTGAGCTCATCAGCCGCTCGGAGCAGGACCTCCTCGACATCCGCAACTTCGGTGCGAAGTCGATCGACGAGGTCAAGGCCAAGCTGGTCGAGATGGGTCTGTCCCTCAAGGACAGCGCGCCCGGCTTCGACCCGCAGGCCGCCCTCGCGGCGTACGGCGACGACGAGGACGACGCGTTCGTCGAGGACGAGCAGTACTGATCCGCTCCTGAGGCAGGCGCTCGTGCGCCTGCCTCAGACCAGCCAAACCGACCAGCGACCGCTGGTCGTCTACCCCGGTACCTGACACGGCCGGAGAGAAAAGAGAGAAACGATGCCCAAGCCCACCAAGGGTCCCCGCCTCGGCGGTAGCGCCGCTCACCAGCGCCTGATCCTGTCGAACCTCTCGACCCAGCTCTTCGAGCACGGCCGGATCACGACGACCGAGGCCCGGGCCCGCGCCCTGCGTCCGGTCGCCGAGAAGCTGATCACGAAGGCCAAGAAGGGCGACCTGCACAACCGTCGCGAGGTCCTCAAGACCATCCGCGACAAGTCGGTCGTCCACGTGCTCTTCACCGAGATCGCGGTCACCTTCGCCGAGCGTCCGGGTGGCTACACCCGGATCACCAAGATCGGTCCGCGCAAGGGCGACAACGCCCCCATGGCGGTCATCGAGCTCGTGACCGAGGCCTACAAGCCGTCGGCGCCGAAGGCGAAGAAGGCCGCTCCGGCCGCTGCCGACCCGGCTCCGGTCGAGGAGACCGCCGTCGAGGACGCGCCGACCGAGCTGGCCGAGGAGGCGTCGCCCGAGGGCAGCGTCGTCGCGGAGGAGCAGGCCGCAGCGGACGAGCAGGACACAGCGGAGACCGAGGCCGAGGGCGACGACACCAAGTAGCCCCCAGCACTCAGCCGAAGGCCCGTCACCCGAGAAGGTGGCGGGCCTTCGTCGTGCCGACCGGGCGCCCGCCGAGGTCGGCCCGCTGGCCGGCGGCCCAGCCGTCGGCGGCGCCGGAGCCGGACAGCGAGCGTGCCCGGGCCGTGCCCAGCCGGGGGTAGGCCGCGTGCATCGTCGACTCCACCTGCGCGGAGCGATCGGCGAGCACGAGACCGGAGGACCGCCCGGCGGCGGCGAACCGCTGCGCCGCCTCGGTCTCCGCGCGCGCCTCGGTGTCAGCCAGCCGGTGGCCGACCGCCATCCGGAAGCCAGCCAGCCACGAGCGCCGGAAGGCCGCAGCGTGCTCGGTCGGCGGGACCGGTGTCCGCGCCAGTCCGGTGGCGCTCTGGAGCAGCAGGCTGGTGTAGAGCAGCTCGGTGCGCTCGAGGTCCGAGGCGTGCCCGAACAGGTGCGCCGAGCGCTCCTTGCCGCGTGCGGTGGTCCGGGTCCGGACCACCGCGCGACACCGCAGGTGGGCGGCGACCGTGGAGAGCAGGTCGGCCTTGTCGGCGGCGTACGGCGCGTCGAGGTCGAGCACCCGGTCGCCCACCGGGTCCGAGCCCGGATCGGTGGCCGCCAGCAGGGCCCGGTCGATGCCGTAGTCGGCGATGAGCTGGGCCGCCTTGGCGGTGTAGGTCTCGGCCTCGTGCGCGGTCGCCGCCGGGTCCTCGGCGAGCGCCAGGAGCTTGCGCACCTTGGCGAGGATCGGGTGGTCGTCGGTCGTGGTCATGTGCCCTCCGTGGCGTCGTCCTGGTCGTGGGGGACACCCTGGCAGCGACCGGGGACAGCCGACCCGACTGCTACCAGGACTCCTCGACCAGGCGACCGGCCTCGGGGAGGGACAGGCCGAGGCGACGTGCGGTGGCGACGTACGCCGCCGCGGCCGCCCGGGCGTCGGCGCTCGCGCCCGAGATGGTGCTGCCGCGGCGTCCCTCGGTCGTCACCACGCCGTCGTTCTCCAACGTCCGGTAGGCCTTGGCGACGGTGTTGACCGCGACTCCGAGCTCGGCCGCGAGCGCGCGGACGGTCGGCAGCCGGGTGCCGGTGGGCAGGTCCCCGGACGCGGCGCGGGCGGCGATCTGCAGGCGCAGCTGCTCGGAGGGTGGGGTCGCCGAGGCCGGGTCGAGCGGGTGGATCTGCATGGACGCATGGTAGAGACGTCCCATGAGTCCCGAGGTGCTTGTGGTGGGGGAGTCCCTCATCGACATCGTCCATGCCGCCGACGGATCGACGCGGGAGTACGCCGGCGGCAGCGCCGCCAACGTGGCGGTGGCGCTGGCTCGCCTGGGCCGACCGGTGCGGTTCGTGACGGCGTGGGGCGACGACGCCCGTGGGCAGGTGCTCGCCGACCACCTCGAGGCCGCCGGCGTACGGCTGGCGAGCGAGCCGCACGCACTGGCCCGGACCGCGACCGCGGCGGCGACCATCGGGGCCGACGGCGCGGCGTCGTACGTCTTCGACCTGGACTGGCGGATCCACGAGGTCGCTCCCGGTGCCCCGGCGTTCGTGCACCTGTGCTCGCTGGGGGCGGTCCTCGAGCCGGGGGCCGACCAGGTCCTCGAGCTGGTGAGCGGGCTGCGGGCGGGTGCGACCGTCAGCTATGACATCAACGCGCGGCCGGCCATCACGGGCACCGGCCCCGAGCTGGTCGCCCGGGTCGAGCGGATGGTCGGCATCGCGGACCTGGTCAAGGCCTCCGACGAGGACCTGGCCAGCCTCTACCCCGGCCACGACCTCGAGGAGGCGGCCGCCCACCTGCTCACCCTCGGCCCCACCGCAGTCGTCGTGACCCGGGGTGGCGACGGCGCGACGTGGGTCGGCACCGGTGGCACCGTCGAGGTCGCGTCGCTGCCGGTCGAGGTGGCCGACACGATCGGCGCCGGCGACACCTTCGGTGCGGCCGTGATCGACGCCCTGTGGGACCGCGGCCCGCTGGCCGCACTGTCGCGCGAGGAGATCGCGGACGTGCTCGCCTTCGCCGCCCGCGCGGCGGCGGTGACCGTGTCACGACCGGGCGCGGACCCGCCGTACCGCGCCGAGCTCTAGACCGTCGTCGCGTCGGGAGCCGGCGCCAGCCAGGCGTGGACCAGGGGGACGACGGACGCGCCCTCGCCGCTCGCGGACGCCACCCGCTTCATCGAGCCGGCGCGGATGTCGCCGGCGGCGAAGATGCCGGGCACCGTGGTCGCGAGGCTCTCGGGCGGCAGGCCGTCGATCCAGCGCTCCTTGGGCACGTCGCGGCCGGTGAGCACGAAGCCGCGGTCGTCGCGGGCGACCTCGGGCGGCAGCCACTCGCAGCGCGGCTCGGCGCCCAGCAGCAGGAAGAGGCCGTACGCCGGGACGCGCTCGCGCTCACCGGTGCGGACGTCCTCGAGCCCGAGCCACTCCAGGCGACCGTCCCCGCCGCCGTCGACGACGGTCGTGCAGGTGCGCACGGAGATGCGGGAGTTGTACTCGATCTCGCCGATCAGGTACTGCGACATGGTCTCGGCCAGGTCCGGTCGGCGCACCAGGATCGTGACCGAGCGGGCGAACCGGGCCAGGTGCACGGCCGCCTGCCCGGCGGAGTTGCCGCCGCCGACGACGTACACGTCCTGCCCCTCCATCTCGCGGGCGGCCGTCATCGCGGCGCCGTAGTAGACGCCGATGCCGACGAGCTCCTCGAGCGGCTCGACCCGCAGCTTGCGGTAGGCGACGCCGCTCGCGATCACCACCGAGCGTGCGCGCACCTCGCCCGTGTCGGTGCAGACGACGTGCGGCTCGCCGTCGCGCCCGGGACGCACGGCGTCGACGACCTGGCCGGTGAAGAACCGGGTGCCGAAGCGCAGCGCCTGGTTGCGGGCCCGGAGGGCGAGGCGCATCCCGGAGATGCCGCGGGGGAAGCCGAGGTAGTTGCGGATCATCGAGCTGGTGCCGGCCTGGCCCCCGACCGCCTCGGCCTCCAGGATGACGGTGCTCAGACCCTCGGAGGCGGAGTAGACCGCGGCCGCGAGGCCCGCGGGACCGCCACCGACGACGGCCACGTCGACGACGTGGTCGAGGTCGAGCGCGGTCGGCGCGCCGTACAGCGCGATCGCGACGTCGCGGACGCTCGTCGCGTGGACGACCGGACGGTTGAGCGGGTAGACGAGCGGGTACGCGGGCTCGCCCTCCCACCTCTCGAGCACGTGGCGACCGCCGTCGGAGTCGGGCGGGTAGACGGTGCTCGCCATCCCCATCCGGTCGAGGAAGTCGCGGATGCCGAGGGTCAGCGCGTCGCGCGTGGGCGAGATGATCTTGACCG
Organism: Nocardioides sp. URHA0020; assembly: GCF_000620705.1. GTDB lineage: Bacteria > Actinomycetota > Actinomycetes > Propionibacteriales > Nocardioidaceae > Nocardioides. The sequence goes on from NZ_KK211169.1 coordinate 273,407, forward strand.
ACACGACCTCCGGGTCGGGGACCGTCGAGCCCCAGTCGGAGAGCAGGTCGGTGATCGCGTTGTGGAACTCTTCGTCGCGTACGCCGCGCGGCATCAGCAGGTAGGCGTCGTACTTGCCCTTGGCCATCCCGGCGCGCAGCGCCGGCCCATCGGTGAGGAAGCGGTCCCAGTGCGCGGCGACGAGCCGGCGCGCGGTCGGCACCTTCTCGCGCAGCTTGTGGAAGCACTGCAGGACCTCGGCGTCGGGCAGCACGGACTCGCTCGCGAAGAGCGCGACCGTGCCGCCCTCGGCGACGATGTCGTGGGTCGTCTGCAGCGCCTCCTGGCAGGAGCGGGCGACCCGGACGTCGTACTCCGCCTGGTAGCGGGCGAAGCCGGCGAGCATCTGGTCGGTGTGTTCCTCGGAGATGAGGACGATCGAGGGACTGGGCACGGGACAAGCGTAGGTAGCAGCGCAATAGAGTTGCTCGGTGCGCTTCCGGATCGACCTCGCCTACGACGGCACCGACTTCCGTGGCTGGGCCACCCAGCCGGGTCTGCGGACCGTCCAGGCTGAGCTGCAGTCGGCGCTCTCGACGATCCTGCGGGTCGGGCCGGTCTCGGTCGTCTGCGCCGGGCGCACCGATGCCGGGGTGCACGCTCGGGGACAGGTGGTGCACGTCGACCTCGAGACAGCGCCGGAGCCGGCGCTGCTGCTCCGGCGGCTCAACGGGCTGCTCCCGACGGACGTGCGAGTCCGCCGACTGGCGGCCGCGCCCGACGGCTTCGACGCGCGCTTCAGCGCCCTGCGACGCCACTACGCCTACCGGATCGCCGACACCGCGGAGGCGCTCGACCCGTTGGCCCGGGCCGAGGTGCTCGCGTGGCCGCGCCGGCTCGACCTCGACGCCATGAACCAGGCCTCGACCCTCCTCCTCGGCCGGCACGACTTCGCGTCGTTCTGCAAGCAGCGGGAGGGCGCGACGACGATCCGCACGCTCGAGCAGCTGTCCTGGGCGCGGGACGAGGCGGGTCTCGTGGTGGGCACGGTCGTGGCCGACGCCTTCTGCCACAGCATGGTGCGCTCCCTCGTGGGCTGCCTGATCTCCGTCGGTGAGGGTCGTCGACCGGTGAGCTGGGCCGGTGAGATCCTGCGGGCGACCAGACGCGACCCGGGGGTGACCGTCCTGCACGCGCACGGCCTCACCCTGGAGCGGGTCGACTACCCCGGCGACGACGAGATGGCTGCCCGCGCCGACCAGACGAGAGCCAGGAGGGTGGCCGCGGATGCCTGAGGACGCCGAGCACTACTTCAGCGCCGACCCGTCGGTGCCGTTCGCGCGCGAGACCTTCACCTGCGAGGTGTGGGGACGGGAGCTGTCGCTGGTCAGCGGGGCCGGCGTCTTCAGCCGCGGCCACCTCGACCACGCGACGGCGGTCCTCTTCCGCGAGACCGAGCCGCCGGTCCAGGGCAGGTTCCTCGACCTGGGCTGCGGGTACGGCGTGATCGGGCTCGCGATCGCTGCCGCCGTGCCGCTCGCGTCGATCACCGCCGTCGAGGTCAACGAGCGCGCGATCGCCCTCGCGAACGAGAACGCCCGGGCCATGGGCGTCGCCGGGCGCTTCGTCGCGTGCCGGCCCGACCAGGTCCCGACCACCGAGGTGTACGACGAGATCTGGTCGAACCCTCCGATCCGGATCGGCAAGGAGGCCCTCCACGAGCTGTTGCTCACCTGGCTGCCGCGGCTCGCGCCGGGCGGACGGGCGGTGATGGTGGTCGGCAAGAACCTCGGCGCCGACTCACTCCAGCGCTGGCTGGGGGAGCAGGGCTACCCGACCCGGCGGCTGGCGAGCGCGAAGGGCTTCCGGGTCCTCGAGACACGCAGGGCCGTCGACGCTACGGTCGCGCCATGAGCACCCAGGCGGTCGCGGCGCCGGCGAGGCGGCCGCGCGCGCTCCTGCCCGACCTCGTGGTCCGTGGGATCGCGGGGGCCCTGGTGGTGACCAGTCTGGTCCTGCTCGGCACGCTCCTGGTGGCCGGCGAGCGCCCCACGTCGTACGCCGAGCTGCGCGCGGCGGTCGCGGCCGGCCGCGTGGACCGGGTCGACCTCGAGGGCGGACTCCACGGCGACGTCGAGGGGTTCGCCGGTGTCACGGTGCACTGGCGCGACGGCCTGGTGGGGCGGGTGACCACGGTGACCGAGGCGACCTCCCGCCGCGACGCCCGCGACGTCGGGGTGACGGAGCCCGTCGTCGTGGGGCGGGTGGACGAGCAGCTGAGGGCCCTCGACCCCGGCCTGCGGACGACCCGGTCCGGTCGCCAGTCGGACGGCGAGCTCGGCCCGTGGCGGGTGCCTGCGTGGATGGTCAGCGCGTCGATCGTGCTATTCGCCGGCGCCCTCGGGCTCCTGATCGTTGGTCGTGAGCCGTGGCGCGCCACCCGGTGGGCGTGGTTCTGGCTGATCGGCGGGGTGCCGATCGTCGGAGCCCTGGCCTTCCTGCTGCTGGGCGGATCGACCGGCCTGATGTCTCCGGCCCGCCCGGAGCGTCGGCTGACCGGCGGCTGGTCCTTCCTGCTGACCGCGCTCCTGCACGGAGTGGGGGCCGCCGTGCTCGCCGCGCTCCTCTAGGGAGCGATCGGCAGGCCCAGCAGCGCGGCCGCCGCCGGGTCGGACGACTCCGTGCGGTGCCACAGCATCAGGAGCAGGTCGACGGCCTGTGCCCGCACCTCGACGACCGGCTCGGCGTCGCCGATGAGGACGACCTCGGCGCCCGGGAGGTCGGTGGCGAGCAGCCGCAGGGTGCCCGGCAGCGGCGCGGCGCGGCCCAGGCGCACCTGCCGGGGGTAGAACTCGGTCGCCACCTCGCGGACACCGTCCCAGGCCAGCGTCGGCTCGACGGTCCAGTGCTCCACCCGACCGGTCGCGCCGAGCAGGTCGCGGGTGTGCATGAGCGTCTCGTGGGTCTGGCGCCGCAGCCACCACCCGACGCTCTGCTCGGTGCCGAACGTCCACGCCGGTGCGCCGGGGTCCGTCGTACGCAGCGTCGCCAGCAGGTCGTCCGCGTGGCGGCGGTACCACGCGAGGAGGTCGCCGGTCGCAGCCTCTGGCCGGCCGTCGGGGTTGCCCGCGAGCACGGCGTGCCGCGACCACTGGTGCACCCCGCCGAGGTGGTCGACCAGGTCGGCCACCGTCCAGCCCGGGCAGGACGGGACGGTGGCCGACGGGTCGGCGCCGCTGAGAGCGTCCGCGAAGCCGGTGGTCGCAGCGGCGAGCAGGTCGCTCCAGTCGTCGGTCATGGCGGGAGTCTCCCAGCCGGGGCGGACCGGCGCCGGCCGGTCAGTCCACGGCGTCGACGTCCGGGATGCCGCTCTCCGGCGGGGCGTCCTCGGACTGACCGGAGTCGTCCTCGGCGATCTCGGCGTCGCCGATGTCGGTCGTCAGCACCTTGGTGAGGGGCTTGCCCTTGCCGTTCTCGAGGGTGACCAGCTCCATGCCGGAGATGCCGAGGTGGCTGTCCTCGCTGTAGCGGTACGGCGCCAGGTTGGGGCCCTCCAGGGAGGAGCCGGCCTCCTCGAGGGCCTCGACGAGGCCCTCCCGGGTCAGGTCCTTGCCGGCTGCCTGGAGCGCCTGCACGAAGGTGTAGGCCCAGGACATCCCGTAGATCCGGTAGTTGGTGAGCTCGCCCTGCCCGCCGTTGGCGTCCCACACCTTCTGCCACAGCTGCACCCAGGCGTTGTCGGGTGCGTCGATGCCGGGGATGTACTCCGACGTCATCACGCCGTTGAGCGCCGAGGCGTCGCCGGGGACCTTGCCCTCGGAGAACTTCTCGAGCAGCCCACCGACCAGGGCGGGGTCGGAGCCCACGTTGGAGACGTACCAGTCCGGCTTGAAGCCCAGCTTGAGCGAGGTCAGCTGCGCCAGAGCGGTGTACGACGGGGTGGTGAACGCCAGCACCAGGTCGGCCTTGCTCGCCTGGAGTGCCGCGACCTGGGGGCCGACGTCGGTGTTGCCCGAGGTGTAGCGCTGCGTCCCGACGATCTGGTCGTCGAGGAACTGGCGCACCCCCTTCTCGGCGTCCTCGCCGAAGTCGTCGTCCTGCAGGAAGAGCCCGACCTTCGCGTCGGGCATGTTCTTCGCGACGTACTGCCCGATGATCTTGCCCTCGATCTCGTAGTCGGGCTGCCAGCCGAAGGTCATCGGACGCGCTTCGGGGTCGTCACCCCACCCGAGCGAGCCGGAGGACACGAAGAGGTCGGGCACCTTCTCGTCGTTGAGGAAGTCCACGACGGCGCTGTGGGTGGGCGTGCCGAGGGAGCCGACGGTCGCGAAGACCTTGTCCTTGAGCACCAGCTCGTTGGTCAGGCTGCTGGTCTTCGTCGGGTCGTAGCCGTCGTCCTTGACGGTGAAGTCGATCGTGCGGCCGTTGACCCCGCCGGCGGCGTTGACGAAGTCGAAGTAGGCCTTGGCGCCGGTGGGGATCTCGCTGTAGCCGGGTGCGGCCACGCCGGTCAGCGGGAACGTGCCGCCGATCGCGATGGAGTCATCGGTCACGCCGACCTCCGCGGCACCCCCACCGCCGTCGCTGTCGTCGTCGTCGCGTCCGCCGGCGCCGCACGCGGCGACCAGCATCAGCGAGGTGAGGATGCTGGCCGCTCCGGCCAGCCTCCTGCGTCGTGGGTTCATCACGTTGCTCCCTTCGAGGTGGTGGTCGCGCGCAGCCGGTGCCACGCGAGACGGAGGCTGCCGACGAGGCCAGCGGGTGCGAGCAGGACGACCGCGACGAGCACCAGCCCGTAGACGAGGGGTGCGAGCTCCGCGGCCCGGATGTCGTCGAGGCCGGCGGAGACCCCGGCGTCGGTGATGACCTGGGGCAAGAAGGTGAGCAGCGCCGCGCCGACGAGGGCACCGCTCAGCGTGCCGAGACCGCCCAGGACGACGGCGGTGAGCAGCATCAGGCTCAGCGTGAGGGAGTAGCCGCTCGGTGCGGCCAGCCGCACGGACACCGCCATCACGAAGCCGGCTGCTCCGGCGGCGGCCGCGCTGACCACGAACGCCGAGACCCGGGCCCGGCCGAGCGCGATGCCGGCGACCTCGGCGGCCACCTCGTCGTCGCGCACGGCGCGCCAGCGCCGACCCACCCGGCCGCGGGAGAGGTGGGCGAGCCCGACGTACGTGACGACCAGGACGAACCAGCCGAGGAAGGCGACGTACGTGCTGGGGGTGAGGTCCTGCCCGGTGACGAAGTACGCCGCGTCGAGCAGCCAACCGGGCGGGTCGGGGACCCGCACCCGCAGGCCCTGCTCACCGCCGAGGGTGTCTCCGAAGTAGAGAGCGATGCCCGGCACCGCCACCGCGAGGGCGAGGGTCGCGCCGGCGAGGTAGGGCCCGTGCAGGCGGGCGGCGGCCACCCCGATCGCGGCGCCCACGACGAGGGTCACCACCGTCGCGACGACCAGGACGGCGAGCAGGGGCAGGGTCGGCTCGTCGTCCTGGAGCAGCAGCGCGGTGGTGTAGGCGCCGATGGCCATCAGGGCGCCGTGCCCCAGCGAGATCTGGCCGTTGAGACCGGTGAGCACGGTGAGCCCGCCGGCGGCGATGCCGAGGTAGGCCATCTGGGTGAGCTGGACGGCACGGAAGTCGTCGACACCGGTCAGCACGACGATGATCACCACCGCGCCGAGCAGGGCCAGGACGAGGGGCTGCCCGAGAAGGCGTCGCATGCTCACACACGCCGTTCGCGGGCCTGGGAGAAGAGTCCTTGCGGGCGCAGCAGGAGCACCGCCATCAGGATGGCCAGGGCGGCGAGGGCGACCAGCTGCGAGCCGACGTACCCCGAGACCAGGCTCAACGACAGCCCGAGCAGCAGGCCGCCGACGACCGCGCCCGCGGGGCTGTCGAGGCCGCCGAGCACCGCTGCGACGAACCCGTAGACGACGACGGCGTCCATGTAGCCCGGGTGGACGAGGCTGCCGCCGGCGATCAGGAGCCCGGCGAGCGAGCCGACCAGCGAGGCCAGCGCCCAGCCGAGGGTGAGCATCCGGCCGACGCGGACGCCGAGCAGGCGGGCCACCTCCTGGTTGAACGCCGCCGCCCGCATCCGCAGGCCGAGGTCGGTGAAGCGGAAGAGCAGCACCAGCAGGCCCATCACCACGAGCACTGCGACGATCGTGAAGATGCCGAAGCCGGTGAGCGCGATCGTCGTGTCGCCGACCTCGATCCCGCGGATGCCGAAGGCGGCCGGGAAGGACCGGTAGCGGTTGCCGAAGACCACGGCGGCCAGCGCGTGCAGCACGATGAAGAGACCCAGGGTGAGGATCACGGCGTTGATCTCGGCCTTGCCCTCGACCGGACGGATCAGCACGCGTTCGACGACGGCACCGAGGACCAGTCCGGCGACCAGGGCGGCCGCGAAGCCGAGCCAGTACGAGTGGCCGCCCTCGATGATCCGCAGCGCGACGAACGTCGTGACCATCGCCATCGGTGCCTGGGCGAAGTTGACGATCCGGGTGGAGCGCCAGATCAGCACCAGGGCCAGGGCGAACGCGGCGTAGACCATGCCGAGCGTCAGGCCACCCAGGAGCGTGTTGACGAGCTGCTGCACGTGCGTTCCTTCCGGTCAGAAGCCCAGGTAGGCGTGGCGGAGCTGGTCGTCGCCGGCCAGCACGTCGGCACGCTCGTCGACGACGACCCGGCCGAGGCTGAGCACGACGCCGCGGTGGGCGATGGACAGGGCGCTGCGAGCGTTCTGCTCCACGAGCAGGACCGTCAGGCCCTGCTCGACGACCAGCGACTGCAGGAGCTCGAAGAGCTGGGCCACGATCCGCGGCGCAAGGCCGAGGGACGGCTCGTCGAGGAGCAGCACGGTCGGCTCGGCCATCAGGGCCCGGCCGAGCACCAGCATCTGGCGCTCACCGCCCGAGAGGACGTGCGCGAGCGCGGCCCGTCGGTCGGCCAGCGCCGGGAACAGCTCGTAGATGCGCTCCAGCTCCTCGGGCCGCACCCGGCCACCACGGCCGAGGCCGCCGAGTCGGAGGTTCTCCTCGACGGTCAGCTCGGTGATGACGCCGCGCCCCTCGGGCACGTGGGCGATGCCGAGACCGGGCATCAGCTCGGGCGCGGTGCGGGTGAGCTCGCGGCCGTCGTACGACGCGCTGCCGCTCTGGGCCCGCACCAGTCCGGTGATGGTGCGCAGTAGGGTCGTCTTGCCGGCGCCGTTGGCGCCGAGCACGGCGGTGACCTCGCCGCGTGGCGCGGTGAAGGTGACCTCCTGCAGGGCGCGGACCGCGCCGTACGACGTGGAGAGCTCGCGGACCTCGAGCACGTCAGGCCTCCGGGGTGGCGTCGACGGCGTTGCCGAGGTAGGCGGCCTGCACGGCGGGGTCGTCGCGCACCTCGGCGGGACTGCCGGTCGCGATGACCCGGCCGAAGTCGAGGACGACGAGGTCGTCGCACACCGACATCACCAGGTCCATGTGGTGCTCGACGAGCATCACCGCCATCCGGTCCGTCAGGCCGCGCAGCAGCGAGCCGAGGTCGGCCATCTCGGCGTCGGAGAGCCCGCTCGCGGGCTCGTCGAGCAGCAGCAGCTCGGGCTCGGAGACCAGGGCCCGGGCCAGCGCGACCTTCTTGCGCACGGCGTACGGCAGGCTCGCGGGATAGCGGTCGGCGTACGACGCGACGCCGAGCTCGTCGAGCGCGGCCAGCGCCCGGCCGCGGAGGCGGGCCTCGTCACGGCTCGCTCGGGGCAGGGACAGCAGGGCCGACCAGAAGCCGGAGGTCGCGTCGTGGTCGGCGCCGACCAGGACGTTGTCGAGGACCGTCATCCGGTCGAACAGGCCCAGCCCCTGCAGCGTGCGGGAGATGCGGAGCCCGGCGAGGTCGTGGGGTCGCAGCCGCTGCAGCTCCCGGCCGCGCCAGGACAGGGTGCCCGCGTCGGGCACGACGAACCCGCAGGCGACGTTGAAGAGCGTCGTCTTGCCGGCGCCGTTGGGGCCGATGACGCCGAGGACCTCGTGCGGGCGGGCCTCGAGGGAGACACCGGACAGGGCGGTGAGCCCACCGAACGTGACGGTGACGTCGTGCATCGCGAGGCCGGGACGGGCTGCGCTCATCGGCGTACCTCCTCACGGCCCGGACTGTGACGGGCACCACCTTGGTCGGAGCGCACAGGTTCCGCACTGGGCGGCGGGCACAGCAGGTGTCGGGCTGAGCGCCACGTTTCGCCGCGGACGGTGGCGTTCTTTGTGCTCCGAGTGCGAAGGTGCCTGCATGCGTCCGTTCTCCGGGGAGGTGACGCCTGCCCTCGATGCCCAGGTGGCCGAGGCCTGGATGTCCGTGCTGGGCCAGGCCGACGCGATCGCGGACGACATCTGCCTCTCGCTGCTGGAGAAGGACGTGGAGGTCTACGAGCGCACCGGTCCGGAGTTCCAGGTCGACGTGCGCTCGAGCACCCGCGACCACATCCGCCGGGGCATCGAGGCGATGGCCGGGGTCGACAACGCGACCCACGGCACCGCCGAGCTGTGGCGGGAGACCGGGCGGCGGCGGGCGCGCCAGGGCATCCCGATGGAGATGGTGCTCAACGCCTACACGCTCGGGACGCGCGTGCTGTGGGAGGCACTGCTGGCCCAGGGTGCGCGCGACAACATCGAGGAGCAGGTGCTGCTGGTCGCCGGCCAGCAGGTCTGGTCGGCGCTCGACGTGCAGAACGCGGTCTTCATCGAGGCCTACCGGCGCGAGAGCGTGCGCCTGCACCGGCGCGACCTGCAACGACAGCAGAGCACGCTGGACGCGCTCGTCGAGGGGCGCGGCGCCGACCCGGGCTTCGCCCAGGAGGCGCGCGACGCGCTCGGCATCGGTGCCGAGATGGCGGTCGCGTGCGTCGTCGCGCCGTACGACGGCTCGCTCGACGAGCCGCTGATCGCGCCCACCGACCCGCTCGAGCGCATCGGGATCATCTCGCACTGGCACGTCCGCGGCGGCGTGTCCTTCGGCCTGCTGGCCGGCGAGCTGCCGCGCGACTGCGGGCTCGTCGACCTGCTTCTCCCGCTTGCCAGGGGCCGGGTCGCCGTCGCGTCGGCGCCCGAGGGAGTGGCCGGCTTCGCCACGGCCTTCCAGCTGGCGGCCCGCGCGACCGACACCGTCGCGGTCGGCGAGCCGTGCGTCGTCGCGGTCAGCCAGCGACTGCCCGAGGTGCTCCTGGCCGGCAGTCCCGAGGTCGCGGCCCTGGTGCTGCGCGAGACCCTCGCCCCGATCCTCGCCCAACCGCCGCACGTCGCCGAGACCCTGCGCCAGACCCTCGCCGCGCTGCTCGAGCACGACGGCTCCGCCAAGCACGCCGCCGAGGCCCTCTACTGCCACCGCAACACCGTGATCTACCGGGCCAAGCAGATCGAGGAGCTCACCGGACGCTCGCTGTCAGACCCGCGCGACAAGCTGCTGCTGAGCCTGGGGCTCCTCGCGCAGGGCCGCTGAGCGTCCGATCACCAGGGCTGGATGCCGGTCTCGTCGCGGAAGGTGCCCGTCGGCCCCCCGTCGGGAAGGGTCGCGAGCTCGAGGAAGATCGCGGCACCCTGCTCCGGCGTACGCGTGCCCTGGTGGCCGTTGAGGTCGGTCGCGACGTAGCCGGGGCAGCCGGCGTTGACCAGGACGTTGGTGCCGGCGAGCTCCTTCGCGTACTGGATGGTGATGGCGTTGAGGTAGGACTTCGTCGGCGAGTACGCCGCCGAGATCGGGCCGACGGCGTCGTCCTGGGCGGTCTGGAGGGTGAGGGAGCCGACCGTGCTCGAGACGTTGACGATGCGCGGCGACGCCGTACGGCGCAGCAGCGGCAGCATCGCGTTGGTGACCCGGATGACGCCGACGACGTTGGTGTCGACGACGGCGAGGATCTGCTCCGCGCTGACCTCGGTCGGGGCCTGCGGCATCCCACCGGTGATCGCGGCGTTGTTGACGAGGACGTCGAGGCCGCCCTGCTCCTCGAGCTGGGCCGCTGCCGCGGCGACGCTGGCGTCGTCGGTCACGTCGAGGGGCACGCCGAACACGTCGAGGCCGTCGGCCTGGAGCTTGGCCACCGCCTCCTCGCGCCGACCCGCGTCGCGGGCGCCGACGCCGACGCGGAACCCCCGTCGGGCCAGACCCGCGGCGATCTCGTAGCCGATGCCCTTGTTGGCGCCGGTGACCAGTGCTGTCTTCTTCTCGGTGCTGGTGTCTGTCATGCCTCGATCCTGGTTCGCACGCCCGCTGCGTTCCAAGACCGATCGGGTCGGGGTCGATACCGCGGCGGTATGGGGCCAGGTCACCGGCGTAGTCTCGACCAGGTGGAGACCCGCGAGCTGCGCTACTTCGTCGCCGTCGCCGAGGAGTCGCACGTCGGCCGGGCGGCCGAGCGCCTCGGCATGGCGCAGCCGCCGCTGTCGCGCGCGATCGCCCAGCTCGAGCGACGCCTCGGCGCCGACCTCTTCGTGCGTACGCCGCGGGGCGTGACCCTGACCAGCGTCGGCGAGACGCTGCTGCGCGAGGGCCGGGCAGCGCTCGCGGCAGTAGAGGCCGCGGAGCGGCGTACCCGCCGGACCGCCGAGGCCGGCGGCCGTGCCCCGGTCGTGCTCACCGCCAAGGCCGGCGCGTCGAGCGAGCTGATGGCCAAGCTGCTCGACGCCTACGCCGCCGAGCCCGACGCCGTCGAGGTCGAGGTGATCCTGAGCCCTCCCGGTCACCAGGCCGCGATGCTGCGCGACGGCCGCGCTGACGTCGCCATCCTGCACCATCCCTTCGACGACCTGAGCGGGTTCGACACCGACCCGCTGTTCGTCGAGGAGCAGGTGCTGATCCTGCCCGCCGGTCACCCCTGGAGCACCCGGCCGTCGCTGACCGTCGCGGAGGCCACCTCCGTCCCCGACCTGCCGCCGCCTCGGTGGCCCGCCCTCGACGGCAGCTACCCCGACGGACCCGGACCGGAGCTGCGGGACCTGACGCAGGTGCTGCAGCTGGTGCGCCTGGGCCGCACCGCGCTCGTGCTGCCCGAGTCGGTCCGCGCCGACCTGCGCGACGGGCTGGCCGTCGTACCTCTCTCCGACGCGCCGCGCGTCACCACGGTCATCGCGTGGCCGCCCCACAGCACCTCGACCGGCGTCGCCGGGCTGGTGCGGACGGCGGCCCGGCTGTGACGGCGGCGAGCGGCGACGGCCTCGACTACCGATGGGCGGTCGGCTCCGATCCCGATCTCCTCGCCCTGCAGTTCCCGCCCCTCCCGGTCGCCCACGGCGAGGTCACGGTCGACGGGATGCGGGCGCTCTTCAAGGCGCGTGGCTTCACCACGATGACGTCGCTGACCGACGCCCGCCCCTCCGTCGCCAACAGGTGCGCGTTGTCCCAGGTCGACGCGCACTCCGCCGAGCTCGTCGTCCAGGTCGCCGGGTCGGCGACCCGGATCGCGGTCCCGCACGACGAGCCGGCCTGGGCGGCGCGGGTGTCCGATGACCGCGAGATCCTCGTGCTGGTCTGCGAGTCCGCCATCGAGGACGGTCACCTCGACCTCGACCGTCTCGAGCGCGACCTCGACGCCGGTGTGGTGCTTGCCGCGCGGGTGCCGGTGGGTCAGGTCTAGGCGCGGTCCGACGAGGACGACGCTCGCTCGCGCTCGCTGCTCGACCACCGGGACCCACCGGTGGTTGAGGAGGACGCGGCCCCATCGGTGGTTGAGGAGGGCCGCTAGGCCCGTCTCGAAACCCCCGCAGCC
>NZ_KK211169.1:285894-534622 GCF_000620705.1 Nocardioides sp. URHA0020
TCGGGTGCGGGGGTCTCGACGACGCTCGCTGGCGCTCGCTGCTCGACCACCGGGACCCCCGGGTGGTTTCAACCACCGGCGTGGAGGACCTTCCGGAAGAGGGCGCAGGTCTCGTCGATGGCGGCTTGGGCGGCGGGGGAGTGGCGGCCCATGTCGACGAAGCCGTGGATCATGCCGTCGAAGGTGCGGACCTCGACGGGGACGCCGGCGGCCGAGAGGGCGGCGGCGTAGGCGAGGCCGTCGTCGCGGAGGGGGTCGAACTCGGCGACCACCACGACGGCCGGGGCGAGTCCGGCGAGGTCGCCGTGCAGCGGCGCGAGGCGCGGGTCAGCGGCGTCGACGTCGGTGAGGTGGCCGACGTACTGCTGGTCGAACCAGACCATGGTGTCGATGTCGAGGAAGTAGCCGGTGCCGTTCTCGGTGTGGGAGGCGTAGCTGCCCCGACCGTCGGTGACCGGGTAGAGGAGCAGCTGCCCGGCGAGCTGGACACCCTCGTCGCGCATGGTCTGGGCGACCACGGCGGACAGGTTGCCGCCGGCGCTGTCACCCGCGACGGCGAGGCGCGGGTCGCCACCGAGGGAGTCGAGCGACGTCGAGGCCCAGCGGGTCGCGGCGACGGCGTCCTCGAGGCCGGCCGGCCACGGGTCCTCCGGCGCGAGCCGGTAGTCGACGGAGACGACCACGGCCGCGCACTCGTTGGCCAGCGTGCGGGCCGTCAGGTCGTGGGTGTCGAGGTCGCCGATCACGAAGCCGCCGCCGTGCAGCAGCACGATCGTCGGCAGCGGACCGGGCAGTGCGGGGCGGTAGACGCGGGCCGGTCGTGGCCCGGCGCCGCCGGGAACGGTGATGTCCTCGACGGAGTCCACCTCCGGCAGCGACTCCGGCGGCCGTGCGTCGACGGTGAGCGCGCGGAAGCCGGCGCGCGCCATCTCCGGCGTGCCTGCCGACATGGGCGGCAGGCCGGCGGACTCGATGAAGTCGAGCAGTCCCTGGAGGTGCGGATCGAGCGGCATGGTGTCTCCCTAGGTGAACGCGTTGATGCCGGTCTCGGCGCGGCCGATGAGCAGCTTCTGGATCTGGCTGGTGCCCTCGTAGAGGGTCATCACGCGGGCGTCCCGGAGGTACTTCTCGGCCGGGTACTCGTCGACGTATCCGGCTCCGCCGTACACCTGGATCGCGTTGTTGGCGGCGCGTACGGCGGCCTCGGACGCGAACAGCTTGGCCTTCGACGCAGCGGTGCCGAACGGCTCACCGCGGTCGATCAGGTCGGCGCAGCGCCAGACCAGGAGCCGCGCCGCGTCGGCGTCGACGGACATGTCGGAGATCAGTGCCTGCACGAGCTGGAAGCCGGCGAGCGGCTTGCCGAACTGCGTGCGGGTGGTGGCGTACTCGACCGAGCTCTCGAGGCAGCCCTGCACGATCCCGACGCACCCGGCACCGACGGCGACCCGGCCCTTGTCGAGCGTCGTCATCGCGATCTTGAAGCCCTTGCCCTCCTCGCCGAGGAGGGCGGACGCCGGAAGGCGTACGTCGGAGAGGAACAGCTCGGCCGTGGCCTGGCCGCGCAGCCCGAGCTTGCCCTTGATCTCGCGCGCCTCGAAGCCGGGCGTGTCCGTCGGGACCAGGAACGCCGAGACGCCGCGCGGGCCGTCGTCGCTGGTGCGGGCGAAGACGAGCGCGACATCGGCCCAGGTGCCGTTGGTGATGAAGAGCTTCTGACCGTTCAGGACGTAGTCGCCGCCGTCCTTGCGGGCCCGCGACGTCAGGTTGCCGGCGTCCGAGCCCGTGTCGGGCTCGGTCAGCCCGAAGCACCCGAGTGCGGTGCCGCTGGAGATCCGCGGCAGCCACTCCTGCTTCTGCTCCTCGGTGCCGAAGCCCAGGACCGACTTGCCGAAAAGGCCGCTGGACACCGACACGATGCCCCGCAGCGCGGAGTCGGCCCGGCCGAGCTCCTCCATGCCGAGCACGTAGGTCAGGTAGTCGCCGCCCAGGCCGCCGTACTCCTCGGGGATGGTCAGCCCGAAGAACCCGATCTCGGCCATCTTCGCGATGATGTCGAGGTCGACCGCCTCGTCGCGGTCCCACCGGGTCCGGTGGGGGATCGCCTCGCGGTCCAGGAAGTCGCGGGCGAGGTCGCGGAACGCCTGCTGCTCCTCGTTGAGTGTCAGGTCCATGTCATGCTCCTGGTGCTGGCAGGTCGACGAGTACGGCGAGCGCGGCGCGGTGCGCCTCGGAGGAACCGAGCAGCAGCGCGTCGGCCTTGGCCCGCTTGAGGTGCAGGTGGGCGGGGTGCTCCCAGGTCATGCCCAGACCGCCGTGCAGCTGGACGGCCTCCTCGACCGCGTGCACCGCGACCTCGCCGCAGAAGGCGGCCGCGACCGCGACCGCGATCGGAGCGTCGGCGTCGTCGGTCGCCAGCGTCGCCGCGGCGTACCGAGCGGCCGCATCGGCCTGCTCCACCTCGGCGTAGAGGTCGGCGAGCCGGTGCTTGAGGGCCTGGAAGCCGCCGACGACACGGCCGAACTGCCGGCGCTCCTTGAGGTAGCCGATCGTCGTCTCGAGCGCCCAGCGCGCGACGCCGACCTGCTCGGCGGCGAGCAGTCCGGCACCGGTGAGCAGGGCCCGGTCGATCGCGGCGGCCGCGTCGTCGGAGACCAGGGTCCGCTCGGCCCCCGAGAGGTCGACCTCGCCGAGCGGGCGGGTCATGTCGAGCGAGGAGAGCCGGGTGGAGGTGGCGCCGCGTACGGCGTACAGCGCGTCGCCCTCGGGCAGCAGCAGCACGTCCGCGGGCAGGCCGACGGTCGTGAGCGCGGCCGGTCCGTGGTGCCGCGCGGTCGGGCGGACCAGCAGCGCCGCCGTGTGCTCGCCGGAGGCGAGCGACGGCAGGATCGTGGTGTCACCCAGCGCCGCGAGCAGGGTGGTCGCGACGACGCTCGACGTCAGGTACGGCGACGGCGCGGCCGCCCGGCCGAGCTCCTCGAGCACGGCCGCGGCCTCGACCGCGGACGCGCCGGCGCCACCGAGGGACTCGGGGACCAGCAGCCCCGGCAGGCCGAGCTCGACGAACGCCGACCACAGCGGTGCGGACACGTCGTCCGTGCCGTCGTAGAGAGCGTTCACGCGGTCGGTCGGCGCGTGCCTGTCGAGCACCTTGCGCACCGACGCGCGCAGGTCGGTCTCGACGTCGTCGGCCAGCAGGCTGACGTCGGCAGGAGCGGTGAGGCTCATCGGGGGAGGTCCTTCCACGGCACGTCCTTGTCGACGCGGTGCTCGGTGGGCAGGCCGAGGACACGCTCGGAGACGACGTTGCGCAGCACCTCCGACGTCCCGCCCTCGATCGAGTTGCCCTTGGCGCGCAGGTAGCGGTAGCCGGCGTCCTTGCCGAAGAAGTCGACGCGGGTCGGCCGCTTCATCTCCCAGCTCTCGTAGCGCAGCCCGTCGTCGCCGAGCAGGTCGACCTCCAGGCCGGAGAGCTGCTGGTTGATCCGCGCGAAGGAGAGCTTCATCGCCGAGCCCTCCGGGCCGGGCACGCCGGCGGCCATCTTCTGCCGCAGCCGGGTGGCCGTGATGCGGGCGACCTCGGTGTCGATCCAGCCGCGGAGCAGGCGCTCGTGGGTCTCCGCGGTGCGCAGCTCGGGGCGCTCGCGCCAGGTCTTCGCGACGTTCATGACCATGCCGAACTCGCGCGGGAACGCACCACCGCCGATCGCCACCCGCTCGTTGGAGAGCGTCGCGTTGGCGACCTTCCACCCCTCGCCCACCGCGCCCAGCCGGTCGGCGTCGGCGATCCGCGCATCGGTCAGGAAGACCTCGTTGAACTCGGCCTCGCCGGTGATCTGGCGCAGCGGACGCACCTCGACCCCCGGGTCGTGCATGTCGAGGAGGAAGTACGACAGCCCTGCGTGCTTGGGCTGGTCGGGGTCGGTGCGCACGATCAGGATCGCCCGGTCGGCGATGTGGGCCGACGACGTCCAGACCTTCTGGCCGTTGACGATCCAGGTATCGCCGTCGAGCACCGCCCGCGTCGACAGGCCCGCGAGGTCGGAGCCGGCCCCCGGCTCGGAGAAGAGCTGGCACCACACCTCCTCGCCGCACCACAGCGGGCGCAGGTAGCGCTGCTTCTGCTCCTCGGTCCCGAAGGCGAGGATCGTGGGTGCGGCCATGCCCAGGCCGATGCCGATCTTGCGCGGGTCGTTGTCGGGGGCACCGGCGGCGTGGAAGGCCTTCTCCACGATCGGCTGCATCCCCCGTGGCAGCCCGAGGCCGCCGAGTCCCTCCGGGAAGTGCACCCAGGCGAGACCGGCGTCGTAGCGCGCGTGCAGGAAGTCGAGCCGCTCGGTCGACGCCGCCGGGTGGGCCTCGAGGAGCGCGGCGACGCGGGCGACGAGCTCGGTCTCATCCATCGGTGGTGTGCTCCGCGGTGTGGCGGGCGATCTCGGTCTTGGCCAGCGAGTTCTTGTGCACCTCGTCGGGGCCGTCGGCGAAGCGCAGGGTGCGGATCCCGGCGTACGCCGACGCGAGCGGGAAGTCCTCCGAGAGACCGCCGGCGCCGTGCACCTGGATGGCCTTGTCGAGGATCCACTGCACGGTCTGGGGAGTGGCGATCTTGATCGCCTGGATCTCGGTGTGGGCGCCGCGGTTGCCCACGGTGTCCATCAGCCACGCGGTCTTGAGCACCAGCAGCCGCAGCTGCTCGATGCGCACCCGGGACTCGGCGATCCAGTCGCGGATCACGCCCTGGTTGGCGAGCGGCCGGCCGAAGGCGACGCGCGAGGCCGCACGCTGGCACATCAGCTCGATGGCCGACTCGGCCACGCCGATCGCGCGCATGCAGTGGTGGATGCGCCCGGGGCCCAAGCGGGCCTGCGCGATCGCGAAGCCGGCACCCTCCTCGCCGATGAGGTTGGAGACCGGGACGCGGACGTCGGTGAACCTGAGCTCGGCGTGCCCGCCGTGCTCGTGGTCGTCGTACCCGTAGACGGTCATGCCCCGCAGCACCTCGAGGCCCGGGGTGTCGCGGGGCACGAGCACCTGGCTCTGCTGCCGGTGCCGCGACGCCGAGGGGTCGGTCTTGCCCATCACGATCATGATCTCGGCGTGCGGGTTCATCGCGCCGGTGATCCACCACTTGCGGCCGTTGAGGACGTACTCGTCGCCGTCCCGCTCGATCCGGGTCTCGATGTTGGTGGCGTCCGACGAGGCCACGTCGGGCTCGGTCATCGCGAAGGACGACCGGATCTCCGCTGCCAGCAGGGGCCGGAGCCACCGCTCCTTCTGCTCCGGGGTGCCGAAGAGCGACAGCACCTCCATGTTGCCGGTGTCGGGCGCCGCGCAGTTGAGCACGGCGGGCGCGAGGTGCCCGGCGTGGCCGGTCAGCTCGGCGAGCGGCGCGTACTGCAGGTTCGTCAGGCCGGGGCTGTCGGCGTGCTCGCGGGGCAGGAAGAGGTTCCACAGCCCGAGCTCGCGCGCCTCGGCCTGGAGCTCCTTGAGGATCGGCGCCTCCGACCACGCCCAGCGGTCGTCGAGCTCGCCGAGCTGCTGGTGGAAGACCGGGCCGGACGGCACGATCCGCTCCGCCATGAAGGTCGAGAGCCGGTCGTGCAGCTCGGTGGTCCTGTCGTCGAGACCGAAGTCCATGTCAGTCCTCTGCTCGGTGTTGGCCGAGGGCGTCGAGCCCCGCGGCGATCAGTGGGTCGAAGCCGGCGCCGATCTGGTCGAAGCCGGCGCCGACGGTCTGGCCCTGGAGGTAGCGGAAGTTGATGCCTTCGAGGATCACCGCGAGCTTGAAGTAGGCGAGCCCGAGGTGGAAGCCCATGTCGCCGAGGTCGCGGCCGCTGGCCGCGGCGTACCTCTCGAGCTGGGTGGCGGTGTCCGGGTAGCCCGGTGCGGTGCTGACGTCGGAGACCAGCCCGCTGCCCGGGAGCGAGGCGAGCCGGTCGTAGACGAGCAGCAGCGCGATGTCGGTGCGGGTGTCGCCGAGCGTCGCCATCTCCCAGTCGACGACGGCCTTGATCTGGTCGTCGTCGCCGGTCAGCAGGTTGTCGAGGCGGTAGTCGCCGTGGACGATCCCGACGTACTGCCCCGACGGGTCGGCGTCATCGCCCGGCACCCGCTCGGTGAGCCGACGGTGCAGCTCCTCGGCGTCCGGGTGCTCGCGGGTCTTCGAGCCCTCGAGCTGCTTGCCCCACCGGCGCACCTGACGCTCCAGGAAGCCGGCCGGCCGGCCGAGCCCGTCGAGCCCGACCGCAGCGGGGTCGACCGCGTGCAAGGTGGCGAGGACGTCGACCATTCGGCCCGCGATGGCGGCGGTGCGCTCAGCGCCGAGGGGCTCGAGCTGGGTGCGGTTCCGGTACGCCGTGCCGATGATCCGCTCCATCACGTAGAACGGCGCGCCGAGCACCTCCGGGTCCGCGCAGTGCGCGTACGTCGTCGGCACCGGGACGTCGGTCGGCACCAGGGCGCTCATCGCCGTGAACTCCCGCCCCATGTCGTGCGCGGTGGCCTGCACGTGGCCGAGCGGCGGGCGACGCACGATCCACCACGACGCACCGTCGGTGACCTCGTAGGTCAGGTTGGACCGGCCGCCGGCGATCACCTGGCCGCTGAGCTCGCCGTCGATCTCGCCGGGGCGCTGGGCGTCGTACCAGCGGCGGAAGACGTCGAGGTCGAGGCCGGGGATGTCCTTCGTCTGCATCACGGCGCTCCTGCCTCGTCGACCTTCTGCTGCAGCCGGCGCATGCCGCCCAGCCACCGGTCCGTGTCGGCGGCGCGAGCGGCGTAGTAGCCCGCCACCTCCGGGTGGGGCAGGACCAGGAAGCGGCCCTCGGCGATGGCGGCGACGGCCGCGTCCGCGACCGCCTCCGGGGGCAGCGCGCTGTCGCGGGAGAGCAGTGCCTGCAGGGGTCCTGCGTCCTCGAGCATCTTGGTCTGCACGCCCTGCGGGCAGATCGCGTGCACGTCGACCCCGCGCGCGCCGTACGTCACGGAGAGCCACTCGGCGAAGCCGACGGCGGCGTGCTTGGTGACGGAGTACGGCGCGCTGCCGATCATCGTGAGCAGTCCGGCCGCCGACGCGGTGACGACGAACCGGCCGCCGAGGCCGTCGTCCAGCCAGCGCGGCACCAGCTCGCGCGCCGCCCGCACGTGGGCCATCACGTTGACGTCCATGACTTTGTCCCAGACGTCGTCGGGCGTCTGCAGGCTGTCGGTGCCACCGGCGCCGTCGATGCCGGCGTTGGCGAAGAAGACGTCGATCCGGCCCAGGGCCTCGGTCGCGGAGCCGATGACGGCCCGCACCCCCTCGGTCGAGGAGACGTCGCCCGGCACCGGCGTGCCGCCGATCTCCGCGGCGACCGCGCGGGCGTTGTCGGCGTCGAGGTCGTTGACGACGACGCGGGCGCCCTCGGCGGCCATCCGGACGGCCAGGGCGCGACCGATGCCACGCCCGGCCCCGGTCACGACGATTCCCTTGCCGTGGAGCTGCTCGGTCATCACACGCCGCCGGTCAGGGTGACGCCGCCGTCGAGGACGACGGTCTGGCCGGTCAGCCAGGCGGCGTCGTCGGAGAGCAGGAAGGCGACCGACCCGGCGACGTCCTCGGGGACGCCGAGGCGCTTGAGCGGGTAGGCGCGCGACACCTCCTCCTCGCGACCCTCGAAGAGCAGGCTGGCGAACTGGGTCTTCACCACCGCCGGCGCGACCGCGTTGACGCGGATCGTCGGGCCGAGCTCGACGGCGAGCGACTCGGTGAGGCTGATCATCATCGCCTTGGAGGCGCCGTACATGGAGATGCCCGGCGCGGGCCGCACCCCCGAGACCGAGGAGATGTTGACGATCGCGCCCCCGTGCTCGCCCATCCAGGCGGCGTACGCCTCCTGCGCCCAGGCGAGCGCGCCGAGCGCGTTGACCTCGACGATCTTGCGGGCCGCGCCGAGGTCGATCTCGATCAGGGGTCCGGCGACCGGGTTGATGCCGGCGTTGTTGACCAGGAAGTCCAGGCTGCCGAACGTCTCGAGGGTGCGGCGTACGGCGTCGGCGCGGTGCTCCGGGTCGTCCGCCTTGCCGGCCACGGCGATCGCGTGGTCCGGTCCGCCGAGGACGGCGACCGCCTCGTCGAGCGCCTCCTGCTTGCGGGCCGTGAGGCACACCCGGGCGCCCTCGTCGACCAGCCGCTGGGCGATGCCCAGCCCGATGCCTCGGCTGGCTCCGGTGACGATCGCGACCTTGCCGTCCAGTCCCTGCACGTGTGCGCTCCTTGTCGTTTGACTAAGCGCTTGCTTACCATGTCCCCCGTGAGTGCGTCCACCCCCGCGAACCCGCTGCTCCCCGAGCAGCCCGACGCCCGGACCCGGCTGGCCCGGGCGGCGGTCGAGGCGTTCGCCACGCGCGGCTTCCACGGCACGACCACGCGCGACATCTCGACCGCGGCGGGCATGAGCCCGGCCGCGCTCTACGTGCACCACCGGTCCAAGGAGGAGCTGCTCTTCGAGCTCGCCCTGGTGGGTCACGAGCGGGTGCTCGCGATGGTGCGGGCGTCGGTGGCGCTCTCCGCCGACCCCGTCGAGCAGCTCGGCGTCCTGGTCGAGGACTTCGTGCGCGACCACGCGCTCGTGCACACCGGTGCGCGGGTGATCAACTACGAGCTCGCGGCCCTGAGCGAGGAGCACCTCGCCGAGATCGTCGCCGTCCGACACGAGATCGACCTCGCCGTCCGCGACGTCATCGACCGCGGCGTCGCGGCCGGTGCCTTCCACACCCCCGACGCCCACATGACCGCGCTCGCGGTGCTGTCGCTCGGGATCGACGTCGCGCGCTGGTTCCGCGACGAGGGGCGCTGGACGCCCGACGAGGTCGCGGTGCACTACCGGCTGCTGGCGCTGCGGATGGCCGGCGCCGAGGGTGGTTTCGAGGCTCGGCGCTAGCGCGCCTCGCACCTCAACCACCGGCCTTCCCTCGCACCTCAACGACCGGGTCCGCGCCGAGGGTGGTTTCGAGGCTCGGCGCTAGCGCGCCTCGCACCTCAACGACCGGCCCTCCCTCGCACCTCGACCACCGGCCCCTCCCTCGCACCTCGGCCATCGGGCTCGCCACCACCCAGTGGCAGGATCGGCCCATGAGCTACGAAGCAGCCGAGAACCGGTACGACGCCTCGACCGGGATGACCTACCGCCACACCGGTCGCAGTGGTCTGCAGCTCCCGGTGATCTCCCTGGGGCTGTGGCAGAACTTCGGCACCGACCGGCCGGAGGAGACCCAGCGAGCGATCCTGCGGCGGGCCTTCGACCGCGGCGTGACGCACTTCGACCTGGCCAACAACTACGGGCCGCCGTACGGCCGCGCGGAGGAGAACTTCGGGCGCTACCTGCGCGACGACTTCGCGCCCTACCGCGACGAGCTGGTCATCTCCACCAAGGCCGGCTACGACATGTGGCCGGGTCCCTACGGGCAGGGCGGCGGCTCACGGAAGTACGTCCTCTCCTCGCTCGACCAGTCGCTGGGCCGGATGGGGCTCGACTACGTCGACATCTTCTACAGCCACCGCTTCGACCCGGACACCCCGGTCGAGGAGACGATGATGGCCCTGGACCAGGCGGTGCGGCAGGGCAAGGCGCTCTACGCCGGCATCTCGTCGTACTCCGCCGCGCAGACCAACGAGGCGGCCTCGATCGCGCGCGACCTCGGCACGCCGCTGCTGATCCACCAGCCGTCGTACTCCATGCTGAACCGCTGGATCGAGGAGGACCTGCTCGACGAGCTCGAGCAGCAGGGGATGGGGTGCATCGTCTTCTCGCCGCTGGCGCAGGGGCTGCTGACCGACCGCTACCTCGACGGCGTCCCGGCGGACTCGCGGGCCGCGCGCGACGGCTCCAGCCTGGGCAGTGACCACCTCGAGGAGTCCAGGCTGCGCCACGTGCGCCGGCTCAACGAGATCGCGCAGGGGCGCGGCCAGAAGCTCGCCCAGCTCGCCCTGCAGTGGGCGGTCCGCGACCCGCGCGTCACGTCGGCGGTCATCGGTGCCTCGAGCGTCTCGCAGCTCGACGCCAACCTGGACGCGCTGAGCTTCCCGGACCTGACCGAGGCCGAGCTCGGCGCCATCGACGAGGACGCCGTCGAGGCAGGCATCAATCTCTGGGTCACGAAGCCCGCGGAGTGAGTACGGTTCGGTCATGACCGTCGGGCACCAGCACGGAGCACTCCGGGAGCACCTCGTGGCAGCCCTCCGCGAGGACATCGTCTCGGGGCAGCTGGCGCCGGGCACGCCACTGCGCACCGAGGTGGTCATGCAGCGCTTCGGGGTCTCCAACTCCCCGCTGCGCGAGGCCTTCGCCCAGCTGGCCTCGGAGGGGCTGGTCGTCGTCCAGCGCAACCGGGGTGCCGTCGTCGCCCCGCTCGACCGGGCCCATGCCGCCGACGTCTTCCGGGTCAGCGTGCTGCTGATGGAGCACGTGCTGCGCTGGAGCCTGCCGCACGTGGTGGCCGGTGACATGGCGACGTTGCGCCGGATCGCGCTGGACTTCGACCTCGCCTACCGCAGCGGCGACCTCGTCACCGCGTTCGCGGAGTCCGACCGGTTCGGGGAGGCGCTGCTGGACCGGTGCGGCAGCCCCGAGCTCGCCCGCGCCGTGAGGACGCTCCTGCCCCAGCTGCAGCGGCTGGTCCGCCTGATCGACGCGGTGGACTTCCTCGCGCTCCAGCACTCGTGGCAGTCCGCCGTCCTGGCCTCGGCCGAGGACCGCGACGTCGAGAGCGCGGTCGTCGCCCTCCGCTCGATCTGGCGGCAGGTCGAGCGCGCGGTCGAGGACGTGGACGACGACGTCATCGGCGCCTGAGTGCGGACCGGACCATGACCGCTCCGGACCTGCACCCGGCCGTCGTGGCCCTGCGTCGCAAGCAGCGTGCCGGTGCGATCAACCGTCGCGTCGGCTGGGTCCTGCTGCCGGTCGTGGTCGCGGCGACGGCGTCGCACTACCTGCCGGGGGACCGGACCGCGCTCGGCGTGGTCCTCGTGGCGGCCGTCGTGGGACTGAACACGACCCACCTGGGACTGTCGGTCTACGTGTTCGGCCTGGTGCGGCCACGGCGCACGCTGAAGGTCTTCCACATCTACTTCGGCTACGCGCTCGGGGTGGTGATCTGGACCTCCCAGACCAACCTGGACAACGAGCCGCTGCACACCTACCTGACGATCCTGATGTTCCTCGGGATCGCCGGCCACCTCGTGCTCGCCGTGCGCTACGCCGCCCGGCGCCGGGCCGCGCAGCAGGTCGCCGCGGCGAGCTGGGGACCGTGGCCGTGACGCCGGGTCAGGTGCGGTCGCGGGCGCGGTCGCGGCTGTTCTCCCACAGCTGGCAGCCCACGAGCACGACGACGGCGAGCAGTGCGCCGGCCAGCACGTCGATCACGTAGTGCTCGGCGTAGTAGACGAGCGCCGTGCACATCGCGAGCGGGTAGAGCACGAGGAGCCAGCGGTACGGCGTCCGCAGCCGCTGGATGCCGTAGAGCGCGATCAGGAACGTGATGCCGGCATGTAGCGACGGCATCGCCGCGACCGGGTTGCCGACGCCCTGGAGCACCACGTCCATCCGGCCCAGGCCGATGTCGTGCCAGCCGCGGCCGGTGATCCGGATGACCCGCGCGTGCAGGGCGCCCTGCTCGGAGGCCATCCACGGCGGCGCCATCGGGTAGAGCATGTAGATCGCGAGCGCGCCGAAGTTGATGATCACGTAGCGACGCATCCACTTGATCCACTCGCCGCGGTTGCGCACCCAGAGCACGGCGGCGATCGTCAGCCCGGTCACGAAGTGGGTCGCGTAGACGGTCGTGAAGAGCACGTCGTACCAGCGCGGCTCGCTCGACCGCAGGCACGGGTCGCCGCACAGCGCGCGCTGGAGCCGCTCGGTCGGCGTCTGCCCGAAGCCGACCCACTCGTCGAAGCGGATCGGCATGGTCACGTGCACCGGCAGCCCGATCTCGTCGGTCAGCCCGCGGGTGAAGAAGTAGATGACCAGCCCGGCGACCGGGAGCCACCAGTCCTTGAGGAAGTTCAGGTGATAGCTCGGGCGCGCCTGGATGTTCCAGGCCACCGTGCCGAGCCAGAGCCACAGGAAGACCCCGACGGTGTCGTTGGGGATGCCCAGCGTCTCCGACCACAGCACCAGCAGCGCGGCGTACCCGAGCATCGCGGCGACCCGGACCTTGCGACTGGTGCGCGGGTAGGGCAGCGGCCGGGCCGTGGGGGCGGCGACGGTCTGCTCGTCCTCCTCGGCTCCCCTGGTCACAGAGGGATTCTAAGGACCGCCCGCACGTACGACGGACCGGGCACCGGTCTCGCCAACAACCCGGTGGCCGGGAGGGCCGCCGATGGCGGACAATCCTCCGACGTGGGACACGTGGATGTGGCAGGGGTGCGCTACGAGCTGCCGGACGGCCGGGTGCTGCTCGACGACGTGTCGTTCCGGGTGGGCGAGGGGGCCAAGGTCGCACTCGTCGGGGCCAACGGCGCCGGCAAGACGACGCTCCTGCGGATCATCACCGGCGACCTGTCCCCGCACGCCGGGGCGGTCACCCGCTCCGGAGGGCTCGGGGTGATGCGCCAGGCCGTCGGAGCCGCGCTCGGCGACGACCCCACCGTGAAGGACCTGCTGCTGAGCGTCTCGCCGCCGCGGGTCCGCGCGGCGGCGGCCGAGGTCGACCGCTGCGAGCTGGCGCTGATGGAGACCGACGACGAGAAGTCGCAGATGGCCTACGCCCACGCGCTGTCGGAGTTCACCGACGCCGGTGGCTACGACATCGAGGTCACCTGGGACGTCTGCACGATGGCGGCGCTGGCGCTGTCCTACGACCGCGCGAAGTACCGCACCCTCGGCACCCTCTCCGGTGGCGAGCAGAAGCGACTGGTCCTGGAGTTCCTGCTCCGCGGTCCCGACGAGGTGCTGCTGCTCGACGAGCCCGACAACTACCTCGACGTCCCCGGCAAGATCTGGCTCGAGGGCCGGGTCCGCGAGTCCGACAAGACCATCCTGATGATCAGCCACGACCGCGAGCTGCTCGACAACACCGCCACCCGCGTCGTGACGGTCGAGCTGGGCCACGCCGGCAACACCGTGTGGACCCACCCGGGCGGCTTCTCGTCGTACCACCAGGCGCGCCGCGACCGGTTCCTGCGCTTCGAGGAGCTCCGCAAGCGCTGGGACGAGGAGCACGCCAAGCTCAAGCAGCTGGTGCTCCACTACAAGATCAAGTCGGAGTACAACGACGGCATGGCGTCGCAGTACCGCGCCGCCCAGACCCGGCTGCGCAAGTTCGAGGAGGCCGGCCCGCCGACCGAGCAGCCCCGCGAGCAGCAGGTCACGATGCGGCTGCAGGGCGGCCGGACCGGCAAGCGTGCGGTCGTCTGCGAGGGCCTCGAGCTGACCGGGCTGATGAGGCCCTTCGACCTCGAGGTCTGGTACGGCGAGCGCGTGGCCGTGCTGGGCTCCAACGGCTCGGGCAAGTCCCACTTCCTGCGGCTGCTCGCCGCCGGTGGCAGCGACCCGGACGTCGAGCACCGCCCGGTCGGCGACGTCGAGATCAAGCCGGTCCCGCACGTCGGCAAGGCCAAGCTCGGCGCCCGGGTGCGCCCCGGCTGGTTCGTCCAGACCCATGAGCACCCCGAGCTGATGGGACGCACGCTGCTCGAGATCCTGCACCGCGGCGACGGCTCGCCCAACGGCCGCTCGGGGATGGGCCGCGAGCAGGCGGCGCGGGTCCTGGACCGCTACGAGCTGGCGCACGCGGGCGAGCAGCGGTTCGAGTCCCTCTCCGGCGGTCAGCAGGCCCGCTTCCAGATCCTGCTGCTCGAGCTGTCGGGCGCCACGCTGCTGCTCCTCGACGAGCCCACCGACAACCTCGACGTGCAGTCGGCCGAGGCGCTCGAGGAGGGGCTCGAGGCCTTCGACGGCACGGTCCTCGCGGTCACCCACGACCGCTGGTTCGCGCGCGGCTTCGACCGGTTCCTGGTGTACGGCGCCGACGGCGAGGTCTACGAGTCCGACGGCCCCGTCTGGGACGAGGGTCGGGTGCAGCGCGCCCGATGAGCGCGCTCCAGATCGTCGAGGTCGACGTCTTCGACGACGCGGCCCTCGACGCCTGGCACCGCGTCTACGAGGCCGCGGAGCGTGCGTGCGGGCCGGAGGTGGCCGCGACCTGGCAGCTCGAGGAGGTCCGGGCCCTGATGCAGGCCCGGGGCACCCGCTACTGGGACGGCGGCTACTCCGGCTTCGCCGACGGCCGGCTGGTGACCGTCGGGTGGGCCCAGCTGACCCTCCTCGACAACACCGAGCGGGCCGAGCTCGCCGTCCACACCCTGCCCGACGCACGCCGTCGCGGGCACGCGAGCGCGATGCTCGCCCACCTCGAAGGGGTCGCCCGCGACCGCGGCCGCACCATCCTGGTGGGAGAGAGCTCCTGGCCGTACGCCGCCGGGCCGTCGGGGGCCGGCCAGCCGGGTCGCGAGCTCGCCCGGTCCGCCGGCTACGATCTCGCCCTCGGTGACGTGAAGCGCCGGCTGGCGCTGCCGGTGGCCGACGAGGTCCTCGACGAGCTGGCTGCGGAGGCGGCGGGGCACCACGCCGGCTACCTGCTGCGCTCGTGGATCGGGCCGGTCCCGGACGAGCTCGTCGACGGCTGGGCCCGACTCACCTCGTCCCTCGACACCGAGGCGCCCACCGGCGAGCTGCACCTGGAGCCGGCGTACGCCGACGTGGCGACCGTGCGTGAGGGCGAGGCTCTCCTCGTCGCCCAGGGCCGCACCAAGGTCAACACCGTCGCCCTCGACCCCGAGGGTCAGGTCGTCGCCTACTCCGACATCGCGACGACGGTGCACGAGCCCGGCCGCGCCTACCAGTGGGGCACGCTCGTACGCCGCGACGCGCGCGGCCACCGCCTGGGGCTGGCCGTGAAGGTCGCCAACCAGCGGCTGCTCCAGCGCGAGCACCCGGACGTGCGCGAGCTGATCACCTACAACGCCGAGGTCAACCGCCACATGATCGGGGTCAACGAGCGGCTCGGGTTCGTCCCGGTCGCCCGCCTGGGCGAGTTCCAGAAGCGGGTGACGGAGAAAGGCCCCACCGGCTGACGGGAGACGGGCCGGTCAGTCGGTGGGGCCTGGAGCCCCTTCCTGGGTCTCGGGTCCAGGTCGGGGTGGTTCGGGTGAGTCAGGACTTGGACGAGGTGGCGTCCGAGTCGAGCGTGAGCGACGCGGTCTTGGTGTCGCCGCCGGACGTGTAGGTGACGGTGACCTTCTCGCCCGGCCGGTAGGAGCGGATCGTCGCGACCAGCGAGTCGGCGCCGGTGATCAGCTGGTCGTCGATCTTGGTGATCACGTCGCCCTTGGCGATCCCGGCGTCCGAGGCGGTCGAGCCGGAGCTGACGTCCTGGACCTGGGCGCCCTGGAGCACCTCCGCGCCGTCCTTGCTGGCGACGTCGGAGACCGAGATGCCGAGGCGCGCGTGGGTCGGGGTCTCGCCCTTGCTCATCTGGTCGACGATCGGCAGCACCTCGTCCATCGGGATCGCGAAGCCGAGGCCGATGGATCCGGCCTGCTCCTCCGAGGAGCTGGCGGTGCGGATCGAGGAGTTGATGCCGACGACGTTGCCGTCCAGGTCGACCAGCGCGCCTCCGCTGTTGCCGGGGTTGATCGCGGCGTCGGTCTGGATGGCGGGGTAGGTCGTGCTGTTGTTCTGGCTGTCGGTGCCCACGTCGACCGGTCGGTTCAGGGCGCTGACGATGCCGCTGGTGACCGTCGAGTCGAGCCCGAAGGGGGAGCCGATCGCGACCACGCTCTCGCCGACCTTGAGGTCGGCGGACTTGCCGATGGTCGCGGGGGTCAGGCCCGAGACGTCCTCGGCCTTGATGACCGCGGTGTCGGTCAGCGGGTCGGTGCCCACGACCTTGGCGGCGGCCGAGGTGCCGTCGTTGAAGAAGACGGTCATCGAGCCCCCGTCGCCGGCGATCGCCGCGACGTGGTTGTTGGTGAGGATCTCGCCGTCCGAGCTGAGGATGATGCCCGAGCCCGAGCCGGAGCCCTGGCTGCCGGTCACGTCGATCTTCACGACCGACGGGAGGACCTTCGAGGCCACCGCCTCGACCGAGCCCTCCGCGGCAGGGGAGTCGGGGGTGTCGACGACCTGCGAGCTGCTGTGGTCGGTCGGGCTCGCGGCGCTGCCGGAGCCGTTGTCGTCGTAGGCGCTCCAGGCGGCCGCACCGCCGACGCCCGCCGCGCCGCCGACGACCAGGGCCGTCGCCACGACGGCGGCGGCCAGGCCGGCGCGCCGGGGGCGACGCTGGGTGGGGAGGGTCTGGGTCTCGGGAGCGGCGTACGACGGGGGACCCTCGGGGGCCGGTCCCTGGGGCGCCGGGTACGAGAAGTACGGGTTCTGCGGGCCTTGCGGGGGGTTCGTCGGCTGCTCGCTCATGCCCCCACTGTGTTGGCACTGCCTGTGATCTACCTGAGACCCCGCTGGGCAGCCTCGAAGAAAGCGGCTAGTCCGGCTCGGTGACGGCCTCGGTGGCCAGGGTCATCTTCTTCAGCAGCGACGCCAGGGCGGCGCGCTCCTCGGCGTCCAGGACGTGCACCAGCTCGTCCTCGGCCCGGCCGCGCAGGCTCATCGCCCGACGCCAGATCGCCGCCCCGCTGCGGGTGACCTCGATGCCGACGCGGCGCCGGTCGTCGACGTCGGGCCGGCGCTGGATCCAGCCGGCCCGCTCGAGCGAGTCGAGCCGGCCCGTCATGCCGGCGTTGCTGATCTCCAGCGAGGCCGCCAGGGTCGACGGGCTGGCGTGCCCGGGGGTGTCGCTGACCATCAGGTGGTGGAGCGTGTCGTACTCGAAGTCCTGGAGCCCGGCCTCGACCAGCGCCTGCTGCTTGGTCAGCCTGAAGTGCTGCCGCAGCCGGCCGATCCGCACGACGATCGCCTCGACGTCGTCGTCGAACTCGACGTCGATCCAGTGGTCGCGCCAGCGGGCGACGTGCCGGTCGGCCCAGTCCTCGTCGGATGCGGTCACGACCGCAGCGTACGGCGTCGGGTGGCGGATAGTTCGCCAGCGAAGTAATGTGCGCGGGTGAGCTCTCGCCTGTCGGCCCTGCGCTACCGGGACTTCCGGTTCCTCGTCGGCGGCACGACGGCAAGCGCGCTCGGCAACGCGATCACCCCGATCGCCCTCGCCTTCGCCGTGCTCGACCTCGGCGGCTCGGCCTCGGAGCTCGGGCTGGTCGTGGCGGCCTTCGCGCTCGCGGAGGTCGTGACGGCGCTCTTCGGCGGCGTCCTGGGTGACCGGCTCCCGCGCAAGCTGATGATGGAGGGCTCGGCCGCCGGCAGCGCCGTCACGCAGCTCGTGATCGCGACCTCCCTGGTCGCCGGCTTCGCGACCATCCCGATGCTCGGCGTGGTGGGCGCGCTCAACGGCTGCCTGGCGGCGCTCAGCCAGCCGTCGTCGCGGGCGATGACGCGGCTGACGGTGCCGCCGGAGGAGCTCGCTTCCGCCGTGTCGATCCGGCCGCTGCTGCAGACCAGCGCCTCCACCGTCGGCTACACGCTCGGCGGCGTGCTGGTCGCGGTCGTCGGGTCCGGTTGGGCGATCGGCGTCGACGCGCTGACCTTCGCGATCGCGGCGTGCTGCTACTCCCGGATGCGCGTCGAGCAGACGCTGCCGACCGGGCCGCGCACCTCCATCCTCGCCGACCTCGGCGACGGCGCTCGCGAGGTCCTCGCGCACGCGTGGCTCTGGCTCCTGATCGGGCAGGCGATGCTCTACCACCTGTTCTACGGTGGGGCGCAGACCGTCCTGGGCCCGATCCTGATCGGCGGTGAGATCGGCCGGTCCGCGTGGGGCCTCGCGCTCGGGACGCTGATGGCGGGCTTCGTCGTGGGTGGGCTGCTCTGCCTGCGCTGGCGCCCGCGCCGCGGTCTGCTGATCGGCACCGTGCTGCTGAGCCTCACTGCGCTCTTCCCGCTGGCGATGGCGCTGTCGGACCACCTGTGGGTGATCCTCGTCGGGGCGTTCCTGCACGGCTTCGGGCTGCAGGTCTTCGACGTCTTCTGGGACCTCTCGATCCAGCAGAACGTCGCGCCGGACAAGCTGGCGCGGGTCTACTCCTTCGACATCGTGGGCTCCTTCGTGGCCCGGCCGGTCGGGCTGGCGCTCACCGGGCCGATCGCGCTGGCGGTCGGCTTCCGCGAGTGGATGCTGGTGGTCGGCTGCATCATGGGCGCCTCCGCGCTGCTGGCCCTGACCTCCTCGGAGGTGCGCCACCTCACCCGCGACCCGGTCGGCTCCGCGGCGACCGATCGTGTCCCTGCCTGAGGCGACCTCGGCGTACGGCGCCGGCCACCGCGGTCGTGCGGCTCCGCCGATGATCAGACCGGCAGGCCGCGACCGCGCAGCTCGCGGCGCAGGGCGTCGGCGCCGATGAAGACGACGGCGTGCATGCCGAGCGCGGCCGCCGCGTCGACGTTGGCCTGCCGGTCGTCGACGAAGACCAGCCGGTCCAGCGCGAGCCCGCTGCGCTCGGCGACGAGCTCGTAGGCGCGTGGGTCCGGCTTCGCCGCGCCGACCTCGCCGGAGACCACCACGTCGTCGAAGAGCGCGAGGAAGTCGAAGCGGGCCGGGGCGTGGGGATAGAGCTCGGCCGACCAGTTGGTGAGCCCCAGCAGCGGTACGCCGCGGGCGTGCAGCTCGGCGACGAGCTCGGGCATGCCCGGCACCGGCCCGAGCAAGGAGGCCGCGAAGTGGGCGCGGTAGGCCAGCGCGTGCTCGAGCCAGTGCGGGTGCGAGCGGCGTACGGCGTCCTCCGCGTCGGCCCAGGAGTCCCCGGAGTCGGGGCCGTGGTTCCACGCCATGAAGTCGAAGTCGTCGGCGTCCAGGAAGCGGCGCGCCTCGTCGGCGCCGACCCCCGCAGCGATGGCGTGCGCGGGGTCCCAGTCGATCAGGACGTTCCCGAAATCGAACACGACCCCGGACGGTGCGTCCGGGGCCGTGTCCTGGTGATCGGGGTGAGCTGCGCTCACTTCCACCGCTCGGACGCGGGGGCGAAGGTCAGCCCGCGGTCGCCGGTGTAGATCTGCTTCGGGCGGGCGATCTTCTGCTCCTTGTCCTGGACCAGCTCGGACCACTGGGACAGCCAGCCCGGCGTCCGGCCGATCGCGAAGAGGACCGTGAACATCTCCGGCGGGAACTGGAACGCCTCGTAGATCAGGCCCGAGTAGAAGTCCACGTTGGGGTAGAGCTTGCGCTTGATGAAGTACTCGTCCTCGAGCGCGATCTTCTCGAGCTCCTTGGCGATGCTGAGGAGCGGGTTGACCCCGGTGACCTCGAAGACGTCGTCGCAGGCCTTCTTGATGATCGTCGCGCGCGGGTCGAAGTTCTTGTAGACCCGGTGCCCGAAGCCCATCAGCTTCTCGTTGCCGTTCTTCACGCCCTCGATGAAGGCGGGGATGTTCTCCTTGGAGCCGATGCGCCGCAGCATCCGCAGCACCGCCTCGTTGGCGCCACCGTGCAGCGGGCCGTAGAGGGCGCCGACGCCGGCGGCGACCGCGGAGTACGGGTCGACCTGCGAGGAGCCCACCGAGCGCACGGCGTTGGTCGAGCAGTTCTGCTCGTGGTCGGCGTGCAGGATGAAGAGCACGTCGAGGGCCTTGACCAGGCGCTCGTCGGCCTCGAACTTCGACTCGCTCATCTTGAAGAGCATCGAGAGGAAGTTGGCGGTGTAGCTCAGGTCGTTGTCCGGGTAGACGTACGGCTTGCCCTGCGCGTGGCGGAACGCCCAGGCGCCGAGCGTCGGCATCTTGGCGATCATCCGGACGATCTGGATGTGCCGGTTCTCGGCGTCGCTGATGTTGCGCGCGTCGGGGTAGAACGTCGAGAGGGCTCCCACCGACGCCATCAGCATCCCCATGGGGTGCGCGTCGTACCGGAAGCCCTGCATGAACGACTTGACGTTCTCGTGCACGAACGTGTGATAAGTGATCTCGTGCACCCACGCCTCGTACTCCACCTTGGTGGGCAGCGCGCCGTGGACGAGGAGGTAGGCCACCTCGAGGAAGCTGGACTTCTCGGCCAGCTGCTCGATCGGGTAGCCCCGGTACTCCAGGATGCCCTTCTCCCCGTCGATGTAGGTGACGGAGCTGCGGCAGGACGCGGTGTTGACGAAACCCGGGTCGTAGACCGCGAGGCCCGGATTGTCCTCGCCGGCCTTGATCTTGCCCAGATCGGCGGCCTTGATGGTGCCGTCGGCGATCGGGACCTCGTACTCCTGTCCGGTGCGGTTGTCACGGACGGTGAGAGAATCAGTCACCCTCTCAACTTAGTCGGCGCCGTGGAGCCGTGCGAACCCGGTCTCCGTTGATGGACCCCGCGCCTGTCAATTCGACACGGTCAGCGACCCGCCCGTACTCTTGCTAGTCGCGCCTTCTGCCGCGTCGGGACACCTGCCACGGAGTCCCGGTGCAGACCCGGACGAGTTCGAGCCGGGCAGAGTTCGTCAGAGGGCGCCGAAGCACCAACACCCGTGCGGCACAGGGTCGCGCGGGACCTACGAACGAAGGAAGTTCCTCCGTGCGCACGTACGCCCCCAAGGCCGGCGACATCACGCGAGAGTGGCTCGTCATCGACGCCACCGACGTGGTCCTCGGCCGCCTCGCTGCTCAGACCGCCAATCTCCTGCGCGGCAAGCACAAGGCGATCTTCGCCCCCAACGCTGACACCGGTGACTTCGTCATCATCATCAACGCTGAGAAGGTCGCGCTGTCCGGCGACAAGAAGGTCACCAAGATGGCCTACCGCCACTCCGGCTACCCGGGTGGTCTGTCTGCCACTCCGATCGGTGAGGTCCTCGAGAAGGACGCCCGCAAGGCCATCGAGAAGGCCGTGTGGGGAATGCTGCCGAAGAACAAGCTCGGCCGCCAGGTCCTCAAGAAGCTGAAGGTCTACTCGGGTCCCAACCACCCGCACCAGGCCCAGCAGGCCACTCCGTACGAGATCAAGCAGATCTCCCAGTAATCGTCTTTTCGTCGAGAAAGTCTGAGTGAGGAACATCGTGGCTGACACCACCGAGGTCGAAGAGACCTACGAGGCCGACGAGCAGGGCATCGCCTACAGCTCCGAGAGCGCCCCGTCCGCTGACACCCCCGCCCGTCCGGCGACCATCGCTCCTGCTGCGGCCACCGGCCGTCGCAAGGAGGCCGTCGCCCGCGTCCGCATCGTCCCCGGCACCGGCCAGTGGACGGTCAACGGCCGGACGCTGGACTCCTACTTCCCCAACAAGCTGCACCAGCAGGTCGTGAACGAGCCGTTCGCCAACCTGCAGCTCGAGGGGCGCTTCGACGTCATCGCCCGCATCCACGGCGGTGGCATCACCGGTCAGGCCGGCGCGCTGCGTCTCGGCGTGGCCCGGTGCCTGAACGCGATCGACACCGAGACCAACCGCCCCTCGCTCAAGAAGGCCGGGCTGCTCACGCGTGACGCCCGCGTCATCGAGCGCAAGAAGGCCGGTCTCAAGAAGGCCCGCAAGGCGCCTCAGTACAGCAAGCGCTGACGTACTGCGCATGCCGCGTATCTTCGGCACGGACGGGGTCCGGGGCCTGGCCAACGGTCATCTGACCGCTGAGCTGGCCCTGGACCTTTCCGTTGCTGCTGCCCGGGTCCTGGCCGACCGCGGCGAGTTCGAGGGCCACCGCCCTCGTGCCGTCGTCGGCCGGGACACCCGCATCTCGGGACAGTTCCTCGAGCACGCTGTCGTGGCCGGCCTGGCCTCGGCCGGGGTCGACGTGCTGCTGCTGGAGGTGCTGCCGACCCCCGGGGTCGCGTTCATGACCCAGGCGCTCGACGCCGACCTCGGTGTCGTCATCAGCGCCTCGCACAACCCGATGCCCGACAACGGCATCAAGTTCCTCGCCCGCGGCGGGCTCAAGCTCGACGACGCCGTCGAGCGCGACATCGAGAAGCACCTCGACGAGCCGTGGGAGCGCCCCCTCGGGGGCGCGGTCGGCCGCGTGACGCCGTACGCGACCGCGGTGCAGGAGTACGTCGACCACCTCGTCGGCACCCTCGCCCGGCCGCTCGCCGGCATCAAGGTGGTGCTCGACTGCGCCCACGGTGCGGCGTACGACGCCGGTCCGCAGGCCCTGCGTGCCGCCGGCGCCGAGGTGATCGCGATCTGCGCCGACCCCGACGGCCTCAACATCAACGACGGCTGCGGCTCGACCCACCTCGGCCCGCTGCGCGCGGCCGTGGTCGAGCACGGCGCCGACGCCGGGTTCGCCCTCGACGGCGACGCCGACCGCTGCCTGGCCGTGGACCACACCGGCGCCGACGTCGACGGTGACCAGATCATGGCGATCCTCGCGGTCGGCATGTCGGAGTCCGGCCACCTCCCGAAGAACACCGTCGTCGCGACGGTGATGAGCAACCTCGGCTTCGTGCAGGCGATGCGCGCGGCCGGCATCGGCGTGCGCCAGACCAAGGTCGGCGACCGCTACGTCCTCGAGGCGATGCGGGTCTCCGGCTACGGGCTCGGCGGCGAGCAGTCCGGCCACGTGATCATGAGCGAGTACGCCACCACCGGCGACGGCACCCTGACCGCGCTGCACGTGCTGGAGCGGATGGCCGTCAGCGGTCAGACGCTGCAGTCGTTGGCGGCGGTCATGACCCGGCTGCCGCAGGTGCTGATCAACGTGCCCGACGTGGACAAGCGCCGTGCCAACGACGACCCCGTCGTCGCGGCCGCCGTCGCCGAGGAGGAGGCCGCGCTCGGTGACTCCGGCCGGGTGCTGCTGCGCCCCTCCGGCACCGAGGACCTGGTCCGGGTGATGGTCGAGGCGACGACTGCCGACGACGCCCGCGCGGTGGCCGAGCGGCTCGCCGACGTCGTCAAGCGCCAGCTCAGCCTCTGATCCACAGCTCGGGCCGCATCGTCGCGGTGCGGGTGCCTCGCGCCTGATCGTGGGTAGGACCCGGCTATGACCCGAGTCCGCGTCGCGCTGCTGATGGGCACCGTCGCGGTCCTGGCCGTGCTGGCGACCGCGGCGCTGGCGGTCACGACGTACGTCGCCGACGACCGCGCGCCCGCCGCGCCCGCCGCGCGTCCGCTCGTGGTGAGGGATCCCGCGACCGGCGCCCGGTTCGAGGTGCCGGGACGGCTCTGGGAGGTGCGCGGGGAGCGCAGCCGCATCTACCTCGCCGACGACAGCGGCCGCCCGACGGCGGTCGTGACCGGGCCGGCCGTCTACCGCGACGGCTACTGCGAGGAGCAGCCCGGCGACTCCAACCGCGGCTTCGCGGGCTTCACCGACGGGTCGTTCGACGCCTGGCGGGCGAGCCTGGGCGGCTCGGGGGAGGCTCACCGGGGCCGGATCGACCTGGCGGACGGCTCGGCGGCGTCGTTGCGCTGGGTGCTGGCGCCCGGTGGGACCGGGCCGTGCGCAGCGGCCCGGGTCGAGCTCGCGATGGTGAGCGCGGGCGACGTGCGGGTGGTGCTGGTCGCGGACGCGGGGGAGGGCGACACGCTCGCGCACGCCGACATCGTGCGGGTCCTGAGCAGCCTGAGGCGCTAGAGCTTGCGGAGTCGGACGTAGCGCACCGAGTGGTCACGGTCCTTGCGCAGCACCAGCGTCGCGCGCGAGCGGGTGGGAAGCACGTTCTGCGAGAGGTTGGGGCCGTTGATGGAGTCCCAGATCCGGGTCGCCTCGGCGATCGCCTCCTCGCGCGAGAGGGCGCCGTACTTCGCGAAGTAGGAGCCCGGGTCGCGGAACGCCGTCTCCCGCAGGCGCTGGAACCGCTCGACGTACCAGTCCTTGATGTGCGAGGTGCCGGCGTCGACGTACACCGAGAAGTCGAAGAAGTCGCTCAGCGTCAGCCCGCTGCGGCCGTCCTCGCGCACCCGCGCGGGCTGCAGGACGTTGAGGCCCTCGATGATCACGATGTCGGGCCGCTTGACGACCACCTTCTCGCCGGGGAGCACGTCGTAGGTCAGGTGGGAGTAGACGGGCGCCTCGACCTCGTCCTTGCCCGACTTGATGTCGACGACGAAGCGCATCAGCGCGCGGCGGTCGTAGGACTCCGGGAAGCCCTTGCGCTGCAGGAGCCCGCGGCGCTCGAGCTCGGCGTTGGGGTAGAGGAAGCCGTCGGTGGTGACCAGGGCGACGTTGGGGTGCTCGGGCCAGTGGGCGAGCATCTGCTGGAGCACGCGGGCCGTGGTCGACTTGCCGACCGCCACCGACCCGGCCAGGCCGATCACGAACGGCGTCCGGGTCGGCTGCACCTGGTGGAGGAACTCCTCCTGGTGCCGGTACAGCCCGCCCGCTGCCTCGACGTACAGGCTGAGCAGGCGGGAGAGCGGGAGGTAGATCTGCTGGACCTCCTCGAGGTCCAGCTGGTCGCCGAGACCGCGCAGCCGGCGGATCTCCTCGGCGCTGAGCGGGTTCTCCACCTCGGCGGCCAGCGCGGCCCAGGCGGACCGGTCGAGCTCGATGTAGGGCGACGACTCCCGGGTCGACTCGTCGGACACGCCCGAGCCGCCGTGGGAAGACATGCGCCAGATTGTTGCAGCCGGTGCGGGCGGGCGGTCGGGCGGTGCCGGTCGATACAGTGACCCCCATGTGCGGGATCGTGGGGTATGTCGGGGAGAAGCAGGCCCAAGATGTCGTCATCGCAGGGCTGCGACGGCTGGAGTACCGCGGCTACGACTCCGCCGGGGTCGCGCTGGTCGCCGGCGGCGTGATCGCCTCGGACAAGCGGGCCGGCAAGCTGGCCAACCTCGAGAAGGCGATCGCCGACCACCCCCTGCCCGGCTCGACGATCGGCATCGGGCACACCCGCTGGGCCACGCACGGTGCCCCGACCGACGCCAACGCGCACCCGCACAGCGGCGGCGTACGCCGGGTCGCGGTCGTGCACAACGGCATCATCGAGAACTTCGCCGAGCTCCGCGGCGAGCTGGAGGCGGCCGACCACGTGCTGCTGTCCGAGACCGACACCGAGGTCGCCGCCCAGCTGCTCGAGCTGCTGGTGCTGTCGGGACTCGACCTGACCGCGGCCATGCTGCAGCTGGTCGCGCGGCTCGAGGGCGCCTTCACCCTCGTCGCGGTCGACGCGCACGACCGCTCCCGCGTGGTGGCGGCGCGACGCAACTCGCCACTGGTCGTCGGGATCGGCGAGGGCGAGAACTTCCTCGGCTCCGACGTCTCCGCCTTCATCGAGCACACCCGCGAGGCGATGGAGCTCGGCCAGGACCAGGTCGTGACGATCACCCGCGACGGCGTCGAGGTGCTGAACTTCGACGGCACCCCGGCCGAGGGCCGCCGCTACCACGTCGACTGGGACCTGTCGGCCGCCGAGAAGGACGGCCACGACTGGTTCATGCGCAAGGAGATCCACGAGCAGCCGCGGGCCGTGGCCGACTCGCTGCTGGGCCGTCGTACGCCGGAGGGGCACCTGCACCTCGACGAGATGCGCCTGTCCGACCAGGAGCTCCGCGACGTCGACAAGGTCATCATCATCGCGTGCGGCACGTCCTTCTACGCGGGCATGGTCGCGAAGTACGCGATCGAGCACTGGACGCGGGTGCCGGTCGAGGTCGAGCTGGCCTCGGAGTTCCGCTACCGCGACCCGATCCTCGACTACTCCACGCTGGTCGTCGCGATCAGCCAGTCCGGCGAGACCGCCGACACCCTGCAGGCCATCCGGCACGCACGCACCCAGCGTTCGAAGGTGCTCGCGATCTGCAACACCAACGGCTCGACGATCCCGCGGGAGTCCGACGCCGTCATCTACACGCACGCGGGCCCCGAGATCGGGGTCGCGTCGACCAAGGGCTTCCTGACCCAGCTGGTGGCCTGCTACCTGCTGGCGCTCTACCTGGCGCAGGTCAAGGGCACGCGGTACGGCGACGAGATCGACCAGGTCATGCAGCAGCTGGAGGCGATCCCGGAGCAGGTGCAGCGGGTCCTCGACGACGCCGCCCAGGTCTACGACATGGCCGCCGACCACGTCGGCACCCGGTCGGTGCTCTTCCTGGGCCGGCACGCCGGCTACCCGGTCGCGCTCGAGGGGGCGCTGAAGCTCAAGGAGCTGGCCTACATCCACGCCGAGGGCTTCGCCGCCGGTGAGCTGAAGCACGGCCCGATCGCGCTGATCGAGGAGGGGCTGCCGGTGCTGTGCGTCGTGCCCCCGGCCGGTCGGGACCAGCTGCGCGACAAGATGGTCAGCGGCATCCAGGAGGTGCGGGCGCGCGGCGCTCGCACGATCTGCCTGGTCGAGGACGGCGATGACGCGATCACGCCGTACGCCGACGTGATCATCCGGCTGCCCAAGGTGCCGGTGCTGCTGCAGCCGCTGGTGGCCGTCGTGCCCCTCCAGCTCTTCGCCTGCGAGCTCGCGACCCTGATGGGCCACGACGTCGACCAGCCGCGCAACCTGGCCAAGTCCGTCACGGTCGAGTGATCGCCCGGTGATCGTCGGGGTGGGGATCGATGTCGTCGACATCGAGCGCTTCGGGGAGTCGCTGACGCGCACGCCCGGCCTGTCCGCCCGGCTCTTCACGCCGTCGGAGGCGTCTCGACCGCTGGCCTCGCTGGCCGCGCGGTTCGCCGCCAAGGAGGCGGTGGCCAAGGCGCTCGGCGCCCCCGTGGGACTGCACTGGCACGACGCCGAGATCGTGTCGGAGTCCTCGGGCCGCCCGCTCCTCGAGCTGCGGGGCTCGGTGCTCGCCCGTGCCGACGAGCTCGGGGTCGCCTCCGTGCACGTCTCGCTCTCCCACGACGCCGGCATCGCCTCGGCGGTCGTGGTGCTGGAGTCCTGAGGCCCTCTGCCGCGCTGGCCGGCCCGCTAGCGTGGGCGGCATGAGGCGTGCGCACACGGTGGAGCAGGTGCGGGCGGCCGAGCGGCACCTGATGGGTCGGCTGCCCGACGGAGCCCTGATGCAGCGCGCCGCTGCCGGGCTGGCGTACGCCGTGATCGACCTGCTCGGCTCGGCGTACGGACGGCGGGTGCTGCTGCTGGTCGGCTCGGGGGACAACGGCGGTGACGCGTTGTACGCCGGCGCCCTGCTCGCGCGGCGCGGCGCCCAGGTGGAGGCGTGGCTGCTGTCCGACCACGCCCACGAGGCCGGGACGGCGGCCCTGCGGGCGGCGGGTGGCCGGGTCGTCCGCCTCCCGCATGTCTCTGCGCATGCAGGAGGCGGACGACCCGAGGTGGTGGTGGACGGGATCGTCGGGATCGGGGGCCGAGCCGGGCTGCGGGCCGAGGCGCAGGAGGCCCTGGCGCTGGTCCGGGGGATCCCGGTGGTCGCCGTCGACGTCCCGAGCGGGGTCGACGTCGACACCGGCGAGCTCGACGGTCCGCACGTGAGCGCGGACGTCACGGTCACCTTCGGCACCCACAAGGTCGCGCACCTCGTCGACCCGGCGGCGGCCGCGTGCGGCGTCGTCCACCTCGTCGATCTCGGCCTGGGGCTGCCGGACCCGGTCGTCGAGGCGCTCCAGCCCGCCGACGTGGCCGCGCTGGTGCCGCGACCGGCGCCCGACGCGCAGAAGTACAGCCGCGGGGTCGTCGGCATCCGGGCGGGCAGCGCGCAGTACCCCGGGGCGGCGCTGCTCAGCGTCGCCGGCGCGGCCAGCGGCCTCGTCGGGATGGTGCGGTACGTCGGGCCGGAGTCCGTCGCCGACACGATCCGCGTGGTCCACCCCGAGGTGGTCGGCGACGGGCGGGTGCAGGCCTGGGTCGTCGGCTCCGGCGGTGGCGACCGGGCGGCCGCCGAGCTCGCCACGGCCGTCGAGGACGGGGTGCCGCTCGTGGTCGACGCGGATGCGCTCGCCCACGTCGAGGGCCGGCTCCCCACCTCGACGGTGCTCACCCCGCACGCCGGCGAGCTGGCGGCGATGCTCGGGGTGGACCGCACGACGATCGAGGCCCGGCCGCTCGAGCACGCCCGCCACGCGGCCACGACGTACGGCGCCGTCGTGCTGCTCAAGGGCCGCCACACCCTGGTCGCCCACCCCGACGGACGGGTCCGCGTCACGACGACCGGCACGCCGTGGCTCGCGACCGCCGGGGCCGGCGACGTGCTGGGCGGCCTCATCGGCGCGCTCCTGGCCGCCGGGCTCACGGCGTACGACGCCGCCTCGGTCGGCTCCTGGCTCCACGGGGCCGCCGCGACCCTCGCCGGGCGGGGTGGCCCGCTGGTCGCGAGCCAGGTCGCGGCGTCCATCCCGGCAGCCGTCCGGGGACTGCCGCGGGCGTGATGGGACAATCGGGTCCATGAGTCCGCTGCCGGTCGCCCGCGCCGAGATCGTCGTCGATCTCGCCGCGATCCGGCACAACGTCCGGCGCCTGCGCGAGCTGAGCGGCGTCCAGATGATGACGGTCGTCAAGGCGGACGGCTACGGCCACGGCATGTCCGAGGTCGCCCGCGCCGCCCGCGAGGCCGGGGCCGACTGGATCGGCGTCGCCACGATCGCGGAGGCGCTCGCCCTGCGCGCCGGGGGCGACACCGGCCGGGTGCTCTGCTGGCTGACCGTGCCCGGGGAGGACTGGGCGGCCGCCGTCTCCGCCGACGTCGACGTCACCGCCTACTCCGTGGCCGAGCTCGACGAGATCGAGGCCGCCGTCGCGACCTCGGGCCGCCCGGCCCGGGTGCAGCTGAAGATCGACACCGGGCTGTCCCGCGGCGGGGCCCCGGTGGACACCTGGCCCGACGTGGTCGCCGCGGCTCGCGCCGGTGAGCGGGCCGGCACCTGGCGGGTCACCGGCATCTGGTCCCACCTCGCCGCCAGCGACGAGCCGGAGCACCCCGCCAACGACGCCCAGGAGGCCGTCTTCCGGGACGCCCTGGCCGTGGCCGAGACGGCCGGGCTCCGGCCCGAGGTCCGTCACCTCGCCAACTCGGCCGCGGCGATCCTGCGGCCGTCGGCCAGGTTCGACCTGGTGCGCGTCGGGCTGGCGTCGTACGGTCTCGACCCCGCACCGGGGCACACCCCCGACCTCGGGCTGCGCCCCGCGATGACGGTCCGGGCGCTGCTCGCGCAGACCAAGCCCCTCGCCGCCGGCGCCTCGGTCTCCTACGGCCACACCTGGACCGCAGACACCGCGACCTCGGTGGGACTGGTCCCCGTGGGGTACGGCGACGGGGTGCCCCGCCACGCGAGCAACACCGCCCAGGTCCAGGTCGACGGCAAGCGCCGTACGATCCGGGGCCGGGTGTGCATGGACCAGTTCGTCGTCGACCTCGACGGTGACCTGCCCGCCGCCGGTGAGGAGGTCGTGCTGTTCGGGCCCGGCCAGCACGGCGAGCCGACCGCCCAGGACTGGGCCGAGGCCAGCGGCACCATCTCCTACGAGATCGTCACCCGCGTCGGCGGGCGCCTGACGAGAAGGTACGTCGAGTCATGAGCATGCGTGGACGACTGATCGGCGCCATCACGGTCGGAGCCGTCGGGATCGCGGCCGCCGGCGCGGGCGTCGGGGTCAACCGGCAGCGCCGGCGGATCGCTGGGCGAGCACCCGACGACGTCCCGGCCTTCGGCTCCCTGCACTCGGACCCGATCACCGTGGTCGCCGACGACGGCACCCCGCTGCACGTCGAGGTCGACGAGCCCGAGCGGCCGACCCGCGGGCGGCGCAAGCCGAAGCCGCCCCTCACCGTGATCTTCGCCCACGGCTACGCCCTGGAGCTGGACTGCTGGCACTTCCAGCGCGAGCACTACCGGGGCCGGGTCCGCACCGTCTTCTACGACCAGCGCTCGCACGGCAGCTCGGGCCGATCCCCGCGCGAGAACGCCACCATCGACCAGCTCGGCCGCGACCTGCTCAGCGTCATGGACGCCGTGGCGCCCGAGGGCCCGGTGGTGCTCGTCGGCCACTCGATGGGCGGCATGACCGTGGTCGCGCTCGCCGAGCAGCACCCCGAGCTCTTCGGCGACCGGGTGGTGGGCGCCGCGTTGATCTCGACCACCGCGGGTGGGCTCGAGCCCAGCCGCATCCTCTTCCCGATGGTGCCGGCGTGGGGGAGCGCGGGCCCCGTGGGTCGCACCATCTCGACCCTCGCCCGCACCCACCGGATCGTCGACGGCGTACGCCGCGTCGGCAAGGACGTCGCGCTCGTGGCGACCGCCCAGCTCGCGTTCGGCGACGACGTGCCCGGCAGCTACGTGGAGTTCGTGGACCGGATGCTGTCCTCGACGCCGTTCGAGGTGGTCGCGGAGTTCTTCCCCGGCTTCTCCTCCCTCGACAAGTTCGACTCGGTCGAGGTGCTGGCGAAGGTGCCGACCACGGTCATCTGTGGCACCGACGACAAGCTGACCTCGGTCGGCCACAGCCGCAAGCTGCACGCGCGCATCGACGGGTCGACGCTGCTGGAGTGCCACGGAGCCGGCCACATGGTGCTCCTGGAGCGGCACTCCGAGGTCAACGGCGAGCTCGACCAACTGCTGGCCGCGACCGGAGCCGAGGACGCCCGATGACGGTGGAGATCACCCGCGTCGGCCCCGAGTCGGCCCCCGACGTCCTCACGGTCGTCCGCGCCGCCTTCGAGGCCCGGCCTCCGCTGGACCCGCCGGCCGCAGCGCTCGACGAGACCGAGGAGTCGGTCGCGGCCAGGCTGGGCGCTCACGGTGGGCTGCTCGCCTGTCTCGACGGTCGCCCGGTGGGCGCCCTCGTGCTCGACCCGGTCGGCAGCACGACGTACCTCCGTCGCTTCGGGGTCGTCCCGGATGCGCAGGGTCACGGGGTCGCCGCCGCGCTGATCGACGCCGCCGTCGAGGCGGCCGCGGGCTCGGACGACCTCACCGTGGTGGCTCGCGAGGAGCTGCCGGAGACCGTGCGGTTCTGGGAGCGGCAGGGCTTCCGGGAGATCCGGCGGGACTCGCCGAACGTCGAGCTGCGCCGTCCGCTGCGCACCCACGTCTTCCAGGCGCCGGACGCCGACGCGATGCGGGGGCTGGGCCGCTCGCTGGCCGGGCAGCTGACGCGGGGCGACCTGATCGTGCTGAGCGGCGAGCTGGGCGCCGGCAAGACCACCTTCACCCAGGGCCTCGGCTCGGGTCTGGGGGTGCGCGGCGACATCACCTCGCCGACCTTCGTGATCGCCCGGGTGCACCCCTCGCTGGTCGGCGGGCCGGAGCTGGTGCACGTCGATGCCTACCGCCTCGGTGGGCTCGAGGAGCTCGACGACCTCGACCTCGACACGTCGCTGGACGACGCCGTCACCGTCGTCGAGTGGGGCGAGGGCCTGGCCGAGGGCCTCTCGGAGTCACGGCTGGAGGTCGCGATCGTCCGTGGCGACGAGGCGCACGACGGCCTGGACCCGCGCCGGGTCGAGCTCACCCCGGTCGGTCCGCGCTGGCACGCGCTGTCCTTCCGCGCCCTGGGCTGACGGCACCCCGTCGCCTCGGCCGTGTCGCGACGCGGGCACGGCCCCGCGAACGCGTCCCGCTAGAGGCCGGTGATGCCCTCGTCGCCGTAGCCCTCGGCCTGCCCGTCGAAGGTCTCGTGCTCGAGCAGGTGCAGGATCGGCACGCCCAGCCGACGCCGGGCCTTGGAGGTCCAGTCGAGGTGGAAGAACTCGGCGACGACGTGCGGGCGCGTCAGGATGATCGCCTCCCGGCCGTCGACCGCGGCCACCTTGGCCGCCAGGGCGTCGATCGGCGGGTCGGTGACGACCTCGCCGCGCGCGATCGCACCGCTCCTGGTCAGGGCGGAGAGCGTCTGCTCCAGCTCCGAGCCGGACCGCTCCGCGCAGTCCTTGCGGACGGCCTCGAGGTCGACCTCGCTCATCGGCATCGTCGGCGACGCGAGCATGTCGCCGGCGGTCAGCGAACCCATCGCGGACTCGATCCGCGCCGCGGCGTCCTCGAGCGGCAGCAGCACGTGGTAGGTCACCTGCTGGTCGAGACCCTCGTGGAGCGAGTGCACCTGCGCGGCGTCCTGCTCGCTGAGGGCCTGCTCGATGAGGAGTACGACGTCGTAGCCCTCGATTGCGTTCTCCGACATGTGTGCCTCTCTCAGTCGACGCTGAGGATCTTAGTCAGGTCGTAGCTCACCGGTTCATCGAGTTGCTCGTAGCCGCACGACTCCGGGTCGCGGTCGGTGCGCCAGCGCCGGAACTGGGCGGTGTGCCGGAAGCGTCGCCCCTCCATGTGGTCGTAGGCGACCTCGAGCACCCGCTCGGGACGCAGGGGGGTGAAGGACAGGTCCTTGCCGGCGCTCCAGCGGCTCTGCGTGCCGGGGACCCGGTCGGGATTGGCGACGGCCCACTCGGCCCACTCGCCCCAGGGATGCTCGCTGATGTCGCACACCAGCGGCTGGAGCTCCTCGATGAGCTCGGCCCGGCGGGCGGCGGTGAAGCTCGCGCTCACCCCGATGTGCTGCAGCGTGCCGTCGCTGTAGAGGCCGAGCAGGAGACTGCCCAGCAACGGCTTCTCGGGGGTGCTGGTCTTGTGCTCGCGGTAGCCGGCGACGACCACGTCGGCGGTGCGCTCGTGCTTGATCTTCAGCATGGTGCGGGCGTTCTGCTGGTACGGCGCGCTCAGCGGCTTGGCGACGACCCCGTCGAGCCCAGCACCCTCGAACTGGTGGAACCACTCCTCGGCCTCGGCCGGGTCCGTCGTCGTGCGGGTGAGGTAGCAGGGTCCCTCGAGCCCGGCCAGCGCCCCCTCGAGCGCCTCGCGACGCTCGGCGAGCGGCCGGTCGGCGTACGACGTGTCGCCCAGCGCCAGCAGGTCGAAGGCGACGTACGACGCGGGCGTCTTCTCGGCCAGCATCGCGACCCGCGACGCGGCCGGGTGGATGCGCTCCTGGAGCACCTCGAACTCCAGCCGGTCGCCGACAGCGACGAAGATCTCGCCGTCGAGCACGCAGCGCTCCGGCAGCTGCTCGCGCATCGCGGCGACGACCTCGGGGAAGTAGCGGGTCAGCGACTTGGTGTTGCGGCTGGCCAGCTCGACCTCGTC
Organism: Nocardioides sp. URHA0020; assembly: GCF_000620705.1. Classification (GTDB taxonomy): domain Bacteria; phylum Actinomycetota; class Actinomycetes; order Propionibacteriales; family Nocardioidaceae; genus Nocardioides. The sequence continues at coordinate 318,873 of NZ_KK211169.1, forward strand.
GCCGTCCTTGAAGACGATGCACCGGAAGCCGTCCCACTTCGGCTCGAAGCTCAGTCCACCGTGCTTCGCCGGGTCGGGGATGCCGGTGACGGACTTGGCGAGCATCGGCTGGACGGGGGGCAGCACGGGCAGGTCCACGTCGCGAGAGTAGCCCGGCGCGCCCCCGGGGGGACGTCGTCGGATGCGGTCGCCGACCCCCGATGCGCTAATCTGAGCGGGTCCTCCGTGCCCTAAGAGATGAGCAATGCATGAGTCAGGTGATCGGTTATGTGCCGGGGGTCTACGACCTTTTCCACATCGGCCACCTCAACATGCTGCGTCAGGCCCGTGAGGGCTGCGACGTCCTCGTCGCCGGCGTCGTCTCCGACGAGATGTGCATCCTCGCCAAGGGCGTGAAGCCGTTCGTGCCGCTCGAGGAGCGGCTTGCGATCGTCGACGCCATCGGCATCGTCGACGCGACGTACGCCGAGGTGACGCCCGACAAGCTCGACTCCTGGCGTGACATCGGCTTCCACAAGGTCTTCAAGGGCGACGATTGGCGCGACACCCAGCGTGGCCGCGACCTCGAGGCCAAGGTCGGTTCCGTGGGGGTCGAGGTCGTCTACTTCCCGTACACCGCGCACACCTCGAGCACCGAGCTGCGGCGCGTGATCGCCGCCTCGTGAGCGAACCGGTCACTGCGAGCCGCAGCACCGCGGTCTCCGACGCCGGCCTGGTGCTGCGCGAGACGCCGCCCGGGGCGCAGGTCGTCAGCTTCGACGGCCGCTACATCTGGGCCTTCACCGCTGTCCGCGACGGTCGGGCCGCGCCCGGCGGGCTCCTCGTCGAATGGCCCCCGGTGCTCAAGCGCTTCCTCAACGGCACCGTCCGGGTCGAGGTCTCCGACGTCGCCGGCGGGCGGGTGCTCATCGACGAGGAGGTCGTGCTCGGTGACGGCGCCGACGGGGCACGGGTGGAGGTCGTCGACGGCAGCGGCCTGCCGCTCGCCATCGACAAGGTGGGCCACCTGTGCCGCGCGTTCGAGGACACCGACGAGGGCATCCGCGACGAGATCCTGCTCGGGACCCGGCGGGCGCTCGACGACCTGCGTGACGTGTGCCACGTCGAGGCCTACCTCAACTACGGCGCCCTGCTCGGCGCCATCCGCGACGGCGCGATGATCGCGCACGACTCCGACACCGACGTCTGCTACCTCAGCCGCCATCGCCAGCCCGCCGACATCATCGCGGAGTCCTACCGCATCGAGCGCGTGATGCAGGAGCGCGGCTGGCGGCTGCTGCGGATGTCCGGGGGCGACATCAAGCTGCTGCTGCCGCTCAGCGACGGCCGCCAGTGCCACATCGACATCTTCGTCGCCTTCCGGGTGGGGGAGACCTTCTACCAGCTCGGCAACCGCAGCGGCCACCTCCCCGAGTCCGCGATCCTGCCGGTCTCCACGATCACGCTGCACGGTGTCGACTTCCCGGCGCCCGCGGACCCCGAGGCGATGCTGGCCTTCATCTACGGCCCGGGCTGGCGGGTCCCGGACCCGTCCTTCAAGTACGCCGACCCGGCGGCCGGCGTACGACGCCTCGACGGGTGGCTGCGCGGCTTCCGCACGACCATGGCGCCGTGGGCCGACTTCCACAACGGGCCCGGCAACGAGCTCCGCGGCCGCCGCTCGATGTTCGCGAAGTGGGTCGACGGTCAGCTGCCCCGCGGCGCGGCCATCGCCGAGATCGGCTCCGGCACCGGCCGCGACGCCATCTGGTTCGCCAAGCGCGGCCGCCCGGTGATCGCCTTTGACTTCTCCCGCGCCGCGCGCGCCGTGGTGTCCCGCCGCGCCGAGAGCCGCGACCTCCCGGTCGAGGTGCGTCCGCTGATCCTCAACGAGCTGCGGACCGTGCTCGTGACCGGCGCCGAGCTGGCGCGGGACCCGCACCACCTCTACGCCCGACACGTCATCGGTGCCCTCGACGACCAGGCCCGGGCCCAGCTCTGGGTGCTGTGCCGGATGGCGCTGCGCTCGGGCGGGTTCCTCTTCCTCGAGTTCAGCGCCGACGAGGGGACCGACGACCCGGACCCCCAGCCCGAGGGGCTGGTCCGTCGGCTCGACCCGGCGCTGGTGCGCCGCGAGATCGAGGCGGCCGGTGGTGTCGTCGAGCGCGAGCGGCACCGCAGTGGCCAGGACGTGCTCGGCAACGACGATCCCAGCGTCTGCCGGATGCGGGTCCGCTGGCCGCGCCCCAGACCACCCCAACCACGGAGGACAGAGCCATGACCGCTCCGCTGCTCACGCGAGCACAGGCCCGCACGCGGGCCGCCCAGGCGCGCTTCCAGTCGATGCGACGCCGCCAGAGCGTCCACGCCCGGCTGGCCGCGCTGGAGGAGGAGCTGCAGGAGTCGCGCCAGCTCAACCGGCGCATCACCGAGCTCATCGACGTGGTCGCCGAGCTCCTGGTCCCGATCGTGGACCGGGACGAGGAGCGCGTCAACGAGGTGCTCGAGCAGTACCGCAAGAGCATCGTCTGAGACCGTGCCGACCGCTGGCCCTAGGCTGGCGGGGTTCGTTGAACACCATCCCCGGTTGGTCTGCCGGGCGGAGCTGCCAGCCCCGCCAGGCGGGCCTCTGAGGATGCAATCCCCGGTTGGTCTGCCGGCAGGGCCCGCCTGACTTTGAATCAGGACTAGCGACGTAGGTTCGACTCCTACCCGGGGAGCATGAGCACTGAAGTGAAGACGGGTCTCACGGTCATCGTGCTGGCTGCCGGCGGCGGCACCCGGATGAGGTCCAAGACGATGAAGGTGCTGCACCGGATCGGCGGGCGCAGCATGATCGCGCACGTCCTGGTCGCCGCGCAGGCCCTCGACCCGGAGCGCGTGGTCGCCGTCATCGGCCACCAGCGCGAGGCGGTCGCCGCGCACATCCACGAGTCGTTCCCCGACGTCGTGCTGGCGGTGCAGGAGGAGCAGCGCGGCACCGGTCACGCCGTACGGATGGCCGTCGACGCCGCGGGCGAGATCTCCGGCACCGTCGTCATCGCCTACGGCGACACGCCCCTGCTCCGGGGCGACTCGCTGCGTGCGTTCGCCGACGAGCACGAGGCCGCCCAGCGGGCGGTCAGCATCCTGAGCGGCATCGTCGTCGACCCCTTCGGCTACGGCCGGGTGCTGCGCAACGAGGAGGGCGACGTCGAGGCCATCGTCGAGGAGAAGGACGCGACGCCCGCGCAGCGCCAGGTCCTCGAGATCAACTCGGGGATCCTGGCCTTCGACGCCGAGTTCCTGCGCAGCGCGCTGCCGCGGATCGGCAACGACAACGCCAACGGCGAGTACTACCTCACCGACACGATCGCGATCGCCCGCGAGGACGGCCTGACCGTCGGTGCCCACGCCATCGACGACGTGATGCAGACCGAGGGCGTCAACGACCGGGTGCAGCTGGCCCGGATCGGCGCCGAGCTCAACCGGCGCATCGTCGAGGGCTGGATGCGCGAGGGTGTCACCGTGATGGACCCGGCGACGACCTGGATCGACGCCGACGTGGTGCTCGCGACCGACGTGACGGTCCTGCCGGGCACCCAGCTGCTCGGCCTGACGGTGGTCGGCGAGGACGCCGTCGTCGGCCCTGACAGCACGCTCAAGGACTGCGAGATCGGGCCGGGCGCCCGCGTCGTCCGCACCCACGCGGAGCTGGCGGTCGTGGGTGGCGAGGCCACCGTGGGGCCCTTCTCCTACCTGCGGCCCGGCACCGTCCTGGGCGAGCGCGGCAAGATCGGCGGCTTCGTCGAGACCAAGAACGCCGTGATCGGCGACGGGGCCAAGGTGCCGCACCTGTCGTACGTGGGCGACGCGGAGATCGGGGAGGGCACGAACGTCGGCGCCGGCACGATCTTCGCCAACTACGACGGCGTGCACAAGCACCGCACGACGATCGGCCGGCACGCCCGTACGGGCTCCAACAACACGTTCGTCGCGCCGGTGGCGATCGGCGACGGCGCCTCGACCGGCGCCGGGACGGTCGTGCGCGAGGACGTCCCTCCGGGGGCGCTGGCGGTGTCGGCCGGACCGCAGCGCAACCTCGAGGAGTGGGCCCTGCGCAAGCGGGCCGGCACGGCGCAGGGGGACGCGGCCGAGGCCGCCCTGTCCGGTGGTGCGGCCGACGGCGTGTCCGACGGTCCGGGCGCCGGTCGAGGGACCCCCCGACCCATGGCAGAATCAGACTGAGACCTCTCCGGCGACCGAGGAGCAACAAGACCGTGACCGGAATGAAGAAGACCACCGAGAAGAACCTGATGGTCTTCAGCGGACGGGCCCACCCCGTGCTCGCCGAGGAGGTCGCGGCGCTGCTCGGCACCGATCTGGTGCCGACGTCGGCGTACGAGTTCGCCAACTCGGAGATCTACGTCCGCTACGAGGAGTCCGTCCGCGGGTGCGACGCCTTCGTGATCCAGAGCCACACGGCTCCGATCAACGAGTGGATCATGGAGCACCTGATCATGGTCGACGCCCTGAAGCGGGCGAGCGCCAAGCGGATCACCGTCGTGATGCCGTTCTACGGCTACGCGCGTCAGGACAAGAAGCACCGCGGCCGTGAGCCGATCTCGGCCCGCCTGATGGCCGACCTCTTCAAGACGGCGGGCGCCGACCGCCTGATCGCGGTCGACCTGCACGCCGACCAGGTCCAGGGCTTCTTCGACGGCCCCGTCGACCACCTGATGGCGCTGCCGATCCTGGCCGACCACATCAAGGTGAAGTACGGCAACCAGCCGCTCGCGATCGTCTCCCCGGACGCCGGCCGGATCAAGGTCGCCGAGCGGTGGTCCGCCCGGCTCGGTGGCGCGCCGCTGGCCTTCATCCACAAGTCCCGGCGCACCGACCGTCCCAACGAGACCGTCGCGAACCGGGTCGTCGGTGACGTCAAGGGCCGGATGTGCGTGCTCGTCGACGACATGATCGACACCGGTGGCACCATCGCCAACGCGGCCGACGCCCTGATGGCCGACGGCGCCGCCGGCGTGGTCATCGCCGCGACCCACGCGATCCTGTCCGACCCCGCGGTCGACCGCCTCAAGAACTGCCCCGCCGTCGAGGTCGTGGTCACCAACACCCTGCCGCTGTCCTCGGACCAGGAGTTCGACAAGCTGACCTGCCTGTCGATCGCGCCGTTGGTCGCCCGCGCGATCCGTGAGGTCTTCGAGGACGGCTCGGTCACCTCGATGTTCGACGGGCACACCTGAGCCCGGTCGGTCTCAGCGGACCTGCTGCGGGGTCCGGGTGATCGGGTTGAGGTTGGCCCACCGCGTCGTCCGGTCCGAGCGCACCGCCTTCCAGAGCCCCTGGGCGCGCTTGAGGTCCAGGTAGACGACGCTCTGCTGGCCCTCGTAGCCCAGCCCGGCGATCGGGGTGGTGAGGAACTCCACCTTGTCGGAGCGCATCCCCGTCATGGTGTTCATCAGGTCGCGCAGCTCGCGGGTGCTGAAGCCCTCGTCGACCGTGAGGTGCCGGGTCGCGGCATCGATCAGGTGGTACGACGAGCGGGGGTTGGCCAGCGAGAACTCGTGCCGCACCGAGTCCATCATCGCCCGCAGGAAGTACTGCTGACGCTGGATCCGGTCGAAGTCACCGCCGGGCAGCCCGTGCCGCTGCCGGACGTAGAGCAGCGCGTCCTTGCCGTCGAGCGTGTGCATGCCGCGGTCCCAGGTGACGTCGCGGGCGGAGTCGTAGACGGTCCGCGGGACCCACACCCGGACCCCGCCGAGGACGTCGGTGAGCGCCTCGAACCCGGACCAGTCGATCCAGGCGAGGTGGTCGATGTGGATCGAGGTGAGCTGCTCGACCGTGGCGACGGCCAGTGAGGGTCCGCCCCACGAGAACGCGGCGTTGATCTTGGCCCGGCCGTGGCCCGGGACGTCCACCCAGCTGTCGCGCGGGAAGGAGACGATCGCCGCCGTCTTCCGGTCGGCCGACAGGTGCAGCAGCATCAAGGTGTCGCTGCGCTGCGCGCCCGGTGTCCACCCGGCCGTCGCGGCCGAGCCCGTGGTCGCCTGGTCGGTGCGGGCGTCGGTCCCGATCAGGAGGATGTTGAGCGCGTCGGCCGCGGGACCCTCGGCGACGCGAGCGGGACGGTCGTCGAGCCCGTCGAAGACGCCGTCCATGCGGGTCACCTGCGAGTCGAGCCGGTGCTGGACGACGAGCAGCGTGCCGGCCGCACCGACCGCCAGCACGGTCAGGCAGCAGAAGAGACCAAGAAGCGCCTTGGTGGTCGAGCTCATGGGTCCCTGTCGTCGTCGACGCAGCACCGGATTGCCCCCTGTGGTGTCCCCTGGCCGACCTCCCCGACGTGCCCGCCGCGAGTCACGCTAGGCAGGTCCCGCAGCCGGTTCACCCGACGCCGGGCGTCGTACCCCGTATTGGTGACGGCACGGTCGCGGCCTACCCACAAACCGGGTAACTGCGGGCCACGACCCCAGGGCCGACCCGTCCGTGCCCTGCGATGGACCCCACACGTCGATCAGGGGAGTCGTCCATGTCATCGAGCCCACACGCGGGCGGCCCGTCCAGGACCACGCGAGCGGGGGCCCGACCGGTGCTGCTGGTCAGTTCCTGCGGCGGCCACTTCACCGAGCTCGAGCTGATCGCCGACCGGCGGGGGATCCATCGCGACGAGCGCCACTGGGTGGTGCCGCGGACGCCGCAGACCGAGACCGCGCTCGCGGGCGAGCGGGTCACCTGGGTGCGTCGCGTCGAGTCCCGTCAGCTGGGCTCCGCCGCCCGCAACCTCGCCACGGCGATCGCCCTGCACCACCGGCTCCAGCCACGCCTGGTCATCAGCGCCGGGGCCGCCCAGGCGGTGCCCCACCTGGTGGCCGCGGCGCTGCACCGGACGCCGGTCGAGTACGACGAGAGCGTGGCCCGCGTGGACGGCCCGTCGCTCACCGGCCGGATCGCCTCGCACCTGCCGTCGACCTCGCTGGTCGCACCCGTCGAGGGCTGGGGCCGGCGGTGGCACCACGAGCCGGACCTCTTCAGTGCGTTCACGGTCTCGGAGGGTCCCCGGTCGAAGGTGACGAGCGCGCTGCTGAGCCTCGGCACCGAGCACTTCGCGTTCGCCCGCGCCGTCCAGATGATGATGCTGCACCTGCCGCAGGACGCGGTGACGTGGCAGGTCGGCAACACCGACGTGCTCGGCGATGGTGCCCAGCTCAACCGCTGGCTGCCGCCGGACGTGCTGGCGACGGTGATGGCGACGACCTCGGTGGTCGTCGTGCACGGCGGGGCCGGCTCGATCCTCACCGCCCTCGGCTGCGGTCGGGTGCCCGTGGTGCTCGCGAGGTCGGCCGCGCTGGGCGAGCACGTCGACGACCACCAGGTCCGGATGTGCGAGTCGCTCGCGGCGCGCGGCCTGATCGTGCTGGTGCGGCCCGACGAGACGCTGCGGTGGGGGCACCTGGAGCGGGCGGCCTCACTGCGCGCGGACTACCGGTGGACGTTGCCCACCGGCCAGCCGCGCGTCGCCTCCTGACTGACGTGCACGGGGTCAGGCGAGCGGCTCGGGGTCGTCGAACTTCTTCACGATCCGAGCCGGGTTGCCGGACACCACGACGCGCTCCGGGACGTTGCCGCGGACGACGGCCCCGGCGCCGACGACCGAGTCCCTGCCGATCTCGGTGCCCTTGAGCACCAGCGCGTGCGCGCCGACCCAGACGTTGTCCTCGATGCGGACCGGTCGCCGGGTGGCGTCGTCCGGGGGGAGGTGCCGGCGGTCGGGATCGAGGTTGTGGAAGTCGCTGTCGGTGATGCCGCAGTCCGACACCAGGCACCCCGCGCCGAGGGTCACCTCCGTGGCGGCCACGATCCAGCAGCCGTTGAGCAGCGTGTCCGGGCCGACCCGCACCCGGCCGCCGCCGTTGACGATGACCCGACCGCGGACGCGGGTCCGGTCGCCCAGCTCGAGGCGGGTGCCCTCCGCGAGGCGCAACCGCCCGAGGATCACCACGTCGCGCCCGAGGCGGAGGCGACGGGGGTAGCGCACTCGGTAGGCGAGGCTGACCAGCCGCAGGGCCGCGCGCGCGGGGCCGCGCACCAGCGTCGGGAGCCCGCGCACGCGGTCCTCGGCGGACATCAGACCCCCCGGCCGAAGCGGTGGAGCGTGTTGAGGACCTGCTCGGGCCGGACGATCCCGGCGGCGACGGGCAGCGCGGCCACGGCTCGCCACTGCAGGGGGTTGGCCCGCAACGCACGGCCGGCCCAGCGCATCGACGACCGGCGCTCGCCGAGGGCGGCCTCGCCGAAGGCGAGCTGCCCGTAGACGCGGCTCGCGCCGTGGGCGTCCGCCGAGATCTGCGGGTGGTTCTCGAGCATCCAGACGAACGACTGGTTCTTGGTCTCCCAGGCCCGCGCGAACATCGAGGAGCGGCCCCACTGAACGGTGATCAGTGGCTCGTCCACGTGCGCGATCGGGCGCCGGGAGGCGGCGCGCAGCTTGATGTCCCAGTCCTCGTTCTGGCTGCCCGGGATGTCCTCGTTGACCAGACCCATGTCCAGCAGGGCGGAGCGGTCGAAGAGCATCCCCGAGGAGTGCAGCATCGCCATGATCGACCGGGTCAGCCGGGCATGGGTCACCTCGGCGGTGCCGGCGAGGCGCGGCGTACGGTGCCCGTCGAAGTCCACGAGCATCGCGCAGGTGATCATCTCCGGGCGGTCGGGCCGGGTGGCCCGCTCGATCTGGCGCGCCAGCTTGGTGGGCTCCCAGTGGTCGTCGTCGTCGCAGAACGCGACGTAGTCGGTGGCGAGCGCCAGGATGCCGGTGTTGCGGGCGCCGGCCAGCCCGGGGGTGCGGGTGTTGGCGACGGCGTGGACCGGTCGTGCGTCATCGCGGTGCACGGTCTCGTCCACCGGCGTCCCGTCGTGCACGACGACGGTCTCGATGCGCCCGGGGTAGGTCTGGCGTGCCACGGACGCGAGTGCTCGGCGCAGCAGCTCGGCGCGGTCCCGGGTCGGGATCACGACACCGACGCTGGGGTAGGTGGTGGAAGGGGACGGCATCGTTGCTCCTGTCACAGGGGGTAGCCGTAGCGGGCGAGCAGGGGAGCGGTGAGCGCGGTGACGGCACGTCGCTGCCGGTGCGGAGCGGAGGCACGCCAGGCCTCGTCGGCGCGGACCGGCACCGCGCCCGTGCGGAAGCGCATCGGGTTGCCGGCGCACGAGTGGCTGCTGCCGAGCAGGATCGTGTCCGCACCGACGTGGTCGACGGGCGCGTCGACCTCCGCCAGCTCGAGGACGTCGCGGGTGACCCGCGCCGGATCGGCGACGAAGTCCTCGTAGCGCAGCCGCTGGACCGGCACCCGCCGACGCAGCGCCTCGATCTCCGCGTTGTGCAGGAGCCAGAGCGCGGAGACCGCCGGCGCGGAGTAGCGCGGCATCCGGCCGTACTCCTCCGACACCGCCTCCGGACGCGCGACGTCCTTGCTCCAGGAGTAGGCGACGCCGCGGCTGTCCCGGACGCAGTGCACGACCCGGAGGTCGATCTCCGGCCGGGTCTGCAGGCACCACGCGAGCGACACCTGCTTGCTGGAGTCGACGACGACACCGCCGGTGAGCTCGGACGCGGCCCGGTAGAGCCGCACGTAGTGGTCGGCGTACTCGCGGACCTCCGCGGCCAGGGACCGGGGCCGCCCGGAGGCCACCGCCGGGACCCGCGTCGCGCGGTCGACGCGGGCCTTGAGGTGAGCCATCCGGGCGGCGTCCACGTGGTCCCAGCCGCCGAAGGCGAGCTCGCCGACCTCGTGCCAGAACGGGCAGTCGCGGAACGGAGCGCCGCAGCCGCAGAGCTCGCCGCGCACCAGGCCGCGGTCCCACAGGTGCATCACCTCGCCGAGCGCGGTCACGCCGTCCACCTCGGCCAGGGTGCGCTCCACCAGGGTCGTGCCGCTCCGTCCGACGCCCGCGAGGAAGACCACCCGGACCGGGGCGCTCATGACGACCGTCCCTGGTCGTCGGCGCGCGCGAGCTGGTCGAACGCGAGCGCGGTCGCGGTGCCGGGGTCGATGCCGAACTGCAGCACGCGCGCGGTGGGCTCGACGTCGAGGTCGAAGTAGACGACGGCCCGGACGAGCGGCTCGTCGGCCAGCCAGCGTCCGGCGGCTCCGAGCCAGGCGGCCCGCGCGTCGTCGTCCGCGGTGCGCGGCACCCCGAACTCGCCGATCATGACGGGCTTGTCGTGGCCCTCCGCCCAGGACAGGAACGGCGCGAGCAGCGTCGCGAGCGGCGTGAGCTCCCGGCCGGGGTAGGCGTCCGCGCAGAGCCAGTCCACGACGTCGTCCCCGGGATAGAACGCAGCGGCGTCGCGTCCGGGTGCGAAGCCGTCCGCGGTCGGGCACCACACCCACGAGACGCTGGGCGTGCCGACGTCGGCGAAGATCCGGTGCACCCGTCGCCAGGCCGCGACGTACGCCTCGGGGGAGCCGACCGACGTGCGGAGGTTGGGGCGGTCCATCTCCCAGCGGAACCGCAGGAACGTCGGCACCCCGGAGTCGGCCAGTGCCGTCGCCTGCTCCCGGATGCGCCGGTCGTAGCGGCCGCTGACGATGCCGGCGATGTCGGCGCCGTTCCACGACAGCATGGGGTACTTGCCGTCGGCGGCGACCTGGCTGAGGTCGGGCGGTACGAGGTCCTGGTCCCACGTCCGGAAGAGGTGCGCGATCTGGGTGTCGGTGCCCAGCTCGTCGTCGAAGCGCGTGTACGCCGCCGCCTGCGGTCCGTCGGCCGGCAGCTGGCGCGGCACCGCCGCACCGACCAGCAGCGAGGAGGCCGGGATGCGCGGCGGGGTGTCGCGTGCCGCCGGCCAGTCGCCGGTCGAACCGCCGCCGCTCGAGCACCCGGCGGCCCCGACGACGACCAGTGCCAGCGCGCCGACCGCGAGCCGGGTCAGCACGCCGCCGCCACGGGTTCCGGCCTGGTGCGAGCACGACCGAAGAGCCGGGCGAGGCCGAGCTCGCCGCGCAGCGCGACGTACGCCGCCGCGAGGAGGGTCCCGCCCACGACGACGCCGGTCCAGCGCCCCGGAGGGCCCCAGGCCAGGCCGCACGCCAGCGGCAGTGCGCCGACCAGGACGACGTTGAGGCACGCGCCGAGCAGCCAGGCCCGGCCGAACGGCAGTCCCGGCAGGGTGCCGCGGAGCTGGGCCAGGGCGAGCAGGTTCTTGACCACGATCGCCGCCGCCCACCCGCACGCGGCGCCGACGGCACCGAGACCCGGCACCAGCAGCAGGTCGAGGCCGACCATCACGACCAGGGCGGCGACGTTGTTGACCAGGAGCACGGTCGCGCGTCCGCCCATGTTGAGCACGGTCTCGACCATCCCGACCCCGGTCGCGACCAGCATCGCGAGCGTCAGCACCACGACGACGTCGACGCCGGTGCGGTACGCCGGCCCGAAGACGCCCAGCCACTCCGGGGACACCACGGCAGCCGTGATCAGCATCGGCCACAGGAGGGTGAGCACCCACAGCGTGGTCGTGCGATAGATGCCCAGGGCGGCGGGGAGCTCGCGGCGCGCCATGGTGCGCCCCAGCGCCGGCTCCCCGGCCGTGGCGATGGCCTGCTGCACGAGCTGGGCCACGGTGACGAAGCGGGTGGCCACGGTGTAGAGCGCGGCCTGGGCCGGCCCGGCGAGCGCCGCGACGAGCACGATGTCGAGACGCGCGAAGCAGATCTGGATCACCGACGCGGCGCCGCGCGCCAGCACGAAGTCACGGAACTCACGACCCTCGCCGTCGGGTCCGGGGGGCCACGTGCGCGACCGCAGGGCCGGGGTCAGCGCCCAGGCGGCGACCAGGGCGACGACGTACGGCACGGACCACGCGACGACCACCGTCGGCACGGTCGGGTGCAGCGCCGCGAGGCCGGTGAGCGCGAGCTGGAGCACCGGTCGACCCACCCGGTCGACCAGGACCGTCGGCACCATGTCGTGCTCGCCCCGGGTGACCGCGAGCACCGTGTCCAGCGCGGTCGCGGCGGGCAGGCACAGGGCGAGCACGACCACGACGACGGCGCCGGTGCCGAGCGCGGCACCGAGCCGGTCGGCCAGGGCGAGCGCGACGACGCCCACGCCGGCCGACGCGAGCAGCACCGGACGGACGCCCCGACGCGCGATGCGTCGCGACGTGCCGCCCGTGGCGTCGTCGGCGCGGGAGACGAAGAGCACGACCCCGGTCGGCGTCCCTGCTCGGAGCACCGCGGCCAGGATGAGGAACGCCGAGGTCACCGCGAACACGCGGCCGGCCTCGGCGGGGGTCAGCACCCGCGCCGTGAGCACCACGAGCGCGAGCGTGCTGAGCGCGGAGCCGGCGGCTCCCGCGAGGTTGACCAGGCTGCCCTGGCTCAGCCGGTCAGACACGCCACGAGGGCGCTCGCCCCAGCCACTCGCCGAGCTGCTCGTCGTACGGCTCGAAGTGCCTCTGGAGGTCCTGGCGCACGCTGTCGGCCAGGGGCAGCCGCACGCGGGCGTTGTGCCGGTCGAAGGCCGGGTCGGTGACCACCCGGGTGCCGAGCCACCCGAGCAGGTCGGCGAAGACGGGCTCCGGCTCCTGGAAGAACCGGTGGCTGTCGATCACGTGGATCCGGTCGCGGCCCAGGATCCCCGCCAGCCGCTCGAGCTGCGGCGCGTACTCGCCACGCGTGCGGTAGGCCTGGTGCCGGTGGGCCGGCGAGCTGTAGCGCGGGTCGGTGACCATCCGCTCCTCCTCGCCGCTCAGCCGGTCGTCCTCGGCGGCGAGGGCCGCCTCGAAGGGCAGCGTCTCGAACCCGCGCGCGAGCTCGTGGGCGTGGGCGGAGTAGGCCCGCTCGACGGGGTCGCGCACCAGCACGACGACGCGTACGCCGGGCAGCGTCGACCGGATCCGGTGCGCAGCGGCGGGATGGAACATGTAGTAGGGGCTGGACTCGAAGCAGAGCGCCTCCGTGTGGTGCCGCGCCGCCGCCCGGGCCACCGTCGACTCGTACGGGAAGTGGGACCGGTACCAGTCCGACCCGCGCTCGTAGGAGACGTCGAAGTAGTGGACACCCTTGCGCCACACGGGCCGGAAGAGGTGGGGCTGCTGGGCGAGCGCCTTGTAGAGGGACGTCGTCCCGCAGCGCTGGCCGCCGATGATCAGCAGCGACGGGAGGGCGCGACGCTGGGCGGTGGCCCGTCCCACCACGTCGCGCAGCGCTCGCGCGCCGGGACGCAGGCGGTCCTGGGAGCGGGCCGGGCGGAACCTGGTCGGGCTCGTGGTCATCGCGTCGTCCCCCTTGTCGAGCCGTAGAGGCTCCCCGTCTGCCGCAGCACCGGAGCGACCCACGCGGCCACCCCGGCACCCGGCGAGCTGGTGCCGACCTGTCCGTCACCCAGGTAGCGGGTCGCGAGCTCGAGCAGGAGGAGGACGGCGACGCTGCGCGCCCTCGCCGGGCGAGCCCGACCCTGCCAGTCGCCGAGGAGGGCCGGTGCCTCGTCGAGGAGCCTTACCCCAGGTTGGGTATTGCCCCGCTCACGGAGCAGCTGCTGGAGCCGGAAGTGCGCGGTGTCGAAGCCCCGCGGGCGTCCCACCGCGAAGCGCTCCCAGTCCCAGGCGGCCACGCTGCCACCGCACGCGGCGACGTTCTGGGGCGACCAGTCGCCGTGCCACGGTGCGGACGGCCAGTGGTCGAGGTCGACGACGTCGCCCACCCCGCGGGCGGCCGCGACGTACTCGGCCCGCGGTGCCGGGTCGGGCAGCCGGTCGATCCGAGCGCAGAGGTCGTCGACGTACGCCCGGACCGGTGGGTGCTCGGGGACCTCCAGGGTCGCGATGGCCTCCTCGGCCAGGTGTCGTGGCACCGGCGCGGGGATGCGGTGCCGGGACGGCACCGTCAACGCTCCCTGCACCAGCAGCGGGCGACCGCCCCAGGACTCGAGACCGAGCAGCTCCGGCACCAGCAGGTGGGGGCCCGTGCGGCCGGCGAGCACCCGCAGCGCCTCCGCCTCGTGAGCGACCAGGCGGGCACTGAGGTCGTCCACCCCCAGCTTGGCGACCAGCACCAGCCGCCCGGCGCCGTCGAGCGCCTGGACGACGGGCTTGCGGTTGGCACGCGGCGGGCCGAAGTGGACGGCGAGGTGGACCTCGGTCCCGGCGAGCTCGCTCAGGCGCTGCCGCAACGGATCGCCGTCGCGCTCGTCGGGCCTCGACCGACCCAGGCGCAGCCGGGTGCCCGCGGCGGACGCCACCAGGCGACGCGCGAGGTGGCGGCCGACCCCCTCCGGGCCGTTGCTGCGGGCCAGGGCGGAGCGCAGGAGCAGGGGGCTCGCCGTCGGCAGCAGCGACCGCACGACGCCGCCACGGGACAGCGGGAGGTACGACGCGGGCGCGGTCGTCCCCGGCCAGAGCTGGTCCGCGAACGGGATCTCCGTCACGGCGCCGCGTCCGTCGTCCGCAGGTCTGGCCGGTCCACGACCTCCGCTGGCGACTCCGCCCGGGCGCTCTCGAGCAGCGCCTTCGCAGCGAGCCCGATGGCCAGGAACTCCAGGCAGCCGGTCGGTCCGGTCCGGTCGTAGACGACGGAGAACCACAGGGCGATCACCATCGTGGCCGCTCCGGCCGTCGCCAGGACGTTCCTCGAGGCGAGGAACCGACGCAGCAGCACCAGGTGGAACATCAGGTAGAAGAAGGCCCCGAGGAAGCCCTGGCCGACGATCACGAACCACAGCTGGCCGTTGGTGCCGATCGGCAGGTTGCCGCAGTTGGAGCAGGTGGGCGACTTGCCGACGGCGATCGTGTCCTGGCTGCCGGCCTGAGCACGAGTGCCGCCGTAGCCGAGCACCGGTGACTCGTCACCGAGCTGGAGCGCCCGCGAGATGCTGAACCCCCGGATGTCGTCGCTGGGGGCGTCTCCCGTCTGGCGCTGCTCGGCCACCGCTCCCAGCGGGCTGACGGCGACCAGCACCAGCACGCACGCCGCCAGGCCGAGGCAGGCGATGCCGAGCAGCTCGCGGCCGGTGAGCAGGAGGCGGACCACCGCGAAGCCGATGACGATGACCAGGCCGATCCACAGCCCCCGGTTGAGCGAGAGCACCGTGGGCACGAGGGCGGCCAGCACGAGCACGGTCCACCGGGTCCGGGCCGCGTGGGTCCGGGCCAGCACCGCCGCCGCCACCGCCCACGGGATCAGCAGCCCCAGAGCGTTGCCCCAGGAGTTGGTGTAGGCGAACGGTGCCGAGGGACGCCCGTTGCCCGTCCCGATCACGTCCTGGATCTGGGCGGCGGCCGGGTGGACGAGCGCCAGCACGTACGCGTTGGTCAGCAGTCCTCCTGGCAGCAGGCGCTCCATGAGGGAGGTGACCTGGAAGTCCGGCGCGATCACACCGAGGAGCCCGCCGGCCACCGTCCACACCAGCATCAGGGAGAGCAGCCGCGCCAGTCGCGCGGCGGGCACCCGGACGGGGTCGACGTTGAGGGCCCAGAGCATCATCACGGTCGCCGAGCCGTACTCGGCGAACCGGAACAGCACCGGCACCACACGCGCCCCGGCGCCCTCGGCGACCGTGCCGGCGGGGTTGACGGGCAGCATCGAGACGCTGAGGACCAGCCACAGCAGGAAGGCCAGCCACCACCCGAAGCCGGGCGGGAGCCGCCACCGGCGCCAGGACACCAGCGAGATCGCCATGGGCACCGCGGCGATGAACCACCCGAGGTTGGCCAGGCCCAGGTACCACCACACCGGCAGCGGGACGATCAGCCAGGCCAGGGGAGCGAGCGGGTCGCGCGGCAGCAGCGCTGCCGCGATCCCCGCGTCGCGGGTGGTCACCATCTCCGGCTGCGCCGCGGCCACGTACGTCGCGCCGGATCACCGGCGGGCCCGACCACGGGGTCGGGGATCCAGGGGGCCGACGGTCGGCCCGGCTTCGTGCGGTGCCGGAGGTCGACCGGGGTGGGTGCCGGCCGGGTGGCGGGGCGGCGCACCGCGACCTCCGGTGTCGCGGCGGGAGCCGGCTCCGGCGCGTCGTCGAGACCGTCCTCGACGGAGCTCTCCTCGCCGGCGCCATCGTCGACGGTCTCCTCGTCGGCGCCATCGTCGAGGGTGCCCTCGTCGAGGGTGCCCGCGTCCGCCGCGTCGGCCGCTTCCTCGTCGAGGTTGCCGCCGTCGTTCTCACCGGCGCCAGCCGTGCCGGACAGCGCCCGCAGCTGGCTCGCCCACCGGGTCGCCGGGGGGTAGCCGTGGTGCAGGACCACCCCGACGACCTGCACCCCGCCTCCGGCGGAGAGGGTCTTCAGTGCCCGTCTGGCCAGCGGCGCCCGGTCCTTGCGGGCCTGGACGAGCAGGACGGCGGTGTCGCCGGGGGACGTCAGGAGCTCGACCAGGGGGCTGGCGCGGCGCAGGCAGACGACGGTGACGCCCTCGGCCGGCGCCGTGACGTGGGAGGCCGACTCGACGTGGTCGCCGAGGTCGTGGACCGTGAGCGGCGCCCGGGTGTGGAGCACGCCGTCGCCGACGAAGGTGCCGCGCAGCAGCCTGCTCCCGGGTGCGGCCGGTCGCAGGTCGACCCCCGGGGGGTGGTCACCCCCGTCCAGGACGACGTCGGCGCGGACGCCGGCGTGGGCGTACTGCCACCCGAGGTTGAAGGCCACGTGCAGTGCCGCGGGACCGTCGGAGGTGGAGGCGACGACGATCCGACGAGGCCCCGCACCTGCGGTGTGCAGCAGGTCGAGACGGCGACGCAGCTGCCCGAACGACAGGGCCTGGGGCGACTCCGGGGTGGCCACGAGGTGGACGACGCCGGTGGCGGGTCGGCGGATCTCCGCCAGCGCCGTCACCTGGAGCTCCCGCTGGGCGTCCTCCTCGTCGTCGAGGCGAGGTCGGACCCGTTCGCGGTAGACGCTGAAGCCGACGCCGGCGAGCAGGCCGAGCGCGCCGCCGGAGAGGAGCAGCATCTTCAGGTTCGGCGAGGCCGCCCGGGTGGGCAGGGCGGGCTGGTTGATCACCCGGCCGGGCGTGACCACGGTGCTCTCGGCGGCGACCAGCCCCTCCGAGAGGGTGGCGATCCGCGCGGCGATGGTCTGCAGCCGGGTCTGGATGTCGGTGGTGAGGTCGTCCGATGCGCCCCGGAGCTGGGAGCGGAGCTTGAGCTGCTCGCTCTGCGCGGCCTTCAGCCGTGTCTCGTAGCTCGTGGCCGAGTGGTCGAGCGACTCCTGGGCGACGTCCTCACGGTTGGCGAGGTAGGCGGCCGCGAACGCCTCGGCCCCCTTCTGGGCCGCTCGCGGGGTCCCCGCCGTGAACGTGATGTCCAGCACGGTGGTGTTCGCCGGCACCTGCACGCTCACCTGGCTCGCCACCGTGGCGGCGGAGAACTGGTCGCCGGTCTGGTCGAGCACGCGGTCGATCACGTCCGCCGACTTCAGCAGCTGTGCCTCGGTGTCGAGGTTGACGTCACCGCCGGTGGTGCGCTCGCCCACGGCCGTCGTCTGGGCCGCGCCGGTGTCGGTGACCAGCACCGACGCCGTGGCGGCGTACGTCCGCGGCGCCAGGGCGCAGGCGAGCCCGCCGAGGACGAAGCCCAGGGCCGTCGCCGCCATGATCGGCCGCCAGCCCCGGCGGAGTACGCGGACATAGAAACCTGCGTCGGACGTCGGGTCCATCGAATGCTTCCCCCTTGCTCACCCGGTGCACCGGACTCCAGCCTCGGCCGGTCCGATCGACGAGCGACCGGTTGTCCCGGACGGTCCCCTCAATTGGGGATACCTGGCCCCCAATCACCGTGCTGAGCGTCGGGTCCGCTGAGGCTTGTCGTGTTGCCGGTAGGTCACCGGTGCGTCGTCGGACGCCGAGACGGAGGTCGGGATGGTCGAGCTCGAGGTGCATCGCGCCCCGGCCACCCGGTCGTCGGCGACGGCATGGTTCGTCGCTTTCATCGTCGTCGAGGCCGCCGTGCTCCTGGCGATCGTGACGGGTCTCCTCCCGCACCTGCTGCCGGCGGGGCTGGCCACGCAGGTCGGGCACAACAGCGAGTCCTTCGCCCTGGCGATCCTGCTCTCGTGCACGGTTCTGTGGCAGCGCCGTCGCCCCGACGACGGCGGCCGGTGGTGGACGGCCGGCATGGCCGCGACCGCGGTCGCGCTCGGCGTGCTGGGTCTGCTGCTCCTCGGTCTGGACGGCGCGCCCCGTCTCAAGACGCTCAACGAACCCGTCTTCGCGGCCGCTCTGCTGGTGCCGTACTGCGCGGTCCGTCCTCGGAGCCGGTGGCTGGCGACCACGTCCCTGGTCGTGCTGGTCCTGACGGTCGCGCTCTTCGGCACCGACCTGGTCCGGTTGCAGGCCGAGTGCGTCGTCGCCCTGATCCTCGCGCCGGTCGGTCTGGACCTGGTCGCCCGCTGGATGCTGGCGCGACAGGTGAGCGACTCGGTCGCCGCGGCCTGGGTGTGGACGGCGTTCCTCTTCCTGACCCCCTTCGCCCTGATGGCGCTCAAGCCACTCGACCTCGGCTCGTTCCTGGACGCCACCGTGCTGTACGCCGCTCGCGGCAACGAGGCGTTCTGGGGCCTCGCCCTGGTGCATGCCCTGGGACTGCTCGCCTGGGCTCCGCGCGCCACCGGGCTGCGCCGAGGCGCCCACCCGACGGAGCAGGTGATGCCGGGCTGACCGACGCCCGCCCGGTCCCGCGACAGCGTGGGAGCGACAACTGCAGGACGTGACCGCACCGATCGATCGACATACCCATAATTGGGGAGGATGTCGCGTCGATCGGTATCTCGCGGCTACGGTCTGGGCTTCTCCTCGGGAGGGAGCTCAGTAGATGAACCCCGTCTTCACCCGGGTGCCCCGAGACCGAATGTCCTGGTCGGTCCTCGTCGCACCCCTGCTTGCCCTGTTGTTGTCCACCGGCCTGGTCCTCGTCGTGCCGTCGTCGACCGCGTCGGCTGCGGCCGCGCCGTCGTGCCGACTCTCACGCACCTTGGTGCCGAGCTGCCCGGGCGCTCTGTCCGGCGCGTTCATCGCGCCGCACTCCGGCGAGAGCCCCGCGGCCTCGGTCAGCCGGTTCGAGCGCGAGTCCGGCCGCCGGGCCAGCATCGTGCACTACTACTACCGCGGCGACCGGCTCTTTCCGAGCACCGCCGAGTCGCGCTCGTTGCGCGTGGGCTCCGGGCGCCGGATCCTCTTCGCCAACTGGAAGCCCGACGACGGGTACACCTGGCGACAGGTGGCGAACGGCGCCGCCGACGGTCGCCTGATCCGCGAGGCCCGGCACCTGCGCCAGAACTGGAACTACCGGACGTTCCTGGCGATCCACCACGAGCCCGAGAACGAGGTCGTCGCCCAGGCGGGCTCCGGGTTCACCGCTCTCGACTACCGCGCCATGTACCGGCACGTCGTGAAGGTGTTCCGCGCCCAGGGCGCGAGCAACGTCGTGTGGGTGATGAACTACATGGGCGCTCAGAAGTGGGCCACGCAGCCGTGGTACGACCAGCTGTGGCCCGGCCGCAGCTACGTCGACTGGATCGCGTTCGACCCGTACAAGACCGCCGGCCTCGGCGGCCAGGACGGAGGGTTCTCCACGCTGGTCAACCAGTACTGGGGAGCGACGTCGTGGCGGGGCGCCTACCGGTGGGCCCGTCAGAAGCACCCGCTGAAGCCGGTGATGCTGGCCGAGTGGGGGGTCGGCGAGCGATCGGGTGATGCCGGCTGGAAGCGCGACTTCTTCCGCGGCATCGCGCAGCAGCTGCCGAAGTTCCCGGCGCTGCGGGCCCTGGTCTACTTCGACAACGACGCCGCTGACATCGCGGGCAACGTCTCGATCGACACCACATCCCAGAGCCTGCAGGGGTTCCGCAGCTTCGTGCGCAGCGGAGCGGTCGCCAGAATTGGGTAATCCCCCCGGCTTCTCCTGATCCGTCCGGGACACCCGGCGAGCCTCGGTTTCGAGCCCCCATCCAGCGGGGCACGACGCAGGGGAAGTGCGGCCGTGAGAAGAACACTGGTGGGGATCCTCGTCGGGGCACTGGCCACGACACTGACATTCGTCGCAGCACCCGGCGTCGCCGCGCCAGGACACACCGTCCTGCCGTCGGCGACGCCGTCGGGTGTGACACCGGCGATCAACAACGGGCAGGTCAACTCGATCGTCCAGGTCGGCTCGACCGTGGTCGTCGGCGGCACCTTCACCAGCGTCACCCCGCCGGGTGGGGGCGCTCAGACCCGCAACTACGTGATCGCGTTCGACGCAAGCACCGGAGCCCTGCGGACGTTCGCGGCGAACCTCAACGGGACCGTGCAGGACGTCATGGCGGGGCCGACGGCCGGCACCGTGTACGTCGCCGGCTCCTTCACCACGGTCAACGGCACCGCGCAGAGTCACGTGACGCTGCTCGACGTGACGAGCGGCGCCATCGTCGGCGCCTTCCGTCCGGCGGCCACCAACGGGGTCGTCAACGCGCTCACGATGGCGCGGGGCCGACTCGTCCTCGGCGGCAACTTCACCTCGGCCGGCGGAGCGGCGCACGGTGGCCTCGCGGCGGTCAACCCGACCACGGGTGCCATCGACAACGGCTTCCTGGCGGTCGACGTCGCGGACCGGCACAACGACACGGGCAGTGGAGCCCAGGGCGCGGTGGGCGTCCGCGACCTCGAGGCCACCTCGAGCGGCGACAAGGTCGCAGTGATCGGCAACTTCAAGCACGTCGACGGACTCGACCGGGACCAGCTCGTGGTCCTCGACGCCACGACGACCTCCGCCAGCGTGGACCCCGACTGGCAGTCGAACCGCTACAAGCCCTACTGCTTCAACTTCGCCTTCGACACCTACGTCCGGGGGGTGGCGGTGGCACCGGACGACTCGTACTTCGTGGTCACCGCGACCGGTGGCCAGAACGGTGGGACCCTGTGCGACACCGCCGCCCGCTTCGAGTTCGGCTCGACCGGCAACGACATCCAGCCGACCTGGATCGACTACACCGGTGGCGACACCCTCTGGTCGGTCGAGGTCACCGAGAACGCCGTGTACGTCGGCGGGCACCAGCGGTGGATGAACAACTCCGACGCCAGTGACAGCAACGGCCAGGGCTCCGTCCCGCGCCCCGGCCTGGCGGCCCTCGACCCGGACTCCGGCATGCCGTTCGCCTGGAACCCGGGCCGCAACCCTCGCGGTGCCGCCGCGTTCGCCCTCTACGCCTCGTCGACGGGTCTGTGGGTCGGCAGCGACACCGAGTGGATCGGCGACTTCCGCTACAAGCGACCTCGGCTCGCGTTCTTCCCGCTGGCCGGCGGGTCCGCTCCAGCGGTGGAGACCACGCCCGGGCTGCCCGGCAACGTCCAGCTCGGTGGCTCGACGGCCACGTCGCAGGGCAACGTGCTCTACCGCGTCAACGCCGGTGGACCCGACATCGACTCCGTGGACGGCGGTCCGTCGTGGACCGCCGACGACGGTGGGTCGAACCCCTACCGCAACGACGGCAGCAACGCCGCCGGCTGGGGTCCCGGTGCGACGATCGACGGGACCGTCCCGGCGAGCACGCCGTCCGCCGTCTTCGACTCCGAGCGCTGGTCGCCCTCGGACGACCCACGGATGTCGTGGGACTTCCCGGTCGCGAACGGGGTGCCGATCCAGGTCCGGCTGTTCTTCGCCAACCGGTGCGGCTGCACCTCGTCGCCCGGCTCCCGGATCTTCGACGTGGACCTCGACGGCACCCGCGTGCTCGACGACTTCGACATCGTCGCGGCCGCCGGCGACCAGCGGGGCACGATGAGGGCGTTCGACGTCACCAGTGACGGCAACGTCGACATCGACTTCGCCCACGTGAACGAGAACCCGCTCGTCAACGCGATCGAGATCGTCCGCCGCGACCTGCCCCCGCCCTCGGGTGGCACCAACTCGCTCACCTCGATCCCCTTCGACGGGACGACGGCCGGCACGCCGGCGTCGGCGGACACCCGGGGTATCGACTGGCTCAGCGTCCGTGGCGCGTTCGTCGTCGGCAGCACCCTCTTCTACGGCCGCACCGACGGCTACCTCTACCGCCGGCAGATCACGGCGACGCAGACCGGTGCGGAGGTCCGGATCGACCCGTACAACGATCCCGCCTGGAGCGACGTCGACACCGGGTCCAACAACACCTACCGGGGTCGGCTGCCCAACTTCTACGGCGAGCTGTCGTCGGTCACGGGCATGGCGTACGCCGCCGACCGCATCTACTACACCCGGTCGGGCGACCCGAACCTCTACTGGCGCTGGTTCAGCGTCGACAGCGGCATCGTCGGCAGCCAGGTGTTCACCGCGAACGCGGGCCGGTCGTGGTCGGACACGCGCGGTCTGATGATCGTGGGCGCCAAGCTGTACGTCGTCAGCCGGACCAACGGCGGCATCTCCGTGATGGACTTCGCCGACGGGTCGCCGCAGGGTGCGCCGTCGCCCATCAGCACCTCGGTGGACTGGCGCGGTCGCGCCCTGTTCGTCGGCCCCGGCGCTCCGGCGAACAAGCCCCCGGTCGCGTCCTTCACGGCCAGCTGCTCGGGCCTGACCTGCCAGGTCGACGCCGGCGCCTCGAGCGACCCCGACGGCTCGGTGCAGGGCTACCAGTGGACGTTCGGCGACGGCCAGTCCGCGAGCGGGAAGACCGCGTCCAACACGTACGCAGCGGACGGCGGGTACACGATCACGCTGACCGTCACCGACGACGACGGTGCCACCGCGTCGACGACCAGGCCGGTCTCGGTGACGACACCGCCGCCCGGCACGGCCATCAGCTATGTCGGGTCGTCGACCTCCAACGCCAACACCGCGTCGCCCTCGGTCGGTGTGCCCGGTGCAGTGCAGGCGGACGACGTGCTCGTCCTGGTTGGCAGCTACGGCGCTGACGCGACACCCGCGACGCCATCCGGGTGGACGCTCAGGGACCAACGCGCGGTGAGCGGCATGACGAGCTTCGTCTGGACCAGGCGCGCGACCTCGGGTGACGCCGGCGCGAGCGTGGTCACCCAGCTCCCGGCCGTGGTGAAGTCGGCGCTGGTGCTGACGGCGTACCGAGGAGTGGACCCCACGCAGCCCCTCAATGCGATCGCCAGCAGCACCGACTCCGGCACGGCCCAGCACGTGAGCCCGACCGCGGCCGGCGTGGCGAACGGCTGGACGCTCCAGATCTGGACCGACAAGTCGTCGGGCACCACGAGCTGGACGCCGCCGGGCTCCGTCACGACCCGTGGCTCGACGTACGGGACGGGCGCCGGTCGGGTGACGGCCATCGCCACCGACTCCGCCGGTGGAGCCGGGACCGTCGGCGGGCAGACGGCCGTCACGGACGTCGCGTCCGGTCGGGGCATCGCGTGGACGATCACCGTGCGGAGGGCGTCATGATCCGCCCACGATCGGTACGCGCGGGATGTGCCTGGGCGGCGGTCGCCGTCATCCTCACAGGCTGCTCGTCCGCGGACTCCGATGACCCAGCTCCGGAGGCGGCCAGCCCGCCTGCCGCGGGCGCGACCGCGGGTGCGAGCAAGGACGCCGGTGCGACGGCGGGTGCGAGCAAGGACGCCGGTGCGACGGCGGGTGCGAGCAAGGACGCGGGTGCGACGGACGGTTCCACCGGTGCCGTCGCACCTGCCTCACCGACGGCGTCTCCCGGCCTGCCGCAACTCGGGGCGCACGGCGACCAGTCGGACGTGCTCGCCCGCCTGCCCGGGAAGGACACTGGCTGCGTCGCCGTGGGAGCAGAGCGGGACGTGCGCTCCGGGAGCTTCGCTGCCGGCCCCTTCGACACCGCGAGCTCCGAGGCGGGCTCGGGCAGCGTGCGTCTCTACTTCATCCCGCGGCACGCCGGGCGGATGCCGGGCGTGCGGGTGACCGGGCGCAACCTGGCGACCGGGGAGACGTTCGCGCGTCGCCAGCGCACCGTCGCGGATGCCGGACGGTTCCAGCTCTACGACCTTCAGGTCCCGGCAGCACGGGGCAGCTGGGAGATCACCGCAGTGGCCGGCCGTGACCGCGGCTGCTGGTCGGTGGACCTGGGTTGAGCGCCCGACCGGGGCCGGGCGCGTGGCAACGGGCTCGGCTGGGGGTCCCAGCCGGCCTGGCGCGCGACGGCGACGGCGGACAGCTGGGAGCTGACCTCGAGCTTGCTCAGCACCCGGCTGATCTGGGTGCGGACCGTCGCGATGGAGACGACGTGCCCGCGGGCGATGTCATCGGCTGTGTGGCCGCGCATCAGCGCGCGCAGGATGCGCGCCTCGGCCGGCGCCAGCCGACCCAGGTTGCGCTGCACGTGCGTGTCGGGCCCGGGCGCGACCTGCTCGAGGCGCGGCCGCGCGAGGTCGGTCGCTGCGCTCCTGCGGTGCTCGGGCCGGTCCGGGTTCTCTGACGACCCAGACGGCCCGGACAGCTCGGACACCAGGGCCGCGATGACATCGGTGATGCCGGCATCGCACCGGACCGAGACCGCTCCGGCCTGCTGGTAGCGGGCCTCGTCGAGGTCGTTGAGAGCCGGACCGCTCACCAGGACGGTCACCCCGCGCGAGCTGAGCTCCTCGACGAGCGTGACGACGTCCGTGACGCCACCACGGCTCAGGCTGAGCACCACGATCGAGGCTCCGGTGCGCAGCACGGCCTGGCACACGTCGGCCGTCGAGCACAGGGGCCGCAGCGCGACCACGACGGGGGTGCAGGTGCCGCTGTGGGACAGCGTCATCGCGATGGCCTCGGCCACCAGCGCGAAGCGGTCGACCACCGCCACCCGGCGGCGGTCGCCGGCGCGGCGCGCGACGTCGCTGGGGCGCTGGGCCCGTTCGGTGCATCGAACGTCTGCCACCGTCGATCATCCCCCTGCCGTGCCACCCCCGAGGTGGTCGGTCGGAGTGGAGCAGACGCGGATCGACGTGACCACAGCCCCAGTCGGATCTGGTGCTTTCGGTCTAGGCAGAATGCCTGAACGGGCCAGTGGATGCAATCGGTCTAGTCAATATGCGCCACGGTGCGCCAGCACCGCTGAGACCGTGCGCAGCACGATCACCGCGTCCAGGCGCAGCGACCAGTGGTCGACGTAGTGCAGGTCGAGCCGCACGGCCTCCGCCCACGTCAGGTCCGAGCGCCCGGACACCTGCCACAGCCCGGTCAGGCCGGGCTTCACGACCAGTCGGTGGCGTGGGTCGACGTCGTACCTCTCCACCTCACCCGGCAGGGCGGGTCGGGGGCCGACCAGCGACATCTGACCGAGGAGCACGTTGACGAGCTGCGGGAGCTCGTCCAGCGAGTAGCGACGGACCCACGTGCCGACCCGGGTGACCCGGGGGTCCTGACGCATCTTGAAGAGGACCCCGGACCCCTCGTTGTGGTCGAGCAGACCGTCGACCTGTGCGGCGGCGCCGGTCGACATGGTCCGGAACTTGTACATCGTGAACGGCACGCCGTCGCGCCCGACGCGCTGCTGGCGGAAGATCGCCGGTCCCGGGCTGTCGCGGCGGATGAGCAGCGCGATGATGCCCATCAACGGCAGGAGGAGCAGGAGCACCAGGGCCGCGCCGACGCGATCGAGGAGCTCCTTCACCCCGCGGGCCGCGGAGGGCGACGTCGCGTGCCGCAGTCGGAGCAGACCGGCGGTGCCGGCCGGGACCAGCCGGGCCGAGCGTGGGCCGACGTCGAGCAGCCCGGTGCCGACGTACACGTCGAGACCGGCCGCGTGCGCCGCCCACCCCAACCGGCGGGCGGACGAGGGGTCGAGGTCCCGGCCGGGGGCCAGGACCACCGCCGACGCCCGCGCAGCACGCGCCGCGTCCGTCGCGGTGTCCACGCCGATCCAGATGGCGACACCCTCCGCCGAGGCATCGAGCGGAGCTGCGTCGTCGGCGCCGTCGGCGGTCATGCACACCGCCGCCACGTCCCACCGCGAGCGCGGCCCGGCCCGCAGGTCGCCGAGCAGGCGGTGCACCTCGGGGCCGTCCCCGACCAGCACCACCCGCGTCGGTCCGCGGGTGCTGGCGAGACCCTGCGCCAGGAGCCGCGGCAGGAGGGTGGCGAGCATCAGGGCGGCCGTGGCCGCCACGAGCTGTGCGGGCGTCGCCGCCGGCGACCAGGCGGCCTCCGCGACCCAGCAGCCGACGCCGAGGATCGCGGCGGCCCGCGGGACCGCCCGCAGCCGGTCTCCACGGGTGTGGGCCGACCAGGCGCCCGACAGCCCGAGGGCGAGCGCCCAGGTGAGGCCGACCAGGCCGAGCGCCGCCGCGGACGGTGCGCTCCCGGCGGCCCGCAGGGGCACGAGCAGCACGACGGCGGCGACCAGGAGGTCGATCGCCGGCCACCACTGCTGGAGGTGTGACCTCGACAGCGCTGCGGAGGGTGCGCGGTCGGCGACCGCTGCGGCGACGGGCAGGGGCAGGAGCTCGGTGTCGGTCTCGGTGATCGACTGCGTCGTCATGCCCCAGCCCTGAGGTCGCGGATGCGGTCCCACCGACGCACACCACTGATGGCCAAAAACTAGGCAGTAACCGCGCCCGGGGCATGCCCCAAATCGGGCAAAGGTGACGCCGGTTCTGTCACGCGTCGCGGCAGGGCACTGCCCCGCGCCCCGCTCGTCCGGGCCGACGGAGTGCTAGCGGCTCGCCGGTCGCCAGCCGGCGCTGTTGGCGAGGCCCACGGCGGCCAGCTGGGAGGAGACCTCGAGCTTGGCGAGGATCGACTTCACCTGGGTGCGCACGGTCGCCTCCGAGACCACGCTGGCGGTCGCGATGTCGCGGACCGTCCGGCCGAGCATCAGCTCGCCGAGCACGGCCTCCTCGCGCGGCGTGAGCTGGGTCAGCCGCTGCTTGAGCGCCGCACGCTCCTCGCGGTGCTCGTGCCAGTGCCCGACGAGCGCCTCGCGCTCCTCGCGGTCGATGACCGGGAAGCCCTGGTTGATGCGTCGGACGGTCGCGAGGATGTCGTTGAGGGGCTGGGTCTTGCTCAGCACCTTGCGCGCGCCGTGCACGAGGCACTCTCCCCAGCGCGCCCGCTCGGTGGAGGCGGTGACGACCACGACGTTCACGCCGGCCTTCACCAGCGGCGTGATCAGCCGGACGCCGTCGCCGAGGCGTCCGAGGTCGAGGTCGAGCAGGACGATGCGAGGTCGCATCCGCACGACGGAGGTCAGCATGGCCTGGGCCGAGCCGTTGGTGTCCGCGTCCGCGATGCGGCGCACGGCGTACCCCTCGAGGTTCAGCGCCAGCTCCAGCGACTCCGCGAACAGCGTGTGGTCCTCGATGATGACGACCTTCACCTGGCTGCGCGGGCTGGGGGTGCTCAACGCAGCTCCCGGGTCCTGGGCAGGGTCCCGCGGCCCGCCATGGTCGGGCTCGGGATGGTCAGGAGCGGGTCGGGTGGCGCGGCGTCGGCGCCCCGGGCTCCGCGGCGCGGGCTCGCGCCGCACCGGCACTCGTCAGCGGTCTCGGCAACTCCACGCACGGCTCTCCCCCCGGACGCCACAGCCACACGCAGCCGGCCCCGGCACCCAACCCACATCGGTTTGCCCGCCGACGACAAGCCCGAGAGACGACTGCGGTGTCGTTCTCAGCGTCTCACAACGAGCACAGGATCCGTCGGGAATCGGCGGTCGCGGGACTGCTGGGGGTGCGACATACCCCAAATTGGGCATGGCCCCACCCGGGGTGACCGAGCCGACCGCAGCAGTCGCACGAGGTCTCGGTCACGGGGGATGGTGTCGGGGCCTCGGCCTGCCACGGCCGGCTCGCCGGCTCGGCCGAGCCGGGTCCCACCCTCGGTCGACGCGGTGGTCCGCCGCATCCCGAAAGTAGGGGAGATCACGGCTCGCGCGGATCACAGCAGTCCCAGCGGCCGCACGATGTGACACCTGATGATGGCCAGTATCACGACCACGGACGGCACGGGACCGCAGCCGACTCCAGCCACGCGGTCACGCCGCGCGGTCGAGGTGGTGCTCGCCTCGGACCTCTCCCTGGTGGCGGAGGCGGTCGCGGCCGCGCTCGCCAGCCGGGACATCCGCACCTCGCTGCTCTCCTGGCCGCGGGTGCCGCGCGACGACCCGGCGTACCGCCAGCTGAGCCGGATCAGGCCCGACGTGGCGATCCTGCTGTACGACGTCGACCTGTCGATCCGGATGGCCGAGGCCGGCGCGCTGATCCGGGGCTGGGACGGTCCCTGGCTCGTGCTGACCGGGGCGAGTCCCGGCGTCGCGTGGGGCGGGCTCCGCAGCGCCGGTGCGGCCGCGGTCCGCACCAGCATGACCGACCTCGACGAGCTGGAGGCCCTGATCCGGCACCTCTCCGCCGGCGAGGAGGCGCCGTGCGCCGAGCTCCTCGACGACTACGCCGTGGCCTGGCGCGAGGCCCAGGAGGAGAACGCCGAGGTCCAGTCGCGGGTGGACAGCCTCACGCCTCGGGAGCGGCAGGTGCTCGACCTGCTCCGCCACGGCATCCGGGTCCGGGGGATCGCCTCCATGCTGGGGCTGTCGGAGTCGACCGTGCGCAGCCAGGTGCGGTCCGTGCTGCGCAAGCTCGACGTCCGCTCCCAGCTGGCCGCCGTGGCGATGCTTCGTGCGATGGACGAGGCGGGCTGACGGCCGCGAGCGCTGCGGTCAGCTCACGTCGTCGAAGGATCCCCAGCCGAGGTCGTTGGCGAGCAGGACCGCCTCCAGCCAGCTCGTCACCTGCAGCTTGTCGACGATCGCCTGGACCTGCGACCGCACGTCGACGGACGTGAGCCCCGCGTCCCGCGCGATGTCGCGCATCTCGGAGCCCTCGACCAGCCGTTCGAGGACCCAGTGCTCGAGGTGGTTGAGCTGGGAGAACCGGGCGGCCAGCTCCTGACGCCTCCGGGTCTGTCGCTGGCGCTCGGCGAGCAGCCCGAGCCGCTCGGCGGCGTCGACCACCGGCAGCCCCGCCCGGATCCGGTGTGCGACGGTGAGCACGTCGGCCATCGGCGCCGTCTTCGCGAGCACCTGGACGGCGCCGCGGGTGAGGCAGTCGGCCCACACCGCCCGGTCGTCCGTGGCCGTCACCACCACGACCCGTGCGCCGAGCGCCGTGAACGTGGTGATCAGGTCGAGCGGGTCCCACCGCGACCCGAGGTCGAGGTCGAGCACGGCGATGAGCGGGGGGTCGTCGGCGTGCCGGGCGTCCTGTCCGCTGCGGGCGACTGCGGCATCGGCGTCCAGCCGGTGCGCGTCGAAGCCGTCGACCTCCAAGGCGGCGCACAGGGACTCGGCGAAGAGGGTCGGGTCATCGATGACCAGGACCTCGGTGTCAGCTCGCAAGAGCGGTCCTCGTCCGGGGCGCCGTGGGCGCGGTCCGGTGCGCCAGTGCGACGACGAACGCTGCTCCCGGCGAGTGGCTGGTGTCCAGGGTGAGCGTCATCCCCAGATCCGTCAGGATGCTGGCAGCGCGAGCGAGGCCGACCCCCTGGCCGTCGGAGTCGCTGCCGCGGCGGCCCCAGTCGAAGATGTTGGCCTGCAGGTCCGGAGGCACGCCGGGGCCGCTGTCGGCCACGACGAGCTGGAGCTCGCCCTCCTGCAGGCGCGTGTAGACGTGGACGCGGCTGTGGGCCGCGTGCACGCTGGCGTTGTGCAGCAGGATGCTGACCACCTCGGCGAAGGAGTCGGCCTCGACGCGGACCGGGGTCTCGCTGGCGGTCCACGTCACGTCGTGGCCCTGGGCGCGGCGCGCGAGCACGAGCGGGCGTACGACGTCGTCGAGGTCGGCCAGCTCCGCAGGTGCGTGCGTCGCATGCGTGTGGATCAGCCGCTGCAGCCGCGCCGCCTCGACGGCGAGCATCTCCTCGAGCCGCTCCCGGTGCTGGTGCGACAGGCGCGCCTCGTGCCGGATCAGCTCCGACGCCGAGGCGATGCCGGCGATGGAGCCCTTGACCTCGTGCAGGTGCTCGATGTCCTCGCGGGCGTGGGCGCGCAGCGTGCGCAGCTGGATCTGGAGTCGCAGTGCCGCCGCCTGGTCGTCCTGCACGGCCACCCACAGCAGGTCCAGGGCGGCGGAGGAGAAGAGGACGCAGGTCGTCGTGCTGGCCAGGATGGCCACCACCGCCCATGCCGGCGTGGTCGTCCATCCCGCCGCGCTCAGCCCGACCCCGACCGACCACAGCACCACGCTGGCGCTCACGCGTCGCGGACCGACCGGCAGCGTGGACGTGCGGGTCACCAGCACGCCGATGACGAGGGACACCAGCAGCAGTACGGCCAGCTCGACCGGTGGCAGCAGGTCGGCCAGCGCGGAGTCCCCGGACGGCAGGTCGGGCGCGGGCACCGAGGGCGACCAGCGACTCCACCCGGCCCGGCCGAGCAGCAGCAGCAGGCCGATGCCGACGCCGACCGGCACCGGCGAGGCCCGCAGGGTGTAGCGCCGCGCGAGCCGGGTCGTGACCAGGAGCAGGATGCCCACGACGACCGCCGAGGACAGGGCCACCGGGCTGCGGAGCGAGGAGTCGGTGCTGTCGGCGAGCAGGGGCAGGCTCTGGACCCCGACCAAGGTCGCGGCCGCAGCGAGCCAGGCCACCCCGTCGCGGGGGTAGAGGCGGCAGGCGATGCAGAGGAACGCCGCGCTCGCGAGCGCCGCCGGCAGGATCAGCTGCCCGGCCAGCGCCGCGGCGGCGGCCCAGGTGCGTGAGTCGGGCACCGTCAGGAGCACGCTCAGGTAGGTGGCGGCGACCGCGACGGCCGGCAGCGCCACGCTGCTCCTGATGAGATTCCTCGTTCGAGCGCCCCGTGACATCTGCTGTCCCCAATCCCCGCATGCCGAGCAAGCCCGGCGTCCCCCTGCTGTGAACGTGAACCGCACTGAGCCGAGTGCGGCGGAAAGGTGTCTCGTCGCGGACCGAGAACACCTGACGATCATTGGTAGTACCCCCCATCCGGCGGACAAACCGTTCGGAACGCTCCATGCCGAATATTGGGGACAGCGCGAGGACGACCATCGCCGTTCGTGGAGCTCACCAGCCGCCGGGTCACCCGTCGGGCCGATGGTCCCGGCCCGTCGAGGCGTGGCGGCGGGCCGTTGGGGACGACAGCGCCGCGCGCACGGGGCTCCCTCCCGAGTGTCTGCGACTGGTGAGCCCCGTACTCCAGGGTCGGCCGCGACCGCCCGCTGCGCATCCCCAAAATCGACGCCTCTCCCGATCGGTCGGGCGTCAGCGGCTCAGGAGACGGGCCTCGTCGCCGTGAGGTCGTCGCGCCAGTCCTCCCACTGCCGGCGCAGCACGGTGTGCAGGTCGCCGGTGAGCGCGTCGTCGAGCAGCGCGGCCTGGTCCTCGGTGAGGGCCAGCGGCGGACGGGCCTGGCCGACCGCCTGGGCGAAGGCCTGTCCCCGCCGGGCCCAGCCGGGCGCCTCGCGCAGGTAGCGCTCGACGTACGGCGCCAGCAGCTCGGGCTGCTCGGGCGACCACAGCCCGGTCATCAGCGCGACGAAGACCCGGTTGCCGACGGCCGGGCTGCTGAGCTCCGCCCACGCGGACTCCTTGGCCGAGACGCTCGGGCGGGCCGCCAGTGCTGCGGCGGCCCCGAGCTCGGCGTCGCTGCCGCGCTCGCGGACCCGTTCGGCCTCGACCTCGGCGGCGTCGTACGCCCCGAGCTCGGCGAGGCGGCGCACGACCCGCCACCGCAGCCTCGGCGTCAGCGGGAGGCTGCCGACGGCGTCGGAGCGCAGCCAGCCCGCCAACGTCTCGACGTCGTGGGAGCCCGCGGCGAACCCGTCGGCGAACGCCGAGGCCAGCTCGGGCGAGGTCGCGTGCAGCAGGCCGGTGCCACAGGTCGCGGCGAGCTGCTCGAGCAGCGCCGGCGCCGACGAGCCGGGCGCCCGCAGCGGGAGCACCCGGGTGAGCGCGCGGGTCAGCACGGCCGTCACGATGGCGGCGCTGCGCTCGCCGGGGAGGTGACGCGCGGCGAGGTCCACGAACGCGGCGGCGCCGATCGACCCCGTGTGCACGCGGTCGATGACCATCGCCCACAGCACGGCCCGCACGAGGTCGTCCTCGATCCGGCAGAGCCCGGCGTCGACCGCGCTCCAGGACGAGTCGTCCAGCACGATCCGGGCGAACGTCTCACCGTGGGAGTTCGGCACGACGACCAGCCCGGCGTACACCGGCAGCCGCACCGGCTCGTCGGCGACGTCGGCCAGCGTCGACCCGACCGCGACGCCGAGGCCGTCGTACGCCGTGACGCGCACCCGGTGCGGGCGGGTGCCGTCGCGGTGCAGCACGGGGACGTCGCCGTCGCGCTCGACGCGGAGCGTGTCGAAGCCCGTGGTGCGCAGCCACTGCTCGACCCACGTGCGGACGTCGCGGTCGGTGGTCTCGTCGAGCGCGTCGACGAGGTCGGCGAGCGTGGCGTTGCCGAACCGGTGGCGCGTCAGGTGCAGGTTGACACCGCGCAGGAACGCCTCGTCGCCCAGCCAGGTCGCCAGCTGGCGGAGCACCGAGTTGCCCTTGCTGTAGGAGATGGCGTCGAAGATCGTCGCCGCGGAGTCGACGTCGGGCACGTCCTCGGGCACCGGCGCGACCGGGTGGGTGGAGCGGCGCTGGTCCGCGTCGTACGCCGACGGCTTGCGGCCGACCTCGTGCCCGACCAGGGAGCCGGGGAAGCCCGCGGCGTCGCCCGCGACCCGGTAGCCCATGTAGTCCGCGAAGGACTCCTGCAGCCAGGTGTCCTCCCACCAGGTCATCGTCATCAGGTCGCCGAACCACATGTGCGACATCTCGTGCGCGATCACGGACGCCCGGAGGTCGCGGAGGTCCCCGGGCACGGCGCCGCGGGGGAGCAGCTCGTCGCGGTACGTGACGCAGCCGGGCATCTCCTGGGCACCCCAGTTCAGGCCCGGGACGAAGACCTGGTCGTAGGAGTCAAACGCGTAGGGCTCGTCGAACAGCTCCGCGAAGTGGTCGTAGCAGTCCTCGGTGATGCGGCGCAGCTCCTCGACGTCCCGGGCGAGCTCGCCGGCCAGCGAGGCGCGGGCGTGCCACCCGAACGGCAGCCCGGCGTGCTCCCACCGCACCGACGCCCAGGGCCCGGCGGCGACCACGACCAGCGACGGCGGGATCGGCGGGGTGGTGGCGAAGTGCCACCGACCGTCGGTCGGCGTGCCGCCCAGCGGACGGCCGTTGGCGAGCACCGTCCAGGCCGGGTCGGCTGCGACCGACATCGCGATCGGCGCCTTGAGGTCGTACTGGTCGAAGCAGGCGAAGACCTTCTGGCCGACGTCCATGCCCAGGTAGGCGCCGACGTACGTCGCGCCGTCGGCCGGGTCGACGGTGCGGTGCATGCCGTCCCCGTCGCTGACGTAGGGGAGGTCGGCGACGACGACGACCTCGTTGGCGGCGTCGGTGCGCAGCGCGGTGAGGTGGACCCGCCCGCCGTCGTACGCCGCCGGCGTGAGCTCGCCGTTGACCAGGACCGTCAGCCCGGTGGCCGCGACGAGCTCGAGGAAGGTCTCGCTGCCGCTGGAGCGGAACCGGACGGTGGTGCGCGACCCGAAGGTCGGCGAGGCCGGCTCGGTGAGGTCGAGAGCGACGTCGTACGCCACCTCGAAGAGCTGGGCGGCGCGCGCACGGGCTTCGTCGAGGGTCAGGCTCACGTCCCGACTGTAGGGATTTCGCCCTGGGGGCGCTGCGCCGGTAGTCTTCTGCAGTTGCCTCGGCGAGGGAGCACCGCAAGGTGGCTCCGTGATCGACAGGGCTGGCTATCCCGTCCGGATGCGCCGCCGTCGAGCCGAGGCCCCAGGACTCAGAAACAGCCAGCACGTACGAGGAGAGCACCCCATGAGCGAGAAGATCACCGCGGAGACCCGCACCGAGTTCGGCAAGGGCGCCGCCCGCCGCATCCGTCGCGACAACAAGGTGCCGGCCGTCATCTACGGCCACGGCAACGAGCCGATCCACGTGACCCTGCCGGGCCACTCCACGATGATGGCGCTCAAGCACGGTGGCGTGAACGCGCTGCTCGAACTCGACATCGAGGGCACGACCCAGCTCGCCCTGACCAAGCAGGTCCAGGTCGACCCGATCAAGCGCGTGCTCGAGCACATCGACTTCGTCGCCGTCGTCAAGGGCGAGAAGGTCACCGTCGAGGTGCCCGTGCACCTGAACGGCGAGGCGGCCCGCGAGACGCTCGTCGTCACCGAGACCTCGACCATCCAGCTCGAGGCCGAGGCCACCCACATCCCCGAGTTCGTCGAGGTCGACATCGAGGGCGCCAAGGCCGGCACCCAGATCCACGCCTCCGACCTCAAGCTCCCCCCGGGCAGCGTCCTGCTCCTCGACGCCGACACGCTGATCGTCAACATCACCGAGATGCAGTCGCAGGCGTCGCTGGACGCCGAGCTCGAGGAGGCCGAGGCCGAGGCCGGCATCGAGCGCGACGAGTCCGAGAACGACGTCGACGAGGTCGGCGCCCAGGACAGCACCGAGGCCCCTGCGGCGGAGTGATCCGCCGCCCGTCACCGGGCAACCTGCTCCACAGAAAGGGCCGGGGTTCCATGACCGACTCCACCACCCCCGTGTGGTTGGTGGTCGGGCTGGGGAACCCCGGCCCTTCCTACGCCGGCCACCGGCACAACGTCGGCTACCTCGTCGTTGACGAGCTCGCGTCCCGGATGGGCTCGCCGTTCCGGGCGCACAAGTCCGGGCGCGCGGAGGTCGTCGAGGGCCGGATGGGCGCCCCCGGCACCGAGGCGCCGCGCGTCGTGCTCATGAAGGCGCGCTGCTACATGAACGAGCTGGGCGGACCGGTCAAGCAGCTCGCCGGCTTCTACAAGGTGCCACCCGAGCGGGTCGTGGCGATCCACGACGAGCTCGACCTCCCCTTCGACACGATGCGGGTCAAGATCGGCGGCGGCGACAACGGCCACAACGGCCTGCGCTCGATGCGCTCCTCGCTGGCCACCGGTGACTTCCACCGGGTGCGGGTCGGCATCGGGCGTCCGCCGGGTCGCCAGGACGTCGCCGACTTCGTGCTCTCCAACTACTCCTCGGCCGAGAAGAAGATCCTGCCCTTCCAGGTCGACACCGCCGCGGACGCCGTCGAGTCGCTGGTCCTCGAGGGTCTCGAGCGCACGCAGCAGAAGTTCAACTCCTGACCTGGATTCGCAGGTGCGGCCGAGCGTCGTACGGCAGGCTGTCGCCGTGGCGGCGAAGGAGCTCGGAGGACGGCCGGCCGACGAAAGTCTTCGTCAGTCCGGCGGAGGCGATGGCGCGGCCGGCTCGGCGCTCCCTCCCCGTCCGTCTCGCCTGCGCCGCCTCCGTGGGTGGCACCTGCTCGCTGCTGCGCTCGGCCTCGTCGGAGTCCTCCTCGTCGCCTGGTACGGCGTCACGACCCGCGCCGCCGACCAGGTGCAGGTCCGGTGGGCCCAGCCGGACCCGACCTGCTCCGGGACGACGATCGGCGACCCCGAGGACATGGGCGCCGGCCGATCCCGACGGCTGCGGCCGATCCTCGCCGCCGAGGGCATGGCGTGCACGATCACGGTCGAGGTGACCAACCGGTCGTCGTACGGCATCCGGCTCGACCACGCCGTGGCCCCGTTCGGCGGGCCGGGCACCGGGTCCGTGGTCGTGGTGGATCCGCAGAGCTACGAACGCCAGCCGGGTCGGGCCGCGGACGATGCGTTGGACGCGACCCTGCCCGTCCGGGACGAGGTCCCGCCGGGGGAGCAGCGGTCGTTCAGCGTCCGCCTGGTGTTCAACCCCGCAGGCTGCAGCCAGGGCACCGTGTGGTCCGCCGGCTGGCCGGTGGTGACCTTCTCGGTCCTCGGTCGAGACGTCACGCGCGCGGCCGCCAGCACCCTGGCGGTCAAGCACACCGGCGAGACCCCCGGGTGTGCTCTCGTCGAGTGAGGCCGGCATGCCGACGCGGATCGCTAGGGTGGCGGCCGTGACCTTCGCACCCGGAACTCCGCCCGCTGCCGCGGCCACCGACGACCACGCGCTCGCCTCCTGGCTCGCGACGGTCGCCGGGGAGCGGCTGCTCCAGGTGCGAGGGGAGGGCCTGGAGGGACGCGAGCTCAAGGACGCCGGCGACCGGGCGGCGCACGTGCTGCTGATGGAGCTCCTCGCCGAGCACCGTCCCGGGGACGCCGTGCTGTCCGAGGAGGGCAAGGACGACAAGGCCCGGCTCACCAGCGAGCGGGTCTGGATCGTGGACCCGCTCGACGGGACCCGTGAGTTCTCCGAGGTGCCGCGCGACGACTGGGCCGTCCACGTGGCGTTGTGGCAGGGCGGCGACCTGACCGCGGGGGCGGTCGCGCTGCCCGCGCTGGGCGAGACGTTCGACACCGGCGCGCCCGCCGTCGTACCCCCGAGCACGTCGGCCCGGCCGCGGATCGCGGTCTCGCGCAGCCGCCCGCCCGAGTTCGTGCACGCCCTGGCCGCGGAGATCGACGCCGAGCTGGTGCCGATGGGATCGGCCGGGGTCAAGGTCATCTCCGTCGTGCGTGACCTCACCGACGCCTACGTCCACGCCGGCGGCCAGTACGAGTGGGACTCGGCCGCACCCGTCGCGGTCGCCCGGGCGGCCGGCCTCTTCACCTCGCGCATCGACGGCTCGCCGCTCGAGTACAACCAGGACGACGTCTACCTGCCCGACCTGATCGTCTGCCGGCCCGAGCTGGCCGAGCGGATCGTGGCGTTCGTCCGCGAGCACGGCGTCACCTCGGCGGGGTGATCCGCCACCCGCTGCTCGACGCCGACGGCGTCCTGCAGCGGGTCCCGGCGGCGGCCAGGTGGGTCCCGCCCGGCCCCACCTCGGCCAGCGAGCCGCCGAGCTGGTGGAGCGCTGTCACCGGTTGCCGGATTCGTACACCAAATCGACTATAGTCGCGTAATCTTCTCGGGATTGATGGCTATGGGTGCAACCGTCGCCTGAAGCTGCGCTCTGTCCGCCACGGACAGGCGCAGGTGTTGCTTCGTGTCGTGAGAAGGAATGCACATGTCAGGTGACGTGCTGGCGCCCGCCGCCCCCGGGCCCACCGGGGTGCCCGGGGAGGTCGAGGACGTCCCGCGACGGCTCACCTCGCGGCACTCGCTCCAGGACCAGGTCTTCATCCACGGGTCCCGGGCGATCGGCTACATCGTGCTGGTCATCATCTCGGCGATCGGCATCTTCCTGGGGCTGCAGGCGATCCCGACGCTGCGCCACTACGGCCTGTCGTTCTTCACCGAGTACCGGTGGCTGCCCAGCCAGGACGTCATCGGCATCGCCGCCGTCTTCACCGGCACCATCCAGGTCGCCGTGATCGCGATGCTCCTGGCCGTGCCGCTCGCGCTGCTCAGCGCGCTCTTCATCTCCGAGTGGGCGCCGCCATGGCTGCGACCGAGCCTGATCCGGATCACCGACCTGATGGCCGCGGTGCCGGGCATCGTCTTCGGCCTGTGGGTGCTGCTCTTCATCCAGCCGCACGCCACCCACGTGACCCACTGGCTCAGCAAGACCTTCGGCTGGATCCCGTTCTTCCACGTCCGCACGGACGTCGACTACCCGATCTGGAGCCAGGCGCCCGGCTACCCGGCGTACGCCGGATCCGCCGCGATCGCCTCCATCGCCGTCGCGATGATGATCTTCCCGATGGCCACCTCGGTGATGCGCGAGGTCCTGTCGGAGGCGCCTCTGGGCGAGAAGGAGGCCGCGCTCGCGCTCGGCGCCACCCGCTGGGCGATGGTGCGCACCGTGGTGATCCCGTTCGGCAAGAGCGGCATCATCGGCGGCAGCATGCTGGCGCTGGGACGTGCGCTGGGCGAGACCATCTCCGTGGTCCTGGTCATCTCCGAGGCCTTCGAGATCAAGCCCTACGTCCTCGAGTCCGGCGCCTCGACGATCTCGGCCCTGATCGCGAGCAAGTACAAGGAGGCCACGCCGTCGCAGCTCTCGGCGCTGCTGGCCGCGGGCTTCCTGCTCTTCTGCATGACGCTCGTCGTCAACACCGTCGCGGCCGTCATCGTCAGCCGGTCGCGCAGCGGGTCGGTGACCGAGCTGTGACCGCGACCCTGCCCCCGCCGACCGAGCTGCGCCCCGTCGCCGTGCCGCGCACGACGACCGAGGAGGTACGCCGCCCCAGCCACCGCACGCCGGAGGACCGGATCGTGCTGGTCGCGGCGCTCGCGGGGTCGGTGGCGACGACGTGGCTGCTCTACTTCCAGATCCTCCCGTACTCCAGCAAGCTCGGCTTCGTCCTGGTCTGGTACGCCGTGTTCGCGCTCTTCTACGGCGGGCTGACCAAGATGTCCCAGCCGTGGACCGTGGTCACCGACCGCCTCGTGACGACGCTGGTGATCGCGGCACCGACCGTCGTCGGGCTCGCACTGCTCAGCACCGTCGTGATGATCACGCTGAAGGGGCTGCCGGTGCTGCTGCACTGGAACTTCTTCACCGAGGACATGGCCGGCGTGCGCGCCGACGACCCGTTCACCAAGGGCGGCATCGCGCACGCCATCGTCGGCACCCTGATCCAGGTGATCATCGCGGTCGTCCTCGCGATGCCGTTCGGGGTCGCGACGGCGGTCTACATGTCCGAGGTCGGCGGCCGCGGCGCCCGGCTGGTGCGCACCTTCGTCGAGGCGATGACGGCGCTGCCCTCGATCGTCGCCGGCCTCTTCATCTACACCGTGTTCCTGGTCTACCTCGGCATGCCGTCCAGCGGCTTCGCGGCCGCGCTCGCGCTCAGCGTGATGGCGATGCCGATCATGGCCCGGGCCAGCTACGTCGTGCTGGGTGTCGTGCCGGGCGGCCTGCGCGAGGCGTCGTACGCCCTCGGTGCCGGCAAGTGGCAGACGGTGTGGCGCGTGGTGCTGCCGACAGCCCGGCCGGGCCTGGCGACCGCGCTGATCCTCGGCGTCGCACGCGTCGTCGGCGAGACCTCGCCGCTGCTCCTGGTCTCGGGTGCCAGCACGTACTTCAACACCGACCCGTTCAACAACCCGATGAACTCGCTGCCGCTCTACGTCTACACGGCCGTCAGCTCCGGCAACCCGACCTTCGAGGAGCGCGGGTACGCCGCCGCGACCGTGCTGCTCGCCGTGGTGCTCGGGCTCTTCGTGCTCACTCGCTTCGTCGCCAAGGAGAAGAAGTCCCGATGACCCTGCGCTCCTACGCCGTGGCGTTCCTCGCGCTGTTGCTGGTCGTCCTGTCCGGCCCCGGTGCCGCCAGCGCCGCGGCCCCGCACGCCCTGATCCAGGGCTCGGGGTCGAGCTGGGCGGCCAACGCCGTCAACCAGTGGGTCGCCGACGTCAACGACCAGGGACTCAAGGTCGTCTACACCGCCAACGGTGCCGCCCAGGGCCGCAAGGACTACGCCAACAAGTCGACCGACTTCGGCGTCA
The DNA here is from genome assembly GCF_000620705.1 of Nocardioides sp. URHA0020. Taxonomy (GTDB): domain Bacteria; phylum Actinomycetota; class Actinomycetes; order Propionibacteriales; family Nocardioidaceae; genus Nocardioides. Next base: position 358,158 of record NZ_KK211169.1, read on the forward strand.
CGGACTCGCCGTACCGCGGCAAGGACCCGACGACCGGTGTCCCGGACACCCCGCTGGGCCGCTCGTTCGCCTACCTGCCGATCGTGGCCGGCGGCACGTCGTTCCCCTACCACGTCGAGGTCGCGGGCAAGCTGGTCCGCACGATCCGGCTCTCCGGCGAGACCATCGCGAAGATCTTCACCAACCAGATCACCAACTGGAACGACCCGGCGATCACCAAGGACAACAACGGCAGGGCGCTGCCGTCGATCCCGGTGATCCCGGTGGTCCGCTCGGACGGCGCCGGCGTCACCAACCAGTTCACGACCTGGCTGTCGAAGCAGTACCCGTCGATCTGGTCGAAGTGCAACGGCGGCAAGACCGCACCCTCCGACTACTTCCCCCTCAACTGCGGCGATGCTCGGGGACCGCAGCGGGCCCAGGCCGGCTCCGACGGCGTCATGAACTTCGTCAAGAGCGCCAACACCAACGGCGCGATCGCGATGGAGGAGTACTCCTACCCGTTGATGGCGAACTTCCCGGTGGCCAAGGTCCTCAACAAGGCCGGCTACTACACGCTGCCGACGCAGTACAACGTCGCCGTGGCGCTGACCAAGGCCGAGATCAACAACAACCCCCAGGACCCCAACTACCTGACGCAGAGCCTCGACAAGGTCTACGTCAACCCCGACAAGCGCACCTACCCGCTGTCGTCGTACGTCTACGCGATCATCCCGACGGCGGCCGACGACAGCCGGATGTCGACCGCGAAGCGGCAGACGATCGCCGACTTCCTCTACTTCTCGATCTGCCAGGGCCAGTCCGAGATCGGTCCGATCGGCTACTCGCCGCTGCCGGTCAACCTGGTCAAGGCGGGCTTCACCCAGATCGGCAAGCTGAAGAAGGCCGACCCCAAGGTCGACCTCACCAGGCGTGACGTCAGCACCTGCCACAACCCGACCTTCATCGCCGGCAACCCGAACGCCAACCACCTCGCCCAGATCGCGCCGAACCCGCCGGACTGCGACCGTCCGGGCCAGGGACCGTGCGGCGAGGGGGCGGGTGCCTTCAACGAGAACCCCGGCACCTCGGGCAACCCCGGGTCGGGCGGCGGCAAGGGAGGCGGGTCGGGCGGCGGCAGCGGCACCGGGTCCGGCACCGGGTCCGGGACCGGCACCGGCTCGGGCACCGGGACCGGGACCGGCGCGGGCGCCGGGACCGGCACCGGTGGCACGACGGGCGACGGGTCGGTCGCCGGGGGAGCCGCGCCGGGCGCCGCGGAGCCGGGCGTGGTCGACGACCTCGGGCTGGGCGCCGGCGCCGGCGGTGGCAGCGGCACCGCCGACCAGAGCGCCAGCGTGGTCGCGACCACCCTCGCCGCCGACCAGCACTCGGGACCGCCCCTCGTGCTCAGCGCCCTGGTCATCGGGCTGCTGCTCTCCGCGCTGGTGGTGCCGGCCGCCGTCGGCAGCGCGCTGTCGCGCGGTCGGGGGAGACGACCGTGACGCCGGCCCGCGACCACACCTCGCGCCTGCTCCTGGTCTGCTCGCTCCTGCTCGGCAGCGTGGCCGGCTTCTTCGCGCTCACCGCGCCGCCCTCGGGCGCCGAGAGCGGCACCGGCAGCGGGGTCGAGCGGCACGTCACGGCGACGCGCGTCCTGCTCGACGCCACCGGCGCCGAGGAGAAGGTCAGCAGCCACGACATCACCCTCGACGTCTCCGAGACCAAGAACCTGCGCGGGCGCCAGGAGATCAGCGTCTCGTGGTCCGGCGCCCAGCCGACCGGAGGCGTCGTCGCCGACCCGAACTCGGCGGCGGGGCGCAACCAGGAGTACCCCTTCGTGCTGCTGCAGTGCCGTGGCGTCGACACCACCGGCACCGTGCCGAGGGGGCAGGAGCGGCTCAGCCCGCAGACGTGCTGGACCCAGACGACCAGCGAGCGCTACCTCGAGGACAGCGACAACGGGCTGCCGGCCTGGCGGTCCGACGCGTACGCCGCGCCCGACGACCGCAACGCCATCGTCGGGGCGCCCGACCCCCGCCCCGCGTCCTGCCCCCGTCGTACGGCGCCCGCCGAGCACTGGCTGCCCTTCCGCGCCGCCAACGGCACCGTCTACTACGGGGGGCCGAGCCCCGCCCTCGGGTGCGTCGGCACCCCGCCGGAGTCCGACGACGTGGAGTCCGGCGGCCTGCCGAGCAACACGACGTACGGCATCACCGGGACCAACGGCCGCGGGAGCTCGCAGTTCGCCGTGTGGACCAAGAACGAGAACGCGTCGCTGGGCTGCTCGAGCGACGTCGCCTGCTCGCTGGTCGCCGTCCCGATCGTCGGCATCAGCTGCGACGGCTTCGGGACCAGGCTGCCGGTGGAGCGACGCCTCTCGGCGTCGAAGTCGGCCGCGGCCGACGCGACCTGCCGCGCCCCCGACCGCTACCAGGGCGGCCAGGGTGCGGGGGTCCGCAACCCCAACCCGGCCGTGGCGGGATCGTTGTGGTGGGCGGAGTCGAACTGGCGCAACCGGATCACGGTGCCGCTGGACTTCGCGGTGACCGGCGACGTCTGCGACGTGGTCAGCACCAAGCAGCCACAGGCCCTCTTCGGGTCGGTGGTGCTGGCCGAGCTGACGTCGTCGTGGCAGCCGAAGTTCTGCACGGACTCGTCGCTCTTCCCCTTCACCCACGTCCAGGCCGCCGACACCGCGTCGCGCAACCTGCTGGACTCGGGTGGCATCGACGCGGCGCTCACCTCCGGCCCGCCCGTCGGCGGCTTCACCCGCACCGTCGTGCAGGCGCCGGTGGCGGTCGGCGGGTTCGCCATCGCCTACTCGATCGACACCGCCGACGGTGAGCGCTACGACAGGCTCAAGCTCAACGCCCGCCTGCTCGCCAAGCTGCTCTCGCAGAGCTATCCGGCGACCCCGACCGTGCGCAACAACTACGCCGCGCTGTCGGCCAACCCCTACAGCCTGCTGCTGGACCCGGAGTTCGTGGCCCTCAACCCCGGCCTGCCCACCACCGCCGTCTTCGAGGCCGCCACCACCCTCCAGACGCTCGCGACCGATGCCGACCTGATGAACGCGCTCACCCGCTACCTCGACGCGGATCCCGAGGCGCGGGCCTGGCTGGACGGCACGCCGGACCCGTGGGGCATGAAGGTCAACCCGCGCTACCGGGGGATCGACCTGCCGGTCGACTCGTGGCCCCAGCTCGACGACTGGCCGATGAGCGACCCGGCGGCCCTGGCCGCGATGACCGTGGGCTCCAACATCTGCTACAACCGCAGCCCCGCGCCGTACCTCGGGCTGATCGCGAACCCGACGGGCTACCTGGCGACGATCGTGCAGAACATGCAGTACGCCGTCGCGGCGCCCAAGGTGAAGTGCAACGCCGACGACGCCGGCGACCTCTCGCAGATCGCCCTGAAGCAGCAGGGCCGCCAGCAGGTCGGCCACCGCTTCGTGCTCGGTCTGGTCTCCGTCTCGTCGACCTACCGCTACAACCTCCGATCGGCCGCCCTGCAGACCCGGTCGACCGTGCCGGCAGGTCAGCAGTTCACGGGCGACGGTGGGCGCTGGTTCGTCCAGCCCGACGTCGACGGGCTCACCGCGGCGGCCGCCCTGCTGCACCCGGACAAGGGCGCCCAGGCGTGGGTCTTCGACCCCTCGACCCTGAGCAGGTCCAGCGGCATGGCCGCGTACCCGGGCCTGATGCCGGTCTACGCCGACATCCCGACCCGCGGGCTGAGCCCCGAGGTGTCGGGCCGGCTGACCACGCTGCTCTGCTACGCCGCCGGCCGAGGCCAGGTGACGGGCACGGCCAACGGCTACCTGCCCGCCGGCTACCTGCCGATTACCGCCGCCGACGGGCTCGGGGACCTGCGCGACTACACCCTCGCCGCGGCCGCCGCCGTCCGCGCCCAGGCGGGCGACATCCCGTCGGTCACGGACGTGCCGCAGACCAATGCAGACGAGGTGTGCTCCGGTCGGAGCGCCTCGCCGACCCCGACGCCCACGCCGACGCCCACCCCCACGCCGAGTGCGACGCCGTCCGCCTCCACCGCGGTCCCCCCGATCCCTCCGGCCGGCGTCGGCGCGCCGCCCGTGGTGCCGGCGGGGGCGAGCCCCAGCGGCTCCCCGTCGCCGTCGGCGACCCCGCGCGCCGACGGCGACGTTGTCACGAGCGAGGTCGCCCTCACCGCGGGTGAGCACTCCTCGCTGGGAGCCGCCGGGGTGCCGGCCGTGCTCCTGCTCGCGTTGGCGTCCGGACTCGCCGGGGTCTGGCTGCGCTGGGGCGAGGCGCTCGCCGCCGGAGCCGGGTCGACCGCCCGTACGGCGAGGACGTCGGTGCGGAAGCGGTGGCGCCGATGAGCGTGCTCCTCGCGCCCGACGAGCCGACCGTCGTCCGGACCGGACCCGTCGACGCCTCGGTCCCGCCCGGCCTCGCTCGCGAGCCGATCCGGCTCGGTGTGTCCCAGGCGCTGCTGGCCCTGGCGCTCGTCGCCGTCTGGCTGGTCGTCTACCTGACCGTGCTGAGCGGGTTCGAGCAGGGCCACGCCCAGAAGGGCCTGTACGACCGGGTGCGCACGGAGCTTGCCCTAGGCACCGCGCCGATGTCCGCCGGAGCCCCGGCCGGCACGCCCATCGCGGTGCTGGACGTCCCGGCGCTCGGCATCAGCAACCTGGTGGTCGTCGAGGGCACCCGTGCGGAGCAGACGGCCGACGGTCCCGGGCACCTCCTGGGCAGCGTGCTGCCCGGGCAGCAGGGCGTCAGCGTCCTGATGGGACGGTCGCTGGCGTTCGGCGCGCCGTTCGCCGACCTCCCGCGCCTGCGGGTCGGCGACCGGATCCTCGTCACGACGGGGCAGGGACGCTTCACCTACACCGTCAACGGCGTACGACGTCGCGGCGACCCGGTCCCGGCCGCCCTCCAGGCCAAGGAGGGACGGCTGTCGCTGGTGACGGCCGCCGGCGACGGGCGGTTCGGTGCCCTCGCTCCCGGCGACACGGTGTACGTCGACGCCGTCCTCGCGGACGCGGCGCCGGCCGGGGTGGTCGGCACGCGAGACCCGGTCTCGCCGATGGAGGTGCACGTCAGCGCCGGCACCCTCGCCGAGCTCGCGCTCGCGCTGCAGCTGCTCCTCGGTGCCCTGGTCGCGACGGTGTGGGCGTGGCAGCGCTGGTCGCACCGGGGCGCCTGGATCGCCGGCGCGCCCGTCGTGCTGGCCGCCGCGTGGCTCTGCTCGTCCCTGGCGTCCCAGTTCCTCCCGGCCCTCGTCTGAGGGCGTCCACCCACTGCGGCCGGACACACATCTAGACCGCTCGTCCCAGATCTCAACCACAAACCGCATAAATCAACTAGAGATTCTAGAGTCCATCCATCGCCGCCGCGCAGCTCGGCGGACTGTCAGCAGAGAAAGGCACACCATGCTCACCAGACGGACCAGCGTCGGGCTCGCCCTCGTCGGCGCCCTCGCTGTCGGCGCGCTGTCGGCCACCCCGGCGGACGCCGACCTCGGCCCGCAGGCCGGCGACGTCGTCAGCGTCGGCTCGGACATCCAGCAGAACGCCTTCAACTTCCTCGCCGACGGCTACCACGAGCTGCCCGGCTACAACACCGCCGGCAACAAGTGGCGGTTCATCAACTTCGACTCCTCGGGCGACGGCAACGGCCGCAGCTCCTACCTCTCCGGCACGGACACGGTCTTCAACCCGACGATCACGCTGCGCGCCGGTGCCGACAACGTCACCCGTCCCAGCGGTGGCACCGGCGGTCTGAACAGCCTGACGCGCGACGTCCCCGGCTGGATCGACGTCGCGCGCAGCCCCAACGCGCCGACCGGGGCCCAGCAGACGGCCGCCACCAACAACCTCGGGAGCCGGCTGCGCACGATCCAGGTCGGTCTCGACCGCGACCTGATCGCGACCTCCGCCGACGACCCGGCCACCGTCGGCGTCGACGAGACCTCCAACGCCCCCGACCACCTGACCGGTGCCCAGGTCCTGGCCATCTACGAGGGCACGTACAAGACCTGGGGCGACATCCCCGGCTGGGGCACCAACGCGGTGCCGGGCTCCGACGCCGCCGTCGCCGGACAGTCCATCGTCGCGCTCTACCTGCCCGCCACGGCCGGCATGAAGAACATCTTCCTCAACGAGCTCAAGCGCCTCAAGGGCAGCGACCCGTCCATCGACCCCGCGCTGCCGATCGTCCAGCAGAACGACCCGACGGTGATCACCGGGCTGCCGACGCTCGCGCAGCGCAAGAACGCGATCGTGCCCTTCCCGCGCGGTCGCTTCAACCTGCTGGGCAAGGGCTACTACGCCAACTCGCCCAACGGCAGCATCAACAACTACTCCTCGACCCAGGACCGGGTGGCGCTGACCGCGGCGGGCATCCAGCTCCTCGACGAGGACAGCTCGGGCACCAAGACGCTGGCCGACCCGTTCGGGGTGGACTTCGCCTACAACGCGATCTTCCGGGACTCCGACTACACGAGCGACGTGCCGTGGCAGCCGGGCAGCACCCTGAACTGGGTGCAGGCGCTCTTCTACAACCCCGGTGGTCCGGACCCGTTCGTGAAGACCGAGGCCGGTCAGGCCCTGCTGGCGGCGGCGGGGATCACCCCGGCGTACGACGCCAGCAAGGGCACCAACTGATCGTCGTACCCGGAGCGAGGACACCCAGGTGAGCAGCACCAAGGAGCAGGTAGCCACGATGAGCACGACGACACCACGACGCGTGCGCACTCGCGTGATCGTCGTCGTCGCGCTCGTCGCGGCCGCCCTGGTCGCCGCCGCGCTGTACTTCCTGCGCGGCGGCGAGGAGCAGGCGCCGTACGACGACGCCCGCTCGACCGGCCTGCTGACCCTCTGCGGGTCGGACGGCACCGCTGTCACCGAGGGCAAGATCGGCGACAAGCCGTTCGCCCCGGTGGTGCTCGGCTCCACGGCGGCTCCGGCCGGCTTCGACGGCGACGGTCGCGTCGCGGTGCTCTACGCCCACCAGCCCCGTGCGGGTGTGGACGCCGCGGAGTTCAGCGGCCAGCAGCTGATCGCCCCGACGTCGTACGCCGACCCGGGCGCACCCGCGGCGGCGCTCACGGCCAGGTCCACCACGCTGGCGGCCTTCGTGGCCGCCTTCCCGGCCACCGACGACGGCTACGTCCAGCTCCGCCTGGTGCTGTCCTCGCCCGAGGGCGGCGCGCTCACCGACCACTACGACACCGCCGACCTCCGGGTCGACGGTGACAGCTGGCACCTCGTCCGTGGCGGCCACGCCTCGTGCGCCGGTGCTGCCGACGCCGTCCTGACCGGCACCACCACCCCCTGACCCGACGCGGTCGACCCAGATCTTCCCGAGAGGAACACCATGAACGTCCGACTGAGAAAGGCGTGGGCGGCCGGGATCGGCCTCGCCCTCGTCGGCGCGGCCACCACCGGTGCCGTCGCCGCGGACTGGACCCCGGCGACGGCGGGCGACGCCGCGGCGTGGTACGCCGCCGACGACGACGCGGCGTCACCGGACCCGCAGCGGGCCGGCGCGCTCAGCCTGCTCGGCCCCGGGGGTGCGGCGGTGACCAGCGGCGCACTCGACGACCCGCTGGCGGCGTACGCCGTCGCTGCGGGCACCGTCCGAGCCGATGACGACTTCGCCACGCTGTTCGCCTATGTCCCCGACCTGGGCCTGGCGCCCGGTGCGTGGACCGGCTACCAGATCTCGGGCACGGCCCAGTTCCCGATCGAGGGCGCACCTGCTGAGGTCGGCACGAAGCCGGCGTACGCCCTGGACGGCGACGACACGACGCTCGCCGACGTGGTGGACGCCTTCCCGAGCTCGACCGACGTCTACGAGATCCGGCTGCGGACCAGCGCGGCGAGCGGGAAGGACGTCGGCCTCGGCCCGAGGTACGCCTCGACCTACGTGCGCGTCGACACGGACGCCAACACCTGGACCAAGACCGACGGCCCCGGCTCGACCGGCCAGGCCACGACGACCACGCTCGAGGTGGCGCCCAGCACCGGCGTCACCGTCGGCGACGCGGTCACCCTGAGCGCGTCCGTCTCCCCGTCGGCCGCGGGCACGGTCACCTTCAAGGACGGGGCGACCGCCGTCGCGCCGGCCGTCGACGTCGTCGCGGGCCACGCCGACGCGGAGATCACCGTGACCACGGCCGGGTCGCACGCCTTCACGGCGAGCTTCACACCCACGGATCCCGAGGAGTTCGCACCGTCCGACTCGAGCACCGTCAACCTCAGCGTCGCCAAGTCGGCGTCGACCCTGACCGGTGTGTGGCCCACCCGGGCGACGTACGGCAAGGCCTTCGCCGTCACCGCGACCGCCAAGGTCGGCACGGAGCCGGCCGCCGGCACCGTCAGCGTCAAGCTGGGCTCCAAGACGCTCGCGACCAGGACGCTGTCGGCCGGCAAGGCGACGCTCAGCGTCTCCGGCAGGGCACTCGTGCCGGGCAGTCGCACGCTGACGCTGGTCTATGGCGGCGGCGCCGACGTCGCCGGCGCGACGATCACCAAGGCGCTCGTCGTCGCCAAGGCCAAGGCGACCGTCACCGCGACGACTGCGAGGTCCGTCAAGCGGACCAAGGCCGGCAAGGTGGCGGTGACCGTCAAGGCCACCGGGGTCGTGCCGACCGGCTCGGTCAAGGTGTACGACGGCAGGAAGCTGCTCAAGAGCGGCACCCTGACGACGGCCAAGAAGGGCAAGATCACGATCACGCTGCCCAAGCTCAAGAAGGGCAAGCACCAGATCAAGGTCGTCTACGCAGGCTCGGCGTACGTGCTGGGCGCGACGAGCAGGACGACCACGGTCACGTCGAAGTAGTCCGACGCCCGGCCGGGAGGCCTCTGCGCCTCCCGGCCGGACGGCGGCACGACGCAGCGACATGGACGAGCAAGCACCGAAGGTGGACGAAGGCATGACGACAGAGATCCTCGAAGCGGTCCCGCCGGCGATCCCGTCGGGGGGCGGCAGCCGGGTCGCGCCGGCGGACCTGCGCGCGGACGCGATCTCCGCGTGGTTCGGGCAGCGCAAGGTCCTCGACCGGGTCAGCCTGGACATTCCCGGTGGTGAGGTGACGGCGCTGATCGGGCCGTCCGGCTGCGGCAAGTCGACGTTCCTGCGGATCCTCAACCGGATGCACGAGCTCGTCCCCGGTGCGGCCCTGGCCGGCTCGGTGCTGCTCGACGGAGAGGACATCTACGACCCCGACCGGCGGCTGACCGACGCCCGCAAGGCGATCGGGATGGTCTTCCAGAAGCCCAACCCCTTCCCGGCGATGTCGATCTACGACAACGTGCTGGCCGGGCTGAAGATCACCGGCACCAAGATCGGCAAGTCCGACAAGGACTCGCTGGTCGAGGAGTCGCTGACCCGGGCCGGTCTGTGGGCCGAGGTGCGCGACCGGCTCAAGCAGCCGGGCTCCGCGCTCTCGGGCGGCCAGCAGCAGCGGCTGTGCATCGCGCGGTCCCTCGCCGTACGCCCGCGGGTGCTGCTCATGGACGAGCCCTGCTCGGCGCTCGACCCGACCTCCACGCGTGTCGTGGAGGAGACGATCATGGAGATCGGTCAGCAGGTGACGGTCGTGATCGTCACCCACAACATGCAGCAGGCGCACCGCGTCTCGGCCCGCTGCGCGTTCTTCCTGGCCAGCCAGGGCACGCCGGGCGTCATCGTCGAGCACGGTCCGACGGCGACCATCTTCGAGAACCCCCAGGACCAGCGCACGTCCGACTACGTCAACGGCCGCTTCGGCTAGCTCGACGCCGTCCCCCAGACCCACCGGGTGCACCCCCTGGTGGAGGGAGCGGGTCCTCGCCTGGTGCACCCCCCGGCGAGGACCCGCTCCCGTCATATTGCGTTGATCTCGGCGGCGGGTGCCGCGACGCTGGTGCGGTGACCGCCTTCATCTCGCACACCACCGTCGACTGCACCAACGCCTACGACCTCTCCGAGTGGTGGAAGCCGGTGCTCGGCTACGTCGACATCGACGGTGACCCCAACCTGCCCGGGCACGAGGAGTGCATGATCCGGGACCCCGAGACGGGGCACCAGGTGCTCTTCATCGAGGTCCCGGACGCCAAGACGGCCAAGAACCGCCTGCACTTCGACCTGCGCCCCCGGGCCGCCACGCGGGACGAGGAGCTCGAGACCCTGCTCGCGCACGGCGCCACCGTCGTCGACGACCTGCGAGGCAAGTACGGCCCCGACAGCGGCTGGGTGGTCCTCGCGGACCCGGAGGGCAACGAGTTCTGCATCCTGCGTTCGCTGGCGGAGCTCGACAGGTCCTAGCCGACCGCCGCCCCCGGCGGTCGAGCAGCAACCGTGTCTCGTCGTACGGCGTCTCGGTGGTCGAGCAGGTTGCGCAGCAACCGTGTCGAGACCCCCGCAGGGAAGGCGGGCGTCGGGTCCGGTGCTCTCGTCGTACGGCGTCCCGGTGGTCGAGCAGGTTGCGCAGCAACCGTGTCGAGACCCCCGCAGCGATGGCGCCGCCGTCGGGTGCGGGGGTCTCGACGACGCTCGGGCCTGGCGGCCCTCCCTGCTCGACCAGCGGTGGGGTGCTCTCGTCGTACGGCGGTCGGGTGCGGGGGTCTCGTCGACGCTCGGGCCTGGCGGCCCTCCCTGCTCGACCAGCGGCGGGTGAGGTGCTGTCGTCGTACGGCGGTCGGGTGCGGGGGTCTCGACGACGCTCGGGCCTGGCGGCCCTCCCTGCTCGACCAGCGGTGGGGTGCTCTCGTCGTACGGCGGTCGGGTGCGGGGGTCTCGTCGACGCTCGGGCCTGGCGGCCCTCCCTGCTCGACCAGCGGGGCGCGGTGCTCTCGTCGTACGGCGGTCGGGTGCGGGGGTCTCGACGACGCTCGGGCCTGGGGGCCCTCGCTGCTCGACCAGCGGTCCGGTGCTCTCGTCGTACGGCGGTCGGGTGCGGGGGTCTCGACGACGCTCGGGCCTGGCGGCCCTCCCTGCTCGACCAGCGGGCTCGGGCCTGGCGGCCCTCCCTGCTCGACCTCCCTGCTCGGCCGGCGGGTCAGCCGAACGCGAGTTGAACGGCCGGGCGCGGCACCCCTGGCCCTCACGGGTGGGTCAGGGCGGCCGAGCATGACCCGTTCGGACTAGGCGCAACCTCGCGGGCGGCGAAGTTGGCGAAAGCAGGCGGTGCTGTTCGTTCGTCGTTCACCGACGACGAACCATTCGTTTCGGTGATCTCCTGACACTTCTGGCGTTTGCCCGCGCGCTCGAGAGAGCGCCTCGCCAGAAAGAACCAGGTGACGACACTCCCCGTCCACGACGCGATCGACGTCGAGGCCACCCCGCGCGCGATCTCGCGCAAGGCCACGGGTGCGGACAAGGTCTTCGTGGCCGCGATCCGCACCGTGGGCTCGGTCGTCCTCGTCATCACCGGCGGCGTCGGGGTCTTCCTCGGCTGGCAGGCGCTGCCGACGCTGCGGCACTACGGATGGAGCTTCTTCACGGAGTCGAGCTGGCAGCCGGAGGCCGACGTGCTCGGCATCGCGGCCGTGCTCAGCGGCACCGTGCTGGTCGCGCTGATCGCGATGTCGATCGCGTTCCCGCTGGCGCTGATCACCGCGCTCTACATCAGCGAGTACGCCCCCGCCGGGATGCGATCCCTGCTGGTGTCCCTGGTCGACCTGATGGCCGCGGTGCCCTCGATCATCTGGGGGCTGTGGGGCTCCTACCTGATCATGGAGCACGCGGCCGGCCTGGCGATGTGGCTCGACCGCAACCTCGGGTTCATCCCCCTCTTCCAGGTCGACGACGCGGACCCGAACGCCGCCGTCCCCGTCCTCTCGCGCTACAGCTTCAGCATGTTCGTGGCCGGCATCGCGGTCGCGATGATGGTGCTGCCGATGGCCTGCGCGGTGATGCGCCAGGTGTTCTCGCAGACGCCGCAGGGGGAGAAGGAGGCGGCGCTGGCGCTCGGCGCCACCCGCTGGGGCATGGTGCGCTCGGTGGTGCTGCCCTTCGGTCGCGGCGGCATCATCGGTGGCGCGATGCTGGGCCTCGGTCGGGCGCTGGGCGAGACCATCGCGGTGCTGCTGATCCTCTCGCCCTCCTTCGAGGTCAAGCCCCGGGTCCTCGAGATCGGGGGCAACACCGTCTCCGCGCTGATCGCCGGCCGCTTCGGTGACGCCAGCTCCAGCCAGCTCTCCGCGCTGCTCGCCGCCGGCTTCGTGCTCTTCCTGATCACCCTCGTCGTCAACACGGTCGCCGCGACGATCGTCAACAGAAGCCGCTCGGGCGCCGGGACGGACGCCTGAGATGACGCTCGCCCCCGAGACCGACGTCCCCGCAGCGGGCACCGTCGGCCAGACCTTCCTGCCGCGGTACGACGATGACGCGGCTCCCGCCGTGCCCCGGGCGTCGCTGGGACGCCTGACCGTCGACGAGAAGTTCGTCCGGATCGGCAGCGTGGCCTCGGGTCTGGGCATCGCCTGGCTGATCACGCAGCGGATCCTGCCGCTCGCCGGGCTGCCGTGGTTCCTGGTCGTCTGGCTGGTCGCCACCCTGGCGGTCACCGCGGTGACGGCGGCCATGAGCGGCGGCGCGGTCGAGGCCCGCGACCGGCTCGCCGCGACGGTGATGACCGTCGGTGCCGGCGTCGTCGGCGCCGTGCTGATCAGCGCCGTGGTGTTCGTGACCGTGAAGGGGTGGGCGGCGCTCATCCACGTCAACTTCTTCACCGAGGACATGTCGGGGGTCGGACCCAAGGACTCCTTCGACCGGGGTGGCGTCCTGCACGCCATCGTCGGCTCGTTGATCCAGGTCGGCATCGCGGTCGCGATCACGCTGCCCCTCGGGATCGGCACCGCGATCTTCATGACCGAGGTCGGCGGCCGCTTCGCCAAGCTCGTGCGCACGGTCGTCGAGGCGATGACGGCGCTGCCGTCGATCGTCGCCGGCCTCTTCATCTACACCGTGTTCATCGTGGCGCTGGGCTACCCGCGCTCCGGGCTCGCCGCCGGCCTGGCGATCTCGGTGATGATGCTCCCGATCATCGCCCGCGCCTCCGACGTCGTGCTCCGCGTCATCCCCGGCGGTCTGCGGGAGGCCAGCCTGGCCCTCGGTGCCAGCCGGTGGCGCACCGTGTGGCACGTCGTGCTGCCGACCGCACGCCCCGGCCTCGCCACCGCCTGCATCCTGGGCATCGCGCGCGGCATCGGCGAGACCAGCCCGGTGCTGCTCACCTCCGGCAACGCGCAGTTCCTGGTCGTCAACCCGACCGACGGCGTCATGAACTCGCTGCCGCTCTTCGTCTACTCCCTGGTCCGCACCGGAGAGCCCAACGCCGTCGCCCGTGCCTTCGCCGGCGCCACCGTGCTGCTCGCCGTCGTGATGGTGCTCTTCGTCGTCGCCCGCCTGATCGCCCGGCCCCAGCGCACCAAGCCCCAGCGCACCCAGCGCACCGCACCGCAGTCCGCCCGCACCGAGGAGAACCCGTGATCCGCCCCGTCCGAGTCGTCAGCCGCGTCCTGGTCGCCGTCGCCCTGGCGATGAGCTTCCTGGTCGGCTCCTCGACCTCGGCCCACGCCACCGTCTACGCCCAGATCGAGGGCACCGGCTCGACCTGGTCGGAGCTGATCCTCCAGCAGTGGATCGCCGACGTGGACGCCAACGGCATGAAGGTCGTCTACACCGGCGGCGGCTCGACCAAGGGCCGCAAGGACTTCTCGCAGGACAGCACCGACTTCGCGATCTCCGAGATCCCCTACCAGGGCACCGACGAGCGCGGCCAGTCCGACTCCAGCAACGGCCGCGAGTTCGCCTACCTCCCGATCGTGGCCGGCGGCACCGCCTTCACCTACCAGCTCAAGATCGGCAACAAGCTGGTGCGCAACCTCCGTCTCTCGGGCGAGACCCTCGCGAAGATCTTCACCAACAAGATCACCGACTGGAGCGACCCCGCGATCGCCAAGGACAACAACGGCCGGAAGTTCCCCTCGCTGCCGATCATCCCGGTCGTCCGCTCCGACGGCTCCGGCACGACCGCGCAGTTCACCACCTGGATGGACCACCAGTACCCCGGCACCTGGCGGCCGTACTTCGGTCAGTCCGGCCTGACGTCGTACTACCCCAAGAAGGGTGACCGGATGGTCAGCCAGGCGGGCTCCGACCAGGTCATGAACACGATCAAGGGCTTTGCCGGCAACGGGATGATCGGGTACGTCGAGTACTCGTACCCGATCAACGCCGACTACCCGGTGGTCAAGGTCGAGAACAAGGCGGGCTACTTCGTCGAGCCGACGCAGTACAACACCGCGGTCGCCCTCACCAAGGCCAAGATCAACCAGGACAAGAAGAGCCAGCTCTACCTGACCCAGATCCTGGACGGCGTCTACAACAACGCGGACCCGCGGTCGTACCCGATCTCCTCGTACTCCTACATGATCCTGCCGACCGGGGCCGACGACTCGCGGATGTCGACGGCGAAGCGGCAGACCCTCGCCGACTTCATGTACTACTCGTTGTGCTCGGGCCAGACCAAGGCCGGGGCGTACGGCTACTCGTCGCTGCCGCTCAACCTGGTGCAGGCCGGCTTCCAGCAGCTCGCCAAGCTGAAGAAGGCGGACCCGAAGGTCAACCTGACCAACCGCGACGTCCGCTCGTGCAACAACCCGACCTTCGACGGCAAGAACCTCAACCGCAACGTGCTCGCCGACAAGGCGCCCCAGCCCGCGGCGTGCGACAAGTCCGGGGCCGGCCCCTGCGGCACGCCCACCGGCACCAACAAGCCGAGCACCGACGACGACACCACGGGCGGGGGCGGCAAGGCGACGGGTGGCACCGCCGGCGGCACCCCGGGAGGTGGCGCGACCGGCGCCGCCGATGCCGGTGGGGCCGCGGCGGGCACCGACGCCCCGCCTGCGGCCGTCGACCCCGAGACCGGTGCGGTCGCGGCGGCTGGCGGGACGACCACCGCCACCAGCAGCGACGAGATCTACGCCGACCCCACCGAGCTGGCCGCGAGCCGGACCTCCGACGACAGGACGTTCGGCTGGCTGGCGGTCCTCGAGCTGCTCGCGCTGGTGCTGGTGCCCGGCCTGTACGTCGTCTCCATGCGGCGCCGCCGCCCGCAGATCGGGCCGCGCCCGTGATGCGCCGCCGGCAGCGCGCCGTCCTGGCCGGTCTCGCCCTCGTCACCGTGGCGATGGCCGCGTCCGCCGGGCCGAGCTCCGCCCTGACCCACCAGCCGGACGCCCACAGCGCGCCTTACCGATCCGCGCCCGGACCGCAGACGGTGGGTCGTGCGGCGGTCTCCGACGAGGGCTGGAAGCAGACGAAGTCGGTCCAGCGCTCGGTCGTCGACAACGACGGCAGCACCCGCGGCTACCCCTTCACCGACCCCTTCAAGGTGACGGTGGACGCCGACCACACCAAGAACCTGCGCGGCCGCGAGCGGATCGCGATCAGCTGGAAGGGCGCCCAGCCGAGCGCCGGACGGGCCAGTGACCCGTACGGCGTCGGCGGCCTGAACCAGGAGTACCCGGTCGTCATCATGCAGTGCCGCGGCGCCGGCGCGTCCGTCACTCCCGAGACCTGCTGGACGTCCTCGTTCTCCCAGCGCTCCCAGGTCTCCCGGTCCGCGAGCGACGCGACCTGGACGCACGACCGGTACGCCGACCCGGCGGACAAGGAGAAGGTCAGCGGTCCGGCCGACTTCCCGACGCCGGCCCAGTGCCCCTCGATCCTGCGCGACGGCGACTTCTACACGCACCTGACGCCCTTCGTCAGCAAGAAGGGCAAGGTCTACTCCGCCTGCGACAAGGACCACATGCCGCCCGAGGCGGCCGCCGAGGCGGCCTTCCCGGCCGCCGAGATCGCCAGCTACACCGACACGGACGGCAACGGCTCGGCGCAGTTCGAGGTGCGCAGCGACGTCGAGAACGAGTCGCTGGGCTGCAACGACACGACGGCGTGCTCGATCGTCGTGGTCCCGATCACCGGAGTCAGCTGCGACCAGGCGTCGGCGGCCAACCCCACCAACCTCACGCCGGTCGAGAAGTCGTGCCGCAAGACGGGGCAGTGGGCGCCGGGCTCGAGCAACTTCGTCAACCTCGCCGTCGACCAGGCGGTCTCCCCGGCGCTGTGGTGGTCGGAGTCCAACTGGCGCAACCGGTTCGTCATCCCGATCACGTTCGGGCTGCCGCCCGACACCTGCGACATCCTCGACCCGCGGGCACCGACCGGCTTCTACGGCTCCGAGCTGCTGTCCCAGGCCGCGTTGCAGTGGTCGCCGGCGTACTGCCTGAACAAGAAGCGGTTCAAGTTCCAGCTCAACCAGATGCCCGACGAGGCGGGCTGGAACCTGATGCGCAACGGCGAGGGTGCGGCCGCCGAGGTCTCCTCGGAGCACCCGGCCGGGACGGACCCGGTGGGCTACGCGCCGACGGCCGTCACCGGCTTCGGCATCAGCTACCTCATCGACCGGCCCGACAACGCCGGGGAGTACACGCGGCTGCGGCTCAACGCCCGGCTGGTGGCCAAGCTGCTGACCCAGTCCTACCTCGGCTCGGGGCTCGGCAAGGACCATCCCGGGATCGGCAGCAACCCGTGGGGGATCATGGCGGACCCCGAGTTCGTCAGGCTCAACCCCGGGCTGAGCCAGAACGCGAGCGAGGCCGGAGCCTCCCTGCTGTCGCTGTCGAACTCCTCGGACATCATCGAGCAGCTGACCTCCTGGATCGCCCAGGACGCCGAGGCCACGGCCTTCATCCGCGGCAAGGCGGACCCGTGGGGCATGAAGGTCAACCCGTCGTACCGGAACATCACCCTGCCGACCGCGGAGTGGCCGCTGCTGGACACGTTCGTGCCCCAAACCTCGATCGAGTGCTGGGACGCGAACCCGCCCAACTACTTCAGCCTGCTGGCTGCCCCGGTCACGACGCTGTCGAAGATCGCCACGGCGCTCCTGGACTCGTGGCCCAACACGCAGACGCGCTGCGACACCGACGTCAGCACCTCCCCGCACACCTACAAGGTCGGACGCGTCGACCGCCAGTCGTACGGCGCCCGCTTCATGCTCGGCATCGTCAGCCTCGGCGACGCGGCGCGCTACGGGCTGCGGACCTCGGCGCTCGAGACGAGGAAGGGCACGTACGTCGCGCCCACCGACCGGTCGCTGTCCGCCGCGCTGAGGCTGAGCAAGCAGCAGCAGAAGTACGGGCCCTTCGTCCTCGACCAGGCCGACGTGCGCAGGTCGCGGACCGCCTACCCGGGCGCGATGGTCGTCTACACGGCCGCGCGGCTGCAGAACCTGCCGAAGAAGGACGCCGCCAAGGTGGCGAAGTTCATCCGGGTCTCGACGAGCGAGGGGCAGCGACCGGGCAGCGGCAACGGCGAGCTGCCCCAGGGGTTCCTGCCCATCCGCCGGTCCGGCGTCACGGCCCGGTACTACGCCTCGGCGCAGACGGTGGCCGACGCCGTCGAGGCCCAGCGGAAGCCGGCCGCGGAGCCGACCGCCAAGCCGTCCCCGAGCGTCGACGGCAGCGGTGGCGACGGGTCGGGTGTCGGTGCCCCGGTCACGCCGCCGGACGCCGCGCCCGGTGATCCCGCTCCGTCGGTCGCACCCTCACCGTCGGTGAGCCCGTCGGCACCGACCGCGGCCACCCCGATGCCGGCCACCCAGTCGGTCGGGTCGGACCTCGCGGGCGGCCTGCTCCCGGCCCTCATCCTGCTCGGCGCGATCGGCTGCGCCTCGACCGCACTGCTGCGGGCCGGCGCCCCGTTCCTCCGGGGCCGGCGATGAGCACCACGATGGATCGCGCCTCCGCGACCGGGGCGGAGCAGCAGCAGCCGCGCCGCCTCACCCGGGCGAAGCCCCCGGCCCGGAGGCGGCCCCGGCCCGCGCCGGCACCGGCCGGTCCTCCGGGGAGCGCCGAGAGCACCGCAGCCGTGCTGTCGTCGGCCTTCACGATGATCGCCATCGTCTGCCTGTGGGTCGCGGTGCAGCTGCTCTTCCTGTCCTCGATCTCCCAGAGCCGCGCCCAGGACCTGCTCTACGACCAGTTCCGTCACGAGCTCGGTGCGGCCACGGCCCCGGTCGGACCGATCGTGCCCGCGGGCGACCCGGTGGCCGTCCTGGAGGTGCCTAGCCTCGGGCTCGAGCAGGTCGTCATCGAGGGCACGGCGTCGGGTGACCTGCTGGTCGGGCCGGGGCACCGGCGAGACACGCCGCTGCCGGGCCAGGTGGGCACGTCCGTGGTGTACGGCCGCGCGGCGACGTACGGCGCGCCGTTCGGCGACCTCACGAAGCTGCGGGCCGGTGACCGGATCGAGGTCACCGTCGGGCAGGGCCGGACCGTCTTCGAGGTGAGCGGGGTCCGCCGGGCGGGTGACCCGCTCCCGCAGCCACCGGCGGCGGGAGCAGCCCGGCTCACCCTGGTCACCGCCGAGGGCTCCGGCCGTCTCGGCGCCCTGGCCCCGCAGTCGGTCGTCTACGTCGACGCCGATGCGAAGAAGGGCCTCCCCGCGCCGTCCGGTCGTCCACCGGCGGTGCCCCGGTCGGAGCAGTCGATGGCCAGGGACAGCACGGCACTGCCGCTGCTGGCCCTCTGCCTGGCGCTGCTCCTGGCGCTGACCCTCGGGGTCGTCGCTGCCCGTCAGCGATGGTCGACGGCGCTCGTCTGGGTGGTGGCCACCCCGGTGGTGATCGCCCTGTCCTGGGCGTCGACGGACGTGGTGATGCGGCTCCTGCCCAACCTGATCTGACTCATCGGCATCGCCGTCTCGGGGCGGCGAGCAGCACGACTCACCTGCACGACTCACTCAGCACAACATCACAGGAAGCGAATCCTTCAGATGTCAGCACGCAAGTCTCTCGCGGTAGCCCTCGCGACGGTGATCGCCGGGTCCGCGCTCGTCATGACGGCGGGTCCCGCGTCGGCCGAGTACCGGTCCGACCCCGACGACACCACCGGGGTCACCCCGGTAGTGACCGACCTGGTCGGCGTCGGATCCGACACGACCCAGCACGCCATCCACCTGATCGCCCAGGCCTGGAACGCCGACCCGAGCCACACGTTCAAGATCGCGTCGTACGCCGCGACGGAGGCCGGTCACGCCCAGCTCCCCGGCAACACGATCACCCTGCCGGGCGGTCAGGAGATCCCCCGCCCGAACGGCTCCGGCGCCGGCCGGAAGACCCTCCGCCTCACCCAGGACCTGAACGGCGAGGTCGACTTCGCCCGCTCGTCCGACTCGCTGGACGTCGACGACGTCAACGCGAGCCTCAAGGCGATCCCGTTCGCGCTCGACACGGTCGTCACCGCGGTGTCCAACCTGACCGTCTCCAACGCGCCCGCGAGCCTGACGGCGCAGCAGCTGGTGTCGATCTACAAGTGCGAGTCGACCAAGTGGAACCAGGTCGGCGGCACGTCGGGCGACACCATCAAGCCGCTCGCCCCGCAGTCGGGCTCCGGCACCGCGAAGTTCTTCAAGAAGGTGCTCGTCGCCGCGAACGGTGGCACGGACTTCAGCTACGCCGGCTGCGTCACGCAGAACGACACCGTGCAGGAGCACGACGACTCGCTGGTCAAGAGCGACGCCAACGCGATCGTCCCGATCTCCAAGGGACGCGCCGAGCTCAAGGGCGGCACCGTCCGCATCGTCGGCGGCTTCGCCGAGAAGCGCGCGGTCTACAACGTCGTCCGTGGGCTGGACCTCAGCAAGCCGAACATCCAGGCCGTCTTCGGCCCCGACGGGTTCATCTGCTCCGCGGCCGCCAACCAGCTGATCGCGGACAGCGGCTTCAAGCAGCTGGCCACCGAGGCACACGGCGGCGTCTGCGGTGCCGGCGTCGACTCGACCAGCAACTTCACGCTGAACGAGCCGGTCACCACGAAGACCGCCGTGACGGCGACCAGCCCGGCCGCCAAGGCCGTCAAGGTCGTCGCCAAGGTGAGGGGCACGACGGCCCCGACCGGCACCGTGTCGTTCTTCGAGGGCGAGACCGCTGTCGCGTCCGACGTCCCGCTGGTCTCCGGCCAGGCGACGCTCAGCAGGTCCTCGGTCACCCCCGGCTCGCACACCTACACCGCGGTCTACAGCCCGAACGACTCGATCTTCCTCGAGTCGACCGGCACCGTGAAGGTCACCGTCAAGGCTCCGGTCGTCAAGACCAAGCCGGTGATCGGTGAGACGTTCCCGGCCAAGGTGAAGCTCAAGAAGAAGGTCCGGACGGCCGTCGTCAAGGGCGCGGTCACCGTCAAGGGCGCGACCGGCAAGGTGACGATCAAGAAGGGCGCCAAGGTCCTCAGGACGGCCACCCTCAAGGCCGGCAAGGCCGCGATCCGCCTGCCCAAGCTGACGAAGGGCACCTACAAGCTGACCATCGCCTACGCCGGCGACGCGAAGCACCTGGCGGGCACCAAGACGTTCACGGTCAAGATCGTCAAGTGACCTCCTGAACGCCACGCACGACCCGGCGCCGGTCCACCTCCGGGTGGGCCGGCGCCGACCCCGCACCGGACATCCAGCAGCACCGACGTACAGGAACGACGATGACCATCTCTGCCGACCACACCACCGTCATCCC
Organism: Nocardioides sp. URHA0020; assembly: GCF_000620705.1. Classification (GTDB taxonomy): domain Bacteria; phylum Actinomycetota; class Actinomycetes; order Propionibacteriales; family Nocardioidaceae; genus Nocardioides. Next base: position 378,696 of record NZ_KK211169.1, read on the forward strand.
GGCGATCGCCGGGCCGCCGCAGGCGCCCCGGGCCGCGCTGGCCCAGATCGAGGCCCGTGACATCACCGCCTGGTTCGGCCAGCGCAAGGTGCTCGACCGGGTGTCGTTGACGATGCCGGCCGGCCAGATCACGGCGCTGATCGGGCCCTCGGGCTGCGGCAAGTCGACGTTCCTGCGGATCCTCAACCGGATGCACGAGCTGGTGCCGTCGGCCCAGCTCGGCGGCGAGGTGCTCCTCGACGGCGAGGACATCTACGACCCGGAGAAGAAGCTCATCGACGCGCGCCGGGCCATCGGCATGGTCTTCCAGAAGCCGAACCCGTTCCCCGCGATGTCGATCCGCGAGAACGTCCTGGCCGGCCTCAAGCTCACCGGCACCAAGGTGTCGCGCTCGGCGAAGGACGACCTGGTCGAGTCCTGCCTGCGCAAGGGCGGCCTCTGGGACGAGGTCAAGGACCGCCTCGACGCACCCGGCGGCGGCCTCTCCGGAGGGCAGCAGCAGCGGCTGTGCATCGCCCGCTCGCTGGCGATCAAGCCGCGCGTGCTGCTCATGGACGAGCCCTGCTCGGCGCTCGACCCGACCTCGACCCGCGTCATCGAGGAGACCATGCGCGAGCTCGCCGACGAGGTCACCATCGTCATCGTCACGCACAACATGCAGCAGGCCGCGCGGGTGTCCGACACCTGCGCCTTCTTCCTCGCTGCGCAGGGCACTCCCGGCGTCATCGTCGAGCACGGGGATACTGCTGCCATGTTCCAGAGCCCGCAGGACCAGCGCACGAGCGACTACGTGCACGGTCGGTTCGGATGAGGTGCCGCCGATGACGGCTGGTCGCCTGATCGCGACGTTCGCCACCGCGCTGGTCATCGTCGCCGGTCTCGGGTACGCCGCCTCGCAGACCGTCCTGGCCCGGCAGCCGCTGGTCCTCTCCGAGCAGCAGCAGCAGTACGTCGAGGCGCCGCGCCCCGACACCACGCTGGCGCCCCAGCCGGACGCCCCGTCGGCGCCCACCGAGGTCGACCCCGCGTGGGTGGCCAAGATCGCCGACCTGGCCGGCATCCCGGCGCCCGCCGTACGCGCCTACGCCGACGCGCAGCTCTCCGAGCCGCGCGGGTGCACCGTCGGCTGGACCACCCTCGCCGGGATCGGCTGGGTCGAGTCGCAGCACGGGACCATCGGCGGCCGGACCCTGGGCGAGGACGGCCACTCCTCCGAGCCGGTGCTCGGGCCCGCCCTCAACGGCAAGGGCGGCTTCGCCGCCATCCGCTCCACGGCCGAGAGCGCCACCTGGCACGGTGACCGCACGTGGGACCACGCCGTCGGGCCGCTGCAGTTCATCCCGTCGACCTGGGACACCTGGGGCGCCGACGGGGACGGCGACGGGGTCGCGGACCCCAACGACCTCGACGACGCCGCCTTCACCGCCGCCCGCTACCTCTGCGCCGACGGCCACGACCTCAGCACGGGCGCCGGCTGGGCCGACGCCGTCTTCGGCTACAACCACACCCAGGCCTACGTCGACTCGGTCTACGCCGCCGCCACGGCGTACGCCGACCGCACCAGCTAGCCGGGTCCGGGCCGCGGACCGGTCGGTCCCGGCGGCTGGAAGGGCCTCAGCTCCCGTCTCAACCCGGAGTCCCCCCGACCGGCGGTTCGCCCGCATCCGGGCGCCGCGGCTCCTATCGTGGGAGCGACCTCGTGGGGAGGGTGTGACTGGTGCGCTTCCGGACGTGTCTCGTGCTGCTGCTCCTCGCCGCGGTGATCCCGGCGCTCGTCACGCTCCAGCCCGCTGCCAGCGAGCCCGCCGGACCGACGCCCGCCACTGCCGCGACCGCGACCGCGACCGCCGAGCGGGTGGGGCCGGGAGCGATCCGCAGCGAAGTCGCCTTCCGGAAGGCCTGGGCCGACCCCACCCGGCGCCGGATCGAGCTCGGCGCCGACATCGTGCTGCGCAACTGCCTGGTCGGCGACCCGATCCGCGAGTCGCCGTACCCGCTCGAGCTGGACGGCAACGGGCACGCCATCCGGCAGGCCTGCTTCGAGAAGCGGGTGCTGCGCCAGGACGGGACCGGCTACCTCTCGATCCACGACATCTTCCTGAGCCGGGGCGGCTCGGACGGTCCCGGCGCCGCGCTGACGTCGCGCGGCGAGATCTCCCTCGCCGACTGCGGGATCACCCAGAACCTCGCCGAGGAGCCGGGCGGCGGTGTCTTCTCGATGCGCCGGGTGACCGTCCACCGCTGCCACATCAACGGCAACCTCGCGAACGACGACGGCGGGGCGATCTACGCCCGCCGCGGCGGGGTGCAGGTCTACGACTCGGTGCTGAGCAACAACCTCGTGGACGGCTCCGGCGGCGCGATCGGGTCCACCGGCGACATCCTCGTGGTGCGCTCGATGGTCGACGGCAACACGACCGACGGCGACGGCGGGGCGCTGTACGCCGACGAGGACGGCGACGTGACCGTCATCGACTCCCTCATCGACGGCAGCGACGCCGACGGCCCGGGCGGCGCGATCTTCACCCTCGACGGTGACGTCGCGGTGCTCGGCTCGACCCTCAACGGCAACCGCGCCGACGACCGCGGCGGCGCGATCTCGGGTGAGTCCGACGTGCTCGTCGTCAACTCCAACATCGCGCGCAACCTCGCGGTCGCGCACGCGGGCGGCGGCGTCTGGGCGCGCGGCAACCTCACGGTCGTGAACTCGACGATCACCCAGAACTACGCCGAGGGCGAGGGCGGCGGCATCCTCTCCGCGGGCCGGACCAACGTCATCTCCTCGACCATCGTCCGCAACATCGCGCCGGTCGCCGGGGACGTCGGCAGCGCCCGCCGGCTCGACGTCTTCGGCTCGATCATCGGGCCACCGGTGTCCGAGGGCGTCACCGGCGACACCATCCCGACGCACCGGAGCTGCCGGGTCTACGACTCGCTCTCGCGCGGCTACAACTTCTACACCGACGACTCGTGCGAGCTCGAGAGCCCGCAGGACGTGCTGGGCGACAACCCCAGGCTCACCCAGATCGACGGTCACCCGCTCGGGTTCGTGCTGATGCCGGACGCCGACAGCCCGGTCCGCGCCCGGATCCCCAGCGGGTCGTGCCGCGGCGTGCTGCCCGACCCGCTGCCCGCGGGCCAGCTGCTCGTCGGCTACGTCGACTGGGACAGGATCCTGGCCCGCGACACGCTCGACCAGCTGCGGGACAACCAGCAGCCCTGCGACATCGGTGCGGTGCAGTCCGCCCAGCCGCCGCTGCCCGACCCGGTGCTCCCGCCGGTGGGACCGACGTCCCTGCCCGACCTCGGTCCCGAGCCCGACCCCGGTCCCGTCGCCAGCAGCGTCGCGACCCTGCCCGCGCCCGTCGTACGACGGTCGGCGGCGGCGTCCCTCGACACGCAGATCTCCCGCCTGGCGTCGCGCGCCGAGGGCCTGCTGCACGGTGCGAGGCGCTTCGACCAGCTGCTCGGCTGCACGTCGTACGTCGGGATCAGGACGACCGGCGACGTCCAGCACCGCTGGGGGTTCTCGTACGACGAGCGCGACGGCACCGGCCTCGACCTGCGGGCGGCCCTGGTGCGGGCGCCGCTCCGGTCCGCGGACGCCGTGCTCCTGCGGATGTCGACGTCGCGGGGCTGCCTGAGCGCCGCGCCCGACGCCAACGGCACCGGCGCCGACGCGCGGATGGCCGCCCGCTCGACGCTGTCGGGCGACCGGCTCCGGCTGCGCCGGCTGGCGCGGATCGAACGCGTCGTGAAGGCGATCGAGGACAAGACCGACCGCTTCGACGAGTGGGAGTCCTGCCTGTCCTGGCTGCCGGTCACCGAGGACGGCGACACCCGCCAGGACCTCGGCTTCCGCACCAAGCCCGCCGGCGTGGTGCTGCACCGGCCCGCGATCGGGATCGACTCCAGCGAGTGGGACGACCCCGACTACCAGCTGCTGGTCTTCAAGGGCCGCAACCGTCCGTTCGGCACCCGCGAGTGCGGCACCGAGCCGGGTGAGAGCGTCGACCGGACGGCGGCCCGGCCGTCCGCGAGCGAGGTGCGCGCCGACGTCCGCAGCTCGATCGCGTCGCTGCGCGAGGACCTCGACGACCTGATCGAGCCGGTCGAGGAGATCACCCAGTTCGACGAGTGCATGTACACCGTCGGCGTGCAGCAGCGCAGCGGGTACCTCTACCGCGACCGGGCCGGCGCGTGGTCGCGGCAGGGGGCGCTGTCCTTCGACATGCGCGGCACCCAGCTCCCGGCGATGAGCGTGATGGCGACCTCGGGGGAGGAGCCTCCCCAGATCGAGTGCAACGAGGACGCCGGCTGGGCCGACGAGGACGACGACTGAGCCGGAGGCTGTCGGCGGGCGCACGTAGACTCGGTGCGTCACCCCCCGTCAGCTGCTGACCGGGGGCTGTCGTGTTGTCCGCCCCGCCCCGAAAGGCCCCTCTCGTGCACCTGTCCGGCCTCGCCGACGCCGTCCTCGCCGACCCCACGCTGGCGCAGGCGATGGTGGACGCCCGCGAGGGAGTCCTGCCCACCCTGGACCTCACCGGGCCCGAGGCGATGCGGCCGTACGTCGTGGCCGGCCTGGTCCGCGAGGGCCGGTCCGTCCTGGCCGTCACCGCCACCGCGCGGGAGGCCGAGGACCTGGTGGCCGCCCTGGGCGACCTGGTCGACCCCGCCCTGGTCGGCTACTACCCGAGCTGGGAGACGCTGCCGCACGAGCGGCTCAGCCCGCGCAGCGACACCGTGGGGCGGCGGCTGGCCGTGCTCCGGCGCCTCCGGCACCCCGGCACGGACGCCTCCAACGGGCCGCTGCGGGTGGTCGTCGCGCCGGTCCGCTCGGTGCTGCAGCCGCAGGTTAAGGGGCTCGCCGACCTTGAGCCGGTCGAGCTGGTGCCGGGCGACACCGCTCCGCTGGAGGACGTGGTACGCCGGCTCGCGGGTGCCGCCTACTCCCGGGTCGACCTCGTCGAGAAGCGCGGCGAGTTCGCCGTCCGCGGTGGCATCGTCGACGTGTTCCCGCCGACGGACGAGCACCCGCTGCGCGTGGAGTTCTGGGGCGACGACGTCGAGGAGATCCGGACCTTCTCCGTGGCCGACCAGCGCACCCTCGAGAAGGTCGAGCGTCTCTGGGCCCCGCCGTGCCGCGAGCTGCTGCTCACCGACGAGGTCCGCGAGCGGGCCGCCGAGCTCGGCCGCCGGCACCCGCAGCTCCTCGAGCTCACCGACAAGATCGCGGCCGGCATCGCGGTCGAGGGCATGGAGTCGCTCGCGCCGGTGCTCGTCGACGAGATGGAGCTGCTCGTCGACCTGATGCCCGTCGACACCCACGTGCTGGTGCTCGACCCCGAGCGGGCGCGCAGCCGCGCGCACGACCTGGTGGCAACCAGCGAGGAGTTCCTGGGCGCGAGCTGGGCCGCCGCCGCCGGCGGCGGCACGGCGCCGATCGACCTGGGCGCCGCGTCGTACCGCGCCATCGCCGACGTCCGCGAGCACACGCTCGCGCAGGGCAAGGCGTGGTGGTCGGTCAGCCCGTTCGGGATCGACACCGCCGAGACCGACGTGGACGTCATCGCGGGCGCGGTCCACAGCCGCGGCCTGCCGGCCCGGCCGGCCGACGCCTACCGCGGCGAGATGGACCGCGCGATCGGCGACATCGCCGGCTGGCGCCGCGACGGCTACCGCGTCGTCGTGCTGCACGCCGGCCACGGTCCGGCCGAGCGGATGCGGGAGGTGCTGGCCGAGCAGGACGTGCCGGCCCGGGTGGTCGACGACCTCGAGGCCGCGACCGACCTCACCGACGCCGTCGTCACGATCACCTGCGGCGCGGCGACGCACGGCTTCGTCGACGACCTCAACCGGGTCGCGGTCCTCACCGGCGAGGACCTGTCGGGGCAGAAGGCCTCGACCCGCGACATGCGGCGGATGCCGGCCCGGCGCAAGAAGCAGATCGACCCGCTCGAGCTGCGCGCCGGCGACCACGTCGTCCACGAGCAGCACGGCGTCGGCCGCTTCGTCGAGATGAAGCAGCGCGAGGTCGGGGGAGCGGTGCGCGAGTACCTCGTCCTCGAGTACGGCTCGTCCAAGCGCGGCGGCCCGCCCGACCGGCTCTACGTGCCGGCGGACGCGCTCGACCAGGTGACCCGGTACGTCGGCGGCGAATCGCCGTCGCTGGACCGGCTCGGCGGCGCCGACTGGACCAAGCGCAAGAACCGCGCCCGCAAGGCGGTCCGCGAGATCGCCGCCGAGCTGATCAAGCTGTACGCCGCCCGTCAGGCCACGCAGGGCTACTCCTTCGGGCCGGACACGCCGTGGCAGCGCGAGCTCGAGGACGCCTTCCCCTTCCAGGAGACCCCCGACCAGCTCAGCACGGTCGACGAGGTCAAGGGCGACATGATGCGCACCATCCCGATGGACCGCCTGGTGTGCGGCGACGTGGGCTACGGCAAGACCGAGATCGCCGTGCGTGCCGCCTTCAAGGCCGTGCAGGACGGCAAGCAGGTCGCGGTCCTGGTGCCCACGACGCTGCTGGTCACCCAGCACCTCAGCACCTTCAGCGAGCGGATGAGCGGCTTCCCCGTCGTGCTCAAGGGCCTGAGCCGCTTCCAGACCGACGCCGAGGCCCGCCAGGTGATCGCCGAGCTCGCCGAGGGCTCGGTCGACATCGTCGTCGGCACCCACCGGCTCCTCAACCCCGACATCCGGATGAAGGACCTCGGGCTGATCATCGTCGACGAGGAGCAGCGCTTCGGCGTCGAGCACAAGGAGCAGATGAAGCGGCTGCGCACCTCCGTCGACGTGCTGTCGATGTCGGCCACGCCGATCCCGCGCACGCTCGAGATGGCGATCACCGGCATCCGCGAGATGTCCACGATCACCACGCCGCCGGAGGAGCGGCACCCGGTGCTGACCTACGTCGGTGCCTACGAGGACCGCCAGATCATCGCCGCCGTACGCCGCGAGCTGCTCCGCGAGGGCCAGGTCTTCTACATCCACAACCGGGTCAACTCGATCGAGAAGGCGGCCGCCCGGATCACCGAGCTGGTGCCCGAGGCCCGGGTCGCGGTGGCGCACGGCCAGATGGGCGAGCACCAGCTCGAGCAGGTGATGCTGGACTTCTGGGAGAAGCGCTTCGACGTGCTGGTCTGCACGACGATCGTCGAGTCCGGCCTGGACGTCTCCAACGCCAACACGATGATCATCGAGCGCGCCGACACCCTCGGCCTCTCCCAGCTCCACCAGCTGCGCGGTCGCGTCGGTCGGTCCCGGGAGCGCGCGTACGCCTACTTCCTCTACCCGCCGGAGAAGCCGCTGACCGAGACCGCGCACGAGCGGCTCGCCACGCTGGCCCAGCACTCCGACCTCGGTGGCGGCATGGCGATCGCGATGAAGGACCTCGAGATCCGCGGTGCGGGCAACCTGCTCGGCGGGGAGCAGTCCGGCCACATCGCCGACGTCGGCTTCGACCTCTACGTCCGGCTGGTCGGCGAGGCCGTCGCCGAGTTCAAGGGCGACGGTGGTGAGCCGGAGCTCAACGAGGTCCGCGTCGAGCTGCCCGTCGACGCCCACCTGCCGCACGGCTACATCACCAGCGAGCGTCTCCGCCTGGAGATCTACAAGCGGCTGGCCGAGGTGCGCACCGACGAGGACGTCGACCAGATCAACGAGGAGCTGCTGGACCGCTACGGCGAGCCGCCGATCGAGGTCGTCTCGCTGCTGCTGGTCGCGCGCTTCCGGGCGCGGGCCCGGCAGGCCGGCATCGGGGAGATCACGATCGCGGGCCGCAACGTGCGCTTCGCGCCGGTCGACCTGCCCGACTCGCGGGTCGTCCGGCTCAACCGGCTCTACCCGAAGTCCATCGTCAAGGCGCCGGTCAGCACGATCCTGGTGCCGCGACCCCAGACCTCCGGCATCGGCGGTCAGCCGATCTCCGGCATCGCCCTGCTTGAATGGGCCCGGCAGGTGATCGACTCCGTGATCGACCCCCAGGAGCAGAAGTGACCCGAGTGCGTGCGCTGGCCGGTCTGGCCGTCGCTGCGGTGCTGTTGACCGGCTGCGGCGCCGTCCCCGACCTCAACCCGGGCGTGGCCGTCCGCGTCGGTGACGACACCACCTCGACCCGGCAGGTCGCCGAGCTGGCGGCCGACTACTGCGGCTCCGCCCAGGCGCAGCTGCAGGGCCAGGCGCTGGCCGGGCACTACATCAACGGCCGGGTCGCGGGCAGCGTCGCGCTCCGCTCCGCCGCCGACCAGCTGCTCGCCGAGCACGGCGTCGAGGCGGACGCGTCGTACGCCGACGCGGTCGAGCAGGTCCGCGCGAAGCTCACCGCGCTGAAGCCGGCGGAGCGTGACGCGCTGATCGAGGTCGAGGGTGCCGAGACCTACGTGGCCGCGGCGGAGCTCGCCGTGGGCCGCGAGACGCTCGGCGGCTCGCCCTCCGACGACGACGCGAAGGCGGCCGGGGAGAAGGAGTTCGTCTCCTGGCTCGACGACCACGACGTGCGGATCGACCCCCGCTACAGCGTCGCGATCAAGCAGGGCAAGACGGTCCTGCTCGACACCGGACTCTCCCTGCCGGTGAGCAGGACCGCGAAGTCCTCCGACGCGACGACCCCCGACACGACGTACGCCGCCGGCCTGCCGTCGACCCAGCGCTGCGGGTGACCGGTGGTTGAGGAGGGACCGGGTCCCGTCTCGACACCACCGCTGCTGGAGTTCCTGGAGGTGATGCGGCAGCTGCGCGCGCAGTGCGCGTGGAAGGCGGGCCAGACCCACCGCTCGCTCGCGCGCTACCTGCTCGAGGAGACCCACGAGACCCTCGAGGCGATCGACACCGGCGACGCCGTGCTGCTGCGCGAGGAGCTCGGCGACCTGCTGCTGCAGGTCTACTTCCACGCGGTGATCGCCGAGGAGACCGGCGAGTTCACCATCGACGACGTCGCGGGCGACGTCACCGCCAAGATGCGCCGCCGCAACCCGCACGTCTTCGCCGACGCGGCCGGCGGCACGCCCGACGAGATCAACGAGGCGTGGGAGTCGATCAAGGCGACCGAGAAGCAGCGCACCGCCGTCACCGACGGGATCCCGCCGACACTCCCGGCCCTGCTGTACGCCGACAAGGTGCTGGACCGGCTCGCCCGGGCCGGGGCGACCCCGCCGCTCGCGCCCGCCGAGCAGGCCGATCCCGCCGAGGACCTGGGTGACCGGCTCCTCGCGCTCGTCGCCGAGGGCCGCCGGACGGGCACCGATCCGGAGCAGGCGCTGCGCGACGCCGTACGCCGGCTGCTCTGACCGTCTAGGGTCCTCCCATGGCTCGGGTGCTGATCGTGGAGGACGACGTCGAGGTACGCGACTGGATCGCGCACTGCATGCTGCACGACGGGCACGAGCTGCGTGGCGTCACGGACGGCCGGCAGCTGCGCGCGCTGCGGGCCGGCGAGCCCGACTACCGGCCCGACCTGGTGCTCATGGACTACGCGCTGCCCGACACCAACGGCGTGGACCTGCTCGCCGAGCTGCACGGCTTCTGGCCCGACGTGCCGTCGGTGTTCGTGACCGTGCAGTGGACCGGCGCGATCATCGAACGGATCGCGGGCACCGGTGCCGAGCACGTGAAGAAGCCCTTCAACCCCGACGACCTACGCGCTGCGGCGCGCCGGGCGCTCGTGGGCGGGGGGAGCCCGGAGTGATCCGGGTCCGGCTGCTCGACCTGGGCGCGTTCGCGGCGTACTTCACGCTGGCGGCCTACCTCGGGCGGCAGGCACTCGTCGACGGCAGCAGCCTCGCCCTGGTCTGGCCCGCTGCGGGCGTCGCGGCGGCCTGGCTCGCGGTGACCGGGTGGCAGCGGTGGATCGTCGTGGACGCGCTCGCCGTCTTCCTGCTGACCTGGGCGGTCTACGTCGCCACCGGCAGCTCCACCAGCGTGGGGCTCACCCTCGCGGTCGCCATGGTCGTCCAGGTCCTGGTCTTCGGCGTCCTGATCAGCCGCTGGTGCCCGGGCTGGTGGGGGTTCGGGGCGGAGCCGCCGGCCGGGGTGCAGCGGCTGCGCGACCTCGGGCTGCTGCTCGCCGCCGCCCTGGGGTCCGCGGTCGTCTCGGCGCTGGTGGGGCCGGGCCTGCTCGTCGTGGCCGTGACCGACACCGACTGGTCGGCCCTGGCGTCGTGGGTGGTGCGCAACTCCGTCGGCGTCATCGCGATCTTCCCGCTCTCCCTGCTCGCCCGGAACGCCGCACGCGCGCACACCCCCGGCCGGTCCCCGGCGCCCTTCGGCCCCTACCGCGGCAGCACGCTGGAGGCCGTCGCGCTCGTCGTGACCACGGGGGTCGCCGGCTGGCTGATCTTCTGGGTCAACGACGGCCTGCCGATCCCCTTCCTGCTGCTGGCGACGTCGGTCTGGGCGGGCACTCGCTTCTCACCGTGGGTCGCCGACGTGCACGCGCTGCTGCTCGTGGCCGGCGTGGTGTGCTGCACCGTCCTGGAGCGGGGCCCCTTCGCGCAGATCTCCTCACCCACGTCGCAGGTGCTCGCCGTCCAGGCCTACGTGGCGGTCGCGGTCGTGCTGACCCTGGCGCTGTCGGTCGGTCGACGCGAGAGCCTGGCGCTCGTCCAGAGGCTGGGGAGGTCCGAGCGCGCGGCCGTGGAGCAGGCGGCGACGATGCGGACCATCCTCGACGCGATGGCGGACGGCGTGAGCGTCGTCGACGCGGCCGGCCACATCGTGCTGCGCAACCCGGCGGCCGCCGTGCTGATGGGTGAGATCCAGGTCGACGCCGAGGGCACGCTCGACGTCGGTGGCTACGACCTGCGCTACGCGGACGGCACCTCGGTCACCGCCGAGGTGTCCCCGATCGCGCGTGCCTTCGCCGGGGAGGCGATCGAGCACGTCGACCTCTTCGTCCGCAACCCGGAGGCCCCCGACGGGCGGATCGTCGAGGTGACGGCGCGCCCGATCCCCGGCAGCGACCCGCCGCTCGTGGTGGCTGTCTTCCACGACGTCAGCGCCGACCGTCGCGAGCGTGACGAGCTCGCTTCCTTCGCGGGCGTGGTCGCGCACGACCTGCTCAACCCGCTCACCGTCGTCGAGGGCTGGTCGGAGGCGCTGCTCGAGTCGGCGCGGGCCGGCATCGTCGTACCCCCGGCGGTGCAGGCCGACCAGCTCGACCGGGTCCACCGTGCGGCGCAGCGGATGCAGCACCTGATCAGCGACCTGCTCGCCTACACCACCGCCCGGGACCTCCGGATCACGCCGGTGCGGGTGGACCTGCTCGCGCTGGCACGCGACATCGCCCGCGCCCGGGTGGAGGCGGGCCGGGTCAGCGACGCGCCCATCCCGGTGATCACCGTCGACCCGGCCCTCCCCGACGTGCTGGCCGAGCCCGTGCTGCTGCGACAGGTGATCGACAACCTGGTGGGCAACGCGGTCAAGTACGTCGCGCCGGGCGTGTGCCCGGAGATCGCCGTCAGCGGCCGGACGGTCGCCGGCGACGACGGGCCGATGGTGCTGATCGAGGTCGTCGACAACGGCATCGGCATCCCGTCGGGACAGCACGCCCGGGTCTTCGACACCTTCCACCGCGCGCACGCGGAGGGCTACCGCGGCAGCGGGCTCGGGCTGTCGATCGTCAAGCGGATCGTGGAGCGCCACGGCGGCACGGCGTCCGCGCGCGACAACGCCGACAGTCACGGCACGACGATGAGCGTGAGCTTCCCGGCCGCCTGAGCGACGTCGCCCTTGGTGGTCCGGTGGTGGATCCCGTGGTGGACGCCGCGATCGAGGTCAGTGGTAGAAGTACGGGTCCAGCACGCTCACCTCGGTGATCCGGTCGACCGGCAGGCCGTTGGTCTCGGCCGCGGCCCGGATCGCCTCCGGGTCCGGGCCGTCGTAGAGGCAGTAGGTCAGCGACTTGTCGGTCGTGACGTAGGACTGCACCCAGGTCACGCCGTGCCCGGCGTTGCCGCCGACGACCGCGGCGCAGGTGGTCGCGCCGCCCTGGTCGGTGGGGATGTGCAGGCCGTCGGTGAACGTGCGCTGGACGAGGTAGCGAGGCATGAGGCCCTCCGGGGGACGGAGCCGGCGGTCCCGGCTCGGTGTCCCTCAGCCTGCTGCGGAAGGAGGACCGGCACCTCGGTCATCGCTGCCCATCTTGCCGACCCGACGGCGCCCAGGAGGTCGCGACCCGGGCGGCGTCGCGCCGCGACTCCACGCCGAGCTTCGCCAGGATCGCCGAGACGTGGTGGGCGGTCGTCCGGGGGGAGATGAAGAGCCGGTCACCGATCTCGACGTTGCTCAGGCCCGCGGTCAGCAGGTCGAGCACGTCGAGCTCGCGGTCGGTCAGACCGCCGGGGTTCCCCGCGGTGGCCCGCCGCGGGCGGCGGGGGACCGCGCCGGGGTCGAGCTCACGCAGCCGGGCCGCGACCCGGTCGGCGTCGGCGGTCGCTCCGATGCGGTGGAGCTCGCTGACGGCCTCGGCCAGCTGCTCGACCGTCGCGCACTCGCTGCGGGCCAGCGCGGCGTCGTACGAGCACCCGAGCCCGTCCCAGAGGTCGGCCGCGTCGGCCCAGCGGCCCCGGACCATCGCGCCGTACGGTGCCGCAGCTCCGTCGAGGCGGGCGTCGTCGGGCGCGAGCGTCCCCGACCGCACGAGCCACCAGCCGAGCTCGCCAACCGCCCACGGGTGGCCGAGCGCGACGGCCGTCGCGAAGGTGTCCGCCACGAGGGCCGGGACCTCCGCGGGATCGCGCGCGGCCTCGGCCCGCCCGGCAGCGGCCGGCCACAACCGCTGCAGGTCGCCCGTCGGCACGGCGAGCTCCCACGCCGCCGTGGTCCTGGCCTGCGCGTCGCGGTCGCCGCGACGGGCGGCCACCCGACCCAGGACCGTGGCCGCCGTGATCCGGCTGATCAGGTCGGCGTCCGGCGGCACCTGCGCCGCGGCCCCAGCGGCCGCCGGCCAGTCACCGACCTCGAGGTGGACCCGGGCGAGCCAGGCCGTGGCGTAGTGGGTGAGGCGGTCCAGGTCCCGCTCGGCACACCAGTCCTGGCACGCCGCGAGCGCCCGCCGCGCGACGGCGTACCTGCGGACCTCCCCGGCGCCGGAGCCCAGGTTGACGAGGTGGGTGGCGACCAGCAGGTCGTCGCCGGCCCGGCGGGCGAGCTCGGCGGCCTCGGTGAGCGTCGGCTCGGCGCTGTCCGGGTCGACGAACCAGCAGCTGGTGCCGACCGTGCCGAGCGCCCCGGCCAGCGCCAGGGTGTCACCGCGGGCGCGGGCGAGCTCCACCGCGAGGCGGCCCTGCTCCAGGGCCTGCGGGATCTCGCGCGCGAGCATGTGCAGCCTCGCGCTGGAGGCCAGCGCCGCGACCAGCCCGCCGGAGCCCGGGTGGTCGCGTGCGGCCGCCACCGCCTGCTGCGCGGCGACGCGGGCGTCGACCGCGTGACCGAGGTGCCAGAGGTAGGCGGAGTGCCGGCTGAGCTGGGCGGCCTCGCTCTCGGTGTCGTCGACCTCGCGCCACAGCCGCAACGACTCCTCCGACGAGCTCAGCGCCTCCTCGGTCCACCCGAGGCGGTGGCACGCCTCGGCGTGCAGGCCGAGGACCTCGGCCGCGCGCGTGGCGGGTACGCCGTCGAGGTGGTCGCGAGCACGGCCCAGGTGCACCCGTGCCTCGTGGGCCGAGCCCAGGCGTGCGGCCTGGGCGGCGGCGAGCACGCCGTGGTCGACCGTGACGACGTCGTCGCCCGCGAGGTCGGCGTGGTAGCAGATGCGGGCGTCCTGGTGACGCACCCGCGCGAGCAGGTGGTCGAGCACGGCCCGGTGCAGCTCGCGTCGACGGGAGCCCGCGATCGCCCCGGCCACGGCCTCGCGGGCGAGCTCGTGCCGGAAGGCCGCGGTCCGCCCGTTGCTCTCGAGCAGGCCGGTCCGCTCGCACGCGTCGAGGTCGTCGGGGGAGCCGCCCACGTCGTACAGCAGGTCGACCTCGACCCGGTCCGGCACCACCGCGGCCAGGTCGAGCAGTGCCCGGGCGGACTCCGACAGCCGGGCGGTGCGGCCCAGCACGGCCGCCCGGACGGAGCCGGGCACACCACCGTCGGCGGCGAGCAGCTCGGTCACGAAGAACGCGTTGCCGGCCGCGAGCCGGTGCACCCGCTCGGGATCGAGGTGGGTGTCGTGCGCGAGCCGGCGCACCTCGTCCTGGGAGAGCGGGCCGACGTGCAGCCGGCAGCTGCCCGGCAGCTCCGCCAGGTGGCCGAGCACCTGGAGGACCCGGGTCGGTGCGTCGCCCTCCTCCCGGCAGGTGACCACGAGAGCGGTGGCCCGGGGGAGCCGGCGGCCGAGGTAGACGACCAGGTCGAGGGTGGCCTCGTCGGCCCAGTGGAGGTCCTCGACGACGACCACGGCGGGGCCGTCCTCGAGCAGCTCCACGAGGGCGGCGAACCGGCTCTGGCGCGGCAGGTCGCTCGCCAGCACGGCGGCCAGCTCGCCGCCGGCTGAACGGGCGAGGTCGTGCAACGGCTCGAGCGGACGCGACGCGGCCAGCGGCTCGCAGGCGCCCCACAGCACGCGGGCCGTCTCGGCGTACGTCGTGGCGAGCGTGCGGACGAGCGTCGTCTTCCCGGCCCCGGCCTCGCCCGAGACGACCACGGCGCGGCCCGCGCCCGAGAGCGCCTCGCCGACCGCGGCGGCGAGGCTGACGCCCACCTCGCGTGGCAGCGGCTGCACATCGGGATCGTACGGCCCACTAGGGTGGGAGCGACCCCACCAGCACCAGCCCAGGAGCATGACGTGGCATCCATCGAAGCAGTCGGCGCCCGCGAGATCCTCGACTCGCGCGGCAACCCCACCGTCGAGGTCGAGGTGCTTCTCGACGACGGATCGTTCGCGCGGGCGATGGTGCCCAGCGGCGCCTCGACCGGCGCCTTCGAGGCGGTCGAGCTGCGCGACGGCGGGGAGCGGTACGGCGGCAAGGGCGTCGGCCAGGCGGTCAACGCCGTCATCCAGACGATCGCCCCGGCGATCGAGGGACTCGCCGCCGACGACCAGCGCCTCGTCGACCAGACGATGCTCGAGCTCGACGGCACCCCCAACAAGGCCAAGCTCGGCGCCAACGCCATCCTGGGCGTCTCGCTCGCGGTCGCGCGCGCCGCCGCCGACTCGGCCGGGCTGCCGCTCTACCGCTACGTCGGCGGGCCCAACGCCCACCTGCTGCCGGTCCCGATGATGAACATCCTCAACGGCGGCTCGCACGCGGACTCCAACGTGGACGTCCAGGAGTTCATGATCGCGCCGATCGGCGCGCCGACCTTCCGCGAGGCGCTGCGCTCGGGCGCGGAGGTCTACCACGCCCTCAAGTCGGTGCTGAAGCAGAAGGGCCTCTCCACGGGTCTGGGCGACGAGGGCGGGTTCGCGCCCAACCTCGACAGCAACCGGGCCGCCCTCGACCTGATCGCCGAGGCCGTGTCGGCCACCGGCCTCACCCTGGGCAAGGACATCGCGCTGGCGATGGACGTCGCGGCGTCGGAGTTCTTCAAGGACGGCGCCTACGCCTTCGAGGGCGGCTCCAAGACCGCCGAGGAGATGTCCGCCTACTACGCCGACCTCGTCGCGTCGTACCCGATCGTGTCCATCGAGGACCCCCTCGACGAGGAGGACTGGGAGGGCTGGAAGGCGATCACCGACCAGATCGGCACCAGGACCCAGATCGTCGGCGACGACCTCTTCGTCACCAATGTCGAGCGGCTCCAGCGCGGCATCGACGGCGGTCAGGCCAACGCGCTGCTGGTGAAGGTCAACCAGATCGGCTCGCTGACCGAGACCCTCGACTCCGTCGAGCTCGCCCACCGCAACGGCTACCGCTGCATGATGAGCCACCGCTCGGGCGAGACCGAGGACACCACGATCGCCGACCTCGCCGTCGCGGTGAACTGCGGGCAGATCAAGACCGGTGCGCCCGCCCGCTCCGACCGCGTCGCGAAGTACAACCAGCTGCTGCGGATCGAGGACGAGCTCGGAGATGCTGCGCGCTACTCCGGCGCGTCGGCGTTCCCGCGCTACCTCGGCTGAGCGACCCTAGGGGACATGCCCGAGTCTCGTCGTACGCCGTCGCGCGCCCAGCGCCCCGGCGGCCGCACCGGACCCGGTCGGGTCGGCTCGGCCGGCCGGGGCGGGGTGCGTCCGGCGACCGCCGACACCCACGGTGCGGGCATCCCCGCGGTGCGCCGCAGGCCACGGCTGACCGGTCGTGCGACGGTGCTGGTGCTGGTGCTCGCCCTGCTGACGATCTCGTACGCGTCCTCGATGCGCGCCTACCTCGACCAGCGCTCCCACATCGACGACCTCAAGAGCCAGATCGCTCTGCGCCAGGCGCGGATCGGCGACCTCGAGCGCGAGAAGCGGCGCTGGGAGGACCCGGCCTACGTGCGTCAGCAGGCGCGTGAGCTCAACTACGTGATGCCCGGCGAGACGGCGTACGTCGTGCTCGACGAGGACGGCAAGCCGCTCGACAGCGAGGCCGAGCTGAGCGACCCCTCGACCGTCGCCCCCCAGGCCCCGACCGCCTGGTGGTCCACGGCCTGGCGCTCGGTCGAGCTCGCCGGCCACCCGCCCAAGCGGGAGGCGCCGCCCGCCTCCAAGATCGACGAGAAGATCGACGGCACCGAGTAGCCGCACGGCCGAGCCGGCTCGCCGGTGGTTGAGGTGCGAGCGGAGCGGCCGTCCGGTGGTTGAGGTGCGAGCGGAGCGGCCGTGCGGTGGTTGAGGTGCGAGCGGAGCGGCCGTGCGGTGGTTGAGGTGCGAGCGGAGCGAGCCTCGAAACCACCTGAGATGATCACCCGGTGATCGACCCCGCCGACACCGCCGCCATCCACGCCCAGCTCGGCCGTGAGCCACGCGCCATCCACGAGGTCGGCCACCGCTGCCCGTGCGGCAACCCCGACGTCGTCACCACGGAGCCGCGGCTGCCCAACGGCACGCCGTTCCCCACGACCTACTACCTGACCTGCCCGCGGGCCGCGTCGCGGATCGGGACGCTCGAGGGCTCGGGGCTGATGAAGGAGATGCAGGAGCGCCTGGCGGACGACCCGGAGCTCGCCGCGGCCTACCGGGCCGCACACGAGCGCTACCTCGCCGCGCGGACCGAGCTGGCGACCGAGGTCGGTCAGAGCGTGCCCGAGATCGAGGGCATCTCCGCCGGCGGCATGCCCGACCGGGTCAAGTGCCTGCACGTGCTGGCCGGCCAGTCGCTGGCGCAGGGCCGCGGCGTGAACCCCTTCGGCGACGAGGTGCTCGACGAGCTCGGCGAGTGGTGGAGGTCCGGACCATGCGTGTAGCGGCGATCGACTGCGGCACCAACACGATCAAGCTGCTCATCGGCGAGCTGCCGGCGGTCGACGTGCGGGAGATGCGGATGGTCCGGCTGGGGCAGGACCTCGACCGCACCGGGCGGATCGCGGACGAGGCGCTGGTGCGGGCCTTCGCCGCGATCGACGAGTACGCCGAGCTCATCCGCTCGTACGACGTCCCGCCGGGACGGGTGCGCTTCGTCGCGACCTCGGCCAGCCGTGACGCGTCCAACGCCGACGTCTTCGTGGCGGGCGTGCGTGAGCGGCTCGGCGTCGAGCCCGAGGTGGTGAGCGGCGACGTCGAGGCGGCGCTGTCCTTTGACGGCGCGGTCCGCAACCTGCGGACCCCACCTGCGCTTCCGGTGCTGGTGATCGACATCGGTGGCGGGTCCACCGAGCTGATCCTGGGCGCGACCTCGCCGTCCGCGTCGGACTCGATGGACATCGGTTCGGTGCGGCTGCACGAGCGGCACCTGCACTCCGACCCGCCGACCGCCGCCGAGATCGCGGCCTGCGTCGCCGACATCGAGGCCGCCCTCGACGCCTGCCTGGTCTCGCCGGCGGACGCGGCCACCGTGGTCGGGGTCGCCGGCACCGTCACCCAGCTCGCGACCGTGGTGCTCGAGCTGACGGCGTACGACCGTCAGGCCGTCGACCAGGTCGTCCTGCCGGCGGACGCGGTCTTCGCGGCCGTCGACCGGCTCCTCGCGATGACGGTCGAGCAGCGGCTCGCCGTGCCCGCCATGCACCCCGGCCGCGCCGACGTGATCGGCGCCGGAGCGCTCATCCTCGACCGGGTGCTGCGTCGCACCGGCGCCGCCTCCCTGGTCGTCTCCGACTGCGACATCCTCGACGGGATCGCGTGGTCGATCGCCACGCCGGGGTAGTCCCTGACGTTTGCGGGGTCGTGAGCGGTGTTCACGGCCGGAAGCGTCAGGGACTACCCCGGCGGACCGGGTTTGACCACCCCGCAGACGGGCACCTGAGCAGCATGAGCAAGAGCAGCCTGTTGATCGGTGTCGGCATCGGCTACGTCCTCGGCTCGAGGGCCGGGCGGGAGCGCTACGAGCAGATCAGGTCCGGGGCCAGCAAGGTGGCGCACAACCCGACCGTGCAGACGGCCGCCGGTCGCGCGCAGGAGGCCGTCGGCCACCAGGCCGCCGCCGTCGCGGACGCGGCGAAGGAGAAGGTCGTCGCCGCGACCCACCGCTCCTAGCAGACTGGTGGCGTGAGCTCCGTCCCTCCCGGCACCGGCTGGCCCGGCGACCCCGCGACGCCCGAGACCCCGGTGGCGCGCACAGCGGCGCAGGTACGCCGCCTCGCGCACGGGCTGCCGCTCGAGGAGCTGGACGCCCGGGTGTCCGTCTGCCGGGCCTGTCCCCGGCTGGTCCGCTGGCGCGAGGACGTGGCGGACACCAAGCGGGCGGCGTACCGGCAGGAGACCTACTGGGGCCGCCCCGCCCCGGGGTGGGGGTCGCCGACGCCGCGCATCCTCGTCGTCGGCCTCGCACCCGCCGCGCACGGAGCCAACCGGACCGGCCGCGTCTTCACCGGCGACCGCAGCGGCGACTGGCTCTTCGCGAGCCTGCACCGGGTCGGTCTGGCCCGGATCGCGACCAGCACGCACGCCGACGACGGCCAGGAGCTGATCGGCACCCGGATGGTCGCGACGGTCCGGTGCGCGCCGCCCCAGAACAAGCCGACCGTGGTCGAGCGCGACACCTGCGCCCCGTGGATCGAGGCGGAGCTGGGGCTGCTCGTCGAGCACGTGCGGGTGGTCGTCGCGCTGGGCGGCTACGGCTGGGACGCGGCCCTGCGGTCGTACGCCGCGATCGGGTGGGACGTCGTCCGGCCCAAGCCGCGGTTCGGGCACGGCGCCGAGGCGCGACTGGTCGGCGGTGAGCGCGAGGTCCTGCTGCTCGGCTGCTACCACCCGAGCCAGCAGAACACCTTCACCGGCCGTCTCACCGAGCCGATGCTGGACTCCGTGCTCCGCCGCGCCGCGGACGCTGCGAGACTGTCCGGGTGACCTCGCACGCCATCACCGTCCTCGGCCACGACCGGCCCGGCATCATCGCCGAGACGACCGCGCGCCTCGCCGAGCTCGGCCTCAACCTCGAGGACTCCTCGATGACCCGGCTGCGCGGACACTTCGCGATGACGCTGGTCTGCGCGGGTGACGCGGCGGCCGCCGACATCGAGTCCGCTCTCACCGGCCTGACCGCCGACGGCACGCTGACCGTCACGGTGCGCGAGGTCCCCGAGGAGGACGCGGCGCCGACCGGCGGTACGCCGTACCTGCTCACCGTGCATGGTGGCGACCGTCCGGGCATCGTCTCCTCGGTGGTGGGCCAGGTCGCGCAGGTGGGCGGCAACATCACCGACCTGACCACCCGGCTCGCCGGAGACCTCTACGTCCTGGTCGCCGAGATCGACCTGCCGGCCGAGGTCGACGTGGTCGCGCTCGAGGGCAGCATCGCCGCCGTCGCGACGACCCTCGGCGTCGGCGCGACGCTGCGTCGCGCGGAGGCCGACGAGCTGTGAGCGACCCGTACGTCGGGGGCCGCGTGCTCGACGTGGTCCGCGCGCCCGCCGCCGTGCTGTCCACGCCGTCGTCCGACGTCGACCCCACCGCACCCGAGATCGTGCAGCTGGCGGCGGACCTCGTCGCCACCATGCGGGTCAGTCCCGGCTGCGTCGGCCTGGCCGCGCCGCAGGTGGGCGTCGCCGCCCGGGTCTTCTGCGTCGACGTCTCGGCCCACCCGAAGACGCGCGAGCACCACGGCACGTTCGTGCTCTGCAACGCCGAGGTCGTCGAGGCCAGCCGCAACGAGCGTGCCCGCGAGGGCTGCATGAGCGTCCCCGACCTCACCGGCGACGTGAAGCGCGCGACCCGGCTCGTGGTCACCGGCCAAGTGCCCGGCACCGGCGAGCACGTCACGATCACCGCCGACGCCTTCGAGGCGCGCGCCCTCCAGCACGAGATCGACCACTGCTCCGGCCTGCTCTTCCTCGACCGGGTGGCCGGCGCGCACGCGCTCCACCAGCGCCAGACCTACTTGTAGGCTCCGGCGACCGGCCCCTGTATCCCAACCGGTAGAGGAAGCCGCCTTAAAAGCGGCTCAGTCTGGGTTCGAACCCCAGCGGGGGCACCGACGCCCCGCTAGCCTGCCGACATGGCGACCACGCGGACGTCGGAGCCGGGCCGGGTCCGAGGGCGCCGGCAGCTCTCCGAGGCTGCGGTCATCACCTGCGCCTGCTACCTGGCCGGTGCCGTCGTGCTCCTCCTCGTCCTCGGCGCAGTCGACAGCGAGGCGTCGGTCTGGCTGGCCGTCGTGCTCACCGTCGTGGTGGCGGTGGTCGGACTCGCGCTGACGGCTCGGTCACGCTCGCGCGAGCGGGGGCTCGGCATCCTGCTCGGTCTCGGGGTCGCTGTCGGCACCGGGCTCGGCACCGGGCTCGTCGCGGTGCTCGTCGTGGCGAGCCTGATCGCGTCGCGGACGACCTGACCGGTCAGGCGTCGCGCAGGTCCAGCTCGCGGCTGCGTCGCCAGGCGTAGACCGGCTGGTAGCGGTCGTGCAGCGTGGTCATCAGGCTGATCAGGCAGAGGAAGAAGAACGTCGTCCAGCCGGCCGAGGTGCGGTTGAGGGCGAAGTCGAAGATCCCGACGATCCCGACGTTCACGACCACGCGCACGACCACCGCCACCGCGGCGGACTCGATCGTCCACTCACGCCTCGAGAAGAGCAGCGTGATCGCGGCGTTGACGGCGACCAGGCTGCCGATCGACACGAAGAGCTCCACCGTGGACATCTCCACCGTCGGCAGGAAGAGCCCGTAGATCGCCGACACGAGGCCGACCAGCACGATCTTCTCGACCGTCATCCAGGAGATCACCCAGCCGCCGGCAAGGTGCAGCACGGAGAGCTTCTCGCTGGTGTCGACGGCGTCGGGGATCGGGTCGGAGACGACCCGGAACGCGTGGTCCGGCTGCGGCAGGCGCGGGCGTACGCCGAACCAGAGGATCGCCGCCAGCAGCACGAGCAGCCCGATCAGCAGCGGCCACGCCCACGAGTAGTCATCCAGGGTGTCCGTCACGTCGAGCTCGGCGATGTGCAGCCAGTACTCCTGCGGCAGCTTGACGAAGATCCAGATGAACGCGGCCGTGAGGAGCCACGCCCGCTGCGTCACGGGCCGGGTGCTCCAGCGGGTGCGCCACAGCTCGTAGGCGATGAAGAAGTACTCGAACGTGTTCGGGAAGACCAGCAGCACCCAGCGCTCATGGGTGACCTCGAAGGTGAAGGCCCCGACGAGCCGGTAGTAGAAGAGGAAGCGGGCGATGGCGAACGCGTGCAGGTTGTCCCAGTTGCGCATCGCGGAGAGGTAGGCGACGGACAGGTAGAAGATGTCCATCGCCTTGTCGTAGCTCTGGTAGCCCGGCGGGTCGTAGCCGAAGGCCTGGAAGATCGACTGGTCCGCGGCGTCGAGCACGAGGCAGGCGATGATCGCGGGCAGCGGGAACCGGGGGATCAGCAGGGGCAGCAGGAACCGGCCGGCGACGACGACGACGAACACGACATGTTCCACGGGGCTGATTGTGGCCCCTGCGCACGGCCGCCGCAGTCGCCGCGCCCAACCTGAGACCCCGTGCTCCCAGCGGACTCCCAGCGCCGCCCAAGCCGGCGCGGCCAGGCTGCGGCCTCGACCTTCCGCCCGAAAGGCCCGCCGATGCCCCGCTCCACCGTCCGTGTCGCCGCGGCGCTCCTCGTGCTCGCGCTCGTCCTGCCGATCCTGGCCCTGGTCGCCGAACGTGCCGACGCGGCCGTCCCGACGACCCGCGTCGTCGCGGGGGAGCAGGTGGTGATCGCCGGTGCGACGCCACAGCGCGTACGCCGTCCGGTCGTGCTCCAGCGCCTCGTCCGCGGCCACTGGCGAGCGGCCGACCGTTCCTGGACCTCCGGCGCAGGCCGCTACCGCTTCACGCTGCGCGCCCGGGCCGTCACCTACCGGGTGCTCGCGCCTCGCGTCGGGGCCGGGGGAGACCGGCTGCCGGCCTGGGTCTCGCCCCGGACGACGATCCGCGTGCTGCCCCAGTCCGCCCGGGTGATCGTGCCGGTCACCGCCGAGTCCGGCGCGACGGTGACCTCGAGCGGCCGCTTCACCCCGGTCCGTCCCGGTCGACCGGCGCTGCTGCAGGCGCTCCGGCCGTCCGGGTGGGTCACCGTGGCCCGGGCGACCCAGGACGCGCGCGGGCGGGTCTCGTTCGCGACGAGGCCGGCCGCGACCGCGACGTACCGTGCCGTCGGCGTGACCTGGCACGGTGCGCGTGCCGTCAGCACGAAGCCGTCGACGGTCGCGGTCAGCTCGCCGGCGGCGGGGCGCACGCCGTGGGTGACGGGCTACTACGCCGCCTGGTTCTGGCAGTGGCTCTACCCGCCCGAGGAG
Organism: Nocardioides sp. URHA0020; assembly: GCF_000620705.1. Classification (GTDB taxonomy): domain Bacteria; phylum Actinomycetota; class Actinomycetes; order Propionibacteriales; family Nocardioidaceae; genus Nocardioides. The sequence continues at coordinate 401,469 of NZ_KK211169.1, forward strand.
GTCGACATGACGGCGATGACGCACGTCGTCTTCGGTCGGGTCGCCCCCGGGGGCGGCTCGCTCGGCGGCCGGCCCGGTGGGCTCCAGCCCGGTGCGGTCTCGGCCCAGGAGCCCGGAGGCGCGCCCGACGGGAGCGGTCGCAGCGTCGAGGACTACCTGGTCGCGAAGGCGCACGCAGCCGGCACCAAGGCGCTGCTGATGCTCGGCGGCGACGGCCTCGACGGGGCCGGGTTCATGCGCTCGAGCAGCGACGCGACCCGCGCGAGGTTCGTCGACACGATCGCCGACTACCTCGTGCGGCACCGGTACGACGGCGTCGACATCGACTGGGAGAACTGCCTCGACGGCCACCCCGGGTGCGGCGAGCGCGTCGGGCAGGCGCCCGTCACCGCGCAGGAGGCGCGCCGGAGGCTCGTCGCCCTGATCGGCGACCTCCGGGTCGAGCTCGCGCGCCGTCCGCGCTACGCCAGCGCTCCGGCCCTGATCACGTTCCCCGGCTACGCGGTCAAGATCAACGAGATCCAGGACGGCAGGGTGGAGCCGTGGCAGGCCGACGTCGCCGTGCGCGTCGACCAGTACAACCTGATGTCGTACGGCATCGGCACGACCTGGAACGGCGCCGGCTGGCTGTCCTGGTTCTCCGGCGCCCTGTCCGGAGCGTCGGGCCAGACCCCGGTCGACCTCTCCTCCAGCGTGGCGGCGTACGTGCGCTCCGGGGTGCCGCGCCACCGGATCGGCATCGGCATCGGCATCGGCCTCTACGGCATCTACTACGGCCCCGGCATCACCGGTCCGCGGCAACCCACCGAGGACAACGAGGTCTACGAGACCGACGACGTGGCCCTCGCCTACTCCGAGCTCGACCGGATGGGCTACCTCGCCCACGGCGAGCGGAGGTGGGACGTCGCCGCGCAGTCGACCTACCGCGTGTACGACGAGGGCGGGTTCGTCCCCGAGCCCGAGGGCGGGCTGCCGCCGCGCGCTCCTGCCGGCCTGCTGTCCTACGAGGACGAGCAGTCGATCGCGGCCAAGGCCGCTTGGGTGCGCGACACCGGCGTGGGCGGCACCATCGTGTGGACCCTCAACTACGGCTGGCTCCCGCGCACGGGCACCAACCCGTTGCTCGACGCGGTGAAGGCGGGCTTCCGCGGGTAGTCCGGGGTCAGTCGGGCAGCACGTCGGCGCGTGCCTCGACCAGATCCGCGGGTGCCGTGAGCCGCCAGGCCTCGAAGACCAGTTCGGCGAGCTCGTCGCGATCGACCCCGTCGAGTCGGACGACCACCCAGCCGAAGCCCCAGGCGGTGAACTGCACCTCGAACACGTCCGGTCGCTCCGCCACCAGCGCGAGCTGCTCGGCGATGGTCTGCTTCAGCCCGACGGTGCACGTGGGCTCCCACAGGTACGCGAACACGCGGCGGCGTACGTCGAAGCGCCAGTAGCGGTCATGGTCCGAGCGCTCGACCTCCGGCAGCTGGTCCACCACCTCGTGGAAGTCGGAGATCTGCGAGCCAGGCACAGGGGGAGTCTGCCCGATCCGGGAACGTTGGGGACGCGGTCGGCGTTGGATCCAGTGAGCCCGCCTAGGATGGGCTCGTCCGGTGACCCGTCACAGCGACGACACCCCCGGCCTCGAGGAGAGACCAATGCAGAGCAACAACCCGGTGTTCCGCCGTTCCGAGGAGTTCAACACCGCCGGCGCCCAGCGCCAGGCCGGCTACTCCGACCCGTCCACCTGGGGCACCGGCACGCCCGGTCAGCCCGGACTCCAGACCCCGGTCGCCACCGGTGGTCCGATGACGATCGACTCGGTCGTGCAGAAGACCGCGATCGCGCTCGGCGTCGTCATCCTGACCGCGGCCGCGACCTGGATCCTCAGCCCGGACGTCAGCGAGAACACGCTGCCGGCCGACATCAGCGGCCTCATCGCCGCCGCGACGATCGGCTCGCTGCTGGCGTTCGTGCTGTCGATGGTCAACTCGTTCAAGCGGGTCATCAGCCCCGGCCTCGTGCTGCTCTTCTGTGCCGCGGAGGGCGTCGCCCTCGGCGCGATCAGCAAGGTCTTCGAGCTCGCCTACCCCGGCATCGTGATGAGTGCCGTAATCGGCACGTTCGGCGCCTTCGCCGGCACGCTGGCCGTCTACAAGTTCTTCAACATCAAGGTCACCGACAAGTTCCGTCGCATGGTCGTCGCGGCCATGCTCGGTGTGGTCGCGATCAGCCTGATCGAGGTCGTGCTGAGCCTCTTCGGTGCGCAGATCGGCCTCTTCGAGGACGGCAAGCTCGGCCTGCTCTTCGCCGTGGTCGGCCTCGCCCTCGGTGTGTTCATGCTGGTGCTCGACTTCGACTTCGTCGAGCAGGGTGTCGCCAACGGCCTGCCGGACCGCGAGGGCTGGCGCGCCGCCTTCGCGATGACGGTCAGCCTGGTGTGGATCTACACCAACCTGCTGCGGATCCTCGCGATCATGCGCGACTGACCGACGCCGTACGACGAAGGGCCCCGGGGCATCGCCCCGGGGCCCTTCGCATGTCCGTGCGGCGTCAGAAGAGCTCGTAGGAGGCGTCGTCGCCGCCATGGAACCCGAGCGCGTAGGCCAAGCGCCAGAGCCACCAGGGCCACAGCGATCAGGCCGTGCACGATGATCACCGGCCGTGGCATCAGGTCCTCGGCCCGCTTCGTCGCGGCCAACGCGACCCACGGCAGGACGTCGGCGCCGCTGGCGGAATCCGATGCAACCGGGTCGGTGGCCGGGTGCGAAGTAGTGCGTAAGACCGGCGCACGGGTCGCGACGCGATCAGGCGCCACCGCCACGCACACAGGGAGAGAAGACATGAAGCACCGGATCGCCGCAGGACTCACCGCCACCGCGATTGTCGCGACTGGACTGATGGCAAACACCGCCGCCCCGGCCTCGGCAAGTCTGGGTGACCGCAGCCTCGCCGCGGTCCTGGCCGCCGACGGTCACCACTTCGACCACAACTGGGGCGACTTCGACATCGTCGACGAGGCGGTGACGACCGTCCTCAAGGCCAAGCCCGACAGCCCCGTCGGTGTGCTGGCCAAGGGCAACGTCCGGTTGACGGCGTTCCTGCCGACGGACGCGGCCTTCCGGCGTCTCGTCACCAGCGTCACCGGCAAGAAGCCGGCGTCCGAGAGCGCCACCTTCAAGAAGGTGGCCGGTCTCGTCGACGTCGACACCCTCGAGGCCATCCTGCTCTACCACGTGGTGCCGGGCGCGCGGATCAACGCGGCGCAGGCGAGCAAGGCCGACGGTGCGAAGCTCAAGACGGCGGCCGGGCTGAACCTCCGCGTGAACGTGAAGCGCAGCGGTGCGATCAAGCTGCTCGACAAGGACAAGGACGCCTGGAACGCCACGGTCATCCCGTCCAAGGTCAACATCAACAAGGGCAACACGCAGATCGCCCACGGCATCAGCCGCGTCCTGCGGCCCGCGGACCTCTGAGGGATCATCGATCCGGTGCTGCGCCGCGCCGCCCCCCCAGCCGCGTGGCGCAGCACCCCCCTTGCGAGCGCGTCCCTCACGCGGTCGTCACCGGTCGGTCGCGATGAGCACCAGGTCGGGTCAGACCCCGATCGTCCACGGTGCGAGCCTCCACGGCTCGCCGTGGGCGACTCCCGGCACGGACGCCGTGATCACGTCCCGTCGTGCGAGATGACGTCGCTCACGGCTGCCGTCGCGGTCGCGTCACGGTGTCGGTGGAGTCGTCGTCGACCGACGCGATCACCCGCAGCGCGTGGTCGAGGAAGCTGATCGTCCAGGCGAAGCTGGAGTCGACGGCGGCGTCGATCCGGAAGCCGTCGGCCGACTCGAGGCTCGCGAACCCGTGCAGGAGGCTGCGCAGCATCCGCATGGCATGGATCTCCTGGGTCGGCTCGAGGTGATAGCTGCGCAGCATCGCCGCCCATGAGGCCAGGACCCGGTCGGTGGCGGGCACCAGCGGGTCGTCCGGGCCGGTCGGACGAGCCAGGTTGCCCGCGGCGTACCGCCCGGGGTGCTCGAGCACGTACCTGCGCATCGCGAGAGCGCCGGCGGTGAGCGCGTCACCGCCGGCCCGCCCCTCGATGGCTCGGCCCAGTGCGTCTCCGAGCTCGACCATGGCCAGCACGCCGATGCGGTGGGCAAGGTCGCCGTGGCTGGTCACGTGCTTGTAGAGCGACGGGGTCCGCACCCCCAGCCGGTCCGCGAGGAGCGTCATGCTCAGGTGGTCGAGCCCGACCTCGTCGACCAGGTCCGCTCCCGCCTCGGTCACCACCGCCTGGGTCAGGCCGGCCCTAGGCACCGCCGAGCGTCCTGGTCAGGAAGGGGATCGTCAGCGCCAGCAGCTGGTCCGGAGTCTGGACGTGCGGGTAGTGACCGGCACCCTCGATGACCGCCAGCTCCCCGAGCCCCGCCGGCAGATCGGCGAGGATCCGCTCGCCCTCGGCCCGAGGGTCGGCCCAGTCGGGGTCGAGGCTGCCCTCGACGACCAGGACCGGGCAGGTCACCTCGGCCAGCTTGGCGCCGGCATCGCTGGGGCTGGACCTGCACATCGCCTGCAGGGCCTTCATCCGCCCGGGCTCGGCCAGCTTGTCCTCGATCCGGGCCAGCTCGTCGTCCCAGTCGTCCGGCTTCACCGGCACCGCCAGATCGAGGTACCGGGTCCAGTTCTGCGAGCGCCCGCGGACTATCACGAGCGCCATCTGCACGTAGCCCCTGCGGAAGCGTGAGGCGGTGACGAGGCCCTTGAGGTCCAGCGACTGGGTGCGCGTGAACGGCGCCAGCTCGACGATGCCGGCGACCACGTCCGGGGCGTCGGCTGCGGCGACGGTCGCGGCGCCGCCGCTGATGGACTGGCCGATGATCACGGCCGGGCCGCCCAGGTGACGGACGAGCGTCACCAGGTCGGCACCGATGCTGGTCCTGCTGTAGTCGTCCCACTCCACGCTGGAGTCACCGCAGCCGCGGATGTCGACGTTCGCCACGCGGAAGCCCTCCCTGACCAGGGCCGGGGCGAGGAAGCGGTAGGAGTGCCTGCTGTCGCCGATGCCGTGGCTGAGCACGACCAGGGGCCCGTCACCGGTGAGGTCGTAGGCGAGGGTGTTGCCGTCGATGGAGAGGTGCGAGATCACGGTGGCTCCAGAGTGTGGCTAAGAGGATTAGCCTCCAGCCTAGTCGCATTCGCCGGTTTGTCGAGTCCCGGCCCGAGTCGCCCGGCTATCGTCGCCACCGTGCCCGGTCTGCAGCGCATCCTCGTGGTCAGCACGACGGCGAGTGAGGGTGAGCTGGCGCGGGTCCGTGACGAGCTCGGTCGCGACCCGGTCGTCATCACCGCCCCGACGGGCGATGCCGAGCGGGTGGCCCGCGCCCTCGACGTCGGGCCACAGGTCGAGGTGCTGCTGGCTCCGACGGGCTCGCCGGACGCCGACCGCGGTCATCGCCTCGACGACCTGGTCCGGCGCTACGCCGTGCACGACCGGTTCAAGGACGTCGTGGTGGTCGCGGACTCGGTGACCTCGGCACTGCTCCTGCAGACCCTTGCGCCCGGCCAGGTGTCCGCCGGGGGAGCGGTGACGACGGTGGGCCTCGCCCGCGGAGATCGTCCGGTCGCCGTACGGCGTGCGGTGGCCTCCGGGCTCGTGCTGGGTGTGGCCGCGGGTGTGGCGCAGCCGCTGGCGCCGATCCTCACGCTGCCGGGTCTGGTGGCGCTGGTCGGTCTGGTCCTGCTGCTGGTCCCGCGCTGGCGGCACCTGGGGCAGGAGCTGCTGCTCGCGACGGCGGTCGCCGCCGCGGTCGTCATCGCGATCGTCGCGGGCTCGGCCCGCTTCCCCGACGGCTGGTGAAGCGGGCCGGTCGTCACCGCACCTTGAGCCGAGCCCGCAGGGCTCCACCGTCGTCGACGAACGCGATCGTCGACGCGAACCTGTCGATGGTGCTCCCGGCGACGTCCCTGATGGCCGCGCCCGCCCTGGTCCGAGACTCCACCGTCACCTTGTCCGTGCGCCGGTCCACGAGGAGCAGGGTGCCCAGGTTGGCGTTGTTCCGGTAGGCGAGGACGGTGACGTAGCGTCCGGTCGGGCTGATCGCGGACACCTTGGCACCGCCCGTCATCAGGGAGCGGTAGCGGCTCGGGAAGCGCAGCTTGTCGCTCGTGTGCTTGGCCCGGTCCCACACCGCCGGCATCTCCGGGTCGATCTGATGCGGTCGCTTGGCGGTGTACGCGTAGCCGAGGAAACGCCCGTTCGCACTGAGCCTCGAGTACCAGGGCTCCCCGCGCACCGTGCTGGTCGTCCGGGTGCGCTGGTCCGACAGCACGGTCAGCGCCATCTCGCCGGTGATGGCCGGGATCACTCCCAGCAGCACGTGGCGTCCGTCATCGCTCATGTCGATCGGCCACGTGTACTCAGCGAAGCCGTTGGCACCGGTCACGAGACGGGCCGTGCCGGTGGACCTGCGCCACACGAACGCGTGCTCGATCTCGCCGCTGTGAGCACCACCCAGGGCCTTGAACGAGCTGTAGGCCACGAACGCTCCACCGCGGCCGACATCGGCGGCTCGGTAGTTCGCCGTCGTCGACTTCGCCGCGACGACGCGGGTCTTGCGGGTGACCCGGTCCCACGTCACCAGCGTCGTCGACCAGCTGCCGTCGGAGGTGGTGGTGTCGGGCACGAAGTCGGTCGCCCGCGTGTAGGTGACGTACCGCCCGTCCGAGCTGATCACGGGCGCGACGGCGGCAGCGCCCGCGGGCCTGCCGGCCCAGACGATCGTCCTCGTGCGCGTCCTGGTGTTCCACAGCACGGCCTGGGGCTGCGTGGCGGACGAGTGCGTCGGCAACCACGTGCCCGTCTGGTAGACGACGAAGCGGCCGTCCGCGCTGACCGACGGGCGGGACTCCGCATCCGACCTGGCCTCGACCAGCACCGTGCGACGTGCCGGCTTCGCCGCTGCCTCTGCTGCGGGGACCACGCCGACCAGCACCGCCGAGGTCAGGATGAGCGCGGACGTCGCCGCAGCCGGGATTCGTCGTCGCATGACACGGACTGTAGGCGCTCTACGACGCCTCGGTCGCTGTCTCCTCCTGCTCGTCGGGCGCCGCGCCCTCGGTGTCGGGGTGCCGGCGGCGGTGCCGCAGCTCCACCCAGCGACCGCGTACGCCGAGGCGCGAGCCGCCCACCTCGGTGCCCCCGAGCTCCGTGCCGGGGACGTCGACCGCCTGGACCGCCGCGGCGGCGATGGGCAGCACGCCCTCGCCGCGGTAGGCCTCGGGCTCGGCCTCGTCGTCCGGGGTCAGCCCGAGCGCCGCCAGGGTCGAGGGGAGCAGCACCTGGACCAGCGACCGGTAGCCGCTCGCCGACGGGTGGAACTGGTCGGGACCGAAGAGCACCGCCGGAGCAGCCGCGAACTCCGGCCCGAGGATCGAGCCGAGGGACACGGTGCGGCCGCCCTCCTCGAGCACGGCGATGGTCTGCGCCGCCGCGATCCGCCGCGACCACGCGCGCGCGATCTGCTTGAGCGGGGGCATGATCGGCTTGATCGTGCCGAGGTCGGGGCAGGTGCCGACCAGGACCGCGACGCCGGCGTCGTGCAGGCGACGTACGGCCTCGGACAGGTGCCGCACCGACGCCGCCGGGAGCACGATGTGGGTGACGTCGTTGGCGCCGACCAGGATCACGGCGACGTCGGGGTCGGTGGGCAGCGCCCGGTCGACCTGTGCTCCGAGGTCCGAGGACATCGCCCCCACCACAGCGAAGCCGCGCAGGTGCACGCGTCGGTCGGCGAGCTCGGCGACGCCACTGGCGAGCACGGCCCCCGGCGTCTCCTCGACCCGGTCGACGCCGTACCCCGCCGCACTGGAGTCACCGAGGATCGCGATCTTGATCGCGGGCCCGGGGCGACCCCGGCCGTACCAGCCGCTCGGGTCCGGCGGTCGCTCCGAGCTCGCCTCGCCGATCACCCTCCGGGCGGACTTGGCCTCGAACGTCAGCACGCCGTAGAGCGCGACGCCGAGGGCGGACAGCCCACCGCCGCCGTACGCCGCGGCGGACGCCAGCTTGCGCGCAGCTCCTGCTTTCCCCACGCCCTCACCCTACGGACTCGGAAGGGAGGCAGGGCGCGGGGTTTCCGCGGTTGCGAGAAGCACGCCTAGATTGAGGCCATGCAGTACGTGAACTCGCTCCTGGACCTGATCGGCAACACCCCGCTGCTCAGACTGTCCAAGTCCATGGGCTCCCTCAACGGCGCGACGGGACCGATCGTCCTGGCCAAGGTGGAGTACCTCAACCCCGGTGGCTCCGTGAAGGACCGCATCGCGACGCGCATGATCGAGGCCGCCGAGGCGTCCGGCGAGCTCCAGCCGGGAGGCACGATCGTGGAGCCCACGTCGGGCAACACCGGTGTCGGGCTGGCGATGGTCGCCCAGGCCAAGGGCTACAAGTGCATCTTCGTGTGCCCGGACAAGGTCAGCGAGGACAAGCGCAACGTGCTCAAGGCGTACGGCGCCGAGGTGGTCGTCTGCCCGACCGCGGTCGAGCCCGAGCACCCGGACTCCTACTACAACGTCTCCGACCGGCTCGCGTCGCAGCCGGGCGCCTGGAAGCCCGACCAGTACTCCAACCCGCACAACCCGCGCTCGCACTACGAGACGACCGGGCCGGAGATCTGGGCGCAGACCGAGGGCCGGATCACGCACTTCGTCGCCGGCGTCGGCACCGGCGGCACGATCAGCGGCACCGGCCGCTACCTCAAGGAGCAGAACCCCGACATCACGGTGGTCGGCGCCGACCCCGCCGGATCGGTCTACTCCGGCGGCAGCGGGCGGCCCTACCTCGTCGAGGGCGTGGGCGAGGACTTCTGGCCCGACGCCTACGACCGCGACGTCGCGGACCGGATCATCGAGGTCTCGGACGCCGACTCGTTCGCCACCACCCGCCGCCTGGCCCGTGAGGAGGCGCTGCTCGTCGGTGGCTCCTCCGGCATGGCGGCGTACGCCGCGATCCAGCTCGCGCACGAGCTCGAGGGCACCCCCGAGGGTGCCGACGCGGTGATCGTCGTGCTGCTGCCCGACTCCGGCCGCGGCTACCTCACCAAGGTCTTCAACGACGAGTGGCTGGGCCAGTACGGCTTCCCCGTCGAGGGCGTCGAGCGCCACGTGCAGAGCGTCGGTGAGGTGCTGCGCGGCAAGGACGGCCGGCTGCCCGACCTGGTCCACACGCACCCGGGCGAGACCATCGCCGAGGCGGTCGCGATCCTCCAGGAGTACGCCGTCTCGCAGATGCCCGTCGTCCGCGCCGAGCCGCCCGTGGTGGCCGCCGAGGTCGTCGGCTCGGTCTCCGAGCGCACGCTGCTCGACCTGCTCTTCACCGGCGCCGCCCGGCTGACCGACAGCGTCAGCGAGCACATGTCGCCGCCGCTGCCGAGCATCGGGTCGACCGAGGAGGCCTCCGAGGCCGTCGGCGCGCTCGAGGGTGCCGACGCGCTCCTCGTGCACGAGGACGGCAAGCCGGTCGGCGTCGTCACGCGGCACGACCTGTTGGCGTATCTGGCCCGCGGCTGAGCCTGGTTCCGCTACGTTGAGCCGGTGTCCACCGCGATCGAGCCACGTTCGCGGTTGGCCCGGCTGACGATCCTCAGCGTCGCCTTCGCAGCGGCCGCGATGCTGGCCGGGGTCCTCCTGGTCATCGAGATGGTCATCGCCCCCACGGTCGTCGACCTGGCGAGCCTGCCCTTCCTGTACGGACGGGACGTCCCGGGACGGTCCGTCCTGCTGGCGGCGGTCTTCGCGGCGGCCGCCGTCGTGATGACCCTGTCGGCGGCGCACGTGCGCGTGCTCTACCAGGTGCTGCGCCGCGACCGGCGGCTGCCGGGTCTCCACCGCGGCCGCGTCAGCGCGATGATGCTGCGGCGTACCGCCGTCGACGCCGGGATCGACGGGCCCGACGGGCACCAGGACGCCCGGCAGGAGGCGCTGTCCGAGGCCCTGCCGGTCGCGCTGCCGACGCTCGAGGAGCTCGAGTCCGTCGGTCCGGCCGTGCGGATCACGGTCCTGGTGCCGGCCCACGACGAGCGCCTGGTGATCGGTCTCGCCCTCACCTCGCTGCGCGAGCAGACGCGTCCGCCCGACCACGTGGTCGTCATCGCCGACAACTGCACCGACGAGACCGCCGACATCGCTCGCTCGATGGGCGCCACGGTCATCGAGACCGTCGACAACACGGAGAAGAAGGCAGGAGCGCTCAACCAGGTGCTCGCCGGCCTGCTGCCCGGGGCCGAGGTGCCCGACGTCTTCATGGTGATGGACGCCGACACCGCGCTCGTCCCGGACTTCCTGGAGATCGCGGCCGGTCGACTCGAGCAGGACGCCGACCTGATCGCCGTCGGTGGCATCTTCGAAGGTGAGCCGGGTGGCGGCCTGGTCGGTCAGCTGCAGCGCAACGAGTACGCCCGCTACCGACGCCAGATCGGCCGTCGCAAGGGCCGGGTCTTCGTGCTGACCGGCACCGCGACGCTCTTCCGCGCGTACGCCCTGCGGGCCGTTGCGGACGCCCGCGGGCTGATCCTCCCCGGACCCACCGGGAAGGTCTACGACACCTGGGCGATGACCGAGGACAACGAGCTGACGCTGGCGCTGAAGACCCTGGGGGGCCGGATGGTGTCGCCGCAGGAGTGCCGCTGCATCACCGAGATCATGCCGGACTGGCGGGCGCTGTGGCGCCAGCGCAGCCGGTGGCAGCGAGGCGCGCTGGAGAACGTCGGGGCCTACGGGCTGACCCGCACCACCGCGATCTACTGGTGGCAGCAGCTCGGCATCGGCTACGGGACCCTGGCCTTCCAGGCGTTCCTCCTGCTCATGCTGGTGACCCTGATCTCCGCGCCGGCGGTGGCCCTGTCGGGCTTCTGGGTCGGCATCGGCAGCGTGTTCCTGGTCGAGCGCATCGTCACCGTCTGGGGTGCCGGCTGGCGTGGTCGGCTGCTGGCCCTCCCGCTGGTGGTCGAGCTCGTCTACGACGTGTTCCTGCAGGCGGTCTACGTGGCCTCGCTGTGGAGCATCGCCACGGGGCGCACCTCCGGCTGGAACACGGTGGCGAGGGAGGAGACCCCGTGACGGTCCTGGGCATGCTGCTGCCGACCGACACCCTGCAGTCGGGCTGGTTCGGGGTGCTGGCCGCCTTCGTCGCGGTGAACACGCTGGGCTACGCCGTGCTCGCGCTCGGCAAGCTGGTCCCGCGCCGCCGGCGGTGATCACGCCGTACCCGACCAAGCAGTTGCTTGGTACGGTGCTGGCATGACGGACACGGCGACCCCGGCGATCGAGGGCTGGTTCACGACCGGTCCGGCCCCGGCACTGGTCGGGACGCGCTGCACGACGTGCGGCACGGTCTTCTTCCCCCGGGCGTCGGGCTTCTGCCGCAACCCCGCCTGCGACGGCGAGACCTTCGAGGACACCGAGCTCTCGCGGCGCGGGACCATCTGGTCCTACACGGATGCGCAGTACCAGCCGCCGGCACCGTACGTCCCGAGTGCCGATCCCTACGTCCCGTTCGCCATTGCGGCCGTCGAGCTGCCCGAGGGGCTGGTCGTGCTCGGCCAGGTCGCGGACGGGTACGGCGTCGCCGACCTGCACGTCGGGGCCGAGGCCGAGCTCGTCGTCGAGACGTTGTACGTCGACGAGACCGGCGACCGGACGATCTGGCGCTGGAAGCCGGTCGTCGAGATGGGCCAGGAGGCCGACCAGTGAGCGCGCACGACGTCGCCGTCGCGGGGGTCGGCATGCACCCGTGGGGCAAGTGGGGCAAGCACTTCGTGACGTACGGCGTGCACGCCGCCCGCGCGGCCCTCGCGGACAGCGGCATCGCCTGGCAGGACGTCGACCTGATCGTCGGCGGCGAGACCGTGCGCAACGGGTACGGCGGCTACGTCGCCGGCGCGACCTTCGCCCAGGCGCTCGGCTGGAACGGCGCGAAGGTCGCGACGTCGTACGCCGCCTGCGCGACCGGCGCCCAGGCCCTCGACACCGCGCGCGCCCGGATCCTGGCGGGTCTGAGCGAGGTCGCGCTCGTCGTCGGCGCCGACACCACCCCGAAGGGGTTCCTCGCGCCCAACGCCGGCGAGCGCTGGGACGACCCGGACTGGCTGCGCTTCCGGCTGCTCGGCATGACGAACCCGGCGTACTTCGCCCTCTACGCGCGCCGGCGGATGGACCTCTACGGCGCGACGCAGGAGGACTTCGCCCGGGTCAAGGTCAAGAACGCCAGGCACGGGCTGGAGAACCCGAACGCGCGCTACCGCAAGGAGGTCTCGGTCCAGGACGTGCTGAGCAGCGCCGTCGTCTCCGACCCGCTGCACCTGCTCGACATCTGCGCCACCTCCGACGGCGCGGCCGCGGTCGTGCTCTGCTCGACGGAGTACGCCGCCCGGCACGGCCTGGGTGGCGGTGTGCGGATCAACGCCATCTCGACCGTCACGCCGACCTTCCCCAACACGGTCATGGACATGCCCAACCTGTCGACCGACGCGACGACCGCGGTGGCTCCCGGCGAGCTGACCTTCAAGGAGTCGATCGGCGCCGCGGCGTACGAGGAGGCGGGCATCGACCCCTCCGACGTCTCGCTCGCGGAGGTCTACGACCTGTCGACGGCGCTCGAGCTGGACTGGATGGAGGACCTCCAGCTGTGCAAGCGCGGTGAGGCCGAGGTGCTCCTGCGGGCCGGCGACACCACGCTCGGCGGTCGGATCCCGGTCAACCCGTCCGGAGGTCTCGGCTGCTTCGGCGAGGCCGTCCCCGCGCAGGCGCTCGCGCAGGTGTGCGAGGTGACGTGGCAGCTGCGCGGCCGGGCGACCGGCCGTCAGGTCGAGGGCGCGCGGGTCGGCGTCACCGCCAACCAGGGGCTCTTCGGTCACGGCTCGTCGGTGGTCCTCAGCGTCTGAGGCGGCGTGCCGCGGCGGCGTACGGCGGCGGCGTACGGCGGGGTGGTTTCGAGGCTCGGGCCTGGCGGCCCTCGCACCTCAACCACCGGGCGGGCCTGGCGGCCCTCGCACCTCAACCACCGGGCTGGGTGGTTTCGAGGCTCGGGCCTGGCGGCCCTCGCACCTCAACCACCGGGGTCTCGTGGTCCAGGTCACGACCTGACGGGGTTCCGACGACCCCGGTGACCGGCGCTCGGCGGACTTTGAGAAAGTTTTCACAAGCGCCGAGAGCAGCCTCCGGAGAGGGACACGATCCGGGACCTTTGGCCCGATCCGGGGGACCCTCCGGCCCGGGCCAGGGGAGCAGGGTTGCTCCTAGCGTTGGCCCGGCGCAGTCGCTCTTGGCCGAGGAAAATGGTGAGTGGAGATCCACGTGGACAGCATTCTGGACATCGCTCGGTGGCAGTTCGGCATCATCACCGTCTACCACTTCCTGTTCGTGCCGCTGACGATCGGGCTGACCGCCCTGGTCGCCGTCATGGAGACCCAGTGGCTGCGGACCCGGGACCCGGCGTGGCTGCGACTGACCAAGTTCTTCGCCAAGCTGATGCTGATCAACTTCGCGATCGGGGTCGTGACCGGCATCGTCCAGGAGTTCCAGTTCGGCATGAACTGGTCCGACTACTCGCGCTTCGTCGGTGACGTCTTCGGCGCTCCGCTCGCGGTCGAGGCGCTGCTCGCGTTCTTCCTCGAGTCGACGTTCCTCGGGCTGTGGATCTTCGGCTGGGACAAGCTGCCGCGCAAGCTGCACTGCGCCTGCATCTGGATCGTGCACCTGGGCACGCTCGCGAGCAGCTGGTTCATCCTGGCCGCCAACTCCTGGATGCAGCACCCGGTCGGCTACCGGTACAACCCCGAGTCCGGTCGCGCCGAGCTCACCGACTTCTGGGCCGTGATGTTCAACAAGGTGCAGCTCGCGACCTTCCCCCACGTCATCCTCGCGGCGTACATGACCGGTGCGGCCTTCGTCGTCGGCGTCGCCGCCTGGCTCTACGTCTCGAAGCGGCACCAGGAGGACCGGCAGACCTACCGCAAGGCGATCCGCCTCGGCGCCTGGGTGGTGCTCGTCGCGGGCCTCGGCGTCGCCGTCAGCGGCGACTACCAGGGCAAGATCATGACCGAGGTCCAGCCGATGAAGATGGCGGCGGCCGAGGCCCTCTACGACACCGAGGCGCCGGCGTCCTTCTCCGTCATCACGATCGGCACGCCGGACGGGCAGACCGAGAAGTTCTCCATCAAGATCCCGCACCTGCTGTCCTTCCTCGCCACCGGCACGTGGGACGGGGAGGTCCAGGGCATCAACGACCTGCGGGCGCAGTACCAGGAGAAGTACGGCCAGGACCCGGGCGCGCGCTACTACGACCCGTCGGGCAACTACTCGCCGATCATCCCGGTCACCTACTGGTCCTTCCGCTACATGATCGGCCTCGGGATGGGCTCCGCCTTCCTCGCCGCCGTGATCCTCTTCCTCACCCGCAGGGGGAGGGCACCGACGACGAGGTGGTTCGGCCGGATGGCGATCGCGACGCCGATCCTGATGCTGCTCGCCAACTCCGCCGGCTGGATCTTCACCGAGATGGGTCGCCAGCCCTGGGTGGTCTTCGGGCTAATGAACACCTCCCAGGGCGTCTCGCCCGGGGTCAGTCCCACCGAGGCCTGGATCTCGCTGCTCGCGCTGACCGGCCTGTACGGCGTCCTCGCGATCATCGAGGTCGGCCTGATCGTGCGCTTCTCCAAGAAGGGGCTGGAGCCCTTCGAGGAGCCGCCGGACCCGACGCTGCGTGGCAGCGACGACGACCACGACCGCCCGCTGGCGTTCGCCTACTAGAGAGGAGCGACGACATGGAGCTCACCACCGTCTGGTTCATCCTGATCGCCGTCCTCTGGATCGGCTACTTCACCCTCGAGGGCTTCGACTTCGGGGTCGGCATGCTGCTGCCCGTGCTCGCTCGCGACGACCGCGAGCGGCGCCTGATGATCAACACCATCGGGCCGGTCTGGGACGGCAACGAGGTCTGGCTGCTGACCGCCGGTGGCGCGACCTTCGCCGCCTTCCCCGAGTGGTACGCCACGCTCTTCAGCGGCTTCTACCTGCCGCTGCTGCTCATCCTGCTCGCGCTGATCGTGCGCGGCCTGGCCTTCGAGTACCGGCACCAGCGCCCCGAGGCCGCCTGGCACTCCTGGTGGGACCGCGCGATCATCGTCGGCTCCTACGTCCCGGCCTTCCTCTGGGGCGTGGCCTTCGCCAACATCGTCCGCGGCGTGCCGATCGACGAGACCAAGGACTTCACCGGCACGATCTTCACGCTGCTCAACCCCATCGGCCTCCTGGGCGGGCTGGTGACGCTCTTCCTCTTCCTCACCCACGGCGCGATGTTCGTGGCGCTCAAGACCGACGGCGACATCCGCCACCGGGCGCGGGCGCTGTCGGTCCGGCTCGGCCTGGTGGCCGCTGCCGTCTCGGTCGCCTTCCTGGTCTGGGCGCAGATCCACACCGGCAACCTCGGCTCGGCGGTCCTCTTCGTGGTGGCTGCGCTGGCGCTGGTCGGCGGCATCGCGGCGGCGTACGCCGGTCGCGAGGGCTGGGGCTTCCTCGGCACCTTCGTCTGCATCGCGCTCGCGGTCGCCGGCCTCTTCGTGGCCCTCTTCCCCGACGTGATGCCGTCCTCGACGGACCCGGCGTTCTCGCTGAACACGACCAACGCCGCGGCGACGGCGTACACCCTGAAGGTGATGACGATCGTCGCGGCGATCTTCACCCCGATCGTGCTCTGCTACCAGGCCTGGACCTACTGGATCTTCCGCAAGCGGATCTCGGTCCACCACATCGCGGAGCACGTGCCCGAGCCGGTGGCATGAGACCCACCGATCCCGCCGTACGCCGGCAGCTGGCTCCGGCACGCAGCCAGCTCGCCGTCGTGCTGGTCGCCGGTGGCCTCGGCAGCCTGCTGCTCGTCGGCCAGGCCTGGGCGATCACCGAGCTGATCCTGGCGGTGCTGCACGACGGCGCGGTGTGGACCTGGGCCGCGGTGGTCGTGGCGGTGGCCGCAGCCCGGTCGCTGACCGGCTGGACCACCGACGCGATGGCCGCGCGGGCGGCGGCCCTCGTCGGCTCCGACGTACGCCGCCGCGTGGTCGGTGCGATCCTGCGCGACGGCGGCGCGGGCCGGTCCACCGGCGAGCTCGCCGGGCTGGCGACGCGGGGTGCCACCGCCGCCGAGCCCTACCTCACGCGCTACGTCCCGGCACTGGTCCTGGCGGGGGTGCTGCCCGTCGTCACCCTGGCCGCGATCGCCACCCAGGACCCGATGAGCGCTCTCATCGTGCTGGTCACGCTGCCGCTGATCCCGGTCTTCGGCATCCTCGTCGGTCTCGCGACCCGCGACCGTGCGCAGCTGCAGTGGCGCGCGCTGGCGTCGCTGTCCGGGCACTTCCTCGACGTGATGCGCGGGCTGCCGACGCTGGTGGCGTTCCGTCGGGCCGAGGCCCAGTCGGCCACGATCCGGTCGATCACCGACCGCTACCGCCGGCGCACCCTGCAGACCCTGCAGATCGCGTTCGCCTCGTCGGCCGTCCTCGAGCTGGTCGCGACCCTGTCGGTCGCGCTGGTCGCGGTGACCGTCGGCATCCGGCTCTCCCATGGCGACCTGGACCTGGAGACGGCACTGGTCGTGCTGCTGCTCGCCCCCGAGGCCTACTGGCCGCTGCGCCGGGTGGGCGCGGAGTTCCACGCCGCGGCCGAGGGAGTCGCGACCTTCGAGGCCGCCAGCGACCTGGTCGACGGCGCCGACGCCACACCGCACCGGCGGCCCGGGTCCATGCGGCTCGAGCACGTGTCGGTGCTGCGGGCCGGTCGCGCCGTACCCGCCCTCGACGACGTCACCCTCGACCTCCCCGACCGGGGCATCACCGCGATCACCGGACCGTCGGGCTGCGGCAAGTCGACGCTGCTCGCCGTGCTCGCCGGACTGCTCGAGCCGACCTCCGGCACGGTCCACGGCCCGACCCGCGACCGGATCGCGTGGCTGCCGCAGCGCCCGGTCTTCGTGTCCGGCACGGTGGCCGACAACCTGCGTCTGGCCGTGCCGGACGCCCCCGACGACCGGCTCTGGGAGGTGCTCCGCCGGGTCGCCCTCGAGGAGCGCGTCCGCGACCTGCCCGCCGGCCTCGACACCGTGCTCGGCGAGGACGGCGACACCCTGTCCGCCGGAGAGCGGGCCCGGCTGGCCCTGGCCCGGGTGGTGCTCGCCGACCGCGCGTGGGTGCTGCTCGACGAGCCGACCGCCCACCTCGACCCGATCACCGAGCAGGTCATCGCCGACACCGTCCAGGAGCTCGGCACGAGGGCCTCGGTCGTCGTCGTCGCGCACCGACCCGCGCTGGTCGCCCTGGCCGACCACACCGTCACCCTGGCCGTGCCGGCGGCCGTCGTGGTCGCCCGCCCGCCGTCGCGCGCGGGAGCACCGACGCTCGCCGACGAGCCCGTGCCGGAACGTCGTCGGGGCCTGCTCCTGCCGACCGTCCTGGGCGGCCTGGCCTCGGCGTCGGGGGTCGCGCTGACGGCCACCGCCGGCTGGCTGATCGTGCGGGCGTCGTACCAGCCCGCGATCCTCACCCTCCTCGTCGCGATCGTGGCCGTGCGCGCCTTCGGCATCGCCCGTCCGGTGCTGCGCTACGCCGAGCGGCTGTGGTCGCACGACGTGGTGCTCCGGATGCTCGCGCAGCGGCGCGTGGAGGTGTACGACGCCGTCGTGCCGCTCACGCCGGGTGCGCTGGGGCGGCGGCGCGGGGACGTGCTCGCCGCGATCGTCGACGACGTCGACAGCGTGCTGGACCGGGAGCTGCGGGTGCGGATGCCGGTGCGGGAGTTCGCCATCACCGCGACGCTCGCCGTGGTGGTCACGGCCCTGATGGCACCGTCGGCGGCGATCGTGGTGGCGGGGGTCTGCCTCGTGGGTGCCGCCGGCTACGCGCTGGCCCGGCTCGGCGCCGCCCGTGCCGAGCGCGCCGCGGTCGGCGCCCGCGCGCACCTCTCGGAGGTCGTCGTCGAGACCACGCAGACCGCCGGCGAGCTCGCCATGTGGCAGGCCGAGGACCGGGCCCTGGCCGCCGTCGGGGAGCTCAGCGCGGAGCTCGGCCGGCGCAGCGTCGTCGCGGCGACCTGGCTGGCCAGCGGTCGCGCGCTGGTGCTGCTCGCGTCGGGCGTCGGCGTCGCCGCGACCGCCGTCGTGCTCGCCCCGGCGGTCGCCGACGGCTCGCTCTCCGGGCCGATGTCGGCCCTGCTCGTGCTGCTGCCGCTCGCCCTGGGCGAGGTCGCCGGGTCGCTCGCGGACGCCGGTGCCCTCGCCGCTCGCACCCGCGCGGCCGAGGACCGGCTCGATGCCCTGGCCGCCCGCCCGCCGGCCGTCGCGGACCCGGCGTCTCCCGCGGTGCTGACGGGCGCGGGGGTGCGCGTCGACGGCGTGACCGCGGCCTGGGACGACCACGAGGTGCTGCGCGACCTCGACCTGGTGATCGAGCCCGGGCAGCGCGTCGCGATCGTCGGCCCGACCGGCTGCGGCAAGAGCACGCTGGCCGCCCTGCTGCTCCGCTTCGTCGACCCGGTCCGCGGCGCCGTGCGTCTGGGGGGCCGGGCGCTGCCCGAGCTGGCGCTGGACGACGTACGGCGCACCGTCGGTCTGGTCGACGACGACCCCCACGTCTTCGCCACCACCCTGGTCGAGAACGTGCGCCTCGCCCGCCCCGGCGCGAGTGACGCCGAGGTCGACCTTGCGATCCGGCAGGCTCGCCTCGGTCCCTGGGTCGACGCCCTGCCGGACGGGCTGGACAGCTGGCTCGGCGACGGGCACGCCGGCGTCTCCGGGGGCGAGCGGGCCCGGATCGCGATCGCCCGCTCGCTGCTGGCCGACCAGCCGGTGCTGGTGCTCGACGAGCCCGCGGCCCACCTCGACGGTGCGACCGCCGACGCGCTCGCGGCCGAGGTGCTCGACGGCGAGCCGCGCCGTACGGTCGTCTGGATCACCCACGCCGAGGCCGGCCTCGACCGCGTCGACCGGGTCGTGGAGCTGGGCACTGGTACAACGAGACCATGACCGACCAGCCGGCGACCATCCGCGTGTACCTGCTCGACGACCACGAGGTCGTGCGGCAGGGGCTGCGCGCCCTGCTCGAGAGCGCCGGCGACATCGAGGTCGTGGGCGAGTCGGGCTCGGCGGACGAGGCGACCCACCGGATCCCCGCGCTGCACCCCGACGTCGCGGTCCTCGACGCACGGCTCCCCGACGGCTCGGGGATCGAGGTCTGCCGGTCGGTGCGGGCGGTCGACCCGACGATCCAGGCGCTGATCCTGACGTCGTACGACGACGACGAGGCGCTCTTCGCCGCGATCATGGCGGGCGCCGCGGGCTACGTCCTCAAGGAGATCAAGGGCAGCGACCTGGTCTCCGCCGTCCGTCAGGTCGCGGCCGGCAACTCGCTGATCGACCCCAGTCTGACCGCCCGGGTCCTCGAGCGGGTGCGGCATCCGCAGACGACGGCGCCCGAGCTCGCCGAGCTCACCGAGCAGGAGCTCAAGCTGCTCGCGCTGATCGCCGAGGGACTGACCAACCGGCAGATCGGCGAGCAGATGTTCCTCGCCGAGAAGACCATCAAGAACTACGTGTCCAGCATCCTGTCGAAGCTGGGCCTGGAGCGGCGTACCCAGGCCGCCGTGCTCGCCAGCAGGCTGCTCGGCCCCCGCTGAGCCGCGCCAGGTCAGCGCAGGGGCACGCGCCACACGAACGACGTGCCGCGTGGCCGTCTCGCGGTGAGGTCCAGCGCGCCCCCCAGGGCGGCGGCACGTCGACGGGCGTTGCGCAGGCCGCTCTCGCTGGTCACCTCGGGGACGCCGACCCCGTCGTCGAGCACGCTGAGCCGGACCTCGTGGGCGTCGACGCACAGCTCGATCTCGGCGTGGTCGGCGCCCGCGTGGCGGGCCACGTTCGACAGCGCCTCGCGCAGGACCGGCAGCAGCTGGTCGCGGATGGCGGGCGGTACGGCGGTGTCCACGGGCCCGGTCGTCTGGACGGCGGGGGTGAAGGTCAGCACCGGGCCGTACTCCCGCACCAGCAGCCGCAGGTCGGCGCGCAGCGACGGGCCGTGGTCGCGCCGCTGGAGCTCGAAGATCGTGCCGCGGATGTCCTTGATCGTGAGGTCGAGGGCGTCGACGGCCTGGTCGATCCGGGCGGCGACCTCCGGGCTCGCGACCAGGGACCCCGCGGCCTGGAGCTGCAGGCCGGTCGCGAAGAGTCGCTGGATCACCTGGTCGTGCAGGTCGCGCGCGATCCGCTCGCGGTCGGAGGTGACGGCCAGCTCCGCACGGTCGCCGATCGCCTGGGCCCGGTCGAGCGCGAGCCCGGCCTGGTCGGCGAAGGAGGACAGCAGGGACCTCTCCTCGTACGACGGTGTCGACGAGGTGCGGTCGAAGAGCATCACCAGCAGCCCGCCCGCGACGAGGTGGGTGCGCAGCGGCACCAGCGTGGCGGCGAAGTCGCCCAGCACGGTGTCGACCGGCACGGCGTCCGGCTCGGGCCAGGGTCGCTCGGCGAGCACCGTCAGCGCCTGCTCGACGGCGTCGGCGGCAGCGGCCTCCGCGGCGATCGTGTGCACCGGGACGCCGTTCTGGAGGCGCAGCACGGCGACCGCGCTCGCGCGTGCGGTCGACCGCGCGGCCCGGGCGAACTGCTCCAGGGCCCGCTCGACGTCGATCGGCGGCTGCATGGCCTCGGACAGCTCGGCGGAGGCCTCGAGCCACGCGCGACGGCGCTCGCTGAGCCCGTACGCGCGGGCGTTGTCGATCACGAAGCCGGCCGTGCTCGCCAGCGCCTCGACGAGGAGCTGGTCCTGCTGGGTGAAGGACTCCCCGCCGGCCTTCTCGGTCAGGTAGAGGTTGCCGAAGACGGTGCCCCGGATCCGGACCGGGACGCCCAGGAAGGAGCCCATCGGCGGATGGTTCGGGGGGAAGCCGGACGACTGCGGGTGCTGGGTGAGGTCGTCGAGCCGGAGCGGCTGCGGGTCGTGGATCAGCAGGCCGAGGATGCCGCGACCGTGCGGCAGGTCGCCGATGCGGGTGCGCTCCTCCGCGGTGAGCCCCGTGGTCACGAAGTCGACGAGCACGGCGTCGCTGCCGACCACCCCGAGCGCGCCGTACGTCGCGCTCGTCAGCTCGGTCGCGGCCCGGACGATCCGCTCGAGCACGGAGTGCAGGTCGAGGTCGGAGGAGATGGCGGTGACGGCCTCGAGCAGCGCCCGGGTGGAGGTGGGCAGGTGGTCGTCGTCGCCGGGCACAGGGTCAGTGTGCTCCACCGGCGCGTCGCTGACGGTCAGACCGCACGGCGTACGGGCAGGGTCTCGAGCGGATCCCAGTCGGCTCCCACCTGGCGGCCGGTCAGCTCGGTCCACCGCACGCGCAGGTAGAGGTTGCGGCCGCCGGCCGCCCACGGGCGCGGCTCCCACGTGGTGCGGATCCGCTCGAGGTCGAGCGGATCGGTGACCACGTCCGCCCGACCCCGGGCCACGACGCTCCAGCCCCGCCACCGGTCGTGGTCGAACTGGTCGACCTCGAAGGCGAGGACGGCGTCGCGGCCGTGGGTGCCGAGCACGCTGTACGGCGAGGTCCGCACGATGATCGCGTCGCCGACGACGGAGAAGTTCACCGGGACGATGTGCGGGCCGTCCGGGGTGGAGAGCGCGACCCGTCCGGCGATCCCGGCGCGCAGCAGCTGCTCGCACTGGACCGGACTCAGGTCGATCACGTCGAGCACGTCAGCCTCCTCAGGTGGGTGTCCGTCACCATGGTGCTTCGTGCCGGCGCGCTGCCGCAGGGCCGTTGGTCCCGAGTTTGTGGCCCTCAGGCCGGCGGGACCCTCCGCACGCACGTCGCAGCCCTGCTTCTCGGCCTCTTCCTGCACTTCTCGGGCGTTGCAACGGCCGAGAAGTGCGGCGATCCCCGGTGAACCGGGGATTTCTGGGGCGGGTGGGACGACCCACCGCCCTCGCCCACTTCTCGGCCTCTCCCTGCACTTCTCAGGCGTTGCAACAGCCGAGAAGTGCGGCGATCCCCGGTGAACCGGGGATTCCTGGGGTCGGTGGGGCGACCCACCCCTCACTCCCGCAGCGTCATCAGCACCAGGGTCGGGAAGTCCGGGGCCAACCAGACCGGCCGCACCTCGCCGACGGCGACCCAGCCACGGTGCCGGTAGACCTCCACCGCACGGTCGTGGACGGGCACGACGTCGAGCACCGGCCGGCGACCGGAGGCGAGGATCCACTCGACCGCGGTGTCGTGCAGTCGTCCACCGACCCCGGTGCCAACCGTGTCGCTGCCGACGAAGAGCACGGCCAGCTCGGCGAGGTCCTCGGTCCCGAGCGCGGCGACGAAGTGCTCGCGCAGCTGACCGCCCAACGCGTGGACGGCGACGTGGCCGACGACCGCACCGTCGCGCTCCGCGACCCACGCCCGCTCCTCGCCCGGGCGCACGAGGAAGTCCTCGACCGGGATCGGGAGCGGCCAGCGCAAGGGGTACTGCGTCGCCGCCTGCTGCGCGGTGAGCACCTCCACCAGCTCCGGCAGGTCGGACTCACGGCGCTCCCGGATCGTCACCGTCATCCGAGGTCCCCGTCGACGTACACCCAGCGACCTGCCCGCTGCTCGAACCGGCTGCGCTCACGCTGCTCGCCGGGCACCCCACCGACGTCGTACGACGCGACGAACTCGACCCAGTCCTCCCCGGCGCCGACGACGGTCAGCCCGGTCCAGGTCCGGCGCGGGTCGGGGGAGAGGTGCTCGGGGCGGGTCCGCGGGTGCCAGGTGCGGAAGACGTAGTCGGTGTCGCCGACGGCGTACGCCGCGTAGCGCGACCGCATCAGCTCCTCGGCCGTCGCGGCGAGCGCCGCCCCGCGATGCAGCCGGCCGCAGCAGGCGTCGTACGACGTGCCGGACCCGCAGGGACAGTTCTCTTGCCAGGCCACGGTGGTGACCCTACGAGGATCCGGGACGAAGTCGTAGCCCGTTCTCGGACCCGTGCCGTGTGGGCCCCCGCAGTAGCGTGAGGGAGTGACTTCTGCTCCCACGGCTCCGCCCGAGATCACCACGGTCGGCGAGCTCCGCGCCTCCGGCCACGTCCAGCTCCAGCTCCGCGAGGAGATCCGCGCCAACCTGTTGGCCGCGCTGCGCGAGGGCCGCGACCCGTGGCCGGGACTGCACGGCTTCGAGGACACCGTCATCCCGCAGCTCGAGCGCGCGCTGATCGCCGGTCACGACATCGTGCTGCTCGGCGAGCGCGGCCAGGGCAAGACCCGGCTGCTGCGCACCATGGTCGGCCTGCTCGACGAGTGGACGCCCGTCATCGACGGCTCCGAGCTGGGCGAGCACCCGTACGACCCCATCACGCACGCCTCGCAGCGCCGCGCGGCCGAGCTCGGCGACCACCTGCCGGTGGCCTGGCGGCACCGCAGCGAGCGGTACGCCGAGAAGCTCGCCACCCCCGACACCAGCGTCGCCGACCTGATCGGTGACGTCGACCCGATGAAGGTGGCGGAGGGCCGCTCGCTGGGCGACCCCGAGACGATCCACTTCGGGCTCATCCCGCGCAGCCACCGCGGCATCATCGCGATCAACGAGCTGCCCGACCTGGCCGAGCGGATCCAGGTCGCCATGCTCAACGTGATGGAGGAGCGCGACATCCAGATCCGCGGCTACGTGCTGCGGCTGCCGCTCGACGTGCTGGTCGTCGCGAGCGCCAACCCCGAGGACTACACCAACCGCGGGCGCATCATCACCCCGCTCAAGGACCGCTTCGGCGCCGAGATCCGCACGCACTACCCGACCGAGCTCGAGGACGAGGTCTCGGTGATCCGGCAGGAGGCCGACCTGGTGGCCGACGTACCTGACCACCTCGTCGAGGTGCTGGCCCGCTTCACCCGCGCGCTGCGCGAGTCGAGCTCCGTCGACCAGCGCTCGGGGGTCTCGGCCCGCTTCTCGATCGCCGGCGCCGAGACGATCGCGGCCGCGGCGCTGCACCGCGCGACCGTCCAGGGCGAGCCCGAGCCGGTCGCCCGCGTGGTCGACCTCCAGACCGCCGTCGAGGTGCTCGGCGGCAAGATCGAGTTCGAGAGCGGCGAGGAGGGCCGCGAGGCCGAGGTGCTCAACCACCTGCTCCGCACCGCCACCGCCGAGACCGTCCGCCACCACTTCCGCGGCATCGACTTCGGCCTGCTCGTGCAGGCGATCGAGGCCGGCGCCATGGTCACCACCGGCGAGCAGGTCACCGCCCGCGACTTCCTCACCGGCCTCCCGGTCCTGGGGGAGTCGGAGCTGTACGACGAGGTCTGCGACCGCCTGGGCGCCACCAACGACGGGCAGCGGGCCGGTGCCATCGAGCTCGCGCTCGAGGGCCTCTACCTGGCCCGCAAGGTCGGCAAGGACACCGACGGGTCCGAGACCGTCTATGGCTGAGCTGCACCTCGACGTCGAGGTCGGTGCGGGTTCCCGGATCATCGACGCGGGCCCCCTCTTCGAGCACCCGTGGACCGACGCCGGGATCGGCGTCGACACCGACGACACCGGGGCGCACCTCCTGCTGGTGAGCGTCGGCGTGTGCGTGCTCAACGTCGTCTACCGCGAGGCGCGTCCCGGCATCCAGCTCGACGGCGTCCTGGTCCGGGTCGCGGGTGACTTCGACGCCGAGACCTGGTCGACGACCGCCATCACGTACGCCGTGGAGATCGACTCTCCCGAGGACGAGGCGACGATCGCGCGGCTGCTCGCGCAGGTCGACGAGGTCGCGGAGATCCCGCGCGTCGTGAGCGGAGAGGTCACGGTGGGCCGGCGATGAAGAACCGCTCTCGCTTCACGAGGTACGACGGCGGCGACCCGCTCGCCCCGCCCGTCGACCTGGCCGAGGCGCTGGACGCCATCGGCGAGGACGTGATGGCCGGCTACTCGCCGGAGCGGGCGATGCGCGAGTTCCTGCGCCGCGGGGGTCGCGACCAGAGCGGCCTCGACGACCTGGCCCGCCGGGTCGCCGAGCGCCGCCGCGAGCTGACCGAGCGGCACAACCTCGACGGCACGCTGCAGGAGGTGCGCGAGCTCCTGGACCGGGCGGTGCTCGAGGAGCGCAAGCAGCTCGCCCGAGACGCGATGATGGACGACGGCGACCGGGCCTTCCGCGAGATGCAGCTCGAGGGTGCGTGGCCGCAGGAGGGCTCGCCCAACACGGCGTCGGCGGTGAGCGAGCTGTCGTCGTACGACTGGCAGAGCCAGCAGGCCCGTGAGGACTACGAGAAGATCAAGGACCTGCTCGGTCGCGAGATGCTCGACCAGCGGTTCGCCGGCATGAAGCAGGCGCTCGAGAACGCCACCGACGAGGACCGCGCCGCCGTCAACGAGATGCTCGGCGACCTCAACGAGCTCCTCGAGAAGCACCGGCTGGGTGACGACACCCCCCAGGACTTCGACGAGTTCATGGCCAAGCACAGCGAGTTCTTCCCCGAGAGCCCGCAGGACATCGACGAGCTGCTCGAGTCCCTCGCCCAGCGCTCGGCGGCGGCCCAGCGGATGATGAACTCGATGTCGCCCGAGCAGCGCCAGGAGCTGATGGAGCTCTCGGCCGGTGCGTTCGGCTCCCCGCAGCTGATGGAGTCGCTCAGCCGGCTCGACGACAACCTGCAGTCCCTGCGGCCCGACCTCGACTGGGGCGGCTCTGAGCAGATGGGCGGCGAGGAGGGCCTCGGACTCGGCGACGGGACCGGTGTCTTCCAGGACCTCGCCGACCTCGACCAGCTCTCCGACCAGCTCTCGCAGTCGTACGGCGGCGCCCGGATGGACGACCTCGACCTGGACAAGATCGCGCGCCAGCTCGGCGACGAGGCGGCCGTCGACGCGCGGACCCTGCAGCAGCTCGAGAAGGCGCTGCGGGACTCGGGCACCCTCAAGCGCGGCTCCGACGGCCAGCTCCGGCTGACCCCGAAGGCGATGCGTCAGCTGGGCAAGGCGCTGCTGCGCGACGTCGCCGAGCGGATGTCCGGTCGCCAGGGCAACCGTGAGCTGCAGAAGGCGGGCGCCGCCGGCGAGCTGTCCGGGGCGACCCGGGAGTGGGCGTTCGGCGACACCGAGCCGTGGCACGTCCCGCGCACGATGCTCAACGGAGTTCTGCGGCGCGCCGGCGACCCCACCGGCCCCCGGCTGTCGATCGACGACGTCGAGGTCCAGGAGACCGAGGCGCGCACGCAGGCTGCGGTGGCGCTGCTCGTCGACACGTCGTTCTCGATGGCGACGGACGGCCGCTGGGTCCCGATGAAGCGCACCGCCCTCGCGCTGCACACGCTGATCAAGTCGCGCTTCCGCGGCGACGACCTGCAGCTGATCGCCTTCGGCCGGCACGCCGAGGTGATGGACATCGAGCAGCTCACGGCGCTGGACGCGATGTGGGACAAGGGCACCAACCTCCACCACGCGCTGCTGCTCGCCAACCGGCACTTCCGCAAGCACCCGAACGCCCAGCCGGTGCTCCTCATCGTCACTGACGGCGAGCCGACCTCCCACCTGGAGCCCGACGGCGAGGTCTACTTCTCCTACCCGCCGCACCCGCTCACGGTCGCGTACGCCGTCCGCGAGCTCGACAACGCCGGCCGCCTCGGCGCGCAGACGACGTTCTTCAAGCTCGGCGAGGACCCCGGCCTGGGTCGCTTCATCGACCAGATGGCGCAGCGCGTCGACGGCCGGGTCGTGGCCCCCGAGCTCGACGACCTCGGCGCCGCGGTGGTCGGTTCGTACCTCGGCTCCCGCGGCCGCGGCGCTGCCGGCGGCTACGGCGACTGGTTCGGCGGCAACGGCCGCGGCTTCTGGGTCGGCGACTGACCGCCCGCGGTGGTGGAGGTGTGAGGCGCGTCAGCGCCGAGCCTCGAAGCCCCCGCTCCCGGTGGTGGAGGTGTGAGGCGCGTCAGCGCCGAGCCTCGAAGCCCCTGCTCCCCGGTGGTGGAGGTGCGAGGCGCGCCAGCGCCGAGCCTCGAAACCTCCGCAGCGTAGGCAGCGCAGTGAGCACGGCATGGTCCTGTCCGGCTGGGTGGTTTCGAGGCTCGGGCCTGGGGGCCCTCGCACCTCAACCACCGAGTCGTCTCTGGGTGGGTGGTTTCGAGGCTCGGGCCTAGCGGCCCTGCACCTCAACCACCGAGCCGTCGGCTCGGTCATCGTCGATCCAGGACGGCCGGCCGGGGGATCGGGCGACCGATCAGCCGTGCCGGCCGGGCTCCTGCTCGCTGAGGGGGCGACGCTCCCAGTTGGCACACGGCTTCGTGGACGTCCGGCGTACGCCGGCGCAGTCGGGCATCTCGTCGGGCTGCGACAGCTCGTCGGTCATCAGGTCACGGATCAGCAGAGCGCGCTCCATCCGGTAGGCGTTGCGGGTCAGGTGGCAGTCGCAGGAGACGCCGATCCGGTGCAGCCGTTCCTCCAGGGCGGTCGCAGTGGGTGACTTGATGTCGCGGAACCACTGGGTCCACATCAACGACCCGTCGCAGCCGACCGCCTCGACCCGTCGTGCCACGAAGCAGCCGAGGCACTCGTAGAGACCCGGCTCGCTGCCGGGGTCGGCGACCATCCTCAGGTAGAGCTCGGTTTCGTCGCCGACAGACATCTCGGGCATGGCAGATGTCTACCGGCGGCCACCGACAGCCCCGTCAGTGGTCGGGATGGAGGATCGCGGCGAGCTCCTCGATGCCGTCGACCAGGCGGGTGCCGGGGCGGGCCCAGGCGGCGTTGGCGTCGACGGCATGCACGGGTACGCCGGGCGGGAGCACGCCGGACGCCACCAGGTCGTCGGCGAGCCGCTGCGCGCCGGCGAGGTCGTAGCCGCACGGCGCCACCACGATCACCTCGGGCGCGGCCTCGTGGACGGACTCCCAGAGCACCCGCTCGGACTTCGCGCCGGGCTTGCCGAGCAGGCACAGGCCGCCGGCAGCCTCGACCATCTCGGGCACCCAGTGCCCCGGAGCGTACGGCGGGTCGGTCCACTCGAGCAGCATCACGCGAGGCCGAGGCAGGTCGGCGACGCGCGACCGCACCGCAGCGAGACGCTCGCGGAGCCCGGCCACCAGGTCGGCCGCCGCCGTCTCGTGGCCGGTCGCCCGGCCGAGCACGCCGATCGACGTGAAGACCTCGTCGATCGTGTGGGGGTCGATGGTCAGCACCTCGGCGCGGCAGCCCAGGTAGGACAGGGCGTCGTCGACGACCGAGACGTCGACGGCGCAGACCGCGCACAGGTCCTGGGTGACGACCAGGTCGGCGTCGAGCTCGGCGAGCGCGTCCGCCGACAGGTGGTAGAGGTCCTCACCGCGCGCGACCGCGCCGACGACGTACGCATCGATCTCGGCGGCCGACAGGCCCTCCGGCATGGCGGAGGTCGACACGATCCGGCGGCTCCTCGCCTCGGCGGGGTAGTCGCACTCGAAGGTGAGCCCGACGACGTCCGCACCCGCACCGATCGCGAACAGGATCTCCGTCGTCGACGGGAGCAGGGAGACGATCCGCATCCCTCGACCCTAGCCACCGGTCCAGCGGCCCAGCGGTCGAGAGCAGCCGGGCGGATCGAGACCGAGGGCCCCGACCCGCCCGGACGGCTCAGGCGGCGGCCTTGAGGGCGCGCGCGGTGAGCTTGACCGACTTCGGGATCGACGGCGCGGTGGCGTCCATCGACATCGCACCGGTGTAGACGATGACCCGGCCCTTGCGCACGAAGAGCGTGTTGAACACCGACGACGTCTTGTGGCCGGCGATCGTGCAGGTCGACCGCATCTGGTAGCCCCAGCGCTCGTTGCCCAGCTTGAACCGGATCTTCTTCATCGAGGTCTTGCACTTCGGCGCGTCGCCACCGGTGCCGCCACCCCCGCCGGCGCTCGAGCCGGGACACTTCTTGGCGTACGCCGCGTAGCCGTGGAGGTACTTCACCGCGGCCTTGGCCGTCGGGAACTTGTAGGCCTGCACCGACACGCTCGGACGAGCGCCGGTGGCCAGGTAGGACGAGGGGTCGCTCGGGTCGTACTTGGGGGCGTACGACGCCGACCGGCCGCGGGCGCCCTTGATGACCTTGGTGGTGTTGCACTTCTTGCCCGGGCCGTAGACCTTGGTCGTCGACACGGTGGCGGTGCCGCCCTTCAGGTGCGGGTAGATCTTCGCGACGGCAGCGATCTTGGGGACGCCCGGAGCCTTGGCCGCCGCGGTGGCGGGGCCGGCGACGGCGGGTACGACGAGTGCGGGGACGGCCAGCGCGATCAGCGCCCGGCTCAACCAGCGGCGGTTCATGAGGTCTCTCTTCTCTGTGGTCCGGAGTGGATGTGAGGACCATGTCGCCTCCCGCTTGAGGTCGACTGGGAGCCCACTTGGAGAATGGCCGCGATGGATGACGTCTCCGCGACCGTGCTGGTCCTCCTCGGCCTGGCCGGGTTGGCGGCGGGCTTCGTCGACGCCGTGGTCGGCGGCGGTGGGCTGATCCAGCTCCCGGCGCTGCTGCTCGGGCTGCCGAGCGCCTCGACCGTCCAGGTGCTGGCCACCAACAAGGTCGCGGCCATCAGCGGGACGACGGTGAGCGCGGCGACGTACTACCGCCGCATCCGCCCGGACCCGAGGACGTTCCTGCCCCTCATGGCCTTCGCGTTCGTCGGCTCGGCGGCCGGCGCGCTGGTCGCCAGCCAGATCCCGCGCGACGCCTTCGAGCCGATCGTGCTCGTGGCGCTGGTCGTGGTGGGCGGCTACGTGCTCCTCAAGCCGCAGTTCGGCGACGCCACCGCGCTGCGCTTCTCCGGGCACCGCCACACGGCGGCCGCGATGGGCACCGGCCTCGCCATCGGGTTCTACGACGGCGCCCTGGGCCCCGGCACCGGTAGCTTCTTCGTGATCACCCTCGTCGGCCTGCTCGGCTACAGCTTCCTCGAGGCGTCCGCTAAGGCCAAGCTCGCCAACTGGGCGACCAACCTGGCCGCGATCCTGGTCTTCGCCCCGCAGGGCGCGGTCCTGTGGCAGGTGGCGGCGGTGATGGGGCTCTGCAACATCGTCGGCGGGTACGTCGGCGCGCGCACCGCCGTGGCCCGGGGCGCTCGCTTCGTGCGGGTCTTCTTCATCGTCGTCGTCTCGGCCTTCATCGTCCGGATCGGCGGCGACGTGCTCGGCGTCTGGTCATGAGCAGCTACCTGACCGTCGCGCGCGGGGCCCAGGTCGAGATCGAGGTCAAGCGCTCGCGCTTCCTGTGCACCGTCGCCCGGGTCGACGACGAGGTCGCGGCGCGCGCGCTGGTCGAGCGGCTCCGCAGGCAGCACGGGGACGCGGGCCACCACTGCTCGGCGTTCAGGATCCACCAGGACTCCGTGGAGAGGTCCTCCGACGACGGCGAGCCGGCGGGCACGGCGGGGGCGCCGATGCTCGAGGTGCTCCGTGGTGCCGGGCTCGGCGACGTCATCGCGGTCGTGACCCGGTGGTTCGGCGGCACCCTGCTGGGTGCGGGCGGCCTGGTGCGCGCGTACGGCGATGCCGTGCGCGCCACTCTCGACAGCGCCGGCACCCTCCAGCGGACCCTGGCGCGGGAGCACCTGCTCGAGCTCGACCACCTCGACGCGGGTCGCATCGAGAGCGAGCTGCGGTCGCGCGGCTTCGCCGTGCTCGACACGGCGTACGCCGTCGGCGTCTCGCTCACCCTCGGCGTGCCACCGGCCGACGAGCCGCGCCTGGCCGCCGTCCTGGCCGAGCTCACCGCCGGCACCGCCACAACCACGGTGGCAGGCGAGCGCTGGGTCGATAGCCTCTCCCCATGAGTGTTCTCGTCGACCTCGCCGACCTGCCCCAGCGGCTGCAGGAGTTCGACCGCGGCTACCTGCTCACCACCAAGGACGACACCGTCAAGGCGGTCTCGGTGCGCGCGGTCGCCGAGGATGCCTCGTTGCGCATCGACACCCCGGGCCGGGGCTCGATCACCAACGTCGGCGTCAACCCGGTCGTCACGGTGCTCTTCCCGCCTCTCGCCGATCCCGGGATGTCGCTGCTCGTCGACGGGACTGCGGTCGCGGACGGCGACGACGTCATCGTCACCCCGACGGGCGCCGTCCTGCACCGGCCGGTCCCATGAGCATCACCCCCTTCTGGGTCAGCGCGTTCCTCGACCTCGCGCCCGGCGACCTCGACCGCGGGCTGGCGTTCTGGCGCGACGTGACCGGGTACGCCGTCTCGGCTCCGCGCGGCGAGACCGACGAGTTCGTCAGCCTCCTGCCGCCCGACGGCGACGACTACCTGCGCGTCCAGCACCTCGAGGACGGGCCGGGCCGGATCCACCTCGACCTGCACGTCGAGCACCCCGCCGTCGCCGCCGAGGCCGCGATCGAGCTCGGCGGCCACGTGCTGGTCCGCCACGAGGAGGGCTACGTCGTGGTCCGCTCACCCGGCGGCCTGATCTGCTGCTTCGTCACCCATCCGGCCACCCGGCGCCCGGCCCCGGCGACCTGGCCCGGCGGGCACCGCTCGCAGGTCGACCAGCTGTGCCTCGACGTCCCGCGGGCGGCGTACAACGGTGAGGTCGCCTTCTGGCAGGGGCTGACCGGGTGGGAGCTGACCGACCTGGAGGAGACGGAGCTCGAACGCCTCCAGCCGCCCGCCGACCAGCCGCTGCGCTGGCTGGTCCAGCGGCTCGACGACGCGGACGGACCCGTGCGCGCCCACCTGGACCTCGCGACCGACGACCGCGACGCCGAGGTGGCCCGGCACCTCGCGCTCGGGGCCACCCAGGTGGCCCGGCGCGACGGCTGGACCGTGCTGACCGACCCGGTCGGCACGCCGTACTGCATCACGAGGAGGATGCCGTGACCCGGGTCGACCCGCCACCCACCGGCGACGAGGCGGCGACGCTGCTGGGCTACCTCGACTACCACCGCGAGACGCTGCGGACGAAGGTCGCCGGCCTCGACGCCGCCCAGCTCGACACCACGCTCCCGCCGTCGGCGATGACGCTGGGTGGGATGGTCAAGCACCTGGCCTTCGTCGAGCACTGGTGGTTCCGGTGCGTCCTGGAGGGCCACGAGTACGGCGAGCCCTGGGCCTCGGTCGACTGGGACGCCGACGCCGACTGGGACTGGCACAGCGCCGTCGACGACACCCCCGAGGAGCTGCTCACGCTGCTCGACGCGGAGATCGCGGCCTCCGACCGGACGATCCGCGGCGCGGGCGACCTCGGCCAGCTCTCGCAGCGCACCGGCCGGGCGGGCTCGCCCTTCTCGCTGCGCTGGATCCTCGTCCACATGATCGAGGAGTACGCCCGGCACAACGGCCACGCCGACCTGATCCGCGAGTCGATCGACGGCGCCACCGGCGAGTGAGCGCTAGGCCGGGTCGGCGAAGCCCGGCAGCGACGCGGTCAGGATCTCGCGGAACGGCACCTCGGCGCCGAGCTGGCTCAGGATCCCGATGGCGCCGAGCCAGGTGCGGTGGATCAGCAGGTACGACGGCGGCAGGTTGATCTTGAGGGCCAGCGTGTACGCCGGGTCGCGCGGATTGTTGACCCGCTGGAACTGCGCCTGCATCCACTCCCGCGAGAACTGGAAGCGCTCGACCTGGGTCGGCTCGACGAAGGGCGAGAGGTAGTCGAGCAGCAGGGCCGGGTCGATGGTCACGCGGTCCTTGACGAAGCCCTCGTCACGCAGCCCCGCGAGCAGCTGCTCGTCGTCCTCGATGGCGGCGATCCGGATCAGGGAGCCCATCGCCAGCGGCAGCGCGCCCTCGGCCAGCCGGGCGACGGCGCCGAAGTCGAGGATGCCCATCCCGCCCGGACTCCCGTCCTCGGTGGGCAGGATCCGGAAGTTGCCGGGGTGGGGGTCGGCGTGGAGCATGCCGGTGCGCGCCGGCCCCTCGACGAGGAAGCGCACGAAGAGCTCGCCGTAGTGGTCGCGCTCCTCCTGGGTGCCGTCCGAGATCACCGCGGCCAGCGACGAGGTCGACTCCAGCCACTCCGTGATCAGGGTGGTGTCGCCGGCGGCGACCACGTCGGGCACGACGAAGTCGGGGTGGTCGCGGAACGCCTCGGCGAACGCGTGCTGAGCATCGGCCTCGAGCCGGTAGTCCAGCTCCTCCTCGGTGCGGGCCTGCATCTCGGCGATCAGCGGCTTCACGTCGATGCCCGGGACCAGGGTGCCCATGGTCCGGGCGAGCCGGGAGAGCTGGCGCAGGTCGGAGCGGAGCGCGTCGCCGGCACCGGGGTACTGCACCTTCACCGCGACCTCGCGGCCGTCGACCCAGCGGCCCCGGTGCACCTGCCCAATCGAGGCGGCCGCGGTCGGGCCGCCGTCGAGCCAGGCCAGCTGCTTCTTCCAGTCCTTGCCGAGGTCGCGGGCGAGGGCCTCGCGGACCTGCTGGGTCGGCATCGGGGGCGCGGAGTCCTGGAGCTTGGTCAGCTGCTCGCGGTAGGGGCCGGCGACCTCCTCGGGGAGGGCCGCCTCGAGCACCGAGAGCGCCTGACCGAACTTCATCGCGCCACCCTTGAGCTCGCCCAGGGTGCGGAAGAGCTGCTCGGCCGTGCGCTGCTGGATGTCGGACATCACGGCCTCGGCGGGCTTGCCGCCCATCCGCTTGCCGAAGCCGAGCGCGCTGCGGCCGGCGTACCCCAGCGGCAGGGCGGCCAGCCTCGCCGTCCTGGCCACGGCCTTGCGGGGCAGCTCGGTCATGGGTCCAGTGTCCCAAACGGCTCCTAACGCGGCCGTCGCGTCAGCTCGTGCACAGGCAGAAGGGGTGTCCGGCCGGGTCGAGGAAGACCCGGAACGTCGTGCCGGGCTGGTGCTCCGGCTTGGTGGCACCGAGCTCCAAGACCTCCGCCTCGCCCCGGTCGAGGTCGGGGACGACGACGTCGAGATGGAGCTGCTGGGGGACCTCCTGGCTGGGCCACGTGGGCGCCCGGTAGTCGGCGACGGTCTGGAAGCTGATGCAGCTGCTGCCGTCGGCCGGCCGGATCTCGTGCCAGTCGTCCTCGGAGGTCACCTCCCACCCGAGGAGGGTGCCGTAGAACCCGGCGAGCGCCGCGGCGTCGGGGCAGTCGTAGACGAAGGTCGGGAAGCGCGCGATGGTCATCTCGGCAACCTAGACGCGCCCGCCGACAGTGTCACTGCGCGAGCGGCGGGCGCCCTGCACCCGGAGCCGGTGCCCGCCGCCGCATGGTCTGCGAGCGGCGGCCACCGGACCCGCGACCCTCAGCCACGACAGCTCAGGGTGGCTCAGGCGGGCTCAGATGCCTCAGCCAGGGAACTTCACGCCGGTGTTGGCGTGGCAGCGGTAGCCGAAGGGGTTCTTGGCGAGGTACTGCTGGTGGTGGTCCTCGGCGTAGTAGTACGTCGGGGCCTGGCGGATCTCGGTGGTGATGTCACCCAGGCGGCGGCGCTTGAGCTCGTCGCCGTAGACCGTGGTCAGCTCGCGAGCGACCTGCTCCTGCTCGGGGCTGGTGAAGTAGATCGCCGAGCGGTACTGCGTGCCGACGTCGTTGCCCTGCCGGAAGCCCTGGGTCGGGTCGTGGACCTCGAAGAAGGTCTTCACCAGGTCGGCGAAGGACACCGTGCTCGGGTCGAAGACGATCCGGACCGCCTCGGTGTGGTTGGTGCGGCCCGAGCACACCTCGTCGTACGACGGGTGCGGGGTGGTGCCGCCGGCGTACCCGACCGACGTCGACCAGACGCCGGGGAGCTGCCAGTAGATCTCCTCGGCGCCCCAGAAGCAGCCGAGGCCGAAGAACGCGACCTCGAAGCCGTCGGGGACGTCATCGGTGACCAGGGGTGCGTCCAGGACGCGGTGCTTCTCGGCCAGCGGGAAGTTGCGCTCGCTGCGGCCGGCCAGGGCCTCCTCGGGGGCGACCAGCTGGGCCTTGCGGGTGAGGAACACGTGCTCTCCTTCAGATCGCAGTGATGATGCACAGTCTGTAACAC
This sequence comes from Nocardioides sp. URHA0020, assembly GCF_000620705.1. Classification (GTDB taxonomy): domain Bacteria; phylum Actinomycetota; class Actinomycetes; order Propionibacteriales; family Nocardioidaceae; genus Nocardioides. The sequence goes on from NZ_KK211169.1 coordinate 436,403, forward strand.
CGCCGGGGGGCGTGGCGTTCCCGGCCGTCGAGGGCCGGATAGCCTCGGAGGATGAGCGAGCAGCAGCACCGGAGCAAGTCGGGGTTCGAGACACGGGCGATCCACGCGGGCTACGAGCCCGACGCGGCGACCGGAGCGGTCATCCCGCCGATCTACGCGACCAGCACCTACAAGCAGGACGGCGTCGGCGGGCTGCGCGGCGGCTACGAGTACAGCCGCTCCGCCAACCCGACGCGCACCGCCCTCGAGGGCAACATCGCGGCGCTGGAGGAGGGTGAGCGGGGCTTCGCCTTCGCCTCCGGGCTCGCCGCCGAGGACACCCTGGTCCGGGCCCTGTGCCGTCCCGGTGACCACGTGGTCATCCCCGACGACGCGTACGGCGGGACGTTCCGGCTCTTCGACAAGGTGGAGCAGGCCTGGGGCCTGGACCACAGCCCCGCGCCGGTCTCCGACCTGGACCGGGTCGCGGCCGCGATCCGCCCCGGCCAGACCAGGCTCGTCTGGGTCGAGACGCCCACCAACCCACTGCTCAACATCGGCGACATCGAGGCCCTGGCCGCGATCGCCCACGACGCGGGGGCCCTGCTGGTGGTCGACAACACCTTCGCGTCGCCGTACCTCCAGCAGCCGCTGACCCTCGGCGCCGACGTCGTCGTGCACTCGACGACCAAGTACTGCGGCGGGCACTCCGACGTCGTCGGTGGCGCGCTGGTCGTCAGGGACCTGGAGATCGCCGAGAAGGTGACCTTCCACCAGAACGCCATCGGCGCGGTCGCTGGCCCGTTCGACGCCTGGCTCACCCTGCGCGGCCTCAAGACCCTCGCGCTGCGCATGGAGCGGCACTGCGACAACGCCGAGAGGGTCGTCGACTTCCTGACCAGCCACCCGGCCGTCGGCGAGGTGATCTACCCCGGCCTCGAGACGCACCCCGGGCACGAGGTGGCGCAGCGCCAGATGAAGCGGTACGGCGGCATGGTGTCGTTCCGGGTCCGCGGTGGCGAGTCCCAGGCGCTGGCCGTGTGCGAGCGCACCGAGGTCTTCACGCTGGGGGAGTCGCTCGGCGGGGTCGAGTCGCTGATCGAGCACCCCGGACGGATGACCCACGCGAGCGTCGCGGGCACCGATCTGGAGGTCCCGGCCGACCTCGTCCGGCTCAGCGTCGGCATCGAGACCGCGGACGACCTGGTGGCCGACCTGGAGCGTGCGCTGGGCTGACGCCGACTTGGGTACCTTGTCGGCGTGAGCAACGACGCTGGCGGGCCCGAGCTGCCCCTGGAGCCCGAATCCGCCCGGCGACGGCTGCCGGGCATCCCGCGGCGCCAGCGGCCGGTGACCGAGGCCGAGGACCGCGAGGAGCGGCTCGCCGCCCGACTCGCCCACCAGTTCGCGCACCTGCGTGACGAGCGGCAGGCCCAGCTGGACATGCCGGCCGTGGTCGTCGGTCCCTCGGTGATGAGCCGGCAGGTCCCGTGGGGGGTCGACCTCGCGGCCGCCTGGGCCTGGCGCTTCCTGGTCATCGTGGCCGCGGGCGGGATCGTCTTCCTGGCGATCGGCTACCTGTCGGTCGTCGTGCTCCCCGTGGTGATCGCGATGCTGATCGCGGCGCTCGTCATCCCGATCGTCGACCTGCTGGTGCGGATCGGGCTGCCGCGCGGCCTCGCCGCGCTCGGCGTCGTGATCGCCGGCATCGCGCTGGTGGGGCTGCTGCTGACGCTGGCCGGCCAGCAGATCGCCACCGGTGCCACCGACCTGGCCGACCAGACGGTCGCCGGGCTCGACGAGATCAAGGACTGGCTCAAGGACGGCCCGCTGCACGCGAGCGACTCCCAGATCAACGACTACATCGACCGCGCGCAGGACGCCATCACCAAGCAGTCGGAGGGCGGCGAGGTGGTCGGCCGGATCACCGAGGTGAGCACGGCCGTCGGGCACGTGTTCGCCGGGTTCTTCATCGTGCTCTTCTCGACGTACTTCTTCCTCGCCGACGGCGAGCGGATCTGGTCCTGGCTGGTGCGCCTGTCCCCGCGCGCCGCCCGCGGCCACGTCGACAGCTCGGGCCGGGTCGCGTGGATCTCGCTGACCCAGTTCGTCCGGGCGACCGTGATCGTGGCCCTGACCGACGCCATCGGGATCGCGGTCGGCGCTGCGATCCTCGGGGTGCCGTTCGTGCTGGCGATCGGCGTCCTGGTCTTCCTCGGCGCGTTCGTCCCGCTCGTCGGTGCCACCGTCGCCGGTGCCGTCGCCGTGCTGGTGGCCCTGGTCGCCAACGGGCCGATCACCGCGCTGCTGATGCTCGCGGTGATCATCGGCGTCCAGCAGCTCGAGGCGCACGTGCTCCAGCCCTTCCTGATGGGCCGCTGGGTCTCGGTGCACCCGCTCGCGGTGATCCTCTCGATCGGCGCCGGTGTCCTCATCGCCGGCGTGGCGGGCGCGCTGGTCGCCGTACCGATCGCGGCCGCCGTCAACGCCGTGGTCCAGCACCTCGCGGCCTACACCAGCCCGGGGGACGACCCGGTCGAGGAGCTGGAGGAGGACTACGAGGAGACGGGGGAGACCGTCGACGTGAGTCAGGGGCCGAGCGACGATGAGTGACGTGCCCAGCGTCGACCTGGCCGACATCCGGGCCGCCCGCGAGGTGCTCGCCGGCGTCGCGATCGAGACGCCGATGGAGGAGTCCCGCTGGCTCTCCGCGCTGGCCGGTGGCCCCGTCTGGCTGAAGTGCGAGAACCTCCAGCGCACCGGCTCGTTCAAGGCCCGTGGCGCCTACGTCCGGATCGCCCGGCTCACGGCGGAGGAGCGGGCGCACGGCGTCGTCGCGGCGTCGGCCGGCAACCACGCCCAGGGCGTCGCGCTCGCCGCCCAGCTGCTCGGCATCAGGTCCACCGTCTTCATGCCCGAGGGCGCGCCGATCCCCAAGGAGAAGGCCACCCGGGCGTACGGCGCCGACGTGGTCTTCCACGGCCGCTACCTCGAGGACGCGCTGGTCGAGGCGCACCGCTTCGCCGAGCGCACCGGGGCGGTGCTGATCCACCCCTTCGATCACGTCGACATCGTCGCCGGTCAGGGAACCGCGGGTCTGGAGATCCTCGAGCAGACCCCCGACGTCGAGAACGTGCTGGTGCCGACCGGCGGCGGTGGCCTGCTCGCCGGGATCGCGATCGCGATCAAGGCGGTGCGGCCCGACGTGCGTGTGGTCGGGGTGCAGGCCGAGGGCGCCGCGGCGTACCCCGGATCGCTGGCCCAGGGCACGCCGGTGGCCCTCACCTCGATGAGCACGATGGCCGACGGGATCGCGGTCGGGCGCCCGGGCGACATCACCTTCGCCGCCGTGCGCGACCACGTCGACGAGATCCTGACGGTCTCCGAGGACGCCATGGCCCGGGCCGTGCTCGCCACGCTGGAGCGCGCCAAGATGGTGGTCGAGCCGGCCGGAGCCGCCGCGGTCGCCGCGCTGCTGGAGCACCCCACGGCGTTCCCGACCCCGGCGGTCGCGGTGCTGTCGGGCGGCAACATCGACCCGCTGCTGCTGGGCAAGGTCATCCGGCACGGCATGGCCGCCGCCGGGCGCTACCTCAACCTGCGCGTCTGCATCCCCGACGTCCCCGGCGGCCTGGCCCGGCTGCTGGTCGAGGTCAGCGCCGCCGGCGCCAACGTGCTCGAGGTCGTCCATGAGCGGATCTCGCCCACGCTGCACGTCGACGAGGTCGAGGTGCACCTCCAGCTCGAGACCCGGGGCGAGCCGCACGCCCAGCAGGTGCTGGCGCGCCTGCGCGAGAGCGGCTACCGCATCGCCCCGTGAGCACCGCCCCGTGAACACCCCCGTAAATGCCGAGTCGGCGCCACCTTCCACCCATCGGTGAGAAAGTGGCGCCGACTCGGCGACGGGGTCAGCCGGTGAAGGGGACCGCGTCCATGATCACGACCTGGAGCGACTTGCCGTTCGGGGCCTCGTAGGTGACGGTGTCGCCCTTGGTGGAGCCGAGGATGGCGGAGCCGAGGGGCGACTGCGGCGAGTAGACCTTGAGGCCGCCGGCGGCGTCCTCCATCTCGCGGGCGCCGAGCAGGAAGGTCTCGACCTCGTCGTCGGAGTCCCCGACGAACTTGTAGGTGACCTTCATGCCGGGCTCGACGACGCCGTCGTCGGCCGGGGTCTCGCCGACCTCGGCGCGCAGGAGCATGTCCTCGAGCTGGCGGATCCGCCCCTCGAGCTTGCCCTGCTCCTCGCGGGCGGCGTGGTAGCCGCCGTTCTCCTTGAGGTCGCCCTCGTCACGGGCCGCGCTGATCCGGGCAATGATCTCCTGGCGGACCGGGCCCTTGAGGTCCTCGAGCTCGTGGGTGAGCTTGTCGAACGCGTCCTGGGTGAGCCAGACCTTGCCTTGAGCTGCTGCCTGCGTCATGGGGTAACTCCTGCTTGCTTCGAGGTACGGCGGAATCGCTCCGCCGCATCGTCGGTGGGTGCCCCGCACGAGATGCCGGTAAACGGCAGGTGCGCTGATCGGGGTGTGTCCGATCGCGCGGGGCCGTCCTCGACGGCCTCGCGGGGAGCGTCAGACCGACGAGTCTAACAACAGGTCGGTCAGCGGGGGCGGTTCTGGCCCGGGGCCGTGCAGCCGAGCAGCTCGACGGAGGTCGCCCGTCGCTCCGTGCGCACCGACTGGTCGCTCTCGCCGTCGCGGGGCACGAAGACCAGCTCGCCGACCACCGTGTGGTCCTCCGCGAAGGCCCGGAGCGTGCAGCTCGCGACGACCCCGCTGTCGGCCAGTCGGACGTCGACCGTCGCCGTCGACTCGTGCTCGTCCACGACGTCGTACCCCACCAGGTCCGAGCGGACCTGCGGGGTGGACTGGTCCCAGATCGTCCAGCCCAGCCAGCCCAGGAACGCGGCCACGACGACCACGGACACCGCGATCACCGCCCGGCGCCGCCAGGGTGCCGGCGCGCCGTACCGGTCGGCGAGGTCGGTCGGCTGGGTCACCCCAAAATCCTCCCATCTACGATGGGCGGGTGACGCAGCGCCCCTCCGGCCCCCGAGCCGGCCTCCGCCTGATGCATGTCCACGCCCACCCCGACGACGAGTCGAGCAAGGGAGCGGCGAGCACCGCGATGTACGTCGCGCAGGGGGTCGACGTCCACGTCGCCACCTGCACGGGGGGTGAGCGCGGCTCGATCCTCAATCCCAAGATGGATCGCCCCGACATCCTCGAGAACATGACCGAGATCCGGCGCCAGGAGATGGAGCGGGCCCGCGACATCCTGGGCGTCCGGCAGGACTGGCTGGGCTTCGTCGACTCCGGCTGGCCCGAGGGCGACCCGAAGCCGCCGCTGCCCGAGGGGTGCTTCGGCCTCGTGCCCCTCGAGGAGGCGACCGCCCCGCTGGTGAGGCTGATCCGCGAGTTCCGGCCGCACGTGATGACGACGTACGACGAGCGGGGCGGCTACCCGCACCCCGACCACATCAAGTGCCACCAGATCAGCGTCGAGGCGTTCGCCGCGGCAGCCGACCCGGAGCGCTACCCCGAGCTGGGCGAGCCGTGGCAGGTGCTCAAGCTCTACTACCACCACTCGTTCAACAAGGCCCGGATCCAGGCGACCCACGACGCGATGATCGCCCATGGGCTGGAGTCACCGTGGACCGAGCGCCTCGCGGAGTGGAAGGACGAGCCCGAGTGGGACGCGCGGGTGACCACCCGGGTCCCGTGCTCGGACTACTTCGGGGTGCGCGACCAGGCGCTGCTGGCGCACGCCACCCAGATCGACCCCGACGGCTTCTGGTTCGCGATCCCGCGCGAGCTGCAGGTGGAGGTCTGGCCGACCGAGGACTTCGAGCTGGTGACGAGCCACGTCACCTCCCCGCTGCCGGAGGACGACCTGTTCGCCGGCATCACCGAACCGCTCTGAGAGACTGTCCCCATGCAGGTGCACACCGTCCTTCCCCAGGTGATCTCGTTCGTCGACCAGGTGCCGAAGGACAACGACGTCAAGGCCGGCTGGGTCGCGTTCGCGATCTTCATCGGCCTGATCCTCGCCGTCGCCTTCCTGGGCTGGAGCCTGGTCAGGCAGCTGCGCAAGGTGGACGCCGCGGAGGAGGCCGGGCTCTACGACCCGTCCGACCGGAAGCCGACCCCGATGCCGACCGTGGAGCAGGCTCCGGAGCGCCCGCAGGGCTGACGCGCGGACGTCTGCGCCGTCGGTCCGCGCGCGCCCTACGATGCGGGGCATGCAGATGCCGCGAGAGGCTGGGCGACGCTCGCCGAGCATGGCCGAGGTCGCGGCCCAGGTCGGGGTGTCGCACCAGACCGTCTCCCGCGTCCTGAACGGGTCTCCGCTGGTCAAGGAGGAGACCCGGGTCAAGGTGCTCGCGGCGATCGACGAGATGGGCTACCGGCGCAACAACGCGGCCCGGATGCTCGCGACCAACCGGTCCGGTCGGATCGGGATGATCTCGGCCCACCTCGCCCTGCACGGCCCGAGCATGATCGCGGTCTCGGTCCAGGAGGCCGGCCACGCGGCGGGCTACGAGGTCTCGCTCGTGGGCGTCTCCGACTTCTCCCCCGAGTCCCTCCAGGGTGCCGTCGACCGGCTCCTGGACGAGGCCGTCGAGGCGCTGGTGATCGCCGTGGCGCACCGCACCGCGACCGAGCGCGCCCTGTCGCTGGACCTGCCCGTCCCGGTGGTGCTCGTCCAGGGCGTCAGCCCCGGCCAGCCGATGGCCTCCGGCATCGACCAGGTCGAGGGCGCGCGGCTCGCGACCGAGCACCTGCTCGGCCTCGGTCATCGGCGAGTCGCCCACGTCACCGGCCCGTCCGACTGGGTCGAGGCCGGTCAGCGCCGAGAGGGGTGGCGGCGCGCGCACGACCACCGCCACCGCCTGCCCGGGCCGGAGCTGGCGGGGGACTGGTCGGCCCGCAGCGGCTACGAGGCCGGCCGGCGGATCGCCGAGGACCCCGGGGTCACCGCGGTCTTCGCCGCCAACGACGCGATGGCGCTCGGGGTGCTGCGCGCCTTCCACGAGCGCGGCGTCGACGTCCCCTCCCGGGTGAGCGTCGTGGGGTTCGACGACGTGCCGGAGGCGGCGTACTTCTGGCCCGGCCTGACCACCGTCAGCCAGGCCTTCTCGCTCCTCGGCCAGCACGCCGTGGACCTCACCCTGCGGGCCCTCGGCGGCGAGGCCGCACCGTCGGCGGACCTGATCGCGCCGCGGCTCGTCGTCCGCGGGTCGAGCGCCGCTCCCAGCTTCTGAGCGGTCCCGTGATGTTAACGTTCACATCGTGCGCGAGAGCCTCTTCGGTACGACGCCCGACGGCCGCCCGGTCCACTGCCTGACCATCGGCAGCCCGCCCGGTCCGGTGCTCGAGGTGCTCACCCTCGGTGCCACGGTGCACCGCCTCGAGGTCGCCGGAGAGGACGGCGTACGGCGCAACGTCGTGCTCGGTCACGCCACCGTCGCGGACCGGCTGGCGAGCGGTGACTACCTCGGCGGCACGATCGGGCGCTACGCGAACCGGATCGCCCACGGCCGGTTCGCGATCGACGGCGGCGAGGTCCGGGTGGGCACCCACGACCGTGGCCACAGCCTCCACGGCGGCCCGGACGGGTTCGACCGCCGGACCTGGGAGGTCGTGGCCCACGACGCCGACGAGGTGGTCCTCGAGCTGGTCAGCCCCGACGGTGACCAGGGGTTCCCCGGCGAGCTGGCGGTCCGGGTCGCCTACCGGGTCGACGGCGACACGGTGCGGGTCGACCTGGCCGCCACCACGGACGCTCCGACCGTGGTCAACCTGACCAACCACGCGTACTTCAACCTCGACGGCGCCGGTTCCGGCACGATCGACGACCACGTGCTGACGGTGCCGGCCGACCTGTTCACCCCGGTCGACGACACCGGCATCCCGCTCGGCGACCACGCCCCGGTCGACGGCACGCCCTTCGACCTCCGGCGACCGGCGCGCCTCGGCGAGCGCGTGCGGGCCGAGCACGAGCAGGTCGTCGACGCGCGCGGGCTGGACCACAACCTCGTCGTCCGAGGCGCGGGCCTGCGGGTCCACGCCGTCCTCGAGTCGCCGCGGACCGGCACCCGTCTGGAGCTGCGCTCCGACCAGCCGGGGCTGCAGGTCTACACCGGCAACTTCCTCGACGGCAGCAGCCGAGGGGCGCCCGGGCGCCTCCACCGGCAGGGCGACGGCATCGCCCTGGAGCCGCAGCTGCACCCCGACACGCCGCACCACCCCGACTGGCCGTCCGCGGTGCTCCGGCCCGGCGACGACTACCGCGCGACCCTCGAGTGGCGGTTCTCGGCGACCGGTCGCCCGAGCTGAGTGGCGTTGGATCGTTCACATCGGCGGGCCGCCGAAGTGAACGCTCACATTGCTGGCATCAATCTGGTCGCAGGGCTTGACGGGGGCGAATGTTAGCGCTCACACTCATCGCTCAGTGACACCGGTCACAGGGTGGAGAGCCCGACGATCTGGAGGAAGACCAGTGCTGAAGAAGACTCTGATCGCGGCTACCGCGATCACCCTGAGCGCGTTCGCGCTCACCGCCTGCGGCAGCGACTCCGACGGCGGCGACGACAAGGCCTCGGACGCCGGCGGCCCGATCACCATGGGCTTCGCCCAGGTCGGTGCCGAGAGCGGGTGGCGGACCGCCAACACCAAGTCGATCCAGGACTCCGCCAAGGATGCCGGTGTCGACCTGAAGTTCACCGACGCCCAGGGCAAGCAGGAGAACCAGATCCAGGCGATCCGGTCCTACATCCAGCAGAAGGTCGACGTCATCGCCTTCAGCCCGGTCGTGGAGACCGGCTGGGACGCCGTCCTCCAGGAGGCCAAGGCCGCCAACATCCCGGTGATCCTCACCGACCGGGCCGTCGACAGCAAGGACACGTCGCTCTACAAGACGTTCCTCGGCTCCGACTTCGTGGTCGAGGGCCAGAAGGCCGGCCAGTGGGTCGTGGACAACGCCGCCGACGCCGATGTCAACGGCGACGGCAAGATCAACGTGGTGCAGCTCGAGGGCACGACGGGCGCTGCGCCGGCGATCGACCGCGGCGAGGGCTTCGCCGACACGATCAAGGCCGACCCGTCGATCAAGGTGGTCGCATCCCAGACCGGAGACTTCACCCGTGACGGCGGCAAGCAGGTCATGGAGTCCTTCCTGCAGTCCCAGGACGGCATCGACGTGCTGTTCGCGCAGAACGACGACATGGGCCTCGGCGCCATCGAGGCGATCGAGGCCGCCGGCCTGACGCCCGGCAAGGACATCAAGATCATCACGGTGGACGCCGTGCACGACGGCATGCAGGCCCTGTCCGACGGCAAGATCAACTTCATCGTGGAGTGCAGCCCGCTCCTCGGGCCGCAGCTGATGGACGTGGCCGAGAAGGTCCTCGCCGGTGACAAGGTCGACCCGCGGATCCTCACCAAGGAGACCACCTTCAACCAGGAGCAGGCCACGGCGGCCCTGCCCGACCGGCAGTACTGAGCCATCGCCAGCGCCGCTCGCCGAGCGGCACGCACCGCACGGCGGCGCCGGGTCCCTCCCTCTCGACCTCCGGGTCGGGCCCGGCGCCGCAGCCATCACCACCGCCACTCACTCGTGAAGGGAGCGAGATGACCCAGATGGACCTTCAGCCCGCACACGGTCCGAAGGCCTCGTCCGACGCTGACCGACCGGTGATCGAGATGCGCGACATCTCGATCACCTTCGGCAGCGTCCAGGCCCTGAGCGAGGTCTCGCTCCGGCTGCGCGCCGGTGAGGTGCACGCACTGATGGGTGAGAACGGTGCCGGCAAGTCGACCCTGATCAAGGCGCTCACCGGCGTCTACTCGATCGACGCCGGCACGGTGCTGGTCGACGGCGAGCAGCACGAGTTCAGCTCGCCGGCCGCCTCGCAGGCCGCGGGGATCAGCACCGTCTACCAAGAGGTCAACCTGCTCCCGAACCTGACCGTCGCCGAGAACATGCTGCTCGGTCGCGAGCCCCGTCGGTTCGGTGGCATCAACGTCCGCGCGATGAACCGCCGGGCCCGCGCCACCCTCGAGAGCCTGGGCATCGACGTCGACCCCACCTCCGAGCTCGGCGAGCACCCCATCGCGATCCAGCAGCTCGTCGCCATCGCGCGCGCCGTCGACGTGGAGGCACGCGTGCTCATCCTCGACGAGCCCACCTCCAGCCTGGACACCGACGAGGTGGCCAAGCTGTTCGAGGTGATGCGCCGGCTGCGCGACCAGGGTGTCGCGATCGTCTTCGTCTCCCACTTCCTCGACCAGGTCTACGAGATCGCCGACCGGATGACGATCCTGCGCAACGGCCGGCTCGTCACCGAGCGGATGGTCGCCGAGACCACCCAGCTCGAGCTGGTCAAGCTCATGATCGGCCGCGAGCTCGAGGTCCTCGAGCGCCTCGACCGCAAGGTCAGCGCGCGGACCGCCGACGAGTCGGGCGTCCCCGTGCTCAGGGCGGTCGGGGTGGGCCGCAAGGGCGCGCTGGAGGCGACCGACCTCGACCTGTACGAGGGCGAGGTGATCGGCCTCGCCGGCCTGCTGGGCTCCGGGCGCACCGAGCTGGCACGCCTGCTCTTCGGTGCGGACTCCACCGACACCGGTGAGGTCGTGATCCGCTCCGAGCGGCGCCGGCTGCGCAGCCCGCGCCACGCGATCGACCGCAAGGTCGCCTTCTCCAGCGAGGACCGCAAGGCCGAGGGCGTCATCGGCGACCTCACGGTCGCCGACAACATGCTGCTCGCCCTCCAGGCGTCGCGGGGCTGGCTGCGGCCGATCCCGCAGGCCACCCGCACCAAGCTGGTCGAGCAGTACCTCCAGGCGCTCGACATCCGTCCGGCCGACCCCACGGCGCTGATGCGCAACCTGTCCGGCGGCAACCAGCAGAAGGTGCTGCTCGCCCGGTGGCTGATCACCGAGCCCGAGGTCCTGATCCTCGACGAGCCGACCCGGGGCATCGACATCGGCGCCAAGGCGCAGATCCAGGCCAAGGTCGCCGAGCTCTCGGCGCAGGGCATGGCGGTGGTGTTCATCTCCGCCGAGCTCGAGGAGGTGCTCCGACTCAGCGACCGGCTGGTCGTGATGCGCGACCGCCGCAAGATCGACGAGCGGCCCAACAACGACGTCACCGTCGGCGACGTCCTCGAGATCATCGCGGGCGAGACCCGCGAGGAGGAGGGTCCCCGTGCCTGAGACGCAGACGGGCCTGCAGCGCGCCCTCCGGCACCCGCTGGTGTGGCCGGTCCTGGCCCTCGTGGTGCTGCTGGTCGTCAACGTGGTCGCGAAGCCCGGCTTCTTCGACATCCGGATGCAGGACGGACACCTGTACGGCAACCTCATCGACATCGTGCGCAACAGCGCCCCGGTGCTGCTGGTGGCACTGGGCATGACCCTGGTCATCGCGACCCGAGGCATCGACCTGTCGGTCGGGGCGATCGCCGCGATCTCCGCCGCGATCGCCTGCACCCGGATCGTCGGAGCGGGCGACGAGGGGGCGTTGACCACCGCGGTCATGGCGTGCACCTACGCGCTCGCCGTGTGCATCGTGCTCGGTGCCTGGAACGGCTTCCTGGTCTCGGTCCTCGGCATCCAGCCGATCATCGCGACGCTGGTCCTGATGGTCGCAGGCCGCGGCATCTCGATGGCCATCACCGACGGCCAGATCACCACGGTGCACAACACCTGGTTCAGCGACCTGGCGACCGGCTACGTGCTGACGCTGCCGATCGCCTTCATCATCGCGCTGGGCATCCTGGCCCTGACGGCGGTGCTGACCCGACGTACGGCGCTCGGCATGCTGATCGAGGCCGTGGGCATCAACCCCGAGGCCAGCCGTCTCGCCGGCGTCCGCTCGCGCACCATCATCTGGACGGTCTACGCGTTCTCCGGCTTCTGCGCCGGCATCGCCGGCCTGGTGATCGCCGCCAACACCAACTCGGTCAACGCCAACAGCCTGGGCCTGTGGATCGAGCTGGACGCGATCCTCGCCGTCGTCATCGGCGGCACGTCGCTGGCCGGTGGCCGGTTCTCCCTCACCGGCACGCTGATCGGGGCGCTCTTCATCGCGACCCTCGCCCGCACCGTCAACAACATCGGGATCCCGTCGGAGCTGAACTACCTCTTCAAGGCCGTCGTCGTGATCGCGGTGTGCCTCCTGCAGTCGCCGAAGGCCCGCTCCGCCTTCCGGGTCCGCCGCAGCAGCGGCCCGGGCAGTCCCGGCAGCACCGCCCCCGCCCTCGTGAAGACAGGTTCCGCAGCATGAGCACCGCCACCGTCCCCGTCGACTCCCTCTGGGACCGCGTCAAGGGCTACAGCCCGCCGCCGCGCTACCTGCCCGTGCTCGCGACGCTCGGGCTCCTCGTGGGCATGTTCGCCATCGGCGGCGTCCGCTACGAGGGCTTCTCCGACCCGCAGGTGCTGCTCAGCCTGCTGATCGACAACGCCTTCCTGATCGTGCTGGCCGTCGGCATGACCTTCGTGATCCTCACCGGCGGCATCGACCTCTCGGTCGGCTCCGTGGTGGCGCTGTCCACGATGATCGCCGCGAAGACGCTGGAGCTGGGCTGGCCGCCGTACCTCTCGATGGCGGCGGTGCTCGCCACCGGCACGTTGCTCGGGCTGCTGATGGGCCTGCTCATCCACTACTTCGACATCCAGCCCTTCATCGCGACCCTGGCGGGCCTCTTCCTGGCCCGCGGGCTCACCTTCCTGATCAGCATCGAGTCGATCTCGATCAGCGACCCGACCTTCACCAAGCTGGCGTTCAAGACCGTCACCTTCGGTGACTACTACCTCCGCTGGACGGCGATCATCGCCCTGGCGACGGTCGCGATCGCGGCGTACGTCCTGGCCCGGACCCGCTTCGGGCGCACCGTCTACGCGATCGGCGGCAACGAGAGCTCCGCCATGCTGATGGGGCTCCGGGTGGCCTTCACGAAGGTCGGCGTCTACGTGATCAGCGGCTTCTGCGCCTCGCTCGGCGGGCTGCTCTTCTCCTTCTACATCCTGTCCGGCAACAGCCTGCACGCGGTCGGCACCGAGCTCGACGCCATCGCCGCGGTCGTCATCGGCGGGACGCTTCTCACGGGCGGGCGGGGGTACGTCGTCGGCTCGCTGCTGGGCGTGATGGTCCTCGGGATGATCAAGACCCTGATCTCCTTCGACGGGACCCTGAGCTCGTACTGGATCCGCATCATCACCGGTGCTCTGCTGCTCGCGTTCGTGATCGTCCAGCGTTTCGCCACCCGGCGGAGCTCGTGACCGAGGCGGCCGCACGTCCACCCGCGGAGCGGGTGCCGGTGATGGCGGACGTCGCGCGCCTGGCCGGCGTCTCGCACCAGACGGTCTCGCGGGTGGTCAACGGGCAGAGCAACCTGCGCCCGGAGACCCGCGACCGCGTGCTGCAGGCGATCCGCCAGCTCGGCTACCGGCCCAACTCGGCGGCTCGCGCCCTGGTCACCCGGCGCTCGGCGACCATCGGGGTGATCGGGTCCAAGAGCGGCTTCTGGGGTCCGAGCACGGTGCACCGCACCATTCAGGCGGCGGGACGCGAGGCGGGCTACTTCGTCAGCTCCGCCAACCTGCAGAGCCTGACGCGGGAGGAGCTGGTCGATGCGATCAGCCACCTGCGTGACCAGAGCGTCGAGGCGATCGTGCTGATCGGCGGCACCGACGACGCGGTCCAGGTCGCCCGGGCCCAGGAGGACCTGGGGACCCCGGTGATCGTGGTCGAGGGCGACGAGACCAAGACCCGCTGGACGGTCGGGGTCGACCAGGCGGCCGGGGCCGCGCTCGGCACCCACCACCTGATCGCGCTCGGGCACCGCGACATCCTGCACCTGGGGGGTCCGGCCTCCTGGACCGAGGGCCGCTCCCGCCTCGCCGGCTACCAGCAGGCGATGCACGAGGCCGGGCTGCGCACGCTGCCGCACGTCGAGGGCGAGTGGACGGCCCGCAGCGGCTACGAGGCCGGGCGCGAGATCTCCCGCCGCGACGACGTGAGCGCCGTCTTCTGCGCCAACGACCAGATGGCCCTGGGGCTGCTGCGCGCGCTCAACGAGGCCGGGCGCTCGGTCCCGGGCGACGTCAGCGTCGTCGGCTTCGACGACATCCCCGAGGCGGCGTACCTGCTCCCACCCCTCACCACGGTGCGCCAGGACTTCACCGCCGTCGGCCGCCGCGCGATCGAGATCATCCAGGCCGCCCTGGCCGGCAAGACCGCCCCCGAGCGCCTGATCAGCCCCGAGCTCGTGGTGCGCGCCAGCAGCGCCGCACCCACCCCCCGAACGAAGTCGAGGAAGTAGCAGATGTCCGTCCCGCAGCAGTACGTCGTCGGTGTCGACTTCGGCACCCTGTCCGGGCGCGCCGTCGTGGTGCGCGTGGCCGACGGTGCCGAGCTCGGCACCGCCACCCACGCCTACCCGCACGGGGTGCTCGAGCGGTCGCTGCCCGACGGCACCGAGCTGGCCCCGGACTGGGCGCTGCAGGTGCCCGAGGACTACCGGGAGGTGCTGCGCACCGCCGTGCCCGCGGCCGTGACCGCTGCGGGCATCGACCCGGCGGACGTCATCGGCATCGCCACCGACTTCACCGCGTGCACGATGGTGCCGACGCTCGCCGACGGCACCCCGCTCAACGAGCTCGAGGGGCACGCCGGCAACCCGCACGCCTACGTGAAGCTGTGGAAGCACCACGCCGCCCAGCCGCAGGCCGACCGGATCAACCGGCTCGCCGCTGACCGCCGCGAGCCCTGGCTGCCGCGGTACGGCGGCCTCATCTCGTCGGAGTGGGAGCTCGCCAAGGGGCTGGAGCTCTACGAGGCCGACCGGGCGACGTACGACCGGATGGAGCGCTTCGTCGAGGCGGCCGACTGGATCGTGTGGCAGCTGACCGGGCGCTACGTCCGCAACGCGTGCACGGCCGGCTACAAGGGCCAGCTCCAGGAGGGTGCCTACCCGTCGACGGAGTTCCTCGAGGAGCTGGCCCCGGGGTTCGGCGGGTTCGTGCCCGACAAGCTCGACCAGCCGATCGGACAGCTCGGCGACCGCGCCGGCTCGCTGACCGCGGAGGCGGCGGCGTGGACCGGCCTGCCGGAGGGCATCGCCGTCGCCGTCGGCAACGTCGACGCCCACGTGACGGCGCCCGCGGCGCAGGCCGTCGGGCCAGGTCAGATGGTCGCGATCATGGGCACCTCGACCTGCCACATCATGAGCTCCGACGTGCTGCGCGAGGTGCCCGGCATGTGCGGGGTCGTCGATGGCGGCATCGTGGCCGGGGCGTGGGGCTACGAGGCCGGCCAGAGCGGGGTCGGCGACATCTTCGGGTGGTTCACCGAGACGTCCGTGCCCGCGTCGTACGCCGAGCAGGCGGCCGCGGCCGGCCAGACCCTGCACGAGCTGCTCACCGAGCTGGCCGCGCGCCAGGAGGTGGGGGAGCACGGCCTGGTCGCGCTCGACTGGCACAGCGGCAACCGGTCGGTCCTGGTCGACCACGAGCTGACCGGGCTCGTCCTCGGCCAGACCCTGGCGACCCGGCCGGAGGACGTCTACCGCGCGCTCCTCGAGGCCACCGCGTTCGGGACCCGGGTGATCGTGGAGACCTTCCGCGACAGCGGCGTGCCGGTCGAGGAGTTCATCGTCGCCGGCGGGCTCGCCAAGAATCGGCTGCTGATGCAGATCTACGCCGACGTCACCGGGCTGCCGCTCTCGGTGATCGGCTCCGAGCAGGGTCCGGCCCTGGGCGCGGCGATCCACGCCGCCGTGGCGGCGGGTGCCTACCCCGACGTCGCGACGGCCGCCAAGAGCATGGGCCGGGTGGAGCGCGCGGCGTACCTCCCCGACGACGCCCGTGCCGAGGTCTACGACGCGCTCTTCGAGGAGTACCTCGCGCTGCACGACCACTTCGGACGCCGAGACCGCGCGATGCGGCGGCTCAAGGCGATCCGACGGGCAGCGGTCGAGCGCCGCCGGGCCGGGGGCGCGTCATGACCGCGGTCACCGACACCCAGGCCACGATCGCGGCGGTCCGCCGGGACGTCGCGGCGCTGCACGCGGAGCTGACGCGCTACCAGCTGGTCGTGTGGACCGCCGGCAACGTCTCGGCCCGGGTGCCCGGCCACGACATGCTGGTGATCAAGCCCAGCGGGGTGTCCTACGACGACCTGACGCCGGAGAACATGGTGGTCTGCGACCTGCACGGCGTGGTGGTCGACGGCGCGCACGCCCCGTCGTCCGACACCGAGGCGCAGGCCTACGTCTACCGCGAGCTGCCCCACGTCGGCGGGGTCGTGCACACGCACTCGACGTACGCCACCGCCTGGGCGGCCCGCGCCGAGCCGATCCCGTGCGTGCTCACCATGACAGCCGACGAGTTCGGCGGCGAGATCCCGGTCGGGCCCTTCGCGGTCATCGGCGACGACTCGATCGGGCGCGGCATCGTCGAGACGCTGCGGGGGAGCCGCTCGCCGGCCGTGCTCATGCAGAACCACGGGGTCTTCACCGTCGGGCCCACCCCCCGGGCGGCGGTCAAGGCGGCGGTGATGTGCGAGGACGTCGCACGCACCGTCCACGTCTCCCGCCAGCTCGGCGCACCCGTGCCCATCGCCGCCGCCGACGTCGACCGCCTGTTCGACCGCTACCAGAACGTGTACGGCCAGCGCTGAGGCGCCGGTCACCGAAGGAGAGACATGACGACCACCGCGCCCGAGATCTGGTTCCTGACCGGGAGCCAGGGCATGTACGGACCGGAGACGCTGGAGCAGGTCGCCGAGCAGTCGCAGCAGGTCGCGCGCGAGCTCGGCGCGACGATGCCGGTGCCGGTCGTGTGGAAGCCGGTGCTGCTCGACGCGGCGGCGATCCACCGTCGGATGCTGGAGGCCACCAGCGCGCCCGAGTGCGTCGGCGTCATCACCTGGATGCACACGTTCTCGCCGGCCAAGATGTGGATCGCCGGTCTCGACGCGCTCCAGAAGCCGTTGCTGCACCTGCACACGCAGGCCGGCATGGAGCTGCCGTGGTCGACGATCGACATGGACTTCATGAACCTCAACCAAGCCGCCCACGGCGACCGCGAGCACGGCTACATCCAGACCCGCCTGGGGATCGCCCGCAAGACGGTCGCCGGGCACGTGCGCTCGCCCGAGGTGGCCCGGCGTACGGCGCTCTGGGCCCGCGCGGCCCTGGGCCGCCACGAGCTGCGCCAGCTCAAGCTGGTGCGCTTCGGCGACAACATGCGCAACGTCGCCGTCACCGAGGGCGACAAGGTGGAGGCGCAGCGGCGCTTCGGCGTCGCCGTCAACACCCACGGCGTCAACGACCTCGTCGAGGTGGTCGACGCCGTCGGGTCCGACGAGATCGACAAGCTCGTCACCGAGTACGCCGACACGTACGCCGTCGCTGCGGAGCTGCTGCCCGGCGGCGACCGGCACGAGTCGCTGCGCTACGGCGCGCGGGTCGAGCTGGGGCTGCGGGAGTTCCTCACAGCGGGTGGCTTCGGCGCCTTCACGACCAACTTCGAGGACCTCGGTGGGCTCCGCCAGCTGCCCGGGCTCGCCGTCCAGCGCCTGATGGCCGACGGCTACGGCTTCGGTGGCGAGGGCGACTGGAAGACCTCCGTGCTGCTGCGCGCGGCCAAGGTGATGGAGGCCGGGGAGCCGGGCGGCAGCTCGTTCATGGAGGACTACACCTACCACCTGGTGCCGGGCGCGGAGAAGGTGCTGGGCGCCCACATGCTCGAGGTGTGCCCCTCGATCGCCAGCGGCACGCCGACGCTGGAGGTGCACCCGCTCTCGATCGGCGGTCGTGAGGACCCCGTACGGCTGCGCTTCACCGCGGCGCCGGGGGAGGCCGTCGTCGTCGGCCTCTCCGACCTCGGGGACCGGATGCGGCTGACCCTCAACGAGATCGACGTGGTGGAGCCCGACGAGGAGCTCCCCCGGCTGCCCGTGGCGTGCGCCGTCTGGGAGCCCCGCCCGTCGCTGTCCGTCTCCGCCGAGGCCTGGCTGATGGCGGGCGCACCGCACCACACCGTCTTGTCGAGGTCGGTCGGGCGGGAGGTCTGGGAGGACTTCTCCGAGATGACCGGGGTCGAGGCGCTCGTGATCGACGCCGACACCACGACCCGGCGCTTCCAGCAGGAGCTCCGCTGGAGCGCGGCGTACCGGCGGCTGGCCGAAGGTCTGTGACGTCCTCGGGTCCGTGGGGCTCGGGGGCGCCGAGCTTCGACCTCCGCGAGATCCCGTTCTCGTACCGCGGCTCGTGGCTCGACCTGTCCCCGGTCGTCGGCCTCGACGCCTGCTCCGACACCGTCCACCTGGTCTCCCACCGCAACGGCTTCCACGCAGTCCTCGGGCTGCGGCCGGAGCGCTCGGGATCGGCGGTCGAGCCCGAGTGGCACGCAGGCGCGACGTCGCTGACGTGGCGGCACGGTGACGCGGCCACGGGGGCCACGGCGGCCACGGTGGAGGCCGCGTTCGACGGCCCCGACGCGATCCGGCTCCGGGGCGACGGGCTCGCCCTGCGGTTGGTCGACGCCGCCGGCGCACTGACGCCGTTCACGGGCAGCTACCTCTTCGACGACCCGGTCGACGGAGCGGCCGTCCTCACCTCCTACGAGACCGGACGCCGCTACCGGGTCACGTCCCTGGCCGGCCGGATCGAGGTGATCGGTGCCGGTGCCCTCGGCGTCGCCGAGCGAGCGGTGCTCCTCGGCGGTGACGGTGCGGCCTGGGAGGCGGTGGTCCAGGAGATCGAGACGGCCGCCGACCCCTACGCCAGCGGCCGCAGTTTCGACGAGGTCGTCGCCGGCGTGGCCGCCGACTTCGACGACTACCTGGGCGCGGTCGCACCGTGGCGGGACGACACCACGCCCGCGGCGGCCCTGGCCTGCTACGTCCTGTGGTCGGCGACGGTCGCCCCCGACGGCTTCATGACCCGGGAGTCGGTGCTGATGTCGAAGCACTGGATGGACAAGGTGTGGAGCTGGGACCACTGCTTCAACGCGCTGGCCCTGGCGTCGGGGCTGCCGGAGGTCGCACTCGACCAGTGGCTGGCGCCGTTCGACCACCAGGACGGCAGCGGCGCGCTCCCGGACTCCATCACGCACTCGGAGGTGCTGCGCAACTTCGTGAAGCCGCCGGTCCACGGCTGGGCCCTGCGCCGGCTGCGCGCCGGCGCCGGGCGCCTGCTGACCGAGGCCGAGCTGGTGGAGGTCCACGACCGGCTCGCGGCGTGGTCGCGGTTCTGGCTCGACCACCGGCGGCGGCCCGGTCATCCATTGCCCTACTACCAGCACGGCAACGACAGCGGCTGGGACAACGCGACCACCTTCGACCGGGAGCGGGTCGTCGAGGCGCCCGACCTCGCGGCGCTCCTGGCGGTGCAGCTCGACGTCCTCGGCGACCTGGCCGCGGAGATCGGGCGGCCCGCGGAGCACTGGCACCGGAGCCGGGACGAGCTGGGCGAGGCGCTGCTGGCCCGGCTGTGGACCGGTGCGGAGTTCGTGGCCGTCGGAGCACTCGACGGTCGGGCGAGCGGGGCGAGCAGCCTCCTGAGCCTGCTGCCCCTCGTGCTGGGGGAGCGGCTGCCCGCCGCCGTACGGACGACGCTGGCAGACCGGGTGGCGCGCCACCTGACGCCCTGGGGGCTGGCCACCGAGCCCGTCGACTCGCCGCTCTACGAGGCGGACGGCTACTGGCGCGGACCCATCTGGGCGCCGTCGACCGCGCTCGTCGAGGACGGGCTCCGCTCGTCCGGGTTCGTCGAGCTCGCGGACACCGTGAGCGAGCGGTTCCGGCGGTTGTGCGAGCAGTCCGGCTTCGCCGAGAACTTCGACGCCGGCACCGGCGCCGGGCTCCGGGACCGGGCCTACACCTGGACCGCCTCGGTGTACCTCACGCTCGCCGCCGCGCACGTCGAGCGGGACGCCCGGAGCACCGACTCGGGCCGCACCGACTGACGCGGCCGGTGCTGCTACCCCGCGGACGGACCGGTCTCGGGCACCAGCGCGCGCAGCTCCGGCGAGAGGTCGTCGTCGAGCTCGGCGATCAGCAGGGTGGCGTCCATCGCCTCGATCGCGGGGCCGATCAGCTCCGCCTTGGCGTTGCTGCTGAGGACCAGCAGCGCGGAGGTGCCCGGGGTGATCTGCTCGCGGACCCGGGCGATGAAGTCGTCGCTCACGCCACGACGCAGCCGGGCCACCAGGCCGCCGACCGCCCCACCGACGGCGGCGCCGGCGATCGGGGCCAGCACGAAGATGCCGGCCACCCCGCCCCAGAAGGCGCCCTTCGCACTGCCCTCGCCGGTGCCGTGCCGCAGCTGACGGACGGTCGGCTCGTCGGCGCCGGGCATCCAGATCAGCTCCACGGCGTCGTGGACGACCAGGGCGTCCTTCTGCTCCAGCCCCTTCAGCCGCAGCGCACCGGCCTCGGCGCCCACGGGTGTGTCGAAGCACCACACGGTCAGACTCGTCATCTCGTTCTCCCATCAGTCGACGAGGACCGCGCGGAGTGCGGCCTCCGGTGCGAGGCGCACGCCCTCGCCGGTGCCGAGCCGCCACACCGTGACGTCGCCACTCCTCCACCGTCGCGGCTGGCGGCGCGCGAGGGGTCACCCGTCCAGGGTGATCCTCAGAGCACCGTCTCGAACTCGGCGGCCTGGAGCGCGGTCGCGGCGCGGTCGGCCTCGGTGGCGCCCTCGGGGTGGACGGCGTCCATCGCGCCGCGGGTGGTCGAGACCCGGTTGCCGTGCTTGAGCGAGCGGGCGTAGACCCGCTGCCCGACCGGCTCGGCGGAGGCGAGCAGGTCGAAGGTGTCGCCGTCGTCCTCCAGGGCCATGGCGAGGAACCGCTCGCCGGTGTCGTCGAGGCGACCGATCACGACGGCGGACCGGCGTCCGCTGCGGCCGTGGCGCACGGCGTACGTCTCGATGGTGGCCCAGCCCTCGGGGTGCTCGGTGAAGGCCGGCGCCGGCCAGGAGGCGATCTCGGCCTGCAGCTCGCTGCTGCGGTCGGTGCGCCACGGCACGGGGCGCGCGGAGTAGACGCCGACGGAGTACTTCGCCTGCATGCCGCCGTTGGCGGTGACGAGACCGAGCTCGTCCGGGTCGGTGCGGCAGCGCTGGACCGCCTCCGCGATGGCGTGCATCGAGTAGTTGTTGCCGGCGCCGCCGAAGAAGGGCAGGCCGCCGGTCAGGGTGAAGCCGCGCGGGTCATCCGGCTCCAGCCCGAGGCCCTCCAGCACGGTGGACACCGCGACCGGGAAGCACGAGTAGAGGTCGAAGAACGTGACGTCGTCGAGCTCGGCGCCGGCGACCTCGAGCGCCTCGCGCACGGCGAGCGTGGCGGTCGGGTAGGTGCTCAGGTCCTCCCGGTCGAGGAGGTCGGGAGCGCGCAGGTCCGCGTGACCGTGCAGGAAGACCCACCTCTCCTCCGGTACGCCGAGCCGCCGCGCCGCGCCGACCGACATCAGCAGCGCCGCGGCGCCCTGGTTGACCTGGTCGCGCGCGATCAGGAACCGGGGGTAGGGGTCGACGATCGGCCGGTTGCGCTGGCTCGGGGTCGCCAGCTCCTCCGCCGTCCTCGCGGTCGGGGCCGCGGCCAGCGGGTTGACCGCCGCCACCTCGCTGAACGGCGCGAACAGCTCGCCCATGCCGGCGGCGTACTCCTCCAGGCTCTGTCCGACCCGAGCGCGGCGGGCGTTCTCGAAGAGCGCGTACTGGATCGGGGCGTCGGTCAGGCCGTGGACGGCGGTGTGCCAGGTGACCAGGCCGCGCAGGCCGGTGCCGCGGTCCTCCAGCTGACCACCGACCACCTCGGTGAAGTCGGGCGCGGCCTCGTGGTCCGTGAAGTGCCGGGTGGTCGAGATCGCCTCGGACCCGGCGACCAGGACGACGTCGCGCTCGCCGGTGGCGATGGCGGCCGCCATCTCGGTGACCAGCCGCTGCGGCGCCTGGCCGCCGACGACCTCGAGGACGGCGTACGCCGGGTCGGCGCCGATCCGGGCGGCCACCGCACGGGGGAAGTTGTCGGCGCGACCGAGCGGCGCCTCCGCGATCGGGGTGGAGGTCTCGAACTGGCGGACCCCGGCGATGGTGTCGATCTGGGCGGCGAGGTCGACCGTCGCCCCGGCATCGGCGAGGGCGTACGCCGCCGCGCGCCCCGCGAGGCCGACCGCGGACAGGCCCTCGTAGCCGGGCTCGTCGATGCGCTCGGCGCACTGGCCGACGCCGACGAGCACGGGGGTCCGGGGGTCGAGGTCGCTGGCGGGCATGGCGAGACCGTACGGCGGGGCCGGCCACCCGGTCCGGGTGGCCCCACCTCCCGAGACGACCGCCACGGTGATCGCGCGTGCTGCGGATCCGCTCAGCGCAGGTTGCGGACGATCTCCTCGACGCGGTCCTTGGCGTCGCCGAAGAGCATCTGTGAGTTGTCCTTGAAGAAGAGCGGGTTCTGCACGCCGGCGTACCCGGTCGCCATCGACCGCTTGAAGACGATCACGTCGCGGGCCTTCCAGACCTCGAGCACGGGCATCCCGGCGATCGGGCTGCCGGGCTCGTCGAGCGCGGCCGGGTTGACGGTGTCGTTGGCGCCGATGACCAGCACGACGTCGGTGTCGGCGAGGTCGTCGTTGATCTCGTCCATCTCCAGCACGATGTCGTAGGGGACCTTCGCCTCGGCGAGGAGCACGTTCATGTGGCCGGGCAGGCGACCGGCGACGGGGTGGATGCCGAAGCGGACGCTCACGCCCTGGGCGCGGAGCTTGGCGGTGAGCTCGGCGACGGGGTACTGCGCCTGCGCGACGGCCATGCCGTAGCCGGGGGTGATCACCACGGACGAGGCGTTGGCGAGCAGGTCGGCGACCGCGTCGGCCTGGATCTCGCGGTGCTCGCCGTAGTCGCGCTCCTCCCCGGAGACGGCGCCGTCGGAGCCGAAGCCACCGGCGATCACGGAGACGAAGGAGCGGTTCATGGCCGTGCACATGATGTAGCTGAGGATCGCACCCGAGGAGCCGACCAGGGAGCCGGTGATGATCAGCAGGTCGTTGTCGAGCAGGAAGCCGGCCGCGGCCGCGGCCCAGCCGGAGTAGCTGTTGAGCATCGACACCACGACGGGCATGTCGCCGCCGCCGATCGCGGCGACCAGGTGGAAGCCGAGGAAGAGCGCCAGCGCCAGCATCGCCAGCAGCGGGACCAGCGCGACCGGGTCGGCCGCGTAGCCGTCGTACGACATGAACCACACGAGCAGCGCCAGCGACGCCAGGAGGACCAGCAGGTTCAGGAGGTGCCGGTGGGGCAGCACGAGCGGGGAGGACCTCATCCGGCCGCTGAGCTTGAGGTTGGCCACGATCGACCCGGTGAGGGTGACGGCGCCGATGAAGACGCCGAGGAAGACCTCGACGTCGTGGATGGTGGCCTCCGCGCCGACCTGCGGTGCGTGGGGGTCGAGGAAGGAGTTGATCCCGACGAGCACGGCGGCGAGACCGACGAAGCTGTGCAGGATCGCGACCAGCTCGGGCATGCCGGTCATCTCGACCGTGCGCGCCCGCCAGGCGCCGATGGCGCCGCCGGCGCCCATCGCGAGCACGATGATCAGCAGCGTGACGCCGACGCCGTTGAGGTTGTCGCCGTCGTCGAGCTCCGCGTTCTGCGCGGCCTTGAGCAGCGTGGCCACCAGGGCCAGGCCCATGCCGGTCATGCCGGCGAGGTTGCCGGTCTTCGCGGTCTCGTGCTTGGACAGCCCGGCCAGCGCCCCGATGAAGAGCACGCCGGCGATGATGTAGAGGCCCTGGATGAGGCCGTCGAGGTGTTCCCAGGTCAGGAAGTCGGACACGTCGCTCAGTCCTTCCGGAACATCTCGAGCATCCGCAGCGTCACCAGGAACCCGCCGAAGATGTTGATGGAGGCGACCAGCACGGCGAGCGTCGCCATCACCGCGATGGCGGGGTTGGTCGAGCCGACCTGCAGGATGCCGCCGACCAGGATGATCCCGGAGATCGCGTTGGTCTCGCTCATGAGCGGCGTGTGCAGGGCGTGCGCGACGTTGGAGATCACGTAGTAGCCCACGAAGACGGCGAGGGTGAAGACCGTGAAGTGGCCCAGGAAGTCGGGCGGTGAGTACGTCGCTGCGAGCACGAACAGCACCGCGGCCAGGGCGCCGGCGAACACCTTGCGGCGCGGGTCCGGTGGTGGCTTCGGTGCGGCGGGCTCCCGAACGGCGGGCGCCGCCGCCGGTGCAGCGGAGACCTGGACCGGGGGCGGCGGCCACAGGGACGAGCCGTCATGGGCGACCGTGATGCCGCGCACGATGACGTCGTCGAGGTCCAGCGCGAGGACGCCGTCCTTCCCCGGGGTCATCAGCTTGAGCAGGTTGACCACGTTGGTGCCGTAGAGCTGCGAGGTCTGCGCCGCCAGCCGGCCCGGCAGGTCGGTGTAGCCGATGATCGTCACGCCGTTGGCGGTCACCACGACCTCGTCGGTCCGGGTGAGCTCGGTGTTGCCGCCGTTGGCGGCCGCCATGTCGACGATGACCGACCCGGTCCGCATCCCGGCGATGGTGTCGGCGGTGATCAGCTTCGGGGCCGGCCGGCCCGGGATCAGCGCGGTCGTGATGACGAGGTCCGCCGCGCGGGCCTCCTCGTCGTACATCACCGCGGTCGCGGCGACCTGGGCCTCGGTCATCTCCTTGGCGTAGCCGTCGGAGGAAGCAGTTGCCTCCATCGCCGGGTCATGGACGGTGACGAACTGCGCACCCATCGACT
Source organism: Nocardioides sp. URHA0020 (assembly GCF_000620705.1). Taxonomy (GTDB): domain Bacteria; phylum Actinomycetota; class Actinomycetes; order Propionibacteriales; family Nocardioidaceae; genus Nocardioides. Next base: position 461,153 of record NZ_KK211169.1, read on the forward strand.
CGACCTGCTCGGCGACTTCGGGGCGGACGTCGAAGGCCCGCACGACCGCGCCCATGCTCCCGGCCGCCCCGAGGGCCGCCAGGCCGGCGACCCCGGCCCCGACGACGAAGACCCGGGCAGGCGGCACCTTGCCGGCCGCGGTGACCTGACCCGTGAACTGCCGGCCGAAGGAGTGCGCGCCCTCGATGACGGCGCGGTAGCCGGCCACGTTGGCCATCGAGCTCAGCACGTCCATCGACTGCGCGCGCGAGATCCGGGGCACGGCGTCCATCGCGAGCGCGGTGACGCCCGCCGTCGCGAGCGCCTCGACCAGCTCGGGGCTGCGCGCCGGCGCCATCATCGAGATCAGCACGGCGCCCGGTCGCAGCCGGCCGATCTCCTCGGTCGTCGGCGCGTTGACCTTCACCACGATGTCGCTGGACCAGACGTCGTCGGCGCCGCCGACGGTCACCTCGGCCGCGCCGTACGCCGCGTCGGGCTGGTCCGACGCCGCGCCGGCTCCGGACTCGACGACGACGTCGTACCCGAGCTTGTGCAGCTGGGCCGCCGAGGCGGCGGTGGCCGCGACCAGCGTCTCGCCGGGCTTGGACTCGTGGGGGATGCCGATTCGCACGGGTACTCCTTGTTCGTGGCTGCGGGTGACGCCGGCACTGCCTGGAACTCCGTCTGGCGCAGGTTAGAGCAGACGACGGCGAAGTCGTCCGCATCGAGTCCAAGATCTCAGCCCGAGGACGGTTGCGCGACGACCGCGCAGTCCCTAACCTGAACAGGTGTCCAATCACCTGCCCAGTTGCGTGGTCCGGGTCGGCGCAGAGCCGCGAGCTGTCCGATGACGGTCGCCACCGAGCCCATCGTCTTCGACCCCTACGACTACGCGTTCCAGGAGGACCCGTACCCCGTCTACCGGCGCTGCCGGGACGAGGAGCCGCTGCACCACAACCCGGAGCACGACTTCTGGGTGCTGACCCGGCACGCCGACATCCAGCACGCGATCCGCACCGAGGGCGTCTACTCCAACGCGATGGGGGTGTCGATCGACAAGAGCGCCTGGGGCCCGGACGCGCACAAGGTGATGTCCTTCCTCGGCATGGACCCCCCGCGCCAGAAGCGGCTGCGGTCGCTGGTCTCCAAGGGCTTCACGCCGCGCCGGGTGACCGAGCTCGCGCCGCGCATCCAGCAGCTGACGGACCACTACCTCGAGCAGTGCCTCGAGCGGGGGTCGTTCGACTGGATCGCCGACTTCGCCGGGCGGCTGCCGATGGACGTCATCTCCGAGATGATGGGCGTGCCGGAGGCCGACCGCGTCGAGGTACGCCGTCTCGCCGACCTCGTCGTGCACCGCGAGCCCGGCGTCCACGACGTGCCCCGGGCCGGCATGGAGGCCAGCCTCGACCTGGTCGTCTACTACGCCGACATGGTCGAGCAGCGCCGGAAGCGGCCGACCGACGACCTCACCAGCGCCCTGCTGGCCGCCGAGATCGACGGCGACCGGCTCACCGACGAGGAGATCATCGCCTTCCTCTTCCTGATGGTGGTCGCCGGCAACGAGACCACGACCAAGCTCCTCGGGCACGCGCTCTTCCACCTGACGCGGCACCCCGAGCAGTACGACCGGGTCTTCGCCGATCCGACGCAGCCCGCCGACCTGGTGGTGCCCTGGATCGAGGAGACCCTGCGCTACGACACCTCCAGCCAGATGGTCGCCCGGCACCTCCTGGAGGACGTCGAGGTCGAGGGCACCGTCGCCCCGGCGGGCTCCAAGCTGCTGCTGGTCATCGGCTCGGCCAACCGCGACGACCGGGTCTTCTCCGACCCCGACCGCTACGACATCCACCGCGACAAGGACGAGGTCGGGCAGCTCCTCAGCTTCGGCGGGGGCCGACACTTCTGCCTCGGCGCCAACCTGGCCCGACTCGAGGCGCAGATCGCGCTGCGCGAGGTCGTCCGGCGGGTCGACCGGGTCGCGGTCGACCACGACGCGTGCCGGCGGGTGCACTCCATCAACGTCCGGGGCTTCGCGTCGGTCCCGGTCACGATGTCGCGGCGCGCGGTGAGCCGCTGATGGCCCGCTTCGCCCACCCGGACCGTCGTCCGGCCGTGGTCACCGGCGCGTCGTCGGGGATCGGCGCCGCGACGGCGCTGACCCTGGCCGCGGCCGGTCACCCCGTCGCGCTCGGCGCGCGGCGGACCGACCGGCTCGACGAGCTCGCGACCCGGATCCGCAGCCAGGGCGGTGAGGTGGTCGCGCACGCGCTCGACCTCACCGACGACGAGTCCGTCGAGGGCTTCGCCGACCAGGTCGCCGCCGACCTCGGCGACGTCGAGATCGTGGTCAGCAACGCCGGGCTCGTCCAGCCCGGCACGACGTACGAGGTCGACACGGCGCAGTTCGCGCACGAGCTCGACCTCAACGTGGTCGGCGCCCAGCGGCTCGCGCGGGCGTTCGTCCCCGCGATGGTCGAGCGGCAGCGCGGCGACATCGTCTTCGTCTCCAGCGACGTGGCGGTGCGCGCCCGACCCTTCATGTCGTCGTACGCCGCCGGCAAGTGGGGGCTCGAGGGCCTCGCGCACGCGATGCAGATGGAGTTGGAGGGCACCGGCGTCCGCGCCTCGATCGTGCGCCCCGGGCCCACGCAGAGCGAGATGGGCAGTGCCTGGGCCGACGACGACGCGGCCTTCGTGATCACCCAGTGGGTCCGCTTCGGGTTGGCCCGGCACCCGCGGCTGCTCAAGGCGAGCGCGCTCGCCGACGCCATCACGACGATCGTCACGGCGCCTCGCGGCGTCCACCTCAACCTGATCGAAGTCACCCCCGAAGCCTCCGTGGAGCCCCGATGACAGTGACCACCGAGTCCGCGATCGCCGACATCCCCGAGGTGTCGTACGTCGTCGAGGACGACGGCTACGGCCACCTCGCGGAGATGCGGGTCGACCCGATCGGCCTCTTCGAGCGGGTGCGTGCCGAGTGCGGCGAGATCGGCCGCTTCCGGCTGGCCGACAAGGACGTCGTGCTGGTGTCGGGGGCGCAGGCCAACGAGCAGTTCTTCCGGGCGCCGGACTCGACGCTCGACCAGGCCGCGGCGTACCCCTTCATGACGCCGATCTTCGGCAAGGGCGTCGTCTTCGACGCCTCACCGGAGGAGCGCCAGCAGATGCTCAAGAACCAGGCGCTGCGCGGCGACATGATGCGCGGCCACGCCGCCACCATCGAGGCCGAGATCGACCGGATGGTCGCCGACTGGGGCGACGAGGGCGAGATCGACCTGCTCGACTGGTTCGCGGAGCTGACCATCTACACGACCTCGTCCTGCCTGATCGGCAAGCCCTTCCGCGAGGAGCTCGACTCCTCCTTCGCGCACCACTACCACGAGCTCGAGCAGGGCACGGACGCGATCGCGTATGTCGACCCGTACGCCGACATCGAGTCCTTCCGCCGGCGCGACGCCGCGCGCGAGAAGTTGGTCGATCTGGTGCAGGGGATCATCGACAAGCGGGTCGCCCGCGGCACGGTGCCGCGCGAGGACCGCGACCTGCTCGACGTGCTGATCTCGATCGACATGACCGCCGACTACATCACCGGGATCTTCATCTCCATGATGTTCGCCGGCCACCACACCTCCTCCGGCACGGCGTCGTGGGCGCTGATCGAGATGATGCGCAACCCCGACGTGATGGCGTCGGTCGTGGCCGAGCTCGACGACCTGTACGCCGACGGCTCGGAGGTCTCGTTCCAGGCCCTGCGGTCCATCCCGCGGCTCGAGGCCGCGCTCAAGGAGACGCTGCGCCTGCACCCGCCGCTGATCATCCTGATGCGCGTCGTGGCCGAGGAGATCGAGCTGGCCGGTCACACCATCTCGCCCGGGACCGTCGTGGCCGCGTCGCCCCGGGTGTCGAACCGGCTCGCCGAGGACTTCCCGGAGCCCGAGCGCTTCGACCCCTCGCGCTACCTCGACGAGCGCCAGGAGGACCTGCAGAACCGCTGGACCTGGATCCCCTTCGGCGCCGGCAAGCACCGCTGCGTCGGCAACGCGTTCGCGATGATGCAGATGAAGGCGATCTTCTCGGTGATCCTGCGCGACTACGAGTTCGAGATGGTCCAGCCGTCGGAGACCTACCGCGACGACGTCTCGAAGATGGTGATCCAGCTCCAGCAGCCGTGCCGGGTGAGGTACACGAGGCGCGACCGATGAGCTTCCGCGTCGTGGCCGACCTCGGCCTGTGCCAGGGGCACCAGATGTGCACCGGCGAGGCCCCGGACGTCTTCGGCTTCGACGACGCCGCCGACGAGGTCGTCGTCCTCCAGGAGCGTCCCGACGAGTCCCTGCGCCCGCAGGTCGACTCGGCCGTGAAGTACTGCCCAGCGATGGCGCTGGCCGTAGAGGAGGAACAGTGAGTCTCACCCGTGCGGAGATCGACGAGTTCTGGGAGACCTGGCTCGAGGTCAACCGGGAGGCCGAGCGGATCGGCGACTGGCGGATCATGGCCGAGTGGTACGCCGAGGACGCGACGTACGGCTGGATGTACTCCGTCGACGAGCACTTCATGGCGGTCGGCCGCGACCAGATCCGCGACTACGCCATCGGCATCGAGATGGACGGGTTCGACGGCTGGCACTACGACTACGTCTGCACGATGGTCGACGAGCAGAAGTCGATGGTGCTGGGCTTCTGGAAGCAGCGCTCCGGCATCGTCGACGACGAGACCGGGCGGGAGTACGAGATCCTCGGCATCGGCGGGTCGTGGTTCGGCCTCGAGCGTCAGGTCGGTGGCACCGACGACGGCCTGATCAAGTTCGCCTGGCAGCGCGACTGGTTCGACATGCCGTCGACCGCACACACCTTCATGGAGATCCTCAAGTCGGGCAAGGCACCCGACACCCTGCTGGAGCGGATCAAGGTCTCGGGACACGAGGTGCCCGGCCACTACCACCTCGCCGACCTGCCCTCGACGGTGTGGCCGCCGCCGGTCGAGGCCGGCGAGCACGTCACGCAGCAGCAGGCGCCGGAGGTCACCGCATGACGATCGCGACCCCCCCGGCCCAGCAGCTGATCGACGGCAGGCTCGTCGCGGCGTCGGACGGCACGACGTACCCGATCCTCGACCCGGCCACGGGTCAGGAGATCGGGCGCGCCCCCAACGGCACGGCAGCGGACGTCGAGGCCGCGGTCGCTGCCGCGCGTCGGGCCTTCGACGAGACCGCCTGGTCGACCGACGTCGAGCTCCGGGTGCGCTGCCTGCGCCAGCTCCACCAGGCGCTGCTCGACCACGCGGACACGTTCCGCGACCTGACGACCGCCGAGGTCGGCATGCCCGGGTTCATGATGGGCGCGGCCGGCTTCGACGTGCCCGTCGAGGGGCTGTCGTGGGTCACCCACCTGCTGGAGTCCTACGAGTTCGAGTCCGACCTCGGTGTCGCGAAGCCGATGGGTATCAGGAGCCGGCGCACCGTCCGCCGCGAGGCGGTCGGTGTCGTCGCTGCCATCACGCCGTGGAACGTGCCGACCCAGATCAACCTCGCGAAGGTGGGTCCGGCGCTCGCCGCCGGCTGCACGGTGGTGCTCAAGCCCGCGCCGGACACCCCGTGGGTGGCCGCCGAGCTGGGCCGCCTGGTCGCCGAGCACACCGACATCCCGGCGGGCGTCTTCAACGTCGTCACGCCGCTGTCCAACGAGGTCGCCGCCGCGCTGTCGACCGACCCGCGGGTCGACATGGTGTCCTTCACCGGCTCGACGCAGGTGGGGCGCGCCATCATGGCCGCGGCCGCGCCGACGTTGAAGAAGGTGTTCCTCGAGCTCGGCGGCAAGTCCGCCGCGATCGCGCTCGACGACGCCGACGTCTCCGCGGTCGCCGCCGCCACGGCGTTCACCGCCTGCATCCACGCCGGCCAGGGCTGCGCGATCACGACCCGGCTCGTCGTGCCGCGCGCGAAGTACGACGAGGCCGTCCAGGTCGCGGCGGCCACGATGGAGTCCATCGGCGCCAAGGACCCTGCCGACCCGGGTGCGATCTGTGGCCCGGTGATCTCCGCGGTCCAGCGCGACCGGGTGGAGGCCTACCTGCGGCTGGCCGAGCAGGAGGGCGGCACCTTCGCCACCGGTGGCCACGTGATCGACCAGCCAGGCTTCTGGGTCGAGCCGACCGTCATCGCCGGCCTCGACAACTCCTCGCGCCTGGCGCAGGAGGAGATCTTCGGCCCGGTGCTCGTGGTGATCCCGCACGACGGCGACGACGACGCCGTCCGGATCGCCAACGACTCGGCGTACGGCCTCTCCGGGTCGGTCGACTCCGGTGACGTCGAGCGCGCCACGGCCGTCGCCGCTCGGATCCGCACCGGCACCGTCGCCGTCAACGGCGGGGTGTGGTTCAGCCCGGACGCGCCGTTCGGTGGCTACAAGCAGTCGGGCATCGGCCGGGAGATGGGCGTCGCCGGCTTCGAGGAGTACCTCGAGATCAAGACCGTGGCCTTCCCCGCGTGAGCCTGCGAGCGCGCGGGCCGGCCAGCCGGTCGAGCCGCCCCGCGACCGAGGGACCAGGTCGCGACGGCGGGTCGGGACCGAGTGGACCGAGTGGGACGAGAGAGAGCAGGAACCCATGAGCAAGCGTTTCGAGAACAAGGTCGTCGTCGTCACCGGCGCCGCCCAGGGCATCGGTGAGGCCTACGCCAAGGCGCTCGGTGCCGAGGGCGCCTCCGTGGTCGTCGCCGACCTCAACGTCGAGTCCGGCGAGCGGGTCGCGCAGGAGATCGAGTCGGCCGGGGGCACGGCGCTCTTCGTGCGCACCGACGTCGCGTCGCACGAGTCGGCGGCCGCGATGGTCGAGGCCGCGGTGGCGGCGTACGGCGGGATCGACGGCCTGGTCAACAACGCGGCGATCTACGGCGACATGGCCTTCGACCTGCTGATCAGCGTCGACTGGGACTACTACAAGAAGTTCATGTCGGTGAACATGGACGGCGCGCTGGTGATGACCCGCGCGGTCTACCCGGAGATCCGCAAGCGCGGCGGCGGCTCGATCGTCAACCAGTCGAGCACCGCGGCGTACCTCTACTCGGGCTTCTACGGGCTGGCCAAGGTCGGGGTCAACGGCCTCACCCACCAGCTCGCGCACGAGCTGGGCGGCCTGCAGATCCGGGTCAACGCGATCGCCCCCGGTCCGACGGACACCGCGGCCACCCGCACCCAGGCCGGCGACGCGGCCAAGGACCTGGTCAAGGGGCTCGCGCTCAAGCGGATGGGCCAGCCCGAGGACATGGTCGGGGCCTGCCTCTTCCTGCTCTCCGACGAGTCGTCGTGGGTCACCGGGCAGATCATCGCCGTCGACGGCGGACAGACGTTCCGGGCATGAGCTCCGCCGTCATCAGGGTGGGCTTCGTCGGCCTCGGCAACATCGGCAAGCCGATGGCGCTGCGCCTCGCCTCGAGCGACGCGATCGAGCTCACCGTGTACGACGTCGCTCCGGCCCCGGTCGTCGAGCTCGAGCAGGCCGGGGCCCGAGCCGCGTCCAGTGTCGCCGAGCTGGCCGCCGAGGTCGACGTCGTGTGCGTGATGGTGCGCGACGACGACCAGGTGCGCGAGGTGCTGGGGGAGATCCTCGGCGTGGGTGGCGACGGGCAGACGGTCGTCATCCACTCGACGGTCGGCCCCGACACCCCGGCCCAGCTCGAGGACACCGCAGGGCGGCACGGGGTCAAGGTCGTCGACGCACCGGTCAGCGGCGGCGCGATGGGTGCCGCGGACGGCACGCTCGCGATCATGGTGGGTGGGACCGACGAGGCGTTCGCGGCCGCCCGCCCGGCGCTCGACGTCATGGGCTCGCTGGTGACCCACGCCGGCCCGATCGGCTCCGGCACGAAGCTCAAGCTGGCCCGCAACCTCATGCACTTCGTGGCCTTCACCGCCGCGACCGAGGCGCAGCGCCTCGCGGAGGCCGCGGGCCTCGACCTGGTCGAGCTCGGCAAGGTGGTGCGACACACCGACGCGATCACCGGCGGACCGGGTGCGATCATGCATCGCGCGACGACCGCGCCGATCGCCGAGGACGACTTCTGGTACGGCGTCTTCCAACACGTGGCAGCGCTGGGGGAGAAGGACCTGACCTTCGCCATCGCGCTCGCGGACGAGCTCGACGTCGACGTACCCATGGCACGTGAGGCACTGGACAGACTCGGAAGGGGACTGGGGCTATGACCGGCAAGTTCGACGACCTCCCGGAGCAGCGCCGCATCGGCCTGGAGAAGATGGAGGAGGTCTACGGCTTCGACATGACCGACGGTGCCGGCGACTTCTTCGGCATCACCGCCGACCACCTCTTCGCCGAGATCTGGAAGCGGCCGGGCCTCTCCGACCGCGACCGGCGGCTGCTGCTGATCGGCCTGCTGGCCGGCACCGGCGGGCACGACGTGCTGACGATCCAGATCCCCGCGGCGTACAAGAACGGCGAGCTCGACGACGAGCAGCTGCGCGAGATCGTCATCTTCCTGTGCCACTACGCCGGCTGGCCGAACGGGGCCCGCATCAACTCGATCGTCGAGGACACCATCGCCCAGGCCAAGCGGAGGGCCGCCCGCGACGGCCGCGACTAGGATGAGGGACCCATGTCCAGCCAGATGTCCACGGTGCCGCGGCAGAACCTGAACCCGCGGCAGGCCGAAACGGTCGAGAGGCTCTTCGGCGAGGCCGCGGTCCTCCTCGAGGAGGTCGGCCACGAGCAGCTCACGATCCGGATGGTCGCGGCCCGCGCGGGCGTGTCGCCCGCGACGGCGTACACCTACTTCGCCTCCAAGGACCACCTGTTCGCCGAGCTGTTCTGGCGTCTGGTCAACGCCGACGAGGGCCCCCAGCTCACCGGAGGCACGCCGACCGAGCGGCTCCGGCAGCTCGTCCGGCACCTGGCCGAGCTGGTCGCCGCCGCGCCCGCGCTGGCCGGCGCGGTCAACAAGAGCCTGCTGGGGTCGGATCCCGAAGTGGACCGGCTCCGTCGCGACATCGGTCTGCTGTGGGTCGACCGCTTCCGCGAGGCCATCGGCCCGGACGCCGACCCGGAGCTGATCACGACCCTGACGCTGGTCATCAGCGGGGGGATGCTGCAGGCCGGGGTGGGTGTGTTCACCTACGCCGAGCTCGGTGACACGCTCGAGACTGCGGTCGACGTGATCATGACGGGCCGGGGCCCGGACGGCTCCCGGTGAGCCTGCGGACGGCCTTGCGATGCTGATTCTGGGCGGGTCGCGGATATAGTTCGCGCCGTGCGTGGGGAGGTGCGGAAGGTCCGGAGAGCCGACATCCAGGGACTCCGCGCCCTCGCGGTCACCCTGGTGGTGCTGGCCCACGCCGGCGTCCCGCACCTCGCCGGTGGCTTCATCGGCGTCGACGTCTTCTTCGTGATCTCGGGCTTCCTGATCACCGGTCTGCTGCTCCGCGAGCAGGCCAGTCGCGGCAGGATCTCGATCCCGAGCTTCTACGGGCGGCGGGCCCTGCGGATCCTGCCCGCGGCCACGGTCGTGCTGATCAGCGTGGTCGCGCTGCTGTCCGTGACCGCCTCGACGACCCGGGTGGACCGGGCGGCCCACGACGCGGGCTGGTCGGCGCTCTCGCTGGCCAACGTGCACTTCGCCCGGATCGGCACCGACTACTTCGCCGACCAGACGCCCTCGCCGTTCCAGCACTTCTGGTCGCTGGCCGTGGAGGAGCAGTTCTACCTGGTCTGGCCCCTGCTCCTCGCGCTCGCCGCCCCCCGGCTGAGCCGACGGGCGCTGCCGTGGGCGGTCGGCGTGCTCTTCCTCGCCTCGCTGGTGTGGTCGATGGTCGACACCGCGAGCTCGCCGGTCGCGGCGTACTTCTCCTCCACCGCCCGCGCCTACGAGCTCCTCGGCGGTGTGATCCTCGCCATCGTCATGGAGCGACGGACGCTGCCGGACCGGTTCAGCGGTCCGGTCGCCCTCGCGGGCCTCGTCCTCGTCCTCGTCGCGGCCGTCGAGCTGAGCGCCGGAGCCGCCTTCCCGGGCTACCTCGGCCTGGTCCCGGTGGCCGGAGCGGTGCTGCTGCTGCTGGCGGGTACGGCGTCGCGGCCCGGCCTGGTCAGCCGCGGGCTGGGCGTCCGGCCGCTGACCTTCGTCGGAGACATCTCCTACTCGCTCTACCTGTGGCACTGGCCGGTCCTGATCCTGGGGCGCGACGCGTTGCCGGCCGGCTGGAGCAGGCCGGTGGAGACCGTGGTGCTGATCGCCGTCTCCGTCGCGCTCGCGACCCTGTCGTACTACTTCGTCGAGCGGCCGTTCCTCGACGCCAAGAGGCTCTTCGCCGGCGCCCGCCGCGCGCTCGTGCTGTGGCCGGTGGCGCTGGCCACCGTCGCCGTCACCTGCTTCGCCGGCCAGGCCTACAGCGGTCACGTCGAGGACGTCCGTCAGGACGAGGCCAGCCAGTGGTTCGAGCAGCACCAGGACAAGATCCCCACGGGCATCAAGGCGGACCCCCGGGCCACCGGCAAGCAGGGTGTCGCGGTCAGCAAGCGCATCGGTGCGGCCCTCGCGCTGGTCGACGAGGGGGCCCCGATCCCTCCCGGCCTCGACGTCGCCGCCCTCGGCAAGGACAACTGGCACCGCAAGTTCGGCTGCGCCGCCGGATTCACCGAGGTCAAGGTGCGCCACTGCGTGTACGGCGACCCGGACGCGAGCACCGTCGTCGCCGTCGTGGGCGACTCCCACGCCGGCCACTGGATGCCCGCGCTGGACCTGCTCGGTCGACGCCAGCACTTCCAGCTGGTGCCGGTCATCAAGGTCGGCTGCTCCGCCTTCGACGTCAAGCAGGAGTTCGCGGCCATGCCGCAGGACAAGTGCGACGCCTTCCGCACGTGGTCGCGCCAGGAGCTCGACCGCCTGGACCCCGACGTGATCATCGCGAGCACTCGGGCCGAGCTGTGGATGAAGCCCCAGGGGGGCAAGAGCGTCGACCAGCAGTGGCGGGAGGGCGTCAAGAAGGGCGTCCGGGCGCTGAGTGCCCTCGCCCCGGACGTGGCCGTCTTCAGCGACATCCCGCACCGCCCCGACCCCGACGAGTGCCTCGCCGCCCCGGACGCGATCCAGCGGGACTGCATGACCACGGAGAAGATCCCCGGCACGAAGTTCAACCACGTCACCAAGTCCGCCCTCGCGGGGACCGACGCCCACTGGATCGAGGTGGTGCCGCTGGTCTGCTACCGGGGTCGCTGCCCCGAGGTCGTCGACGACAAGCCCGTGTACTACGACGACAGCCACCTGTCCGTCACCTGGGCGCGGCACATCGGCCCGGGACTCGGCGAGCTGCTCGGCGACACCATGAAGGCGTCGCGCCGCGCGGGCTGAGGCACCCTGTTGCGGTCACGCTGACAGCACTACTGTGACCGTCATGACCCAGGCACCCGCGCGTCCGCAGTCCGGCTCCACCTTCGAGTCGTTGAACCCCGCGACCGGCGAGGTCGTCGGCACCCATCCGGTGCAGACCGCGGAGGAGGTGCAGGCCGCCGTCGACCGCGCCCGCGTCGAGGCCGAGTGGTGGGCCGCGCTGGGCTTCGCGGAGCGCAAGGCACACCTCAACGCCTGGAAGACCCTGATGACCCGGCGCCTCCCCGAGCTGGCCGACCTGGTCAGCCGGGAGATGGGCAAGCCGGCGTCCGACGCGATGCTCGAGGCCGGACTGGCCGTCGACCACATCGCCTGGGCGGCCGGCAACGCCAAGAAGGTGCTCGGTCGGCACCACGTGTCGTCCGGGATGCTGATGGTGAACCAGTCGGCGTCCGTGGCCTTCAAGCCGCTCGGCGTCGTCGGGGTGATCGGCCCGTGGAACTACCCGATCTTCACGCCGATGGGCTCGATCGCCTACGCGCTGGCAGCCGGCAACGCCGTGGTCTTCAAGCCGAGTGAGTACACCCCCGGCGTCGGCGGGTGGCTGGTGCAGACCTTCCAGGAGGCGGTCGGACGACCCGTGCTGCAGCTGGTGACCGGCCTCGGCGAGACCGGGGCCGCGCTGTGCCGGGCCGGCGTCGACAAGCTCGCCTTCACCGGGTCGACGGCGACGGGCAAGAAGGTGATGGCCGCCTGCGCCGAGACCCTGACCCCGGTCGTGATCGAGGCCGGTGGCAAGGACTCCGTGATCGTGGACGCCGATGCCGACGTCGAGGCCGCCGTCGACGCCGCCCTGTGGGGCGCGTGCTCGAACGCCGGGCAGACCTGCATCGGCGTCGAGCGGGTCTACGTCCACGAGCAGGTGTACGACGAGTTCGTCTCCGCCATCACCGCGAAGGCCACCGGGCTCGAGGCGGCCGAGGGCGGCAAGATCGGCCCGATCACCATGCCGAGCCAGGTGGAGGTGATCCGCAGCCACGTCCAGGACGCACTCGACCGCGGCGGCCGGGCCGTGCTCGGCGGCGCCGGTGCCGTCGGTGACCGCTTCGTGCAGCCGACGATCCTGGTCGACGTGCCCGAGGACTCCTTGGCCGTGCAGGAGGAGACCTTCGGGCCCACGCTGACGATCTCCAAGGTGCGGACCATGGACGAGGCGATCGAGAAGACCAACGCGACCCGCTACGGGTTGGGCAACACCGTCTTCAGCAAGGCCCGCGGCATGGAGATCGCCGAGCGGGTGCGCTCGGGCATGACCGCGATCAACGGCGTGATCACCTTCGCCGGCATTCCCAGCCTGCCCTTCGGCGGCGTCGGCGACTCCGGCTTCGGTCGCATCCACGGGCCCGAGGGCCTCAAGGAGTTCACCTACGCCAAGGCGATCGCCCGGCAGAGGTTCAAGCCGATGATCAACCTGACCAGCTTCGACCGGACGGCCAAGGCCGACAAGCAGTTCGCCCAGGTGCTCGGCCTGCTGCACGGGCGCGGCCGGAAGTGATCCGGCCGCGCACGCTCAGGAGGTCGTGAACCGGCCCACCTCGGTCCGCAGCTCCTGGGACATCCGGGCGAGCTCCTCGATGGCCGACATGGTCTGGCTGACGGCGTGGGTCGTCGTGTCGGCGGCGGCCGCGACCGTCGAGATGTTGGTGGCGATCTCGCCGGAGCCCATCGAGGCCTCCGCGACGTTGCGCGACATCTCGTTGGTCGTCGCGGTCTGCTCCTCGACCGCCGAGGCGATGGTCAGCTGGTAGTCGTTGATCGAGCTGATGATCGTGGCGATCTGGCTCATCGCGTCGACGGCGCCACCGGTGTCGCCCTGGATCGCCTCGACCCGGCGGGCGATGTCCTCGGTGGCCCGGGCGGTCTCCTGGGCGAGCTCCTTGACCTCGGTCGCGACGACCGCGAAGCCCTTGCCGGCCTCACCGGCACGAGCGGCCTCGATGGTCGCGTTGAGCGCCAGCAGGTTGGTCTGCTCGGCGATCGAGGTGATCACCTTGACCACGTCGCCGATCTCCTGGCTCGACGTGCCGAGCCGGCCGACCGAGTCACCGGCCTGCTCGACGATGCCGACGGCCTCGGTCGCGACGCGGGCCGCGTCGTTGGCCGACGTCGCGATCTCGCGGATCGAGGCGCCCATCTGCTCGGCGCCGGCGGCGACGGTCTGCACGTTGCGCGACACCTCGTCGGCCGCACCCGAGACCACGGTCGCCTGGGCCGAGGTCTCCGCGGCTCCGGACGCGATCTCCTGCGAGGATGCCGAGAGCTCCTCGGACGCCGCGGCCACGGCCTCGGCCGACTGCGCCACCGTGACGACGATCGTGCTCACGGACTCGATGGTCCGGTTGAAGGCGATCTCGAGGTCGCCGGCCTCGCCCGAGGACCTCTCTTCGAGCCGGTAGGTCAGGTCGCCACCGGCGAAGCGCTGCAGCGCGTCCACCGACCCCTGCAGCGGGCGGACCAGGCTGCGCGTGATCAGCCACGCCAGGGTGGCGGCGATCGCCAGCCCGAGCAGGGCGAAGAGCAGCACCTGACCGCGCATGCCGTGCGCGGTGCCCATCAGGTTGTCGGAGGCCTCGGCGGCATCGTGGGAGAGGGCGTCGACGAGGTCGCCCAGGACGGCGTCCATCTTCTCGTTCGCCTCCTGGATCTTCTCGGCGTCCGCACGCTGGCCTGCCTGGTCACCGACGGCGGCGTCGACGAACGCCGCGATGGACGTGGTGTAGGTCTGGAAGGCGGCCTCGAGCGCGGTGACGGCCTCCTTGTCGTCGGGGTCGAGGTCGAGCTTGCGCAGATCGGCGATCATGTCGGCGACCTGCTGGGTGTCGTCGGCGACGTCGGCCTGGGCCGAGGTCGGGTCGTCGAGGGTGACGGCCTTGAACCCGTCGACCTTGAGCTCGCTCGAGCGGGTGTCGAGCTGCTGCACCAGCGACCGGGCATCGTCATGGGTCCGGGTGCGCTGCGCGTCGTACGACACGTTGCCGGCGCCGACCCACGCGACCAGGGCGACCAGCACGGCGGACGCGAGCCCGATGCAGGTGATGACGGTGATCCGACGACCGACCGTCCAGCGGATGTTCCTCATGGCGGTGCTCCTTCTGCGGCGGAGGCCGCCCACGGAGCGGTGCTGCGCCGGCATGCGTGTAGCCGGGGCGGCCACGGAGGCACTGCTGCGGCCGATGGGTGAGATCGGACGCGCAGCCGCCGGTCTGAGGAGTCGCGATCCTGGTCTAGGACAGTGCGACCCGGTCGAGCACCGGTGCGGGGAGCTGGTCAGCCCGCGGTGACGAAGTAGACGACCAGCGCGATCAGGAGGAGCAGGGTGGTCCCGCCGAGGATCCAGATCCACAGCGGCACCGGCTTTTTAGGTGCCGGGGCGGGCGCGGGAGGCGGTGGCGGCGCGGCGGCGACCGGCGCGGGGGCCGGTGGGTTCATGAGGCCGCCGCAGCGGGCGCAGACCTCAGCGGTGAGCAGGTTGCCCTCCGCGCAGTGGGGGCACGGGGCCGAGCCGACCATGACCCGGCCCGAGGTGCCGGGCAGCCGGCGCAGCGAGTCGCCGGTGGTGGAGCCCGAGTCGAGGACCACCTTCGACGGCGTCCAGAAGAGCGGGTAGTCGCACTGGACGCAGAAGTCGTCGGACTCGCGGCGGGTCAGCGCCACCATCGCGACCGTGCCGCACTCGGGGCAGGTGACCTGCTCGTCGGGTGCCGAGGTCGGCGTGGGGACGGCGAGGGGGGGCGCGAGCGCCTCGGTCGGCTGGTCGTCGGCGAAGAGCGGTCTGGCCGCGCTCCGTCCCGTGTCGTCCGGCTCGTCGCCGGAGAGCACGTGCTTGCCGGTCAGCGTCTCGCTCACCCCGGCCACTCCTCCTCGGTTGTCCAGACCCGGTCGGGTCCCACGTACAGCTCGGCCCGGACGTGCGCCGGGACCTCGTCCCGCACCACGTCGATGAAGTCGGTGAGCTCCAAGAGTCCCGTCGACTGCACCCTCATCACCACCCACGCGGTGTCCTCAGGTGCGTCGCCGGCACGCCAGATGCCGCCGCCTTCCTCGATCACGGTCGGGCCCTCGCTGATCAGCTCCAGGTAGGACCTGAGTCCGCGAGCGGTCCCGCGCCACGTCAACGTCTTCGCTGCACCCGCAACGATACGGCGTTGGAGGCTCTCGGGTTGGGAATCGTCGATCGTCTCGACGCCGATCCACGAGGCGAGGTAGGGCAGCATCGGGCTGGGCGCGACCATCGTGTCGGCGACGTGCTCGACGTTGTCGGCGTCCTCCAGGAGCGTCGTGCCGAGCTCCTGGAAGATCGACACGAATCGCACGAAGAAGTCGTGGTCCAGCATCGAGACCGGCAGCTGGTCCAGCATCCACGACGGCGAGCGCGGGGGCCGGGTCTGCCCGCCCGGCACCACCGTCGCGCTGATCCGCTCGATCGTCACCGCACCACGACCTGGTGCCCGGCGGAGAGGAAGAGCGACTGCTTGTCCAGGCGGATCACGTCCTTGCCGCCGCCGAGGCGTCGACCGGTCCGCAGGTCGTACTCGAAGAGCAGCACCTCCTCGACCCGCTCCACGCCGTCGACGCCCTCCAGCAGCTGGGTGATGACCGCGAGGTTGACGTCGGCGTCGAAGGGCCAGCCGGTGCCGTCCGAGCCGCCGACCAGGGGGTTGAGGAACCGCGCCAGCGCGTCCATGGTTCGCTGGCGGACCAGTGCGGCGGGTCGCCCGGGAGCGCCGTGGAGCAGGGCGACGACCGAGACGCCCTGGTAGTACGGCGTGCTGACCTCGACCGAGGTGCCGACCAGCCGGTGCTCGTCGAGCGCCTCGACGATCGTCGTCATCAGCGGCGGCGAGATGGCGAAGTCGTCGAGCTTGTGACCCGTCGGCTCACTGCGGACCTGGGGGACGACGAGCAGCTGGACCGCGCCGTTGCCCCGACCGGCCGGGCGGCAGCGGGCCCGCGCGACCTCGATCGACGACTCGATCGTCAGGCGCTCGAAGTCGCGAGCCGTGACGGCCCGGTTGCCGGTGCGCAGGGTGAGCGGGCCGCGGACCTTCGCCTCGACGATCGACTCGGCGTCGACGCCGCCACCGGCCGGCCCGAGGTTGATGGTGCCGTTGACGAACGGGACCGCCGTACGCATCACCGTGAGGGTGCGTGCGCCCACGTTGCCCCGGCTGCCGCCGCCGTGGCGGTAGCCCGAGACCTCGATGAACGCGCCGTCGCGGGGGATCGTGCCGTGCTGCCGGACGGAGCCGTCGGGGTAGCGGATCCGGGGGCCGAAGTGCACCACGCCGGTGCCGCTGTCCCACACGAAGTGCCGGTCGTTCGGGGTCGAGGCGGAGAAGTCCTCGACCTCCGTCCAGCTCTCCACGCGGTCGCCGTCGACGACGCGCAGCGTCTCGGACTCACGGCGCGGCAGGACGGGGTACCGGTCGACCTGGAAGGTCTGCCCGGGGGCGCCGTTGCTGCGACCGAGGATCTCGGAGCCGACCGTCTCGGCGTGCTCCGCGCCGATGGTGCCACCCAGCGCGGAGACCTCGATGCCGCGCACGCGCGGCGAGTTGCGGTAGATCGGCTGACCGCTGCGCGGCGCCATCAGGCGGGCCCGCAGCCAGTACGCCGACTCGTTGGCGACCGTCAGCGGCTGGTGCTCGACGGGGACGAGGAGCACGATCTCGCCGGGCCGGTTGAGGCCGCCGGTCGTGTCCTCGTAGATGCGGGTGGGCAGCCAGCCGTCGCCGTTCCAGACCTCCCAGACGAGCGGGGGGTTGCGGGGGTCGACGCCGATGCCCTCCGCGCGAGCCTCGACCTGGAGGCGCAGCACCATGCCGGCGAGGCTCTCCCGGAAGCCGAGGTAGAACGCGTCACCCGGGGTGATGGTGTCGGCCGGGAAGCAGCTGGCCCCGTCGGTGCCGAAGCGGAGGTCCTCCCAGACGTCGAGGATCTGGTCGCCCTGGGCGGAGGCGGACTTCGCCGCGAGCAGCTCCGGTGGGGCGATGACGAGCTCGTCGACGGTGCTGAAGACGACCCCCTCACCCTCGGCCGCGCTGGTCTGCGTCATCACCTGGGTGTTCGCCGGCACGATGACCGGCTGCTCGAGGACGGCCGAGAGCCAGAAGGTCAGGTCGGTGCGGGCGACCGACGGCGGGAACGGCTCGATCCCGACCATGTTGAGGAAGTGGACGTAGAGCCGGTCGGGCACCTGGTTGACCCGGTAGAGCACCATCTCGCTCATCCAGGCGAAGAGCTCGATCAACGCCACGCCCGGGTCGGAGACGTTGTGGTTGGTCCACTCGGGGCAGTAGCGCGGGATCAAGCGCTTCGCTTCGTCGACGATGTCCTGGAAGGTGCGGTCGTCGAGGGCGGGCGTGGGCAGCGGCATCGGGCGTCCTACTCGGCGTCGTGAGGGATCACGTAGAAGGGATAGACGAGGTTGCGGCGGTCGTTGGTGGCACGGACCCGGTAGGTGATCTGGATCCGGACCAGTGCCTGGTTGTCGGGATCGGCCTCGGGCCTCACGTCCTCGACCACGATGCGGGGCTCCCACTGGGCGAGCGCCTCGCGGACCGCCTCGGCGATCAGGCCGAGCAGGTTGCCCGTGACCGGCTCGAAGAGCAGGTCCCAGATCCGGCAGCCGAACTGCGGTCGCATCAGGCGCTCGCCGGGTGCGGTCATCAGCACGATCTCGATCGAGCGGTCGAGGTCCGGTACGCCGGAGGACAGCGCGATCGCGCCGGTGTGGTCGACACCGAGCGGCCACATGAAGCCGCTCCCGATGAACGACGAGTCCGGCTGGCCCGGCTCGTCGTACCGGCGCAGGGAGCCCTCGGACATCAGTTGATCGCCACCATTCCACCCTTGAGCGTCAGCATGCCGCCGCCGTCGACGGACGCGGTGGCGCTGGCCTTGACGTCGAGCATCGTGGCCTCGACCTTCGCGGTGCCCGACGACTTCGCCTCGATCTGCGCGCCGTTGATCTTGACGGCGGTCTTCGCCTTGATGTTGATGTTCATGCCCTCGATGTTGATGTCCCCGGAGGCGGTGAACTCGATCGTGGCCTTGCCGTTGGTGATGGTCACCGGCTTGTCGGCGACGGTGAGCTCCAGCTTGTCCTCGCCGAGGCGGATCAGGTGGCCGTTCGAGGTCTTGAGGAGGATGTGCTTCTTGTCGGGTGAGGTGCCGTCCGCGAGCTCGATCAGGTGGCCGGTCCGCGAGTTGATCCGGCGGTAGGCGACCTTGCCGTCGTCGCCGACGTTGTCCGAGGTCGGCAGCCCGTTCTTCTTGCTGAACAGACCGCCGAGGACGACCGGGCGCCGGGTGTCTCCCTGCTCGAAGCCGACCAGGACCTCGTCGTTCACCTCCGGCTGGAAGACCACTCCGCGGGTGGGTCCGCCGCCGAGCGTGACGACCCGGGCCCACTCCGACTCGATGCCCGAGCCGATCGTCGGGAACTTCACCTTGACCCGGCCGATCTTGCCCTCAGTGTCGTTGATGTTGGTCACGACCCCGACCATCAGGCCGCCGATCGTCGCGCCGGCGCTCTCGACCGGCGCCGCCAGCAGGTCGACGAGTCCCTCGGGCCGGAGCGGCCCGGCCGTGAAGTGGGTCTCGAAGCCGCCGCCGCTGAAGACGTGCTGCACCCGGGTGACCAGGTAGCTGCCGGTCACGGGTCCCGCCCGCGACACCGCGACCTTCGTGAACGGCTTGATCGCTCCGTCGAAGATGCAGCTGCCCCGGGTGGTGGCGGCCGCCGACGTGGACTCCGCCAGCAGGGTCTCGCTCACCAGCGTCGCCTCGTCCACCGTGAGGGGCGATGCCCCGGAGACCCGGGTGCCGGCGCCCTCGGCGGCCGCCCGACCCGGGAACTTCGAGGTGAGGGTGGACTCGGCCGCAGCGGTGGCGTCGGCGACGTTGGCGACCGCAGCCTGCTGGGCGTCGTCCCAGCCGGTCACCGTCACCTTGCCGGTGTGGAGTCCCGACGCCCGGGTCGACAGGCGGAAGAGGTCCTCGCCGAGGGCGAGCTCCACGACGGCCGAGGTGGGAGCGTTGCTGATCTTCTTCACGGAGAGCCTGCCGAAGTCCACCCACCACACCATCCCGCAGCGGCGCACGATCCAGTTCAGGTAGGCGAGGTCGGTGCCCGTCTGCAACAGGTAGGGGTGGGTCTCCGTCGTGGCGTCGATCTCCGACTGCAGGCCGGTGCCGGCGACCATCTTGGTCATCACGTCGTGGTAGGTGGAGTTGAGGAAGGCCGTCGTCTCGGTGTGCTGGCCGAGCTTGTACGCGGCGTCGTCGACCGTCACGGTGACCACGGTGCTGTACTCGTCGTGGTCGAGGCTGACCCCGGTCACCAGGCCCTTGAAGAGGTTCTTCTCGGTGGCATGGTCCGCCAAGGTCGTGATGGTGACCTGGGCGCCCAGGCCGAACTTCGGCAGCACCTTGATGTCGAAGGAGTCCTCGACGTAGCGCAGCGTCGCGCGGCCGACCAGGTTGAGCCCGAGGTCGACCTCGACGCTCAGCAGCTGTGCGGTGTCGGGGAGCGCGGCACCGTCGACGGTCACGATCGGGCTGATGATCCCGACGCCTCTGTTGGCCGAGGGCACGTCAGGCACCCCCGTCCAGGCGCGGGACGGTGAGCATGGTGCCGGGGCGCACCGCCAACGGGTCCTCGAGGCCGTTCGCGGAGGCGAGCAGCCGCCAGCGGGTGGAGTCTCCGTAGTAGCGCGCGCTGATCCTGTCGAGGGTCTCCCCGGGCTGGACGCGGTGCACGCGGTGCGGCTTCGGCGTACCGGACGTGGGGTTCTGGGCGCCGAACGCCAGGGAAGGCTCGTACTGGCGCAGCTCCAGCTCCATGTTGGCGCGCAGCGGCACGCCCGCGGAGGAGAAGTAGGTGAAGCTCAGGCGCAGCCCCTCGATGACCGCCTTGAACGAGTGCAGGTCGCCCCAGTGGAAGGTCACCGTCGGGGGGCGCACGTTGCTGGTCGTCTCGTCGCTGCCGGGCAGCGAGGGGTCGACGTCCATCAGGTCGACGATCTTGCCGGTGTGGGTCGAGACCGGGGTGCCGTCGTTGGTGGTGTCGAAGATCAGGTCGACCTTGAGCCAGCCGGAGTTGGCGCCGGCGTAGCGCAGCGTGGGTACGCCGCGTCCCGGCATCGGGTTCGAGACCCAGTTGTTGCGCCGACCGACCGTCACGGTCTCGGGGTTGTAGAGGCACGGCACCTTGTCGGTGGTGCCCTCGATCTCCAGGAAGGCCTTCTCGAGCTCGGCCATCAGAAGCCCCCTCGTCCGTGCGAGCGACCGCGCCGCTCGAGCTCTTCGATGACCCGACGCTCGATCCGCTCGACCACCTTGTCGACCAGCTCGTCGGTGGCGGCGGCCGACAGGGTGCGGTCCGACATGTCGGCGCCGGACCCGCCCTGGTCGTAGTGCCGCCGGATCGGTGGGCTGCTCGACGGTGACGGCGTGGGGGACGACATGGAGGAGCCTCCTGGCTGGACGGCGCGACGGACGAGGGGCGCGTCCGGGGTGGCGAAGAGATGGGCGGTGGAGTCGACCAGCGAGCTGCCGGGCCCGCCGGGGCTGGTGTTGCTGCGCCGTACGACCGGCGCGGAGGACGGGGTGCTGGGCGTGGTCCGCGCGACCTCGGGGACCGGTGGGGGCGGCGGCTGTGACGGGGCCACGCTGATGCGGGGCGGCGCGACGGTGAGACGGCGTACGTCGGCGGCCGGTGCGCGGCCGGTCGGGGCCGACGCCGCGCCGGGCAGCCCCCCGGGGAAGGTGGTCGTGGGGGCCGTGCCGCCGGCCCGGCTCCTCGACGCGTCGGGGCCGGTCGGTGCGTCCTGCCAGGGCTGCCACGTCCTGGCCGCGGGCGTGCGACGGACGGGTGCGGTGCCGGTCGGCGGGCCGGCAGCAGGGGCGGAGGCGAGCCCGGTGGCGAGTTCGGCCGCGAACCGGCCGGTCGGCGTGCTCACCGGGGCGCCCGCGGTGCGTCCGGGCGCGCTCGCGCGGGCGGTGGTCGTGGGTGGCCGGGTCGTGAGGGTGGGTGGCCGGGTCGTGAGGGTGGCGGCGGAGGCGCCGGCGCCGAAGTCGCGGGGCGCACCCGAGGGCGTGATCGTGCGCCGCCACAGCCGGGACTCGCCGGAGACGGCCGCGGCCGGTGCCGCCACCGGGCTGCCCGCCGGGCGGATGCTCTGCGGGGCGCCGAAGCCGGTGGCCAACGTGCGGTTGGCGTCCGTCCCGTGCGCGGTGGCCCGCCGGATGGTCATCAGCTCCGGCATCCCGACCTGGGCCCGCGCGAACCCGGGGGTCGCCACGTGGGCGCCGACGCGGGTGACCGGCGCGGTCGTCCGGCGTACGACCGCGGGCGTCTCGTCGGCGGAGCGTCGGGCTGGTTCGTGGGCTGCGTCGGCTGGCGCGGCTGGCGCGGCTGGCGCGGCTGCCGGGGTGCCGGCCGGGGTGCCGGCGGCCGGTGCGGTCGCGGCTGGCGTCACCGGGGTGGTCGTGCCGGCCGAGGTCCCGGTCGCGGCCGAGCGTCGGACCGTCGGAGCGGGATCGGTCGGGTCGCCCGTGGTGGTCCGGGCCACGGGTGCGGCCGGGGAGGCCGGGTCGTGCGCGAGCCGGACGGTCGGCGCCGGCACCGAGGCGCGGACGTCGGTGGCGGGTCGGACGTCGGTGGCTCGGCGCCAGAGCCGGGGCAGCCGGCGCAGGTCGGGGGTGGCGGCGTCGGGCGGTGTGCTGTCCACGGGCGGACGGCGGCGGACGGTGGACGACCCACCGCCGTCCGGTCCCGCAGCGCCGGAGCCGGGCGCGGTGACCGCGGTGCTGCCGACCGCGGACGGCAGCCGACGTACGACGGGCGCGGCCGCCCGGGGCGCCGCACCGACCGCCGCGGGCGCGGCTGTGGTCGACCCGGCCGCGGTGGGTGCCGATCCGGACGTGGCGGCCAGGGGAGCGGGGGGCGCAGGGCTGGTCGCGGGGCTGGTCGCGGGGTTGCTCGTGCTCCCGGCAGCGCTGGTCGTGGGTCCGGCCGCGGCCGCAGTGCTCGCCGCGGGGACGGCGGCCGCGGTGCGGGTGGCGCTGAGCGTGCCGGCCTGCCCGCGCGCGTCGGCTGCCTGACGCATCACCAGGCTCCCGGCCGACCAGGCGTGCCGTCGTACGGTCGCCGGTGCATCGAGGCCCGCCGCGATCAGGCCTGGCCCGGCCGCGGGCACGGTCTCGGGGGAGCGGACCGACGACTCGAGGACACCCTCACGGGCCGCGCCCGCACCG
This sequence comes from Nocardioides sp. URHA0020, assembly GCF_000620705.1. GTDB lineage: Bacteria > Actinomycetota > Actinomycetes > Propionibacteriales > Nocardioidaceae > Nocardioides. Next base: position 483,792 of record NZ_KK211169.1, read on the forward strand.
GCCGGGCGCAGTCGGCCGGGCGACGCCAACCGGGACACGACACTCGCCAGCCCCGCCTGAGTCGCGGGGGAGCCAGCGGCGGAGAAGCCGGTCGTGGACGTGCTGGCTTTAGGGCCTCCCTGGCCGAGGGGAGTCCGGCGGACCAGCCCGTCGAACCGCGACTGCTGGGAGCGCAGTTGCCACGCCGGCCGCGCGACCCGGCGCAGCGGTGGCACATCCACCGATTGCGCGCCGGGAACCGTGGAGGACCCACCGCCACCCGGGGCCCGGGCAGCTGTCGGCGACCGGCCCGGGGTCGGCGGTGGCTGATCCACCGATTGCGCGCTGGAAACCGTGGAGGACCCACCGCCACCCGGGGCCGGGGCAGCAGTCGGCGACCGGCCTGGGGCTGGCGGTGGCTGATCCACCGATTGCGCGCCGGAAAGCGTGGAGGACCCACCGCCACCCGGAGCCGGGGCAGCAGTCGGCGACCGACCCGGAGCCAGCGGTGGCGCATTCACCGAAGGCACGCCGGAAACCGTGGAGGACCCACCGCCACCGGGAGCCGGGGTGACCCGCACGCCCGGGACGACCGCACCCGAGGCCGTCGAACGGACGGCCGGGCGCTCCGATGAGGAGGCAGCGGAGGACTCCGTGGTGGTGGACGTGCGCGGGGTGCGGGTGGTGGCGCGACGGACCGCCGGCTGGCTGGAGACCTGCTGGGCCGCGGCCTGGTTGGCCTGCCGGGCCGCCATGCCGGCGTTGAGCTTGGCGCGGTCGTTCTGGGTCAGCATCGGGCCGACGGCCGCGACCTCGTCGTGGCGGCGCACCCGGGCGACCTCCCCGCGCAGGCCGCCGACGATGCCGCCGGGGGTCCAGGTCGTCTCGTTCGGGACCTCACGGGCCGCGCGGGGCAGGGTGCGCTCGGGCAGCCGGCGGATCGCGACCGGTCGCGCCCCGGCCAGCCAGGTCGGCGCAGCGCTCGCGACGGAGCCGGGAGCGGTCGTACGGCGTACCGCGGCGGGCTCGACGTCCCCGGCGGGCGCCGGCTCGGCCTCGGCGACGGGCGTCCACCAGCGCGGGGGAGCCGCACTGGCGCCGATCCCGCGCGGGTCGGGCCCGACCAGTGCGCGGCGTACGTCGACCGGTCGCGAGGTCGCCGCCGCGAAGCGGGAGACCGACGAGGCGAGGCTGCCGATCCGGCTGGGCAGCGGGCGACCGACCGGCGGCCCGGGCAGCCGCATCCGGCGTACGACGTCGCGCCCCAGCCGGTGGTCGGCCGAGGCCTCCGTGGGCTCCGTGGCGTGCGAGGACTCTGAGGACTCTGAGGACTCTGAGGACATGGTCGTCATGACGCCTGGGTGACCGCCCGGAACCCGTGGTGGGTGACCTCGAGCTCTTCCTCGAGCGGGTCGGTGCTGGCGACGGAGAAGTCGGGACCCTTCCAGCGCACCGGGAAGACGTCGATGAACTCCCAGGAGCGCAACCGGTTGCCGACGGGGTCGATCACGGTGACCGCGCCGGTCGACCGGGTGAGCTTGTTGTCGTTGCTCGCGAAGCCCTCGCCGGAGGACTTGTTGAACCAGTCGAAGAGCGCGTTGCTGTTGGTGACGCCGCGCCGGAAGGTCAGGTTGGGCCAGGTCATCCGGCCCGGCACCCGGTGCACGTAGCCGTTCTGCCCGCCCTCGCGGATCTCGTCGACCTGCACGGTGACGTCGAGGCCGGAGACCTCCTTGAAGACGCCGAGCTCGACGCCGTCCAGCTCGAAGAGGAACCGGTTCGCGATGGGGAGGTCGCCGCCGAGGGGCGTCGTGATGTCACTGTTGGCCATACTCGCGCACCGCCTGCCAGGCTCGGTCGTTCAACGAGACCACCGCTCGCACCATGCGCACCCGGTCCATGTGCTCGAGGTCGAGCAGCTCGTCGAGGCGCCAGTGCAGGTGGTACGCGAGAAACGCTATCTCCTGCCATAGGGCTTCCGTGGGGTAACGCATCATTGCGCGCTCACCTCGGCCCCCTGCCGCGCCCCGCTGGGCGTTGCTCGGCCCATCACTGGGCCTTGCGCGGGATCTCCTCGACCGCTCGACGCAGGTTCGGTCGCGGACCCGGATCCGTCGTCGTGGCCGAGGCGGCCGCCGCGTCCGGCTCCGGGTCCGCCGGGTGGGCGGTCGGAGCAGGAGCGGCGGCCGAGTCGACGCCGAGGAGTGAGGACGACGCCTGGGCGTTGACCAGCGCGTCGTACTCCTCCTGGCTGCCGAAGTTGATCACCCCGTAGAAGTCCTGGAGGAACGCCAGGTCGACAGCGAACAGGCCCTCGATGTCGTACGAGGTCACCAGCTCCATGCTGCCGAGGGACTCCACGACCCGCGTCAGCACCAGGATGGTGAGACGCGGATCGTCGGGGCCCTGCACGGTCGGGTCGCGCAGCGGCTCGAGCTCGTCGCGCGCTGTCGCCAGCCGCATCGTGCCCGTCTTGTGCAGACGACCCTGCCCGTCCACGTAGCCACGCGGAAGGGTGAATTCGTACGACGTACGCAGTGAGCTCACGGGCCTACTTAACCCGGTCGAGGCGCTCGATGACCAGCGTGATGGTCTCCTTGACGGCCTCGCTGGACTCCGTGCTCACGGCGTCGGTCGCGATCTTGCTCGGCCAGCCCTTGATGAAGTTGAAGCGGCCGATCTCCACGAACGAGGTGTCGTAGAGGACGATCGAGCCGTTCTTGCGGGCGCTGGCGCGGTCCATCGTCAGACCCTTGTCGCGGATCGCGATGAACCACTTCCAGATCGGGTCGGCCATGGCGTCCGAGGGCGCCATCCGGGTGATGGTCAGGTCGGGCGCCTTCTGGGTGTTGCCACGGGTCTTGACGATCTGCATCCGACCGGTGGGGCCGTTCTGCTGGATCGTGACGACGTCGTGCTCGACGTCGAGGCCCGAGACGCCGGACAGGATGATGTTCTCGCCGTCGATCTCCAGGTAGAAGTTCTGGGCGACGATCGGGTCGGTTGAGATGAGGTCGTTGGGCATGACTGGGGACTCCGGTCTCTAGTGAGTGCTAGTGGGGTGACGGGGTCCCGGCGTCAGCCGGCGACCTGCTTCTTCTGGCTGATGCGGAAGACGACGAACTCCGCCGGCTTCACCGGAGCGATGCCGACCTCGACGACCAGGAGGCCCTGGTCGATCGACTCGGGCGGGTTGGTCTCGGCGTCGCACTTGACGTAAAACGCCTCGTCCGCCGAGGTGCCGAAGAGCGCACCGGCCGACCACAGGCCGCGGAGGAAGGCTCCGACGGTCCGCTTCACGCCCTCCCACAGCGCCATGTCGTTCGGCTCGAAGACCGCCCACTGGGTGCCGGTCAGGATCGTCGCCTCGACCATGTTGAAGAGGCGACGGACGTTGATGTAGTTCCAGTCGGTGTCGGAGGAGAGGGTGCGCGCACCCCAGATCCGGATGCCGCGGGTGCCGAAGGGCCGGATGCAGTTGATGCCGATCGGGTTGAGCAGCGACTGCTCGTTCTGGGTGACCGCGCGCTCGATGTCGAGCACGCCGCGCATCGTGTCGTTTGCCGGGGCCTTCCACACGCCGCGGGTGTCGTCGGTGCGGGCCCAGACGCCGGCCACGTGGCCCGACGGGGGGATCAGGATCTCGCTGTTGCCGTTGACGCCGGTCGGGTTCTCGACCTTGACCCAGGGGTAGTACAGCGCGGCGTACGCCGAGTCGTACATCGCGACGTCGCTGCGCCACTCCTTGATCTGCTGGGGCGACATGCCGGGAGGGGCGTCGAGGACGGCCATCCGGTTGCCGTTCTGCTCGCAGTGCGAGATCAGCGCGGTCTGCACGGCCTTCCACAGGTTGAGGTCGATGGTGCCGTCCTCACCGGTGGCAGCGGTGACCAGGTCGGGGACGATCACCATGGTGACGTCCTCGGCGACGGCCAGGCCGTTGATGCCCTTGCGGGCCGACTCGGAGCCGGCGAACTTCGCACCGGTGACCGGCACCGGGGTGGGCGCGGCCTTCTCGAGCGCGTACAGGCCGGGCTTCACGAGCTCGAGCTGCGAGGCCAGGTCGACCTTCTCGTCGAGGTTGAGGTCGATCTTGATCCGCGTCGAGGTGGCGTTGACCTTGGTCGCGACGTTGCTGTCGCCCTTGTCGAAGCCCAGGCCGGAGAAGGTCTCCACGGCCGCGCCGCCCTCGAGGACGGTGATCGTGAACGTGGCGGGACCGTCGACGTCCTCCTCGCCACCGTCGTCGGTGCTCACCTGGAGCGTGATGTTGGCGTCGGGCTCGAGGCTCTCGACGGCGACCGGCAGCCCGAGGGAGCGGTCGGCGGCGGGGAGCGCCAAGCGCGACGGCTCACCGGCGGGCTCGGTGTTCGGGACCCGGCAGATGTAGGCGATGCTGCCGCCGTTGGCGAAGTAGCCGTACACCGAGAGCGGCAGGATGCAGCCCTCGGAGAAGCCGCCGTAGAGGCTTTCGAACTGCGTCCAGCTCGTCACGAGCCGGGGGGACAGACCCTGGGGGTCGTTGGGGTCGTCGCTCGGGAAGGTCGCCGTGAACCCCACGAAGGCGGCCACCGCGGTCGGAGCGGCGGACAGAACCTTCTGTGAGGAGGGGACCTCTTCGACGTAGACGCCGGGTGCGGTGTAAGTGGGCATCGTCTGTATCCGCTCTCAGGACAGGTGGCAGGACATCGTGAGACTGCTCCCGCGGTGGGGGGGCCCGCAACGAGAACAGCGACACATGGCCCGAAATGACTACGTCAGTGGCTCATTGATGTCTTGACGGTTGAGCGCCGCGCTCCCGATCATCGAGCATGGCCAACCGCCCCGCCACTCGGCTCGAGCTGCGGCCCGGCGACCAGCCCCGCCTGGCGGCGATGACCCGCAGCCCCACCGTGCGTGCCGGGCTGGCCCAGCGCGCGCGGATCCTGCTCCTGGCGGCCGAGGGGCTGTCCAACACCGAGATCGCCGACAAGGTCGGGGTGTCGCGACCGACGGTGCTGGTGTGGCGGCAGCGGTACGTCGAGCGCGGCATCGACGGTCTCTCCGACCGGTCGCGCCCGGGCCGTCAGCCGCACGCCTCGGCGCCGGACGTGCTGCACGCCTCGCTCGCCGTGCCGCCGCGCCGGCTGGGGGTCACGCACTGGTCCTCGCGCGTGCTCGGCGACGAGCTCGGCATCGGCCGCGGCACCGTCGTCCGGGCGTGGCACGCCTACGGGATCCAGCCCGTGCGAGGCGGCTACCGGTTCGCGGTCACTCCGCCGCTGACCGGTCGGGTGGTCACGGTGCTGGCGCTCAGGCTGGGGATGCCGGAGAGCTTCGCGGTGCTCGACGTGCGGGAGCCGTCGCGCGCCGGGGACCGCTCCGACGACTCCGCCGCGGACGACGCCCTGCGTGATCTCGCCACCGCCCTGCGTCGCGACGTGCCGGCCGCCCCGCTCGACCCCGCCGGGGCGCTGCTGGGCTTCCTCGACGAGCTCAACCGCGCCCGACTGCAGTGGCCCACCGCGTCCCGGTTGCACCTGGTCACCGACGGGCGCGGGCCGGTCGGCCTCCCGGCGCTGCGCGAGGCCCTCGCCGTGCGCTCGCGGGTCGCCGTGCACACCGCCCGCGACCTCGCACGGTGGCCCGACATGCTCGCCGCGTGGCTGGCGATGGCGGCGTACGGCGACGCGGACCCGGCCGCCCTGGTGGCGGCCGTCGAGCGGGTCCGTGCCGGGCTGGCGGCGGGGGAGGTGTTCACCTGGTTGCACGCGGCCCGGTCGGCGCCGGCACGACGTGCGCGATCCGCTCCGCCGCGCCCAACCGACAAGTGACTTACGAGCCAGCCGGAGATCAGCCCGACGTCGTCCGCACGGCGCCCGGCATCGTCATCTGGATCACGCCGCCGTAGACGCACTGGCACATCGATCCCGAGACCAGCGCCGGCTGCCCGCCGAGGGTGGTCTTCATCGCTCCGGGCAGCCACGGTCCGGGCACGAGGGGGACGCACGGCATCGGGGTGAGCACGCCCAGGGCCGCGGCGGTGGCCGCGGCCACGGTCGGGTTCGCGAGGCTGTTGCACATCACGAAGGGCGGAATGTTCGCGCCGCCCGCGTTGTCCATCACCGTCGCCGCCGGCCGACCCTCGATGATCACCTTGCTGGTGCCCTTCGGCACCAGCGTCGACGGCGCCATGCCGAAGGAGCACTGGAGCATCGCTCCCAGGACCGCGTTCTGACCCATGACCTTCTCCTCAGCGCTTCGTGCCCTTGGCCGACCCCTGGAGTGGCTCACCCGCGCTCGTCACGAAGCAGATGACGTCGCGGTCGTCGTCCTCCCAGCTGCGGGCCGAGGGCAGCAGGTAGGTGTAGAAGAGCTCGGAGTCGAGGTAGTCGACACCGACGTACTTGCCGTACTCGCCGGCGCACGCGCCGTTCGCGAACTTCGCCAGCGCGTCGTCGCCGGGGTAGGTGTCGGCGTCCTCGCCGGTCTCGTACGGGACCAGCGCGTAGGACTCCTGGGCGTGCTCCTGCGAGCAGTCCACCTCGGTCAGCTCGCTGAGCTGCGCCTTGACCTCGCTCTGGCCCTCGAAGCACTGGCCGGGCTTGATCTCGAAGACCGACACCCCCTCGCCCTCGTCGTCGTCGCCGCCGAAGAGGCCGCAGCCGCCCAGCAGGGGCAGGACGAGCGCGACGGCGAGAGCGCGGGCGCACCGCCGGCGGGAGGTGCGCTCAGGCATCCGGCTCGTCGTCCATCCGAGAGGCCAGCGCGCTGATGCGGTCGACCGACGGCGCCTGGAGCTCCCAGGCGAAGGTGTCCGCAGCCACCGTGACCATCAGGCTGAAGGAGGCCTTGAGCGAGCCGCCGGAGGCGGCCCAGATCTCGCGCACCTTGTTGTCGCTGTCACCGAGCCCGAGCCGGACCGTCGAGGAGAGGTCGTCCGGGAGCAGGTCGTCGGGGACCGCCTCGACGCCCGCCAGGATGCTCACCACGTCGCCGAGCAGCTGGTGCTCGTCGCGCGGGCTGCCCGCCCAGGCGCTGACCAGGTAGCCGAGCTGCATCATCGGCTGCGGACGGCGGCGCTGGGCCGGGCCACCCTCGGGGCTGCGGGTCGCGGGTGCCGAGGGCTGGTTGCTGCGCTGGATGTCGTAGAGGAACAGGTTCACCGTGATCCGGGAGAGCTGGGCCGACCAGGTGCCGCTGGGTGCGTCGAAGGAAACGTCGCCCATCTCCTCCGGGAGCGGGAGCCGCGTGCGGAGCAGCTTCTCCAGGCCCGCGTCGACGTGGCTGATGAACACGGCGCGAGTCTGGCACGCATCGGCGGAGCACACAGGGGATCGCCCAGATCGCCCCGCGGGCCGACGGCGTCCGTACGGGGTAGTTGGCACCACCCGAACGGGCCAGGGGGATGATCACTCCGGGTTTCGTCATTCGCCCACGCCCGAGGGCCGTCCATTCCTAGGATCGGACGGTCAGCCAGCAGGCCAGACTCGCGGCAGGAACGACGTGCACGGGACGCGGATCCAGGAACCCAGGAAGGGCTCGAGCCGAGCCTTCCCTGTGCTCGGCGCGCCCGGTCGGATCGTCGCCGAACGTCCCCGAGATCGGGGAGGGCGGCCGTGCGGGTAGCAACCGAGCACCGCCTCGTCCTGGCGAACCCGGGCGAGACCGTCGAGGTCCGCGTCGACGTCGTCAACACCGGCGAGCTGATCGAGGGCGTGACCGCCCACCTGATCGGTCTGCCCGACGGACAGATCAGCGTCGAGCCGCAGCTGCTGCCGCTCTTCCCCGACTCCCAGGGCCAGATCACCCTCTCCGTCGGCGTACCGACCCACCAGCCGGCGGGCATGCACCCGCTGACCGTCGCGGTGGTCTCGCATGGTGCCGGGTCCCCGACGCAGCACGTCGACATCGACCTCTCCGTGTCGGCCCGCCCCGCGGTCAAGCTCGCGGCCGACCCGCAGGCGATCCGGTCCAAGCGGTCCGGACGGTTCGTCCTGATGGTCGAGAACAGCGGCAACGTGGCGCTCGACGCCGTCCTGGGGACGACCCAGGAGGACAAGAGGACCAAGACCCGGCTCTCGCCGGAGACCCTGCGCGTCGAGCCCGGAGCGACCGTGCCCGTGATCGTCGCGGTCAAGGGCCCGCGGATGCTCACCGGCTCCGAGACCGATCGGATGGTGACCGTCGGCCTGGTCGCCAAGCGCGCCTACGCCATCCCCGCGATGGACGAGACCGAGACGGGTCCGGAGCTCGAGCGCGAGACGACGATCCGGCTGCGGCAGAAGCCGTTGGTCAGCCGGGGTCTGCTCACCGCCCTGATCCTGCTGGCGATCGTCGCGCTGTGGGCCGCGATCTTCCTGCTCGGGCTGACCCAGGTGCTCTCCGGGGACCCGAAGACCAAGACGGCGCCGGCGTCCTTCTTCCCGGTCGCCGCGGACACCGGCACCGGCGCCGACGGCGGCACCGACGCGGGTCGCGACGGGAGTGCCGGCGGCTCCGGGGGTGGCACGGCGGAGGACGGCGACGAGTCGGTCGACGTCGCCCCACCTGCGGGAGCCATGCCGAAGACCGGGCTGCTGCCCGCTGGCGTCGGCGGCGAGATCGCCGGCACGGTGACCGCGGCCAGCGACCAGATGCCCGCCGGCCGGATCACGGTGCAGGCCTACCGCCAGGGCCGCGACGGGCTGGTCCAGGTGAGCTCGGCCGCGACCCAGACCGACGGCACCTACAGCCTGGCCGGGCTGTTCCCCACGGCGTACGCGCTCAAGTTCAGCGCCGACGGCTACCACTCGATCTGGTACCCAACGGCGCCCTCGAAGACGGGTGCCAAGAAGGTGGACGTCGCGGCCCAGGGCAAGGTCGAGGGCATCAACGTCGTGATCCAGGGCAAGCCCGCGAAGATCACCGGCGACATCGACCCGGGCGACTCGCTCGTGCCGGTCGCCACCAAGGTGGTCGCCCGGCTGACCACCGCGACGGGCGGCGCCGAGGCGGTCGCCACGACGGTCGCGAAGGGTCCGAGCTACACGCTGAGGAACCTGCCCGCCCCGGCCACCTACGAGCTGAGCTTCACCGCCCCCGGCTACCAGGCCACCAAGGTGGTGACGACGGTCGCGGGAGGCGAGCCCCGGATCCAGCCCACCGTCGTCCTCAACGCCGGCACCGGTCAGATCAGCGGCCGGGTCACCGACGGCACCGACCCGATCGGCAACGTCACGGTCACCACCACCGTGGCCGGCAAGGAGGTCTCGGTCATCACGCCGACGACCGGTCAGGTCGGCGTCTACGCGCTCGACCACCTGCCGACGCCCGGCACCTACATGCTCACGTTCACCAGCGAGGGGCACGGCTCCCGAGCGGTCATCGTCGACCTGGAGGCGGGGCAGAGCAAGACCTCGGTGAACGCCCGCCTCGTCGCGGGCACCGGCAGCATCGCCGGGGTCGTCCGCGACGCCGACGGCAACGGGCTCGGCGGCACCTCGGTCGTCGTCGGCGGGTCGGTCCAGAGCGGCGGCAGCGTCGACACCAGCACCCTGCCGTCGACCACGACCCTGACCGACGGTGCGGTCGGCAGCTTCGCCATCGGCGGGCTCACCGCTCCCGGCGACTACACCCTCACCTTCATCCGCGACGGCTACGCGTCCGAGACCGTCCCGATCAGCCTGACCGCCAACGGCGCGCCGCCCCAGGTCAACGTCACCCTCGGCACCCAGCTCGGCGGTATCCGCGGCACCGTCACCGGTCCCGGAGGGCGGGTGTACGTCGGCGCCACGGTCACCGCGACCAACGGCGCCCGCGCCTGGAGCACGACCAGCAGCGCGGCCGGCGGGACGCTGCCCCACGGTGGCTACCTCTTCAGCGCCCTCCAGCCGGGCACCTACAGCGTCACCGTCACCGCCGACGGCATCAAGCAGCGGACCGGCATGGTCACGGTGCGGTCGGGCTCCGTCGCGACCCAGAGCTTCACGCTGCGGGCGGCGGGCTGATGTACGTCGAGCTGAGCCAGCGCCGGATCGTCGCCGTACCGCAGCGCCCCGAGCCCCTCGAGATCACGATCAGCAACACCAGTGACGTCATCGGCGGCTACACGCTGCGGTTCCTGGGCGCCGACCCCAGCTGGATCGAGGTGGAGGAGAGCGACATCTCGCTCTTCCCCGACGAGACGAGGACGATCACGGCGCTGATCACGGTGCCCGAAGGCATGACGGCCGGCGACCGACGGATCACCGTCCAGGTGCGCGAGCTGACCCCGCCCGAGGCGACCAGCATCGAGGAGGTCGTGCTCGTCGTGCCCGAGGCGCGGTCGGTGCAGATGCGGGTCGACCCGATGTCGCTGCAGGCCGGCAAGATCGGCCGCTTCGGGCTCCTGGTGGACAACACCGGCAACACCACGATCCACAGCCGGCTGACGGGCACCGACGCCGAGGGCAAGGTGCGCTTCGACTTCCAGCCGCCGGTCCTGGACCTGCACCCCGGCGAGCACGCCGTCGTCGAGCTCAAGGCGAAGGGCAAGCGGCCCTTCGTCGGCGGACCCTTCGTCCGGATCCTCGACATCGGCCTCGAGGACCCGAGCCCGGTCGACGCCCCGGTGTTCGAGGCACCGCCCGAGACCGTCGAGCAGAAGCTGACGGTCAAGCGCCTGAAGAAGAACCCGGCGGCACCCGCCCCCGGCTCCGAGGAGCCGGTGCTCGCCAACGCGTCGTTCGTCCAGCGGGCGGTCCTCGGCCGGGGCCTGCTGTCGTTGCTCGGGCTGCTCTTCGCGCTGTCCGTCTTCGCCGTGGTGATCACGCTGGCCCTGTCGCGGATCGTGGGGCAGTCCGCCGCCGACCGCAACCTCGCGCTGGAGATCGCGCAGGCGCGCAACGCCGCCGCCACGTCCGGCAGCAGCGGCATGTCCGGGACGGTGCTGCTGCTGACCTCGGGCCAGCCGGTGCCGGGCGTCGCCATCGACGTCTACCCGGCCGACGACACCTCGACCCCCATCGCGAACACCGCCACCAGCGACAAGGGCACCTGGGCGGTCGCCGACCTGCCGGCCGGCGACTACAAGGTCACGTTCCGCGGCGCCGGCTTCGTGCAGCTGTGGTACCCCCAGGCCCTCTCGGCGGACAACTCCGAGACCGTCACCCTCGAGGCCAACAGCCAGAAGGCCGGTCTCGACGTCTCGCTCGGCGGCGTGCCGGCGTCGATCAGGGGCACGGTGCTCGGGGACGACGTCTCCGCGGCCTCGCTCGCCCTCACGGTGCCGGTCGCCGGGGGCGGGAGCGGTGCCGGGCCGGCCGGCGCCGTCGTGCAGACGGTGCCGATCGGCTCCGACGGGTCGTTCGAGCTCGTCAACGTGCCGTCGCCGAGCGTCTACGAGCTGGTCGTCACCAAGACCGGCTACGCCACGGCGAGCCAGCGCGTCGACGTCAGCGCCGGCGAGGAGCGCGACGGCGTCGAGATCTCCCTGCGCAAGGGCGACGGCGTCATCACCGGGGCGGTCAGCTCGGCCTCCGGTCCGCTGGGCGGGGTCACGATCTCCGCGACCTCCGGGCAGACCGAGGTCACGACGATCTCCCTCACCAACCAGAACGTCGGCACCTTCACCCTGCGCGGCCTGCCCACGCCGGCCAGCTACACGGTCGTGGCCAGCAAGCCCGGCTTCGCCTCGCAGACGATGACGCTCACGCTGGCCAAGGGCCAGAAGCTGACCGGGGTCGGGCTGACGCTGGGCAAGTCGTCGGGGTCGCTCAAGGGTGCGGTCTCGCTGCTGCCCGACCGGGCTCCCGCGGCCGGGGTCGCCGTCACCGTGACCGACGGCGAGCACACGATCGTCACCGCGACCCAGAGCTCGGGCCACATCGGCGACTGGAAGGTGGGGGGACTGGCCGTCCCCGGCACGTACACCGTCACCTTCAACCGCGCCGACTTGGCGGCCCAGACCCTGTCGGTCTCGCTCGACGCCGCCGGTCAGATCACGCCCGGCTCGCAGGGCGGGACCGTCACCTCGGCCGGGATCGAGGTGGCGATGCAGCCCTCGGCCGCCGTCGTCAAGGGCACGATCCGCCAGCCGAGCGCCGCCGGGGCCGCGTCGGCCCAGCCGGTCGGCGAGGTCAGCGTCCAGCTGAGCTCGGGCTCGGCGACGTACTCCGTCATCACCGCGTCGGTCCCCAGCACCAAGCAGGGCAGCTACCGCATCGAGAGCGTGCCGCCCGGCACCTACACGTTGAGCGTGAGCCGCAACGGCGTCAGCCCGACCTCGACGATCGTGCAGCTCACCGCCGGCCAGGTCCTCGACTACAGCCCGGTGCTGGCCGCCGCGGCCGCCATTCGTGGCACCGTCACCCTCGGGGGCTCGGCCGTCCCGGCTGGCTGGTACGTCGAGCTCTACCGGTCCTCCAGCTATCCCGACGACCCCTACCGGACCGTCCGCACCGCGTCCGACGGCTCCTTCGAGTTCGACGACGTCGACGCTCCCGAGGTGTACGTCGTCGAGGTCCGCCCCACCCGCGGCAGCGCGCCTGCCGGCTCCCGGACCGTCCAGCTCTCCGCGAGCGAGCAGCGGACCATCACCGTGAAGGCGGACCCATGACCCCCGGCCACCCGATCTCGGAGCCCGCACCCGGCCTGGTGGTCTCGACGCTCCTGCGCACCGCGGCCGGGTCACCGCTGCCGGTGGAGGTGACCCTGACCAACAACGCCGCGTCGCCGCGTGTCCTGGTGGTCGGGGCGCTCGGCGTCGATGCCGCCTGGCTGCCGGCGCCCGTGCGGACCGGCGTCCTGGAGCCGGGTCAGAGCATCATCGTCACGCTGATCGTCTCGCCGTCCCTCGGCACCGTGCCCGGGCACTACCCGTTCGCGTTCACGGTCCAGGCGCTGGATCCTCTGACCGGCCGACCGGCCGGGTCGGCCGTCGTGATGGTCGACAGCGCCATCGTGGTCAACCCGCGCAACCAGCTCACCCTCGAGCTGCGCCCGCGCTCGATCAGCACGGTCTCCTCGCGCAAGGTCATGCTCAGCCTGCGCAACACCGGCGCCGAGCCGGCCCGGGTCACCCTCGAGGTGCAGACCTCGCCGCGCGTGCGGGTGCGCTTCCGCAAAAAGGTGGTCGAGGTGCTCCCCGGCGCCACCGAGCAGGTGCGCGGCCGCGCCACGGTGACGCACCGCCGGCTCTTCGGCGGGGACAGCAACCACACCTACACCGTGAGCGCGAGCGGCACCGAGTCGCTGCGCCACGTCGAGGGCTCCGTCACCCAGCACCCACTGGTCGGGACCATGCTGATGAAGGCCGTCGCGCTGCTCTCCGTGCTGGCCATCTGGATCGGCGCGGCCGTCATCTTCATCCCCCAGCTCGCGCACCGGATCGGCGACCGGTCCAGCGAGACGAGCACGAGCAGCGCCGGCGGCGGCGACGGCCAGGACTCCCAGGACTCCCCGGGGTCGGACGACTCCGGCTCCGGCGGCTCGGACGGCGGCTCCGGCTCCGGTGGCTCCGACGACAAGGCCGGGGGCGCCGGCGGTGCTGGCGACAAGGGCGACAAGGGCGGCAAGGGCGGCACCGAGCCGGCCGTCGCCACCGACAAGAGCGTGACCGCGCTGTCGGGCACCGTCGCCGGTGAGGCGCCCGCCGGCGTACGGGTGAGCCTGGAGCCGACGTCGCTGGTCGACGAGGACGCGCAGGGTGGCGTCGGGGTCGGCGTCCCGAGCCCGCAGCTGGCCAAGACCGGGATGAGCCTCGCGTCGTCGTTCCTCAACCGCGCGCTGCCGACGACGCCGCCGAACCGGACGGCGACGACGACCACCGACGGGTCGTGGGCGTTCGCCGGCGTGAAGAAGCCCGGCTACTACCTGCTCACGTTCAGCAAGCGCGGCTTCCAGAAGCAGTCCTTCGTCGTCGACTCCACCAGCGAGGCCTCGGCCAAGCCGCTCGAGGTCACCCTCGCGGCCGGCCAGGGCACCCTGTCGGGCACGGTGACCGGCCCGCGCGGCAAGGTCGGGGCGGCGACCGTCACGATCACCGACGGCACCAACACGATCACCACCAGCAGCAACTCGCGCGGGCGCATCGGGCACTGGGCGGTCAAGGGGCTCTCGACGCCCGGCGACTACGTCGTGCAGGCGGCCAAGCCGGGGCTGTCGAGCGAGTCCCGGATGGTGCGCCTGTCCGCCGGTGGCAGCGCGACGGCGGACCTCGGGCTGCGGTACGGCGTGGGCAGCCTGGTCGGCAAGGTCCGCTCGACCAACGAGTCGGGCGAGCTCACCGGGGTCGGCGGCGCGACCGTGACGGTCACCAGCGAGGACGGCGCCGTGCGGACCGCCACGACGCTGACGCGCGGTGCCGCCTCGGCACGCGGCAGCAGCGCTCGGGTGGGAGCCGACTTCGTCGGCACCTACACGGTCCCGGGCCTGCCGGTGCCGGCGACGTACACCGTGACCATCACCGGGGCGGGCCTGCAGACCCAGACGAGCAAGGTGCGGTTCAAGCGCGGCCAGTCGCGCGCCAGCACCGGCGCCGACCTGACATCGTCCTCCGGCTCGGTCGCCGGGACGATCACCGGCCTGGACACCGACGGCGACCGGAGCGGTGTGGTCGGGGCCGGGATGACCCTGTCCAACGCCGACAACACCTACAAGACGATGTCGACCTCCCAGCCCTCCGGCGGCTACCTCTTCGCCGGCGTCGAGCCCGGCACGTACTCGCTCGAGACGAAGTTCTTCGGCTTCGTCAGCGACCACGTCACCGTCACGGTGCGCGCCGGCCGGACGGCGACGGCGGACCGGCAGATCTCCGAGGTCGAGGGCGGCGTCCTCGCGGCTCGGTCGGCGGTGCAGGGCCGCGCCATCGACGGCAGCACCGGACTGGCCATCAACTGCCCGGTCGGCGACGACGACTGCGTGGTCGCCGACGTGGTCGATCGCGGTGTCGACGAGGGGCCGGCCGACGACCGCGCGTACGACATCACGTTCCTGCCCACCGACGAGTTCACGCTCCCGGACCCGCTGAAGGACCCGGCCGGTGGCCTGCTGCCGGGCATGCACACCGTCACGGTGTCGGCGCCGCACTACTCCTCCACCAGGACCAAGATCCGGGTCGGCGCAGACGAGACCGCCAACCTCGGCACCGTGGCCCTGCTGCCGGCCCCGAAGATCGTCGGCACCATCACGGCGGTCACCGGGTCGCCCACCGGCAGGACCTGTGTCTTCGCGGTCGCCCAGGGCGGTGCCGCGCCCGCCGCGGGCTGTGACACGAGCTCGTCCGGCGGCGCCCACGCCTGCCAGGCGGACGACGCCACGTTCACGGACGTCTCCACCGACCGGGTCTGCGCCTTCATCGCGGGCGGGACCGGGAGCTACTCGATCGAGGTGCCCGCCGAGGGCACCTACACCATCTACGTCCAGTCCGCCGACGTCGAGTACGTAGCGCCCCACCCGGCCGGGGTCCTGCTCGAGGCCGGTGTCTCCCGCAACCAGTCCTACGTCCTGAACCGCCTCGGCCGGGTCCTCGTCTCGGTGCGCCGTACCGGCTCCACCGGCGGGCTCGTGCCGGCGGTCGGCTCGGTCATCGGACCGGTCCCGGGCGGCGGCACGCCGGTGCCCAGCACCGCCAAGACCGACGTCAACGGGGCCATGCAGTTCAAGGGCGTGGCGCCGGGGACCTACACGATCTCCAGCGACCTCGACCCGTCCAGGACCACGACCTTCTCCGTGGGGCTGAACCAGGACCAGCCCGCCCGGATCAACCTGACGTCGCCGATCGACGCGGCGGTCGGGCAGGTGAGGTCCAGCGTGGACGGCGTCACCACGAGCGTCGAGCAGGCCACCGTGCGGGTGACGGCCCCCATCGACTACGACGCCGACGACTCGATCGTGCGCGACACCGTCGAGATGAAGACGACCAGCCAGGGCTGCTTCATCATCGAGAAGAGCCTCTCCGAGTCCCCGGCGGTGCCGGGGGCCGGGGGCTGCTCGTGGCCGGTGGGCCCGGACCCGTCACGCGGCAAGATGACCTTCCTGTCGCCGGTGACCACCTCGGTCTACCTGTGGGCCCCGGGCTACGTGGAGGACACCCGGCCCAACGTCACCCTGACCACCGGCTCGACGCTGAACAGCTTCACCCTCGCTCCGCTGCCGGTGCCGCTGGGGACGGTGCAGCCGGTCCTCGACGCGACCGCGCCGGCCGACCCGGTGTTCGACTGGAGCCAGGTGGCGTTCAGCGCGGCGCCCGCCGCCGGCCCGACCAACGCGATCAGCGTCCGGGCGACCGGCACCGGGTCCGGTGCCCTCACCTGGACCGACAACCGGCTCCCGGGCACCACCGACATGCTGATCCCCGGCCACTACACGATCACCGCCACCCGGGCCGGCTACCTGTCGGACACCGAGGAGCTGACCTGCCCGCTGGCCACCACGAGCCTCATCCGCTGCTCGTGGACCGACGACCCGATCACGATGACCAAGCTGTCGTCGCTCGAGGTCACCGCGCTGGACGGTGCGACCCCCGTCCTCGGGGCCACCTACGTCCTCACCCACGGCGCCGAGACGCGCACGCTGACGGCCGCGGCCGACGCGGGCTCGGTGACCTTCACCGGCCTGGACCCGAGCTACGACGACGACTACAAGGTCGAGATCCGGGCCGCCGGGTACGCGTTCGACGACACCGACACGCTCCCGCTCGCCTGCACGCCCGAGCCCACCGGGTCGCTCCACTTCGAGCTGGTGCCCGGTACGACGACCTCGTGCGCGGCCACCCTGACCCGGCTCGGCGTCATCTCCGGCACGCTCAAGGGGGTGCCCGGCCTGCCGCCGGCGTCGCTCCCGGAGACGGGACTCGTCAACGCCCCCGTCACCGCTCAGGAGTGCACCGCCATCAACACCGACGGCGACTGCACCGCGGTGACCGGCCCGGTCTTCCCCGGCACGACCGGAGCCGGGGGAGCGTTCAGCATCACCGGCACCGCCGACGACGCGGGCCTGGACACCGCCAAGGACTGGCTGGTGCGGGCCACCGTCGCCGGCTACTCCCTCCCCCCGGCCCCGGGCGCGATCCGCGGCGTGGTGGTCGAGGGGAGCGACTTCGTCGCCGGTACGGCGTCCGCCGCGCTCACCATGCGCCTGGACGCGGTCAACGCCTCGGTGGTGCTGACCATCAACAACGTGCCGATCACCGGCACGGCGTCGGTCGACCTGATGACCCTGGACGAGAACAACCAGCTGGTCCCCGTGCAGAGCGCCGTGCGTGGCACCTCGGCGTTCACGCTGACCGGGGTCATCCCGGGGGCTTACGTCATCCGAGTCTCGGGCGGCGGACTGCAGGCGCAGACGCAGTCGGCCACCATCTCGACCACCGGCCAGATCATCACCATCACGGTGGTGCGCATCTCCAACGTCGCGCGCGCCACGATCACCGCCGACGCGCCCGCCGGGGCGCTGGCCGGCGCCGACGTCAGCATCTGCCCGACCGAGGACTGCGACTCGGTGCTCGCCGGCAGCGACACGGTCGCGCTGTCCAAGACCACCGACGCGGCCGGCGGCGTCGTCTTCCGCACCGTCCCGGACGGCGACTACTGGGTGAAGGTCACCAAGACCGGCTACCGACCGCAGACCCTGGGCCCCTTCGAGTTCGACTACCTGATCGGTGACCTGCCGCTCATCACGGCCCAGATGGTGCAGGTGAAGCGCACCGTCACGATCACCGTGAAGCGGAGCTGGTCCAACGACGCCCTGACCGGGGGAACGGTGAGCCTCCAGCAGGGCAGCAAGACGCTCGCCCCGGTGCCGCTGACCGCCTCCGGGAGCGACCTCTCCGCGACGTTCAACCAGGTCACGTGGGGCTGCTGGACGGTCACGCTGACCCGGCCGGACCGCCACCTCGGCACCGTCGGGTCGCTGCAGGACCGCCCGACGGACCCGGACATCGCCAGCTGCTCGGCGTCGGACGAGATGAAGGTCCCGTCGACGGACGACGACACCGCGGCGACCGCCTCGCTGTCGATCGACGAGGGTCGGATCGACGTCACCGTCGCCGCGACCCCCGAGCCGAGCTTCGGGCATGCCGCGCCGGCGATGAAGGTGACGATCAAGAGCGGCAGCAACGTCGTCTACACCCAGAGCCCCTTCACGCTGGGGACCCTCGACGTCTGGCTGCCGACCGGCAAGACCTACACGGTGCGCGCCGAGCCGGTGACGGCGGACGCGTTCTGGCCCGCGGACCAGACGGACGTCCCGCTGCCCGCGACGAAGCCCGCGGGCGACGCGAAGATCGCGTCGCTCTCCCTGGTCGAGAAGTCTGCCAAGCTCAACGTCGACGTCTCCGGCAACGGCCCGGGTGGTGCTGTCCTCACCCTGACGCCGCCGGCGGGCGAGTCGGTGCCGGCGGCGTACCTGCCCTCGGTCACGACCGGTGCCGACGGCAAGTACACCCTCACGCTGCCGGGCGGCGAGTGGTCGGTGAAGGCGTCCGTCACCGGCGACGACGACGAGGACACGATCACCCTGGCGGCACCACAGACCTACACCTTGCCCGCGCTGACGGTGAAGCTGCCGGCGACGGGGGCCACGGCCGGCAAGCCCGGCGCGTTCACGCCCGCGGGGTCGAAGATTCCGGCGGACCGGGCGGCGCTCGCCGGCGTCACGGCCAGCCCGGCGACACCGTGGACGTCGGGTCAGCGGGTCGTCCTGGCCAGTGGGACGGCGCACTGGGACGGCACGGCCTGGGTCGCGGGCTCCGCGCCGTAGCGCGGCCGGGTGCCCGCTCCGGGTGGAGGCGGCTCAGCGCAGGGAGTACGTCGCGAGCGAGACGCCCACGTAGTGCGCGACGAACGCCAGGATCGTGAAGGTGTGGAACACCTCGTGGAAGCCGAACCAGCGTGGCCACGGGTTGGGGCGCTTGAAGCCGTAGACCGCGCCGCCAAAGGTGTAGAGGGCCCCGCCGACGACGATCATCGTGAACGTCGCCATGCCCACGCCGACGCCGAGCTTGGTGGCACCGTCGAGGAAGGCGGGCAGGAAGAAGACCGCGGCCCAGCCCATCGCGATGTAGAGCGGGACGTAGAGCCAGCGCGGGGCGTCGGTCCAGAAGACCCGGAAGAGGACCCCGAGGATCGCGCCGCCCCAGACGGTGGCGAGCAGCACCCAGCGGGTGGTGCCCTCGAGGAGCAGCAGGCTGAACGCCGTGTAGGACCCGGCGATCAGCAGGAAGATGTTGGCGTGGTCGAAGCGGCGCAGGAACGCCCACGTCCGGGGCGACCAGGTGCCCGTGTGGTAGATCGCGGACACCGTGAAGAGGATCAGGGCGGTGCCGGTGAAGGCGGCCGAGCCGATCCGGGTCGTGCTGGTGGGGGAGAGCGCGATCAGCACGATGCCGGCCGCGAGCGTCACCGGCGCCGTAGCGAGGTGCAGCCATCCGCGCAGCTTGGGCTTGATGTCGGCCGTGAGGTCGGCGACCGCGCCCTGCAGGTGGTCGAGCCCCGCACGCATCGTCTGGTTCACGGACTGATCCATGCTTCGAACTTACCCGCCGAAGGTCACGAAAACACCACGGGCGGTGAACGTCACGTCAACGGCGTACGGCTCCCCGCCGTTACCATCGGAGGGTGGACTGGAAGCGGGGAGCTCGTCGGGTGCTCTATCCGGCGTACGAGGCCCGCGTGCTGCGCCGGATGCCGGTCGAGGGCCTGCCCCAGCACGTCGGCGTGATGCTCGACGGCAATCGGCGGTGGGCCAAGGCGGTCGGTCGTGACACGGCTCACGGCCACCGAGCAGGCGCCGCCAACATCGAGCCGCTCCTGGGCTGGTGCGACGAGGTCGGCATCGAGGTGGTGACGCTGTGGCTGCTCTCCACCGACAACCTGAACCGTCCCGAGCGTGAGCTCGCCCCCTTGCTCGACATCATCGGGGAGGCCGTGGAGTCGCTCGCCGACCAGCAGCGGTGGCGCATCCACCCCGTCGGCGCGCTCGACCTGCTCCCCGCGGCGACCGCCGAGCAGCTCAAGGCGGCGGCCGAGCGGACCCGCGACGTCGACGGGATGCTGGTCAACGTGGCGGTCGGGTACGGCGGCCGGCGCGAGATCGCCGACGCCGTACGGTCCCTCCTCCACGAGTCGGCCGCCAAGGGCATGTCGCTCGAGGACCTGGCCACCGTCATCGACGTCGAGCACATCGCCGAGCACCTCTACACCAAGGGACAGCCCGACCCCGACCTGGTGATCCGGACCTCGGGGGAGCAGCGCCTGGGCGGCTTCCTGCTCTGGCAGAGCGCGAAGTCGGAGTTCTACTTCTGCGAGGCCTACTGGCCGGACTTCCGCCGGGTCGACTTCCTGCGTGCGATCCGGGCCTACGCGCTGCGCGAGCGCCGCTTCGGGTCCTGATTTCGCGCCCTCGGACGGTCCGTATTTCGGCCGCGTGACGTTCACCGAAAGGTTGGGCGTGTCGCCTCCGGTGGCCTCCTCGGGCGGCGTACTTTCCGAAGTGTCGGGGAGTGGGGAAGCTCTCCGTATCGGGAGGCCCGTTCGTGATTGCTCACGACTGCACAGCGCAGCAGCAGCGTTGCTGGTGCGCGACCGGGAGCCGGCACTCCGGCGCTCGGGCTCGTTCCGGTCCATCAGTGTGAGTTGCTGGCCGGACGCGGAGTGCCCGCCGGCCTGTTAAGGGGTGTCATCGTGCCGACCCAGGCTCAGAAGTCACAGCGCTCCCCCACCGCCGCCAGGACCCGTGCCACCGCCGCACCCGGCGTCCGCACCTATGTCCTGGACACCAGCGTGCTGCTGGCCGACCCGGGCGCCCTCAAGCGCTTCGCGGAGCACGAGGTCGTGCTCCCGGTCGTGGTGATCACCGAGCTGGAGGGTAAACGGCACCACCCCGAGCTGGGGTTCTTCGCCCGCAGCGCGCTGCGGGCGCTCGACGAGCTCCGCGTCGTCCACGGCCGGCTCGACGAGCCGGTCCCCGTCGGCGAGGAGGGCGGCACGCTCCGGGTCGAGCTCAACCACACCGACCCGACCTCCCTGCCCTCCGGCTTCCGGCTCGGCGACAACGACACGCGGATCCTCGCGGTGGCGCACAACCTCTCCGAGGAGGGCTGCGACGTCACGCTCGTCTCCAAGGACCTGCCGCTGCGGATCAAGGCCTCCGCGGTCGGTCTCGATGCCCAGGAGTACCGCGCTGAGGCGATCAGCGACTCCGACTCCGGCTACTCCGGCATGGCCGAGCTCGAGGTCGCGGCGACGGACCTGGACGAGCTGTACGACGACGGCGTCCTCGACCTCGAGGAGGCCCGTCAGCTGCCGTGCCACCAGGGCCTGGTGCTGCTCTCCGACCGCGGTACGGCGCTGGGCCGGGTCGGTCCGGACAAGCAGGTGCACCTGGTGCGCGGTGACCGCGAGGCGTTCGGCATCCACGGCCGCTCCGCCGAGCAGCGGATCGCGCTGGAGATGCTGCTCGACCCGGAGGTGGGGATCGTGTCCCTCGGCGGCCGGGCCGGCACCGGCAAGTCCGCGATGGCGCTGTGTGCCGGGCTCGAGGCGGTGATGGAGCGCGGCCAGCACAAGAAGGTCGTCGTCTTCCGCCCGCTCTTCGCGGTCGGCGGTCAGGAGCTCGGCTACCTGCCCGGCTCCGAGACCGAGAAGATGTCGCCCTGGGGCCAGGCGGTCTTCGACACGCTCGGCGCGATGACCTCCAAGGAGGTCATCGACGAGATCCTCGACCGGGGGATGCTCGAGGTGCTGCCGCTGACCCACATCCGTGGTCGGTCCCTGCACGACGCCTTCGTGATCGTCGACGAGGCGCAGTCGCTGGAGCGCAACGTGCTGCTGACGGTGCTCTCCCGCATCGGCGCCAACTCCAAGGTGGTGCTGACCCACGACGTGGCCCAGCGCGACAACCTCCGGGTCGGCCGGCACGACGGCGTGGTGGCGGTGATCGAGAAGCTGAAGGGCCACCCGCTCTTCGCCCACGTCACCCTCACCCGGTCCGAGCGCTCGCCGATCGCGGCCCTGGTCACCGAGATGCTGGAGAACGTCACGCTGTGATCATGGTGCTGCTGGGCCTCCTGTGACTGTTGTGACGGGGGAGGTGGGACGCTACGGAATTGGCCCTAGAGATCGGGCAGTTCGGTTTGCAACCACCTTCCTCGTCAGGCAGGGTGGCCGTGATCTTCTCGTGACCTGGCGACAGCGTCGTCGCCTGCGAGCGTCCGGGCAGATCTCCGCACGAGTCGTCTACCCCGGAACCCCGAGGCCTTGTCGAAACACGCGAAGTACGTCCCGAAGCACCGGAACGTTCCCGAGCCGACGCTGCGTGAAGCACCCCGGAAGGCGCTGCGCCACGGGGTCGTGATGACGTCGGTCGCCCTCGCGGTCACCGGCATCGCCGTGTCCGGTGGCGTGCTCGGCGGGGCGCCCGCGAAGGTCACGACGACCGCCAACGACCTCGGTGCCCAGCGCGGCGACGAGTCGGCGAGCGCGGGCACCGGAGCAGGCGTGGGTGCCGCGGCGATCGACCGGGCGGTGACGTCGCGGTCCGCGGATCGCCGTACCGACGCCGACCCGGCCAAGGTGAGCGCCCTGTCGGCCACCAGCGGCCCGGCGCGGACCAGCTCGGTCGACCTCAGCCAGGGCGACCCCAAGGACATCGCGCGGACGCTGATGGGGAAGTTCGGCTTCGGTGCCGACCAGTTCGGCTGCCTGGACTCGCTGTGGACCCGCGAGAGTGGCTGGAACCCCGCCGCGCACAACGCCTCCTCCGGCGCCCACGGCATCCCGCAGGCCCTGCCCGGCTCGAAGATGGCCTCCGCCGGCCCCGACTGGGAGCACAACGCCGCCACCCAGATCACCTGGGGCCTGGGCTACATCCAGGACCGGTACGGCAGCCCCTGCGGCGCGTGGGGCCACTCCGAGTCCCACGGGTGGTACTGAGGGGCCCGTCGTGGATCCCCGGTTAACCGGGTATCCCTGAACTCCTCAGGCACTGCAGAGCCCCAGAAGCTCACGAAGTGCCTGAGGAGTACGCCGCTCAGGGGTGCGTCATCGACTCCACGTCGAGGGCCTCGTCCAGCTGGGCCTCGGTGAGCTCGCCGCGCTCGACGTACCCCATCGCGAGCACGGTCTCGCGGATCGTGGCGCCCTCGGCCAGGGCCGCCTTGGCGATCTTGGCCGCGGCCTCGTAGCCGACGTACTTGTTCAGCGGGGTCACGACGGACGGGGAGGACTCGGCGTACTGCCGCATCCGGTCGGCGTTCGCGGTGATCCCGTCGACGCAGCGCTCGGCCAGCAGCCGGGAGGCGGCGGCCAGCAGGCGCACCGACTCCAGCACGTTGCGCGCGATCACGGGCATCGCGACGTTGAGCTCGAAGCTGCCGCTCGCCCCGGCCGCGGTGACGGCGGCGTCGTTGCCGATCACCTGGAAGCAGACCATCAGCGTCGCCTCCGGCAGCACCGGGTTGACCTTGCCCGGCATGATGCTGGACCCCGGCTGGAGGTCGGGGAGGTGGATCTCCGCGAGCCCGGTGGTCGGGCCCGACGACATCCAGCGCAGGTCGTTGCAGATCTTGATCAGGCCGACGGCGACGGTCTTCAGGACCCCGCTCAGCTCGACGAGCGAGTCGCGGGTGCCCTGCGCCTCGAAGTGGTCGCGGGCCTCGGTGAACGGCTGCCCGGCCTCCTCGGAGAGTACGGCGATGACGCGCTCGGCGAAGCCGGGCGGGGTGTTGATGCCCGTCCCGACCGCGGTGCCGCCCAGCGGCAGCTCGCGCACCCGGGGGAGGACGGACTCGAGCCGCTCGACGCCGTACCGCACGGTGGCGGCGTAGCCGCCGAGCTCCTGGCCGAGCATCACCGGGGTGGCGTCCATCAGGTGGGTGCGCCCGGACTTCACCACGCCGGCGAACTCCTCCGCCTTGGCGCCGAGGCTGTCGGCGAGGACCCCGAGGCCCGGCAGCAGGTCGTCGGCGACGGCGAGGGTGGCGGCGACGTGGATCGCGGTCGGGAACGTGTCGTTGCTCGACTGGCTCGCGTTGACGTGGTCGTTGGGATGGACCTCGGTGCCGGCCCGGCCCGCGAGCGAGGCGATGACCTCGTTGGCGTTCATGTTGGAGCTGGTGCCCGAGCCGGTCTGGAAGACGTCGATCGGGAACTCCGCGTCGTGCTCACCGGCGACCACGGCGTCCGCGGCCGCGACGATGGCGGCCGCCGGCGCCGGGTCCAGTACGCCGAGGTCGGCGTTCACCTTCGCCGCGGCGGACTTCACCCGACCGATCGCGTGGATCAGCGCGGGCTCGATCGGGGTGCCGCTGATCGGGAAGTTCTCGACCGCTCGCTGGGTCTGCGCGCGCCACAGGGCATCCACGGGGACGCGGACCTCGCCCATGCTGTCGTGCTCGGTGCGGTAGTCGCTCATGCGTTGGACGGTACCCGTGCGACGTAGAGCCAGTACCGCTCCGCACGCTCCTGGAGGGTGACGTCGTGGGCCTGCTCCTCGGCCGAGCCGAAGACCGTCGTCAGCGCCGCGAGGAGGTCGGGCGAGCGCGATGCCGACCAGACGGCGAGCGCGCCGCCGTCGCGCAGCGCCGCCCGCACGCTGTGCAGGAACGGCGCGCGGTAGAGCTCGGCGTTGCCCTCGTGGACCAGGAAGTCGGGGCCGTTGTCGACGTCGAGCAGGACCAGGTCGTACGACGAGGGCGCGGCCTCCGCCAGCGCGACCGCCACGTCGGCCACGACGACCGTGACCCGCGCGTCGGCCAGCAGGGCGGGGCCGTGCGGGACCGTCCCGTTGCGCATCCAGTCGACGAGCGCCTGCTCGATCTCGACGACGGCAACCTTCTCGACCCGCGAGTCGGCGAGCACCTCGTGCATCGTGAAGCCCAGTCCGAGCCCGCCGACCACGACGGCGACCGGCGCCTCGACGACGTCCAGGGCGGCGGTCGCCAGTGCGCGCTCGGTGGTCACCTCGACGGTGTCCATCACGAACACGCCGTTGGCCCGCAGCTCCAAGGAGCTCGGACCGTTCTCCGGGCGCCGCTCGCGCAGCACCAGCTCCCCGCGCTCCGACTCGGCCCGTGCGATCTCGGCATACTCCACCCGGGCCACGCTACGGGTGACCTAGTCGAAGAGCTCGCTGAGCCAGCTCTCCTTGCGCTTCTTCTTGTAGTGGCCGGGCTGGCTGGGCTGCTGGTAGCCGTGCTGGCCGCGGTCCCACGAGGGGGCCGGGGGAGCCGGCGCCGGCGCGGTCGACTGGGTGTGAGCCCGCTCGAGGATCTTGTCCAGCTCGCCGCGGTCGAGCCACACGCCCCGGCAGGTCGGGCAGTAGTCGATCTCGATCCCGCTGCGCTCGCTCATCGTCAGCACGGTCCCGTCGGTGGGGCACTGCATGGAGGGTCCTCTCGTCGCTTACCCGGTCGAACGGGTGGGCCACGTGGAGGGTTCCTACTGCGCCGAACGCACCCGGATCCCGGTCACGGGCACGGTGACGGTGCCGGAGGGGTCGGTGAAGAAGTCGTTGCCCTTGTCGTCGACGACGATGAAGGCGGGGAAGTCCTCGACCTCGATCTTCCAGACCGCCTCCATGCCCAGCTCGGCGTACTCGAGCACCTCCTGGCTGCGGATGCAGTCCTGCGCCAGGCGCGCGGCCGGGCCGCCGATGGAGCCGAGGTAGAAGCCGCCGTGCTCGTTGCAGGCCTCGGTGACCTGCTTCGACCGGTTGCCCTTGGCCAGCATGACCATCGAGCCACCGGCGGCCTGGAAGGCCTTCACGTAGGAGTCCATCCGACCAGCGGTGGTGGGGCCGAACGACCCGGACGCCATGCCGGCGGGGGTCTTCGCCGGTCCGGCGTAGTAGACCGGGTGGTCCTTGAGGTACGCCGGCATCTCCTCGCCGGCGTCGAGCCGCTCCTGGATCTTGGCGTGCGCGATGTCGCGCGCCACCACCAGCGGGCCGGTGAGCGAGAGTCGCGTCTTCACCGGGTGCTTCGAGAGCTCGGCGAGGATGTCGGCCATCGGCTGGCGGAGGTCGATCGCGACGACCTCGCCGCCCGAGATGTCCTCGGCCACCCCGGCGTCGGGCATGTAGTGCGCCGGGTCGGTCTCGAGCTGCTCGAGGAAGACCCCGTCCGCGGTGATCTTGCCGAGCGCCTGCCGGTCGGCCGAGCACGAGACCGCGATGGCGACCGGGCAGGAGGCGCCGTGACGGGGGAGGCGCACGACCCGGACGTCGTGGCAGAAGTACTTGCCGCCGAACTGCGCGCCGATCCCGAAGGACTGGGTCAGCTTGAAGACCTCGTCCTCCAGCTCGACGTCCCGGAAGCCGTGGGCCGACATGGAGCCCTCGGTCGGCAGGTTGTCGAGGTAGTGCGCCGAGGCGTACTTGGCGGTCTTCAGCGCGAACTCCGCCGACGTGCCACCGATGACGACCGCCAGGTGGTACGGCGGGCAGGCGGCCGTGCCGAGCGAGCGGATCTTCTCGTCGAGGAACTGCAGCAGGCGTTGGGGGTTGAGGATCGCCTTGGTCTCCTGGAAGAGGAACGACTTGTTGGCCGAGCCACCGCCCTTGGCCATGAAGAGGAACTTGTACTCCGGCTTCCCGCTGGTCTGCGGGGTCGAGTAGATCTCGATCTGCGCGGGCAGGTTGGTGCCGGTGTTCTTCTCGTCGTACGTCGTCAGCGGGGCGAGCTGCGAGTAGCGCAGGTTGAGCCTGGTGTACGCGTCGTACACCCCGCGCGAGATCGCCTCGCCGTCGTCGATGCCGGTGATCACGCCCTCGGACTTCTTGCCCATCACGATCGCGGTGCCGGTGTCCTGGCACATCGGCAGCACGCCGCCGGCGGAGATGTTGACGTTCTTGAGCAGGTCGAGCGCGACGAAGCGGTCGTTGCCCGACGCCTCGGGGTCGTCGATGATCTTGCGCAGCTGCGCCAGGTGCGCCGGGCGCAGGTAGTGGCTGATGTCGTGCATCGCCTCCGACGTCAGCCGCTGGATCGCCTCGGGGGAGACCTTGAGGAAGGTCTCGCCGTCGACCTCGATCCTCGACACGCCCTCGGTCGTCAGCAGCCGGTACGGCGTGTCGTCCCGGCCGACGGGCAGCAGGTCGGAGTACAGGAACTCGGGGGAGGTGGTCGCCACGAGTGGCAACGATATCCCCGGGTTATCCCGGGACCTGAGTGGGTAGGAACCGCTCGGCCATCACGAGGGTGGCCTCATCGGGGAGGTTGTCGTGATGCGAGTACGTCGGGGAGCGGTTGCCGTGGTCGGGGCGATGGTGACGATCGGCCTGCCGGCCGTGGTGGTCACCGCAGGGCCTGCCGAGGCCAGCGTGAAGTCGCAGTGCAAGGGCCAGGACAAGGTCCTGATCCGGCGGGTCGAGACCGCCAGCAAGAAGTTCGTCGCGACGCACGTCGAGGCGATCACGCTCGCCCGCGGCACGGCGTTCGAGCAGTCGGTGACCCTGGAGCACTCGAAGACGCTGACCGCCTCGACCAACATCACCAGCGAGGTCGGCGGCTCGGCCAACTGGGGCTTCGCCTCGCTCAGCGCGAAGGTGTCGATGACGGTGGCCGCGGAGGGCAAGACGACCGGCACCAAGACGGTCAAGAAGACCTTCAGCATCTCCGAGAAGAGCAAGGACCGCCGCTTCGTGCTGTTCACCGGGCGCTACAAGGTCTCGGGTCGCTGGCACTACCTGTCCTGCTCGCGTGCCCCCGGTCGCGGGGTCGAGAAGTACGGCCAGATCAAGAGCTTCGCCGGTTCCGACTCCGGCACGGTCCTGTGCCCGCGCTCGCGCTACAAGTCGAGCGACTACCGCTACACCGTCGCCGTCCAGGGCGGCTGCTGACACCGGGGATCAGCCGGCCACGGCGTCCTGCTCCGCCTGCTGCTCGGCCGCCTGCTCGGTCGCGTGGTCGAGGATGCGTCCGGCGTTGTCGCGGTCGACCGTGAGGTTCTCGCCGGTCGCCGGGTCGAAGAGGTGGATCTTCGAGCCGTCCACCCAGATCTCGGCCTCCTCACCCTCCTGGATCCGGCTGGCGCCGTCGAGCGAGACGACCAGCTGGGTCCGCAGGGACTCGCCGTCGAGGTCGCGCTCCAGCTGGCGCAGCTGCTCCTCGACCTCCGGGGGCGCCTCGAACGGGATGTAGGCGTAGGTCTCGTTGCCGAGCCACTCCACCGTGTCGACCTCGGCCCGGAAGGTGGAGCCGCCGGTCGGGTCGGTCTTGACGCTGGCGTCCTCGAAGTACTCCGGCCGGATGCCCGCCATCAGCAGGCCCCTGCCCTCGGCCTTCGCAGCCTTCTCCGGCGAGATCTGCACGCTGCCGAAGGGCAGCTTCACCGACGTGCCCTCGACCGTCGCGGGCAGGAAGTTCATCGGCGGCGACCCGATGAAGCCGGCCACGAAGAGGTTGCCCGGGTTCTCGTAGAGCTCCCGCGGCGTCGCGAGCTGCTGCAGCACGCCGCGCTTCAGCACCGCGACCCGGTCGCCGAGCGTCATCGCCTCGGTCTGGTCGTGGGTGACGTAGACCGTGGTGATGCCGAGCCGCTTCTGCAGGCGGGAGATCTCGGTGCGCATCTGCCCGCGCAGCTTGGCGTCGAGGTTCGACAGCGGCTCGTCGAAGAGGAAGGCGTCGGCCTCCCGCACGATCGCGCGACCCATGGCGACCCGCTGGCGCTGCCCGCCGGACAGGTTGCCCGGCTTGCGGTCGAGGTGCTCGTCCAGCTCGAGCGTCTTCGACGCCGCGCGGACCTTCTTGTCGACCTCGTCGTCGGACTCCTTCGCCAGCCGCAGCGGGAAGGCGATGTTCTCGTAGACCGTGAGGTGCGGGTAGAGGGCGTAGTTCTGGAACACCATCGCGAGGTTGCGGTCGCGCGGCGCCAGGTCGTTGACGCGCTTGTCGCCGATCATCATGTCCCCGGAGGTGATGTCCTCCAGGCCGACGATCATCCGCAGCAGCGTCGACTTCCCGCAGCCCGAGGGCCCGACGAGGATCATGAACTCCCCGTCGGCCACGTCGATGCTGATGTCGTTCACAGCCGGGAAGCCGTCGCCGTACTGCTTGACGATGTTCTTCATGTCGATAGCGGCCATGAGGTCACCCCTTCACTGCGCCGGAGGTCAGGCCGGCGACGATCTTTCGCTGGAACAGCAGGACGATGATGATGATCGGGACGGTGACGACGACCGACGCGGTCGCCAGCTGCCCGTACGGCGGGTTGAACGGGTCGGGGCCGACGAAGAAGGACATCTGCGCGGGCACCGTGCGCGAGCGCGTGGTGGAGGTCAGCGAGATCGCGAGCACGAACTCGTTCCAGGCGAAGAAGAAGGTGAGGATCGCCGCGGTGAAGACGCCGGGCGCCGCGAGCGGGACGATCACCTTGCGGAAGGCCTGCCACGACGTGGCGCCGTCCACCTGCGCCGCCTGCTCCATCTCCCACGGGATCTCGCGGAAGAACGCCGACAGGGTCCAGATCGCCAGCGGCAGCGTGAAGGACATGTAGGGGATGATCAGGCCGGGCCAGGTGTTGAAGAGGTGCAGCGTGCGCCACATGTCGAAGAGCGGACCCACCAGGGACACCACCGGGAACATCGCGATGGCCAGGGCCAGCGACAGCACCGCCCGCTTGCCGCGGAACTCCAGCCGCGCGATGGCGTACGCCGCCAGCGTCGCGAGGATCACCGACAGGAAGGTCGCGATCAGCGCGATGCCGAAGGAGTTGCGCAGCGCGTCGAGGAAGTCGTTGTCGGTGAGGATGTCCCGGTAGTTCTGCAGCGTCGGGTCCTTGGGCAGGAACTGCGGGCTGCCGACCCCGGTCTCGGCCGCCGACTTGAACGACAGCGAGATGATCCAGACGACGGGCAGCAGGCACCAGACGAGGATCAGCACGAAGCCGATCGCCGTGCCGATCCGGTTGCGCGTGGCGTTCATCAGCCCTCACCCCTCGCCTGCGCCAGGTCGACCCGGAAGAACTTCGTGATCAGGTAGGCGATCAGCAGCACGGTCAGGAAGAGCAGCACCGACAGGGCGGAGCCCATGCCGAGCTGGAACTGCTCGATGACTTGTCGATAGGTGAGGAACGACGACGACTCGGTGCCCTGGGCGCCCTTGGTCATCACGTAGATGTTGTCGAAGATCCGGAAGGCGTCCAGGGCCCGGAAGAGCACGGCGACCATGATCGCGGCCCGCATGTTCGGCAGGATCACCTTGAAGAGCCGCTGCCACCAGGTGGCCCCGTCGACCTGGGCGGCCTCGAGCATGTCCTCCGACACCTGCGACAGGCCGGCGAGGAGCAGCAGGGACATGAACGGCGTGGTCTTCCAGATCTCGGAGACCATGATGGCGAACATCGCCGGCCAGTGGGCGCCGAACCAGTTGGTGTCGGGCCCGATCCACGGCAGCCACTCGAACCAGCTGTTCACCCAGCCGTTGTTGATGCTGAAGGTGAACTGCCAGGCGAAGGCCGAGACGACGGTGATGATGCCGTAGGGGATCAGGATCGACGTACGGACGGCGCCGCGGGCGAAGACGATGCGGTGCATGACCATCGCGAAGGCGAAGCCGATGACCAGCTCGACGGCGACGGTGACCACCATGATGATGACGGTGTTGAGGGTGTCCTGCCAGAAGAGCGGATCGGTCAGGATCGTCGTGTAGTTGCTGATGCCCTGGAACGACCGGTCGTCCGGTGTCGTGAGGCGGTAGCGGAAGAGCGACAGGTAGAGCGCGCGCAGCATCGGCCACGCGGTCACCAGCAGCATCAGGATCACCGCGGGGGCGACCAGCTTGAGGCCCAGCCGGTTCTCGGCCTTGGCCCGGTCGCTGGCCACGGCCTTGCCGGGCCGGTCGGGCTTGCCCGGCTTGCTGGGTGTTGCGGGTGTGGCAGCGGTCGCGATGCTCACAGCAGCCTCCGTCCGTGCAGCACGTCGTCGATGAAGGAGGCGGAGTCGCCCGGGGTGCTCGTGCCGACGCTCCCGGGCGGGTGCCAGGTGCTCTGGATCGAGCCGGAGATGTCGCTCCAGTACGGCGTGACCGAGCGCGGCGTCGCGGCGTTCAGGCTGTCCTGGAAGAGCTTCAGCAGGTCGTCGGGGTAGATCTTGTGCAGCTTCGGGTCCTCGTAGCCGGCCGCGCTCGCCGGCATGTTGCCGGTGAGCTCGGCGTTGAGGCCCTGACTCTTGGCGTTGGTGATGCACTCGACGGCCTTCAGCGACTCGTCGACGTGGTGGGAGTACTTGCTCACGCCGACCCCGATCCCGCCGTACGGCGGTCGCGACTCCTTGCCCTCGACCGTCTGGGGGTAGCGGGCGTAGCCGATGTCCTTCTTCAGCTCCGGCTGCGCCGCGTCGTAGTTGGTCCAGATGTAGGTCCAGTTGGTGAGGAACGCGCCGACGGGGGAGCCGAACGTCGCCCCGGCGGTGCCCTCGTTGGACACGGAGAGGTCCGACGGTGCCGCCTTCGAGCGGGCGAGCTTGCGGATGACGGCCGCAGCCTGGTCCCCGGCGTCGGAGTCGATGTCGATGCTGGCGTCGATGCCCTTCTCGGTGTCGCTGACGATGGCGCCGCCCGCGCCGGCGATGAGCGCGTTGATCCAGACGACGTAGCCCTCGTACTTGTTGGCCTGCACCGCCACCTTGCCGCCGTTCTTGCTCGCGGCGTCGATGATCTGGTCCCACGTGACCGGCCGGCCCATGTCGATCCCGGCCTTCTTCACGAAGGACTTGCGGTACCAGAGCACCTGGACGTTGGACCAGAACGGCGCGACGACCAGGTCGCCGTCCCAGGTGGCCGCCTGGGTCGCACCCTTGAAGGACTGGTCCTTCAGCTTGTCCTGGAGCTCCTGCGGGAGCGGGGCGAGGTAGCCGGCGTTGGCGAACTCCGCGGTGTACGGCGGGTCGATGCTCATGATGTCGATGCCGGGGTCCTCGGCGGCGAGGCGGCGGGCCAGCTGGATGCGCTGCTGGCTCGCGTCCTGGGGCAGGACCTGCGTGGTGATCGTGTAGTCGTCGGTGGAGCAGCTCTTGGCGACCGCGGCCTGTCCGCCGCTGTCAGGGTTGATGTACCAGGTGAGCTGCGCCTTGCCCGAGTCGGCGTTCGCCGCGCACGCGGCGAGCAGACCCGAGGCGGTGATCAGTGCTGCGGCGGCGGCGACCCCGCGCCGGACTCGATCCATGAGCCGCTCCCTCCCGAGTGGTCTACCTCACATGTAGCCCGGGCGAGGGGTGTCCTAAACACGCGGCGTCGCCGACCGGCGCGGGACCGGCTACTGTGAGCCCGCTCACCTTTACGACGGATCGTCCGGCACGTACCTGCCGGTGAAGGAGTTGTTCAAGCATGGCCACAGTTCGATTCGAAGAGGCACAGCGTTGGTACCCCGGTGCCGACAAGCCCGCGGTCCCGGGGATCTCCCTGGAGATCGGCGACGGAGAGTTCATGGTCCTCGTCGGACCCTCCGGGTGCGGCAAGTCCACGACCCTGCGGATGCTCGCCGGGCTCGAGGAGGTCAACAAGGGGAGGATCTACATCGGTGACCGCGAGATCACCAACATCCCCCCGAAGGACCGGGACATCGCGATGGTGTTCCAGAACTACGCGCTCTACCCGCACATGTCCGTCGCGGACAACATGGCCTTCGCGCTCAAGATGGCCAAGGTGCCCACCGAGGAGCGCAACAAGCGGGTCCAGGACGCGGCGCAGATCCTCGGGCTGACCGAGTACCTCGACCGCAAGCCCAAGGCCCTCTCCGGTGGTCAGCGCCAGCGCGTCGCGATGGGCCGGGCGATCGTCCGCCAGCCGCAGGTCTTCTGCATGGACGAGCCGCTGTCGAACCTCGACGCCAAGATGCGCGTGCAGACCCGCACCGACATCGCGAAGCTTCAGGCCGACCTGGGCGTCACCACCGTCTACGTCACCCACGACCAGGTCGAGGCGATGACGATGGGCGACCGCGTCGCGGTGATGAAGGACGGCTACCTGCAACAGGTCGACACCCCCCTCGGTCTCTACGACAAGCCGGTCAACCTGTTCGTCGCCGGCTTCATCGGCTCCCCGGCCATGAACCTGCTCGAGGCGTCGGCCTCGGACGGCAAGGCGAAGATCGGCGACTACCTCGTGCCGGTCGACCCGCTCGCCTCCAAGAAGATGGAGGGCAACATCACCGTCGGCGTACGCCCCGAGGCCTGGCGCGTCGTCGGCAACAGCACCGAGGGCCTGCCGGTCCGCGTGACGGTCGTGGAGGACCTCGGCTCGGACGCGTACGTCTACGGCACCAGCGGTGTCGAGGGCACGCCCAACAACATCATCATCCGCGTCAACGGTCGCGACCACGTGCAGAAGGGGGAGACGATCTACGTCACCACCGACCCCCAGAACGTGCACGTCTTCGACACCGAGTCCGGCGCGCGCCTGTCCGAGTAGGCCCAGTCGGCGCCAGCTCACCTCCGAGTCGGCGTCAGCTCCCGAGAGTTCTCGGAAGCTGGCGCCGACTCGGCGCGTCAGGCCCGGTCCGCCGTACGACGGATCGCGGCGACGAAGGTCTCGAAGAGGTCCGGCGGCAGGTCGTGCCCCATGCCGTCGATCAGCAGCAGCTCGGCGCCGGGGATGGCGGCGGCGGTCGCCCGGCCGCCCGAGACGTGCACCATCTTGTCGGCGAGCCCGTGGATGACCGTGGTGGGCACTCGGACGCCGCGCAGGCGGGTGCCGCGGTCGGGCTGGGTGAGGACGGCCAGCATCTGGCGCACGACGCCGGCCGGGTGGAGTCCGCGGTCGTAGGTGACCGCCCCGCGCTCGCGGGACCGCTCCTCGCTCATGGGGTACGCCGGGGAGCCGATCAGCTTCGAGAAGACGACCGTGCTGGCGACGTACGCCTCGCGCCCGGGCTTCGTCGGGGCGAGCAGGCGGGGGAGCACGGCGGGGTTCTGCCAGCCCACCGTGCGCTTGCCGGTGGTCGACATGATGCTCGTCAGCGACCGGACCCGCTCGGGGTGCGCGATGGCCATCGTCTGCACGATCATGCCGCCCATCGACACTCCGACGACGTGCGCCGAGGCCAGCCCGAGGTGGTCGAGGAGGCCGAACGCGTCATCGGCGAGGTCGCTCAGGCCGTAGGGAGCCCGCACCCGCGTGCCGGCGAAGGCCCGCACCAGCATCGCGCGGGAGACCCGCGCGTCCAGCACCGTCGAGCGACCGGTGTCGCGGTTGTCGTAGCGCACGACGAAGAAGCCGGCGCGAGCCAGGTCCTCGCACAGCTCGGCGTCCCACCAGGTCATCGGCCCGCCGAGACCCATCACCAGCAGCAGCGGGTCGTCGTCGGGATCGCCGAAGGTCTGGTAGCAGAGCTCGATGCCGCGCCCGACGGGTGCGAACAGCTCCTCGGAGACCGGCACCGCCGGCGGCGCCGGCGTTTTGGCCCCCGCGCTGCGGGTACTGCGTGATCCGGAAGACACGCGGCCAGTCAACCACCGACGGCCCGCTCCGGGGAGGGCAGGCTCTTATGCGCTCAGCGAACAAGCGACACCGGCTGGCCGAAAAGCGGGACGGTGTCCGTGCGGCGCCGTAACGTGGATCACATGCCCACCAACCCCCTCGCCGACTTCCTGCTGCCGGAGGGCTTCGCCGCCCCCCGGCCGGCGGCGGTCCTGCGCGAGGGCAGCGCGGTGGTGGAGATGGGCCGGTTCGCGCTCCGCGCGGCCGGAGACCGCCGTAGCCGCCGCGAGACGCCGTACGCCGAGCGCGCCGGCTCCCGTCTCGGTGACCCGGTGCTGCTCGTGCCCGGCTTCCTGGCCGGCGACGGGTCGCTGGCGCTGATGGCGCGGGCGCTGCGCGCCCAGGGGTTCCGCACCTACCGCTCCCACATCCGCGCCAACATCGGGTGCACGCTCGACGCCGCCACCCAGCTGGAGGCCCGACTGGAGTCGATCTCGATGCGCCGGGGGACGCCGGTGCAGCTCGTCGGACACAGCCTCGGCGGCATGCTCGCCCGCGGGGTCGCCGTACGCCGACCCGACCTGGTGTCCAACGTCGTCACCCTCGGCAGCCCGATGCTCGCGCCGGGCGCCCACCACCGCTCGCTGAGCGCCAGCGTCGAGATGCTGGTGCGTCTCAGCAAGGCGGGTGTGCCCGGGCTGATGGCCGAGGACTGCGTGGCCGGCTCGTGCGCCCGGCAGAGCTTCGAGGAGTGCCGTGCGCCGCTGCCCCGCGGCATCGGCTTCACCGCGATCTACTCCCGCCGCGACGGGATCGTCGACTGGCGGGCGTGCATCGACGAGGCAGCGCACCAGGTCGAGGTGACCGCCTCGCACCTGGGGATGGCGTTCGACCCCCGCGTCATCGACGTGGTCGCCGAGCGGCTGCTGCGGACCTCCGGCGCCTCAGCTGTCGAAGTCGATCGAGGCAAAAGCGCGTAGCTTGCTGAGCTGGTGCTCCGAGCTGATCTTGCGGATCGTGCCGCTGCGCGAGCGCATCACCAGCGACTCGGTGGTGCAGCCGCCGGCGTAGTAGCGGACCCCGCGCATCAGGTCGCCGTCGGTGATGCCGGTCGCGACGAAGAAGCAGTCGTCGCCGGTGACCAGGGTGTCGGTGGTCAGCACGAAGTCCGGGTCGAGGTTGTGGCCGGCGTCCAGGGCCTTCTGCCGCTCCGTGTCGTCCTGGGGCCAGAGCTGGCCCTGGATCACGCCACCCATCGACTTCATCGCGCAGGCGGTGATGATCGCCTCCGGGGTGCCGCCGACGCCGAGCAGCAGGTCGATGCCGCTGTCGGGGCGGGCGGCGGAGATGGCGCCGGCCACGTCTCCGTCGACGATGAACTTGATCCGGGCGCCGGTCGCGCGGATCTCCTGGGCCAGCGCCTGGTGGCGCGGTCGGTCCAGGAGCACGACGGTGACGTCCTCGGCCTTGCCACCCTTGGCCTTGGCGACCTGGTGGATGTTCTCGGCGACCGGGTAGCGGATGTCCACGACGTCGGCGGCCTCCGGGCCGGTGGCGAGCTTGTCCATGTAGAAGACGGCGGACGGGTCGTACATCGAGCCGCGCGGCGCGACGGCCAGGACGGCGACCGCGTTGCTCATGCCCTTGGCGGTCAGCGTCGTCCCGTCGATCGGGTCGACCGCGACGTCGCACTCGGGGCCGGTGCCGTCGCCGACCTGCTCGCCGTTGTAGAGCATCGGGGCGTTGTCCTTCTCGCCCTCGCCGATGACCACGGTGCCGTTCATCCCGATCGTCGAGATCATCACCCTCATGGCGTTGACCGCGACGCCGTCGGCGCCGTTCTTGTCACCCCGGCCGACCCAGCGACCGGCGGCCATCGCGGCCGCCTCGGTCACGCGGACGAGCTCGAGCGCCAGGTTGCGATCGGGCGACTGCGGAGCGACGGACAGGCTCTCGGGCTCGGTCATGACCCAACTCTATCGGTGCCCCATCTCCGTTCAGGTGGGATAGATCGCCACTTCGGTCGCCTTGATGCTGAAGACCACGCGCAGCCCGGGGACGAGGTCCAGCTCGGCCGCCGCCGGGGTGGTGACGTCGGCGGCGAGCGCCCCGGCGCGGACCCGGACCTGGTCAGCGAACGGCTCCAGCTCGGTCACCGTGGTGGTGATCGTGTTGCGCGGACTGCCGCCGGGCGGGTCCCTGAAGACCGAGACGGCGCTGGGCCGGAAGACGGCGACGACCCGGTCGCCGTCGGCGGGCAGCGGGTCGGGGGTGAGCCCCGTGACGACGGTGCCGTCCGCCCCGTCGAGAGCCCCGTCGCGCCAGACGCCGCGCACCATGTTGAGGCCCGCGATCCGAGCGGTGAAGGGGCTGCGGGGCCGGGTCAGCACCTCCGTGGTCGGGCCCGACTCGACCACGCGCCCGCCGTCGACGACCACCACCCGGTCGGCGAGCAGCAGCGCGTCGAGCACGTCGTGGGTCACCAGCACCACGGTCCGGTCGGCGAGCACCCGGCGCAGCGACTGCCGCAGCGCGGGGCGCACGGCGACGTCGAGGGCGGCCATCGGCTCGTCGAGGAGCAGCAGGCGCGGGTCGGCCGCCAGCGCGCGGGCGACGGCGACCCGCTGAGCCTGCCCGCCGGACAGCTGGCCGGGACGTCGTACGGCGAGGTCGGCGACGCCCACCTCCTCCAACCAGCTGCGGGCCTGCTCGTGGGCGGCGCGGCGCCGTACGCCCCTGCTGCGGGGACCGAACGCGACGTTGTCCAGGACGCTGAGGTGCGGGAACAGCAGCGGGTCCTGGGCGAGCAGCGCGATCCGGCGGGCGTGCGGTGCGACCCAGACGTCGGGGCCGGTGAGCTCGACACCGTCGAGGACGACCCGGCCGGTGTCGGGTCGCAGCAGGCCGGCGGCGACGGCGAGCAGGGTCGACTTGCCGGCGCCGTTCGGACCCAGCACGGCCACGGTCTCCCGGTCGGCGACCTCGAGCGCGACGTCGACGTCGCGCTCGATGACCCGGGCGCTGAGCTCCAGGCTCACCAGGTGCTCCGTCCGGGGCGGGCCAGGGCGATCACCAGCACCGCCACCGCCACCAGGACCAGCGACATCGCGACGGCGGCGTCGGGGTCGACGACGCGCAGGTTGTAGATGAAGAGCGGCAGCGTGCGGGTGCTGCCCTCGAGGCTGCCGGCGAAGGTGATCGTGGCGCCGAACTCGCCGAGCGCGCGGGCGAAGGACAGCACGGCCCCCGAGACGAGGCCGGGCAGCACCAGGGGGAGGGTGACCCGCCGGAAGACCGTCGTGGGTCGGGCGCCGAGCGAGGCGGCCACCTCCTCGTAGCGGGCGCCGGCGCTGCGCAGCGATCCCTCGAGGCTGACCACCAGGAACGGCAGGGACACGAACGTCTGCGCCAGCACGACCGCGGTCGTGGAGAAGGCGATCCGGATCCCGAGCGCGTCGAGCTCGTCGCCGAGCAGCCCGCGACGCCCGAAGGTGTAGAGCAGCGCGATGCCGCCGACCACCGGCGGCAGCACGAGCGGGAGCAGCACCAGCGAGCGCACCAGCCCCTGGCCGCGGAAGCTGGTGCGGGCCAGCACCAGGGCCATGGGCACGCCGAGCAGCACGCACAGCACGGTGGCGACGACCGAGGTGCGCAGGCTCAGCGACAACGCGGTCATCGCCGACTCCGAGGTGACGAGCTCGAGGAAGCTGCCCCACTCGACCCGCGACACCAGCCCGACGAGCGGAAGCAGGACCAGGGCCGCGCCGAGGGTGGCGGGGACGAAGATCCAGGCGGGGAGACCGACCTGACGCTGCTTGGTCCTCACGCGCTACGGCTGCCCGAAGCCGGCGGCCCGGAGGATCCCCTGACCCGTGTCACCGAGCACGAAGTCGACGAAGTCGTCGGCGAGGGTGGACTCCTCGGAGTCCGTGACCGGAGCGATGGGGTAGGTGTTCACCACGTCGCCGGACTCGGGGTAGGTGATGCCCGTGACGGCGTCCCCGGCGGCGGTCACGTCGGTGGCGTAGACGACGCCGGCGTCCGCCTCGCCGCTGGTCACCTTGGCGAGCACGTCGGTCACCGACTGCTCCTCGCTGACCGGCGTCAGCGTCACGCCCAGGTCGTCCGCGGTGGTCCGGGTGGCGGCGCCGCAGGGGACCTCGGGGGCACACACCACGAGCTGCAGACCCTTCCTGGACAGGTCCTGGAAGCGGGTGATCTCGGCCGGGTTGTCCGGCGGGGTGGCGATCTCGAGGGTGTTGGTGGCGAAGTCCACGGGGTCGTCCGCGACCCGGTCGGCGTCGACGAGCTGGTCCATGGTGGTGGTGTCGGCGGAGGCGAAGACGTCGGCCGGGGCGCCCTCGGTGATCTGGGTGACCAGGTCGGCGGAGCCCCCGAAGCTGAACTTCACCCTGACGCCGTCGTGCGCGGCCTCGAACTCGGTGCCGATCTCCTC
Source organism: Nocardioides sp. URHA0020 (assembly GCF_000620705.1). Classification (GTDB taxonomy): domain Bacteria; phylum Actinomycetota; class Actinomycetes; order Propionibacteriales; family Nocardioidaceae; genus Nocardioides. The sequence goes on from NZ_KK211169.1 coordinate 522,578, forward strand.
GAAGCTCGAGGTCAGCGACGCCGCGGCGTACACGGTCAGCGTCGTCGTCTCGCCGCCCGAGCCGTCGCTGCCCCCGGAGTCGCTGCCGCAGGCGGCGACGGGCACGACGAGGGCGAGGACGAGCAGGGACCTCACGGATCTGCGCCTCACGGACGCTCCACCACGACGTTGGTGGACTTGACGGAGGCGATGGCGCGTACGCCGGGCTCCAGGCCGAGCTCCTCGGCCGCCTCGCTGCTCATCAGCGAGACCATCCGGTAGGGACCGCAGATCATCTCGACCTGGGCCATGACGGTGTCCTTGGTGACCTTCGTGACGATGCCGGCGAGCCGGTTGCGGGCGCTGACGGCGGCTGCGCGGGTCGCGTCACGGTCGGGGTGGTCGGCCAGCGACTCGGCGAGGGCGGCGAGGTCAGGTCCCGGGACCGTGGTCCGGCCGTCGGTCCTGGTGCTCGCCACGCGTCCCGCCTCGACCCAGCGGCGCAGGGTGTCGTCGCTGACGCCGAGCAGCTCGGCGGCTTCCGCGATCCGGTAGGTCGTCACGCGAGGATCATGCCGCAGATGCGGTCAGGTGACCAGGGAGAGAGTCGCAACTGCGGCGAGCAGACTGACCGGCGTGACCAGGAGCGACACCCGGTGGAACTCGCCCATCGACGGTGGGTGCCCGAGCCGGACCATGCCACGGCGCCACAGCAGGTTGGCGAGGGACCCGGTGTAGCTCAGCCCCGAGCCGATGTTGAGCCCGAGCAGCGCCGCGAGGATCGCGGTGTCACCGAGCGGGGCCAGCAGCGGGACGAGGAGCAGCGTCGCCGACAGGTTGGTCAGGACGTTGGCGAGCACGGTCGCGAGCACGGCGATCAGCAGCAGGCTCGCGAAGTCGGTGCCGTCGGGCAGCACGTCGCTGACCCAGTCACCGAGGAAGCCGGTGGCGAGCGCCGCCACGACGACACCGAGGGACAGCACGAAGACGGCGAACGTCGGGTGCGCCGCGCGTATGGCGTCCCGGGCCGTCAGCAGCCGCTGCCGACGGGCCCAGGCGACCAGCACGATGGCGGCCGCGCCCGAGACCCAGAAGGGGTCGACCCCGAAGGGCGAGCCGACCCCGAAGCCGACCAGCATCAGCAGCACGACCACGAGCGGGGTGCGCGGGAGCGGCGGTGCCTCCTCCACCTGCGTCGGTCCGGCGGGGGCGGCGAGATCGCGCCGGAAGAGCAGCCGCAGCGCGCCGTACTCCACGACGAGCACGACCGCGAGCACCGGCGCCATCACCAGTGCGAACCCGCCGAAGGTCAGGTCCAGGTGCGGCATCGCGAGCAGGTTGGTCAGGTTGGAGACCGGCAGCAGCAGCGAGGCCGAGTTCGCCATCCGCAGGCAGGCGTGGGCGCCGGGGCGGTACGACGTGCCGCTGCTCACGGCCGCGGCCACCACGACCGGCGTGAGGAGCACGACGGTCGCGTCCAGGCTCAGCACCGCCGTCACCGCGGCGGCGAGCAGGAAGACGCCGGTGAAGATCGGCACGGCGCGGCCGTGGCCGGCGTCGCGGACCCGCGCGGCCGCGGCGGCGAACAGCCCGGCCCGGGCGCAGACGTCCGAGACCACCAGGATCGTGACCAGGAAGAGCACGACCGGTCCGAGGTGACGCAGGGTGTCCTCGACGTCGGACCGGGTGAGGAGGCCGGTGGCGAGGGTGGCCACCGCGGCGAGCACGCCGACACCGGCCTCGACCCGTCCCGACGGGTGCGCGTACGCCGTGGTGAGGAGTGCGACGAGGGCGGCCACCGCGATGAGATCGAGGGCCGCCACGACGCGACCCTAGATCACCTGGGAAACTGCTCGGGTGAACGAGTCGCCCCCGGCCGAGCCGGCCCCCGCCGAGCGAGCGGGCCGCTACAACCGCTCCACCGGCGGCCTGATCGGCGCCATGATCGTGCTGGTCCTGGTGGTCCTCGGGATCGTGGTCTTCCGTGGCGCCTTCCGGGAGACCCCGGACTACGAGCCGGAGCACATCGACTACCTCGAGCTGGTGACCAGTGTGCAGCAGCTCGGGCTCACGCCGCTCTACCCGCCCGAGCTGCCCGACGGCTGGTACGTCAAGGACGCGAGCTTCGTCCCCGGCGACCGCCCGGTGCTCGACCTGGTCTTCGCCACCGACGACGACCACACCGCCGGGCTGCACCAGGAGGACACCGGCGAGCGCGAGCTCCTGACGACGTACGTCGGCCCCGGCGTGACCGAGGACCGCGACCGTGGGCTGACGACCGACGTCGCGACCTGGACGGCCTGGACCGACACCGACGGCGACCACGCCTACACCGCCAAGGTCGGCGACGACAGCGTGCTGGTCTACAGCTCGGGGGACCCCGACGCCCTGCGGGGCCTCGTCGAGTCCCTCACCGACGCCCCGCGCACTCCCTGAGGGTCGGGTCCGGGCTCACCCCTCGTCGGCCTCGATCGCGGCGTCGAGCCGTTGCCGCGCGCCGTCGAGCCAGTCCTGGCAGATCGTCGCCAGCGCCTCGCCCCGCTCCCAGAGCGCGAGCGACTCCTCGAGTGTCGTACCGCCCGCCTCGAGGCGCCGCACGACGTCGATGAGCTCCTCGCGAGCGGCCTCGTACGACGGCGTCTCGGTCTTCGCGGGCTTCTTCTCAGCCATCGGTCTCCCTGGTGGTCGGGGTGGTGCTGGTGGTCGTGGCGTGGATGCGGCCGTCGGCGACCCGCACGCTGATCAGCTGCTCGGCCTCGACGCCGTCGATCGAGGTGAGCACGTGACCATCGGCGTCCTGGAGCACGGCGTAGCCGCGCTGCAGCGTGGCCAGCGGCGACAGCGCCCGGGCCCGCGCCCGCTGGTGGCCGATGTCGTCGGCCGCGCGGTCGAGCGAGTGGCCCACGGTCCGGCGCGCCCGGTCGCGGAGCTGGTCGATCTCGGCGAGGCGCGCGTCGAGCAGGGTGCGTGGGTCGGCGAGCGCCGGGCGCGAGCGGAGCGCGTCGAGCCCGGCCTGCTCGCGGGCCAGCCAGCCCCGCACGGCGCCGCGAACCCGGTCGCGCGCGTGGGTGACGCTGCGCTGCTCCTCGGCGACGTCGGGCACCACGAGCTTGGCGGCGTCGGTCGGCGTGGAGGCACGGACGTCGGCGACGAGGTCGAGCAGTGGCTGGTCGGGCTCGTGGCCGATCGCCGAGACGACCGGGGTGCGCACGGCGTGCACGGCGCGGATCAGCGCCTCGTCGGAGAACGGCAGCAGATCCTCGACCGAGCCGCCGCCGCGGGCGACCACGATCACGTCGACGGCCGGGTTGCGGTCCAGGCGCTCGACCGCCTCGATCACCTCGGAAGCCGAGCGCTGGCCCTGCATCGCGGCGTACGCGACCTCGAAGGTGACCGCCGGCCACCGACGCCTGGCGTTCTCGAGGACGTCGCGCTCGGCCGCGCTGTTGGGAGCGGTGACCAGGCCGACGGTGCCCGGCAGGAAGGGCAGGGGACGCTTGAGCTCCGGGGCGAACAGCCCCTCGGCCGCCAGCAGCTGCCGCCGTCGTTCGAGCCGGGCCAGCAGCTCGCCGAGGCCGACCATCCGGATGTCGCGGGCGTAGAGCGAGATCGTGCCGCGGTTGGCGTAGTACGACGGCTTGGCGTTGACGACGATGCTCGCGCCCTCGACCACCGGCGGGTTGAGGCTGTCGAAGAGGGTCCGCGAGCAGGTCACCGTCACGGAGATGTCAGCGACCGCGTCGCGCAGCGTCATGAAGACGGTGCTCATGCCCGGACGGCGGTTCACCTGGGCGACCTGGCCCTCCACCCACACGGCGCCGAGCCGGTCCACCCAGCCGGCGATCGCGTTGGCGATCTGGCGCACCGGGGCCGGGGACTCGAGCGAGGTCTCCATGGCCATGCCGCGAGATTAGGGGATGGGACCGACGCAACTAGACTCAGACCATGACCACTGACATGGGCATGCCCCCGATCCTGTCGCCGGAGGCGGCCGACAAGGCCGTGCTGCTGGCGGCCCCGCGGGGCTACTGCGCCGGCGTCGACCGCGCGGTCATCACCGTCGAGAAGGCGCTCGACCTGTACGGCGCACCCGTCTACGTGCGCAAGCAGATCGTCCACAACAAGCACGTCGTCGCCGACCTCGAGTCGCGGGGGGCGATCTTCGTCGAGGAGCTCGACGAGGTGCCCGCCGGGCAGACCGTCGTCTTCTCCGCCCACGGCGTCTCCCCGGAGGTGCACCGTCAGGCCGAGGTCCGCTCGCTCAAGACGATCGATGCGACCTGCCCCCTGGTCACCAAGGTCCACCACGAGGCCCGCCGCTTCGCCAACGAGGACTACGACATCCTGCTGATCGGCCACGCCGGTCACGAGGAGGTCGAGGGTACGGCGGGGGAGGCCCCCGACCACATCCAGCTGGTCCAGAGTCCGGCCGACGTGCCGGGCATCGTCGTCCGCGACCCCCAGCGGGTCGCCTGGCTCTCGCAGACCACGCTGTCGGTCGACGAGACCCTCGAGACCGTCGCCGCGATCCGCGAGCGCTTCCCCGACCTGCTCGACCCGCCGAGCGACGACATCTGCTACGCCACCCAGAACCGGCAGCTCGCGGTCAAGGAGATCTCGCCGAACGCCGACCTGGTGATCGTCGTCGGCTCCGGCAACTCCTCCAACTCGGTGCGGCTCGTCGAGGTCGCTCTCGAGGCCGGCGCGAAGTCGTCGTACCGCGTCGACGACGCCTCCGAGATCGACGAGGCCTGGCTCGACGGGGTCAGCACGGTCAGCGTGACGTCGGGCGCAAGCGTGCCGGAGGCGCTCGTCGACGGGGTGCTGGCCTTCCTGGCCGAGCGTGGCTACCCCGACGCCCAGGCGGTGCACAGCGCCGAGGAGTCGTTGATCTTCGCGCTCCCGCCGGAGCTGCGCCGCGACCTCAAGGCCGCCGGCCGGGCCTGAGGTCGCACCATGGCCCGCTACCTCGACCTCCACCCGGACAACCCGCAGCCCCGGCTGCTCGGTCAGATCGCCGACGCTCTGCGCGACGCCCAGCTGATCGCCTACCCGACCGACTCCGGCTACGCGCTGGGGTGCCAGCTCGGCAACCGATCCGGGCGCGACCGGATCCTCAACATCCGCCGCCTCGACGACCGCCACCACTTCACTTTGATGTGCAAGGACTTCGCCCAGCTCGGTCAGTTCGTGCAGATCGACAACTCGGCGTTCCGCGCGATCAAGGCGGCCACACCGGGCCCCTACACCTTCATCCTCCCGGCGACCCAGGAGGTGCCGCGCCGGCTGCTGCACCCCAAGAAGAAGACGGTCGGCGTGCGCATCCCCGACCACGTCTTCGTGCAGGCGCTGCTGGAGACGCTCGGGGAGCCGCTGCTCACCAGCACGCTGATCCTGCCCGGCGAGACGGAGCCGCGCAGCATGGGCTGGGAGATCAAGGAGGAGCTCGACCACCAGGTCGACGTCGTCGTCGAGGCGGGCGAGACGCTCGCCGAGCCGACCACCGTCATCGGCTGGTCGGAGGGCTACCCCGAGGTGATCCGCGTCGGCGCCGGCGACCCGAGCCGGTTCGAGGCGGCCTGACGGCTCAGCACCCGGTGCCTCACCGCGAGCACCCCGAGGCTGAGCAGGTAGCCGACGATCAGTGCGCTCGCGTGGTGGGACAGTCCGCTCACCACCGCCTGCACCAGTCCGTCGGTGGCGTCCGCGATGACGTCGGGCCGGGTCGCCCCGATGAGCACGAAGACGCCCACCATCAGCAGCGGCGGCAGCACGCCGACCGTGAAGAAGTCCGACGGCCGCACCAGCAGCGCCAGACCGAGGCAGAGCAGCACGAAGCAGATGTCGAAGAGCACGGTCAGCCGGCCGAAGAGCACCAGGTCCAGCGCGGTCACGGTGAGTGCGAGCGCGACCCCGAGCACGGCGACCTGACGGCCGGACTCGTGCCCCTCTTCCCAGAGGGTCCTCTGGCTCACAACGCCACGCTATGGTCCGCGGCGCCGTCGTCGTCGGCGCCGCGCCGGTCCACCGCGTGCAAGCCTGCGCCGGTGACGCCGTCGACCGAGCGGGCGGCGGTCTCCACCTGCCGGGGCGCGGGCAGGTCACCGAGGCGCCGGGACGACACCAGGACGCGGGTCTCCAGGGAGCCGACGGTCTGGTTGTAGTGCCCGACGGCGGCGTTGAGGGACCGGCCGATCTGGTCGAGGTGACCGTTCATGCTCGAGAGCCGCTCGTGCAGCTCCCGCCCGAGCCGGTGGATCTCACGGGCCTGGTCGGCCATCGCCTCGTGCGTCCAGCCGTGGGCGACCGTGCGCAGCAGCGCGATCAGGGTGGTCGGGGTCGCGAGCACGACCTGGCGCGCCGCGGCGTACTCGATCAGGCTCGGGTCGGTCTCCAGCGCCGCGGCGAGGAACGACTCGGCGGGGACGAAGAGCACCACGAACTCCGGGCTCTCCTCGAGCGAGCGCCAGTAGCGCTTGGCGCCGAGCGTGTCGATGTGGGTGCGCAGCTGGCCGGCGTGCCGGACCAGGTGGCGACGGTGGTCGTCCTCGTCGTCGGTCGACGTCGCGTCGAGGTAGGCGTCCAGCGGGACCTTGGCGTCCACCACCACGCACCGCCCGCCCACGAGGCGTACGACGAGGTCGGGCCGCCGGGCCCCGTCGTCGAGCCGCACCTGCTCGGAGAAGTCGCACCGGTCCACCAGGCCCGCCAGCTCCACGGCCCGGCGCAGGTGCAGCTCACCCCAGCGTCCGCGCACCTGGGGCTTGCGGAGCGCGGTCGAGAGCGACTGCGTCTCGCGGCGCAGGCCCTCAGACGCGTGGCGCATGTCGAGCACCTGCTCGTTGAGCTGCCCCTGCCAGGAGGCGCGCTGCCGGTCGAGGTCGTGCATCTGGTCGCTGAGCCGGTCCAGGCCCTGCATCACCTCGGCCTGGTCGACGACGCCGGCGGTGTAGCTCGGCCGGGAGCGTGACCAGAGGATGCCGACGACCGTGCCGAGGGCCAGGCCCACCAGCAGCGTGAGGAAGAGCGTCAGGATCTCCATGCCCTCCAGCATGGAGGTGGCCACCGACAGTGCGTCGAGACACCCGTAGTGGCTGTCATCTCGTCGATCCGACAGCCACGACGGGTGTCTCGACGCAGGACGTCAGTCGAGGTCGACGATCACCGGGGCGTGGTCGGAGGGGGCGCCGGTGCCCTGGGCGGGGTCCCGCTCGTCGCGGTCGACGAACGCACCGGTCACCCGGGCGGCCAGCGAGGGGGAGCCGAGCAGGAAGTCGATGCGCAGCCCGCGGTTGCGCTCGAAGCGCTGCCGGTAGTAGTCCCAGTAGGTGTAACCGGGGTCGTACGGCTTGGCGGTGTCGACCCAGCCGTCCTCGAGGAAGGCGAAGAAGGCGGCCCGCTCCGCAGGGGTCACGTGGGTGGAGTTCTTGAACTGGGTGACGTCGAAGACGTCGTCGTCGGTCGGGCACACGTTCCAGTCACCGACCAGCACGGCGTCCCGGCCGAGCCAGTCCTGCGCGGCGGCGCGCAGCGCGGCGTACCACTCCAGCTTGTAGACGTAGTGGGGGTCGTCGGGCTTGCGGCCGTTGGGGACGTAGAGCGACCACAGGCGTACGCCGCCGCAGGTCGCGCCGATCGCCCGCGACTCGCTCTCCAGGGGGCTGCCGGACTCCTTGGCGAACCCCGGCTGGCCGGGGAACCCGATCTCCACGTCCTCCAGCCCGACCCGGCTGATGATCGCGACCCCGTTCCACTGGTTGGTGCCGGCCGCGGCGATCTCGTAGCCGCGCGCCTGCAGGCCCATCAGCGGCAGCTGCTCCTCGCGCGCCTTGGTCTCCTGGAGCGCGAGCACGTCGATGTCGTGGCGCTCGAGGAGCAGCTCGACGCGGTCGATCCGGGTCCGGAGGGAGTTGACGTTCCAGGTCGCGATGCGCACGACCGCAGCCTAGAGCCCGAGATGTACAAGAAGTCTTGTAGGTGTCACAGGTCGCACCTACCGTCAGCGACATGACCTCGATCGAGACCCTGCGGGCCTTCCACCACCCGACGCGGCGACGGATGGTGGACTTCCTCCACCTGCACGGGCCGACGCAGGTCGGCACGCTCGCCCGCGAGCTCGGCCAGCAGGTGGGCAGCATCAGCCACCACCTGCGGATGCTGGAGCGGGCCGGCGTCGTCGTGCCCGCACCGGAGCTGGCCACCGACGGGCGCACCAGCTGGTGGCGGCTCGAGCAGACGTCCGTGTCGTGGTCGGTCGACGACTTCGCGGGAGACGCGGCGGCGATGGTCGCGGCGACGGCCGCCGAGCGGCTCAACATCGACCACCAGCTCGGCAAGCTCGCCGCCTGGAAGCGGGTGGCCGCGAAGGCGGACCCGGCGTGGCGGCAGGCCGCGTTCACCACCGACCTCCTCGCCCTGGCCACCCCCGAGGAGCTGACGGCGCTGCAGGAGGCGATCAGCGAGGTGGCGCGGAGCTGGCGGGCCGGTATCGACACCGACGACGGTGCCGTCCGCGAGCCGGTCTTCGTGTATGCCCACGGCTTCCCGACGCGCCCGTGACCGGGACGATGACCAGGGACCCAGTCGCCCTCGGGTGGCTGGGGATCAAGGCCCTCTCCAACGCCGGCGACGCGCTGTGGACGGTCGCGCTCGCCTGGACTGCGGTGCACGTCGCGAGCCCTGCCGTCGCGGGGCTGGTCGTTGCCGCCGGCACGATCCCCCGGGCGGTCGTGCTGCTCCTCGGGGGCGTCGTGGCCGACCGGCGCGAGCCGCGGCTGGTGATGCTGGTCGTCAACGTCGTCCGGGTCGCGGTGCTGGTGGCGACGGCGCTGTGGGTGGTCGTGGCGGGTACGACGCTGCCGGTCCTGGTCGTGGCCGCGGTGGCGTTCGGGCTCTGCGACGCGCTCTACGAGCCGTCCGCGGCGACGATCTCGCGCCAGCTGGTGCCTGCCGAGCAGCTCGCGGCGTACACCGGCGCCAGCCAGACCGCCATCCGGCTCGGCAGCATGGCCGGGGCCGCGCTCGGTGGCGTCGTCGTGGCCGCCTGGGGGCTGGGCGGCAGCGCGGTCGCCAACGCGGTCACGTTCGCCGTCGTCGTGGGCTACCTCGCCCTCGTCCTGCGGCCGCGCTATCCCTTGCCGCGCGCGGAGGCCGAGCCGGTGCTGCGCGGTGTCGCCCGCGGGTTCGGGCACCTGCGCGACGAGCCGACGACCCGGACCCTCGTGCTGGCGCTGTCCGGACTCAACCTGGCGGTCTCACCGGCCCTGGCCCTGGGCGTCGCGCTGCGGGCGCAGGACGAGGGCTGGGGCGCCGGCGCCGTCGGCGGCCTCCAGGCGCTGGTCGCCCTCGGCGCGGCCGTCGGTGCGCTCTCGCTCCTGCGGTGGCGGCCCGCCCACGAGGCCGTCGTCGGCTTCTGGCTGCTCGTGCTCCAGGGTCTCGCGATCGTCGGCATCGGCTACGGCTCGCTGGCCACGACCGCGATCGCGGTGGCCGTGGTCGGCGTGAGCGCCGGAGCCGCGTCCTCGCTGCTCGGCGCGGTCTTCATGGCGAGCATCGACGGCGCCTACCTCGGTCGGATGACGTCGATCCTGCGGCTCGGCGACGACGTGCTGATGCCGGCGGCGATGGCGGGCTTCGGCGCCCTCGCGGCGGCGTACGGCGTCGGGCTCGCCTGCGCGGCGTACGGGCTCGCCATGGCGGTGCTGATGTCGGTGCCGCTCTCACGTCCCGCCATCCGCCGGCTCTCCCTCAGCAGCGGCGTCGACACGCCCGCAGCCCAGGACGGGCAGGCCGCCGCCACGCTGGAGGCGTGAGCGCGTCGTCGGGCTCCCGCGTTCTGCTTGGATCCAGGCATGAGGCGCACCGTGCAAGGCATGCTGATCGTCGCGATCGTGGTCGACATCGCCTACTGGGCGACCTGGTTCACCGACCGCGACGCACTGGCCAGCTCGCACCGGGCGGCGTACTACGAGTTCGAGGACGCCTTCCCGCTCGCCGACCTCTGGCTCGGCCTCGCCTGCCTCCTTGCGCTCGTCACGCTGACGCGGCGTACGCCGTCCGCGCTCCTGTGGCTGCTGTGCGCGGGGTCGGCCGGGATGTACCTCTTCGGGATGGACCTGCTCTACGACCTCGAGCACGGGATCTTCACCGCGGGCGGGGGAGGCGCGGTCGAGGCGGGCATCGTGGCGATGACGCTGGTCTTCTCCCTGACCTCGCTGCGCTACGGCTGGACCCGGCGGACCGAGCTGCTGGCTGGTGATTCGGGAGGTGCGGCCGCAGCGCCGTAAAGTGACCGCCCGTGGCACTCACCATCGGCATCGTCGGGCTCCCCAACGCGGGCAAGTCCACCCTTTTCAACGCGCTCACCAAGAACGACGTGCTCGCGGCCAACTACCCGTTCGCGACCATCGAGCCGAACGTCGGCGTCGTCGGCGTCCCGGACGAGCGGCTGCCGAAGCTCGCGGAGGTCTTCGGCTCCGCCAAGATCCTGCCCGCGACGGTCGAGTTCGTGGACATCGCCGGCATCGTCCGCGGTGCCTCGGAGGGTGAGGGCCTGGGCAACAAGTTCCTCTCGCACATCCGGGAGTCGTCGGCGATCTGCCAGGTGACCCGGGTCTTCCGCGACGAGGACGTCACCCACGTCGACGGCGAGGTCAACCCCGGCAACGACATCTCGACGATCCAGACCGAGCTGATCCTGGCCGACCTGCAGACCGTCGAGAAGGCGATCCCGCGCCTGGAGAAGGAGGCCCGGACCACCAAGTCCCTGGCCGCCGTCGTGGACGCGGCCAAGGAGGCGCTGGGCCACCTCGAGGCCGGTACGCCGATCATCGCCACCAAGGTCGACCGCACCCTGATCCGCGAGCTCTCGCTGCTGACTGCGAAGCCCTTCATCTACGTCTTCAACTGCGATGCCGACGAGCTCGCCGACGAGGACCTCAAGGCCAAGATGCAGGCGCTGGTCGCGCCATCCGAGGCGATCTTCCTCGACGCGAAGTTCGAGTCCGAGCTGGTCGAGCTCGACGACGAGGCGGAGGCGCGCGAGATGCTCGCCGAGATGGGCGTCACCGAGCCCGGCCTCGAGACGCTGGCCCGGGTCGGCTTCGCGACGCTGGGGCTGCAGACCTACCTGACCGCCGGGCCCAAGGAGACGCGCGCCTGGACGATCCCCCAGGGCGCCACCGCTCCCGAGGCCGCCGGCGTGATCCACACCGACTTCCAGCGCGGCTTCATCAAGGCCGAGATCGTCTCCTTCGACGACCTCGTCGCCCTGGGCTCCATGCAGAAGGCCAAGGAGGCCGGCAAGGTGCGCATGGAGGGCAAGGAGTACGTCATGGCCGACGGCGACGTCGTCGAGTTCCGCTTCAACGTCTGAATCAGCGCGTGTGCGTAGTTCAGAGGGGGCGGGACGCCTCCCAGGCCGCACACAGTCCGCAAAGACTCAGCGGCATGGTCCTCGATGTGGCCGATCTGCGGGCCAGATCGATCGGTCCGCGTACGTCGCACTGAACCCTGAGCTTCCTCCGCTGCCGGATCGCGGCCGCGACGAGCATCACCGTCACGACCCCGAGTGAGCCTTGGATCGGCCGGTTGCCGCGACGTCCGCGTGACCCTTTGGCGGTGATGTGGCGCAAGCCAACAGTTGGCGACATGCCTGTTCCAACGGACCGGATCGCGGCATGTCCGGATGGCCGCACCGCACCTACCTGCGGCATGAGAGTGCGTTTGTCCGGTGTCAACAGCCCTCAACGATCATCACCAAGACCCGGCGGGAGTCATCGCGAAATTCGCCGATGTCGAACACGTGCATGCCGTTGTCGTCATCTCCGGCCCAGACCTCCTCGACCTCGACGAGTAGGCCGGGGAGGTTCGGTCCCGTGTGCTGATGCGGAGCCCCGTGCTGAACGTGCATGACCAGAGCGTCAGAGCGCGCGAACAATCGGCGTGCTTGCCTGGGCGTCAGGTTTTCTTGGCCTCGCCTACGCCAGAGGACTCCCGACTCGTCCGTCCAGGTGCGACGGTGAAGAGGATTGACAACCTCGTACTTCTCGCCAATGACCCTGGTCG
>NZ_JIAR01000025.1:0-2500 GCF_000620705.1 Nocardioides sp. URHA0020
ATGTCCGGCGGCGTCCTACTCTCCCACAACCTCTCGGTTGCAGTACCATCGGCGCTGAAAGGCTTAACTTCCGGGTTCGGGATGGGACCGGGTGTTTCCCTTTCGCTATGGCCGCCGTAACTCTTGCGGTGCAAGCCGGCCACGGGGTGTGCACGTGGGGCTTGACCAAGCTCTGTATTGAGTTTGCTCTTGTGTGGTTAGTGGACGCGAACATGTGTGTTCGTCTGCGCGTTGTAGGTTTTTGTTGAGGGTTTGTGTGACAAGCCCTCGGCCTATTAGTACCGGTCGGCTAGGCATTGCTGCTGTACACCTCCGGCCTATCAACCCAGTGTTCTGCTGGGGGCCTTACCCGGTTACCCGGTGGGAAACCTCATCTTGAAACGTGCTTCCCGCTTAGATGCATTCAGCGGTTATCACTTCCGAACGTAGCCAACCAGCCGTGCCCCTGGCGGGACAACTGGCACACCAGAGGTTCGTCCATCCCGGTCCTCTCGTACTAGGGACAGCCTTTCTCAAGTTTCCTGCGCGCGCGGCGGATAGGGACCGAACTGTCTCACGACGTTCTAAACCCAGCTCGCGTGCCGCTTTAATGGGCGAACAGCCCAACCCTTGGGACCTACTCCAGCCCCAGGATGCGACGAGCCGACATCGAGGTGCCAAACCATCCCGTCGATATGGACTCTTGGGGAAGATCAGCCTGTTATCCCCGGGGTACCTTTTATCCGTTGAGCGACGCCGCTTCCACATGCCGACGCCGGATCACTAGTTCCGACTTTCGTCCCTGCTCGACATGTCTGTCTCACAGTCAAGCTCCCTTGTGCACTTACACTCGCCACCTGATTGCCAACCAGGCTGAGGGAACCTTTGAGCGCCTCCGTTACATTTTAGGAGGCAACCGCCCCAGTTAAACTACCCATCAGGCACTGTCCCTGAACCAGATAATGGTCCTAGGTTAGACATCTAGTACGACCAGAGTGGTATTTCAACGTTGACTCCACATCCACTGGCGTGAATGCTTCACAGTCTCCCACCTATCCTACACAAGCCGAACCAAACACCAATACCAAACTATAGTAAAGGTCCCGGGGTCTTTCCGTCCTGCCGCGCGTAACGAGCATCTTTACTCGTACTGCAATTTCGCCGAGTCCATGGTTGAGACAGCGCCCAAGTCGTTACTCCATTCGTGCAGGTCGGAACTTACCCGACAAGGAATTTCGCTACCTTAGGATGGTTATAGTTACCACCGCCGTTTACTGGGGCTTAAGTTCTCAGCTTCGACACCGAAGTGTCTTACCGGTCCCCTTAACCTTCCAGCACCGGGCAGGAGTCAGTCCGTATACATCGTCTTACAACTTCGCACGGACCTGTGTTTTTAGTAAACAGTCGCTTGGGCCTGGTCTCTGCGGCCTTCAACGCTTCCCCACGCAAGGTGGTTCACGTATCCGGCCCCCCTTCTCCCGAAGTTACGGGGGCATTTTGCCGAGTTCCTTAACCATGGTTCGCTCGATCGCCTTAGTATTCTCTACCTGATCACCTGAGTCGGTTTGGGGTACGGGCGGCGCGTAGCTCGCTAGAGGTTTTTCTCGACAGCATAGGATTACCCACTTCACCCATACGGGCTCGGCATCACATCTCAGGGCCGTGATCGAACACAAGACGACGGATTTGCCTATCGTCTCCCCTACATGCTTACCCCCAGACAACCATCGCTGAGGTTGGGCTACCTTCCTGCGTCACCCCATCGCTTGACTACTACCGGATCGGGTCCCACGCTCCACCAAGGCGCCTCACCCCGAAGGGATCGGTCACCAAGGCTTTGGGTGGTTAGCATCACCGGGTTCGTCATGGGCGCTACTTTGCCGGTACGGGAATATCAACCCGTTGTCCATCGACTACGCCTGTCGGCCTCGCCTTAGGTCCCGACTTACCCAGGGCAGATTAGCTTGACCCTGGAACCCTTGATCATTCGGCGCACGGGTTTCTCGCCCGTGATTCGCTACTCATGCCTGCATTCTCACTCGTGTCGCGTCCACCCCTGGATCACTCCGGAGCTTCACTCGCGACACGACGCTCCCCTACCCATCCACACACCTGGACCACATTCGTGGCCGAGTTAACGCATGAATGCCATAGCTTCGGCGGATGACTTGAGCCCCGCTACATTGTCGGCGCGGAATCACTTGACCAGTGAGCTATTACGCACTCTTTCAAGGGTGGCTGCTTCCAAGCCAACCTCCTGGTTGTCACTGCGACTCCACATCCTTTTCCACTTAGTCACCGCTTAGGGGCCTTAGCTGATGGTCTGGGCTGTTTCCCTCTCGACAATGGAGCTTATCCCCCACTGTCTCACTGCCGCGCTCTCACTTACCGGCATTCGGAGTTTGGCTAACGTCAGTAACCTTGTAGGGCCCATTAGCTATCCAGTGCTCTACCTCCGGCAAGAAACACGCGACGCTGCACCTAAATGCATTTCGGGGAGAACCAGCTATCACGAAGTTTG
>NZ_JIAR01000025.1:7500-309407 GCF_000620705.1 Nocardioides sp. URHA0020
CGGTGGCATGGGTGCCGTGTGGCTCGGCCGGGACGAGGTCTTGGGGCGCCAGGTCGCGCTCAAGCGCATCGGCCACGGGCCGGGCGGCAGTGACCTCGATCTGGACCGCGCGGAGCGTGAGGGCCGGCTCGCGGCGCGCCTCAACCACCCGCACGTCGTCGCGGTCTACGACCTCGTCAACGAGGGCGCCGAGCGCTGGCTGGTGATGGAGTACGTCGCCGGGGCCACCCTCGCGGAGCTCGTACGCCGGGACGGGGCGCTCGCCCCCGACCAGGTGGCGCCAGTGCTGCGCCAGGCCGCCGACGCGCTGGCCGCGGCGCACGCCGAGGGGATCGTCCACCGCGACGTGAAGCCGTCGAACATCCTGGTCGCGCCGGACGGGCAGGCGAAGCTCTCCGACTTCGGCATCGCGCGCGCCCAGGCCGACGCCTCGCTGACCCAGACCGGGCTGGTCACCGGGTCTCCGGCGTACCTGGCGCCCGAGATCGCCTCGGGGCAGCAGGCCACCGTGGCCAGTGACGTCTGGTCGCTGGGCGCCACGATGTACCACGCGCTGGCGGGGCGGCCGCCGTACGACGTCAGCGAGAACCTGCTCGGCGCGCTCTACCGCATCGTGCACGAGGAGCCGCCGCGGCTGGGGGCCAGCGCGGGCTGGCTGTCGCCCGTCCTGCTCTCCACCATGGCGCAGCGTCCGGAGGACCGCTGGTCGATGGCGCACGTGCGCGACTTCCTCGCCGCGGGGCCGTCGGCGCCCCTGCCCGCGCCGCTGCCGCGCGCGATCCCGGTCGGGCTCTCCGCGTCGGGCGACCCCGGCTCGACCCAGGTCATCGCTGCCGTCCCGCCGGTGCCGTCGGCGCCGCTCCCTGCCGGCGGTGCGGCACCGTCGCGGCGTCGGAGCGCGCTGCTCCCCCTCATCGTGCTCGCCGTCGTGGCCGTGGTGGTCGGCGTCATCGCATGGCTGCTCGGGTCCGGCGACGACCCGGAAGCGGCCCCGGAGGCGCCGACGTCCAGCCAGTCCAGCCCGTCCACGTCGCCGTCGCCCACCGAGAGCGCGGTGACGGCCGACGGCATGGAGAACTTCATCGAGGACTACCTGGTCACGGTGACCTCGGACCCGGCGGCCGCCTGGGCGGAGCTCACCCCCCAGTTCCAGAAGGAGAGCGGCAGCTTCGGGCAGTACAAGAAGTTCTGGAGCGACATCCAGAGCGCCGACCTCCTCGACGCCCAGGCCGACCCGGACAGCCTGGTCATCCGGTACTCCGTGGAGTACCTGCACCAGGACGGCAGCAAGACGACCGACGAGGTGACCCTGCGGCTCGAGGGCACCGATGGCGACTTCCTGATCGCCGGCGAGAGCTGACGCCGGCCCCTATCGTGAGACGAGGAGGGTGAGATGGAGCTGGCGGGTCTGTACCGCGACATCGTCGAGCGCTCCCCCGACGCCTTCTGGGTCTGCGACCTCGACGGTCGCACGATCTACGCCAACGCGGCGATGTGCGAGCTCTACGGGGCGACCGCCGAGGAGATGGCGGACGTCACCGTCTACGACTCGCTCGACGAGCCCGGCCGCCGGCAGTTCGCCGAGCACCTGGAGGAGATGAAGCGTGTCGGCGGCAACGGCGAGGACGTCGACGTCCTCTTCTGGCGCCGCGACGGTACGTCGCTGTGGGTGATCATCAGCGAGCGCGAGCTGCGCGGGCCCGACGGCGAGGTCGTCGGCTTCACCCACCGGATCAGCGACTACAGCGGCCGCCGACGTGCGCTCGACGAGCTCCGTGAGAGCCGCGAGCAGCTCGCCGAGGCGCACCGCATCGCCCGGCTGGGCAGCTGGCAGTGGGACCTGCGGACCGACGAGATCTACGCCTCCGACGAGCTGTGCGCCCTCTACGGGCTCGATCCGACGACGTTCCCCGCGACCTACGCGGGGTTCCTCGAGATCGTGCACCCCGACGACCGGGACCAGGTGGACGAGGCGGTGCGCGGGGCGCGCGAGCAGCCCGGGGAGTTCCTCTTCGTCGTGCGAATCCGCGGCGAGGACGGCTGGGTCTGGACTCGCGGACGCGGCGTCTCCACCGCCGACGGGAGCGGCCACGTCGTCTCCATGGCGGGCACCCACCAGGACATCACCGAGACCAAGCTCGCCGACCTCGCGCTCGAGGACCAGGTCAGGCAGAACGCGCTCCTCCAGGCCGTCGCCGTCGCGGCGAACGAGGCGCGCACGCTCGACGAGGTGCTCGGCCAGGCCCAGCACCTGGTGCTGCTCCACGACGACTGGGAACGCGGCCGGGCGTTCGTGCCGGACGAGGAGGGCACCGCCGTCGTACCTCTCCACATCTCCGAGATGGACCGCGAGGCGGACCTCGCGACCCCCGACGAGTCGGCGATGGAGCTCGATCTGGCCAACCGGGCCTACCGCAGCGGCAGGCCCGAGTGGAGCGACTCGCGGCTGACCATCGCCTTCCCCGTCACGCACGGCACCGAGGTGCTGGCGGTCGTGACGATCACGTCGGCGCCGCCGCTCCACCGCTTCGAGATGATCGAGTCGATGGCCGCCCAGGTCGCGGTCGAGCTGGGCCGGGTCGCGGAGCGCGAGCGCGCGGAGCGGGTCCTGGCCGACGCCCGCGACGCCGCGATGGAGGCGTCGCGACAGAAGTCGGAGTTCCTGGCCACCATGAGCCACGAGATCCGGACGCCGCTCAACGGCGTGATCGGGCTGAACGACCTGCTGCTGCGCAGCGTGCTGAGCCCGGAGCAGCTGCGCCTGGCCTCCGGCGTGCAGGTGGCGAGCCGGGCGCTGCTCTCGATCATCAACGACGTCCTGGACTTCTCGAAGATCGAGGCCGGCAAGCTCGAGCTCGAGCACCTCGACTTCGAGGTGCGAGCGGTCTTCGACCAGGTCGCGAGCGTGCTCGGGGAGACCGCCCGGGCCAAGGGTCTCGAGCTGATCGTCGCGTGCCACCCCGACGTGCCCGAGATCCTGCGCGGTGACCCGACGCGGCTGGCCCAGGTGCTGACGAACCTCGGCTCGAACGCCGTCAAGTTCACCGCCCGGGGCGAGGTCTTCATCCGGGCCACGGCGACCGCGAGCGACGACGGCGGCACCGAGCTCCTGGTGACGGTCACCGACACCGGGGTGGGGATCGTGGAGGACGAGGTCACCGACCTCTTCGACGCCTTCACGCAGGCGGACGCCTCGACCACGCGCCGGTACGGCGGCACCGGCCTGGGGCTGGCGATCTGTCGCGAGATCGTGAACGCTCTCGGCGGCCAGATCGGGCTGCGCCCGAATCCCGGCGGGGGCACCGTCTTCTGGTTCACCGCCCAGCTCGGGGCGCCGGTCGGCACGGGCGTCGACCCCGACGACGAGTACGGCCGCGCCTGGCTGGCCGATCGGCACGTCCTGGTCGTCGACGACAACGACAACAACCGGCTGATCATGGTGGAGCAGCTGGCCCGCTGGCGGGTGCGCTCGACCAGCGTGGCCGGCGCGGACGCCGCCGAGGTCGCCGTCGCCGAGGCGCGGGCGAGCGGCGACCCCTACGACGCCGTCCTGCTGGACATGGCGATGCCGGGACGCGACGGGCTCGGGCTGGCCCGCGCCCTGAGCGCCGACCCCGCCAACGGCGCGCTGCCGCTGGTGATGCTGACGTCGTCGACCGCGCCGCCGGCCGCGACGCTCGCCGAGGCCGGGATCGTGGCCTGCCTGACCAAGCCGACACTGGCGGCCGACCTGCGCAACACGATGCTGCGGCTGCTCGCCGCCCAGGACCCGATCCCCGACGCACACCTGCCGGAGACCGGCGAGGCGCAGCTGACCCACCGCGTGCTGGTGGTGGAGGACAACCCGATCAACCAGATGGTCGCCGTCGGTCTCCTCCGCGCGCTCGGCTACGCCGCCACGACCGCCGACGACGGTGAGGTGGCCGTCCTCGAGATGCGCAAGGGCGGGTACGACGCGGTGCTGATGGACGTCCAGATGCCGCGCATGGACGGGTACGCCGCCACCCGGGCGATCCGGGCCGAGCAGGGCGAGCACGTCCCCGTCATCGCGATGACCGCCGCCGCCGTCGAGGGCGAGCGCGAGCGCTGCCTGGCGGCCGGGATGGACGACTTCCTGACCAAGCCCGTCGACCCGAGCGCACTGTCGGCCGCGCTCGACCGATGGATCGCGACGAGCGGGACCGGCGGCGTACGCCGTACGCTGCCGCCTGTGTCTGAGTCTGCGAACGTTGCCTCCTCCCCCATCGACGGCCTGGCCACCGAGCGGCTCGACGAGCTCCGCGACCTCGACCCGGACAGCACGGCCTACCTCGACCGGGCGATCGGCAACTTCATGCGCAACACGCCGACCACGCTGGAGACCATCCGGCAGGCGATCGCCGACGGCGACACCGAGGCCCTCAAGCAGGTCTCCCACAAGCTCGCCGGCGGCGCGCTGAACCTGGGCGTCACCGCAGCGGGGCGCACCGCGCAGCAGATCGAGCTGGTCGCGGACACCGGCTCGACGGAGGGCGCCGTCGAGCTCACCGACCAGCTCGAGCTCGACCTCGAGGCCGGACGGGCCGCGTTGCTGGCCTACCAGGCGACGTACTCCACAGCCGGCTGAGGTTCGGGCCGGTCCCCCTCGGGTAGGACCACGTCATGAAGACCATCATCGGACTCGTGCTCGTGATCTGGCTGGCGATCGGGGTGCTCGCGGCCTACCAGCGCGACTACTTCACCAACGACCGGGACGTGAGCTGCAAGTCCACCGGCGACACGGTCCTCACGATCGTCGCCGGGCCGCTGAACTACTTCGGCGTCAACCCGAAGGTCGACTGCGACGTCAAGGTCCCCCAGCCCTCGAGCTGACCGTCCGGGTGAAAGGCTCGTCCCATGCGCTACGCGAAGCTCGGCAACACCGGACTCGACGTCTCCCGGGTCGTCCTCGGCTGCATGAGCTGGGGAGATGCCGACCGCGGCTGGCACCCGTGGATCCTCGACGAGGAGGCTGCGCGCGGGATCATCCGCCAGGCCCTCGAGGCCGGGATCACGACCTTCGACACCGCGAACGTGTACGCCGGTGGCAGCAGCGAGGAGTTCACCGGCAGGGCGCTGCGTGACTTCGCGAGGCGTGAGGACGTCGTCATCGCCACGAAGGTGCACGGCCGGATGCGACCGGGCCCGTACGGCGCCGGCCTGTCCCGCAAGGCGATCCTGCACGAGATCGACGAGTCGCTGCGGCGACTCGGCACCGACTACGTCGACCTCTACCAGATCCACCGGTGGGACCCCGGGGTCCCGATCGAGGAGACGATGGAGGCGCTGCACGACGTCGTACGTGCTGGGAAGGTGCGCTACCTCGGGGCGTCGTCGATGTGGGCCTGGCAGTTCGCCACGGCGCAGCACGTCGCCGCGTCGAACGGGTGGACGCCGTTCGTGTCGATGCAGAACCACTACAACCTGATCTACCGCGAGGAGGAGCGGGAGATGATCCCGCTCTGCACCGACCAGGGGGTCGGCGTCATCCCGTGGAGCCCGCTGGCCCGGGGTCGGCTGACCCGCGACTGGGACGCCGAAACGGCGCGCTCGGAGACCGACGAGTTCGGCGCCAGCCTCTACGTCGACGACGACCGGAGGATCGTGGAGACCGTGGCGACGGTCGCGTCCAGGCTCGGGGTGTCGCGCGCGCAGGTCGGCCTCGCCTGGCTGCTGCACCAGCCCGCTGTCACCGCACCGATCGTCGGCGTCACCAGGACCGCGCACCTGACGGACGCCGTGGCCGCCGTGGAGCTCGAGCTCTCGGACGCGGACCTGGTCGAGCTCGGCGACGGCTACCGCCCCCACCCGGTCTCGGGCCACGCCTGAGCGGAGCGCTCAGTCGATGACGGTGATGCGCCCCGCGTAGTCGGACGCGAGCCTGGTGTACACGCCGTCGATGTAGTCCTGCCGCGACAGCAGCTGGTCGGCGCGCAGCCGCTTGGCGTGCACGGGCAGGCCCGGCGGCGCCAGCTCCGCCATGCTGGTCAGGGCGGTGGAGTAGTGACCGACGACGCCCGCCGGCAGCAGTCCCGTCTCCACCGGCACCAGCTCGAGGGGGATGTCGAACCGGACCACGTCGCAGACCTCGCCGACGGCCGCCAGCTTGTCGACGGGCTCGGCACGGTGCGCCACGTAGAGCGGTCGGCACCCCGGATGCAGCTGCCTGGCCGTCTCGACGAGACCGACCGCGGCCTCGAGAGCCAGCGGCGCGTCCATCAGCCGGACCCGGGCGAAGCCCTGGCCGACGACGAGGACCAGGGACGCGGACCGGCGGAGGTCGCCGTAGCGCGACGTCAGCCAGACCCAGTCGTTGGCGATCACCGTGTCGCCGGGTGCGGAGCGCAGGGACTCGACCATCGAGGTGAAGAACGTGACCTCCGGCTGCGGCATGAACCCGCCGTGCTCGGCCTCCTCGCTCCACTCGAGCGGCTCGAAGCCACCGTGGGACCGGTCGATGGCCAAGGTCGACGCGCCGTCGTCGAGGACGACGACGTCGGTGCCGGTCCGTCCGAGCAGCGACGCGACGCGCCACCCCGCGGTGTCGCGGTAGTCGCCGATGACGACCTGGTCGACCGAGCGCTCGTGGCGAGCGACCGCGACCATCTCCTCGGCCACCGCACCGGTGTCGGGTCCCGGCCGCCGGAACCCGCTCGTCTTGCGCAGGTGGAAGGTGAACCCCCGCAGGTGCATCAGCACGTTGGTCGTCGGGTGCAGCATCGCCGGGTCCTCCTGGACGGGCAGGAAGACGACGCCCTTGGTGATGCCGTGCTCACGGACGTACTCCACCAGCCCGAGGGCCTGGTACGGCGAGCCGATGACGGCCAGGATCGCAGGCGGCACGCAGCCGGCCTCAGGTCCGGTCTACGGTGTCGTCGGAGCCCAGCGCGACGTACCGGTTGAGGGCTGCGATCCCGGTCTCGATCTCCGCTCGCCGAGCGTCCTTCGACCACGTGGTGACGGTGCGCGACAGCGCGGCGATCTCGCCCGAGCGCGTCTCCGCGTCCTTGGCCAGCGCGTCGACCGCCTTCGACAGGGCCGCGATCGACCTCGACTGCGCGGCGAGGGCCTTGGCGTGCGCATCCGCGTCCTTGGACGCGACCCGCACCCGCTTCGCCACCCTGGTGAGGCGTCGGGCCACGGACGCGACCGCCGGCGCGACGTCGGCGGCGCGGCGTGCGTAGCGCACCTGCTGGAGCAGACCGACGACCGCGATCACGACGAGCACGCCCAGGAGCGCACCGACGGCCAGGTCACCCAGCACCTCGACGGCCACCGCGGAGGCGACCACGACGGCGAGACCGGCGACCGCCAGGACGACCAGGCGCTGCTGCCTGCCGGCGCTCATCGAGGGCTCGAGACGGCCGGGGTGGGAATCACGCGCACATGCTAGGCCATGGCCGGCGCGCGGGAGCCGTGCGAGCGGCCCGACCGAGCGGCTGTCGGCTCGGGCCATGGTGGACAATGGCGCCCGATGACAGACCAGTCGACACAGCGACGCGAAAGTCGTGCCGACATCCAGGCCCTCCGCGCGCTCGCGGTCGGCCTGGTCGTCTTCTACCACCTGTTCCCGACCCGTCTGACCGGTGGCTTCATCGGCGTCGACACGTTCTTCGTCATCTCCGGCTTCCTCATCACCCTGCACCTGATCGAGAGGCCACCGCGGGGGGCGCACGACCTCGTCGCGTTCTGGGCACGCCGCGCGAGGCGGCTGCTGCCGGCCTCGCTGACGGTGCTGGCGGCGACGCTCTGCGCGGCCTGGCTCTTCCTGCCGGAGACCCAGTGGGAGACCACGGCCGTCCACACGCGGGCCGCGGCCCTGTACGTCGAGAACTGGCAGCTGGCGGCGGACGCCGTCGACTACCTGGCCTCCGAGAACGACCCGTCGGCGGTGCAGCACTTCTGGTCGCTCGGCGTGGAGGAGCAGTTCTACCTGGGCTGGCCCGTCCTCCTCCTGGCGCTCACGGCGCTCGTGCCGGCCGCCCACCGGGTGCGCGGCTACTGGTGGGGGCTGGGTGCGGTCGTGGTGGTCTCGCTCGGCTACTCCGTCCACCTCACCTCCACCGAGCCCGCCGCGGCGTACTTCGTCACCTGGACCCGCCTGTGGGAGCTGGGCGTGGGTGGGCTGCTGGCCCTCGCCGCCCCGGCAGCGCGACGGTGGGCGGAGCCGCGTCCTCGCGGCGCGACTGCCGTCGCCGTCGCCGGGTGGTGCCTGATCCTCGCGACCGCGGTGCTCTACACCGACCGCACGCCCTTCCCGGGCTGGGCGGCAGCACTGCCGGTGGTCGGCGCGGGGCTCGTGATCGCCGCGCACAGCCGGATGCGGTGGTACCGGCTGCGCGGCGTGCAGTGGCTGGGCGACGTGTCGTACGCGGTCTACCTGTGGCACTGGCCGCTCATCGTCATCCTCCCCGTCGCGCTGAGCAAGGTCGCCGGCTCGCCGGAGCGAGGACCTCTTGACACGCTCCTGATCCTCATCGCCACCCTCGTGCTCGCCGGGCTGACCAAGGTCTACGTCGAGGACCGCTTCCGCACGCCCGCCTGGTCACGGCGGGTGCGCCCCAGCCTGGTGTCCGGTGCCGTGGGCATGGCCGTCGTCGTGGCGCTGACGCTCTCGCTCGGGGCGACGGTGAGTGCACACGAGCGCGCGGACCGTACGGCGCTCGCGGCAGCCCTCGACGGCAGCGATCCGTGCGCCGGCGCGGGGGTCCTCGACCCGGCGACCTCGTGCCCGCCGAACGACAACCGCTCACTCGTGCTGTCCCCGCTGCTGGCCAGCGACGACTGGTCCGACGCGTACGACGAGCGGTCTGACGGCAGCACCTGCATCAGCCCCGGTCCCGGCTTCGCGCTGGACACGTGCACGTTCGGCGATCCGGACGGCACCGTCGACGTCGCCCTCTTCGGCAACTCCCACGCCGCCCAGTGGCTCCCCGCGCTGCAGGCGATCGCGGAGCGTCGCCACTGGCGGATCACGACCTACCTCGCCAGCAAGTGCACGGCCGCCGACCTGCGGCAGTACTTCGACGAGAAGGGCGCGACCGCCGGCTGCATCGGCTGGACCCGGGCGGTCGCCGCGGCCATCGCCGAGAGCCGGCCCGACCTCGTGGTCTTCACCAACCGGACCGGCCGGCCCGCCCTCGGTGAGACCTCCCTGGAGGAGAGCGCCCCGAAGTACACCGTGGGCTTCCGCAGGACGCTGGACGCGCTCACGACCACGGGCGTGCCGGTGGTCGTCATCCGCGACACCCCGATCCCCATCCAGGGTGGCCTGGACGACGTACCCGCCTGCCTGGCGCTCCACGGCGACGACCCCGACGCGTGTTCCGGCCCGCGAGACGTCTGGGAGTCGGGCGACCCGAGCATCGCCGCCGCCCGCCAGCTCGCCGACCGCGGTGTCTCGATCGCCGACCTCACGGACTCGCTCTGCGACACGACGACGTGCTGGAGCGCGATCGGAGGCGTGGTCGTCTACGCCGACGGGCACCACCTGACGAACACGTACGCGCGCACGGTCGCACCGCGGCTCGAGCCCTTCCTGCTCAAGGCGCTCGGCAAGGGCTGACCTGGGTCAGGGGCGGGTGGCGAGCACCGTCACCAGGCCGGCGTCCACGGCCGCCTCGACGAGCCGGAAGTCGAACTCCGTGTCGATGTTGAAGGCCTGCGTCTCGGGGATCTGCAGGGCCAGGAAGCTGCCCTCGTCCAACCAGCTGCGCTCGAGCCGACGGACGAAGTCAGCGCGCCAGAGGTAGAAGTTCCCGTTGAGCTTCAGGAACGATCGTCCGCTGTCCTGACGCCTGGTCACGCCGGCCGCCTCCGGGAAGGCCCGACGCAGCACGCCGGCAGCGTCGACCTCGACCCCGGTCGAGAACGGGTCGAAGCCGGGGGCCGAGATGCTGACCACCCCGTCGGACCCGGGATGGGCGTCGAGCAGGCCGATCGCCTCGGTCAGATGTGCCGGGTCACGGACCGGGCTGGTGGGCTCGAGCAGGAGCACCGCGTCGTACGCAACGCCTTCGTCGGACTCGGCGTAGGCCAGCGCGTGCGCGATCACCGGCCCCGTCGGGGCCGTGTCGGTGGCCAGCTCGGCCGGGCGGAGGAAGGGTACGTCGGCACCCAGGGCCCGCGACGCGGCGGCGATCTCGGGATCGTCGGTGCTCACGAGCGTGCGGCGCACGGCAGGTACGGCGCGGGCCGCTGCGATCGAGTGTCCGACCAGCGGGACCCCGGCCAGCTCGCGGAGGTTCTTGCCCGGCAGTCCGCGGGATCCGCCGCGGGCAGGGACCACGGCCAGGACGCGCTCGATCATCTGGGACTCTCCGTTCGGGGACACCCGCCCCTGTCGGTGCGAGGCGCGTGCCCGACCCTATGATGGCCCTGCCGCGGACATGTGGCGCCCACGCCCCGACTGCCAGAGGCGAACCGGAGCCCACCGATGACGCACGCCGAGGACCACCTTCCAGTCGCTGCCGTCACCTCCACCCTCCTCGAGGCGCTCGAGGTGATCGACCGCGGAGCACTGGGCATCTGCTGCCTGGTTGACGACCAGGGCCGCCTGCAGGGCGTCCTCACCGACGGCGACGTCCGTCGCGGGCTGATCGCCGGGCACCCCCTGACCGCGCCGGCCATCGGCCACGCGACCGCCAGCCCGCACACGGTCGTCGCCGGCACACCGCGGGCGCACGTCCTCGACCTGATGCACGCCTGGCGGGTCTCGGCCATCCCCGAGGTGGACGGTGCCGGCCGGGTCCGCGGCGTCCACGCCCTCTCCGACGTCATCGGGCCCGCGGAGCTGCCGAACGTCGCGGTGATCATGGCCGGCGGCAAGGGCACCCGCCTGGGCGACCTGACCCGGCAGGTGCCGAAGCCGCTGATGAGGGTCGCCGGGCGACCGATCGTCGACTGGATCATCCTGGGTCTCGTCGGTGACGGCATCCGCAGGATCTACGTCAGCGTCAACCACCTCGCCGAGCAGATCATCGAGCACGTCGGTGACGGCCGCGGGCTCGGTGCCGAGGTGCGCTACCTGCGTGAGGACCCCGAGACCCCCTTGGGCACCGGCGGCTCGCTGGCGCTCATCGAGGATCGGCCCAGCGCGCCGATGCTGGTGATGAACGGCGACCTGATGGTCGACTTCGATGCCCGGCAGCTGCTGCGGTTCCACGCCCAGATGCAGTCTCGGATCACGGTGGGCGTCCGCCAGTACTCCCACACGGTCCCCTTCGGAGTGGTCGAGCAGGACGCCGACCTCCGGATCCGGCAGCTCGTCGAGAAGCCCGACCTCACCGTCTCGATCAACACCGGGGTCTACTGCATCGACCCTGATTTGATCGACCTCGTCCCACCCGACACGATGAGTCACATGCCGGACCTGGTCCAGCGTTGCCTGGACGACGGGGAGCAGGTCTCGGCCTGGGAGCTCTCCTCGGACTGGCTCGATGTCGGAACCCCGGCGGACCTCGCGCGGGCGAAAGGAACTGGATGAGCACGTTGGCCGAGTCCCTCGCGGGGCGCTCCGTCCTGGTGACCGGATCCGACGGGTTCATCGGCAGCCACGTCGTCGAGACCCTGCTGGGCCTGGGGGCGCGGGTGACGGCGTTCGCGCTCTACAACTCGTTCGGGTCGCTCGGCTGGCTGGACAGCTCGGACGTGTTCGCCGCTGCGGTCGAGTCCGGGCAGGCCGAGTTCGTGCTCGGCGACATCCGCGACGCCGAGCACGTGTCGGCCGCCGTCGAGGGCGTCGACGTGGTGCTCCACCTCGCCGCGCTCATCGCCATCCCCTACTCCTACGTGGCCCCGCGCTCGTACGTCGACACCAACATCACCGGCACCCTCAACGTGCTCGAGGCCGTACGTCGCCACCGGACCCCCCGGCTGGTGCACACCTCCACCTCCGAGGTCTACGGGACGCCGCAGACCGTGCCGATCACGGAGGAGCACGCGCTGCGCGGGCAGTCGCCGTACTCAGCGACCAAGATCGCCGCGGACAAGCTCGCCGAGTCCTACGCGCTGTCCTTCGACACCCCGGTCACGATCCTGCGGCCCTTCAACACCTTCGGCCCCCGCCAGTCGGCCCGTGCGGTCATCCCCACCGTCCTGGCCCAGCTGCTCGCCGGTGCCGAGGAGCTGCGCCTCGGCTCCATCACGCCCCAGCGCGACTTCACCTTCGTGACCGACACCGCCCTGGGGTTCGCCCGCGCCGCGGTGGCCGAGGTGGCTCCCGGCACGACGGTGCAGCTCGGAACGGGCCGCACGGTGTCGATCGGGGAGGTCGTCGACATCGCACGCCGGATCACCGGCTCGAGTGCCGAGGTCGTCGTCGAGGACGAGCGGGTGCGCCCGACGGGGTCCGAGGTCGAGATCCTGCTGTCCGACCCGAGCCTGGCCAAGGAGCTGATCGGTTGGACCCCGCAGGTCGACCTCGAGACCGGGCTCCAGCGCACCGCCGACTGGATCGCGGGCAACGTCGACCTCGCGACCGCCCAGCGATACCACCGATGACCGACGACCGTGAGCTGAGCGCCCCGGGGGCTCCGGGACCGGTCGGCACCATCCCGCTGGCCACGCCAAACGTCGGCGCGGCCGAGCGCCTCGCGGTGCTGGCCGCGCTCGACTCCGGCTTCGTCTCCTCCGTCGGCCCCGAGGTGTCGCAGTTCGAGCGCGAGCTCGCCGACCTCGTCGGGTCCCGGCACGCGGTGGCCACGGCCAGCGGCACGGCCGCCCTGCACGTGGCGCTGCGCCTGGCCGGGGTCGGCCCCGGCGACGAGGTCTTCGTCTCCGACTTCACCTTCATCGGCTCGGCCAACCCGGTCGCCTACCTCGGCGCCGAGGTCGTCCTGGTCGACTCCGAGCCCGGCTCCTGGAACATGGACCCCGCGCTCGTCGAGCAGGAGCTGGACCGTCGTGACCGGTCCGGCGAGCCGATGCCGCGGGCGATCGAGCTGGTCCACGTCCTCGGACAGCCCGCCGACGGTCACCGCATCGCTGAGATCGCCCGGCGCCACGGCGTGATGCTGGTCGAGGACGCCGCCGAGAGCCTCGGGGCCGGGTGGGTCGACGAGGACGGCAGCGTCGTCAGCACCGGCACCCTGGGCGCGCTCGGCGCGTTCTCCTTCAACGGCAACAAGATCGTCACCGCCGGCGGCGGCGGCATGATCGTCACCGATGACGACGAGCTCGCCCGCCGGGCGCGGCACCTGACCACCCAGGCGAAGGTGCCCGACGTCGGCTACCTGCACGACGAGGTGGGCTACAACTACCGGCTCACCAACCTCGCCGCGGCGCTCGGCCTGGCGCAGCTGCGTCGGCTCGACGAGTTCGTCGCCGCGAAGCGCGACATCGCGGCCCGGTACGACGCCGCGTTCGCCGACCTGCCGCTGACGCTGGCGCCTCGGGTGGCCGGCACCGAGTCGACGTACTGGCTCTACTCCGTCCTCGCCGAGGACCAGCCGTCCCGGGACGCGCTGCTCGCGCAGCTCGCCCGGGCGGGCGTCGGTGCGCGCGCACTGTGGCGTCCGCTGCACCAGCAGCCTCCGTTCAGCGGCGCTCGCACGCTCGGGGGTGACGTCGCCACGGGGCTGTTCGACCGTGGCCTGTCGCTCCCCTGCTCGACCGACCTCAGGCCCGAGGACCACGATCGCGTCGTGGTCGCGGTGCGGTCCTGGTTCGGCGCCTGAGACGCAGCGCGGGCTGGCGGTCGACGAAGTGCTTGGCGTGCTGCGGCGGGTCGGCCAGCACGACGTCGACGATCCGGCGGGCGGCCGTGCCGTCGCCGTACGGGTTGACCACGCGCGCGGCCCGTAGCCGGAAGTCCTCGGCGAGGACGTGCCGCAGCGCGTCGCCGACCGCAGCCTCGCCCTCGTCGGAGGACCAGACGTTGTCCGCGCGGAGCCGTCCGTGCTGGCGGAGCCCGACGTCGACGGCCGGTACGCCGACGGACGCCGCCTCGATCACGCCCGACGAGGAGTTGCCCACGACGACGTCACACGACGCGAGGACGGCCGGGTAGCGCGGTCCGAGCGCCTCCACGACCAGCACGCGGTCGTCCTCCTGCTCGACGCGGGTCAGCGCGGCCAGCACCTCGTTGCGGCCGGCATCCATGCCCGGGTGGGTCGCCACCACCGTGCCGCACACCTCGAGGGTGGCCCGCAGGGCCGCCTCCGCCCAGCGGCCCGAGTCGCGTGTGCCCGACGCCGTGGGCGGGTGGTAGGTGAAGAGGGCCAGCGGTCGTCGCACCGGCACCCCGAGCAGCGCCTCGAGCTCGGTGTCGTCGAGCCGGCCCTGCGCCGCCAGGCGGTCGAGCCCCGGCGCCCCGGTGACGTGGATGCGCTCGGGCTCCTCGCCCATCTGCGCGACCCGGTCCGCGGCGTCCTGGGAGGCGACGCAGTGCACGTCGGCGAGCTTGGTGACGGCGTGGCGCACGCGCTCGTCGATCGCCCCGCTGGTGACCTCCCCACCGTGGAGATGGACCACCGGCACGCCCGCCAGCACGTACGGCGGCACGACGTACAGCAGCTCCCACCGGTCACCCAGGACGACCAGGCGCTCGACCGGGTGCTCGACCACCGCGCGACCGGCCCCGGCCGACATCGCCGGACCGTGGCGCAGCTGGGTCGAGAGGTCGACCTCGCCGAGCGGGCTCGCCAGGGCGATCACCGAGGACACCGAGCCCTCGAGTCGCCGCGCCAGGTCGTCGGCGTCGAAGGCCAGGCCCGTGAGCACGACGGTCTCGACCTCGGGTCGGGAGGCGAGCTCGGCCAGCACCGGCTGCAACGGGCCGAGATCGGCACGCGTGCCGACGAAGACCCCGACCCTCACGCGAGCTCGACGTCGGTCGCGGTGATCGGGTCGCCGGCCCGGACCGGGCGGACCACCCGGGCACCGATGACCGGGGTCGCCGGAGCCAGACCGTGCTCGGGTCGCAGCGTGACCGCGTCGGCGGCGACCACCGTGTGACCGGCGGGCAGGTCGCGGGCCGCGTGCCAGGAGCGGCGTACGAGCGCGGCGTTCTCCACCTCGGAGGGCATCCGGCGCTTGACACCGTCGCCCAGGGAGGCCGCGGCGTCGCGCACGGCCGTGACGTAGTCCCGCAGCTCCCCCGGCTCCAGGCTGGCCGCGTGGTCGGGCCCGGGCAGCGTGCGGTCGGTGGTCATGTGCTTCTCCAGCACGGTGGCGCCGAGGGCGACGGCGACGACGGCACTGGTCAGACCCCGCGTGTGGTCGGACCAGCCGACCGGCACACCGTGCTCCGCGGCGAGGGCCGGGATCACGCGGAGGTTGGCCTCCTCGATCGGGGCGGGGTACGCCGAGACGCAGTGCAGGAGGGTCACCGACGGTGCCGCCGAGGTGGCGCGGAGCGCTGCCGCGACCTCGTCCTCGTCGCCCATGCCGGTGGACACCAGCAGGGGCAGACCCAGCTCCGCGAGGGCCTGCAGGAACGGCGTGTTGGTGAGCTCGCCCGACGACGTCTTGATCGCGGCGACCCCGAGGCCGGCCAGCAGCCGTGCGCTGCCCAGGTCGAACGGCGTGCTGAGGAAGGTGAGTCCCTCGCCCTCGGCGTGGTCGCGAAGTCGCGCCCACGCCTCGGTCGGCAGGGTCAGCGCCGCCAGCAGACCGGCTTGGTCCTCCGCGCCGGCCCGGTCGCGCTGGTAGGGGGTGGTCTGCGCGTGCGACGAGACGAGCAGGGCCGGGTCGAAGGTCTGGAACTTCACGGCGTCGGCGCCAGACCGGACGGCCACGTCGATGAGCTCGTGGGCGCGGCCCTCGTCGCCGTCGTGGTTGACGCCCGCCTCGGCGATCACCGTCAGGCGGCCGGGGGGCGGGAAGACGGGGCGTTCGCTGTTCACGACGTGGTCCTCTCGAAGCGGTGGCGTTCCCGGGCCGGTACGCCGAGCACCGAGACATTGTCGGGGACGTCGCGCGTCACGACGGCACCCGCACCGATCACGGCACCCGCGCCCACGGTGACCCCGGGCAGGATCCGGGCCCCCGACCCGACGAACGCACCTGCGCCCACGGTGGCCGCACCGAGCACGACGGCGGCGGGCGCCACGTGGACGCCGTCGCCGAGGGTCACGTCGTGCTCGACGACGGCCGCCGTGTTGACGATGACGCCCCGCCCGACCCGGGCACCGGGCCCCACGTGCGCGTGGTGGAAGACCACGGAGGAGCCACCGAGCACCACGTCCGGAGACACGGTCGAGGTGAGGGCCGCGGCGGAGAGCAGCAGCGCCGCCGGGATCTGGTCGAGCACCTCGAGGCGACGACGGTTGTCGCCGATCGTGACGACGATGCGCAGGTCGTGCTGCTGGGCCATCGCGACGGCCGCACTGTCGGACTCCAGGACGTCGACCGACCAGTCGCGCGTCGACAACCCCACGACGGCGACCAGCTCGGCGACCCCGGCCAGCGCGTGGGCGGCGCTGGCCGCGTGGCCGCCGGCCCCCAACGAGATCCAGGGGGTGAGCACGGGGACGGGTCGCGACGACACCGCCCGAGTCTAGGGTCTGCGCCGTCGGCGATCGGCCGAGCGACCCGCGAGCGTCGATCCGGACCCCGCGATCCGGCCGGCCGGGCTCCGCGGGGCCGGACCGCCTAGAAGTCGTACGTCGTGCGCACGCCCTCGAGCCAGCTGCGCACCGAGGCCAGGCCCCACGCGTCGATGAGCTCCAGCGCCCGGTCGGCATGCCTTGCGGCCCCCTGGCGATCACCGGCGCCGCGGGCAGCCATCGCCAGGAACGCGTCGACCGGGCCGAAGAGCAGGCCGTCGGGTCCGGAGGCGCGGCCGGCGTACGGCGTCAACCGCTCGTAGGCGCGCTCGGCGAGCCCGGTGTCCTGGAAGTACAGCGCGACCTCGGCCGTCTGGCACCAGAGCGGGGTCGAGAAGGCGAGCTCCTGGTCGAGGACGCCGGCCAGCTCGTGGGCGGAGAACCGCGCGGTCGCGGCGTCCCGGTCGCCGCCGCGCCACAGGGCGGCGATCGCGAAGGGCTGCATCGGGTAGCCGGACTCGATGCGGGCGATGACGTCGGGTGCGGCGTCGAGCGGACGGCCCTGCCAGATCCGCAGGGCGAAGGTGTCGATGTGGCGGTCGACCGACAGCTCCTCGTCGCCTCCGGTGCGGCTCATCAGGGCGATCCGCCCCTCGATGGCGGCCAGGACGACCTCGCAGTGATCGAGCCGACCGGCCGCGGCCGACCACGCCAGCTCGACCTCGTCGAGCACGAGCTCGGCGTACACCACCCGCAGGCGGGCGGCCTGCGCGCGAGCGTCCCTGAGCGCGGCCATCATCTCGTCGGGCCGGCCGAGCTCGCCGAGCATCACCGTGAGCATCGTCAGCCCCATGACCAGCGCGTGGTCCTGGTGGGTGTCGCGCGCGAGCACGACCGCCTCCGCCACGAGCTCGACCCGGGCGTCCGCAGTCGCAGGGACCCATGTCGACATCGCGGTGTGCAGCAGCACGTCGCACACCAGGGCCGGGTCGCCCAGCCGGTGGGCCATCGCCACGGCCTCGTCGCACAGCAGGGCGCGCTCGGCGATCGACGCGTTCTCCCGCAGCTCGTTGGCGAGGCTCATCAGGACGCGGCAGCGCAGCTCGGTCTCGTCGGGCGGCAGCTCCTGGAGCGCCCGACGAAGTGCACCGACGACCCCCTCGTGGACGGTGCCGAAGGCCGCCGAGCGCCACAGCATCCGGTGCGAGGTCTGGGTCGCGGCGCGGGCGAGCAGAGTGACGTCGTCGAGCTCCTCGGCGGTGGCGATCGCGCGTTCGACCGTGACGATGAGCTCGGGCAGCATGGCGGCCCACCGGTAGACGTCGATCGCCTGCTGCAGGAGCCCGGCCCGGTCCCTCAGGTCGGCGGCCGGGTCGGCGGCCTGGAGCTCCAGGGCCTCCTCGAGCAGCTCGGCCGCGTCCGGGTAGGCGTAGACCCGGGTCGCGGCCTCCGCAGCGACGGCGAGGGCGCGCCAGGTGTGGGACACGTACGCCGGCCCGGCCGCTCGCCAGTGCGACGCGGCCTCGGCCTCTCGACCGACGCGGTCCTCGAGCAGCTCGGCCACCAGGGCGTGGGTGCGCGCCAGCCGGGACGCGGTCATCGTGGCGCACAGGACGTCGCGCACCAGGGCGTGGGAGAACCGGAAGACGTCGACGCCCTCCTCGTGCAGGAGCCCGGCGTCGGCGGCGGGCTCGACCGCGTCGAGCAGCTCGTCCTCCTGCATCCGCGTCACCGCCGCGAGGGTGTCCAGGTCGAACCCGCGACCGATGATCGCCGCCGTGCGGAGCACGGTCACGGTGACGTCGGGCAGCACGTCGATGCGACGGCCGACGACCTCGGCGACCGCCGTGGGCAGCGCCGGGTCGTCGAGCAGCTCGGCGACATCTCGCTCGGAGTCGGCGGCCGCGAGGCGGGCGAACTCCACGACGAACAAGGGGTTGCCGCCGGTGCGCTGGTGAAGCTCGGTGGCGGCCTCGGCGCCCAGCTCGACGCCGGCCACCTCGGCGACGACGCCGCGGGTGCCGGCGACATCCAGGCCGGTGAGCTCGCGGCGTACGGCGTGCCGACGGGCGAGCGCCTCGGCCACGGCGCCGAGGTCGCGACCGACCTCCGTCTGGGTGCGCCACGTCGCCACGACCAGCAGGCGCTCGTGGGTGACCGACTCGGCGAGCAGGCGGAGCACGCCGAGGGTCGAGGGATCGGCCCAGTGCAGGTCCTCCAGCACCAGCAGCACCGGCTGCTCGGCGGCTGCCGCGCACACCGCCCGGGCGACGTCGGCGCGGACCCGGAAGAGGCCGCCGGCCTCCTGGCCGGCCTCCGGCGCGGCGAACGGTCTGCCCAGGGTCTGCAGCGCCGACAGCCACGGCGAGAGGGGCGGCGCCCCGTCGTCCTGCGAGCACTGGCCGACCGCCACCGAGCATCCTTGCTGTGCTGCCGTCTCGGCCAGCTCGGCGGCCAGCCGGGACTTGCCGATCCCCGGCTCCCCGGTGAGGACCACGAAGCCGGGCCTGCCCTCGAGGCTGTCGTCCAGCGCCGAGCGCAGGTCGGCCAGCTCGGGATCGCGGCCCAGCATCGTCCACGGCTCGCGTCGCAGCTGGAGGGCGCCGGTGGGCCGCGGCTGGGGCGGATCGACCTCGGCCGCCACGACCGAGGGGTCCTGGCGCAGGATCGCCGCGTGGAGGGCCTGGAGCGGTGGGCTGGGGTCCACCCCGAGCTCCTCGGCGAGCCGGTCGCGCAGCTCGTCGAGCACGGCCAGCGCATCGGCCCGCCGGTCCTCGCGGGCCAGGGCGACGGCGCGCAGGGCCCACCACCGCTCG
This sequence comes from Nocardioides sp. URHA0020, assembly GCF_000620705.1. Lineage (GTDB taxonomy): Bacteria > Actinomycetota > Actinomycetes > Propionibacteriales > Nocardioidaceae > Nocardioides. The sequence goes on from NZ_JIAR01000025.1 coordinate 26,822, forward strand.
TGCAGCGGGTGCCGCGCGGTCTGCGCCTCGAGCTCGGCCCTCACGACGTCGTGCAGCCCGAGCGCCAGCCGGCCGACGACCCGCAGCTCCTCCGCCATCCGTCGCAGGTCCTCGAGCCGCGCCCGGTGGGCCACCGCTGCCGGGTGCTCGCCGAGCTCGGCGTACGGCGTCCCGCGCCACAGCGACAGTGCCAGGTCCACCTGGTCGAGCGCGGCCTCGACGGTCTCGCGCTCGTGGGGCACGATCCGGGGGCGCAGGTGGTCGGGCACGACGGACAGGAGCTCCCGCGCGGCCTCGAGCGCCGACTGGAACCGGAACTCGTCACGCCCGGCGAGCGGGATCTCGAGCGAGTAGGCGTCCGCGTGGGTGACGAGCACGGTGGCGGGCGTGCGCGGTGGGCGGTCGGGCTCGAGCGCGCGCCGCAGGGCGGCGACGTACCCGTGCAGGGTCGCGAGCGCAGCGGCGGGTGCGTCCGCCCCCCAGACCCGCTCGATCACGGCCGCGACCGGCAGCGGGCGCCCGTCGGCGAGCGCCAGGGCGGCGATGATGGCGCGCTGCCTCGGCGTGCCGAGGTCGACCTCGTCGCCGTCCCTGCTCACCCGCACCGCGCCCAGCACCGAGAGCTCGAGCCCAGTCACGGTCCGGAGTCCTCCTGGTCGGTCGGCGCGAGGTGGCCCCAACCTAGCGCCCGCGGCGCCTGTCAGCGCTTGATCCGCACCGGTCTGCTGGTGGCCGAGTCACGCTTCCACCCGCTCTTGCGGGCGGTGACGACGACCTGGATCCGACGTCCGCGATCGGCGCGGGTCACCCGGTGACGACGGCCGTCGGCGCCCTTGATCGCCTTGCCGTTGCGCAGCCAGCGGTAGGTCACCCGGACGCTGCGAGGCGACCAGCGGCCGGCGGAGGACGTCAGCACCTTGCCGAGCCGCGCCGTGCCGGAGACGACCGGACGCTTGACGTTGTGGATGCGGTCGACCGGCGCCTTGAGCGGGGCACCGGACCAGTCCGGCTCGGAGCCGCCGGGCACGATGCGGCGCGACGGCACCGAGCAGTCCTCGGCGTCCGAGCGCGACCAGATGCCGTCGCTCTCGGCCCAGGCGAGCGAGTCGCTGTCGGGCGCCCAGGTCGGATGACTGACGCCGGGCGCGATGACCTCGCAGAGCGGGGTCGGGTCGGCGGGCGCCGCACCCCTGCGGGCGTTGCCGTTGACGCGGTACCAGATGATCGACGTGCCCTCGTTGTAGCCGCGCAGCGCCGCGAGATGCCGCCCGTCGGGTGACAGCTCGGGTTGACCGAGGTCGGTGGAGGCCGCGTAGATGTCGCCGTCGTCGAACCAGTGCTTCGGCCGGGCGCGACCGAGGTCGTCGATCATCACGTGCGAGCCGAGGCCGCCGCCCTGGAGCGTGCGGGCGTTGCCGACCCAGGAGGGGGCGTTGAAGTACGTCGTGCCGCGCGGCTTCGGGTCCGTCAGGTGGGTGGCGGAGGTGTAGCCGGTGGCCGACCGGAAGCCGGAGCTGGCGCCGGACGGACTCAGCCACTCGGTGTAGGTGTAGGCGACGAGCGCGCCGTTGGGCGAGATGGCCAGGTCGCGGATGTTGCCGTTGATCGGCGAGCCGACGGAGCTGGGCAGCGAGGGCGGGTCCATCCGGTTGAGCACCCGCCCGGACTGGTCCATCCGGACGATCTCGGCCAGCCGACCCGCGACGATGATGCCGGTGTCGGACTGGCTCGGCGCGACGTACGGCGTCGCGAAGCTGCCGTCCCTGGTGAGCCGGCGGGCGTGCGAGCCGTCACCGCGCGAGAGCCACACGTTGTGCGCCTTGATGAAGACCAGGGTGCCGCGCGACGTGCCGGTGCGAGCGGAGTCGGGGGTGGCGGCACCCGCAGGTGGGAGCGCGGTGGGGGCGATGAGCAGGGACGCCGCGGTGGCGAGCGTCAGCAGCGAGCGGGCAGGGATGGGCACGAGACCTCCAGGTGAGCCGGGACAGGGAGCTCAATCTGCGGTGCCGCCCTGGGAGCGCTCTGGGGGCTCGCTGGGAGTCGTGGCCGGGTGGTGGGGCGGGTGGGGCTCGAACCCACGACCCAAGGATTATGAGTCTCCGCGAGGGGTCCGAAGGGGTTGGCATGGGTCGCAGCCAGTCGGTATCCATTCAGAGCAGAATCCCCTGCCGTTGAGAGGGATTCACCCTCCCAGCGCTCCGACCAGGCGAAACGCGCTCGACGGGTCCTGATCCGAGCCGCGTAGCGCGCCCGTAGCGCGGAGAGCGCGGCGCGGGTCTCCGGGGAGCCGGTTCGGCGTCCGGGGAACGTCCCGGCCCCGTAGACCCCGCTGCATGGGGCTGCAACGGCCCTCTCCCCTGTTGACGGGTCTCCGGGGCGGAATCGGACCTCCCCACCCCTCGCAAGGCCGGAGCGCTACTCGTCGCGGATCATCGCTTGGACGCCCGCATCGAGCCCCTGAGTGAACCGGGCGGACACTTCCTCATCAACCGTCAGGGTGATCGCCAGCGCGAGTTCGATCGGCTCGTCGCCTTCCACCCACTCCGCCGTCATCTCCGGGATGGCGCTCATCGACTCGACGCACCGTGTGATGAACTCGCGAATCTGACCGACCGCATCGGACCCGAACTCCGCACCCGCTCTCTGAGCATCCTCGAAGTCATCGTCCAGCGCGGTCCCGCGAATCCGAGCGGCCTCATCCAGGAAGCCCTCGTACACGTCCAGGAAGCGCTTTGCCATGTGGAGGATGCGGTCAGCATCACCCGCATCGCCGGGTGCACCGAAGGCACGCAGTTGGACTTCCGGCTGGAACACCGCGTTGAAGTTGTCGACCAGGTTGGTGGCCCGCGCTGGCACAGTGCGGAGGAAGTCGAACGCGTCGCGGCCGAAGTACGCCTCACCAGTGGGTGATGCGAAGCGCATCTCATAGTCGTGGTACTTGCCCTCCAGCGCCGCCAGTCCGACACGAAGCGCGCCCGCATACAGCCAGTACTCCCAGAAGCGAGGGCGGAGCGCCAACAGGAGTTCGATGTCTGCCTGCGTCTCAGGCACGCGACCCGTGTAGGTCGCGGCGACGCGCTGACCGGCCAACTTCTCCCGGATCACCTTGATCACCCCGTCCAGGCCCTCGACCCGAGCATCCAGGTAGCCAACGGTCGGCAGCAGGCCGGGTAGGTCCGTGTCGTCCATGCGGATCGGGAGGATGTATGCGGTCCTCTGCTGAGCGGCACGAGCCATCGCGCTCTGACGCTCGATGTTCGTCCACATCTTCTCGGCGTAGGCAGCCGACACGAACATGGCGACGTACTTGGCCTTGTTCTGGTAGAGGTCAGTCAGCAGGTCGATGAGGTTCTCACCGAGCAACTTGGCTTTCTCGTCCTCGTCGTAGAACACGGTGAGGTCATCACCCAGTCCGCGCACGACGCCCTTCACGTAGTCGCGCTGCTCGCCTGCGAAGGACACAGCAAGGTCGTACTCGTACTTCGGCTCATCTGGCATGTCGGCAGAGTGCCACACACCACCGACAGCAACCGGTCGTCCGGCCTAGACATCGTGGTGGTGGGGCGTGTCGGACTTGAACCGACGACCGAGCCATTATGAGTGGCTTGCTCTAACCGACTGAGCTAACGCCCCGCAGCCGAAGAGCCTATCCAGGCAGGCGCAGGCCAACTCGCAAGACCCCGTAGCCGAGCACCACGGCTGCTTGGTTGAATGAGACGGAGCCCCACTCGCACCGAGGTGTCGTAATCACTTCGGTTCGGGTGGGGCTCCTGAGACGCTGCGCGGCTTCCCCGCCTACAGCGACATGGTTACTTCCTCTTCTCGGTCACGGTCGTGTTCGGGTGACGACGACCGGTCGCCGGGGTGACGTAGCGACCAGTGATCGCAGAACGCACGTTCTTGCCACTACCGCTGCTGCTCTTCTTGCCAGCCATGGGACCTCCTCCTTTCTGCTCGACTACAACCATGGTGGCTGCTGGCACCGACAGAAACCGGGGCGACACGCCGATGAGAAGGTGAATGCCGAGAGGAGGGGTTGCGCGTACGCAATGATGGCCGGTTTCGTTTCAGTAGCCGGAGGGCATCGCCAGCACGGCGTCGATGGGCTGTGTCAGCGTCTCGTAGTTCGCGGTGGTGAAGGTCGCCCCGATGAGACCGGCCTCCTTGGCGACGATGGCGTACATGGCCCACATGATGCCGTTCTCCAAGGTGCTGCCACGCGGGGCGGCGACTGCTTGGCAGCCGAGGAACGCGGCCAACTCCGACCGCCCGAGAACCTGACTCTTCGCGGCGGCGCTGAGAGCCTGCGTGGCGAGGAACAGGTTCACCCGTGCGGGGTCGATGGTCGCGACCGTGCTCGTGTACGTGCTGCCGATGGTCGTCTTCTGCGCGCTGGTCGTCGCGGCCAGCAGGTCGAGGATCGCGCCGACCTGGCGAGTGCTACCTCCGTCGCCGGAGACGACCTGTCGGAGCGTGCCAACCCCCACCCCAGAGCCAGGCCAGGTCACCGACTGCATGCCGTGCGTGCCCACGCCGTCTGCGACGACCGGCGTCCCCGTTACGGGGAGCACCTTGAAGCCACCATCGGCGGGCCACGTGACCGGGAGCACCTTGAGGGAGGCGTAGGACGAGAGCCAGACGGCCAGCAGCCAGCCGTGGTTGTAGACCTGCGTGCCGAGAGTCGAGCCGGAGTCGTCCGTAACGACGGCTGGGTCGCGAACGACGCGGAACACAGACTCGCAGAATCCAGTCGGCCCGGGCACAACGTCGGCGGTCGGCTTCCAGAGGCCGGGCCAAGCATGGGGACCGTTGGGGTTGGTCCAGGCTGCGAGGTCACCCGGAGCGCCGCTGCCCGTCACCACAGTCACGTTGTCGAGGAAGACCTCCAGCGCAGCACCAGAGGCCGAAGAGTTCAAAGCTTGAAGAGACAGTTAGCCACCCTGTCCGTCCGGAACCGCGCCCCACTTGTGGTTGTACGTGGCGAGGACAGTCCACGCCGTGCCGTTGGGCGAGACCGAGAAGATGACCCGATTATGAGTCCTCTGCTCTAACCGACTGAGCTACCGCCCCCGGAGGGCGCCGCCCTCGCGGCGGAGAGCCTAACCGGTGCGGAGGCGCTCGATCAGCCGCATGGCGTCGTGCGGCGCGAAGCCCTTCGCGTCGTTGTCGAAGTAGACGACCACGTCGGCGGTGCGCGACCACTGAGCGATGCGTTCGGCCCAGGCGCCGAGAGCAGCGTCGGAGTAGCCGCTCGTGTAGAGCTCCTGGTCGCCGTGCAGGCGCACGTAGGCGAGGTCGGAGGTGACCACCTCGGCGCGCGGCCACCGGCCGGCCGAGTCGGCCACGACCGTCGCGATGCGGTGCTCGCGGAGCAGCGCGAACGCCTCGTCGGTGCAGAACGACTCGTGACGGAACTCGAGGGCGTGGCGGATCGTGCGGTCGGCATGCCCGCGAGGAGCCTGCGTCAGTGCCCGGTCCTCGGGCACCTTGTCGTCGTGGCGACGGGCGAGCGCCGCGGCCTCGCCGACGGTCCGGGGCAGCAGGTCGAAGAACGACGCCAGGAGGTCGGCGTCGTAGTGCAGCCGCTCGGGGATCTGCCACAGCATCGGGCCGAGGCGGTCCTGGAGGGCGAGGACCCCGGAGGCGAAGAAGTTCGCGAGCGGGGTCTCGACGTCGCGCAGCCGCTTGAGGTGGGTGACGAAGCGACCGCCCTTGACGGCGAAGAGGAAGCCGTCGGGCGTCTGGTCCCGCCAGGTGGCATACGAGGAGGGCCGCTGGAGCGAGTAGAACGACCCGTTGATCTCGACGGACCCCAGCCGCTCCGCCGCGTAGCGCAGCTCCTGGCGCTGGGGCAGTCCCCGCGGGTAGAAGTCACCCCGCCAGCCGGCGTAGGTCCAGCCCGAGATGCCGATGCGGACCTCCCCCACGGCTACCTGCTGCGGTTGGTGTCGATCGCGAGGGCGAGGGTGTTGAGCGCGGCCCAGCCGAGGGTCAGGCCGAGCACCTTGCGGCGCAGCTCGGGATCCTTGGTCATCGTGCCGAGGACGGCGGCGTCGCCGAGGTCCATCGCGATGCGCAGCAGCATCGCGGCGCGCATGGTCCCGTCGGAGCGGCCGAGGACGCCGAGCGCGCTGATCGCCGAGTCGCGGACGCCGTACGTGCGGGCCAGGAGCTCCAGACCTGCCTGGTCCTTGCGGTCCGAGTGCAGCGCCTGCCACAGGTGCGACGGCTGGCTGAGCGCGTAGACGCCGTACGCAGCGGAGGCGGTCGACATGAGGCGGCTCAGGGGGTAGCTCATGACCGGGCGGTACCCGGACTCGGCGCGAATCACGCCGACAGCAACGGGTCCCGGGTCAGCGAGGTGAGCCAGCGCGCGGCGGCGTCGCCCCAGTCGTCCAGCTCGGCGGCGTCCATCGGGGCGGTGCAGCGGATCCAGGACTCGGTGCGGGCCAGGCGGGCGAGCTGGAGGGCCGCCGGGAGCGCCGCGCGGATCTCGGCGGCCGTGGCGTAGTCGGTCCACACCTCGACCGCAGCATCGGCGACCCGGTGCAGCCGCGGGTCCTCGGGACCGGCGTCGAGGGCGTGGGCGAGTCCGTTGATCGGGATCAGCAGCGCTGCCAGCGGCTCCATGAGAAGGGCGTCGGCGAAGTCGAAGAACCTCAGCCCACCGCCGCGGTCGAAGACGTTCCTGCCGTGCAGGTCGTTGTGGCACAGGGTCAGCGGCAGGCCAAGCGCGCCCACCTGCTCCGACCACGCGGACACCGCCGGCAGCAGGGCGCGTACGGCGGCGCGGTCGTCGGCGTGCATGGCTCGTCGGTCACCCGCGGGCAGGGCCGCGAAGGCGTCGAGCTGGACCTCGACGTACGAGCGGCAGTCCCCCGGCGCGAGGGTCGTGAGCCCGGCCGCGGCCAGGCGGTCGGCGTACCGCGCCACCTCGAGCTGCAGCTGCGCGCCGCCCGCGACCACCCGGCACCACGTGTCGACGTCATCGTCCGCGGACTCCCCCAGCACCGGCCCCTGGTCGGGCGTCAGCAGCAGGTCGCGGTCCCGGTCGGCGGCGGTCACGGGTACGACGTGGCGCGCCGCCAGGTCGTTGAGCGCGACCAGGAGGCGGGCCTCGTGCGCCTGCGTGGGGCAGTTCTGCTTCGCGAAGAAGACGCCGCCCGGCGTCTCGGCCCGCCACACGGTCGCCCAGGGCCGGATCTTGACCGGCTCCAGCGAGCTCGGCTCCCCCACCGCGTCCGCGATCCAGGCCGTCAGCTCCGCCCGGAAGGCGTCGCCCGACCAGCGCTCGCTGGTGGACGGCAGGCGCAGCGCGATGTCGGCGTACCGCGGCATGCGCCGCAGCCTGTCAGAGTCCGCGGAGCGCCGGAAGGGACCGTCGTGTCCCCGGCACCCCCGGACATGACGAAGGGCCCGTCTCGCGATGAGACGGGCCCTCCGATGCTGGCTCCCCCGGTTGGACTCGAACCAACAACCCTCCGATTAACAGTCGAATGCTCTGCCAGTTGAGCTACAGGGGATCGGTACAGCCCGCATAGATTAGCAATCGGCGTCCGTACTGAAAAATTGAGGGGTCCGGCGACCGCTCAGTCGAGGCCGACGTCGGCCCGAGCGGCCTCGAGAGCCTCGGCAGCCGCCGCCTGGACGGCCGGATCGTCGGGGTCCACGCCCTCGTCGTACTCGTAGATCCACTGCACCGGGCGGTCACCGGCGGGGGCCCGACGAGCGATGACGCGGACGCCGCGGCGACCGCTGAGCGGCACGTGACGCTGCAGGATGACGCTGGCGGTCACCCGCTCGCGGACCAGCTCCAGGAGCAGGCCCGGGGCGTCGATCGTGAAGAGGTGGTCGGGGCGCACCTCGCCCCAGGACCCGACCTCCCGGACCCGCAGGGTCGAGGCGTCCTGGTCCCAGTCGGCGGCCTGCACGTCCTCCCACGGGATCCGGACGGTCTCCTCGAGCCCGAGCGCTCCCCCGCCCCGCGAGCGCAGGATGTAGAACGCGTCCCTGGTGCCGCCGAGGTGCGCCTCCTCCGCGACCGCGTCGGCGAGCAGCCGCTCGCCGCGCTCGACCCGGATGGGCGGGCGCTCGCGTCGCAGGGGCGTCACTGGGCCGGCCCCGCGAGCCGGTCGCGCAGCGCGCGGCGGTGCGCCTCGAGCGCGGCCAGCTCACCGAACATCTTGTTGAACTCCTCCGGGTGCTCGACCGGGTTGGTGCGCTGCAGCTTGGACTTGATCGCGGCGATCCGGCGCGCGGCCGTCAGCTCCATCAGGCGGACGACGTGCTGCGCGACGTACGCCGCGTCGGGCTCCTTCTTGAGCGGCTCGACGCCGATGGCCCCGATCACCGAGGAGACGGCCGGGTCGGTGGCCGAGTCGCGCAGCTTGTTGGCCCAGCCGGGGTCGCCCGCACCCGCGACCGAGCCGCCGGCGCCCTCGACCAGCTCCCAGACGGCGCGGTAGGTCGGATGGGTGAAGTCGTTGGGCCCGAGGTCGGTGGTCGTGCGACCGATGGCCATCGGGTGCTGGATGACCAGCTTGAGGGTCTCGCGCTCGGTCTCGAAGCGAGGGTCGCGCAGGTCGGGCACGGTGCTGCGCGGCGGCGGCGTCGCGGCCGCCGCCTCGGACGCCGCCGCGCCCCGGGCGTCGCGGAGCTGCCGGGACGCCGCCCGGCGGACCTCCGTGCGGGCCTCGTCGACGTCGATGCCGATCATCCCGGCGATCTCGCGGGCGAAGGCGTCGACCTTGGACTTGTCGCGGATGCTCGACACCAGGCGGGCGCTCTCGCGCAGGGCGTCGACCCGGCCGTCGGCGCGGTCCAGGTCGTACTTGCCCACGATGTTGGAGAGCACGAAGCGGTAGAGCGGCACCCGCCGGGCGACCAGCTCGCGCACGGCGGCGTCGCCCTTCTTGATGCGCACGTCGCAGGGGTCGAGCCCGTCGGGCTCGACGGCGACGTACGTCTGCGAGACGAAGTTCTGGTCGCCGCCGAAGGCGCGGATGGCGGCCTTCTGGCCGGCGGCGTCGCCGTCGAAGGTGAAGATCACCTCGCCGCGGAACTCCTCGTGGTCGTTGAGGAAGCGGCGCAGCACCTTGGAGTGGTCGTCGCCGAAGGCGGTGCCGCAGGTGGCGACCGCGGTGCCGACGCCGGCGAGGTGGCAGGCCATCACGTCGGTGTAGCCCTCGACGATGACCGCCTGCGACGACTTCGCGATGTCGCGGCGGGCCAGGTCGAGCCCGTAGAGGACCTGGCTCTTCTTGTAGAGCCGGGTCTCGGGGGTGTTGAGGTACTTCGCCTCGATCTTGTCGTCGTCGAAGATCCGCCGGGCGCCGAAGCCGATGGTGTCCCCCGGAGCGTCGCGGATCGGCCAGAGCAGGCGGCCGCGGAAGCGGTCGTACGGCGAGCGCCCGATCGCCACGAGACCGGACTCGACCGTCTCCTCCTGGGTGAAGCCGCGCCCGCGCAGGTGCTTGAAGAGCACCTCGCCGTCGCGTGGCGCGAAGCCGAGGCCGAAGGTGGCGGCGGCCTCCTGGTCGAAGCCCCGCTCGACGAGGAACTGGCGGGCCACCTGCGCGTCGGGGGTCGCGAGCTGCTCGGCGTAGAACTGCTGGGCGATCTTGTTGGCCTCGATCAGCCGGTTGCGCTGCGGGCCCTTCGGCCGCTCCTCCTGGACGCCGCCCTCCTCGCGCCGCAGCTGGACGCCGTACTTGTCGGCGAGGCGCTCGACGGTCTCACCGAAGGTGAGCCCGTCGATCTTCATCAGGAAGCTGATGACGTCGCCGCTCTCGCTGCAGCCGAAGCAGTGGAAGAACCCGCGGGCGGGGGTGACGTGGAACGACGGGGACTTCTCGTCGTGAAAGGGACAGAGGCCCTTCTGGGAGCCGCCGCCGGCGTTCTTCAGCGTGACGTACTGCGAGACGACGTCGTCGATGCGCGCCTTCTCGCGCACCTCGGCGATGTCTTCCTCGCGAATCCGGCCGGCCACGTGGCGGAGTCTACGGGCGGATCAGTAGTCGCCCGACATGACGTTCCACAGGTCCTCACCAGCGGCGTAGCGGTGCAGCTGGTCGCGCACCAGCCGGTGCGCCCGGGGCCACATCGCGCTGCTCGCGCCGCCGACGTGCGGGGAGATCAGCAGACCGGGGGCGTCCCAGAAGGGGTGGTCCTCGGGGACCGGCTCCGGGTCGACCACGTCGACCGCGGCGCGCAGCCGGCCGGTGTCGAGCTCGGCGAGCAGCGCGTCGTTGTCGACGACGGCTCCGCGGGCGACGTTGACCAGCAGCGCGCCGTCCGGGAGCGCCGCCAGGAAGGCGGCGTCGACGAGGCCGCGGGTCTCCTCGGTGAGGGGTACGACGAGCACCACCACGTCGGCGCTGGGCAGGAGCTCGGGCAGCTCGGTGAAGGCGTGCACGCCGTCGCGCGCCGTCCGCGCCACGCGCGTGACCTCCACCTCGAAGGGGAGCAGCCGACGCTCGATGGCGGCGCCGATCGCGCCGTACCCGACGAGCAGGACGCGCTTGTCGGCGAGCGCGGGGCGCCAGCCGGGCCGCCACTGGTGCCGGTCCTGGGCGCGCACCCAGCTGGGGATCCCTCGCAGGCTGCTCAGGACGAGCGTCAGCGCGAGCTCCGCGGTGGAGGTGTCGTGGATGCCGCGGCCGTTGCAGAGCGTGACGCCGTCGGGGACGTGCGGGCGCAGGTTGTCGACGCCCGCGGTCAGGGTCTGCACGACCTCGAGGCCCGTCATTTGGGGCAGGACGTCGGCGACCGCGGACCCGACCTGGTAGGGCGGCACGTAGAACCGCACCTGCCCCACGCTGTCGGGGACGTGCTCGGTGGGGTCGACCACCTCGTAGCGCAGACCCGCCGGCGGATCGTCCAGCAGGTCGGGTTCGAACGGCAGCCAGACGAGTCGGTCGGTCACGGCGGCGAGCCTAGTCGGGCACTCAGCGCCGGTAGACGCTCACCAGGACGCCGTACGACGTCTCGCGGTCACCGGCGGGCTCCAGCTCGTGCACGACCCGGTCGAGGTGACGGGCCAGCGCCTCGGCCTGCGGGCGGGTGAGCCGCAGGGTGCGGTGGTTGAGCAGCGGGTCCGTGGCCGCCTGGACCTCCTCGGAGATCGAGGCGAGCATCGCCCGGGTCGCGTCGCGGGCCTCACCCGCCTCGCCCGAGAGGCGGAGACGCCCGGCCGTGCGGACGTAGTACTGCTCGGTGCCACCGCGCACGGTGCGGGTGCGTCCGGGGGCCAGGAGGTCGGCCGCGACCAGCACCTTCACGTGGTGGGCGACGTTGCCCTTGTTGGTGGCGAGCCGGTGGGTGAGCTGGCTGACGGTGGCACCGTCGGCACCGACCTCGCGCCAGATCCGGTGCCGCATCGGGTGGTCGAGGGCGCGCAGCTGCGCGGAGGTCGCGGTCTCGACGGGGTCGGGCACGGATCAAGCGTCAAGAGAAGTAGACGCTTCGTCAAGCCCACCGCTTCACTGGCTGCGTGCTGATCCCCCTCGTGCAGGACCTCGTCCGTGCCCACTACGTCTTCCCCGACGTCGCCGAGCAGATCGCTGCCGGGCTGTCCGGCCTCGACCTCGAGGACGGCGGACCCGTCGACGCCGCGACGCTGACGACGGCCCTCCAGTCGGTCAACGGCGACCGCCACCTGCGGGTCCGGCACTACCCCGACGGCGTACCGCCGGAGGACGACGAGGCGGCCGTGCGTGCCTGGTTCGCGACCATCGTCGAGCAGCAGGGGCCGGGCATCTCCGCCGTACGCCGCCTCGACGGCAACGTCGGTCTGCTCGCCGTCGGTCCCATCATCCCGACGCCGGAGCACCTCGGACCGGCAGCGGCAGCGGCCTTCACCCTGCTCCGGGGCGTCTCGCGGGTGGTCATCGACGCCCGCGACTGCGTCGGCGGGGTCCCGGAGTCGGTCGCGCTCCTGGTCAGCCACCTGTGCGGCGACGCACCCGTGCACCTGCAGGACCTGCTGACGCGTGACGGCACGGTGGTCACGTCGTGCACCACGCCGTCGGTCACGCCCAAGGTCCCCGCCGACGTCCCGGTCGACGTGCTGACCAGCGCCCGGACCTTCAGCGGCGGCGAGGAGCTCGCCTACGACCTGCAGGCGCTCGGCCGGGCCCGGGTCGTGGGGGCGACCACCGGTGGCGGCGCCCACCCGCGCGAGGCCTTCGACCTCACCGCCCACCTGCAGCTGCACGTGCCGACCGCCCGCTCGGTCAACGCCGTCACGGGCACCAACTGGGAGGGGACGGGGGTGCGCCCCGACCTCGAGTGCGCGGCCGAGGTCGCGCTCGAGACCGCGCTAGAGACCGCGCTCGCGACCGCGCTCCAGCCCCTCAGCAGAGCCGCTGGTGCCAGGTGACCGCACTGGCGTCGGTGAGCGAGGCGACCTGGTCGATGACGACCCGCAGCCGGGCCGGCTCGTCGACCGCCGCGTGCCAGTCGTCGGCGAACGGCCGGTCGAGCGCGTCCGGCCCGCGGTCGAGGAGCACGGCGACGAGCTCGGCGAGCAGCTCGCGCTGACGGTGCATGAGCGCCACCCGGTCATCGGTGCGCATCACGTAGTGGGCGGCGATCCCCTTGAGCACCGCGATCTCGAGCCGGGTCGCCTCGGGCACGACGAGGTCGGCGGCGTACCGGACGAACGGGCCGTCGGAGGCGGCGTACGTCGCGTGCTGCACCGCGCCGCAGAAGCGGCCGATGAGGTCGCTGGTGAGGTTCTTCAGGGCGCCGAGCGAGCGCCGGCTCCCGTCGTACGGCGTCGTCGGCCAGCTGCCGACGGTCCGCAGGCCGCTCAGCGTGGCGTCGAGGGCGTCGTCGGAGGCGGCGGGGAGGTACCAGTCGCGCACCGTCTCCCAGACCGCGGCGGGCTCGATCGCGGTCAGGTCGACGCGGCCGGCGACGATGCCGTCCTCGATGTCGTGCACGGAGTAGGCGACGTCGTCGGCCAGGTCCATCACCTGCGCCTCGACGCACTGGCGGGTGCCGACCGCGCCCCGGCGCAGCCAGTCGAAGACCGGCCTGTCGTCGGCGTACACCCCGAACTTGACCGCCGTGCGCGGCGACCCATCCGCGTGGACGCCCTGCGGGCCGTCGGCGGCCCCGTGCGGCCAGGGGTACTTGGTGCAGGCGTCGAGGGTGGCGCGGGTCAGGTTGAGCCCGACCGAGGCGCCGCTCGCGTCGAAGGTCTTCGCCTCGAGCCGGGTGATCAGCCGCAGGGTCTGGGCGTTGCCCTCGAAGCCGCCGCACGCCTCCCCCAGCCGGGCGAGGACGCGCTCGCCGTTGTGGCCGAACGGCGGGTGCCCGAGGTCGTGGGCGAGCGCGGCGGTCTCGGCGATGTCCGGCTGGCTACCGAGCGCGCGAGACAGGTCGCGGGCGACCTGGGCCACCTCGAGGGAGTGGGTGAGCCGGTTGCGCACGAAGTCGTCGCTCTGCGGGCCGACCACCTGGGTCTTGGCCGCGAGCCGTCGCGACGCCGCGGCGTGCACGACGCGGGCCCGGTCGCGCTCGAACGGCGTGCGGATCGGTGCGTCCACGCGCTTGGGCGGCTCCTCGACGAGCCGCTCGCGCGCGCCCTCGTCGTACCCGTCGTGGTCAGTCATCGCAGGCGAGCCTAGAGGCAGCGCCCACGCGGGCGTCAGTAGGTGGAGACGTGCACGTGGTCGAAGTGGTTGGCGGTGGCCGAGCCACGGTCGGGGAAGGTGCGCCACCCCTCGCCGCCACGCTGCTGGGTGAAGATCCGCTGCCGCCACAGGATGTCGTAGAGCTGGAGCTCGGCGGCGTGGGACCGCAGGAAGTCCGCGATCGCCGTGCCGAGGGTGACGTCGCTGGTCATGATGTCCAGCGCCTTGCCCGAGGAGTGCTCGCCGTGCCCGTCCCAGCCGCCGTACGACGTGATCTGCGGGAAGGCGTGGCACACCGAGCGGTAGACGTAGACAGCGTTCTTGGTGAGGCCGTTCTCGACGCCGGGGTCCGGGCACGGGGCCATCGACAGGCCGGCGGGCGCGGTCGGCGGCTTCTCGTCGGAGAGGTAGCCCGCGGTGATCCAGCGCGACTGGCCGTCGATGGCGACCTCGACGCGGCCGTCGGACTTGCGACCGGTCACCAGGATCCGCTTGCCGGTCTTGATCTCGCCGTCCTGGGCCGCGTCCTTCGCCGCTCCCAGCCAGAGGTTCAGGTCGGCGGTGGTCCACATGCGGGTGTCGGCGGCGCGCACCGCCGCCCGGGTGACGGCGCGGCGCTGGCTGCGGTCGAACGCCCGCTGGAGCTGCGCGCGCTCGACCCGCGAGCCGAGCCGGGACTCGGCGCGCGAGGCGACGTCGCTGGAGCCGTCCACGGCGGGGGTGGCCCGGGAGATCGTCGTGGCGTCGCGGGTGGCCAGGAGGCTGCCCGGGTCGGGACTGCTCGCCAGGACTCCGATCGTCACCGCGGATGCGGTGGCGAGCAGGGCGAGCGGCGCGGCCACGGTTGCGGCGCGGGGCTTGCGGCGGGCATCGGTGTCCCGCTTGTGGCGGTGTTCTGCCACAGCGCTGATCCTTAGCTGTTGTCCGTCAGGGGCGTGTTGCCGGACCGCCACGGTGGTCACGAAACGGCAACGACGGTCGAGTCAACCACAGCTCGGCTAGACCGGTGCAATCTTCAACGGACAAATCGGGGGTGGGGTGACTCACCCGCCAGTGGTCTCGTCGGCGTCCTCGTGGAGCTGGGAGCCGGCGCCGTCGGTGTCGTCGTACCAGCCCTCGGGCACGACCACGCGGTCGCGGGGCGAGCCCTGGCGTCCGCGCGGCGTCCCGAGCTCCGCGACCGGGAACGTCTCCGTCGGGTCGAGCTCGGCGAGCAGCCGGTCGAGGTCGGCGAGGGTGTGGACCAGACCCAGCGAGCGGCGCATCTCACCGCCGGCGGCGAAGCCCTTGAGGTACCACGTCACGTGCTTGCGGAACTCCTTGCAGCCCCGCTCCTCCCCCATGTGCTGGCAGAGCAGCTCGGCGTGGCGCCGCATCATCGTCCTCACCTCGCCGAGCGTCGGCAGGGTCGCGACCGTCTCACCGGAGAAGGCGGCCGCCAGGTCGCGGAAGATCCAGGGGCGGCCCAGGCAGCCGCGGCCGACGACCACGCCGGCGGCACCGGTCTGCTCGACCATGCGCACGGCGTCGGCGGCCTCCCAGATGTCGCCGTTGCCGAGCACCGGGATGTCGACGTGGTCGACCAGGGCCGCGATCGCCTCCCAGTCCGCGGTGCCGGAGTAGGCCTGCACCACGGTCCGGCCGTGCAGCGCGATCGCCGCCACGCCGCTCTCCTGCGCGATCCGGCCGGCGTCGAGGTAGGTCAGGTGGTCGTCGTCGATGCCCTTGCGGGTCTTCATCGTCACCGGCACGTCGTACGGCGTGGCCGCGGCGACCGCGTGCTCGAGGATCTCGGCGAGCAGCCCCCGCTTCCAGGGCAGCGCACCGCCACCGCCCTTGCGGGTGACCTTGGGGACCGGGCAGCCGAAGTTGAGGTCGATGTGCGCGACGCCGTACTCGGCGCAGAGGATCTCGGCCGCCTTGCCGACGTAGACCGGGTCGGTGCCGTAGAGCTGCACCGAGCGGGTCGTCTCGAGCTCGTCGAAGACCAGCATGTCCTTGGTGTGCTGGTCGCCCTCGACCAGGCCGCGGCTGGTGATCATCTCGCAGACGTAGAGCCCGGCGCCCTGCTCGGCGCACAGGCGCCGGTACGCCGCGTTGGTGATGCCCGCCATCGGCGCCAGCACCACCGGCACGTCGACGCGCAGCGACCCGAGGGTCAGCGAGGACGGCAGGGCAGACATGGGCTCATTGTCCGTAAGCGGTGTCCGTGCACCCAAATCCGGTGGGTGCATGGGGGGTTCCGGCCGCGCGAGTCCGCCGTTTGGTCACCAACCGCAGAAAAACAGGCCCCGCAGCTGCGGTTGGTGACCAAACGGCGCCCTGCCGGCGCACGTCAGCCGCTCTCGAGCGACCCCAGCCGGCTCACCGCCCGACCGACCGCGTGCACCCGCGGATTGGTCACCAACCGCAGAAAAACAGGCCCCGCAACTGCGGTTGGTGACCAAACGGCGGCCCCGGAGGCAGCAGGCAGCCCTCAGGCCACCGTCACTTCTTCTTGGCCTTCGGTGCGACGTACGCCGTGACCTCGCCCTCCCAGGTGATGGGGTTGAAGGTCTCCTCGGGGCGGAAGCTCACCGCCTCGAGGGTCCCGGCGTCCGGGGCGAGGTAGACCAGGCACATGTCGGCCTTGGCGCCCGGGCCGAACTTCTTCGGCAGCGCCGTGCTCGGGCACGCCGTGAAGGAGCTCGCGAACGGGGTCGACTCCAGCAGGAGGTTGTCCTCGTTGACGACGTAGAGCGGCACCCGGCGGCCGCCGAGGTCGGTCTCGCCGACGTTGGTGACCCTCACGTGCACGAAGTACGGCGTCGCCTTCTTCTGCGCCGCCGTCAGCTGCCAGGCCGAGAGCGACTTCTTGACCGTCGTCCTCTCGAGCTTGGTGACGCCGAGGTCGAGGACGCCGACCTCGTCCTGGCGCGGCTGGTAGGCAACCGTCGCGGTGTCGCCGACCTCGAGGTGCTTGCCCTGCGGGGTGAGCTCGACCCCGTCCGGCACCGGCAGGTACGGCGTGGCGCTGGCCGACGCGGTCCCCTTCGCCGACGCCCCCTCCGAGTCGGAGCCCGAGCAGCCGGCGAGCAGGGTCGTCGCCACCACGACGGCGAGGGCCGTGGTCCCGAACACGCGCGAGGTCATGCGGACATTGTGCCTAGCCGAGGGCGTCAACAACCGACGAAACGCTCGGCGAAGTACGACACGGCGCGATCGAGGCTGATCCGCTCCTGGGCCATCGTGTCCCGCTCACGCACGGTGACGGCGTCGTCCTCGAGCGTCTCGAAGTCGACGGTGACGCAGTACGGCGTACCGATCTCGTCCTGGCGGCGGTAGCGACGGCCGATGGCGCCGGAGTCGTCGAAGTCGACGTTCCAGCCCGCGGTGCGCAGCTCCAGCGCGAGGGCCTTGGCCTTCGGCGACAGGTCGGCGTTGCGCGAGAGCGGCAGGACCGCCACCTTCACCGGCGCCAGGCGCGGGTCGAGCTTGAGCACCACGCGCTTGTCGACGCCGCCCTTGGTGTTGGGCGCCTCGTCCTCGGTGTAGGCATCGACCAGGAAGGTCATCAGGCTGCGCGAGAGGCCCGCGGCCGGCTCGATGACGTACGGCGTGTAGCGCTCGTTGTTGGCCTGGTCGAAGTACGACAGGTCCTGGCCGGAGTGCTTCGAGTGGGTCGTGAGGTCGAAGTCGGTGCGGTTCGCGATGCCCTCAAGCTCGCCCCACTCGGAGCCCGCGAACCTGAAGCGGTACTCGATGTCCACGGTGCGCTTGCTGTAGTGGCTGAGCTTCTCCTGCGCGTGCTCGTAGTGGCGCAGGTTGTCGGGGTTGATGCCGAGCTCGACGTACCAGGCGGTGCGCTGGTCGATCCAGTACTGGTGCCACTCCTCGTCCTCGCCGGGCTTGACGAAGAACTCCATCTCCATCTGCTCGAACTCACGGGTGCGGAAGATGAAGTTGCCGGGCGTGATCTCGTTGCGGAAGCTCTTGCCGATCTGCGCGATGCCGAAGGGCGGCTTCTGGCGGCTCGAGGTCACCACGTTGGCGAAGTTGATGAAGATGCCCTGCGCGGTCTCGGGCCGCAGGTAGTGCAGGCCGTTCTCGTCCTCGATGACACCGAGGTAGGTCTTGAGCAGACCGGAGAACTGGCGCGGCTCGGTCCACGCGCCGCGGGTGCCGCAGTTGGGGCAAGCGACCGTGGACAGGTCGACGGTGTCCGGGTCGTCGAGACCCTTCTTCTCCGCGACCTGCTCCTGGAGGTGGTCGGCGCGGAAGCGCTTGTGGCAGGACTGGCACTCGGTGAGCGGGTCGCTGAACGTCTCGACGTGGCCGCTGGCCTCCCAGACCTGGCGCGGCAGGATGATGCTGGAGTCGAGACCGACCATGTCGTCGCGCATGGTGACCATGGACTTCCACCACTGACGCTTGATGTTCTCCTTGAGCTCGACACCGAGCGGGCCGTAGTCCCACGCCGACCGGGTGCCGCCGTAGATCTCACCGCACGGGTAGACGAAGCCCCTCCGCTTGGCGAGCGAGACGACGTGGTCGACGGTGGACGGGGGCGGCTTGGCCACGGTGGAGCTCCTGCGGGTCACGGCCGGCTGGCTGCCGGTCAAGGGGGAACGTGCGAGCGCTCAGCCTAACGACCGGGGCGAGCCGATATTGAGAGTGGTGCCCGGCTCCACCCGCTCGTACGCCGACGGCTCCTCGATCGCCTGCGACAGGGTCATCACCGCGCGCAGCTTCACGTCGTACGACGAGAGCGCCCGCCGGTAGCCGCCGACGTTGTCCCACCGGGTGCTGAGCACCCACAGCTCCGGGTCGTCGACGTTGCGGCCGATCTCCCCGCCGGCGTAGCCCGCGCACGCGGCCAGTGCCTCCCGCGCCGTCTCCAGGTCCTCGCGGAAGGACGCAGCGCGCTCGGCGGGGACCCGGAACCTGTTCACGACCAGCACGGGGCGACCGTA
This sequence comes from Nocardioides sp. URHA0020, assembly GCF_000620705.1. Taxonomy (GTDB): domain Bacteria; phylum Actinomycetota; class Actinomycetes; order Propionibacteriales; family Nocardioidaceae; genus Nocardioides. The sequence goes on from NZ_JIAR01000025.1 coordinate 45,414, forward strand.
GCGGCTCAGCCGAGGAACTTGTGGAAGACGTCCTGCTGGAAGGCGTTGTTGTCGTGGGCCGCGAAGTTCGTCGCGGCCGAGAGGAAGAAGACCGACCTGCCGTCGGGTGCCCAGGCGGAGCCGGTTGCGCTGACCATCCCGAAGAGCGTGGAGCCGCTGGTGCCGTTCGTGCCGCTGGGGAGCACCGACACGAGCTGCATCGCCCCCGTGCTGAGGTTCTTGACGTAGATGTCGTCGAGGATGTTCTTGTCGTAGCCCTGCACGAGGTCGAAGGCCTGCGTCATGAACATGACCCGGGTGCCGTCCGGTGACCAGGTCGGCATCCGGCTGCCCCGGTTGCTCACCGAGAACTGGCCGCCGGGGCGCAGCGAGACCACCCGGACCGCGTTGGACGAGAGGTCCTTGACGAAGACGTCCGCGGCGGAGTTGTCGTCGCCGCTGACGAGGTTGGTCGCGGTGGAGCTGAACGCCACCCGGTTGCCGGTCGGGGCGAAGGCCGGGTTGTCGCTGGAGCTGTTGGCCTGGCCCCCACCCGCGGAGACCGACACCCGCTTGATCGCCCCCGTCTGGACGGTCTTGACGAAGACGTCCCTGCTGACGTTGGTGTCGCCCGGCACCAGCTCGTGCGACGACGACGTGAACGCGACCCGCTTCGAGTCGGGGCTCCAGACCGGTTCGACCGAGTCCAGCGGGCCGCTCCCGTCCGAGGGCAGCACGCCGGCGGAGGTGGCGCTGATGGGCACGTAGTTGGCGGTGCCCACCTGCCACGCGAAGACCTGAGAGCTCGAGTTCGCGTTGGGCGCACAGGCGTCGCCACAGCCGTCGACGTACCTCGAGGCGTACGCGATCCACGCGGCGTTGGGTGACCAGGTCGCGTCGCCCACCCCCGCCGCGATGTAGCCCACCGAGCCGTCGTCGAGGTCCTTGGCCAGCAGGAAGGGCCCGACCGAGCCGTCCAGGACGACGCCGTCGATCAGGTTCGTCGCGTACGTCGTGAGCAGCAGCTCGTGGCTGCGCGGCTTCCACCCGATGACCCGCGCCTCGCTGACCCAGCCGCCGTCGTTGCCCAGCACACCGCTGGCCGACTTGTCGACGACCCGGAGGGCTCCGGTCGCGAGCGTCTTCACGTAGAGGTGCAACAGCCCGTCGGTCGCCTCCGGCCGCAGGTTGGTCGCGTCGGACCAGAAGGCGACGTACTTCCCGTCCGGCGAGACCGCCGCCGAGTTGACCGAGCTGCCGTTCGCACCGGCTCCACCGGCGGTCGCGTCGACCTGGCGGAGCACCCCCGCGGCGTACGGCGGAGCGGACTTCCGCTTGAGGACGATCTTGTCCACGAAGACTCCTGCGCGGCCCGCGACGACCCGCACCTGGATCCTGCCGGAGCCGCTCACGGCGACGGTCCTGAACCGGACCTTCCGGGCCGCGGTGGAGACCGTCCTGCGCACCGTGCCACCGACGAGGATCTGGGCCCGCCCCCGGCGCGGCCCGATCTGCAAGGTGACCGAGCCCCCCGCGCCCGCAGCCCTGGTCGTCAGGGTCGCACCCGCGCGAGCGGCCTTCGACAGCGTCCTGCGGTAGGCCTTCGCGGCCCGGACCGCCCGCCAGCGGCCCGAGCGCTGCAGCGAGCGGTCGTCGATGGTGCTCGACGCGGCGCGGCTCGAGGTCGGTGTCCCTGCGGAGCCGCTCGCGGGAGCCGGGCCGACGACCGCGACCGAGAGGCAGATCGAGAGACACATCGAGAGACAGAGCGCGACGACGGGACGGGACTGGACCATGGGTCACCTCACGACGAGACGCTCACCCGGACGGGTGACCTCTGCACCGTAGGGATCCCGACCGGCCGTCGGACATGGCCCGAACGTGCCACCCGGCGGAGCGCATTCGGCGACATGTTGACAATCATTCTCAAATAACCTGAGAATGGTTCTCATGAAGACGCTCGCCCTCCTCGCGCTCGCGCCCCTCGTCCTCCTGAGCGGGTGCTCCGCCTTCACCGACGACACCGTCGGGCTGGACAACGGCGTGCAGGTCGCGGCGGCGTTCTACCCCCTGCAGTACGTCGCCGACCGGGTCGCCGGCGACCACGCCGAGGTGCAGAACCTCACCGCTCCCGGCGGGGAGCCGCACGACCTCGAGCTCACCCCGAGGGAGACCGCGGACGTCGCCCAGGACGACCTCGTCGTCTACGAGCGCGGCTTCCAGCCCGCGGTCGACGACGCCGTCGACGAGAACGCCGAGGGTGCCGTGCTCGACGTGACCGACGTCGTCGCGCTGGTGCCGTTCAAGGAGCACGGCGTCGACTCCGACGAGGACGACCCGCACTTCTGGCAGGACCCGCTGCTGCTCGCCGACGTCGGCGACGCGGTCGCGAAGAGCCTGGCGAAGGTCGACCCGACCCACGCCGACGACTACACCGCCAACGCCCAGGACCTGCGCGCCGACCTGGAGGGGCTCGACCGGGAGTACGCGACCGGGCTGCAGGGCTGTGAGCGCGACACCATCGTCGTGAGCCACGACGCGTTCGGCTACCTCCAGCGGTACGGCGTGACCATGGACGCCATCCTGGGCCTCTCCCCCGACTCCGAGGCGACCCCGGCCGACCTGGCGCGGCTGCAGCGGGTGATCCGCGACGAGGGCGTGACCACGGTCTTCTCCGAGACCCTGGCCAGCCCGGAGACCGCGGACTCCCTGGCCCGCGACATGGGCGTCCGGAGCAAGGTGCTCGACCCGATCGAGGGGCTCTCCGACGAGACCTCCGGCGAGGACTACCTTTCCCTCATGCGCCGCAACCTGGCGTCCCTCGAGGAGGCGAACGGCTGTTGAGCACCCCACCCGTGCTCGAGATGAGCAACGGCGCGGTCGCCATCGCCGGCCGGCCGATCCTGCGCGGCATCGACCTGAGCGTGCGCTCCGGTGAGTTCGTCGCCCTGATGGGTGCCAACGGGTCCGGCAAGTCCACGCTGGTCCGCGCGCTCACCGGGCTGCGGCCCCTGGCCGGCGGTGCGCTCAGCCTCTTCGGGACGCCGTACGACGACTTCCACGACTGGCAGCGCGTCGGCTTCGTGCCCCAGCGCGGCGGCGCCGCGTCCGGCGTACCGGCGTCGGTGTGGGAGATCGTCGCGTCCGGCCGCCTCACCCACCGGCGACTCCTGCGACCCCTGGGCCGGCGTGACCGGGCGGCCATCGCCGAGGCCCTCGACGTGGTCGGGCTGGCGCACCGCGCGCGCGACGGCGTCTCGACGCTGTCCGGCGGCCAGCAGCAGCGGGTCCTCATCGCCCGCGCGCTGGCCGGTGAGCCGGACCTCTTCTTCCTCGACGAGCCGACCGCCGGCGTCGACCTGCCCAACCAGCAGATCCTCGCGGACACCCTCGAGACCCTCTCGGAGCGCGGGGCGACGATCGTCCTGGTCGCCCACGAGCTGGGTCCGATGGCGCCCCTGATCGACCGTGCCGTGGTGATGCGGGACGGCCGGATCGCGTACGACGGCCCGCCGCTGGCCAGCGCGGAGGTCGCCACCGCCCACCTCGACGGCCACCACCACCATCACCACGAGCCTGAGCGTCACGACCACGCTCCGCACGTGGCCTCGCCGATCGACGGTGCGAGATGAGCGACTTCCTGGACCTGCTCGGTCTGCCCTTCATGCAGCGCGCCATCATCGCCGCGGTCTTCACCGGCCTCGCGGCCCCGGCCGTCGGCACCTACCTCGTGCAGCGGCGCCAGGCCCTGATGGGCGACGGCATCGGCCACGTCGCTGTCACCGGGGTTGCGCTCGGACTGCTGACGAACAGCTCGCCCACCTGGACGGCGGTGGTGGTGGCCGTGCTCGGTGCGGTGCTGATCGAGGTCATCCGCGAGCGCGGCCACACCAACGGCGACGTCGCGCTCGCGCTCCTCTTCTACGGCGGGCTGGCGGGCGGCGTCCTGCTCACCGGGCTCGCCGGGCAGAGCGCCGCCAGGTTGAACCAGTACCTCTTCGGCGCGATCACCACGACGTCGCCGGGCGACGTGATCGTCGTGATGGTGCTGGCGGCGGTGATCGTGCTGGTCTGCGTCGGCCTGTCGCCGCAGCTCTTCGCGGTCGCCCAGGACCAGGAGTTCGCCCGGGTCGCCGGGCTCAACATCCGCTTCTACAACGTGCTGGTCGCGGTGCTCGCCGCCGTCAGCGTCACGGTCGCGATGCGGACGGTCGGGCTGCTCCTGGTCTCGGCCCTGATGGTGGTGCCGGTCGCCACCTCGCAGCAGCTGACGCGCTCCTTCCGCTCCACGCTGGGGGCGGCGATGGTCCTCGGCACGCTCGCGTCGGTCGGCGGGCTGCTGCTCTCGGCGTACGCCTCCACCTACGCGCGGGTCGCGCCCGGCCCGACGATCGTGCTGGTCGCGCTGGCCGGCTTCGTCGTCGCGTGGCCGGTGGGCGTGCTGCTGCGGTCGCGGCACCGCCTCCGGCGGCCCTTCCCCGTGGTCGAGGTCGCGGCCCACGAGGTCATCGACGAGCACCCGCACGACCACGGCAAGGACTGCGGTCACGTCGCGGTCCAGCACGGCGACCACGTCGACTACGTCCACGGCGGGCACCGCCACGCGCCCCACGGGAGGCACTATGACGAGCACTGACGCCACGCCCCCGCTGCCCCCGCTGCGCCCGACCCGGCAGCGCCGGGCCGTCGTCGAGGCGATGGCCTCCTTCGCGGACTTCCGCTCGGCCCAGGAGATCCACGAGCTGCTCGGCGAGCGGGGCGAGCAGGTCGGCCTCGCCACCGTCTACCGCACCCTGCAGCGGCTGGCCGACGCCGGCGAGGTCGACGTGCTCCGCACGGAGGACGGCGAGGCGATCTACCGCCGCTGCTCCGACAGTCACCACCACCACCTGGTCTGCCGCTCCTGCGGGGCGACCGTCGAGGTCGAGGGCCCGACCGTCGAGCGCTGGACCAGCGCCATCGCCGCCGAGCACGGGTACGCCGACGTCAGCCACGCCCTGGAGATCTTCGGGACCTGCCCGCGCTGCCGCTAGCGTGCGTCCTCGGCCGACCGGCCGCGGCGGCTCACTGCAGGGCCCCTCCGTAGCGACGGTCGCGTCGGGCGTAGAGGTCGATCGCCTGCCACAGGTGCCGACGGTCCACGTCGGGCCAGAGCACGTCGGTGAACACGAGCTCGGCGTACGCCGCCTGCCACAGCAGGAAGTTGGACAGCCGCTGCTCCCCCGACGTGCGCCAGATCAGGTCGGCGTCGGACTGCTCGGGCACGTAGAGGTGACGCGCGAACGTCTTCTCGTCGACCTTCTCGGGGTCGAGCCGACCGGCGGCGACCTCGCGGGCGATGCTGCGGGCGGTGTCGGCGAGCTCCGCGCGGCCGCCGTAGTTGACGCACATCGTCAACGTGAGGACGTCGTTCTTCCTCGTCAGCTCCTCGGCGACCTGCAGCTCCCGGATCACCGACTTCCACAGCCGGGGCGCCCGGCCGGCCCACCGGACCCGGACGCCCAGCTCGTGCATCTCGTCGCGACGCCGGCGGATCACGTCGCGGTTGAAGCCCATCAGGAACTTGACCTCGTCGGGCGAGCGCGACCAGTTCTCGGTGGAGAACGCGTACGCCGAGATCGCCTTCACGCCGATCTCGATCGCGCCCTCGACGACGTCGAAGAGCGACGACTCGCCCTGCTCGTGCCCCTTGGTCCGGGGCAGGCCCCGCTCCTTGGCCCAGCGGCCGTTGCCGTCCATCACCACGGCGACGTGCCGCGGCACCAGGTCCCGCGGGATCGCCGGCGGCCGGGCGCCGGAGGGGTGCGGCGTGGGCTGTCGTACGGCGCGCTTCACACCAGGAGCGTATCGAGCCTCTCCGGTGGACTCAGGAGGCGAGGCGGGCGATCTGCACCGGCAGCACGACCCGGAACTCGCTGCCCCGTCCGATCTCGCTGTCCACCTCGATGCGACCGCCGTGGCTCTCCACGATGGACTTGGTGATGCTCAGGCCCAAGCCGATCCCCTGGATCGCGCGGTCGTGCGCATCCTGCGCGCGGAAGAAGCGGGTGAAGAGCTCCTCGCGGTCCACCTCCGAGATGCCGATGCCGTCGTCCGCGACGACCAGCTCCACCTCAGTGGCGCGGGCGCGGAGCTCGACGTCCACCCGGCCGCCGCGCAGGCTGTACTTGATCGCGTTGGACACGAGGTTGTCGACGACCTGCGCGAAGCGGTGGGCGTCGGCGTCGACCCACAGAGCCGAGGGCGACCTCAGCGACAGCTCCACGCCGGCACGCTCGGCGGCCGTCCCGGCAGTCTGCACGCACTCGCGGACGATCGCGCCCAGGTCGGTCCGGGTGCGCTCGACCGGCATCGCACCACCGGGCTGCTGCTCCTGCAGGAGGTCGGCGACCAGCCGCTGGAGCCGCTCGGTGTTGCGGGCGACCACCGCCAGCTGCTTGATGACGTGCGCGGGCAGGTCCTCGTCCTCGAGCAGGATGCTGACGTAGCCGACGATCGAGGTCAGCGGCGTGCGCAGCTCGTGCGACACCAGGGCGACGAACTGGTCCTTCACCGCCAGCGCCTGCATCAGGTCGGTGATGTCCGTGCCGGCCAGCGCCGCACCGATGAACCCGCCGTCCTCGCCCTCGGCGTGACGGGCGGAGACCGACACCGCCCGCCGGGTGCGCGGGTCGGCACCCGACCACATCCGGAAGTCGTCGAACTGCTCCCCGCGCGCGGCGCGGGCGCTGGGCACGTCGTCGGCGCGCAGCAGCGTGACGCCGTCCGCCGCGAACGTGTCGCCGGGCCACGTCAGGCCCCGTCCCTCGGGCAGGCTGAGCGAGACGAAGTCGCCGTACCGCTCGTTCATCGCCACCAGGTGTCCGTCACGGTCCAGGAGCATCAGGCCGACCCCCGCGGCGTCGAAGATCGCCTGGGACGTGTGCTGCTGGGCCCGGATCGTCTCCAGCGCTCGGGCCAGCTCGCACTCGCCACGCTCGGCCCGCGCCTGCGCGGAGCGGGCCACGTCGAGACCGGCGGAGATCGCGACCGCGCTCACCCCGGCGATCAGCGGCATCATCGCCAGGTACGTCGCCGCGGCTCCCTCGCCGCCGTGGACGACGAGGCCGGGCACGGTCACCAGTGCCAGGCTGGCTCCCACGGCCAGCACGGCGCCGCGCTCGCCGTACCGACGCCCGAGCCAGAGCGCGGGCAGCACGACCAGCAGCCCGAGGCCACCGTCCTCGCTGCTGAGCAGCGCCAGCCCGAGGATCGCGATGTCGAGGATCGCGATCACCGTGATCGCCGCCCGCCTCCGCGGCGACGGGACCCACCACACCGCCGCGGCGAGCAGCGTCGCCGCCGCGATCGCCGCCGGCACCTGGCGCCCTTCCGAAAGCGGCACCCCGCCGAGCACGCGCAGGCACGCCTCGACGACCAGGAGCAGGGTGAAGCCCAGCTGGAGGACCCGCGGGTCGGGCTCGCCGCCGAGCCACACCAGCTGCCAGACCGCCGAACCGGAACGACGCACGAGTCTCACCGTCATCGCTCCTCAGGAGGCGAGTCGGATGGCGGTCAGCGGCAGCACGACCCGAAACTCGCTGCCCCGCCCGATCTCGCTCTCCACCTCGATCCGGCCGCCGTGGCTCTCGACGATGGACTTGGTGATCGACAACCCCAGTCCGACCCCCTGGATCGCGCTCAGCGTGGCCTCACGGGTGCGGAAGAACCGGGTGAAGAGCTGGCACTGGTCGTCGGGGTGGATGCCGATGCCGGTGTCGCGCACCCGGATGACGGCGCACCCGTCGACGGACGTGACGTGCACCCACGCGCGCCCTCCGGCGGCCGTGTACTTGATCGCGTTCGAGAGCAGGTTGTCGACCACTTGGCCCAGGCGCTGCGGGTCGCCCAGGAAGTCGATCCGCTCGGGGACGTCGACCTCCAGTCGGATGCCGGCTCGGGTGGCGTTGGGCCGCGCGGCCACGACCGAGCCACGCACGATGACCGCGAGGTCGGTCCCCTGCTCGCGCAGCGGCGCGGCGTGCGCGGAGTGCTGGACCTCCTGGAGCAGGTCGCCGACCAGGCGCTGCAGCCGTCGTCCGTTGCGCGCCACGACCTCCAGGTGCTTGCGCAGACCGGGGTCGAGGTCGGTGCGTTCGAGCATGACCGCGACGTACCCCACGATCGAGGTCAGCGGGGTGCGCAGCTCGTGCGAGACCAGCGCGATGAAGTCGTCCTTGACCAGCAGGGCCCGCATGAAGTCGGTGACGTCGGTGTAGGAGACCGCCGCGCCCACCAGGCTGCCGTCGGAGTGCTCGACGCGGCGCGCCGAGATCGACATCGCGCGCCGGGCGTCCGGAGCACGACCGATCCAGACCCGGAGGTCGTCGAACTCCTCACCGCGTCGGGCCCGGGCCGTGGGCACGTCGTCGATCGGCAGCCGGGTCGTCCCGGACTCGTCGAAGACCCACGGGTCCTCGATGTTGCCGGCCGGGTAGGCCAGCTCCGAGAACTCCGCCAGCCGCTGGTTGATCAGCACCGGCTGACCGTTGCGGTCCAGCAGCGCGAGACCGACGTCCACCGCCTCGAAGATGGCCTGGGCCGACCGGCGGCTCCGCTCGATGACCTCCATGGCCGCCTCGAGCTCGGCCTCGCGGGCCTCGGCGCCGGCCTGCGCGGTGCGCGCCGCGGTCAGACCGGCGGTGATGGCCGCCGCGCCGACGCCGGCGACGACGGGCAGGATGATCAGTCGCTCGAACGTCACGGCATCGGCGCCGTGGGCAACGAGTCCCGGGACGGTGATGAAGGCCAGCACGGAGCCGATGGCCAGCGCGGCTCCACGCAGACCCATCACGGCCCCGAGCCAGATCGACGGCAGCACGAGCAGCGGCGAGGCGGTGCCGAGGTCCGGGCCGGCTGCGAGCATGCCCAGGGCGGCGATGTTGACCACCGCCATGGACCTGGTGCGCAGGTCGAGCTGGCTCGGCGGTGAGGTCATCACGGCCACCAGGCCGAGTGTCGAGGCGGCCACCCCGGCCACCGGCCAGGACACCAGCGGCACCGGGCGGTCGCCGAGCGTGCGCAGCACCATGGCACCGACGAGCAGCAGCGTGAACCCGCCCTGGAGCACGCGGGGATCGGGCTCGCCGTCGTTCCAGCACAGATGGGTGATGACCCATCGACTCCGCTGAGTCCAGCCCCGCACCGCTGCCTCCTGACGCTCCTGTCTCACTGAGCATCGGCCGACGGGGGCGCTACCTGAGCGGAAGGGTCAGCGCTCGACGTACGCCATCGACTTGAGGCCGCGCTCGAGGTGCCAGGAGAGGTACGCCGAGACGAGGCCGCTCGACTCCTTCAGCTGCCGCGGATGAGCGACGTCCACGACGGCCCAGTCCCCGCTGAGCAGGGCCGCGAGCAGCGCCACCGTCTCGGGGGCGGGGTTGGCGGAGCCCGGCACGCGGCAGGTCGCGCACAGCACCCCGCCCATCGACGGATTGAACCAGCGGTGCGGTCCGGCGCCGGGGTTGGGCAGGGTGCCGCAGCGCGCGCAGTGCTCGAATGACGGGGCGTAGCCGGCGACCGAGAGCGAGCGCAGCAGGTAGGAGTCGAGGACCTGCCCGGGTCCGTGCTCGCCGGCCGTCATCGCCCGCAGGCCGCCGACGAGGAGCAGGAACTGCTGGACGCTGGGCTCGCGCTCCTCGGTCACCAGCCGGTCGGCGGTCTCGAGCATCACCGTCCCGGCGGTGTAGCGGTCGTAGTCGAGACCCAGTCCCTTGGCGAACGGCGCGATCGTCTCGGCCTGGGTGATCGTGTCGAGGTTGCGCCCCTCGGCGAGCTGCAGGTCGACGTGGGTGAAGGGCTCGAGCCTCGAGCCGAAGCGCGACGTCGTACGGCGCACGCCCTTGGCCACCGCGCGGACGCGACCGTGCTGCCGGGTCAGGAGCGTGATGATGCGGTCGGCCTCACCCAGCTTGTGGGTGCGCAGCACGATCGCCTCGTCACGGTAGAGCACTCGCCCATTCTGCCTGGGCGGGTCAGGATCCGGCGCGCCGGCGGCGGCGTGGCGTCCGCCAGCACTGGGCCACCAGCTGGACCGCGGCCTCGTCGAGCCGCTGCGGGCGCAGCCGCCACTCCAGCGCGGTCCGGGCCCGGAGCAGCGTCGCCCGCGGCAGCTCACCGGCCAGCATCTCCGCATCGGCGAGCGGACGCAGCAGGTCGAACGGGTGTCCGACGACCAGCGCCGGCACGTCGATGCGGCGCCGTTCGCGCGCCGACGGCGCCACTCGTCCGAAGAACATCCCGTGCAGGAGCGCGGCGACCGCTCCGGGCCGCTGGTTGCACGTGTCGAGGGCGATGCCCGCCCAGAAGGGGACGATGCCGCGCGGCACCGACCGGGTCACGCGGCGCAGGGCGCTGACGGCCAGCGGGAGGAACCGAGCCGTCAGCAGCACCGGACCGAAGGTCAGGATCCCGGCCTCCACGCCGTTGTCCAGGATCGGGGCCTCGAGGATCAGACCCCGCACCCGGTCCGGGGCGATCGCGGCGGTCTCGAGAGCGGTGTTGGCTCCCAGCGAGGTCCCGCCGACCACCGCCTGGGACGCACCCAGGTGGTCGAGCAGGGCCACCACCTGCTCCGCGAAGACGGTGACCGAGTAGGCCTGCGGGTCGGCCGGACGGTCGGAGCGCCCGTGGCCGAGCGGGTCCAGGGTGACGACGTGGAATCCCTGCGCGGCCAGCACCCGGGCCAGCGGCTGCTGCATCCGGCGCGGCAGCAGCTCGGCCGGCAGCAGCACCACCCAGGCGTCCCCGCCGCCGTACTCGGTGAACTCGAGCCGGTCACGACCGGCGTGGGTCTCGACGAAGAGCTGCCCGATCCGCTCCGACACCAGCATGCCCACCAGCCTAGGCGACCCAGGTGCGACACTGCCGCCATGTGGAAGTTGGGCCGGGGCCGGCTGGCGGTCTCCGAGGCGGTGCTGATCCTCGGCGTGGTCTTCGGCGCCGGCGTGCTCGCCATCGTCTCCGAGCCCGACGGCTCCCCCGTCGCGATCTGGTGGCCGGCGGCCGGCATCTCCGTGGCCCTGCTGGCGCTCACCCCGCACCGCTGGTGGTGGTGGCTGGTGCCGGCCCTCGTCGTGGTCACCGGGGCCGCCAACCTCGTCGAGGACCGTCCCCTGGACCTGTGCGTGTGGCTGGCGGTGGCCAACACCTCCGAGGCGGTGGTGGCCGCCGCCTTCCTGCGCTGGCGCCGCGACGAGCTGCCCGAGCTCGCGAGCCTGGACGTCTTCGTGCGACTGGTCATCGGCGCGGTCCTGGGCGGCCTCACGATGGCGGTCCTCGCCGCCGCCGGCATCCTCGTCCTGACCGACGGCTCGGTGCCGGAGGCGTTCCGCTCCCTGACCCTGTCCCACGCCGCCTCGACGCTGGTGGTGCTGCCGATCGTGATGGCGCCGCCGCTCCGGCGGCGTCGACGCGTGCTGTGGCAGCGAGCCGAGCTCCCGGTCCAGCTGGTCGCCCTGACCGTGGTCACCACCTTCGTCTTCGTCTCGGGACAGACCCGGTCGCTGGAGTTCCTGCCGCTGCCGCTGCTGATCTGGGCCGCCCTCCGCTTCGACGTCGCCATCGTCGCGTGGGAGCTCGCCGGCGTCTCGATCATCGTCATCGTGGCCAGCTCCCAGGGCCAGGGGCCCTTCGGGTTCGACTTCGAGCGCGGCCAGGTCAGCGCGCTCGGGCTCGGCGCCGTGCTCCAGGCCTTCGTGGTGGTCTGCGCCCTGATGACGCTGCCCCTCGCGATCGGCGTGGAGCAGAACCGCCGACTGCTCGGCCGCCTCGGTGACAGCGAGAAGCTCACCAGCGCAACCCTCGACACCACCGCCGCGCTGATCCTGGTGACCGACCTGCGCGGGCAGGTGGTCCGGGTCAACGGCGCGACCACGACGCTCACCGGCTTCCCCGAGTCGGACCTGCTGGGCCACGACATCTGGGACATGCCGTTCGCGCCGGCCGGCTCGACCGGCTACCCGGCCGGGTTGCCGACGGATCCGCACGCCCAGGCCAGCCGGGAGACGAACCTGGCGACCCGCACCGGCGAGCGGCGCCGGGTCCTGTGGAACACCAGCTACGTGCTCGACGACCAGGAGCGTCCGGCGTACGTCGTCCTCACCGGCACCGACCTCACCGCGGAGCGCACGGCCGCTGGGCTCACCCGCCACCTCCTGGAGTCGGCCGTCACCACGGCGATGATCGGCATCGACCCGCAGGGTCGGATCACGGTCTTCAACGCGGGGGCGGTGAACCTCCTGGGCTACGACGGCCAGGACATCGTCGGCACCGCGTTCGTGGACCTCCTCGATCCCGCGCAGGTGGCGCAGCGCTGCGGCGGTCTGACCGGCGAGGACGCCTTCCCGCGCCTCGTCACGGCCACCAGCGCCGCGGGGGCGACGCCGCTGCGCGACTGGGTGTGGATCGGCAGCGACGGCCGCCGCCACACCGTCTCGATGACGCTCAGCGTCGCCGCCGACACCTTCGCGGCGGAGATCGGCTACCTGTGCGTCGGCCGCGACGTCACGGAGGCCCGGGCCAGCCAGGAGATGCTGATCGCGGCCCTGGAGAAGGAGCGGCTCGCGGTCCAGCGGATGAAGGAGCTGGACGAGGCGAAGAACGAGTTCGTCTCCACGGTCAGCCACGAGCTGCGGACGCCGGTGACCAGCATCGTCGGCTACACCGAGATGCTCGAGGACGGCACCCTGGTGGACCCGTCCCCCGAGCAGGTGCCGCTGCTGGCGAGCATCGCGCGCAACGGCCAGCGCCTGATCCTGCTGTGCGACGACCTGTTGACGCTCAGCGGCATGGACTCCGGCGCCACCCGCTGGGAGCGGAACGCCGTCGACCTCTCCGCCATCGTCACCGGCGCCGACGACGCTCTGCGGGCCCAGCTTGCCGGTCGTGACCTCGACGTCGTGGTGATGTCGTCGGACTCGCCCATCCCGGTGCTCGGCGACCGGCGGCAGCTCGAGCGTGCGCTGATGAACCTGTTGAGCAACGCGATCAAGTTCACCGAGGACGGCGGGCGGATCGAGGTGTCGGCGAAGGTCCACGACGGCGAGGCGTGGCTGAGCGTCGCCGACACCGGGATCGGCGTACCCGTCGAGGAGCAGGCGCGGCTGTTCGAGCGGTTCTTCCGCTCGACCTCGGCCCAGCAGCGGGCGATCCAGGGCACCGGCCTGGGGTTGTCGATCGTCGCGGCGATCGTGGCCACCCACGGTGGGCAGATCGACGTGCGATCCGCCCACCTGGAGGGCACCACGGTGACGATCAGGTTGCCGCTGGCGCGCGGTTGACCGCGCTGATGACCGCCTTGAGCGAGGCGGTCACGATGTTGGCGTCCACGCCGACACCCCAGTAGACCTGATCGCCGACCAGGCACTCGACGTACGCCGCCGCGAGTGCGTCGCCACCGGAGGAGAGAGCGTGCTCGGCGTAGTCGAGCACGCGGACGTCCCACCCGTGGGGCAGCTCGTTGATGGCGCTGACGAACGCCGCGATCGGCCCGTTGCCCTCGCCGTGCAGCGACTGGATCGTGCCGTCGACGTACACGTTGACGTCGAGGGCGTCCTTCTCGCCGGCGGCCGAGGAGGTGTGCACGGAGTTCAGCTTGAGCGGCGTCTCGCGGTCGAGGTACTCGGCGCGGAACATCGCCCAGATGTCGTCGGGCAGGATCTCGCCGCCCTCGGCATCGGTGCGCTGCTGGACCACCCGGCTGAACTCGATCTGCGCGCGTCGCGGCAGGTCGAGCTTGTGCTCGGCCTTGAGGACGTAGGCGACACCGCCCTTGCCGGACTGGCTGTTGACCCGGATCACGGCCTCGTAGGTGCGACCGACGTCCTGGGGGTCGATCGGGAGGTACGGCACCGCCCACTCGTGCTGCGAGACCGGTACGCCGGCGGCTGCGGCGTCGCGCTCCAGGGCCTCGAAGCCCTTCTTGATCGCGTCCTGGTGGGAGCCGGAGAACGCCGTGTAGACCAGGTCGCCGCCGTACGGGTGGCGCTCGGCGACCGGCAGCTGGTTGCAGTACTCGACCGTGCGGCGGATCTCGTCGATGTTCGAGAAGTCGATCTCGGGGTCGACGCCCTGGGTGAAGAGGTTGAGGCCGAGCGTGACCAGGCAGACGTTGCCGGTGCGCTCGCCGTTGCCGAAGAGGCAGCCCTCGATGCGGTCGGCGCCCGCGAGGTAGCCGAGCTCAGCCGCGGCGACCGCCGTACCGCGGTCGTTGTGGGGGTGCAGGGAGAGCACGACGTGGTCACGGTGGTTGAGGTTGCGGCTCATCCACTCGATCGAGTCGGCGTACACGTTGGGCGTGGCCATCTCGACGGTCGCGGGCAGGTTGATGATGACCGGCTTGTCGGCGGTCGGCTCGAAGACCTCCAGCACGGAGTTGCAGACGCGGACGGCGAACTCGAGCTCGGTGCCGGTGTAGGACTCCGGGGAGTACTCGTAGAAGACCTCGGTCTCCGGGATCCGCTCCTCGAACTTGCGGCACAGCCGGGCGCCCTGGACGGCGATGTCCTCGATGCCGTCCATGTCGAGCCCGAAGACGACCCGGCGCTGGAGCGTGCTCGTCGAGTTGTAGAGGTGCACGATCGCCTGCTTGGCGCCGCGCAGCGACTCGTAGGTGCGCTCGATGAGCTCCTCGCGCGCCTGGGTCAGCACCTGGATGACGACGTCGTCGGGGATCAGGTCGTCCTCGATGAGCATCCGCACGAAGTCGAAGTCGGTCTGGCTCGCGCTCGGGAAGCCGACCTCGATCTCCTTGTAGCCCATGGCGACCAGGAGCTGGAACATCTTCTTCTTGCGGGCCGGCGACATCGGGTCGATCAGCGCCTGGTTGCCGTCGCGGAGGTCGACCGCGCACCAGCGCGGGGCCTGCGTGATCGTCGCGTCGGGCCAGGTGCGGTCCGCCAGGCTGATCGGGATGAACGGGACGTAGCGCTCGTACGGCATGCCGCTGGGCTGCTGCGGGTTGGTGCTGGTCATGGCTTCCTCGGTGGGTAGATCCGTGTCGGCCGGCGCACGCGCTCACTCCGCAGCGAGGGGGTCCGGCTCTGGCTCAGACCTCGCTGCGGCAGCGAAGGAGAAGCTGGCGCATCATCATGACGACGTCAGCCTAACCCACGCCCGGCCCTGGTGGCTGCGTTGTCCGGATCGGTAGGTTGACCCACATGGCCGACGTCGAAGAGCTCCAGCAGCGAGTCAACAACCACACCGACAAGCTCACCAGCGCGACCGCGGCCGTCGACGCCGCCCAGGCGCGCTTCGACGCCGCCGCCGCGGCGGCGGAGGAGGCGGACGCCGAGCGGACGCGGCTGAAGGCGGCCCGCAAGGTCGCGAAGCGCCGTGCCCACCGCATCGCGAAGGAGGCCAAGCGCGCCGCCAAGCGCGCCCGCGCCACCGCCGACGACCGCGACGACGCCGCCTTCGAGCTCGCCGAGGGCCTCGCGGCGTACGACAAGCGCCAGGCGAAGCTCGCGAAGACCAAGACCGCCCTCGCCGCCGCCCAGCCGCCCGCCCCCGTCGTCGTGCCTGCGCCGGCCAAGAAGGCCCCGGCCAAGAAGGCTGTGGTCGAGAAGGCTCCGGCCAAGAAGGCCCCGGTGAAGAAGGCCCCGGTCAAGAAGGCGCCGGTCAAGAAGGCGCCGGTGAAGAGGGCCCCGGTCAAGCGGGTCCCTGCGGCCAAGAAGTCGCCCGCCTGACGAACCACCACCGAGCCCCCGGTGGTCGAGCAGCGAGCGCCAGCGAGCGTCGTCGAGACCCCCGCACCCGACGTACTGCCCGGGCTGCGGGGGTTTCGAGACGGGCCTAGCGGCCCTCCTCAACCACCGATGGGCCGCCGCTCAACCACCGGTGGGCCGCGTTCTCCTCAACCACCGGAGCCCCCGGTGGTCGAGCAGCGAGCGCCAGCGAGCGTCGTCGAGACCCCCGCACTCGACGACGTACGCCGGCTGCGGGGTTTCGAGACGGGCCTAGCGGCCCTTCTCAACCACCGGTGGGCCGCGGCACCCTCAACCGCCGGAGCGCAACACGGTGGTTGAGGTGCGAAGCGCGCTAGCGCTGAGCCTCGAAACCACCCCACACCCGACGACGTACGTGGGCCGCCGGGGGTTTCGAGACGGGCCTAGCGGCCCTCCTCAACCACCGGTGGGCCACGTCCTTCTCAACCACCGGAGAGGCCGCGTCCTCCTCACCCACCGGAGCGCGCAACACGGTGGTTGAGGTGCGAAGGCCGCCAGGCCTGAGCCTCGAAACCACCCCCGCACCCGACGACGAACGTGGGCTACGGGGGTTTCGAGACGGGCCTAGCGGCCCTCCTCAACCAACGGAGCCCTCGGCGGTCGAGCAGCGAGCGCCAGCGAGCGTCGTCGAGACCCCCGTACCCAACGACGTACGTGCGCTGCGGGGGTTTCGAGACGGGCCTAGCGGCCCTCCTCAACCACCGGTGGGGCCGCGGCCCTCCTCAACCACCGGTGGGGCGGCGCCCTGCTCGACCACCGAGGTCGATCCCGGCGATCGACGGCGACCGGGCGGCGTACGACGACCTAGGCTGGCGGCATGCCCGACGAGTCCGCGCACCCGATCGCCTACACCGCGCTCCAGCCCGGGACGCCGGTGCAGACGAGCAGCGGCGAGCTCTTCGCCACGGTGAAGGCGGTGCTGGTCGACGAGAAGGTGTCGGTGTTCGACGGCATCGTCGTCGACACGGCCGAGGGGACCCGGTTCGTCGACGCCGACCAGATCGGCTCGATCTACGTGACCTACGTCTGCACGACGCTCACCGCCGAGCAGGCGGCGGGCCTGCCGGAGCCGGACGGGTCGACCCTGGTGGACATCAAGCCGACGCGGTCGGTGGCCGAGCGGGTGGGCCGGATGTTCGGGCGGGGGCGGCGGTAGCGCCCGGTGGCTCGTCTCCTGGTCGTCCACCACTCCCCCACGCCCACGGCTCGGTCACTGACCGACGCGGTGCTCGCGGGCACCCGCGACGACGCGATCGAGGGCGTGGAGGTCGTCGTCCGGGAGGCGCTCGAGGCGACCGCTGAGGACGTGCTGGTGGCCGACGGCTACCTGCTCGGGACGACGGCGAACTTCGGCTACATGAGCGGAGCGCTCAAGCACTTCTTCGACACGATCTTCCTCGAGGCGGGCGGGTCGCTCTCCGAGGACGGGTCGGCCGGTTCGGCGAGCGGCGGCAAGCGGCCCTTCGGCCTGTGGGTGCACGGGCGGTACGACGCGACCGGTGCCGTGCGCTCGGTCCTGGCGATCGTCGGAGCCCTGCCGTGGACGCAGGCGGCGGACGTGCTGAGCGTGATCGGCGACGTCGGCGCGGAGCAGCAGGAGGCGGCGTACGACCTCGGGGGGACGCTGGCGGCGCTGCTCAGCTGAGCGGGGGTACGATCGCGCGGTCCGGCAACACCGAGGGAGGCTCCGTGCATCGCGTGCGCTTGGCCGTCCTCGCGCTCGCGGCCATCGCGGTGCTGACCGGGTGCAGCGACGGCAACGCGGCGTCCGCGGCCGACAAGAAGGCGCCGGCGCTCGGCGCCTGTCGCGTCCTGTCCCCGGGAGACGTCGCCAAGCCGGCGAACTCCAGCCCCGTCGTCGGGTGCGCCAAGCCGCACACGGCCGAGACGTACGCCGTCGGCGACCTCCCCGGCGCCTACGACGACGTGGAGTACGACGACCAGGAGCTCGGCGCCTGGGCCTACCGCACCTGCTCGCAGGGCTTCAAGAAGTTCCTCGGCGCCGACGACAGCCTCGTGATGCGCACCGTCGTCAGCTGGGCGTGGTTCCGGCCGTCGGAGGAGGCCTGGGACGACGGCGCCCGGTGGTACCGCTGTGACGTCGTCGGGGGCGGCGAGCAGAGCCGGAAGTACGTCCGCCTCCCGGCGAGCTCGAAGGGCCTGCTCCTCGGACGACCCAAGGACAGCTGGTTGGTCTGCGCGGAGGGCGACACCGTCTCGGGCTCGGTCAAGGTCCCCTGCACCGACTCCCACAACTGGCGCGCGGTCACGACGATCGCCCTCGGCGACGCGAAGACGAAGTACCCCGGCGACCGCCTGGCCGAGGTGAAGACCCGGGACTTCTGCTCGAAGTCGGTCGGCGCCTGGCTCAACTACCCGGTCGACTACGACTTCGGCTACACGTGGTTCCACGAGGCCGAGTGGAACGCGGGCAACCGACGCTCGGTCTGCTGGGCGAAGACGCCGGAGTGAGCCGTCGTACGGCCGCGTCCGTCCTGGCGACCGCGGCCCTCACCCTCCTGCTCGCCGGCTGCAGCGGCGGGAGCGACGACGCCGACGCGCCGGCCGGTACGCCGTCCGCGTCGCCGACCCCGACCCCGACGCCGTCCCCGGCGGCCGCGCTGCCGAAGCCACCGGGCGAGGGAGCCTGCTACCGGCTCGACTACGCCGAGGCAGTGGCGCCCACGGTCGAGGTGGCGCCGACGCCCTGCAAGCGCAAGCACACCTCGAAGACGTTCGCGGTCGGGGCCCTCGACGCCGTCGTCGACGGTCACCTGCTGGCCGTCGACTCCAAGCGGGTGCGCAACCAGGTGGCGCAGACGTGCCCGGCCCGCTTCGCCGAGCACGTCGGCGGCACCGAGGACGACCGGCGGCTCAGCATGCTGCGCTCCGTGTGGTTCACCCCGACCGTCGAGCAGTCCGACGCCGGCGAGTCGTGGTACCGCTGCGACGCGGTGGCGCTGGCGGGTGACGAGCGGCTGGCGCCGCTCGCCGGCCCCCTCAAGGACGTGCTCGACGACCCGGACGGCCGCGACCGGTACGCCATGTGCGGCACGGCCGAACCCGGCACGTCCGGCTTCGAGCGAGTGATCTGCTCGGCCGACCACAGCTGGCGAGCCGTGGCGACCGTGCCCTTCGACGCCGGCAGGTATCCCGGCGTCGGGTCCGTCCGCACGGCCGGTGACGGGCCGTGCAAGAGCGCCGGCGCCGACGCGGCCGACGGCGCGCTCGACTACCGCTGGGGCTACGAGTGGCCGACCGCCGCGCAGTGGCGCGCCGGGCAGACCTACGGGTTGTGCTGGGTCCCGGACCGGTAGGTCAGCGGGTCAGCTCGGCCGCCATCAGCTCGACCAGCTTCTGCAGGCCCTTGAAGGGGCGCACCATCACGGTGAAGTCGGTCAGCCGGCCGTCGGCGTCCCAGGTCATCATGTCGACGCCGTGCACGGTCAGCCCGTCGAGCTCGGCGGTGAACTCCAGCACGGCCGAGTCCTCGGCGTACCACTCCCGGACGTAGCCGAGCGTCGGGCCGAGCACCACGACGGCGGCCGAGAGGTACGCCGTCGTCAGCGCCTTGCCCACCTGCGGGGTGTGCACCGCCGGCGAGCGGAAGACCACGTCGTCGGCCAGCAGCTCGGCCAGTCCCGACGGGTCCCGCGACGCGGCGATGGCGTGCCACGCGGCGACCGGAGCCGGGCGGGTCATCAGAAGCCCAGCTTGCGGAGCTGCTTGGGGTCGCGCTGCCAGTCCTTGGCCACCTTGACGTGCAGGTCGAGGTAGACCGGAGTGCCGAGCAGCGCCTCGATCTGCTTGCGCGAGGTCGTGCCGATCGCCCGGAGGCGGGTGCCCTTGGGACCGATCAGGATGCCCTTCTGGGAGTCGCGCTCGACGTACAGGTTGGCGTAGATGTCGAGCAACGGCTTGTCCTCGGGGCGGTCCGCGCGCAGCTGCATCTCCTCGACCACGACCGCGACCGAGTGCGGGAGCTCGTCGCGCAGGCCGTCGAGCGCGGCCTCCCGGATCAGCTCCGCCGCCAGGATCTCCTCGGGCGCATCGCTCAGGTCGCCGTCGGGGTAGAGCTGCGGACCGGGCGGCAGCAGGCCCACGAGAAGGTCCTGGAGCAGCGCCACCTGGTCGCCGGACCGCGCCGACACGGGCACGATCTCGGCCCAGTCGGTGCCGGTCTCCTCACCGAGGCGCTGGATCGCGAGCAGGTGCTCGCCGAGCTGCTCGGAGGTCACCAGGTCGGTCTTGGTGGCGATCGCGACCTTCGTGGTGCGCTTGACCTTGCCCATCTCGTTGACGATGAACCGGTCACCGGGGCCCGGCTTCTCGTTGGCCGGCAGGCAGACCGCCACCACGTCGACCTCGGCGAGGGTCGTCTTCACCAGGTCGTTGAGGCGCTCCCCGAGCAGCGTGCGCGGCCGGTGCAGGCCGGGGGTGTCGACCAGGATCAGCTGGGCGTCCTCCCGATGCACGATGCCGCGGACGACGGTGCGAGTGGTCTGCGGCTTGTCGGAGGTGATCACCACCTTGGTGCCCACCAGCGCGTTGGTGAGGGTCGACTTGCCGGCGTTCGGGCGGCCGACGAAGGACACGAACCCGCTCTTGTGCTCGTCGCTCATCGTTCCCTCGCGTCGTCGTAGTCGGCCCAGATCTGGTCATCGGTCTTGCCCGCCGCCTTGCCCGCGCGCCAGACCGGTCCGGGGTCGACCGCCCGGGGCTGGCGCTGGGCCACCCCGCGCCAGTAGCCCATCACGTCGTACGCCGTGCTCGGCAGCTTGCGGTCGCGCATCAGGTGCTTGCGGATCGCCCGCATCTGCGCCGACTCCCCCGCCATCCAGAAGTAGCCGTCGCCCGCCGGCCAGTCGATCGACTCGACCGCCTCGGCCAGCCTGCTCTGCCCGTCCCACGGCGGGGTCAGCCAGGTGACGTCGGCGCCGGAGGGGAGGTACGCCGAGAGGTCGTCGGGGACCTCCGCCCAGATCCGCGTGGGGACCGCGGCCGACTCCGCGATCCGCGCCATCGCCGGCAGGGCGGTGAGGTCGCCGACCAGGATCAGCCAGCCTGCGTCGGCCGGCATCGCGAACGAGCCCTTCGGCTCGGTGATCGTCACCGTGTCTCCGACGACGTCGCGAGCCGCCCACTCGGTCACCAGGCCGACGTCGTGCACGACGACGTCCAGCGTCAGCTCCGAGCCGGTCCAGCCGCGCACCGTGTAGTAGCGGCTCTGGAACTGGCTCGGGACCACCAGGCCGACCCACTCGTCGGGCACGCCGGTGCTCACGAACCCGGACAGCCCCGGGCCGCCGAGCACCAGGCGCACCAGGTGGTCCGAGAGCTGCTCGCGCCGGAGCACCTGCGCGTCGTACTGCTGGGCCCGGGTGCTCACCGGGCCACGCTATCGCCCGGCCTCAGAACGTGTGACGCAGCGGGTAGCCGCTCGCCCCGGTCGCGTCGGTCTTGGTGGCGAGCACGTGGTGCAGCTGGATCTCGTTGCGCTCGAAGGCGAGCCGCGATCCGGCCATGTAGAGGCCCCAGACCCGGGCGGTGCCTTCGCCGACCTCGGCGACGCAGGCGTCCCAGTTGTCGACGAGGTTCTGGCACCACGCGGCGAGGGTCTTGGCGTAGTGCACCCGGATGTTCTCGGTGTGCTGCACCTCGAGACCGGCGTCCTGGACCGCGGTGACGATCGTGCCGGAGCCGATCAGCTCGCCGTCGGGGAAGACGTAGCGGTCGATGAACGCGCCGGTGTCGGTCGGCCGGTTGTCGTGCCGGGTGATGCAGTGGTTGAGCAGGCGGCCCTGCGGCTTGAGGTGGTCCTCGATGAAGCCGAAGTACGACGGGTAGTTCTTCACGCCGATGTGCTCGGTCAGGCCGATAGAGGAGATCGCGTCGAAGCCGGTCTCCTCCACGCGCCGGTAGTCCATGAACCGGACCTCGGCGAGGTGGTCGAGCCGCTCCTCCTTGATCGCCTGCTGCGCCCACGACGCCTGCTCCCGCGACAGGGTGACGCCGATGGCGCGTACGCCGTACTCGCGTGCGGCGTGCCGGACCATCCCGCCCCAGCCGCAGCCGAGGTCGAGCAGCCGCTGGCCGGGTCGCAGGTCGAGCTTGCGCGCGACCAGGTCGTACTTGGCCGTCTGCGCCTCCTCGAGCGTCGCGTCGTCGGTCGGGTAGAGCGCGCAGGTGTAGGTCATCGACGGCCCGAGCACGTACTCGTAGAACGTGTTGGAGACGTCGTAGTGGTGGTGGATGACGTCGGCGTCGCGCTGCAGCGAGTGCCGGACTCCCTCGACGGCGCGGCGCCAGCGCGGCAGGTGCTCCTGCGGCGGGGGCGGCGGCGGCTTGAGGTTGGCGATGCCGAGCCCGCGCACGATGGCGACCAGCTCGGCCGGCGCCGGGCGGCGGAACTTGGTGTGGTTCTGCAGCAGCGTCATCAGCGGGTAGGGATCGCCCGGGTGCACGCCGTTGATGTCCAGGTCACCGGAAACGTAGGCACGGGCGAGCCCGAGGTCCCCCGGTGCCGTCATGATGTAGGACAGGCCGCGCTGGGTCAGCAGGTCCAGCTCGATCTCGGCGTCCGGCGGCCCGGCCGAGCTGCCGTCGTACGCCTTGAAGCGCACCGGCATCCCATCACGCATGAGTGCACCAACGGCCTCGCCGATCGTGTACGTCTTGGTCATCGTCTCTTCACCGCCTTGTCGTACAGGGTGGTCAGTCGGTCGTGCGGGTCGTAGCGACCCTTCACGGCGGCCAGGTTGGCTCCGCCGTACAGCTGGTCGAACGTCTCGCGGTCGTAGAAGGCCTCGCTGTAGAGCGACTTGTGGCCGTCGAGCTCGAGGACCTTCGTCTCGATCGCGCGGTTGCGGGGTCCGTTCGGGGCGTCCGGCCCGACGTGCACGGTGCCCCAGAAGCCGGCGTTGATGTAGACCTGGCCCGGCTCCAGCGGGTAGGAGGCCCACTCCCGCTTCGAGACCAGCGGGCAGAGCCACACCGGGCGCATCCCGACCGCGTCGTCGAACCACTCCAGGAACGCCGCCAGGTTGGCGACCGGCACCTCGATGTCCTGGATCACCCGCTCCCGCAGCGGACGCCCCGCGCGGCGGTCGAGCCGGTCGGCGATCGAGAAGCGGCGGTCCAGGCCGAGCAGCCTCTGGTAGACGTCCGAGCGCCGCCAGCGGCGTGGCCAGAGCCTGCGGATCCGGGGGTTCTGGGCGCCGAACGCGCCCGAGCACCAGAACCAGTCAGTGTCCCAGCGCCAGAGGTAGTCGTACGTCGTCAGCAGGTCGGTCTCACGCTGCTGGATGCTCCGGTAGTAGACGTCCTGACCGGCGTAGTCGCTGGTCGGGCCGCCCTGCTCACTCCAGGTCGCGAGCGTCAGGTAGTACTCCCCCGGCTCGAACGCGACGCCGTCGAGCCCGTCGACCCGGACCCCGTCGTACGACGCGGTCTCGGTGATCTCGGTGATGGTCTTGGCCAGCAGCCCGGCGTCGTCGAAGCGCACGTGCCGCAGGGCGACGTGGCCGGGCACCGCCTCGAGCTCGATCCGCAGGCGGGTGGCGTAGCCGAGCGAGCCGTAGGAGTTGGGGAAGGCGTCGAAGAGGTCGTCGCCCGGCCGGCAGGTGACGACCCCGCCGGCACCGGTGAAGACGTCCATCTCGAGCACCGACTCGTGCGGCAGCCCGTTGCGGAAGCTCGTCGACTCGATGCCGAGACCGGTGACCGCACCGCCCAGCGTGATGGTGCGCAGCTGCGGCACGACGTACGGGATCAGGCCGTGCGGCAGCGTCGCGTCGACGAGGTCCTCGTAGGTGCACATGCCCTGCACGTCGGCGGTCCTCGCGTCGACGTCGATGGCGATCACGCCGTCCAGTCCGGAGACGTCGAGACCGGGTGCCGTCGTGGCGGCGCGGGGCCGGAAGAGGTTCGAGGTCCTCTTCGCCAACCGCACCGGAGCCCCGGCGGGGATCGCGGCGTACGACGTGCTCAGTCGCTCCACCGCCACGTCGTGTGCCGACCAACCGCGCAAACTCACGGCGCAGAGGCTACTCCTGTCGGGTGTCGGATGTGTTTCCGACCCGGCATACACGGAGAGTGTCTCCGGAATCACACTCCTCCGGAGCCGTCAGCGCGCACGCGGTAGGTCTCCACGGTGACGTCGCGTACGTCGCGCCGGCGCGGACCAGACCGCGGCCCCGGTCGCCGGGGCTTTCGCTCAGGTCGTCAGCGTCTCGACGATCGCGCCCTTCACGTCGCCGCGGTGCACCACGACGCCGCTGCCACCGAGGTCACCGACGGCGGCCAGGTCGGCGTCGGCCACCGTGTCCGCCGCGGTGAGGACGACCGCGGCCTCCAGGCCCCGCGACCCGGACGCGACGGCCATCGCGACGCAGACCCCGATCGCCGAGACCCGCAGCGACGGCAGGTCGACGGTGGCGGCGGCGTACGTGCGGCCGTCGGAGTCGCGTACGGCGGCCCCCTCGGCGGCGCCGGTGCGGGCGCGGGTCGCGCGGGCCAGGGTGACCAGCTTCTTGTCCTCGGCGGACAGCGGGGTGGCAAAATCAGTCATCGCTGTCGTCGTCCTCGTCGTCGGTGGCGACCCGCGCGATCAGCACGGTGCCGATGCGGTTGCGGCGGCCGGTCGCCGCCTCGGCCTCGAAGCGCAGCGCGTGCGCCTCCACGACCGAGCCGGGGATCGGGACCCGGCCCAGGTGCTTGGCCATCAGGCCGCCGACGCTGTCGACGTCCTCCTCCTCGACGTCGAAGCCGAAGAGCTCGTCGAGGTCGTCGATCGGGTAGCGCGACGACACCCGCACGACGCCGTCCTCGAGCGTCTCCACCTCGATCTCCTCGGCGTCGTACTCGTCGGTGATCTCACCCACGATCTCCTCGAGGATGTCCTCGATCGTGACCAGGCCGGCGGTGCCGCCGTACTCGTCGACGACGACCGCGATGTGCTGGCGGTTGGCCTGCATCTCCGAGAGCAGCGCGTCGACCGGCTTGGAGTCGGGCACGAAGTGGGTCGGGCGCATCACCTCGTCGATGCGCTGGGTGAACTCCACGTCGGGCGCCTCGAAGTCGCGGCGCACGATGTCCTTGAGGTAGGCGATGCCCACGACGTCGTCGAGGTTCTCGCCGATGACCGGCACGCGGGAGAAGCCGCTGCGCAGGAAGAGCGACAGCGTCTGGCGCAGGTTCTTGTGCCGCTCGACGTAGACCACGTCGTTGCGCGGCACCATCACCTCCCGGGCGATCGTGTCTCCGAGCTCGAGCACGTCGTGGATCATCTTGCGCTCGCCGGACTCGATCAGCGACGACGCCTCGGCCATGTCGACGAGCTCGCGCAGCTCGGTCTCCGTCGAGAACGGGCCCTCGCGGAAGCCCTTGCCGGGGGTGAGCGCGTTGCCGACCAGGATCAGCAGCTTGGGCAGCGGGCCGAGGATGGCCGTCACGACGTAGAGCGGTCCGGCCGAGACCAGCGCCACCCGCTCGGAGTGCTGACGACCGACCGTGCGCGGAGCGACGCCGATCGCGACGAAGGACACGACCAGCATCACGAGGATCGTGGTGAGAACGGCGGGCCACCACGCGCCGTCGTACACCTGGTCGATCGTGAAGGCGACCAGCACGGTCGCGGAGATCTCGCAGAGCAGGCGCAGGAAGAGCGCGGTGTTGAGGTAGCGCGGCGGGTCCCCGAGCAGCGCCACCAGCCGGCGCGCACCGGGCCGGCTGTCGTCGAGGAGCTCCTCGGCGCGGGCGCGCGAGAAGCCGGCCAGCGCGGCGTCGGCCGCGGAGAAGAGTCCGGCGAGCACGACCAGCACGGCTGCCCCGATCAGCAGCCAGACGTCGTGCCCGCTCACCGGGCCGACTTCACTGGGCTCGCCAGGACGCGAGGAGCTCGTCCTGGAGACCGAACATCTCCTTGTGCTCCTCCGGCTCGGCGTGGTCGTAGCCGAGCAGGTGCAGGATGCCGTGCACGGTCAGCAGCTCGATCTCCGCCTCCGCGCCGTGGCCGGCCGTCTCGCCCTGCCTGGCGGCAATGTCGGGGCACAGCACGAGGTCGCCGAGGACGCCCTCCTCGAGCTCCTCGTTGACGAGGCCGGGACGCAGCTCGTCCATCGGGAAGGCCAGCACGTCGGTCGGCCCCTCCTTGCCCATCCACTGCTCGTTGAGCCCGGCGATGGTCGCCTCGTCGACGGCCTTGATGCACAGCTCGGCCAGCGGGTGCACGCGCATCTGGTCCATGACATGGCGGCTGAGTGCGGCCAGCCGGTTGACGTCGAGCTCGCGACCGGACTCGTTGAGGACCTCGATGCTCAACTGCGGGCTTCCGTCCGGCCGGCCTGCAGCCGCTCGACCCGGGCATCGTGCTCGTCGTACGCCGAGACGATCTTGCCGACCAGCTTGTGGCGTACGACGTCGTGGGCGGTGAGCCGGTTGAAGGAGATGTCCTCGACCTCGTCGAGGATCTCCTCGACGGCGCGCAGGCCGGACTTCTGCCCGTTCGGCAGGTCGGTCTGGGTGACGTCGCCGGTGACCACGATCTTGGAGCCGAAGCCCAGTCGGGTCAGGAACATCTTCATCTGCTCCGGCGTGGTGTTCTGCGCCTCGTCGAGGATGATGAAGGAGTCGTTGAGCGACCGGCCGCGCAGGAACGCCAGGGGCGCGACCTCGATGGTGCCGGCCGCCATCAGCTTCGGGATCAGCTCGGGGTCGAGCATGTCGTGCAGCGCGTCGTACAGCGGCCGCAGGTAGGGGTCGATCTTCTCGGTCAGGGTGCCGGGCAGGAAGCCGAGCCGCTCGCCGGCCTCGACCGCGGGACGGCTGAGGATGATCCGGTTGACCTGCTTGCCCTGCAGCGCCTGGACCGCCTTCGCGACCGCGAGGTAGGTCTTGCCGGTGCCGGCGGGGCCGATGCCGAAGGTGATCGTGTGCTTGTCGATCGAGTCGACGTAGCGCTTCTGGTTGAGCGTCTTGGGGCGGATGGACCGGCCCCGGTTGCTCAGGATGTTGAGGCTGAGGACGTCGGCCGGTCGCTCGGTGGTCTCGGTGCGCAGCATCGTGTGCACCCGCTCGACGGTCTCGGAGGTGAGGCCCTGACCGGTGCGCAGGATGGTGACCAGCTCGTCGAGGAGCCGCTCGGCGAGGGCGACCTCGCCGGGCTCGCCCTTCATCGAGATGCGGTTGCCGCGCACGTGGATCTCGGCGTCGAAGGCGCCCTCGATGATCCCGAGGTACTCGTCGCCGGGCCCGAGCAGGCTGACCATGTTGATGCTGTTGGGGACGACGACCGTGTGCTTGGTCGTGGGTGTGTCAGTCATGAGGCCCGGACGGGCGCCCTTCTGGTCGGCGATGGAGGCACTTCCATGCTACGGGAGCGGCATGGCGCGGCCCAGCGAGTTGCGGCGTACGGTGGTGGCATGCCGGCCGAGAGCGAGCTCGACGACGCCTGGGACGACGAGCCCGACGCCGAGCACCCCGCTCCGCCGTACTGGTTCGCCGGGCAGTACCTGCCTCCCGACGCCCGGAGCATGGGACTGACCCACCAGGTGCCGGAGGGCGCGATCCTGGACTTCGCGGGTCGGCTGGACTCCACCAAGCCCGGGCACCGGATCGCCGCCTGGGCGCTGCTCGTGCTCTTCGGGCTGCCGGTGGTGCTGGCCGTGCTGCGGGTCTTCGTCTACGTCCTGTAGCGGTCGGGCCTAGGACCCGTCGTCGAAGGCGACCTGGAGCATGCCGAGGCACATCTCGTCGGTGGTGCCCTCGGCCCAGATGACGTACTTGTCCGGGATGCCCTCGAAGGACGGCAGGACGTCGCGCAGCCACTGCACGTGGTGACAGGTGATCTTGACGGTGTCGTACTGGTCGACGTGGACGGGCTTGATCGGCTTGGTGCCCTGGTCGTCGAAGTCCCAGATCGGGATGTCGAGGATCGTCCGGGCGTCCGGGGTGCCCGGGTTGACCTCGATCTTGAGCGAGCGCCCGAGCAGGTGCATGTGCCCGGCGACGCCGAGGATCGTCATCGGCTTGTTGATGTAGCGGGTGCACCTGCTGGTGTTGGACGCCTTGACCTCGGTGCCGCAGAGCAGGTGCAGCAGGCTGTTGGTGTTGCC
Organism: Nocardioides sp. URHA0020; assembly: GCF_000620705.1. Taxonomy (GTDB): domain Bacteria; phylum Actinomycetota; class Actinomycetes; order Propionibacteriales; family Nocardioidaceae; genus Nocardioides. The sequence continues at coordinate 73,270 of NZ_JIAR01000025.1, forward strand.
GACGTTGCCGAAGCGCGACATCACGTCGGCGACCGCGGCGTCCCGGTCGCACAGCGGCGAGTCGCTGTGCTCGGGCCGGCACGGCATCTCCACGGGTGCCGGCATCAGGAAGGTGTGCAGCGGTGTGAGCTCGCGGCTGCCGGCCATCCAGCGCAGCTGGGTGCTGGAGACGTCGGGCGCCGCACCCTTGAGCAGGTTGTAGTGCACCTGCATCACGATGCGGGAGCCGGCGGCGAGGCGGACGCCGTACCCGTTGCGGACCTTGGTCTCGTTGCCGCCGGGGGCCCAGGCGGCGAGCCAGGGCGCGTCGTCGGTGTTGGAGAAGTCACCGGCCAGGCCGGTGCCGCCGAAGCAGGTCCAGCCCTCGCCCTTGGTCTGGTCGTCCTTCCGCTCGGCCTCCGCGGTCTGGTCCGGCGAGAGCCGGTAGAGGATCACGTGGTGCACGACGTCGGGGTTGCCCGGCAGCACGTTGCTGCCGGTCAGCCAGACGTCCCTGTCCAGGCCGGGGTCGAGCAGGAAGCATCGGTAGTCGTCGGTGCCCTTGCCGGTCGGCGCGGACGGCGTGTACGACGACGGCATGCTCAGCGTCATCCGGTGCTCGCCGGCGCGCAGCGGCATCAGCTTGCCCGGCTTGACCCGGGCCAGCTGGCTGGCCTGCACCGCGGGCGGGTCGGGTGGGTTGAGCAGCGTCGAGGGCGAGCCCGACCGCCGGTCGTCGTCCTCCTGGACGCAGCCGGCGAGAGGCAGAGCCACGAGCAGCACGGCCGTGGCGGCGAGGAGGCGCCGTACGGTGCCGGTCATCCGGGCGGCCAGCTCAGCGGGCGCCCGGCGAGCAGGTGCAGGTGGGTGTGGAAGACGGACTGTCCGGCGCCGGCACCGGTGTTGAAGACCAGCCGGTAGTCGTCGTACCCCTCGGCGGTGGCGACGGCCGCGGCCGTGGTCACCAGCTCGGCGGACGCGACGGGGTCGCCTGCGGCCAGCTCGGCGGCGTTGGCGTAGTGGTCCCTCGGCACGATCAGCACGTGCGTCGGCGCCTGCGCGACGAGGTCGCGGAACGCGACCGTGCGCTCGGTGGTGTGCACGATGTCGCCGGGGATCTCCCCCGCCACGATCTTGCAGAACAGACAGTCCACTGGTCCTCCTCCAGGTGAGAGTAAACCGAACTGGCCGCCGGAGCGTGGCATCACCGTGATCACCGCGACGACCGTGACCGGCCTGGCCGCCCGGGTCGAGGTCCTCGGGCTGCCGGCGACGACCACCCACCCATCGACCGACACGCGCTCGATCAGCGTCCGATAGCCGCCCGGAACCCCGAAAATGACCCTCATGTCCTCCCGCACCCGCCTCGCCACCCTCGCCTCGCTGTCCGCCCTCGCCCTCGCCGGGCTGAGCGGCTGCGGCGACGAGGCCAAGGACCCGGCCTCGGCCGACAGCACGCCCACGCAGGCGGCCGACCCGAGCGACGACGCGAGCGAGCCGACGGAGCCGACCTCCTCCGCGGCCGCGGAGACGACGACGGTGCCGGTCTACTTCGTCGGCGACACCCCCCAGGGCCAGCGGCTCTTCCGGGAGTTCCGCAAGGTCGAGGCGGACAACCCCGCCGACGAGGCGCTCGCGCTGATGACCGCGGGAGACGCCCTCGACCCCGACTACGACACGCTCTATCCCGACGGCGGCTCGTTCTCCAGCGTCGACGTGGGCGACAAGATGATCACCGTCGACATGTCCGACGACTCCTGGACGACCGCCCCCGACGGCATGTCCGAGGACGACGCCCGGCTCGCCGCGCAGCAGCTCGTCTACACAGTCCAGGGCGTGGCGCAGAAGCGGCTCCCGGTGTCGATCACCGTCGACGGAGCGCCCGCCGACCTCTTCGGCCTGGCCGGCCAGGTCACCAACGACCCGGAGATCGACGTACGCGCGCTCGTCAACGTCACCACGCCGGAGGAGGGTGCGAGCGTGCGCGGCACCTTCACCGCCACCGGGGTCTCGAGCTCCTTCGAGGCGACCACCCCGTGGGAGATCCGCGCGGGCGGTGCCGACGGCAAGGTGGTCACGAAGGGCTTCGCGACGGCCGAGGGCTGGATGGACAAGCTCTACCCGTGGGAGACCGAGGTCGACGTGTCCGGCCTGCCGGCCGGCGACTACACCTTCGTCGCCATGACCGACGACCCCTCCGGCGGCGAGGGCGGCGGCCCGACCGTCGACACGAAGAGCATCACCGTCAAGTGAGGCTGTCGCGGCAGCGGCTCAACCGCACGCTGCTGCGGCGTCAGCACCTGCTCGAGCGCACCGACGCGACGCCCGAGCAGATGTGCCGACACCTGGTCGGCCTGCAGGCGCAGGAGTCGCTGCCGCCGTACCTCTCGCTGCAGGCGCGGCTGAGGTCGTTCGACCCGTACGACCTGACCCGCGCCCTCGAGGCGCCCACGCTGGTGCGGCTGCTGACGCTGCGCGGCACCATCCACCTGCTGACGCCCGAGGACGCCCTGGCCCTGCGGCCGTGGACGCAGCCGGTGCTGGACAAGGTGCTGCGCCACCATGCCCCGGCCGACCCGGCGCGCGTCCGCACGGCCGTGGCGGACGTGCTGGCCGACGGGCCTGTCGGCCAGCGTGAGCTGTCGGCAGCGATCGGTGAGGCGCTGCCCGACCTGCCCAGCGGCGACCGTGCGGTCATCGCCCGCGGCCTGGTGCCGCTGGTGCAGCTGCCGCCGCGCGGGACGTGGAAGGGCCCCGGCGGCCTGGTCTACGAGCACGCCGAACGCTGGCTCGGCCGACCGCTCACGGAGCCCGACGTGGAGGACGTCGTACGCCGCTACCTGGCGGCGTACGGTCCCGCCTCCGCGGCCGACGTCACCACCTGGTCGGGCGTGACCCGGCTCGGTCCGGTGCTGGTCGCGATGGACCTGGAGCGGCACGAGGACGAGACCGGCAAGGTCCTGTACGACGTGCCGGGCGGCGCGCTCGAGGAGGAGGACGCCCCGGCCCCGGTCCGGCTCCTCGGCACCTACGACAACCTCTGGCTGTCGCACTCGGCTCGCGACCGGGTTACCGATCCGGCCAACCGGACCAAGTGGATGGGGCCGAACGGTGGCGTCGCGATGACGGTCTTCGTCGACGGCTGGCTCGAGGGTCTCTGGCGGGTGGTCGACGACCGGGTGGAGGTCATCGAGCTCTTCCGCGACCTCACCGTCCGTGAGCGGGCCGAGCTCGACGACGAGATCGCCCGGGTGGAGGGTCTGCTCGCTCGGTAGCCGTTCGTGTCGGGGGTGGGCTGGCGGTCGGTCGGTCGGCTTGCTTGGCTTGGCTGGCTGGCGGTGGGCTGTCCACCGAAACACCTGCTCACGACCGTGGATCTCCCACCGCCACCCCGGTCGGCCGCCCGCTAGCGGTGGGCTGTCCACCGAAACACCTGCTCAGGACCGTGGATCTCCCACCGCGACCCCGGCCGCCCGCTGGCGGTGGCCAATCCACCGACTCACGAGCTCAGGTCCGCGGATCTCCCACCGCCCACCGGCCGGCGGTGGGCTGTCCACCGACTCACCAGCTCAAGACCGTGGATCTCCCACCGCCACCCCAGCCGCCCGCTGGCGGTGGCCAATCCACCGACTCACCAGCTCAGGTCCGTGGATTTCCCACCGCGACCCCGGCCGGCCGCCCGCTAGCGGTGGCCGATCCACCGATCACCAGCTCAAGACCGTGGATCTCCCACCGCCACCTCGCGCCAGACCACCCGACGGCCACTACCCCCAGCGCGGTGTGCGCGACAGGATCGCGGCAACGGCGGCGACGCCGGCGGTGGAGGTACGCAGCACCTCAGCGCCGAGTCGCACCGACACCGCACCGCCCGCGACGAACGCGGCGACCTCGTCCTCGCTCAGGCCGCCCTCGGGACCGACGACGACCACGATCCGACCCCCGGCAGGGACGACCACGTCCGCGAACGGCGCGGAGGCCGCCTCGTGCAGCACGATCGCGAGCGCAGCGTCCGAGACGAGCGCGACGACGTCGGCGGTCGACGCGAGCTCGGACACCTCGGGGTGCCAGGAGCGGCGCGCCTGCTTGGCCGCCTCCCGGGCGGTCGCGCGCCACCTCGCCAGAGACTTGGCCGCACGCTCCCCCTTCCAGACCGCGACGCTGCGCCCCGCCGCCCAGGGCACGACGCGCGCGACGCCGATCTCGGTCAGCACCTCGACCGCCAGCTCCCCACGCTCGCCCTTGGGGATCGCCTGCACGACGACGATCTCCGGCGCCGCAGGCGGAGTCGCCGAGACCGAGTCGACGTCGAGGGTGAAGACCCGCTTGCCCGTCGAGCCGACCGAGCCCTGCACCGAGACCCCGGCCCCGTCGGTGAGCACCGCCTGCTCGCCGACCCGCAGACGTCGTACGGCGACGGCGTGGTGCGCCTCGTCGCCCTCGACGGTCACCACGTCCCCGACCACGACGCCCTGGAGCGTCGGGACGAGATGGACCGGGAGCGACATCAGTGCTGGTTGAACGCGTCTCGGAGCCGGCCGAACATCGACTTGCTGCTCGCGTGCACCTGCCCCGACGGCTTCTCCTCGTCGCGGATGGCCGCCAGCTCGCGCAGCAGCTCCTCCTGACGAGCATCCAGGCGGCCCGGTGTCTCGACGATGACGGTGACGACCAGGTCGCCGCGCCCTCCTCGCAGTCCGGGTACGCCGCGCCCGCGCAGCACCTGCTCGGAGCCGGACTGGGTGCCCGGCCGGATGTCGAGCTCGAAGCTGGTCTCGACGTCCGTCGTCGGCTCCTCGTCGCCCACCACGTCGGCCTCGAGGGTCGGCAGGGTGAGCACCGTGCCGAGCGCCGCGGCGGTCATCGGCAGCGTGACGGTGCAGTGCAGGTCGCTGCCGTTGCGGACGAACACCTCGTGCGGGGCGACGTGGATCTCGACGTACAGGTCTCCGGCCGGGCCCCCTCCGGGCCCGACCTCACCCTCACCGGCGAGCTGGACGCGCGTGCCGGTGTCGACGCCACCCGGGATCTTGACGGTGAGGGTCCGGCGGGCACGGACCCGGCCGTCGCCCGAGCACTCACGGCACGGGTCGGGGATGATCGTGCCGAAGCCACGGCAGGCCGCGCACGGCCGCAGCGTCCGGATCTCGCCGAGGAACGAGCGCTGCACCTGCGCCACCTCGCCCTGGCCGTGGCAGGTCTCGCACGGGATCGCGTGGGAGCCGGGAGCCGCACCCTCGCCGCCGCACGCCGTGCAGCGCACGGCCGTGTCGACCATCAGCTCACGGGTGACGCCGAACGCCGCCTCGGCGAGCTCGACCTCGATCCGGATGAGGGCGTCCTGGCCCCGTCGCTCGCGTGAGCGCGGCCCGCGGCCGCCGCCCGCGGCCGCGCCGCCCGCGCCACCGAAGAACGCGTCCATGATGTCGGTGAACGAGAAGCCCGGCCCCTGGCCGAAGCCCGCGGCACCGCCGCCGAAGGGGTCCCCGCCACGGTCGTACGCCGCCCGCTTCTGCGGGTCGGAGAGCACCTCGTAGGCGCGCGAGATCTCCTTGAACCGCTCCTGGGCCTCGGGCTCCGGGTTGACGTCCGGGTGGTACTGCCGGGCCAGCTTGCGGTAGGCCTTCTTGAGAGCGTCGGCGTCCGCGTCGCGATCGACGCCGAGGAGCTCGTACGGGTCCTGACTCACGTGGTTCCTTCGTTGCTGGTGCTGGGTGCTGGGTGCTGGTCTGGGTGCTGGGGCGACGAGTGCGCCGCTCAGGCCTCGTCGAGGATCCGGGAGACGTAGCGGGCGACGGCGCGGACGGCGGCCATGCTGCCCGGATAGTCCATCCGGGTCGGCCCGACGATGCCGAGACGCGCGAACGCCTCCTCACCCGGGCCGTAGCCGGCCGCGACCACACTGGTCGAGGCGAGCTGCTGGTAGGGGCCCTCGTGACCGATCCGGACCGTGACAGGCTCACCGGTGGTCGCCTCGCCGATGAGCTTGAGGAGCACGACGTGCTCCTCCAGGGCCTCGAGCAGCGGGCGTACGGCGGAGTCGAAGCTGTCGCCGTACCGCGCCAGGTTGGCGGCGCCGCCGACGAGGATCCGCTCGTCGGAGCGGTGGTCGGACATCGCGTCGAGGAGGGCGTCGACCACGGCCTGGGTGGCCGGCGAGACCGCGGCGGGGTCGGCGGCGAGCGCGGTCAGGGCCGCGTTGGCCTCCGCGATCACCTCACCGGTCGCGACCCGGTTGACCAGCGCCCGCAGGTCGGCGATCGCCTGGTCGTCGAGGTCGTCGCCCAGCTCGACGAGGCGCTGCTCGACGCGGCCGGTGCTGAGGATGAGGACCACCAGGAGCCGGCTCGGCGCCAGCGCGACCAGCTCGATGTGACGCACGGTCGAGCGGGACAGCGTGGGGTACTGCACGATCGCGACCTGGCGGGTCAGCTGCGACAGCAGCCGCACCGAGCGCTGGACGACGTCGTCGAGGTCGACGGCACCGTCGAGGAGCGAGGCGATGGCACGCTTCTCGGCGGAGGTCATCGGCTTCACGGTCGTCAGCCGGTCCACGAAGAGCCGGTAGCCCTTGTCGGTGGGCACCCGGCCCGCGCTGGTGTGGGGCTGGGTGATGTAGCCCTCGTCCTCCAGGGCGGCCATGTCGTTGCGCACCGTCGCCGGCGAGACGCCGAGACCGTGCCGCTCCACCAGTGCCTTGGAGCCGACGGGCTCCTCGGTGGCGACGTAGTCCTCGACGATCGCGCGGAGGACGGCCAGCCGTCGCTCTTCCTGCACGTGTCGCCTCCTCGTCTTGGCACTCGCTCGGTGGGAGTGCCAAGAGTACCCGGCGGCCCGACGGTCACATCGTGGAAGCCCCGGTGCGCCGTGGCCAAGATCGCAATAGGTTAGGCTTACCTAAGTATCGACAGCGGAGGGAGTCACGGTGAGTACGACCGAGCACCACAACGCGAGCCACCCCGGCGACCACGGCGACGTGGCGGCCGACGCCCGCAGCATCCTCGCCTGCCCGTCCTCCGTCAGCCTGGTCATCGAGGGCGAGGAGCACGCCGTCGGCGCGGACGAGGAGCTCGGCCTCTCCGACCACCGGGGTACGCCGACCTTCCTGTGCCCCGCGACCTCCCCCGTCGCCCGGGCCGCCGCCACCCAGCGCAGCGCACTGCTGACCGTGACCAGCGGGCTGGGCCCCCGCGGCGGCCACGAGCGCGGTGACACGCTCACCCTCGCCGGGCGGCTCGAGCGCACCGGCTTCGAGCAATGCGACTGCTGCGACGAGCGGCGTCATGTCGTGTCGCTCAACCTCAGCTTCGTGCTGCTGGCCGGACCCGAGCGGCAGCTGCGGGTGCCGCTCGAGGACTTCGGCAGCCGCCGCCACCACCTCAACCGCGGCCATCTCCAGCGCTCGGTCGAGCACGCCAACGACTGCCACCAGGACCAGCTGCGCCAGGCGATCGCACTGGGCAGCGGCACCCGCCCCGGCGACGTGGTCGGCGTGCGCATCGCGCGCCTCTCCCCCGCCGACGTCGTGGTCCAGTGGGTCGACAGCACCGGGGCGCACGAGCAGGTCATCGCCTTCGCGCGTACCGCCCGCGACCTCACCGAGCTCGGCGAGATGCTGCGACGCGGGCTGCACGCCGGCCTCTGCTGAGGAGTGCGCCTACCCTGACCGGGTGGCCTTCACCGAGATCGCCGACCGGGTCTGGGTCGCGCGCTATGAGTGGTTCGACGTCAACGTGACGCTCGTCGGCGGTGACCGCGGCCTGCTGGTCGTCGACACGCACGCGTCCGACCTCGCTGCCCGCGCGGTCATCGACGACGTACGCCGCCTCGGGGCCGCGCTCGGCGGTCCGGGGGTCGTCGGGATCGTCAACACCCACGAGCACTTCGACCACACCTTCGGCAACGGCGCGTTCCGGGCGGCGTACGGCGACCTCCCGATCCACGCCCACGAGGTCGCCGCCGAGCGCACGGTGTCGGCGGGCGAGCGGATCAAGCGGCTGTACGACGCCCAGCCGGACGACCCGCACCGCGACGAGGTGCGGGCCACGGAGATCGTGCCGGCGGACCGCACCTTCTCGTCGGCCGTCACGCTCGACCTCGGCGACCGGGCCGTCGAGCTGGTGCACCCGGGCCGCGGCCACACCGGCGGCGACCTGGTGCTGCGGGTCCCCGACGTCGACGTGCTGCTCGCCGGCGACCTGGTCGAGGAGTCGATGGTGCGCGACGGCGTGCCCGGCTTCGGCGGTGACTGCTACCCGCTGGAGTGGCCGCACTCGCTCGACATCGTGCTCAGCCTCACCACCTCCTCGACCGTGGTGGTGCCGGGCCACGGCGCTCCGGTGGACCGCGAGTTCGTGGAGGACCAGCGCAACGCGATCGGCATCGTGGCCCAGACGATCCGCGACCTGGCGGCCCGCGGCGTACGCCTCGAGGACGCCCTCGGCGCCACCGAGTGGCCCTACCCCCGCGAGGAGCTCGCGGACGCCGTACGGCGGGGGTACGAGCAGCTGCCCCGCAGCGAGAAGCGGTTGCCGCTCGCCTGAGCGGGTACGTGCTGCCCATGAGCGACGACAAGCCCACCAACGCGATCGAGGACGAGGACCTGCCCGAGGACCTCCAGCCCACCGACGACAACCCGCTCGCCAAGCCGCTGACCGACGAGGACGACCCGAAGTCGGCCGAGGAGCTCGACGTGCTCGGCGGCAAGGGCGCGCACGACGACGAGCCGGACTCCGGGGACTGACGGCGCGCCCCCACCGGGTTGTCGGCGGGGACGCCTAGCGTGGAGCCGGTGAGCTCCCCCGACCGCTACGGCACCGACGTCCTGGCCACCGACTGGCGCGCGCCCAAGCGCGGGCGCGCCGTCGAGGCGCCCGCCGAGATCGGTGCGGTCGTCGAGGAGGTCACCACCGACTGGGTCGGTGAGATCGTCGCGGTCGACCGCGACCTGCACACGCTGACGCTCGAGGACCGGCGCGGCAAGCGCCGCACGTTCCCGCTCGGACCAGGCTTCCTGCTCGAGGGCAAGCCGGTCATCCTGGCCGCGCCGGCCCGCACGGGCGCCCCCGCCAAGCCCACGCGTACGGCGTCCGGGTCGGTCGCCGTGCACGGCGCGCAGGCCCGAGTGGCGCGGGCGAGCCGGATCTTCGTCGAGGGCCGGCACGACGCCGAGCTGGTGGAGAAGGTCTGGGGCGACGACCTGCGCATCGAGGGCGTGGTGGTCGAGTTCCTCGGCGGCGTCGACGACCTGGCCGAGCACCTCCGCGACTTCCGGCCCGGCCCGGAGCGCAAGGTCGGCGTCCTGGTGGACCACCTGGTGCCCGGCTCGAAGGAGAGCCGGATCGCCCAGGGCATCGCGAAGTCGCCCGTGGGCAAGCACGTCCTGATCGTCGGTCACCCGTTCATCGACATCTGGGCCGCCGTGAAGCCCGAGCGCCTGGGGCTGCAGCGGTGGCCCGACGTGCCGCGCAGCATCGAGTGGAAGAAGGGCGTGTGCCAGCAGCTCGGCTGGCCGCACCGCGACCAGGCCGACACGGCCCGCGCGTGGCAGCACATCCTGAGCCGCGTCTCCTCCTACCAGGACCTCGACCCGGCCCTGCTGGGCCGGGTCGAGGAACTGATCGACTTCGTCGCGAGCTGAGCGTCCAGACCCTGGTCTCGACCGACGTCGTCGACGTGCTGATCGGTCCGCGGTCGGTGCTCTTGAGGACTTCGGTCGAGCCGGCGTGCGCGGCGCTCAACTGCGCAGCGGCAGCCCGTTCACGTCCTTGCTGTCGGTCGCGAGGATGATGATGCCGTCGATGAAGGGCCACAGCCCGCCGATGCCGCAGGTCAGGACCGTCACGATCAGCTGCCAGACGCCGGTCTTCGTGTCGCCGATGTAGAAGCGGCCGATGCCGAGCGGGATCAGGATCTGCAGCAGGCCGGCGACCAGCTTCTGCTTGTCCGAGTAGGGCAGACCGGTGGCCGGGTGCACGCCGTACGGCGCCTGGGGGCTCGCGCCGTACGGGCCGACGGCGTAGCCGGCCTGCGGGTAGCCCTGCTGGGGGTAGCCCTGCTGCGGCCCGCCCGGCTGCTGGGGCGGCGGGGTCTGTCCGTACGGCGGCGGCGTGGGCGCGCCGTACGGGGGTGGGGTCGGCTCGCCCTCCGGAGGGGTCGGCTGGCCGGCGTTCGGGTCCTCGGGGCCTTCGGTCATGGCGACACCCTAGGGCGTCGTGGCCTACGGCAGTAGGTCCCGCACCAGGGCGTCGGCGAGCAATCGGCCGCGCTGCGTCGGCACCAGGCGCTCGACCGGCTGCCGGGTCAGCAGCCCGTCGTCGATCAGCCGTGCGACCGCGGCCCGCCCGGTCGCGTCGAGGACGCTGACCGGCAACCCGTCGCGCAGCCGGAGCTCGAGCAGCACCCGCTCGACGCGACGGCTCTCGTCGTCCAGCACCTCGCGGGAGTGCGCGGGGCTGACCCCGGCGGCGATGCGCTCGGCGTACGCCGCGGGGTGCTTGACGTTCCACCAGCGGACGCCGCCGACGTGGGAGTGGGCGCCCGGGCCGACGCCCCACCAGTCGCCGCCGGTCCAGTAGAGCATGTTGTGGCGGCAGCGGCTGCTCGCGTCCTTGGCCCAGTTGGACACCTCGTACCACTCCAGCCCGGCGCTCCCGAGGCGCTCGTCGACCAGCAGGTACTTGTCGGCCAGGTCGTCGTCGTCCGGCATCGCCACCTCGCCACGCCGGATCTGGCGGGCCAGGGCGGTGCCGTCCTCGACGATGAGGGAGTACGCCGAGACGTGGTCGGGTCCGCAGGCGAGCGCCGCCTCGACGCTGGTCTCCCAGTCCGCGAGGGACTCCCCGGGCGTGCCGTAGATCAGGTCGAGGCTGATCTGGTCGAACCCGGCCTGGCGCGCCCAGTCGACGACCGCGGGCACCCGCAGCGGGTCGTGGGTGCGGTCCAGCACCTTGAGCACGTGGTCGACCGCCGACTGCATGCCGAAGGACAGCCGGTTGAAGCCGGCGCCGCGCAGCTCCTCGAGGTCCCAGAGCGCGACGCTGTCGGGGTTGGACTCGGTGGTGACCTCGACGTCCGGCGCCAGCCCGAACTCGGCGGCGATCGACGCGACGATCGACCCGAGGTCGCCCGGGCTCAGCAGCGTCGGCGTACCCCCGCCGAAGAAGATCGTGCTCACCGGCAGGTCGACGTCGCCGAGGACGGCGCGAGCGCGGCGTACCTCGGCGATCGCGGCCTCGGCGTACGTCGCCCTGCTGGCTCCGCGGGCGCCACCCGCCGGCCCGAGCTCGTCGGCGGTGTAGGTGTTGAAGTCGCAGTAGCCGCAGCGCACCGTGCAGAACGGCACGTGCACGTAGAACCCGAACGGCCGCCGGCCCAGGCCCTCGAGCGCGCTCGGCGGCAGTGCCCCGTCGTCCGGGACCGGATCGCCCACGGGCAACGCTGACGGCATGGCCCCATCCTCGCACCCGGGCTGAGCGGGTCGTCCGCCTCCCGCCTCTCCATGCACCGGCCTCAGGCGGACGACCCGTGCCCTGTGGAGGACGACCGCCTCGGTACGCCGGGGTGCGGCATCGTCTCGGCATGGCAACCCGCCCTCCGCGCTGGCTCCCGGTGACTGCGGCCCAGTGCGGGCTGATCACCCGGCGACAGCTGCGCCGGCTGGGGCTGAGCTTCAACTACGTCGACACGCAGCTCGACGCGGGTCGGTGGCAGCAGATCAGCAGCGTCGTCCTCTGCACGACGACGGGGACCCTGACCCGTGAGCAACTGATGTGGGCCGGCGTCCTGCACGCCGGTCCGCGCAGCGCACTCGGCGGGCTGAGCGCGCTGGAGCGTCACGGGCTGCAGCGGTGGCATCGCGAGGAGGTCACCGTCCTGGTCCAGAAGTCGCACAACATCGAGCCGATCGCCGGAGTCCGCTTCGTGGAGACCCGACGCCCGATCCCGCTCCTGACGGCTCCGAGGCCCCTGTCGACCTGGCGCGTCGAGCCGGCCGCGCTGCTGTGGGCGGGCTACGAGCCCGTGACGCGCTCGGCGTACGGACTGCTCTCGGCCTGTGTGCAGCAGCGCCTGACGACCCCGGTGCGACTCGACGCCTGGATCACGCGGATGCGTCCGCTGCGCCGGGCGAAGCCGTTCCGGCGGCTGCTGGGCGAGCTGGCCGCCGGCACGCAGTCCGCCGCGGAGCGGGACGTGCTGACGATGTGCGACACCTTCCGTCTCCCGCGACCGCTGCGCCAGACGTCGCGTCGCGACTCCGCGGGTCGGCTGCGCTACACCGATGCCGAGTGGCGACTGCCCGACGGTCGGCTCGTGGCGCTCGAGGTGGACGGCGGCTTCCACATGCAGGTCGAGCACTGGGGTGCCGACATCGAGCGGGAGCGTCAGCTCGTCGCCACCGGCGTCGTGGTGCTGCGCTGCACGGCTCTCGAGCTGCGCGAGCGTCCCGACCGGATCGCCCGCGACCTGCGGGCCCTCGGCGTACTCGAGTCGTCCGCCTGAGGCTGGTGCATCAGCAAGTGGGAGGCGGACGATCCGGTGGGTGAGGACCGGTCACTGGAAGTCGCGCGAGCGGTGCCGGGCCCGGAGGGCACGACCGGCCTCGGGATGCACCTCCTCGATCGGCGCCAGCCGGTCGGCGACCAGGTTGGTGACCCCGTCCTGGCGCTCGAGGATGCCCCGGATCACCATGCCCGCCGAGCTCGTCGCCACCGACCGGTAGCGCCGCCACACCCCGACCGTGCAGATCACGTTGAGCATCCCGGTCTCGTCCTCGAGGTTGAGGAAGGTGACGCCGCCCGCCGTCCCGGGTCGCTGACGGTGCGTCACCAGACCGGCGACGTGCACCCGCCGCCCCGCCTCGGCGGTCGCGGTGTCGCCGACCGCCTTGATCCCCGCCGCCCGCAGGTGGTCGCGCAGCAGCGCGATCGGGTGCACGTCAGGCGTGATCCCGGTCGCCCAGAGATCGGCCATCGTGGTCTCGACGACGTCCATGTCGGGCAGCATCGGCGCGACCTCGCTGACCCGGATCCCCTCGAGGTGCTCCTCGCTCTCGGTCCAGCCGGCGTTCCACAGCGCCTGCCTGCGGGAGAGCCCGGTGCCGTCGAAGACGCCGGCCGTGGCCAGCGCCTCGAGCTGCCGCGCGTCGAGCCCGGCCCGCCGCGACAGGTCCACCTGGTCGGCGAACGGCCGCTCCGCGCGCGCCGCCACGATCCGCTCGGCCACCACCCTGCCGATCCCCCGGACCGAGTCCAGACCCAGGCGTACGGCGTACGCCGCGTCTCGTCGGTGCTCCGGTGTCGGGTCGGGCGTGCCCGGCACCCACTCCGTGCGGGTGCCGTCGAGCAGGCACGAGTCGAGCCCGCTCGGTCCGCGCGACCCCTCCTCATCGACGGACAGCTCCAGGTCGGCCACCGCCCCCGACAGGGACAGGTCGGGACGCAGCACCTCGACGCCGTGCCGGCGCGCGTCGTGCACCAGCGACTGCGGCGAGTAGAAGCCCATCGGCTGGTTGCGCAGCAGCGCGGCCAGGAACGCCGCCGGGTAGTGCAGCTTGCACCAGGAGCTCGCGTAGACGAGCTTGGCGAAGGACAGCGAGTGGCTCTCGGCGAAGCCGAAGTTCGCGAAGGACAGGATCTTCAGGTAGATCGCGTCGGCCTCGGCGCCGACCAGACCCTTGCGCTCCATGCCCTGGTAGAGCTTCTCCTTGATCGACTCGATCCGCTCGACCCCGCGCTTGGAGCCCATCGCCCGGCGCAGCAGGTCGGCCTCGTCGCGGGTGCAGTCGCCGAGGGTGCGCGCCATGTCCATCAGCTGCTCCTGGAAGAGGGGTACGCCGAGGGTGCGCCCCAGCACCGGCTCCAGCGACGGGTGCGCGTAGGTGACCTCCTCACGACCCGTCGCCCGGCGTACGTAGGGGTGCACGGCGCCGCCCTGGATGGGACCTGGCCGGATCAGCGCGATCTCGATCGCCAGGTCGTAGAAGGCGCGCGGGCGCAGCCGCGGCAGGGTGCCGATCTGGGCCCGGCTCTCGACCTGGAAGACGCCGATCGAGTCGGCGCGGCAGAGCATGTCGTAGACGGCCGGCTCCTCCTTGGGCATCGTCTCCAGCTCCCAGCGCTCCCCCAGGTGCTCCTCGACGATGCGCATCATGTGGTCGAGCGCACCGAGCATCCCGAGCCCGAGCAGGTCGAACTTCACCAGCCCCATGAACTCGCACGCGTCCTTGTCCCACTGCAGGACGGTGCGCTTCTCCATGCGGGCCCGCTCGATCGGCACCACCTCACCGATCGGCCGCTCGGTGAGCACCATCCCGCCGGAGTGGATGCCGAGGTGTCGCGGCGCTCCGAGGAACTGGTTGGCGAGCTCCACCACGGGAGCCGGTACGCCGTGCTCGCCGTCGGCCGCGACCGCGGTCCAGCTGGTGATCTGCTTGGACCAGGCGTCCTGCTGACCGGGTGAGTGGCCGAGCGCCTTGGCCGCGTCGCGGACCGCCATCTTGGGCCGGTAGCCCACGACGTTGGCGACCTGGGCGGCGTTGTGGCGACCGTACTTGTCGTAGACCCACTGGATCACCTCCTCGCGCCGGTCGGAGTCGAAGTCGACGTCGATGTCGGGCTCCTCGTCGCGGTGCTCGGAGATGAAGCGCTCGAAGGGCAGCTGGTAGAAGACCGGGTCGATCGCGGTGATGCCGAGGGCGTAGCAGACCGACGAGCTGGCCGCGGACCCCCTGCCCTGGCAGAGGATCCGCTGGCTGCGAGCGAAGGCGACGATGTCGTGGACGATCACGAAGTAGCCGGCGAAGTCCTTCTCCCCGATCACCTTCAGCTCGTGCTCGACCTTCGCCCGCGCCTCCTGCTCGAGGTCGGTCCCGGCGTAGCGCTGCGCGAAGCCGCGCTCGGTCAGCTCCCGCAGCCAGGTCAGGGGCGTGTGGCCGTCGGGGATGCCGTCCTTGGGCAGCCGCGGGGTCGCCTTCTGCAGGTCGAAGGCGAGCTCGTCGGCGAGGGTGACCGACCGCGCGACCGCGCCGGGGTGGCGGGCGAACCTGCGCGCCATCTCGTCGCCCGAGCGCAGGCAGGCGGCGCCCGCCGCCGGCAGCCAGCCGTCCATCTCGGCCAGGCTGCGCCGCGCCCGGACCGCCGCCATCGCCGCGGCCAGCCGGTGCCCGTCGGGTCGGGCGTGGTGCACGTTGTTGGTGGCGACGACGGGCAGCCCGCGCTCGGCGGCGACCGCGGCGAGCAGGTCGTTGTCACGGCTGTCGGTGGGGTGCCCACGGTCGGTCAGCTCGACCACGACGTGCTCGCGCCCGAAGAGGCCCGTCAACCGGTCCAGCTCGGCGACGGCGTACGCCGGTCCGCGGGTGAGCGACTGTCGGACCGCACCCTTGCGACAGCCGGTGAGCACCACCCAGTGCCCCTCGGCCCTCTCCCCCAGCTCGGCGAGGTCGTAGACGGGGCGGCCCTTCTCGTCACCGCGCAGCTGCGCGTCGGTGATCGCGCCGGCCAGCCGGTGGTAGCCCTCGACCCCGCGCGCGAGCACCAGCAGGTGGCTGCCCTCGGGGTCGGCGACGCCGTTCTGCGCACCGGTCAGCCCCAGGGAGAGCTCGGCGCCGTAGATCGTGCCGATCCCACCGTGGAGCTGGGCGGTCTCGGCGAAGAGCGGCGCCCCGTAGAACCCGTCGTGGTCGGTGATCGCCAACGCGTGCAGGCCGAGGCCGAGCGCCTCCAGCACCAGCTTGTCCGGTCCGCTGGCACCGTCGAGGAAGCTGAAGTTGGAGTGGCAGTGCAGCTCGGCGTACGGCGTGACGGGGCCGGTCGGCCGGTCCACCTCGACCCGTTCGCGCTTGCGCTTGCGCTGCGAGATCGGCGCCTCCGGGTCCTGGGGCGTGACGACCCGCCCGGAGAGGCGCTTCTCCAGCTCGCCCCAGGAGATCGAGGGGTTGCTCCAGCCCATCAGAGGTCCCTGTCAGTCATACGCGGCCTCGGTCCACCACGACCCGGGGGCCTCCCAGGTCAGCAGCCACGCCCGGCCGTCGACGCCGACGATCTGGAAGCGCGCGACCCGGCGCGCACCGGACTCCCACCACAGCTCCTCGACGGGCCACGGTCCGGCCCAGGCCGCGACGGGGTGCCACCCGCCGCGGGGCTCGGGCTGGAAGCGCGTCGGCTCCCCCAGGACGCCGCCGCGCTCGTCGACCGCGACCGGGCGACCGCCGGGGCCGACGACCTCGGCCGGCCACGGACTGGTGAAGACCCGGGCCGGTGCGGGCGGCGGGATGCTGCCCGGCCACGGGTGCCCGACCGGTCGCAGCCCGGTCGGGCGCTCACCCCAGGGCACCAGCGCCTGCCGGTCGGCGGGAGCGCGACCGCCCTGGAGCACCGGCACGACCACCGCCTCGTGGCCGAGCATGCCCTGCACCCGGGCGATGCCGCGCTGGACGCGCTCGTCGGTGCCGCCCCACAGGCCGTCGGCGTGCACCGCGTCGGGCACGACGGTCACCGGGGTGAAGAGCACCCGGCTGACCGGCGTCCTGATGTCCCCGCCCCGGAACCCTCCCTGCAGCTGCCAGTGCAGCCGGTCGACCAGGTCGGCCGCGGTGAACCAGCGCGGGTGCAGCCACTCGCGTGCCGACGCGGCGACGTCGTACGACGCCCCCTCGCAGAACGCCTCGATCCGCACCTCGGTGCAGACCAGCTGCTGGGCGGCCAGTCCGGCGACCACCTGGTCGGCGGTCCGGCGGACGCTGAAGCTGATGGTCTCGGCGTTGTCGAGCGGTGGCTCGAAGTCGATGTGCCGGGCCAGCTCGGGGGGCGGCGTGCGCGTGGTGAGAGGTACGGCGCCCGCCCCGCCCACCACCCGGTGCACCCAGGCGACCTTGCCGCCGAACCGGTCGCGCACGGCGGTGGCCGGCAGGTCGGCCAGGTCACCGAGGGTGCGCAGGCCCAGCCGCTTGAGCAGGCTGATCGCCTCGAGGTCCTCGATCACCTCGACGGGCAGCTCGCGCAGGAACGCCACCGATCCACCCGGTGCGACGACGTGGCAGTCCTGGGCGGTCGCGTGCCGGGACGCCTGCTCGGCGGTGAAGAGCTCGTCGGCGACGCCGACCCGGCTGTCCCAGACACCGAGCTCGACCAGGCGCTCGGCGAGCAGCGCGGCGGCGGCCGGCTCGCCACCGCGGGTGCGTGCGGGTGCGCGCAGTGCCGCCATCCCGGGCCGCAGCGGGGCGACCCCGGGATGCTGCTCCTCGACCGCGGCCAGCACGGTCTCGAAGGTCCGGGCATCGCGCTCCGGCGTCGCGGCGTAGACCTTGAGCTCGGGGCAGCGCGACTGCGCGTCGCGGCGACGCATCCCTCGTCGTACGCCGAGGGCGCGGGCGGCCGCGTTGCCGGCCTGCACCAGGTTGGCGTGGAAGACCGCGGCCGGGAGGTGCGTGGGCAGCCCCTCGTCGGCCAGCGCGGCGACCACCGGCCAGTCCGGGCACCAGACGACCATCACACGCATCAGGCGACCCCGACGTCCTCGGCGACGGCCGCCTGCTCGAGGCGGTGGTCGCGGACCCAGGACTGGTCCTCGGCCGGGAACCACAGCGCCCCGCGGCGCGGCGCCGACGTACCTCTCCTGGCCTCGACGAGCAGGCGGCGGGCGCGGAGGTGGCCGTGGCCCTGGCCGACTCCGGACCAGGTGGGCTCGCTCGCGGTCAGCCGCACCTCGCAGCGCGGCCACTCACCCCAGACGACCAGGGCGGCGCCGCGCTTGCGGAGCCGGGCGGAGAGCTTCTCGGCGGCCGAGGGGGCGACCCGGCCGGTGGGTCGCACCAGCACGATGGTCGCGACGTCGACCAGGGCGGCGGCGACCTCCAGCCACTGCTCGCCCGGGTCGGGCACCAGCACGGTCCGGTCCAGGTCGACGCCCAGGGCGAGCGCAGCCTCCGCGCCGAAGTCGGAGACGCCCACGGCCGCGCACCAGCCGCCCGCCTGCGACGGGCCGGCCAGCAGCGCCAGCGCCAGGGTCGCGCTGTCGACGGAGTAGCTCGCCCCCGCCCGGAGCTGCACCAGCCCGGCCAGCGCGGGATGCGTGGCCAGCGGCATCGAGGACATCCCCGCGGGACCGTCCTGCATCCGCGCCATCCGGTGACGCAGCTGCTCCACCGTCTGGACGGCGGCTCCGGGGGTATCGACGCGAACGACCACGCTCCATGATCGAACACATGTTCGAA
This sequence comes from Nocardioides sp. URHA0020, assembly GCF_000620705.1. Taxonomy (GTDB): domain Bacteria; phylum Actinomycetota; class Actinomycetes; order Propionibacteriales; family Nocardioidaceae; genus Nocardioides. Next base: position 91,460 of record NZ_JIAR01000025.1, read on the forward strand.
CGAGTCAATCGCGGGTCCGGGCTGTCGCCTCAGCAGTCACACCCGTCACAGGACATCGGCACTTCACCAACTTCTGGGGCTCTGCAAGGCCCGAGAAGTTCAGGGATACCCGGTTAACCGGGTATCCCTGAACACCCCGACTCAGCCGTAGAACGAGTCGATCAGAGCCTTGTTGTTGTCCTCGACGATGTTGCGCTTGACCTTCATCGACGGGGTGAGCTCACCGGACTCGATGGTCAGGTCGTGGTCGAGGATCTCCCACTTCTTGATCGTCTCCCAGCGGTTGAGCCTGCCGTTGAGCTCCTCGACGTAGTCGCCGACCATGGTGTGCACGGCGTCCGACTTCACGACGTCGCCGTACGTCGCGCCGGCCTGGCCGTTCTCCGCGGCCCAGCCCGCCATGGCGTCGGGGTCGAGGGTGATCAGCGCGACCACGAAGTTGCGCTCGCTGCCGAAGACGAGGAACTGGCTGACGTACGGACAGATCGCCTTGAACTTCGACTCGATCGCCGGCGGGGCGACGTACTTGCCGCCGGAGGTCTTGAAGAGCTCCTTGATCCGGCCCGTGATCGTCAGGAAGCCGTCGGCGTCGAGGCTGCCCTTGTCGCCGGTGTGCAGCCAACCGTCGGAGGTCAGCGTCCTCGCCGTCTCCTCGGGCAGGTTGTGGTAGCCCGCCATGATGTGCGGCCCGCGCAGCATGACCTCGTCGTTCTCGCCGATCTTCACCTCGGCGCCCGGCAGCGCGGGGCCGACGGTGCCCATCTTGTAGTCGTCGGGGTGGTTGACCGTGGCGCCGGCGGCGTTCTCGGTCATGCCGTAGCCCTCGAGGATCAGGATGCCCGCGGCGTGGAACCACGCGCCGATCTCGGGGTTGAGCGCGGCCGAGCCCGAGATGAAGAACCGCACCCGTCCACCGAAGCGCTCGCGGACCTTGCTGAAGACCAGCTTGTCGAAGAGACCGTGCTGCAGGTTCAGCAGCGTGGGCACCGACTTTCCGTCGCGCTTCAGCGCGTCGACCTTGAGGCCGACCTCGAAGGCCTTCTTGAAGAGCTTCTCCTTCAGGCCGCCCTCGCTGGCCTGCATGGTGACGATCCGGCCGTAGGCCTTCTCGAAGATCCGCGGGGCGGCGCCCATGAAGGTCGGCTTCACGATGCCGAGGTTCTCCACGATCTTGTCGACGCGGCCGTCGATGGCGGTCGCGAAGCCGCACGCGAGCTGCGCGGAGAGCAGCACCTTGCCGAAGGAGTGCGCCATCGGCAGCCACAGGAACTGCAGGTCGCTCTCGTCGAGGATCTTCTGCACCTGGATCGCGGTGCCCTCGTAGACCCAGGCCCGGTGCAGCAGCCGCACGCCCTTGGGGCGACCGGTGGTGCCGGAGGTGTAGATCAGGGTCGCGAGGTGGTCGGGCTCGATCGCGTTCGCCGTCTGCTCCACGATGCCGGGGTGCGCGGCGAGGTGGACGTCGCCGAGCTTCGCCAGGTCGTCGAGGCCGATCACCCAGTCGCCGTCCGTGGCGCCGTCGAAGGTCACCACCTTGCTGACGTGGGGCAGCTCGGCCTTGTTGGCGGTGAGCTTGGCGAGCTGGTCGTCGTCCTCGGCGAACACGACGCGACACTCGGCGTCGGAGAGGATGTACGTCGTGTCCTCGGCGTTGGTCGTCGGGTAGACGGTGGTCGTCGCTCCCCCGGCGCACATCACGGCGAGGTCGGCGAGGATCCACTCGTAGCGGGTGGCGGACGCGATGCCGATGCGCTGCTCGGACTCGATCCCGAGGGAGAGCAGGCCGGCGGCGAGCCGCTCGACGAGGTCGCCGGCCTGGCGCCAGGTGACCGACTCCCAGGTCTCACCGCGCGGGAAGCGGTAGGCCTCGTGCTCGGCGGACGTGGCGACGCGGTCGAGGAACTGGACCGCGACGTTCTTCGTGAGGTGGTCGACGAAGCTGGTGTCCTGGGCGGTGGTCATTGACGCTCCTGCAGGGCGGCCGAGATGGTCGGGGATGCGGAGTAACCTAGATCACTCGCCCGACTCGTGGGTAGGCAACCCTCAGCGGAGCCCCGATCAGGACCGCGCAGCGGCGTACGCCGCGACCCTGGCCCGCGCCTTCGGCACCAGGTCCGGTACGTCGAGCAGCCGCGGCAGCAGCTCCGGCTCCCCGTGCAGCGCCCGGAACATCAGCGACACCGTCACGCCGTGACCGGGCGTGTGCAGCACCGAGATCTCCTCACCGCTGCGGAGCTCGCCGACGCCGAGCACCTTCAGGTACGGCCCCGGCCGGGCCACCTGGGCGAAGCGTCGGACCCACGCCGCGTTGTCGTAGCCGCTGCGGCCCATCCAGGCCTTGAAGTCGTTGCACGGCGTCCTGATGGAGCGCACCTCGAGCAGCACCTCGCCGATCTGCCAGCGCTCGCCGATCTCGGCCTCGTTGACGTCGATGCCGTGCGTGGTGAGGTTCTCGCCGAACTGACCGTCGGGGATCTCCTGGCCCAGCTCACCGGCCCACCAGTCGAGGTCCTCGCGGGCGAAGGCGTAGACGGCCTGGTCGAGGCCGCCGTGGTGGCGCCGGTCCGAGACCTGGTCGCCGTCGAGGCCGAGCGGTCCGACCTGGACGGCTCCCGCGACCGGGTGCTTCGAGATCGACGTGCGCCCGATCTCGGCCCAGTCCGCCACACGCGGCCTCCCGACGTTGACCGACACCAGGGACGGGGACAGGGGCACCATGCACCCATCCTCCCGCGCCGCCGCCAGGACCAGAGGAGATCTTGCGGATCACCCACGTTTCACCCTCCCGCTCCCGGGCACGGTGACCCTGGGCGGCATTGCCTCCCGGGCACCACATCGAGCTTTTCCGGGGGGACTAGCACGTGCGCGCAGGGATCATCGACGTACTTCCATGGCTCAAGAGCATCCGACCGGCGCTGACGCTGGTCGACCCCGTGGCGGTGGTCGCGGCCGCTCTCCTGGTGCGCGGATCCGTCAGTCCGGTCTCGACGGCTGCCGCCGCGCTGGCCGCGGTCCTGGTCTGCCGCGGCTCCGACCTGCACCGGTCGCGGCTCGTGCTCTCCGCGGTCGAGGACCTGCCACGCCTCGCCCTCGCCGCCGCCACCGCGGGGCTGACGGTCGCGGCGCTGACGTCGGCTGACCTCCGCTCGCTGCTGGTCTTCACCACCGCGGCGCTGCTGCTGCTCGTGGTGCTCCGCTCCGGCGTCTACGCGCTGGCGCACGCACGTCGACGCAGCGGCCGCAGCTCGCACCCGGTGATCGTGGTCGGCGCGGGTCCGGTCGGCCAGCGGCTGGTCACCACCTTCTTGCACCGCCCCGAGCTGGGTCTGCATCCGGTCGGCATCATCGACACCTCCTCCGACCTGACGTCCCGCGACCTGCCCGTGCCGCTGCTGGGCACCACCGCGGGCCTGGAGAACGCGATGCAGGACCTCGGCGTCGACGACGTCGTCTTCGCCTTCCCCGAGCCGCCCGACGACGAGCTGACCGCCGTCGTGCGCCGGTGCGTGCAGGCCGACCACCAGGTCTTCGTGGTGCCTCGCTTCTTCGAGATGATGGGCGTGGACCACCACCGCCGCACCGAGGTGATCGGCGACGTCGCCGTGATGCGGCTGCGTCGCTGGGGCCTGCAGCCCCACGCGATGCTGCTCAAGCGGACGGTCGACATCGTGCTGTCCGGCATCGCGCTGGTCCTGCTCACGCCGGTGCTGCTCGCCTGTGCCCTCGCCGTACGCGTGGAGACGGGACCGGGCGTGATCTTCAGGCAGACCCGGATCGGGCTCGGCGGCCGTCCGTTCGTGCTCTTCAAGTTCCGCTCGCTCAAGCCGCTGGACACCACCGAGAGCCAGACGCAGTGGTCGATCGACAACGACCACCGCGTCGGTCCGGTCGGCCGACTCCTCCGCCGCACGAGCCTCGACGAGCTGCCGCAGCTCGTCAACGTGCTGCGCGGCGACATGAGCCTGGTCGGCCCGCGTCCCGAACGGCCCTTCTTCGTGCGCGAGTTCTCCCGGGCCACGGTCCGGTACGACGAGCGCCACCGCGTGCAGACCGGTCTGACCGGATGGGCGCAGGTGCACGACCTGCGCGGCGACACCTCGATCGACGCCCGGGTGCGCTTCGACAACCACTACATCGAGAACTGGTCGCTCTGGACCGACCTCAAGATCATGGCCCGGACCGTGCTGGCGATCGTGCGGCACCAGCCGGACACCCGGGCGCCGATCCTGCACCGGCCCGAGGAGCCGACCGCTCCCCCGCCGTCGGCGCCGACCCGGGCCGTCGAGCCGGACGCCCCGCACGTGCTGCACGTGTCGATGCCGACGACCGAGGGGGTCGCCAACGTCCTGATGGGCTACGTCCGCGACCAGGTCGCCCGCGGCTGGAGCGTCACCGTCGCCTGCCCGTCCGCCGGCTGGCTGGGCGAGGCCGCCCGCGCCTCGGGGGCCGACGTGGTCCGCTGGGAGGCAACCCGCAGCCCCGGACCGGGCCTCGTGCGCGAGATCCGCCGGCTGCGCCGCATCGTCAACGACAGCCGCCCCGACGTCGTGCACCTCCACAGCGCGAAGGCCGGCATGGTCGGACGCCTGCTGCTGCGCGGCGTCGTACCGACCATCTTCCAGCCGCACGCCTGGTCGTTCCAGGCCGTGTCCGGACCGATGAGGCGGGCGACGACCGCGTGGGAGCGGTTCGCCCAGCGGTGGACCACCGAGCTCGTCTGCGTGAGCCGCAGCGAGCGCGCGGTCGCCGAGTCGGTGGGGATCTCCACCGCCACCACGATCTCGCCCAACGGCGTCGACCTCGACCGGTTCGACCCGGACGCCCGGCTCGAGCGCACCCACGCGCGCCGGCGGCTCGGCCTCACCGACGTGCCGACGGTCGTCTGCGTGGGGCGGCTCGCGGAGCAGAAGGGCCAGCAGGACCTGCTCGACGCCTGGGACGGCGTCCGCGACCGGGTGCCCGACGCCCACCTGGTGCTCGTCGGCGACGGTCCGGACCGGCACGTCCTCGAGGCGCGTACGGCGGAGCTGCCGGACGTCGACCTGGTCGGCGTCCGCTCCGACGTCGACACCTGGCTCGCCGCCGCCGACGTGATCGCCGTCCCGTCGCACTGGGAGGGCATGGCCGTGGCCCCGCTGGAGGCGATGGCCTCGGGCCGCAGCGTCGTCGCGACCGACGTCGAGGGCATGGCGGAGTCCGTGCCGCGCGGTGGCGGCCTGATCGTCGAGATCGGTGACGTCGACGCCCTCGCCGACGGCATCGCCGACCGGCTCCTCGACCCGGGCCTCGCCGACCGCGAGGGCGCCGTCGGCCAGCGACACGTCACCGCGCACCACGACGCGAACGCCTCGGCCCGCGACGTCGCCCGGCTCACGCTGCGTCAGTACCACCGCGGACGCGGCACGGCCGACGTGCTCATGGCCCTCGAGCCGATGCCCCTCACCCAGCCCCGCCGGCGCCGCGGCGGTGCCTCGGCCGTCGCCGTGCCCGCGGACCGCGAGCACTGACCCGGCCGCCGACGCGGGCGCCGCGGCCCCGCTCAGGAGGCCTCGAAGCCCGTCATCCGGACGAGCCTCGCCGGGACGCCGGCGACGACCGCGTTCGCCGGGACGTCCTTGGTCACCACGGCACCCGCGCCGACGATGGCTCCGTCGCCGATCCGCACCCCCGGCACCACGGTCACCGAGGCGCCCAGCCAGACCTTGCGGCCGATGACGACCGGCGCCGGCAGCAGGTCGCCGCGTCGGTCGGGGTCGACGCCGTGGTTGAGCGTCGTCAGCGTGCTGCCGTGGCCGATCAGGGTGCCGTCGCCGATCGTGATGCCGCCGGTGTCCTGGAAGCGGCACCCCATGTTGATGAAGACGTCCTTGCCCAGGCGCAGGTTGCGGCCGAACTCGCAGTAGAACGGTGGGAAGAGCGCGACCGTCTCGTCCACCGGCCGGCCGGTCAGCTCGGACAGCAGCGCCCGGAGCTCCTCGGGCGTGCGGTAGCCGGTGTTGATCTCGGCGACGGTCCGCAGCGCGTCCTGCGCCGCGCCGTGCATGAACCGGTGATGGGCCGAGCCGGCCTCGACCAGCGCCCCGCGGTCCACGTGGGCGAGGAATTCCTGCAGCTCCATGCCCCCGATCCTGCCACCGCGCCGCGGAGCTTTGACTTCGAGTACTCGAAGTTCCTAGCGTGGACGGAGTGAGCATCCAGGCCGCCCGGCGCACGTACACGATCAAGGAGACGGCCGCCCTGACCGGACTCCCGGCGAGCACCCTGCGCTACTACGAGTCGATCGGGATCATCGCCCCAGTCAGCCGTGGCGCCAGCAGCAGGCACCGGGTGTACGACGAAGGCGACCTCGACCGGGTCATGTGGATCGCCTGCCTCGCCGCCACCGGGATGTCGGTCGGCGACATGAAGAGGTACGTCGCCAACGGCGAGCTCGGACCCGCGGCGGCACGCGCCCAGGTCGAGCTCCTCACCGCCCAGCAGCGCCGGCTCGAGATCGAGGCCGAGCACATCGCGCTGCGTCAGCGCTACGTGGCGCTCAAGATCGACTACTGGCGCGCGACCGACGCGGGCGACGAGTCCCGCGCCGAGCAGCTCTCCGACGAGGCCCTCCGGCTCGCCCGCGACCTCAAGCGAGCCGGCAGGCCCTGACCACCACCTCCAGCAGCCCACACCACCCGACCCATCAGAGGAAGACACCCATGCGCGTCAACGCCTACGCGGCCCCAGCAGCCGGCCAGCCCCTTGCCCCGACCACCATCGAGCGCCGAGACGTCGGACCCGACGACGTCCTGATCGAGATCCAGTACGCCGGCATCTGCCACTCCGACATCCACACCGTCAACGGCGACTGGGGACCCCAGCCGTTCCCGGTCGTGCCGGGGCACGAGATCGTCGGCACGGTCGTCGAGGTCGGCTCCGCCGTCACCCGGCACCGGGTCGGCGCCCGCGTCGGGGTGGGCTGCATGGTCAACTCCTGCGGCGAGTGCGTGAACTGCACGAACGGCGACGAGCAGTACTGCCTCGAGGGCATGGTCGGCACCTACGCCGGCACCGACCGCGACGGCACCACCACCCAGGGTGGCTACTCCACCCACGTGGTCGTCGATGCCGACTACGTGCTCTCCGTGCCCGACGGTCTCGACCCCGCCGCCGCCGCACCCCTGCTGTGCGCCGGCATCACGACGTACTCGCCGCTGCGCCGCTGGGGCGCCGGCCCGGGCAAGAAGGTCGCGATCGTCGGCCTCGGCGGGCTCGGCCACATGGGCGTCAAGATCGCCCACGCACTCGGCGCGGAGGTCACCGTGCTCTCGCAGTCGCTGAAGAAGCAGGAGGACGGCCTGCGGCTCGGCGCCGACCACTACTTCGCCACCAACGACTCCGGCACCTTCGAGCAGCTCGCCGGCTCCTTCGACCTCGTCATCAACACCGTCAGCGCCCACCTCGACGTCGACGCCTACCTCGGCCTGCTCGCCGTCGACGGGACGCTGGTCAACGTCGGGGCGCCGCCCGAGCCGCTCAGCGTGAACGTCTTCTCCCTCATCAACTCCCGGCGCTCCTTCGCCGGCTCGATGATCGGCGGGATCGCCCAGACCCAGGAGATGCTCGACTTCTGCGCCGAGCACCACATCGGCTCGGAGGTCGAGGTCATCACCGCCGACCGGATCAACGAGGCGTACGAGCGCGTGCTCGCCTCCGACGTCCGCTACCGCTTCGTCATCGACGTCAGCAGCATCGGCTGACGGCACCGGAGCCGCACCCACCCACGCCCGGGCGCGGACACGGTGGTGAGGAGGGAATCCGCAGCGTCCTCGGCGGGTTGGCCCCCGTGGGCACGTCCGTCCCGACCGATCCAGGAGGCAGCACCGTGAGCCAGCTCTTCACCCCCATCACCCTGCGCGACGTCACCGTCCGCAACCGGGCGTGGGTGGCGCCGATGTGCCAGTACTCGGCGGTCGACGGGCTCCCGAACGACTGGCACCTGGTGCACCTCGGGTCGTTCGCCCGGGGTGGTGCCGGGCTCGTCTTCACCGAGGCGACCGCCGTGGTGCCCGAGGGGCGGATCTCGCCGGAGGACACCGGCCTCTGGAACGACGAGCAGCAGGCGGCCTGGGCGCGGATCGTGGACTTCGTGCACGCCCAAGGCGCGACGGCGGGGATCCAGCTCGCCCACGCCGGCCGCAAGGCCTCGACGTACTCCGGTCTCACCGTCGAGCGCGGTCCCGTCGCGGACGCCGACGGCGGCTGGCAGCCCGTCGCTCCGTCGGCGGAGCCCTTCCCGCGGCTGCGCGAGGACCCGGCCGCGCTGGACGCCGCCGGCATCGCCGACGTCGTGGCCGCCTTCGGCGACGCGGCCGCTCGCGCCGTCGCCGCCGGCTTCGACGTCCTGGAGGTGCACGCGGCCCACGGCTACCTGCTCCACGAGTTCCTCTCCCCGCTGTCCAACCACCGCGAGGACGAGTACGGCTGCTCCTTCGACAACCGGGTCCGGCTGGTGCTCGACGTGGTCCGCGAGATCCGCGGCCGCGTCGCCGACGGGGTGCCCGTCGTCGTGCGGCTGTCGGCGACCGACTGGGCCGACGGCGGCTGGACGGGCGACGACACGGTGCGGCTCGCCGGCCTGCTCCGCGACGCGGGGGTCGATCTCGTCGACACCTCCACCGGTGGCAACGTGCTCGCCGACATCCCCGTCGGGCCCGGCTTCCAGGTGCCCTTCGCCCGACGCATCCGCACCGAGGCCGGCATCGCGTCGGGGGCCGTCGGGCTCATCACCGAGCCCAAGCAGGCCGAGGACGTGCTGGCCGAGGGCTCGGCCGACGTCGTGCTGCTGGGCCGTGAGCTGCTGCGCGAGCCGCACTGGCCGCTGCGCGCGGCGTACGAGCTGGGCGAGTCCGACCCCCAGCTCTGGCCCGCGCAGTACCGACGCGCCCAGCGCTAGCCGAGGCCCGCCCGCCGGCGTCCACCCGTGGACAGGCCACCGCCGGCGGGCCTGCGACGGCGGCCTCAGGCGCGCGCGGGCATCCGCTCGACCCGCCTGCCGACGAGCACGACCCCCAGCAGCCGGACGCCCACGGCCCGGATCCGGGTGGCGTGGCGGCGCAGCTCCGAGGCGGTGACGCCGTGCTCGGGGACCGCCAGGACGAGCGAGCCGCCGGCGGCCATGATCCGGGCGTCCTCGCAGGCCGCGAGCGACGGGGCGAGCACGACGACGATGTCGAAGCGGTCGGTCGCCTCACGCATGGCGGCCGCGAACCGGGTCTCGAGCAGCGTCTCGGCCGACGCACCGCCCCACTCCCCCGACGGGAGCACGGTGAGGTTGTCCACCGGGCCGGGGCTGAGGGCGTCGCCGAGGTCCGCGCCGGTGAGGACGTCGTACAGGCCGAGGGTGTCGGGGGCGGCGATCGGGCTGCTCTCCTGGTCACCGACGCGGCCGTCGACGAGCAGCACCCGGCGATGGACGTTGGCGAGGGAGACCGCGACGTTCGCGCCCAGCCAGACGCTGACCTCACCGTCGGTGATGCCGGCGACGACGACCAGGCTCACCGGGTCGCTGCTGGCCTCGGCCTCGAGACCGATCCGCAGCTTGCGGAAGACGTCGGCGGCCGAGGTGCCGGGGTAGAGCGCGGGCAGGGTCGTGGGGTCCTTCGGCGGCGCCAGGGCGGCGAGCACCGGGGCGCCGACCAGGTGCTCGACCTCGGCACCGTGGAAGCCGGCCGTACGACGCTCGCGCAGCAGCGCGCCGCAGATCGCGAGGATCACCGCCAGCACGGCAGCGACACCGAGGCCCAGCAGCAGGTTGGGGCTGGACGCCGAGGTCGCCGGCCGCGCCGGGTCGCTCGTCGTGTAGACCAGTGCGCCGTTGCTCAGGTCGTAGAGCGGGAGCACCTCGGCGACCGTGTTGGCGATGTCGGCCGCCACGTCCGGGTCGGCGTCCGAGACGCTGATCTGGACCAGGACCGTGCCCTGCACCCAGCCCCCGTCGATCTCGTCGCGCAGCTGGTCGACGCTGCGGGACCGCTCCAGCCGCTGGGAGACGTCGTCGAGCACGTCCTGGGAGCCGGCCACCTCGCCCATGCTGCTGCGCAGGGCGTCGAGGTCCTCGAGCGGCTGGGTGGCCCCCGGCGCCGCGCCGACCGAGATGGTCGCGCTGGCGTCGTAGGTCTTGGGCGCGAGCCACAGGCCCACCCCGGCCGCCCCCATCGTCACCAGGATGATCGCCGCGACCAAGGTCTTGTGTCGCGACACTGCTCGTACGACGTGCTCCGCTTCCATTCTCCCCCACCTACTCATGCTGTTGTCTCACGTGCCGTCACGCTTCAGGAAGGTCGCGAGCGTGCCTCCAGGGCTCGTCCGTAGACCTCGAGGTAGTCGGACTGCATCCGGGCGGACGAGAACCTCTCCCGCACCAGTAACGGGCCGGCCGTCGTCAGGTCACGGCGCCGTCGCGGGTCGTCCAGCAGCCGTCGTACGCCGTCCGCGAGCGCGTCGGCGCGACCCGGCGTCACCAGCTCGACGGCGTGCGGGCCGAGCACCGGGATGCCGCCGACGGCGCTCGCGACCACCGGCACCCCGGCGGCCAGCGCCTCCAGGACCGCCATCGGCAGGCCCTCGCGATCACTGGGCAGCACCAGCAGGTCGACCGCGCCCAGCAGCCGCCCGACGTCACGGCGCTCGCCGAGGAACCGCACCCGGTCGCCCAGGGTGGCGGCTCGGCGGACGAGCGCCTCGCGGTCCGGGCCGTCCCCGGCCACCAGCAGGGTCGCGTCGGGCACGTCGGCCCAGGCGTCGAGCAGCAGGTCGATCCGCTTCGGGGTCGCCAGCCGCGCCACGCACAGCACGACCGGCGCGGCCGACGCGAGCCCGAGCTCACCGCGGACCTCGTCGCGCAGGTCGGGCTCGGCGACGGGGGCGGGTACGGCGTTCGCCACGACCCGCAGCCGGGCCGGGTCGAGGCCGCCCACCACCAGACGCTCGGCGACGTCGTCGGAGACCGCGACCACCACGTCGCTGACCCCGAGCACCCGGGCCGCCCGGGTGTAGTCGCCGTCGGCCAGGCCGTGCACGGTCGTGACCAGCGGGGGCCGCGAGCGTCGGCCGGCCCGGGTGCCGAGATGCGCGGCCACGCTGGCGCGCACGTTGTGGGCGTGCACCAGGTCGACCGGGCGGGCCGCGGTCTCGCGGCGCAGCCGGGCGACCGCGCAGCCGAGGCTCGCGGGTCCACTCGCACGCAGCGGGACGGCGAGGGTCGCGACCCCCGCGGCCTCGAGGGCCTCGACGCGCCACCCCCCGCTGCTGGCGACGCAGGCCTCCTGACCGGTCGCGACCAGGTGGCCGGCGAGGTCGGCGACCACGGTCTCGGCCCCACCGGACCCCATCTCCGCGATCACCGTCAGCGCGCGCATCACGCACCACCCCGGCTCGCGGCATAGCTGGCCAGCAGGCCGTCGAGGCAGTGGTCGAGCGTGTACGAGTCCAGGACCCGCTGCCGGGCGCTGGCGCCGAGGCGCGCACGCAGGTGCGGGTCGGCCGAGAGCCGCCGCAGCGCAGCCGCCAGGGCAGCGGCGTCGCCGGCGGGACACAGCAGTCCGTCGACGCCGTCGCGGACCACCTCCGGCACCCCGCCGACCGTGGTCGCCACGACCGGCAGGCCGGCGGCCATCGCCTCGAGCAGCGACAGCGGACAGTTCTCGGCGTCGGAGGTGAGGACGTAGACGTCGGCGCGAGCGAGCAGCCCGGACGGGTCGTCGACCCAGCCCGCGAGCTCGACGCGACCGGCGAGGTCCGGCTCGGCGGCCCGCCGCCCGACCTCGTCGCGCAGCGGCCCGTCGCCCGCGACGAGCAGGCGCAGGCCCGGCGCCGCGGCGACGGCGTCGAGCAGCAGGTCGACCCGCTTCACCGGGGCGAGCACCCCGACCCAGATCGCCACCGGGTCGCCGGTGGCGACGCGAGGCGCCTCGTGGTGGGCGGCGGCGACGCCGTTGGGCACCACGTCGACGATCTCCGGACGCAGACCGACGTGGTCCACGGCGTACGCCGCCACCGCGCGGCTCGGCACCACGACCCGACCGCCGCCCCAGCGGGTGATCGCGCGCTCCCCGGTCAGGTAGTACCACCCGTCGCGGCGGCGACGCTGCGCCGCGCGCGCGTTGCCGGCGACCAGGTCCGAGAGACCGTCGGCGACGCCGTGCAACGTGTAGACGACACCGGTCGACCCCTCGCGCCCGCGCAGCACGGGCGCGATCGCCCGACCGAGCCACCCGGCCCGCCGGTCCTGCAGGTGGACGACGTCGGGCCGCAGCGCCCGCAGCAGCCGGGCGCTGGCGAGCCCGCCCCGGAGGTCCCGCTTGGAGACCATCGGCACGTCGTGCCAGGTGACCCCGGCACCCGACGCCTCCTCGGTGCGCGACGTGCGCGGACCCACGACGTGGCTGTCGTGACCGCGCGCCGCCAGCCCGATCGCGACGTCGACGGCGTGCTCCACCGGACCACCCACGGTCTGGGTGGTGACCTGGACGATCCGCTGCCCGGTCGTGGCGGTGCTCATGCGGTGTCCTTCGCGGCGCTGACGCCGACGGCCATCGCGCACAGGAGCCACATCGGCAGGTAGTACTGCTCGGTCACGAAGGTGGCCGCGGCCGCCGTGCCGACGAGTCCGGCGCAGACCGCCGCCGCCACCGGGTCGCCGCCACGCCGCCAGCTCGACCAGGCCTGGGCGAAGGCGACGCCGAGCAGCGCGACGAACGCGAGCAGGCCGAGGAGCCCGAGCTCGCTCGACAGCTCGAGCCAGGTGTTGTGGGCGACGTCGAGCGGATGGTTGACGTCGTCGGGCAGCGCGCTGAGGAACTCGTGGTGGTAGAGCGCGAAGGAGCCGGGTCCCATCCCGAGCAGCGGGTGGTGCACGGTCATGTCGGCGGCGGCGGTCCAGAGCTGGAGTCGCTCGGAGACGTTCTGCTGGGCGACGAAGTCCTTCTGGTGCAGGCTCGTCGCCACCAGACCGGGGAAGACCAGGGCGACCAGACCCACCGCGGCGCCGACCGCCAGCCCGAGGGTGACCGCCCCGCGCAGCCGCACCATGCCGGAGACCACGGCGACCACCGCCATCGCGGCCAGACCGACCAGGGCACCGCGCGACAGGGTGCCGAGGATGGCGACCAGCACCACCACGGTCGCGAGGTCCCACGGCCACCGGCGCCTCGTCGTACGCCGGACCGCGAGCCCGAGCGCGACGGCCGGGACCAGGAAGAACGCGAAGTCGTTGGGGTCGCCGATCGGTCCGCCGACGCGACGGTCCGCTCCGAGCGCGAACGTGAGGAGACCGCACGCAGCGGCGAGCGCCGAGGCGACGACGTAGACCTGGGCGACGCGCTCGACGCGCAGACCGCCCCGGACCGCGTCGGCGAGCACGAAGAGCGCCCCGAGGAAGCCGGCGTACCGCAGCAGGACGGCGAGCCCGGCCGAGCCGTTGTTGTGCACCGCCGTCGCCAGCAGGAGCACCACGACGAACGCCATGGCCGCCATCAGGACCGGGCTGCGCGGCCCGTCGTGCAGGCGGCCGCGGCAGCGGCGGACCGCCCAGGCGAGCACGAGCAGGACGGCGAGCACCTTGACGACGCTCGGGCCGGCACGGGTCGCGTAGTCCTCGAAGAGCGACACGGCGACCAGGGCCAGCGCGACCCACTCGAGCCGCAGGACCACGGCGGCGACGACCACGAGCACGCCGACCCCCGCGACCACGGGCAGCGGGGCCAGGCCGGCGAGCACCCCGAAGAGGGCAGCGGCCGCCAGGGGCAGCGCGACCGTCCAGCGCTGCGGTCGTGCGAGCACCGCTGCGCTCACCATGCCGGCCCCCCGCGCCGACGCCAGGAGTCGAGCGGGCGCAGCATCGTGTAAGCGCCGTCGAGCAGCAGGCGCAGGTCCTCGGGCTCGGTCGGCACGAAGGCGCGGCGCAGCGAGAGGTGCGGCGTACGACGGGTGTTGAGCCCGCGGTCGACGGTGATCGCGATGTCGTAGCCGGCGTCGGCGGCAGCGGCACGCACGGCGGGGCTCCACCCACCGGTCGGGTAGGCCAGCGAGGTGACCGGGCGGCCCAGCAGCTCCTCGAGCGCGACCCGCGAGTCGACGAGCTCGCGCTTGAGCTCGTCGGGGGTGAGCCGAGGGAGCCACGGGTGCGACACCGTGTGCGAGCCGAGGTCGAGCCCGCTGGCGGCGGCCGCGACCAGCTCCTCCGGCCGCGCCAGCCGCAGCCGGTCGTGCTCGGGCTCGTGCCGGTCCCAGGCGAAGCGCAGGTCGGTGGTCAGGCTGTCCGAGACCACGAAGAGCGTGGTCGGCAGGCCGCGCTCGCGCAGGATCGGCCAGGCCGTCTCGACGACGCTGGCGTAGCCGTCGTCGAAGGTCAGCGCGACGGCCCGGTCCGGCAGCGTGCCGGCCTCGAGCGCCGCGACGGCCGCGTCGAGCGGCAGCACGGTGGCGCCCCACTCGTCGAGGGTGTCGAGGTGGCGCTGGAAGTCGTCGACCCCGGTCGAGAGACCGTCCGACTGCCCGTCCACCCGGTGCCAGCCGATGATCGTGAGCCCGCGCGCCGCCGAGATCCGACGCGTGGCCCGCGCGAGTGGACGCGCGGCGGTCCCGACAGCGCGCACCCCGCCTCTCACGACGTCCTCCGCACGAGCCGACCGGCCTCGCGCAGGTGGTCGCGGTCCAGCACCCACACGGTCGCGGCGTACGCGACGACGCCCAGCGTCCCGACGACGAGCAGGCCCGCCAACGACGGCTCGGTGAGCCCGACGAGGTGGCGCACGACGAGCACGACGGTCGCCATCGCCGCGACCCCGACCGCGGCCGGCCTCAGGGAGAGGACCAGCCGACGGAGCGAGAAGCCCGTGACGTGGAGCCGCGCCAGGGTGAGGGCGACCAGCGCTACCACCGTCGCCACGAGCACCTGGCCGACCGCGACGGCCGTGATCCCGTGCCGGGCGAGCAGGAGCAGCGCACCGAAGAGCAGCACCAGGTGGCACAGCCGCAGCCCCATCGAGATCGCGGGGCGCCCGGCGGCGTTGAGCGACGTCTGCACCAGCTGGCCGACGCTGAGCAGCCCGGCGTACGCCGCGAGCCAGGCGACCACCGGGACGCCCGGCGACCACTTGTCGCCGAGCAGCACGAGGTCGTCGGCGAAGAGCGCGATGCCCAGGCAGATCGGGGCGACCACGGTCAGGGCCGCGGTCATCACCGTGACGGCGGCCCGCCCGAGCTCGGCCCCGCGTTGGCGGCAGAGGTAGGGGAAGGCCGCACCTGACATCACCACCACGACCATCAGATAGGGCATGAACGCCAGCCGGAAGGCCAACGAGTACTGGCCGAGCGCCTCGCCACCGAGCACGCGGGACACGATCAGGTAGTCGATGTTGAGCTGGACCAGCTCGAGGAGGTTGGCTCCGGCGTAGGGACCGCCGTACGACAGCAGGCCGCGGGCGTCCTCGCGGTGCCAGCCCGGGAGCACCGGCGGGTGCACGACCCAGGCGAGCACCATCGTCAGGCTGGCCTGGACGATCTGGCCGACCACCAGGGCCATCACCCCGTGACCGTGCATGACCAGCGCGATCGCGACGACCGCACCGACGACGGACGAGGTGGTGTCCGGGATGATCCGGCGCACGAACGCCAGCCGGCGGCGCAGCAGCTCGTTGGTCACCGCGGCGACCGCAAGGAACGGCAGGGTCACGGTCAATCCGCGGATCACGGCGGCGCCGCCGTCCGCCGCGTGGAAGGCTGCGGCCAGCGACGGAGCGGCGACCCAGAGGACCGCGGCGATCGCCGCGCCCATGGCCACACCCACTGTCACGGCGGTGCGCGCGGCGCGGAGCACGTCGCCGCGCCAGTAGACGAGCGCGCTGGCCGTGCCGAGGCTGGTCACGACCGCCGAGACGTTCGCGACCAGGGTGCCGAGGGCGACGACGCCGAGGGCCGAGGGGGCGAGCAGGGCGGCCAGCGTCAGCAGCACGACGGTCTGCGAGGTCTTGACGACGATCCCGTTGGTGGCCAGCCACAGCGCGCCGCGCGCCGTCCGGGCCGCCTCGGCGCTGGGCTGGGTCGGCTCGGGCGTCGGGGCGTCCGCCACCGCGGCGACGTGGCGGTCGAGCAGCTCCTGGCCGAGGTCGTGCAGCGACCGGTTCCGCAGGTGGAGCACGACCGCCGCGACGGCCAGCGCGCGGCGCTCGGGACGGGACCACGCCGACCACGGGCGGCCGCCGACCGGGGTGTCCCCCAGCCCCAGCGGCTCGTCGACCAGCCGCAGCAGCGACTCGCTGACCAGGTCGTCGGAGCCGGCGGTCGCCCGCAGCGCGTGCAGCAGCAGGGCGTCCAGGCCGAGCGGCGCGTCGTCGCTGGCGTTGTCCCAGTCGATGACGGTGGTCACGTCGTCGTCGAGCAGCACGTTGCCCGGCCACAGGTCGCCGTGGCACCAACCGGTGGGGACGGCGCCGTCCAGGATCTCGAGCTCCGACGCCCACCGCTCACGCACCTCGGGCGGTACGACGTGGGCGCGGTCGCACCAGCGCGCCGACCATCCGGCGTCGGTCCGACCGGTGACGTGTCCCGCGAGCACCTCGGTCAGGTCACCGGCGACCTCCCACTGCCGCGAGGTCCGCGGCCACGGCCAGGTCAGCGGGCGGCGCCGACGAGGGGTCCACTCGGTCGCGACCCACGGTCGGCCGGCGGTCCGCCCCTCGGCGACCACCACCGGCAGGAAGGCCCGCGCGTCCGGCACGTCCCTCAGCACCCGGGCGGCGAGGTCGACCTCCCGGTCGGGGTCCGTCAGCGACAGCCGCACGGCCAGGTCGCTCTCGGCGGTCCGCACGCGCAGCACCGAGTGCCCGGCCGTGATGACCCCGACCAGCTCACCGTCGAGCCCGGTGGCGCGGGCCAGGTCGGCCACGACGGCGTCCGCCAGGGTCGGCCGGTCCCCGCTCACCCGCAGTCGCGGCACCGCCGCACCGCGACCGACCGACAGCCCGAGCCGTCGGCGCAGCCAGGGCACCGGACCAGTGGGCATGTGCACCGGCCAGCTCCGGCGCCAGACGAGCTCCGGGGCCTCGGCGCTCGGGTAGAGCAGGTGCGGGCCGTCGTCGCCGAGCAGGGCCACGACGCCGTCCGCCGAGACCAGCGCCGAGGCGGCAGCCACGTCGTACCGTCGCCCGTCGACGACGACGAGGTCGGCGGTGCCGGGTGCGATCGGCAGCCGGGTCCCGTCCCAGCGCACGACGCGTGCTGGGTCCGGCCAGCCCCCGGTGCGGGCGCCGTCGGTGAGCACCAGGGCGCCCGGGTACGCCGACTGCAGGTGCGGCGCGAGGTCGTCGCACAGCGCCAGGACGACGGGACCCCGGACCTCCGCGGGCAGCAGCACGGCGAAGGCCGCGAGGCGGTCGCCGACGGTCCAGTGCGGCGCCTGGACGCGCTCGTCCGAGGTGATCGAGGCAGCACTCATCGAGACGACGTCAGCCCTTCCGGGCCGGACCGGCGCACGTGGTCGGCGTCGTGTCGGGGTCGTCGGCGAGCGGGTGGATGACCACGCGGGAGGCCGTGGTGCCGGCCGGCACCGGGTGCAGCAGCTGCATCCGGATCTCGTGCCTGCCGCGGGAGAAGCAGGACCACCGTCCCGCCACGACGGCGAGGAAGTCGCCGTCCGGTCCGGTCAGGAGGGCCTGCACGCTGGCCTGGGCCACCATCGGCCCGCTGTTGCGCACGTCGGCGACGACGACGGTGCCGCGGCCAGTGGCCCGGAGGCGCACCGGGCGCGCCGTGAGGGAGTTGCGCGGCGCGTCGGCCACCGGGGTCCACGAGACGTTGCGGTAGCTGACGTCGACCCGGCTGATCGTGCTCGCGGCGGCGCCGATGTCGACGTAAAAGCCGAACTCCTGACCCGGCGGCAGGTCGACCACCGGGCAGCACTCGTCGCCGGCGCCCCCCAGCGACGTCGCGACCAGCACGTCGTCGTCGTCCCGCGCCTCGATCACGGCCTCGGCGCCGCGCAGGGTGCGGCCGGTGGTGTTCTTGACGACCACGGACAGCATGCCGTCGACGACGCCCCAGCCTCGCGTGACGAGGATCGGGCGCGCCGCAGCGGTGCTCGGCGAGGCCGAGGCCGTGGTGTCGCCGCTGGTCCGCGACGTCGAGCTCGAGCAGCCGGCAGCGGCGAGCGCGAGGACGAGCAGCCCGACCAGCGCGCTCGTGCGCACGGGCCGCATCAGGCGTGCGAGGCGCGGAAGAGCCAGCCGAGCGGACGCGCCTCCGGGTCTGGGGCGGTCGTGCTCTGCCCACCCTCGGGGACCACGTCGTCCCCCACCGTCACGACGTCCACCGCGGTGGCCGACGGCTCGGGCGCGGTGTCCGTTGCGATGTCCGGCGTGGTGTCCGGCGTGGTGTCCGGGGTGCTCGCGAGCTGGAGCACGGCCACCTTCGCGCGGGTGCTGCCGTCGACCGGGCCGGTCCTCAGCTGCTCGAGCGAGCCGACCACCTCGGTCACGGTGGCGATCGCGTCCTGGAGGTTCGGGGTCAGCTGGCGCAGCCCGTCCTCGGCCTGCTGCAGCATGCCGGCGGACCTCGCACGCAGGTCCTCGGCGTCGAACCACGCCTGGGCGAGGATCTCGTCCGCGCGCTCCGTGGCCTCGGCGGTCAGCCGCGCGGCCTCGGCGCGGGCCTCGGTGAGCACGTCCGCCGCCACGGCCTCGGCGTCGGCGACGATGACGCCGGCGTCGGCGGCAGCGGATCCGCGGAGCCTGCTGGCCTCCGCGAGCATCTCCTCCGCCTCGCGCTGGGCACCGAGGCGGGCGCGCATGGCGTGGGCCCGGTCCGTCGCACTCGGTCCACCTGCTGCGGCCGCTGTCACCGACGCGGCCCTCGATGACGGTGCTGATACGTCCTTGGGCATGCCTGACTTCCCCCTGTGATCATCACGGATTCGGTCGACACGCCCGCGTGGGCCCCGAGAGGAGGCGACGCGAATACCTAACGGACGCTCCGTGCCCGTTGGCGGTGCCGCTCAAACGCCGCCGGCCCCCGGTGGACGCCGACCGTCCACTCCGTGGACGTGACCTAGGGTGCGTGCGTGCCGGCCCCGGGATCGCTCCGCGTCAGAGCCCAGTCCCGGCTGGGCCGCCACCAGGCCGCCTGGGACGCGCTGGGCACCCGCCAGCCGATCCCGACGCCCTTCCAGCGCTCGTGGTGGCTCGAGGGCGTGGGTCCGACGGACACGACGTACCTGCTCGTGCTCGACGACGACCGGCTCGTCGGCGGGATCGCCCTGCGAGAGGCTCGGCTCGCCGGCGTACGCCGTCTGGTCGCTCCCGGGCCGCTCGTGCTGTGTCCCGACCACCTCGACCTGATGGCGCAGCCCGGCGCCGAGGGCGAGGTGGTGGCCGCCGTGGCGCACTGGCTGGGCCGACCCGGACAGCGGCTGCTCGACGTGCGGGGCCTGGTCGCCGACTCGCTGCTCGCCCGGGCCGCCGGCACCGCGGCCGCGCCCGCCGACGTCGCGCCGTACGAGCCGCTGCCCGCGCCGCCCGAGGACTTCCTCTCGGGTCGCTCGTCCAACTTCCGGCGGAGCGTGCGCCGAAGCACCAGACGCCTTGCAGGCTTGGGCTTCGAGCATCGACGCGTCACCGCCGAAGGCCTGCCGGAGGCCGTCGCTTCCTTCCGCTCGCTGCAGGACGACCGCGACGGACGTGGCCCCCTCGTGGCCGCGCTGCCCACGCTCGCGCGCGCGCTGACCGCTGGAGTGGCGGCCGGCGAGGCTCGCGTCGACGTGCTGGCCTCGGACGACGAGGTCATCGCCGCGTCCTTCGCATTCGTGGTGGCGGGCCGGCTCAGCCTCTACCAGGTGGCGCGCTCGCTGGAGGCGGAGCACGACGGCGCCGGCACCGCCCTGCTGGCCGCGGTGATCGAGGACGCCGTGGCCGCCGGGTGTGTCGAGGTCGACCTGCTGCGAGGCGGGGAGGGCTACAAGTCGTCGTTCGCCGACGCCACCCGCCAGGTCATGCGGCTGCGCGCCGCCCGCGGAGGCGTGGCGCGGGCGCAGCTCAGCGCCGAGGACGCGGCCCGGCGGGTCAGTGCGAGGCTGAGGTCTCGGGTCCCGTGACCCGGCGCTTGACCGCTCCGTAGGCGCGCATGAACGCGACCTTCGCCCGGTCGCGCCCGGGGGCGTCGCCGTAGACCCTCGGGTCCATGCCGACCCGTCGCACCTTCTCGTTGAAGGCCTGGACCATCGACTCGTCGGCGTTGTCGCGGTTGAAGAAGGTGATGGTCAGCGAGAGTGACGTGTCGTCGCCGTTCGTGAGCCAGTGGGGCGTGTACGGCGGGATGTAGGCGCCGCGACCCGGACCGAGCTCGATCTCGTCGACCTGCTCCGGCAGGGTGTCGAGGCGACCGAAGGAGCCGTTCCAGTAGCGGTGGACCTCGCGCTCGCGCTGCTCGCGGTCGGCGAACCTGCCGAAGCCGAGCGTCCGGCGCCCCTCGAGCTGGAGCAGGAAGCTGTGCTCGATGTCGAAGTGCGCGGCGGTCACCGATCCCGGCGAGCTCGCGAAGACGAAGCCCATCCGGCGCTTCATGGTCGCCGGATCGATGCCGGCGTCCGCCGCCATCCCCTCGAGCAGCTGGTCGACCAGCGCGCGGTAGGGCTCCGACTGCTCGATGTTGAGCAGGGTGAACCACGAGTCGTTGGCGGCCAGGGCGCGGATCTGGTCGGAGACCCTGACCACCTCGAGGGTCGTGCCGGCGCCCGCGTCCGCGGAGACCAACGGCTTCGAGGCCCTCTCGGCCGAGACCGAGTCGGCACCGAGCTCGTCCCCGAGCCGGGCGATCTCGTCGAGCGAGAAGCGCGGGTCGCCGGCGAGGCCGTGGGTGAACGGCACCTGCTGACGCTGGGCGAGTGCGGACTGGAACGACCGATCGACGGCCGGCCACGGCGTGTGCTTCATGGGTCCCCCGGTTGAATGACGCGTGCCGAGTCACGCCATGCTGTGAGGGGACCTTCCCGTTCCGCGCCGCGGTTGAAACCTGGTGCGTCAGTCCTGGACGGCCTTCGCGATGGCGATGCACCGGGTGAGATCGGCGTCCGAGGGCCCACGCGGCCCCTGGAGGGCGTGGAGGACGTGCACCACTGTCCGCACGACCACCCAGTCACGCGCCCTCCGCTCGTCCAGCCCGGCGACGTCGACGAGGGTGTGGAAGCGCAGCCGGACCCCATCGCGGATGCTGCGGGGCCCGCCGACGAGCTCGTCCCAGCGGTGCCAGAGCATCGGGGCGACCTCGTAGTGCGGGTCGCCGTTGAGGGGCCTGGGGGCGATCGCCAGCCAGGGCTCGCGGTCACCGGCGAGCACGTGGGCGTAGTGCAGGTCGGTGTGGATGGTCCGGCCGGTGCTGGCGTCGTCGCGGCTGAGGTCGCGACCCAGCGAGGCGGCCTGCTCGACCAGCCGGCGCGGGAGCGGCGCGTCGCGCGGGAGGTCGTCGAGCTCGCGGACCCAGCCCTCGGCGTACGACGTGAGCGTGCGCAGCTGCGGGATGGCCGGGACGTGCAGCCGGGCGTAGAGCCCGCCGACGACCTCGCACGCCTCGACGTCCCACAGCTCTCCGAGGTCCTCGGGATGCAGGCGCTCGAGGAGCAGCGCCGAGCGGTGCGGGTCGGCGCGCAGCAGCTGCACGGCACCACGGCCGTGCCAGTGCTGCAGGGCGAGGTGGGCGTACTCGGCGGCGCCGACCCTGAGCACCGCCGGCCGGCCGCTGGACGTCCGGACGGGCACGACCTCGGTGGGCTCACCGTCGGGCGTCAGCTGCCACTCCTCGAGCAGCGCGCGCACCACGGCGGCGCTCACGTGGTCCGGATCCAGTGGTCCGGTGCGACGTCGGGCCGGCCGGGCACGGGCTCCTCGGTCTCGACCCAGCCGTCGCCGTACGCCTCGGTGAAGACGGTGCGCCAGAACCGCCCGGCGACCGGGTTGCCGTCCTGGAACGCCACGCACCACCGGCCGGGGTGCTGCGCGAGCACGTGCGCGGCCAGCCGCCGTCCGGTGCCACCACGACGAGCCGCCGGTACGACGAAGAACTCCGCCATCGCCTGCTCGAGCGTGCCGATGCCGGAGACCAGCGCGAACGCGACGGGTGCCGCCTCACCGGTGTTGGGGTGCGGCGACCAGGCCAACCAGCCCTCGCGGTCGGGGCCGGGGTAGTCGGCCAGCCGGTCATGCCGGTAGCGGCCGTCGGCGTACGGGAACCCGTCGACGACCGGCGCGAGGTCGTTGCGGAAGGCCTGCCACAGCCAGGCCACGATGTCCCACTGGTCGTCACCGACCCGAGCGAAGCGCACCACTACTTCTTGGACTTCTCCGAGGGCTGCGTGGTGGAGAGCGCGGCGATGAAGGCCTCGGGCGGGACCTCCACGGTGCCGATGTTCTTCATCCGCTTCTTGCCGGCCTTCTGCTTCTCCAGCAGCTTGCGCTTGCGGGTGATGTCGCCGCCGTAGCACTTGGCCAGCACGTCCTTGCGGATCGCGCGGATGTTCTCCCGGGCGATCACGCGGGCACCGATCGCGGCCTGGATCGGCACCTCGAACTGCTGGCGCGGGATCAGGTCCTTGAGCTTGCTGGCCATCATCACGCCGTAGGAGTACGCCGCGTCCTTGTGCACGATCGCGGAGAACGCGTCGACGGGCTCGCCCTGGAGCAGGATGTCGACCTTGACCAGCTCGGCGGCCTGGTCGCCGGAGCGCTCGTAGTCGAGCGAGGCGTAGCCCTTGGTGCGCGACTTCAGCTGGTCGAAGAAGTCGAAGACGATCTCGCCCATCGGCAGCGTGTAGCGCATCTCGACGCGGTCCTCGGACAGGTAGTCCATGCCCTGCAGGTTGCCGCGCTTGGTCTGGCAGAGCTCCATGATCGTGCCGATGTAGTCGCTCGGGCTCAGGATCGTGGCGCGGACGACGGGCTCGCGGACCTCGGCGATCTTGCCCTCGGGGTACTCGCTCGGGTTGGTGACGACCAGCGTCGCGCCGTCGTCCATGACCACGTCGTAGACCACGTTGGGCGCGGTGGAGATCAGGTCGAGGTTGAACTCGCGCTCGAGGCGGTCGCGGGTGATCTCCATGTGCAGCAGACCGAGGAAGCCGATCCGGAAGCCGAAGCCCAGCGCACCGGAGGTCTCCGGCTCGAAGGTCAGCGCCGCGTCGTTGAGCTGCAGCCGCTCCAGGGCGTCGCGCAGCGTCGGGTAGTCGTCGCCGTCGATCGGGTAGAGCCCGGAGTAGACCATCGGGTTCGGGTGCTTGTAGCCGCCCAGGGCGTCGGTCGCGCCGTTGTGCTGGCTGGTGACGGTGTCGCCGACGCGGGACTGGCGGACGTCCTTCACGCCGGTGATCAGGTAGCCGACCTCGCCGACGCCGAGGTCGCCGGCCTTGACCGGCTCCGGGCTGATCACGCCCACCTCGAGCATCTCGTGCACGGCACCGGTGGACATCATCTTGATCCGGTCGCGGTGGCTGAGCTTGCCGTCGATGACCCGGACGTAGGTGACCACGCCCCGGTAGGTGTCGTAGACGGAGTCGAAGATCAGTGCGCGCGGGGCGGCGTCGGCGTCGCCGACGGGAGCCGGGGTCTGCAGCACGATCTCGTTGAGCAGGCCCTCGACGCCCTCACCGGTCTTGGCGCTGACCCGCAGCACGTCGGCGGGGTCGCAGCCGACCAGGCCGGCGAGCTCCGCGGCGTACTTCTCCGGGTTCGCGCCGGGCAGGTCGATCTTGTTGAGCACGGGGATGATGTGGAGGTCGGCGCCCATCGCGAGGTAGAGGTTCGCGAGCGTCTGCGCCTCGATGCCCTGGGCGGCGTCGACCAGGAGCACGGCCGCCTCGCAGGCCTCGAGGGAGCGGGACACCTCGTAGGTGAAGTCGACGTGACCGGGGGTGTCGATCATGTTGAGCACGTAGGTGCCGGCGTCGGCGCCCTCGGCGTTGCCGTCGGGCACCGTCCACGGCATCCGCACGGCCTGGCTCTTGATCGTGATGCCGCGCTCGCGCTCGATGTCCATCCGGTCGAGGTACTGCGCCCGGGCCGCCCGCGCGTCGACGACACCGGTCAGCCGAAGCATCTGGTCGGCGAGCGTGGACTTGCCGTGGTCGATGTGCGCGATGATGCAGAAGTTGCGGATGATCGCGGGGTCGGTCTGACCGGGCAGGGGTGCAGCAGCGTTGGGCACAGACGTCTCTCGGGTCACGTACGGGGGGCGTCCTCATTCTCCCACACGCGAGGGCCGCGGACCGCGTCCGCGCAGCCGCCGCCATCCGTTCGCCGCCGGGGTGGCGACGAGCAGCAGCAGCAGCGGGAAGTAGCTGGCGGCGGGTACGGCGACGGAGATGGCGAGGGCCGCGAGCAGCAGGACGACGTTCGTCACGCCGGCGACCGGGTCGGCGTCGTCGGCTCCGTCGGTCAGCTCCGGGTGCAGGACCAGGAACGCCTCCAGCACGGTCAGGACGGCCGTGGAGACGACCATCGAGCCGAGGTAGAGGACCTTGGTCAGCGCGCTGCTGCCCGACGTGGCGACCAGGGCGGTGGGGAACGGCAGGAAGACGATCGTGAGCACCCAGACCATCAGCAGCTGGGCCACCCGGCGGTGGTAGCGGATGACGTGGCGCACCGACTCGTGCTGGACGAACCACAGCCGGGCGATCACCACGAAGCTGAGCAGGAACGCCCAGATCTGCGTCTGGTGCTCGCGCAGGAGGTCCGCCACGGTGTCGAACTCCTCGACGTCGGCAGTCAGCTCGACCAGCGGGAGCACCAGCAACGTGATGGCGATCGCCACGATCGCATCGATGAACGTGATGAAGCGCTCGAGGTCGCGCTCCCGATCGGTGTCCGGCACGGTGGCAGCCTAGTGACGACTCGAGTGACGGCTGTGGTGAAGGATTGGCGCATGCCCGACGTACGACTCCCGACGACCATCCCGCACGGCAGGACGGCGCGACGCCTCGAGTGGTCCCACCTGCCACCACCGCTGCGCGCTCTCGTGGAGCGCCGGTGCGGCTCGCCGGTGGTCGAGGCGGTCTCGCAGGGCTCGGGCTTCACCCCCGGGTTCGCCTCCGTGCTCGTCTGCGAGGACGGCTCGCGGCACTTCGTGAAGGCCGCCTCGCTGAAGGCGCAGCGGATGTTCGCCGAGGCCTACCGCGAGGAGGCCCGCAAGCTCGCCGCCCTGCCCGCCGACGCCCCGGCCGCCGCCCTGCTGTGGACGCACGACGCCGACGACTGGGTCGTGCTGGGCATCGAGCACGTCGAGGCACGGGCGCCTCGGCGACCCTGGCGCGCCGCCGAGCTGGACCTGTGCGTGGCGATGACCGAGCGGCTGGCGGGCGTGCTCACTCCCCCGCCCGACGAGCTCACGACGGAGTCGTTCGTGGCCGAGTTCGCCTCCTGGCCGGCGTACTGGGAGACGCTGCGCGCCGCTCCGCCCGACCTGCCCGGGCTCGTCGAGCACCTGGACGAGGCCGCCGCGCTGGCCGGCCGGTTCGCCGACGTCACGGACGGCACCACGTTGGTGCACACCGACATCCGCGACGACAACCTGCTGCTCGCGACCGACGGACGGGTGCTGCTCTGCGACTGGAACTGGCCGGTGGTCGGCGCCGCCTGGCTGGACACCGTGCTGCTCATGATCGGGCCTCGCGGCGACGGACTGGACGTCGACGCCGTGCTGGCGTCCTCGGCGCTGACCCGCGACGTGCCGGCGGAGTCGGTCGACGTCCTGATCGCGCTGGTCACGGCGTACTTCCTGGTGTCCGCGGCCCAGCCGGTGCCGCCCACCTCGCCGTACATCCGCGACGCGCAGCGGTGGCAGGGCGAGGTCTGCTGGCGGTGGCTCGGCGAGCGCCGCGGCTGGTCCTGAGGCCGGCCCCGGCGGTTTTGGTGCATCCGAGCGCCGCTGCTAGCCTTGTCCGTCGCGTCACGTGTGGATCCACCGTGCGCGCGACCCGACGTTACAACGACCGATCACCGATCATCCTCGACGCGAAGGCACACCAGTGGCGAACATCAAGTCCCAGATCAAGCGCAACAAGCAGAACGAGAAGGCGCACGAGCGCAACAAGGCTGTCAAGACCGGCCTGAAGTCCGCCGTCCGCAAGTTCCGCGAGGCCGCCGAGGCCGGCGACAAGGACGTGGCCGTCAAGGCCGGTCAGGACGCCGCCCGCAAGCTCGACAAGGCCGCCTCGAAGGGCGTCATCCACAAGAACCAGGCCGCGAACCGCAAGTCCGCGATCGCCAAGAAGGCCGCTTCGCTCTGATCCTCCCCGTCACCTGGTCCCCAGGTGGCACGTCGGTCGTTCGTCGACCCGTCTGACCTCGTCAGGCGGGTCGATGTCATTTCGCCGGGTGCCGGTGTCAGCGCGGGTCGCGCAGCGCGGTGACGGTGAGCACCAGCCGCTCCAAGGTGTACGACGCGTCGCTCGCCGCGCCCTTGATGTCGGCGTCGGCGCGGGCGATCGCCTGGATCGCCCGGGCGATGCCGCCGTCGGACCACCCGCGTGACTGGTCGCGGATCGTGCGCAGCTTCCACGGGGGCACGCCGACCTCGCGAGCCAGGTCGGCCTCGCGCATGCCGCGCGGCGCGGACCGGTAGCGCGCGACGCCGCGGGCGCCGCCCGCGAACGCGGACGTGACCAGCACCGCCGGCGTGCCGCCGTCGAGGGCCCACCGCAGCTCCTCGAGCGCCTCGGTCCGGCGCCCCCAGAACGCGGCGTCGGCGACCGCGAAGGACTTCGCCTCGGCGCGGCCGCCGAAGTACTGCTTCACCTTGTCGGCGGTGATCGCCTGTCCGATGAAGTCGCTGGTCAGCTGGTCGGCCGCGGCCGCCAGCGAGCGCAGGTCCTGACCCACCGCCTGCACGAGGAAGTCGGCGGCGTCGGGCTCGATCGTGGCGCCGTGGCGGCGAGCCTCGGCCGCCACGAAGCTCGGGTACTCCGAGGGGCGCAGCTCGCCGGACTTGGACTCGGTGACGGTGGCGAGCTTGCGGAGCTTGGTCAGCGTGCCGCTGCCCTTCTGGCCACCGCCGTGCACCAGCACCAGCGCGACCTCGTCGGCCGGCGCGGCGGCGTACGCCAGGAGTCCCTCAACCGACTCGTCGGGCAGGTTCTCCAGCCCGCGGACCACGACGCAGCGCACGCTCGAGAAGAGCGACGGCGCCGCCAGCTCCCCCAGGGTGCCGAGGGTGAGGTCGGAGCCGACCGTCTCGGAGAACTCCGACTCGGCGTCATAGGTGCGGACGCTGTCGCGGACGGCCACGACCGTGCGCTCGTTGAGGAACTCCTCCTTGCCGGTCACGAGGGTGACCCGGCCCAGGACATCGGCGGCGCGGGGCGGAGAGCTGGACATTGCACGTAGCGTCCCACAGCCCGCCGACGCCCCGGAGTGAGGCCTCAGCGGGTCGCGGTCGACAGGCCGTCGCCGTCGGCGATCACCGCGAGATCACCGTCGAGGTCGGTGCGCAGCACCCGGGTGCCGGCCCGGCGCAGCGGGGTGAGGGTGGCCTCGGCCGGGTGCCCGTAGTCGTTGTCGGCGCCGACGCTCACCAGCGCGACGCGGGCGCCGAGGGACAGCAACCAGGGCTCGTCCTGGTAGCGGCTGCCGTGGTGGGGCACCTTGAGCACGTCGACGTGGAGGTCCGGCAGAGACCGGGCCAGCGCCTGCTGCCCCTCCGGCTCGATGTCGCCGGTGAGCAGCATCCGGACGCCGCGCACCTCCACGAGCAGCACGACGCTAGCTTCGTTGGCGGTGCTGCCGTCGCCCGGTCCCGTCGTGGGCGCCCCCGGTGGGGGCCACAGCGCCTGCAGCGTCACCGCGCCGACGCGTCGGGTCACGCCGTACGGCGTCGGGGCGGGCGACCGACCCACCGACCCGGCGACGGACCCCACCTCGCGCACGCCGCCCGGCGGGTCGCGCAGGGTGGTGGTCTCGACGGTCCCGACCCGGCGGTCGTCCACCACCCCGGCCAGCCCGTCGACGTGGTCGGCGTGGAAGTGGGTGAGCACCACCAGCGGCAGCTCGCGGACGCCCAACCGGTCCAGGCACCGGTCGACGGCCACCGGGTCGGGGCCGCTGTCGACCACGACGCCCGCCCCGCGACCGGCGTTGAGCACCAGGGCGTCGCCCTGCCCGACGTCGCACGCGACCAGGACCCAGCCCGGCGGCGGCCACCCGGGGCTCGGCGGCTGCACCACCACGACCAGGGTCAGCAGCACGCAGCAGCCGACGCCCGTGACGGGTCGGCGCAGCACGAGCGGGCCGAGCAGCGCGATCGCCGCCACCAGCAGGCTGAGGACAGCCAGGGCGGGGGCACCGCTCCCCCACTCGAGCGCCGCCGTCGGCAGCGCGGCGCACCGGGTGGCGACGGTGACGATCCAGGCGACGCACCACGCGGCCAGGGTGCCGAGCGCGCCACCGCCGGCCGGCAGCACCAGGCCGAGAAGGCCCGCGGTGAGCCCCAGGACCGTCGCCGGTCCGACCGCGGGCGCCGCGGCGAGGTTGGCCGCCACCGCGACCAGGCTCACCTGTCCCGACAGGGCGGCGACCAGCGGCGTGCACGCCAGCTGGGCGGCGGACGGGATCGCGACCGCCTCGGCGACCCACCGAGGCAGCCAGCGCGCCATCGCGTCGCGCCAGCCCGGGGCGAGCAGCACGATCCCCGCCGTGGCCAGGACCGACAGCGCGAAGCCCGGCTGCACGGCGAGCCCGGGCTGCACCAGCAGCAGCACCACGACCGCGACGCCGAGCGCGCGCGGACCTCGCCGCCGGCCGTCGGCGCCCATCGCGAACAGGGCGACCGTCCCCATCACCGCGGCGCGCAGCACGCTGGGCTCGGTGCGGGCGAGCAGCACGAACCCGACGATGCCGAGAGCGCCGACGCCCAGCAGGGCCCGCCCCCGCAGGCCGGCCCACCGGGCGAGCACCAGCAGGAAGCCCACGACCAGGGTGAGGTTGGTGCCCGAGACGGCCAGCAGGTGGGTGAGGCCGGTGGTCCTGAAGTCATCCGCGAGCGCGTCGTCGACCCCGGCGTCGTCACCGTCGACGAGCGCCGGCACCAGCGCCCGCTGGTCGGCCGGGCGATGCTCGACCGCGTCGCGGATCGATCTCCGGACCGCGGCCGCCCCGCGCCACCACAGGTCGGGCTGTGCCACGACGTCGGGCGGACCCCGGGCGGACAGGACGCCGGCCAGGTCGTCGTCGTCAGCGGGTGAGAGCCGACCTCCGACGCGCACCCGGGCACCGAGAGGCACGGTGAGCCAGTCGGCGTCGCCGATCACCAGCACCGGTGCCGCCGCGGCGTACGTCGTCCCGCGGCCGGTCACCTCGCGGAGCTCGAGCCGGGTGACGACCAGGTCGCCGTAGCGCGCGGAGACCGCGCGTGGGTCGGAGCGGACGGTCCCCACCAGTCGGACGGTGGCGCCGTCCTCGGCCAGTGCCTCGACCGGGCTGCGCCGGACCTGGTCGAGGCGGAGCACGGTGACGGCGCCGACGGCGGTGAGGACCAGCAGGGCGCCCGCCACCGTCCGGGACAGGTCGGCGGTGGTGCACCGGCTCAGTGCCCACAGGGCGACCGCACCGGCCAGAGCCACGACCACCACCCACCACCCGAGCCACCGGCCGACGCCCGCCCCCGCCCAGGCCGCACCCGCGAGCACCAGCATCCGCAGGTCGGCCCGCTCGCGCGGGGGCTCACGCTCCGCCACGCCCACCTCAGATCGTCGCGTGCGGAGCGATCTTGGCGAGCGTCGCGTCACCGATGCCGTCGACCTCGAGGAGCTCGTCGACCGAGCTGAAGCCGCCGTGCTCGGTGCGCCAGGCCACGATCGACTGCGCCGTCACCGGGCCCACCTCCGGCAGGGTCTCGAGCTCGGACTCGGTGGCGGTGTTGAGGTTGACCATCGGGCCGCCCGGCGCGGGGGCGCCTGCGGCGGCCGCCGCCCCCGCGGTCGGTGCGGGTGGTCCGCCCACGACGATCTGCTCGCCGTCGACCAGCACCCGCGCGAGGTTGAGCGACGACAGGCTGACGCCGCGGCGAGGGCCTCCCGCCGACTCGACGGCGTCGACCACCCGCGATCCGAGGTCGAGCACGACGATCCCCGGGTGTCGCACCTTGCCGGTCACGTCGACGGTCACCTCCTTCGCGGCGCCCGCGGGCGCCGCCGCAGCACCGCTCGCTGTCGGCGCCGCGTCGGCCAGCGGCGCCGAGGCCCCGGACAGAGCGGCGCCGGCGCGCCCCGAGGAGACCGGGGCACGGGGGGCTTCGAGGCGCTCCGGGTCGCCGCGGACCACCCACCAGCCCGTCACGGCGATCCCGACGGCGACCAGCACGGCGACGACCACGAGCTGGGTCGGCCCGAGCGCGACCCGGCCCCGCAGTGCCTCGGGAAGCAGGGGCGTGCCGCGCCTGCGGGCAGCGTGCCGACCCGGCGTGGGCACGGGCGGGGCCCCGGGACGGACTCCCACCCACGGTGGATCCGGGCCGTGCGCCGGCTCGGGGACGGCCCGCAGCGGTCGGATCCGGGTGTGTCCCGCCAGCCACGCGTCGTCCTCGGCCTCCGCGACGGGTGGCTGCCGCGGCCGCGTCGAGGCGATGTCGGCCGTCAGTGACGCCAGCCGCCGCGAGACGGCGTCCTGGTGGTCGGCGCGAGGTCGCAGAGAGGTCATGCCGCGACGCTAGGCAGCGCCTCCGACCTCAGCCAGCCACGGCGACGACCCCTGTGGAGAAAGGGTCCCGAGCCGCGGCTGTGGACGACCGGTGGCCCGGATCAGGCGCGCGGCGCCACGCAGACCGCGATCATCCCCGGTCCGACGTGCGCGCCGAGCACGGCGCCGAGCTCGCCGCACCAGACCTCGCGCCCACCGAGGTTCGCCTCGAGGCGCTGGGCCAGCTTGTCGGTGAGCTGCCCGGCACGCTCGGGGTTGGCGAGGTGCGCCACGCACACGTCGACCTGCTCCTCGCCGGCGCGCTGGACGGCCAGCTCCTCGAGCCGGGCCAGGGCGCGGGCCGACGTACGCACCCGCTCCAGGGAGGCGACCCTGCCGTCGTCGATCTGGAGCAGCGGCTTGACCGCCAGCGCGCCACCGAGGAGCGCGGCGGCGGCACCGATGCGCCCACCGCGGCGGAGGTACTCCAACGTGTCGACGTAGAACAGCGAGGACGAGGCGGCCGCCCGCTCGCGGGCGGCCGAGGCGGCCTGCTCGGCCGTGCCCCCGGCCGCGACGACGTCGGCGGCCGCGAGCGCGGCGTACCCGGTGGCGACCCCGACCTGGCGGGTGTCGACCGGGATCACCCGCACCGAGGAGTCGCGAGCGGCGAGCTGGGCGGACTCGAAGGTGCCGCTCATGTCGCCGGACAGGTGCACCGACACGATCTCGGTCGCGCCGGCGACGGCGGCCTGCTCGTAGACCTCCAGCAGCGCCGCCGGCCCGGGCCGGGAGGTGCTCACCGGGCGCCACTCCTTCAGCGCGGCCGCGACCAGGTCGGGGGTGGCCCCGTCGGCACCCTCGTCGTACACCCTGGAGCCGATCACGACCTGGAGGGGCACAACGACGATGCCACGCTCGGCCGCCAGCTCCGGCGGGAGGCTGGCGGTCGAGTCCGTGACGATCGCGACCGGCATGCGGGGAAGAGTAGCGACCTACACCACGACGTTGACGAGCTTGGGTGCGCGCACGATCACCTTGCGCACCTCGCGGCCGTCGATCGCGCGGACGACGTCCGCGTCGGCCAGCGCCAGCTGCTCGAGGTCGGCCTCGGAGATGTCGGGAGACACCTCCAGGCGCGCCCGGACCTTGCCCTGGATCTGGACCACCGCGACCACCGACTCCTCGACCAGCAGCGCCGGGTCGACGGCGGGCCAGCCGGCCCGGGCGACGGTCGGCTGGTGCCCCAGCCGCTCCCACATCTCCTCCGCGGTGTACGGCGCCACCAGCGACAGCAGGACGGCAACCGCCTCCGCGGCCTCGCGCACGGCGGGGTCCGCCGGTCCGGAGCCGGAGTCGATCGCCTTTCGGGTCGCGTTGACCAGCTCCATCACCCGGGCGATCACGACGTTGAACCGGTAGGCCTCGACCAGCTCGGCCGCGTCGTGCACCGTGCGGGCGGTGACCCGCCGCAGCGCGACGTCGCCGCCCTCGGGCGACGTGCCGACGGCCGAGGTGACGTCACCGGACAGCCGCCAGGCCCGCTGCAGGAAGCGCAGCGAGCCGGCCGGCGACATGTCGGCCCAGTCGATGTCGTCCTCCGGCGGGCCGGCGAAGACCAGGGTCAGGCGTACGGCGTCCACCCCGAACTCCGCGAGTTGGTCCCCCAGGTTGACGCCGTTGCCCAGCGACTTGCTCATCTTCTTGCCCTGGTTGATCACGAAGCCCTGGTTCAGCTGGGCGGCGAACGGCTCACCGACCTCCAGCATCCCCATGTCGCGCAGCACCTTGGTGAAGAAGCGGGCGTACAGCAGGTGCAGCACCGCGTGCTCGACGCCGCCGACGTAGATGTCGGCCGCCATCCACGCGTTGGCCTTCGCGACGTCGAACGGACCGTCGGTGTAGCCCGGCGAGCAGAAGCGCAGGAAGTACCAGGACGAGTCGACGAAGGTGTCCATCGTGTCGCTGTCGCGCGTGGCCGGACCGCCGCAGGTGGGGCACTCGACGTTGACCCAGTCCTCTGCCGCGGCCAGCGGCGACACGCCCTTGGGCTTCAGGTCGGCGCCACGCAGCTCCGGCAGCTCCAGCGGCAGCTGGTCGTACGGGACGGCGACCTCGCCGTCCTTGGCGCAGTGGATCACCGGGATCGGCACGCCCCAGTACCGCTGCCGGCTCAGCAGCCAGTCGCGCAGCCGGAAGTTGACCGCGCCCGTGCCGCTGCCGCGCTGCTCCAGGAAGTCGATGGTGGCGCGCTTCGCGTCGGCGACGCCCAGGCCGTTGATGTCCAGCGGCGCCGCGGCACCGGGGGCCGGCGAGTTGATGGCGGGACCCTCGCCGTGGAAGGCCTCACCCTCCCAGTCGTCGGGCGTCTGCGTCGTCCGCACGATCGGCAGCCCGAACTCGGTCGCGAACTCCCAGTCACGCTGGTCGCCGCCGGGCACGCCCATGACCGCGCCGGTGCCGTAGTCGGCCAGCACGTAGTCGGTCGCCCACACCGGGATCTGCTCAGCGGTGACGGGGTTGGTCGCCGTGACGCCCAGGTCGACGCCGGTCTTGGGACGGTCGGTGGACAGCCGCTCCATCTCGGTCTCTTTGCGGATCTCCTCGCGGTAGGCCTCGAACGCGGGCCGCTGCGCGTCGGTCACCAGATCGTCGGCCAGCGCGGAGTCGACCGCGATGACCATGAACGTCGTGCCGAAGATCGTGTCGGGTCGGGTCGTGTAGACGGTCACCGGCTCGTCGCGCCCGTCGATGGCGAACGAGACGTGCGCACCCTCGGAGCGCCCGATCCAGTTGCGCTGGGCAGCGACGACCCGGGCCGGCCAGGTGGCCTCCAGGTTGTCCAGCTCGTCCAGCAGCTCCTGGGCGTACTCGGTGATCTTGAAGTACCACTGCGTCAGCTCGCGCTTGGTGACCTCGGCGCCGCACCGCTCGCACCGGCCGTCGACGACCTGCTCGTTGGCCAGCACGGTCTGGTCGTTGGGGCACCAGTTGACCGGGCTGTTCTTGCGGTAGGCCAGGCCCCGCTCGCGGAACTTCAGGAACAGCCACTGGGTCCAGCGGTAGTACTCCGGGTCGGAGGTGTGCAGCCGGCGCGACCAGTCGAAGGAGATGCCGTAGCGCCGGAACGACTCGTACTGCGTCTCGATGTTGGCGTAGGTGTACGTCGCCGGGTGCTCGTCGTTGCGGATCGCGGCGTTCTCGGCGGGCAGGCCGAAGGAGTCCCAGCCCATCGGGTTGAGCACCTCGTAGCCGCGCTGCCACCAGTAGCGCGCGATCACGTCGTGCAGCGCGGTCACCTCGGCGTGACCCATGTGCAGGTCGCCGCTGGGGTAGGGGAACATCGTCAGCGCGTACTTCTTCTCGCGCGGCGAGTCGTCGTCGGCGCGGAAGGGCTGCAGCCGGTCCCAGACCGGCAGCCACTTGTCCTGGGCGGCGCGTACGTCGTACGTCGCCGGCTCGTCGTGCTCGCTCATCGTCGTCTCTCTCGCGTGGTCTCGGATCTGCTCGGGGCACAAAAAAACCCCTCGGGCGTGAGGGGTGGCCGCACTGAGGAGGTGATCAGTGCGGCTGGCTAAGGAGCAGGGTCCTGCGCATGGGGCCAGGATACCCGAAGGTCAGGCCGCGGAGGGTGCCAGCATGAGCGGCATCAGCTCGTGCACCTGCGCCGCCATCGAGTCCACGGCGACCGTGCTGCCGGTCAGGTGGCCGAGCAGCGCCTGCTGGAACAGCCCGTCGAGGACGCCGTACGCCGCCGCCGGGGTCATCGCCGTCGGGCGACCCGCGAGCTCGGCGTACCGGCTGACGACGCGCCAGATCATGGCCTCGAGCGTCGCGTCGATCATCAGGACCGCCTCGCGCAGCTTCTCCTCGAACATGCTCTGCGTGCGCAGGTCGTACCAGAGGCGGTGCATGGCCGCCTCCTCCCGGACCGTCTCCACCAGCTTGGCCGCGAAGGCGGTGAGCAGCTCCTCGGGCGTCGTCGAGTCCTCGACGACGGCGTCGTAGCGGGTGACGCAGCGGGACTTGTAGTAGCGCACGCAGTAGATGATCAGCTCGAACTTGTCGGCGAAGTAGTAGTGCACGACCCCGTGGCTGAACTCGGAGTTGTTGGCGATCTCGCGCAGGCTGGTGCGGGCGTAGCCGAGCTCGCCGAGGGTCTGGAGCGCGGACTCCGCGAGCTGGTTGCGGCGCTCGTCGTACCTGTCCGCGGGCGCGCGACGCGCCTGCTTGGTGCCTGCCATGGTTCGCCTCTCCGACTCGATCGGGCGTCACTCTACGCGGCCCGGACCGCGCCCCATCACCGATCTTGACGATTGTCCAGACGTTTCCGGGCATTTGTCCAGCAAAGTCTTGACAGTCGTCAAGGGTCGCGGCCTACGTTGTGACGGCCACCACTTCGCCCCGAGGAGAACCTTCATGCCCCAGCTCGATCTCAGCGGCCGCACCGCCCTCGTCACCGGGGGCGCCCAGGGCCTCGGCGAGGGCATGGCGCACGCCCTCGCGGCCGCCGGTGCCCGGGTCGTCGTCGCCGACCTGCAGGACGACCTCGGCGAGAAGGTCGCCGACTCGCTCGAGGGCGACGGCCACGGCTTCGTGCACCTCGACGTGACCGACGAGGGCAGCTGGGAGAACGCCGTGACCGCGGTCGCCTCCGGCTTCGGCGGCCTCGACGTGCTGGTCAACAACGCGGGCGTCGAGATCAGCAGCCTGGTCGTGGACGTGGACCCGAAGGACATCCGCACGATGCTCGAGGTCAACGTCCTGGGCACCGCACTGGGCCTGAAGTGGGGGCTGCGGGCGATGCGCCCCGACGGGGTCGCCGGCCGGGGCGGGAGCATCATCAACATCTCGTCGGTCGCGGCCACGATCGCCTTCCCCGGCATCCCGATCTACTCGGCCACCAAGTCGGCCGTCGACCGGCTGACGCGGGTCGCGGCGATGGAGGCCGGCAAGCTCGGGTACGGCGTACGCGTCAACTGCGTCTACCCCGGCCTGGTCCCGACCGCCATGGGCCAGGGCCTCGCCGTCGACATGGCCGCGCTGGGCCTCTTCGGCTCCCCCGAGGAGGCCGTCGGCGCCGTCGTCGAGCTGACCCCGAGCGGACGGCTCGGCGAGGTCGCCGACATCGCGGACGCCGTGGTCTTCCTCGCCTCCGACAGCGCCCGCTTCGTCAACGGCATCGGCCTGCCGGTCGACGGCGGGATGGGGATGTGAGCATGTCGACCACACCGCGCAACGAGCGTCGCGTCGTCGTCTACGGCGCCTCGGGCTACACCGGCCGGCTGATCTGCGAGTACCTCCGCGAGTACCACGTGCCGTTCGTCGCCGCCGGCCGCGACGAGGGTCGGCTGAAGAGCTCGATGGAGTCCAACGTCGCCGGCATCGAGACCGCCGACTACGAGGTCGTCGAGTGCGACGGCAGCCCGGAGGCCCTGGCGCGCCTGTTCGACGGAGCCTCCGTCGTCCTCAACACCGTGGGGCCGTTCAGCCAGCTGGGCCCGGCCGTCGTCGAGGCCGCGCTGGCCGCCGGTGCCCACTACACCGACACCACCGGCGAGCAGGACTGGCTGATCACCTGCGACGAGCAGTACGGCGCGGACTTCGCCGCCGCCGGGCTGCTCCTGGCACCCGGCATCGCGCAGATGTACACCACCGGCGAGATCGCCGTCGAGGTCGCGCTCGAGAAGCCCGGCCTCGACACGCTCGACGTCGCGGTGTTCTGGGGCGGCAGCCCGACCGTCGCCTCGACGCTCACCATCCTGGTCAACGCGGCCCTGGCCGGTGCCTACTACCTCGAGCAGAACCAGTACGCGCCGTGGGACCCCGAGGCCGGCCTCTACCAGCTCGCCATCCCGGGTCAGCACGAGCTCGCGCTCGCCCTGCCGTGGGGCGGGACGTCGCATCCGGTCTGGTACCGACGCGACCCCCGGGTCGCCAACGTCAAGGTGCTCGGTGGCGTCTTCAACAAGCAGCTGATGACCGGCGTCCCGCAGATCGTGGCCGCCGCCGTCGAGGCGACCAAGGACATGTCGCCCGACGACAAGTACGCCGCCCTCACCGCGACCGCCTCCCAGGTGATGAGCCAGATGCCACCGCGGGAGAACCCGCGCGTCAACAAGTCGCTCGACTCCGTGCACGCGTCCGGGCCGCTGGGCCGGGCCCACGTGGTCATCCACGGCAACCAGAACTACAAGCAGACCGGGGCGCTGCAGGCCTACGCGGCGTACTCCCTGCTCCAGCAGCCACCCAGGCGCGTCGGCTTCGCATCGGGCTGCCAGGCGTTCGGGCACCGTGAGCTGCTCGGTGTGCTGCGCAGCTTCGGCCTCGTCTCCGAGCCGGTCCTGACGGTCGAGGGCTGAGCGTGCGACTCGCCGACTACCTCGACAAGGGAGCGTCCCTCGGGCCGGACGCGCCCTGCCTGACCACGGACGGCGAGACGTGGTCGTACGCCGAGGTGCAGGAGCTCAGCGGTCGGATCGCCGCGGGCCTGGCCGAGCGGGGTGTGCACCCGGGCGAGAAGGTCGCGATCCTGTCGGCCAACGACCCGCTCGCGTTCACCTGCGTCTTCGGCATCAGCCGGGCGGGCGCGGTGTGGTGCCCGATCAACCCGCGCAACGAGGCGGTCGAGAACCAGGAGCTGCTCGAGCTCTTCGAGTGCGTCACGCTCTTCTTCCAGGAGCGGTTCGCCCCGCTGGTCGAGCAGATCCGCGGCAACCTCCCGCGGCTGGCCACCCTGGTGTGCCTCGACGGCGCCCCGCCGGCCGGGCTGCCGGGGGCACTCTCGTGGCAGGACTTCATGGCGGGCCACGTCGTCGACCTCCCCCCGGTCGACGACGTGGCCATGATCGTCGGGACCGGCGGCACGACCGGCCGGCCCAAGGGCGTGATGCTGACCGGGACCAACCTCGAGACGATGACCGCGATCACCCTGATGAGCTACCCGT
The DNA here is from genome assembly GCF_000620705.1 of Nocardioides sp. URHA0020. Taxonomy (GTDB): domain Bacteria; phylum Actinomycetota; class Actinomycetes; order Propionibacteriales; family Nocardioidaceae; genus Nocardioides. The sequence goes on from NZ_JIAR01000025.1 coordinate 129,090, forward strand.
TCGTCGGCCGGCCGACCTACCTGGCGCTCGCGCCGCTCACCCACGCGGCGGGCGTGCTGTGCTTCCCGGTCCTGGCGCTCGGCGGCGAGATCGTCGTGATGCGCTCCCCCGACGTCGGCCGCTTCCTGGAGCTGCTCGAGCAGCACCACGTGACCCACACCTTCTTGCCGCCGACGCTGATCTACATGGTGCTCGCCCACGGCGCCCTCGACACCGTCGACCTCACCTCGCTGCAGTGCTTCTGGTACGGCGCCGCGCCGATGTCGGCGACCCGGCTCGAGGAGGCGCTGATGCGCATCGGTCCGGTGATGGCCCAGCTCTTCGGGCAGACCGAGGCGCCGATGATGATCTCGACCCTGCCGCCGCGCGACCACTTCCGGCCCGACGGCAGCATCGACCACGAGCGGCTGTCATCAGCGGGGCGACCGGCCCCGCTGGTGACGGTCTCCATCATGGGCGAGGACGGCGTGCTCCTGCCCCACGGCGAGCGCGGCGAGATCGTCGTACGCAGCTCGCTCGTGATGGCCGGCTACCACCGCGACCCGGAGGCGACCGCCGAGGCGTCGGCGTACGGCTGGCACCACACCGGCGACATCGGCTACCTCGACGAGCACAACTACCTCTACATCGTCGACCGCGCCAAGGACATGGTCATCACCGGCGGCTTCAACGTCTACTCCACCGAGGTCGAGCAGGCGCTGATGGCCCACCCCGACGTGCAGGACTGCGCGGTGATCGGGCTGCCCGACGAGAAGTGGGGCGAGCGGGTCACCGCCGTGCTGCAGCTGCGGCCCGGCGCGACTCTCGAGGCGGCGGAGATCACCGCCTTCGTCAAGCAGCGACTGGGCAGCGTCAAGACGCCCAAGCAGGTGGAGATCTGGCCCGACCTGCCGCGCTCCAAGGTCGGCAAGGTGCTCAAGTCCGACATCCGCGAGACGCTGCGTGCGTCGGCGTGAGGGTCGGCCTGGGTGGTGGGCTGGTGGCGGGACTGGCGGGGCGCGGGACCGTCGATTGGTGACCAAACCGCAGGTGGGAGCGCTCCAGATCTGCGGTTGGTGACCAAACGGTGGATGCGTCCGGCGGGGCCGCCGCCAGCACGGTCCGGCATGATCGGCCCATGACCGACGCACGCACCGTCCCCGACCTCTTCCGACTCGACGGCAGGGTCGCGATCGTGACCGGGGCGTCCAGCGGCCTGGGCGTCGCGTTCGCGCAGGGCCTGGCCGAGGCGGGTGCCGACCTGGTGCTCGGGGCCCGTCGCGTCGACCGGCTGGGCGACACCGCTCGGCTCGTCGAGGCGGCCGGGCGGCGGGCGCTCACCGTCGGGACCGACGTCGCCGACCCCGACTCGTGCAGCAACCTGGTGGCGCTCGCGATGGAGGAGTTCGGCCGGGTCGACGTGCTGGTCAACAACGCCGGGATCGGTACGGCGGCTCCGGCGACCCGTGAGGCGCCGGACGACTTCCGCCGGGTGATCGACGTCAATCTCAACGGGTGCTACTGGATGGCGCAGGCCTGCGGCCGGGTGATGCAGCCCGGCTCCAGCATCATCAACATCAGCTCGGTCCTGGGCATCACGACCGCGGGGCTGCCCCAGGCGGCGTACGCCTCCTCGAAGGCCGGGCTGATCGGCCTCACCCGCGACCTGGCCCAGCAGTGGACCGGGCGCAAGGGCATCCGGGTCAACGCGATCGCGCCGGGGTTCTTCGCCTCCGAGATGACCGAGCAGTACCCGCCCGGCTACCTCGAGTCGCAGCAGCAGCGCATCCCCGCCGGCCGCCAGGGCGACCCGGCCGAGCTGGCCGCGGCCGTCGTCTTCCTGGCCTCCGACGCCGGCGGCTACGTCACCGGCCAGACCCTCGCGGTCGACGGCGGCATGACCATCACCTGACCGGACCTCGGCGACGTGCGCCCCACCACGACCCGGCGCACCCGGCACGACGCACCGCGACGCACCACGACGTCGTACGGGCCGGTCGTGGAGACCCGTCCCGTACGACGTCGCCCGAGATCAGCGGTGGTGCTTGGTCTTCACCTTGACGACCTTGACGGTCGCCTTCGCGACCTTGCCCGACTGGGCTCCGGTGACGCGCACCGTGTAGGTGCCCGCCTTCTTCGGGGTGATGGAGAGCTTCAGCAGCCCACCCGAGAGGTCCCGGGTGAGGGTCTGCTTGACGGGTCCGCTCACCGTGACCGTCGCGCGGCGGTCACCGTAGAACCGGCTGGCCGTGAGCGTGACCTTCCGGCCCGCCTTGACCTTCGCCGGCGAGGCCGAGACCTTCGCCTTGTCGCTGGCGTGCTTCGGGTCGTCGGCCAGCCCGAGCGCGTTGCGGATCGTGTAGAAGAGGTCGGTCTGGTCGGTGAGCCCCACGATGTTGGCGGCTCCGGGGCCGTAGCCGGCGACCCGCAGCTGGGTGCCGGTGTGCTGCTGCGAGGACCCGGTCGACGTGCCGTAGTTGACCGTCATCGGCGCCTGGTCGGCGGTGGTCAGCGTCACGGTCTTGCCGGGAGAGTCGCTGTTCACCTCGATGATCTGGCTGGTGTGCGCGTGGTCGGCGGTCACGAAGACGCTCGTGTTGCCGACCTTCTTCGCGTACGCCAGCGCCACCTGCACCGCCTCGTCGAGGTCGACCGTCTCGCCGATCTGGCCGCAGGCGTCCGCGGCGTGGTCCTGCTTGTCGATGCTGGCGCCCTCGACCTGGAGGAAGAACCCGTTGGGGTTCTGGAGCAGCTTGATGGCCTTGTCGGTCATCTCGGAGAGCTTCGGCTGCGTCGACGGGCGGGCCGGGTTGTCGGTGCACGCGACGCCCGGGAGCTTGGAGCCGCCCGCGGTCGCGGCCGGGCCGACCCAGCGCACCGGCATGTTGCCCGGCGCGAAGAGGCCGAGCAGCGGCTTGCCCTGGTCGGCCGAGGTGACCGCGGCGAGACCGGCGGCGTCGGTCACGGTCGTGTAGCCGCGGGCGGTGGCCTGCTGCTGCAGCGTCTGACCGGCCCAGGTGCCGGCGGTCGCGGTCTCGGCGAAGGTCGTCGCGCCGCCGCCGAGGGTCACGTCGGGGCGGGCGTCGAGCAGCTGCTCGGTGATGGAGCCGAGCCCGCCCTTCTCCTTGGCCGCCTCCGGGCAGGTCGCCGTCGTCTTGGTCGGGCCGTAGCAGGAGCGCGCCGAGATGTGCGAGACCTGGACGGCCGGGGTGGCGTCCTGGAGCTCGGAGGTGGTGACGTCACCGGTCTTGAGGCCGTTGGCCTTCGCGAGCTCCAGCAGCGTCTGCTGCGGCTGGCCGGCCAGGTTGACCGAGATCGCGTTGTCGTAGGTCTTGGTGCCGGTCGACCAGGCCGACCCGGTGGCGGCCGAGTCGGGCACGTAGTCGGGCTTGCCGGAGGTCTTGTCCAGCGAGTACGTCGTGTACTGGCCCGTCAGCGGCAGTGCGTCGATCCCGGCGAACCGACCGGCCGCGCCCTTGGCGTAGTTGCGGGCGACCGTGATCTCCGAGTCGCCCATGCCGTCGCCGATCAGGAGGATGACGTTGCGGGCGTGTCCACCCACGACGGCCTTGCGCACGCCGTCGGTGCGGTCACCGGCGTTGCGGGTGGCGCCGCCGTGGTCGGACAGGGCGGTGGGGCTCGAGGTGCCGGCGAAGGCGAGGGTGCCGGTCACCGAGACCGCGAGGGTGGCCAGGCCGGCGACGGCGAGCCAGGGCCGAGAGGTGCGTGCATGCATGCCGCAGTGGTCCTTCCGAGTCGGGATGTCGACCCGAGCCGACCAGTCCCGGATGAACGGCTCCCGTCGCCGCGGTGACGGGCGCACGGCGCCTCAGCGTCGTCCCCGCGCGCCGGGCGTCTCCCCCGTCCAGCGGCGGTGCGCGGCGATGAAGCTGGAGGCCTCGGCGTACCCCAGGCGCAGCCCCACCTCCTCGACCGAGAGGCGACCGGTGCCCAGCAGCTCCTCGGCCATCGACGCGCGCACCTCGTCGAGCAGGTGCTGATAGCTGGTGCCGTCCGCCGCCAGCCGTCGCCGCACGGTCCGCTCGCTCATCCCGAGGGAGGCGGCGACCGCGGCCGTCGGCGCGCCGACCGGCAGCCGTTGCGTGACGAGCACCCGCACCTGCCCGGCGAACCCGGAGCGCTCGCGTCGCGCCCCGACCACGTCGCGGCACGCGGCCTCGCAGGCAGCCAGGCTGGCCGGCTCGGAGTGCGCCAGCGGCCGGTCCAGCTCGGCGAGGTCGAAGGACAGCACGCGCGCGGCCTCGTCACCCGCGGACCGGATGGGCAACCGGGCCAGCTCGGCGAGGACCGCCCGGATGGCCGCCGCGTCGCGCTCGACCAGGAAGCGGCGTACGTCGGCGGGCAGCCCCGCCCCGTCGACGACGATCCGCACCCGCTGCCCGTCCAGCTCGACCCGCGGGATCGCGAAGGTGTGGCTCAGGTCGAGGAAGCGCAGCGCGACGTCCATCGCCTCGTGGACCGTGCGACTGGCCAGCAGGGCGTAGCCCAGGACGCCGAAGGTCGACGCGCGGTAGCGGCGCCCGACCTCCGGCCCGACCTCGCCGAGCCGGCCGCGCAGGTTGCGCACCACGCGCAGCTCCTGCGCGGCGGTGACCTCGACGGCCGCCACGAGCTCGACGGCGGTCAGCCCGGACCCGCTCAGCACCACGTCGTCGGCCACCCCGCGCTCTCGGGCGTGCTCGAGCAGCAGGGCCACCCCGGCGACGGCGCGCGGGAAGTCCCAGTCCCGCACGGCGGCGTCGGCGAACCTGACCATGTCCGGAATTATGGATCGTGCGGCCGGCCGCGCACCCTACGGTCGACCCATGAGTCCACGAGCAGTCGTGATCGGCGCGGGGTTCGGCGGCCTGGGGGCCGCCCACGCCCTGCGCGAGGCCGGCATCACCGACGTCACGGTCCTCGAGCGCGCCGACGCGGTCGGCGGGGTCTGGCGCGAGAACACCTACCCGGGCGCGGCCTGCGACGTGCCCTCACCGCTCTACTCGTGGTCCTGGGCGACCAACCCCGACTGGTCGCGCCGCTACTCGGCGCAGCCGGAGATCCTCTCCTACATCGAGCGCACGGCGGCAGACCGCGGGCTGCTCGACCTCGTGCGCACGGGCAGCACCGTCACCGGGCTGACCTGGGACGGCTCCTGCTGGCGGGTGACCACCACGACCGGCTCGTACGACGCTGACGTGGTCGTCGCGGCGGTCGGTCAGCTGTCGGAGCCGGTCGTGCCCGACATCGCCGGCGCCGAGACCTTCGCCGGCCCCGCCTTCCACTCCGCCGAGTGGCGCCACGACGTCGACCTGGACGGCAAGCGGGTCGCCGTGATCGGGACCGGCGCCAGCGCCGTCCAGCTCGTGCCCGGCATCGTCGACGAGGTCGCCGCGATGACGGTCTTCCAGCGGTCCGCGCCGTACGTCGTGGTGCGCCCCGACCGGCGCTACTCCCCGCTCCACCACCGGCTCTTCCGCCGGTTCCCGGCCGTCCTGGCGGCCGAGCGGCGTGCGACGTACGAGCTCACGGAGCTCTTCAACCGCGCCCTCGAGGGCACCTCCCTGGTGAAGCGGCCGCTGATGGCCGCGATCAAGGCGGTCTGGCGGCTGCACCTGCGGCGCGGCGTGCCCGACCCCGAGCTGCGCAGGCGACTGGTGCCCGACTACCCGCTCGGCTGCAAGCGCCTGCTCTTCTCCAACGACTGGTACCCCGCCCTCGCCCGGGACCACGTCGACGTCGTCAGCGAGCGCGTGACCGGGATCGAGCCGACCGGCGTCCGCACCGCCGACGGCCGGCTGCACGCGGTCGACGTGCTGATCTGGGGCACCGGCTTCGCCGCGACGGACTACCTCGGACGGATCGACGTGCGCGGCGTCGACGACGTGTCGCTGCGCGACGTGTGGGCCGACGGCGCCCGTGCCCACCTCGGTCTGACGGTGCCCGGCTTCCCCAACCTCTTCTGCGTCTACGGGCCCAACACCAACCTGGGCGGCAGCTCGATCATCCAGATGCTGGAGGCGCAGGCGGGCTGGATCGCCCAGGTGGCGCGCGGCATCGCGGACGGACGCGGCCCGGCGCTCGCAGTACGCCGCGAGGTGTGGCTCGCGTACGACGAGGAGATGCAGTCGCGCCTCGGGTCGGGCATCTGGTCGCACTGCGACAGCTGGTACCGCGACGGCGCCCGGATCACCACGAACTGGCCGGGCCAGGTGGCGGAGTACCAGCGCCGGCTCGCCCGCGTGGACTGGGCCGAGCTGGAGCGGGTCGGCTAGCGACTCTCGCGCAGGGCGGCGACGACGCCGGCGAACATCGTGGCCTTGATCTTCCCCAGCGTCGCCCGGTCCTTGCCCGCGAGGTCGCGGACCCGGCCGGCAGCGGCCGCCGCCAGCTCCTCGATCGGCACGACGGCGTCGACGATCCCCGCAGCGCGCGCGTCGTCCGCGGCGTACCGACGGCCCGTCGTCATCGAATCGATGGCCGCCTGCGGGGTCAGCTTGGCCGTGATCAGGGCGTTCATCCCGGGGGTGAACGGGATGTGGATGTCGACCTCGGGGAAGCAGAAGTAGCCACGCTCGGTGCGCATCACCCGGTAGTCGTGGGCCATCGCCAGCATGGCGCCCGCCCCGAACGCGTGACCGTTGACGGCGGCGATCGTCGGGACGGGCAGGGTGAGGACCCGCTCGAAGAGCCCGTGGACGCGTGCGACGTACGAGCCGAGCTCGTCGGGGTGCGCGCCGAGCCAGTCCAGGTCGAGCCCGTTCGTGTAGAACTTGCCCGTCCCGGACGTGACCAGGGCGGCCGGCTCCGTGCTGGCGGCCAGGTCGTCGAGGAAGCCCTCGACGGTGCTGAGCCACTCCGGCGAGAAGCGGTTCTCGTCGTCTCCGAGGTCGATCGTCCAGAGCGGTCCGTCGTGGGTCAGCATCGGCATGGGAGAACTACAGCACGACGCGCGTCACTCCCCGGCGGCACCCGAGATGTTGACCATCCAGCCGACGCCGTACTTGTCCTCGAGGTCGCCGAACCAGTCACCCCAGGGCGCCTTCTCCAGCGGCACGTTGACGGTGCCGCCGGCGACGAGACCGTCGAACCAGCCGCGCAGGGTGTCGACGTCGTCGCCACTAAGGGCGATGCGCCCGTTGTGGAGGTCGCCCTCCATGTGGCTGGGGACGTCGGACCCCATCAGCTGCAGGGTGTCGGAGATCGACAGCGCCGAGTGCATCACCTGGTCGGCCTCGCTCTCGGGCACGCCCATGCCGCCCTGGTCCGCGAACGTCATCACCTCGAGCCGTCCGCCGAGCACGGACTGGTAGAACGTCATCGCCTCGCGGGCCTGGCCGCGGAAGGCGAGGTACGGGTTGAGCTGGGTGGCCATGTCGTGCTCCTTCGTCGGCGGGTGTGCAGGCTCTGACCACCCTGCCACCGAGAAGTCATCGCTGGGCGGGGATCCTCGTCGCCGCATCCCACCCGCTCCGGGGTGGTGCCGGACAGCCCGACCCCCACCTACGTTCGCCCCATGTGGAGGCGGCGCGCATCGGTGCTCCGACGGACCGGGACGGTCGGGACGGCACTCGGGCTGACGATCGGATCGGTCCTCCTGACCGGTTGCGGTGAGGCCCGCGTGCGGGCCGACGACGACCTGTGCGCCCAGTACGGGCAGCTCGTCGAGAGGCTGGACTCGCTGGACGGCGTCGACCCCGACACGGTGGCCGTCGACGAGCTGCGCTCGCAGGTCGACGACGTGCAGCAGCAGCTCGACGCGTTCCAGGCCGTGGCCGAGGGCCGCCTCGACACCCTGGTCTCGACGCTGCGGGCCGCTGTCAACGACCTCGTCCTGTCGGCGACCACCGCGGGCGAGGACGCGCTCGAGACCGCCCGCCCGCTGCTCGAGGACTCGTTGGACGACGTGCGTGAGGCCTGGGCGACCGTGCAGCAGGTCGCGGACGTCAGGTGCGACGTGCCATGAGGACGATCGCGCGCCCCGCGCGGTCGCTCGGCGACGATCAGCGACCAGGAAGCAGGGCGAGATGAGTGCAGATGATGTGAAGCTCCTGCTCGAGGCGCTGGTCGTGCTCGGCTGCATCGTGATGGGCACGCGGGCCGGCGGCGTCGGCGTGGGTCTGTGGGGCGGTCTCGGCACCGGCGTGCTGGTGTTCATCTTCGGCGAGCCGCCGGGCGAGCCACCGGCGGCCGCGTTGGCGATCATCCTGGCGGTGGTCACGGCCGCGGCGATGATGCAGGCCGCCGGCGGCATCGACTGGATGGTGGCCATGGCCGCGCGCGTCATCGAGAAGCGCCCGCAGCAGATCACGCTGATCGCACCGTTGACGGCGTTCGTCTTCTCGATCGGCGCCGGCACCAGCAACATCATCTACCCGCTGCTCCCGGTGATCTACGACGTGTCCTACCGCAACCACATCCGGCCGTCGCGGCCGCTGACGGTGACCGTGGTCCAGTCCGGCATGGCGCTCGCCGCCTCACCGGTGTCGGCCGCGATGGCGGCGATGCTCACCCTGACCGACGTGGCGCCGTACGACCTCGGGCTGACGCAGATCCTCGCCATCACGGTGCCGTCCTGCGTGATCGGCATCATCGTGACGTCCCTGGTCGTGAACCGGATGTGGAAGGACCTCGACGACGACCCCGCCGTCCAGGCCCGGATCAGCGCCGGAGAGCTCGCGGCTCCGGGCACGTCGGCGACCGACGCACCCGCGGCCGACGCACCGGCGAGCGACGGGACGCCGGCGTCGTCGGCGCTGAGCTACACCTCCGCCGGGAGGAACTCCGCGCTGGCGTTCTTCGCCGGTGTCGTCGTGATCGTCATCCTCGGGCTCTTCCCCGACCTGCGGCCCTCCTTCCCCGTGGAGGGCGAGGGCAGCGTGTCGATCGACATGACGACCACCATCGTGATGGTCATGTTCGCGGTCGGCGTCGCGATCCTCTTCCTCGGCAAGCCGAAGGTCGAGGAGGTCCCCGACCAGTCGGTCTTCAAGGCCGGCATGATCTCCGCGATCGCTCTCTTCGGGATCGCGTGGCTCACCGCGACGTTCATCTCCGCGCACGAGGAGCGGATCATCGACACGATCGGGGGCTGGGTCACCGACTGGAAGTTCCTCTTCGCGCTCGCCGTCTTCCTCGTGGCCGCCCTCACCACCAGCCAGTCCACGGCGACCCGGACGATCGTGCCCATCGGCCTCGCCGCGGGCCTCTCACCCGGTCTCGTCACCGGCATGTGGGCCGGCGCGCTCAGCGGCGTCTACACGCTCCCCGCGAACGGCACCCAGATCGCGGCGGCGAACTTCGACCTCAGTGGCACCACCAAGCTGGGCAACAAGCTCATCGACCACAGCTTCTTCGTCCCGATGCTGATCATGACCGTGGTCACCGTCGGCGTCGGCGCACTCATCGGCTCCGTCCTCTTCTGACGGACCACTCCCGCCACCCACGCACAGGAGGACCCATGGAGCTCCAGGAGATCGAGAAGCGGGCGAGGGCGATGATGCCGAGCCTCATCACGCAGCTGGAGCAGCTGGTCGCGCTGCCGTCGGTCGCGTTCCCCGGCTACCCGTCCGAGCCGGTCCACGAGATGGCGGCGACGACGCTCGACATGTTCCGCGAGGTCGGCTTCACCGACGCCCGGCTGATGGAGGTGCCGACCGGCTACCCGCCCATCTACGCCGAGGCGCCGGGCCCGACGGGCTCTCCGGTCGTGCTGCTCTACGCCCACTACGACGTGCAGCCCGCCCCTCCCGAGCAGGGCTGGACGTCGGACCCGTGGACCGCCACCCACAAGAACGGACGGATCTACGGGCGGGGCGCGGCCGACGACAAGGGTGGCCTGGTGGCCCACCTCGGCACGATGCGCGTCTTCGACGGTGCCCCGCCGTGCACGGTCAAGCTCGTCCTCGAGGGGATGGAGGAGACCGAGAGCAACCTGGAGGCCTTCGTCGGGGCACATCCCGACCTCTTCCAGTGCGACGTCTTCGTCGTCTGCGACATGGGCAACCTGACCGTCGGCGAGCCGATCCTCACGACTGCGCTCCGTGGCGACGTCGCCTGCGTCGCCACGGTGCGCACCCTCGAGCACCCGCTGCACTCCGGGGTCTTCGGTGGCGCCGCGCCCGACGCGATGATGACGCTCGCCCGGCTGCTCTCGAGCCTGCACGACGCGGAGGGCAACGTCGCCGTCGCCGGCGTCTCGAGCGGCGAGTGGACCGGGGCCGACATGAGCGCCGACGACTTCGAGGCGAGCGCCGACCTCGCCGACGGCGTCCGGCTCACCGGGACGGGAAGCATCGGCACCCGGCTGTGGTCGCGGCCCTCGGTCTCGGCGATCGGCATCGACATGACGCCCGTCGCCACCTCGTCCAACGTGCTGATCCCCGAGGCCCGGGCCAAGATCTCCATGCGCATCGTGCCCGGCTCCGATCCCGTCCAGGAGCTCGACGCCCTGGTCGCCCACCTCGAGTCGCACACGCCGTACGGCGCCCAGCTGGACGTGCAGCGGACCAAGGAGGCGCCGCCGTTCCGGTGCGCCACCGACGGGCCCGGGTACGCCGCCGCGCGGGTCGCGCTCGAGGAGGCGTACGGCAAGCCCGCCGCGGAGGCCGGGTCCGGTGGGTCGATCCCGCTGCTGCGCACCCTCCAGCAGGCGTGCCCCGGTGCGGAGTTCATCCTGTGGGGGCCCGAGGACGTGGCCGAGGCACGGATCCACGCCTCCGACGAGAGCGTCGACCCGGCCGAGATCGAGAAGATGGTGGTCGCGCAGTCACGGCTGCTGGTCCACCTGACCGAGGGCGCAGCGCTCCGATGAGCGGCAGCCGGACGTCGGGCGTCCTCCTCGCCACCTGCATCTCGACGCTGGTGGTGAACGCGAACACCTCGGCGGTGACCATCCTGCTGCCCGCGATCAGCGAGGACACCGGCACGTCGGTGAACACGCTGCAGTGGGCCGTGACCGGCTACTCCCTGGTCGGCGCGGCGGTGATCATCACCTCGGGCTCCCTCGGTGACGTCTTCGGCCGCCGGCGGATCTTCCAGCTCGGGCTGCTGCTCTTCGTCGGGTCGTGCGTCCTGATCGCGCTGTCCAGCTCGGGCGGGGCCGTCATCGCCGGCCGGATGATCCAGGGGGCCGCGGGCGCGACCATCCTGGCCTGCGGGATGAGCCTGCTGACCGTCGCCTTCAGCGGCAAGGAGCAGGTGCGCGCGGTGACGTTCTGGGGCGCCGCGGCGGCCGTCGGTGCCGCCGCCGGCCCCCTCATCGGCGGCGTCCTCGTCGGCAGCACCGGCTGGCAGGGACTCTTCTGGATCGACGCCGGGATCGCCGCGGCGTGCATCGCGCTCACGGCCGCGACCGTCGCCGAGTCCTCCGACCCCGACCGGCCGCGCTCGGTCGACTACGCCGGCACGGTGCTGGTCGCGCTGACCCTCGGCCCGCTCATCCTGGCGCTGAGCAAGGGCAGCGCCTGGGGCTGGTTCTCCGGCCGCACGATCGGCTGCGTCGTGGTCGCGATCGCTGCCGGCTTCGCCTTCGTGGCCGTCGAGCGCCGCGTGGCCCAGCCGCTGCTCGACCTCGGGCTGCTGCGCAACCGGGTGCTCGTCGGCTCGACCGTCGCGATCCTCATCGGAGCGGGCACGATCAACGCGCTCATGTATGTCCTCAGCCTCTACTTCCAGGACCCGAGCGCCCTGGGCTTCAGCGCGCTCGACGCGGGCCTGGCGACCCTGCCGGCGACGGTCGGCCTGGTCGTCTCGGCGCCGCTGGTCCCGCGACTGGCCGCCAGGTTCGGCGGGCGGGAGGTCGTCGGCGTTGGCTTCCTGGTCACGACCATCGGGTTCGCATGGATCGGGCTCGCGGACTCGTCCTGGGCCTACCTCGCCTTCTTCTTCCCGCTCATCGCCGTGGCCGTCGGCATGGGGCTGTCCAACGGTCCGTCGTCGGCCGCGGCGACGTCGTGCGTGCCCTCCAACCAGGTCGGTGAGGCCTCGGGGGTCTCCAACATGGCGCGGTACGTCGGAGCCGCCGTCGCCACCGCCCTGGCGGCCACGCTGTACAGCAACGTGACGGCCGGCCGGATCGCGGACGGGGACGCCGCCGACGTCGCCCTGGCCGCCGGGCTGAGCACCACGGCGTGGGTGATGGCGGCGCTGAGCCTCTCCGGTGTCGTGATGGCCGTGCTGATGGGACGGCACCGCGAGCCGCGCGGCACGCTCGGCGACTCGGTCGCCGCCGCGGCGTCCTCGGCGCACACCCTCCCGACCACGGCGACGGAGACGGCGGTGCCGCCGGCGGTGGTGTGACCCGGGTCAGCCGACGGGCTCGACCGCCTGCGCCTTGGCCCAGCGGTAGTCGGCCTTGCCCGAGGGCGAGCGCTGCACCGCGGCGACCCGGACGATCGCCTTCGGGACCTTGTAGCGGGCGATGTGCCGCTCAGCCTCGGCGACCAGCTCCTCGTCGGTCGCCTCCGCGCCGTCCTCGAGCTGAACCACGGCGACCGGCTCGCTCCCCCACCGCTGCGACGGGCGACCGACGACGACGACGTCACGCACGGCCGGGTGTGCGGCCAGCGCGCGCTCGACCTCCTCGACGAAGATCTTCTCGCCCCCGGAGTTGATGGTGACCCCGTCGCGACCGAGCAGCACGACCCGCCCCTCGGCGTTGATGACCGCGCGGTCGCCGGGGATCGAGAACCGCACGCCGTCGATGACCGGGAAGGTGCGCGCCGTCTTCGCCGCGTCGCCCAGGTAGCCGAGCGGCACCCGACCGCGCTGCGCCAGCCAGCCCTCGCCCTCCCCCGGCTGCAGCGTCCGGCTCAGGAGGTCGTCGACCAGGGTCGTCGTGGGGATCGGGTCGAAGGTCGCGGTGCCGGCCTCCATGCCCTTGAGCGAGAGCGAGCTCATCTGCAGCCCGGTCTCGGACGCGCCGGCCGCGTCCATCACCAGGACGTGCGGCAGGGCGCTCAGGATCCGGTCCCGCACGCCCGGCGTGAGCGGCGCGCCGCCGTTGTTGAAGGCGGCCAGCCCGGACAGGTCGTGGTCGCCGCGCTCGACCTCCTCGATGAGGGGCAGGGCGACCGCGTCGCCGACGACCGGGATGCTGACCACCTTCTCGCGCACGGCGACGCCGATCGCATCGCTCGGCACCAGTCGGCGCACCTCGTCGGGCAGCACGATCGCGCCGCCACCGGTGATGGTGTGGAAGGTCGACCACTGCGCGGCACCGTGCATGAACGGCGGGATCATCAGCAGCCGCATCCCGCCGCCGCCCGCCCGCGCCGCCGCCGCGATGGCGTCGTACGACGTGTAGGGCTCGGTCGTGCCGAACGGGGTACCGCCCATCGAGCTCACGTAGATGTCGTCGTTGCGCCACAGCACGCCCTTGGGCATGCCGGTGGTGCCTCCGGTGTAGAGGATGTAGAGGTCGTCGCCGTCGGGCTCAGGAAGCCCGGCCGCGGGCACCGGCGTGGCCACCGCCTGCTCGTAGTCGACCGCCCCCGGCAGCAGGTCGTGGCCGGACTCGTCGGCCACCTGGACCAGCAGCTCGAGGTCGGGCAGCTGGTCCCGGATCGCGGCCAACGTCGGCGCGAACTCCGCGTGGTAGACCAGCGCCCGCGTCCGCGCGTCGGTCAGGAGGTAGACGAGCTCCTCCGCGACGTAGCGGTAGTTGACGTTGAACGGTGCGACCCGGGCCCGGAAGGAGCCGATCATCGACTCGAGGTACTCGTTGCCGTTGTGCAGGTAGATGCCGAGGTGGTCCTGGCCGGACTCGTGCCCGGCGAGCGTCTCCCGCTCCGCGTGCGACCCGAGCCCGCGCTCCACGAGCAGGCTCGCCAGTCCCGTCGCCCGCGCGTCCATCTCGGCGTACGTCACCCTGCGGTCGCGCCAGATGAGCACCACCTGGTCGGGCACCGCGGCCGCCACGGTGGAGAAGACCCGCGACAGGTTGAAGCCATGGGGAACTGGTCCGGACATCGACAGCCACCTCGCACTAGAACAGGTTCTCGTTGCGCGATGCTAGCGGTCAGGGGTGACCGTCACCACAGCGCTGGCCCGCTCCTCCAGGACCGCGAGGTCGCGCTCGGCGAAGCGGCGGTGCTCCCACTCCTCGCTGAGGACGGCACCGAGGCACCGGCGTACGGGGTGGCTCACGCGCTCCGGGTAGCCCGGGTCCAGCACGGGCTCCGTCATGGCGTCGAGCCGCTCGTCGCTCAGCTCGGCGATGACGGCGCCGACCGTGGCCATCCGGTCCGCCCGAATCGCCAGCACCTCGTCGAGGCCGGGGCGCGCGTCGAGGTCGCGCGGCAGGCCCAGGGAGGGGTCCATCTCGGAGTGCGGCAGGCCGAGGGGGTGGTAGGGCGCCGGCTCGCCGAGCAGCGCGCGGAGCACCCACGCATCGGTCGCCATCACCAGGTGCCGCAGGGTCTCGATGAAGGACCACTCCTCGTCGACGCGCTCGTGCACCAGGTCGGGCGGCAGCCGTCGGGCTCGCTCGACCGTCTCGGCCCAGCGCTGCTCGATGATCGGCCAGGCGACCCGGAAGCCGTCGGCGTCCTCAGGTCGCATCAACGGCCGCTCGGGGTCGAGCCGGTCCATCTCGGCCAGCACGAACGGCATGACGTCGACGCCGTTGACGACGAGGGCGCCGAACGCCCCGTCGAGCTCGAGCCGGTCGGCCCACGCGCCGCGCAGGAGCGCGCCGCTCAGGTTGACGTCGCTGAACCGGCTCCCGCTCAGGTCGACGGTCCTGAAGCGGGATCCGGTCAGGTCACGGTCGCTGAGCTCCACCATGTCCGCAGCGTGCCACGACCCACCGACGGTCGGCGCTCACCGGCTTCCACCCTGCCCGGGGTGGTGCCCGCCCACCCCGGCGGTGCCCACGCTGGGCCCAGGCTGCCGTCGACCCGACGGCACGCTGCAGCGGAGCGCCGCTGCGACTTTGCCAGGAGGTTCACCGTGGTCACCGTGTTGGAGTACACCCCCGGGGACGTCTTCCTCAGCATGCTGTGGTTCTTCCTCTTCTTCATCTGGATCTGGCTGCTGATCGGCGTCTTCGGCGACATCTTCCGCAGCGACGACCTGGGAGGCTGGGGCAAGGCTCTGTGGACGCTCTTCGTGATCGTGCTGCCCTACCTGGGCGTGTTCGTCTACCTGATCGCGCGCGGTCACCGGATGGGTGAGCACGCCGTCCAGGACGCCTCTCTCCGGGACCAGCAGATGCGCTCCTACGTCCAGAGCGTGGCGGGGTCGCCCAGCACCGCGGGCGAGATCCAGAGCCTCGCCGACCTCCGGGACGCCGGCACCATCAGCGAGGCGGAGTTCCAGCAGGGCAAGGCCAAGCTGCTGGCCTGACGTCCGGCAGGCACGTGCAACGGCCCCCCTCGCGCCAGGCGCGAGGGGGGCCGTTGCACGTCGTACGTCGCTCAGAGCCCGGCCAGCGCCTTCGCCTTCTGCGCCTCGAACTCGGCGTCGGTCAGGATGCCCTGGTCGCGCAGCGCCCCGAGCTTCTGGAGCGTCTCGATCAGGTCGTCCGAGTCCGTCGCCGCCGGCGGCGGCGGGGGCGGCGGGGGGGCGTACTGCTGCGGAGGCTGCTGGTAGGCCTGGGCCTCCTGTGCCTGCCAGCGCCCCGCCTGGCGGCGCGACACCCGGTTGGACACCGCCGTCGCGGTGCCCGCGACGACGGCCGTGCGGGCCATTCCACCGATCAGTCCCATGTCAGTCTCCTTCAGGCTTCCGCGGTCTCGAGCGCGTCGAGGGCGGTGATGACGTCCTCGGCCGGGATCCGCCCGCTGGCGATGACCTCGGCTCCGACATTGCGCATGGCGGTGACGAAGGGTCCCGCCCAGGTGTTCTCGTAGAGCAGCACGGCGACGGCGTTGCCCGGCTGCACGAGCGCCGCGCTCTGGGCGACGTCGGCGTCGTCGAGCAGGCCCGAGCGGGCGCCCTCGAACACCGCCAGGTCGAGCACCCCGTCGCCGTCGAGGTCGGAGAGCGCCACCACGGTGAAGCTGCCGTCCTCGGCCACGACAGCCGCCACCAGGTCCAGGATCCGGATGATCCCGCGATCGGTGAGGTCGAGGAGCGCTGCCAGGCCCTCGCCCTCCATCCGCGCCCCCGGGAACTCCAGGGCGAGATAGTCGATGGGTCCTACGTCCAGCTGGGTCATCGGGTCCTCCTAGGCCGACTCCATCGGTGTGATGTGGTCGAGATCGAGTGCTGTGCCGCCACGGTCACACGAGGGTGGGTGGTTCGACCCCACCCCGCCGCGGGTGAGGCGCGACCACCCGTGCGGTCATGACGATCGGGGCATGACGAACGGCGTGCAGCTTGCCACCGCGGCGCCGCGCAGCGACCCGGTCTCCGCCACGGCGGAGGCGGTCGCCGCGGGGCTCGGGGTCGACGTGGCCCAGGGGCTCAGCGCGGCCGAGGCCGGCTCACGGCTGGCGTCGCTCGGGCCGAACGCCCTGGCCGCGGGCACCAGGGAGCCGGGGTGGCGGGCGTTCCTGCGGCAGTACGAGGACTTCATGCAGCTGGTGCTGCTGGCCGCGGCGCTGGTCAACCAGCTCGTCACCCAGGACACCGGCACGACGGTGGTCCTCGCCGGGCTGACGGTGTTCAACGCCGTCATCGGACTGCGGCAGGAGGCCAAGGCGGAGGAGAGCGTCCAGGCACTCTCCCAGATGATGAAGACCATCGCCCGGGTCCGGCGCGACGGGCAGGCGGTCGAGATCGACGCCGTGGACCTGGTGCCCGGGGACGTCGTGCTCGTCGAGGCGGGCAACCGGGTGCCGGCCGACGGCCGGGTGTCGCTGGCCGCGAACCTCGAGATCGAGGAGGCGGCCCTCACCGGGGAGAGCCTCCCGGTGGGCAAGACCGCCGACCCGGTGCCCGGGAGCGACATCCCTCTCGGCGACCGGGTCTGCATGGCCTACATGAACACGTCGGTCACGCGCGGGCGCGGCGAGCTGATCGTGACGGCGACCGGGATGGACACCGAGATCGGCCACATCGCCGACATGCTGGCCCACACCGAGACCAGCAAAACGCCGCTGCAGAAGCAGCTCGACTCCCTGTCGAAGATCATCGCGTCCATCGCGGCGGTCGCCCTGGTGGCCGTGGTGCTGCTCGGCCTGGCCCAGGGCGAGTCGTTCGACACCCTCTTCATCACCGGCGTCGCCCTCGCGGTCGCCGCGATCCCGACCGGCCTCCCCGCCGTCGTCACCGCCCTGCTCTCGATGGGCACGCGTGAGATCGCCCGACGCAACGCGATCGTCAAGCGGCTCCCGGCGGTGGAGACGCTCGGGTCGACGTCGGCGATCTGCTCGGACAAGACCGGCACGCTGACGCTGAACAAGATGACGGCGCGCGAGCTGGTGATCCCCGGCCACAACCGCTACACCGTCTCGGGCGAGGGCTACGGCACCGTCGGGCAGATCAGCCACGTCGGCGGCCAGCGTCACGACCTGGACCCCTACCTGCTGCCGATGGTGCTCTGCGCCGACGCCGTGCTCGACGGCGAGGCCCTGATCGGCGACCCCACCGAGGGCGCCCTGATCGTGCTCGGCGCGAAGGGTGGACTCGACATCACCGAGACGCGGGCCGCGCTGCCCCGCATCGCGGAGGTGCCCTTCGACTCCGACTACAAGTTCATGGCGACCTTCCACGAGATGACCGCCGAGGACGGCCGTCCGGTGGTGCGGTGCTACGTCAAGGGCGCCCCGGACGTGCTGATCGCGCGGGCCACGACCTTCCGGGACCCGGACGGGACCCTGGTGCCGATCACCGACGACAACCGGCACCTCGCGCTGGAGGCCAACGACCGGATCGCGAACGCCGGTGAGCGCGTCATGGTCGTCGCGTCCCGGGACTTCGAGGCCGGCACGATCCGGCCCGGCAACGACCTGATCGGCGCCGTGCAGGACCTGACGCTCCTGGCCATGGTCGGCATCGTCGACCCGCCCCGTCCGGAGGCGAGGGACGCCATCGCGGAGTGCCGCGACGCGGGGATCCGGGTGCGGATGATCACCGGCGACCACGCTGCGACGGCGGCGGCCATCGCCGGTGAGCTCGGCATCGAGGGCAAGGCCATCACCGGCGCGCAGTTCGCCGCGATGAGCGACGAGCAGCTGCTCGGCGAGCTCGACGAGATCGGCGTCGTGGCCCGCGTCGCACCCGAGGACAAGGTCCGCCTGGTCCGGCTGCTCCAGGAGAAGGGCAACGTCGTCGCGATGACCGGCGACGGCGTCAACGACGCGCCCGCGCTCAAGGCCGCCGACATCGGCGTCGCCATGGGCATCACCGGGACCGAGGTCTCCCAGGAGGCCGCGGTGATGATCCTGACCGACGACAACTTCGCGACCATCGTCGGCGCGGTCTCCTACGGGCGCACCCTCTACGACAACCTGCTCAAGTACCTGCGCTTCCAGATGTCCACGCTGGTCGCCTACATCGCGATCTTCATCGGGGCCGGCGTGCTCGGCATCGCAGCGGGCGCACCCCTGAACCCGCTGCAGATCCTCTGGCTCAACATGGTCGTCGACATCCCGCTCGCCATCGCGCTGGGCTTCGACCGGCCCGCACGCGGCCTGATGTCCCGCCCACCCCGACCAGTCGGCGACCCGGTGCTCTCGCGCACGGACTGGGTCCGGCTCTGCGTGCAGGGCGCCGTGATGACCGCCGGCTCGCTCCTGGCCTACCAGATCGGGGACCACCAGGGCGACGCGGTCCTGGCCGCCACGATGCTGTTGACGACGCTCTCGGTCTTCCACCTGCTGGGGGCGCTGCTGAGCCGCGACCAGATCACCACCGTCTTCGACCGGGACTCGCTGCCCGGGGTGCTCCAGCTGCGCCGCTACGCGATCTCGCTGGTCGCCATCGTCGCGATCACCTCGCTCGACCTCCTGCAGCGCATCTTCCACACCACCGGGCTCTCCTTCGACCAGTGGTGCCTGTGCCTCGGTCTCGCGGCCTCACTGGTGGTCGTCGAGGAGGCCGTCAAGCTCGCCATCCGAGCGCGAGGAGTCTGGACATGAGCGCGCTCCCGTCGTACACCGCCGAGCAGCTCACGGGCGTGCTCGCCCTCCTGCCCGACGTGGACTCCGTCGAGCTCAAGCTGAGCGTCGGCGACCAGGACCGCCCCGGGGTGGTCGCGGCGCTGGGCATCGACACCCTCGACGCGCGGGTCCGCCAGGTGGCCTTCATCGACACTCCGGACCTTCGGCTCTCCGCGGCCGGGGTGGTGGTCCGCGCCAGGCGGACGCAGCGCAAGCCGGGTGACGCGACCGTCAAGCTGCGGCCGCTGCTCCCGGACCAGGTGCCCGACGGGCTGCGGGACCAGCCCGGCTTCAAGGTGGAGGTCGACGCCTCACCGGCCGGCTACACCTGCTCGTGCTCCCTCACGGCCGAGGTGCCGGACCACAAGGTCAAGGAGCTGTACGCCGGGACGCGTCCGCTGGCCCGCGTGCTCGGCAAGGCGCAGCTCGCACTGCTCACGGCGCGGCTGCCGGAGGACGTCGGCCTCGAGGACCTGCGCGTCCTCGGCCCGCTCTCGCTGCTGAAGTGCAAGTTCGCGCCGGCCGACCTCCCGCGGCCGATGGTCGCCGAGCTGTGGTTCCTCCCCGACGGCTCCCGCCTGCTGGAGCTGTCGGCGAAGGCCGCGCCGGCGGACGCTTTCCAGGCGGCTGCCGAGACCAAGATCTTCCTGGCCGGTCACGGCGTCGACCTCGCCGTCCCCCAGGAGGCGAAGACCCGGACCGCGCTCGCCGCACTCGCGGCGGCGCTCGACAAGGAGTGATCATGACGACGTTCACCGTGTGGAAGTTCGACGAGCCCGGCGGAGCGCTGCTGGCCGAGTCCGCCCTGAAGTCGGCGGCGGCCGACGGTCTGGTCACCATCGTCGACCACGCGGTCATGACCTGGGAGCCCGACGCCGGCAAGCCCGAGCTCCACCACGAGCACGACGGCCCCAAGCGCGGGGCCGCCTGGGGCGCACTCTGGGGCATCCTCGGCGGGGCGCTGTTCGCCATCCCGGTCGCGGGCCTGGTGCTCGGCGCGGGGGTGGGCGCGCTCGCGAAGGCCACCGCCGGCACCGGCATCACCAAGCAGGACCTCGAGCGGATCCGCACCGAGGTCACCCCGGGGACGTCGGCGCTGTTCCTGGTCACCGACGGCGCCGACCTGGACCGCCTCGGTGAGCGCTTCCACGCCCGCGACAGCCGGCTGATCAGCACCAACCTCACCGAGGCCGAGCGAGAGACCCTGCTGGAGACCTTCGGTGGTGGCTGAGGCCAAGGGTCGCGACCCCCTCGGGCTCCGAGCCGGCGGGGAGGGCACGATCACCGGGACGGTCGTGTGTGCCGCCGCGATCGCCTACTCCGGCGGTCACACCGACTCGGTGGCCGCGCTCTCGGGCGTCATCCTCGGCACCGTCGCCGTGTACTGGATCGCCCACCTGCACGCGGTCACGATCGGGAGCGCCCTGACGCACCGGCACCATCCGCTGGCGGCGTTCGAGCACGCCCTCGGAGAGACCTGGCCGATCGCGGGAGCATCCGTGGTGCCGCTCGCCGTCCTGCTGGCGGCCTCGCTGTTCGGCGCTGACCTCCGGACCGCCGCGTGGATCGCGCTGGGTGCCTCGATCGCGCTGCTGACGGCGTACAGCTATCTGGCCGGCGTCCGCGGAGGGCTCGACACCTGGGGCCGGATCGCGAGCGGGCTCGCCGGCCTCGGCCTCGGGCTCCTCGTCGTCGCGCTCAAGGTCGCCCTGCACTAGACCCACCTTCACCCGTCACGGGGTGGTGCTGGGCCACCCGCGACGCTGCCATCATCGCCATGACAGGACGGACAGGTGGGTGATCGCATGGGTGAGAAGGTGCTGCCGGAGCGTCCGCCCGACCTCGATCTGCTCGAGTACGTCATGGTGTCGGCCGACGCCGTCGCGGGCCTCTCCGACGTGGCCGCCGCGGTCGCCGACACGGTCCACAGCGGGGCGATCCGCGTCGTCGACGCCGTGCTGCTGGTGCGTCCCGGCGGCGGAGCCACGGTGACGGTCGGCGAGCCCTCCGACCACGTCGGGCTGGCACCCCTGCGGGCCGCGGTCGACCCGGCGTCCGGCATCCGCCTCAGCCTGCACGACATCGAGCTCACGTCGATGACCCTGGCCCCCGGCGTCGCGGCGCTCCTGCTGCTCGTGGAGGACCGCTGGGCCGACCGGGTGTCCGCCGCGGCACGCGCCGTCGGCGGCGAGGTCACGGCCGGGGAGCGGATCGGCCGGCGTCGCGCCGAGGCCGCCCTGGGTGACGCCGAGAGCCGGCACGGTGCCGACCTGCTGAGTCGCGGTCCGGTCACGGTGCGAACCGTCGCGTCCGTCGGTGTCGTCGACCAGGCGGCGCAGGTGCGCAACCTGGCGCAGCTGGTCGACCGCGGACTGCTGTCGCTGGAGCAGTACGAGGTTCAGCGTCGCAGGGTGCTCGACGGCTGAGCCGCGCTCCGCAGGCCGGTGAGCGACCGGGCGACCTCCGACGCCTCGGCCCGCGACGCGCAGTCGAGCTTGCGGTAGACCACCTTGAGGTGGAACTTCAGGGTGTTGATCGAGATGTAGAGCTCGTCGGCGATCTCGCGCAGCGTGAGCCGGCTCGGCAGCATCCGGAGCACCTCGAGCTCACGCTCGGTGAGCTGCTCGGCCGGGAGCCGGCCCGGGTGGAGCGGAGCAGGGCCCCCGGAGACCGCGGCCCGGCGCAGCCGGTCCAGCCAGGACACCGGCGCGCGCCAGGCCAGCAGCTCGACCGCCTCGACGACCTCCCGCCCCTCGGAGGCGACCGTCTGGACCATGCCGTGGCCCGACGCGACCCGCACCGCCTCGAGCAGGTGGCGCTCGGCGTCCTCGGGTGCCTCGGTGGCGCGGAAGAGCGTCAGGTCGTGCACCACCCGGTGACGCAGGCAGCGCGGCTCGGCGGACTTCAGCGCGTCGTACGCCGGCCCCCGCTCGCCGGTGGCGAGCAGGATCCGGGCCGAGCCCACGGCCGACCAGAACGGGTCGGAGACCTGGCTCGCCCAGTCCCGGGCGCGCTCGGGGTCCTTCGTGGCCAGCGCCAGCTGGACGCCGACCGTGGCCAGCCAGGAACGGGCGCCCGGACCGGTCAGCTCGGTGTCGACCAGCTCGGCGGCCTCGCCGAAGATGCGACCGGCCGACTCGAGGTCGCCCTCGTCGACGCGCGCACCCACGAGCTGGAGCCGGGCGATCAGGACGCAGTGCGGCGTGGCCTCCAGGCAGTCGACCGAGCTCTCGAGCAGCAGCGGCAGGGCGTCCGTCAGGTTCCCCAGCTCGCGGTGGGCGATCGCCTCGGCGGTCGTGGCCTCGACCCGCAGGATGGACAGGTTCGCCGCCTCGGCGGCCTTGCGGGCACCGGCGACGACCCGCAGGGCGTCGATAGGCCGACCGGCCAGCGCCTCGCCGAGCGCCCGGGTGCCCTGGATGGCGATGCGACGCTCGGGCACGAGGTCGAGCGCGCGCAGGACGGTGCGCGCCTCCGGGCCCGACTCGTCCCACTGCTCCGAGAGCGCTGCGTCGCGCGCGATCATGTTCCACGCGAACGGCCCCAGCGGGTCGAGCCACCACGTCTCGCCGAGCAGCTGCACCGCCGACCGAGCCAGGGAGGCACCGTCGGCCCAGTGCCCGCGCAGCGTCGCCGCGATCGACTGGAGGACCTCGAGACGTGCCAGCAGCGCGGGGGCGAGGTCGAGCTCGTCGCGGACCGACCGGCTGGTCGCGTCGACCAGGGAGGTGAACCGGTGCCGGTCCAGGAGCAGGTGGCACCACGCGTACCGGATCATCGCCTGCACGTCCTCGGCGGCGACGGCGGCGGGGATGGCCGCGATCACGCGCTGGATGGTGCTCTCGTGCCCGCCGTCGTACAGGGCCGGCACCTGCGCAGCGAGCAGCCGCAGCGCCTCGCCCGGCTCGTCGGCGCGCAGCCAGTGGTCGAGGGCGGGGATGGCCTGCCCGTGCGCCTCGTACCACCCCGCCGCCCATCCCTCCAGCCGGCGCAGCCGGTCCGGCGAGCGCTCGGAGAGCACGGCCAGCAGCGCCTCGCGCACCAGTCGGTGGATCTCGTAGCACCCGGTGGGCTCGGTCCACGTCACGAACAGGCCGCGGGACTCCGCCGTGGCGAGCAGCTCGGACGCATCGGGGCGCTCGGCGAGCACCTGGGCCAGGCCCGGGTCGATCCGCTCCACCACCGAGGTCGCCAGCAGCACGTCGACGAGCTCCTCGCTCTCGGCGGCCAGCACCTCGTGCCAGACGTAGTCCGCGAGGCGGCGCCCGCCGTCGCCGGTCTGCGGCAGGTAGCGCACGCCCCGGGCGCGGGCCGAGCGTGCCGTCAGCGCCGCGAGCTGAATGCTCGCCGCCCAGCCACCGGCGTGTGCGGCCGCGTCCCGCGCCTGGTCCTGGCCGAGCTCCGGGACGAGCCGGCCGAGCACTGCGAGCGCCTCGTCCGGGGTGAACCGCAGCTCCGCGAAGTGGACCTCCCCCAGCTGTCCCCGCGCCCGGAGCCGGTGGACCGGCAGCCGCGGCTCGTGGCGGCTGGCGATCACCACGCGCAACCAGGTCGGCAGGTGCTGGACGAAGAGCGCCAGGGAGGAGACGACCACCTCGTCGTCGTCGACCAGCTGCAGGTCGTCGATCACCAGCACCCGCGGGCCGAGGTCGCGCTCCTCGAGCTCGTCGAGCAGCGCGCCGACGGCCGCGGTGAGCTGGCCGCCGCGACGGAACCGGTCGGCCACCGAGACCGCGCAGCCCGGGGCGATGCCCTCCAGGGCAGCCAGGATGCCGCGCCACAGCTGCACCGGGTCGCGGTCCGTCTCGTCGAGGGAGAGCCACGCGTGCGGAAGGTCCAGCCCGGCGACCCAGGTGGCCAAGAGCGAGGTCTTCCCCGAGCCGGCAGGGGCCACGACCAGCGTGACCGCGGCCAAGGTCTCCGGCGCGAGCAGCTGGTGCAGGCGCGGCCGGAGGATGAGGTGCGCCGGGTGGGCGGCGGGTCGCAGCTTCGAGGGGAAGATCGCGGAGCGGGCCGCCGACGACTGGGCGGCCAGCAGGCCGAGTCCGTCGACGTGGGAAGGATCGTGCCGGTCGTGCCGGTCGCGCCCCATGCTGGCTCCTCCGTGAGACCCCAAGAACCCCCCGGTCAGCATCCCAACTCACCCGTTCGGGCGAGTCGCCCGAAACGGGCGAGATGCGCGTCGGGCGACATGCACGGCTGGGCGAAATGCACGGCTGGGCGAAATGCACGAGGGGCCCGCGCAGCGCGCGGGCCCCTCGGGTCGGGAACTCAGGCCAGGTCGAAGCGGTCCGCCTCGACGACCTTGACCCACGCGGCCACGAAGTCGTGGACGAACTTGTCCTTCGCATCGTCGCTCGCGTAGACCTCGGCCAGGGCGCGCAGCTGCGAGTTCGACCCGAAGATCAGGTCGACCGCGGTCGCCGTCCACTTCAGGTCACCGCTCGCGGCGTCGCGGATCTCGTAGACGTTCTCCGCCGACTCCGACGCCTTCCACTGCGTGCCCGGGGCCAGCAGGTTGGCGAAGAAGTCGTTGGTCAGGACACCGGGGCGGTCGGTGAGCACGCCGTGCTGCACCCCGTCGACGTTGGTGCCGAGCGCCCGCAGGCCACCCACCAGCACCGTCATCTCGGGCGCGGAGAGCCCCAGCATGTACGCCCGGTCCACCAGCAGCGTCTCCGGCTGGAGCTTCTCCCCCGCACGCAGGTAGTTGCGGAACCCGTCGGCGCGGGGCTCGAGCACCTTGAAGGAGTCGACGTCGGTCTGCTCCTGCGTCGCGTCGGTCCGCCCGGGGTGGAACGGCACGGTCACCGCGACCCCGGCGTCCGCGGCGGCCTTCTCGACCGCCGCCGAGCCGGCCAGCACGATCAGGTCGGCCAGCGAGACCTGCGCGCCACCGGCCGCGTTGAACTCGCCCCGGACGGCCTCGAGCTGGTCGAGGACCCCGGCGAGCTGCTCGGGCTGGTTGACCGCCCAGCCACGCTGCGGCTCCAGGCGGATCCGGGCGCCGTTCGCGCCACCGCGCTTGTCGGTGGAGCGGAACGACGCGGCCGAGGCCCAGGCGGTCGACACGAGCTGGGAGACCGACAGGCCGGACGCGAGGACCTTCGACTTCAGCGTGGCGACATCCGCATCGGTGACCAGCGGCCCCTCGACCGCCGGCACCGGGTCCTGCCACAGCTGCGGCTCGGGGACCCAGGGACCGAGGTAGCGCTCGACCGGGCCCATGTCACGGTGCAGCAGCTTGTACCAGGCCTTGCCGAACGCCAGCGCGAACTCGTTGGGGTTCTCCAGGAAGCGGCGCGAGATCTTCTCGTACGCCGGGTCGAACCGCAGCGCGAGGTCGCTGGTCAGCATCGTCGGCCTGCGCTTCGGCGAGTCCGCCGCCGGGCCGGGGACGATGTCCTCGGCGTCCTTGGCGACCCACTGGTAGGCGCCGGCCGGGCTCTTGGTCAGCTCCCACTCGTACTTGAAGAGGAACTTGAAGAAGTCGTTGCTCCACCGGGTCGGGGTCGAGGTCCAGGTGACCTCGAGGCCGGAGGTGATGGCGTCGGCGCCCGTGCCGGAGCCGAAGGAGCTCTTCCAGCCCAGGCCCTGCTCCTCGAGCGGCGCCGCCTCGGGCTCCGGGCCGACCAGGTCGGCGTCGCCGGCTCCGTGCGTCTTGCCGAAGGTGTGACCGCCGGCGATGAGGGCGACGGTCTCCTCGTCGTTCATCGCCATCCGGGCGAAGGTGTCGCGGATGTCGCGGGCCGAGGCCAGCGGGTCGGGGTTGCCGTTCGGGCCCTCGGGGTTGACGTAGATGAGGCCCATCTGGACCGCGCCGAGGGTCTCCTCGAGCTCGCGCTCGCCGGCGTAGCGCTCGTCGCCGAGCCAGGTGTCCTCGGGACCCCAGATGATCTCCTCGGGCTCCCAGACGTCCTCGCGGCCGAAGCCGAAGCCGAAGGTCGAGAAGCCCATGTCCTCGAGCGCCACGGTGCCGGCGTACACCAGCAGGTCGGCCCAGGAGATCCGCTGCCCGTGCTTCTGCTTGACCGGCCACAGCAGGCGACGGGCCTTGTCGAGGTTGGCGTTGTCGGGCCAGCTGTTGAGCGGGGCGAACCGCTGGTTGCCCTCGCCCGCCCCACCGCGGCCGTCGTAGATGCGGTAGGTGCCGGCGGCGTGCCAGCTCATCCGGATGAAGAGGCCGCCGTAGTGCCCGAAGTCGGCCGGCCACCAGTCCTGGGAGGTGTTGAGCACGTCGACGACGTCGCGCCGCAGCTCGGCGAGGTCGAGCTTCTTGAACTCCTCGGAGTAGCTGAAGTCGGGGGCCAGCGGAGTGGCCTTCGAGGAGTGCGTGTGCAGCACCGACAGGTCGAGGCTGTTGGGCCACCAGTCCTTGTTGGTGTGCGGCCGGCCGCCGGTCTTCGGCGTCGGGGAGTCGATCGCCGGGTTCTCGCTCTCGCTGCCGTGGGCGGCAGCGGAGCCGTGCGCCACCGGGCAACCGCCCTCGGCCTTGCGGTCAACGCCCTGAGGGCTCTCCGGGGTCTGGCTGTCGCTCATCTGGTTCCTTCCGGACTGTGGTGCTCTGCGGGGATCACTGGGGAGTACGAGCGGCCGCGCACCCGGGGCAGGTGCCCCAGTACACGACCTCCGCCTCGTCGACCACGAAGCCGTGGTCGTCGGAGGCGGTCAGGCAGGGGGTGTGCCCGACGGCGCAGTCGACGTCGGCGATGGCGCCGCACGAGCGACACACCACGTGGTGGTGGTTGTCGTCGACGCGGGACTCGTAGCGCGCGACCGAGCCGGACGGCTGGATCCGGCGGACGAGACCTGCGGCCGTCAGCGTGTGCAGCGAGTCGTAGACCGCCTGGTGGGACACGTCGGGGAGGTCGCCGCGGACGGCGCCGATCACCGACTCCGTGTCGGCGTGCGGGTGCTGGCGCACCGCCCCGAGCACGGCCACCCGGGGCCGCGTCACCCGCAGGCCGGCGCCTCGGAGCAGCTGCTCGAAGTCGTCGGCCAGGGGCATGCCGGCAGTCTTGCGCTCTTTCTTGAACGAGTCAAGAAAGAGCGTGACGAAGGAGGCCGCCGGCTACTGCTGCTCCTCCGGCGCGGCCACCGACACGGGCGCGGCCACCGGCGCGGCCACCGGCACCGGCGCGGAGCCGGTCTCGGTCTGCTCGGACGAGCCGGCGCTGATCGAGGCGATCAGGCTCTGGGCGATGCCGAGTCCAGCGCCCCCCATCGTCATCGCCTTGGCCAGCAGGTCCTCGACACCGTCGCCGCCGTTGAGCACGACCATGTTGTCGACGTTCGCCATGGCCTGAGCGCCGGCGGCCACGATCTCGGGGTAGCGCTCCGCGATGATCTGCGCGATGACGGCGTCCTGGTTCTCGGCGAGCGCGTCGGCACGGGCCTTGATGCCGGCCGCCTCGGCGAGCCCCTTGGCCTTGATGACCTCGGCCTCGGCGTCACCGGTGGCCTTGGTGGCCTCGGCCTGCGCGTTGCCGGTCAGCGTCGTCTGCTGGGCCTCGGCCTGGGCACGCGCGATGGCGGCGTCCCGCTCCGCGTTGGCGATGGTCACCTGGCGGTAGGCCTCCGCGTCCGCCGGCTTGCGGACCTCGGTGTTGAGCACCTTCTCCTGGCGCTGCGCGTCCAGCTCGGCCGCGGCGGTCTCGGCGCGGACGACCTCCTGACGGGCCTGGGCCTGCATGAGAGGGCCGGCCTGCGCCGACTCGGCCTTGGCCTTGTCGACGTCGGCCTGGTAGGCCGCCTGCTCGATCTGGGACTGGCGGACCGCCTCCGCCTTGCGGGCGTCGGCCACCTGCTCGGCCTGGGTCGCCTCCTGGTCGCGCTGCGCGGCCGCGATGCGGGCGGCCGCCTCGATCGCGGCGGCCTGCGGCTTGCCGAGGTTGTTGATGTAGCCGACCTCGTCGTCGATCTCCTGGATCTGCAGCGAGTCGACGATGAGGCCGAGCTTGCCGAGGTCGTCGGCCAGGGACGAGCGGATGGCACTGGTGAGCGACTCGCGGTTGTGCAGCATGTCCTCCACCGAGAGCCCGCCGACGATCGCCCGCAGGTGGCCGGCGAAGAGCTCGTGGATGGTGCCGACCAGGACGTCCTCGGTCTGCTCCAGGAAGCGTCGCGCCGCGTTGGCGATGCTGGACTTGTCGTCGGCGACCTTGAAGACGACGACGCCCTTGACCGTCAGCGGGATCGACTGGTTCGACGGCGCCTTCACGGTCAGCGTCGTGGTGCGCAGGCCGAGGTAGAAGCGGCGCACGGTCTGGAAGCCCGGGATGACGGCGGTGCCGCGACCGACGACGATCTTGAATCCGCGACCGGTGTCTCCCGGCATGTCTGCCGAGCTCTCCCCGTGGGCACCGAGGCCGGAGATGATCAGCGCCTCGTTGGGCTCGGCGACCCGCCACACCAGCTTGAAGGCCAGGACGAGGAAGATCAGCGCGACGACGGCGACGCCGGCGATGGTCAGGAGTGAGATCACGAAAGGGCTCTCTTCAGAGTCGCAGGGTGGGTCACATCGCCGCCGAGACGAAGACGATGCGGGGTTGCGTGTAGGACATGACGCGCACCAGCGTCCCGATCGGGATGGTGTCGGTGCCGATGTACGGGTAGGCGTTGAAGGCCTCGCTGCCGCCGCGGACGGGCAGGATCACCTCGCCCACCAGCCCCGGGCCGACGGTGCCGGTGACCCGGCCCTCCTGGCCGACGACACCGCCGTCGTCGCGGTCCACCGAGGAACGGCGTGCCATGGAGCCTCCGAGTCTGTGGCGTCCGGGACGTCCCGGACGGCGTCCTGTGACGGGGATTCAACCAGCGCAACGGGTACGGCGCATCCCGATCCGTCGAACGAGCGGGAGGGCCGGTAAGTTCTCCGGGTGTCCGACAACCGTCCCCGCCGTACCTTCGCGGTGATCAGCCACCCTGACGCCGGCAAGTCCACGCTCACCGAGGCGCTCGCGCTGCACGCGCGGGTCATCACCGAGGCCGGCGCCGTGCACGGCAAGGGCGGACGCCGCGCCACCGTGTCGGACTGGATGGACATGGAGAAGGCCCGCGGCATCTCGATCACGTCGGCGGCGCTGCAGTTCGTCTACCGCGACCACGTCGTCAACCTCGTCGACACCCCGGGCCACAGCGACTTCTCCGAGGACACCTACCGCGTGCTGTCGGCGGTCGACTCCGCCGTGATGCTCGTCGACGCCGGCAAGGGGCTCGAGCCGCAGACGCTCAAGCTCTTCAAGGTCTGCGCGCTGCGGGGCATCCCGGTCATCACGGTGATCAACAAGTGGGACCGGCCCGGCCTCTCCGCGCTGGAGCTGATGGACCTGATCGAGCAGCAGATCAAGCTGCGACCCACTCCCCTCACCTGGCCGGTCGGCGAGGCCGGCGACTTCCGCGGCGTGCTGGACCGCCGCACGGGCGAGTTCGTGAAGTACACCCGCACCGCCGGTGGCGCCACGCGGGCCCCGGAGGTCCGGATGCCGGCCTCCGACGTCGGCGAGGCGGACGCGGCGGTCTGGGAGGCGGCGGTGGAGGAGCACGAGCTGCTGTCGGCCGACGACGCCGACCACGACCAGGAGCGCTTCCTGGCCGGTCGTACGACGCCGGTCATGTTCGCCTCCGCCCTGCAGAACTTCGGCGTGGCCCAGCTGCTCGACCTGCTGCTCGACCTCGCCCCGGCACCGCACGCGACGCCCGGCGTCGACGGCTCGGTGCGTGAGGTCGAGGACGAGTTCAGCGCGTTCGTCTTCAAGGTGCAGTCCGGCATGAACGCCGCGCACCGCGACCGGGTCGCCTACGCCCGCGTCGTGTCCGGCGAGTTCGACCGCGGCATGATCGTCACCCACGCCTCGACCGGGCGGCCCTTCGCGACGAAGTACGCCCAGGCCGTCTTCGGCCGGGAGCTGTCCTCGATCGAGCACGCCTACCCCGGCGACATCATCGGCCTCGTCAATGCCCAGGCGCTGCGCGTCGGCGACACGATGTACGTCGGCGACCGGATCGAGTTCCCGCCGGTGCCGAGCTTCGCGCCCGAGCACTTCATGACCGCCACCGCCGCCGACATCGGCAGGTACAAGCAGTTCCGACGCGGCATCGAGCAGCTGGACCAGGAGGGCGTGGTCCAGGTGCTGCGCTCCGACCTGCGTGGCGACCAGAGCCCGGTGCTGGCCGCGGTCGGGCCGATGCAGTTCGAGGTGGTGCAGGAGCGGATGACCCACGAGTTCAACTCGCCGATCCGGCTCTCACGGCTCGACTACCAGCTGGCGCGCCGTACCGATGCCGCCGGGGCCACGGCGTTGTCCGGGGCCCGTGGTGTCGAGGTCCTCCAGCGATCCGACGGCACCTATCTCGCTCTCTTCGTCGACAAGTGGCGCGCCGGGACGACCGCCCGCGACAACCCCGACGTGCTGCTGGAGGAGCTGCCCGCGGGCGGTGCCTGAGCCACGCTGGCTCGCCGCGGTCAGGACCGCCGACGCAGGCGCTGGTGCGCGAGAGCGGCTCGCGCCGCGTTGCTGCCCGCGGCCCCGTGGACCCCGCCGCCCGGATGGGCGGACGCGGAGCCGAGGTAGAGGCCGCGGATCGCGGTCTCCGCGCGGCCGCGGCCGGGGATCGGCCGGAACACCAGCTGCTGGTGCAGCTGGGCGGTGCCGCCGTTGATCGCGCCCCCGACGAGGTTCGCGTCCCGGGCCTCGAGCTCGTGCGGTCCGAGCACGCGACGGGCGATGACCCGGTCGCCGAAGCCCGGCGCCCAGGACTCGATCCGGGCCTGCATCCGGTCGGCGAAGCGCTGCAGGTCGTCGTGGTCCCAGGCACCTCGGATGCCCTCGTCGCCGGCATCGCCGGTGGTCGTCTGCGGGACGTGGGTGTAGGCCCACATCGACTCGGTGCCCTTCGGTGACCTCGTCGGGTCGGAGGTCGTCATCTGGCCGGCCAGCAGGAACGGCCTGGCCGGCACCGTGCGCGCCGCCACCTGGCTGGCCGCGTGGGACATGTCCTCGACCGAGTCCGCCACGTGCACCGTCCCCGGGGCGTACGGCGGCTCCCCGTCCCACGGCACCGGGCCGGAGAGCGCCCAGTCGACCTTGACCGTCGAGGGGTCCTGCTGGAAGGACCGCATCCGGCGCACCACGCTGTCGGGCAGGTCGGCGGTGGCCACCAGGCCGCCGTACAGCTTCGGCGCAGCGACGTCGGCGATCACCACGTCCGACTCGTGCTGCTCGCCCGTCGCGGTGCGGACGCCGGTGACCCGGCCGCGCTCGACCCGGATCGAGACCACCTCGGAGGAGCACCGCACCTCGCTGCCGGCGGCGACCAGGCGACCGACCAGGGCGTCGGTCAGGGCACCGGCCCCGCCCTCCGGGACGGGCCAGCCGACCGTCTGCCCCAGCATCGACATGAGGATCGCCATCAGCCCCGACCCGGTGCCGTCCAAGGGGATGTCGGCATGGCCGGCGCCGCCGGACAGCAGCAGCCGGGGCGCCTCGCCCCGGAAGAGCGTGCGCCCGATCTCGGTGGCCGGGGTCAGCAGCATGCGGACGAAGTCGAGACCGCCGGCGGCACGGATGCGGCGGAGCCCGGCGAGTGTGGCGCGCACCGGCGGGAAGGGCGACAGCAGCGCCTCGACCAGCGGGTCGCCGACCGCGTCCCAGGAGGAGCACAACTGGAGCCAGGCGTCGCCGTCGCCGGGGCACTGCTCCTCGAAGAGCGCCGCGGTGACGTCGCGGTCGCGGTGGAGGATCGCCCACCGCCCGTCGGGCAGTCGGTGCCCGAGCACCGCAGGGGCGTGTCGCCACACCAGGCCGTGCTCCTCCAGACCGAGCGCGCGGACGACCGGCGACGCCGCGGCCAGCGGGTAGAACGCGCTCATCGTGTCGTGGACGAAGTCGGGGTGGAGCTCGCGGTCGCTGCGCACCGCTCCCCCAGGCGTCGGCTGGGCCTCCAGCACCAGCACGGACCACCCCGCGTCCACCAGCAGGTTGGCCGCCACGAGGCCGTTAGGCCCCGCGCCGACGACGATCGCGTCGTAGCGGGTCACGAGGCCGGTCGGCGCTCGACGACGTACGCCAGCCGCCGCAGGCTCTCGACGTTGCGCCAGCCGATGGGCAGGTCGCGCAGCGCCGTCGGGACGAGCGCCGCCGGCCCGCCTGCGACGTCCTCGTCGATCACGACCTCGGTCTCGGCGCCGTGCGCCTCCAGGCGGATGGTCACCCGGGCGGCACCGGCCGGCCAGCCCCGGGCGTGCAGGGTCAGCATCGAGCCCGGGACCATGTCGAGCACCTCGGTGCTGTCGTCGAGCAGCAGGGGCCAGGTCCCCACCGAGTGGTAGAGCTGCGAGCCCGGCTCGGGCCACGTCGCGTCGACGTCGCGCATCCGCGACGCCCCCACGACCCAGAGCGGATACAGCCAGCCGTCGGACAGCACCTCCCAGACGTGCTCGGGGGTCGCCTTCATCCTGCGCTTGTTGGTCGCCATGATGGTCCCGGTACCCCCCTCAGGGCTGGAACACGACCTTGATCGTGCCGTCGGTCTTCTTCTGGAACCGCTCGTACGCCGCCGGCGCCTCGTCGAGCGGCAGCCGGTGGGTCGCGAACTCGTCCACGCCCAGCGGGTCAGCGTCGGTCAGCAGGGGCAGGATGTCGTCCACCCACTTCTTCACGTTGGCCTGCCCCATCCGGATCTGCAGCTGCTTGTCGAACATCGTCAGCATCGGCATCGGATCGGTCTGGCCGCCGTAGACCCCCGAGATGGAGACCGTGCCGCCGCGGCGCACGGCGTCGAGCGCGGTGTACAGGCTGGCGAGCCGGTCCACGCCGGCCCGCTGCATCATCGGCTGTGCCAGCGCCTTGGGCAGCAGCCCGACCAGGGTCTGCATCGCCGCGGCACCCGGGGAGCCGTGCGCCTCCATCCCCACCGCGTCGATCACGGCGTCGGCGCCCCGGCCGTCGGTCAGGTCGCGCACGGCATCGCCGACGTCGTCGACCGCCGTGAGGTCGATGACCTCCGCACCCCGGCCCGCCACGCGGGCCAGACGCTCCGGGACCAGGTCGACGCCGATCACCCGGTAGCCGTGGTGCAGGCCGATCCGCGCCGACATGTCGCCGATCGGCCCGAGCCCCATCACCAGCAGCGTCCCGCCGTCGGGCACCGCGGCGTACTGCACGGCCTGCCAGGCGGTGGGCAGCACGTCGGACAGGAAGAGGAAGCGGTCGTCGGGCGGCCCCTCGGGGACCTTGATCGGCATGAAGTCGGCGTACGGCACGTGCAGGAACTCGGCCTGGCCGCCGGGGACCTGGCCGTAGAGCTTGCTGTAGCCCAGCAGCGCCGCACCCGTGCCGTACTCACGGGTCTGGGTGGTCTCGCACTGGCTGTAGAGCTCGTGGTCGCACATCCAGCACCGGCCGCAGCAGACGTTGAACGGGATCACGACGCGGTCGCCGGCGCTCAGGTTGGAGACCCCGGAGCCCACCTCCTCCACGATGCCCATGGGCTCGTGGCCCACGACGTCGCCCGGCGTCATGAAGGGCGTCAGGGTCTCGTAGAGGTGCAGGTCCGAGCCGCACAGACCGGTGGAGGTCACCCGGATGATCGCGTCGGTCGGCTCCTTCAGGATCGGGTCCGGCACCTCCTCGACCCGCATGTCTCGACGTCCCTGCCATGTGACTGCCTTCATCGTTCACTCCCTGGGGTTCGGGTGGTGCTGGACCGGGCGCTGATCAGCTGCCGGTCGACGGACACGGTGTGGGTGGAGCCACTCACTCCTGCGGCTTGGTCATCCGCGCGAGCAGCGGGGCGGCGAGCGCATCGGGGAGGTGGGTGCCGAGCTCGGCCTGGATGCGGTTCTTGAGGGAGCCGGACACGACGCTGGACCGGCCCTTCATCAGGGCGTCGAAGCCGTCCTTGGCGACCTCGTCGGCATCGTCCTTGCCCTTCATCCGCCCGATCTTCGTGTCGTCCTCCATGTCGGCGCGGGAGAAGAACTCGGTCTCGGTGGGACCGGGCATCAGCGACGTCACCGTGACCCCGGTGTCCTTGAGCTCCTCGCGGATGCCCTCCGCGAAGGAGTGCACGAACGCCTTCGATGCGGCGTACGTCGTGTGGTAGGGCCCGGGCGCCACCGCGGCGATCGAGGAGGTCACCAGCAGCCTGCCCTCGCCGCGCGCCACCATGTCGCGGACCAGCAGCTTGGCCAGGTGGACGGTCGAGCGGACGTTGAGGTCGACCAGTCTCAGGTCGTCCTCCACCGACGTCTGGTCGAAGCGGCCGTTGACGCCGATGCCCGCGTTGAGCGCCGCCGCCGCCACCGGTCGCCGCTGCTCGTGGACGCGGTCGACGAGGGTCTCCACCCCAGCAGCCGTCGCAAGGTCCACCTCGACCGGCACCACCTGGCGGCCGGCTGCGAGCAGCTCTTCGGCCGCGTGGTGGATCTCGGGCTCGTCGGCGGCGATGACGACGTCGAACCCGTGCTCGACGAACTGGCGGGCCAGCGCGCGACCGATGCCCGTCGAGGCACCCGTCACGACAGCGAGAGGTGCCTGCGTCCCGGACGCGGTCCCGGAGCCTGTCTCGGAGATTGTCATGACCCTGCGGTATCCATCCGGCCGCGTCGTACGCAGGGAGATCCGCGCGCCCAGCTCGCCGGTCACCGTCGACCCCTCCGGAGCGACGCCGCCGCACGACCTCCCCGCATGACCTCGACCGGGTGGGGTAACGAGGGACCCCGGGCGTCGACACGAGGAGGCCACCCCGTGACCGTGGATCTCAGCTGGGCCCTGTGGCGGGCCGGCTACCGCGCCCTGCCCGAAGAGCGCTCGGCACACGCGGGGGCGCCCGCCTACCCCAGTCGCCTGGTCGGTCGGCGTGCCGTCGTCGTCCGCGGCCGCGACGGCACCCGCCTCTTCTACGACCCGACCGTCATCCAGCGCCGAGGTGCCATCCCGCCACCGCTCGCCGACCTCCTGTTCGGCCGGGGCGCCGTGCACGGCCTGGACGACGAGGCGCACGCGGAGCGCAAGGCGATGTTCCTGCAGGTGCTGGCAGCCGAACGCGTGGAGCCTCTCGCCCTGGCCATCGGCACCGACCTGCAGCGCCGGGCCCGCTCCTGGCGCGGGCGCGACGTCCAGCTCCACTCCGAGCTGGTCGAGGTGTACGGCGCGGCCGTCCTCGCCTGGGCGGGCATCGACTGCACGGGCGCGCAGGCCCGACGCACCAGCCACCACCTGGCCCACATCGTCGACGGCTTCGGCGGCGCCGGCGCGGCGTACCCCCGAGGCTGGGCCGCCCGGATCCGGGCGGACCGGTGGGCGCGACGGCTGGTCCAGAGCGTCCGGGACGGCCAGCGGCGACCGCCGCCGGGAAGCCCGCTCGAGCTGATCGCCACCGGTCCGGGCCGCGACCTCGACGCGCGGACCGCGGGCGTCGAGCTGCTCAACCTCCTCCGGCCCACGGTCGCGGTCGCCTGGCCGGCCACCTTCGCCGCCCTCGCGCTCGCCCAGCACGAGCAGTGGCGGCCGCTCCTGCGCGGGGACGACGCGAGCGCCCGCCGGACCGCGTTCGGTCACGAGGTGCGCCGCACCTGCCCCTTCGTGCCGGCGCTCGCCGGCACCGCCCGCAGCACCGCCGAGATCCATGGCGAGCGGGTCGAGCCCGGCGACCTGGTCGTCCTCGACGTGCCCGGCACCAACCACGACGCGCAGGCGTGGACCGAGCCCGACGAGTTCCTTCCCGAGCGGTTCGCGGACGTCGAGCCGGACCCCTACGAGTTCGTCCCGCAGGGAGGCGGCGACCCGCGCACGGGCCACCGCTGCCCCGGCGAGCCACTCACGGTGCGCATGCTGGCGGAGACCCTGCGGGTCCTGGCCGAGGTCGACTACGCGGTGGTCTCGTCACCGTCGTACGACGCGACCCGGATCCCGACGCTGCCGGCACGCGGCCTCATGGTGCGGGTCGCTCCCTGAGCAGCGCGCGGGCCTGACGCTCCATCTCGAGGTCCTCGCGAGCCTCGACGACGACGACCCGGACGGCGGAGCCGG
This sequence comes from Nocardioides sp. URHA0020, assembly GCF_000620705.1. Taxonomy (GTDB): domain Bacteria; phylum Actinomycetota; class Actinomycetes; order Propionibacteriales; family Nocardioidaceae; genus Nocardioides. The sequence goes on from NZ_JIAR01000025.1 coordinate 165,151, forward strand.
TCGCACTGATGACGCGCTCGCCGGCGCCGGCGTTGGCCGCCTCGTCCAGGGACACCCCGAGGTGCGCCAGCCCCGCCGCCGTCCGGGAGCGCACGACCGGTGCGTGCTCGCCGACGCCACCGGTGAAGACCAGCACGTCGAGGCCCCCGGCCGATGCCGTCATCGCCGCCACCTGACCGACGAGACGGTGCACGTAGACGTCGAGGGCCAGCCCGGCGTCGCGGTGTCCCTCCTCGCGCGCGGCCAGCACCTCCCGGATGTCTCCGGAGGTCCCGGAGAGGCCCTTGAGACCGGACTCGCGGTCGAGGACGGCGGCCAGCCGGTCGGGGGTGACGTCGTGGCGCTGCAGGAGGTGCAGCAGGAGGCCGGGGTCCACCGAGCCGCTGCGGCTCTGCATCACCAGCCCCTCCATCGGCGTGAACCCCATGGTCGTGTCGACCGACCTCCCCCCGCGGACCGCGCACACCGACGCGCCACCGCCGAGGTGGCAGCTGACGACGCGCAGGGAGAGCGCCGGGCGGGCGAGCAGCTCCGCGGCCCGGCGTACGGCCCACGCGTGGGAGAGCCCGTGGAACCCGTAGCGCCGCAGCCCCCAGCGCCGGTTCCACTCCCGGGGCAGCGCGTACGTCGACGCCGCGGCCGGGATCGTGGTGTGGAACGTGGTGTCGAAGCAGGCCACCACGGGGACGTGCGGGTAGTGGGCCACCAGGGCCCGGGCCGCGGCGACCGCGGGCGGGTTGTGCAGCGGCGCCAGCTCCGTGACGGCCACCAGGTCGGCGAGCACGCGGTCGTCGACGAGCACGGCGCCGGTGTGCTCGGGCCCGCCGTGCACGAAGCGCACCACGACCGCGTCCAGGCGCTCGGGCTCGGCGACCAGGCCGTGCAGGTCCTCGCCGGGCTCGACGGGATGGTCGATCGTCGTCGCGGAGACGCGGTCGCCGTCCTCGAGCAGCACGACCTTGAGGCTGCTGGAGCCGGGGTTGACCACGAGGGTCCGCACGTCAGCCCTCCGGCGAGGTGCGCTCGGGGGCGGCGGTCCGCGCCCGGGGTCCGGGGGCGGCGCTCCACTGCCAGTCCCGGATCTCGGGCAGGTCCTCGCCCGCGGACCGCACGTGCTGCCGGTGCCGGATCAGCTGGTCCTTGAACCGCTCGCGCACCCCGCCCGACGTCGCGCTCAACCGGGGCACCCGGTCGATGACGTCCATGGCGAGGTGGAAGCGGTCGATGCCGTTGAGCACGGTCATGTCGAACGGCGTCGTGGTGGTGCCCTCCTCGACGTAGCCACGGACGTGCAGGTTGGCGTGGTTGGTCCGGCTGTAGGTGAGCCGGTGGATCAGCCACGGATAGCCGTGGTAGGCGAAGATCACCGGCCGGTCGCGGGTGAACAGCGAGTCGAAGTCGGCGTCGGAGAGCCCGTGGGGGTGCTCCCGCTCGTCCTGGAGCCGCATCAGGTCGACCACGTTGACGACCCGGACCCGGAGGTCGGGCAGGTGCTCGCGCAGCAGCGAGACCGCGGCCAGCGTCTCCATCGTCGGCACGTCGCCGGCACACGCCATCACGACGTCGGGACCCTCGGTGCCGTCGTTGGAGGCCCAGTCCCAGATGCCGATGCCCTTGGTGGCGTGCACGACGGCGTCGTCCATCGACAGGTACTGCAGGGACGGCTGCTTGCCGGCCACGATGACGTTGACGTACTGCTCGCTGCGCAGGCAGTGGTCGGCCACGGAGAGCAGCGTGTTGGCGTCCGGCGGCAGGTAGACCCGCACCACGCTGGCCTTCTTGTTCACCACGTGGTCGATGAAGCCCGGGTCCTGGTGGGAGAAGCCGTTGTGGTCCTGCCGCCAGACGTGCGAGGTGAGCAGGTAGTTGAGCGACGAGATCGGTCGTCGCCACGCGATGCGCGCCGAGGACTCCAGCCACTTGGCGTGCTGGTTGAACATCGAGTCGACGATGTGGATGAACGCCTCGTAGCAGGAGAACAGGCCGTGCCGCCCGGTCAGCAGGTAGCCCTCCAGCCAGCCCTGGCAGGTGTGCTCGGACAGGATCTCCATCAGCCGGCCGTCCGGGGCGAGGTGGTCGTCGTCCGGCTGGATCTCGGCGTTCCAGGTGCGGTCGGTGACCTCCATGACGTCCTGGAGCCGGTTGGAGCTGTTCTCGTCGGGCGCGAACATCCGGAAGCTGCTGTCGTTGCGGGCCATCACGTCGCGCAGGAAGCCGCCGAGCACCTTGGTCGCCTCGACCGAGCCCGTCCCCGGCTCCTCGACGGGGACGGCGTACCTGCGGAAGTCGGGCATCCGGAGGGCCTGCCGCAGCACGCCCCCGTTGGCGTACGGCGTGGCGCTCATCCGCAGGTCCCCCGCCGGGTGCAGGCCTGCGATGTCGGCGGCGAGCGCGCCGTCGGCGTCGAACAGGGTGTCCGGCTCGTAGCTGCGCAGCCACTCCTCGAGGATGCGGCGGTGCCCCTCGTCACCGCGGGCGTCGGCGAAGGGGACCTGGTGGGAGCGCCAGTAGCCCTCCACCTTCTGGCCGTCGACCTCCTTCGGCCCGGTCCAGCCCTTGGGTGAGCGCAGCACGATCATCGGCCACGGCCGGCGCGCGACCGGCCCCGCTCCGAAGCGGGCCTCCTGCTGGATCTCGGCGATCTCGTCCAGGCAGCGCTCGAGCGTCGCCGCGAAGGAGCGGTGCATCTCCTCGGGGTCCGAGCCGGCGACGACGTACGGCGCGTGCCCGTAGCCCCGCATCAGGGCGAGCAGCTCCTCCTCCGGGATCCGGGCCAGCACGGTCGGGTTGGCGATCTTGTAGCCGTTCAGGTGCAGGATCGGGAGCACCGCCCCGTCGCGACGTGGGTCGACGAACTTCGTCGAGTGCCAGCTCGTCGCCAGGGGCCCCGTCTCGGCCTCGCCGTCCCCGACCACCGCCGCCACGACCAGGTCGGGATGGTCGAAGGCGGCGCCGTACGCGTGCGAGAGCGCGTAGCCGAGCTCACCGCCCTCGTGGATCGAGCCGGGCGTCTCCGGCGCCGCGTGGCTCGGGATGCCACCCGGGAAGGAGAACTGCGTGAAGAGCCGGCCCAGCCCGGCCTCGTCCTGGCTGACCTCCGGGTAGATCTCGGAGTAGGTGCCGTCTAGGTACGCCGCCGCGACCACGCCCGGGCCGCCGTGCCCGGGACCGGTCACGAAGAGCGTGCTGAGCCCGCGCTCCAGGATCGCGCGGTTGAGGTGGGCGTAGACGAAGGTGAGCCCCGGCGTCGTGCCCCAGTGCCCCAGCAGCCGCGGCTTCACGTGCTCGGGTCGCAACGGCTCCCGGAGCAGCGGGTTGCCCATCAGGTAGATCTGTCCGACGGAGAGGTAGTTGGCAGCGCGCCACCACCGGTCCAGGGTCTCGAAGGCCGGGTCCACGGTGTCCTCCTCGGACGGCGGGCGGTTGACGACCCGGGGTACCCGCAGCGTGCCGTCGGAATCCCCGCGGCCGGTGCGGGTACCGCGGCGGCATGACGGAGGAGGAGCGCCCCGGCGCAGGTGCCTGGGTCCCGGACCGGATCAGCCTGCGCAGCCTGGAGGAGGCGGTCCAGTCCTGCCGGGGCTGCGAGCTCTACCGGGACGCGACCCAGGCGGTGATGGGCGAGGGCCGGCTCGGGTCGGCGTTGATGCTGCTCGGCGAGCAGCCCGGCGACCAGGAGGACCGACAGGGTCACCCGTTCGTCGGCCCGGCCGGAGGCGTCCTGCACGACGCGCTCGCCGACGCCGGCATCGACCCCGACGACGTCTTCACCACCAACGTCGTGAAGCACTTCCGCTGGTCCGGGACCCGAGGCAGGCGTCGGATCCACCAGTCCCCCAGCCGCGCGCACGTCGCCGCCTGCGGCCCGTGGCTGGAGGCGGAGCTCGAGCTCGTGCGCCCGCGCGGAGTCGTCCTCCTGGGTGGGACGGCGGGCAAGGCGGTGTACGGCGCGTCCTTCCGGGTCGGTGCCGCGCGCGGCGAGCCGATGACGTGGCCGGCGACCTCGGCAGCGCGGCGTCCCCCCGACTGGGTGCTCGCGACCACCCACCCGTCCGCGGTGCTGCGCGCGGACGACCGCGCCGCGACGTACGACGGCCTGGTCGCCGACCTGCGGGTCGCGGCGGCCCTGCTCGCCGGCACCTGAGTGCCGGACCTTGAGCGCACCGGGGCATCGGGCATGCGCCCGACCACCGGGGGGAACCGGACGCCATGACCGACGCCCCGATCCCCGCACCCGTCCGCGCCCTGGTCCTGGTGTGCACCCTCAAGCCCTCCCCCACCGACTCCAGCGCCCAGCTGGTGGGCGAGCAGGTGCTCGCTCAACTGGAGGACAACGGCGCGACGGGCGAGATCGTGCGCGTGGTCGACCACGACGTGCGCTTCGGGGTCACCACCGACGAGGGTGACGGCGACGCGTGGCCCGACATCCGCGCCCGGATGCTGGCCAGCGACATCCTCGTCGTCGCCACCCCGATCTGGCTGGGCCAGCCGTCCTCGGTCTGCAAGATGGTGCTCGAGCGTCTCGACGCCGAGCTCGGCGAGACCGACGACCAGGGCCGGATGCTCACGCAGGGCAAGGTCGCCGTGGTCGCGGTGGTCGGCAACGAGGACGGCGCCCACCACGTCGTCGCCGAGTGCCTCCAGGCCCTCAACGACACCGGCTTCTCGATCCCCTCGCTCGCCGCCACCTACTGGGTGGGCGAGGCGATGCAGGCCACCGACTACCGCGACGTCGAGCCGACGCCGGAGAAGACCGCGTCGACCACGGCGGTCGCTGCGACGAACGCCGTCCACCTGGCTCGGCTGCTGAAGGCGGCGCCCTACCCGCCGCAGTGAGACGGTGCGCTGACCGTCCGGTCAGCTCCCGTCCCGGTCATGGTGCGGCACCAGCTCCTGGGCCTTGGTCTTGATGCCCTCCTTGATCACGCCCCACCGCGAGGTGTCGCCCTTGATGAGCGCCCGCGCGAGGTTCGTCATCTGCTCGAGGTCGGCGTGCGGCGGGATCGGCGGCACGTCGGGGTCGCACCGCACGTCCAGGACGTAGGGCCGCTGGGCCGACAGCGCCGTCTCCCAGGCCGAGCCGAGCTGCTCCGGGTCGGTGACCGTGATGGCGCCGAGCCCGATCGAGGCGGCGAAGTCGGCGTACGACATCTCCGGCAGCGCCTGGGACTCGACGAAGCTCGGGGTGCCGCCCATCGCCCGCAGCTCCCAGGTGACCTGGGTGAGGTCGTTGTTGTGCAGGACCGCCACGACCAGGCGCGGGTCGTCCCACGTCTGCCAGTACCGGGCGATCGTGAGGAGCTCGGCGAGGCCGTTCATCTGCATCGCCCCGTCGCCCTCGAAGGCGATCGCGGGGCGCCCCGGGTGCGCGAACTTCGCGCCGATGGCGTAGGGCACGGCCGGCCCCATGCTCGCCAGCGTGCCCGACAGCGAGCCTCGCATCTGCCCGCGCATCCGCACGTGACGGGCGTACCAGTCGGCCGCCGAGCCGCTGTCGGCGGCGATGATCGCATCCATCGGCGCTCGGGCCGAGAACTCGCTGAAGAGCCGCATCGGATTGATCGGATCGGCGGACACGTGTGCCTCCGCGTCCATGACCTGCCACCAGCGCGCGACCTGGTCCCGGATCCCGTCCTGCCAGCTGCGGTCCTGCTTGCGCTCCAGGAGCGGGATCAGGGCGCTCAGGGTGCGTTGCGCGTCGCCGACGAGGTTGATCTCGTAGGGGTACCGCATCCCGATCATGGCGCCGTCCACGTCGATCTGGACGGCGCGGGCCTGGTCCAGGGGCGGCAGGTACTGCGTGTACGGGAAGCTCGAGCCGATCGTGAGCAGGGTGTCGCAGTCGCGCATCATCTCGTAGCTCGGCCGCGTCCCCAGCAGCCCGATCGAGCCCGTCACGAACGGCAGCTCGTCGGACAGCACGTCCTTGCCGAGCAGCGCCTTGGCCACCCCGGCACCGAGCAGGTCGGCGACCCGGCTCACCTCCTCGGCGGCACCGCGGGCGCCCTGGCCGACCAGGATGGCGACCTTCTCGCCGGCGTTGAGCAGGTCCGCCGTCGCCGCGAGGGCGCCGTCGTCCGGGACCACCTGGGGCCAGCTGATGCCCAGGCTCGACGGCACCATCTTGAAGGCGTGCTGGGGCGGCGAGTACGCCAGCTCCTGCACGTCGTTCGGGATGATGACGGCCGTGGGGGCGCGTCGGCTCATCGCGATCCGCAGCGCCCTGTCCAGCACGTTCGGCAGCTGCTCGGGGACCGTCACCATCTGCACGTAGTCGCTCGCCACGTCCTTGAAGAGGCTCAGCAGGTCGACCTCCTGCTGGTAGTGGCCTCCCATCGCGGTCCGGTTCGTCTGACCGACGATCGCGACGACCGGCACGTGGTCGAGCTTCGCGTCGTAGAGGCCGTTGAGCAGGTGGATGGCGCCCGGGCCGGACGTGGCCAGGCAGACGCCCGGCCGTCCGGAGAACTTCGCGAAGCCGACCGCCTCGAACGCCGCCATCTCCTCGTGCCGCGCCTGGATGAAGCGCGGCTTGTCGTCGGCCCGCGAGAAGGCGCCGATGATCCCGTTGATGCCGTCGCCGGGATAGCCGAAGACCTGCTCGACGCCCCACTCGCGGAGACGGTCGAGCAGCAGGTCCGCGACGGTCGTGGTCATGGGGGCTCCTGCCGGTCGGTCGTCGAGGACGTGGTCGGGGGGCGGGCGCTCAGCGTGCTCGCCGCCTCTCGGGCCACCGGTACCCGGACCGGTCGCCGCCAACCGGTGACGCCGGCGGTTTCGGGGAACCGGGTGCGATCAGGTCCCGGCACCGGGCCCTGGGAGCGACGGGAGGCGACGACGATGGAAGGGCTGAGGACGTGCGCGGTCTGCGGCGCGGCGGTGGAGCAGGTGAACCTGGAGCGCCATCGCACCTGGCACTACCACCTGGAGGTGCGGGTCAAGCGGCTCCAGGAGATCGCCCTGACGGGCCGCACCCACCGCGACCCGCCATGACCCACCAGGACCCACCCGGACCCGCCCGGCGTCACCCATCGGTGCGGCGGGGCTCGGCGGGTCAGAGGATGGGTCGGCCACCGGTGACGGCGACGCGCGCACCCGAGACGTAGCTGGCCTCGTCGGAGGCCAGGAGCACGTAGACCGGCGCGAGCTCGACCGGCTGACCGGCGCGCCCCAGCGGCACGTTGCCCCCGAACTCCGCCACCTTCTCCGGCGGCATCGTCGCGGGGATCAACGGCGTCCACACCGGACCGGGAGCGACGCTGTTGACCCGGATGCCGCGCTCGCCGAGCAGCTGCGCCAGGCTGGCGCAGAAGTTGGCGATCGCGGCCTTGGTCGCGGCGTACGGCGCCAGCGTCGGGCTGGGGTTGTCGGAGTTGACCGAGGAGCTGCCGATGATCGAGGCGCCCGGCCCCAGGTGCGGTACGGCGGCCTTGCTGAGGTGGAAGAGGGCCGAGAGGTTCGTGGCGATCGTGTGGTCCCACTCCTCGTCCGGGATCTCCTCCAGCGACTCCCGGGTCATCTGGTAGGCCGCGTTGCTGACGAGGATGTCGAGGTGACCGAGCTCGTCGACGGTGCGCGCGACCAGGTCGCGGCAGTGCTGGGGGTCGCTGACGTCGCCGGGCGCCAGGACGGCCCGACGGCCCGCAGCCTCGACGTACGACGCCGTCTCCTCGGCGTCGCTGTGCTCGCTGAGGTAGGACAGGACGACGTCGGCGCCCTCGCGGGCGTAGGCGATGGCGACCGCGCGGCCGATGCCGCTGTCGGCCCCGGTGATCAGGGCCACCTTCCCGGCCAGCCGGTCGTGACCGACGTAGCTCTCCTCGCCGCAGTCGGGCCGCGGGTCCATCTCGCTCTGCAGGCCGGGGGGATCCTGGTGCTGTGGGGGCTGTTGGCTCATGTCTCGTGGTGACCGCACGCCGTCCGATCATGCGTGCGACCGACCACCGGTGGTCGCGGGCCGGCTCCTCAGCTCAGGTCGCGGCGTACGTCGCGGTCCGGGGCGTTGCCGGTGACGCAGAACTCCAGGCCGGCCGGGTCCCGCAGCGTCTGCCAGCCCCGGCCACCGTGGAGCTCCACGGCGCCCAGCCCGCACAGCCGGTCCACCTCGGCCGCCACGTCGTCGGTCCCGTGGTCGAGGTGGGCGCGCACGCGACCCGTGGGCTCCTCGAGCCGCTGGAAGAGCAGCTGGAGCGGCGAGCCGGCGTCGTCGTGCCACTTCCCGGCGAACTCCGTGACGCTCGAGTCCACCCACCGCCCCGCGAGCAGCGCCCGCCAGAACGCCACCTCGTGCTCGTGGGCGGCCGCCGGGGAGTCGATCGCGACCTGGACCAGACGGCTGCGGTGCCCGTCGGGCCACGCGACCGGGTCGGGCGACCGGTGCTCGCCGACGTGGAGCACGCAGAAGGGCAGGCCGCCCGGGGAGACCAGGGTGCGCCAGCGGTCCTGCTCCGCCGTCACCGTCGCACCCAGCTCGACCGCGTCCGCGACCGTGCGGTCCGGCATGTCGGACTCGACGTCGAGGTGCACCCGGGCCGGACCGCCGATCCGCTGCAGGTGGACGTACGCCGAGCCGCGCGCCGGCTCGAAGCTCCGCAGCTCGGGGTGCCCCGGCCACGGCTCCCCCGGCGCCCAGCCGAGCGCCGCGCCCCAGAAGCAGCCGGCCTCCCGGTGGGCGGCCTCGGGGACGTCGATCACCGCGTGCACCCAGCTCACGGCTCGCGCCTGCGGCTCACCGGTCCTCGGGTCCAGGCTCGGACGACGTTCTCGGTGATGGAGCGGTGGCGCAGGGCGGGCGTGGCGTCCGCGGCGCTCGACCTCATCCCCGCCACGACCTCCTCCAGGGTGGTGACGGCGTCCGTCGCCGGCCGCCATCCCAGCTCGGAGCCGGCTCGTGCGGTGTCCACGAGCGGGAGCTGGTAGGCGAGGTCCACCCAGCCCGGGTCCACCTGCTGCACCCGCGCGTGCCACGACAACGACGCCGCCGCCCGCACGACCGGGGCCGGCACCTGCACGTGGACGGTGCCCAGCGCGGCCGCGAGGTGCTCGACGGTGATGACGGGATCGGCCGCGAGGTTGAACGCTCCGACCGCCGCGGTGTCGAGGATGCGGGAGACGGCGTCGGCCACGTCGTCGGCGTGCACCACCGGGAGCTCCAGGCGGCGGTCGAGCGGCAGCAGGGGCAGGGCACGCAGGACCGCGGCCGGCACCAGCCCCGGGAGGCCGTAGCGCAGCAGGGCGCTGCCCGCGGACCGCTGTCCGATGATGCCCGGCCGCAGCCGGGCGACCCGGACGTCGGGCGTCGCGGTCTCGAACCGGTCGACGCACCGCTCCGCGGCGACCTTGTGCCGGCTGTACGGCGAGGAGGTGACCCCGGTCGTCGGCCACGACTCGTCGACGGGGGCCGGCCCCGTGCGTGGCGCGTAGGCACCGAAGGACGACATGTGCACCACGTGCGCGACGCCCGCGCCGCGGGCGGCCTGGAGCACCTGCTCGGTCCCGCCCACGCCCAGACGCTCCAGGTAGGCGAGGTCGTGGGAGGGCTGGAAGCCCCAGGCGAGGTGGACGACGGCGTCGCAGCCGCGGAACGCCTGCCCGAGCAGCTCCTGGCAGTCGGTGGCGAGGTCCGCCGAGGTCCAGGTCACGGCGGAGGACCCCGAGAACTCCGCGTCCGGTGGACGCCGGGCGACGCCGTTGACGGCGTGCCCGTCGGCCAGGAGTCGACGGACCACGGCGGTCCCCACGTTGCCGGTGGCTCCGGTCACAGCGATGCGCACGCCGCCCAGTACCCGACCCCCTCCGACGCATGCGGGCCGGGCCGCCGGTTTGCGAGGCCGCCGCCGGGCAACCGTGCGGCACCAGGTCGGCCGGGAGGGACCGGCTGCTGACAGAGGAGGAAGCCCGTGACGACAGCACGCGAGATCATGACCGGTGGCGTGGAGTGCGCGCAGGTCGACGAGACGGTCACCGACGCGGCCCGCAAGATGAAGGACCTCGGCGTCGGCGCCCTGCCCATCTGCGGTGAGGACGACCGGCTGAAGGGCGTGATCACGGACCGTGACATCGTCCTCAACTGCGTCGCCGAGGGGATGGACACCACCCAGGTCAAGGTCCAGGACTACGCGGGCGGCGAGGTCGTGACGATCGGCGCCGACGACTCGGTGGAGGAGGCGCTCGCCACGATGACCAAGGCCGGCGTACGACGGCTTCCCGTGATCGACGGTCACGACCTCGTCGGCATGATCAGCCAGGCGGACATCGCCCGGAGCCTGCCCGAGGACCAGATCGGCGAGCTCGTCGCGGCGATCTCGTCGGCCCCGGCCACGGACTGAGGGAGCCGTGCCCGGCCGCCGGGTCGGTTAGCCCGCCGATCGCAGTGGGTACCTCTCACGTGTGAGGCGCAGTACGTGCGTGGTGCGGATGGCGACCGGCGTGGCGGTCCTCGCGGCCGCCGTCGCCGGCTGCGCGCCCCGGGCCCCGGACGACTCGTCGTGGGTGGACCAGGCGCACCTGGCCCTCGAGGACACCTCGAGCCAGGTCGCCACGGTGAGCCTGCTGCTCCGCCTCGCGACCGAGGACAAGGTGCTCGGCAAGTACCAGCAGGTCGTGGCCCAGGACAGCGAGACGGCGGTCGGGGCCACGCTCCAGCACTTCGGCGGCGAGCAGCCGCCGCCGCAGGACGACGCGACGTACGCCGAGGTGACGGGCGTCCTCACCGACGCGTCCGACCTGCTGTCGCAGGTGCGGATCGCCGTCGTCCGCAGGGCGACCTCGGACTACCCGGCGCTGCTGACCGAGCTGGAGTCCGTCGGGCGTGACCTGACCGCCACGGCCGAGGGGCTCCCGTGAGCAGGCTCTTCGCCGTCGCACTGGGCGTCCTGACCGCGATCGGCGGCTTCGTCGACATCGGTGACCTCGTGACCAACGCCCAGGTCGGTGCCCGCTTCGGCTTCTCGCTCGTCTGGGCGACCGCGATCGGCGTGGTGGGCATCTGCGTCTTCGCCGAGATGTCCGGTCGGGTGGCGGCGGTGAGTGGTCGGGCCACCTTCGACCTGGTCCGGGAGCGGCTGGGACCGCGGGTCGGCATGCTCAACCTGGTCTCCTCGATGCTGATCACCTTCTTGACCTTCGTCGCCGAGATCGGTGGCGTCGCCCTGGCCCTGCAGCTGGTCGCGTCGGTGCACCTGCTGCTGATCGTCCCGCTGGTCGGCCTCCTCGTCTGGCTTCTCCTGTGGCGCGCACGGTTCAGCGCCATCGAGAACGTCCTCGGCCTCCTCGGGCTGGCCCTGGTGGTCTTCGCGGTCGCCCTGTGGCAGCTGGCCCCCGACTGGTCGTCCGTGGCGCACCAGGCCGTCACCCTCGACAAGCCTGCCGACGAGGACTGGCGGACCTTCGCCTACTACGCCGTCGCGCTCTTCGGCGCGGCGATGACGCCGTACGAGGTCTTCTTCTTCTCCTCCGGCGGCGTCGAGGAGGGATGGACCACCGAGGACATCGCCACGATGCGGGCCAACGTGCTGGTCGGCTTCCCGCTCGGCGGCCTGCTCTCGGTCGCGATCGTCGGCTGCTCCTGGCTGGTGCTCGGCCCCCTCGAGATCGGCGTCGACAGCCTCGGCCAGGTCGCCCTGCCGGTGGCGGCAGCCCTTGGCAAGGTGGGGCTCGCGGTGGCCATCGTCGGCTTCGTCGCCGCCACGTTCGGCGCCGCCTGCGAGACGGGGCTGAGCGTCGGCTACAGCGTGGGGCAGTACTTCGGGGCCCAGTGGGGCAAGTACGTGCGAGCCCGGGAGGCCGCCGTGTTCCATGTCGTGCTGCTGCTGGCCACCCTCGCGGCGACCGCGTTCCTGATGACCCAGGTGGACCCCATCCTGGTCACCGAGGTCTCGGTCGTGTTCTCCGCGGCCGCCCTTCCCCTGACCTACTTCCCGATCCTGGTGGTCGCCAACGACCCCGACTACATGGGCGAGCACGTCAACGGCCGACTGGCCAACGCCCTGGGCACGTTCTTCCTCCTCGTCATCGCCGTGGCGGCGACCGCGGCGATCCCCCTGATGATCTGGACGAGGATGGGCCAGTGAGCGACCCGGAGACCGGCGAGGAGCGGCTCGAGAACCGGCTCGAGGCCACCATCGACGGAGCGCTGCACCTGCTGGACCGCCAGCTCCTCGACCGCGAGGGGCGGATGCTGGGCAAGGTCGACGACGTCGAGCTCACCCAGCGGGGCGACGACCTGGTGATCACGGGCGTGCTCACCGGTCCGGCGGCGCTCGCGCAGCGGCTGGGCGGGCGGCTCGGCGGGGCGATGACCCGCACCTGGGGGCAGCTGCGAGTCTCCGAGCCCGACCGCACCCGGCCCTGGCGCATCGACGTCGAGGACATCGACCGCCTCGACAGCGCTCTGCACCTCGCCGTGCGGCGCGAGGGCGTGCTCCGGCGCGACCGTGACGCCCTGCGGCTCGGGACCCTGACCGGCATGGACGTGCTCGGCCCGGACGGCACGCGGATCGGACGCGTGCTCGACGCCCGCTTCCAGGCGGACCACCACGGGCGGCTGGTGCTCGTCTCCCTCATCGTCGGCCACGGGCGCCCGGGGTCCTTGCTGGGCTACGACCGACGAGGAGACATCGGTCCGCGGCTCGTGCGGGTGGTCGTGCGACGCCTGCACCGGCACACCGTGATCGCCGGTGCGGCCGACGCCGAGATCTCGTGGGAGGCCCGGACCGTCCGGCTGCGGTCGGTCCCCGACCGTCGTCCCGACCACGCCCTGCGCTGACCGTCTCCTCCGGGTCGATGAGCGGCGACGTACGCGGCAGCGACGTCAGGCGGGCTGACGGTCCAGGTCGGCGCCCAGCCGCTCGCGGACCCAGTCGACGGTCGCGCTCAGCCCCTGCTCCAGCGGCATCCGTGGCGCCCAGCCGAGGAGGCCCATCGCCTCGGTGATGTCGGGGCACCGCAGGCGCGGGTCGTCCTGGGGCAGCGGCACGAAGTCGATGGAGGACGTCGAGCCGACGAGGCGTCGGATGGTGGTGGCCAGCTCGAGCACCGTGGTCTCGTCCTCGGCGCCGATGTTGACCGGTCCTGACGAGGACGACGCCGCGAGCCGCACCAGACCGTCGACCGTGTCCTCCACCCAGCACAGGGAGCGGGTCTGGGTGCCGTCTCCGGCGACCGTCAGCGGCTGGCCCGCCAACGCCTGCTGGACGAACGCGGGCACCACGCGCCCGTCGTCCAGGGCCATCCGCGGACCGTAGGTGTTGAAGATGCGGGCGATCGTCGTGTCCACGCCCCGGCATCGGCGGTACGCCGCCGTCGTCGCCTCAGCGAACCGCTTCGCCTCGTCGTAGACGCTGCGTGGTCCGATCGGGTTGACGTTGCCCCAGTAGGACTCGTGCTGCGGGTGCTCGAGGGGGTCGCCGTACACCTCGGACGTCGACGCGAGCAGGAACCGCGCGCCGGTGCGCTCCGCCAGGTCGAGCACGTTGGTCGTGCCGACGCTCCCGGTGCGCAGGGTCTCGAGCGGCAGGCGCAGGTAGTGCACCGGTGAGGCGACCGAGGCGAGGTGGAAGACCACGTCGACGGGTCCGTCGAGGGCGATCGGGTCGCACACGTCCGCCTCGACGAAGGTGAACCCGGGCTGCGACTCGAGCTCGGCGACGTTGGCGCGCGCACCGGTGACCAGGGAGTCGAGGCAGACGACGTCGGCCCCGTCGGCAAGCAACCGTCGACACAGCCAGGAGCCCAGGAACCCGGCTCCACCCGTCACCACCACCCGCACTCCGGCTCGCATGGATCGGCGGTATCCCGGCAACCGGCGGCCATGCGCCACCCGGTCACCAGCGTAGGGTGCCGCACAGGCAGGGAGGAGGCCGCGGTGAGCACCGAGGAGCTCCAGCCGCTCGCCGACGCCGGTGGGCCGGAGGGACACGCGTACGACGCCGCGCCGGTGGCGTTGGCCACGGTCACGGGGCCGTCGCACCTGCTCGCCACCTGCAACGCGGCCTACCGGGCCCTGGTCGGGCAGCCGGCCGGCGCCGAGGGCACGATGCTCGAGGACCGGTGGCCGGACCCGGAGGCCCAGGAGCTGGTCGAGCTCCTGGACCATGTCCGGCGGACCGCTGAGCCCGAGCGGGTCGGCGAGTGGTGCGCCTTCCTCGCCCCGGGGGACGCGGCGCCGAGCGAGGTCTACCTCGACGTGACGGCGACGCCGTACCTCGCAGCTGACGGCACCGTCACCGGGGTGCACCTGGCCCTGGTCGACGCGACGGAGCGGGTCTGGGCACGCCGCCGGGCCGTGCGCCGAGGCATCGACCCCACGCGGTCCGACCTCGACCTGATCGTCAGGCTGCAGAGCGAGCTGCTGCCGGTCGCCCTCCCCGTGCTCGGGGGTCTCGACGTCTCCGCCACCTACCTGCTCGCCCCCGACGAGAGCCGGTGTGGCGGGGACTGGTTCGACTGCATCGTCCGGGCCGACGGCTCGGTGGCCCTCGTGGTCGGCGACGTGGTCGGCGGAGGCCTCTCGGCTGCGGCCGTGATGAGCCAGCTGCGCGCCGTCCTGGCGGACCACCTGCTGGCGGGCAGCCCGGTGGCGGAGGCCGTCAGGAGGGCGGACCTCTCCGCCGCCACGCGCATGGAGTCTCGGGCCGCGACCGTGTGCGTCGTCGTCCTCGACCCGCGGTCCGGAGACCTCGAGTACTGCACCGCGGGGCACCCACCGCCCCTGGTGAGGTCGGCCGACGGCGACGCGCGCTACCTCGCCCACACCGGGTCGGGCCCGCTGGGCGTCGGGGCCCCTCCGCACGTCCGATCGGACCGCCTGGGTCTCGGCGACGTCCTCGTGATGTACAGCGACGGGCTCCTGGCGCGCCCCGGCCAGTCGCATCCCACCAGCTCCGAGGAGCTCCTCGGGGCGGTTCGCGGCGCGTTGGCGGACCGCTCCTCAGGGGCCGGACCGACGCAGCGGGCGTCGGCGGCCGCGACCTCGGCCGCGGTCGATCGCGTGCGCGTCACGGGCTACGTCGACGACATCGTGCTGCTCGTCGCCGAGCGGACCGCACCGCCCGCTCCCCTCATGGTCCGTGGCGAGGCACACCCCGATGCGGTGGCCTCGGTGCGCGAGGCCCTGGCGCGCTGGCTGGCCCCGCTCGAGGCGGACGTCGTGGACGTGACCGCCGTGCAGCACGCCGTCGGCGAGCTGGTCACCAACGCGGTCGAGCACTCCGGAGCCGAGGGGCCGGGTGCCGTGAGCGTCAGCGCCTCCCTGGAGCACGACGGCGACCTCGTGTGCGCCGTCACCGACAACGGTCGATGGCTGGTCCCCGGCGCCACGTCGTTGGGTCGCGGCCACGGTCTGGCCATGGTGCGCGGGCTGGTCGACCGGCTCGAGCTCTCGAGCGGGGACGCCGGCACCACCGCGGTGCTGCACCACCGGTTGCACCGCACCGCCCACCTGCTCGCCGCGACGACCGTGCCGGCCGCGTCGGACGACGCCGACGCCACAGCGGAGCGCCGGGCGTTCGCGGTCGAGGTCGTGGGCGACCGCGCGCGGGTCGGCGGGCCGCTCGACCTGAGCAGTGCGGACGAGCTCCGGATCCTGCTCCGGCGAGCGGCGGGCCGCGCGAGCGCCGGGCTCGTCGTCGACCTGTCGGGGGTCACCCACCTCGGCAGCGCCGGCGTCCAGGTGCTCCAGGAGCTGCTCGCCGCCGACGATCGGGTCGCGCTGACGGCCTCGACCGGTACGCCGGCCCAGCACGTGCTCGACGTGGCCCGGCTCCCCTACGAGCCGGCTCCGCCGACCTGATCCGAGCGCCGGCTGCGGGTGGCCGAGCGCTGGTCCACGATCTGGCGGGCCAGGTCGCGCAGCTTGACGTGCTGGGTGCTGCTCAGCTCCACCAGGTGCTGGAAGGCCTCCTCGGCGGTGCACCCGCGATCGGCCATGATCATGCCCTTCGCCTGGTCGATGGTGGCTCGCGACGACAGTGCCCGCTCCATGTCCGTCGCGGTGAGCTCGAGCTCCTCGCGGACCGACAGCTCGTAGAGCACGGCCGCCACCCCCGCCGCCAGCAGCTCCGCGGTCTCCACCAGGCGCCCGTCCGGTGGGTCGCCGACGTCGCCGTACACGTTGACGGCGCCGACGAGCTCACCGCCGATGAGCATCGGGGCTGCGATCACCCCGCCGACCGCCACCGTGCGCGGGTCCGCGGCGAAGCGGGGCCAGCGGTCGTCGGTGCGCAGGTCGGTGGAGACGATGGTCCGCCGCCGCTCGAAGGCCGTGATGCACGGCCCCTCGCCCAGGCTGATCTGGGCGCCGTCTGCCGCCTGGGCCAGCTGCCCGGAGGAGGAGACGGCCGTCGGCGCGTTCGGAGGTCCGTAGTTGAGGCTGACCGTCACGCGATCGCCCAGGGCGGCCTGGCACACCGTCGTGGCCCGGCGCAGGATCTCGACGACCTCGACGGCGCCCACCGGCAGGCTCGCCAGCTGCACGAGGGCGGACGGCAGCTCGATGTCGGTCGTCATCGCTGCCTGTCCCCCACTGGAGGCCAGGAAGATCCAGGTGATGTCCCGTCCGTCGGCCGTGCCCAGCGTCGCGCTCGCCTCCACGGTGAGCAGGCGACCCTCGCGCCCGTTCACGGTGATCATCCGGCGGATCCGGTGCCCGTCGGCCAGTCCCGGCAGCTGGCGACGCAGCTCGGCGCGATCCTCCAGGGCCACGAAACCCATCAGCGGCTTGCGCACCAGCCGCGCCAGGTCGATGCCGAGCAGCCCCGCCGCCGCAGCGTTGGCCGAGCGCACCATGCCGGACATGTCGGTGATCACGACCGGGACCGGCAGCATCTCCAGCATCCGCTGGTGCTGCCACCGCAGCTGCTGCTGGCTCTCGGCCAGGCGACGGATCTCCTCCTGCTGGGTGTGCACCTCCTCGTCGGCCACGCGGAGCTCCTCGTACGCCGTCTCGAGCTCGGCGAGCACCGTCTCGGCCTCCGGTGAGTCCCCGACGACCGAGCGGAGCGCGGCGAGCCGGTGCGGCAGAGCCGGCACCGCCGCCGGGAAGCCCGCGACGCCCGCGCCCGGATGCTGCTCCGGTGAGTTCATGCCAGACTCCTCACGAGACGTGTCCGTCGCACCGGACGAGGGTACTGATACCTCAGCCATCGGCGGTCCCACCCTACGACCGCGCCCGTCCTCATTGAAAGTTGATCCATGGACCCAGTGCCGAACGGTGCCAAGGTCGTCGTCATCGGCGCCTCCGCCGGCGGTGTGGAGGCGCTGCGCACCCTCGTCGCCGACCTGCCCGCCGACTTCCCGGCCTGCATCCTGGTGACGCTGCACGTGCCGAGCACCGGGATGAGCGCCCTACCCGCCATCCTGAGCCGGACCGGCGTGCTGCCGGCCGAGCACGCCGTGGAAGGCAGCCCGCTCACCCCCGGCCGGATCCTCGTCGCCCCGCCCGACCACCACCTCATCGTGCTGCGCGACTCGGTCACCCTCTCCCACGGCCCGCGGGAGAACGGACATCGACCGGCCGTCGACGTGCTCTTCCGCTCCGCCGCCCGGTCCCACGACGGCGACGTGATCGCGGTCGTCCTCTCCGGCGCGCTCGACGACGGCGCTGCCGGGATGGTCGCCGTCACCCGACGCGGGGGCACCGGCATCGTCCAGGACTTCGACGACGCCCTCCACGACAGCATGCCTCGCGCCGCCCAGCTCGCCGCCGGGGTGGAGCTCGTCGTCCCGGCGAAGGAGCTGTCCGCCCTGCTCGCGGAGTTGCTCCGTCGACCCTCGTCCCATCAGCAGGCGGAGCCCGAGCGGCTCCTCGACATGGAGACAGCCTTGGCCGATCTCGATCCCACCGCCATCCACGACCACGACCGACCGGGCACCCCGTCGGGGTTCGGGTGCCCGGACTGCCATGGCGCTCTCTTCGAGATCACCGAGGGTGATCTGGTCCGCTACCGGTGCCGGGTGGGACACGCCTGGTCACCGGAGAGCCTGCTGGCCCAGCAGGGCCTGGCCCTCGAGGGGGCGCTGTGGATGGCGCTGCGGGGACTGGAGGAGAAGGCCGCCCTCAACCAGGACCTCGGCGACCGGGCCGAGACGTCCGGCCACCCGTTGACGGCCGGTCGGTTCCACAGCAGTGCAGCGGAGACGTTGGAGGCCGCCGAGCTGGTCCGGGCCCTGATCGACGACATCGGCAGCCTGAACGACGGCGGCACGCCCTGATGTCCGAGGGCACCGAGCCCGACCTGGCCGAACGCGCGGCGGACCCCGCCTTCGAGAGTCTCCTCGCCTACCTGCACGAGGAGCGGGGCTTCGACTTCACCGGCTACAAGCGCGCGAGCCTGATGCGCCGGGTCGAGAGGAGGATGGCCGCGGCCGGCATCGAGACGTTCGATGCGTACCACGACCACCTGGTGGTCCACCCTGCCGAGTTCCAGGCCCTCTTCGACACGGTGCTGATCAACGTCACCAGCTTCTTCCGCGACGTGGACTCGTGGGACTACCTCCAGCACAGCCTGCTGCCCGACAGCGTCCTCAGCACTGATCAACCGGTCCGGTGCTGGGTCGCCGGGTGCGCCTCGGGCGAGGAGGCCTACACCCTGGCCATCGTGCTCGCCGAGGTGCTGGGCATCGACGCCTTCCGTCAGCGGGTGAAGATCTATGCCACCGACGTGGACGAGGACGCCCTGGCCCACGCCCGGGCCGCGACGTACTCGGCCAAGGACCTCCAGCACGTGCCGTCGGCGCTCCGGGAGACCTACTTCGAACCGGGCGGCGGTCGGTTCATCGTCCGCAAGGAGCTGCGCCGTGCGGTCATCTTCGGCCGCAACGACCTCGTCAAGGACGCACCGATCTCCCACGTCGACGTGCTCACCTGCCGCAACACGCTCATGTACTTCAACGCCGAGACCCAGGCCCAGATCCTCAACCGGCTGCACTTCGCGCTGCGACCGGACGGCTACCTCTTCCTGGGGAAGGCGGAGATGCTGCTGAGCCACTCCTCGTACTTCCGCCCGATCGAGCTGCGGCGCCGGTTCTTCAAGAAGATCGCCTCCGCACCCCGTGACCGTCGGCCGCTGGCGACCTCGGCCCCGACGGCGTTCGTCAAGGACAGCACGTTCGACCACGGCCGTCTCGCCCACTCCGCCCTGATGTCCTCGGCGGCCGCCCAGATCGTGCTGGACCCCGACGGGCGCCTGGCCTTCGCCAACAACCGCGCGATGCACCTGTGCGGCCTGGTCCAGCGCGACGTGGGGCGGCCGATCCAGGACCTGGAGATCTCGTACCGCCCCATCGAGCTGCGCGCCCAGATCGACGAGGCCGTGCAGGCCAGGCGGCCGACCTGGTTGCGCGACGTCGAGTGGGTGCGCGCGGCGGGCGAGAAGATCCATCTCGACATCCAGTTCGTGCCGCTCCTCGACGAGCTCAGCGCTCTCGAGGGCGTGACCGTGATCTTCAACGACGTCACCCAGTACCGCCAGCTGCAGAACGACCTGCTGTACGCCAACCGGCAGCTGGAGACGGCGTACGAGGAGCTGCAGAGCACCGTCGAGGAGCTCGAGACCACCAACGAGGAGCTCCAGAGCACCGTCGAGGAGCTCGAGACCACCAACGAGGAGCTCCAGAGCACCAACGAGGAGCTCGAGACGATGAACGAGGAGCTCCAGGCGATGAACGACGAGCTCAACGGCAGCAACCAGGCGCTCCGCGAGCACCAGGACGAGGTCGACCGGCTCAACGCCTTCATGGTCTCGGTGCTCGAGAGCATGGAGTCCGGCGTCGCCGTGGTGAACACCGATCTCCAGATCATGGCCTGGAACGCGCGAGCCGCGGAGCTCTGGGGAGTCCGCACGGACGAGGCGGTCGGCGACCACCTCTTCAACCTCGACATCGGTCTGCCGCTCGAGCCGATCCGCCGGGCGCTGCGCGCGACGCTCTCGGACGACGCCTCGGCCCCCGACTACACCGACCTGGAGGCGGTGAACCGCCGCGGGCGACGGGTGCGGGTGCGCGTCACCCTGACGCCCATCCGGGGCCGGGAGGGCGGCGACCCGGCCGCGATGCTGATGATGGACGTCATCGAACCGGCGACCTGAGCCGCCGTCTTTTTCACCCGGAAGGGTGGCTAGAGCGGGTCGGTGGCTGGGTAGACGGAGAGTGTCGCGCCGCACGATGCGACATGGTTCCGCTGAGATCACGGCGGAGACCCGTCCCGGGAACAGTCTCATGACCCAGACCGAGCTGACCGCGCACCACGACCGCAAGCAGCATGACCAGGATGAGCGCAGAGCTGCGCGCATCGAGCACACCCAGCGGCTCCTCGCCGAGGCGGCCGTCGCCGAGCCGGAGGAACGGGAGCGCCTCCTCGCGGAGGTGGTCCTCGCCAACCGGTGCGTGGCCGAGTCCGTGGCCAGGCGCTACCGCAACCGCGGCGTCGACGACGAGGACCTCCGCCAGGTCGCCTACGAGGGCCTGGTGCGAGCCGTCTCCCGCTACGACCCCAGCCGGGCCGACGACCTGCGGACCTACGCCGTCCCGGTGATCCGCGGCGGCGTCCAGCGGCACTTCCGTGACCACTGCTGGGACGTCCGGCCGCCCCGTCGCATCCAGGTGCTCCAGGGGCAGCTGAACCGCACCATCGACCGGCTCCGCTCGGAGCTGGGGCACGAGCCGACCCGCGACGAGATCTGTCGGGAGCTCGACATCACCCCGGAGGAGCTCAGCGACACCGAGGCGGCCTTCGGCAGCTTCACCGCCGGGTCCATCGACCGGGCGGTCGCGAGCGGGTCCTCGCTCACGCTCGCCGACGTGCTCGCCGACGACGACGCCGACCCGCCGGCAGCCGAGGCCCGGGTGATCCTGGCACCGGTGGTGCGCAAGCTCAGCGAGCGCGACCGCCGGATCCTCTACCTGCGGTTCTTCGAGGACCGGACCCAGCAGGAGATCGGCGACGAGATCGGCGTCACCCAGATGCAGGTGTCGCGTCTGCTGAGCCGGATCACCAGCCAGCTGCGGCAGTCGCTGGGAGAGCCCACGCCCTGACGGACCGGTCGCCGTGCGCCCGCATCCCGGGCGCACGGCGACCGCCCGCGTCAGCGCGGGTAGTACTCGTTGCGCAGCGTGACGACCAGGCTCTGCAGCACCACCTCGGGAGGCAGCGTCACGGCCGAGCGCACCAGCCCCGCCACGATGGCCGGGTCCATCATCCGCTCCTGCGGCAGCGACCACTGGTCCATCATCGGGGTGTTCATCGCGGCCGGGTCGATGATGCTCACCCGCGCCGGCCAGGAGTGCTCGCGCGACTCGGTCTGCAGCACCTCGGCGAGCTTGTGCATCGCCGCCTTCGAGGAGTTGTAGGCCCCCGCACCGGCACCCACGGTCAACGCGCTGATCGAGACGATGCACACGATGTCCCCGGTCCGCTCCGAGTGGTGGCTGCGCAGGTGGCGCACAAAGGCTCGGCTGAGGTACATCGGCCCGTGCACGTTGACCCCGAAGACCCGGTGCCAGCGGTCGTCCTGGACATCGACGAGGTCGTCGCCACTGTCGGTGCCCGCGTTGTTGACCAGGCAGTCGAAGCGCTCGCCGTAGGTCAGCGAGGCACGTTGGACCACCTCGTCGACGGCGGCGGAGTCGGTGACGTCCAGCACCACGACCTCCGCACCGCCCCGACCGCCCTCCTCGACGAGAGCGACCGTGGACTTGGCGCCCTCCACGTCGATGTCCGCCACGAGCACGTGCGCTCCCCCGTCGGCGAGTGCCACGCTGATGGCCCGTCCCAGCCCGCTGCCGGCGCCGGTGACCAGGGCGACGCTGTCGCTCAGGTCCCGGGCGGGGCGTCCGACGGTCGTCGTCTGCTCGGAGGTGGTCATCTCAGTCCTTCCCCGACCGGCTCGCGCGGGTCTCCCTGGCGTTGGCCTTCTGGATCGCGTCGACCAGCTCGTCCTTGGTCATCCGGGAGCGGCCCGAGATGTCGAGCCGCTTCGCGATGTCGGCCAGGTGGCTCTTCGATGCGTTGGCGTCGACGCCCCCCGCGGTCTCGCCGCCCCGGCGGGCCGGACCTCCCGACCTCGCCGCCTGCTTGTCGGAGGGCCCCTTGCCGTCCTTGGGCTCCCAGTGGTCGCCCACCTTCTCGAAGCTGTGCTTGAGGGCGGCGTACGCCGTGCGATGGGCGCGCTCGCCCTCGCCGTACTCCTCCACGGCTGCGTCGTGCGCCTCGATCCAGGTCCGCCGCGCCTTCGCGGGCGACCGCTCGAGGGTGGAGGGAAGTTCCTTCTCGCCGGGCATGAGTGCTCCCTTCTCCGGCATGCCACATGGGTCGGTCCGGTACCCCCGCGACCCCCGGGCATGCCGCCGTCAGCCGAGCAGGCGCAGCTGGCTCTCGACCGGTGGCGGCACGACCTCGCGGTGGCCCAGGGCGCGGGCCATCCTGGGGACCGCGAGGGCGACGCCACGTCGGCTGGCCGGGTCACCGCAGGCCAGCGACCACGCGGTGCCGGCGACCACCGGCCACGGTCGGCGCATCAAGGCGGTCAGCAGGTGGTTGCGGGCCAGGCGGGTCTGGCGCGCCAGCGCCCCCTCGCGCGACGGCGACGGGTGGTGGTGCGCGACCACCTCCTCGGTGTAGGCGAGGTCCCACCCGTCCGTGGCGAGGTCCATCGCGAGGCGCTCCTCCTCGCCGGCGAACTCGACGACCGGGTCGAAGCCGCCGGCCGCGAGGAAGGCCTCCCGACGCACGACGCTGCCGCACGCCACGAACCCGAGGACGCGCGGACCCGGGCACGGCCGGCCGTCACCCGCGAGCAGCGGCGAGCTCGCCATCTCGGTGCAGACCGGGTCGGGCCACTCGTCGGGACCGACCAGGATGTGCGCGGCGAGCAGACCGAGCCGGGGATGGGCGTCGAGGAGGTCGGCCGCGCGGTCGAGGCTGCCCGGCGCCCACCAGGAGTCGTCGTCCGCGAACGCGACGTACGGCGTCGTCGCTGCCCGGACGCCGACGTTGCGCGCCACGGCGCCGAGGTTGGTCCGCAGCTCGATGACGGCCACGTGCGGGAAGGCGGTCCGGACGCGCGAGGGCGTGCCGTCGTCGGAGCCGTTGTCGAGCAGGATGACCGGCTCGGTGTGGAGAGACAGCGTGACCTCGAGGTCCGTCCAGCGGTTGCGCGTCGCAATGACGGTGGTGACCCGGCTCACCGGGCGACCACCGTCTCGAGCAGGCGGTCCCAGTCGGCGAGGAAGCGCTTGAGCCCGTAGTGCTCGAGGGCGTGCTGCCGTGCCGCTCGACCCGCCGCAGCCGCCAGCGGCTCGTCCGCCAGGAAGCGGGCGACGGCGTCGACCAGCTCCGTGCGGCGCGTCGTCACGACCCCGGCCTGCGGCGGGACGGCCATCGGGACCTCGGTGGCGCCGAGAGCCACCACCGGCATGCCCAGGTGCATCGCCTCCAGCAGCGACAGGCCGAGCGAGGTCCAGCGCGACGTGTGCACGTAGACCCGGCGCCGCGCGAGCTCGTCGTGCATCCGGTCCTGCGGCAGGTCCTCGTGGACGGCGAGCCCCGGTGGGACGTCGGCGAGGGACGCCGGCAGCAGGTCGACCCGCATGCCGAAAACGTCGACACCACCGGCGGCGCAGAGGTCGGGCAGCAGGTCGGTGCCGACCGACCTGCCTCGGCGTACCGGGTCGTTGACCACCACGGCGGAGCGGGCCAGCTCACCGGTCCACCGGTGCCCGGGGTCGACGATGCCGTGGTCGATCACGACCGTCCGGGCGCCGTCGCAGTCCCAGAACAGCTCGTTGAACCCGGTCACGTGGGCGATGGGGATGCGGTCCTGCCCGGCCAGCGGGTGGCGGGTGTCGGGCACATCGGGCCGGCCGTGCAGCGGGGTGTTGTGCTCGACGTACACCGCCGGGACGTCGACCCCGGGGCGGCGGCCGAGCCACCGCTCGACGAGCTCGAGCTCGTGCGGGCGCTGGAGCACGACGACGTCGACGGCGACGTCGCGGAGCTCCTCCACCGGGACCTCGCGTGCGGTGGCCGGCCAGTCCCACGTCCGGGCGCGGCCGAGACCGTCGCCGTCACGGTCGGGCGTCACCGGCAGGAGGTACTCGTGGCCGCCCTGCACGAACGAGGTGGTCCAGGAGCCGTGCACGTGCCAGAGGAGGATGCGCATCAGGCCGCCCCCCTCGTCCCTCGCCCCAGGGCGTGGAAGTCCCAGTCCGCGGCGCGCCACTTGTCCCCGTCGAGGACGAGCCGGCCGTCGACGACGACGCGCCTCGCCGCGATCCGCCCCAGGTCGACGGGGTCGAGGGCGGCGAACTCCGACCACTCCGTGAGCACGAGCACGAGCTCGGCGCCGCGCACGGCGTCGTGGGCCGTCGCGCAGACCTCCAGCTCCGGATGGGTGCGCCGGACGTTGTCCCCCGCCTGGGGATCGTGCACGACGACCTGGGCGCCGCGACACCGCAGGGCACTGGCCACCGCGAGGGCGGGCGAGTCGCGTACGTCGTCCGACCCGGCCTTGAAGGCGCCGCCCAGCACCGCGACCCGGGGGCCCGCCGTGAGGTCGACCAGGGCACCGGCGAGCTCGACGGTCCGCGTGCGCTGACGCGTGTTGACGTCGTCGACGGACGCCAGCAGCTGCGAGGACTCGACCACCCCGAGCTCGCGTGCCCGCGCGACGAAGGCACGGGTGTCCTTGGGCAGGCAGCCGCCGCCGTACCCGAGACCGGGGCTGAGGAAGTCGGACCCGATGCGGGGGTCGGCGCCGAGGATGGCCGTGAGGTCGCTGACGTCGGCGTCGGAGGCCTCGCAGACCTCGGCCAGGAGGTTGACCAGGGAGATGCGGGCGGCGAGCATCGCGTTGGCCGACACCTTCGCGAGCTCGGCGGTGGCGGGGTCGGTGCGGAACACCGGGGCGCCGCGGCGGACGAGGTCGGCGTACACCTCGCGCAGGAGCTGGTTGTCGAGGTCGGAGTCGACGCCGAAGACGAGCCGGTCGGGCTCCAGCGAGTCGCGGACGGCCCGACCCTCGCGGAGGAACTCGGGGTTCCACGCCACGCCGACCCCCGTCCCGGCGGGCGCCAGGCGCTGCAGCCGCCCCCGCAGATCCGCAGCCGTGCCGACCGGGACCGTCGACTTGCCGACCACCAGGCACGGCTTGTCGAGCCGGGGGGCCAGGGCCTCGACCACGGCGTGCAGCACGGAGAGGTCCGCGCCGTCGCCGTCCGCGACCTGGGGCGTCCCCACGCAGAGGAAGTGCACGTCCGCGTCGACCACCTCGTCGAGGTCGTCGGTGAAGCGCAGCCGGCCCGAGTCCACCCCGGAGCGCAGCAGCTCGTCGAGTCCGGGCTCGTGGAAGGGCGCCCTGCCGTGGCGGAGCAGCTCGAGGCGCAGCGGGTCGGTGTCGACCCCGATGACCGTGTGGCCGCCGGCCGCGAGACAGGCCGCGTGGGTGGCTCCGAGGTAGCCCGTGCCGAGAACCGAGATCTGCATGACGACCGGTCTCCCACAAGTGCTTCTTCATGCCTCGCCCGGTTCCACGCGGGAGCGGGCCCGATCGGGAGAGAGACGTTTGTCGGGTCCCCATAGGGGAACCGCGTCGCATCCGCAGGTCCGTCCGATCCAGGAGGTGTGCCCGTGAAGGTCCTCGGCATCAATGCGCTGTTCCACGACCCGGCCGCCGCGCTCGTGGTCGACGGGGTCACGGTGGCCGCCGTGGAGGAGGAGCGGCTCTCCCGCCGCAAGCACGGCCACCGCCCGGTGCCCTTCGCGGCCTGGGAGCTCCCGGAGCTGGCCGCGCGGTCGTGCCTGGAGCAGGCAGGGCTCGATGTCACCGACGTCGACGCGGTCGCCTACTCCTACGACCCCGGTCTGGCCCGTCCGGCCGAGGCGATGTCGCTGCACGACCCGTGGGACCACCTGCGCCAGACCTATGCCCGCCAGGCGCCCGGCTTCCTCAGTTCGGCTCTGCCGGGTCTGGACCCCGCCGCGGTCCGGTTCGTCCCCCACCACGTCTCCCACGGCGCCTCCGCGGCCCTGGCCGCCTACCCCGACACGGACGCCGACGTCCTGGTGCTCGACGGCCGGGGAGAGTGCGCGAGCCACCTCGCCGGTCACTACTCGGACGGTCGCCTCACGGTGCACGCCGCCCAGGAGCTGCCCCACTCGTTGGGCCTGCTCTACGAGGAGCTGACCGACCACCTGGGCTTCCTGCGGTCCTCGGACGAGTTCAAGGTGATGGCGATGGCGTCGTACGGCACGCCGCGCTTCCTCGACGAGATGCGCCGGCTCGTCCGGGCCGACGGGCGCGGCGGCTTCGTCGCCCACGGGGTCGACTGGGCGGGCCTCGCCAAGCGCCTGGAGCCCGGGGAGGAGTGGACCGAGCAGCACGCCGACCTGGCCGCCTCGGTGCAGCGACGCCTCGAGGAGGTCCTGCTCGAGCTGGCGCAGTGGCTGCGCGCGCGCACCGGTGCCACGCGCCTCGCCATGGCTGGCGGGGTGGCGCTCAACTGCGTCGCCAACACGGCACTGCACGAGCAGAGCGGGTACGACGAGGTCTGGGTGCAGCCCGCCGCCGGAGACGCCGGCACCGCGCTGGGCGCGGCGCTCCAGGTGGCCGCGGACGGGGGCGACCGGCTCGAGACCTTCCGCGGGGCGGACCTCGGACGGGGCTGGAGCGACGACGAGATCGAGGCGTGCCTGCGCACGGCGCAGGTCGCCTACGAGCGGCCGGCCGACGTGGCCGAGGAGGTCGCGGAGTGCCTGGCCGCCGACGGCGTCGTCGCCTGGTTCCAGGGCCGCAGCGAGTACGGACCGCGTGCCCTGGGCAACCGTTCGCTCCTCGCCGACGCCCGCAACGTCGCCAACCTCGAGCGGCTCAACGACGTGAAGGGTCGCGAGCAGTTCCGGCCGGTGGC
Source organism: Nocardioides sp. URHA0020 (assembly GCF_000620705.1). GTDB lineage: Bacteria > Actinomycetota > Actinomycetes > Propionibacteriales > Nocardioidaceae > Nocardioides. The sequence goes on from NZ_JIAR01000025.1 coordinate 192,052, forward strand.
CCCGATGGTGCTCGCCGACCGGGCGACCGAGATCTTCTCCGGTGGGCCGCTCCCCTCGCCGTACATGCTCTTCGTGCACGACGTGGCGCCCGCGTGGCGCGAGCGCATCCCGGCGGTGGTGCACGTGGACGGCACCGCCCGGGTCCAGACGGTCGACGCCGCGGACCAGCCGCTGCTGGCCCGGATGCTGCGGGCGTTCGAGCGGCGCACGGACACGCCGGTCGTGGTCAACACCAGCCTCAACACGGCGGGGCGCCCGATGGTGGACTCGCCCCGCGACGCGCTGGAGTGCTTCGGCTCGGCACCGGTGACCCTGCTGGCCATCGGACCCTTCGTGGTCCGGCGGGGAGGCCGGGCGCGATGAGCCTGCCGCAGACCACGCTCGTGATCCCGACCCTGGGCCGGCCGAGCCTGGTGGTGCTGCTACGTGCACTGGCGGACCAGACGGTGCCGCTGCGGTCACCCGTGGTCCTGGTGGACGACCGCCCCTCGGGCACGGACCTCGCCGAGGTGCTGGACCACGAGCTCGGCCACGACCACGGACTGGAGCTCCTGGTGCTGCGGGCCGGGGGCGGCGGGCCGGCCCGGGCGCGCAACCTGGGCTGGCGGCACGCCCGGACGACGTGGGTCTCCTTCCTCGACGACGACGTGGTGCCGCCCGACAGCTGGTACGCCGACCTCGCGGCCGACCTCGGGGCCGCCGAGCTGGCCGCCGCGGCCGGCAGTGTGGGCCGGGTCCACGTGCCCCTGCCACCGGACCGGGCACCGACCGACTGGGAGCGCGGGACGGCCGGGCTCGAGACCGCCCGGTGGATCACCGCGGACCTGACCTACCGACGCAGCGCGCTCTCCGCCGTCGGCGGCTTCGACGAGCGGTTCCCGCGCGCCTTCCGGGAGGACGCCGACCTGGCGCTGCGGCTGGGCGCCGAACGCGGACGCGTCGTGGACGGCGCTCGTCGCGTCACCCACCCGGTGCGTCCTGCCGGCGACTGGGCCAGCCTGCGTCAGCAGGCCGGCAACGCCGACGACTTCCTGATGCGCGCGCTCCACGGCCGCCACTGGCACCGGCGCGCGCAGGCGCCCGTCGGCCGCCGCGCCCGCAACGCCGCGATCACGGCGCTGGGGCTGGTGGCGCTCGGAGCGGAATGCGCACGGAGACGGCCGCTCGCCGTCGGCGCGGCCGCTGCGTGGGCCGCCGGATCGCTCGAGCTGGCCTGGGCGCGGATCGCGCCCGGCCCCCGCGACCGCGCAGAGGTGCGCCGGATGCTGCTGACCAGCATCGCCATCCCCCCTGCGGCGACCTTCCACTCGCTGCGCGGCCTCGTCCGTCATCGCGGCGCCCGTCCTTGGCGTGGCCTGCCCGACCTGGTGCTGCTGGACCGCGACGGGACCCTGGTCGAGGACGTGCCCTACAACGGCGACCCGACCCTCGTGCGCCCGATGCCCGGTGCCGCCGAGGCGCTGAGCCGGGTGCGGGCGCTCGGCGTGCGCACCGCCCTGGTCACCAACCAGTCGGGCATCGCATCCGGCCGCATCTCCCGGGCCCAGGCCGACGCCGTCAACGCGCGCGTCGAGGAGCTGCTCGGTCCCTTCGACGCCATCTACCTCTGCCCGCACGCGGCCGCGGACGGCTGCGACTGCCGCAAGCCTGAGCCCGGCATGGTGAAGCAGGCCTGCCTCGACCTCGGCGTCGACGCCGCGCGCACCGTCCTGATCGGTGACATCGGCTCCGACGTGGCGGCGGCGGAGGCCGCCGGAGCGGTGGGCATCCTGGTGCCGACCGGCGCGACCCTCGGCGCCGAGGTCGCGGCCGCCGGGCTCGTCGAGCCGTCCGTGGACGGCGCGGTCGACCGGATCCTGGCGGGTGCCTGGTGACCCGGACCCTGGTGGTGCGCCTCGACAGCCTCGGTGACGTGCTGGTGACCGGGCCCGCCGTACGCGCGCTCGCCGCCGGGTCCGACCACCTCGCCCTGCTGTGCGGGCCGCGCGGCCGAGCGGCGGCCGAGCTGCTGCCGGGGGTCGACGAGATCCTCTGCTGGGCATCCCCGTGGATCGACCCCGAGCCCGATCCGGTGCGCCGCGGCGACATCGAGGACCTCGTCGACACCGTGGCTGCCGGGCGCTACGACCGCGCGGTGGTCGTCACCTCCTTCCACCAGTCGGCCCTGCCGACCGCCCTGGTGCTGCGCCTGGCCGGCGTGCCCTGGATCGGGGCGATCAGCGAGGACTACCCCGGCTCGCTGCTCGACCTGCGCCACCGCTGCGCCGACGACCTCCCCGAGGCCGAGCGGGCGCTGGGCCTGGCTCGGGCGTGCGGCGCGGAGCCGCCGCCCGGCGACGACGGCCGCCTGGCCCTGCGTCCCGGCGCCTGGTCGGCACCGACCGTGGGCGAGCCCTACGTCGTGCTGCACCCGGGCACCTCGGTGCCCGCCCGCGCCTGGCCCGCCGAGGGCTACCGCCGGCTGTGCCGGTCCCTGACGGCCGGCGGGGTGCGGGTCGTCGTCACCGGCGCGCCGGACGAGTGCTCGTTGACGGCGTACGTCGCCGGCGAGGAGGGCGAGGACCGTGGTGGGTGCACGGACCTCGCTGAGCTCGCCGGGATCCTCGCCGGCGCCCAGGCGGTGGTGGTGGGCAACACCGGGCCGGCCCACCTCGCGGCGGCGGTCGGCACCCCCGTCGTCTCGCTCTTCGCACCGACGGTGCCCGCTGCGCGCTGGGCGCCGTACGGCGTGCCCGTCGCCGTGCTCGGCGACCAGCACGCCCCGTGCCGGGGCAGCCGCGCCACCACCTGCCCGGTGCCGGGTCACCCGTGCCTGAGCTCGGTCACGGCGGACGACGTGGTGACCGCTCTCGAGTCGCTGCTCGGCCGGGCCGGGACCCCTGACCGCCGCACCACGTTGAGGAGGATCTCATGAGGATCGCACTCGTCTCCGAGCACGCAGACCCGCTCGCAGCGATCGGCGGCACCGACGCCGGGGGGCAGAACGTGCACGTGGCGGCGCTGGCCGCCGGGCTCGTGCGGCGCGGCCACGACGTCACCGTCTTCACCCGCCGAGACACCACCGGCGGGGCCGCCGCCGTCCGGTGCGAGGACGGCTACGTCGTCCGCCGCATCACGGCGGGACCCCCGACCGACGTCCCCAAGGACGAGCTGCTGCAGTACATGCCCGCCTTCGGTGCGCGGTTGCGGACCCACCTCGAGGCCGAGCGTCCCGACCTGGTGCACGCGCACTTCTGGATGAGCGGGCTCGCCAGCCGGGACGCGACCCGCGGCACGGGCATCCCGGTCGTCCAGACCTTCCACGCCCTCGGATCGGTGAAGCGGCGCGAGCAGGGCGACGCGGACACCAGTCCGCCGACCCGCATCGACCACGAGCGACGGCTGTGCCGCGACGTCGACCACGTCGTCGCCACCTGTGCCGACGAGGTCGAGGAGCTGCGCGAGCTCGGGCTGCCGCCGGGCCGTGCCAGCGTCATCCCCTGCGGCGTCGACACCGACCTCTTCCGACCGGGGCCACGCCGCGATCCCGACGGCCCTCCCCGCCTGCTCGTCGTCGGACGGCTGGTGACGCGCAAGGGCATCGGCAACACGGTCGAGGCACTGCGCGACCTCCCCGGCGTCGAGCTCGTGATCGCCGGCGGCCCTCGCCGCGACGCGCTCGACGCCGATCCCGCAGTAGTGCGGCTGCGCGCGCTGGCCGACCGCCTGGGGGTGGCCGACCGGGTGCGGCTCGTGGGCAGCGTCGCCCGGCCCGACGTGCCGGCGCTGATCCGCGACTGCGACGTGGTCGTGGCGGTGCCGTGGTACGAGCCCTTCGGCATCGTGCCGCTCGAGGCGATGGCCTGCGGCCGGCCCGTGGTGGGATCGGCCGTCGGTGGCCTGCTCGACTCCGTCGTGCCGGGCGAGACCGGTGAGCTGGTCGCTCCGCGCCGGCCCGACCAGGTGGCCCGGGCCGTCCGCGGGCTCCTCGACGACCCCGCCCGGCGCGCGGCGTACGGCGTCGCGAGTCGGAGGCGCGCCGTCGAGCGCTACGACTGGCGCCGTGTCGTCGAGCAGACCGAGACCGTCTACCGCGCAGTTGCGGGCGTCCATGCCCGCCCGACCACGAAGGTGCTCCGATGACCACGACCACGACCCGCCACCACGACCTGGCGGCGACCCCCTGCGACCACGAGCACCTCCACGAGCTCTCGAAGGCGCTGGCGCGCTTCGGCAGCTGTGTGGACGTCGTCGACGACTGGGGCACCCGGCTGGCCCAGATCCTGGCATCGGGAGGTCGGCTGCTCGCGGCCGGCAACGGCGGCAGCGCGGCCCAGGCCCAGCACCTCACCGCCGAGCTGGTGGGTCGCTACCGCCACGACCGGCCGCCCTTCTCCGCGATCTGCCTCAGCGCGGAGACCTCCAGCCTGACGGCGATCTGCAACGACTACCCCGCCAGCGAGCTGTTCGCGCGCCAGGTGGAGGCCCACGGCCGCCCGGGTGACGTGCTGGTGCTGATGTCGACGAGCGGCCGCAGTGAGAACCTCGTCGCGGCGGCGCAGCGTGGCCGCGAGGTGGGCATGCACGTCTGGTCGACGACCGGCCCGCTCCCCAACCCGCTCGCCGAGCACTCGACGGAGTGCTGCGCGGTGGACGCGCCGTACACCGCCACGGTGCAGGAGCTGCACCTGGTCGCGCTCCACGTCCTCTGCGCCGCCCTCGACCGCGCCCTCGGCGTGGGGGTGTCCCGGACGCGGGCACCGGGAGCGTCGTGACCGCGGGACCGGTGGTCGTGCTCGGCGACGCCCTGCTCGACATCGACGTCCTCGGACACGCCGGCCGGCTCAGCCCGGACGCACCGGTGCCGGTCGTGGCCGTCGACGACGAGGTGCCGCGGCCCGGCGGCGCCGCCCTGGCGGCGGCGCTGGCGGCGCGCGACACCGACGTGGTCCTGGTCACCGCCCTGGCCGAGGACGAGGACGGGGCCCGGCTGCGCGCCCTGGTCGAGGCTGCGGGGGTCCGCGTCGTGGCTCTGCCCCACGCCGGCAGCACCCCGGTCAAGCGGCGCGTCCGCGCCGACGGCCAGTCGCTGGTCCGGCTGGACCACGGAGGCGCCGGGCCCATCGACGCCTCGGGCGGGGCGGTGGTCGACGCTCTCCGCTCGGCCTCCGCGGTCCTGGTCTCCGACTACGGGCACGGCCTGACCGGTCTCGGACCGGTCCGGGCCGCGCTCGCCGATGCCGCCCACCGGATGCCGGTGGTCTGGGACCCGCACCCCCGGGGCGCGATGCCGGTGCCCGGCGTACGGCTCGCCACGCCGAACCTGGCCGAGGCCAGTGCCTTGGCCGGCGGTCTCGAGCAGGTCCCTCCGGCCCTGGACGGGCTGACGCGGGTCACCGACGAGGCGCGCGTCCTGGTCGTGGCCTGGCGCGCGCACGCGGTCGCGGTGACGCTGGGAGCGCGTGGCGCCCTGCTGTCCCACGGCGAGTCCTCCCCGTCGGTGATCCCCGCGCCCCAGGTCGTGGGCGCCGGTGACGCCTGCGGAGCCGGCGACCGGTTCGCGAGCGCCGCCACCGTCGCCCTCGCGTCGGGGGCCGTGACCCTGGAGGCGGTCCAGGCTGCGGTGCACGGCGCCGCCCGCTTCGTCGCCGACGGAGGCGCCGCTGCGTTCGGCCGGGCCCCTGTCGGTGCGAGCCAGGCCTCCGGTGCCTCCGTGGTCGAGCGCGTGCGGGCGGCCGGGGGCAAGGTGGTGGCGACGGGTGGCTGCTTCGACCTGCTCCACGCCGGGCACGTCGCGACCCTGGAGGCCGCTCGCGCGCTCGGCGACTGCCTGGTCGTGTGCCTGAACTCCGACCAGTCCGTACGCCGCCTCAAGGGCCCGTCCCGACCGCTGGTGCCGCAGGCCGACCGGGCCCGGGTGCTGGCCGCCCTCCAGCCCGTGGACGAGGTCGTCGTCTTCGAGGAGGACACACCGGTCGAGGCACTCCGCCGGCTGCGGCCCGACGTCTGGGTCAAGGGCGGGGACTACGCCGGCGCGGAGCTGCCGGAGGCGGCCATCCTCCGGGGGTGGGGCGGGCAGTCCGTGGTCGTGCCCTACCTCGCCGGCCGGTCGACGAGCGGGCTGGTGACCGCAGCAGCGGGGCGGCCTGACCGACCGTGAGCCCACGGGCGCTGGTCCTCCGAGCCATCGGTCTCGGCGACTACCTCGCCGGGGTGCCGGCCCTGCGCGCGCTGCGGCGCGCCCTGCCGGCGCACGAGCTCGTGCTCGCCGCGCCGCCCGCGCTCGCACCCCTGGTCAGGCTCACCGACGCCGTCGACCGGCTGCTGCCGACCCGTGAGCTCCAGCCGGTCCCGTGGCGCGGCAGGCCTCCCGAGGTCGCCGTCGACCTGCACGGCAACGGGCCGGCGAGCAAGCGTCTGCTCCAGGAGCTGCACCCCGGCCGGCTGGTCGCCTTCGCCGGACCCGGCGGTGGCGGTGAGCCGGTGGCCGGTCCCGGCTGGCGCGCCGACGAGCACGAGCGCAGCCGCTGGTGCCGGCTCGTCACGGAGGCCTTCGACGTCGCGGCCGACCCCGACGACGTCGGCATCGCTGCGCCGACGGAGCCGGCCTCGGTGACCGCCGCGGTGCTGGTGCACGTCGGGGCCGCCTCGGAGAGCCGCCGCTGGCCCGAGGAGCGCTTCGCCCGCGCCGCCGCGTGGGCCCGGGCTCGCGGCGAGACCGTGGTCCTCACCGGCACGAGCGCCGAGCGCGCCCGCGCCGAACGGGTGGCCGGCGCGGCCGGCCTCCCGTCGTCCGCCGTGCTGGCCGGACGCACCGACCTGCAGGAGCTCGCGGCGACGGTGGCCTCCGCCCGTCTGGTCGTCTCGGGAGACACGGGGGTCGCCCACCTCGCCTCGGCCCTGGCGACGCCTTCGGTCGTGCTGTTCGGGCCGGTGTCTCCAGCGACCTGGGGACCACCCGTCGACGGTCCCCACACGGTCGTGTGGCATGGCGACGGCACGGGCGATCCGCACGGCGCGGTCGTCGACCCCGCGCTCCTCGCGATCACGGTCGACGAGGTGGTGGCTGCCATGGAGTGCCGGCTCCCCGCCGTCGGCCGGCGATCCTCGGCGACGCACCGCGCGCGGACGGCATGAGCACCACCGGTACGCACCGCGAGTAGCCGGTCACCTCGATGACCCGCTGGAGGAAGGGCGAACTCACCAGCATCGTGCAGGCATCCCCCGAGGCCTGACGGCTCGACGCCAACCGAGCCAGCTGGCGGATGGTGCCGCAGTCGATGAACGTCACGGCCGTGAGGTCGAGGACCGTACGCCGCCCTCCGGGTGCCCGGGCCAGGCGGCGGCACGACACCCCCACCGCGGCTCGCGTGGACAGGTCGAACTCACCGTCGAGGTGCAGGACGAGGCAGCCGTCCTCGACGGTCTCCGTCATCAGGGAACGCATGGCCTGCGCCCTCCGGGAGCGATCGGTGCCAGGTCTGAGCACCGACGACCCTCCCACCTTAGTCCCTGGTCGCCGCCCGGTCGACCGGCTACGTGCCCGCCCCGCCCCCGAACTCGTGCCACGACTCGAGCAGCGCCTCGGCGACCCGCAGCTCGCTGGCGCCCGCGCACGCGGCGGCGTCGCGGAGCAGTCGACGCGCCTGCTCCTCGTCAACGTCGAGCTGGGCGCAGATGACGCCGACGGCGGTCGAGATCTTCGAGGAGTCCTTCAGGTGCCCGGGAGCCTCGGTGGCGAGTCGGCGGGTGTCGAAGGACAGGTCCGCGTTGGTGACGGCGCCACCCGCCCAGGCACCGAAGATCTCGGCGAGCTGGTCGTGCAGGCCGCCGAAGGCGCGGCGCGAGGCGGCGTACAGGTTGACGCTCCCGATCACCCGGTCGCCGACCAGGATCGGCAGGGTGAGCGTCGACTGCACCCCCTTGGCCGCTGTCGCCTGCGCGAAGAGCTGCCAGTCCTGCTCGGCGAAGTCCTCGGCCTGGGCCTCGAGAGGGTCGGTGCTGGCGAGCGCATCGACGCAGGGTCCGCCCGCGAGGTACTGCATAGCGTCGAGCACCGCGATGTCCACCGCCGACGCGACCAGCGTGAACGTGACGCCGTACTCGACGGTGGCGATGCTGAGCCCGATGCAGTCCGGCACGAGCGCGCGCACCTGCTGGCCGGCACGGGTCAGACTCGTCCGCAGCTCGGCCTCCGCCGCGGGATCCAGCTCGTCGAACGCGGCGATGGTCTCGGGGACCGGCTCCATGCTCACGCTGTCGCGACCTCCTCCGCTCGACGACCACGTGGACCGTGGGGACCACGTGGACCAACGGTCCATGTCAGCTGATCGGTGTCCATGCCAGGGGCTGTACCCCGCTGCCCGGCCGGCAATACGGTCGCTCGCGACGTTCCTCGCAGGACTGCGTTTCCGGTCGGAGCGGGACACGACGGTGAGCCGCCGGCACCGATGTGGTCAGCCGTCGCGCTGGTCGCCGAGCGAGGGCCGGGGTGACCCGTACGGCTCATGGAGTGCGAGGTACCGCGCCGGGTTGGCGACGGGCCGGGCGCCGGAGCGCAGCCAGGCGTGGAAGCCGAAGGCGTTGCGCGACTCGAGCTCGTCGAGGTAGGCCTGTCGCAGGTTGACCAGCTCGAGCCGCTCGGCACTGGTGCGGCTCAGCTTGAGGGCCACGAAGCTGTCCGACCAGGCCCGGCAGAGCGCCCCGTCCTCGAGAGCGTGCACCGGCCCGGCGAGCAGGTCGGCGGTCAGGACCGACGGCAGGTCGACCACCCCGACTCCCGGCCGACCGAGGGCGCTGCGCCGACAGGCCACCGCGCGCCGGACGACGGGAGGCGCCGTCGCGGCGGCCAGCACCAGCAGTCCGAAGCCCGCGGGGCCACTGGCCGACAGTCCGCCTGCCACGGCAGCGCCGAGCAGACCGGCCCGGAGCCACGCGTGCGCCGCCCACCGATCGTGACCGGCACCCACCGCAGCCGTGGCGGTGGCGGCGAGGAGCCCGACGCACACGACGGTGACGGGCGCGACCACGAGGCCGACGGCGACGGGTACGGCACCGACGACCAGCCAGCAGGCCGACCAGACCCAGCGATAGACGTTCATGGGGCTCGCTCGGTATCCCGGCGTCCAGGGCCCAATCGCCGCCGCCGCCGATGTTTCGCCCCCACGCTGATGGCTACCGGAGCGGCGCCACTTCCCAACGCGTCAAGGAGGAGAAGACCATGTCCACTTCCACCAGGTCCACCGCGTTCGCCCCGAGTGCCGTCCGCCTCACCCGGCTCGCCGCGCTGGTCGTCGGTGCCGTCTTCCTGGTCGTCGGCATCCTCGGCTTCATCCCCGGGATCACGACGCACTACAGCGACATGACGTTCGCGGGTCACATGAGCCACGCCAAGCTGCTCGGGATCTTCGAGGTGTCGGTGCTCCACAACCTGGTGCACGTGGCGTACGGCGTCGTCGGCCTCGCGGTCGCCGCTCGGCCGAAGGCCGCCGTCACGTACTTCCTCGCCGGCGGCGTCGTCTACCTCGCGCTGTGGATCTACGGGCTCGCCATCGGCCACGACAGCTCCGCGAACTTCGTGCCTCTCAACACCGCCGACAACTGGCTGCACCTCGTGCTCGGGGTCGCCATGGTCGGTCTCGGGCTGGTGCTGCAGCGCAAGCTGCGCGGCAGCCTGACCGCCGACCGGGCGATGTAGAAGAGGGCCCGAGGTCAGACCTCACGCCACCCGGTCGCGGAGTCGTGTCCGTGCGCGGCCATCAGCATCAGGCCACCGTCGACGGCGTAGGAGGAGCCGGTCACGTACGCCGAGCGCGGTGACGCCAGGAAGCCGATGACCGAGGCGACCTCGTTGACGTGGCCCGGGCGACCGAGCGGGTTGCCCGGGCGCTCCTCGTGGTAGGCGTCCGACTCGTCGAGCCCGGTCATCGCCGTGGCGATCTCGCCGGGCGCGACCGCGTTGACGGTGATGTCGTGCTCGGCGAGCTCCAGCGCCAGCACCTTGGTCAGCATGCCGAGTCCCGCCTTGGCGGAGCAGTACGCCGCCGCCCCGAGCCGCGGGACGTGCTCGTGCACGCTGGTGACGTTGATGATGCGGCCACCACGGTCCGCCGCGATCATGCGGCGGGCAGCGGACTGGGCACACAGGAACGGACCGTCCAGGTCGGTCGCGAGCACCTGTCGCCAGGTCGCGAGGTCGAGGTCCAGCGCTCGCGAGGAGTGCCCGGTCCCGGCGACGTTGACCAGGACCCCCACTCCCCCGAGCTGGTCCGCGAGGCGGTCGACCACGGCCCCCGCGTCGGGCGCTGCGGCGTCGAGCTGCTCGACGAAGCACCGTTGGCCGCGCATCTCGACCTCCTTAGCGGTCGCTCGGACGCCGTCGGCGTCGGTGTGGAAGGTCGCTCCGATGTCGAAGCCCTCCGCCGCCAGGAGCTTCGCGGTCGCCTGCCCGATGCCGGAGTCGGCACCGGTGACGATGGCCAGTCGGGGGTGGTGTTCGCGCGCCATGGCGCAGCGGTAGCCGCCCGCTGCGGGATTCATGCCGGCTGCCGGACGCGGTCGGCATGCCCGCCACCGGTCGGGATACCGGCGGCCGTGCGGACTCTCACGGATCAGGTGGTGCTGGTGACCGGTGCCTCGAGCGGCATCGGCCGCGCCACGGCGCTCGGCGCCGCCCGGGCCGGCGCCCACGTGGTGCTCGTCGCCCGCGACCCGACCGCGCTGCACTCGACTGCTGCCGAATGCGAGACGGCCGGCGCCGCGTCGACGCTGGTGGTCCCGACCGACGTCGGCCTCGACGACGCCGTGCGCGCCATGGTCTCGACCACGCTGGAGCGGCACGGGCGTCTCGACGTGGTGGTCTCGGGCGCCGGGGTGGTGTCGTACGGTCGCGCCGAGGCGGTCCCCGCCGAGGTCTTCGACCGCGTCCTGCGCACCAACCTCCTGGGAGCCGCGAACGTGGCCCGCCACGTGCTGCCGACACTGCGACACCAGCGGTCCGGCACCCTCCTCTACGTCGGCTCCGTCATCGGTCACGTCGCCGTGCCCTCGTTGACGGCGTACGCCGTCAGCAAGTGGGGCCTGCGGTCGCTGGTCCACCAGCTGCGCCTGGAGAACCGCGACCTGCGCGGCGTGCACATCGGCTACGTCGCGCCCGGCGGGGTCGACACGCCGATCTACCGGGAGGCGGCCAACTACGGGGGCTGGGAGGCCCGGCCACCGCCGCCGTACGTGCGTCCCGAGCGGGTCGCGCGGCAGATCCTCGATCGCCTCGCACGACCGCGCCGCCGCGCGCAGCTGAGCGCCGCCAACGACGTCGTGCGGTTCGGCTTCACGTGCCTGCCGGTCGTCTACGACCACCTGGTCGGACCGATGTGCCAGCTGCTGGCGGTCGATCTCAGCCGCCCCGCCCCGTCCACCTCCGGCAACGTGCTGCACTCCCGTGACACCGGTCACCAGGTCTCGGGTGACCACGGCGGGGTCCTGCGCGGCATCGGCAGCAACGTCTCCTCGCTGCTACGCCGGGCGGCGGGCCACCCGGCGTCGGCGGATCCGTGAGGGTGACCCTCGGATAGGCCGAGGACCGAGTGGGTACCACGCCGGGACGCAACCGAGATGTGGAGGCACCGATGAGCGACCAGCAGCCCGACGTGGACACGGCGATCGGCACCGACCCGGCCGTCGACGTCACCCAGGACGCCTCGGACAACGAGAGCTACCACGGCTACAGCGTCGACGACGAGACGCAGCCGCAGAGCACCGGCGACAGCTTGGTCGACGACGACCGTGGCCTGGCCGACCCCCTCGACGAGGGCTTCTCGCCGCCGGAGAAGTGGTCGGTGGCCCAGGGGTTCGGCAACACCCCGCTCGAGGAGAGCATGGGCGAGACGCTCGACCAGCGCCTCCAGCAGGAGATCCCGGAGCCCGACCCCTATGAGCTCGCCGAGCGCGAGGCGGTCACCGCCGAGCAGTCACAGACCGAGGTCGGCGATGAGCGGGCCGGCCGGCTCGTCGCTCCCGACGAGGGCGTGCGCACCGATGTCGAGGCGGGTCTGGTCGCCGAGGACGTCGGCATCGACGGCGCCGCAGCCGGCGCCGAGGAGGCGGCGGTCCACGTCGTCGACGACGACTACGTCGAGCCGCCGTCGTAGTCGGGCTGCAGGCTGACCGTCTCGCCGCGTCGTACGACGCGCAGCTGGGTCGCCACGCCGCGGCGGCCGCACGTGTCCACGAAGGCGCTCAGCGGAGACTTGAACACGCCGTAGTCGTCGTAGTGCACCGGCACCGCGACCCGGGGCGTCAGCAGCTGCAGCAGGTCGGCGCCCTGGCGGTCGTCCATGGTGACGGTGAGGCCGAGCAGCCGCGTGCCGCCGAGGTGGACGACGGCCGCATCCACGGGCCCGCAGCGCTCGGTGATCTGGGCGAGCGTCGGGGAGTAGAGCGTGTCACCGCTGACGTACACCCGGAGCGGCTGGCCGTCGGGTGACTCGAGCTCCAGGACGGTGCCCATCACCGGCGGCACCAGGGCGCGCGCCACCCCCTTCCCGTGCTGGCCCGGCACGGCTCGCACGCTGAGACGGTGCCCCGCGTCCTCGTACGACGTGGACTCCCAGGTGGCCAGGCCCGCGGCGTTCTCGAAGCCCCACTTCCGCAGCCGATCAGCGGCGCTGGTCGTCGACAGCACGGGAAGCGACCGGTCGAGCTCGGCACGGGCGGTGCGGTCGAAGTGGTCACCGTGCAGGTGGGAGAGCACGACGAGGTCCAGGGCGGGCAGGTCCTTCACCCGGCGGCTGGGCTCGGTCAGCCTGGTGGAGAAGAAGCCCTTGCCCAGGTAGGCACGTTGGCCCCGGTGCAGGAAGTTCGGGTCGGTGAGGATGGTGAAGGGACCCAGCCGCAGGATCGTGGTCGCCGTCCCGACGAACTCCAGTGTGGCGCTCACCATGGCAGTGCTCCTCGCGTAGGTCCGGTGGTGGACCTCGGTCCCCGAAGCCACCGGTCCCAAACCGCACCACTACCCCTGAGGAGGTAGTGGCGCCCCGACGCGTCGGCTAGCGTCGGGGTGCGACACCGAGCTCAGAACCGGCCGGTGCAGCTTTCCTCTCGGGATTCACTCATGACTGCAACGTTCCACCTCTGCTCGGCGCCGTCCCACGCATCGCTCCGCATCGACGGCGAGCTGGACGTCCAGAGCCGCGGGCCCCTCGCCTGGCGGCTGCTCGACCTCGAGCAGCTCCGGTGCACCCGCTACCTGCTCGACCTCGGCAACGTGACCCACGTCGACTCCAGCTGCCTGCGACTGATCGACGACGCGCGCGAGCGGATCGTCGCCCGCGGTGCCGAGCTCCAGGTCGAGTCGGCGTCGCTGTGCTTCCGGCTCCTGACCCGGGTCGGCGGCTACACCGCGCTCGCCGAGGAGGCCGAACGACAGCTCGTGGCTGCTTCGGCGGGCGACCGGATGCTGCGGACGCTGCCCGGCCGCGACACCGCGGCGGGGCCCGCCGGCTGAGTGGGACGACCAGAGGGGTGCGGATACCCGGCGCCCTTCGGGGTACCGGCCCGTTCCCCCACCGAAGAGGAGTGATGAACCATGGCCACAGGTGAGACCGGCTTCGACGACGTCACGTTCGACCTGATCTCGTTGCAGTACCACGCGCTCAAGGCCGGGCACGACTACGGCCAGTACGTCCGCGACGCCGAGAACGCGGGACGCGACGACATCGCCGGCTTCTTCCGCGACGTGATGGAGCAGGACAGCGCCCGCGCGCACCAGTGCCACGCGTTCCTGGCCGAGCTGGGCGGCACCGACAACACCGCACCCCAGGCGTGAGCGGTGGGTGACGCAGCGGAGGACCGGGCGAAGGCTGCCACCTATCCGGAGGGCGACGTGCTCCGCGTGCTCTACGAGCAGCATGCGCGGATCCGTGACCTGTTCGCCGCGGTGAAGGCCGCGGGCGGCGACCGCAGGAGCGAGACCTTCGCCGAGCTGCGCACCCTGCTCGCGGTGCACGAGACGGCTGAGGAGATGGTGATCAGGCCGGCCACCACGGCGGCCGGCGGCAAGGACGTCGCCGACGCCCGCAACCACGAGGAGGCCGAGGCCAACGAGGTCCTCCAGCGGCTGGAGAAGCTCGATCCGGCCGGGTCGGACTTCGAGTCCCTGCTCGCGGAGCTCGAGGCGTCGGTGGACGAGCACGCCGAGGCCGAGGAGCACGAGGAGTTCCCGCTGATCGAGTCCTCGTGCGACGAGGGGCAGCGGCAGGCGATGGGCATGCACCTGCGCGCCGCGGAGGCCGTCGCACCGACGCACCCCCATCCGTCGACCGCGGGCTCGACGGTCGCGCAGTACGCGGTCGGGCCGTTCGCCTCGATCATCGACCGCACCCGCGACGCCGTACGCGCGGCGATGCACTGAGCCCTCGGGCGCCCGGCCGACCAGGGCTCCCCGCATGCCGCAGCACGGACCGGGCTACCCCGCGGCGTGCGCGCTCACGAGTCAGGACCCCCGCCCGCCCTCACAGCGCCCGGCATCGTGCTGGGAGTCGGCCTCGGCGGCTTCGTCGACGGCATCCTGCTGCACCAGGTGCTCCAGTGGCACCACATGCTGACATCGACCGACACCGACCACGTCGGGATCCGGTACTACCCCGCCGACTCCGTGCACGGGCTGCGGATCAACACGGTCTGGGACGGCGTCTTCCACACCTTCACCTGGCTGATGGTGCTCGGCGGCCTGGCCCTGCTCTACGCGCGCGTCCAGCACTCCCGCGGCCGGGTCTGGCGGTCCCGGGCGTTGTGGGGCTGGGCCCTTGTCGGCTGGGGGGTCTTCAACCTGGTGGAGGGGATCGTCGACCACCACCTCCTCGGCATCCACCACGTGCGCGCCGGGGTGCACCAGAAAGCCTGGGACCTCGACTTCCTCGCGCTCGGCGTCCTGCTCGTGGTCGGCGGCTGGTTGATTCAGCGCGGCGCCGGGTTCGTCGACGCCGTGCCCGCACGCGGCACGCGGTGAGCGGCGCGGTCGTCGACCTGGCGCCGTCGGCGGCCGGGTCGGTCCTCGCGTGCGGCTACGTGTGGCTCGCTGCGCGCGACGGGCGCCGGTGGCCCGTCGGCCGCACCCTTCTCTTCCTGGCCGGCGCGGCCGTCCTGACGATCGCCGTGTCGCCGCCCGTCGACCGGCTGGCCGACCATGACTTCGGCGGACACGCGGCCCAGCATCTCCTGCTGGCCATGGTGGCGCCGCTCGGCCTCGCCCTCGGGGCGCCGGTCACCCTCCTGCTGCGCGGGCTGCCCCACGCAGCGGCCCGCCGGCTGGGTCGTGCCCTGCACACGGCGCCGATCCGGTTGCTCGCCCGCCCCTCCGTCGCGCTGCTGCTCTCGAGCGGCGGCCTGGTGCTGCTGTACTTCACCCCGCTGTACGACGCGAGCACCCGGGACCCGGTCGTCCACGCGCTGGTGCACCTGCACCTGCTGGCCTCCGGCCTGCTCTTCGCCTGGGTGATCGCCGGACCCGACCCCGCCCCGGTGCGCGCGTCGGTGCCCGCACGGCTGGTCGTCCTCGGCGTCGCGGTCGCCGTGCACGCTGTGGTGTCCCAGCTGCTCTTCGCCGGGATCCTCGTGCAGGTGCACGAGCCGGTCGGCGAGATGCAGGCCGCCGGCAACCTCATGTACGTCGGTGGTGACGTCGCCGAGGTCCTGCTCGCGCTCGCGCTGCTGCTGACGTGGCGCCGCGGCGGCGACGGCTCCCGCCGTCGCCGGACGGCCGGGTCGTCGCCGCGGGTCACTCACGCTCGGACGTGACCCGCACGGCGCGAAGCCGGGAGCGGCGCGGCCTCCGGCGGCAGCGAGATGCTCCCGTGGGCCAGGGGCGTCGAGGACCAGCTGGCGACGTGACGGCGAGCGGCCGTGCGGGCGGCCAGCACGGCGAGCACCATCAGCGCGGTGCCGATGCCCCACCACGTGCCGGTCAGCGCACAGAGCAGCGCGAGGCAGAGCTGGAGGCGGACGGGCGAGAGGAAGACGAGCATGGCGTTCTCCTTGGCGGGACCTGGTCCCAGGTCAGGTGAGGACGAGCAGGCAGAGACCGACCGTCAGGGCCGGGATCGTGGTCAGGACGGTGGCCAGCAGGGCCGAGCGGTGCTCGAGAGCCAGCAGCGGGATCAGTGCGTCCCCGTCCTGGCTGACGGTGTTGGCCATCAGGGTGGACAACGGCATGCCGCCCGCGACGAAGATGCCGGCGAAGACGATCTGCACGGCACAGCCCGGGATCAGCCCGATGCAGGCTCCGACGACGACGCCGGCCACCCCGAAGAGCGGGAGCTGCGACCCGTCGAAGCCGGTGACGTGGGTGACCAGCGACCACGCGACGTACGCGATGGCCACCCAGACGGTCACGAAGGCGACCTCCTCGCCTCCGTGGCGGAGCACGCCCGACATGGAGCCCGGCCGCGTGTTGTCCTCGTCGTCGTCGGCCAGCCTGCACCCGTTGCGGATGAAGAAGACCACCGCGAGGGACGTGCCCAGGACACCGACGACCAGGTAGAGGTTCGAGGGTGCCAGCACCTGGAAGGTCACCGGCACGCTGAGCGTGGCGCCCGTGCCGAGCAGCACCCACAACAGCACCGGCAGCACCCCGAGGTCGTGGAGCCGCAGGGCCGGCAGGGCCGGCACGCCCGGCAGGGTCGGCACGGTCGCGCCGGCGACGTCGCGCTCGTGGGGGCAGGACACCGGGTCCGGCCCCGTGTCGACGTGGTTCACCCCGTCGGCCGCCCCGTCCACCCGCCGCCGCGGCGCGATGCCCAGGGCGTCGACGAGGTAGCCGGTCGAGGCGCCGACCACCAGCAGCACCAGCTTGAGCTGCACGGTCAGCAGGGGGTCGGCCGCCAGGAGGACCCAGGAGGCATCCCCCATGGTGGCGACCAGCGCGGCGATCGCGGCGCCGTACGACACGGCACCTCGCGAGTAGGCCGACATCACGATGATCGCGCCACCGCAGCCCGGTGGCATCGTGAGCGCCGCCGCCACCAGTGGGGCCAGTCCGCGACGACGCTGGAGGCTGTCGTCGAGGCGGTGGCCCCACCGGTGCCGCGCCCACCCGAACGGCGCGACCAGCAGGGCGACGAAGACGCCGACCTGCATGAAGGCGTCGGCGAGCGGGCGCAGGATCAGATCAGTCATCGCGGCTGCTCACTCCCCGGTGAGCTTCTCCTTGGCCTTGCTCATGAGGTTCTCCGCACCCTGGACGAGTCCGCCGGCGGCGTTGCCGGGCTTGCCGGGGCCCTTGCTCCCGTCGTACGTCGCGAAGAGCAGCGGGTCGGGCGCCGGGATCTCCTGGATGTCGTCGCGGAGCGGGCGGCCCTGCTCGAAGCGGATCTCCTCGTTGCCGATGAGCGTCGTCCCCTGGGCCCAGCGGCCCTCGCCTGCGGTGCTGCCCTCGTGGAAGCTGTAGTAGGTGCGCGCCGCCTCGTGGTTCTCCTCGTCCTTGAGCGAGTCCTCGATGCCATCGGTGAAGCCGTCCTCGATCAGCTGCTCGATGCCCAGCAGCCACTGCTGCTGGTGGAACGTGTCCCGCGCCAGGTTGAACTGGAGTGTCTCCTTGACGCCCGGGTCGTCGGTCATCTGGTAGACCCGCGCGGTCTGGAGGCGGCTCTGCGCCTCGGCCGCGACGTTGTGCCGGAAGTCGGCCAGCAGGTTGCCGCTCGCGACGATGTAGCCACCGTTCCAGGGCACGCCCTGGCTGTTGGTCGGCATCGCCGCTCCACCGGTCACGATCGCGTGCTGCACGTTCTGGCCGCCGAGCACCGCGGCCAGGGCCGGGTTCGCGGTGGCCGCGGCCGCCTGCGTCTCCGACGGCGCTCCCTCGAGCAGCCGCGCCATCAGCGTCACCAGCATCTCGACGTGGCCGATCTCCTCGGTGCCGATGTCGTAGATCATGTCCTTGTACTTGCCGGGCATCCGGCAGTTCCACCCCTGCCAGAGGTACTGCATCATCACGGTCATCTCACCGAACTGACCGCCGACGAGCTCCTGCAGCTTGGCCGCGAAGAGGGCGTCGGGCCGTTCGGGGCGGACGTCGAACTGCAGCTCCTTGGTGTGCCTGTACATCTCGGACCTCCTTGTGGCGAGGCGTCGGTCGCCTCGTGACCCGGGACGTTTCAGCAGCTGCGTCTCGTCGGCGTGGAGCAGGTGCACCAGCCGTCGTAGGACCTGACGTGACACCGGCGTCACACCGGCGTCACACCGGCGTCACGCGCCCGACGGGGTCGTCGCCGCGCGATCGGTCCTCGGAAGGCATGGCGGCACGGCTGGGGGGAACCGACGCCGACGGGGAGAGGAGGTACCGGATGTTCCCTTCCAGCCGGCTCGGGCTGCTGGGCGAGTTCAACCTGTCCCTCGAGGGCGAGCGGCAGGACCTGTGGTTGACGGCCCAGCGCCTCCTGGCCCTCCTCGCGGTGGTGCACCGCACCAAGCGGGCGCGCCGAGCGACGGTCGCCGAGCGGCTCTGGCCGGACGCGCCCCCGGGCCGGGCCGGCTCCAGCCTGCGGTCGGTCCTGTGGCGTCTCCCGCGACCCCGCGGTCGGGCCCTGGTGATCGGCAACGCGACCGAGGTCTGGCTCTCGACGGACCTGAAGGTCGACCTGTGGGAGGCCGAGGAGCACGCTCAGCTGCTCCGAACGACGGACCCGCAGGCCCTGCCCGACCACCGCGCAGACCTCGCACTCTTCCGCGACGACCTGCTGCCCGAGTGGGAGGAGTCCTGGCTCGTGGCCGAGCGGGAGGCCTACCGGCAGAAGCGGCTGCACGCCCTGGAGCGCACGGCCGGGCTGCTGTGCGAGCGCGGGCTCTACACCGATGCCCTGGATGCCGGCCTCGGCGCCGTCCAGTCCGAGCCGCTGCGCGAGACCGCGCACCGCAGCGTGATCGCGGTCCACCTGGCCGAGGGCAACCACGCCGAGGCGCTGCGCCAGTACGACGGCTACCGGCGGCTGCTCGCCGACGAGCTCGGCCTCCGGCCCTCCGCCGGGATCCGCACGCTGATCGCCCCCCTGCTCGGTCGGCCCGTCGACCTGCGTTCGCCCGACTAGGTGGACTCGGTCGATTGGCACCCCCCGACAGGAATGCCTGCGGCGAGCGCGGATACCGAATCCGTCACCACCACAGACATGGGAGGCACCATGACCACCAGCGCGGGCCCGACCGAACGGGCACAACACGCGGCGTCGACCGCCGCGGACGAGGGACGCAACGTCGCTGCCACCGCCAAGGAGCAGGCCCAGCACGTGGCGGCCACCGCCAAGGGCCAGGCACAGAGCGTGGCGCACGAGGCGCTCGACCAGGTCACCGGCCAGCTCGGCCAGCAGGCGAGCGGCCAGCGCGACCGCCTCGTCGACACGCTGCGGAGCCTGGGCGACGACCTGGAGCAGATGGCTTCCGGCGCCGGCCCCGGCTTCGCGACCGACGCCGCCCGGGAGGTGGCCGATCGCGCCCGCAGCCTCGGGTCCTCGCTGGAGGGCCGTGAGCCGGGCCAGCTGCTGGACGACGTGCGCGACTTCGCACGCAGGCGACCGGGAGTGTTCCTGCTGGGCGCGCTCGCGGCCGGCGTCGTCGCGGGCCGCCTGGTCCGCGGAGCCGGCGAGGGCGTCGCCGCCGCGGCTGCCGCCGAGTCCGCCGGCACCGGCACCGGCACCGCAGCCTCGGCCCAGCCGCCCGCCGTCGGGACGGCCGCGGGGGAACCGCTCCCGTCGTCGACGGAGCCTGCTTCGCTCGCCGGGGTGACCACGACGCCGGCGCCGGCGTACCCGCCGATCACCGAGCCCGGACCGGACGCGTTCCAGTACGACGACGCGCTCGGCACCAACGCCGCGGGCTACGGCCAGCGGCCCACGCAGGAGAGCCAGCCGTGAGCACCTCCCGCCCGGACGACGTCGACCCGATGCTCGGCACACCGTCAGCGGCGCCCCTGCCGCCGACCCCGCCGATCCCCTCGGCGGCTACCACGGACCAGCGCAGCGTCGGAGACATCGTCAGCGACATCGCCCAGGACCTCAGCCAGCTCCTCAAGCAGGAGCTCGAGCTCGCGAAGACCGAGCTGAAGGAGGAGGCGACCAAGGCCGGCAAGGGCGCCGGCCTGCTGGGCGGCGCCGGAGTGGCGGGACACCTGGTCCTGCTCTTCCTGTCGCTGACCATCGTGTTCCTGCTCGACAACTGGATGCCGATCGAGGTCGCGGCCCTGATCGTCACCGCCCTCTGGGCGGTGGTCGCAGCCGCGCTCGCCCTGACCGGCAAGAAGTCACTCCAGGCAACCAACCCCCAGCTGCCCCGGACGCAGCACACACTCAAGGAGGATGCGGCATGGGCCAGAGCACAGAAGAACTGAGCGGAGAGATCGCCGGCACCCGGCAGTCCCTGGCGTCCGACCTGGACGCCCTGCAGGACCGGGTCAGCCCCAGCGCCATCGTCGAGCGCCGCAAGCAGGCGGCCAAGGGAAAGGTGAGCGGGATGAGGGACGGCATCAAGGACCGGGTCATGGGCACGGCGCACAGTGCCAAGGACGGCGTCACCGGCTCCGCGCGCGGCGCCTCGAGCACCGCGCACGGCGCCGTCGAGGGCACGCAGGACCGCGTCCACGACACCATCCAGGGGTCACCTCTCGGCGCCGGACTCGTGGCCTTCGGGGCCGGCATGGTGCTGGCAGCGCTGATGCCGGTCACCGAGAAGGAGACCCGCGCCGGCGCCCAGCTCGTCGACACCGCTCGTGAGCACGCCCAGCCGCTGGCCGAGCACGCCCGTGCCACTGGTCAGGAGGTCACCCAGCACCTCGCAGAGTCGGTCTCCCAGGCGACCGCCGAGGTCAAGGGAGCTGCGGCGGAGGGAGCCGAGCAGGTGCGCTCCGAGGGCCAGTCGGCTGCCCAGTCGGTCCAGTCCGAGGTGAAGAGCGGCGACTGATCCGGGCGACGTTTGCCGGGCCGACGCCCGGGAACCGCTGGCCATGGATCACTCCCGCGCGCCCGTGCTCGACGCCCTCGCGGCCTTCCGTCACCGCGGTGACGTCGTGTACGGGCCACCCGGCCACCGGCAGGGTCGGGGGGTGGACTCCCGCACGCTCACCATCCTGGGCGAGGGAGTCTTCTCCTCCGACGTGCTGATGCTGAACGGTCTCGACGACCGACGCCAGTCCGAGGGCGTCCTGGAGGATGCCCAGTCCCTGATGGCCGACGCCGTCGGCGCCGAGCACGCCTTCTTCTCCACGTGCGGCAGTTCGCTGTCGGTGAAGTCGGCGATGCTGGCCGTCGCCGGGCCCGGTGAGAAGCTGCTGATCTCCCGCAACGCCCACAAGTCGGTCATCTCCGGGGTCATCGTCAACGGCACGGTGCCGATCTGGGTGCACCCGAAGTTCGACGCCGGTCGGCATCTGGCCCATCCCCCGGAGCCCGCTGACGTGCGCCGGGCCCTGGAGGCGCATCCGGACGCGAAGGGCATGCTGCTGATCACCCCGACCGACTGGGGCTCGTGCGCGGACGTGCGCGGCGTCGCCGCGGTGTGCCACGAGTTCGACGTGCCGCTGATCGTCGACGAGGCGTGGGGTGCCCACCTCCCCTTCCACGACCAGCTGCCGGCATGGGGCATGAACGCCGACGCCGACCTGGTCGTCACCAGCGTGCACAAGATGGGCGGCGCCATCGAGCAGAGCTCGGTCTTCCACCTCCAGGGCGGTCGGGTCGACCCGACCGTCCTGAAGCAGCGCGAGGACCTCCTGGGCACCACCAGCGCCTCCAGCCTCGTCTACGCCTCGCTCGACGGGTGGCGGCGCCACATGGTCGAGCACGGCCACGAGCTGATGGCCCGCACGATCGGGCTCGCGCAGGACGCCCGCTCCCGGCTCGGCGCCCTGGACGGCATCAGCGTGATGGGCGCCGAGGTGGTCGACGAGGGGTACGCCCACGAGACCGACCCGCTGGTGCTCACCATCGACGTCCGGGGACTCGGCATCACCGGCTACCAGGCGGCCGAGCTGGCCCGGACGCGCCACCACGTCGACTTCGGGGCCGCGGACTCCTTCCGGCTCAACGCCCGGTTGACGCACGCCGACGACCAGACGTCGGTCGACGTGCTCGTCAGCACGGTCGAGGCGCTGCGGGTCGACGCCCGAGGCCTGGGACCGTCGGGCAGCGTCGACCTGCCCGATCAGCACGGACTGGAGCTGGAGACCGCGATGCGGCCACGCGACGCCTTCTTCGCCGCGGCCGAGCAGGTCGACGCGTCCGAGGCCGTGGGCCGCGTCGCCGCCGAGCTCGTCACGCCGTACCCCCCGGGCGTGCCCGTCCTCACGCCCGGTGAGGTCATCACGGCGCAGGCCGTCGAGTACCTGCAGACGGGGGTCAAGGCCGGGATGCTCATCGCGGAGTCGGCCGACACCACGATGGGGAGCTTCCGGGTCGTCGCCAGCGACGCCGTCCGGTCCTGAGCTGACGCCGCGCAGGCTCCGACCACCGGTCGGAGCCTGCGAGCTCGCTGAGGGATGCCCAGCGCGTGGACGTGGACGAGCTAGTCGCCCGGCCATTCGCCGGTCCACCGCTCGAAGAGGCGGGCGCCACCGCGGTTGATGAGTGCGCGGACGATGGTGAAGATGGCGCCCTGCACGGCAGCAGCGATGAGGATCTTCCGGAGCCGGTACTCCGACTCGAGGGGCTTGGGCGGGTCCTCCGGACTCTCGGGATCCAGCTGCTTCCAGACCCGCTGGAAGATCTGTCCCGCGATCAGCCCGCCCAGGAGGCTCGCGATGAGCCCCCAGGGTCGGTACAGGATCTTCGCGGACTTGCTCGACTGCTTCTCGGACTTCATCTGCCACCTCGCTCGTGTTGGCCGGACCGGTTGTCGGAGTGGTCGGAGCGGTCGGGATCGTCGTCGCGACCGTGGGTCAGGCGGAGCCGGCGGCCACGCTCGATGTCCGTGCGCTCCTTCTCGGCGGCCTTGTCGCTCTTGCGGGTGTCACGCGCGGGGAGCTGGATGACCTCCTCCGCCGGCATGCCCGCCTGGAGCTGGCGACCGCGCTCCAGCTCCGCGTCCAGCTCGGCGCCGAAGAGCAGCGCCAGGTTGGTGATCCACAACCACAGCAGGAACACGATGACGCCGGCCAGCGACCCGTAGGTCTTGTTGTAGCTGGCGAAGTTGGCGACGTAGAACCCGAAGAGGGCCGAGGCGACGACCCAGGTGAGGATGGCGACGAGGGCGCCGACGCTGATCCACCGGAACTTGGGCTGCTTGACGTTCGGCGTCGCGTAGTACAGCAACGCGACGATGAGGACCACCACGGCGAGCAGGACGGGCCACTTGGCGATGTTCCACACAGTCACGACGGTGGAGCCCAGCCCGATGGCGTTCCCGACGGCCGTGGCGGCCGGCCCGGTGAGGACGAGCCCGATCGCGACCACGGCGGTGAGGACGACGGTGATGAGAGTGACCACCAGCATCGTCGGACGCAGCTTCCAGATCGGCCGACCCTCGTCGACCTCGTACACCCGGTTCATCCCGCGCCCGAAGGCGCCGACGTACCCGGAGGCGGACCACAGGGCCGTGGCGAGTCCGACGATGAGCGCCAGGCCGGAGTTCTGGGCCTTGCTGAGCTGGGTCAGGGTCGGCTCCAGGGTGTCCGCGGCGCTGGCGGCGCCCACGTCTCGCAGGATGCCGAGCAGCGTGTCGACGGTGCTCGGGCCCTGGCCGACGAGGCTGACCAGCGACAGGATGGCGATGGCGGCCGGGAACAGCGCGAGGACCGAGTAGTACGTCAGCGCGGCCGCGAGGTCGGTGCACTGGTCGTCGGAGAACTCGCGCACGGTCTTGCGCGCGACGTAGAGCCACGACCGCTTCCTCAGGTCTCCCGGTGAGTCCGGCTTGTCCGCGTGCCCGGACGGCGGCGTGTCCCGGGTCCCGGCGTCGGTCCCGCGGTCACGGACGTCGACATCGGAGCCGCTCCCCCGCCCGAACATCAGCGCCGCCTCCGCGGCCGCCGGGTGGCGTTGTTGCGACGCCACAGGGCGAGCACGATGACCGCCAGGACCGCGGCGAGCGTGCCGCCACCGATGCCGAGCGTCGTCGGGGTCGGCTTGCCCTCGTCGTCGGTGGCCCGGTCCTGGAGCCGCCGCAGCTGCGCCGTCGCGTCGTCCTTGGTGTCCGCGAGGCTGTTGCGGACCCGGGTCTTCACGTCGAGCTTGGCGGTGAGCTGGTCGACGGTGTCGGCCAGGTCGGCGCGAGTGCGCTCGATGTCGGCCTGGACCTCCGCGAGCTCCGGCTTCGCCTCCTCAGCGGGTGCGCTGCCGTCGTCCTGGTGGGTCCGGGCGCTGTGGGCGGTGTCGTTCGTGGCCATGTGGTGGCCTCCCTCGATGCTGTGAACGGTGCATGGAATGGCGTGGTGGCCGACGTGGAGGTGAGTCCGGACGCCGGACGTTCCGCTGGTCAGCGGTTGCGGGCCTGCTTGACCGCGTCCACGTCCTGCTTGATGCTCTCGACGGCCCGCTCGGGGACCGGCGGTGCCGCTGCGGCGACGCGCTTCTTGCCGATCAGGGCGGCGATGCCGGCGACGACGAGAAGCACCACGCCGACGATGAGGGCGGCCAGCCAGGCGGGCATCGCGAGCGCGAGGGCCAGGATGGCCGTGGTGATCAGCACGCCCAGGCCGTAGAGGGCGATGACGCCGGCGCCCCCGAGCAGCCCGGCGCCGACGCCGGCCTTCTTGGCCTTGCCACTGACCTCGAGCTGCGCGAGCCGGAGCTCGTCGCGCACCAGCCGTGACACGTCCTGCGAGAGGCGCGACACCAGGTCGCCGGTCGAGTCCGTCTCGGTGCGTGCGCCGGCGGCGGTCCGGGCACCCGCGTCCGCGTTGTGGCTCACGGCAGGTTCCCCGCGCTGGTGGCGACCGGATCCGTCGCCGCGGGGGACACGGTGCCGGCGTACCCGTGCGTGCCTGCACCGGCCGTCCCGTCACCGTCGGAGGTGGACGTGGACGACACCTTCTCCTTGACCGCCGATCCGGCCTGGCCGACCTTGTCCTTCGCGAGCTGGCCGGCCTGCCCCGCCTTCTCCTGCGCGACCTGCTGCGCCTGTCCCGCCTTCTCCTGGACCCGCGGGTTGTTCCACACCTGCTGCGCCTTCTGCGCGATCTGCTCGTAGCGCTCACGGCCCGAACGCGCGCCGAGGACGTAGCCGGCTCCCAACCCGATGAGGAATGACACCTTGCTGACCATCTGGCCCTCCCAAGAACGTGCGGCTCACGTCGGCGGGCCGCTCCCATGCGACCGCCTTACGGCGTAAACCGGATTGCGTGCTCGGTGCCCATGGCCCCTGGCCTCCATGCGGGTGGGCGTCGAGGATTTCTCCGTCGGCGGGGCGCCTCGTTCTTCTACGCTCGTAGGCTTGGCCGCGAGGAGGCCCGATGTCGGACGCACGAGAAGGCGACGACCAGGGGTCGGTCGCGCCGGCTCCCGACACCCACCTCGACGCCGACGCCGCCCGGGTCCGCGGTGAGGCGGTGCCCTCGGAGCGCGTCCCGCTGAGCAAGGAGCGCATCGTCGACGCAGCGGTGGCGTTCATCGACCGGGAGGGACTCCCGGGCCTGTCGATGCGTCGGTTGGGCACCCTGCTGGGCGTCGAGGCGATGTCGTTGTACCGGTACGTCCCCGGCCGCGAGCAGCTCCTCGACGCCGTCGTGGAGCGCATCGTCGACGAGATGGAGGCGGACCCCGACGTCGTCGAGCGCCCGCAGCACGGCTGGCAGGACTACCTGCAACGACTCGCCCACGGGATCCGTCGGGTCGCGCTGAGCCATCCGAGGGCGTTCCCCCTCGTCGCGTCGCGACCCGCCGAGGCTCCCTGGCTGCGTCCGCCACTGCGCAGCCTGCGGTGGGTGGAGGCGTTCCTCCAGGGCCTGCGGGACGAGGGCTTCAGCGACCGGGCGACGGTTGAGTCCTACCGCGCGTTCACGAGCTTCCTGCTGGGCCACCTGCTGCTCGAGGTCGCCGTGCTCGGCGCGGACCTCGGTCCCCTCGACGTCCTCGAGGAGGACGTCGACACCTCGCTCGCGCCGTACCCGAACGTCCGGCGGCTCTCGGGGCAGCTGCGCGAGAACCACTCCGCGCTCGAGTTCGAGGACTCCCTGGAGACCCTTCTCCAGCGGCTCGCGCTCGTCCGGACGGAGAGCTGACCCGTCGCGGCCGTCGTTCCCGGCGGGCACCGCGCACGAGGAGGAGCCGGACAAGCCGAAGGGCCATGCCGTCCTCCTCGCCTGAGGATTCAGAACATGGCCCTGGCCTGCACCTTCGGTGGAGCTGAGGGGATTCGAACCCCTGACCCCCTGCATGCCATGCAGGTGCGCTACCAGCTGCGCCACAGCCCCATTGCTTCCCGCGCCAGCGGGTGACAACTCGCGGAATACTAGCCAACCGATCCGCCGGATGCGAATCCGGGGAGGGTCAGGGCGCCACGACGCGGTTGTACGCCTTCAGCCGCAACGCCCCACCGGCGGTGGCCTGGTCGAGCTCGACCCAGCCGCAGTTGTCCAGCCCGTGCAGGACGGCCCGCTCGGTGACGGGCCAGCCGAGGAGAGCAGGGACCGCGTCGCGGATCGCGGCCCCATGGGACACGGCCACGGCGAGCTCGCCCGGGCCGATCGAGGCGAGCAGCTCTTGCAGCGCCGCCACCATCCGGCGGGACACCTGCTCGGCGGTCTCCCCTCCGGGCACCACGTCGAAGTCGCCCAGCCGGAAGGCGGCGAACTCGTCCGGGGCGAGCGCGGCGTACTCCTCGTGGGTCAGGCCCTGCCGGTCGGCGAGGAAGTACTCGCGCAGGCGGGCGTCGTACGCCGGGGCGAGCCCGGTCTCCCCCGCGACGTACGACGCCGTCTGGCGCGCGCGCACGCTGTCGGAGGACCAGAGGGCCACCGGCGCCCTGGCGGCGAGCGCAGCGGCGACGGCGGCGGCCTGCCGGTGGCCGGTGTCGTCGAGCTCGGCCTCGAGCTGGCCCTGGACGCGGCGGGCGGCGTTCCAGGCGGTCTGGCCGTGACGGAGCAGGAGCAGTCGGCGCGCGGCCTCAGCGCTCATGCGAGACGACGTCGGCGGGCAGCTTGATCGCCGGGCAGTCACGCCAGAGCCGCTCGAGGGCGTAGAACTGCCGCTCCTCCTCGTGCTGCACGTGCACGACGATCTCGCCGTAGTCGATCAGCACCCAGCGTCCGTCGCGCTCGCCCTCGCGGCGCAGCGGCTTGGCGCCGATGTCGCGCAGCCGGTCCTCGATCTCGTCGACGATCGACTTGACCTGGCGGTCGTTGGACGCCGAGGCGAGCACGAACGCGTCGCTGATCGCGAGCTGCTCGCTCACGTCGAAGGCGATGATGTTGGACGCGAGCTTGTCGGACGCCGCACGGGCGGCGGCCTGGACGAGCTCGATGGCGTGTTCTGTGGCAGTCACTGACGGTCCTCTGTGGAGTCCTGTGGGTACAGGTGGTGCTTGGCGATGTATTGGACGACGCCGTCGGGCACGAGGTACCAGACCGGCTCGCCGCGGCGGGTGCGCTCACGGCAGTTGGTGGAGGAGATCGCCAGGGCGGGGATCTCGACCATCGTGACGCGGTCGGCGGGGATCCCGTCGAGCGTGGCCTCGGTCATCGTGTAGCCGGGCCGGGTGCAGCCGACGAACTGGGCGAGCGAGAAGAGCTCCTCGGCATCGCGCCAGGTGAAGATGTCGGCCAGCGCGTCGGCACCGGTGATGAAGTAGAGCTCGGCGTCGGGCAACCGGGCCGCGAGGTCCTTCAGCGTGTCGATCGTGTACGTCGGCCCGTGCCGGTCGATGTCGACGCGGGAGACGTTGAAGCGCGGGTTGGCGGCGGTCGCGATGACCGTCATCAGGTAGCGGTCCTCGGCCGGGGAGACGTCGCGGTCCGACTTCTGCCACGGATCACCGGTCGGCACGAAGACGACCTCGTCGAGGTCGAACCACGACTGCACCTCCGACGCGGCCACGAGGTGGCCGTGATGGATCGGGTCGAAGGTGCCGCCCATGACACCGACCCGGCGGGCGCCCGACACGAGCCCGGTGGTCAGCTGTGCTCTCGTCCCGCACCGAAGGCCAGCAGGCCCAGCAGCAGAGCCAGCAGGATCCCCAGCGCCACCCCGCCGACGAGCCAGTGGTTCGGCACGTTGGGGTTCTCGGTGTGCAGGACGGTCAGCAGCGCGTTCATGGTCGACACCCTACCGGTGGTTTCGAGGCTCGCTGCGCTCGCACCTCAACCACCGTGCCCGGCACGCTGCGCTCGCACCTCAACCACCGTGCCCGGCACGCCGCGCTCGGTCCTCGACCACCGTGCCCGGCACGCCGCGCTCGCACCTCGACCACCGTGCCCGGCACGCCGCGCTCGGTCCTCAACCACCGCTCAGCGCACGTGGCCGTCGCCGGTCACGACGTACTTGGTCGAGGTCATCTCCGGCAGGCCCATCGGGCCCCGCGCGTGCAGCTTCTGGGTGCTGATCCCGATCTCGGCGCCGAAGCCGAACTCGCCGCCGTCGGTGAAGCGGGTCGAGGCGTTGACCAGCACCGCCGCCGAGTCGACGGCCGCGGTGAACCGGCGGGCCGCCGCCTGGTCGCGGGTCAGGATCGCCTCCGTGTGCTGGCTCGAGAAGCGTCGGATGTGGGAGATCGCCGCCTCGAGGTCCGGTACGACGGCAGCGGAGATGTCGAGCGAGAGGTACTCGGTCGCGTAGTCCTCCTCGGTGGCTGCGACGACCCCGTCCTGCGCGGCGAAGGTCGGGTCGCCGTGGACCGTCACTCCAGCCTCCTGGAGCGCGACGACCACCCGCGGCACGAAGTCCTCGGCGACGTCGGCGTGCACGAGCAGCGACTCGGCCGCGTTGCAGACGCTGGTGCGGTGGGTCTTGGCGTTGAGCACGATCGCCAGCGCCTGGTCGAGGTCGGCCGCGCGGTCGACGTACACGTGGCAGTTGCCCACCCCGGTCTCGATCACCGGCACGGTCGACTCCTCGACGACCGAGCGGATCAGGCCCGCGCCGCCGCGCGGGATCAGCACGTCGACGTGCCCGCGTGCCCGCATCAGCTCCTTGACGCTCTCGTGGCTGTCGCCGGGCACCAGCTGGACGACGTCGGCCGGCAGCCCGGTCGCGGCGACGGCGTCGCGCAGCACGGCGACGATCGCGGCGTTGCTCGACCGCGCGCTGGAGCTGCCGCGCAGGAGGACCGCGTTGCCGGACTTCAGGCAGATGCCGGCCGCGTCGGCGGTGACGTTGGGGCGGGCCTCGTAGATCATGCCGACGACGCCGAACGGCACCCGCACCTGGCGCAGCTCGAGGCCGTTGGCGAGCGTGCTGCCACGTACGACGTCACCGACCGGATCGGGCAGGGCGGCGACGTCGCGCAGCCCCTGGGCCATGCCCTCGATCCGCTCGGGCGTCAGCCGCAGCCGGTCCACGATGTTGGGCGCGGTGCCACCGGACTCGGCGCGCGTCACGTCCTCGGCGTTGGCCGCCAGGACCTCCGCCTCGTGCCGCGAGAGCGCCGCGGCCATCGCCAGCAGGGCGGCGTCCTTCCGGGCCCGGGTGGCCAGCGCGAGCTCGAGGCTCGCCGTCCGGGCCCGGACCGCGACCTGCAGCACCTCGGAGATCATGGGTCCCAGGCTAGGGGCCCCGACCGGACTAGCCGTGGCAGGGCCGACGCGTGGGCTTGACGCCGACGGGGTGGGTGGCGTCCTTGTCCTTCCACATCCTGCTGAAGAGGTGGAAGTACTTGGAGTAGACGCGACCGCCGTTGAGGCGCAGCGTCACCTCGTCGTTGGAGTACGAGACGGCCGACCAGTTCTCCGAGCCGGTCCACACCGCCTTGGTCCGCTTCCCGGCGTACGAGCCGCTGATCGCCAGCACCTTGTAGTGGGAGTAGCAGCGCGGACCCGTCACCAGCTTCTGGCCGTTGGTCGACACCCGGTCGCCGAAGTCCCAGTCAGCAGCCTTCATCGGGATCTTGGCCCCGCGCAGGATGCTGGCCGTCGAGGGCCCGAGCACGCTGCCGATCACCTTCACCAAGCAGCCCGAACGGCGCAGCGAGGCCACCTTCCTGGCGATCCGGTCACCGCGGCCGCCGTACCAGCCGTACATGATGACGCGCACGACGGTGCGACCCGCGCTGCCGGTGCCCCTCGGTGCCTTGCAGCCGACCTTGTCGAGACGCTGGATGACGGGGTCGCTGCTGCCCCGACGCAGTGCCGGCGTCGTCGACGTCGTGCGCTGGGCGGCACCGGCGGCCTGCTTGAAGAAGTAGACCGAGCGCACCGGCGAGCTGTAGTTGATCCGACGCGGCTTCGCCTTGCGGTCGGCCTTGAGCTGCAGGAAGACCTTGACCCAGGTCCGGTAGAGGGCCTTGTCGCCGACGATCGTGTTCATGTCGTTCCACTGCGCGAAGGCGGAGCCGTTGGTCAGGTTGCCGGAGGTCGCCATGACGACGTACTTGGCCGCGCCGGTCCGGCTGAACGAGTAGATCTTGGTGTGCAGGTCACCGGTCTTGCCCTTGCGGCAGGAGCCCGTGCAGAAGACGATGAAGCTCGAGCGCTTGCGGCTCTGGCCGAGCTCCCTGACGATCCGCTTCTGCGCCTTGTTGGGCTTCGGCTTGACGGCGGACGGCTCGGCCTCGGGGTCGTCGGCGTCCTCGGTCTCGTCCGGCAGCGTGTCGGTCTTGGCGGTGTGGTCCATGACGACCATCTGCACGTGGACCCCGCGGCGGTGCGCCCGGATCAGCAGCTTCGCGACGTCCATGCGGTCGAAGGAGAAGCTCGAGAGCCGGATCGTGGAGCCCTTGTGGGTGTGCTTGATCGCCCGCTTGAGGCGGGTGACGATCTCGCCGCGCGCGTCGGCGTTGCCGGTGGGATCGTTGAAGCTGACACCGACCGGCGGCTTCCAGCGGTCGCGCGCCGCGTTCGCAGGGCTCAGCGGAACGATGCTGAGCAACGACGCCCCAATCGCAAGTGCCAGCAACGTCACGGCCCGAGTTGTCCCCTGTGTCACAGCGGAAGTGTAAATGCCATCCGTGCCGATCGTGGCAATCGCGCCACATCCAGCACGGCGTCCCACCCCTAGGGGTGAGCGGCGGCGTGGAGGTCGCCCCCGGCACCGATCGCGGCCAGCAGCCCGGCGGCCCGGGTGGCGACCGGGTGCTGCCCGGCGCGGGGGGCCAGGCCCGCGAGGGCGTGGAGATCCGCGGCCCGGGCCAGCTCCAGCGCCCGGCCCGGCGGGGTGCCCCGGAGCTCGGCGTACGTCGCGAGCACGGCGTCGACGTACGCCGGCGCCCGGTCGAAGCGGAGCACGCTGCCGAGGTCGGCGAACGGGTGGCCGGCGTGCGCGAGCTCCCAGTCCAGCACGCCGACGACCTCCCCCGTGCCCGGGTCGAGGAGCAGGTTCGCGGGATCGAGGTCGCCGTGGACCAGGCAGCTGCGGGTCTCCTCGTCGAGCAGCGCCTCCGCGGTCGCTCGCAGCGCACCGAGCGACTCGGGCAGCTCCGGCTCGACGGGCTCGACGCGCAGGTCGCCGTCCACGAAGACACCGCGGTCCAGCAACGGCATCCCGCCGAGCGTGGCGACCACGCGGCCGACCGACTCCCCCACCCGTCGCAGCCCGTCGTCGTCGAGCGTCGGGAGCAGCAGGTCGCCGCGCACACCGGGCAGGAACTCGGTCACCAGCAGGGCGGGCAGCCCGGTGGCCGGGTCGGCGCGGCGTACCTCGAGGACCTCCGGCACCGGCAGCAGCCCGCGCACCAGGCGCAGCACCGCGGCGTCGACCTCCTGTGCCACGGGGCCACGACGACCGTCGGCATAGATGCGTACGACGGTCCGCTCGCCGCCGGCGTCGGCGACGAAGGTCTGGCCCGACCAGCCGCCCTCGAGCGGCTCCAGCGATGCGAACTCCACCGCCCGAGCCTAGGACCAGGTGCGGCGGATCACGGTCGCGGCGGCGAACGGGTCGCTGCCCTGCTGGGCGGCGATGACACCGGCGCCCCGGGGCGAGCCGGTGTAGAGCAGCTCGGTCGGCCCGACCCAGCGCTCCCAGGCGGTCGCGAAGGCTCCGGCGCGCGTGGCGTTGACGCCGAGCACGGTCGGGACCGCGTGCCACGCCTCGCCCGACGGGTGCGCCCGACCGAGCGCCGCGCGCACCGCGGCCGCTCCCCGCAGGCCGGCCCACACGCCCGGGACGGGGACGTCGGCGGGTGCGAGGACGTAGCGGGCGACGACGTACCGCGGCGCGGCCAGCGGGGCCAGCAGCTGCTCCAACGCCTCGGTGAAGAGCCACGCCGACGGCTCGTCGGCGCCCTCCAGCCGGCAGCGGTACTCGCCGCTCGGGTGCGGCTCGACGACCACGGCGTCGGCACCGGGCGCGGCGAGCCCGGCACCGGTCAGCGCGTCGGCGACCGCGCAGGCCAGCTGCTCGAGGGTCGGCCCGGCCAACACCCGCGCCAGCAGCCCGGCGCTCCAGACCCGGAGCTCGTCGCGGCGGTGCCGCACCGTGGCCAGCCCGGCACCGACGGTCGCGACGCCCAGACCGAGGGCGACCAGCGGCTGCACCGCCACCGACACCACGCCGGCCGCCGCCAGCCCGGCCGTCGACAGGTCACCGACGCCGAGCGTCCGGGGGCCGTCGTCGGCTCCCCGCAGCAGCACGCCCTCGGCACCCACGACGACGGTCGGTGGCACCGGCCGCTGGTCGGGACCGACCACCGGCGCGAGCCGGCCGCGTACCCGCAGGGTCGGTCGCACCTGGTCGGCGTACGGCTCCCCGATCCGCCACCAGGCGCGCACCGCGTGGCGGTCGGCGGCCCGCTGCCGCATCCGGTCGTTCAGCCGGTCGAGGTCCGCGGCCGCGGGAGGGGCGTACGGCGAGAACGACGCGTCCAGGTGTCCGACGCCGTCGACCACGTCGCCCTCGGCGTCGACCCCTTGGAAGCCGACGTGCTTGCGCACCAGCCGATCCCAGTCCTGGCCGCCGCGCGGGTGCGCCTCGGTGAGACAGACGACCGACCAGGTCAGGGCGACCTTGTCCGGCCACGTCGGGTCGACCCGCAGCGCACGACCGCGGGTCTGGACGACCGCCGTGCTGGTCGTCGCGGTGGTCAGGTCGATCAGGGTGCTGATCCGGCGGGCGTCCCAGCCCTCGCCCAGCAGGCCGCGCGTGCCGACGAGGACCCGGGACCCGCCGCTCTCGAAGAAGCGGGTGACGAGCGGCACCCAGCGCCGACTGGTCCACGGTCCGGTCAGCCGCGCCACCGACCCGTCTCCCGGCTCGACGACCAGGGCGTCGGCCAGGCGCGGGTCGGTGCGCCGTACGTCCTCGACCAGGGCCCGCAGCGTGCCCTCGCCGGCGGCGACGGTGGAGCCGGTCACCAGCAGCGGGTCGAGCCCGGCGGTGGCCGGGTCGGCGGCGAGGGCCGCGATGACCGAACGGGCCGACCCCTCCTGCTCGTCGATGACCCCGTCGAGCTCGCGCGGGACGATCGCGGTGGCGCGCTCGTGGTCGCAGAGCACCAGCACCCGGGCGTGCTCGCCGAGGGCGTCCCACTCCCCCGCCACCAGACCCACGGCGGCGGTCGTCTTCGCCAGCGACCGGGCCAGCACCCGGTCGACGATCGAGCGGCCGGGGCGCACGCCCCGCCGGGTCCAGACGTAGCCCACCGCAGGCAGCGCCCGGCGTACGACGGCGAGGACCTCGTGGTCGCGCGCGTCGTCGCTGTCGGTCACGCACCGCAGCAGCCAGTCATCGAGCAGCGCGACCCAGTCCGCCGGACTCGGCGGTCGACGGTGCCGCTCCGAGACGAGCGCACCGGGCGGCAGGTCCAGCAGATCCACGAAGTGCAGGCGGAGCGCCGCGTCGAGCTGCTCGGGCGTGGCGGGGCCGCGAGGCGTGGCGGTCACGAACCGGTCGTCGAGCCACTGCAGGAACGGCAGCGAGCCGAAGGCGGGGTCCGTCAACCGGGTCGTCAGCTCGGCGAACCGGGTCGCCTCCGCGGCCAGCCACTCCTCCTCGTGGGCGGTCGGCGTGACCAGGTGGGCGAGCTCGAGGTACGGCGCCAAGTCGCCCTCGCGGACCAGTGCCGGGACGCCGGCCTGGAAGACGATCCCGCCGAAGAGGTCGTCGACGAGCGCGGCCTGGTCGGCGTCCAGGGTCGCCGGCGGCGTCGCGGTCAGTCCCAGCACCCGGGAGCCGGAGAGCTCGGCGAGCACCTCCGCGAGCAGCTCGCCCCACACCTCGAGCAGGTGGTGGCACTCGTCGAGGACGAGCAGCAGCCCGGGCGTGGCCCGCAACCGCTCGACCAGTGCGCGCCCGTTGGGGTGGAGGCGGGCGAGCTGCGTCGTACCGGCGCCGTCCGGGTCGTCGGCCACCTCGTCGTCGGCGTCGAAGACGGCGACCGCCTGGTAGGTCAGCGAGACGAGCTGCGCGTCCAGGGAGCGGTCGTCGGAGGCCGTCAGCCCGAGGGCCGTCGCGGCATCCACCCACTGACCCTGGATCGCGGTGTTGGGGCTGAGCACCACGGCGCGGGTGACGGTGCCGTCCGCGAGGTGCCGGGCCGCCGTCTCCAGGCCGACCCGGGTCTTGCCGCCTCCGGGCGGGAGCGCGATCCACGCCCGGGTCCGGCCGGCGGCGTACGCCGTCTCCAGCGCCGCCAGCGCGCCGCGCTGATGGATCCGCAGCGGTGGAGGACCCACGACAGACGGGTCGTCCGCCTCAGGCATGCCCAGTGACATGCGTGAGGCGGACGACCCGTCCATGCAGGGGGACTCAGCCCTTGCGCTTGTTGATCTCCTCAGTGGCGGCGGGCAGCACCGTGTGCAGGTCACCCACCACCCCGAAGTCGACGAGCTCGAACATCGGGGCCTCTTCGTCCTTGTTGACGGCCACGATGGTCTTCGAGGTCTGCATGCCGGCGCGGTGCTGGATCGCACCGGAGATGCCGTTGGCGACGTACAGCTGCGGCGAGACCGTCTTGCCGGTCTGGCCGACCTGGAAGGTGTGCGGCATCCAGCCCGAGTCGACGGCGGCCCGCGAGGCGCCGACGGCCGCGCCGAGGGCGTCCGCGAGGGCCTCGATCGGCTCGAAGTTGCCGCCGGTGCCACGACCGCCCGAGACCACGATCGCGGCCTCGGTCAGCTCGGGGCGACCGGTGGCCTGCCGCGGCTGGGCGGCCACGATCTGCGCGGTCTTCGCGGTGTCGGAGATGGTCGGCGTGAACTCCTCGACCGCACCGGCGCCCTCGGACTCCTCGGGAGCAGCCGAGTTGGGCTTGACCGTGATGATCGGGGTGCCCTGGGTGACCTTCGCCTGGACCGTGAAGTTGCCCGCGAACACGCTCTGCGTGGTCACCGGCGCTCCACCGTCACCGGGCTGGACGTCGACGGCGTCGGTGATCAGGCCGGACTGGAGCTTGATCGACAGGCGACCACCGATCTCCTTGCCCTCGGCGGAGGACGGGATCAGGATCGCGGCCGGCGACGCCTTCTCGACGAGCTGGGCGAGGGCCTCGGCCTTGGGCGCGACGAGGTAGCCCTTGAGCTGGGCGTCGTCGACCACGTAGACCTTCTCCGCGCCGTACTTCTTGACCTTGTCGGTCACCTCGGACGCCTTGTCGGCGGGACCGATGTAGACCGCAGAGGGCTCACCGAGCCGCTTGGCGATGGTGAGCAGCTCGTACGTGGGCTTCTTGACCGCGCCGTCGACGTGGTCGACGACAACCAGAACTTCAGACATCAGGCAGCGCTCCTCAGATGAACTTCTTGGAAGCGAGGAACTCGGCCAGCGCCGTGGCGCCCGAACCGTCCTCGTCCTTGACGATCTCGCCGGCTGTGCGCGGCGGACGGGCCGCGGTGTCCACGACCTCGGTCCACGCCGCGGCCAGACCGACCTGGTCGGCCTCGACCCCGAGGTCGCTCAGCGACCAGGTCTCGAGCGGCTTCTTCTTCGCCGCCATGATGCCCTTGAACGACGGGTAGCGAGCCTCGCCCGACTGGTCGGTGACCGACAGGACCAGCGGCATGGTGCCGCCGATGACTTCGGTGGCGGTGTCGCCGTCGCGCTTGATGCGCACCTGGTCGCCCTGGAACTCCACGACCGAGGCCAGCGTGACCTGCGGCAGCCCGAGGCGCTCGGCGAGCATCGCCGGGACGACGCTCATGCCGGCGTCGGTCGAGGCCAGACCGCCGACGACGAGGTCGACGGGCGTCTCGGCGCCGATCTTCTCAATCGCCTTGGCGAGCACCAGCGAGGTCGCGGCCGCATCGGAGCCGGCGATGGCGTCGTCGATCACGTGGACACCCTTGTCGGCACCCATCTGCAGCGCCTTGCGGACGGCGTCGAGCGCCTTCTCCGGGCCGACGCAGAGGGCGGTGACGGTGGTGTCGTCCCCGGCCTTCTCCTTGATCTGCAGGGACTGCTCGACGCCGTACTCGTCGAGCTCCGACAGCAGGCCGTCGACGCCGACGCGGTCAACAGTGTTGTCCGACTCGAACTGCCGGTCGGCAGTGGCGTCGGGGACGTACTTCACACAGACGACAATGTTCATGGTGGTGTGGCCGGGACGGCCCCTCCTGTGGACTCGATGTGCTCGTGAGGCTACCGCCGCGTAGGACGCGCCGAAACTCGTAGCAGGGTCGGATACGTCACAGCGTCACTGTCACGGTCGCCCTCGAGACCGGAACCGCCGGCAGGGCGACCGTCAGGGCCGGACGATCCGCTCCGCGATGCGTCCGACGATCAGGTAGGCGACCGCGCCCAGCCCCCAGTTCGCCAGGGCGCTCTTGGTGGCGGCGTCGGCGCCGTCGAAGGTGAAGATGCCGTTGGAGCGCGAGAACACGTCGAGGTCGACGACGTCGGCGACGTCGAGCACGAAGCTCACCAGCGGGTTGTCCTGGTTGGCGTCGAGCGCGATCAGCAGCGCCCCGACGGCCAGGAAGAGCGCGCAGACCACCGCCGCCAGCCAGATCACCTGTGCCGCCCGCGTGCGCACCACGGCCACCATGGAGCCCCGCTTGCGCTCAGCCACGTCTGACGTCACCCCGCCTCACCATCCCTGTTGTCCGTTGGCGACCAGAGTTACCACGGTCCCCGCCGCCGAACCATCCCCCACCCGGCCGGACCCAAACAAGGACCGGAGCGCGCCCGGTGGTCCTCAGCGACCCTCGAACGCGGCCTTCCCGGGGCCGTTCTCGACGAACGAGGTCATCCCGGTCGTCCTGTCCTCGGTGGCGAAGAGCGCGGCGAACTGCTGACGCTCGATCTCGAGCCCGGTCTCCAGGTCCACCTCCGACCCACGGTCGATGCTCTCCTTGGCGGCGCGCAGGGCGTACGACGCCGCGCGGGTGAACTGCGCGGCCCAGGCGAGCGCCTCGTCGTACACGCTCTCGGCGGGGACGACCTTGTCGACCAGGCCGATCGCGAGCGCCTCCTCGGCCTGGACGAACCGGCCGGTGAAGATCAGGTCCTTCGCCCTGCTCGGGCCGACCAGGCGCGTGAGCCGCTGGGTGCCGCCGGCGCCCGGGATGATGCCGAGCAGGATCTCGGGCTGGCCCAGCGTCGCGTTGTCGGCCGCGATCCGGAGGTCGGCGCAGAGCGCCAGCTCGCAGCCGCCGCCGAGCGCGTAGCCGGTGATGGCCGCGACCACGGGCTTCGGGATCCGGGCTACGGCGCCGAGGGAGGACTGCAGCGGCCCGGAGCGCTTGACCATGTCGGTGTACGACATGTCGGCCATCTCCTTGATGTCCGCGCCCGCCGCGAAGACCCGCTCGCCGCCGTAGATGACGACGGCCCTGACGTCGTCGCGGTCGGTGGCCTCCAGTGCCGCGGCGCGGATCTCCTCCTGCACCTGCACGTTGAGCGCATTCATCTTCGGTCGGTCCAGCCGGATGGTGCCGACGCCGTCGGCCACCTCCAGTCGCACGAACTCGCCCATCGCTGCCACCTCTTCCTGGTCGTGTCGGACCCGTCCCCGGCATGCTGCCAGCATCGGCAAGAATGATGCTCGTGACCCCTGGCATCTGGACCCACCTCGGACAGCGCACGCGGGTGTGGCCGGGCCGCAACTGGCCGCTGGGCGCCACCTGGTCGCCGGAGTCGACCAACTTCGCCGTGTACTCCCCCAACGCGACCGAGTGCTGGCTGTGCGTCTTCGACGACGACGGGGTCGAGATCCGGCACCAGCTCACCGAGCGCTCCCTCGGGATCTGGCACGGCGCGCTCCCCGACGTACCCCCGGGCACGCGGTACGGCTTCCGGGTCGACGGACCGTGGGACCCGGAGCAGGGCTACCGGTTCAACCCCCACAAGCTGCTCCTCGACCCCTACGCCCAGGCCACCTCCGGCACGATCACCCCGGTGCCGGCGCTCTTCGGCTACCGGATGTCGGACCCCACGAAGCTCGACGAGGCCGACTCGGCGCCGTACACCGCCCGCAGCGTCGTGGTGGACCCCAGCTTCGACTGGGAGGGCGACGCGCCGATGCGGCGGCGGTGGCGCGACACCGTCATCTACGAGCTGCACGTCAAGGGCTTCACCCAGCTCCACGACCGCGTGCCCGAGGAGCTGCGGGGCACGTACGCCGGCCTGGGCAGCCCCACCGTCGTGGAGTACCTGCGCGACCTCGGCGTCACGGCCGTCGAGCTGCTCCCGGTGCACCAGTTCTTCTCCGAGCCCGCGCTGCTCGAGCGCGGGACGGTCAACTACTGGGGCTACAACACCATGAGCTACTTCGCCCCTGACGCCGGCTACTCCTCCGCGGGCGACCGCGGGCAGCAGGTCCGCGAGTTCAAGCAGATGGTGAAGTCGCTGCACGCCGCCGGGATCGAGGTGATCCTCGACGTCGTCTACAACCACACCGCCGAGGGCGGCCCGCTCGGGCCGACGATCTCCTTCCGCGGCCTCGACGACCGCGGCTTCTACAAGCGGGTGCTGCCGACCACGGACCCGGTGACCGGCGCCGAGGTGTACGACGACAGCTACTGGGACGTCACCGGCTGCGGCAACACCGTCGACTCCAACGACCCGCTGGCGCTGCGGCTGATCCTCGACTCGCTGCGCTACTGGGTCACCGAGATGCACATCGACGGCTTCCGCTTCGACCTGATGTCGGCGCTCGCGCGCACCGGCTACGACATCGACATGAACTGTCGCCTGCTCGTCGCGATCGGCCAGGACCCGGTGCTGCGGCACGTGAAGCTGATCGCCGAGCCGTGGGACGCGTCCATGGACGGCTACCTCGTCGGCGGCATGCCCCCGCCGTGGGTGGAGTGGAACGACCAGTACCGCGACGAGATCCGCGACTTCTGGCGCAACCACTCCTCCGGCAACAGCACGGTCGCCACCCGGCTCGCCGGGTCGTCGGACCTGTACGCCGACGACGGGCGATCGGCGTACAACTCGATCAACTTCGTGACCGCGCACGACGGCTTCACCGTGCGCGACCTGGTGACCTACGACGGCAAGCACAACGAGGCCAATGGCGAGGGCAACCGCGACGGCACCGACAACAACCGGTCCTGGAACCTCGGGCACGAGGGCGAGACCGACGACGACGCGCTGATCGCCGTACGGCGTCGGCAGGCGGCCAACATCATGGCGACCCTGTGCCTGTCCAACGGCGTCCCGATGATCACCGCCGGTGACGAGCGCGGGCGCACCCAGGGCGGCAACAACAACGCCTACTGCCAGGACAACGAGATCTCCTGGGTCGACTGGAGCGTCGACAACGCCTGGCTCGACGTCTACGAGATCACCCGGGCCGCGCTGCGCCTGCGCCGCGAGCACCCGGCGCTGCGGCAGCGGCACTGGTTCGAGGGGCGTCCGACGATCCGCGGCGGACCCAAGGACCTGGCCTGGCTGCACCCGTCGGGGCGCGAGATGGCCGAGGCCGACTGGCACAACCCCACCCTGCGCACGATCGGCATGTTCGTCTCCGGCGCCCCGCTGCGAGCACCGGGACGCCACGGCGAGCAGCAGGTCGACAAGTCCTTCGTGCTCTGGTTCAACTCCGACTGGCTGCCGACCACGATCTCGCTGGCCGAGAACGACTGGGTGCAGAGCGGCGAGGTCGTGCTCTCCACCGACTTCCGGCTGCCGGTCGGCACGCACGTCAAGGCCGGGGACCGGATCGCGCTCGGTCGCCGTACCGTCGTCGTGCTCCGCGAGGCCTGACCCGCCGACCGCTCAGGGCAGCGCGACGATCCCGAGCTCGGCCGGCGAGGTGAGCAGGTCGTTGCGGGGCACCACGCGGACCGTGTAGCCGAACGAGCCCGAGTGGTCGAGCACGACGTCACCGTCGAAGCGGTGCCGCCCGGCCTCGTAGGACTCGGCGGGGAGCAGCGACGACACCGTGGTGTCGGACAGCTCGTCCTCGCCGTTGCTGCGACCGTGCACGAGCTGCACGTCGACGTCGGCCGGCGACAGGTCGCCGAGCGCGACGAAGGCGCGCACGCTCATGGTGTCGCCGACCTCGGGCGCGTCGCCGACCCCGCTGCTCTCGACGTGCTCGACGCGCACGCCGGACCAGCCGGTGCGCACCTTCTTCTTCCACGCTGCGAGCTCGACGGCCCCCGCGTAGTCGGAGTTGAGCCGGCGGGCGGTCGTCGCGGCCGGCGTGTAGAGCTGCCGCACGTAGTCGCTGACCATCCGCGTCGCGAGCACCTTCGGGCCGAGCGACTTGAGCGTGTGCCGGGTCATCTCGAGCCAGCGGGTCGGGACGCCCTCGTCGTCGACGTCGTAGAAGCGCGGCGCGACCTCGTTCTCGATCAGGTCGTAGAGCGCGCTGGCCTCGAGGTCGTCGCGGTGGTCGGCGTCGACGACACCGTCGGCGGACGGGATCGCCCAGCCGTTCTGGCCGTCGTACCACTCGTCCCACCAGCCGTCGAGGATCGACAGGTTGAGCCCGCCGTTCAGGGCCGACTTCATGCCGGAGGTGCCGCAGGCCTCGTACGGCCGCAGGGGGTTGTTGAGCCAGACGTCGCAGCCGGGGTAGAGCGGCTGTGCCATGGCGATGTCGTAGTTGGGCAGGTAGGCGATCCGGTGGCGGACCTCCGGGTCGTCGGCGAGCTGCACGATCGCCTGGATCAGCTTCTTGCCGCCGTCGTCGGCCGGGTGCGCCTTGCCGGCCA
Organism: Nocardioides sp. URHA0020; assembly: GCF_000620705.1. Classification (GTDB taxonomy): domain Bacteria; phylum Actinomycetota; class Actinomycetes; order Propionibacteriales; family Nocardioidaceae; genus Nocardioides. Next base: position 233,193 of record NZ_JIAR01000025.1, read on the forward strand.
TGATCAGCTGGATCGGGCGGTCGGGGTCGAGCAGCAGCCGCTTGAGCCGGGCCGGGTCGCGCAGCATCAGCGTCAGCCGCTTGTACGACGCCGCGCGCCGCGCGAAGCCGATCGTCAGGACGTCGGGATCGAGCGCGGTCTCGATCCAGCCGAGCTCGGCCTTCGCGGCGCCCCGCTTCTCGCACGAGCGGGCCAGGCGCTTGCGGGCGTCGACGACCAGGCGCTCGCGGAGCACGCGCTTGGTCGCCCAGATGTCCGCACCGGAGACCTTGTCGACCGCGGCCCAGAAGCCCTCGGCGTCGTCGGACTCCGGGTCGGCGCCCTGGCTGGCCGCCAGCTCGATGACCTCGCGGGCGACCCACGTCGGCGCGTGCACGCCGTTGGTGATCGACCCGATCGGGACCTCGGCCTCGTCGAAGGCGGGCCACAGCCCGTTGAACATCTCGCGGCTCACGTGGCCGTGCAGCTGGGAGACGCCGTTCGCGCGCTGCGCGAGCCGGAAGCCCATCACGGCCATGTTGAAGACCGAGGCGTCGCCGCCCTCGTAGTCCTCGCTGCCGAGCGGCAGGATCCGCTCGATCGGCACGCCGGGGGTGGCACCCGCGTCGCTGAAGTACTGCTCGACGAGCGTGCGCGGGAAGCGGTCGATGCCGGCGGGGACGGGGGTGTGGGTGGTGAAGACGGTCGACGCGCGCCCGACCTCGAGCGCGGTGTCGAAGTCGAGCTGGGGGCCGCCCTCGGCGACCGTCAGCTCGCGGATGCGCTCCAGACCGAGGAAGCCGGCGTGGCCCTCGTTGGTGTGGAACACCTCCGGCGCCTGGTGGCCGGTGATGCGGGAGAACACGCGCAGCGCACGGACGCCGCCGACGCCGAGCAGGAGCTCCTGGCGCAGCCGGTGCTCGCTGGTGCCGCCGTACAGCCGGTCGGTGACCTCGCGGTAGTGGTCGGGGTTGCCCTCGACGTCGGTGTCGAGCATCAGCAGCGGGACCCGGCCGACGCTGGCCACCCAGATGCGCGCCAGCAGCTCGGGGCCGTCGGGCAGCGCGATGGAGATCATCGCCCGGTCGCCGTTCTCCTCGCGCAGCAGCGAGATCGGCAGCCCGTCGGGGTCGAGGACCGGGTAGGTCTCCTGCTGCCAGCCCTCGCGGGAGAAGGACTGCTTGAAGTAGCCGTGCTTGTAGAGCAGCCCGACACCGATGATCGGGACGCCCAGGTCGCTGGCGGCCTTGAGGTGGTCGCCGGCCAGGATGCCGAGACCGCCGGAGTACTGCGGCAGCACCGCGGCGATGCCGAACTCGGGCGAGAAGTAGCCGATCGCCGCCGGACCGTCGACGCCCGCCGCGAGGCGGCGCTGGTACCAGCGGTCGCCGGTCAGGTACGCCGTCAGGTCGTCGTGCGCCGCGCCGAGGGCGGCGAGGAACTCGGTGTCGCGGGCGAGCTCGTCGAGCCGGGCGCGGCCGACCGCGCCGAGCAGGCGGACCGGATCGCGCCCCGTCGACTCCCAGAGGTCGGGGTCGACCGCGGCGAACACGTCCTGGCTCTCGGGGTGCCAGGACCATCGCAGGTTGCCTGCGAGGTCGCCCAGGGCGGCAAGAGCCGCGGGGAGCACGGGACGGACGGTGAATCGTCGAATGGCACGCACCGGAGGGACGCTACCGCGAGACTCTTGGATCGATCAAAGGAACGGCGCGATCTCCGGGGTCCGGATGGACCCGATCCGGGGCGGCGAGCAGCACCTCGGCCCGGGTGCCGGGTGGTTTCGAGGCTCGCCGCTAGCGCGGCTCGCACCTCAACCACCGGGCAGTGGTCGAGTGCGAGGGCCAGGGGGCCATCGGTGGCTGAGGTGCGAGGGCCGCCAGGCCGGCCACCGGTGGTTGAGGTGCGAGGGCCGCCAGGCCCGAGCCTCGAAACCACCCGCGCATCCACGCGTCGAGCCGGCGAATCCGGGTACAGGACCAGCGCACTTGCAGGTCCTCTCCGCATTCTCGCTAGGTTGGAGCGCATGGTCGGACGCATCCCCGTCATGAACGTCACACCGCTGGTCGACCTCGGTCGCCAGCCCGCGAAAGCGACGGTCGGCGAGCCGTTTCCCGTCACGGCGAGCGTGTTCCGCGAGGGTCACGACAAGCTCGGCGCCGAGGTCGTGCTCACCGCGCCGGACGGCGTACGCCGTGCCCCGGTGCGGATGACCAAGCACGCCGAGGTGCCCGACCTCTACGAGGCCTGGGTGACCCCGGACATCGGTGGCGCCTGGACGTTCGAGATCCACGCCTGGTCGGACCCGGTCGCGACCTGGCAGCACGCCGCCGGGCTCAAGGTGCCGGCCGGGGTGGACGTCGAGCTGATGTTCACCGAGGCCGGGCTCCTGGTCGACCGGGTGCTCGCCACCATCGACGAGACGGACCCCGACGCGGCGCAGGCGGCGAAGGTGCTGACGGCCGCTGCCCACGCCGCCGCCGACACCGAGCGGCCGCCGGAGGCACGCCTCGCGGCGCTCGAGTCCGCCGAGGTGACCGAGGTCCTCGCGGCCCACCCGGTGCGGGAGCTGCTCACCGTCGAGGGCCCCTACCGCGCGTACGCCGACCGCACGAAGGCGCTCTTCAGCAGCTGGTACGAGTTCTTCCCGCGCTCGGAGGGCGCCAAGCGCAACGCGAAGACCGGCGCGGTCACCAGCGGCACGTTCAAGACCGCCGCCAAGCGGCTCGATGCCGTCGCCGCGATGGGCTTCGACGTCATCTACCTCCCGCCGATCCACCCGATCGGCGAGGTCAACCGCAAGGGGCCCAACAACACCCTCGACCCCAGCCCCACCGACCCCGGCTCGCCGTGGGCGATCGGCTCGAAGGACGGCGGGCACGACGCGATCCACCCCGACCTCGGCACCTTCGCGGACTTCGACGCCTTCGTCGCGCGGGCCACCAGGCTGGGGCTCGAGGTCGCCCTCGACCTGGCCCTGCAGGCCGCGCCCGACCACCCGTGGGTGACCAGCCACCCGGAGTGGTTCACCACCCGCGCCGACGGCACGATCGCGTACGCCGAGAACCCGCCGAAGAAGTACCAGGACATCTACCCGGTCAACTTCGACAACGACCCCACCGGCATCTGCCGCGAGGTGCTGCGGATCGTCCGGCTGTGGATGTCCCACGGCGTGCGGATCTTCCGGGTCGACAACCCGCACACGAAGCCGGTCGCCTTCTGGGAGTGGCTGCTGACCGAGGTCCGCCGTACCGATCCGGACGTGATCTTCCTGGCCGAGGCGTTCACCCGGCCCGCGATGATGCGGGGCCTCGGCGCGGTCGGCTTCCACCAGTCCTACACGTACTTCACGTGGCGCAACGCCAAGTGGGAGATCGAGGAGTACCTGCTCGAGCTGTCCCGCGAGACCGACCACCTGATGCGGCCCAACTTCTTCGTGAACACCCCCGACATCCTCCACGCCTACCTCCAGTACGGCGGGCCGGCGGCGTTCAAGATCCGCGCGGCCATCGCCGCGACCGGGTCCCCGAGCTGGGGCGTGTACGCCGGCTTCGAGCTCTTCGAGCACGTGGCGGTGAAGCCGGGCAGCGAGGAGTACCTCGACTCGGAGAAGTACCAGGTCCGGGTCCGCGACTGGGCGGGCGCCGACAGCGAGGGCCGCACGCTCGCGCCGTACCTGACCAGGCTCAACGAGATCCGCCGCGCGCACCCGTCGCTGCAGCTGCTGCGCAACGTGACCATCCACTGGAGCGACGACGAGAACGTCCTGGTCTTCAGCAAGTCCGCCGGCGACGACACGGTCATCGTCGTCGTCAACGTCGACCCGCACGCCGTGCGGGAGACGACGGTGCACCTCGACCTGGCCGCGCTCGGCTTCGCCGACACCGACTCGTTCGTCGTGCACGACGAGATCACCGGCGCGGACTGGAGCTGGGCCCAGCACAACTACGTCCGGCTCGACCCCCACCACGAGCCGGCCCACATCCTCACCGTGAGGAGGACTCGTTGACCCCCGAGATCACCGACGAGAGCACCAGCCGGACCCCCGAGTGGTTCAAGACCGCCGTCTTCTACGAGGTGCTGGTCCGCGCCTTCCGCGACTCCAACGCCGACGGCACCGGTGACTTCCGCGGGCTGGTCGAGAAGCTCGACTACCTGCAGTGGCTGGGCGTCGACTGCCTGTGGATCCCGCCGTTCTTCCCCAGCCCGCTGCGCGACGACGGCTACGACGTGGCCGACTACACCGGCGTGCACCCGGAGATCGGCACCATCGAGGACTTCCGCTACTTCCTCGAGGAGGCGCACAAGCGCGGGCTGCGCGTGATCATCGACTTCGTCATGAACCACACGAGCGACCAGCACCCGTGGTTCCAGGCGTCGCGCTCCGACCCCGAGGGCCCGTACGGTGACTTCTACGTCTGGTCCGACACCGACGAGCTGTACGACGAGGCCCGGGTCATCTTCGTGGACACCGAGCCGTCCAACTGGACCTGGGACCCGGTCCGCCAGCAGTACTTCTGGCACCGGTTCTTCTCCCACCAGCCCGACCTCAACTTCGACAACCCAGCCGTCCACGACGCGATCATCGACGCGATCCGCTTCTGGATGGACATGGGCATGGACGGCTTCCGGCTCGACGCCGTGCCGTACCTGTACGAGCGGCCGGGCACCAACGGCGAGAACCTGCCGGAGACCCACGACTTCCTGAAGAAGGTCCGCAAGGTCGTCGACGACGAGTACCCCGGCCGGGTGCTGCTCTGCGAGGCCAACCAGTGGCCCGAGGACGTCGTCGACTACTTCGGCGACCCGGAGGTCGGTGGCGACGAGTGCCACATGGCCTTCCACTTCCCGGTGATGCCGCGCATCTTCATGGCCGTGCGCCGGGAGTCGCGCTTCCCGATCTCGGAGATCCTCGAGCAGACGCCGGCGATCCCCGACAGCTGCCAGTGGGGCATCTTCCTGCGCAACCACGACGAGCTGACGCTCGAGATGGTCACCGACGACGACCGCGACTACATGTGGGGCGAGTACGCCAAGGACCCGCGGATGAAGGCCAACATCGGCATCCGCCGGCGGCTGGCTCCGCTGCTCGACAACGACACCAACCAGATCGAGCTCTTCAACGCACTGCTGCTGTCCCTGCCGGGATCGCCGTGCCTGTACTACGGCGACGAGATCGGCATGGGCGACAACATCTGGCTCGGTGACCGCGACGGCGTACGCACCCCGATGCAGTGGACCGCCGACCGCAACGCCGGCTTCTCCTCCGCCACGCCGGGCAAGCTGGACCGCCCCGTGATCCAGGATCCCGTCTTCGGCTACCAGTCGGTCAACGTCGAGGCGCAGCTCGAGAACTCCTCCTCGCTCCTGCACTGGACGCGTCGGATGATCCACGCGCGACGCAACCACGCGGCGTTCGGGCTCGGCACCTTCCACGACCTCGGCGGCTCGAACCCGTCGGTGCTGTCGTACGTCCGCGAGCACTGCACCGACGACAGCGAGGACCTGATCCTCTGCGTCAACAACCTGTCGCGCTTCCCGCAGCCGGTCGAGCTCGACCTGCGGCGCTACCAGGGCCGGACGCCCGTCGAGCTGCTGGGCGGGGTGCCGTTCCCCGAGATCGGCGAGCTGCCCTACCTGCTGACGCTGTCCGGCTACGGCTTCTACTGGTTCCGGCTCACCGCCCAGGAACCCACCGAGGAGGGCCAGCTGCTGTGACCGCCCCAACATCCCAGGTCGATCCCGACGTCTTCGTGCGGTACCTCGAGCGCACCCGCTGGTTCGGCGGCAAGGGCCGCCCGTTCTCGGTCACCGGCGTACGCCGCATCGGCGAGCTGCCGGGCAGTGGTGACGGGCTGCGCGTCGTGATCGACCTCGTCGAGGTCACCTACGAGGACGGGCCCGGCGGCACCGAGATCTACCAGGTGCCGCTCGCGCTCTACACCGAGGCGGAGACCCGGCTCGACCACGCCTTCCTCGGCTGGTGGGAGGAGCCGGACTTCGGCTGGGTGCACGCGTACGACGCGCTGCACGACCGCGAGGCCATGGCGCTGTGGCTGCGTGCCTTCGCCGCCGCCGCCGGTGAGACCGGCGGCAACAGCACCGACACCTCCAGCGGGCTGTCCTTCCACCGGCTGGCCGGGCACGAGCTCGACCTCGACACGCACTCCACGCTCTTCTCCGGCGAGCAGTCGAACTCGTCGGTCGCCTTCGGCGAGGACTCGCTGATGAAGGTCTTCCGCAAGATCACCCCCGGGGTCAACCCCGACATCCAGGTGCACGACGTGCTGACCAGCGCCGGCTCCGAGCACATCGCCGCGCTCTACGGCTGGCTCGACTGGGTGGACGGTGCCGCCTCCAGCGACACCGACGACGGCCGCGGCACGACGATGCAGCTGGCGATGCTCCAGCAGTTCCTGCGCACCGCCAGCGACGGCTGGGACCTGGCGGTCGCCAGCGCCCGCAACCTCTTCGCCGAGGCCGACCTGCACGCCCACGAGGCCGGCGGCGACTTCGCCGGTGAGGCGACCCGGCTCGGCGAGGCCCTGCGGGCGGTGCACACCGTGCTCGCGGAGAACTTCCCCACCGAGCGTCGCGGACCGGACGCCACCGCAGCGCTCGCGGACGCCATGACGCAACGGCTCGACGACGCGCTCGGCGTCGTACCGGCACTGGCCCCCTTCGCCGACACCCTGCGCGCGACGTACGACCGGGTGCGCGCCCTGGACGGCCTGACGGTGCAGCACGTGCACGGCGACCTGCACCTCGGGCAGACGCTGCGGACCAGCCTGGGCTGGAAGATCGTCGACTTCGAGGGCGAGCCCGCCAAGCCGCTGGCCGACCGGCTGCTGCCCGACTCCCCCTGGCGTGACGTCGCCGGGATGCTGCGCTCCTTCGACTACGCACCGCGCGTCGTCGAGCGGTCCTTCGCCCAGGACGACGCCGACGGGGCGCCGCAGCGGGCCTACCGGGCCGACGAGTGGGCGCACCGCAACAGCAACCACTTCCTGGTGGCCTACGCCGGCGGCGAGCCCAGCGACGAGGAGCGCGTGCTGCTCGACGCCTACGTCGCCGACAAGGTCGTCTACGAGACCGTCTACGAGACCCGCAACCGACCGGCCTGGGTGGACATCCCGCTCGCGGCCGTCGCAAGGATGGGACAGGCATGACAACCCCCGCAACACAGCCCGTCGAGATCGCTCAGCTGGAGCAGGTGGTCCGCGGCGAGCACGGCAACCCGCACACGGTGCTCGGCCCGCACCCCCACGACGGCGCCGTCACGGTCCGCGTGCTGAAGCCGCTCGCCTCGCGGGTCGAGGTGCGGTGGGACGGCGGCTCGGTCGAGCTCACCCACGAGCACGAGGGCATCTGGGTCGGCGTCGTCCCGCTGCCCGACGTGCCCGACTACCGGGTCGCCGCGTCGTACGGCGAGGACCCGATCGTGCTGGACGACCCCTACCGCTTCCTGCCGACGCTCGGCGACATGGACCTCCACCTGATCAACGAGGGCCGTCACGAGCAGCTGTGGGAGGTGCTCGGCGCCCGGGTGCACCACTACCCCGGTGCGCTGGAGCCGGTCACCGGCACGTCGTTCGCCGTGTGGGCGCCCTCGGCGCGCGCAGTGCGGATCAAGGCCGACTTCAACAGCTGGGACGGGCGCGAGCACCCGATGCGCCAGCTCGGCACCTCGGGCGTGTGGGAGCTCTTCGTGCCCGACGTCCGCGGCGGCACGGCGTACAAGTACGTCATCCTCGGCCCCGACGGCGAGTGGCGCGAGAAGGCCGACCCCATGGCGGCCTGGGCCGAGGTCCCGGCGGACACGGCCTCCAAGGTCTTCGAGACCTCCTACGAGTGGCAGGACGACGCCTGGCTCGCCGCGCGCGCCGACTCCTCCCCCGTCAACGGACCCATGAGCGTCTACGAGATGCACCTCGGCTCGTGGAAGAAGCACCACGACGGCCGCTTCTGGTCGTGGGCCGAGCTCGCCGAGGAGCTGCCGGCGTACGTCGCCGGCCTGGGCTTCACCCACGTCGAGCTGATGCCGGTGATGCAGCACCCGTTCGGCGGCTCGTGGGGTTACCACGTCACGTCGTACTTCGCCCCCGACTCCCGCTTCGGTGACCCCGACGGCTTCCGGCTGCTCGTCGACAGGCTGCACCAGGCCGGCGTCGGCGTGATCCTCGACTGGGTGCCCGGTCACTTCGCCACCGACGAGTGGGCGCTGGCCCGCTTCGACGGCACGCCCCTCTACGAGGACCCCAACCCGCAGCGCGGGTGGCACAAGGAGTGGGGCTCCCACATCTTCAACTTCGGGCGGCGCGAGGTGCGCAACTTCCTCTACGCCAACGCGGTCTACTGGCTGGAGGAGTTCCACGCCGACGGGCTGCGCGTCGACGGGGTCGCCTCGATGCTCTACCTCGACTACGCCCGTGAGGAGGGCGAGTGGTCGCCCAACATCCACGGCGGCCACGAGAACCTCGAGGCGATGCAGTTCCTGCAGGAGATGAACGCCACCGTCTACAAGCGGATCCCCGGCATCGCCACGATCGCGGAGGAGTCGACCTCGTGGCCGGGCGTCACCCGGCCGACCTCGGCCGACGGCCTGGGCTTCGGCTTCAAGTGGAACATGGGCTGGATGCACGACTCGCTGGACTACCTGGCCCACGAGCCCGTGCACCGCGCCTACCACCACGGCGAGATGACCTTCTCCCTGGTCTACGCCTTCTCCGAGAACTTCGTGCTGCCGCTGTCGCACGACGAGGTCGTGCACGGCAAGGGCTCCCTGCTGCGCAAGATGCCGGGCGACCGCTGGCAGCAGCTGGCCAACCTCCGCGCCTACCTCGGCTTCATGTGGGCGCACCCCGGCAAGCAGCTGCTCTTCATGGGCTGCGAGCTCGGCCAGGAGTCGGAGTGGGCGGAGTCGCGCGAGCTCGACTGGTGGCTGCTCGAGCACCCCGAGCACCGCGGCGTCTCCGACCTGGTGCGCGACCTCAACGGCGCGTACGTCGGCTCGCCGGCCGTCTGGTCGCGCGACAACGACCCGGCCGGCTTCCAGTGGATCGACGCCAACGACGCCGGGCGCAACGTCTTCTCTTTCCTGCGGCGCGGGGCCGACGACGCACCGACCGTGGTCTGCGTGTCCAACTTCGCCGCCGTGCCGCACGACGACTACCGCGTCGGCCTCCCGGCGGCCGGTGAGTGGGAGGAGATCCTCAACACCGACGCCGAGTCCTACTCCGGCTCGGGGGTGGGCAACTTCGGCTCGGTCACCGCGGTCGAGGGCGACTGGTCGGGCCAGCCGGCGTACGCGACGGTCGTCGTGCCCCCGCTCGCGACGGTGTGGCTGCGCAAGCGCTGAGGCAGCGCCCGCAAGGCTTGTCGCGACCACTAGTCTGAGTCCCGTGACCGACCCCGCCACCAACGTGACCACCGTCGCGGAGGGGACCGCCCGGATCACGTGGACCGCCGACACGCCGATCGACGTGATCCGCCACAACGTGGTGGCCGCGCTGGTCGACCACGCGCGGGTCGAGGCGCTGGTCGACCCCGAGGACGAGGGCGGTCAGCGCGCCGCCACCTGGTCGGGACTGCGGCGCGAGGGCGTGATGCGCGGCGTCACCGTCGACGGCTCGCCGGTCGACCGCGTCGTCTACGCGCGCCTCACCACGGACACCCCGCTCAACGAGCCCGAGGGCTTCCGGGCCCTGCTCAACTCCTTCCTCCCCCGCAAGCGCGCGATCGGGCAGATGCTCCTGCGCGACCCCGACGGCCGGGTGCTGCTCTGCCAGCTGACCTACAAGCCGGACTGGGACCTGCCCGGCGGCGTGGTCGAGGTCAACGAGTCGCCGCGGCAGGCCGTGGCCAGGGAGATCGAGGAGGAGCTCGGCCTCGTCGTCCCCGCGGGCGAGCTGGTGCTCACCGACTGGCTGCCCCCCTGGAGCGGCTGGGACGACGCGCTCTGCCTGGTCTTCGACGGCGGCGTCCACGACGCCACGCTTACCGACTCCATCGTGCGGGAGGCCCGCGAGATCCGGTCCGCCGAGTTCTGCACCCTGGAGCAGGTCGCGGAGCGCTGCGCCGACTTCACCGCCCGCCGGATCGAGTCCGCGCTCGCCAACCTCGGGTCCGGTGGGCCGGCGTACACCGAGTCCGGTCGCTGAGGGTCTGCCCGTTTCCGCCTGCGCGGTGGGTGCGTCGCCTCAGCGACGGTTTCACCGCTGAGGCGGTGAAACTGCGGGTTCTCGTACGAAGTTGTGTCTAAGAACCCCGAGATCCGTCGGTGCACCCCCGCAACGGTGGGTTTCACCGCTTAGGCGGTGAAACTGGGGGTTGTCGCACGAAGTTCTGTCCGAGAACCCCAAGTTCCGTCGGTGCACCCCCCACCGACCCGGGTCACGGTCGCGCCCCACAGCCGGGCACCTGTCGAGACCAGCGCAGCGGCACGACCGCTCGCAGGCAGGACCGCTTGACCCTGGTGGCAGAATGATTACATGATTACAAACGAGCAGCAGGAGCGGGTGACGGGCTGGTTCGCCGGGCGTCTCCCGGCAGCGTGGCAGAGCGCCCCCGCCGTCGTAGCGGTGGACCGCGAGGAGATCACGGTCGTCCTCACCGTCGCCGACGTCGACCTCCCGGAGGCCACCGAGGCGGCCCTCGCGGAGGCGCGCACGGGTCGCGCCTCGGCGTTCCGCGAGGAGACCCGCGGGCAGCGGATGGACATCGCGCAGGAGGCGCAGCACCGGTTCGAGCGCAAGGTCTCGTGGGGTGTGTCGATCGGCGGCCACCAGGAGCTGTGGACCCACGTCTCGGCTCCGGTGATGACTCGGCTGCGCCAGCCGCAGCGACTGGTCCTCGACACGCTCGTCGACGCGGGCGTCGCCCGCTCGCGCGCCGACGCCCTCGCGTGGTGCGTCCGCCTGGTCGGCCAGCACGAGGACGACTGGCTCGCCGAGCTGCGCGACGCGATGACCGCGGTCGCGGACGTCCGGGCACAGGGGCCTGCGGCGTAGCGCGAGGCCGCTAGGTTGGCGAGGTGCGATTCGTCCTGAACGTCATCTGGCTGATGCTCTGCGGGTTCTGGATGGCGATCGGGTACGTCGTCGCCGGCGTCATCTGCTGCATCCTGATCATCACGATCCCCTTCGGGATCGCGTCGTTCCGCATCGCCGGCTACGCCCTGTGGCCGTTCGGGCGTACGGCGATCCGCAAGCCCACCGCCGGCGTCGGCTCGGCGATCGGCAACGTCATCTGGGTGGTCGTCGCCGGCATCTGGCTGGCGATCGGCCACGTGCTCACGGGCATCGCCATGTGCGTGACGATCATCGGCATCCCGCTCGGGATCGCCAGCTTCAAGATGGTCCCGATCTCGTTGCTACCGCTGGGCCGCGAGATCGTCCCGAGCGACGAGCTCGTCCACCGCTCCACCGCCTGAGGCGCGCCGCGCCGGTCGCATCGCGACCAGCACGCCGACGATGAGCAGCAGGCCGCCGGCCGCCTCGGCGGCAACGGGTCGCTGGTCGAGCAGCAGCCATGCCGACGCCATCGCCACGACCGGCGCGAGCAGCACCCACGGCACGACCGACGACGACTGGTTGCGCGACAGCAGCGTGTTGAAGACGCCGTACCCCACCAGCGAGGACAGCCCCGCCGTGTAGAGCGTCGAGAGCCCGGCCTGCCACGACAACGACGTCAGCGCGTCGCCGACGACCGCCGGCCCGTCGACCACCACGGACAGCGCGAGCAGCGGCACCGGTACGACGACCGCGGACCAGACCGTCAGCGACAGCCCGCCGGTCACGCCGGACGCCCGCGAGACCACGTTGCCGATCCCCCACGACAGCGCGCCGAGCAGGCAGAGCAGCAGCGCGACCAGGCTCACCTGACCGCCTCGTCCCACGGCCACGATGGCCAGGCCGACCGAGCCGAGGACGACGCCGGCGACCTGGGCGCCGGTCGGGATCTCGCGCAGCACGCCGGCAGCGATGAGGATCGTGAAGATCACCTGCGCCTGCAGCACCAGCGCCGCGAGACCGGGCGGCATGCCCGCGTCCATGGAGACGTAGAGGAAGCCGAACTGGCCGAGCGACATGAAGAGCCCGACCGCGGCGATCACCCGCCACGGCGCGTCCGGCCGGCGGATGACGAGGATGGCCGGGAAGACGACGAGCACGAAGCGGATCGCCACGAACAGCAGCGGCGGCACCCCCGCCATCCCCCAGTCGATCACCACGAAGTTGAAGCCCCAGATGGTGGCGACGAGGGCGGCGAGGAGCGAGTCACGGCGGTTCACGACGACCAGCCAACCCCACGATGACCATGTAGCACCAGCGAATGATCATGCATGGTTCTGTGTAGCATCGCTGCATGATCGACTTCGCCGCACTGACCAGCCTCCGGGCCGTCGACACCCACGGGACGGTCGTCGCGGCCGCCGACGCGCTCGGCTTCACCCCCAGCGCCGTCTCCCAGCAGGTCAAGCGGCTCGAGAGGCAGACCGGCGTCCCGCTGCTCGAGCGGGTCGGCCGCGGGGTGATCCTCACCGACCACGGCCGGCACCTGGTCGACGCCGGCGTCCGCCTGCTGGCCGACCTCGAGGAGGTCGAGTCGGGGCTGCACGAGCGGGCCGGCACCGTCGCGGGGCGGCTGCGGCTGACGGCCTTCTCGACGGCGATGCGCGGCCTGGTCGCTCCGGTGGTCCACGACCTGCTCGGGGCCCACCCCGACCTCAGCCTCTCGCTGACCGAGCGCGAGCCGTGGGACACCATCGACCTCGTCGCCACCGGCCAGAGCGACCTGGGCGTCGTGCACCGGTGGGGCGACGTGCCGATCACGATCCCCGACCACCTCGAGGCGACCCAGGTGGCGTACGACGTCGCCGACGTGATCGTCCCGCTCGACCACCCGCTCGCGAGCCGGGATCGGGTCAGCCCCGGCGACCTCGTCGACGAGGGCTGGATCGCCACCCCCGAGGGCACCATCTGCCGCCAGTGGCTGACCCGGATGTACGCCGGCACCGGGCGACTCCCGCGGATCGCGCACACGGCGATCGAGTTCGACTCCCACCTCGCGCTGGTGCGCGCCGGCCTCGGGATCGCCCTCGTCCCCCGGCTCGGCCGGCAGCCGCTCGGCGACCGGCTCGTCGCCGTACCGGCCCACGATCCCGAGCCCACGCGCGACGTGATCGCGGTGCACCGGCGCAGCATGGCGCAGTCGCCGGCCGTGCGCGCGGTGCTGGCGGCGCTCGCCGGCGAGGACGCCCGCTAGAAGACCCCGGGGGGAGGTTCCCCGTCGGCGCCAGGGGGTACTCCCGGGCATCGACCGAGAGGGGAGCACGATGACCGGGGACGACTTCCAGCCGGGTGACCACGTCACCTGGAGCAGCCACGGCGGCCAGGCGGAGGGCCGGGTGAAGAAGAAGATCACCTCCGACACCGAGGCCGCGGGTCGCACGGTGCGAGCGTCGGCGGACGAGCCGCAGTACCTCGTCGTGAGCGACAAGAGCGGGGGCGAGGCGGTGCACAGGCCGGAGGCGCTGACGAGGAAGGCCTCGTCCTGATGGCGGCGGACCACCGCGGCTCGGACGTCGACGCGATCTGGGCGGACTGGCAGGAGGCGGTCAACATGACCGCCTCGGAGCTCGAGAGCTGGCTGGACACCGACGACTCCAGGTCCGTGGGCCAGGACGAGGGCGGCGAGTCCACCGGTCACCGCTCCGGGCGGCGGATCGTGGAGATCCTGCGGAGCAGGAAGGGCGACCTCGGCGACGGCGACGCCCAGCACATGCGCAAGGTCGTCGGTTACGTCCACCGACACCTCGCGCAGCGGCCGTCGGGCGACATCACCGAGACCCGGTGGCGCTACTCACTGATGAACTGGGGCCACGACCCGCAGAAGTAGCCGGGCTCGGCGCTCAGAAGAGAGCGGACGCCAGGCTCTGCCGGCCCTTGAGCACCCGCGGGTCGTCGTTGCCGACGGCGCCGAAGAGCCCGATCAGGTGCTCGCGGGCCTGGTTGCGCTCGTCCCCGGACGTACGCCGCACCAGCTCGATCAGCCGGATGAACGCGTCCTCCACGTGGCCACCGAGCATGTCGAGGTCGGCGACTAGGGTCTGGGCGTCGACGTCGTCGGGGTTCGCGGCACCGGCGGCGCGCGCGGCGTTGAGGTCGACGCCCTGGGTGCGCTGGAGCACCTTCGCCATCGCCAGACCGGCTGCGGCCTCGACGTCGGCGGGGTTGGCCGTCACGAGCTTCTGGTACTCCGCGACCGCCCGGTCGATGTCGCCGTCGCCGAGCGCGTCCTGGGCCGCGGCGTACCTGGGGTCGACCGGCGGCTCACCGTCGGCCTCGCCGTCCACCGGCGCGACCGAGCGCGGCTGGTGCCGACCGGTGATGCCCTGGGTGGTCAGCTGCTGCATCACCGTGGTCAGCGCCGAGCGCAGCTCCTCGATCGGCAGCACGTCCTGGAAGAGCGGAGCCGGACGACCGTCGAGGACGGCCACCACCAGCGGGATCGACGGGATCTGCATCGCCTGCGCGATGCCGGGGGCGGCGTCGATGTCCACGAGACCGGCCAGGAAGCGCCCCTCGAACTCCGTCGACAGGGTCACGAAGTCGTCGGCCAGCTGCTGGCTCTCCGGCATCCGGGTCGGCGAGTAGAAGACGAGCAGCACCGGCGCGGTCATCGAGGACTCGACGAGTCCCTGGAAGGCCTCCTCGGTGACCTGCACGGCGTACGACGAGCCGCCGGCGGCCGCCGGCGCACCGGGCGCGCCGGGCGCGGTCGCACCCGACGGCGGAGCGGGAGCCTTGAGGCCGGACAGGTCGAACGCTCCGGGGCGCGAGAAGGGCTGCTGCGTCATGGGCCAATCCTAGAGAGCCCCGGCCAGCCCCAGCGCGACGGCCTCCTCGCGCAGCTCCTCGCGCACGCTCGGGTGCGCCGCGTGCTCGATCAGCTGGCGGGCCTGCTCGCGCTGGTCGTTGCCCGCGATCTCGGCCACCCCCTGCTCGGTGACGACGGCGGTCATCTGGAAGGACGTCACCGGCTCGTCGACGAGCGGCACGATCGTGGAGCAGTCGGCCTTGGGGTGCCACGACCGCAGCGCGATGAACGCCTGCCCCGCCGAGGAGTGCATCGCGCCGACGATGAAGTCGGTCTGACCGCCGAAGCCGGAGTGGATGCGGGCGTTGATGCGCGAGGCGTTGGCCTGGGCGAAGAGGTCGACCTGCAACGCGGTGTTGACGCTGATCATCGACGGGTTGCGCGAGATCAGCGCCGGGCTGTTCGTCACCTCGGTGCGCGCCATCTGGATGCGCTCGTTGCCGTCGGCCCAGGCGAGCAGCTCCGGCGAGCCGAAGAGGAAGGACGCGGTGATCGGCACCTCGCGGTCCAGCGCGCCGACCTTCTCCAGCGCCAGGATGCTGTCGGAGAACATCTCGGTCCACACCCGCAGGCCGCGCCGGTCGCGCAGGCCGCGCAGCGTCGCGTCGGGCACGGCGCCGATGCCGGCCTGGAGCGTCGAGCCGTCGCCGACCCGGCGGGCGACCAGGTCACCGATCCGCGCGGACGCCTCGTCGATCGCGGTGACCGGCGCCGTCGGCAGCGGACCGTCGGCCTCCACCAGCACGTCGATCAGGTCGAGGTCGACCAGCGCGTCGCCGTACGTCCACGGCATCTGGTCGTTGACCTGGGCGACCACGACTCCCCCGCGACGTCTCGCCGCCTCGAGCGCGGCCGGCAGCACGTTGACCTCGACGCCGAGCGACACCTGACCGCCCCGGGGCCGGGTCGTGTGCAGCACCACCGCGTCGGGCGGGAGCTGTCGGCCGAAGAGCGTCGGCACCATCGACAGCCGCGACGGCACGTAGCTCAGTCGGGGACTGCGCCGCATGCCCGGCCCGACGAAGGAGGTCTCCAGCGTGACGCCCTCGCGGTCGGGCAGACCCGGCTGGCCGTTGAGCACCCAGAGGCGGTACTCGTCGAGCGCGGAGTCGACGAGGCGCAGCGCGTGCCACGGGATCGCGTGGTTGCCGGAGACCACGACCCGCGGGTTCGCCGGCAGCGCGGCCAGGGCATCGTGGAGGTCCATGGCCCGACCCTAGAGAACTAGAAGCGCGCCGGCTCCCGGTACTCGCCCCACTCGGCCCGCAGCACGTCGCAGATCTCGCCGAGGGTCGCCTCCACGCGTACGGCGTCCAGCATCGGCTCGATCATGTTGCCGTCGGTGCGGGCCACCTCGACCAGGCGGGTCAGGGCCGCCGAGACGGCCTCGGCGTCGCGCACCGACTTGCGGGCCGCCAGCACGCGGACCTGCTCGACCTCGACCTCGTGGGAGACCCGCAGGATCTCCAGGTCGTGGGTGACCGACTCCTGGTGGCAGTTGACGCCGACGATCCGCTTCTCGCGCTTCTCCAGCGACACCTGGTACTGGAACGCGGCCTCGGCGATCTCGGACATGAACCAGCCCTCCTCGATGCCGTGCAGCAGGCCGCGGGTGACGAGCCACTCGCCACGACCGACGGCAGCGGCGATCTGCTCGGGCTGCTCGGAGGTCAGGGTGGAGCCGCCCATCGAGAGGATCTTGTCGAAGATCGCGGTGGCCTCGGCCTCGATCCGGTCGGTCAGCGCCTCGACGTACCAGGAGCCGCCCAGCGGGTCCGCGACGTTGACGACGCCGGTCTCCTCCATGATCACCTGCTGGGTGCGCAGCGCGATCTCGGCGGCCTGCTCGCTGGGCAGCGCGAGGGTCTCGTCGAGCGCGTTGGTGTGCAGCGAGTTCGTGCCGCCCAGCACGGCGGAGAGCGCCTCGATGCCGGTGCGGACGACGTTGTTGTAGGGCTGCTGCGCGGTCAGCGACACTCCCGCGGTCTGGGTGTGGAAGCGCAGCCACTGCGCCTTCTCGGACGTCGCGCCGTACACGTCGCGCAGCCAGCGCGCCCAGATCCGGCGGGCCGCGCGGAACTTGGCGATCTCCTCGAAGAAGTCGACGTGGGCGTCGAAGAAGAAGGACAGCCCGGGCGCGAACTCGTCGACGTCGAGGCCGCGGGAGAGCCCGAGCTCGACGTACCCGAAGCCGTCGGCCAGCGTGAACGCGAGCTCTTGCGCGGCCGTCGAGCCGGCCTCGCGGATGTGGTAGCCGGAGACGGAGAGCGGCTTGTACGCCGGGATGTTCTCGACGCAGTACTCCATCAGGTCGCCGATCAGGCGCAGGTGCGGCTCGGGGGTGAAGAGCCACTCCTTCTGGGCGATGTACTCCTTGAAGATGTCGGTCTGCAGCGTCCCGTTGAGCTTGCCGGTGTCGACGCCGGCGCGCTCGGCGGCGACGATCATCATGCAGAAGACCGGTACGGCCGGGCCGCTGATCGTCATCGAGGTCGTCACGTCACCGAGGTCGATGCCGTCGAAGAGCACCTCCATGTCGGCCGCCGAGTCGATCGCGACGCCGCAGTGGCCGACCTCGCCCAGCGACTTGGGGTCGTCGGAGTCGCGGCCCATCAGGGTCGGCATGTCGAAGGCGACCGAGAGGCCGCCGCCGCCGCGACCCAGGATCATCCGGTAGCGCTCGTTGGTCTGCTGGGCGTTGCCGAAGCCCGCGAACTGCCGGATGGTCCACGACCGGCCGCGGTAGCCGGTCGGGTAGAGCCCGCGGGTGAACGGGAACTCGCCGGGCCACTCCGAGTCGTCGGTGCCGTACGCCGGCTCGAGCTCGAGACCGCTCAGGGTCGTGAAGTCGACCTCGCGCACCCGGGACCGGTCGTAGCGGGCCTGCCACCGCGTGCGTGCGTTCTCGCTCATACCCAGATAGTAGGACGTCCTACTAAATCGACCAAGTGCACGTTTGTGCAGCACTCGACCCCTTGCTCCGGCGTCTCACTTCGGGATAGGACAGATCTCGGCGCCACCCGCCACCGCGGGTCAGCACTCGGCAGGCGCCATTCTCGGGAGGTCTCATGAAGACGTCGTTCCTACCCGCCGGAGTCGCCCTCGCCACCTGCGCGGCCGGTCTCCTCTTCCCCTTCGGCGCCGCGACCGCGACGCCCGGGGCGGTCACCGCGGCTCCACCTCGTACGCCGGCACCGAGCGACGTCCGCGAGGTGTCGCCCAACGCGAAGTTCTCCACCAAGAGGCTCGGCAACCTCAAGGCGCAGTCCAAGCTCAGCGCTCCCGCCGCGGCCCCGACGCCGACGGTCGGCACCCAGCGCCAGTGGCTGGGCCTCGACGACTTCAACGGCACGCTCTACCGCAAGGACTACACGCTGCGCGCCGTGGGCGACAAGATCGAGGTCTGGGTCGCCAACGACACCTCCTTCCCCGCCGGGGACTGCCGCGGTGCGGCCAGCACGGTCGTCACCCAGGCCCAGGTCGACCGGCTCGTCAGCGAGTTCGACGGCAACATGTACCCGAAGGAGACCGCGACCTTCAGCACGCCGCCCGACCGCGACGGCACCCACGCGGGCATCTCCGGCGACTACACCGGTGACGGCGACAAGACCGTCGCGCTGATCGACAACGTCCGCGACGACAACTACTACGACTTCCCGGCCGCCTCCACGTACATCGCGGGCTTCTTCTCCTCGCAGTTCAACGAGCTGCTCGACCGCAACGTGATGACGATCGACGCCTACGACTGGGCGCACCGCACCGGTGACAACCCGCCGGACGCGTCCACCGCCGACCCGTGCACCAGCCGGCCGGCCCGGCCCAACCTCTACGAGGGGACGTTCGCGCACGAGTGGCAGCACCTCCTGCACTACTACACCGACCCGTTTGAGGTGAACTGGATCAACGAGGGTCTCTCCGACTTCGCCCAGACGCTGGTCGGGTACGTCGACGCCACCAGGACCGTCGACCAGCCCGGGGCGGACAGCCACATCTACTGCTTCCAGGGCTTCGGCACCGTGCAGACGCAGTACAACCCCAACCCCCGCGACTGCGGCGGCGCCCAGAACTCCCTGACGCTCTGGGGCGAGGACCCCAACCCGGCAGCGGTGCTCGCCGACTACGGCAACGCCTACTCGATGATGCTCTACCTCTACGACCGGTTCGGGACCGACTTCATGTCGGCGCTGCACCGTGACGGCGAGTTCCAGGGCGTCGCCAGCCTGGCGCACGAGCTCAAGGGCGAGGGCATCAACGACGCCTACAAGGTGATCCACCAGTTCCAGTCGATGGTGCTGCTCGACAAGATCATCGGCGACGCGAAGAAGT
Source organism: Nocardioides sp. URHA0020 (assembly GCF_000620705.1). GTDB lineage: Bacteria > Actinomycetota > Actinomycetes > Propionibacteriales > Nocardioidaceae > Nocardioides. The sequence continues at coordinate 252,372 of NZ_JIAR01000025.1, forward strand.
CGATCGTCCTGGGCGTCAACAAGAAGGTCGTCACCACGCCGAGCCTGCGCTCGACGGTCAACCTCGACAACCCGGAGTCGTACGACACCCCCGGCGCCGCCCCCAACGGCGCGGACTACGTCGCGCTCCGCGGTGCTGACGGCAAGACGCTCAAGGGCAGCAAGCTGCGGTCGCTGAGCTTCAAGGGCGCCGCGACGCTGCCGACCCAGCCGCTCACCTGGTCCGTCGTGTCCGACGACCCCGACCGGGCCGGCAACCCGGTGCTCTGGTCGGGCAACGCCAACAACCTGGACTCGGCAGCGGTCACCTCGGTGACGGTGCCGACCGCGGACCCGACGCTGACCTTCGATGCCAAGTACGGCGCCGAGCTCGGCTACGACTACGCCTACGTCCAGGTCTCCACCGACGGTGGCAAGACCTACACCTCGATCGCCGGCGACCACACGGTCGACGGGCCGCTCGGGGCGGCCCTGAACGGCACGACCACGGGCTTCGAGCCGCAGTCGTACGACCTCTCGGCGTACGCCGGGCAGAGCGTGCTGCTCAGCTTCCGCTACGTCAGTGACGGGGGCGTCAACGAGGGCGGCCTGCTGGTGGACGACATCGCGGTGGGTGGCACGACGATCAGCGACGGCTCCAGCCTGGCGCCGTTCAAGTCGCCGACGCAGATCAGCCCGCAGAAGGTCCAGAACTGGAACTTCAAGCTGGTCGGCATCCGGGCGGGCAAGGTCGCGAAGGTGCTGCAGGTCGAGTGGAACGGCCGCAACCACCTGTCCCTGGACCGGCGCGACCTGCTCGCGGCGATCCCGTTCGACAAGGTGGTCGCGATCGTGGCGACCGACGACCCCTCCGAGCTGGTCCAGCAGTTCGCGCCGTACACGCTGAAGGTCAACGGCGTCACCCAACCGGGGGGCGCGTCCTGATCCCTCAGGTCTGAGCGGCACAGCACGAGAGCCGCCCGTCGCGGGTGTCCACCGCGGCGGGCGGCTCTGCACGTGCCACCGCCTAGAAGTCGCCGGCCGCCTTGCGGACCGGCGTCAGGACGTCGGAGATCGTCGCGAGGTCGGCGTCGGAGAGCGCGCTCAGCGCGAAGTCGGCGTCGACCAGGTCCTTCGTGGCCACCTCGACCAGGTCCCGCCCGCGGTCGGTGATCTCGGCGAGCACCGCCCGCCCGTCGTCGGGGTGCGCCTTGCGCTCCACCAGACCCGCCGCCTCGAGGCGGCGCACGATCGAGGTCACCGAGGTCGGGTGCACCTGCAGCCGCTCCCCCATCTTGCCCAGCGGCAGCGAGCCGCGCGACGAGAAGGTGAGCAGCACCAGTGCCTCGTAGCGGGCGAAGCTGAGCCCGTGCGGCTTCAGGATCGCGTCCAGCCGCCCGATCACCAGCTGCTGGACCCGCATCAGCGAGGTCACCGCGTGCATCGCGGGCACGCCGTCCCAGCGCCGGCCCCACTGGCGCGCCGCTTCCTCGATGGGGTCGAACGGAAGAGCCACGCGGTGACCCTAGTTGAACCCGCCACTCGCGCAGTCGTCTCGTCCCACCGTCGGGACCGGACGACGAAGCGGCCGCCCACCCGGAGATCCGGGTGGACGGCCGCGCCGATCGAGGTCGGTGCCTACTTCTTCTTCTTCTTCACGGTGTACGTGACCGTGCTGGACTTGCCCGCGTTGTAGGTCGAGTCACCTGCGTAGACCGCCTGCAGACGCAGCTTGCCGGCCTTCCGCGGGGTGAACCGCAAGGTCGCCCTGCCGCCGGACAACGTGCCCCTCGCGACGGTGGTGCCGCCGCTCTTGAGCAGCACGCTGCCGGTGGCTCGGATGCCGGCCACCGTGGCGACCGTCACCTTGGCCGTGACCGGCTTGCCCACCTTGCCGCTTCGGGCCGACAGGCTCAGGCCGACCCTCGCAGCCGCCTTCGTCGCCTTGACCGTCACGACGTCGGACGTGGCTCCCGCGTACGTCGCCTTGAACTTGAAGGTGCCGGGCTTCTTCGGGACGAAGGTGATCGTCACCGTCCCGTTGGACCCGGGCACCCCCGACCCGACCACCTTGTTGGTGGCGGTGTCGGTGACGACGACCTTGTCGGTCGGTGCGGCCGCGTCGCTCGGGTCGAAGGCAGTCGCCCTCAGCTTGACCGATGCGCCACGCACGACCGAGGACGGCGTCGCCACCAGGTCGACGGCGGGCTGCAGGTTCAGCTTCGACACCTGCGCCTTGTTGCCGGCCTTGTTGTGGAAGTGGAGCACCAGCAGCCCACGTCCACCGTCTCGGACGTAGCTCTCGGTGTCACCCGTCACCGTGAGTCCCAACCCGGGCTGGTCCTCGACCAGCGGACCGGCGCCCTCTTCGGTCACCGTCACCGCCGGAGCGAAGAGGTCCGCGGACAGCGGGTCGACCAGGTTACCGGTGGCCGGGTCGGCGCCGATGGCGTCGATGGTGCCGAGGCTGGACGACGCGAAGGTGAGCACGCCGTAGTCGACCCGCGGGTGCTGCGCGTCGATCCCGTACGGCTTCAGTGCCGCGAGGGACAGTGGGAGCATCAGCACGTCGCTGTCGAAGGTGGCCAGGTCGAGATTGCCGAACCGACCGTTCAAGAGCTCGGTGTCGACCAGGTCCCCGGTCGTGAGGTCCTGGAGATTGACGACGAACACGTCCTCGTCCGGGAGGCGGGTGTTGTACATCACCAGGTCCGACTTGCCGTCGCGGTTGACGTCGAGGTAGACCTCGAACTGCACCTTGCTGGCCGGGGTGCTGAAGACGCCCCTCGTGCTGAGGCCGATGTAGGCCATGGCACTGGCCGGCGTCGTGTAGGGCGCGTCGGACGTGACGCCGACGTACTTCAGGTCCGCACCCTTGTCAGCGGGCACTCGCACGCAGAGGTCCGTGACCACGACCGAGCAGTCGAGCGCGACCGGGCTGACAGCCTGCAGCTCGAGCCCGGCGGCGACCGAGAAGATCGAGCTGGCGCCGCTCCCCTGGTCCACGCCGACGCCGGTGGAGGTCAGGGTCCCCGTCTGCGGGTCGCCCGCGGCCAGATCGATGCGGTCGGGCTGCGTCAGCTGGGCAGCCGGGCGCGGCGCCGAGTAGACCGGGACCCGGAGCTCGGGCGCATCGGTGGTCGGCGTCAGCAGCAGGTTGCCGCTGGCGTCCGCCAAGGTCTCGAGCGGGTAGGGGTCGACGACCCCCTGCTCGAAGCGACCGTGGGTGGCGTCGACGGTCTTCGTCAGCTCGGTCGGGTCGTCGACCGTGAAGGTCACGGTGACCTCCGTGGAGCTGTCGGCGGGGACCGTCACCTGAGCCGGCGAGATGTCGTAGCTGACGCCCGGGACGGACGTGATCTCGTCGTAGCTGGTGTCGTAGGTGAGCGACGTACCTCCGGTGTTGTCGACCTTGACCGTCTTGGTCAGCGTCATCGGCTCGGTCACCTCGACGGGACCGAAGGAGACGCTCACGGCGCCCGGGTCGTCGGTGACGTACGCCAGCACGTCGTTGTCGAGCGCCGGGACCGCCTGGATGCGCCCGGAGCCGACCCGGTTCGGGGCGTAGCGGTCGCTCGTCGGTGCGGCGGAGCCGCCGACGTACAGGTTCTGGCCGGCGGTGTTCATGATGTCGGCCTTGACCTGCTCCGGAGTCCAGCTCGGGTGCTTCGAGACGACGAGCGCGGACAGTCCTGCGACCATCGGCGCCGCCATCGACGTACCGCTCTCCGTCTCGCCCTCGTCGCCGGTGCCGACCGAGGTCGAGAACACGGTGCCGCCGACCGCGGAGACGTCGGGCTTCAACCCGCCGTTGCCGCGCAGGCCGCGCGAGGAGAAGTCGGTCAGCTTGTTGTCGTCATCCGGGAACTGCTGGTTGACGGCGTTCTTGCCGGTGCCCGTCACGGTGACCGGGTGGCTGGCCTCGACGGCCGCGCGGATCGCGTCGCCGCCCGTCTTGTTGACCAGCACGCCCGGGATGACCGCCGAGCCGGTGATGCCGGCCGAGAAGGACTCCTTGTTGCTGGCGTAGACGAAGCCGATGCCGCCGGCGGCGGCGATGTTCGCCGCGCGCTGGGCCGAGCCGCACTCGAGGGCGTCGTCGGTCCAGGTGACCAGCGCGATCTTGCCGGCGATGGCGGCCTTGTCGGCCGGGCTGAAGGGCGCGTCGGTGCAGCCCGTGGTGCTGCCGGTCGGGATCACGATCTGCCCTGCGAGGTCGGGCTTCGAGTCCCAGTCGTAGGCGACCGAGCGCTCGGCGGCGAACTGGTGGTCGGTGTCCTCGTAGCTGACGTTCAGGCCGTCGACGACGCTCTGGGCGTCGAGGGAGGCGGCGACGGTGATCGCCTTGCGGGCCGAGCCCGGCGAGCCGCCGACGTCGTACAGGTCGTAGGAGTTGCCCGACGAGATCGCCATCGTGATGCCCAGGTCGGAGGCGGCGTTGGCGGCCACCGCGTCGGCGTCGTCGGGGCTGCCGAAGTCGGAGCCGAGCGACATGTTGACCACGTCGACGTGGTCGGAGGTGTCGCCGTCGCCGTTGGGGTCCGCGGCCTTGTCGATGGCCTGCGTCACGACGTCGGTGCTGCCGGCGCAGCCGAAGACCCGGAAGGCCAGGAGGCTCGCCTTCGGCGCCATGCCGGGACCGATCTTCATGTCGGCGAAGGGGGTGTCGGTGTCGTAGTCACCGGCGTAGGTCGTGCCGTCGGCGTTCTCACCGAGACCGGCCGCGCTGCCCGCGACGTGGGAGCCGTGGCCCTCGCAGTCGAGCGGGTTGGGGTCCGGGGTCGGGACCGGGTTGTACGCCGGGTCCGCCGGGTCGGCGTTGTAGTCGTCACCGACGAGGTCGTAGCCGCCGACCACCTTGGCCGTCGGGAAGATGCTGCTCGCCGAGAGGGTCGCGTCGTCGGCGTGCGCGTGCTCCGCGTCGTACGCCGCCGTGGTGCCGGGACCGCCGAAGTTGGCGTGGGTGAAGTCGATGCCGGTGTCGATGATGCCGATCGTGGTGCCCTGACCGGCGTCCCCGGTGCCCTCCCAGGCCTGCGGTGCGCCCTGGAGCGGGACGGCGTAGCTGTTCTGGTACGACTTCGGCGTGATCGGGTAGACCGCTGCCACACCAGGGATCTGCGAGATGGCGTCGTAGTTGTCGACGTTCGTCCTGACCGCGACACCCGCGAGGATGGAGTGGGTGCGGTAGATGACCGAGGTCCTCGCGGGGAGCCGGTCGATCACCGTCGACTGTGCGGTCCTGACCCGCGTCAGCTGGCTACGTCCGGCGGCCTTGGCGCTCGCCATGCTCTTGCCGGTGTCCCGCGCCTTGTCGAAGGCACCTCCGGTGGAGGTGGTGCCGAGCTCCAGCAGGAAGGAGTAGCGGCCCGTGGCCGGGATCCCTGCGGGGCGGTGGCCGACCCGCGAGCCTGAGACGCCACCAGGCAGCTTCTGCGCTCCGGCGTTGAGGGCCCGGTGGGCGGGCTCAGGGGCGGCGGAGGCGGACGGGGTGGTGACCGCCAGGGAGGCGGTCCCGAGAGAGACCGCGCCAGCGGCCAGTACCGCGACGACGCGGCGAGAGCGAGAGCTTCGAGACACGGACGAGTCCTCCAAGGGAGATCGGTTTTCAAGATCCGGTGCTTTGGCACTCAACCACGAGGATGGCCAGAAAGGGAGGGCCACGGCAGGAGAACTTCCGCCGAGCCCGCAAATCTGTCGGACGTCGTCTCATCCGATGGGTTCCTGCGAGCTGCTCCGACCTCACGGCGTCATGGAACGCCCGCAACTCCGTCTCTGCGCCGGCCCGAGCTCGGCGTCAGTCTGCGAAGGTGTCCACCAGCTCGTCCGCGGCGGCGTACGGGTCGGCGTCGCCGGCGGCGACGGCAGCGGCCAGGTCGTCGAGCTCGGAGCGGCCGTGCACGTCACCCCAGCGCTTGCGCAGCGCGGTGACCGCGATCGCCTCGATCTCGTCGCGTGCTCGGCGGGTACGACGTCGGGCGAGCTCGCCGCTGGCGGTCAGCCACTCCCGGTGGTGCTCGATCTCCGCGACCACCTCGTCGAGCCCTTCGCCCTTCTGGGCAACGGTCTTGACGATCGGCGGTCGCCACGCGCCCTCCGGCCGCTCGGCGAGCTGCAGCATCGAGCGCAGGTCGCGGCGGACCTGGTCGGCGCCGTCGCGATCGGCCTTGTTGACGACGTACAGGTCACCGATCTCGAGGATGCCGGCCTTGGCGGCCTGGATCCCGTCGCCCATGCCCGGCGCCAGCAGCACCATCGTGGTGTCGGCGAGGCCGGCGATCTCGACCTCGCTCTGCCCGACACCCACGGTCTCGATCAGGATCACGTCGCAGCCGGCGGCGTCGAGCACCCGCAGCGCCTGCGGCGTGGTCCACGACAGCCCGCCGAGGTGCCCGCGCGACGCCATCGAGCGGATGTAGACATCGCGGTCGAGCGCGTGGTCCTGCATCCGCACCCGGTCACCGAGCAGCGCGCCGCCCGAGAACGGCGAGGACGGGTCGACCGCGAGCACACCGACGCGCTTGTCCTGCTTGCGGAGCTCGGTGACGAGCGCGTTGGTCGAGGTCGACTTGCCGACGCCGGGCGAGCCGGTGATGCCGATGACCTGGGCGTGACCGGTGTGCGGCGCCAGCGCCGCCATCACCTCGCGCAGCAGCGGCGACTCGTCCTCGACGAGCGAGATCAGGCGGGCGACCGCCCGGGCCTCGCCGGCGCGGGCGCGCTCGACGAGGTCCGGGACCGAGGACGGATCAGCTCTGCGGGACACGCACGATCAGGGCGTCGCCCTGCCCACCGCCACCGCACAGGGCCGCCGCGCCGACGCCGCCGCCGCGACGCTTCAGCTCGAGCGCGAGGTGCAGCACCACGCGGGTGCCCGACATGCCGACCGGGTGGCCGAGCGCGATGGCACCGCCGTTGACGTTGACCTTCTCGTCGGCCAGCCCCAGCTCGCGCGCCGAGGAGATGCCGACGGCGGCGAACGCCTCGTTGAACTCGACGAGATCCAGGTCGGTGGGCTGGATGCCCTCCTTCTGGCAGGCCAGCGCGGTCGCGTTGGCCGGCTGGAGCTGCAGGCTCGAGTCGGGTCCGGCCACCATGCCGTGGGCACCGATCTCGGCGAGCCACTCGAGACCGAGCTCCTCGGCCTTCGCCTTGCTCATCACGACGACGGCGGCGGCACCGTCGGAGATCTGGGAGGAGGACCCGGCGGTCACGGTGCCGGTCTTGCTGAACGCCGGACGCAGCTTGCTCAGTGACTCCGCGCTGGTGTCACCCCGCACGCCCTCGTCGGCGGAGACGACCACCGGGTCACCCTTGCGCTGCGGGATCGAGACCGGCACGACCTCGTCGTCGAAGACGCCGTTCTTCCAGGCGGCCGCGGCCTTCTGGTGGGACTGAGCCGCGAACTCGTCCTGCTCCTCGCGGGTCAGGTTGGCGCCGGCGGCGTTGATCTCCTCGGTCAGCAGTCCCATGGCCTGCGTCGTCACCTGGTCGAAGAGGGCGTCGTACGCCATCGAGTCGACCAGGGGCACGTCGCCGAACTTGAAGCCCTCACGGGACTTGGGCAGCAGGTGCGGGGCGTTGGTCATCGACTCCATGCCACCGGCGACGACGATCTCGCACTCGCCGGCGCGGATCAGCTGGTCGGCCATCGCGATCGAGTTGAGCCCGGAGAGGCAGACCTTGTTGATGGTGATCGACGGGACGGTCATGGGGATGCCGCCGGCGACCGCGGCGGTGCGGGCCGGGTTCTGGCCGGCGCCGGCCAGGATGACCTGCCCCATGATCACGTAGTCGACCTGCTCGGGCTGCACGCCGGACTTCTCCAGCGCTCCCTTGATGGCGACGCCCCCGAGGTCGGCCGCCGACAGGCTCTTGAGGCCGCCGAGGAGGCGGCCGATCGGGGTGCGCGCACCCGCGACGATGACGGACGGACCGGACATGAGGAGCCTCCAGGAGATGGTGGGTGGATCTCCGGCCGACCTTACCCACGGCTCATCGGGTCGGCGAGGGTGGAAAACGTCACACGCGCTCGCCGAGACCGGCGCGCCGTACGACCATGTGGCCATGAGCCTGGACGCAGCCGCCCACCTGTTCACCGCGATCGACCACGTCGGCATCGCCGTCGCCGACCTCGACGCCGCGATCGACTTCTACGAGACGACGTACGGCATGCGGCTCGCCCACCAGGAGGTCAACGAGGAGCAGGGCGTGCGCGAGGCGATGATGGCGGTCGGCGACTCCGGCTCCCACATCCAGCTGCTCGCTCCGATCGACGAGCGCTCCACGATCGCCAAGTTCCTCGACAGCAAGGGGCCGGGCATCCAGCAGATGGCCTACCGGGTCACCGACGTCGACGCCGTCAGCGCGATCCTGCGCGAGCGCGGGCTGCGCCTGCTGTACGACAAGCCGCGCCGCGGCACCTCGGACTCGCGGATCAACTTCATCCACCCCAAGGACGCCGGCGGCGTCCTGGTCGAGCTGGTCGAGCCGGCTGCCGCTCGAGCGTGACCCAGGTGTACGTCGCCGCGAGGTCGCCGAGGGCGTCGTGGGCGGCGACGTACGCCGTGCCGAGCCGGCCGTCCTCGGTGCGGTACGGCGTCAGCACCGTCAGGACCGTCTGCAGGCGCCGTCCCACCTCGAGCAGGCCGTACTCGACCCGCTCCTCGAAGTACTCGCTGTGCTGCGGCTCCGAGGAGGGCGGCGGGCGCTCCGTCACACCCGGGACGCCGCTCGCACCTCGGCCCGAGCGCAGCATCGCCTCGATCGCGTTGCAGGCCGGCTCCCCGCGCGCGCCTCGTCGGATCGCACGTGTGCCTGGTCGTCCCACCTCGTGGTCCCTCCGTAGCAACGGGTCCCCCGTGACCCCGCTCACACCGAGCGTACGGGGCTGCCAAGAGACAGATAGATCACACGGGCTGGGCACATCTGTTACCCGTGGGTAATGTCCCGCCCAACCAGCCCGACACCTGACCCACCCAGGAGCCGACGTGCAGCACATCCTCGACGCGATCATGGCCGCCTCAGCAGACCCGCAGAGCGCGACCGCCGCTGACTTCGCCGCCCTCGAGCTTCCCGAGTCCTACCGCGCCGTGACGGTGCACAAGGACGAGGCCGAGATGTTCGCCGACCTGCGCACCAAGGACAAGGACCCGCGCAAGTCCCTCCACGTCGAGGACGTCGCGCTGCCCGAGCTCGGGCCGGGCGAGGCGTACGTCGCGGTGATGGCCTCGGCGATCAACTACAACACCGTGTGGACCTCGATCTTCGAGCCCGTCTCGACCTTCGGGTTCCTGGAGCGCTATGGCCGGCTCTCCCCGCTCGGCAAGCGCCACGACCTGCCCTACCACGTGGTCGGCTCCGACCTCTCGGGCGTCGTGCTGGCCACCGGGGCCGGCGTCACCAAGTGGGCGCCCGGCACCGAGGTCGTCGCGCACTGCCTCTCGGTGGAGCTGGAGTCGCCCGACGGCCACGACGACACGATGCTCGACCCGGAGCAGCGGATCTGGGGCTTCGAGACCAACTTCGGCGGGCTGGCCCACATCGCGCTGGTCAAGGCCAACCAGCTGATGCCCAAGCCGGCCCACCTCACCTGGGAGGAGGCTGCCTCGCCGGGCCTGGTCAACTGCACGGCGTACCGCCAGCTGGTCTCCAAGAACGGCGGCGACATGAAGCAGGGCGACAACGTGCTGATCTGGGGCGCCTCCGGCGGCCTGGGCGGCTTCGCGACGCAGTACGCCCTCAACGGCGGCGCCAACCCGGTCTGCGTGGTCTCCAACGAGGAGAAGGCCGCGATCGCCCGGTCGATGGGCGCGGAGATGATCATCAACCGCTCGGAGGCCGACCTGAGGTTCTGGAAGGACCCGCACACCCAGGACCCCAAGGAGTGGCGCCGCTTCGGCGGCATGATCCGCGACCTCACCGGCGGCGAGGACATCGACATCGTCTTCGAGCACCCGGGCCGCGAGACCTTCGGAGCGTCCGTCTACGTGACCCGCAAGGGCGGCACCATCACGACCTGCGCGTCCACCAGCGGGTACATGCACGAGTACGACAACCGCTACCTGTGGATGAACCTCAAGCGGATCATCTCCTCACACTTCGCCAACTACCGCGAGTCGTGGGAGGCCAACCGCCTCATCGCCAAGGGCAAGATCCACCCCACCCTCTCGCGCACCTACACCCTCGACGAGGTCGGCCAGGCTGCCCTCGACGTGCACCACAACAAGCACCAGGGCAAGGTCGGCGTGCTGTGCCTCGCCCCCGAGGAGGGCCTGGGGGTCCGCGACCACGAGATGCGCGCCCATCACCTCGACGCCATCAACCGCTTCCGCGGGGTCTGACCGGCCCCACGTCGACCTCTGCATCCCGGCCCGCAAATACTCGCGGGTCGGGGTGGGTTCATCGCGGTCCATCCGCCAGACTGGCTCCACACACCGACAGCAAGGAGCAGCGCCGCGATGAGCGACCAGGGACTGTCCATCTTCGACGACAACGAGCCGGAGGACGACGAGACCCGAGGAGCCGAGGACGACGCCACTCAGGTGATTCCCGTCGTGCCTCCCCGTGCGGCCACGGCACCCGCCCAGGGCGCGGCCAAGCCGTCCCCGCAGCAGGCGACCAAGCCCGCCGCCCAGCAGGCGTCCCCGAAGCCGGCCGCCGCCCCGCAGCAGGCGGCTCCCGCCCCGGTGCTGCCGCCGCGCGGGACGTCGCAGCCGACCGGGCCCGGGGCGCTCCCCGTGGTCCGCCGCGGCGGCTATGACCGCGACGCGGTCGACGCCCGGATCCACCAGCTGAGCAGCGAGAAGTCCGGGCTCGGCAACAGCCTGGCCGACTCGGAGCGACACGTGTCCGACCTGGAGAAGCAGGTCGCCGCGCTGCAGGCGGAGCTCGCCGAGAACCAGAACCCGTCGTACGCCGGTCTCGGCGGTCGCGCCTCCGCCATGCTGCGCCTCGCCGAGGAGGAGGCCGCCGAGGTCCGCGACAACGCCAAGCGCGACGCCGCCGAGATCCGCGAGCAGGCGGCCCGCGATGCGAAGGCGACCCGGGCCGACGCGAGCCGTGAGGCCGAGGACATGCGGCTGGTGCAGCTCAAGGAGCTCGACGAGAACCGCAGCCGCCTGATGGCCGACGCCGAGCAGGAGCGGTCGCTGGCCCGCAGCGAGGCCGAGGACCTGATCGCCTCCGCGAAGCGGCAGGCCGACCAGCTCCGGCTCGCCTCCGAGCAGGAGACCAACGAGCTGCGCACCTCCGCCAAGCGCGAGGCCGAGCAGCTGCGCGCCGCCGCCGACCGTGAGGTCCAGGAGGCGCGGCGCACCCTGGCCGTGGAGAAGGAGCGGCTCGCCCGGGAGGCGACCGACCACCACGCCAGCGCCACGGCGGAGACCCAGCGTCTGGTCCAGGAGGCCGAGGAGCGGGCCACGGCCGCCGAGGAGCGGGCTCGGGCGGCGACCGCCCAGGCCACCGAGCACCGGGGTCAGGCCTCGACGGAGGCGGAGGCCCTGCTGAGCCGTGCCCGCCGCGAGGCCGAGCAGATCGTGTCGACCGCCCGGGCGCAGGCCGAGTCGATCACGTCGACCGGCGCGGCCGAGGCCGAGCGTGAGCTGGCCGCGACCCGTGCCGAGGTGGACCGGATGGCCAAGCGCCGCGACGCGATCACCGCCCAGCTCGCCTCGCTGCGCGACGTGGTCGCCGGCTTCGGGGAGGACGAGTAGTGAGCGAGGCCCCGGAGACCGCTGCCTCGGCAGCACCGGAGCAGGACGAGGGCACGGCGGGCGTCCCCACGGACGACGACTACCTCGGCGAGCCGGGGCCCCCGCTCGACCACCGGGCGCCGTTCTACGTCGGCTTCGTCGGCGGCCTGGGGGTGCTGATCGCGATCTGGTTCGCGACGCAGATCCAGGCCATCGGCTCGACGCTGATGCTGATCGTCGTCTCGCTCTTCCTCGCGGCGGGGCTCGACCCGGCCGTGCGCTTCTTCGAGCGTCGCGGCATGCGGCGCTCGTACGCCGTGCTCACCGTGATCGTCGCCGTCATCGGAGCGCTCGCGCTCTTCGTGCTGGCGATCGCGCCGGTCATCGCCGACCAGGTCCGCTCGCTGACCGACAACGCACCGCAATGGCTCGAGCAGCTGCAGGCCAACCGGCGGGTGCAGCGGCTCGACGACGAGTACGACATCATCGACAAGATCCAGAAGTACGTCACCAACGGCGACTTCGCCGGTGCGCTCTTCGGCGGTGCCCTCGGGGTGGGGCTGGCCGTGCTCGGTGCGCTCTTCAACGGCTTCATCGTCACCGTGCTGACGCTCTACTTCCTGGCGTCGCTGCAGACGACGAAGTCCGCGATCTACCGCCTGGCCCCGGCCTCGCGCCGGGAGCGCGTCTCACTCCTGGGCGACCGCGTGGTGCGCAGCGTGGGCGGCTACGTCTCCGGCGCCTTCATCGTCGCGATGTGCGCCGGCATCTCGTCGCTGATCTTCCTGTTCGTCGTCGGCCTGGGCCAGTACGCCGTCGCGCTCGCGTTCGTGGTGGCCCTGCTGGACGTGATCCCGATGATCGGCGCGACCCTGGGCGCGATCATCGTCACCGCGATCGGCTTCACCGAGAACTGGAGGGTCGGGCTCGCCTGCGCGATCTTCTACATCATCTACCAGCAGGTCGAGAACTACGTGATCTACCCGCGGGTGATGTCGAAGTCCGTCGACGTCCCCGGCGCGGTCACCGTGATCGCGGCGCTCGTCGGCGCGGCGCTCTTCGGCGTCGTGGGCGCGCTGCTCGCGATCCCCACCGCCGCCTCGATCCTGATGCTCACCCGCGAGGTCTGGGTCCGGCGTCAGGACACCCGTTAGCCGGCACTTCTCAGGCGAACCTGTCACTTCTCGGGCGTTGCACTGCCCGAGAAGTGACGGTTTCACCGGTGCACCGGTGAAACCGACGTCGGGTTGAGAAGATCGACAGCCCCGCTACGGCAGCTCGATCGAGTGGTCGACGGCGGTGGTGCGCTCCCCCAGCTTGACCCCGACGACGCCCGCCAGGATCAGCAGGCCACCGAGGAGCTGGATCGGTCGCGGGAGCTCGTCGAGCAGCAGCCAGGCGAAGAGCACGCCGGCCACGACCTCGGTCAGCGCGACGAAGGACGCCAGCCGCGAGCCCAGTCGGCGACTGGCGGCGATGCCGGCGACGTACGGCACAGCAGCGGTGACGACGCCGAGCACCAGCAGCGGCACCCACCAGTCCACGTCGACACCGGCGTACGCCACCGCCTCGCGGGAGCTCTCCATCGGCAGCAGCCCGACCAGCCCGGCGAGCCCGAGGGCGAGGGCGCCGACCACCAGACCGCCGGCCGCGAGCACCATCGGCGGCATGCCGTTGTCCTCGTCGGCGGAGATCACGAAGTACGTCGCCGCGCCGACCATCGCGGCCAGGGCCCAGGCGACGCCGACCAGGTTGAGGTCGGCACCGGACAGCAGGTCGAGGACGAGCACCAGCCCGAGCGCGGCGACGGCCGCCCCGACCAGGGTGACCGGGCCCGGCCGCTGCCCGTGGCGCAGCCACATCCAGCACACGACGGCGGCCGGGGCGGTGTACTCGATCAGCAGCGCCGGGCCGACCTGCATGTGCGCGACGGCCGAGAAGTAGCAGAACTGGGCGCCGGCGACCGCGAGGACGCCGTACACCGTCACCAGTCCGAGGTTGCGGCGCAGCACCGCCCACCGGCCGCGCAGCGCGACCAGCCCGAACGGCAGCACCACCAGGGCGGCGACGCAGATCCGGATCAGCACGATCGCCCCGGGGCTCCAGCCGGAGTCCAGCAGCGGGCGCGCCAGCGGGCCGGAGAGCCCGAAGGTGGCGGCGGAGACGAGCGCGAAGGCCAGGCCGCCGGCCAGTCGCGAGCCGTGGGCGGCGCCCGGGGTCGTCACGGGTGCGTCCTGGGCCATCCTGCTCACGGTCCATGGTAACGCTGTAATCTGTCAACATGGTCTTCACGGATGACACCGCCATCATGCTGCAGGCGGCGGTCGTGCTCGCGAACTCCGGCGTCGGGACCGACACCATGACCACAGTCGAGACCCTCGACGGCTGGTACGCCGGGCACCTGCACACCGAGCACCGCGCCTCCGGCCCGGAGGAGCTCGAGAGCGTCCGGGCCGTCCGCCACCTCCTCTACGACCTCCTGAGCTCCGACCGCGACACGGCGGCCACGCGGGTCAACGACCTGCTCGCCGAGTCCGGCGCCATCCCCCAGCTGGTCCGCCACGGCGCCTGGGACTGGCACCTGCACGGTGTCTCGGCCGACGCCGACCCCGCGACCCGGATCGTCGTGGACACCGCGATGGCGATGATCGACGTCGTGCGCGACGACGAGCTCGACCGGTTCGGCATCTGCGCCGACGAGACCTGCACCGGCATCGTCCTCGACCTCTCCCGCAACCGCTCGCGACGCTTCTGCTCCACCGCCTGCGGCAACCGCAACGCCGTCGCGGCGTACCGCGCCCGCCAGGCCAGGGACTGACCGACGGAAATGGCCCGGACGGGCCATCCCGCGCGTGGGCCCCGATCGCTAGCGTCGTACCCCGGGGAAATGTCCCTGTCCGCCACCCCACTCGGAGAACTCGGGATGCACGCAGGTTCGATCCACGCTGAGCCGGAGCACGAGGAGCGGCCCGAGGCCGCCTTCGCGCAGGACGCTGCGCCCGCCGCGCCGGTGCCGCTGGTCGTGGGCGCCGCCGACGACCGCGCCGAGATCGACGCCGACCGGCGCGCCGACGCAGCCCTCGCGCGCCTCTCCCCCGCCGGCGAGCACGGCCACGAGCACGCCGTACGCCGGTCCGCGGGCGCGTCCACCGGATCCATCGGCCTGGCCGGGGGCGCGCTCGACGGGGAGACCCAGGGGCGGCTCTCGTCGCGGCTGGGTCGCGGCGGGGCCCTCGACGCGTCGGTGCGCCGGCGGATGGAGGACGGGTTCGGTCGCTCGTTCGCCAACGTCAACGTGCACACCGACAGCGAGGCCGACGCGCTGTCGCGGCAGATGTCCGCGACGGCGTTCACGGTCGGCAACGACCTGTTCTTCTCCCGGGGCTCCTACCGCCCCGGCGACGCGTCCGGCGACCGGCTGATCGCGCACGAGCTCGCCCACGTGGAGCAGGAGGCCGGTGGCGCCCACCGGACGGTGCACCGTGCCGTCGGCTTCGAGTTCGAGACCAATGTGATGGTCAAGAAGAAGGTGAAGAAGACGTTGGGGTCGTCATTCGTCCCCTACAAGAAGACCGACGTGCTCAAGCAGTACACCGGCTTCCGGATGGAGGCGGACGAGCACTCGACGCTCGGCTCATCGATCGAGTTCGTCATTGATCCCCCGGTGCCCGAGGCCGACCGTGACAAGCTGGTCACGATCATGACCGACCTCCAGGAGGTCGTTGACAAGCTGGAGACCTCGGCGCGGCTGCCCGCGGCCAAGAAGATGGACACCAAGAACGACGCGAAGTACGACAAGCAGGTGAGGTCCTTCCAGAAGAAGGGGCAGAAGCTCAAGGATCGGGGCTACACCGACGAGCAGGTGGTCGACGAGATCGGTGACCACAGGTCCCTGCAGGTGGACCGGACCCCATCACTGACTTTCGCCGACGCGGGAGTCGCGGGCGCCGATCCCGCGGCGTGGATCCAGCCCCGCCGGCCCATCTTCGCCAATCCCCAGGTCACCGGCGGCATCGGCTTCGACAAGCTCATCGACCTGCTCTCGCAGGTCGGCGGCGGCGACACGCAGGGCCTCAAGCCAGCCGCCGCCGCCGGTGCGACCAAGCTCGATGGCACGTCGGCACGCGCGACATCGCTGGTCCGTTTCGCCGATCGGGCGAAGTCGACCGTACCGCCGGACGGCTTGCCGAAGAAGCCCAGCAAGGAGTTGCAGGGACTCGCTGCGACGCTCGCGATGTACCTCGACAAGGGTGCGTACGTCAGCGACGACCAGACGCCGCCGCTGGACTACGCCAAGTTGATCTCGGGCTCAATCATGATGCGGACCGACTTCGGCTCGATGGTCAAGAAGTTGCCGAAGGACGAGCAGATCGCCATCGCCGAGGCACCGTTCGACTTCTCGGACTGGGTGCTCGGCATCGCCGAGCTCACCGGCAAGGGCGCCGCACCGGTCTTCGAGCGCGGCATCCTCAAGGACTACCACCAGGGACTGCAGGGCGGGAAGGATGACACCGCCGCACTCCAGATCGACCGAGACCGGTGGCTGCTCGGCATCGCCACCCGTTGCCACGACGCGCTGTCGGCGAAGACCAACACGGCGCTCAGCCACAAGCTTGAGGGGCTGGGCCGCCTCGGCAACACCTTTGACGAGGTGGGCGGTGAGGAGTGGGACCCGCAGCAGCCGCCGACCGGCGTGGTCATGGAGTTCCGCAAGATGCAGACCGGGGTCGACTCCAACCAGTGGTCGCAGCTCGCGCTCAGCGTCTTCGACTACATCGTCGGGCTCAACGCCGGAACCAACAATGCACCGAAGGCCAAGCCGACGGCCAAGAAGTCCAAGCGGGTGAAGAAGTCTTCAGTCGAGAACGCCACGGTGTGAGCCTCGTCAGGCCAGGAACCGGCGCAGCACCTCGGTGAAGACCGCCGGCTGCTCGGAGTGCACCCAGTGGCCGGCGCCCTTGATCGTGACCCGGCGGTTGCGCGGGAAGTAGCGGTCCATCGCCGGGGCGTACTCGTCGCGCACGTAGCCGGAGCTCTGTCCCGCGACCCACAGCGTCCTCCCGTCGTACGGCGGGAGCGCGGCGAGTGCCTCCTCCGGCCAGCCGCCGAGCAGGTCGATGTCACGGCCCAGCACGGTGAGGTTGGGCTGCCACGACCAGCCGTCGTCGCCGCGGCGGAGGTTCTGCAGCAGGAAGCTGCGCACCGTCGGGTCGGGCACCGCCTCGACCAGCGCCTCGTCGGCCTCGGCGCGGCGCTCGAGCCCGAGGAGGTCGAGGGCCTGCATCCCCTCGATGTAGCCGGAGAACTCGCTGCGCGAGCGGTAGGCCACCGGCGACACGTCGACCACGCACAGCCGCTCGACCAGCTCGGGGTGCCGCAGCGCCAGCACCATCGCGGCCTTGCCGCCCATCGAGTGCCCGACCAGCGCGACCGGGTCGTCGGCGCTGAACAGCTCCGCGACCTGGTCGGCGACGTCGACGTAGTCGAAGCTGTCGGTCCAGTCGGACCTGCCGTGGTGCGGCATGTCCACGAGCAGCACGCGGTGGTCGGTCGCGACCGCCTTGGCGATCGACGTCCAGTTCTTGCCCTGCCCGAAGAGGCCGTGGCAGAAGGCCACCAGCGGCCCGCTCTCCCCCAACGAGGTGGTGTGCAGAGCCATGGGTCGACCCTAGATCAGCAGAACCGGCGGACTCCGGTCGGGCTCAGGTCCCGGTCCCGCAGGACGACCGCGAGCCGGGCGCCGTACGCCGGGCAGGTCCAGCGGAAGTCGGCACCGCGGTACTCGATCGCCAGCACGTGTCGGCCGTAGTGGCGCACATAGGTGCCGCACTCCCGGTAGCGCCCGCACTCCTCGGCGACCGCGAAGTCGAAGCCGACCTTCGTGCCGTCGAGGTCGGCCAGGTTCTTCTGGCCGGCGGCGAGCCCGGCCCGGTGCGCGGCACGCACCAGGAGGCGGGCGTACGCGACCGCCTCACGTCGCTTGACCAGGCCCCCGCTGCGCGTGAACGAGTCGAGGTTGTCGTACTCGACCGCGTCGTAGCCGGCCCGGGCGCAGCCACGGGTCCAGCGTCCGACGATCGCCGCCAGCTTGGTGCGCTTGGCGGTGGTGCGTACGTCGAGCAGCTGCTCGCCCCACGCCTCGTCGACCACCGGGCGGCCGTGGCCGTCGCGCAGCACCAGGCGGGGGTGCCGACGCCACAGCGCCCGCTCCCCCGGCTGGGTCTGGAAGCCGTTGACGTAGCAGACGTTGTAGCGATCGGGCGCCGGGCGGGCCTCCCGGTCGCGGACGACGATCCCCACGCTCGCGGGCACCGTGCGGACCCCGCCGAGCTGGTAGTCGACGTCGGTCCCCGTCGGCGGCGGGGTCACCGCGACGGCGGGCGTCACGCCCACGAGCGCGACCACGAGCGGCAGCAGCAGGATCGCGAGTCGGCGCATCAGAAGTCGAACCCGCCGAAGACGTCCCCGATGCCGTCGCCGATGCCGCTGATCCCGTCACCGATCCCGTCGCCGATCGAGTCGATCCCGTCGCCGATGGCGCCGAAGCCGTCCCCCATCACGTCGAAGCCGCCCATGCCGCCGAAGAGCATCCCGGCGAACACGATCTCCATCGGCCCGAAGGCGCCGAAGTAGCCTGCGGCGTACGGCTGGTAGGCACGACCGCCCTGGTAGTACGGCACCCGCTGCGCGCCGACCATCACCATCCGGGAGTCGGGGTCGGCGCCCGCCAGGACCCGCTCGGCGTCGAGGGCGCAGGCCGGGACGTCGCGCGGCGCACCGGCCGGGGGCGCCCAGAGGACGTCGGTGACCGAGAGCCCGTGGCGCGGGTCGAAGAAGCAGGCGGGGCGTCGGGTGGGCAGCGCGTCGCCGGCGACGCGCGCCTGCACGCACGCGATCGCGTAGCGGCCGTCGTCGAGGATCTGCGTCACGTGGCGCACGTCGTCGGGCCGGCCGATCGCCTCGACGGCCGTCTTCGCCGCCTCGTAGGAGTCGAGCGCGCGCTGGTAGTCGGCGTTGGCGCCGGCGTCGAGCTGACGCCCGGCGAGCTCGAGGTCGAGCTCTTGGAGCTGCTCACCGAGGGCGGTCGCGTCCTCGAACGCCAGCTTGCGCACCGGTGCCAGCTCGGCCTCCTGGCGTGCCAGCTCCTGTTGCTTCGACCGGCGCCGGCTCACCACCACGGCGGTCACGATCGCGGCCAGCACGAGCAGTACGACGAGGCCTCCCATCGCACCAGGATACGGAGGCCGGGCAAGGCTCAGGTCGCTGCCGGCTCCGGCTCCTCGGCGGTGAGCGGCTGGGCGATGCTCTCGAGCGACTTGCCCTCCGCACTGATGCCGAGGAACGCCTGGACCAGACCGCCGATGATCATCAGCGCGGCGCCGACGAAGTAGCCGATGGCGATCTTGGTGATGTCACCGCTGGCGGAGGCCTGGTCGATCAGCCAGCCGAAGAAGAGCGGGCCGGAGATGCCGCCCGCCGCCGTGCCGATCGCGTAGAAGAAGGCGATGCAGAGCGCGCGGGTCTCCATCGGGAAGACCTCGCTGGCGGTGAGGTACGCCGCGCTCGCACCGGCCGAGGCGAAGAAGAAGATGATCGCCCCCATCAGCGTCAGCGTCACGGCGGTCACGCTGCCCAGGAAGACGCCGGTTGCGGCCAGCAGCAGCCCGGAGAGGATGTAGGTCCCCGCGATCATCCGGACCCGGCCCACCGAGTCGAAGAGCTTGCTCAGCAGCAGTGCCCCGGCGAAGTTGCTGGCCGCGAAGATGGCGAGGTACCAGCCGGTCTGCTTCACGTCGAGGAACGTGGTGAGGGTGTCGCCGTAGGTGAAGAAGAAGGCGTTGTAGAGGAACGCCTGACCGACGAAGAGCGCGAAGCAGACGATCGAGCGTCGCGGGTAGAGCGTGAAGACGGTGTGGGCGATCTCGACGACGCCGATCGTCTTGCGCTGGCGGATCGTGATCGTCTCGTCGACCGGGTCGAGGTGCTGGCCGCTCTCCTCCTCGACGGTGTGCTCGATGTCCTGGACGATCTGCTCGCCCTCGTCCTCACGGCCGTGGATGAAGAGCCAGCGCGGGCTCTCCGGGACGTGGCGCCGCACGATCAAGATGCCGACGGCCAGCACGGCGCCGAGGCCGAACGCGAGCCGCCAGCCCCAGGCCGGGTCGACGACGGTGGGGTCGAGCAGCGGGATGGTGAGCAGCGACCCGGCGGCCGCGCCGATCCAGAAGGAGCCGTTGATGGCGACGTCGACACGGCCGCGGTACTTCGCCGGGATCAGCTCGTCGATCGCGGAGTTGATCGCGGCGTACTCACCGCCGATGCCCATGCCGGTGAGGAAGCGCGCGCAGAAGTACCACAGCGGCGTCATGGAGAAGGCGGTCAGCACGGTCGCGACGATGTAGACCCCGAGCGTGATGAGGAAGAGCTTCTTGCGACCGAACCGGTCGGTCAGCTGCCCGAAGAGCAGCGCACCGATGCACGCGCCCGCGACGTACACCGCGCCCGCCATGCCGATGTCGAAGCTGCTCAGTCCGAGGCCGGTGTCGCTGGGCTTGAGCGCCTCCGACATCGAGCCGACGATCGTGACCTCGAGGCCGTCCAGGATCCAGACGGTGCCGAGGCCGATCACGACCATCCAGTGCCACCGTGCCCACGGCAGCCGGTCGAGCCGGCCCGGGATGTTGGTGGTGATGCGTCCTGTCTCGACTCCCATGCCGGTGCCCGTACCCATGCCAGGATCCAGGTATGTCTGACGTCACACGTCTCGAGGCCGAGCGCCTCATCGCCGCCCCCGCCGCCGCCGTCTTCGCGGTGCTCCGCGACCCGCACGGTCACGTCGCGATCGACTCCTCGGGGATGCTCCAGGACGCGTCGGGCGACCCCGTGTCGGCGGCGGGCGACAGCTTCGTGGTCCACATGGACCGCGAGTCGCTCAACGACTTCCCCGAGATGGGCAGGTACGACGTCACCGTCACCATCCGCGAGCTCGAGGCCGACCGGCTGATCTCGTGGACGATCCTCGGGCGGATCCGACCGCAGATCGGGCACGTCTACGGCTACCGGCTGGCGCCCACCGAGGACGGCACCCTCGTGACGTCCTTCTACGACTGGTCCGACATCCACGAGGACTGGAAGGCGGCCGGGATCTTCCCGGTCATCTCCGAGAGCGCCCTGCGCGGCACCCTCGGGATCCTGGACCGGACGGTGCGGCGAGGCTATCCGCGCCCCGGCGGTGCGGACCTCGGGACGTCCGTCTGACCGGCGTCAGACGCCGGCGAGGCGCTTGACGACCGCCAGTCCCTCCGGGGTCCCGGGCCAGTGGCGCTCCAGCGCCTCGGGGCCGGCGACGCGGGCGACCGACCGGAGGGCCCACGCGACGAGGACCACGTCGTCGGCGTACCCCACGACCGGGATGAAGTCGGGGACCAGGTCGATGGGGAGGACCAGGTAGCCGACCAGGAGGGCCAGCCTGACCCGGACACCCCGGGGAAGGGTCGCGTCCCCGGCGAGCCGCCGGACGAGCCGGACGACGTCGGGCAGCAGGCGCAGCGCGTCCGTCAGCCTGACCGGGTCGGACTCGTGGCGACCCGCGACGTACATCGCCACGACCAGGGCCGCCCACAGCAGCAGCAGTCCGCCGAGGACGACGAGCACGATCTGCCACCACACCGCGAGAGCTCCCCTCGTCGCCGGACGCCCGCCCGGTCCCCGAATCGTCCCACCCGTCGGCCACCGAGGAGCACAAAGCTCAGCGGGCCGTGTAGTCCCGGAAGCCGCGCTTCGTCTTGCGGCCGAGGTAGCCCGCCGTGACGAGGTGCTCGAGCAGCGGCGCGGGGGCGAAGCCCGGCTCGCGGAACTCCAGGTAGAGCTCGCGCTGGATGGCCAGCGACACGTCGTTGCCGACCACGTCGAGCAGCTCGAACGGGCCCATCGGCAGTGCACACCCCTGCTTCATGGCGGCGTCGATGTCGTCGGCGGTGGCGTAGTGGGCCTCGAGCATCCGGACCGCGTCGTTCAGGTAGGGGAAGAGCAGCGCGTTGACGATGAAGCCCGCGCGGTCGGCGCACGAGACGCCGACCTTGCCGAGCTTGGCGACGAGGGCCTGGGTGGTCTCGGTGACGGCGTCGTCGGTCGAGACGGTGGAGACCACCTCGACCAGCTTCATGATCGGCGCCGGGTTGAAGAAGTGCATGCCGATGACGTCCTGCGGCCGCGACGTGGCCCGGGCGCAGGCGATGATCGGCAGGGACGACGTCGTCGTCGCCAGGATGGCGCCGGGCTTGCAGATCTCGTCCAGGCTCCCGAAGAGCGGGGTCTTGACCGCCAGGTCCTCCGCGATCGCCTCGACGACGATGTCCACGTCCACGAGGGCCTCGAGCGAGGTCGAGCCGGTCAGGCGGGCGAGCACCTCGGCCTTGGCCTCCTCGGTCGAGCGGCCGCGCTGGATCTGCTTGTCGAAGCTCCTGGCGATGGCGGCGACCACCCCGTCGACCTTCTCCTGGGAGCGGCCGACGAAGAGCACGTCATACCCGCTCTTGGCGAAGACCTCGATGATGCCCGTCGCCATGGTGCCGGTGCCGACGACGCCGACGAGGTCGATGTCGTGGCGCAGCTGCGGCTTCGCGTCGGCCGACGGCGTGCGGTCGTCCGCGACGACGACCGGGCTGTCCGGCGCCTCGTAGGTGTAGAAGCCCCGGCCGGTCTTGCGGCCGAGCATGCCGGCGGTGACCATCTGCTTGAGGATGGGCGAGGGCGCGTGGAGCCGGTCGCGGCCCTGGCGGTACATCGTCTCGAGGATCTCGTACGCCGTGTCCAGGCCGATCAGGTCCAGCAGCGCGAGCGGGCCCATCGGGTAGCCGCAGCCGAAGCGCATGGCGGCGTCGATGTCCTCGCGGGTGGCGTAGCGACCCTCGTACATCGAGACCGCGTGGTTGAGGTAGCCGAAGAGCAGCGTGTTGGCGATGAAGCCGGCCTTGTCGCCGCAGACCACCGGGGTCTTGCCGATTTCGGCCATCAGGGTCGTGACCTGCTCGAGCACCTGCTCCTCGGTGACGACCGTGCGCACGATCTCGACGAGCTGCTGGACCGGCGCCGGGTTGAAGAAGTGCACGCCGATGACGCGGCCGGGGCTGGAGTCGGCGGTCGAGATCTCGGTGACCGAGAGGCTCGAGGTGTTCGTCGCCAGGATCGTGTCGGGTCCGACGATCGCGTCGAGCTGGCGGAAGAGCTGCTTCTTGGTCTCCAGGGACTCGACCACGGCCTCGACGACCAGGTCCGCCCCGGCGACGGCCTCGAGCGAGGTGCTGAAGGTGATCCGGCCGAGGAGCTCGGCCTGCTCGGCCTCGGTCAGCTTGTCGCGCTTCACGGCGCGGGCGGTCGAGTGCTCGAGGTACTGCCGGCCGCGGGCCAGCGCCTCCTCGTCCTTCTCCACCCCGACGACCGCGAAGCCGGTGCGGGCGAAGACCTCGGCGATGCCGGCCCCCATCGTGCCCAGGCCGATGACGCCGATGGTGGTGAAGGTGCGGGACGCGGGCTCTGCGGTCGCTGCGGACTCTGCGGGCGAGGTCGTCATGCGGCGCATCGTGGCACGCGGTCGGCGGGCTGGCTATGGCGTAGTTCACTCGCCAGTAACTTAGATCGATCCAGAGTCCGTCCGCGCCCGCATCACGACCCGGCGACCGTGCCGATCGAGGCCGATCGCCTGCTCGTGGTCGCGCATCCGACGGTGCAGCGGACCCGGCTTCGCGACCTCCTCGAAGCCCAGGAGGCGGTAGAACGGGGCGTTCCACGGCACGTCGGCGTACGTGCAGAGCGTGATCTCGGCGTACCCCCGACGCGCGGCCTCGGCCATCGCGGCCCGGACCAGGGCGCTGCCGATCCCCCGTCGCGCGTGCGACGGGCGTACGGCGAGCTGCTCGAGGTGCGCCGACCGCTCCAGCTCCAGCACGTGCGCGAACCCGACGGGCGGATCGTCGGCGACCAGCAGGAAGCCGGGCGCGGCCAGCCGCTCGGTCGCCGGGGTGGCCGTCCAGTCGAGCCGGCCGAAGAGGGGCACGAAGACCTGGTCGGCCTCCCGCTCGATCGCGGTGATCGCGTCGAGGTCCTCGCGGCGCGCCGGACGGAGCTCGGTCACCGCGCCCGCACCGGCCCGACGTGCCGAGGGTCGCCCCCGCGCGGCGCACGCGGGACGTCCGGGTCGGTCTGCGGAGTCCGGCACATGAGGACCACGGTAGATTCCTCGCCCGTGAGACTCGTCGTAGCAACGTGCCAGGTGGACTACGCCGGGCGGCTGACCGCCCACCTCCCGCTGGCGACCCGGGTGCTGATGATCAAGGCCGACGGCTCGGTGCTGGTGCACTCCGACGGCGGGTCGTACAAGCCGCTCAACTGGATGTCGCCGCCCTGCACCCTGCGCGAGAGCACCACGGAGGACGGCCAGGTCGAGTGGACCGTGACGAACCCCAAGACCGACGACACGCTGCGCATCCTGCTCACCGAGGTCTTCAGCGACTCCCACCACGACCTCGGCATCGACCCCGGGCTGCAGAAGGACGGCGTCGAGAAGCACCTCCAGGAGCTGCTCGCCGAGCATCCCGCGACGCTCGCTCCGGGCCTGGTGCTGGTGCGCCGCGAGTACCCGACCGCGATCGGCCCGGTCGACCTGATGTGCCGCGACGAGGCGGGCGCGTCGGTCGCCGTCGAGATCAAGCGCCGCGGTGACATCGACGGCGTCGAGCAGCTGACCCGCTACCTCGAGCTGCTCAACCGCGACCCGCTCCTGTCCCCCGTCCGCGGCATCTTCGCGGCCCAGGAGATCAAGCCGCAGGCCCGGGTGCTGGCGACCGACCGCGGCATCGCCTGCGCGGTGGTCGACTACGACGCGCTGCGCGGGCTCGACGACCCGAGCCACCGCCTCTTCTAGCCCCGCCGGTCAGCCCGCCGACCCACGGCGGGAGTGGCCCCGATGCCCTACGGAACTGTGGACGAACGGGTCTGCCGCGCAGCCGCCGGTCGGCGCACAGTGACGTCATGCTTCGCGGCGGATCGGGCCCCTCGCGCCGGACAGCGCGGCCGCGCGCCCTCAGGTCGCACGGACACCGTCCGATTGGCACGTCGGAGACAACCGACGCCACTCGGAGGGCACCGTGAGACGCCAGCAGGTACGCCGCAGCGCCGTCCGCGCCGCCCTCGTCATCGCCCTCGCCGTCTCGGTCGTCACCGACACCGTCACCGTGGCGGCGTCGGCGCCCGCCGATCGTCGTCCGGCGGTCCGCGCCGGCTCGCCGCGCTGGGCGACCGGCAACGGCGTGCTGACCCTCGACTGGGGCGACCTGGCGAAGACCCCGCAGGCGAGCCGTGGCGACGTCGTCGTCATGCAGTCGTGGGAGTACCCGAGGATCCCGGCGCTGCGCAGGCAGCACCCGGGCATCACGATCCTGATGTACAAGGACGCCTCCGCGGTGGTGAAGGAGGCCGAGTCCGTGACCGGCCGCTTCCCGGCCGGGATGGGCTTCGCCTGGGCGGCGGCGCACCACCCGTCGTGGTTCCTGCGCGACCGCAGCGGGCAGATGCTGGAGTGGTCGGACTGGCGTGGCCTCTACCCGATGGACGTCGCCAACAGCGGCTACCAGCAGACCTGGGCCCGCAACGTCATCGCCGAGCTGCGTGCCCATCGCTGGGACGGCGTGATGATGGACGACGTCCTGACCGTGCTCAGCCACCCGACGGTCGGCGGGCTCGTCTCGACCCGGCTCCCCGACGACCGGGCGCAGTACGCCGCGACCGAGTCCTTCCTCTCCCACGTGGCTCCGCGGATCCGGCGGAGGGGCTACCTGGCGGTGCCGAACCTCTCGGTGGAGTGGAACAACTGGCGCAGCACGCTCACCGACTGGACCCGCTACGTCTCCGGCTGGGAGAACGAGCACTTCACCAACTGGCCGGGCAGCTCCACCCGCTTCTCGGGCGCCGACTGGCGCTGGAAGTTCGACGCGGCCCGCTGGCTGGCCGCGCGCCGGGTGCCGCTGCTGGCCGTCAGCTACGGCTCCGCGACCGACCGGGTCGGGCAGACCTACCACCGCGCCACCTGGCTGCTGAGCTGGAACGGCCGCACCGGCGCGAGCGTCTACGTGCCCGACCAGGCCTCCTCGAGCCACTGGATGCCCGCCGCGACGCGCAGGATCGGCCGACCGCTCCGGGCGCCCGTCGAGCACGCCAACGGCACCTGGACCCGCCGCTTCACCCGCGGCACCGTCCTGGTGAACCCGACCGGCAGGACCCACCGCGTCCTGTCCGTGCGGCTCGCGCCGCAGACCGCGGTCATCCTGGCGCGCCGATAACCGGTGGCCGCGTACGGCGGCTCCGGACAGGATGGCGCGATGCGTGACAACTTCTTCGACACGGACGTCGCCCAGCGGTACGACGAGGGATCGGCCGAGATGTTCGCGCCCGACGTCCTCGGGCCGACGGTCGACCTGCTCGCCGATCTGGCGGCCGGACGACCCGCCCTCGAGCTGGCGGTCGGCACCGGTCGCGTCGCGATCCCGCTCGCCGAGCGCGGCGTCCCCGTCCACGGCATCGAGCTCTCCGAGGCGATGGTCGCCCAGCTGCGGGCCAAGCCCGGCGGCGCCGCCGTCACCGTGACGATCGGCGACATGACCGAGGCCACCGTCGAGGGCCGCTTCGGGCTCGCCTACCTGGTCTTCAACACCATCGGCAACGTGACCACCCAGGACGACCAGGTCGCCGTCTTCGCCAACGCCGCGCGCCACCTCGAGCCAGGCGGGACGTTCCTGGTCGAGGTCGGCGTACCGATCCTGCGGCGGCTGCCGCCCGGTGAGCGCTACGCGGTCTTCGACCACACCGACGAGCACCTGGGCATCGACGAGTACGACACCGCGACGCAGCTGATGTGGTCGCACCACTACTCCTCCGCGGACGGTACGACGTACCGCCGCTCCAGCGTGCCGTTCCGCTACGTCTGGCCCGCCGAGCTCGACCTGATGGCGCGCCTCGCGGGGATGCGGCTGCGCGACCGCTGGGCCGACTGGGACCGCAGCCCCTTCACCGGCCGGAGCACCAAGCACGTCTCGGTGTGGGAGAGGATCGACGCGTGAGGATCTTCCACATCGCGACCCTGGCCGACTGGACCGAGGCGCAGGCGTCCGGCGCCTACACGACCTCGACCGTCGGCGTCACGCTCGAGGAGGAGGGCTTCCTGCACGCCAGCCGCGCCGACCAGTGGCCGGCGGTCCGGGAGCGCTACTACGCCGACGTCACCGAGCCGCTCGTGCTGCTCGAGATCGACACCGACCTGCTCGACGTGCCGGTGGTGGAGGAGGCGCCCGCGCCCGGCATGACGGAGACCTTCCCGCACGTGTACGGCGCCCTCGACCCCGCGGCCGTCGTCGCGGTCACCGCGCTGTAGGCGCCGGCGCCGCTCACCGGCCCACGAGCGCGACGACCTCCTCGGCCACGCCCCAGCTCAGGGTCACCCCGGCGCCGCCGTGGCCGTAGCAGTGCACCACGTCGCCGACCCGCTCCAGGCGCACCGCCGGCCGCACCGGGCGCAGCCCGACCCGGTGCCGCAGCACCCGCGCGTCGCGCAGCTCGGGCACCAGGCCGGCGCCGCGGGCCAGGATGTCGGCGGCCGTCTGCGGTGACGGAGTGCGGCTCCAGTCGCCCTCGATGTCGGTGCCGCCGACCACGATGTCGCGCTCGCGCGGCACGACGTACGTCGGTCCGGTCGCATCCAGCCACCACCGCTCGAGCCCGAGCTGCTCGACGACCACGACCTGGCCGCGCACCGGGACGACGGTCCGGTCGGTGGCGAGCAGGCGCGCGCCGAGCCCCGCGCAGTTGACGACCAGTCCGCTCGCCGGGAGTGCCGACAGGTTCAGGCGGGTGATCGTGCCGCCGAGCTCCTCGACCCGGCCGCCCAGCCAGCCGAGGTAGACGCCCATGTCGACGACCGGGGTCGTGAACGACCACCCGGCCGCCCAGCCCGCCGGCACGTCGACCGTGTGCTCCAGCTCGGGCACCGCGGCCCGCCACCACGGGTCCGGCCGGACGGTGCGCTGCACCTCGGTGCCGGGCACCATCCGCACGCCGCAGTCGGGATCGGTGTCGGTCAACGCGTCGAAGACGGCGTACGACGTCCGGGCCCAGGCGGTGACCCGGTCCTGGGGCAGCGCGCGGTAGGGGTACCAGATCGCGGCCGCCACGGCCGAGGTCGTCTCCCGCGGGAGGTCGCGGGCGACGAGGTCGACCCGGACGCCGGCCTCGAGCAGGCGGACGGCACAGGTCAGCCCGACCACGCCGGCACCGACGACGATCACCCGGTCAGCGCCACCCATGGATGCAGTGTGGCCCACTCCGCCGGATCCGGGGGAGGATCAGGCGCCGGCCTGGCGCGGCGCGGTCGGGTCCGTGCCCTCGCCGCCCTGCTCGCGGGCGACGTACTCCTCGATGTCCTCGACGTCGTCGAGGTTGCGCTTCACCACGGCCAGCAGGTCGCTCATCGTGGCGACCTCCTCGACCTGCTCCTTGATGAACCACTGCATGAACTGCTCGGAGGCGAAGTCGAACTCCTCACGGGCGATGCGCAGCAGGCCGTTGATCTGGTCGGTGACCCGCTTCTCCTGGGCCAGCGCGAGCTCGACCGGCGCCACGACGTCGGCGAACTCGTTGACCGGCGCCTCGATCGCCGGGATCGTCACGGCGTTGTCGGTGTCGAGGAGGTACTGGATCATCATCGACGCGTGCGCGCGCTCCTCGAGCGCCTGCGCGTAGAAGAAGGCCGCCATCTGGGGCATCGTCAGTGCGTCGTAGTAGACGGCGCACGCGAGGTACTGGTTGTGCGCGGAGAGCTCGTTGCCCACCTGGACGTTGAGCTGGTCGACGAAGCGGGGTGCAGCCACGGATCGGCTCCTCGGGTCACGGGTGGGACAGTCGGTCAGGCGGCCTTCGCAAGCTTCTTCTTGGTGACCTTCTTGCCGTCCACCGTGACGAGCTTGCGCTTCTTGACCGTATACCCGTCGGGCAGGGTGCCCTCCTTCAGCATCCGCAGCGGACAACGCCCGCACTTGGACTTGGAGACGCAGCACTCCGTCTTCGGGAGCTTGCGGACGTTCTTCTTCGGCACGATCCGAACGGTAGCACGCAGATAAGGGCAGGCTTACCTCAACGTGAGGCGTCTCATGCCGGCGCTTGGGCCACGCCGACCCGAGGAGATCCCGCGTCGGGGCGGCGGTCAGGCGACGGCCCTCGGCGCGGTGATCCGCAGCCGGGCGCCACCTTCGGCGGGGACGACCTCGAGCCTCCCGCCCGCGGCCCCGACGATGGACCGGGCGATGCTGAGGCCGAGCCCGGCCCCGGGCGTCTCGGCAGCCACCGCGTCGGCACCGCGGTAGAGCCGGGCGAAGACCCGCTCCTCGTCGCCCCCCGGGATCCCGGGCCCGGTGTCGCACACCTCGAGCCACGCGAGGTCGCCCTCGACGCCGGTGACCACCTCGATCCGGCCGCCGCGCGGCGTGAACTTGGCTGCGTTGTCGACGAGGCAGCGTACGGCGCGCTCGAGCCAGCCCTCGTGGGCGCGGACGACGGCCGGGTGCCCGGCCGACACCGCCGAGATGGTCAGCCCACGCGCCTCGACCGAGCTGCGCTCCCCCGCGACCACCGACTCCGCCACCACCGTGAGGTCGGCGAGCCCGTCGCCCAGCCTCTCTGCGTCGCCCTCGATGATCGTCAGCGACAGCAGGTCGTCGACCAGGGCGAGCTCGCGTCGTGCGGCCCGCTCGATGCGTTCGGCGTAGCGCACGACCAACGCCCGGACCCGCTCGTCGGGCAGGTCGGCGACGTCGTCCTCGAGCATCTCCGCGCTGGCGAGGATGGTCGTCAACGGCGTGCGCAGCTCGTGGGAGACGGTCGCCAGGAACTGGTCGCGCAGCTGGTCGTTGCGCCCGCGCAGCGCCTCGAGCTCGCTCAGGTCGTGGACGGTCGCCGAGAAGAGCACGTCGTCGTTGATGCCGATCGAGGAGATCACGACGCTGACGGGGAACGTCGAGCCGTCCTTGCGCTGTGCGACGACCCGGGTGCCGAGCCCCATCGCGTGCCGGCGCGCACGGCCGGTGAAGCCGGTGCGTCGACGCACGTGCGAGGCGCGCTGGGCCTCGGGCACGAGCAGCTCGAGCGGCTGGTCCAGCAGCTCGTCCTCCCGGTACCCGAACATCGTCTGGGCGGGCGCGTTCGCCATCAGGATGCGGCCGCGGCCGTCGACCACCACGTTGCCGTCCGGCACGGCTTCCAGCAGGTCGCGGAAGCCGGTGCTCGAGTCGGCGCCGTCGCGGGTCTGGAGGATGAGCGACAGGATCCGGCTCTCCTGGCCGAGCACGATCGCCCGCGCGGTCACCCGCAGCCGCAGCTCGGTCCCATCGCGATGGAGACCGACCAGGTCCACGCGCGCGGCGTCACCCGAGTCGGAGTCGAGCACCAGGTCGCGCAGGGCGGCGTACTCCTCGCGGTGCCGCTCGGGCGTGAGCCGGACCGCCGACGTGCCGACGAGCTCGTCCACCGACCAGCCGAAGAGCTCTGCGCACCGGGGGTTGGCCAGCGTGACCACGCCGTCCGGGGTGAGCAGCAGCCGTGCGTCGTCGGTCTGCGCGAAGAGGCGCAGCAGGGCCTCACCGGCGCGTGCCGTCGTCTGTCCGCGGCCAACCGGGTCGGGCGCCATCCGTCGATGCTAGGGCCTGCCGGTCGTGGCGAACAGCGCTCAGCCGAGACCGTTGGCCCGGCGGATCACGTCGACGATGCCGCCCATGATCTCGGTCAGCCCGAAGTCCTTGGGCGTGTAGACGGCCGCGACCCCGAGGTCGATCAGCCTGCGACCGTCGGAGTCGGGGATGATCCCGCCGACGATCACCGGGATCTCCAGCCCGGCGGCCCGCAGGCCGTCGAGCACGTCGGGAACCAGCTCCATGTGGGAGCCGGACAGGATCGACAGGCCGACGCAGTGCACGTCCTCGGAGACCGCGGCGGCGACGATCTGCTCGGGCGTCAGCCGGATGCCCTGGTAGATCACCTCGAAGCCTGCGTCGCGGGCACGGACGGCGACCTGCTCGGCGCCGTTGGAGTGACCGTCGAGGCCGGGCTTGCCGACCAGCAGCCTGAGCCGGCCGCCGAGCTCGTCGCCGGTCTCGCGCACCCGTCGGCGCACGGCGGTGAGCTCGTCGCCCGCACCGGCGACGCCGACGGCACCGGAGACGCCGGTCGGTCCGCGGTACTCGCCGAACACCTCGCGCAGGGCGCCGGCCCACTCCCCCGTCGTCGCGCCGGCCCGGACCGCGATCAGCGTGGGCGCCATCAGGTTGGCATCGGTCTTGGCGGCCGCCGCGAGCGCGGCGAGCGCGGCGGCGACCTCGGCCTCGTCGCGCCCGGCCTTCCAGGCCTCGACGCTGGCGATCGCGGTCCGCTCGGCGGCGGGGTCCGCCGCCATGATGGCGCCGTCGAGGTCGGCGGTCAGCGGCGACGGCGCGGTCGTCTCGAACCTGTTGACGCCGACGATCACCTCGTCGCCCGACTCGATCCGGGACCGACGGGTGGCGTGCGAGGAGACCAGCTCGGACTTCATGTACTCGACCGACGCGATCGCGCCGCCCATCGCCTGGACCCGGTCGATCTCGGCCTTGGCCCCGGCGACGAGCTCGGCGACCTTGGCCTCGATGACGTGCGAGCCCTCGAAGATGTCCTCGTACTCCAGCAGGTCGGACTCGAAGGCCAGCACCTGCTGCAGCCGCAGCGACCACTGCTGGTCCCAGGGGCGGGGCAGGCCCAGCGCCTCGTTCCACGCCGGCAGCTGTACGGCGCGCGCCCGCGCGTCCTTGGACAGCGTGACGCCGAGCATCTCGAGCACGATGCGCTGCACGTTGTTCTCGGGCTGGGCCTCGGTCAGGCCGAGCGAGTTGACCTGGACGCCGTACCGGAACCGCCGCATCTTGGCGTCCTGGACGCCGTACCGCTCACGGGTGATCTCGTCCCAGAGCTCGACGAAGGCCCGCATCTTGCACATCTCCTCGACGAACCGGACCCCGGCGTTGACGAAGAACGAGATCCGACCGACGACCTTCTCGAAGTCGTCCGCGGAGACCTGGCGGGAGTCCTTGACCGTGTCGAGGACGGCGATCGCGGTGCTCAGCGCGTAGGCGAGCTCCTGCGTCGGCGTCGCACCGGCCTCCTGCAGGTGGTAGCTGCAGATGTTGATCGGGTTCCACTTCGGGATCTGGTGGACCGTGTAGGAGATGACGTCGGCGATCAGCCGCATCGAGTGCTCGGGCGGGAAGGCGTAGGTCCCGCGGGAGAGGTACTCCTTGATGATGTCGTTCTGGGTGGTGCCGGCCAGCTGGGCGGCGACCTCCTCCGGCGCGACGCCGGGGTTCTGCTCCTCGGCCACCACCTGGTACATCGCGAGCATCCACATCGCGACGGCGTTGATCGTCATCGAGGTGTTCATCTCGGTGAGCGGGATGTCCTGGAAGAGCCGCCGCATCTCCCCCAGGTGCGGGACGGGCACGCCGACCTTCCCGACCTCGCCCCGCGCCAGCGGGGAGTCCGGGTCGTAGCCGGTCTGGGTCGGCAGGTCGAAGGCCACGGAGAGCCCGGTCTGCCCCTTCGCGAGGTTGGTCCGGTAGAGCTCGTTGGAGGCCGCCGCCGTCGAGTGGCCGGAGTAGGTCCGCATCAGCCACGGCCGGTCCTTGGCGTGGCTCGCTGCCGGCGGTGAGGTGGGCTCGCTCATGGACCGAGGGTAGGACGATGGCTACCGATTGGTAACCGGTCTGGCGTGTGGCCTATCCGACAGCGTCGGCCGCTTCGCCGGACCGCTCGACCTCGACCAGGCGGATCAGGTGGCTGAGGTGCAGCATCCGGCGTACGGACGGCCCACAGCCCCGCAGCGTGAGGTGGTGGCCGGCGCGCGACGCCTGCCGGGTGGCGACCGCGAGCACCTTGAGTGCGGTCAGGTCGATGGTGGTCACGTCGGTGAGGTCGATGACGACGTCCCGGTCGTGGCCCAGCAGGTGCTCGTAGATCGCGTTGCGGACCTCCATCGTGCTGCGCACGTCGAAGTCACCGCTCAGGAGGATGGTCGGACCGTCGGTGAGGATCTCCATCGGTGTGCCCCGTTCCTCGGGACCCCGCGTCCCGATCGGCCTCGTGGCCTGTCACTCACTATGACGCGCGCCGCACCCGGAAGGTTGCCTCTCAGGCCGAACTTCTCGAGCGTGTCGCGTCGACCAGCGCCACCGCGCCGGTCCCGACGCCGACCAGCACCATGCCCAGCACGCCGCGGGGCGAGAAGATGTGGTCGACGTGCACCAGCCAGGCCCCGGGGAGCAGCACCAGGGCGACCGCACCGCTCGCACCGTGGCGGCGCACCTGGTCGACGAGCACGAGCGCGCACGTCACGAGCAGGGCCCAGGAGCCGATCTCGCCGAGCGGCGTACCGATCCTGAAGAGCAGTCGGACGGCGTCGGGACGCGGCACCCCGGGGCCGAGCTCATGGGTGACGTAGCCGGCGGCGACGCCGCTGATCACGTCGAGGGCGGTGTAGAAGGTCGCGTAGACGTACGCCGTGAGCCGGATCGCCCAGGCGAAGGGGTCGGTGCGCAGGCGGACCAGCGCGGCCAGGGCCACGCCGACCAGCGGGAAGGCGAGCAGGCCGGGCAGGTGGAGGGTGAACCACCGCCACGAGGTGTCGTAGGTCAGGTGGTGCGGGTGGAACAGCCCGGCCACGGCGAGGCACAGCGCGGGGAGCGCGAGGAGGGCCGGCAGTCCGAGGCGTCTCATGCCGTCCGACGGTACGTCGCTACCCTCGACCGCATGGTCAACCTCACCCGGATCTACACCCGCACCGGCGACGCCGGGGAGACCCGTCTCGGCGACATGAGCCTCACCACGAAGACCGACCTGCGGCTGGCGGCGTACGCCGACGTCGACGAGGCCAACGCCCACCTGGGCCTCGCGCTGGCGCAGGGCGGTCTGGAGCCGGACGTCGCCACGCTGCTGACCCGCGTGCAGAACGACCTCTTCGACGTCGGCGCGGACTTCTGCACGCCGGTCGTGGCGGACCCGGAGTACCCGCCGCTGCGCATCGAGCAGGAGTACGTCGACCGGCTCGAGGGCTGGTGCGACCAGTACAACGAGGACCTGCCCGCGCTGCGCTCCTTCATCCTCAACGGCGGCACCGCGGGCGCCGCGCTGCTGCACGTCGCCCGCACGGTCGTACGCCGTGCCGAGCGGTCCGCGTGGGCGGCGTACGAGGCCCACGCCGAGACGATGAACCCGCTCGCGATCACCTACCTCAACCGGCTCTCCGACCTGCTCTTCATCCTGGCCCGGCACGCCAACCGGGAGAGCGGCGACGTGCTGTGGGTGCCGGGGGGCGAGCGGGGCTGACGGCTCTGGTCGGCTTGGCCGGTCGGTCGTCGGCCGGTCGTCGGCCGGTCGTCGGCCGGTCGTCGGTCGGTCGTCGTCGGTTTCACCGGTGCACCGGTGAAACCGTCACTTCTCAGGCGATGCAACGGCCGAGAAGTGACGGGACTGCCTGAGGAGTACGGCGCGCCCGGGCGCCATCAGGACGAGGCCACCTCGGCCGGGACGTCCGGCCGTCAATGCTCGTCGGGTGCACCGGCGCACCGGTGAAACCGTCACTTCTCGGGCGATGCAACGGCCGAGAAGTGACGAGACTGCCTGAGGGGTGCGGCGCGCCCGGGCGCCATCAGGACGAGGCGACCTCGGCGGTGACGTCCGGCCGCACCGGGCGGGCGGCGAAGACGGTCAGCGCGGCGGGGATCATCAGGCCCGCGATCACCAGCAGGGTCTCGAGGGTGCCGATGTGGTCGGCGAGCAGCCCGAGGAGCGGCGGGCCGGCGAGGAACGCGGTGTAGCCGATCGTCGAGACCACGCTGACCCGGCGGGCCGCGCGCAGCGGGTCGTCGGCGGCGGCGCTCATCCCGACCGGGAAGCCGAGCGACGCGCCCAGGCCCCACACGACGATGCCGATGCCGACCAGCACCACGTTGCCGCCGAAGACCACGAGCAGGATGCCGACGAAGGCCGCCGCCGCGCTCCCCCAGAGCACCGGGGCGCGGCCGTAGCGGTCGAGCACGACGGGACCGGTGACGCGCCCGACGAACATCGCGGTCACGAACACCGTGAAGCCGGCGACACCGACCCAGTGACGGACGTCGTACCCGTCGATCAGCGCCAGCGAGAGCCAATCGTTGGCGGCGCCCTCGGAGAGCGCGAACGCCAGCACCATGACGCCGATCGCCAGGGTCCGGGGCTCACCCCACGGCGACCGGACGAACGCGGTGGTCCGGTCCTCGTGGGCGATCGTCGGCGGCAGGTAGGCGGCCGATGCGCGCCAGGCGCCGACGGCGGCGAGGAGGGCGAAGCCGGGCACGTGCAGGGCCAGCGGGGCGTGCAGCGCCGCCATCGGGATCCCGATCGCCGCGCCGGCGAAGGAGCCGATGCTCCAGCCGGCGTGGAAGCGGGGCATCATCGTGCGCTCGAAGCGCCGCTCGACCTCGGCCGCCTCGACGTTCATCGAGACGTCCCACACCGCGATGCCGATGCCGTCGAGGAAGAACCCGACGACCGTCAGCACGACCAGGTCGGTCGACACCCCGACCATCGCCACCGTCAGCCCCGCGGCCACGAAGATGGCGCCCAGGCGGGTCACCGACGTCGCGCCGATCCGGTCGATGAGCCGACCGCTCAGCGGCAGCGCGATCACCGAGCCGACGGAGATCGCGAGCAGCAGCAGCCCGAGGGACCCGTTGTCGAGGTCCAGCCCGCTGCGGATGTCGGGCAGCCGCGACACCATGGTGGCGAAGCAGAAGCCGTTCAGCGCGAAGCTGATCGCGACCGCGTTGCGGGTGTGGATGAGGGACGGCACAGCACCAGGGTTCCGGATGGGAGGGGCCTTCACCAAATCCTTCTTGACCGGTCCAGAACGTGGACCCGGTCCCGCTCAGAAGTCGTACGCCGCGCGGGCGTCCTGCAGCCACCGGGCGAAGACCGGGATGTGCCAGTCGGCGGCCTGGGCGAGCGCGGCGTCGGCGTGCCGGGCGGCCAGGTCGCGCTCGCCCACGGCAGCGGCGGCCAGCGCCAGGTAGGCGTCGATCGGCCCGAGCGCGAGGTCGGAGCCGGCACAGCAGATCCGCCCGGCGTACGGCGCCAGGCGGTCGTAGGCGCCGGCGGCCAGGTCGCGCTCCCCCAGGTAGAGCGCGAGCTCGGCGCCGTGGCTCCAGGCCAGCAGCGAGATGTCACTGTCGTCGTCGAGCGTGGCGCCGTGCTCGGCGTAGTAGGCGCGGGCCCGCTCGTGCTCCCCGGCGCGCCAGAGGTAGACGGCCAGGCTCGCCTCGAAGGGGTACGGCGAGGACTCGAACTGCTCGAGCACCGGCACCATCTCGATCGAGCGCCCCTGCCACAGCCGCAGCGCCAGCAGCGAGCTGAGCACCGACTCGTCGGCGTTGTTGTGAGAGATCTGGCTGGCGACCTGACGGATGTGCTCGACCAGCCGGTCGCACTCGTCGAACCGCCCGGCCATCGCGTGCCAGGGCCCCACGACGCCGTCCAGGACGGTCTCGCCGAAGGCGATCCGCAGCCGCTCGGTCTCGGCGCGCGCGACCTCGGCGGCGGCGAACATCTCGGCCGGCCGGCCGAGCTCGCTCAGCACCGCCGTGCGCAGGCAGGCCGACACCACGAAGCTCCGCTCACGTCCCGTCGCCCGGGCGAGCTCCATCGACTCGGTGACCAGCTCCAGCCGCTCGGGCGCGGTGCGCGGCAGCCACAGGGCGACGAAGACGATCTGGCAGGCATCCAGCAGCAGGGACGGGTCGCCGATGCGGCGCGCCATCGCCAGCCCCTCGTCGCACAGCGCGCGCCGCTCGTCGTACGACGCGGCGTCGAAGAGCTCGTTGGCGAGCACCAGCATCGAGCGGCAGCGCAGCTCGCTGTCGGTCGCAGGGAGCCGGTCCAGGCTGCCGCGGAGCGCACCGACGACCGTGTCGTTGACCAGCCCGGCCGGCGCCGAGCGCCACAGCACGCCGGTGGTCGTCGAGATCGCCGCCCGC
Organism: Nocardioides sp. URHA0020; assembly: GCF_000620705.1. GTDB lineage: Bacteria > Actinomycetota > Actinomycetes > Propionibacteriales > Nocardioidaceae > Nocardioides. The sequence goes on from NZ_JIAR01000025.1 coordinate 289,170, forward strand.
GCCACCGCCTCCGGGTCGCGCATCAGCTTGCCGACGACGATGGCCTCCTCGACCGCACCGACGAGCTCGGGCAGCCGCGCGGCCCAGCGGTACTCCTCGATCAGCGCCATCAGCACGGCGTACCGCTCCGCGTGGCCGGCCGCAGGGTCGCCCTCGAGCGAGGTCAGCGCCGCCCGCAGCAGCTCGGCGGCGGCGTCGTAGGCGTAGTAGCGGCGAGCGAGTGCCGCCGCGGCGACGGCGGCACGCCAGGCGCGGTCGGCGTACGACGGACCGGCCGCGCGCCAGTGCAGCGCCACCTCGGTCTCGCGACCGGGTACGCCGTCCAGCGCCTCCGCTGCGCGGGCGTGGGTCCGGGCCTGCCGGCTGACGCTCATCGCGGCCTGGAGGGTGTCGCGGACCAGCGCGTGGGCGAAGTAGTAGTGGTCGATGCCGTCCTCGCGCACCAGGCCGGCGGCCTGGGCCGGCTCGACGATGTCGAGCAGGTCGTCCTCGTCGATGCCGGTGACGGCGGCCAGGGTCGGGGTGTCGAAGCTGCGGCCCAGCACCGCGGCGGCACGCAGCGCCCCCACGGTCTGCTCGGGCAGCCGGAGCAGCCGGCGGTTGAGCACGTCCGCGACGGCGGTCGGCACGCTGTCCTCGGGCAGGCCGGGCGCGGCGCGCTCCCCCGCCAGACGGGACAGCTCGACGAGGAAGAACGGGTTGCCGTCGGTGCGGGTGTGCAGCTCGTCGACCTCCCCGCCGGGCAGCTCGCGACGGGTCACGGCCGTGAAGACCGCGGCGGCCTCAGGGGCGGCCAGCCCCGAGAGCTCGATCCGCAGCGCGTGCATGCGGGCGAGACCCTCGGCGACGTCGGCGAGGGCGCCGGTGGGCTCCGGGTGCAGCCGCCACGTGCCGAGCACCAGCAGCCGCGCCCCGTCCACCGACTCCACCAGCAGGCGGAGCACCCGCAGGGTCGAGGTGTCGGCCCAGTGCAGGTCGTCGAGCACGACGAGCAGCGGTTCCTCCTGGGCCGCGGCCCGGACCCCGCCGACGATCCGCTCCCACGCACGGAACTGGGCGCCGTCGTCGGCCGGCTCCGCCACGTCTTCTGCGAGCACGCTCATGCCGATCCCGTCGAGCACGGACTTCCACGGCCACAGGGGCGGTGCACCGTCGTCCTGCGAGCACCGCCCGACCAGCGCCCGGACGCCACGGCGCCGTGCCTCGGCGACCAGCTCGGCCGCCAGCCGGGACTTGCCGATGCCCGGGTCACCGGTGAGGACGGCGTACGACGGGGCGCCGGTCCCGGCACGGTCGAGCAGGCGCAGCAGTGCGGCCAGGTCGTCGTCGCGACCGACCATCGGCCACGGCGCGACCGGCTCGGCCGCGACCGGAGCAGCGACCGGAGCAGCGACGACGGGGTCCCCGACCGCGGGGGCGGGTGCCGCGGCGGGCGCCGCCGGATCCGCGGGCGGCGGGGTCCACTCGAGTGCGGGATCCTGCCGCAGCACCGCCGTCTGGAGGTCCCGCAGCTCGACGGAGGGCTCGAGGCCGAGCTCCTCGTCGAGGATCGAGCGCACCCGGGCGAAGACCTCCACGGCGTCGGCCTGCCGGCCGCTGCGGGTCAGCGCCACCGCCCACAGCGCCCACAGCCGCTCGCGCAGCGGGTGGGCCGCGGTCAGCGCCTCCAGCTCGGCCGACGCCGTGGCGTGCCGCCCGAGGGCGAGGTCGACGACGGCCCGGTCCTCGAGAGCGACCAGCCGCAGCTCGTCGAGCCGGGCCCGTTCGGCGACCGCGGCATCGGCGTCACCCAGCTCGGCGTACGGCACCCCGCGCCAGCTGCGCAGCGCCTCCTCCAGGATCGCCGCCAGCCGGCACAGCTCGACCTCCGGGATCGGCGACGGCCCCCACGGCGGCAGCGGGAGCAGCGTGCGGTGCACCTCGCCGACGGTCTGCTCGAACCGGTAGGCGTCGACGGCGAGGTCCGGCACCCGCAACGCATAGCCGGGCGCCACGGTGACCAGCACCGTCGCGGGTGCGCGGCGCTCGCGGTCCGGCTCCATGACCCGGCGCAGCTGCGAGACGTAGGACTGCAGGGTGGCGGTCACCCCGGGCGGCGCCTGGTCCTCCCAGAGCAGGTCGACGATGCCGTCCACCGAGACGGGCCAGCCGCGCGAGAGCGCGAGGGCCGCGACCAGAGCGCGCTGCTTCGGGGTCCCCAGGTCGACCGGACTGCCGGCGAGCGAGACCTCGATCGGACCGAGGACGGACACCTCCACGGCGGCAGCGTAGGGCCAGCGGCACCCGGTGCGCTCCCAGTCGGCTCAAAGTCGCCTCCAAGTGGTCGGCGCCAAGGTCGTCCCACCGACCGAAGAACCCCACACAGGAGTCACCACCATGACCATCGACCTCAACGCCGACCAGCGCACGACCACCACCACCAGCACCGGCACCCCCGTCGCCCACGCCCTCCGCGGCCTGCTCGGCGGCCGGGTCCACCTCCCCGGCGACCCCGGGTACGACGCCGCACGACTGCCGTGGAACGTCGCCGTCGACCAGCGGCCCGCAGCGGTGGCCCAGCCGCGGACCGCGGCCGAGGTCGCCACCGTCGTGCGCGTCGCCGCGGCGGCCGGCCTCCGGGTGGCCCCGCAGAGCACCGGCCACAACGCCGGACCGCTCGCCGCCCAGGGCCTCGACGACGTCGTCGTCCTGCGCACCTCGGAGCTGAGCAGTGCGGTCGCCGACCCGGCGCGCGGCATCGTCCGGGTCGAGGGGGGCGCGCTCTGGGAGCCGGCCGTCGACGCCGCGGCCGCCCACGGGCAGGCCGTCCTGCACGGCTCCTCCCCCGACGTCGGGATCGCCGGCTACAGCCTCGGCGGCGGCATCGGGTGGTACGCCCGCAAGCACGGCCTCGCCGCCAACAGCATCACGGCGGTCGAGATCGTCGTGGCCGACGGCACCCTGGTGCGCGCCGACGCGCACACCAACCCCGAGCTGTTCTGGGCGGTCCGCGGCGGCGGCGGGAGCTTCGGCGTCGTCACCGCGCTGGAGTTCCGGATGTTCGACATCGCGACGGCGTACGCCGGCATCATGATGTGGAGCCTCACCGAGATCGAGCCGGTGCTGCGCGAGTGGGCCGCCTGGGCGCCGTCGGCCCCCGACGACGTCACGACCTCCTTCCGCGCGATGCGGCTGCCCGACATGCCCGACCTGCCGGAGTTCCTGCGCGGCCAGGAGCTCGTCGTGATCGACGGTGCCGTCCTCGGCTCCGACGAGCGGGGCGCGGAGCTGCTCGGCGGCCTGCGCGCGCTGCGTCCGATGCTGGACACCTTCGCCCGGGTGCCGGCCAAGGAGCTGGTCCGGCTGCACATGGACCCGGAGGGCGGCGCGCCGTTCGCCTCCGACTCCTCGATGCTCGGATCCTTCCCGGACGCCGCGGTCGACGCCTTCATCGCCGAGGCCGGGCCGGATGCCCGGACGTCGCTGCTGATGGCCGAGCTGCGCCAGCTCGGTGGCGCGCTCGGCCGCGCCCCGGAGGGTGCCGGCGCGCTGGCCCGGCTCGACGGCGAGTTCGTCAGCTTCGCCGGCGGCATCGCGGCCACCCCCGAGATGGGCGCCCAGGCGTACGCCGACGCGGCCCGCCTCACCGCGGCGCTCGCACCGTTCGCCAACGGCGGGGCGTACCTCAACTTCGCCGAGAACCCGGTCGACAGCCGGACGGCGTACGACGCCGGCGTGTGGCGCCAGCTGACCGGCATCCGCAGCGCCGTGGACCCGGACGGCGTCTTCGCCGCCAACCACCCGGTGCCGCGGCTCTTCGAGGACGGCCGGCCCACCAGCTGACGGTCCGTCTCCGCTCGGCGTCGGCCCTCAGCAGCTGCTGGGAGCCGGCGCCGACCGGCACGTCTAGGTGCGGGGGCCGCGGGTCCAGTCGGTGCCGGGCGGACCGGACTCGAGCCAGGACTGGAAGCCCATCAGCGAGGCCGGCGACATCGCCAGCTCGATCGGACCGGTCGGCGTGGAGCAGGAGAGCACGACGTGCTCGGGGTAGAGCGACATCTGCTCGGCGCCCTCGGGAGCGCGACTCCCGGTGAAGGTCACCTCGGAGCGCTGGAGCACCCGCTTGGGGCCGGGCCACAGCGAGAAGTACCGGAACCACTGCAGCGACTCGCCGGAGTAGCGGCCCAGGCCGAGAAGCCAACCGCGTCCGGCATGTTCCTGCCGGACGCGGTAGCTGAGCTCGAAGGTCCCGCCGTGGCGGGACAGCAGGCGACGGCGGACGATCAGGCCGAGCCCGTAGAACAGGACGAGGACGAGAAGCGCACCAGCGACATCAAGAAGCCACTGCCACACCGGCATCCATGCCCTCCGTCCGCTCCGTCACCGTGAGGTGCCACCCTAGCGGCACCCGGTGACGGACCGGACGGGGGTCAGGAAGCCTTCTCGACGGCGCGGATCCGGGCTTCGGCCCGCTTGGCGCGCTCGTCGCCGTCCTCGGTGTCGGAGGCCGCGGCCTCGAGCTCGGCGCGGGCCGCCGTCACGTCGATCTCGTGCGACAGCGCAGCGTACTGGCTGAGCACCGACACCCGGTTGTTGGCCACCGAGAGGAAGCCACCCTCGACGGCGGCGAAGAGCCGGTCGCCGTCGACGGCGACGATCTCGACGACCCCGTCGACCAGCAGGGAGAGCACCGGCATGTGGTCGCGCAGCACGCCGATGTCACCCTCCGCCGTCTTGGCGACGACCATCGTGGCCTGACCGGACCACACGGTCCGGTCGGCCGCGACGAGCTCGACCTGCAGCTGGTCGTTGTCCGCCATCAGAGGTTCTTCTGGATCTCGGCCCACTTCTTCTCGACGTCGTCCAGACCGCCGCACATGAAGAAGGCCTGCTCGGCCACGTGGTCGTAGTCACCGTCGGCGATCTTGTTGAACGCCTCGATGGTCTCGCCGATGGACACGGTCGAGCCCTCGATGCCGGTGAACTGCTTGGCCACGTAGGTGTTCTGCGACAGGAACCGCTGGATCCGACGGGCCCGGGACACGATGATCTTGTCCTCTTCGGAGAGCTCGTCGACACCGAGGATCGCGATGATGTCCTGGAGCTCCTTGTTGCGCTGCAGGATCTGCTTCACGCGGATCGCGCAGTCGTAGTGAGCCTGCCCGATGTACTGGGCGTCCAGGATCCGCGAGGTCGACGTCAGCGGGTCGACGGCCGGGTAGATGCCCTGCGACGCGATGTCGCGGGACAGCTCGGTCGTCGCGTCGAGGTGCGCGAACGTCGCGGCCGGGGCCGGGTCGGTGTAGTCGTCGGCCGGCACGTAGATCGCCTGCATCGAGGTGATCGAGTGACCACGCGTCGAGGTGATCCGCTCCTGGAGCGTGCCCATCTCGTCGGCGAGGTTGGGCTGGTAGCCCACGGCGGACGGCATCCGGCCGAGGAGGGTGGAGACCTCGGAGCCGGCCTGGGTGAAGCGGAAGATGTTGTCGATGAAGAGCAGCACGTCCTGGCCCTGCACGTCGCGGAAGTACTCCGCCATCGTGAGCGCGGACAGCGCGACCCGCAGGCGGGTGCCCGGCGGCTCGTCCATCTGGCCGAAGACGAGGGCGGTCTGGCCGATGACGCCGGCCTCCTCCATCTCGACGATCAGGTCGTTGCCCTCACGGGTGCGCTCGCCGACACCGGCGAACACCGACACACCACCGTGGTCCTTGGCAACACGCGCGATCATCTCCTGGATGAGCACGGTCTTGCCGACACCGGCACCTCCGAAGAGGCCGATCTTGCCGCCGAGGACGTACGGCGCCAGCAGGTCGATGACCTTGATGCCGGTCTCGAACATCTGCGTCTTCGACTCGAGCTGGTCGAAGGCCGGGGCCTTGCGGTGGATGCCCCACCGCTCCTTGACGTCGAGCGTCTCGCCCTCGCCGAGGTTGAGGCACTCACCCAGGGTGTTGAACACCTTGCCCAGGGTGCCGTCGCCGACGGGGACCGTGATCGGCCCGCCGGTGTCGGTCACCTGAGCACCGCGGACCAGGCCGTCGGTGGGGCGCAGGGAGATGGCGCGGACCATGCCGTCGCCGATGTGCTGGGCGACCTCGAGCGAGAGCGTGGACGTCTCGCCGCCGAGCTCGAGCTGGGTCTCCAGCTTGTTGTACATCTCGGGCATCGAGTCCACAGGGAACTCGATGTCAACGACCGGGCCGATGACCCGGGCGATGCGGCCGACGCCGGTCGAGCCGGTCTCCGTGGTCTCTTCAACAGTGGCAGTCATGTCTCTCACTCACTCCCGGCGTTGGCGTCGGCCAGCGCGTTGACGCCACCGACGATCTCGCTGATTTCCTGGGTAATACCGGCCTGGCGGGCCTGGTTAGCAATCCGTGTGTACTTCTTGATGAGCTCGTCCGCGTTGTCCGTGGCCGACTTCATCGCCTTCTGACGGGCCGCGAGCTCGGAAGCCGCCGCCTGCAGGAGCGCGAAGAAGATGCGGCTCTGGACGTACTGCGGCAGCAGTCCGTCGAGCACCGCCTCGGGCGAGGGCTCGAACTCGTAGAGCGGAAGCACCTCGGCCGAGTCCGGCTTGGACTCGCCCTCGACGACCTCGAGAGGCAGCAGGCGTACGTCGGTCGGCTCCTGCACCAGCATCGACCTGAACCGCGTGAAGACGACGTGCACCTCGTCCACCCCGCCGTCCTCGTCGAGGAAGGTGTCGATCAGGGTCTGACCGATCTCGTGGGCGACCTCGAAGCTCGGCTGGTCGGAGAACCCGTTCCACGAGTGCTTCACGGGACGACCACGGAACTTGTAGTACGCCTCGCCCTTGCGCCCGGCGATGTAGGTGTCGATCTCCTTGCCCTCGCCCCGCAGCCGCTCGGCGAGCCGCTCCGCCTCCTTGAGCACGCTCGAGGAGTAGGCGCCGGCGAGCCCGCGGTCGCTGGTCACGATGAGCACGGCAGCCCGCTTGGACTCCTCGGGCTCGCGCGTCAGCGGGTGGTCGACGTTGGAGTACGTCGCCACGGCCGAGACCGCCCTGGTCAGCTCGCGGGCGTACGGCGCTGCCGACTGCGCCCGCTGCTGCGCCTTGATGATCCGGGACGCGGCGATGAGCTCCATGGCGCGGGTGATCTTCTTCATCGACTCCGTCGACTTGATCCGCGCCCGGTACTCGCGCACCGATAGAGCCATGGGTCAGCCCCGCTTCTGCTTGACGATCGTCTCCTGCTCGACGTCCTCGTCGGCCAGCGCGTCCGCCTTGGGCTCGCTGCCGACCTTGATCGAACCGCCCTCGGAGGTCTCGAACTGGTCCAGGAAGGAGTCGTAGGCACCCTCGAGGGCCGACGAGGTGTCGTCCTCGAACTTCTGGGTCTCCCGGATCGCCGAGAGGATGCCCTCGTGCGAGCGGCGCAGGTAGTCGATGAACTCACGCTCGAAGCGCAGCACGTCGTCGGCCGGCACGCGGTCGAGGCGACCGGTGGTGCCGATCCACAGCGAGACCGTCATCTCCTCGAGCGGGTACGGCGAGTACGCCGGCTGGCGCAGCAGCGCCATCAGGCGCTGTCCGCGGTCCAGCTGCTGACGCGACGCGGCGTCGAGGTCGGAGGCGAACATCGCGAAGGCCTCCATGGCGCGGAACTGCGCCAGGTCGACCTTCAGCGAGCCGGTGACGGCCTTCATCGCCTTGGTCATGGCCGCGCCGCCGACGCGCGACACCGAGATGCCGACGTCGATGGCGGGGCGCTGGTTGGCCGCGAACAGGTCCGACTGCAGGAAGATCTGGCCGTCGGTGATCGAGATGACGTTGGTCGGGATGAACGCCGAGACGTCGTTGGCCTTCGTCTCGATGATCGGCAGCCCGGTCATCGAGCCGGCACCCAGCTCGTCGGAGAGCTTCGCGCAGCGCTCGAGCAGCCGGCTGTGCAGGTAGAACACGTCACCCGGGTAGGCCTCACGGCCCGGCGGGCGGCGCAGCAGCAGCGACACGGCGCGGTAGGCCTCGGCCTGCTTGCTCAGGTCGTCGAACACGATGAGGACGTGCTTGCCGTCGTACATCCACTGCTGGCCGATGGCCGAGCCGGTGTAGGGAGCGAGGTACTTGAAGCCCGCGCTGTCCGAGGCCGGCGAGGCGACGATGGTGGTGTACTCCAGCGCGCCGGCCTCCTCGAGGGCGCCACGCACGGAGGCGATGGTCGAGCCCTTCTGGCCGATGGCGACGTAGATGCAGCGGACCTGCTTGGTCGGGTCGCCCGACTCCCAGTTCTGCTTCTGGTTGATGATCGTGTCGATCGCGATCGTCGTCTTGCCGGTCGCGCGGTCACCGATGATCAGCTGGCGCTGGCCGCGGCCGATCGGGGTCATCGCGTCGATCGCCTTGATGCCGGTCGCGAGCGGCTCGTGCACCGACTTGCGCTGCATCACCGTCGGCGCCTGGAGCTCGAGCGGGCGGCGTACGTCGGACTCGATCTCGCCGAGGCCGTCGATCGGCGTGCCGAGCGGGTCGACCACGCGGCCGAGGAAGTTGTCGCCGACGGGGACCGACAGGATCTCGCCCGTACGGCGGACCGTCTGACCCTCCTCGATCTTGTCGAAGTCACCGAGGACGACGACGCCGATCTCGCGGGTGTCGAGGTTGAGGGCGATGCCCAGAGTGCCGTCCTCGAACTCCAGCAGCTCGTTGGCCATCGCCGACGGCAGACCGTTGACGCGCGCGATGCCGTCGCCGGCGCTCGCCACCGTGCCGACCTCTTCCTTGCTGGCCGCCTCGGGCTGGTAGTCGGCGACGTACTTCTGCAGCGCGTCGCGGATCTCCTCCGGACGGATCGAAAGCTCCGTCATCTTGGTCCCTACTCTCTTGGTTCTCTACTGAAGTCTTCGGATTGCCCGGTGGTCGGGCTTGTCGAGATCCGTCAGCCGACGAGCTTGCGGCGGGCGTCGTCGAGCCGGCTGGACACGCTGCCGTCGATGACGTCGTCGCCGATCTCGACCCGCATCCCGCCGAGCACGCCGGGTTCGACGATCTCGTTCAGGTGGACCTGCTTGCCGTACTGCTGCGACAGCGCCGCCGTCAGCCGCTCCCGGTCGGAGTCGCTGAGGGCACGCACGACGCGGACCGTCGCGACGGCCTCGCCGCTCGCCTGCGCCGCCACCTCACGGTACGCCGCCAGGGCGCCCGTGAGCGTCCCGTAGCTGCCGCCGAGGGCCTGCTTGGCCAGGGCCACCGTCGCCGGCAGCGCCTTGCCCGTGAGCAGCGAGTCGAGCAGCGCTGCCTTGTCGTCGGTCGTGCGCGCCGGGTTGGCCAGCGCGTCGCGCAGGTCCGGGTTGGCGCTCAGGGTCTGGCCGAGCACGAACAGCTCGTCGACCAGCTGGTTGGCGTCCGGCACCGAACGGACCACAGCGAGCTCGCTGAGGCGCTCGATCGCGGCCGACAGGTCCCGGGTCGAGGTCCAGCGACGCCCCGCGGCGCTGGTGACCAGCGCAAGCGTGGCGGCGTCGAGCTTGCCCGTGAAGACCTGCTGGACCATGCCCTGCTTCGCTACCGCCGGCAGCGAGGCGTCGGTCGCGAAGCGGCGCAGCGCCGCGTCGGACCGGAGCAGCGACGCGACGTTGTAGAGCTCACGGGCCACGCGCTGGGCGTCACCACCGCCCCTCAGCGTCTCGTCCAGCTCGGCGGTGAGCTCCCGGAGGGAGTCAGCCGATGCTCCGCGCAGATCCATCAGCTGGCGCCTTCCAGCTCCGTGAGGAAGCGGTCGACCACACGGCTCTGACGAGACTCGTCGTCGAGGGACTCCCCGACGATCCGGCCGGCCAGCGTCGTCGCGAGCGTCCCGACCTCGCCCCGCAGGGAGGCGGCTGCCGACTTGCGGTCCGCCTCGATCTGCGTGTGAGCGTGCTCGACGATCCGAGCCGCCTCGACCTGGGCCTGCTCGCGCATCTCCGCGATGATCGCGGCGCCCTGCTCGCGGGCCTCCTCGCGGATGCGCGCCGCCTCGTGGCGCGCGTCGGCGATCTGGGCCTTGAACTCCTCCTCGGCCGCACTGGCCTCGGACTTGGCCTCGTCCAGCTCGGCGAACTGCTCGCGGATCGCGTCCTGGCGAGCCGTCATCGCGCGGTTGATCGGCGGGATGATGAACTTGGCGAGCAGGAAGAGCAGCACCACGAACGCGGCCAGCTCGACGAAGAACGTGGCGTTCGGAACGAGGAAGTTGCTCTCCATGGGAGTGATCGCAACGCTTGCCATCTGGGTTCCTTTGATTCTGACGATTGGTGAGGGGTGGTGGCCCTCGGTCAGGCCGCGAGCACGAAGACGAACAGCGCCATGAACGCGAGGTTGATGAAGAACATCGCCTCGACCAGACCGACCGTCAGGAAGAAGATGGTCTGCAGGCGGCCCTGCGCCTCGGGCTGACGAGCAACACCCTCGATGTACGACGAACCGGCCAGACCGTCACCGATACCGGCGCCGATCGCACCACCGGCGAGGGCGATACCGCCGCCGACGAACGCACCGGCGAGCTTGACGGCCTCATCAGTTACTGCCATGGGATTCTCTCTCCTTGGTTCAGCGCCGGGGAGTGGCGCATCGGGTTACCTCTGTCGACGTACCGACCGGGATGGTCAGTGCGCTGGAACGGGGGACGGCTCCGCCGAGGCGGCGTCGTCGTGGCCGACGTTGTCGTCCTGGTCGGCCAGCTTCTTGCTGCGCTGCTCGTCCTCGTACTCCTCGTGCGTCTCGTGCTCCTCGTGGCCGGCACCGGCCATCGCGAAGTACAGGACGGTGAGCAGCGCGAAGATGAAGGCCTGGATGACTCCGATGATCATGTCGAAGGCCTTCCAGAGGATGTTGGGGGCCCACATCGCGTAGAGCGGGATCATCCCGATCAGCGCGAGCATGATGCCACCGGCGAAGATGTTGCCGAAGAGTCGCAGCGCGAGCGTGATCGGCTTGATGAGCTCCTCGAGGATGTTCAGCGGGAGCAGCACCGGGAACGGCTCGGCGAAGTGCTTGAAGTAGCCCTTCACGCCCTTCTGGCGGATGCCGTAGGTCCACACGCTGAGCATGGTGACCGCGGCGAGCGCGTAGGTCAGGTTCGTGTCGGCGGTGGGGGCCGGCAGCAGGTGCGTGTCCTCGTTGAGGGCGGTGGGCACCAGCTCGAGCCAGTTGGCGAACAGGATGAAGAAGAACAGCGAGATCGCCAGCGGCGCCACGAACGGGTGCACCTTGCCGAGGTTGTCCTCGACCTGCTTGTTGACCTGGCCGACGACGGCCTCCCACAGGATCTGCACCTTGGTGGGGACATGGTCGGCCGTGTCCTTGGACAGCGACCGGGTCGCCCAGAAGCCGAGGATCAGCACCAGGGCGCCGGCGACCAGCGTCGAGATGATCGTGTCGATGTTGAACGTCATCCCCGCGAACTCGCGGGTGACGTGGTGGCCGATCTCGATCGCCGGCTTGTCCTCCTCGCCGCTGTCGGCGGCGAACGGAAGGAGCCCGGTCAGGGACAGCAGGCCGGTCATGGCTTCTTCAACTCCTTGAGCAGCGGAATGGTCGTCATCACGAGTGCGATGAGCCGGAAGATGGCGAGGCCCAGCAGGAGGCCGATGCCGTCAGGCCAGAGCAGCACCGCGGCGCCGATGGCGACCGCGGCGATGACGGCCAGGCGAGAGATCGTAGAACGCACCATCTGACCACGCGTGGGCTGGGCTCCCGACGAGATCGTCTTGAGCAGCCAGAACTCGGTGGTGAGGTGGTTGACGAGGCCGAGCACGATGCCGACCGCGATGCAGAGGGCCAGGCGCCACTCCCCCGCCGCGCCCGCGAGCCAGAAGCTCGCGACCATCAGGCCGAGCGCGACCAGCTCGATCTTGCGCTGATCCTTCACCACCCGCCAGATCGACGGCTTGGTGGGAGGCTGGACGTCACTCATGGAGCTGCTCATCTCGGTCACGGTCACGGGCGCTCACTCCCGGAGGGCGGCACGCACCCGGAGGACGAAGGCGACGGCACCGAGCAGGACCCCGACACCGAGGCCGACCAGGACGCCGACCGGCGCGCTGTCGGCCGCGTTGTCGACGAGGAGGCCGAGCACCATGCCGACGATGACGCAGCCGGCGAGCAGGCCACCGAGACCGATGAGGTCACGACCTCGCAGCCCAGCGTCGGAACGCTCATCGACCATCCACCCACGTCCCATTCCTCGGCACTGTCGTCGGCAGGCGTGAGGGCGCCCAGACGGTGAGGGGCACGAGCCCTCCTAACACCCGGCGACTGCGCGAAACTATCACAGCCAGACACGCCGAACTCCGGGGTCGTCACCGGGGTCGGGATCGTCGCGGTCGTCATCGTCGGCGGCCGTTCTCTCGTGGCTGGTGCGGGCGGTGCCAGGGGGTGCTTGTGAAAACTAGCACAAGCACTCCGGACGGTCGAAACCGGCCTCTTCCGGGCATGATCCAGTCTCTCAGGCGCTCCCGGGCAGCGGGTGACCGGGGGTGCCACCGCCGCCGTCACCGGCGTCTCCCCCGCCCTTCAGGGGCCGGTGGAGCTTCGGCAGCAGGAAGGTCAGCCCGATGGTCACTGCGGCCATCGCACCGACGGCGACCCAGGTCCAGGTCCGCTCGCTGTAGAGGCTCACCAGGACCGTGCCGAAGGCGACCAGGGCGGCCCACAGGTACATGATCAGCACCGCGCGACGGTGGGAGTGCCCGATCTCGAGCAGCCGGTGGTGCAGGTGCTGCTTGTCCGGTGCGAACGGCGATCGCCCGGCGCGGGTACGGCGTACGACGGCGAGCACGAGGTCGAGCATCGGGACGATCAGGATCGACACCGGGAGCAGCAGCGGCAGCAGGGTCGGCACGAAGCTCGCCTGCGAGCCGGACGCCCCCTCGCTGATCTGGTCGGCGGAGAACTGCCCGGTCAGGGTCACGGCGCTGGCCGAGAGCACCAGGCCGATCAGCATCGAGCCGCTGTCGCCCATGAAGAGGCGCGCCTGGTTGAAGTTGTGCGGCAGGAAGCCGGCGCAGGCCCCTGCGAGCGAGGCGCTCAGCAGGGCGCCGGTCGTCGCCAGCGTGACGTGGTTGATGTTGGCCAGCTGGTAGCAGTAGAGGAAGAAGGCGAGCGCTCCGATGCAGACAACCCCGGCCGCGAGGCCGTCGAGGCCGTCGACGAAGTTGACCGCATTGACCGTCGCCACCACGACGAAGCCGGTCAGCAGGGCTCCCTGGGCCGGCTGCAGCAGGAACTGGGTCCCGTCGCTGCCGGCGAAGAAGACGTACTGGATCCCGAAGGCGATCAGGAACCCCGCGGCGAGCACCTGACCACCGAGCTTGGTCAGCGCGTCCAGCTCGAAGAGGTCGTCGAGCACGCCCACCGCGCAGATCAGGGCCCCGGCGATCAGCACGACCCCGGCGTCGCGGAAGACGAACGACCCGCTGAGGGAGAGGAAGGGCAGCTGGCGGGCGACGACGTAGGCGGCCACCAGGCCGCCGAGCATCGCCAGCCCCCCGAGGTAGGGGATCGGCACCACGTGCACGTCGCGGTCGCGGACGCTCGCCACCGCGCCGGTCCGCAGCGCGATCTCGCGGGCCACGACCGTCAGCAGGTAGGTCGTCGCCGCGGCGACGAGGAAGACGAGGAGGTACTCCCGCAAGGGCTCAGCCCTCGTCCGTCAGGATGACACCGAGGGGCTCGAGGACGGCGTTGAGCTGGTCGACGCTGAGGGCACCGCGGCGCAGCACGCGGCCCTGGTCGCCGGTGACGTCGACGATGGTCGAGGCCTCGCCGCCCGGGCTGGGGCCGGCGTCCACCACCACGGCCACCTCGTCGCCGAGCATCTCGACCGCCTGGTCGGCGTCGGTCGCGGCGGGCAGGCCGGTCTTGTTCGCGGAGCTGACCGCCAGCGGCCCGGTGCGCTCGAGGATCGCGAGCGCCACCTCGTGGTCGGGCATCCGCACGGCGACGGTGCCGCGCGTGTCACCGAGGTCCCACTGCAACGAGCTCTGCTGGTGGCACACCAGCGTCAGCGGTCCCGGCCAGAACTCCTCGACCAGGGCGCGGGCGAAGGCCGGCACCCGGACCGCGAGGGCGTCGAGGGTCGTCGCCGAGCCGATGAGCACCGGCGGCGGCATGTTGCGACCGCGTCCCTTGGCGGCGAGCAGGCCGCTCACGGCCGCGGGGTCGAAGGCGTCGGCGCCGACGCCGTACACCGTGTCGGTCGGCAGCACGACCAGGTCGCCCTGCTGCACCGCGAGGGACGCCGCCTCGACAGCGGCCTCCCGCTCCTCCTCGGTCCCGGTCGGGTAGCGCTCGCTCGTCACAGGGCTCATCGTGCCAGCCGCGCCGTCGTGAAGCGCGCGCGACCTGCCAGGTCCGGGTGGTCGCGGACGTCGGTCCAGCGGCCGGTCGCCGTGAAGACGGCGGGTGCCGCCTCGCCCTGCGCGTCGGCGTGCTCGAAGCCGATCACTCCCCCCGACCGCAGCAGCAGCGCGGCCCGGCGCTCGAGCACGCGGATGGCGTCGAGGCCGTCGGCGCCGGAGAAGAGGGCGAGGTGCGGGTCGTGGTCGCGGGCCTCGGCGGCGACCGACTCCCAGGCGTCGAGCGGGATGTACGGCGGGTTGCAGGTCAGCACGTCGACCGTGCCGAGCAGGTCGTCGAAGGCCGTCGCCATGTCGCCGAGGCGCAGGTCGACGGCGGTGTCGGACAGGTTGCGCTCGGCCCACTGGTGGGCGGGCTCGTCCAGCTCGACGGCGTGCACGACCGCGCCGGGCACCTCATCGGCGATCGCCTTGGCGACCGCGCCGGAGCCGGTGCAGAGGTCGACGACCACGGGCGCCCGCCCTGTGACCACGGCCGCCTGCTCGATCGCCCAGCCGGCGAGCAGCTCGGTCTCGGGCCGGGGCACGAAGACGCCCGGCCCGACCGCCAGCTCGACGTGGCGGAAGTACGCCGTACCGGTCAGGTGCTGGAGCGGCTCCCGCTCCGCCCGCCGGGCGATGAGCGCGTCGTACGCCGTGAGCGCCTCGGACGGGACCTCGTCGACCAGGGGCAGCTGGGAGCGGGAGGTGCCGAGGACGTGAGCGAGCAGCTCGGCGGCGTCGTGCTCGGGGCTGGCGACGCCTGCTTCCCGCAGCCGCGCGACCGCACCGGTGAGCACGGCCCGCCGGGTGCCCGTCACTGCTCGAGCGCCTCGAGGCGGGTGGCCAGGTCCGCCTCGATGCAGGAGTCGAGGACGGGCTGGAGGTCGCCGTCGAGCACCTGGTCGAGGTTGTAGGCCTTGTAGCCGGTCCGGTGGTCGGAGATCCGGTTCTCGGGGTAGTTGTAGGTGCGGATGCGCTCGGAGCGGTCGACGGTGCGGACCTGGCTGCGACGCGCCTCGCCGGCCTCGGCGTCCGCCTTCTCCTGGGCCGCGGCCAGGATCCGGGCCCGCAGGATCCGCATCGCCTGCTCGCGGTTCTGCAGCTGGCTCTTCTCGTTCTGGCAGCTGGCGACGATGCCGGTCGGCAGGTGGGTGATCCGGACGGCGGAGTCGGTCGTGTTGACGCTCTGGCCGCCGGGCCCACTGCTGCGGTAGACGTCGATGCGCAGGTCGTTGTCGTCGATCTGGACGTCGAGCTGCTCGGCCTCGGGGAAGACGAGGACGCCGGCAGCGCTGGTGTGGACCCGCCCCTGGGACTCCGTCACGGGGACCCGCTGCACCCGGTGGACGCCACCCTCGAACTTGAGCAGCGCGTACGGCGCGGTCCCCGGCTCGGGCGTGCTCTTGGCCTTGACCGCCACGGTCACCGACTTGTAGCCACCGAGGTCGGACTCGGCGGCGTCGAGGATCTCGACCTTCCAGCCCCGAGCCTCGGCGTAGCGGGTGTACATCCGCAGCAGGTCGCCGGCGAAGAGCGCCGACTCCTCGCCGCCCTCGCCGGACTTCAGCTCGAGGATCGCGTCCTTGTCGTCGGCCTCCTCGCGCGGCACGAGCAGGCGGCGCAGCCGCTCCTCGGCCTCGTGGAGGCGCGGGACCAGGGCGTCCGCCTCCTCGGCGAAGGCCGCGTCCTCCCCCGCGAGCTCGCGGGCGGCGCCGAGGTCGTCGCCGAGCCCCTGCCAGTCCCGCCAGGCGCCGATGATCGACGACAGCGCGGCGTACCGCTGGTTGAGCTGCTTGGCGAGCCGGGCGTCGGCGTGCGTCTCCGGCTCACCGAGCCGGGTCTCGATCTCGGCGTGCTCGGCGAGCATGCCTTCGACGGCCTCGAACATCGGCTCTCCTCGGTGGGCGGTGCTGGACAAATGACGAGCGCCGGTCCCCGCACGTGGCGGGGACCGGCGCTCGATGACAGCTACTTCTTGGCGTCAGCAGCCTTCTTGGCGTAGCGAGCCTCGAAGCGGGCGA
The DNA here is from genome assembly GCF_000620705.1 of Nocardioides sp. URHA0020. Taxonomy (GTDB): domain Bacteria; phylum Actinomycetota; class Actinomycetes; order Propionibacteriales; family Nocardioidaceae; genus Nocardioides. Next base: position 305,516 of record NZ_JIAR01000025.1, read on the forward strand.
CGCGGCCGCCGGTGTCGAGGATCTTCTGCTTGCCGGTGTAGAACGGGTGGCACTGCGAGCAGACGTCGGCGTGGATCGAGCCGGAGGTCGCGGTGCTGCGAGTGGTGAACTGGGCGCCACAGGTGCACGTGACCTGCGTCGGCGTGTAGTCCGGGTGGATGTCCTTCTTCATGTGCGTGTCCTCTCGATGCGCCGGGTCGCCTCGCTCCCTGCGAGGAGGCGTGAACCGGAGCCGACAGATGATTCTGTCATGGGTCCAAACGCTTGGGTAATCGACAACATTCCCAGCGCCGGCACCCCTACGGAGCGGGCGCGGGCTGCGGCTCGCTCGCGACCACCGACAGCAGCGGGGGCGGCGTCGTCACGGCCAGCCGGGGCGGCCCGGACTGGGCGGGGAGCCGGACGGTCACGGTGGTGCCGACGCCCTCCTCGGACTCGATCGCGACGGCACCGGCGTGCCGGTCGACGATCGTCTGCATGATCCGCACCCCGAGTCCGGTGCCGCCGATCTCGTTGCTCACCGCGTTGGACGCGCGGAAGAACCGGGTGCCCAGCCGGTCCTGCTCCCCCGACGGGATGCCGATGCCCCGGTCGGTGACGGAGACCTCGACCTGACCGCGAGCGGTGGACAGCACGACGTCGACGATGCCGTCGTCATGGCTGAACTTCACGGCGTTGCTCACGATGTTGAGGAAGGCGCGGTGCAGCATCGCCCGGTCGGCGAGCACGCAGACCGCGAGCGGCGGCGTCCTGACCCCGATCCGGATGCCGCGACGAGCGGCGGCGATCTTGACGTCCATCACGACGTCGCGCAGCAGTGCGGCGAGCTCGACGGCCTCCATCTGCTGGTTGCTGCCCTCGGCCTGCTGCAGCGTGAGGAGGTCGTCGATGAGCATCTTGAGGCGGGCGACGTTGCGGCGGGTCGCGTCGAGCATCCGCTCGTGACGGGGGTCGATCTGCCCCTCGAACTCCTCCGCGACGAGCTCGAGGTAGCCGCTGATCGTGGTGAGCGGGGTCCGCAGCTCGTGGGACACGTTGGCGACGAAGTCGTCCTTGGCGGTGTCGAGGGTGCGCAGCTCACGCTGGATCCAGACCTCGACCGCCCGGGCCCGGGTCTGAGCGTCCGCGAGGTCGTTGAGGGCGTGGGCAACGGCCTCGACCTCCTTGGGCCCGGCCGGCACTGCGCGCACCTCGTGGTCGCCGCGCGCCATCCGCTGCACGACCTTCTCGAGGGCGAGCAGCGGCGTGGACAGCTCGCCGAGGAGCCGCCGGCGGGAGCGGGTGATGAGGGCCGCGGCGAGCGCGGCCACGAGGACCACGGCGAGCACCGTGCCGCGCAGCCGCATCGAGACGCCGTCGCGGGCGGACCGGACGCGGCTGTCGAAGGCCTGCGTGGTGCTCTGGTGGGCGGAGCGGATCGCGTCGAACGCGGTGCTGCCGACGCGTACGTCGCGGGTCCGCGTGCCGGCGCCGCCGGGCGCGGCCATCCGCGGCTCGGCGTACCCGTCGACCCAGGCGTCGGCGGCGGCCTCCTGGCGCTTCACGGCGGTGCTCAGGGAGCGGTCACCCTGGGCGAACCCACGGACCTCCTGCTCGTGCGCGCCGAGCCGGAGGGTCGCCTGCCGGTAGTCGTCGGCGGCCGCGGGCAGGCCGGTGCTCGCCCAGGACTCGGCGGCGGCCGACATCTCGGTGAGATCCTGGTAGATCGCCTGGTTGGCGGCGGCGGCCGGCGACAGCTCGTCCGTCAGGCCGGTGACCGCGACGGCCGAGACCACGACCCCGATGACCGCGACGGTGGTGGCGAGCGCGCCGAGCAGACCGATCCGGGCCAGCACGGACGAGACGACGCGCGCCACGGGACGGCCAGTCACGTCAGCACACCCCCAACGCTCCCCGGGGGCGCGCCGGGCACCCCTCCCGCACGCAGGCTAGCCGCCGGAGGACCGACGTCCCGTCACCTCGCGGTTACTTGCGGTTACCTTGCGTTTACGTGGTGGAGCGGCTCAGGAGCGCCTGCACCCGTGAGGCGAGCTCGCGGGGGCTGAACGGCTTGGTGATGTAGTCGTCGGCTCCGGAGTCGAAGCCCGTCTCGACGTCCGACTCCTGAGCGCGCGCGGTGAGCAGGATGACCGGCAGGTCGGCCAGCGCCGGGTCGGCCCGGATCGCCCGGATCGCGTCCAGTCCGGACACGCCCGGCATCATCACGTCGAGCACCGCGAGGTCGGGGCGCTGCGCTTGGCAGGCCTCGATGGCGGCAGCGCCGTCAGCGACCGCTACCACGTCGTGCCCGAGCGTCGAGAGCTTGAACTCGACGAGCTCGCGGATGTCGACGTCGTCGTCCGCGACCAGGATCCGAGCCACGGGGTCCCCTTCCGATTCTGATGTGCGGTCGCAGCCTAGCCGCAGCGGCCGTCGGATCGAGCACGACGGTCCACTGGGTGTCGGGAGCGGCCCGTCGTGGTGCTGGTCAGTCTCCCCGACCGGACCTGCCCGGGGTCGACTTCTGGACCTGGAGCAGCAGCTCGATGTTGGTCGACGACTTCCGCAGCCGGCCCAGCAGCAGCTCGTGCGCCTGCGGGCCATCGAGGTTGACCAGCTCGTGCCGCAGCTGCCGGATGATCGCCAGCTCCTCCTTGCTCAGGAGGAGCTCCTCGCGGCGGGTGCCCGACTGGACCGCGTCGATCGCGGGGAAGAGCCGCTTGTCCGCGAGGTCGCGGCGCAGCCGGAGCTCCATGTTGCCGGTGCCCGTGAAGTCCTCGAAGATCACCTCGTCCATCGTCGAGCCGCTCTCGACGAGGGCGGTGGCGAGGATGGTCAGCGAGCCACCGTTCTCGATGTTGCGCGCGGCTCCGAAGAACTTCTTCGGCGGGTAGAGCGCAGCGGAGTCGACGCCGCCGGACAGGATCCGTCCGCTGGGCGGTGCCGCCAGGTTGTAGGCGCGACCGAGCCGCGTGACGCCGTCGAGGAGCACCACGACGTCGTGGCCGAGCTCGACGAGCCGCTTGGCCCGCTCGATGGCGAGCTCCGCGACCGTCGTGTGGTCGATCGGCGGGCGGTCGAAGGTGGAGGAGATGACCTCGCCCTTGACCGAGCGCTCGAAGTCCGTGACCTCCTCGGGCCGCTCGTCGACCAGCACCACCATCAGGTGGCACTCCGGGTTGTTGCTGGTGATCGAGCTGGCGATGGACTGCAGGACGGTCGTCTTGCCGGCCTTGGCCGGTGACACGATCAGGCCTCGCTGGCCCTTGCCGATCGGGGCCGCGATGTCGATCAGGCGACCGATCAGGTTGTCCGGACCGGTCTCCAGGCGCAGCCGCTCGGTCGGGTGGACCGGCGTGAGCTGGGAGAACTCGACCCGGTTCTTGGCGACCTCCGGGTCGGCGCCGTTGACCGCGTCGATGCGGACCATCGGGTTGAACTTCTCCTTGCGCTCGCCCTCGCGGGGCTGGCGCACCTGGCCGACGATCGCGTCACCGCGACGCAGCCCGAACTTGCGCACCATCGACAGCGACACGTAGACGTCGTCGGTGCTGGCGAGGTAGCCGCTGGTCCGCACGAACGCATAGTTGTCCAGGACGTCCAGGATGCCGGCGGCCGGCACCAGGACGTCGTCCTCGAGGATCGTGGTGTCGGGCTCGTTGCGCCCGCCGCCACCACCGCCACCACCGGCACCGCCGCCGGTGCCACCTGCGGTGGCCGGCCGCACGGTGCGATCGCGGTCGCGACCACGGCGCCGGCGGTTGCGACGGCTGCCCTCGCCATCGCCGTCGAGGTCGTCACCCTGCTGGTCCCCCTGGCCGGCCCGGTCCTGCTGGCCCCGGTCCTGCTGGCCGCGGTCCTGCTTGGGCTGGTCCTGCTGGCCCCGGTCCTGCTTGGGCTGGTCCTGCTGGCC
>NZ_JIAR01000025.1:309417-443153 GCF_000620705.1 Nocardioides sp. URHA0020
CGGTCCTGCTTGGGCTGGTCCTGCTGGCCCCGGTCCTGCTTGGGCTGGTCCTGCTGGCCGCGGTCCTGCTTGGGCTGGTCCTGCTTGGGCTGGTCCTGCCTCCCCTGCTGGCGGTCCTGCCGGGGGCGGTCCTGCTGGTCCTGCTTGTCCTGCTGCCTGTCCTGCTGCTTGTCCTGCTGGGCACGCTCCTGCTGGCGGTCGCGCTGCTGACGGCGCTCCTGGACGGGCGCCTGGTCGGCGGCGCTCGCCGCGGACGCTTCCCGAGCCTGACGGGTCGATGCCGACTCGGGCGCCGACCTCTCCGTCGCTGCCTTCTCGGGCGCTACCTTCTCGGGCGCTGCCTTCTCGGGGCGCGAGCCACCGCTCTGCTGCGCCTTGATCGCGTCGACGAGCTGGGCCTTCTTCATCGAGCCCGCGCCCGGGACGCCGAGGCCTGCGGCCATCGACTTCAGGTCGGCGAGCAGGAGGGAGTTGAGGCCACCGCCGCGCTTCTTGGCGGGCTTGTCGCCCGCGGCGTCCGAGCCGGAGCCGGCGGACGCGCTGGTGGCTTCGATGGATTCCGTCACGTGAGGTCCTTCCCACGTTCAGTGCCGATCCGGCCTCGGGCCGGCGGCGTACTGGTCAGTGCTTCCCCGCCCGCCGTGGCGCTCGGTGGTCCGAGGCGGTCGGGCTGATGACCGGCGGGAGACCCGCCGCGTCGCGAGGAAGAGGGTGCACGGTGTCGCCTTGACGGCCGACGGTGCCACGCCGAAGAACTCGGCGCGCGGCCAAGATACCACCGCGCTCAGGACAGCCGCGCTCCGGAGGTCTCGACGTCCAGGCGGTGCCCGGCCCACCCGTCCGGGCAGCGTCCGAGGAGAGCCGCGGCGCCGGTCGCGTCGGTGAAGGCGAGGACCGTCGGACCGGCACCGGAGACCAGCGCCGGTACGCCGTCCGCGCGGAGCCGGTCGACCAGGGCCAGCGAGTCGGGCATGGCCGGGCGGCGGTACTCCTGGTGCAGGTAGTCGCGGGTCGCGCGCAGCAGGTGCTCGGGCTGACCGGCCAGGGCGGCGACGAGCAGCGCGCTGCGTCCCGCGTCGGCGGCCGCGTCGGCGTGCGGCACCTGGGCCGGCAGCAGGCCGCGCGCGACCTCGGTCGACACCGGGGTCGGCGGCACGAGCACCACGACCTCGATCCGCGGGTCCACGGGCGAGCCGACCGCGAAGAACTCGCCGTCCTCGTCCTGCCCGGAGACGGTGAAGCCGCCGAAGAAGGCGGGCGCCACGTTGTCGGGGTGCCCCTCGAGCCTCGCGGCCAGCCGGAAGAGCACGTCGTCGGAGGCGAGCAGCGCTCCGCCGGCCACCAGCCCGCGGGCCAGCACCACCCCGGCGACGATCGCGGCGGACGACGAGCCCAGACCCCGGGCGTGCGGGATGACGTTGGTGCACGAGAGCCGCAGCCCCGGCGGCTGGCTCCCCATGAGCGTGAAGGCCGCCCGCATCGAGCGGACCACGAGGTGCGACTCGTCGAGGGGTACGTCGTCCGCACCGGAGCCGTTGACCTCGACCTCCAGGCCGCCGGCAATTACCTCGGCGGTGAGCTGGTCCCGCATCGACAGGGCCAGCCCGAGCGAGTCGAAGCCCGGGCCCAGGTTGGCCGAGGTCGCCGGGACGGAGACGTGGACCGGCCCCTCGACGTACGTGGTCATCGGCGACCTCAGTCGAGACCGGCGGCCGCCGCGGCGGCGGCGACGTCGGCGTCGATGACCGTGTCGACGATCGGGCGGCCGCTCTCGGCGAGCCCCTCCAGCGCGGTGACGGTGTCCTTGAGGCCGTGGCCGGTGACGGTGATCGCCACGGTGCTGCCGCGGTACGACGTGCCGCCGGCGAGCTCCTGCAGCAGCCCGGCGATGCCGGCCGCGGAGGCCGGCTCGACGAACACGCCGTCGCGCTCGGCGAGCTCGCGCTGCGCGGCGAGGATCTGGTTGTCGCTGACCGAGGCGAAGGCGCCGCCGGACTCGTCACGGGCGGCCTCGGCGAGCTTCCACGACGCCGGGTTGCCGATCCGGATCGCGGTCGCCCGGGTCTCGGGGTCCGGGAACGGCTCACCGGTGACCAGCGGCGCCGCGCCCTCGGCCTGGAAGCCGCGCATGACGGGCTTCTTGGTGGCCATGCCGGCGTCGGCGTACTGCGTGTAGCCGAGCCAGTACGCCGAGATGTTGCCCGCGTTGCCGACCGGGAGGAGGTGGTAGTCGGGGGCGTCCCCGAGGAAGTCGACGATCTCGAAGGCCGCGGTCTTCTGACCCTCCAGGCGCACCGGGTTGACCGAGTTGACCAGGGCGACGGGGTAGTCCCAGGCCAGCCCCTTGGCCAGGCCCAGGCAGTCGTCGAAGTTGCCCCGCACCATGATCACCTGGGCGCCGTGCAGCAGGGCCTGCGCCATCTTGCCAGCCGCGATCTTGCCCTCCGGCACGAGCACCAGCGGCTTGAGGCCGGCCTTCGCGGCGTACGCCGCCATCGACGCGGAGGTGTTGCCGGTCGACGCGCAGACCACGGCCTCGGCGCCGTCGTGCTTGGCCACCGAGATCGCGGCCGTCATCCCCCGGTCCTTGAAGGAGCCGGTCGGGTTGTTGCCCTCGACCTTGAGCCAGACCTCGGCCCCGGTGAGGCCGGACAGCCACTCCGAGAACACCAGCGGTGTGCCGCCCTCGCGCAGGGTCACCGCCGCGGTGCCCTCGGGGATGTCGAGCAGCGGCCGGTACTCCTCGATCACGCCGCGCCACTGGTGCGTCCGTGCCATCACTCCGCCACTCCTTCGACGCGCATCACCGAGGTGACCTCGCGGACGATGTCCATGCCCCGCAGCGACTCGACCGTGGCGGCCAGCTGGGCGTCGGTCGCCTCGTGGGAGACGACCACCAGCTGGGCGTCGGCGTCACGGCCCTCCTGGCGGACCGTCTGGATCGACACCCCGTGCTCCGCGAACGCCGTCGCGACCGCGGCGAGCACGCCCGCGCGGTCCGCGACGTCGATGGCGACGTGGTAGCGGGTGACGGTCTCCCCCATCGGCAGCACCGCGCGGTCGGCGTACGCCGACTCGCCGGGTCCGCGGGTGCCGCCCAGCCGGTTGCGGGCGACCGTGACCAGGTCGCCGAGGACGGCGGACGCGGTGGGTGCGCCACCGGCGCCGGGGCCGTAGAACATCAGCTGCCCGGCGGCCTCGGACTCGACGAAGACCGCGTTGAAGGCCCCGCGCACCGACGCGAGCGGGTGCGAGGTCGGGATCATCGCCGGGTGCACGCGGACCGCGACGGCGCTCTGCCCGTCGTCGGTCTCGCGCAGCTCGCAGATGGCGAGCAGCTTGACGACGCTGTGCATCGCCCGCGCGGAGGCGACGTCGGCCGCGGTGACCTCGGCGATGCCCTCGCGGTGCACGTCGGCGGCCGTGACCCGGGAGTGGAAGGCGAGCGAGGCCAGGATCGCTGCCTTGGCGGCGGCGTCGAAGCCCTCGACGTCCGCGGTCGGGTCCGCCTCGGCGTACCCGAGCTCCTGGGCCTCCTCGAGCGCCTCGGCGAAGCCGGCGCCGGAGGTGTCCATCTTGTCGAGGATGAAGTTGGTCGTGCCGTTGACGATGCCCAGCACCCGGGTGACCCGGTCACCGGCGAGCGACTCGCGCAGCGGGCGCAGGATCGGGATCGCACCGGCCACGGCGGCCTCGTAGTAGAGGTCGCGGCCGGCCTTCTCGGCGGCCTCGAAGAGCGTCGGCCCGTCCTCGGCCAGCAGCGCCTTGTTGGCGGTCACGACCGACTTGCCGGCCTCGAGCGCCGCGAGGATCAGGGACCGGGCGGGCTCGATGCCGCCGATCACCTCGATCACCAGGTCGACGTCGTCACGCGAGACCAGGCCGATCGCGTCGGTGGTCAGCAGCCCGTCGGGCACGTCGATGTCACGGGGCGCGTCGAGACGGCGTACGGCGACCCCGACGAGCTCCACCGGCGCGCCCACCCGGGCCGCGAGGTCGCCGGCCTGCTCACCGAGGAGCCGCACCACCTGCGAGCCCACCGAGCCGCAGCCCAGCACGGCCACCTTCAGCGGCGCCTCCGGGGGTCGAGCCTGTCGAGACGCCATCACTGATCACCCATGTCCGTTGCCAACAGGTCGTCCTCAGTCTCGCGGCGTACGACGACCCGCGCGACCCCGTCCCGCACCGCGACCACCGGGGGGCGCAGGGCGTGGTTGTAGTTGGAGGCCATCGACCGGCAGTAGGCGCCGGTCCCGGGCACGGCCAGCAGGTCGCCCGGCCGCACGTCACCGGGGAGGAACTCGTCCTTGACCACGATGTCGCCGGCCTCGCAGTGCTTGCCGACCACGCGCGCCAGCACGGGGGCCGCGTCCGAGCCGCGCGAGGCGAGCGTGCAGGAGTAGTCGGCGTCGTACAGCGCGGTGCGGATGTTGTCGCTCATCCCGCCGTCGACGGAGACGTAGGTGCGCACGGCGCCGCCGTCGAGCTGGACCCGCTTGACGGTGCCGACCGTGTAGACCGTGCACATCGCGGGTCCGACGATCGCGCGCCCCGGCTCGATCGAGAGCCGCGGCTCGGGGATGCCCAGGGCGCGGCACTCGTGCTCGACGATCTTGCTCATCTCGGTCGCGAGCTGCGCGGGGTCGGCCGGGTCGTCCTGAGTGGTGTAGGCGATCCCGAAGCCGCCGCCGAGGTCCATCTCCGGCAGCGTCACCGCGAGCTCCTCGCTGATCCGCGCCTGCAGCGCAAGCACCCGGCGGGCCGCGACCTCGAAGCCGGAGGAGTCGAAGATCTGGCTGCCGATGTGGGAGTGCAGGCCGAGCAGTTCGAGGCCCGGCGCGGCGAGGACCCGACGCACCGCCTCGAAGGCGTCGCCGCTGGTGATCGAGAAGCCGAACTTCTGGTCCTCGTGGGCGGTCGCGATGTATTCGTGGGTGTGCGCCTCCACGCCGGCGGTGACCCGGATCATCACCCGGGCGGTCAGCCCGGCGGCCGCGATCGACTCCAGGCGCTCGATCTCGTCGAAGGAGTCGACGACGATCCGGCCGACCCCGGCCTCGACCGCCCGCCGCAGCTCGATCAGCGTCTTGTTGTTGCCGTGGTAGCCGATCCGGGCGGGCTCGAAGCCGGCGCGCAGCGCGACCGTCAGCTCGCTGTTGGAGCAGACGTCGAGCGAGAGGCCCTCCTCGGCGACCCACCTCGCGACGGCGATCGAGAGGAAGGCCTTGCCGGCGTAGAAGACGTCGTACGACGAGAACGCCTCACGGAAGGCGCAGGCCCGGGCGCGGAAGTCCTCCTCGTCCAGGACGTACGCCGGGGTGTTGACCTCGGCGACCAGCTCGGGGAGCGCGAGCCCACCGACGTGGAGCTCGCCGTCGACCTTGCGCGCGGTCTGCGACCACAGGTGCGGGACGAGGGCGTCGGGGTCCTCGGGCGCGGTCAGCCAGGCGGGCCCGCGCATCGCTCCGGGCGCGTGCGCCCACCCTGCTTCGTGGCTCACGACGTCACATCCGCTCGGGCGCCGAGACGCCGAGCAGGCCCAGGCCGTTGGCGAAGACGGTGCGGGCGGCGGCCACCAGGACCAGGCGCGCCTCGTTGACCGGGGCCACCGGCTCGTCGCCCTGCGGGAGCATCCGGCACTCGCGGGTGTCGTACCACCGGTTGAAGATCGCGGTGGTGTCCTCGAGGTAGCGGGCCACCCGGTGCGGCTCACGCAGCTCGCCGGCGCTGGCGACCACCCGCGGGAACTCGGCCAGCGCCCGCAGCAGGTCACGCTCCTTCTCGTGCGAGAGCAGCGACGGGTCGAACCGGGTCGAGGCGTCGGACAGCGACATCCCCAGGTCGGCCGCGTTGGCCATCATCCGGCAGGTGCGGGCATGGCCGTACTGGACGTAGTAGACCGGGTTGTCGTTGGACTGGCTCGCCCACAAGTCCAGGTCGAGGTCGATGTTGGAGTCCGAGCTGTAGCGGGTCAGGGCGTAGCGCGCCGCGTCGACGCCGATCGCCTCGACCAGGTCGTCGATGGTGACGACGGTGCCGGCGCGCTTGGACATCCGCAGCGGCTGGCCGTCCCGGAGCAGGTTGACCATCTGGCCGATCAGGATCTCGAGGTTCCTGCCCGGCTCGTCGCCGAAGGCGGCGCACATCGCCATCATCCGCGCGACGTACCCGTGGTGGTCGGCGCCGAGCATGATCAGGCAGCGGTCGAAGCCCCGCTCACGCTTGTCGAGGTAGTAGGCGAGGTCGCCGGAGATGTAGGCGCCCTCCCCGTCGGACTTGATGATCACCCGGTCCTTGTCGTCACCGAACTTCTCGGTGCGCAGCCAGACGGCGCCGTCCTGCTCGTAGGTGTTGCCCATCTCGGTGAGCCGGGCGATGGCCCGGTCGACGGCACCGCTCCGGTGCAGGTTGTTCTCGTGGAAGTAGACGTCGAAGTCGACCCCGAAGTCGTGGAGGCTCTGCTTGATCTCCTCGAACATCATCTCGACGCCCTCGGCGCGGAAGACCTCCTGCGCCTCGTCGTCGGTGAGCTCCTTGACCTGCGGGGTCCTCGCCACGACCGTGGCCGCGATCTCGTGGATGTAGGCGCCGCCGTACCCGTCCTCCGGCGCCGGCTCCCCCTTCGCGCTCGCCAGCAGCGACCGGCTGAACCGGTCGATCTGGGCACCGTGGTCGTTGAAGTAGTACTCCCGGGTGACCTGCGCGCCGGTCGCCTCGAAGATCCGGCCGAGCGCGTCGCCGACCGCCGCCCACCGGACGCCGCCGATGTGGATCGGCCCCGTCGGGTTGGCGGAGACGAACTCGAGGTTGATCTTCTCGCCGGCGAACGCGTCGCTGCCGCCGTACGACGCTCCCGCGGCGACGATCTGCGCGGCGACGGCGCCCTGGGCGCCCGCCGCGACCGTGATGTTCAGGAAGCCCGGACCGGCGATCTCGACGCCGGCCACGCCGTCGACCTGCTCCAGGCGCGCCTGGACCACCTCGGCGAGGGCGCGGGGATTGGTCCCCGCCTTCTTGGCCAGCTGCAGTGCGATGTTGGTGGCGTAGTCGCCGTGCCCCTTCTGCCGGGGTCGCTCCACCGTCACGTTCGTGGGGACACCGTCCGGGAGGGTGATCGCACCCTCGGTGGACAGCGTCGTCAGGACGTCGACGATCGCGGTGGAGAGCTGCTCGGGGGTCACCGCGCAAGGATATCGGCGCCGCGTCCCGGCCCTCGCATCGATATCCGCCGTGGGACGAGCAGGCCGATTGCACCGCGTCCCAGACTCGGCTGTAGGGTTCTGCGCAGCCACCGCGGTGCGATCGATCGGGTACGTCGCGGCAGCATGCCTCCGTAGCTCAGGGGATAGAGCACCGGTTTCCGGTACCGGGTGCCGCAGGTTCGAATCCTGCCGGGGGCACACACCAAAACGCGGACACGACGGCCGGCCGTGCTCTAGGTTCCGCTCATGCGCCGAATCATCTCGGGGGGCGTCGCTCTCCTCTTTCTGCTGTCACTGTCCGCCACCACCGGCTCCGCCGATGCCGCTCCTGCCCCGGACCCGCACCGGGCGGCACCCGCGAGAGCGGTGACGACCACCGCGTGGGGACCGCTCCGGCTGGGCATGACGCACCGGCAGGCCTGGCGGACGAAGATGGTCTCCCACACCCCCGACCGCTGTGCGCCCGGCTACCAGATGGCGAAGGCGTACCGGAAGCGCGGCTTCGTCGTGTGGGCCGACCGCCGACCCAAGCCGTACAAGGTCGGGATGATCGTGGTCAGAGGGACCAAGGACCGGACGCCCAAGGGAGCCGGAGTCGGCACCACGCTGCGTCAGGTGCGCAAGCTCTACCCGGGCGTCTCCTCCCTCACCCAGTCGAGCGCGCTCGACAACCAGCCGGGCCGCGACAAGAAGGACCTCTGGATCGTCTCCCTCAAGAAGGGCGGCGGGACCCTGAACTTCCAGTTCCCGTACGGCGCCCGGCCCAAGGGTGGCACCAAGGTCGAGCTGCTGATCGTCGCCCGCAAGAAGACCGTCTTCTGGGGCTGCTGATCAGCAGTCCTTGATCACGGCGTCCCTGCGCGCGTCGTCGCCGAGCCGGCGGGCCTGGTCGACGAACGGCAGCACGACGCTCGCACCGCCGATGGTGCCGATGCTGCCCTGCACCACGCAGGTCGAGACCTTGGTCGAGTCGACGTGCGCGACCGCCTGCCCGAGACGGAAGAGCTCGGCCGGCGAGAGACCCGTGTGCAGGTGCTGGATCGCGGTGAGGACGCCGCGCTCGATGAAGCCGGGGTTCGCGGCCCGGTTGTGCACCTTGGCCTGGATGCCACGCAGCACGCGCTGCTGGTTGGCCGACCGGTCGAAGTCGCCTCGGAGCAGGTTGTGCCGGATCCGGGAGTACGCGAGGGCGGACGTGCCCTCGAGGCGCAGCCGACCCTCGGGGAAGCCGTCGTGGTAGCGCTTGGGCTTGATGTACTGGTCGTCGAAGGCGACCGGGTTGTCCAGGACGATGCCGCCGATGTCGTCGATCATCGACTCGAAGTAGCGGAAGCGGGTCACGAACACGTAGTCGGGCTGGATGCCCACGAGGTCCCCGACCGTCTCACCCAGGAGCTGGGGACCGCCGAAGTAGAGGGCCGCGTTGATCTTGTCCGACCCGTGACCCGGGATGGGCACCCACGAGTCGCGCGGGATGCCGATCGCGGTCGCGGCGCCGGTCCTGGTGTTCATGCCGATCAGCTGCAGCGCGTCACCGCGGGTGTGGGTCATCTCCTCGCCCTGGCGGGCGTCGGAGCCCACGGCGAGGATCCACACGACGTCGGGGCTGATGTCAACCGCGTCGGCCCGGTCGATCCTGACCAGCTCGACCTCGGTGCTCTTCACCGCGGAGTCCGGGACCACCAGCGCCGCCACCGCCAGCACGGCTCCCACCGTGGCCATCCGCAGCAGCCGGGAGGAGCGGCGCCTCGCCGTACCGGCCCCGGGACCGTTCACCGGACCGTTCACCGGGCCGCTCACTGGGCCGCCTTCCTGACGTCGTAGCCGAAGACCTGCCACCCCTGCTTGCCGTTGGTCAGGTAGAGCTGGCCGGCGACGTGCACCCGCTGCGCCGTCGTGCCGGTGGTCGCGAACCGGAGGTCGACGCGCGCCGTCACTCCGACGGGCCGCTTCCTCACGCTCAGCACGTCGAGCGTGACGGCGCGGCTCACCGGCGTCACCCCGGTGATGTCGGCGCCGATGTCGCGGTTGCTCATCAGGTCTCCGTCGCGCCGAGCCTGGGCCTGCGCGCCCGGGGTGAAGCCCTTCCAGGAGCCGACGAAGCTGGAGCGGGGGTAGTCACCGGAGAGGTAGGCGGCGTCGAACCACCCGTCGACGACCGCCTGCACGTCCTCGACCAGCCGTGGCCGCAGGGTCCGGGGCAGCGCCCCTGCCCCCTTGCCCCACGACACCCGGGTCGTGACGGCCGGCGCCGCCGACGACGAGGCGGCCGACGGCGACGTGGGCGACGCGTCGGGCTCGGCATCGTCGCTGCCGGTGCAGCCGGCGGTCGCGAGGCCGATCACGGCCAGCGTCACCGTGACCCGAGACGCACGTCTGGACCGTTGTCGCATTCTCCGAAACTCTCCTTCACAGGTGCCGATCGGAGTGAAGTCTGCAAGACGGGGTTGTGGCTCCCGGCACACCACGCCGCAAACCCGCCCCGTCGTCTGCAATTGCTGGTGCGGGGGTCTAGCCTTGACACCTGACACTCCCCGTGCACGTACCGGAAGAGGCGAATCAAGCCGTGCCGCAGTCCCCAGGTAGCCAGTCCGACCTCACGTCCGCCGACTTCGGCGCGAATGAGTGGTTGGTCGAGGAGATGTACGACCAGTACCAGCGGGACCCGGGCAGCGTCGACCCGACCTGGGCGACCTACTTCAAGACCAACGGCCACCTCGACGGCGGCAACGGCGCCAACGGCAGTGCCGACAAGGCCAGTGCCGACAAGGCCGGTGCCAGCAACGGCTCGGCGAGCCCCGCGGCCGCCAGCGCGACGGTGACCACGCCCGCCGCGAAGCCGGCCCCCGCCCAGGAGCACGCCCCCGACCCCACCCCGACGCCGGCGCCCGTCGCCAAGCCGCGCCCCGAGACCAAGGCCGCGGAGCCCGCCAAGGGCACCAGCAGCCCGGTGCCGAAGGAGTCGCGCCCGGCCGCTCCGTCGCCGGCGAGCGACGAGCCGACGTACACGGTGCTGCGCGGTGCTCCCGCCCGCACGGTCCAGAACATGGACGTCTCCCTGACCGTCCCGACCGCGACCTCGGTGCGCTCGGTGCCGGTCAAGCTGCTCTGGGACAACCGGATCGTCATCAACAGCCACCTCGCCCGCGCCCGCGGCGGCAAGGTGTCCTTCACGCACATCATCGGCTACGCGCTCGTCAAGGCGCTGCGCTCGATGCCGTCGATGAACGTCGGCTTCGACGTCGTCGACGGCAAGCCCAACCTGATCACGCCCGCCCACATCAACCTGGGCCTCGCGATCGACGTCCCCAAGCCGGACGGCTCGCGCACCCTCCTGGTGCCCAGCATCAAGGCAGCGGAGTCGATGGACTTCGCGGCGTTCTGGACCGCGTACGAGGACATCGTCCGCAAGGCGCGCGACAACAAGCTCGGCGTCACGGACTTCCAGGGCACCACCATCTCGCTGACCAACCCCGGCGGCATCGGCACCAGCCACTCGGTCCCCCGCCTGATGAAGGGCCAGGGCGCCATCATCGGCGTCGGCGCGATGGAGTACCCCCCGGAGTGGCAGGGCGCCTCGGCCGAGGCGATCTCGCGCAACGGGATCAGCAAGGTCATGACGCTGACCTCGACATACGACCACCGCGTCATCCAGGGCGCCCAGTCGGGTGAGTTCCTCAAGGTCGTGCACCAGCTGCTGCTCGGCCAGAACGGCTTCTACGACGAGATCTTCCGCTCGCTGCGGATCCCCTACCAGCCGATCCGCTGGAACGCCGACATCTCGACGTCGCACGACGACGAGATCAGCAAGCAGGCGCGCATCCTCGAGCTGATCCACGCCTACCGGGTTCGCGGGCACATGATGGCCGACACCGACCCGCTCGAGTACCGCCAGCGCAGCCACCCCGACCTCGAGATCGAGTCGCACGGGCTGACCCTGTGGGACCTCGACCGCGAGTTCGCGACCGGCTCGTTCGGTGGCGAGGGCCGCCGCTTCATGAAGCTGCGCGACATCCTCAAGATCCTGCGCGACTCCTACTGCCGCACCACCGGCATCGAGTACATGCACATCATGGATCCCGAGCAGCGCCGCTGGCTCCAGGAGCGCGTCGAGCAGCCGCACACCAAGCCGCCCCGCGAGGAGCAGCTGCGGATCCTGCTCAAGCTCAACCAGGCCGAGGCCTTCGAGACCTTCCTCCAGACCAAGTTCGTCGGGCAGAAGCGCTTCTCCCTCGAGGGCGGCGAGACCACGGTCCCCGTGCTCGACGAGATCTGCGAGGCAGCCGCCGGCGCCGGCCTCGACGAGGTCGCGATCGGCATGGCGCACCGCGGCCGGCTCAACGTGCTGGCCAACATCGTCGGCAAGAAGTACTCCCAGATCTTCCGCGAGTTCGAGGGCAACATCGACCCGCGCACGGTCCAGGGCTCCGGTGACGTGAAGTACCACCTCGGCGCCGAGGGCGAGTTCGTTGCCGGCTCGGGTGCCGAGATCAAGGTGTCGGTCGCCGCGAACCCGTCGCACCTCGAGGCGGTCGACCCGGTGCTCGAGGGCATCGCCCGCGCCAAGCAGGACGTGCTCAACCGCGGCGCCGACTACCCCGTGCTGCCGCTGCTCGTCCACGGTGACGCGGCGTTCGCCGGCCAGGGCGTGGTCGCCGAGACGCTCAACCTCTCGCAGCTGCGTGGCTACCGGACCGGCGGCACCATCCACCTGGTCGTCAACAACCAGGTCGGCTTCACCACCTCCCCCGGCTCCTCACGCTCCTCGCTCTACTGCACCGACGTGGCCCGGATGGTCCAGGCGCCGATCTTCCACGTGAACGGCGACGACCCCGAGGCCTGCATCCGGGTCGCCCAGCTGGCCTTCGAGTACCGCCAGGCGTTCAACAAGGACGTCGTCATCGACCTGGTCTGCTACCGCCGTCGCGGTCACAACGAGGGCGACGACCCGTCGTACACCCAGCCCCTGATGTACGACCTGATCGAGCAGAAGCGCTCCGTGCGCAAGCTCTACACCGAGTCCCTGATCGGTCGAGGCGACATCACGATCGAGGAGGCCGAGCAGGTCCTGCGCGACTACCAGCTGCAGCTGGAGCGCGTCTTCACCGAGGTCCGCGAGGCCAGCACCCAGCCGTCCGAGTGGACGACCGTGCCGGACTACCCCGACAAGCCGACCGGCGAGACCCGCACGGCGGTCTCGGACGAGGTCATGAAGCGGATCGCCGACGCGTACGTCACCCCGCCTGACGGCTTCACCGTCCACCCCAAGGTGATGCCACAGCTGCAGCGTCGCTCCGCGGCCATCGCCGACGGCCCGATCGACTGGGGCACCGGCGAGATCCTCGCCTTCGGCTCGCTGCTGATGGAGGGCCGGCCGGTCCGCCTGGCGGGCCAGGACTCGCGCCGCGGCACGTTCGTGTCGCGCTTCGCGACCATCATCGACCGGCGCAACGCCGACGAGTGGACGCCGCTGGCCAACCTGACCGAGGACCAGGCCAAGTTCTACGTCTACGACTCGCTGCTCTCGGAGTACGCCGCGCTCGGCTTCGAGTACGGCTACTCGGTCGCCCGCCCCGAGGCCCTGGTGCTGTGGGAGGCGCAGTTCGGCGACTTCGTCAACGGCGCGCAGATCGTCATCGACGAGTTCATCAGCGCGGGCGAGAGCAAGTGGAACCAGCAGTCCGGTGTCGTGCTGCTGCTCCCCCACGGCTACGAGGGCCAGGGCGCCGACCACTCGTCGGCGCGCATCGAGCGCTTCATGACGATGGCCGCCGACGAGGCGTTCGTGGTCGCGCAGCCGAGCACCCCCGCGTCGTACTTCCACCTGCTGCGGCAGCACTCCCTCGGCGAGAAGCACAAGCCGATGATCGTCTTCACGCCGAAGTCGATGCTCAAGCGCAAGGAAGCCGCCTCGCAGCCGCAGGACTTCACGACCGGCACCTTCGAGCCCTTCATCTCCGACGCCGCCGCCGACCCCGAGCAGGTCGACACGCTGCTGCTCTGCTCGGGCCGCGTCACCTGGGACCTGATGGTGGAGCGCGCCAAGCGCGAGGACGGGCAGCGGTTCGCGATCGCGCGGATCGAGCAGCTCTACCCGCGCCCCGAGGCCGAGATCCGCGCCGAGATCGCGCGCTTCCCGCGCCTCAAGGCGGTGCGCTGGGTGCAGGACGAGCCGCAGAACATGGGGCCGGGCCCGCACTACCAGCTCAACGTGTGGCCGCACGTCGACGCCGACGTCGAGATCATCTCTCGCCCGGAGGGGTCCTCGCCGGCCGTCGGCACGGTCAAGCGGCACACCGAGGAGCAGAAGGACCTGGTCGCCCGGGCCTTCGCCTGAGCCGGGGCGTCAGATGTACTTCACCGACCGCGGCATCGAGGAGCTCGAGAAGCGTCGGGGTGACGAGGAGGTCACGCTGGCCTGGCTGGCCGAGCAGCTGCAGGGCTTCGTCGACTCGCACCCGGAGTTCGAGACCGCCGTCGAGCGGTTCGCGACCTGGCTGGCGCGGCTCGACGACCCCGACGACTAGCGGCGGAGTCGCTACCGCAGCGCGTCGAACCCGGCCCGGACGAGGTCGGGCAGCGAGCCGCCGTCGGTGAGCCAGGTCGCGGTTGAGGCGCGGAAGACCGCGAACCCCACCGCGGCCAGGGTGCGCGCGCCGGCGTCCCCGCCGAGCTCGCGCGCGACCACGTGCTCCCACGACGCGAACGTGTCGTAGAGCCGACCGCGGAGCACCGGCGAGGTCGCGGCGGCGCGCTGGCGCAGCTGCACCCGCTCCCGGTCGCTCTCGAAGCCCCGCGCGAGCTCCACGAGCGCCTCCCGGACGACGTCCAGGTCGCCGAGGTCGGCCGCGACCAGCTCCCGCATCCGGGAGCGCAGCTCGGCCTGACGCTCCTCCCGGCCCATGTCGAGGACCTCGTCCTTGGTGGCGAAGTAGCGGAAGAACGTGCGCGCCGAGACGCCCGCCTCCGCCGCGATGGACTCGACCGACGTCGCGTCGTACCCGTGCCCGGCGAACCCGCGCAGCGCCGCCTCCTCGAGCGCCTCGCGGGTGCTGCGCTTGTGGGTCTCGCGGCGTCCGTCAGTCACCTGCGAGCGCCACCCGCAGCTCGGCGCCGGCCGCCGGGCGCGCGCCGGGGCGGCCGCTGTGCAGCTCGACCCGCGACAGGGTGCCGGTGAAGGTGAAGGGCGGCGCGTAGTCCCGGCTCACCGAGATGCCCCGGTCCCGCCCGACGTGCATGCCGGCCCCCGACGAGCCGAGGTTGGGGAAGAAGAGGAGCCCGGGCAGCGGCGCCGCCGACAGGTCGACGCCGTCGACGGCGAGGACCAGCCGGGGATCCCGCCCGGGCTCGTAGCGCACGCTCAGCACGTGCTCGCCGCGCGGCACCGGCTCGGCGGCCGCGACGCGGACGGTCCGGTCCAGCATCGCGACGGTGGCGACCAGCCGCCCGTCGAGGAGGTACGTCGCCCAGCCACCGTGCCGGTCACCGGTCGCCGCGATGACGCCCTCGGCGCCGCCCTCCGGCACGACGACGCGCGCCGTGAGCTCGAAGCCGCCCATCAGCGCGGGCAGCTGGCTCTCCTGGACCGGTCCACCACCGGGCGCGTAGCGCCCCGACGTGGGCGGTGGGAACTCGCCGGGGTGCAGGTGGGCCATCGACCCCGGGAACTCGAAGAGCGGGAGCACCTGGTTGCGTCCGGCCTCGGCCCACCACAGCTCCTCCAGCCGCCGGACCCGGTCGGGCAGCTCGTCGGCGAGGTCGCGCGACTCGGAGAAGTCCTCGGCGATGTGGAAGAGCGACCACCGGTCGGTGTCATGGTCGTGGCTGCCGAGGAGGTGTGCCCGCTCGTCGAACTGGTTGGCGACGTGGTCGGTGACAGCCATCCACCCGTCGTGGTAGATCGCCCGGGAGCCGAACATCTCGAAGTACTGCACCAGCCGGTGCTCCTCGGCCGCCGGCTCCGCGAAGCTCGGCAGCAGCGACGCGCCCTCGACCGGTTGCTGGGTGACGCCGTCGACGGTCTCCGGTGCCTCGATCCCGGCCGCGTCCAGGATGGTCGCGTAGAGGTCGACGGCGTGCACGAACTGCGGGCGTACGCCACCGCGGTCGGCCAGCCGGTCGCCCCAGCGCACCACGAGCGGCGTACGGACGCCGCCGAGCCAGGCGTAGCGCTTCCACAGCCGCAGCGGGGCGTTGCCGGCCCACGCCCAGCCGTAGGGGTAGTGGTTGTAGGCCTCCTGGCCGCCGATCTCGTCGATGCGGGAGATCGACTCCTCGACGTCCTCGCCCAGCCCCAGCCAGCCGGCCGCCTCGTTGAGGGTGCCGGTGGTGCCGCCCTCGGCGCTGGCACCGTTGTCGGAGAGCAGCATCACGATCGTGTCCTCGGCGATGCCGCGCTCGTCCAGGTCGGCGAGGAGCCGGCCCAGGTGGTGGTCGGTGTGGGTCACGAAACCCGCGAAGACCTCCATGTAGCGCGCGAACAGCCGCCGTTGGTCGGCCGGCAGCGTCTCCCAGTCGGGGATCCAGGGCGGCCGCTCGGGCAGCACGGTGTCGGCCGGGATGATGCCCCCGGCCACCTGGCGGTCGTAGGCCCGCTGGCGCCACGCCTCCCAGCCGTCGTCGAACTGGCCGACGTACGGCGTCACCCACTCCTCGCCGACCTGGTGCGGCGCGTGCGCGGCACCGGGCGCGAAGTAGAGGAAGAACGGCTTGCGGGACTCGGCCTGCTGCTGGTCCTGGACCATGCGGATCGCCTGGTCGACCAGGTCCTCGGTGAGGTGGTAGCCCTCCGCCGGCGTGGCCGGCGGGTCGATGTGGGTGTTGTCGCGCACCAGCTCGGGCGCCCACTGGCTGGTCTCGGCACCGAGGAAGCCGTAGTAGCGCTCGAAGCCCTGGCCGAGCGGCCAGCGGTCGAAGGGACCGGCGGCGGAGTACTCGTTCTTGGGTGCCAGGTGCCACTTGCCGACCGCGAGCGTGTTGTAGCCGTTGTCGCGCAGCACCCGCGCGAGGGTGGCGGCCGACCTCGGGATCCGGCCGGTGTAGCCCGGGAAGCCGAGCGCCGCCTCCTGGGTGACGCCCATCCCCACGGCGTGGTGGTTGCGCCCGGTGAGCAGCGCCGCCCGGGTCGCCGAGCAGACGGAGGTCACGTGGAAGCGGTTGTAGCGCACGCCCTCGGCCGCCAGCCGGTCGATGTGCGGCGTCGCGATGCCGGAGCCGAAGCAGCCGAGCTGACCGAAGCCGACGTCGTCGAGGACGACCATCAGCACGTTGGGCGCGCCGGGTCCGGGCTTCGGGTAGGGCACGAAGCGCGGCTCGGAGGTCTCGACTCGGGTGGTGATCCGCTGGGTGCTCACCGCCGGCACGCTAGCCGCATCCCACCCGGCCTGTCACTCGACTGACACTTTTCTCGGGTGCGGGTCGTACGGCAGGATGCACCCATGTCCGAGCACCCGACCGACCCCGCCGGCACGACCCCGCCGATCGCGTACCCGGCCGCACCGTGGGCCATGGTCGGGCAGCTCTGGCTGTCGATCTTCCGGCTGCGGGAGGGCGTCGACGAGCTCCGGCCGGCCGGCACGTACGGCGCCGCCTTCGTGTCCTACGAGCCCGGCAGTCCCCTGACCTACTCCGAGCTGCTCGTCGCACGTCTGGTGCCGACCGAGCACCACGGCCGGTGCGTGTCGATCACCGACATCTGGGTCGACTCCCCCGCCTCGGTCGCGGGCGGTCGCGAGCTGTGGGCGATCCCCAAGGGGCTCTGCGACTTCCAGCTCGACACCAGCCATCGCGGCCCGCTGTCCTCGACCACCTGGTCGGCCTCGCTCGGGCGACGCCCGATCGCCACCGCCTCGTTCACCGACGTGACCAGGGCGATCCCGCGGGTGCCGTTCACGGGCACCACCTGGCAGCCCGGCATCGACGACACCGACGGCGAGGAGCGCACCGCCGTGCTCCGCGGATCGGCGAAGGCCTTCCCCGCCCGCGGTCGCTGGGACTTCGCCCCCGACGGTCCGCTCGGCTGGATGCGTGGCGCCCGTCAGCTGGCGTCGTTCCGCCAGGCCGACTTCCGGATGTCCTTCGGCTGAGCCCGGACGAAGACAGCCCGTGGCGCGCCGCATCGAGCCCGACGCGGCCGTCGTACGCCGTCTCTCCGCGATCGCCCGGCCGCTCCCGGAGATCCTCGAGGAGGAGGCGTGGACCGGGGTGCGCTGGCGCATCCGGACGAGGACCTTCGCCCACGTCATGGTCGCCCAGCCCGGCTACGAGTCGGCGTACCGCGACATCACCGGCGACGAGTCGGTCCGCACGGTTCTCACCTTCCGGGCCGCCGGTGACGAGCTGCTCGCGCTCACGCACGCAGGGCTGCCGTTCTACAAGCCACCGTGGTCGCCGACGATCGTCGGCATGGTCCTCGGCGACGACACCGACTGGGCGGAGGTCGGCGAGCTCGTCACCGAGTCCTACCGGGCGTGCGCCCCGCAGCGGCTGGGCCGGCTGCTCGACGGCCGGGGCGGACTAGCCTGAGCCCCATGGCGGAGACGACGACGCGGGTCGAGCGCAAGGAGCTCACCCGTCGCGCGATCCTCGACGCCGCGCTCGACCTCTCCGCCCAGAGCACCCTGGCGGCGCTCTCCCTGCGCCAGGTCGCCAAGGAGGTCGGAATCGTCCCGACCGCGTTCTACCGGCACTTCGACTCGATCGAGGCCCTCGGGCTGGCACTGGTCGACGAGTCCTTCGCCTCGCTGCGCACCATGATGCGCGCGATCCGGCGCGGCGACCCGAGCTACGCCGACATCGCGGACCGGTCGATCACGATCCTGGTCGAGCACGTGCACCACCAGCGGGCGCACTTCCTCTTCATCGCCCGCGAGCGCGCGGCGGGCCCGACCGCCGTGCGGCGAGCGATCCGGCAGCAGATCGAGCTCTTCGAGCAGGAGCTGGCGATCGACCTGGCCGGCCTGCCGGGCACCGAGCTCTGGTCGGCCGAGGACCTCGGCGTGGTGTCCAACCTGATGGTCAGCGCCCTGGTCTCGACCGCCGAGTCGATCCTGACCGTCGCCGACCCGGCGACCGAGCGGGAGCTGGTCGCGCGGGCGCGCACCCAGCTGCGGATGGTGCTGGTGGGTGCGCTCAACTGGCGCTCGGTCCCGAGCGGCACCTAGGCCGGGCGCACCGTCACGTCGGACATCGTCGCGTCGTGAGGCAGGTCGACGAGGTGAAGGATCGCGTCGGCGACCGTCTCCGGACGGATCCACGCGGCGGCGTCGTACGCCCTGCCCTCCTGCTCGTGCACCTTCTCCTGCATCGGCGTCGCCGTCCGGCCGGGGTAGACCGTGCTGACCCGGACGCCGTGGCCGGCCTCCTCACCACGCAGCGAGTCGGCCAGGGCGCGCAGGCCGTGCTTGGAGGCGGCGTACGCCGACCACTGCGGGTGGGCGTGGAGGCCGGCGCCGGAGTTGACGAAGACGACGGTGCCGCCCGCCTGCCGCAGGGCCGGCAGGGCGACCCGTGTCAGCGCGGCGGGCGCGACCAGATTGACCTGCAGCTGGGCGGTCCACGCCTCGACGCCGAGCTCGGAGACCGGGCCGAGCTCAACCACCCCTGCGGCGTGCACCAGCGAGTCCAGCGCGTCGGGGACGGCCAGCGACTCGACCGACTCGGGCCGCGCGAGGTCGGCGACCAGCACCTCGACGCCGGGCAGGTCGGCGGCCATCTCCTCGGCGCGCTCGGGTGAGCGGGCGAGCACGACGACCTCGTCGCCGCGGGCCAGCAGCCGCTGGGCGAGCACCGCGCCGATGCCAGACCCGGCGCCGGTGAGGAGGTGCCGCATCGTGGGGTGGCTCATCGGGTGAAGACGATCTTGCCGAACTGCTCGCCGCCGAGCATCGCCGCGAACCCGTCGCGCGCGTCCTCCATCGGGAGCGTCCGGTCGATCAGCGGCCGAGCGCCGGTGGCGTCCAGCATGGAGACCAGCCCGGCGAGCTCGTCGCGGGTGCCCATCGTCGAGCCGATGACGCTGAGCTGCAGGAAGAAGATGCGGGTCAGCTCGGCGTCGTCGAGGTTCGGGCCCGACGTCGTACCGGAGGTGACGATCCGACCTCCGGGTCGCAGCGCCCGGATGGAGTGCGACCAGGTCGCGCGACCGACGGTCTCGATAACGGCGTCGACCTTGACCGGCAGCCGGGCGCCGGACTCGAACGCGTCGTGGGCGCCCAGCTCGAGGGCCCGTGCCCGCTTCACCTCGTCCCGGCTGGTGACCAGCACCCGCAGGCCGGCGGCACGGCCGAGGACGATCGCGGCGGTCGCCACGCCACCGCCCGCACCCTGGACCAGCACGGTCTCGCCCGCGCGCAGCGCGCCGCGGGTGAAGAGCATCCGGTACGCCGTGAGCCACGCGGTCGGCAGGCAGGCGGCCTCCGCGAACGACAGCGACGGCGGCTTCGGCACCACGTTGCGACGAGGCACGGCGACCTTGTCCGCGAGCGTGCCCTGGTAGCGCTCGGAGAGCAGCGACCGCTTCGGGTCGAACGTCTCGTCACCGGTCCACGAGGGGTCGCTGATCACCGCGTGCACGACGACCTCGTTGCCGTCCTCGTCGAGGCCCGCGGCGTCGCAGCCGAGGATCATCGGCAGCGCCTCGTCGCGCAGGCCGACCCCACGCAAGGAGAAGAGGTCGTGGTGGTTGAGCGACGCGGCCTTGACCGTCACCGTCGTCCACCCCTCGGGGACCTCCGGATCGGGACGCTCCCCCAGCTGCAGCGCGGAGAGCGGGTCTTCCTTCGAGAAGCGGTCGGCGTAGACGGCGAACATGGTGTCGAACCTACCCAGGCGGGGTCAGCGCCGGGCGACCCCGTCCCGGCGGGCGGCCTCGGCGACCGCTGCCGAGACCGCGGGTCCGACGCGCGGGTCGAACGGCGACGGGATGACGTAGTCCTCCGACAGCGCATCGCCGACCAGGGCGGCGATGGCCTCGGCGGCGGCGAGCTTCATGCCCTCGGTGATCGATGTCGCGTGCGCGTCGAACGCGCCTCGGAAGATGCCGGGGAAGGCCAGGACGTTGTTGATCTGGTTGGGGAAGTCCGAGCGCCCGGTCGCGACGACGCGGGCGTGGCGGTGCGCGACCTCGGGGTGCACCTCCGGCATCGGGTTGGCCATCGCGAAGATGATCGCGTCGGCCGCCATCCGCGCGACGTCCTCCTCCGGCACGGTGCCGCCGGACACCCCGAGGTAGACGTCGGCCCCGTCGAGGGCCTCCGCGAGCGTCCCGGTGCGGCCGGTCTTGTCGGCCGTCATCTCCGCGAGCTCGCGCTTGACCGGGGTCAGGTCGCTGCGCCCCGAGTGCACGATGCCCTTGCGGTCGGTGACCGCGAGGTCGGTGATGCCCGCCTCCAGCAGGATCTTCGCGATCGCGACGCCGGCCGCACCGGCGCCCGAGATGACGACGCGGGTCGACTCCGGGCTGCGACCGGTCAGCGTGAGCGCGTTCTTCAGCGCGGCCAGGGCGACCACGGCGGTGCCGTGCTGGTCGTCGTGGAAGACGGGGATGTCGAGGAGCGCCTTGAGCCGGTCCTCGATCTCGAAGCAGCGCGGGGCGGAGATGTCCTCGAGGTTGATGCCGCCGAAGCTCGGCGCCAGCCGCACGACGGTCTCGATGATCTCCTCGACGTCGGTGGTCGCCAGGCAGATCGGGACGGCGTCGACGCCGCCGAACTGCTTGAAGAGCACCGCCTTGCCCTCCATCACCGGCATCGCGGCGGCCGGCCCGATGTCGCCCAGACCCAGCACGGCCGTGCCGTCGGAGACGACGGCCACGGTGTTGGGCACCCAGGTGTAGTGCTGGGTCATCGACGGGTCCGCGGCGATCGCCTCGCAGACCCGGGCGACGCCCGGGGTGTAGGCGAGGGACAGGTCGTCGGCGCCCGCGAGCGCGACCGTCGAGCGGACCTCCATCTTGCCGCCCACGTGCAGGTCGAAGACCGGATCACCGGCGAAGGGATGTGCATCAGCCATGACAGCTCTGACTTTCCGGAAGGAGACGACCGAGAGGGGACGTGCGGCGCGGACGGGCCTCGCTCGACGCGCAGGGGTGGTGCGCGGAACTCGCAGGCCTTGGGGGATCTTCCCCGGCTGCCGCAGTCTGTCACAGGGTCAGAGTCGTCGTGGGCGGGGCCAGACCCGCGCCACGGTGACCGCGATCACGTCGTCGTCGGCGACCGGTCCGCGGTGGCGGGAGTCGACGCCCTCGGCGGGATTGTCGCTGAGCAGCCACCAGGCGGGCGAGCCGGCGCGCGTCGTACGCCGCTCGCTCGCGCGCTTCACCGCGACCGTCCCGTCCGCGAACCTGGCGACCACGAGGTCGCCCGCCGTGACGGCACGGCGGTAGGAGACCAGGAGGCGGTCGCCGTCGGCGAGGGTCGGCGTCATCGACACCCCACGGACCCGCGCGAAACCCAGTCGGGGTACCCGTTTCTCGCCAGAAGACACGCCTCGTGCATCGCCCGCCACGCGGAGTAGTGTCGCAGTCGAACGAAGGACAACCGAAGAACGAGAGGACCCGCATGTTCGCGCGACTGTTCGCCCCCACCCTCGAGGTCTCCGCCCACTGCGACCTCCCCTGCGGCGTGTACGACCCCGCACAGGCCCGCATCGAGGCCGAGTCGATCAAGGCCATCATCGCGAAGGTCGCGGACAACGACGACCCCGACTTCCGCACCCGGGCCATCCTGATCAAGGAGCAGCGCTCCGAGCTGGTCAAGCACC
The DNA here is from genome assembly GCF_000620705.1 of Nocardioides sp. URHA0020. Classification (GTDB taxonomy): domain Bacteria; phylum Actinomycetota; class Actinomycetes; order Propionibacteriales; family Nocardioidaceae; genus Nocardioides. The sequence continues at coordinate 331,380 of NZ_JIAR01000025.1, forward strand.
ACCTGTGGGTGCTGTGGACCGACTACTTCAAGCCCCCGCACTTCGAGAAGTACCCGCAGCTGCACACCCTGGTCAACCAGGCCACCAAGCTCGCCGGTGCCAGCGGCACCAAGGGTGAGCTCGACGCCGGCAAGGCCGACGAGCTGCTCGCGAAGATCGACGAGATCGCCGAGATCTTCTGGGAGACCAAGAAGGCCTGAGCAAGGCGACCGGAGCGCGACGTCTCGCTGCTCCCGACCGGTGCTTAACGGGACCGGTCTCCGGGTACGACAACACCCGGAGACCGGTCCCGCTACTGTTTCCCGACCGGTCTCGGACCTCCCGACCCCGACAGCGCAAGGACGACACATGGCATCGATCGGCGCGACCTCCGGCTCGACCACGACGGCGGCGTCACGGCGCGCCGATGTCGAGCTGCGAGTGCCGGCGGACCGGGCGTACGCCTCGGTGCTGCGCACGACCACGGCCGGCCTGGCGGCCCGCCTGGACTTCCCGATCGACGACATCGAGGACCTGCGCATCGCGGTGGGCGAGGCGTGCGCCATGGTGCTCGAGGAGACGGAGCGCGACACCGACCTGGTGTGCAGCTTCTACCAGCAGCCGGGCGAGCTGACGGTCAGCGTGACGGGCACCGTCGACGGTGGCATCGAGCCCGACTACGACAGCTTCGGCTGGCAGGTCCTCACGACCCTGGCCACCAGCGCCGACGCCGCGGCCACGGACACCGATTTCACGATCACCCTGTCGATGACGTCCTCGGTGGCGTCGCACCAGGAGCCCGGTCGCTGACATGACCATCTCGGACGACGGAGTCGACGAGGCCCTCACGGGCATCGAGCTGACCCGCAAACGCAGCGCTGACCTCTTCGTGGTCCTGCGCGACGAGGAGGGCTCCGAGGCGAGCCGGGCCGGGGCCCGCGAGGACCTCGTGCACCTGCACCTGCCCCTCGTGGAGCACTGCGCCCGCCGCTTCCGCAACCGCGGAGAGCCCCTCGAGGACCTGGTCCAGGTCGGCACGATCGGGCTGATCAAGTCGGTCGACCGGTTCGACACCGAGCGGGGCGTGGAGTTCTCGACGTACGCGACTCCCACCATCATCGGCGAGATCAAGCGCTACTTCCGTGACAAGGGCTGGGCGATCCGGGTGCCTCGGCGGCTCCAGGAGCTGCGGATGCAGATCGGCACGGCGAGCGCGGAGCTCACCCAGAGCCTGGGCCGCTCCCCCACGCCGCGCGAGCTCGCCGAGGCGATCGGGTGCACGGTTGAGGACATCGTCGAGGGCATCGAGTCCAGCAACGCCTACTCCACGCTGTCCCTGGACGCGAGCGACGACAGCGACGACGGCCCCGCCTCGATGCTGGACGCGATCGGCATCGACGACGAGGGTCTCGAGCACGTCGAGATCCGCGAGTCGATCAAGCCGCTGCTCGACCGGCTGGCTCCGCGGGAGAAGAAGATCCTGCTGCTGCGCTTCTTCAAGAACATGACGCAGTCGCAGATCGCCGACGAGATCGGCGTCTCCCAGATGCACGTGTCCCGGCTGCTCAACCGCACCCTCGAGCAGCTGCGCACCTCGTTGGAGGAGGAGAGCGGCTAGCTCTCCTCGTCCGAGAGTGCGGCGAGGCTGGCCGGGTGGAAGAGGCCGGCCAGCACGACGAGCGCGACGACGGCGATCCCCAGGGCGACGGCGGTGGTGTTCCCACCGCGGAAGCTCCAGGCGACCCCCAGCCCGATCAGCTGGGTCAGGACCACGGGGCTCCGCACCCACGACTCGCCCCGCAGCAGCGTCCACGCGCAGAAGACCAGCCCGGCGCCGTACGCCGCGAAGAAGATGCTGGTCGTCGCGCCCATCGTGAGCCGGTCGGCGTCGAGGCTCGCCGCCTCGAGCACCGCGAACGCCAGCAGCAGCAGCCCCTCGAGGGCGACGATCGAGGCCGCCACGACGAGCGGGGCCGGACGGTTGGTCGGCGGGCGTAGGCTCACGGAGGCAGCCTAGAAGAGACCCGCAACCGCCCCCACCTCAGCCGCACGTGAGTGACTGCTGTGACGGACAAGACCATGTCAGGGGTTGTTTAACGGTCCAAAGGTTGCCAGTCTTGACCCAGTGCTCGACGACGAGCCGGTTTCGTCATGCCCACAGTGCTGACATGGGCCGCCCACTGTCGACACACCCTGACTATCAATGAGAGAAGGCCCCCGAGCCATGGATTGGCGCCACCGTTCCGCGTGTCTCGACGAGGACCCGGAACTGTTCTTCCCGATCGGCAACACCGGTCCGGCCATCCTCCAGATCGAGGAGGCCAAGCAGGTGTGCCGTCGCTGCGACGTGCGCGAGCAGTGCCTCGCGTGGGCGCTCGAGGCCGGGCAGGACCACGGCGTGTGGGGCGGCCTGAGCGAGGACGAGCGCCGCGCGCTCAAGCGTCGCAACGCCCGCGCCCGCGTGCGCACCGCCTGAGCTACTCGACCGGCAGGTCGAGCGCCGCCCGGGTGCCGACGCCGTCGGGCCGCGGACCCAGCTCGAGCTGGCCGCCCAGCTCCGACTCCACCAGCGTGCGCACGATCGACAGCCCCAGGCTGGTCGACGCGTCGAGGTCGAAGCCGTCCGGGAGCCCGCGTCCGTCGTCGTCGACCGTCACGTGCAGCCGACCGACCAGGCGTTGGGCGGAGAGCACGATCTGCCCGGTCAGCTCGGCGGTCCCGGGGTCGTAGCCGTGCTCGACGGCGTTCTGCAGCAGTTCGGTGAGCACCATCGCCAGCGCCGTCGCCGACTCGGAGGGCAGCACCCCGAAGGTGCCGGTGCGCCGCACCCGCACCCGGCTGCCCACTGCGCTGACCTCGGTCACCATCCGGCCGAGCGGGTCGATGATGTCGTCGAAGTCCACCTGCTCCTCGACCGCCTGGCTGAGGATCTCGTGGACGATCGCGATCGACCCGACGCGGCGTACCGCCTCCTCGAGGGCCAGGCGCGCCGACTCGTTGTCCATCCGGCGGGCCTGCAGGCGCAGCAGTGCGGCGACGGTCTGCAGGTTGTTCTTCACCCGGTGGTGGATCTCGCGGATCGTGGCGTCCTTGGTGACCAGCTCCCGGTCGCGGCGGCGCAGGTCGGTCACGTCGCGCACCAGCACGAGCGCACCGATGTGGTCGCCCTGCGGCCGCAGCGGGATGGACCGCACGATCAGCGCCACCCCGTCGGTGCCGATCTCGGTGTCGCGGTGGGCACGACCGCCGAGCACCGCGCTCAGCGTCTCCTCGTCGGGGCGCCGCCGCGGCGGCACCAGCTCGCGGGTGGTGTCGGCCAGCGACAGCCCGGTGAGGTCGCCCGAGTGCCCGAGACGGCGGAAGACCGAGAGCCCGTTGGGGCTGGCGTAGACGACCCGCCCGGTCGCGTCGACGCGCAGGAAGCCGTCGCCCACCCGAGGGGTGTCGGCGTGGTCGCTGCGCTGGACCGCGGCCGGGAAGTAGCCGTGCGCGATCATCTGGGTCAGGTCGGCCGCGGACTGCAGGTAGGACAGCTCGAGCCGGCTGGGGGTGCGTACGCCGAGCAGGTTGGTGTTGCGCGCGACCACCGCGATCACCCGGCCGGCCCGTCGCACCGGGATGGTCTCCACCCGCACCGGCACGTCGTCGCGCCACTCGGGGTCACCCTCGCGCACCAGCCGGCCCTCGGCGTACGCCGCGTCGATCATCGGCCGGCGACCGGCCGGCACGAAGGTCCCGATCACGTCGTCGACGTACGCCGTCGGGCCGGTCGTCGGGCGCATCTGCCCGGCCGCCCAGAAGCCCTTGCCCTCGCTGTCGGGCAGCCACAGCACGAGGTCGGCGAAGGACAGGTCGGCGATGATCTGCCAGTCCGCCTGGAGCAGCTGGAGCCACGCGACGTCGTCGGCGTCGAGGTCGGTGTGGCTGCGCACGAGCTCGGTCAGGGAAGGCACACCCCGAAGGGTAGGCCGCACGGGGTCCCCCACCCGACGACCGCCCGGGCTTTGGCAGGATGGGCCCCATGTCCGGGTCATATTGGCGGAACGTGCACGCCGAGGGTCTCGCGGTCCCGTCCGACCGCCCCCTGGATGAGCTGACGGCCGAGCTCACCCGGATGCTGGGTGACCCCGACCCGGCGCTGCGCGACGGCACGGCGTACCCCGCGCTGACGACCTGGATCGAGCGGGGGGTGTACGACGACCTGCTCGCCGGCCTCGGCGACGGGATGGCCACCGGCATGCTGATCGGCGTCGGCGACACCGACACCGACACCGTCTTCCGGCGCAGCTTCTCGGCGCTCGTGCTCGGCGAGTGCATCGCCCGCGACAACACCCGGCCGCTACTGCCCGGCGGCAAGATCCTGGAGTGGGGCGACCGGCTGACCACCTGGCTGCTGCGCGAGCGCGACCTGCGGGGCTACGTGCCGGGCAAGGGCTGGGCGCACGCCGTCTCCCACGGCGCCGACACGATCGCAATCCTGGCCCGCTCCCCGCACCTCGCGACCCCGGAGCTGACGGTCCTGCTCGACGTGATCGCCGACCGGCTGCTGCTGCCGGTCGACCGGCTCTTCAGCAGCGGCGAGGGTGACCGGCTGGCGTTCGCGACGATCGCGATCCTGCGGCGCAACGTCGTGCCCCTCCGGGTCCTCGAGCCGTGGATCGCGCGGATCGCCTCCGCGGCGGCCACCCGCTCGACGTACGACGACCGCGACCCCTACCTGGCGGGCGGCAACGCGGAGGCCTTCCTCCGCGCGCTCTACCTCCAGCTCTCGCTCGGCGCCCGGCCCCCGCAGGTGCGCTCCGACCTGCTGCTCGTGGTCGTGGACGCGTTGAAGAAGACAAACCATGCCTACCTGATGGCTACGGCTGAGTAACCTGCGGGCATGCCCGACAACAGCACCGACCTGACCGGTCACGCCGGCGAGCTGGCGATCGCGGTCGCGCGCGCCCACGGCGTCGACACGCTCTTCACGCTCTCCGGGGCGCACGTCTTCCCGCTGTACGACGGGGCGGTCAAGGCCGAGGAGCCGGTCACGCTGCTCGACGTGCGCCACGAGCAGACCGCGGCCTTCGCCGCCGAGGCCACCGGCAAGCTGACCCGGGTGCCGGGTCTCGCGGTGCTCACCGCGGGTCCGGGGGTCACCAACGGGCTGAGCGCCGTCGCGCAGGCGCAGTTCGCCGGGTCGCCGATGGTGGTCGTCGGCGGACGGGCCCCGCAGGGGCGGTGGGGCACCGGCGCCCTCCAGGAGCTCGACCAGCCGCCGATCTTCGCGCCGGTCTCCAAGCTGGCGCGCACCATCCCCACCGCGGGCGAGGTGCTCGACGGGATGCACGAGGCGTTCGTGCTCGCCGGGTCCTCGCACCGCGGGCCGGTCTTCGTCGACGTGCCGATGGACGAGCTGTTCAACAGTGCCACCGGCGCGGTCCCCGCCGTCGGCCCGCTCCGCGGCGCCGAGCCGGACCCCGACGCCGTCAGCCGGATCGCCACGCTGCTGGCCAACGCCAGCCGGCCCGTGCTCATCCTCGGCACCGACGTCTGGGCCGACCGCGCCGAGGAGGCGGCGCTGCGCTTCGTCGAGGCGGTCGGCGTCCCGACGATCACCAACGGCATGGGGCGCGGCATCGTGCCCGGCGGGCACCCGCTGCTGGTGACCAAGGCGCGCAGCACCGCCCTGGGTGGGGCGGACCTCGTGGTCGTCGTCGGCACCCCCCTGGACTTCCGGCTCGGGTACGGCGTCTTCGGCGGCAAGGTCTCGGAGTCCGGGGAGAGCACGACCCCGGCGCAGGTCGTGCACGTCGCGGACTCCGCCGGCCAGGTGGCCGGGCACGCCGAGCTCGCCGCCTCGGCGTACGGCGACCTCACCGCGGTCTTCGACGGGCTGCAGGCCGGGCTCGAGCACGCCCCCCGGCGTCCCGACTGGTCGTCGTGGGTCGCGGACCTGCAGGCGGCCGTGGCCTCCGCGGTGGCGCGTGACGCCGCGCTGCTCGGCGCGGAGGCCGACCCGATCCACCCGGCCCGGATCTACGGCGAGCTGCTGCCGCGGCTGGCCGACGACGCGGTCGTGATCGGCGACGGGGGCGACTTCGTCAGCTTCGCGGGCAAGTTCGTCGAGCCGAAGCGGCCCGGCGGCTGGCTCGATCCCGGCCCCTACGGCTGCCTGGGCGCCGGGCTCGGGGCCGCCATCGCCGCCCGGATCGCCCGCCCGTCCTCCCAGGTGGTGCTGCTCCTGGGCGACGGCGCGGCCGGCTTCTCGCTGATGGACGTGGACACGCTGGTGCGGCACAACCTGCCCGTCGTGATGGTGATGGGCAACAACTCCGCGTGGGGGCTGGAGAAGGGCCCGATGCAGATGCTCTACGGGTACGACGTGATCGCCGACCTCTCCCCCAGCACGTCGTACGACGGGGTCGTGCGGGCGCTGGGTGGCGGCGGCGAGACCGTCACCGACCCGCGGCAGATCGGCGCCGCTCTGGACCGCGCCTTCGCGTCGGGCGTGCCCTACCTGGTCAACGTCGTCACCGACGTCGAGGCCGCCTATCCGCGCTCGAGCTTCGGTGTCTGACCCGGTCATCCGCCGCGCCCGCCCCGAGGACCTCGAGGCGGTCGGCGAGCTCACGGTGGCGGCGTACGCCGAGTTCACCGAGGGCCCCAACGACGACTACGTCGCGCGGCTGCGCGACGCCGCGCGCCGCGACCGCGAGGCCGAGTTGTGGGTCGCCGAGGTGGACGGCGCGGTGCTCGGGGCCGTGACGATCGCGCTGCCCGGCTCGCCCTGGCGCGAGATCGGGCGCGACGGCGAGGGCGAGTTCCGGATGCTCGCCGTCTCCCCTGCCGCTCGCCGGATGGGGGTCGGCGACGCGCTCGCGCGCCTGGTCATCGACCGCTTCCGGTCCCTGGGCTTCCGTACCATCGTGATGTCCAGCCTGGACAGCATGGCGGCCGCGCACCGGATCTACGGGCGGCTCGGCTACCACCGCGTCCCGGAGCGGGACTGGTCTCCGCGGGCCGGCGTCAACCTCATCGCGTTCGAGAAGGAGCTCTAGTGGAGGCGACCCTGACGTTCACGGTGACCAACGAGGACACCGCCGTCGCGCTGGGCTCCGGCAGCCTGCCCGTGCTCGGCACGCCCCGGCTGCTGGCCTGGTGCGAGGCAGCGACCTGCGCCGCGATCGACCCGACCCTGGCGGCGGGGTCCACCAGCGTCGGGACCCGCGTCGAGCTGGCCCACCAGGCCCCGAGCGTCGTCGGCCAGCAGGTCGAGGTGAGCGTGTCCTCGACCTACGTCGACGGCCGGCTGCACCGCTTCACGGTCGGCGCCCGCAACGTGGGCGGCAAGGTCATCGCCACCGGCGAGGTGACCCGGGTGGTCGTCGACGCCGAGCGGTTCCTGTCGCGGCTGTAGGTCGTGGTCTGCGGGAATCACCGGTTCACCGGGGATTGCCGCACTTCTCCGGCGTTCCAACGCCTGAGAAGTGACAGCAAGCCCTGAGAAGTGGGCCGATTTCCCGCATCGCCGTGCGTTTGAGAGGATGGATGTTGGCCTCCGGGCCGATTCGTTTCGATCAGGAGGAGAAGATCATGGGCAAGACCGGCCGCAAGCGTCGCGCTCGCAAGAAGAAGGCTGCCAACCACGGCAAGCGTCCCAACGCCTGAGCGCACCACATGACAGAACCCCCGAACCTTCCGGTTCGGGGGTTCTTCGTCTGTACGGCGTGCGCGCGGCGCTAGCCCTCGCGGATCTGCACCTGGACCTCACGGATCCGGAAGAGCACCCGCTGCCGCAGCTCGTCGGGCGCCACCTCGGCGCACGAGCGGGCCACGACCGACTTCACGGTGCGCTGCAGGTCGTACTTCTCCAGGCACGGGTTGCAGCTGTCGAGGTGCACCCGCACCGCGGAGCAGTCGGCCTCGGCGAGCTCGTTGTCGATGAAGTAGACGATCCGGTCGAGGAAGTCGGCGCAGTCGCTGGCGCTCGGCTCGTCGGTACGGCGCTCGGCGGCGTGGTCGTGGCTCATGACTTGCCTCCGTCGCGGCCGACCGTGAGCAGGTCGTTGTCGCGGACGTAGTCCGAGAGCAGGTCGCGCAGCTGGCGACGGCCCCGGTGCAGCCGGGACATGACGGTGCCGATCGGGGTCTCCATGATCTCGGCGATCTCCTTGTAGGCGAATCCCTCGACGTCCGCGAGGTAGACCGCGAGCCGGAACTCCTCGGGCAGACGCTGCAGGGCGTCCTTGACCTCGGAGTCGGGCAGGTGCTCGAGCGCCTCGGTCTCGGCGGACCGCAGGCCCGTCGACGCGTGCGTCTCGGCGCGGTGGAGCTGCCAGTCCTCGACGTCCTCGGACATCGACTGCTGCGGCTGCCGCTGCTTCTTGCGGTAGTTGTTGATGAAGGTGTTGGTCAGGATCCGGTAGAGCCAGGCCTTCAGGTTGGTGCCGGGGCGGAACTGGTGGAAGGAGGAGTACGCCTTGGCGAACGTCTCCTGCACCAGGTCCTCGGCATCGGCCGGGTTGCGGGTCATCCGCATCGCGGCGCTGTAGAGCTGGTCGAGGAACGGCAGCGCGTCCCGCTCGAAGCGGGCCGTGCGGTCGGTCTCCGACTCGGTGGCTACGTCGACAGGGGGTTCGACGACCTCAGGGGTCGTCTCGGCAGGGTCGGTCATCGCTTCCCAGAGTAGCCCGGTCGGGCGTTCAAGCAGTGCTTGCATGCTGGTGGAACGCGACGGACCGGTCGGTCATTCCCGCTGGCTCCCGGTGCCGGTGACCTCGCGCAGGATCCACTCGAGGGTGGACTCGACGATGATCCCCATCGCATCGGCCTCGCTGACCTCGGCGCGGGCGGGCACCTTGAAGCCGTGGTCGGCCGCGGGCACGACGGCGAGGTCGACGTTGCTCGGGAACTCGTCCGGCCGGCCGAAGGCGTCGCGCTCGCCCTGCACCACCAGGGTCGGCACCCGGGCCGCACGCAGCTCCTCGAGCCGCGACTTCTCCGGCTTGCCGGGCGGGTGCAGCGGGAACGCGAGCGCCAGACAGCCCGACGCACCGAGCTGCTTCGCGCACCGCGCCGCCGAGCGAGCGCCGGCCGAGCGTCCACCCACGACCAGCGGCGTACGCGTCTTGAGGCGGTTGGCGGCGGCGACCAGGCCCACGTCCAGGGTCGCGGGAGGCGTCGCGATCTTGCGGCCGGCGACCTTCCACGGCTGCTCCAGCAGCACCACGGTGACGCCGTTGCGGGGCAGGTGCTCGGCGAGCGCCACGAGATCGCGGCTGTCGATGCCGCCACCGGCGCCATGGCTGAGCAGCAGGGTGGCCACCGGGCCGCGCGCCTGTCGTACGACGATGCGGGCGTCACCGTGCGGGGTCTCGAAGCGGCGCTCGACGGCGGTCACGACGGCGTCTCCTCCAGGGGCAGCGGCTCGACCAGTTCGGGCCCGTTGTTGCGCACGTTGCTGACCAGCGTCGAGACCGGGAACGCCTCGAGCCGACCGGGCGCAGCCGGCACCAGGAGGTCGGTGTCACCGCCGACCCGGGGGTCGAGCCAGGCCGCCCAGCGGTCGCGCTCGACCATCAGCGGCATCCGGTCGTGGATGTGACCGACCGAGTCCTCGGCCTGGGTCGTGATGATCGTGCAGGTCCACCGGAACCGGTCCGGGTCGTCCTCGGTCCGGTCGGGGTCGCGCCAGATCTCGTACAGCCCGGCCATCGCCAGCACGCCGTGGTCCTGCGGGCGGATGAAGAAGGGTTGCTTGCGCGGCTTCCCGGCCGCCGTGAGCGCCTCGGTCGGGTACCACTCGAAGTAGCCGTCGGCCGGCAGCAGGCAGCGCCGCTTCGCGAAGGCCCGCTTGTACGCCGGCTTCTCGGCCACCGTCTCCATCCGGGCGTTGATCATCCGGTTGCCGATGGAGGGCTCCTTCGCCCAGGACGGGACCAGGCCCCACGTCAGCACCCGGAGCTGACGCTCCGGCGGCTCGGCGCTCTCCTTCGAGGGCGGCCGCTCGACGACGGCGTACACCTCCTTGGTCGGCGCGACGTTGTAGTCGGCCTCCAGCGCGTCCTGGATCCGGCTCTCGACGATGTCGAACTCGTCGAGGAGGTCCTCGGGGCGCCTGCTCGACGCGTAGCGGCCGCACATGCGGACAACTCTAGAGGCGGGCGAGCTCGTCGAGCAGCGCGACGGCAGCGACGTCGGAGTCCGGGAGGCCCTCGATCCAGACGCGGGGGCGCGGGGCGGCACCGCCCACGACCATCCGCTGCAGCAGGTCGACCCGGCGCACCAGCCGGTCGTCGCGGTCGGCGAGCACCACCAGGCGGCCCGGGGCGATGCGGCCGATCGTCTCGCGCCCGGGGAAGACACCGCGGACGATCTCACCGAGCTGCGCGTCCGCCATCGCCTGGGCGAGCAGCTCACCGCACGGAGCCACCTCGACGACGACCAGCACCCCCGCGTCGGCGACCGGACCGGCCCGGTGGGCGTCACCGATGCAGGCGCGGAGATGGGCCAGGGTGCTCAGCCCCGTCAACGGGTCGTGGCACGACAGCCCGTGGACGTAGCCCAGGGTGGCATCGCTCCAGGCCACCGCGAGGGCGCGGAGCTCGGCGTGGGCCGGCTCCGCGTCGCGCACCAGGCGCCACGTCGTCGCCAGGTCGTCGAGCGCCTCGGCCAGTGAGACCCCGTCGCGGGCGAGCACCCCGCCCAGGACCTCGCAGGCGGCGACCGAGCCCGACCCCGAAGCAAGGGACTCCCCCACCGCCTCGAAGCGGGGCGGTATCGCCGCCCGCACCTCCGAGGACAGCTCCTGCCCTACTCCGGGGTCGACCGTGGGCAGGCTCCGCTTGCGCGTCGCGCTCCAGTCCACGGTGGCTCCCCCTACATCCGGTCTGCCGGGGATGGGACGGCCCTCGACCTCGGCCATGACGCGGACCGCGTCGCCTTTTTCGCGCTCGTGCGTTGAGCCTGTGTGGGCCCCACCGTCACGACCCTGGACGAGCGCAGCGACGCCGAGCTGATCTCGGCCGTCCGCGCGGGTGACGTCGCGGCGTACGGCGAGCTCTTCGCCCGCCACGTGGAGGCCGCCCGCAGGCTCGGGCGTCAGCTCGTGCCCGGACCCGACGTCGACGACCTCGTCTCGGAGTCGTTCACGAAGGTGCTGAGCGTGCTGCAGCGCGGCGGCGGTCCCGACCTCGCGTTCCGTGCCTACCTGCTCACCGCCGTGCGCCGCGTGCACGTCGACCGGATCCGCGCCACCGCGCGGCTCCACACCACCGACGACCTCACGCCGTTCGACCCCGGGGTGCCCTTCCGCGACACCGCCGTCGAGGGCTTCGAGAGCGCCGCGGCCGCGCGCGCCTTCGCCTCCCTGCCGGAGCGCTGGCAGCTGGTGCTGTGGCACACCGAGGTCGAGGGCCAGAAGCCCGCCGAGGTCGCGCCGCTGCTCGCGATGAGCCCGAACGCCGTCTCGGCGCTCGCCTACCGCGCACGGGAGGGACTGCGCCAGGCCTACCTCTCGATGCACGGGGCCGCGTCCGGTGACGGCGCGTGCGAGCGCACGCGCGCCGAGCTGGGCGCCTACGTGCGCGGCGGCCTGTCGCGGCGCGACGCTGCCCGGGTCGAGGAGCACCTCGAGCGGTGCCGCCGGTGCACCGCGCTCTACCTGGAGCTGACCGAGGTCAACAGCAACCTGCGGGCCGTGCTGGCCCCGCTGCTGCTGGGCGTGGCCGCGACGGCGTACGTCGCCTCGAGCGGCGTGGCCGTCGGTGGCCTCGGGGCCCTGCTCGGGCGGCTCCGCGACCTCGCGCTCACCCACGGGTCGACCGCCGCCATCGCCGGGGTTGCCAGCGCCGCGGTCGTCGCCGGGGCCGTCCTCACCGTGCACCAGGGTCCCGGCCGCGACCCCGGCGCCGAAGGCTCCCCCGCGATCACCGCCAGCCCGGCGCCGTCGAGCACGTCCCGCGCGCCGGCTGCTGCCGACGCCGTCCGCGACCGGCCGGTACGCCGGACCGAGGCCCCGCCGTCGGCGCGGTCGGCGCCGGCCGCCACCCGGTCGCCCGCACCGGCGGCGGCCGACTCCCCGGCTGCCGGTGCGCAACCGCCGGCGACCGCTGCTGCGGCGCCGTCCTCCCCGCAGCCCTCCTCGCCGGTCACGGCGCCCGCCTCGCCTGCCGCCACGCCGGCGCGGCCGTCGAGCGCACCGCCCGCGGGTCAGTCCCCCACACCCGCGCTCGTCGACCTCGCGGCGCACGTGTCGGCAGGACCTGACGGCGTCGAGGTCGGGCTCGGCCTCGACCTCGCGGGCGTCGCGATCGTGCCGGACAGCCGGGTGGGAGTGCCGTTGCCGTCGGTGGGGTAAACACAGGACATGACCGTCAGCAGACTCATCGCCCGTCCGATGCTCGCCTCGATCTTCATCGTCGGCGCCGCCACTGCCCTCAAGAACGCCCCGCAGTCCGCGTCGAAGGCCGCGCCGGTCGCCGACAAGATCGTGCCGATCGCCAAGAAGGCCGGCGTCCCGCTCCCGGAGGACACCGAGACCCTGGTCAAGATCAACGCCGCCGTGCAGATCGCGGCCGGGCTCGGGCTCGCCACCGGCCGGGCGCCGCGCCTGTCCGCAGCCGTGCTCGCCCTCTCGCTGCTCCCGACGACCGCCGCCGGTCACCGGTTCTGGGAGGTCGGCGACCCGGCCCAGCGCACCCAGCAGAAGCTGCACTTCTTCAAGAACGTGTCGGTCCTCGGCGGCCTGGTGATCGCGGCCGGCGACACCGACGGGAAGCCGGGCGTGGCCTGGCGCACCCGACGGGTGGCCAAGGACGCGCGACGTGAGGCGAAGCGCCTGGCGCACGACGCCCGCCGGGAGACCAAGCTCGCCCGAGCGCGGATCAGCTGAGCCCTGGCCCCACTAGGCTGTCGCGGGTGACGAGCCTCCCTGACCCGTGGCCGGCGCCGCGGGTGCTGCACCCCGTGGACGCCGTGGTGGCACTGCCCGGCAGCAAGTCGCTGACCAACCGCGCGCTCATCCTGGCGGCCGTCGCCGACGGGCCCTCCGTCGTACGACGTGCGCTGCGCTCGCGCGACACGTCGTTGATGGCCGCGGCCCTCACCTCGCTCGGCACGAGCGTCGACACCTCGGGCGACGACTGGGTCGTGACGCCCGGTGCCTTCGACCGGGACGCCGAGGTCGACTGCGGGCTGGCCGGCACCGTGATGCGCTTCGTGCCACCCGTCGCCGGGCTCAGCACCTCGGTCGTCTCCTTCGACGGCGACGCGCACATGCGCCAGCGCCCCATCGGCCAGGTCCTCTCCGCGCTGCGCGACCTCGGCGTATCGATCCGGGGCGACGCCCTGCCCTTCTCGGTGCACGGCTCCGGCTCGGTGCGCGGCGGCGTGGTCACGGTCGACGCGAGCGGCTCCTCGCAGTTCGTCTCCGCGCTGCTGCTGGCGGGCGCCCGGTACGACGAGGGGGTCGACGTCCGCCATGTCGGCAGGCCCGTCCCGTCGCTGCCGCACATCGACATGACGATCGCGATGCTGCGCGAGCACGGGGTCGAGGTCGACGACGCCGACGCCGACCGCTGGTCGGTGGCGCCCGGCCCGGTCAAGGCCGTCGACCACGTGATCGAGCCCGACCTCTCCAACGCCGCGCCCTTCCTCGCGCTCGCCGCCGTCTCCGGCGGCTCCGTGACCGTGCGCGACTGGCCGCGCGCGACCGACCAAGCCGGTGACGCCCTGCGCGGGATCCTGACCGAGATGGGCTGTGAGGTGCGCTTCGTCGACGAGGGTCTGCGGGTCACCGGCTCGGGCGTGCTGCACGGCATCGACGTCGACCTGCACGACGTCGGAGAGCTCACCCCCGCGGTCGCCGCCCTGTGCGCGCTGGCCGGATCGCCCTCGCACCTGCGCGGCATCGGGCACATCCGTGGTCACGAGACGGACCGGCTCGCGGCCCTCGCCACCGAGCTCGGCGCGCTCGGCGCCGACGTGACGGAGCACGACGACGGCCTCAGCCTGCGCCCCGCTGCCCTGCACGGCGGCGTCTTCCACACCTACGCCGACCACCGGATGGCGCACGCGGGCGTGATCGTCGCCGCGGCGGTGGACGGGGTGCTGGTGGAGGACGTCGCGACCACGGCCAAGACGTTCCCCGACTTCGCCGGCTTCTGGTCCGGGCTCGTCGCGCCATGACGAGCCGGTACACCGACCAGGACATCGAGCACTACGACCGTCCCCGTCGGCGTACGCGCCCGCGCACCAAGGACCGCCCCACCTACGACGACGCGGTCGACGGCGTCGTCGTCACCGTGGACCGCGGCCGCTACACGCTGCTGCTCGACGGTCACAAGGTGATGGCGATGAAGGCGCGGCCCCTGGGCCGCAAGGGCGTCGTGGTCGGCGACCGGGTCCGGGTCGTCGGCGACACCACCGGCGACGACGGCTCCCTGGCCCGCATCGTCGAGGTCCACGAACGGATCACCACGCTGCGTCGTACGGCCGACGACGACGACCCGGTCGAGCGGGTGATCGTCTCCAACGCCGACCAGCTCGTGATCGTCACCGCGCTCGCCGACCCCGAGCCGCAGCCGCGACTGATCGACCGGGCGCTGGTGGCGGCGTACGACGCCGGCATGCAGCCGTTGCTGTGCCTGACCAAGGCCGACCTCGCCGACCCGGAGACGCTGCTGGTGACCTACCGGTCCCTGGGCGTGCCCTGGGTCGTCACCCAGCGCGGCGGCGACCTCACCGACCTGCGCGCCCAGCTGCACGAGCGCACCAGCGTGATGGTGGGCTCCAGCGGCGTGGGCAAGTCCACGCTGGTCAACGCGCTGGTGCCGACCGCCTACCGCGACGTCGGGCACGTCAACGCGGTGACCGGCCGCGGCCGGCACACCTCCACGTCGGCCTTCATGCTGGCGCTGCCCGACAACGAGGGCTGGATCATCGACACCCCCGGCATCCGGTCGTTCGGGCTCGCGCACGTGCAGCCGGAGCACCTGATCGAGGCCTTCCCCGACCTCGACGAGATGACGGAGGACTGCCCGCGCGGCTGCACCCACGGCACCGACGAGCCCGAGTGCGGGCTGGACGACGCCGTGCAGGCCGGCACGGCGGACCCGGTGCGGGTCGAGTCCTTCCGCCGTCTGCTCGCGGCTCGCAGCGAGCCGCTCTACTAGCCCCAGACCGCTCGCGCGCCGGCCTCGCCGGTGAGGAACAGCAGCACGAGCGTCGCGATGGCGGCGGCGGCGAGCAGCACGTCGAGCACCACCCGGAGCACCCCGGTGCGGGTCGCGAACCACCCGGCCACGAGGGCGACGACGCCGAACGCGATCGTCACCCAGAGCAGCTGGTCGGCGCGCTCCTCGTGGATCTGCACCTGCGGGCTGGTGCGCAGCTCGGGCTTGTGCTCGAGGAAGTTGTCGCCGGTGAGGTAGGCCGCGACGATCGCCCCGGTCGCGAGGAGCGCGAGGGCGACCATCGGCCACCGGAGCCGCAACCGCCAGCGGGGCACCAGGAACGCCAGGGCCGTGAGCGCAGCGATCGGGCCGAAGATGACCGCGGCGTGCACCACGAGCGGGTGCAGCGGCAGTCCGTTGATCTCCATGGATGAAGGTTGGACCAGGTTGATGAGAATAGTGTGAGGGCGTGCCGAAGAATCCCACGGACTACACCGACGACCTGCGCCTTGCGCACGTCCTGGCCGACGACGCCGACTCGATCAGCGAGAGCCGCTTCAAGGCGCTCGACCTGCACGTGATGAGCAAGCCGGACCTGACGCCGGTGACGGACGCAGACCAGGCGGTCGAGGAGAGCATCCGCCGGACGCTGTCGCGGGCCCGCTCCCGCGACGCGATCACCGGGGAGGAGCAGGGCTCCACCGGCCACAGCCAGCGGCGCTGGATCATCGACCCCATCGACGGCACCAAGAACTTCGTCCGCGGGGTGCCGGTCTGGGCCACGCTGATCTCGCTCGCCGTCGACGACGAGGTGGTGCTGGGCGTCGTCTCCGCCCCGCTGCTGCAGCGCCGCTGGTGGGCGTCCAAGGGCAACGGCGCCTGGACGGGACGCTCGCTGCTCAAGGCGGTGCGCTGCCAGGTCTCCGACGTACGCCGGCTCGAGGACGCCTCGCTGTCGTACTCCTCGCTCTCCGGCTGGGACGAGCGCGACCGGCTCGACGACTTCGAGTCGCTGATGCGGCGCTGCTGGCGGACCCGGGCGTACGGCGACTTCTGGTCCTACATGCTGCTCGCCGAGGGCGCCGTCGACCTCGCGGCCGAGCCGGAGCTCGAGGTCTACGACATGGCGGCGCTGGACATCATCGTGCGGGAGGCCGGCGGCCGGTTCACCTCGCTCGACGGCACCGACGGGCCCTTCGGGGGCAACGCCCTCGCGTCCAACGGGCACCTGCACGAGGCGGCGCTGTCGTTCCTCGGCGCGCTGCCCGACGACGACGACGACCCGGACTCGCGGCGGTCCGGCCCCGGCTCGGTCTCCGACCTGCGCTCGCACCGCCGCGACTGATCCTGTACGTGTGACCCCGGTCACGAGTACGGTCGGGGGCATGCGCATCGGTGACGTGCTCCATGCCAAGCCCAGCCACGACGTCGTGACGATCGGCCCCGACGCGGGCGTCCGCGAGCTGGTCGCCAAGCTGGCGGAGCACAACGTCGGCGCGCTGATCGTCAGCAGCGACGGCAGCACCCTCGAGGGCATCGTCAGCGAGCGGGACGTCGTGCGCCACCTCCACAGCGACGGCACGGTCGTCAACAACACCGTCGCCGCGATCATGACCGCGGTGGTCGAGACCTGCGACGAGGACACCCACGTCGACGAGCTGATGAAGATCATGACCCAGCGTCGGATCCGGCACGTGCCCGTCGTCCACGACGGCCGGCTGGTCGGGATCATCAGCATCGGCGACGTGGTCAAGCACCGCATCGACCAGCTGGAGTTCGAGCGCGACCAGCTCGACAGCTACGTGCACCAGATCTGAGCGACTGCTAGGACGAGCGCTCCGCCAGGACCAGCGCCATGTCGTCGTTCATCTCCTGGCCGGCGTACGCCAGCAGGTGGGCGACCAGCCCGTCGAGCGCCTCCTCGACGGTGCCCTCGCCGAGCTCGTCGGCGTACGAGACGAGCGGGAAGAACGAGCCGGTGCGGTCGCGTGCCTCCACCAGGCCGTCGGTGAAGAAGAGCATCCGCGCACCCGCCGGCCACGCGTGCCGGCTGAGCTCCGGCTCGGAGCCCAGGCCGAGCGGGACGGTGGGCTCACCGGTGTCCATCTCGATCGCGCCGTCGGCGCCGACGAGGATCGGCGGGTGGTGGCCGCAGTTGGCCAGCGTCACGACCTCCCCCTGGAACTCCCCGACGATCGCGGTCACGAACTCCTCCGCATCGAGCATCCGCGAGAGCGTCTCGTCGATGCGCTTGGCGAGCGCGGCCGGGTCGGGCTCGGAGAAGGCCGCGGCCCGGAAGGCGCCGAGCACGGTGGCCGCGGTCTGCACCGCCTCCAGGCCCTTGCCGCGGACGTCACCCACGATGACGCGCACGCCGTACGGCGTCGCCGCGACCTCGTAGAGGTCACCGCCGACCAGGGCCTCGGCGGTGGCGGAGACGTAGCGAGCGGCCAGGCCGACGGCACCGATGGCGCTCGGCATGGCGCGCAGCACGGCGCGCTGGGCGGTCTCGGCGATCACCGTCATCCGCTCGAGCCGGGCCTCGCGACGGTCGCGCAGCAGTGCGGACAGGGCGGCCAGCCCGGCCAGGACCGAGCAGATCGCCACCCGGAACCAGTAGTCAAAGGTGTACGGCACGTCCAGCCAGAGCCCACCCAGGGCCGAGAGGCTGACGGCCGCGACGGCCACGATGCCGGTGCGGAAGGCGTTGGTCATGAAGGACGCCACGATCGGGGCGGCCACCATGGCGGTGGTCAGCTGGATGCTCCAGGTGATGGAGATGAACGCGAGCAGGCCCAGCACCGCGAAGCCGCTGACGAGCCCGAGGTCCACGCGTCGTCCCGGATGTGGAAGGGCGGTCACCCGCGAAGTGTGCCAGTCGGACCGCCACCGCGACGGGTTATCCACACCCTGGTGAGCCGGGTCACCCCTACGGGTGAAGGCCGCGCTTCGTTAGGGTGGACGCCATGAACAAGCCCGAGATCGACTTCCCCGACTTCGAACCGCCCGCCGACCTCGTGGTCACGGAGATCACCGAGGGCGACGGCGACGAGGCCACCGCCGGCTCGACCGTGTCCGTCCACTACGTCGGCGTGGCGCACTCCACCGGTGAGGAGTTCGACGCGTCGTACAACCGCGGCACCCCGCTGCAGTTCAAGCTCGGCGTCGGCCAGGTCATCGCCGGCTGGGACCAGGGTGTGCAGGGCATGAAGATCGGCGGCCGCCGGCAGCTCGTCATCCCGCCGCACCTGGGGTACGGCGACCGCGGCGCCGGCGCCGTCATCAAGCCCGGCGAGACGCTGATCTTCGTCGTCGACCTGATCGGCGTGAGCTGAGCTCTCGCTCCTCCGGCGGCGGGTCGCCTACCAGGGCAGCCCGTCGTCGGCGCTCTCGTCGGCCACCCGCGCCGACTGGGGCCCGAGGGTGACGACGTCACCCAGCACCAGCTGACGCCCGCGGCGGGTCTCGACCTCGCCGTTGACGAGCACCGCGCCGTCCTGGATCACCGGCTTGGCCTCCGACCCGGAGTCGACCAGGTTGGCGAGCTTGAGGAACTGGCCGAGCCGGATCGACTGGTCCCGGATGGCTACGTCGTAGGGCTCTGACATGGCACCCATTGTGCTCCGCCTCCGTCGAGCGGCGACCGACGGCCCTCTCGACGGGCGGGCTCAGCCGATCAGCACCGAGACGGTGTGGATGAGCACGCCGACCAGGCCACCGACGATGGTGCCGTTGATCCGGATGAACTGGAGGTCGCGACCGACCTGGA
Organism: Nocardioides sp. URHA0020; assembly: GCF_000620705.1. GTDB lineage: Bacteria > Actinomycetota > Actinomycetes > Propionibacteriales > Nocardioidaceae > Nocardioides. Next base: position 350,286 of record NZ_JIAR01000025.1, read on the forward strand.
GCTCGATCCGGCGGGCGGCCTCCTTGCCATCCCAGCGGTCGACGGTGTGGGTGATGACGGCGGTGAGCTCGGCGCCGTACCGGTCGACGGCGAAGACGGCGGCGTCGGCGACCAGTCCGTCGAAGCGGGCTCGCAGGGCCGGGTCGGCGACCACACGCTCCGCGAACGACGTCGTCTCGGCCACGAGCCGGCTGCGCAGCGGGCCGTCCGCGTCGGCGAGGGAGGCCTGGACGCTGCGACGCAGCGCGTTCCAGAGCGAGACCCCCGACGCCACCACCTGGGGCTGGTCGAGCAGCCGCGCCTTGAGCCGCTCCGTGCGGTCCTGGGTCACCGGGTCGTGCAGGAGGTCGTCGGCGAGCTTGGCCAGCATCGAGTCGAGCGCCTGACGGGCGTGGTGGCGCGGGTCCTCCCGGATGTCCTCGACCCAGTTGACCAGCTCGCGGTGCAGCCGCGAGATGACCGCCTCGTTGACGCGGGTCGGCGCCCACCACGGCGCCCGCTCCCCCAGGATCTCCGCGACGGCGTCGGGGTTGGCCACCAGCCAGCCGTGCAGCTCGTCGAGGGCGAGGTCGATCAGCCCGTGGTGCAGGTCGTCGCGGACCGTCTCGTCCAGCAGGCTGCCCAGGAGCGGTGAGATCGGCTCGGCGTGGAAGCGGGGCACGAGCACGTCGCGCACCAGCTCCTCGACGTGCTCCTCCTGGATCCGGCCCAGCGCGGCCCCGGCGACCTCGGCCACCTCGTCGACGGCCCGCCGTGCGTTCGCCGGTACGGCGAGCCAGCGGCCCACCCGCAGCGAGATGGTCGCCGCGGCGGCGCGGTCGCGGATGATCTCCTCCTGGAGGAAGTTCTCGCCGACGAACTCCTCCAGCGACCGGCCCAGCTCATCCTTGCGCTTCGGGATCAGCGCGGTGTGCGGGATCGGCAGCCCCAGCGGGTGCTTGAAGAGCGCGGTGACCGCGAACCAGTCCGCGATCGCACCCACCATCGAGGCCTCGGCCCCCGCGTTGACGAAGCCCCAGAACCCGTCCAGGCCCAGCGTCGCGACGTACACCACGGCCGCGAGCACCAGCAGCCCGACGGCGAGCGAGCGCATCCGTCGCAGGCCCTGGCGCCGGCGCGCGTCGGCGTCCGGGTCGGGGGTGATCATGGTCAGCGGGGCAGTCATCTCCCGCCATCCTTCCCTACTCCTGGGCGTGCCAGAATCTGCGGCATGTCTCGCACCGTCATCACCTTCGGCACGTTCGACGTGTTCCACGTGGGGCACCTCCGGGTGATCGAGCGGGCGGCCGCCCTCGGCGACCGTCTGGTGGTCGGGGTTTCCGCCGATGCGCTCAACATGCGCAAGAAGGGTCGCGAACCGGTCTTCAGCCAGGCCGAGCGGCTCGCCATCGTGGCCGCGCTCAAGCCGGTCGACGAGGTGTTCACCGAGGAGAGCCTCGAGCTCAAGCGCGACTACATCCGCCAGTACGACGCCGACGTGCTCGTCATGGGCGACGACTGGCAGGGCCGGTTCGACGAGTTCCGCGACGTCTGCGAGGTCGTCTACCTGACCCGCACGCCCGCGATCTCGACGACGGCCCTGATCGAGAAGATCTCGGCCGGCAGCTGAGCCGGCTGGCCCAGGTGGACGACCCCGGATTGGCCCAGCGCCGACCCGTCCGCCGGCCCTAGCGTCGAGCCGTGACCACCTCCCTGACGCCCGATCCCATCCCGGTCGACGACCCCCTGGCCACGGGCGGCCTCGGCGTCTGGCAGGGCGCCGCACTGACCCTGGGCGCCGTGCTCGGCACCGGCGTGATCTCGCTGCCCGGCCTGGCCGCCCAGCAGGCCGGCCCGGCTTCGCTGGTGGCGTGGCTCGTCCTGGTGCTGCTGTCGGTGCCGCTGGCCACCACCTTCGCCGCGCTGGGCGCCCGCTACCCCGACGGCGGCGGCGTCGCGACGTACGCGCGTCGCGCCTTCGGCAGCCGCGTCGCCACCGTGACGGGCTGGTGCTTCTACTTCGCGATCCCGCTCGGTGCACCGGCAGCGGCGGGGTTCGCCGGCGCGTACGTCGCCGACAGCCTCGGCGGCGGTCGCGAGACGCAGCTGCTGACCTCGGGCCTGCTGATCGGCACGGTCGCGGTGATGAACTGGTACGGCGTCCGCGTCTCCGGCCGGGTCCAGCTCGTCATCGCCGCCACGCTCGCGGTGCTGCTGCTCGTCGCCACGGCCGTCTCGCTCCCCCACGCCAGCAGCGCCAACCTGACCCCGTTCGCGCCGCACGGCTGGTCCGCGATCGGCCCGGCGGCCGCGCTGCTGATCTGGGCGTTCGCCGGCTGGGAGGTCGTGACGTCGCTGTCCTCGGAGTACCGCCGCCCGGCCCACGACATCACCCGCGCGACCGCGATCGCCCTGGTGGTGATGGGCGTGATGTACCTCGGCGTCGCCTTCGCGACCGTCGCGGTGCTCGGTGAGAGCTCGAGCAAGGCGCCGCTCTCCGACCTGCTCGTCCTGGGGTTCGGCGAGCCGGCCCGCGGCGTGACCACCGTGGTCGCCGTCCTGCTCTCCCTCGGCGCGATGAACGCCTACTTCGCCGGCAGCGCCCGCCTCGGCGCCGCCCTGGGGCGCGACGGGTCACTGCCGGTGTGGTTCGCGCGCGGGTCGTCGGCGGGCGAGGTGCCGCGGCGCTCGCTGGCCGTGGTCACCGCCGGGGCCTTCGCGACCCTGCTCGCCGTCGCCCTGACCGGCGTCGCGATCGAGCGCACGATGCTCCTGGTGACCGGGGCGTTCGCGCTCGTGTACGTCGTCGGCACCGCGGCCGCGCTCCGGCTGCTGCCACGCGGCACCTGGGTGCGCCGCGGCGCGATGGTCGCCTTCGCCTCCGCCCTGCTGCTGCTCGGGCTCGTCGGCCAGCACCTGCTGCCCCAGCTCGTCGTCGGGGTCGCCGCGGTCATCTGGATGGCACGGTCTCCTCGACCCACCGAGCCAGCAGCGCCGACCCCGGTCTGATCGAGTCCACGCGCAGCGCGCCGTAGCCCAGCACGAGGCCGGACCGGCGCCCCGGTCCCACGGCGTACGCCGACAGCGCGTCGACCGCGACCCCGTGCGCGGCGCACGCCCTCGCGAGCGCCACGTCGTCGACGCCCGGATCGGCGAACACGGCGGTGACGTGCAGCCCCGCCGCGGAGGGCACCACCGTGATCACCTCACCCAGCCGGTGGTCGAGCTCGCGCCGCAGCAGGTCACGGCGCTCGGCGTACGCCGTCCGCGCGCGCTTCACGTGGGCGGCGAACAGGCCGTCGGAGATGAAGCGGGCCAGCGCCACCTCGACGGCCGGGTCGCCGTACCCGTCGGCGAGCTGGCGCGCGGCTCGGAGCGCCGCGCGCAGCGACTCGGGCACGACGACGTACCCCGCGCGCAGCGCCGGGACCAGCGTCTTGGAGTAGGTGCCGAGGTAGAGCACCCGGCCGTGGCGGTCGAGCGCGTGCAGGGTCTCGAGCGGCCCCTCGACGAACCGGAACTCGCTGTCGTAGTCGTCCTCGACGATCGCGATGCCGTGGCGGTCGGCCAGGTCGAGCAGCGCCTCGCGGCGGCGCCGCGAGAGCGGCGGGCCGTAGGGGAACTGGTGCGACGGCGTCGTGTAGACCACCCGCGCCTCGGGCGGCACCTCGTCGACAACCAGCCCCTCGTCGTCGACGCGCACCGGCACGACGCGCGCGCCGTGGGAGGCGAAGACGTCGTGCGCCTGCGGGTAGCCCGGGTCCTCGACCGCCACGACGTCACCCGGCTCGACCAGCACCCGGGCCACCAGGTCCAGGGCCTGCTGCGTGCCGTGGGTGACCACGATGTCATCGGCATCGGCGGAGACGCCGCGGCTGAGCGCGATGCAGCGCGCGATCGCGGCGCGCAGCTCGGGGTGCCCGCCGGGCGCGGCGTACGTGCCCGGATGGTGCGCCCCGGCTCGCACCTCCGCGGTGAGGAGCCGGCGCCACGCGTCGTACGGGAAGAGCGAGGCGTCGGGGATGCCGACCCGGAAGTCGTACGGCGGCGGCGGGCTCTCCCCGCTCACCTGCGTCGGCACGAACGTCCAGCCGGCCCGAGGTCGCAGCACTCCGCCCCGCTCCGCCCGCACCGGCAGTGTCGCCAGCGCGGCCACGAAGGTGCCCGCCCCGACCCGTGACTCGAGGAATCCCTCGGCCACGAGCCGCTCGTAGGCGAGCGCGACGGTGTTGCGCGAGACCCCCAGATCCTGCGCCAGCGTCCGGGTGGGCGGCAACCGGTCCCCGGTCGTCAGCCGACCGCCGCGCACCGCCCCGAGGAGCGCACGGTAGATCGCGGTCGCGCGGTCCCCGCGCGCACTCAGGTCCACCGCCAGGTCCACGCCGTCAACCTCCCACACCGCACCGACAGTGGTGGTCGTCCGGTGACTCAGCGAAGGTCGGCGCCGAGCCGGAAGCGCTGCAGCACGAGTGGCGTGGTGTCATCGACGGTGAAGGTCGGATCACCGAGCTCAGCTCGTTCGGCGTCGCTGTGCCAGCCCTCCTCGTGCACCGACCGCCACTCGGCCACCGTCGTCAGCCCCTCCCCCTCGTCGAGCACGTGTGCGAGGTCCACGTCGCCCAGGGGCACGACGCGCACGCTCGTGATCTCGATGACCGCCACCTGGCGGCCGTCGGAGTCGATGACGGCCGCGCGCGAGCCGACCTCCCGCAACGGAGCGCCTTCGACCTCGTAGCCGCGCAACAGCCCGGTCGTCGACGTCTTGGACCCGTCGAGCACGGCGGCGACGAGGCGGTCGCGCAACGGGCCGGGGAACGAGAACTCGAAGACCGGAAGTGACACCCCCGCACCCTATTGGCGTCGGGTGAAGGTGACCTTGCCGTTGTGGTGCTTTGCCATCTCGAACGTCGGGTCGTGGGCGCGGGCGTGGTGTCTCGGGCAGAGCAGTCCGCTGTTGTCGAGGTCGGAAGGTCCGCCGTCGGTCCATCTGGTCCAGTGGTGGGCGTGGCACATCCACGGTGGCCAGTCACAGCCCTCAGTGACGCAGCCTCCGTCGCGTATGGACATGGCGGTGAGCTGGGCCTTGGTGAAGAACCTGCGTGCCCTGCCGACGTCGAGGATCTCGGAGTCGGCGCCGAGGACGACGGGGATGATCTTCGCGGTGCACGCCAACCGGCGGGCTGCGGCTGGGCTGATGCGTTCGCCGGTGTCGAGGATCCCGGCCTTGTGCAGCCGGCCGAGGAGGGTGTCGTGGTCGATGGTGACCACGATCGTCGCGTCCCTGCCACCTACCTGCGGGAGCTCCTTGGCGCTGATCCTTTCGATGAGCTCGGCGAAGGCTCGGCCCATCCGCTCGGGTCCGGGTCTGCGTTCGACGCCGGGGCCGTGGGTGGCGGCGAGGTGCTTGGGCGCGGCGAGCGCGAGGAGCATCTTCTTCAGCTCGGCTGCCTGCAACGCGGGCAACGTGAACCGGCCGTGGACCTTGCCGTGGCCGTCGTCGCTCATCGTGAGCCGACATGCTTGTGCTGCCTTGGCCTCTTCTCGTTCGAGGAGGTCTGACTCGTGCTGGTCGGCGAGGTCAGGGGCGATGACCTCGAGGAGCCGGCGCCCCAGGATGGTGAGGCGCTTCGCGTCGTGCTCTTCCGCGGCGGTGACAAGGTGCTCCTCGGCCTTGATCAGCAGCTCCGGGTCCAGACCGGCCGGGAGCGCCTTGATCGCACGGATGATGACGTCGGCCTGCTCGGGCCGCAGGTCCCCGCGAGCGAGGGCTGATCGGACCCGGTCGTAGATGCCGAGGTCGTAGCCGCGGCGCACGATCCGGTATGCCGCTGACCTGGTCTCCCGGGTCTGGTGGGCATACCAGTTCGACGTGCTGGTGGCTCCGACGTCGGTGCCGACCTGGACCTCGTCGGCGTGCGTGGCGACGCGGGTCTTGAGCTCCACAACCTGGGCCTCCAGGCGCGTGAGCTCGACCAGCGTGGAGGCGGCTTCGGAAGCGCTCATCGACCACACCGACGCATTCACCAGGGCGTCGGCAACAGCACGCATTTGCGCGGTCGCCAATGCCACCTGGTGGTGGGGTGTGGTCATCGTGGTCATGGTTCTAGCCAAGCACTGACCACCGACAGTGAGCGGCTCAGAACCCCTGTTTTCACAGGGTTCTGGGTCACGAAGAGGTCACGATCCGAGGAGTTCATCCACACCTGCATTGACGGCCTGTGGAGGGGTGTCCATCAGCGTTCGAACCGCAGGAACCGGGTGTCGTCCAGGGGTGGTTTCGAGGCTCGGGCCTGGCGGCCCTCGCACCTCAACCACCGGTGGACCGAGGCGCGCCGTACCTCTCGTACCTCAACCACCGGTAGGCCGGCCAGCGACCGCAAGCCACGGGCCGCCGTACCCGCGTAGCCAGCCTGTCGGCGAACGACCCGAGCGGACCTGCAAGCCGCGCTCATCGCCACTTCTTCGCTGCGGGGGTTTCGAGGCTCGGCGCTAGCGCGCCTCGCACCTCAACCACCGGGACCCTCAGCCCGGCCGGCGACCGCAACCACTGTTCGCCGTACCCAGGTAGTCGGCCTGTCGGCGAACGAGCCCAGCCGACCTGCAAGCCGCGCTCATTGCCCTGCCTACGCTGCGGGGGTTTCGAGGCTCGGGCCTGGCGGCCCTCGCACCTCAACCACCGGGACGACGTACCGCACCTCCGGGGTTTCGAGGCTCGGGCCTGGCGGCCCTCACACCTCAACCACCGGACGACGTACCGCACCTCGCCCACCGGAGGGGTGGATGGCCCTAGGGTCGGCACATGCCGACCAGGTCGTTGCGCCCGTTGGCGTGTGCCGCGCTCACGGCCGTGGTGTCGATCGGGCTGCTGGTGATCGCGATCAGGGCGGGGTGGCTGGGTCCGGACGTCGGGCGGGGAGCGAACTTCTGCGAGGCGGCGCGCGACGGCTGGGTGAAGCAGCCGGCGAACTCGTTCTCCAACCTCGGGTTCGTCGTCGCCGGGCTGGTGATCGGCTGGCACGCCGGGCGGGTCGACCGGCTCGGTGACGTGCTGCCGGCGCACGCTCCGCTGGCGACCGCGTACGGCTGCGTCGTGGTCTTCCTGGGGCCGGCGAGCGCGGCGATGCACGCGACCCAGTCCGAGCGCGGTGGCGACCTCGACCTGCTCAGCATGTACCTGGTCGCGGCGTTCGCCGCCGCCTACGCGCTGATGCGGTGGTACCGCCAGGGCCGGGTGCTCTTCCTGCAGCTGTTCCTGCTCTTCGTCGCGGCCTGCGAGCTCGCCGGGCTGTACGACGGCCAGGTGCCGGTCGTGGACTTCGCCGGCAACATCGCCTTCGCCGCGCTGCTGCTCACCGCGGTGATCGTGGAGGTGCGGCTGTGGCGGCGTGCCGACCGCACGCGCACCGACCTGTGGTGGGGCGCCGGCGCCCTGGCCGCGATCCTGGTGGCGTTCGCGATCTGGAACGTCACCAAGTCGTGGTGGTGCGACCCCCACTCCTTGCTGCAGGGCCACGCCGCCTGGCACCTGCTCGACGCCGCCTCGGCGTACCTGCTCTTCCGGCTGTGGGCCAGCGAGCGCTCAGTAGAACCCGTAGCGCGCTAGCGGCTCCACCAGTTGGGTCTCCTCGTAGGACAGGTGGGAGCCCATGGTGTCGGCGAGCAGGTCGACGGCTGCTCGCAGCGCCGCCAGCCCGTCGGGCGACGAGACCACGGCGACCAGCGCCCGGTCGACCCCGTCGAGCACGCTCGCGATCACGTGGTGCTCGTCCTCGAGCCGATCGATGACCGGCACCAGGGCGGCGTCGCTGGAGCGCAGGTGCGGGAACATCGAGGTGTCCTCGATGGTGTGGTGGGTCGTCACCACCCGGCAGTAGGACTGGCAGTAGGCGCCGAGCGCCCAGTCGTTCTGGCGCATCGTCATCGTGTTGATCAGCGACCGCGCCGCGCCCGCCTCCAGCGTGCCCGCCTCCACCTGGGCGATCAGGTCGAAGAGCTGCGCCAGCTCCGAGCGCAGGTGGTCGTGCACGTCGACCAGGTGCTGACCGGCGGCGCGCTCCTGGGCCGTCCAGGCCAGCGGAGCATGGGCTGACGCGTACGTCGGCCGCGTCGACTCGTCCCACGGTGACACGGCGCTGCGGCGTACGCCGTCGTCGGGGGTCGGACGTACGGCGTCGCCGCCGCTCACCTCGACCGCGGGCACCACCGGCGACGGGACCGAGGCCGGCGCCCCGGCTCGGGCCGCGTCCACCAGCTCGCGCACCGCCGGCGCGACCTCGGTGCCGAACCGCTGGATGGTGCGCGGGTCGTCCCCGGTCACGATGAAGGTGCTGGTGCCGTGGGTCAGGGTCAGCTCGGCCAGCCACTCGGGCCACGCCGGGTCGTCGGAAGGGTTGACGTTGTAGAGCCGCCGCACCACGGACGGGTCGCGTCCGGCACCGGCCGCAGCCGAGTCGATCCGCGCGTTGCGCTCGGCCAGCGTGTCCGGCGGGACGTAGGACTGGCTGGGCAGCCAGCCGTCACCCACCCGTCCGGTGAGCTCGAGCATCCTCGGGCCGATCGCGCCGATCCAGACCTCCACCTCGTGCAGCGGCGCCGGACCGACGTCCGCCCACACGCCACGGATCGTGTCGATGCCCTCCGCGAGGGCGGACAGCGCCTCCCCCGGCGTACGACGAGTTCCGCCGGCGGAGACGATCGCATCCCAGAAGCCGCCCGCGCCGATGCCCAGCTCGACCCGGCCGCGGCTGAGCACGTCGAGGCTGGCCACGGTCTTCGCGAGCACGTACGGCGGTCGCAGCGGCAGGTTGCTGACGTTGGTGGTGACCCGCAGCGTCGAGGACCGGGCCAGGATCGTCGCGATCAGCGCCCAGACGTCGAGGAAGCGCCCCTGGTAGGGGTGGTCCTGGACGGTCGCGAGGTCGAGCCCGGCCGCCTCGGTGAGCAGCGCGAGCTCGACGACCCGGTCGGCCCGCGACGCGTCCGGGGTGAGGAAGGTGCCGAACTGGAGTTCCTGGCCGTAGTCGGGCATGCGCCCATTGTGGTGCCCCGGGCCGCGGACGGCGCCGATCCCGGCCGCGCCCGGGTCCGTAGGGTTCAGCCATGAGCACCGTGAAGTCGCCCTGGCTCAGCTGGACCACGCTCGCGCCGGTCGCGGCGCTGGTGGTCCTGGCCCTGGCCTGGGGTCGTCACCCCGGGACGGTCGCCGCCGTCGCCGTCGGGATCTTCCTCATCGGAGCGGTGCTGTCGGCGGTCCACCACGCCGAGGTGGTCGCGCACCGGGTCGGCGAGCCCTTCGGGTCGCTGCTGCTCGCGGTCGCCGTGACGGTGATCGAGGTGGCGCTGATCGTCACCCTGATGGCCGGGGGCACGGGAGACACCTCGGCGCTCGCCCGCGACACCGTCTTCGCGGCCGTGATGATCACGCTCAACGGCATCGTCGGGCTGTCGCTGCTGATCGGGGCCGTGAAGTACCGGATGGCGGTCTTCAACCCGGAGGGTGCCGGGTCGGCGCTGATGACGGTGGTGGCGCTCGCGACGCTGACGCTGGTGCTGCCGCGCTTCACGACCTCCACCCCCGGGCCGGACTTCACGGCCTCCCAGCTGACCTTCGCCGCGGTGGCGTCGCTCGGGCTCTACGGCATCTTCGTCTTCACCCAGACGGTGAAGCACCGCGACTTCTTCCTGGCCGTCGACACGGGGCCCGGGTCCTCGAACGGCGAGCCGTCGGCGTCCGGTCCGATCGACGGGCCGGTCGACCTCGACGGCGACGGGCACGCGGACCCGCCGAGCGACCGAGCGGCCATCGCCAGCCTGGCGCTGCTGCTGCTCGGGCTGGTGGCGGTGGTCGGCCTGGCCAAGGTGGAGTCCTACCCGATCGAGGACGCCGTGGAGGCGGCCGGCGCCCCGCACTCCTTCGTGGGCGTCGTCATCGCCCTGCTCGTGCTCCTGCCCGAGTCCATCGCCGCGGGCCGCGCGGCCGCGCGCAACCGGGTGCAGATCAGCCTCAACCTGGCCTACGGCTCGGCGATGGCGAGCATCGGCCTGACGATCCCGGTGATCGCCGTGGCCACGATCTGGCTCGACGGCCCGCTGACGCTCGGCCTCGAGCCCACGCAGATGGTGCTGCTGCTGGTCTCGGTCATCGTGTCGGTCCTGACCGTCGTGCCGGGGCGCTCGAAGTCCCTGCAGGGCTTCGTCCACCTGTCCCTGATGGCGGCCTTCATCTTCCTGGCGATCAGCCCCTGAGGCCGACGCCTCCGCGAGACGGGCTCAGCCGGGCGGCCGGCGCCGTCCGGGCGCGCAGGTCGATGTTCTGCAGCAGCCCGATCGCCAGCATGCCCGCGAACATCGAGCTGCCGCCGTACGACACGAAGGGCAGCGGCACGCCGGTGACCGGCATGATCCCCAGGCACATCCCGATGTTCTGGAACGCCTGGAAGCCGAACCAGCAGGCGATCCCGGTCGCGGCGAGGCGGCCGAAGACGTCGTCGGTGCGGGCCGCGATCGCGAGCGCCCGCCAGATGACGATGCCTAGCAGGGCGATCAGCAGCGCGGCGCCGACCAGGCCGAGCTCCTCGCCGGCGACCGTGAAGACGAAGTCGGTGTGCTGCTCCGGCACGAAGCCGGCCCGGGTCTGGGAGCCGTCGAAGAGGCCCTGGCCGAAGACGCCGCCGTTGCCGATCGCGATCCGGGCCTGCTCGGTGTTGTAGCCGGCGCCGCGGGGGTCCAGGTCGGTGTTGGTGAAGGCGAGGAAGCGGTCGAGCTGGTACTGCTTGAGGAAGCCGGCCGCGACCGCGGCCGCAGCGGCGGTGACGCCGCCCGCCATCAGCAGTCCCAGCCACCGGCGCGGGGCACCCGAGACGGCGACCACCCCGAGCACGGTCGCCGACAGCACGAGCATCGTGCCGAGGTCGGGCTGCAGGAGGATCAGCACCGCCGGCACCCCGGCGATCATGAGCATCCCGAGGACGTCGCCCAGACCGGTGCCGGCCGAGGTGGCAGCACCCCGGCTGCGTCGTACGTCGGCCCGCTCCGCGACCCACAGCGCCATCCCGATGACGACGGCGAGCTTGGCGAACTCCGAGGGCTGGATCGACATCCCGCCGACCTGCAGCCACGACTGCGAGCCGTTGATCGTGCTGCCCATCGCCAGCACGAGCACCAGGCCGGCCACCGACCCCAGGTAGACCACGGGCGCGATGATGCGGACCCAGCGGTGGTCGGTCACGAGCACGACGAGCATCAGCACGATCCCGATGACGACGTTGACGAGCTGCTTGCGGAGGTACGCCGTGGTGTCGCCGGCGGTCAGGTCCTCGCGGTGGCTGGTGGCCGACCAGACGAGCAGCGTCCCGAGCGTCACCAGCGCGAGCACGGCGACCATCAGGATCCAGTCCAGCCGGGGGGCGTGGCGCAGCGGCGGTGCCGAGGTCGGCGACTTCACGGCCGTGCGGGTGGCGACGGGCACGTCAGTCCCCCTTCTTCTTCGCGGTGCCGGTCGGGGGCAGGATCGTGCCGTCCCGCATGAACGTCGGCAGCCCGGCCGGCGGCGTCGTGCCGTCGATCGCCGCGTGCTCGGGGTTCACCTTCGTGCCGTCGATGCCGTAGAGCGACTCCCACACCGCGCGGACGGCGGGACCGACCGTGCCCGAGCCGGTGCCGGCCTGGGTCACCATCATGATGACCACGTAGTTCTTGTCGTACGTCGCGACCCACGAGGTCGACTGCTTGCCCTGCACCTCGGCCGAGCCGGTCTTGCCGCGGATCTTGACCCGGTCGAGCGGGAAGTCGGTGAACTTCCAGGCCAGCGTGCCGACCTTCGGGGTGCCCTGGAGCGCCTGGTCCACGTAGCGCAGGCTGGCGGCCGAGGCGTCGACCCTGCCCTGCACGTGGGGCTTGATCGTGCGCAGCAGCTTGCCGTCCGCGCTGACCACGGCCTTGGCGATCCGCGGCTCGTAGAGCGTGCCGCCGTTGGAGAGCGCGGCGTACGCGCGGGCCAGCTGGAGCGGCGTGACGATCGTGTCGCCCTGGCCGATCGAGTAGTTGACGGCGTCGCCGGCCCGGTAGTTGCTGCCCTCGAGGCAGAACTCGTGGGCGAAGAGGTGCAGGAAGTCGCGCTTGCTCGACCCGTCGTCGTCGATCTTGCAGTAGTAGGACTTCATGGACTTCCAGTAGGACAGCTTCCACTTCCGGTCCGCGATCCGGCCCGTGGCCTCACCGGGCAGGTCGATCCCGGTCTCCTTGCCGAAGCCGAAGTCCTTCGCCTGGGCGACCAGGGGGTCCTTCGCCTTGACGTTGGTCGGGTCCGAGCCGTACTGCTGCCAGTACTTCAGCCCGACGCGGTAGAAGAACGTGTCGCAGGACAGCTGCAGCGCCCGGTCGAAGCCGATCGAGCCGTACGACTCCGACTCGTAGTTCTTGAACCAGCGGTTGCCGACCTGGAGCCCGGAGGAGCAGTCCAGGCGGGTGTCCGGGGAGAAGCCGTTGTTGAGCGCGCCGACGGTCATGATCGGCTTCCACGTCGAGCCGGGCGCGAACTGTCCCTGGGTGGCGCGGCTGAGCAGCGGGTTGTCGGCCTTGACCGAGTAGAGCCGGGCGAGCTGCTTCTTGCTGATCCCACCGACCCAGGTCTCGGGGTCGTACGTCGGCTGGCTGGCCATCGCGACGATCCGGCCGGTCTTGGCCTCCATCACCACGGCTGCCCCGGAGTCGGCGACGTAGTTCTTGTGGCTGACGGGGTCGTACGTCGTGCGGGCCAGCGCGATGGTGTCCGCGAGCTGCTTCTCGACCATGCCCTGGACCTTGGCGTCGATGCTGGTGACCAGGGTGTCCCCCGGCTGGCCGGCGACCTCACCGTCGTCGCCGAGCACCCGGCCCATCGAGTCGACCGCGACGCTCTTGTAGCCGGGCATGCCGCGCAGCCAGCGGTCGTACTCCTTCTCGATGCCGGCGCGGCCGACCGAGGAGGCGGCGTTGACCGACGTGTCGCCGTCCGTGCTCGCCTGGTCGAACTCGTCACCGGTGATCGGGCTGAGGTAGCCCAGCACGTGGGCGAGGTTGACGCCGTACGGCTGCGGGTAGGCGCGCACGCTCTGCTGCTCGGCGACGATCCCCGGGAAGTCCTCGGGCTGCTCCAGGATGCGCAGCGCCACGGCCTTCTTGACGTCGCCCGCGACCGGCACCGGCTGGTACGGCGACCCGTTCCAGCACACGCCCGGCACCGAGCCGGCCTCGCCGCAGGTGACGAGCGTCTTGCGGATCCGCGCGGCCGGCACGTGCACGACCTGGGCGACCCGCTTGAGGAGCACGGTCTGCTGGTCGTCGGTGAGCTTGGCGAGCACGCTGCGGTCGACCGAGACGACCCACGAGGTGCGGTTGGCGACCAGCGGCCGGCCCATGTCGTCGACGATCAGCCCGCGCTGCGGCTGCACGACGACCTCGCGCACCGACTGCGAGGTGGCCTGCGCGTGGTACTCCTCACCGCCGACGACCTGGAGGTAGTAGAGACGCACGAAGAGGGTGGCGAAGAGGGAGAACACCAGGGCCTGGATGACAAGGAGCCGCAGGCGTCCGGAGCGCTGCGCCGACTGGGGGGCAGACATCAGGCGAGGGACCGGTCCGGCTCGAGGCGACGGAACATGGCCATCACCGGCGGCAGCACGAGCGGCGTGAGCAGCACGTCCCAGACCACGCCGAGCAGGACCACCTCGAGGAGCTCGCCGAAGCCGATCGCGGGCTCGCGCAGCACCAGGCCGGAGAGCGCGAAGACGGAGGTGCCGATGAAGGACGACGCGGCGACGGTCGCGAGGACCGTGCCCGCGCCCGGCTGGGAGTCGCGACGGACCCGTCCGGCGACGTACCCGACGACCACCAGCGCCAGCGCCCAGCGGCCGGCGACGTGGTCCGCGGGTGGGGCGAGGTCGAGGGTGAGGCCCGCGACGAAGCCCAGGACGGCGGCGAACTCCGGTCCGCGGGTGAGCGCGGCGCCGACGACGACGAGCAGGCACACGTTGGGCACGATGCCGTCCCACGCCAGGTGCGGGAAGAACGTCACCTGCAGGACCAGGGCGACGCAGACGGCCGCGGCGGCCACGAGGGCACGCACGGCGTTCACCGCAGGCCTCCGTCGGGCTCGATCACGGACCGGTCGCTCGAGGTGCCGGTGGGTACGACGACGCCGACCAGGTCGAGGGCACCGAAGTCGACGTACGGGTCGATGACCGCGCGCTGGGCGGTCTCGCGCAGGCTGCTGTAGACCGTGGTGATCCGCCCGACCGGCACGCCGGCGACGTACGGTCCACCGCCCTCGCTCCCCCAGGTCACCACGGTGTCGTGCTTGGCGGGCACCGCCGTGTCGTCCACCAGCTCGAGGTCGAGCCGGCCGTCGTGGCCGAGCACGCCGCGGCCGTGGAGGAAGCCGACCTCCATGCTCCGCCCGACCCGGCCGCCGACGACCGAGTCGGCGTCGACGATGAGCAGCACCGTCGCCGTGGAGCGGGTGACCCGCAGGACGCGGCCGACCAGTCCGTCGTTGTTGACCACCGTCAGGTCGGGGTGGACGCCGGCGTCCGAGCCGGCGTCGATCGTCACCGTCCGGGAGAAGGACTGCGAGGGGCCCAGGCCGACGACCCGGGCCGGGACCAGCGAGTAGCCGAGGCTCTTCGCGGCGGCGGTGAGGCCGTCGTACTCCTCGAGCCGGTTGCGGTCGTAGTCCTGCGTCGCGACCTTGGAGCGCAGGTCGGAGTTCTCGGCCTGCAGGTCCAGCAGGTCCTGCTGCATGGAGTCGCGCGAGCGGAACCAGCGGGGTACGGCGGTGAACGGCCGCACGGCGCCGGCCGAGGCGACCTCGGCGGGGCCGAAGACCTCCCCGACGGCGCGGCGGGCCGGGTCGATCGGCGAGGCGGAGAGCGAGTCGAGGCTCATCACGGTGAGGCAGGCCAGCACCAGAGCGACCAGCAGACCCCGCGAGGGACGCTGCTGGTCGTGGAGGGGGCCGCGCCACCGGCGTTCGCGGCGACTCATCCGACGCGCCTGCGGTCGCTGACCAGCACCTGCTGGAGCGCCTCGAACTCCTCGACGCACTTGCCCGCCCCCATCGCCACCGAGGTGAGCGGGTGCTCGGCGACGTGCACCGGCATGCCGGTCTCGTGGCGCAGCCGCTCGTCGAGTCCGCGCAGCAGGGCACCGCCGCCGGTGAGCACGATGCCGCGGTCCATGATGTCGCCGGCCAGCTCGGGCGGCGTCTGGTCGAGGGTGGAGCGGACGGCGTCGACGATCGCGTGCAGCGGCTCCTCGAGGGCCTGGCGCACCTCGGCGCTGGACACCACGACCGTGCGCGGCAGGCCGGAGACCAGGTCGCGGCCGCGGATCCCGGCCTCCGGCTCGTCGGTCATCGGGAACGCGGAGCCGAGGGTCATCTTGACCTCCTCGGCGGTGCGCTCGCCGAGCATCAGCGCGTGCTCCTTCTTCATCCACGCGACGATCGCCTGGTCGAGGTCGTCGCCGGCGGTGCGGATCGAGAGGCTGGTGACGATGCCACCGAGCGAGATCACCGCGACCTCGGTCGTGCCGCCACCGACGTCGACGACCATGTTGCCGGTCGGCTGGTGGACCGGCAGACCGGCGCCGATCGCGGCGGCCATCGGCTCCTCGACGATGTAGACCTTGCGGGCGCCGGCCTGGTAGCCGGCCTCCTTGACCGCGCGCTGCTCCACCGCGGTGATGCCGCTCGGCACGCAGATGACCATCCGGGGCTTGGCGAAGTAGCGCCGCCGGTGCACCTGCTGGATGAAGTAGCGCAGCATCTGCTCGGTCGCCTCGAAGTCGGCGATCACGCCGTCCTTGAGCGGCCGGATCGCGGCGATGTTGTCGGGCGTGCGCCCGATCATCCGCTTGGCCTCGTGGCCGACGGCGAGGATCTCGCCGGTGTTGTCGTTGATCGCCACGACACTCGGCTCGTCGAGCACCACGCCCTTGCCGCGCACGTAGACGAGGGTGTTGGCGGTCCCGAGGTCCACGGCCATGTCCCGGCCGATGAAGCTGTTCGCCATGTGACGCCCTGTCGCTGACGCCCGCCCGGTGAGAGTCGGGTGGTGCTGGTGGGGAAGAAGTGACACCAGGCTACGAACGACGGGCGTGCGGGGCGGGGAGGACACGCGGCGTGACCTGCGAAATCGCGGGGTCAGTCCGGACGTCAGCCCGGAGGTCAGGCCGGGGGAAGGACCAGAGGTCGGGTCAGAGGTGCGGGAACCAGATCGCGATCTCGCGCTCGGCGGACTCCGGGGAGTCCGATCCGTGCACCAGGTTCTGCTGCACCTTGAGGCCCCAGTCGCGGCCGAGGTCGCCGCGGACGGTGCCCGGGGCGGCCACCGTGGGGTCGGTCGCACCCGCCAGCGAGCGGAAGCCCTCGATGCAGCGCTCGCCCTCCAGCACGATCGCGACGACCGGGCCGGACAGCATGAAGTCGACGAGCGGCTGGTAGAACGGCTTGCCCTCGTGCTCGGCGTAGTGCTCGGCGAGCACCTCGGGCGTCGCACTGCGGAGCTCGAGCGCCACCAGGGCATAGCCCTTGGCCTCGATGCGGCGGATGATCTCGCCGGCCTGGCCGCGCTTGACGGCGTCGGGCTTGAGCAGGACGAGGGTGCGCTGGGTCATGCGCGCAGCCTATAGAGACGCGGCCCGCCGTACGACGTCGACCGGGACCGGTCCGCTCGTCGCCGGGTCGGACACGGGCGCGTCAGCCACCCGGCGCACCGGGATGACACCGCCCCAGACGCCGGCCGCGACGTCCTCCGGCTCGTCGATCGGGCCCTCGGCGCGGGACTTCATCGAGGCCTCGTGCAGCGGCAGCGCCAGGACGGCGGTCGCCGCCAGCTCCTTGCGGGTGCTGGCGCGCAGCGTCGCCGAGCGTCCCGGGATCATGTGGTCGACGATCAGGTCGAGCGCGTGCCCACGCTCCGCCACGTCCTCCACCAGCCGAGCCGCCCCGATGACGACGGCGGACCGGTAGTTCATCGAGTGGTGGAAGGCGGAGCGGGCGGCGACCAGGCCGTCGAGCTCGGTGACGGTCACGCAGACCGTGGTGTCGGTCGCGGCGCGGAGCCAGCCGGCGGCGACCGACCCGTGCAGGTAGAGCGTCCCGTCGAGGTCGGGGCCGGCGAGGTCGACGGCGTACGCCGTGGGCAGCACCAGCGGGTGCCCCCCGACCGTGACGCCCAGGTGCGCGACCAGGGCGTCCTCGAGCAGCCGGTGCAGCTCGGCGCGGTCCTCGACCATCCGGTTGCGGCCGCGGCCGACCGTGGTGCGAGCGGTCGGGGAGAGCGAGGTCAGCGTCGGGTCGAGCGTCATGGGTCTAGTGTGAGGCGGAAGTGGCCTGCTGACACGGGCCAATCCGCGCCCAGTTGGACAGGACAGTCGGTTGGTCACCCTCCCCGTCGTGCTGGACCGCACGGCACCCGGTCCGCTCGGCGTCCAGCTCTCCGGTGCGATCCGCGAGCTGGTGCTCGCCGGCACCCTCGGGCGCGGCGACCGGCTGCCCAGCAGCCGGGCGCTCGCCGCCGACCTCGGCGTCAGCCGCTCGGTGAGCGAGCACGCCTACGAGCAGCTCCTCGCCGAGGGCTGGCTCGAGGCCCGCCGCGGGTCCGGCACGTTCGTGGCGGCGGGTGCAGCGGCCCAGGAGGCGACGCCGCGGCGTCGGGCGCCCGCACCGGCCGCGGACCTGGTGCGCCTCGATGCTGGCACGCCGTGGATCGATCCGCGCCACGCGGCCGGCTGGCGCCGGGCCTGGCGGGAGGTGTCGACGGCGCGCCCGCCGCGGGGGTACGACGACCCGCGCGGCCTGCCCGAGCTGCGCGCCGCCGTCGCCGACCGCCTCGGCCGGACTCGTGGCCTGCTGGTCGACCCCGACGAGGTCGTGATCACCAACGGGACGACCGACGGGCTGCGGCACCTGCTCGCCGCGCTCCCGGCCGGCCCGGTCGCGCTCGAGGACCCCGGCTACCGGGCGGCGGTCGAGACGGTGCGGGGCGTGGGCCGCGAGGTGCGCGACCTGCCGGCGCTGGAGCGGGTGACCGACCTGACCGGCACGGTCGCCGCCTACGTCACTCCGGCCCATCAGCACCCGCTCGGCCGGGTGCTGCCCGCGGCCGACCGGGTCGCGCTGCTCGACGCTGCCCGCACGGCGCGGGCCGTCGTGGTCGAGGACGACTACGACTCCGAGTTCCGCTACGACGTGGCGCCCGTGCCCGCGCTGGCCAGCCTCGACCGGCACCGCGTCGCCTACCTGGGCACCGCCGCGAAGTCGGTGGCGCCGTCGCTGCGGCTGGGCTGGCTGGTGCCGCCGCCGGCGCACCTCGACGCGATCAACGCGCGCCGGGTGATCACCCACGAGGGATCCCCGTGGCCGGTGCAGCGTGCGTTCCTCGCGCTGCTGCGCGACGGTTACGTCGACAAGGTCGTCCGGACCGCGCGGAGGGTGTACGCCGAGCGCGCCCCTCGGGTGGCGGCCGCGCTCACGCCGTACGCCGAGCTGGCGGGGCCGCTCGCGGGCATGTACTCGACCTGGCTGCTGCCCCAGGCCGACGCGGTGCGGGCGCAGCAGGCAGCGCGGCGAGCCGGCTTCGAGGTCAACCTGCTCTCGGACTACTGCCGCGCGGCGACCCTGACCGGCCTGGTGCTCGGCTTCGGCGGCGTCACCGACGACGAGCTGGACCGCGCGCTCGCGGCCGTGACGTCAGCCCTCTGACCCGCCCACGCCGCCACCGGCCTCGTCGTACGCCGCGAAGGCCTCGGCCCGCTCGCGCTCGATCCGGCGGCCCAGGAAGTAGGCGGACCCCCACAGCAGGGCGAAGATCCCGCCGAGCACGAACATCAGCGGGATCACGAACCCCAGCGCGACCGCGAGGACCTGCACCACCCAGCCCAGGGTGTAGGCCCACTCGGCGCGCAGCATCCCGGCGAGCAGCAGGCAGACGACCGCCAGGCCGACGCCCACGGCGACGGCCGTGCCCGCCGCGACGTCGGCGATCGAGATCATCACCGGGGTCGTCAGGCCGAGGGTGATCGCCTCGAGGCTGAGGACCGCGGCGCACATGCCGCGGCGCGGGGACCGCTCGCGCTCGTCGGTCATCGACCACGCACCAGGAGACTGCGGGCCTCGCCGACGGTCACGACCGAGCCGGTGACCAGCACCGCGCCCGAGCCGAGCCCCTCGCCGAAGGCCGCACCGGCCTCGGCCAGGGTGGCCGCGGCCTCGATGGCGTCACCGAGGTCGGGGGTCACCGAGACGCGGTCCTCGCCGAAGACCTCGCGCGCGATGACGGCGAGCTGGTCGGCGGGCAGGGCGCGGTCGGTGGAGCTCTGGGTGCACACGACGTGGGCGAGGTGCGGCTCGAGCGCCACCAGCAGCTGCTCCTGGTCCTTGTCGGCCATCACGCCGACCACGCCGATGAGCGGGTTGAACGTGAAGGAGTCCTCGAGGGCCGCCCCGAGCGCCTCAGCGCCGTGCGGGTTGTGCGCGGCGTCGAGCACCACGGTGGGGCTGCGCCGCACGATCTCGAGCCGGCCGGGCGACGTCACCTGGGCGAAGGCGGCGCGGACGACGTCCGCGTCGAGCGGCGCGTCGCCGACGAAGGACTCCACGGCGGCCAGGGCCACGACCGCGTTCTGCGCCTGGTGGGCGCCGTACAGCGGCAGGAAGACGTCGTCGTACTGCGCCCGGAGGCCCCGCAGCGTGAGCATCTGGCCGCCGACCGCCGGGGTGCGGGTGGCGACGCCGAAGTCGATCCCCTCGCGGACAGCGGTGGCGCCGACCTCGGCGATCCGCTCGGCCAGGACTGCGGCCACCTCGGGGGTCTGGTCGGCCAGGACCACGACCGAGCCGGGCTTGATGATCCCGGCCTTCTCCACCGCGATCTGGGCCGGGTTGTCGCCCAGGTAGCGCGCATGGTCGACGGCGATCGGCAGGACCACCGCGACGGCGGCGTCGACGACGTTGGTGGCGTCCCAGGAGCCGCCCATCCCCACCTCGACCACGGCCACGTCGACCGGGGCGTCGGCGAAGGCGGCGTACGCCATGCCGACCACGGTCTCGAAGAAGGACAGCGGATGGTCCTGGTCGTTGTCGACCAGCTCGAGGTACGGCGCGACGTCGTTGAACGCACGCACGAAGTCGTCGTCCGGCAGCGGCTCGCCGTCGACGGAGATCCGCTCGGACATCCGCTCGACGTGCGGGCTGGTGAACCGTCCGGTGCGCAGGTCCAGCGCGCGCAGCAGGGTGTCGATCATCCGGGAGGTCGACGTCTTGCCGTTGGTGCCGGTCAGGTGGATGACCGGGTAGGAGCGCTGCGGATCACCGAGGATCTCGGTGAACGCGAGGATCCGGTCCAGCGACGGCTCGAGCCTGGTCTCGGGCCAGCGCGACAGCAGCGCGTCCTCGACCTCCTCGAAGGTCTCGGCCAAGCGGGGTGCATCGGGGGTCTCAGTCATCTCGGGACGAGTCTAGGGACTGCTCAGCCGACGAGCAGATTCACCATGTCCACGACCGCGCGGTAGCCGAGCGCCTGGTAGATCGCGTTGGACGTCGGGTTGGCCTGGTCGGTGAAGAGGCACACCCGCACGCCCTGCTCGACGTACTGCCGCGACACCTGGGCCACTGCCGCGCTGGCGTAGCCGCGACCGCGCTGGGCGGTGGGCGTGTAGACCGGGCCGACCCGCGCGACGCCGTACGCCGGGGGGTTGGCGCCGGTCAGGTGCACCCGGTCCCCCGCCTCGTCCTCCCAGAACCAGATGACGCCGTCGTCGATGCGGGCACGCAGGTCCTCCAACGTGAAGCCGTCCAGCATGCCGTGGGTGCCCGGTCGCCCGGCCTGCTCCGCGGCCGCGGACTCGAAGGCGAGGAACCACGCGAGCGCGAGCTCCGCGTCCGCCGCGGTCGCGACCCGCAGGGCGCCGGGCGGCGCCGGTGGAGCGACCAGCTCGCCGAGCTCGAAGAGCCGGGTGTGCTCCTGCACGCGGACCCGCTGGCCCCTCAGCAGTGCCAGCTCGTCGGCGATCACCTGCGCGGTCGGCAGCGCCCCGTTGATCCCCCCGACCGGCTCCTCCCGGTCGTGCAGCGCCCGGGCCAGGGCCCGCGCCGCGTCGTCCGGCATCGGCAGCGCATAGACGGGGTGCGGCTCGAACGGCGCCGTCCGCATGGCCACCCCCACGACGGCCCCGGCTGCGTCGCGCGCGGCCACCCACCACCGCGGGTGCTCGCCGCGCGGACGCCCCTGCGCGTCGTCGCTGACGTGGCGCCGGGTGACCGAGGCGATCACCGTGGTGAGGACCGGGTCGGCGGCCAGGTGCGGCTCCGCGGCGTCGAGGAAGGCGGAGGGATCGTCGTAGAACTCGAGGCTGGACACCCACCGCACGGTGGCCGAGCCGCACGCCCCTGCGCAACCGGTTTCGGTGTGGAGGCGCGCGCGGCCTAGGATTTCGGCCATGACCGAGACACAGAGCGAGGCCACGGAGACGACCAGCGCGGATCGACGCGCCGTCGTCGTACCCGAGAAGCCTGCGCTCGAGGGCCTCGAGGCCACCTGGAGCGAGCGGTGGAAGGCGCAGGACACCTACGCGTTCGACCGCACCCAGCCCCGCGCGAACGTGTACTCGATCGACACCCCGCCGCCCACCGTGAGCGGCAGCCTGCACGTCGGCCACGTGTTCTCCTACACGCACACCGACCTCATCGCCCGCTTCCAGCGGATGCGCGGCAAGTCCGTCTTCTACCCGATGGGCTGGGACGACAACGGCCTGCCGACCGAGCGCCGGGTGCAGAACTACTACGGCGTGCGCTGCGACCCGTCGCTACCGTACGACGCGGACTTCACCCCGCCCGAGAAGCCGGACCCGAAGAAGCAGGTCCCGATCAGCCGACCCAACTTCGTCGCGCTCTGCGAGCAACTGGTGGAGCAGGACGAGCAGGTCTTCGAGCAGCTGTGGCGCACCCTGGGTCTCTCGGTGGACTGGAAGCAGCACTACACGACGATCGGCGCGAAGTCGCAGACCGTCAGCCAGCGTGCGTTCCTGCGCAACTTCGCCCGCGGCGAGGCCTACCTCCAGGAGGCGCCGACCCTCTGGGACGTCACCTTCCAGACCGCCGTCGCCCAGGCCGAGCTCGAGGCGCGCGAGTACGCCGGCGCCTACCACCGCGTCGCGTTCCACCAGCCGGACGGCACTCCCCTCTACATCGAGACCACCCGCCCCGAGCTGATCCCCAGCGTGGTCGCGCTGATCGCCCACCCCGACGACGAGCGCTACCAGGCGCTCTTCGGGACCACCGTGACCAGCCCCGTCTTCGGGGTCGCGATCCCGGTCGTGCCGCACCCGCTCGCCGAGATCGACAAGGGCTCCGGCCTGGTCATGTGCTGCACCTTCGGCGACCTCACCGACGTCACGTGGTGGCGCGAGCTCGACCTGCCCGTGCGCACCCTGATGGGTCGCGACGGCCGGATGTCGCGCGAGACGCCCGAGTGGCTGGCGCACGAGCCCGCCGCCACGGCGTACGAGGAGCTCAAGGGCAAGACGGCCTTCTCCGCGCGGGAGGCGGTCGTCGCCGCGCTGCGCGCGAGCGGCGACCTGGACGGCGAGCCCAAGCCGACCCAGCGGATGACCAACTTCTACGAGAAGGGCGACAAGCCCCTCGAGATCGTCGCGACCCGGCAGTGGTACATCCGCAACGGAGGCCGCGACGCCGCCCTGCGCAGCGAGATGCTCGAGCGCGGCGCCGAGATCCAGTGGCTCCCGGGCCACATGAAGCACCGCTACGACAACTGGGTCGGCGGCCTCAACGGCGACTGGCTCATCTCGCGGCAGCGCTTCTTCGGCATCCCGTTCCCGGTCTGGTACCCCCTCGACGCGGATGGCGAGCCCGACTACGACCACCCCCTGCTGCCCCCCGAGGCCGACCTGCCGGTCGACCCGTCGACCGACGCGCCGAGCGGCTACTCCGAGGACCAGCGCGGCAAGCCGGGCGGGTTCCTGGGCGACCCGGACGTCATGGACACCTGGGCGACCTCGTCCCTGACGCCGCAGATCGCCGGCGGCTGGGAGTCCGATGACGACCTGTGGCAGCGCGTCTTCCCGATGGACCTGTGCACCCAGGCGCACGACATCATCCGCACCTGGCTCTTCGCCCGGGTGGTCCGGGCCCACTTCGAGAACCACGCCGCACCCTGGTCGCACGCGCTGGTCTCCGGCTTCATCCTCGACCCGGACCGCAAGAAGATGTCGAAGTCCAAGGGCAACGTCGTCGTCCCGACCGAGATCCTGGACAAGTACGGCGCCGACGCGGTCCGGTGGCGCGCCGCGATGGCACGACCCGGCCTGGACTCGCCCTTCGACGAGACCCAGATGAAGGTCGGACGCCGGCTCGCGATGAAGGTGCTGAACGCCTCGAAGTTCGTCCTCGGCGGCGTCGGCGCCAGCGGGGTCAACCCGTTCGAGGTCTCCGAGCCGGTCGACTGCGCGCTGCTCGGCAAGCTCGGCGCGGTGGTGACCGCGGCCACCGACGCGTTCGAGGCCTACGACTACACGACCGCCCTCGAGACCGCCGAGAAGTTCTTCTGGGAGTTCTGCGACGACTACCTCGAGCTGGTCAAGGAGCGCGCGTACGACGAGGACGGCGGCGCGGCCACCGTCTCGGCCAAGGCGACCCTCGCGATCGCCCTGGACGTGCAGCTGCGCCTGCTCGCGCCCTTCCTGCCGTACGTCACCGAGGAGGTCTGGTCGTGGTGGCAGGAGGGGTCGATCCACCTCTCCGGCTGGCCGACCGTCACCGAGCTCGGCTCGGCCGCCGCGACCGACGCTGTCGCGCTCCACGCCGTCGCGGCCGCGCTGGTGGGCATCCGGGGTGCGAAGTCGAACGCGAAGGTCTCGATGCGCGCGCAGCTGTCCCGGGTGGAGATCAGCGGCCCTCAGCCGCTGGTCGCGGCTGCCGAGCTCGCCGCCGGCGACCTGCGTCGGACCGGCAAGATCGTGGGCGACCTGGTGTTCACCGCCGTGGAGGGCGCCACCGAGATCACGGTCGCGGCCGAGCTCGCGCCGGTCGAGCCTGTCGAGGGCTGAGCGGCCTCAGTGGTGGCCGCGGTGCCCGCGGCCGTCGTGACCGCCGCGGTCGTCGTGACCACCGCGACCGCCGTGACCACCGCGACCGTCGGAGCGGTGGTCACCGCGGTCGCCCTGCTTGGCCTGGTCACCCTGCTTGCCCTGGTCGCCCTGGTTGCCCCGGTCGTCCTGCTTGCCCTGGTCGCCCCGGTGACCCCGGTCGCCGCGGTGTCCCCGGCCGTGTGAGCCGGACCCGTCGCCGCGGCCGCTCGGGGGGGTCGTGGTCGACGGAGTAGCCGGCTTCTCGGTCGGCGGGGTGGCGACGTCGGGCTCGGTCGTCGGGTCCGTGGAGGTGTGGCCGCTGCCGTGACCGTGGTGGCCCGACGAGGGGCCGGCCGGCGGCTTCGGGGTGGTCGCCGGCGGGGTGGCGACCGGCGTGGGGCTCGCGCTCGGCGGTGCTGCCGTCGCCGGCGCGGCCGCCGCGGGGGCCGCTGCGGTCGGCGCGCTCACCGCGGCGTGGGCGATGCTGGGCTGGGCGGGCCGGACGGTCATGGCCGCCACGAGCCTGCGCGCCGGCTTCTTCCTGGTCTTCGCGGCCGGGGCCGTCACGGGCGCCGGCGCGGCCACCGGTGCCGGTGCCACGTCGGCGGGATCGGTGGCAGGGGCGGGCTCTGCCGGCGTCTTGGGCACCAGCAGCGAGCTGGCGATCATCCCCATCGGGGTGTGCCGCGCGAAGCCGCCCAGGGCGTCGGTGCGGACGGCGTGCGCCATCACTCCGAAGCACGCCAGCACGACGACGATCGAGGCCACAAACGGCGCCCGGTGCTCTGACCGCATGCTTACCCTCCCGAGACGGACTGACCTGTCAGGGAGAGAGTTTTCCGGTCCAGACCACGTGGCTCCAAACCCCCGGGCCCGGTTCGGCCACAAATGACCCAGAAGGGCTACGCGGGGTGGTCACCCCGGGTCGGCCGTCCTGGGTCGACGAAGCGGATCCCGGACGGTCGACGACCGTCCGGGAGCTCGACCGCGCAGGTCGTGGCGCCGCGGAGCCTCAGGCGGACTTCTTCTTCTTGGCCTCGGACTCGCGCGGGACCAGCGTCGGGGCGACGTTGTCCGTCACGACCTCGCGGGTCACGATCACCTTGGCGACGTCGCCACGCGAGGGCACGTCGTACATCACGTGGAGGAGGACCTCCTCGATGATCGCGCGCAGGCCACGGGCACCGGTGCCCCGCTCCATCGCGTTGTCGGCGATGGCCTTGATGGCGTCCTCGGTGAACTCGAGCTCGACGCCGTCGAGCTCGAACAGCTTCTGGTACTGCTTGACCAGCGCGTTGCGCGGCTCGGTGAGGATCTGGACCAGGGCCTCCTGGTCCAGCTTGGTGACGCTGGCGATCAGCGGCAGCCGGCCGATGAACTCGGGGATCAGGCCGAACTTCGTGAGGTCCTCGGGACGCACGAGCGACAGCAGGTCCTCGGCCTCCTTCTCGGCCTGGCCGCGGACCTCGGCGGTGAAGCCGAGGGTCTTCTTGCCGACGCGCTGCTCGATGATGTGCTCGAGCCCGGCGAACGCCCCACCCACCACGAAGAGGATGTTGGTGGTGTCGATCTGGATGAACTCCTGGTGGGGGTGCTTGCGGCCGCCCTGCGGCGGCACCGAGGCGGTGGTGCCCTCGATGATCTTCAGCAGCGCCTGCTGCACGCCCTCACCGGACACGTCCCGCGTGATCGAGGGGTTCTCCGCCTTGCGGGCCACCTTGTCGATCTCGTCGATGTAGATGATGCCGGTCTCGGCCTTCTTGACGTCGTAGTCAGCGGCCTGGATCAGCTTGAGCAGGATGTTCTCGACGTCCTCGCCGACGTAGCCGGCCTCCGTCAGCGCGGTCGCGTCGGCGATCGCGAAGGGGACGTTGAGCATCCGAGCCAGCGTCTGGGCGAGATAGGTCTTGCCGCAGCCGGTCGGTCCGATCACGAGGATGTTGGACTTCGCGACCTCGACGACCTCTTCCTTGCTGTGCTTGCCCGAGAGGGGCTGGATCCCGGCCTGCACCCGCTTGTAGTGGTTGTAGACCGCGACCGCGAGGGACTTCTTCGCCTGCTCCTGGCCGATCACGTAGGAGTTGAGGAACTCGAAGATCTCCTTCGGCTTGGGCAGCTCGTCGAGGCTGACCTCGGTGCCCTCGTTGAGCTCTTCCTCGATGATCTCGTTGCACAGGTCGATGCACTCGTCGCAGATGTAGACGCCGGGGCCGGCGATCAGCTTCTTGACCTGCTTCTGGCTCTTCCCGCAGAAAGAGCACTTCAGCAGGTCGCCTCCGTCACCGATACGTGCCACGGGCGGTCATCCTCCGGTAGGTCGAGCCCGGTAAGTCGAGCTGGTCGAGCGGTCGTGCCTGGGATGTGCGGTTCGGGGCCCGAGGGCCCCCCTGACGGTACCCCGTGCCACCCCCGATGCGGGGATGGACACGAAGTACGTCGGGATCAGGCGAGGGCCGGGACGGCCTTGCGCGACTCGATCACGGCGTCGATCAGGCCGTACTCGACCGCCTGGGCGGCGGTCAGGATCTTGTCGCGCTCGATGTCGTGGCTGACCTGGTCGATCGATCGACCGCTGTGGTCGCTGATCATCTTCTCGAGCAGCTCGCGCATCCGGAGGATCTCGTTGGCCTGGATCTCGATGTCCGAGGTCTGGCCGAACGTGCCCTCGGTGTAGGGCTGGTGGATCAGGATCCGGCTGTTGGGCAGCGCCATCCGCTTGCCGCGGGCACCGGCGCCGAGCAGGATCGCGGCCGCGGAGGCCGCCTGACCGATGCACACCGTCTGCACGTCGGGCTTGATGAAGTTCATCGTGTCGTAGATCGCCGTCAGCGCGGTGAACGAGCCACCGGGGCTGTTGATGTAGATCTGGATGTCCTGGTCGGGGTTCATCGACTCCAGGCACATCAGCTGCGCGATGACCGCGTTGGCGACGTCGTCGGAGATCGGCGAGCCGAGGTAGATGATGCGGTCCTCGAAGAGCTTGGCGTAGGGGTCGATCCGGCGGAAGCCGTAGGACGTGCGCTCTTCCCACTGCGGGATGTAGTAGTTCATCGGTCTCCCCGTTCAGTTCTTGCTGGTGTGGGCCGGGCGGCCTTCGTCGGCGGCCTCGCGGGCGCTCTTGACGACCTGGTCGACCAGGCCGTAGTCCTTGGCCTGCTCGGCGGTGAACCAGCGGTCGCGGTCGGCGTCGGTCTCGACCTGCTCACGGGTCTGGCCGGTGTGCTCGGCGATCAGGTCGAGCAGCACCTGCTTGATGTGCAGCGACTGCTGGGCCTGGATCTTGATGTCGGAGGCGGAGCCACCCATCCCGGAGGACGGCTGGTGCATCATGATCCGCGCGTGCGGCAGGGCGTAGCGCTTGCCCTTGGTGCCGGCGCAGAGGAGGAACTGTCCCATCGACGCGGCCAGGCCCATGCCCACCGTCGCGACGTCGTTCGGGATGTAGTTCATGGTGTCGTAGATCGCCATGCCGGCGTCGACGGAGCCGCCCGGGCTGTTGATGTGCAGGAAGATGTCGGCCTCGGGGTCCTCGGCCGACAGCAGCAGCAGCTGGGCGCAGATCGCGTTGGCGTTCTGGTCGCGGACCTCGGAGCCGAGGAAGACGATGCGCTCGCGCAGCAGGCGCTGGTAGATGTGGCCGTCGAGGTCGTTCATCCCGCCGCCGCCGTTGAGCTGCGGCTGATGAGTCCCCGGGTGCGAGGCGGAGCTGGAGTACTGGGTCACGGGAGCGACCCTAGCCGCAACAGCCGACAGTTCCACGGCCAACCGCCCCCTGTTCGCCAACAGCGGATTTCGGGTCCGGTCGTCTCACCGGTCGGCGCGCAGCTCGCGGTCGGCGCCCGTTCGGGGCGTGCTCACCGCAGCCACGCGCGCAGGGCGTCGTGGACGTCGGGGTGGTTGAGGAGGCCGAAGTGGTCGGTGCGGCCCAGGTGCAGCACGTCGGCCCCGGGGAAGAGCTCGCGGCCGCCGCGGCCGCGACCGTACGCCGACGACGGGCGCACCAGCAGGTCGCCGACGACGTGCCCGACCGGGTGCCGCTCGCGGGTCGTCAACGTGCCCGCCACGAGCCGGTACCGCGCGTGCGGCAGCGGCGGCACGTCGTCGGCCAGCCCCGCCACCAGGTCGTGGACGCCGACCGAGCGCCGGTCGAGGATCCGGCCGAAGGCGGCGGTCTCCGGCAGCCGGGCCAGGCCCCGCGCGCCGTGCCCGATGCCCCACGCGATCGGCGCGCCGAGGTGCGGCGTGCCGAGCGTGACCACGTCCGTGACGAGGTCCGCCCACGGGGCCGGGGCGTCGCTGGCGACCGCCCCCGCGGCTCGGATCACCAGTCCGCCCATCGAGTGCCCGACGAGCGCCACCTGCGTCACCGGGACCGGCCAGGCGCCGACCAGCCGGTCGAGGAGAGCGGCCAGTGCGACGCCGTTCTCGCGCACGGTCAGCCCGCTGTTGGCTCGGAGGAGGACCGGCGTCCAGCCGAGCCCCACGAGCGTCTCGGCGTACGTCGTGCCGGTGCGCTCGCGACCGAGGTCCCAGTAGGACTCGTTCTCGCACAGCCCGTGCTGGAGGACGACGACCCGCCCGGTCGCGTCCGGGAAGGCGGCGGCGAGGTCCCGCGGCGTGAGGGCGACGTCGCGCCCGTCGATGCGCACCGCCATCGTGATCGCCAGCCGGGGACGGTCGACGGCGAGGCTGTCCCCGATCAGGCCGTTGACCGCGGAGCGGACGAACCGTCCGCGAGGGCCGTCGTCGAGGCGGGGACCGAGGCCCGCCGCGCCGGCCCGGTCGAGCCCGGTCGCCGCGACGCGCAGCCCGAGGCCGACGCCGGCGTACACGGCACTGGTGATCGACCGCCCGGGGTAGCCACCGAGCCGGTCCGCCCACGCGTCGTGGGTGTCGCGCGCGCTGCGGACCACCAGCTCGTCGGCGACCTCGGACAGGAGCGAGAGCGCGTCCAGCACGCCGGGTCCCGTTGCGCGCTGGCTCATGGGGCGACCATACCCGCGGTATGACGATCTGGCGACCGCCCGAAATGCCACCGACCCGCCCGAGGGACTCGAGCGGGTCGGCGTACGACGTGCGGGCGGATCAGGCCTCGGCCTGCTCCTCCTCGACGACCTCGGTCGCCTCGGTCTCGGCGGTCGCCTCGGGCTCCGGCTCGCCGATGGTGCCGTCGGGGCGCAGGTTCTTCAGCTCCACCGCGTTGCCCGAGGCGTCGGTGACGACGGCCGACTCGACGATGCGCGCCAGCGCCTTGCCGCGCAGGATCTCCTGCACCAGCTCCGGGATGTGGTTGTGCTCGAACATGTGGTTGGCGAACTCCTGCGGGTCCTCACCGCCCTGCTGGGCCTTGCGGACCATGTGCTCGGAGAGCTCCTGCTGGTCGATGCCGAACTCCTCGACCTGGGCGATCTCGTCCAGGATGAACTGCGCGGTGACCGCGTCGCGGACCCGGCGCTCGAGGTCGGCCTCGAACTCCTCCAGGGTCTGCGCCTCGTCCTCGAGGTACTTCTCCATGGTGACGCCGGCGTACGCGAGCTGCTGCTCGAAGCTGCGGCGACGGGCGTTGAGCTCATCGGTGACGATGGTCTCGGGCAGCGGCACGTCGACCGACTCGAGCAGCGCCTCGAGGACGGCGTCGCGCGCGGCGGCGGCCTGCTCGAGGCGGCGGCCGCGGCCGAGCCGCTCGCGCACGTCGTCGGTGAGCTCGGCGACGGTGTCGTACTCCGAGGCCAGCTGCGCGAACTCGTCGTCGAGCTCGGGGAGCTCCTGCTCCTGCACCTGGGAGACGGAGACCGCGACGTCGACGCCCTCGCCGACCAGGTCACCGCCCACGAGCTGGGAGGTGAAGATCTTCTCGTCGCCTGCGGCCAGACCCACCAGGGCCTCGTCGAGACCGTCGATCATGCCGCCGCGACCGACGCGGTAGGACATGCCGGTGACCTCGGCGCCGTCGACGACCTCGCCGTCCTTGGTGGCCTTGAGGTCCATGACCACGAAGTCGCCGTCGGCCGCGGGGCGCTCGACGTCGATCAGGGTCGCGAAGCGCTCACGCAGCGCCTCGACCTGCTCGGCGACGTCCTCGTCGCTGATCGTGATGTCCTCGACCTGGGCGGTGACGCCCTCGTACGTCGGCAGCGTGATCTCGGGCTTCACGTCGACCTCGGCGGTGAACTCGAGGGTCTCGTTGTCCTCGAACTTGGTCACCTCGATGTCCGGCTGCGCGAGCGGCTGGAGGTCGTTGGCCTGGAGCGCCTCGACGTACTTCTGCGGGACGACCTCGTTGACGGCCTCCTCGAGGACGGCACCGCGGCCGACCTGCCGGTCGATGACGGCCGGCGGGACCTTGCCGCGGCGGAAGCCGGGGACGTTGATCTGCTTGGCGATCTTCTGGTAGGCCGCGTCGAGGCTCGGCTTGAGCTCCTCGAAGGGCACCTCGACGGTCAGCTTGGCCCGGGTCGGGCTCAAGGTCTCGACGGCGCTCTTCACAGGCATTCTCCTACTTTTCGGTGACGTTCTGGGGTGGTGTCGTGCGTCAGTGCTGGTGCAGTCGGGGCGACAGGACTCGAACCTGCGGTCTCCTGCTCCCAAAGCAGGCGCGCTAGCCACTACGCTACGCCCCGCCAAGTGGGGCCCACCCGCGCGTGTGAGCACGCTCAGGACCCTGCTTGGAGCGGATGACGGGAATCGAACCCGCGTAATCAGTTTGGAAGACTGGAGCTCTACCATTGAGCTACATCCGCGAGCCCGGGGCCGAGGCCCCGAGAGCGGAGGCAATCGTGCCACACCGGCGGTGCTCGACCCCAACCGGGACGACCGCCGGTACGCCGTCCTCCCGCGCGTCTAGCGCCGGTGGACCAGCACCAGGGCCCGGTCGTCGTTGCGCGAGCCGAGCGCGTCGACGAGCCGGTCGGCGCCGCCGGCGAACTCTCCGCGCAGCAGGCCCTCCGCCTGGCCGAGCATCCGGTCGATCCCGAGGCTGATGTCGCGACGCGGCGTCTCGACCATGCCGTCGGTGTAGAGCAGCAGCGCGTCGCCCGAGCGCAGCACCCCGGCGACGGTGGTGAACTCGGCGCCCTCGATCAGGCCGAGGACCGGTCCCTCCCCCTCGTGGACGGTCCACCGTCCCGAGCCGGCGTCGAGCTGCGCGGCGGGCGGGTGACCCGCCGTGCGCACCTCGAAGGCGCCGGTGACCAGGTCGAGGGAGAGGTGGACCGCGGTGGCGAAGCCCTCCTCCCAGCCCTGGCGCAGCAGGTAGTCGTTGGCGGCCGGCAGGAAGTCCGCGGGCGGCAGCGCCCCGAGCAGTCCGCCGAAGGCACCGGAGAGCAGCAGCGCCCGGGTGCCCGCCTGCTCCCCCTTGCCCGACACGTCCACGACGACGATCTCGAGGCGGTCGGACTCCGGCGTACGCACGGAGACGAGGAAGTCCCCCGCGAACGGCGTCCCGCCGGCCGAGCGCAGCGCGAGCTCCGCGGCCCACTCGTCCGGGAGGTCCGGGATGACCCCCTGGCTGAGGATCCGGTCGCGCAGGTCGATGAGCATCGACTCACCCCGGACCCCGGCGACCCCGAGGCGGGAGCGGCGGAAGGAGGTGAGCAGCACGATGAAGCACAGCAGGTAGAGCACGGTGATGGCCAGCACGATCCGGGTGGTGATCGGGTCCTGGCGGGTGATGGCGAGCATCAGCATCACCATCACGAACACCACGAACCACGGCAGCTGCCGGGGGCCGAGCAGCAGGCTGCCGAGCAGCAGCGGCACGACCAGCACCGTCATCGGCGCCGTGCCGGGCCAGGTCAGCACCACGGCGGTCACCACGAGGGTCAGCGCCAGCAGCAGCGTGAGGATGCCGTTGCCCCGCGGGATCAACCGTCGGCGAGCGCTCATGGTCGTCGGTCCTCGTCCTGGAGTGGCATCACTGTAGTGCTCGCGACCGGTACCTGCGCTGGCATTGGGAGCACCAGAAGAGGTTGCGGCCCTGGAGCTCCGCGGTGCGTACGGCGCGGCCGCACACGTGGCACGGCATCCCGTTGCGGCGGTAGACGTAGACCTCGCCGCCGTGGTCGTCGCGGCGCGGTGCCCGCCCCATCGCCTCCGGGGTGTGCTCGTCGCGGACGGTGTCGATCCGCCCGGTCCGCACGCCGTCGCGCATGAGCACCACCAGGTCGTCCCAGAGCGCGCGCCACTGGCCGACCCGCAGGGTGCTGCCCGGTCGGTAGGGGTCCAACCGGTGCCGGAAGAGCACCTCGGCGCGGTAGACGTTGCCCACCCCTGCCAGGACGCTCTGGTCCATCAGCAGGCCGCCGATCGGCGCCTTGCTGCGCCGGATCCGCTCCCAGGCGACGCTCGGGTCGGCGTCCGCGCGCAGCGGGTCCGGGCCCGAGCGCGCCACGATCTCGTCGCGCTCGGCGCGGGTGAGCAGCTCGCAGGCCGTGGCGCCCCGCAGGTCGGCGTAGCCGGTGTCGGAGACGAGTCGCAACCGGACCTGGCCGACGGGCTCGGGGACGACGGGCTCGTCGGCGTGCACGTCGAACCTGCCGTAGAGGCCCAGGTGGACGTGCACGAACCGGTCGTCGGGGAAGGCGATGAAGAGGTGCTTGCCCCACGCCTCGGCACCGACCAGCACCTGCCCGTCCACCTGCGCCGCAGAGCCCGCGAAGCGTCCCTGCGGGCTGCTCGCCCCGACCACCCGGCCACCGAAGGTCGCGGTCAGCTCGTCGGCGAGGCGGTGGAGGGTATGGCCCTCAGGCATCGGCCGGGCGCTCAGGCAGCGGCGGCAGGTCGCCGCTCGCCTCGTACGCCGTGAGCTCGTCGATCCGGCGCTGGTGGCGCTCGGCACCCGAGAACGGCTCGGCGAGGAAGAGCTCGACGAAGCGCGTCATGTCCTCCAGCGAGTGCATCCGGCCGCCGACGGCGACGACGTTCGCGTCGTTGTGCTGGCGGCCAAGCAGCGCGGTCTCCTCCGACCAGGCCAGCGCGCAGCGGATGCCGGCGACCTTGTTGGCCGCGATCTGCTCGCCGTTGCCCGATCCACCGATCACCACACCGAGGCTGTCCTGGCCCGCGGCCCGCTCCTGGGCCACGGCGGAGGCGGCGCGCAGGCAGAAGACGGGGTAGTCGTCGTCGGCGTCGTACCAGAACGGCCCGTGGTCGACGGGCTCGTAGCCGTGCTCGGTGAGCCAGGCGGTCAGGTGGTCCTTGAGATCGAGTCCGGCATGGTCGCAGCCGAGGTGCACGCGCATGCGGTCATCCTCTCAGTCCTGCTGCTGCGGGCTGTACTGGCCCAGGAACCCGGCGGTCTGGCGCAGCAGCGCCTCGGCGGCCGGGAAGACCGCCGGGTGCCGCCAGAACCCGTGCAGCTGGCCCAGGTAGCGGGTGGCGGTGACCGCGACGCCGGCATCCGCGAGCAGCCCGGCGAGGTGCTCGCCCTCACCGCAGAGCGGGTCGTGCTCGGCGGTGACCACCAGCGTCGGCGGCAGGGTCGCGAGCCGGTCGGAGAGCAGCGGGGCCAGGTCGGGGTCGTCGTGGTCGGCCGGCGAGGCGGCGTACTGCTGCCAGTACCAGGCGGCCTCGCGCGGGTCGAAGCCGTCGGCCCGGGTGCGGTACGTCTCGAACCCGGCCCGTGGGTCGAGGAAGGGGTAGATCAGCACGGCCGCCGTGAAGCGGCCCGGGTGACGCAGCGCGGCGACCAGCGCCAGGTTGGCGCCCGCGCTGTCGCCGTGGACGTACAGAGGGCCGTGGATCCGGAGGTCGGCGACGTCCCGGTTGTCCTCGATCCAGCGCAGCACGGTCGACACGTCGTCCGGCGCCGCCGGGAAGCGGTGCTCCGGCGGACGCCGGTAGTCGACGCTGATCACCGCCATCCCGGCCCGGTTGGCCAGCCGCCGGGCGGCGGCGTCGTGGACCTCGACGTCGTTGAAGACGAACCCGCCACCGTGCAGGTGCACGACGACCCCGGCCCGGGCCCCGCCCGGTCGGTAGAGCCGCACGGGTACGCCGTCCGCGTCGAGGTCGCGCACCTCGGCGACGTCCTCGCGCGGCTCGGCGGCCGCCGCAGCACGGGCCTGCGCCCGAGCGGCCTCGATGTCGTAGCCGTCGGTCCACACAGGGGTCTCGCCGGCGACCAGCTCGAGGGCACGCCGCGACTCGGGGAAGAGCATGGGGCCAAACTAGTGCGCTCAGTCCTCCGCGAGCACGACGACCCGGTCGCCGGGGACCACCCGGAACGTCTCGGACTTGGCCGGGTTCACGCGGACGCCGAAGCTGGTCGTGCCGTCCGACAGCGCCACCGACTTGTAGCCGATCGCGGTCTCGCCGCGCCGGATGGCGCCGGCCACGACGGTCGCGAACTCGACCTCGGACCCGGGCTCGGCGTACCACTCGGCGGGTCGCAGGTAGATCTCGCTGCCCGCGTCGCCGAGGAGCTCCGAGAAGACCGCCTCGAGGCGGTGGTCCTCGGAGAGCTGGGTGACCAGCAGGCTGACGATCTCGCCGCTGACGACGACGTCGTCGACGTGCGCCACCTGGGCCAGGACCCGGTTGCGGTCGTCGAGCATCTCGCTGACGACCGGGGTGGCCGAGCCCGCCCTGGCGAGGATGTCGCGCACGTGCAGCAGGGTCACCAGCGTGCGGGCGTCCGCGGCCTGCGCCTCGAGGTGGTCGGAGTAGCAGAGCACGATGACCTGGTCGAGATCGGCGCGCAGGTGGGCCTCGAGGGTGGCCCGGTCGGTGGTCGGGGCCGTGACGACGGTGACGTCGAGGTTGGTCATCGGCGGCAGGGCGGCCGGAGCGTACGACGTCACCACGGTCAGGGCCGAGCCGGGGGGTGCGTACTTGTCGAGCTCCCGCAGCACGATCGGGGCGCGCTCGTTCCAGCCGAGCAGCACCGCCCGGGTCGGGTGGTCGTCGAAGCCGAAGGAGGTGCCCAGCCGGGTCAGGTCCGGGGTCGCCAGGGCGTCCGGGGCGCCGCGCAGGGTCGAGTCGTCCTCGGCCACGACGATCAGCGTGCAGCCGGCCACGAGGGTGTCCGGCGGCGGGTTCAGCTTCGGGCCGTCGTCGGAGATCACGCCGATCACACCGGCCAGTTCGTAGCCGAGCAGCGCGTCGGCGTACGTCGCGCCCTCCCCCAGGCCGTGGCCGTCGAGGAAGTAGATCTCGTCGCCGCCGTAGTCGAAGAGCTCGGTGTAGACGGCGGCCGCGCCGGACTGCCGCGAGGTCTGGACGATCAGCTTGGCGACGGTCTCGCGGATGTCGAGGAGCACCGTGCGGTCGGCGCCGACGAGCCGGGCCGCCTCCAGGTTGGTCGGGTTGCGGATCTCGGCGACGATGCGCGGGCCGTCGGGACCGTCGTGCGTCAGGGCGAGCAGCGTCTTGATGACCTCGCTGTCCGGGTCGTCGGAGGTCTCCGGGGCGAGCAGGATGACCGAGCGGGCCGATCCGTGGCTGCTCAGCGCGAGGTCGTCGAGGTCCATCGGCGAGCCGGAGCGGCAGATCACCCGGGTGCCGCGCAGGTCCGGGACCTTGGCCCGCAGGATCTCCTCCATCTCGACCTTGTCGCGGTCGGCGAGGATGACGATCACCGGCTTCCTGCGGCTCTCGTTGGCCAGCGTCAGCTCGCTGACGATCGTGAAGATCGAGTCCGACCAGCCGAGGATGACGGTGTGGTCCTGCTCGAGCACCGTCGAGCGGCCGCGGCGCAGGTCGGCGAGCTTGGCGTCGATCCCGGTGGCGATCACACCGATCAGCGCGCTGACGATGAAGAGCCCGGCGATCGTGAGCACCAGCATCGTGAGCAGGAACTGCCACGACGCGGCACCGTCACCGGCGACGGTCCCGGGGTCCAGGGCGTGGAAGAGGTTCTGCATCAGGTCGCGGAAGAACGGGCGCGCCGGGTCGTCCGGCGACCGGAGCCGGAAGATCGCGACGATCACGGTGAACGCCAGGATCAGCACCACGGTGGTGACGCACAGCCACGCGATCAGCGCGGGCGTCCCGCGCGACATGCTGTTGTCGAACTGGTAGCGCAGCCGCTCGCGGAGCTTCGGCTCCTCCCGGTGCCTGCTCCGCGCCAGCGGGGTGGACCGCTCGGTCGGCGCCCCCATCGCCCTCGTCGCGCGCTGACGTGCCTGCAGACCTGTCCGTGCCATGAACTCCCCCACGCCGTGTGTACCTCGGACCATCGTCCCGTACGGCGTCCTCCTGAGCACCGCTTTCCTCGGAACTCCTGAGTCACCGCGACGCGCGGCGTGCCACCATGCGCCATGCAGAACTCGCGGGCTCGCGTCGCCACCGCTGCCGGATTCGGGACCCAGGGGCTGATCCTGCTCAGCCTCACCACCCGGCTGCCCGACTTCCAGGACAAGTGGCACCTGTCGGACGTGGACCTGTCGCTCGTCCTGCTGATGATGATCCTGCTGGCGGGGGTCGGCTCGGTGGTGGCCGAGACCCTCGCGAAGCGCCGCGACAGCGCCCTGCTGCTCCGCATCGGCCTGGTGGTCGTCGGGGTGTCCGTGGCGACGCTGTGCCTGGCCCCGAGCTCGGGCGTCTTCGTGGCCGGCATGGCCGGCTACGGCGTCGGCCTGGGCATGGTCGACGCCAGCACCAACATGCAGGCGGTGGCCCTGGAGCACCTCTACGGGCGGCCGATCCTGCCGTCGTTCCACGGTGTGTGGACGCTCGGCGGCGTCATCGGTGCCGTGATCGGGCTGGCGACGGCGGACGCCTCGGTCGGGGCGATCGCCTTCGTCGGCGTCATCCCGCTGGTGGTCGCCTGCGGGCCGTTCCTGCCGCGCGACCACGGAGCCACCGAGCTCGCCACGGAGGTCGCCGTGCCCTGGCGCCCGATCGTCCTGGTCGGCATCGCGATGGTGCTCTTCTACATGGTCGACACCGGCGTCCAGACCTGGGGACCGCTCTTCCTCGACCACACGTTCACGACGCCGCACCGGTACGTCGCGCTCTCGGCACTGGCCTACCTGCTCGCGAGCGGGACCGTGCGGATCCTCGGCGACCAACTGGTCTCGCGGCTCGGCGTCGTCCCGGTCCTCCGCGTCGGCGCGGTGGTCGGCGCGGCCGGGCTCGCGGTCGTGGTCTTCTCCCCCGCCTGGCCGGTCGCCGTGGCCGGGTTCGCCATCCTCGGTGCCGGCGTCGCCGTCGTGGCCCCGCTCAGCTTCTCCGCCGCCGCCCGGATCGCGGGTGCGGCCGAGGACGGCGTCGAGTTCGAGCCCGCCGTCCGGCAGGCGCGCGTGGACGCCGTGATCGCGCGCTTCAACCAGTTCAACTACGTCGGTGCGCTGCTCGGATCGGTGATGACCGGGCTCGTCGGCCAGGACTCGCTGCGGATCGGCTTCGCCGTCCCGATGGTCCTGGTGCTCGGCATCATCCCGCTCGCACCGGCGTTCGCGCCCCGGGTCGCGGCCGCGGTCAGTGGACCCCGGCCATCAGTCTCCTGATCGGGCGGTTCGCGGCGATCATCAGCAGGCCCACGACGATGGCCACGACGCCGATCAGCAGGAAGTAGCCGGTCTCGTCGTCGGGGTCGTAGTACGCCGCGAGCCGCCCCGACATCGCCGTGCCGAGCGCGACCGACAGGAAGTAGAGCGCCACCATCTGCGTGTGATACGTCGCGGGCGCCAGCTTGGTCGAGAGCGACAGCCCCACCGGTGAGATGAAGAGCTCGGCCAGCGTGAAGACGAGCAGCACCCCGGCGAGGGCCACGACGGACACCGCGTGGTCGCCGGCCGGCATCGGCAGGAAGAGCAGGAACGCGACCCCCATGAGGGTGGTCCCGATGCCGAACTTCACCGGGCTCGAGGGCTGCCGCGGACCGAGCCGGGTCCACACGAGGGCGAAGACGGGGGCCAGCGCGATGATGAAGATCGGGTTGATCGACTGCACCCACGACACCGGCATCGTCCAGTCGCCGAAGCTGCGGTCCAGGCGCTTGTCGGAGTAGACGGTGACCACCGTGAACTGCTGCTGGTAGAGCGACCAGAAGACGGCGTTCGTGACGAACATCGGCACGAACGACCAGACCCGGCTGCGCTCCACCGCCGACACCGCCCTGCTGGTGAGCAGCAGGACGAAGTAGCCGATCGCGGCGACGATGGTGATCGCGACGACCCAGTCCGACAGGTTGCCGGCGTTCAGCACGCCCGTGAGCGCCAGGACGGCCACCACGACCACCGCGGCGACCAGGAGCACGACGTACCGGGTCCGCTCGTGCGGCTGCAGCGGGTGGGGCACCACGCGGGTGTCGTCGGGCAGCCGCTTGCGGCCGATCGAGTACTGCACGAGCCCGAGGAACATGCCGACCGCGGCGGCTCCGAAGCCCCAGTGGAAGCCCTTGTTCTCCTGCAGCCAGCCCGTGAGCAGGGGGCCGACGAAGGCGCCGATGTTGATGCCCATGTAGAAGAGCGAGAACCCCGCGTCGCGGCGCTCGTCCCCCTCCGCGTAGAGGGAGCCGACCAGCGACGTCGCGTTGGCCTTCACCCCGCCGCTGCCGAGCGCGATCAGGCACAGGCCGACGCCGACCCCGGCGATGCCGGGGATCAGCGCGAGCCCGATGTGGCCGAGCATCACGACGACGGCCGCGTAGAAGAGGGTGCGCTCCGCGCCGATCACCCGGTCCGCCAGCCACGCCCCGAGGATCGTCGCGAGGTAGACGGCCCCGCCGTACGCCCCGACGATGCCGGTCGCCGTGGCCTCGTCGATGCCCAGGCCGCCCTGGGCGGTCGAGTAGTACAGGTAGATCAGCAGGATGCCCTGCATGCCGTAGAAGCTGAACCGCTCCCACATCTCCACGCCGAAGAGGTTGGCGAGGGGGCGGGGCTGACCGAAGAACCCCCGGTCGAGCCCGTCGGGCTGGTGCGTGTCGGTCGAGCTGCTCACCCGATGACCGTGCCCGGGCCGCACGCCCGGCAAACGGGCTCGGCACAGCTGCGCCGCTGGGGCCGCGGCCGTCCCGGGACGTCCTAGCTGGGTCCGGGACCGCTCCAGTGCTTGTCCGGCTGCGGCACCGGGCGGCCCGGCTGCTCGCCGCCGCGGGCCTCGAGGTAGCTCGCCTTCGGCACCATCACCTTGCGGCGGAAGATGCAGACGATCGTGCCGTCCTGGTTGTAGCCGATGGTCTCAACGTGGACGACGCCGCGGTCGTCCTTGGACCTGCTCTCGGTCTTGCCGAGCACGGTGGTCTCGCCGTACAGCGTGTCACCGTGGAAGGTCGGGGCGACGTGGCGCAGCGACTCCACCTCCAGGTTGGCGATCGCCTTGCCGGAGATGTCCGCGACGCTCATGCCGAGCAGGATCGAGTAGACGTAGTTGCCCACGACGACGTTCTTGCCGAACTGCGTCGTCTCCTCGGCGTAGTTGGCGTCGAGGTGCAACGGGTGGTGGTTCATGGTGAGCAGGCAGAACAGGTGGTCGTCGTACTCGGTCACCGTCTTGCCGGGCCAGTGCTTGTAGGTCGCGCCGACCTCGAACTCCTCGTAGCTGCGTCCGAACTGCATGGCGCCCATGGTGCCGGTCAGCGCGACGTTGCGCACCCGTTGCTACGCGTGGGTAATGTCACGAGCCCCCGCCGCCGGCCTTCCTGCGGTGCATCTTCGGCGCGTTGTCCGAGACCTCGGAGCCGTGGGCCTTCTCCTGGAGCGGACCGTCCTGGTGGACGCCCTTCTCCCGGGAGCTCTTGCGGTCCAGTGCCTCGCGCATCTTGGCCTTGAGGTCGTCGTTGGCATGCGAGTCGGTCATGGACCCACCTTCGCACGAGGACGCACAGGGCGTCGACCGCCTCAGGACTTGACCGCGTAGGTCTTGAGCAGGCTGCGGCCGATGATCATCTTCTGGATGTCGGAGGTGCCCTCACCGATCAGCATGAAGGCCGCCTCGCGGTAGAGCCGCTCGATCTCGTACTCCTTGGAGTACCCGTAGCCACCGTGGATCCGGAAGGAGTCCTGGACGACCTCGTTGCAGTACTCCGAGGCGACCATCTTGGCCATCCCGGCCTCGACGTCGTTGCGCTCGCCGGCGTCCTTCTTGCGGGCCGCGCGCACCATCATCGTGTGGGCGACCTCCACCTTGGTGGCCATCTCCGCGAGGCGGAAGAGGATGGCCTGGTGGTCGGCGATCTGCTTGCCGAAGGTGTGGCGCTGCTGGGAGTACGCCGCGCCGAGCTCGAAGGCCCGCAGCGCGATGCCGCAGGCGCGGGCCGCGACGTTGACGCGGCCGACCTCGACGCCGTCCATCATCTGGTAGAAGCCCTGACCGGGCTCGCCGCCGAGGATCTGCTCGGCCGCGATCTGGTGGCCCTCGAAGATCATCTCCGTGGTGTCGATGCCCTTGTAGCCCATCTTGTCGATCTTGCCGGGCACGGTGACGCCCTGGGCGGTCTCGCCGAAGCCGGGCTCCTTCTCCACCAGGAAGGTCGTCATCCGCTTGTAGACCGACACCGAGTCGTCATGGCCCTCGTCGGTCTTCACCAGCACCGCCACGAGCGTGGAGGAGCCGCCGTTGGTCAGCCACATCTTCTGGCCGGTGATCGAGTAGGAGCCGTCGTCGGCCCTGGTCGCCTTGGTCGAGATCGCCGAGACGTCGGAGCCCAGGCCCGGCTCGGACATCGAGAACGCGCCGCGGACCTCGCCGGTGGCCATCCGCGGCAGGTACTTCTGCTTCTGCTCCTCGGTGCCGTGCTTCATCAGCATGTAGGCCACGATGAAGTGGGTGTTGATGACGCCGGAGACGCTCATCCAGCCGCGCGCGATCTCCTCGACGCACAGCGCGTAGGTCAGCAGCGACTCGCCCAGCCCGCCGTACTCCTCCGGGATCATCAGCCCGAAGATCCCGAGCTCCTTGAGACCCTCGACGATCTCCGTGGGGTACTTGTCGGCGTGCTCCAGCGCCTGGGCCGCGGGGATGATCTCCTTCTCGACGAAGGTGCGGACCGCCTTGAGGATCTCGGCCTGGTCGTCGGTCAGGTCATCGGTCTCGGCGAGGCGACCCATCGGTGCTCCTGGAGTGTCGAAGAGTGGCGGACCCTCCGGACACTACCGGCTGGTAACGAAGGACGCAGGCCCGCCCGGTGTGACGCTGGGTACCATTCCCCGGACCGACCCGCGACGACACAGAGGACTGGGCCAGTGGCACGGCGCTCGCACGCACCCGGCCCCCGTCGCTGGGCCGCCCCGGCCCTGGTGGCTCTCCTGCTCGTGGCCTCGGGGTGCACGACGTCGGAGCCCGCGGCGGGCCCGCCGGGCCAGACCTCCAGCCCGACGAGCAGCCCGTCGACCAGCCCGACGAGCAGCCCGTCGACCGGCCCGACCGAGCCCCCGTCCCCGACGGCCTCCGGCTACCCGTCCGTGGCGACGCTCGACCGGGAGATGGCGCGCGAGGGCCTGCAGCGGGTGCCGCCGTCCAGCTGGCGGCCGGCGCAGTTCCGGCTGGCGTCCTTCAACCTCCTCGGCGCCACCCACACCCAGGGGCCGGACCGCCGCAAGGACTACCCCGACGCCGATCAGCGGCTCCCCGGCGAGCTGCGCGCGCTGGAGCGGGCCCGCGTGACCGTCGCCGGCCTGCAGGAGTTCCAGTGGCCCCAGGCACGGCGGTTCCGCGAGCTCGTCGGCGACCGCTACGCCGTCTTCCCGGGCACCTCCCTGGGCCGGTCCCGCTCGGACAACTCGATCATCTGGCGCACCGACGTGTGGGCCCTGGTGCGCAAGCGCACCAAGCTGGTGCCGTACTTCCACGGCCACCTGGTGCGGATGCCGCAGGTGCTGCTCCGGCACCGGAGCTCGGGCCGCCTGGTGTGGTTCGCGAACTTCCACAACCCTGCGGACGTCGGCGGCCCGGCCCGACGGTGGCGCGACCAGGCGGTGGTGATCGAGGCGGAGCTCGTCGCCAAGCTCGGCCGGACCGGCGTCCCGGTGGTCGTGACCGGCGACATGAACGCCCGGGGCGGGTTCGCCTGCGAGCTCACCGGGCGGACCGGCATGCACTCGGCCGACGGTGCCGCGGTCGTCGACGGGCACTGCCGTCTCCCGGCGTCGCCGGAGATCGACTGGATCTTCGGCACCCGCGCGCTGCGCTTCTCGCAC
Organism: Nocardioides sp. URHA0020; assembly: GCF_000620705.1. Classification (GTDB taxonomy): domain Bacteria; phylum Actinomycetota; class Actinomycetes; order Propionibacteriales; family Nocardioidaceae; genus Nocardioides. The sequence goes on from NZ_JIAR01000025.1 coordinate 392,471, forward strand.
TACCGCAGCGACTCCGGCCCGGAGCGCCGTCACCTGACCGACCACCCGCTGATCACAGCGACCGCCACCCTGCGCGGGGTCGAGGAGCGTGCGGGCTGCACGTCGCGGATCTCGGACGCCGGCGTGGTCTGGTACTGCCACCGGCCGTGACGCGCCGCCCGACGCTCAGCGGGCGAGCGGGTCCCCGATGTCGGCGCGGTAGCGCTCGAGCACCTCGGTCAGCGCGGCCTCGTCCCGGTCCGCCGCGGGCAGCAGCAGCTCGGTCACCACGTCGCACAGCTCGGCGAGCCGGACGTTCAGCTGCCGGCACTCCTGGATCTCGGACTCCAAGACCCGCACCCGCTCACTGAGCGACCGGCGCCGGGTGAGCAGCCTCTTCAACGGGTCCATGACGCCACCATTCTGCAGATCACGGGGGGGCCGCCGGGTGGCGCCTCCCCCATCCCGGCCTCGCGCTCGCCGAGCTCGACCACCTGCTCGACCCGGCCGCCGCTCGACACGACCAGCTCGCTCAGCTGCTCCGCGTCGACCGGGTCCAGGCCCAGGCGGCCGGACAGCTCCGTCGGCGCGGTGTAGGCCTGGACGTAGAGCCTCCCCGAGGACCGGGTCACCATCTTCGCGAGCCGCACCAGGTTGGCCCGGCCGCGACGGTCGGTCGCGTCGACGAGGTGGTGCGCGAGCATGATCCGCGGTCCCTCCTCGCGCGCCAGCCAGGTGCCGGCGCCGAGCACCGAGCGGAGCTCGCCGAGGTTCATCCACTCGAACCGGACCTCGACGCCGCGGCGCTCGGCCCGGCGTACGGCGCGGCGCAGGTCGGGCGGGAAGTAGTCGAGCCCCACGGTGCGCGCACCCTGGGCGGCGAGCCACAGCGCGTCGCTGCCGCGACCGCAGCCGACGTCGACCACCGTGCCGAGCACCGGCTCCTGACCCGCCACCCAGCGCACGAGCTCGCTCGGTCCGGTGCGCTCGGGCGGCAGCGTCCCGGCGCGGCTGCGCGCCCACCGGTCGTCGAGGCCGACGCGGGCGCCGCGGAACCAGCCGTTGAGGCGCCGCTGGGTGCTCACCGGGGTGACGAACTTGAAGGCCGGGTCCGGCAGCCGCCAGCTCTCGCCGTACATCGCCTCGAGCAGGTGCTCGGGCCGGGCCGGCACGGGGAACTCGCGCCCGGCGAGGGTCGCGCTCGTCCGCGGGTGGAGCCACTCGTCGCGGAACGGGTGCCCGACCTCGCCCATCAGGTAGAGCATGCCGTCGCGGGAGAACCCGCCGAACACGTCGAGCCCCCGCGAGGTGCCGCCCGGCTCCTCGAGGATGACCTTCAGCCCGAGCCCGCTGTAGCGCTGGACCCGGAAGCCCATCTCGCGCAGCCGCCGCTGCAGCGCGTAGGACTCGCGGACCACGTCGACCGGGAACTCGAAGCGGCTGACGTAGCCGACGTCGGCATCGGAGTCGTGCCCGATGAAGTCCTGGTCGCGCACGGCGCCGAGCAGCGTGCCGTACGCCAGGAACGGCTCGACCCCGGCCTTCTCCAGCGCCCCGATCACCACCTCGAGCGCGTCGAGGAGCGGCTCGAGCTGGGCAGCGTCCCGGTCGCCGAAGAGCCGGGTCAGCCGGTTGCTCTTGTCCAGGGCCAGCGCGTGGCCCTGGGCGTCGCGCACCTCCACGGTGCCCTCCCCGGAGCCCAGGCGAGCGTCGTACGACGTCCACCGGGTGCCGTCCGCCGGGTCGGCCAGCGTGACGGTCACGACGCCGTTGAGGAACCGGCGCAGGGTCGCCGGCCACGGGTAGCGCAGCCACTCGCCCTCGGGCCGGGTGTCGCGGCGCAGCCAGAAGGAGCCGACGCGCTGGTCGCCGAAGAGGAAGTCGACCGGCCCGTCGCCCGCTCCGCGCACCAGGAGGCCCTCGTCATCGACCTCGAGAGCGGTGACCGAGCCTCGGGGCGCGTCCGTCGGGCTCACGCTGTGCACCTTATCTAGGATGCGCGGGTGATCCTCACCGTGACTACCCTCAAGGACACACTGCCCAACGTCCAGCGGTTCGTGGCCGGCAACCTGGCCGGCGGCATCGACCACCTGATCGTCTTCCTCGACGCCGCGGATCCCGAGGTCGAGTCGTGGCTGACCGCCCAGCCCGACGTGACGCTCGTGGTCACCGACCGCTCGTGGTGGAACGGTGAGCGCCCGCGGCTGCTGAACCGGCGTCAGCGGCTCAACGCCAACCTGGCCCGGGCGGTCCTGACCCGGGTCGAGGGCGCGGAGTGGCTCTTCCACCTCGATGCCGACGAGATCGCCCGGATCGACCGGGCCGAGCTGGCGGCCGTGCCCGCCGACGCCCCGGCCGTGAACCTCCGCCCCCTCGAGGTGGTGAGCCAGCTGCGCCCGGCGGGCGAGCCACGGCTCTTCAAGCGGCTGCTCGAGGAGCCCGACCTCCTCCTGCTGGAGGCCCTGGGCGTGCTGGACGAGCCCGACAACGACCGCTACTTCCGGAGCCACATCGCGGGCAAGGTCGGCGTCCGGCCCCGGCTGGACGTGTGGCTGGGCATCCACAAGGCGGTCGACCACGCGGACGACCGGCTCCCCCTGCACCGCTCGCCCGGCCTGGAGATGCTGCACCTGGAGTCCTACTCCGGCGAGGAGTTCGTGCGGAAGTGGACGGCCATGATCGGCTCCGGTCCGCGGATGAACTTCGGTGAGCACCGGATGAAGCTGGCCACCGCTCTCAAGGCGGTGGTGACCAAGGACCTGGCGCCCGAGGAGGCCGCCCACTTCCTGACCGCGATCTACGAGCGGCACATGCAGGACCCGGTCGACGTCCTGTCCCGGCTGGGCCTGCTGACCGAGGTCGACCCGCTGTCCGGCGACCACCGGCCCGAGCGGCTCCCCCAGGAGCAGTCCGAGCGGCTGCGGTCGCTCCTGGAGGCACTGCGCGGCGAGGACAAGTGGCAGTTCCTGCCGGAGCGGGCCGGGGCCGCGGAGGTCACCGCGACGATGGACCGGATCGCCGGTCGCCCGAGCGGGTCCGGTCGACGGGGCCTCTTCCGGCGCTCCTGAGGGCACCACATGGGTCACTCGCGGGCTCACCGATCCCACCCGTGTCACCTAGCATGGGACGGTCCATCGCCCCGGTGCCTCCGGTCACCGCCGTCCGGAGAGCCGCCATGTCACGCCGTCGTCCCACCCTCCTCAGCGCGGTCGTCGCGGTCATCACGCTCACCGCCAGCGCCGCGCTGCTCGCTCCGACGGCGGCCACCGCTGCCGTCGCGTCCCCCGACGCGACCGCCCCGACGACGTTCCGCGTCGCCACCTTCAACGTCCTCGGCTTCGGCCACACCGAGCCGGGCGGGGACCGCAAGGGCTACGCCGACGGCCGCAAGCGGATGGTGTGGGCCGCACGCGCGATCACCGAGTCGGCGGTCGACCTCGTCGGGTTCCAGGAGTTCGAGCCCCCGCAGTACGCCACCTTCGCCCGGCGGATGCCGACGTGGGGGATGTGGCCGACCGCCGCTCAGGGCACCCAGGCGACGCAGAACACGATCGCGTGGGACGAGCGCGCCTGGACGGCCGTCGTGACGACGACGTACCGGTCGCCGTACTTCCACGGGAAGATGCAGCTGCGCCCCCTGGTGCAGCTGCGCAACAACCGGACCGGCCAGCTGGTGTGGGTCCTCAACACCCACAACCCCGCCGACGTCGGCGGCCCGGCCCAGAAGTGGCGCGACCGGTCGGAGCAGATCCAGGCGGCGCTGGTCAACGACCTGCGCCGTCGGCAGCCGCACGTCCCCGTGATCCTCACCGGCGACATGAACGACCGCGACAAGTTCTACTGCCCGATGACCTACCTCACCGAGCTGGAGTCGGCCAGCGGCGGTGTCCACGGCAACCCGCCCGACGGCAGCTGCACGCCGGCCACGCCGGTGCTGATCGACTGGGTCATGGGCACCGGCGACATCGCGTTCAGCGGCTACACCTCGCGCCGCGACACCCTCGTGAAGAAGGCCTCCGACCACCCGCTGGTGTACGCCGCGGCGTCGATCGCCAGCCAGGCGGCCCGCGCCGCGAACGTCCGGCGCGTGGTCGTGATCGACGTCGAGGGCCTGCCCTCCCGCTACGTGAGCGCGCGGCGTACCCCCGCGCTGGCGCACCTGCGCAAGACCGGTGCCTCGACGCTGAACGCCCGCGGGAGCGTCGAGAGCCGGGCGTCCCTGCCCAACACCGTCAGCATCCTCACCGGCCGCACCGTCGCCCGCCACGGCGTCCGGCGCAACAAGGACACCGGCTCGACCATCCGGGCCGCGGCGGGGCAGTACGTGTCGAGCGTGTTCGACGTGGCCCACGACCTGGGCCTCACGACGTCGCTCTACTCGGGGGACCCGCGCGCAGGCCTGCTGGTCCGCTCGTGGAACGCCCGGCACGGAGCCGCGGACCCGTACGGTCGCGACAACGGGCGGCGCAAGCTCTCGGCCGCCGTGGTCAGCAGCCGCGACAGCGTCGCGTCCGCGGCGGCCCGCAAGCGGCTCGCCACGCGCCCGAGCGGGCTCACCTTCGTCCAGCTCAGCGGGCCCGCCCAGGCCGCAAAGGAGTCGCGCGTCGGGAGCAGGCAGTACCTCAGGGCGCTCCGGGCGGCCGACCTGCGCGTGCGCAAGATCCTGCGTCAGGTCAACCGGGGCTCCAGGACGAAGGGCTCCACCCTCGTCATCGTGACCAGCAGCACCACGGCGCTCCCGGCCTCCTCGCGCTACCACGCCCTGCCGCTGCTCGTGCACGGCCCACGGGTGCCGCACGCGGGCCTCTACTCCCTCAACCGCGGCTACCAGGACCCGGGCACTCGGCGTACGACGTACTCCGGCAAGCAGCCGATCCGCACGGGCGTCGTCGCCAACCTGGTCACCAGCGCACTGCGGCTCCCCCAGGTCCCGCGCAGCGGGTTCGACAGCCGGCAGACCTTCAACGTCTTCGTCGACCCCACCCGGCGCTGACGCCGGGCTGGCGCCCCACGGCTAGCGCTGCGCGAAGGTCGCGTCGCTGACGATGACCGGGTGGTCCGTCATCTGGTCGATGACGCCGCCGTCGAGCACCTGGTAGTTGGCGAACCGCACCGGCGTGGACCCGAGGATCCAGTCGATCTGGGCCTTGCCCGGCACCGAGCACGGCGGACCACCGGTCGCCCCGCTCGCGCTCCTCATCGTGGGAGCCCGGGCGGTCAGCCGGCAGAAGAACGCCTTGCGCTCGTTGAAGTCACCGGTCATGATCACCGGAGTGCCGTCGGCGCCCAGCTGCGTGGCCAGGTCGGCCTCCATCGCGGTCGCGCTCTCGCGCCACCTCTGCGCGGCGCCCCGCACGTCGGCGGCGTTGTGGAAGTTGGCGAACCAGATCCGCTGACCGGTCGCGATCTCCTCCAGCAGCACGTACGGCATCCGCAGCGCCCGGCCGTGGAAGTACGGGATCGGGATGGTCTCGGTGCGGAGCGCCCGGAACCGGCCGGTGTCCCAGGCGATGCTGTTGGCGCCCTCGTACTCCGTGAGCTGGGTCGTGCCCGGGTACATCGCGTACTGCGGCAGTCGCGCCTCGAAGACCCGCAGCTGCGACGGCTCGAACTCCTGGGCGCCGAAGACGTCGAGGTTGAGATTGTCGACCAGCGTGACCGCCTGCCGCGCGCGGGTCGCGCCGTCGGCGAACCCCTTGCGCCCGTGCTTGCCGCGGGTGTGGCTCGCCCCCAGCATGTTGAAGCTCGCCACCCGTACCGGGCCGGCGGCCGGTGCGGCGAGATCCTCGGCGAGCGCCTCGGCGCGACCGGCCAGCGACGAGGGGGTGTCGCTGCTGCTCTTCTTCTTCGTGGGCTTGGCGACCGGCTTGCCGCGGACCGGCCGGCCGGCCGGGACGACCGTCTGCGGCGCGGTCGACGGCGTGACCGCGGACCGGGGCGTCGCCGGGTCGCTCACCACCTGCGCGGCGTCGCCGACGACGGCGGTGGAGCTGTCGGACATGAGCTGGGCGAGGACCGCGACCACGAGACCGGCGGCCACCACCCCGGCGACCGCGACCACGGCCGCCGTACGACCCCGGTGGCCGGGTGCGCCCCGACGGGCGCCGCCGCGGCCCGGGAGAAGCGGATCGGGCGTCTCCACCGAGCTCCACACCTCCTGGGGCGACCCCTCCGCGGGGACGATCGCCGAATTCTAACGGCCGCGTGCGGGTTCCCACGATTCAGCGGTCGGGGCGGCGCCCCGCCCATCCGAGGTGGGCACGGTAGCGTCTGGGGACGTGAGTACGGCCCCCGCCCGCGTCTATGTCGCCCGCCTCGTCGGGCTGCCGATCTTCGACCCCCAGGGCGACCAGGTCGGCAAGGTTCGCGACCTCGTGGTGGCCGTCCGCTCCGAGATCCACCAGCCGCGCGTGCTCGGGATGGTGGCCGAGGTGTTCGGCCGTCGCCGGATCTTCGTGCCGATGACCCGGGTGACCAACATCGACAGCGGGCAGGTCTACACGACCGGCCTGCTCAACATGCGCCGCTTCGAGCAGCGCCCGACCGAGACGCTGGTGATCGGCCAGATGCTCGACCGCTCGGTGCTGATCCCGAGCACCGGTGCCCGCGGGACCGTCTACGACGTCGCGATGGAGCAGGCCCGCAACCGCGACTGGGTGCTGTCGCGGGTCGCCATCCAGGAGCCCACCAAGGGGCTGCGCCGGCGCGGCCAGACCCACGTGGTCGAGTGGCGCGACGTCGAGGGCCTGATCGGGCGCGAGGAGTCGCAGGGCGCGACCCACCTGATCGCGGCGCTCAACGAGATGCGCCCCGCCGACGCCGCCGCGATGCTGCACGACCTGCCGCCGGAGCGGCGTACGGCGGTGGTCGCCGCGCTCGACGACGAGCGCCTCGCCAACGTCCTGGAGGAGCTCCCGGAGGAGGACCAGGTCGAGATCCTCGAGCTCCTCGACTCCGAGCGCGCCGCCGACATCCTCGAGGAGATGTCGCCGGACGACGCGGCCGACCTGATCGCCGACCTCCCGCCGGAGACCGCCGCGACCCTCCTCAGCCTGATGGAGCCCGAGGAGGCCGAGGACGTCCGCCGCCTGATGTCGTACGTCGAGAACACCGCGGGCGCGATGATGACCTCGGAGCCGGTCATCCTGGGGCCCGACGCCACGATCGCCGACGCCCTGGCGCACGTCCGCAACCCCGAGCTCACGCCGGCGCTGGCCGCGCTCGTCTACGTCTGCCGCCAGCCGCTGGAGACCCCCACCGGCAAGTTCCTCGGGGTCGCGCACATCCAGCGGCTGCTGCGCGAGCCTCCGTCGACGCTGGTCGCCGGCGCCCTCGACGTCACCATGGAGACGCTGCGGCCCGAGGCCACCATCGACGAGGTCGCCGCGCACCTGGCGACCTACAACCTGGTCGCGGCCCCGGTCGTGGACGAGAACGGCCACCTGGTCGGCGCCGTCACCGTCGACGACCTGCTCGACCACATGCTGCCCGAGGGCTGGCGCGACCGGGCCCGCTCGGGCACCGACCTCCCCCAGGAGGCAGGACTGTGACGGACCGCAACCCGCGCCTGGACACCCCCAAGGACACCCGCCGGCAGCCGCTGATGCGGCGCCCGTCGTACAACTCCGACGCCTTCGGCAGCTTCGCCGAGCAGTTCGCGCGCTACATGGGCACGGCTCGCTTCCTGATGTGGATGACCGGCGTCGTCGTCATCTGGGTGCTGTGGAACGCCTTCGCCCCCAGCGACTGGAAGTTCGACGAGTTCCCGTTCATCTTCCTGACCCTGGCGCTGAGCCTGCAGGCGTCGTACGCCGCTCCGCTGATCCTGCTCGCGCAGAACCGCCAGGAGCAGCGCGACAAGGTGATCGCCGAGCAGGACCGGCAGGCCAACGCCCGGGGGCACGCCGACATGGAGTTCCTCGCCCGCGAGGTCGCCTCGCTCCGGATGGCCGTCGGCGAGGTCGCGACCCGCGACTTCCTGCGCTCGGAGCTCCGCACGCTGCTGGGTGAGCTCGACGCCCGCGACCAGGAGGCGCGCGAGCAGGACGCCCGCGACATCGACCTGGCCGCCGACCCTGAGCGTGGGCAGGGTCACCCCGCCCCGGCGGCTGAGGACCACCTGCCGACGTAGACTCGATCAACGTGAGCACCCCGTCTGTCGAGCAGGTCACCGCCGCCCTCGCGACCGTCAACGATCCCGAGATCAAGCGCCCGATCACCGAGCTCGGCATGGTCGAGTCCGTCGTGGTCGACGCCGACGGCACCGCCCGCATCACCGTGCTGCTGACGGTCGCCGGCTGTCCGCTCAAGGACACCATCAACCGCGACGTCACCGCCGCGGTCACCCGCGTCCCCGGCATCACCGGCGTCGACCTGACGCTCGGCGTGATGACTGCCGAGCAGCGCTCCGGCCTCCAGGAGACCCTGCGCGGCGGCCAGGCGCAGCGCGAGATCCCGTTCGCGCAGCCCGGCTCGCTGACCAAGGTCCTCGCGATCGCCAGCGGCAAGGGCGGTGTCGGCAAGTCCTCGGTGACGGTCAACCTGGCGCTCTCCATGGCCAAGCTCGGCCTCAAGGTCGGCATCGTGGACGCCGACATCTACGGCCACTCCGTCCCGGCGATGCTGGGCGTCGCCGACTACCGGCCCACCCAGGTCGACGACCTGATCATGCCGGTCCCCACGCCGAGCGGCGTCTCGGTGATCTCCATCGGGATGCTCAAGCCGCGCCGCGACCAGGTCGTCGCCTGGCGCGGCCCGATGCTCGACCGGGCCCTCGTGCAGATGCTGGCCGACGTCTACTGGGGCGACCTCGACGTCCTGCTCCTCGACCTCCCGCCGGGCACCGGCGACGTCGCGATCTCGCTCGGCCAGCACCTGCCGGGCGCCGAGGTCGTCGTGGTGACCACCCCGCAGGAGGCGGCCGCCGAGGTCGCCGAGCGCGCCGGCACGATGGCCTCGATGATGCACCAGCGCGTCGTCGGCGTCGTCGAGAACATGAGCTTCCTGCCCTGCCCGCACTGCACGGCCGAGGGCACGGAGCACCGCCTCGAGATCTTCGGCAGCGGCGGTGGCGACCGCGTCGCCGCGACGCTCTCCGAGCGCTTCGGGTACGACGTGCCGGTGCTGGGCCAGATCCCGATCGACACCTCGCTGCGCGAGGGCGGCGACGTCGGCAAGCCGATCGTCGACTCCGACCCGAGCGCCCCGGGTGCCGTGGCGCTCACCGCCATCGCCGGCCGGCTCGCCGGTCGTGGCCGCGGACTCGCCGGGATGCAGCTGGGCCTGACGCCCACCAGCAAGTTCTGACCCAGTAGGTTCTGCTTCGTGTTCGGAGTCGGCCTGCCGGAGTTCGCGGTCATCGCGGTGATCGCCATCTTCGTCTTCGGTCCTGACAAGCTGCCCGACCTGGCCCGTCAGGCCGGCCGGATGGCGCGCCAGGTGCGCCGGATGGCCAACAACGCGCGCGACGAGCTGCGCGACGAGCTCGGCCCGGAGTACTCCGACCTCGAGCTTCGCGACCTCGACCCGCGCGAGATCGTCCGCCGCCACATCACCGAGGCGATGGAGGAGGACGACGACGACTACGAGCCCCCCGTGCGCCGCAGCCGCCGTGGTCAGCGTCCCCTCGAGGACGGCGAGGCCCCGCCGTACGACGTCGACGCGACCTGAGCCACCCGGCCGTCAGCGACTCTGCACGGCCGCCAGCGCGTCGTACGGCACCAGCACGGTCCGGCCGCGCTCGCCGGTGCGCGCCTCGACGAAGTCGGCGCCCACCCGCAGCACGGTGCCGTCGAGCACGCGGCCGTCGGCGAGGTGGAGGAGGCACCGCTCCCCCGCGTCGGCGAGCCGGCGCAGCGCCGAGCCCAGGCCGAGCCGGGTCACCGGCGACCACGCGACCTCCGGGACCGACCGCTCCGAGGCACCCCGCACGGCCGTGACGGCCCCGAGGGCCACGATCCAGTCCTGACCGCTGCCGCTGACCAGGCACCAGCCGGTCCCCACCCGCCCCAGCATCCCGACGACCGCTCCCGCTCCCCGCACGTCGAGCACCACCTCGAGCCCGACGGAGGCCATCAGCCGGCTCGCGAACGTCACCTGCTGGTACTCCGACCGGGAGCGGTCGGCGAGCTCGAGGCCGCGCTCGGCGTCGTACAGCGCCTCCGCCTGCTGCTCGAGGTCGTCGAGCACCGCGAACAGCTCCTCCTCCCATGCCATGGGCGCACTCTCCCCGCGAACGGCACCGTGCCAAACGGCTGCCGGGCTGTGGAGGAGGCGTTGACGGTCAGCCCAAAGAGGCGTTTCCTTACGTAAACGCAAGCAAACGCAAACGTTCTGGGGTCTCGGCCATGAACAGCTCCCACCAGGTGTCCCGTCCACGGTGCCTCGCAGTCGCCGGCGGCGCGGCCGTGGCGTACGCCGCGCTCCTGGCGTGGCTGCTCCCGACCGTCGCGACCGGCCCGAGCGCGGTGCTCGACGAGGCCCTGGTCCGGCTCTGCGCCGCCCTGGCCCTGGTCGCGGCGGGCTGGCTGTGGCTGGCCACGACGGCCACCGTGCTCGGCGCCCTGTCCGGCCGCGCCCGCGCCGTGGGAGCGCCCGCAGCGCTGCGTCGGATCGTGCTCGCGGCCTGCGGCGTGGCGGCCACCGGGGCCCTGCTGGCCACCGGGCCGGCGCACGCGACGCCCGGGCAGCAGCACGAGGACCGGGTCGTGAGCGCGGCGTCGGCCGTCGCCGGGCTCCCGCTGCCCGACCGGGCCACCGCGTCGGCTCCCGCTCCCCCTCGCGCCCCTGCCGCGGCGGTACGCCGGACCGTCGTGGTCGCTCCCGGCGACTCGCTCTGGTCGATCGCCGCCCGCACGTTGCCGCGCGGCGCCGGCGATGCCGAGATCGAGGCCGCCTGGCGCCGGATCTACGACGTCAACCGGGCTGCCATCGGCCCGGACCCCGACCTCATCCGACCCGCCCAGCGACTGGAGGTACTGCCATGACCGACGCACGACCCCACGAGGTGGTCCCGATCCGGCGGGAGACGCGGCTCGCGAGCGTGCAGGGCACGCTGGCGCTCGACCTGCAGCCCCGCCAGGACCCGCCGCGGACGTCGGCGGCCTCCGGGTCCGGGCCGATCGCCGACGTGCTGCCGATCGAAGGCCTGCTGCGCCGCGCCACCGAGGAGTGGGCGCGCCGCTACATCCAGGCCGCCGTCGAGATCGTCGGCGGCGACCGTCCGGTCACCCAGCTGCTGCGCTGGAGCTCGCGCGAGGTCTACCAGGACCTGCAGCGTCGCGCCCTGCTGGTCGCCCGCGCGGGGCGCCACCAGCCCGGTCAGGGCCGCTTCCAGCCGGTGCGCCCCCGGGTGCTCGGCGTCCACCCGTCCTTCGTCACGCGCGACGTCGTCGAGGTGAGCTCGCACGTGCGGTACGGCGAGCGCTCCCGTGCGCTGGCCGCCCGCTTCGAGCGCACACCCGACCACCGGTGGCGCTGCACCGCCCTGGAGTTCGCCTAGGGGCCCGTCAGCGCACCCGTCGATGCTGGGGGGGACGACGTACGGCGGTGGCCACCGGGGTCACCGCCGTACGTCGTGCCGGTCGGGAGCTCGTCCCGGCCGGGCTCAGCTGATGCGCGCGGTCAGGCCCGTCGGACCGCCGGGAGCGCCGTGGCACTGCTTGTACTTCTTGCCCGAGCCACAGGGGCACTTGTCGTTGCGGCCGACCTTGGCGAACTCGTCCTCGACCGGCGCCTCGGTCTTGACCGCGACCTCGCCGTCCTCGCTCGGGGCGGAGTAGGACAGCCCCCCCTGCGGCGTGGCGGGTCGCTCGAGCCCCTTGGCCCGGATGACCGGCTGACCGCTGGGCTGGTCCCCCGACGGCAGCGCCCGAGCCATCGGCTCGATGACCTCCGGGACGTCGAGCTCGACGTCGATGCTGTCGTCGGCGTCCTCGTCCTCGACCTCGATCTGGACGTCGAGGTTGAAGAGGAAGCCGACCGACTCCTCCTTGATGCTGTCCATCATCGCGGTGAACATCTCGAAGCCCTCGCGCTGGTACTCGACCAGCGGGTCGCGCTGCGAGTAGGCCCGCAGGTAGATGCCCTCGCGCAGGTAGTCCATCTCGTAGAGGTGGTCACGCCACTTGCGGTCGAGCACGGACAGCACGACGCGCCGCTCGAGCTCGCGCATCACCTCGGCCCCGACCTCCGCCTCGCGGAGGTCGTACGCCGCGTTGGCGTCGGCCTTGAGGGTCTCGATGAGCTCCTCGCGGTCGAGGCCCTCCTTGCCACCGGCCTCCTCGACCAGCTTGTCCTGGTCGACGGTGACCGGGTAGATCTGGCGCAGCGCGGTCCACAGCGCATCCAGGTCCCACTCCTCGGCGAACTCGGCCGTGGCCCCGTTGACGTAGCCCACGACGGTGTCGTCGAGGAAGCCGCGGATCTGCTCCTCGAGGTCCTTGCCCTCGAGGACCTCCCGGCGCTCGGCGTAGATCACCTTGCGCTGGCGGTCCATGACGTCGTCGTACTTCAGCACGTTCTTGCGCGACTCGAAGTTCTGCGACTCGACCTGCCCCTGGGCGTTGGCGATCGCGCCGGTGACCCGCTTGTTCTCGATCGGGACGTCGTCCGGGATCTTCAGGACGGTGAGGACCCGGTCGACCCACTCGGACTTGAAGAGGCGCATCAGCTCGTCCTCGAGCGACAGGTAGAACCGGGACTCACCCGGGTCGCCCTGACGACCGGACCGACCACGCAGCTGGTTGTCGATGCGGCGCGACTCGTGGCGCTCGGTGCCGACCACGTAGAGGCCGCCCGCGTCGCGCACGTCGTCGTGCTCCGCCGCGACCTGCTCCTTGATCCGCTCGACCATGGTCGGCCAGGCGGCGTCGTACTCCTCCGAGGTCTCGCCGGTGGGCTCGAGGCCCTGCTTGCGCAGCTCCTGGTCGGCGAGGAACTCCACGGAGCCACCGAGCATGATGTCGGTGCCTCGACCGGCCATGTTGGTCGCGACCGTGACCGCTCCCTTGTGGCCGGCCATCGCCACGATCTTGGCCTCGTCGGCGTGCACCTTGGCGTTGAGCACGGAGTGCGGGATCCCGCGCCTGCGGAGCTTGTCGGAGAGGTGCTCGGACTTCTCGACGGACACCGTGCCGACCAGCACCGGCTGGCCCTTCTCGTGCCGCTCCGCGATGTCGTCGACGACGGCGTCGTACTTGGCCTCCTCTGTGCGGTAGACCAGGTCGGCCGCGTCCTCGCGCGCCATCGGCTTGTTGGTCGGGATCTGGACCACGCCGAGGTTGTAGATCTTGTCGAACTCCGAGGCCTCGGTCATGGCCGTGCCGGTCATGCCGGAGAGCTTGTCGTAGAGGCGGAAGAAGTTCTGCAGGGTGATCGTCGCGAGCGTCTGGTACTCCTCGCGGACCTCCACGCCCTCCTTGGCCTCGATCGCCTGGTGCAGCCCGTCGTTGTAGCGGCGACCCGCGAGCATGCGGCCGGTGTGCTCGTCGACGATGAGCACCTCGCCCTCCATGACGACGTACTCCTTGTCGTTGCGGAAGAGCTCCTTGGCCTTGATCGAGTTGTGCATGAAGGAGATCAGCGGCGTGTTGACGGAGTCGTAGAGGTTCTCGATGCCCAGGTGGTCCTCCACCTTGGTGATGCCGGGCTCGAGCACCGAGATCGTGCGCTTCTTCTCGTCGACCTCGTAGTCGACGTCCTTCTCCAGCTTGCGCGCGACGTTGGCGAACTCGGCGTACCACTGCACGTCGTCCTGCGTCGGGCCGCTGATGATCAGCGGGGTGCGCGCCTCGTCGATGAGGATCGAGTCGACCTCGTCGACGATCGCGAAGGAGTGGCTGCGCTGCACGCACTCCTCGATGGAGCCGGCCATGTTGTCGCGCAGGTAGTCGAAGCCCAGCTCGTTGTTGGTGGCGTACGTGATGTCGCAGTTGTAGGCCTCGCGGCGCTCGTCGGGACGCATCTCCGGGAGGATCACGCCGACGGTCAGACCGAGGAAGTTGTGGACGCGGCCCATCATGTCCGACTGGTACTTGGCCAGGTAGTCGTTGACGGTGACCACGTGGACGCCGTTGCCGGAGAGCGCGTTGAGGTACGACGGCAGCACGGCCACCAGCGTCTTGCCCTCACCGGTCTTCATCTCGGCGATGTTGCCCATGTGCAACGCCGCACCGCCGGTGACCTGGACGTCGAACGGGCGCATGCCCAGGATCCGGCGCGAGGCCTCCCGGGCGGTCGCGAAGGCCTCGGGCATGATGTCGTCGAGCGACTCCCCGTTGGCCAGCCGCTCCTTGAACTCGGCGGTCATGCCGCGCAGCTCGTCGTCGCTCATGGCGACGAAGTCATCCTCGATGGCGTTGACAGCCGCGGTGACAGCCTCGAGCTGGCGCAGGATCTTGCCTTCGCCGATACGGAGGATTCTGTCGAGAATGGCAGGCACGTGTGGTCCAACTTCCCTGAGGTCGCGAAAATCGCTGAGCGGCGCCACTCTACCCAGCGGAGCCCAGGGTCCGTAGCGCAGGAGCCAGGTCGCCGCGAGGCTCGATCCGGATCGCGTCGAGTCCGAGCCAGCCGGCGAGGCGCCCCAGCTCGGCCGACAGCTCCTCGGCGGTCTCCTCCGGGGCGTCCGGCTCGGCGTACGAGCCCTGGACCAGGAGCACGCCCGCCCTCCGGTCGGCCTTGAGGTCGACCCGGGCGACGATCCGGTCGCCGAGCAGGAACGGCAGCACGTAGTAGCCGTGCACGCGCTGCTCGGCGGGCACGTAGATCTCGATCCGGTAGTGGAAGTCGAAGAGGGCCTCGGTGCGCGCCCGCTCCCACACGACCGGGTCGAAGGGGCTGAGCAGGGCCCGGGCCGCGACGCGTCGGGGCAGCCGCGCGTCGCGGTGCAGGTAGGCGGGCCGGCGCCACCCGGCCACCGAGACGGGCACCAGCTCGCCGTCCTCGACCAGGGTCGCGACGGCGGCCGCGGTGTCGTCGACCGGCATCCGGTAGTAGTCACGCAGGTCCTGCACCGTGGCGACGCCGTGGGAGCGCGCGGCCCGGCGCACCAGCTCGAGGCCCGCCTCGGCGCGCGTCGGGGTCGGCCGCGCGAGCACGTCAGCGGGGATGACCCGCTCCGGCAGGTCGTAGCGGATCTCGAACTGGCTGTTGCGGCCCGCGATGGCGACCTGCCCGGACGTGTAGAGGTAGTCGAGCATGCGGCGGGTCTCCGACCAGTTCCAGCCCCACTGGTCCTTGGACCGGGGCAGCCCCTCGTCGAGGTCACGGGCCGTCGAGGCGCCGCGGTCGGCGATCTCGGCGAGCAGGTTGGCCTCCAGCGCGACGCTGTCGGGGGTCTCGGCGACGAAGCCCCACTTGCCGCGCTTGGCGCGGTAGTCGTCCATCCGGTGCTGCATCACCGGCCACAGCTCCACCGGCATGAAGGCCTGCACGTGGGCCCAGTACTCCACCACGCGACGCGGTCGCCGCTCGGCGGCCCGCTGCAGCAGCCCGACGTCGTACGGCCCCATCCGCGAGTAGAGCGGCATGAAGTGCGCGCGCTGCAGGACGTTGACCGAGTCGACCTGCAGGACACCGGTGCGCTCCAGCGTGCGCTGGAAGGTGCGCATCGTGGGCTCGGTGTGCGGCTTGTCCAGGAAGCCCTGCGCGGCGAGCGCCGTACGCCGGGCCTGGCGGACGCTCATCGACTCCATGGAGCGAGGCTAGAGGAACGTCCGGACAGCGCCTCCCCTCAGGGAAGGTCGAGGAGCTTCTCCTTCACGGCGTACATCACGGCTTCCATCCGGGAGTGCAGCTGCAGCTTCTCGAGGATGTTGCGCACGTGGTTCTTCACCGTGTTGTCGCTGATGAAGAGCTCCTTGGCGATCTCGCGGTTGTTCATGCCCTTGGCGACCAGCCGGAGCACCTCCAGCTCGCGGTCGGTCAGGCGCAGGCCGGAGGCGTGGTCACGCTCAGGGCGCGACATCTGCTTGAACTCGTCGATCAGCTTGACCGCCATCGACGGGCTGATCAACGACTGGCCGTCGGCGACGACCCGGACCGCCTGGGCGACCTCCTCGATGGAGGAGTCCTTCAGCAGGTAGCCGGCCGCGCCGCTCTTGACCGCCTCGTAGAGGTCGGCCTCCTCGTCGGAGACGGTGAGCATCACGATCTTGGCGGTCGGCACGGCCTCCTTGATCGCCAGGCAGGCCTCGATGCCGGAGCGCTTGGGCATCCGGATGTCGAGGAGCACGACGTCGGGCGCGGTGCGCTCGGCGAGGGCGGTGCCCTCGATGCCGTCACCGGCCTCGCCGACGACCTCGACACCGGGCTCGACGCCCAGCAGCATCGTCAGCCCGCGGCGGAAGAGCTCCTGGTCGTCGACCACGAGCACTCGGATCGGTTCGCGACCCGGTTCGGTCGTCAGCTCGGACACCGGGGCATCATGGCACGACTGGGCCCCCTTTCGCCCACATCCGGGTGATCCGACACGACGACGGGGTGGCCCGTCCGGACCACCCCGTCGTACGCACGGGCCTCGCGAGGCCTCAGAGGCTGCTCTCGAGGTCGAGCGAGATCACCCCGTAGTCGTAGCCACGGCGTCGGTAGACCACCGCCGGCCGCTCGCTCTCCTTGTCCACGAACAGGTAGAAGTCGTGGCCGACCAGCTCCATCTCGTAGAGCGCCTGGTCGAGCGTCATCGGATCCGCCGCGTGCGTCTTCTCGCGCACGACGAGCGGGCCGTCACCCGTGACCGAGATGGGTCCCACCTGACGGTCGATGGTGACGACGTCGTCGTCCACCGTCTCGGTCGTGGTCGCGGGGGTGCCGTTGGCCAGCGCCTGCCCCACCGACACGGGGGCGTGCCGGCCGTGGTGGACGCGACGGCGGTCGGAGGCGCGGCGCATCTGGGAGGCCATCTTGTCGAGGGCCAGGTCGAGTGCGGCCATCTTGTCGACCGCACAGGCCTCGGCCCGGATGACGGGCCCCTTGGAGAGCGCCGTCAGCTGCACCCGTACGGCGCGGTCGGCCTGGCGCGGGTTGCGTTCCTTCTCCACCTCGACGTTCACCCGGATTATCCGATGGTCGTGCTTCTCCAGCCGCGTCAGCTTCTCCTCGACGTGACTTCGGAATCGATCTGACAGCTCGATGTGTCGACCCGTGACCACAACTTCCATGTGAACCTCCCGATTGCACAGCTTGCTTCTCGGTGTTTGGCGGTCAACCCCGGACGTGCCCGCTCAGGGGCACGCCGGAGAGTGGAGCCCGTCCGGCCGACCTGGTCTTCGACCCCACAATCGCCTGCTGAGGCTCTCGCAGCTTCTCTGCCACTACTGACCTTCTCCCGACCGCCGTCGCATCTGACGACGGGGCCGAGGCAGGACTTACCACTAAGCCGCACCGTGATCGACGTCCACTCCGCAGTGCGGAGCAGAGCGTCTTACGTGGACCGTTTCGCCTGCGACTGGCATCGGCTAGCCGAACGGGCGCCCGGTCAGACCGAGGCGCCTGGACGACGCAACCACGGACCCGGACGGACTCCATGATGAGACGTTAGTCCGTCGGGTCGGAGGACGAAAGGCCCCGGGCCCCTCCGGTCGGCCTCCGGCGGCGTGTCGCGGCGACCGCCGCGACCGCGGCCACCTCCAGCCCGACCGCCTCCAGGGCCCGCTGGGTCTCGCGCAGGGTGGCCCCGGTGGTCACGACGTCGTCGCAGACGACGATCCGGGCGTGCGTACGCCGAGCCGCCAGCCTGCGCAGCAGCTCGGTCGGGCAGTGCATCGAGCCGGCGAGGTTCGCCGCACGCGCGCTCGCACCCAGTCCGGCCTGGTCCACCGCGCCCGGCCGGCAGCGGAGCAGCTGCATCGCCGTGACGTCGTACCCGTCGTGCCGCAGCAGGCGCGCGGTGCGTGCCGTCACCCGGCCCATCGGGTCGTGCCCCCGTGCGCGGACGACCCCCGGCCGCGACGGCACCGGGACCAGGACGACGGGGCCGGCCTCCGAGGAGGCGAGCGCGGCCCGGACCGCCTGGTGGAGCAGCCCGGCGAGCGGTCCGCGCAGCCCGAGGAGCCGGCGCTCCTTGTGCCCGATCACCAGGGCGCGCACCACCCCGTCGTACTCGGCCGCCGCCCAGGGCGGCACCAGCCCGGCGGGCACCGGGTCCGGCCACGCCGGGCGGCCCCCGGTCGGCAGCTCGCGGGCGCAGGTCGGGCAGAGCACCCGGCCCGGGCGCAGGCAGCCGGCGCAGCACCCCCCGAGGAGGAGGTCCGCAGCGGCGTCGACGAGCTCGCCCCAGGTGTCTCGCAGCACCCGACGATGCCACCACCGGCGCCGCCCCGGCTCAAGCAGGGCGCCGGCCGCCTGTGGACGAGGGGCTCAGCCGACGTACGTGACGCCGGTGGTGCCCTCCGCGAGCGGGATCACTCGACGGTTGGCGGCCGACAGGTTGACCAGGGTGCGACGGCTCAGCCCGTAGAGCGCCTCGTCCGTCACCGGGGAGCCGGCGAGCGCGCTCAGTCCGCCCTCCACCGTGGTCGAGATGCCCTCGACCGCCGGCGAGCCGTCGATCGACGCGGCCCGGAGCTGGACAAGGGACTCCGTGCCGGTGAACGGGCTGAGGATGGCGAGGCTCGTCGGGTTGCGCCACGCGATGGCGCGCACCGGCAGGTCGCTGTCGGGAGCGTCGGAGATCGAGCGGGCCGGCGTGGCGAAGAGGACCCGCCCGTTGCGGCTGTGCGCGACCCGACTGACCACGATCTCGTCACCGGTCGGTCGGCGTACGACCGCGACCAGCCGGGTGCCGTCGCGCGAGATCAGGAAGCTGCGCACCCGCAGCCCGGAGATGCCGGGGACGTCGAGCGCGTGCTGGCGGTCGCCGCTGACCCAGGACACCCGGGCGCCGGTCGAGGTCCGGTCGACCAGCCACATCCGGTCGGCGAAGTCCCACGCCGGGGGCAGCAGGTCCTGGGCGCCGGACACCACGGACCGAGCCTTCGAGTCGTCGCGTCCGCTCACCGGTCCCGCGACCACCCCGGTGCCGTCGGTGGTGACGCCGGCGGCCTCGGTGGCGGTCAGGCTGATGCCGACGCTGCGCAGCCCGAGCGCGGTCCGGCCGAGGGGGCCGCTCACGGCCTCGAGCGTGCTACCGGTGCCGGACGCCAGCAGCCCGTCCCGCAGCCCGTAGAGCAGCGGGCTGGCCTGGAAGCCGGCCGGGTCGAACTCGGCACCGCCGTCCACGCGGTACGCCGTCGCGCCACCCGGCAGCGGGACCGGGTCGCCGTTGACGGAGACGCGCAGGGCCGTGATCCGGACGTCCTGCCGCAGCGTCCAGGCCAGCTGGGCCATCATCAGCTCGGTCACCTCGGGGCTGAGCTGGCCGGCATCGCCCTTGAGCCCGATGTCGGCGACGCCGTCCCGGGAGATCGGCACCGACAGGTTCACGGTCAGACCCGGCGGCAGGTAGCTCTTCACCACCCGGTCCAGGCCCGGGCCGGGCCCGAGCAGCAGCGCCTGGGTGAGGGTGCTGGCCAGCTGCTTGCCGCCGGGCACGTAGACCGGCTCGGGTGCGAGCGTGCCGGCCGTCGGGTCGAAGAAGTAGAGCGAGACCTGCTGGAAGCGTCGCGAGAACCAGGCCTCCGGCACGATCAGCGCGTCCGGCGCCTGGTCGATGCGCCACTCGCCCTTCTCGAAGGCCATCGGGAAGCTGATCGTGCGCTGCGACGCGGGCACGGCACCTTGCCAGGCGCCCTGGGCGTCCAGGCGGTCCGGGTCGATGAGCGTCGCCGACACCCCGGCGGCGCTCTCGTCGACGCGCGGGGAGCCGCCGTACGTGATGGTCTCGTCCTCGGGGGTCCAGGTCGCTGCGGCGTCGTCGGTGAGGAACTCGCGCGCCGTGTTGGTCTGGATCGGCGTCGCCGTCATCGCGTTCAGGAAGCCCCGCACGATGTCGGCCCGGGTGTCGCCGGTCTGCGGCGGCTTGGGGTCGATGTAGGTGCCCTGGTCGCCCGAGGCTCCGCCGCCCGAGTGGGTCTCGACGACGGGGCCTGCGCCGGGCATGGACACGCACCCGGAGAGCAGGCCGGCGAGCAGGGCTCCGGCCACGGTGGCGAGGACCCGCCGTGGGCGCCTCACGGCACCGGCTCCGTCACGTCGGTGGGGACCAGCGGCAGCGGGCTCTGCCGCAGGACGCCGCCGGCGCGACGCGGCAGCGTCAGCCGGAACTGGGCGCCCTCGCCGGGCCGGCCCCACGCCTGCAGCCACCCCCCGTGCAGGTGGGTGTCCTCGAGCGAGATCGACAAGCCCAGGCCGGTGCCACCGCTGGTCCGGGCCCGCGCCGGGTCGGCACGCCAGAACCGGTTGAACACCATCGCCGCCTCGCCCGGGGCGAGGCCGACGCCGTAGTCGCGGACCGCGATCGCGGCCGCGTGGTCGTCGCCCTCCACGAGGACGACGATGTCGCCGCCGGTGCGGTCGGTGCCGGTGTGGTCGATCGCGTTGGCGACCAGGTTGCGGACGACCCGCTCCACCCGTCGTACGTCGGCCTCGGCCAGGCACGGGTGGCCCGGCGACTGGACGACGACCTCGACGTTGCGCTGCCGGGCCAGGGGCCGGGTGGCGTCGACGATGCGGTGGGCGACGTCGACCAGGTTGATGTCGTCGAGCTCGAGCACGGCCGCCCCGGCGTCGAACCGGCTGATCTCGAGCAGGTCGGCCAGCAGCGTCTCGAAGCGGTCGAGCTCGATCTGCAGGAGCTCGGCGGCCCGGGCCGTCGCCGGGTCGAAGTCGGCACGCGCGTCGTGGAGCACGTCACCGGCCATCCGCACGGTGGTCAACGGCGTACGCAGCTCGTGGGAGACGTCGGAGACGAAGCGTCGCTGGACCCGGCTGAGCTCCTCGAGCTGACGGATCTGGCGCTGCAGGTTGCTGGCCATCTGGTTGAACGACGTCGCGAGCCGCGCGAGGTCGTCCTCGCCGGACACGCGCAGGCGCTCCTGGAGCTGGCCGGCCGCGAGCCGCTCCGCGACCTGGCGGGCCATCCGGATCGGCGTGACCACCTGCCGCGTCACCAGCCAGACCGTGGCGGCCACGAGCAGGACGA
This sequence comes from Nocardioides sp. URHA0020, assembly GCF_000620705.1. Lineage (GTDB taxonomy): Bacteria > Actinomycetota > Actinomycetes > Propionibacteriales > Nocardioidaceae > Nocardioides. The sequence continues at coordinate 413,529 of NZ_JIAR01000025.1, forward strand.
GGAGGATGGCGGCCGTGACGAGCGCCCGGGTGACCAGCGCCATCGTCTCCTCCTGCTCGTCGAGCGGGAAGAGGTAGTAGAGCGTGTACGTCCGGGCGTCGGCGGGCAGCAGCACCTGGGAGCCCACCACGATGCCGGGCGAGGAGCTCGTGACGCCCTGGGCGTCCGTGGTCCGGATGGTCGTGTAGGTCCAAGCGCTGGGGGCCTCCTTGTCGAAGTGCTCCTCGAGCGAGACTGGGACGCTGCTGGTGTCGAGCCCCCGGGTGAAGTTGGTGCCACCGTCGGCGATCCGCCCTCCGGGACCGGTGGGACCGGCCAGGACCACGGAGAACCCACGGGTGTCACCGCGCTGGATGATCGGGTCCGCCAGGTCGCGCTGCTGGCTGGCCACGTCGGCGTCGGTGGGCGAGGCCGCCTCCAGCCGGACGCGTGCCTCGGCGGTCTCGTCGTTGGCCTCCCCCACGACCGCCTGGACCCGGTGGTCGAGGAGACCGTCGCGGATCTGCTGCAGCAGGTACCACCCGACCACGCTGATCACGACCGTGGACAGCAGCAGCGTGCTGGCGACGACGCGCGCCTGGATGGACCGACGCCAGAAGGTCAGTCCCCGGCGTACCGGCCTCGGCAGCCAGTGCGTCCCTCGGGGGCGCAAGTGCAGCATGGGTGAGCCTTACGCCGTCCCGGCCTTGTAGCCGACGCCGCGGACGGTGACGACGATCTCGGGGCTCTCGGGGTCGTGCTCGACCTTGGAGCGCAGCCGCTGGACGTGCACGTTGACCAGGCGGGTGTCCGCGGCGTGCCGGTAGCCCCAGACCTGCTCGAGGAGGACCTCGCGGCTGAACACCTGCCAGGGCTTGCGCGCCAGGCAGACCAGCAGGTCGAACTCCAGCGGTGTCAGGCTGATCGGGACGCCGTCGCGCGCGACGGCGTGGCCGGCGACGTCGATCGCCAGGTCGCCGATGGTGAGGTTCTCCTGGGTGGGCTCGTCGAAGCGGCGGATCCGCGCCCGGATCCGGGCGACCAGCTCCTTGGGCTTGAACGGCTTGACCACGTAGTCGTCGGCGCCCGACTCCAGCCCGACGACGACGTCGACGGTGTCACCCTTGGCCGTGAGCATGACGATCGGGACGCCGGACTCGGCGCGGATCTCCTTGCACACGTCGATGCCGTCCTTGCCGGGCAGCATCAGGTCGAGCAGGACCAGGTCGGGGCGGTAGCTGCGGAAGACGTCGATCGCGTCGTCGCCGCGCGTCACCATGCGGCTCTCGAAGCCCTCCTGACGCAGCACGATCGTCAGCATCTCCGCGAGGGACGCGTCGTCGTCGACCACGAGGATCCGTCCCTTGGTGGACGCCTCGCTCGGGAGACCGGAGGGTGCTCCGGCGGGCTCGCTCATGCTCTCCATAGTGCCAGCCCGCCGCCCGAGCCCTCAGTATCGGTACTGGTCAGACTTGTACGGGCCTGCGACGTCGACGCCGAGGTACTGGGCCTGGACGTCGGTCAGGGTCGTCAGCTTCACACCGAGGGAGTCGAGGTGCAGCCGGGCGACCTCCTCGTCGAGGTGCTTCGGCAGGACGTAGACGCCGACCGGGTAGGCCTCGGGCTTGGTGAAGATCTCGATCTGCGCGAGCACCTGGTTGGTGAAGGAGTTCGACATCACGAACGACGGGTGGCCGGTCGCGTTGCCGAGGTTCATCAGGCGACCCTCGGAGAGCACGATGATCGCGTTGCCCGTCGGGAACGTCCACACGTCGACCTGCGGCTTGACGTTCTTGCGGACGACGCCCTCGAAGGTCTCGAGGCCGGCCATGTCGATCTCGTTGTCGAAGTGGCCGATGTTGCCCAGGATCGCGTTGTGCTTCATCTGGGACATCTGCTCGACCGTGACGACGTCCTTGTTGCCGGTCGCGGTGATGATGATGTCGGCGACGTCGAGCACGTCGTCGAGGGTGGAGACCTGGTAGCCGTCCATCGCCGCCTGCAGCGCGCAGATCGGGTCGATCTCGGTGACGATCACGCGGGCACCCTGGCCACGCAGCGACTCCGCGCAGCCCTTGCCGACGTCGCCGTACCCGCACACGACCGCGACCTTGCCGCCGATGAGGACGTCGGTGGCGCGGTTGATGCCGTCGATCAGCGAGTGGCGGCAGCCGTACTTGTTGTCGAACTTGGACTTGGTGACCGAGTCGTTGACGTTGATGGCCGGGAAGAGCAGCGAGCCCTCACGCATCATGTCGTAGAGGCGGAGCACACCGGTGGTGGTCTCCTCGGTGACGCCCTTGAGCTCGCCGGCGATCTTGGTGTAGCGGTCGCTGCTCTCGGCGAGCGACGCGTTCAGCACGTCGAAGACGATCTTCTGCTCATGGCTCTTGGCCGAGGCCGGGTCGGGCGCCTGGCCCGACTTCTCGGCGTCGACGCCGAGGTGGACCAGCATCGTGGCGTCGCCACCGTCGTCGAGGATCATGTTGGCGAAGCTGTCACCGGGCCAGTTCAGGATCTGCTGGGTGCACCACCAGTAGTCCTCCAGCGTCTCGCCCTTCCAGGCGAAGACGGGGACGCCCTGCGGGTCCTCCGGAGTGCCGTGGGGGCCGACCGCGATCGCGGCCGCGGCGTGGTCCTGCGTCGAGAAGATGTTGCACGACGCCCAGCGCACCTCGGCACCGAGCGCGACCAGCGTCTCGATGAGCACGGCGGTCTGGATGGTCATGTGCAGCGAACCCGCGATCCGAGCGCCGGCGAGCGGCTTCTCGGCGCCGTAGCGCTCGCGCATTGCCATGAGGCCGGGCATCTCGTGCTCGGCGAGCTCGATCTCGGTGCGGCCGAAGTCGGCCAAGCTGAGGTCAGCGACCTTGAAGTCCATTGCTGCTCCTGGGATCTGAAGGCGGGACACTCCCTGCGAGTTCGAGATTAGAACGCGTCACACCCAACCGAAGAATCCTCGACGCATTCCGTCCCGGGGCTCTCGCGAGCGGTTATCCACAGGCCTCCGGGCGGTTGTTTCACGCTCGCGGCCGACGGGGAATGATCGGCGGCGTGAGCCGTGCTCGGGCGGTCCTCGCCCTCTCCTCGTTGCTCCCGGTGCTCCTGCTCGCCGGGTGCTCCGACGACGAGCCCCAGCCGAAGTTCGGGCCGACGCCGTCGGCCACGGCTCCGACCTCTGCCTCGACCGCCTCGTCGAGCGCTGCCGCGCTGGGTCCCGAGGAGACCGTGCGTGCGTGGGTGGATGCGCAGAACATCGCGCTCAGGACTGGAGACACTTCTCGACTCGAAGCACTGAGCCACGACCCGTGCAAGACCTGCGACCAGTTCATCGACCCGATCGCTCAGGTGTACTCCGACGGAGGCAGCTTCCAGGGCGGGGCATGGACAGTCGCCGCAGCCAAGGCCCGGTCTCAGACCGAATCGCGAACCGTGGTCGATGTGGGCGTTGAGGTGGACGGCGGCTCCACAAAGAAGTCATCACAGGCTCAGCCGGTCAAGTATGAAGCCGACAAGCACATCATGGAGTTCCGGCTTGTTGCGGACGGCGATGACTGGGCAATCTCTTTCATCGGATTTCTGTCGTGAGACGTGTGGCCGTTGTTGTTGCCGCTTCCTCTATAGCGGGGCTCCTACCAGTGTGGCCAGCCCAGGCAGCGTGCTCCTGGTCCAGCAGCGGGCAGAGCCTGAACGGCATCGTGCAGGTGCATGCTGAGAAGAGTTGCGACGGGTCATCCCATGGAGGAAAGCAGACCGGCACCGCCCCTCCTCGAGACTCAGATTGGGATGCAACGTGCGTCCGAACTGCGCTCGCCGTGGATCTCGACCCGGCCGCGTTTTGCGATCTCCCCCCGTCCGCGATCACACCACAAGTGACGCCCGGGCGCGTTGCTCGAGCCTTCCAGCGACTCCCGCTCCCGGCAGCGGAGCTGGTGGTGCAGCCGCCGAAGGGTCGGACGCTGGTGAACTTCGAGACGAACTTCTACACCGAGCAGGGTGAGTTCACCCGCACGATGCGGTTGCTGGGGCGGCGGGTGGAGCTGCGGATCTGGCCTGCGTCGTTCGGGTGGCGCTTCGGTGACGGCCAGTCCCAGCGCTCGACGTCGCCGGGTGCGGCGTACCCGGACCTGGAGATCACCCACCGCTACCTGAAGGAGGGTCGGGTGAGTCCGAGTGTGGACACGACGTATGCGGCGCAGTTCCGCGTCGGGGGTGGTCCGTGGCGCGACGTGGCCGGGACCGTCACCATTGCGGGCAGCCCGCAGTCCTTGCGGGTCGTCGAGGCCCGCCCGGTCCTGGTCGGCGGCTGAGGGCGGGCGGTGGGATGTCCACCGTTCCGGGTGGGTGATTCGGTGGATCACCCACCGCCACCCCTCCGCGCCCCAGCGAGCGGTGGGTTGTCCACCGTTCGGGTTGGGTGATTCGGTGGACCACCCACCGCCACCCCTCCAGCCCCGGGCCTGCGGTGAGTTGTCCACCCTTCCGCGGCCAGATTCGGTGGACCACCCACCGCCAGCCCGCGCCACCGCACGCCAGCGGTGGGCTGTCCACCGTTTCGGACCAGACACTCGGTGGATTGCCCACCGCCAACCCCACGAGTCGGGTCAGTGAGCGGAGGCCTTGGCCCGCTTCGGGACGAGCTGGAGCACGCCGAGCACCAGGGCGCCGATGACGAAGCCGAAGACGGCCGAGGCGAAGGTGTTGGTGAGCCAGCCGGCGATGCTTCCGAGCGTGCCGCCGATGGCGTGGTGCACCTCGTGCTCGAGGTGGTGGACGAAGTCGTACGGCGCGTGCCAGCCGAGCTCGTCGAGGCCGACCAGCTCGATGTGGCCACCGACCCAGAGCATCGCGGCGATGCCGACGACCGAGATCGTGGCGAGCAGCTTGGGGGTGCCGACCAGCAGGCCGTGACCGATCTTCGTGGCGATGCCGGAGGAGCGCTGGGAGAGGTGAAGGCCGATGTCGTCGAGCTTCACGATGATCGCGACGACGCCGTACACGGCGATCGTGATCGCGATCGCGACGACGACCAGGATCACGAGGCGGCTGAGGAACGGCTCGTCGGCGACCTCGTTGAGCGCGATCACCATGATCTCGGCGGACAGGATCAGGTCGGTGCGGATCGCGCCCGCGACCATCGCCTTCTCGGCGTCCGCGCCGACCAGGCCGACGGGCACGGCGTGGTGCTCGTGCCCGCGGATCCGGGCCCAGACCTTCTCGAAGCCCTCGTAGCAGAGGTACGCGCCGCCGACCATCAGGATCGGGGTGAGCAGCCAGGGCAGGAACTGGCTCAGCAGGAGCGCGATCGGCAGGATGATGACCAGCTTGTTGCGCAGCGAGCCGATCGTGATCCGCTTGATCATCGGCAGCTCGCGGTCGGCGGTCACGCCGTGGACGTACTGCGGGGTCACCGCCGTGTCGTCGACGACCACGCCCGCGGCCTTCGTCGTGGCCCGACCGGCCGCGGCACCGACGTCGTCCACCGACGCGGCGGCCAAGCGGGCGAGCGCGGCGACGTCGTCGAGCAGTGCGAAGAGCCCTCCAGCCATGCGGGAACGCTAGCGGACGACCCTGTGCTCCCCGACCTCGGAGGCTCCCTGGTGGTGCAACCCGGCGTCGACGCCGGCCTCGATCTCGGCCTGCACGTCGGGCTGCACCTGGTCCTTGGCGGCCGTCAGGTCGACGGCGTGGTGCAGGTGCCGCTCGGCGTACCCGAGCGGGTCGACCAGGTGGGTGAGGCGCGAGGAGACCGGGCGCCAGGCGAGCAGGAGCGAGAGCAGTACGGCGCACGTCGTGGTCACGCCGAACGCGATCACCACGTGGTCGGTCGCCCAGTCACTCCAGCCGGCGTAGCCCGCGCCCTTCACCACGAAGCCGTGGAAGAGGTAGACGACCAGCGTGGCCGAGCCCATCCGTGCGAACCAGCCGTCGATCCGCGGCACCAGCGCGAAGAAGGCCCACGCCCCGAGCGTGCCCACGGCGAGCACCAGGCTGCGCGTCAGCAGGGCGTGGAGGTCGTCGCCGTACCCCATCTCGTCGTAGCGGGAGCGGTAGTAGAGCCACTCGGTGCTCGCCCAGGCGTCGGTCCAGGTGGTCAGCACCCAGATGCCCACCAGCACGCCGACCGCCGCGACCTGCGCCGGCGTCCGGCGCAGCAGCTCCAGACGCTCCGGGGTCGCCTTGAGCCCCATCACGAAGAAGGGCAGCAGCCCGAGGACGCGCGCCATGTCGAGGGTGTTGCCGGCGTACATGCCGGCCACCAGGCTGACGGCGACCGCGACGACCAGGCCGCCCCACATCGGCTTGAAGACGGGCGTGAGCAGCCGCCAGAAGAACATCGCCGCGAGGTACCACATCGGCCAGTGGGGGTCCTGGAAGAGGTTCTGCAGGTCCTCCCCGCCGACGTACACGCGGAAGAGCGCCAGCGCGCACTCGAAGACGACGTACGGCACCACCACGGTGCGGAACAGCTGCCACAGCCGGACCTTGGAGTAGACGAAGCTGCGCGAGAGGTAGCCGGTGACGAAGACGAACGCCGGCACGTGCCAGGCGTAGAGGAAGTCGTAGAGGTGCCCGCCGACGTCGCTGCTCGGCAGCAGGGTCCAGGAGTGACCGACGACGACCAGCGTCACCAGCATCATCTTGGCGTTGTCGAACCAGGGGTCGCGGGTCGCGGTCTGGATCGGCACCTCTCCGGTTTACCCGGAGTCGCCGCGAATCACTCCTCGACGAAGCCGATTCTCAGGTACTCCGCAGCGTACGTACCGCTGAGCAACAGCGACGCGTAGCGCGCGACCTCGGTCCGGGCGTCGGTGGTGACGGTCTCGACCCGCACCCGCCTCTCGGCTGCGGCGGCGAGCAGCCGGCCCCGCTGCTCGCGTACGACGGCGTCCTCGGACCCGTCGTCGAGGACCAGCAGCATCGGGCGTCGCTCGCCGTCGTCGTCGGCGAACGGGTCGTCGAAGACGTCGCGCTGGCGGGCCGCCTCGATGACCGGCAGCAGGTGCTCGGCGTCGCCGGCGAGCGCGGAGCGCCCGGTCGCGCGACGGATCGACTCCGCCACCCGACGCGCGGCCCGTGCGGCGAGCACCGAACCACCCCAGACCACCGGGTTGGCGTCGGCCAGCGCGATCGCGAGCATCTTGGCGGGGTTGACGGCGAGGTCGCGGTGCGGCGAGCAGGAGATGGCGACGGCATCGAGCGCCTCGGCCACCTGGTCGGCGTCGGTGCGCGGTCCGAGCGAGACCCGGTCGAGGTAGTCGAGCACCACGACGGCGGTGGCCAGCTGGTCCTGCGTGGTCGTCGGCAGGAGCGTGCTCCACCGGCCGGCGGCGTGCTCGGCCACCATCGACCCGGGCGGGCACGCCACAACCAGCTGGCAGCCGCGGCGCACGGCCTCGGCGACGGCGGACGCGGCGCCCGTGTCGCTGCCGTCGGGCGCGAGCACGACGACCAGGTCCAGGCTTCCGGCCCAGCCCGGCAGGGCGGGTGCCGGCCACGCCACGAACGGCACGGGGCACCACGGCTCGAGGACCGCACGCAGCAGCCGCGAGTCGGGGCCGGCCGCGATCACGGCCCGGGGCCGCGAGAGGTCCTCGGCGCGGCGGACCGCCTCGGCGGTGGCCTCCGCGGCCTCGCCGGACGTACGGCGTACCCGCGCGCCCGACTCGGCCAGGGCGCGCAACCCGAGGTCTCGGGTGCCGAGCACGGCTTCGTCGTCGAGACGGGACTCGTCGAACCAGGTGGCCATCACGGACGCCCTAGGAGGGCTTGCGGGCCTCGTCGACCAGCAGCACCGGGATGCCGTCGCGGACGGGGTAGATCAGCCCGCAGCCCTGGCAGACCAGCTCCTCCCCCACGACGACGACGTCGGCCCGGCAGGCCGGGCAGACGATGATCTCGAGCAGGGCGGGGTCCAGGTCGGTCATCGGTCACTCCTGATCTGGGCGAGCACGGCGTCGCGGGTGCGCACCATGGTCTCCTCGTCGCGGCCCTCGGCGTTGAGGCGGAGCAGCGGCTCGGTGTTGGACGGTCGGACGTTGAAGCTCCAGTCGACGTGGCTGACGGTGAGGCCGTCGAGCCGGTCGGTCGTGACGCCGTCCTGCGCGGCGTACGCCGCCTCGATCTCGGCCGTCACGCCGGCCTGGTCGGCGACCTCGGAGTTGATCTCGCCGCTGAGGACGTAGCGGTCGAACTGCGCCAGCAGCTCCGAGAGCGGACGCTCGGTCTCAGCCAGCGCGGCCAGGGTGTGCAGCGCGGCGAGCATGCCCGAGTCGGCACGCCAGAAGTCGCGGAAGTAGAAGTGACCGCTGTGCTCGCCGCCGAAGATGGCACCGGTCTCGGCCATGGTGGCCTTGATGTAGGAGTGCCCCACCCGGGTGCGCACGGGCTTGCCGCCGAGCTCGAGGACGATCTCGGGGACCGAGCGGCTGGTGATCAGGTTGTGGATCACGGTCGCACCGGGCTCCTTGGCGAGCTCGCGGGAGGCGATCAGCGCGGTCAGCGTCGACGGCGACACCGCCTCGCCACGCTCGTCGACGATGAAGCACCGGTCGGCGTCGCCGTCGAAGGCGAGCCCGATGTCGGCGCCCTCGGCGACCACGCGGGCCTGGAGGTCGACCAGGTTGGCCGGCTCGATCGGGTTGGCCTCGTGGTTTGGGAAGCTGCCGTCGAGGTCGAAGTACAGCGGGACCAGGTCCACCTGGTCGCCGAGCCGGCCGAAGACGGCCGGAGCGGTGTGGCCGGCCATGCCGTTGCCGGCGTCGGCGACGACCTTGAGGCGCCGGCCGACGACCGGCGCCAGCGAGAGGAGGTGCGCGGCGTACGCCTCGAGGACGTCGTGCTCGCTGATCGAGCCGGTCGGGCCGACCACCGGGCGGGGCGAGGCCACGAGATCCCGGATCTCGGCGAGGCCGGTCTCCATGCCCACCGGCGTGGCGAAGGCCCGGCACATCTTGATGCCGTTGTACTGCGCCGGGTTGTGGCTCGCGGTGAACATCGCACCGGGGTGGCCGAGGTGCCCGGAGGCGAAGTAGAGCTGGTCGGTCGACGCGAGCCCGATCATCACCACGTCGGCACCCGCCTCGCTGGCGCCGGCCGCGAAGGCGCCGGCCATGCCCGGCGAGCTGGGGCGCATGTCGTAGCCGACCACGACGGTGGCGGCACCCACGACCTGGGCGAAGGCCCGTCCGGTCGCGTGGGCCAGCTGCTCGTCGATCTGGTCGGGGACCGTGCCGCGGACGTCGTACGCCTTGAAGACGGCGTGGAGGTTCGCGGGGTCGAGGGTGTCGGCCATGCCCGAAGACTAGTGGTGCGAGGAGCTCAGTCGGTGGTCAGGACGCGCAGGTGACCACGACGGCCGGTCTCGCGTCCGGTCTCCTCGGCCGGCGCGACCCGCAGCGGCGCGACCGGGCGGCCGGCCTCGCGTACGGCGTCCGCGAGCGCGAGCAGGTCGTCGCTCGAGGGACCCTGGGACGACAGGTCCGCCGCGAGCCGGAGCACCTCCCAGCCACGGGGCGCCGAGAGCCGCTCGCTGTGCGCCTCGCACAGGTCGTAGGCATGCGGCTCGGCGTAGGTCGACAACGGGCCGAGGACCGCTGTCTGGTCCGCGTAGACGTAGGTCAACGTCGCGACCGCGGCTCGGCCGCAGGCTGTGCGCGAACAGCGGCGGGCAGGACTCACGTCGCAGACGGTACCTCCCATCCGGGAGCGCGCCGATTAGGCTCGCGGCATGGATCACGCGGGTACGTCGGAGGGGCCGCGACGTCCACGCATCCGGGACCGTCGGGGGCGAGGCATGCGGGGCCCGGCGATCATGCCGACCGTGCCCGGTCGATCGGAGCAGCGCACCTCGCGCGAGCGCTTCGACGACCTGGCGCTCGGCATCGTCACCGAGATCGACGAGCGCTGGCAGGACCGTCTGGGCCTCGTGGAGTACGCCGTCGAGGACACCCCCCAGATCCCCGACGACTGGTCACTGGACACGGTGCCGCTGTCGTCGCTGGTGCGCGGGTCGGGCTCGACGCCGACCCGGCTGGTGCTCTTCCGCCGGCCGATCGAGCACCGGTCCGACAACCGTGGCGAGCTCGAGGCCCTGCTGCTCACCGTGATCGTCGAGCAGGTCGCGGAGCTGCTCGGGATCGACGCCGAGGATGTCGATCCGCGCTACGAGGGCCTGTAGGACCCGTCAGGAGAGCCCCGGGCGCACCTGCGGCACCAGCCCGTTGCTCACCGGGACGGTCAGCGGGAGCACGGAGGCGCCGGCCTTGGCGCTGGTCACGACGGCCCCGGTCAGCGACGTGCGCGAGGGCAGCACGCTGAGCTGCCGGCTCGACGGCGGCAGCCGGACGACGACCCCACGGCCGGGCACGATCTCCGCCTTCACCTGCTTGAGCGACGATCCGTCGGCGGCCCGCGCGACGACCGTGACGGCACCGGCGCCGCTCACCGCCGACAGCACGACCCGGCGGTCAGCGGCCGCCGAGCCGGTGGCCGGCTCTGCGGGCAGCAGCACCGTCGACTCCGTGTCGAAGGACGCCCCGACCGCCGTGAGCGACAGGTCCTTGCGGACCAGCGACCGCATCGACGCGGTCACCGGGCCGGACGCGCTGATCGAGATGCCGATCGCGCCGTCGTCGACGGCCTGGTTGACGATCGCCGTGACCGGGACCCGCACCACGCTCTGCGGCGGCACCCGGATCGGCTCGACGCCGTCGGGCGCGAAGACCGACTCGGTGTCGATGACCTTGAGTTCGGCGCGGACCTCGTCGTCGCCCGGGTTGGCGATCGTGAGGGTGCGGGTGCCGGTGCCGGGCGCGATGCCGAGCAGCAGGTTGTCGGCCGTCGGCTCGGCCTGGCCGGCCATCCAGTCCTGGGTGAGCGGGTCGGAGCCGACCCGGTCGTAGCGGTCGAGCACGCTCGCGCCGATCCGGCCGCGGGTGGTGACGACCTCGAGGGCGAGGTCGTCGGTGCGCGGGATCGACGTGCTGAGGTCGAGGCGCACGCTGGTGCCGCCGCGCACGGACACTCCGTGCAGGGCGGGCGCGTCGACGACACCGTCCCGGCCGTGGACGGTGATGTCCGCGACGGCGGTGCCCGAGTCGGGGTTGGTCAGCTCGAGGACCGAGCGGTGGCTGGCTCCCGCACCCACGCCGGTGAACCACCGGCTGGCGGTCGGCGGCGCGCAGCCCGCGACGGCCTTCTCGTCGCCGCCGGAGCGACCGGCCACCAGCCCGGGCGCCGCGTCGTCGACACCCGAGACGGCGGACGCGGCCTTGTCGTCGGCGGAGGTCACCTGGCCGGAGACGAGGTCCACGTCGGTCGCGTCGTCGCCGAGCCCGACACTCACCTGGCCGGTCACGTCGTCGGCGACGGTGGTCACGGCGACGGCGGGGGCACCCGGGAGCGCCGCGGGACAGATCAGCGTGGCGGCGGTCAGCGTCGTCCGGCTCGGCGGGTACGTCGCGTCGGCCGGCGTGGCGTCCGGGCGCACGAGCAGGAGCATCGCCGCGCTCAGCAGCGGCAGGACCACCGCGAGCACCAGCGTCAGGTTGACCCGGCTGCGCCGCGCAGCCGTACGACGTCCGCCGCTCATGCCGACCTCCTGGGGTTGGTCGTGGGCAGGCAGAGGACGGCGACCACCACGGCGCCCACGCCCTGCAGGACGAGGAGCAGGACCCGCAGCCAGGACACCGGCCCCTCGAGGGCGCTCGCGTCCAGCGGGCGGTCGACCTGCCAGGCACGGGTGGTCCGCTCCTCGGCGCTGGCCTGCACCAGCCCCGACGTCGCGTCCAGCACCGCGGACACGTCGCCGTCGGCCGGGGTGGGCAGCACGACGTACTCGATCCCGCTCGCCGCCAGGTCGTCGACGACCGCCTTCGTCGGTCGCGAGACCAGGGCCCGCACGTCGGCACTGAAGTCGGTGTCCTCCGCGGTGAGGTTGGTGATCTCGTCCTCGCCGACGGTGACGCCGTCCCCGCGCCGGACCGTGTAGGTCAGCCCGTCCTCGACGCTGCCGCGGATCACCAGGATGCCGTGCTCGGGCCCCTCCTCGGAGCTCTGGATCATGTAGACCGGGATGTCGGTGTCGATCCCGTCGGCGATCGCCGGCTCGTCACCGAGCCACCACGCGAAGCCGCCCACCGGCACGGCCGCCGCCACCACGATCAGCGCGACCGCGACCACACGACGCCACGACGCCTGCTCGACGCCGAGGCCGACGGCGCCGATCGCGACGGCGACCACGAACGCGCCCTGGAGCACCACGACGGGCACCCCGAGGCCGGCGTCGACCGTGGACGCGGCCAGGTCGAAGGAGAGCGTCCCGAGCACCGCGGCCAGGACGCTGGCGACCAGGGCGACGACCCAGCAGACCAGCACGGGGATCCGGGTCGCCCGCGGCAGCAGCGCGAGGAGCGCCAGCACCACGAGCACGACGCCCAGCCACATCGGGGCGCCGAGCCCGTCGAGGCGACCGCTGACCAGGTCGACCGTGTCGGCGGTCGGCGTCGGCAGCCGGCCGGTGTCGAGCAGCAGACCGGGCGCCGCCGAGCGCTGGATCGCCGGGATCCACCACGGCGACAGCAGCACCGGCACCACGCCGATCGCCGTCGCGGGCGGTCCCCAGACCGTGCGGTCCCGGACCACGCCGCGGACGACGAGCGCGGCCCCGGCGACGACGACGAGCCCGAGCAGCGCCGCGAGCAGCCAGAGCACCGGCGCGAACGCCGCACCCAGGGCGAGCAGCAGGCCGACCCGCCAGGCGGCGCGCCACCGACGGTCGGGCGCAGGGTCGGCGAAGCCCAGGGCGGCGTGCGCGAGCCACGGCAGGATCGCGGCGACCACGACGAGCCCGATCCGGCCGTCGCCCCAGGCGCCGCAGACCACCGGGACCAGGCTCCACGTGGTGGCTCCCCACAGCAGCACCCAGCGCGAGGCGCCGGTGAAGACGACCAGCCGGCCGACGACCCGTAGGAAGCGCCACGCACCCCACAGGGAGAAGGGCACGGCGGCCACGAGGACCACCGACACCGCCGCGGAGGGACTGCCGCCGAGCAGGGTCGCGAGCAGCGCCATCGGCAGGACGTACGCCGGCGCGGGGACCGCCGTACCCGTGCCGAGCGGGTGCCAGGTCTCCACCTGCAGGCGCCACCAGTCACCGGCGCCGGCCGGCACCGGCGACAGGCCACCACCGGCGACGGAGCCGTACGCCGCGCGCGCGGCGACCAGCGCCAGGATGACGACCAGAGCGGTCGTCAGGGCCACCGGGTTGGTGAGGAAGCGGGCCAGGAAGCCGGCGTCGGCGCCGATCTCGTCGTCGTCCTCGGAGGTCGACCGGGGGGCGTGGCTCGCCGGCGCGCGCTCGGCGGCCGCGGCGCGGCGGCGGTCGGCCACGTCCTGGGCCTGGTTGGTGGCCGCGGCCACCAGGTCGCCGAGGAAGTCGAGGCCGTGGCGGTAGGGCACCCACCACGGCGACAGCAGTGGTCGGGCCCGGTCGAGGTCGGCGCGGGGCTGCTCGCGCCGTGACCGGCGGGCGGTGCGCACCTCCCCCGGGTGGGCGTAGAGGGAGACCAGCGCGGCGAGCTCGTCGAGCGCCTCGCCGACCGACCGCACGACCAGGAAGCCGATCATCCGCAGCAGCGTCCCGAAGGCGAGGCGGACCACCAGCCAGGGCAGCTTGCGTCCCGGGGCGTTGGCGAGCAGCGTGTAGAGGGCGGCGCGGCGCTCCTGGTAGTGCGTGTGCCGGCCGGTCAACGACGTGCGCCGGGCACCGCGGTGCGCCGCCTCCGCGTGGAAGACGACGGCGTCGGGGACGATCAGCGTCGTGTGCCCGGCGGCCGCGGCGCGCCAGCCGAAGTCGATGTCGTTGCCGAAGATCGGCAGCTGGGGGTCGAAGCCGCCCAGGGCCTCGAGCACGGTACGCCGCACCAGCATGCCGGCGGTGTTGACCGCGAGGACGCGTCGTACCTCGTCGTGCTGGCCCTGGTCGTACTCGCCGCGCTCCAGCCCGGTCTCGCGCCGGCCGGTGCCGCTGATCGTGATGCCCAGCTCGAGGAGACGCTTGAGCGAGGGCCACTCGCGCAGCTTGGGCCCGAGGATCTCGGCGTCGGGGTGTGCGGCCGCCGCGGCCAGGAGCGCCGCCAGCGCCCCCGGGTCGGCAGACGCGTCGTCGTGCAGGATCCAGACCCACTCCGGGGCCTCGCCGCGCTCGCGCAGCCGCTCCAGGCCGAGCGCGACCGCGGCCGGGAAGGAGGTCGACCCCGGCGCCCGGAGCACGTCGCCGAAGGCCGCGGCCACCAGGTCCGCACTGCGGTCCTTGCTGCCGGTGTCGACGGCGACGACGCTGCTCAACGGCGTGCGCTGCGCCCGGATCCCGTCGATGACGGCGGGCAGCCAGCGCTCGCCGTCATGACTGACGAGCAGAGCAGCGACGGAGGAAACCACGATCCCGAACCCTAACGGCCGGGTGATGACCGTTCCGATTCGGCGGTGGTGCCCGCCGCCGCCGGCAGTGCTAGACCGCGCGCTTCTTCAGCTTGCGGCGCTCACGCTCCGAGAGACCGCCCCAGATGCCGAAGCGCTCGTCGTTCATCAGTGCGGAGTCGAGGCAGTCGTCTCGCACCTCGCACGTGAGGCAGACCTTCTTGGCCTCCCTCGTGGATCCTCCCTTTTCAGGAAAGAACGCCTCGGGGTCAGTCTGTGCGCAGAGCGCACGGTCCTGCCATCCCGCTTCCTCGGCGTCCCCGTCGAGGAGAAAAAGTTCTCTCACGGCACTCGCCCTTTCGACCCGGTTCTTGCTCCCACATCCGCGTCCCGTCGCGGCACGACCCGGGGGAATCGGGTCTGGCTCACCGCGGTGAAAACGTGAACGACACTGTGGGAATTACATGCCTGTCGTACCCCGAAAGTCAACCCCGGATCTGCTATGGCGCCCCGCTCGCCCCGCGGCGACCACGCGTGCGGCAAGGTATCCGCATGCAGAACATCACGGTGCTGTCGGGGGGCATGGGCGGCGCACGCTTCCTCCAAGGCCTGCTCCACGGCATCGCGGGGGGCCGCCTGCCCGGCGTCGCGGCCGACGCGACGGTGACCGTCGTGGCCAACACGGCCGACGACATCTGGGTCCACGGGCTCAAGGTCTGCCCGGACCTCGACACCGTCATGTACACCCTCGGCGACGGGATCGACCCGGAGCGCGGATGGGGTCGGCGCGACGAGACGTGGAGCACTAAGGACGAGCTCGCGACGTACGGCGTCGAGCCCACCTGGTTCGGCCTCGGCGACCGTGACATCGCCACCCACCTGGTGCGCACCCAGATGCTCGATGCCGGCTACCCCCTCTCGGAGGTCACCACCGCGCTCTGCCGGCGGTGGCTCACCCCGACGTACGGCGACCGCGTCCGGCTGCTGCCGATGACCGACGACCGGGTCGAGACGCACGTCGCGATCGCCGACCCCGAGTCGCCCAGCGGGCGCCGGGTGGTCCACTTCCAGGAGTACTGGGTGCGGCTGCGGGCCTCGGTGCCCGCGGAGCTCGTGGTCGTCGTCGGGCTCGAGGACTCCTCCCCCGGGCCCGGCGTCATCGACGCCATCACCGACGCCGACCTGGTCGTGCTCCCGCCGTCCAACCCGGTCGTGTCGGTCGGCACCATCCTCGGAGTCCCGCGGGTGCGCGAGGCGCTGGCCGCCACCGCTGCGCCCGTCGTCGGGCTGTCCCCCATCGTCGGCGGCACCCACGTCCGGGGGATGGCCGAGCAGATGCTGACGTCGATCGGCGTGGAGGTGAGCGCGGCCGGCGTCGGGCTCCACTACGGCTCGCGCGCCCACGGCGGCGTCCTCGACGGATGGCTCGTCGACCTGGCCGACGCCGACCAGGTCGGGCGGATCGAGGCCGGCGGGCTGCCCTGTCGCGCCGTACCGCTGATGATGACCGACCCGGACGCCACCGCGGCGATGGCGGCCGCGGCGGTGGAGCTGGTCTCCCGATGACCCGTCTCGAGGTGATCGCGCCCGACGGCACCCCCGAGGTGGAGCCCGGTGACGACCTCGTCGCCATCGCCCTGCTGATGACGTCCTTCGTCGACGGTGACGTGCTGGTCGTGACCAGCAAGGTCGTGAGCAAGGCGGAGGGCCGCCTGCGCCCGGGCACCCGCGAGGACGCCCTGCCCGGCGAGACCGCCCGCGTCGTCGCCCGGCGCGGCGAGACGACGATCGTGCGCAACCACCTCGGCCTCACGATGGCCGCCGGTGGCATCGACAACTCCAACGTGCCGCGCGGCCAGATCGCCCTGCTGCCCCTGGACCCCGACGAGTCGGCCCGCGCGATCCGCACCGGCCTGCTCCAGCACGGCGGCGTCAACGTCGCCGTCGTCATCAGCGACACCGCGGGCCGCGCCTGGCGCGAGGGGCAGACCGACATCGCGATCGGTGCCGCCGGCCTCGTGGTCGCCGAGGACTTCGCCGGTCGCACCGACTCCTACGGCAACGAGCTCGCCGTGACCCTGCCGGCGGTCGCCGACGAGCTGGCCGGGGCGGCGGAGCTCGTGACCGGCAAGCTCGGCGGCCGACCGTTCGCGGTCATCCGCGGACGCGCCGACCTGGTGCTGCCCGCGGGCGACCACGGGCCCGGGGCCGCCGCACTGGTCCGGCCGGACGGCGCCGACCTCTTCGGGTACGGCGCGCGCGAGGCGGTCGTGCGGGCCCTCAAGGCGGCACCCGCGGACCAGCGTCCGTTCGGCGCGCCCGCGCCCGGGGCCGAGCTGGCCGCCATGATCCGCGACGTGGTGGGGCTGATCCCCTCGCACACCGGCGCCGGCGACGGAGCGCTGATGGTGACCTGTCCCCACGGGCTGGTGCGTGCGCTCACCGCCCTCACGTTCGCGCACGGATGGACCGTCAACACGACCGACCATCCGAACGAGATGCGGCTGCGGCCATCCGGGTGACACCCCCGTAGACTCTGCCGTCGACCCGACCCCATCGCGATCCGATCGCCCCGCACGACCGAGGAACACGACGTGGCCAAGCCCGCCAAGAACGACCGCCAAGCGGTCATCGAGCAGATGCGCAAGAAGCAGAAGGCCGCCGACCGGCGACGGGGCACCGTCATCGTCACGGTCTGCGTGCTGGTCGCTGTCGGGCTCATCGCCGCTGCCGTGATCCCGATCCTGCTGGACAAGCGCAAGGACGACAAGCTCGACAGCGTCGCGCTGAAGAGCCTGGGCGCACCGGCCTCCACCTGCCAGAAGATCACCACCAAGAAGGCGGACGGCAACCAGGAGCACGTCCCGGTCGACACCCCGGTCGCGTACGCCGACGCGCCGCCGGCCTTCGGCTCGCACTGGAACCAGGCCGGACTGGCCCCCGCGGCGTTCGCCCGCAAGTTCTACACCGGCGACGACCGCCCGGCCCTCGAGGCACTCGTGCACAACCTCGAGCACGGCTACACGATCCTCTGGTACGACGACACGATCGCCAAGGACAAGTCCGCCGTCGCCGACATCGAGGCGATCGCGCGCAAGTTCGAGGGCGACAGCAACTTCCGCGACAAGTTCATCGCCGCCCCGTGGACGTCGAGCGACGAGAACGGCGCCGCGTTCCCCGACGGCCAGCACGTGGCGTTCACGCACTGGTCCGCCGGCGGCAACGGCGTCACCGACACCGCCAAGCAGGTCGGGGTGTTCCAGTACTGCTCCGACGTGAGCGGCGCGGCCCTGGCCACGTTCATGGACAAGTACCCCTACACGGACTCGCCCGAGCCCGACGCTATGTGAGGTCGGACCGACCGGACTCCTTGAGCGCGGCGACGACCTGCTTGACCTCCTGGGCGCGCGCCCGGGTCGTCACCAGCAGCGCGTCGGGGGTGTCGACGACGACCACGTCGTCGAGGCCGACGACCGCGACCACCCGCCCGCTGCCGGGCACCACCAGGCCGGTGCTGTCCTCGGAGAGCACCGAGCCCGCGTCGCCGAGGACCGCGACGGGCACGCCGGCGGCCTCGAGCAGCGTGGTGAGGGCGTCGAAGTCGCCGATGTCCTCCCAGTGGAAGGACGAGGGCACCACGGCGACCCGCCCGGCGTCGGCCGCGGGCTCGGCGACCGCGTGGTCCAGCGCGATCTTCGGTAGCGCGGGCCACAGCTCCGCGAGCCGGTCGGGCTCGGCGGCGATCGACCTGAGCGTGGCGGCGAACTCCGGGTGCCAGCTGCCGAGCAGGTCCAGCAGCACCGTCGGGCGCACGACGAACATGCCCGCGTTCCAGCGGTAGCGGCCGGTCGCCAGATAGCCCTCGGCGGTGGCGACCGACGGCTTCTCGACGAACTCCGCGACGACGGCCGCGCCCGCGTGACCCGGCAGCGGGTCCCCGACGTGGACGTAGCCGAAGGCCGCGGACGGGAAGGTCGGCTCGATGCCGAGGGTGACCAGCCAGTCGTCACGCGCGACCTCGACGGCGCGGCGTACCGCCTCGGCGAAGAGGTCCGGGTCGGTGATCACGTGGTCGGCGGCGAAGGAGCCCATCACCGCCTCGGGGTCCGAGCGCTCCAGCAGGGCGGCGGCGAGACCGATCGCGGCCATCGAGTCGCGCGCCGAGGGTTCGGCGATCACCGCGTCCGGTCCGACCTCGGACAGCTGCGCCAGCACCGCGTCGCGGTGCGCCTCGCCGGTGATGACCACGACGCGCTCGTCGGCGAGCGGCGCGAGGCGGTCGTAGGTCTCCTGCAGCAGGGTCCGGCCCTCCCCGCGCAGGTCGTGCAGGAACTTGGGGGCCGAGGAGCGGGACAGCGGCCAGAGGCGGGTGCCCGCGCCGCCGGCGGGGATCACGGCCCAGAAGTGGTCGATCGCAGACATGGTGGGAGCCTAGGGCCGTGACGACCTTCGCAAAGGTGCTGGCGCGCCAGCTGCCCACAGATCCTGGTAGGCCCTTGGTCACGTTCTACGACGGGGCCACCGCCGAGCGCGTCGAGCTGTCGGTCACGACGTACGCCAACTGGGTCGCCAAGACCGCGTCGCTGCTGACCGAGGAGCACGACCTCGAGCGCGGCCAGCGGCTGGCCGTCGACCTGCCGGCCCACTGGCTGGGCACGGTCTTCCTGGGCGCCGCCTGGACCGTCGGGCTTGCGGTCGTCGGTCCCGACGACGAGGCGGACGCCGTCGTCTGCGGCCCGGGCTCGCTGGAGCGGTGGGCGTCGCGCGCCGACGACCTCCCGGTGCTGGCCTGCTCGCTGCTGCCGCTCGGGGTCCGGTTCGCGCAACCGGTCCCGCGGGGGGTGCACGACGTCGGCATCGACGTGTGGTCGCAGCCCGATTCGTTCATCAGTCACGACCCGGCCCAGCCGGACGACCTCGCCACGGCCGGCGGGTACGGCGACCGCACCCACGCCGAGACGTGGGGAGCGGCCGCCGTCGGGAGCCTCGTGTCCGACGGCGGCCGCCTTCTCTCGGAGGCGAACCCGGCTTCCCCACCGGGACTCGCCTCCCTCACCGAGCCGCTCGCACGCGGCGGCTCGCTGGTGCTGGTCGTCCACTCCGAACCGGAGCGGCTCACGGCGACGTACGTCGCGGAGCGTGCCACGGCTCGCTTCCCTTGAGGGAGAGCAGCACCACGTCTGGTCCCACCCGGGCTCAGCCGCCCAGGTCGTACTTCCCCATCCCCTGCGTCAGCAGCCGGGGCTTGCCGAACCCGGTCGCCGTCCCCGGGATCAGGTAGAGCAGGCCGCTCGTCCGGGTCCGCACCACCAGGTCCGAGTGACCGGTGACGGAGATGTCGCTGATCCCGATGACCCAGTCGTACGCCCGCAGGTCCAGCTTCAGCGCGCGGCCGCCGGTCAGTCCGCCGGGGCCGTTGCCCGGGTAGAGCGTCGTCTTCGCGCCGCTGCGGAAGAGCGAGTCCGGGGCCCCGTCGGCGTTCCACCGACCGACCGGGATCTGCTCGCTCGCGGTGATCGCACCGTGGGCGACGTAGCTCGTCCGGAGCCCGGCGGTGCCGCGGCCCGGGTAGATCCGCACCGCCCCGCGGCTCGGCTGTCCCATCAGGTCGGGGAAGCCGTCGCCCGTCGCGTCGCCGACCGCGGCCAGCAGCCGGACGGCGCCGAACCCGGTGCCGATCACGATGGGCGGGCCGAACCTGCCCAGGCCGTTGCCGCGTCGCAGCTCGAGCACGCCCTTCGTCGTGCGCGAGATGATGTCGCCGTGGCCGTCGCGGTCCCAGTCCCCGGCGTTGAAGAGGGCGTTGGCCGTCGGGAGCTTGGTGCCGGTGGCGATCTGACGACGGATCTCGGTGCCGCCGAGGTTGCCGTACACCGACACCTTGGTGCCCGTGCGCGTGACGATGTCGGGCTTGCCGTCGCGGACGACCTGGCCGACGCCGAGCACCCGGTCGACCTTCGCGAGCCCGCTCAACGGGCCGAGCGCGCTGCCGTACGTGCCCTGGCCGAGCCCCGGCTTGACGTAGCCGTAGCCGGTCGAGCCGCTGCGCACGAAGAGGTCGGGGCGACCGTCGCCGGTGAAGTCCCCGAGGGCCTCGATCGAGGAGAAGCTCGACCAGGAGCCCGCGAGCGCGACCCGGGCGCCGAGGTTGCCCTTGCCGGTCCCCGGATAGAGCCACAGCTTGCCGGCCGTGTCGCGGGCGAGCACGTCCGGGCGCTTGTCGCCGGTGACGTCACCCGCACCGCTCAGCAGATTGTAGCCCGCCCAGCCGGTGGTGAGGTGGTGGGTCGCGAAGGTGCCGTTGCCGCGCCCGATCAGCGCGTCGAGCCGGCCGGTCGCCGTCACGCGGGCCACGAGGTCGTTGCGGCCGTCGCCGTTGAGGTCACCGGCGGCGGCGAAGAGGTCGTGTCCGCGCAGCTGCCCAAACTTCGCCCGCGGCGAGGCGAAGGTGCCCTTGCCCGTGCCGGCACGCACCCGGGCGTTGCCGTCGGTGGCCTGGACGACCAGGTCGGTCACGCCGTCGCCCGTGACGTCGGGGGTGACGACCGTGCGACCACTGCCGGCCAGGACGGTCGCAGCCGCCACCGGCCCGCTGACCGCGGTCAGGCCACCGGTCGCGACGACGAAGACCTGCTTGTCGCTGGCTCGCCGTACGACGAGGTCCGGGTGGGTCGTGGACGCCAGGTTGGACTCGAGCTCGCGCCCGGACCATCCGCGCTGGGCCGCGGCGGCGAGGCGCCGGATGGTCGGGATCTGCGCGTACAGGTACTTGCCCGGGCAGGCGGTCGACGCCGCGTCGCGGTGGCCGTTGATCGCCTGAAAGCTCTTCGGCCCCACCTGCTGCTTGGTCGAGGAGGCGTCGATCCCGTGCAGGGACAGCTTCCAGGCGAAGAGGGCGCCGTACGCCTGCACCATCGCGCTCGAGGGCTGCTTGATGTCGTAGTTGCCGATCGCCGACATCGCGAAGGCGTAGTCGTTGTAGTTGAGCGTGTGCGCTCCGACGACCGGCCGGTCGATGCCGCCGTACCGTCCCTCCCAGATCCGGCCGAAGCGGTCGACCAGGAAGTTGTAGCCGATGTCGGACCAGCCGCGGCTCTTCGTGTGGTACGCGTAGATGCTGCGGATGATCCCCGGCACCTGGGCGCGGGTGTAGTCGTTGGCGTTGACCGTGTGGTGGACGAAGCCGGCGTGCACCTCGAAGTAGTGCAGCGAGCTCTTGTCGCGCATCTTCTCGTCGGCGCCCCACTGGGCGCGCGAGTAGATCTGCGGCTTCGGGGTGTACCTCGCCGCCTGCAGGCTGATCGCGTCGGTGCCGTCGTCGCCCTGGCCCGGGTCGGTGGCCACCGTGTCCGGGGCGGCCCCGTCCGTGCTGGCGGGCGGCGTGGCCGGGGCCTCCGCCTCGGCGCCGTCGGTGTCGAGCGCCGGGTGCTCGACCGCGCTGCGGTCGGCGGTGCCGGGGTCGATGACGGCCATCTGCAGACCGGCCGGGAGGTCGCCGGTCGTCGTGTCGACCTTGACCTGGACGTCGTCGACGTCGCCCACCAGGAGCGCGTCGGTGCCCGGACGTGCGTGCCGCGCCTCGGCCGAGCCCGGGTCGGGGCCGTGGTCGTCGTGGTACTCGAGGTCCATCCAGCCCGACCAGTCGTCACCCGTGCGGGTCCGCACCTGGAGGGCGATGCCCGACTCCGGCACCTTCACCCCGTGCTCCCAGGTGACGCCGACGGCGCCGTACCCGACGACGGGCTCGGGCCGGCTGGTCAGGGTCGAGTCGGCGGAGCCGCCGACCGCGGAGCGGCCGCGGGCCGACGCGGGCGGGGCGACGACGTTCTCGCGGGCCTCCGCCCGGGCCGCGGCACCGGCGCCAGTGGCCGGCGTCAGGTCGACCTCGGTCACGGTCGGGTCGACGACCTCGTCCGGCACGGTCGAGGCGCGCGCGGACTCCTTGACGTAGGCGCTGAGGTCGGCCGCGAGACCGGTCGGACCGGCGCTCGCGGGGCTGTCGTGCACGACGTCGAGGCTGATGATGCTGGCCGCCGGCGTGAGCACGGCAAGCACCAGGCCCAGGGCCAGCAGCTGCTGGCAGGCCGTGACGAATCGGATTCTGCTGAGAGGCATGAGGCGTTACTCCAGTGCGGGGGAAGTTCACACAGTGAGCAACTTTCACATCCGTCACAGCAGTAACGGAAGAGCCCGTGAGTAACTACAAGAGTGTAATTTCCACTCGACACGCCGATGAGTTCGAGATTTGTCAAGAAACTTCATCGTTGTAGTTCCGCGCCACGACGCCGCGCCGGCGCCTGCCGAGCCCGGACACCGGCTCGGCGGCGGGCTGGAAGGCTGGCGCCGGCTCCGCGACCACCCGACCCTCAGGTCAGATGTCGGCGCCGATCTCGTCGTCCTCGATCTGCTCCTCGTCGAGCCGCTCGTCCTCGTACTTGACGTAGCGGATGCCGGCGATGGTGCCGCCGTCGAACCCGACGCGGCCCTTCTCGAGCACGATCACGCGGTCGCACATCTTGCGCACGGTGCCGGGGGCGTGGCTGACGTAGATCAGCGTGCGGCCGCTCTTGCGGATCTCCTGCATCCGCTCGATGCACTTCTCCTTGAACGGCTTGTCCCCCACCGCCAGGACCTCGTCGGCCAAAAAGATGTCGGAGTCGACGTGGATGGCGACCGAGAAGCCGAGACGGGCGCTCATGCCGGAGGAGTAGTGCCCGACCGGGGAGTCGAGGAACTTGCCGAGCTCGGCGAACTCCGCGATGTCGTCGAACTTGCGACGCGTCTCGGCCTCGGACATGCCCATGACGGCGGCGTTGAGGAAGACGTTCTCGCGCCCGGTGAGCTGGGGGTGGAAGCCGGCCCCGGTCGCGATCAGGCCGGCGATCCGGCCGCGGGTCAGCACGCTGCCGCTCTCGGGACGCATCACGCCGTTGATGAGCTTGAGCAGGGTGCTCTTGCCGGACCCGTTGAGACCCATGAGCGCGACCGACTCGCCCTGCTCGATCGTGAACGAGACGTCGTCGACGGCCCGGAACGTGTCGCTGATGTTCTCCCGGCGCACTGCGGCGACGGTCATCTGCTTGAAGGTGCGGTGGTAGCGCAGCGTGAAGTTCTTGGTCGCGTGGTCGACGACGACGGACTCGGTGCCGCTCATCACAGACGCTCCGGGATCTTGTTCTCGAGACGGGTGAAGACCAGCTGCCCGATGACCAGCAGCACCACTCCGGTCACCACCGCGATCCCGGAGTACGCCCAGAGGTTGTCGGGGATGTGCTTCTCCTCGTAGAACGCGGGGTCGGGTGTGGTGCCGACCCAGAAGGCCTTCTGGAAGAGCAGCACGGCGTCCGCGAGCGGGTTGAGGAGGTAGAACTGGGCGTACTCGCCGAACTTCTCCTGGACCATCGTGTACGGGTAGATCATCGGGACGCCGAAGCGCACGAAGTTCGTGAGGATCGCGGCCACGTTGCCGATGTCGCGGAAGAAGACGTTGGCGGCGCTGAAGAGCAGGGCCATCGCGGTCCCCACCAGGGCGATGATGAGCAGCGCCAGCAGGAGCGCCGCGAGGCCGCCCACGGTCGGCGTCCAGCCCAGCAGGAGGCAGACGACGATCATGATCACCACCTGCGGCAGCACGTGGTAGCCGGAGACCAGCATGGAGGCGACCGGGAACATCTCCCGCGGTAGCGCCATCTTCACCACGAGCGACTTGTTGCGCACGATGGAGCGCGTGCCGGCGCCGAACGTCTCGGTGAAGAAGTGGACGATGATGATCCCGCAGAACATGTGGATCGCGAAGTTCGGCACGTCCTGGTGGAGGCCGAAGAGCACGCCGATCACGACGTAGTAGATGAAGAACTGGCTCAGCGGGTTGATGTAGGACCAGAGCAGGCCCAGGAACGAGCCCTGGTAGCGCGCGGAGATCTCCCGCCGGACCAGCAGCCTCAGCAGGTAGCGGCGCCGGAAGACCTCGAGCAGCCCGGTGGTGGCCGCCGGGGACTTCAGCGGCGCGTCGACGTGGCGGATCGGGCGCGGGGGGACCGTGGTCTCGGGCTGGGTCACGTCAGTCATCCACTACCTCGGTTCCTGCGTCGGTCCACGGCCGGAAGGTCTCCTCCCAGGCTTCGGGAGAGGTGATCTCCGGCAGCTTGGCGCGGTACTCAGCGGCGAGCTCCGGCCAGCGGCGGTACAGCTTCACGTGCAGGTCGACCACGCGCTTCAGCAGGTCGCGGTAGAGCTCGGAGTCTCGAGTGTAGAGCGCCGCCGAGGTCTGGTCGGGCATGGAGACGATGGCCGAGTCGTGGCGCGCCAGGCGGTACCACTTCGCGTCCATGGCGGCGACCTCCGCCTCGGGGAAGTCCCGCGACATCGGTCGCGGGCGACGCAGCTGGCGCAGCGGGGCCAGGCCGGCCGTGATGATCTGGGAGCGCTTGCTCGGCACCTCGAGCTCGTCGTGGCCGCGGCGTGAGGGCTTGGTGCGGCGTACCGGCGGGAAGGCGTCGGGGTCCGACGCGAGCTGGGCGTCGGGGTACTGCTTGCGCAGCGCGTTGACCTCGCCGAGTCGCGTCGCCAGCTGACCGTGCAGCCCGTCGGGGCCGGCGAGCACGTCCTCCATGGCGAGCTGCCGCAGCTCGACGGTGGAGTACTGCATCGAGACCAGGTGGGCGATCGTGTGGTTGAGGCTCTCGCGCAGCACCCGGCCGCCGTGGGGGTACGGCGAGTGCAGCAGCGCCGAGATCAGCCGGTTGCGGTGGTGGAAGTAGGCCTGCCAGTCGAGGGCGTCGTTCTTGTCGGTCCACGGGACGTGCCAGACGGCGGCACCGGGGAACGTGACGGTCGGGTAGCCGGCGCCCTTGGCGCGCACGCCGAACTCGCTGTCGTCCCACTTGATGAAGAGCGGGAGCGAGAGCCCGACGTCCTCGAGCACCTCACGCGGGATCAGGCACATGAACCAGCCGTTGAAGTCCACGTCGACCCGGCGGTGCAGCCAGCGCGTCGAGCGCAGGTTGCGGGCGGCGAAGTCCCACTCGTGCAGCACGTGCTCGGGCGACATCCACCACCAGCGCCAGGACTGGATGATCTCACCGAAGCTGTGCAGGCGGGAGCGGGAGTAGAGGCTGAACATGTGGCCGCCGACGATCGTCGTACGACGGGCCAGGTCACCGAACGTGACCGCGCGCAGGATCCCCTCCGGCTCGCAGACGACGTCGTCGTCCATGCACAGCACGTACGTCGAGACGCCGGCGCGCACCGCCTCGAGCTGGCCGCGCGCGTAGCCGCCGGACCCGCCGAGGTTGCCCTGCTCGAGCACCCGCAGCTTGCCCTGGACGGCCTTCTCCGCGGCCGGGAAGTCGTCGGAGTCGACGACCTTCTGCGTGCCCTGCTCCATGACGAGCACCTCGTCGAGCAGGCTGAGCACGAGCGGGTCCTCGCCGAGCTGGCCGACGAGCTTGGCGCAGAAGTCGGGGCGGTTCATGGTGGTGATCGCGACCGTGACGGTGCCGCTCTCGGCGCGGTCGGCCGGGACCTCGGCGTCCCAGATCGCGGTGACGACGGCGTCCTCGTCACCGGCGGTGACGTCATACCAGTACCAGCCGCCGTCGGCGAAGGGCTTGAGCGGCAGCTCGAAGGCGAAGGTGCCGGAGGTCTCCCCGTCGCCCAGCTGACGGGAGTCGACGCGCTGGGAGCGCCCGTTGGCCATCGACCGGTAGACGGTGACGCTGGCGCCAGCGCCGGAGAGCTCGACGGTCAGCCGGACGTCCTCGACGATGCTCCAGCGCCGCCAGTACGACGCCGGGAAGGCGTTGAAGTAGCTGCCGAAGGAGAGCCGCTCGCCCAGCTGGACGCGGATGGAGTGCCGGTCGACGATCTGGTCGGGGTGGACCGTGCTGCCCGAGCTGACGGACTGGCGCAGGGAGGCCTTGTTGAGCTCCTTGGCACCCTTGTCGCCACCGACGTTGTACTTGTCGGCGTCGAGCACGGCCGGGTCGGGGTCGACGTAGAGCGGGAGCACGTCGGTATCGCGGTCGACCGGCATGATCTGGCGCTGCAGGACGCGGCGTACCTGCCCGGCCATCGGACTAGCGGTCATTCGTCGACCCCTCCAGAGGTGAGCGGCGCACCCTCGGCGAAGTGCGGTCGCAGCTTGTTCTCGAACATGGAGAGCGCCGAGCCGATCGCCATGTGCATGTCGAGGTACTTGTAGGTGCCCAGCCGGCCGCCGAACAGCACCATCGGCTCCTTCTTCGCGAGCTCGCGGTACTTCAGCAGCTTCGCCCGGTCCTCGGCGGTGTTGACCGGGTAGTACGGCTCGTCACCCTCCTCGGCGAAGCGCGAGTACTCGTGCACGACGACGGTCTTGCCGGGCAGGTAGGTGCGCTCCGGGTGGAGGTGCTTGAACTCCAGCGTCCGGGTGTAGGGCAGGTCCTCGTCGTTGGCGTTCACGACGCCGGTGCCCTGGTAGTCGTCGACGTCCAGCGTCTCGCACTCCAGGTCGATGGTGCGCCACGAGAGCCGGCCCTCGGCGTTGTCGAAGTACTCGTCGACGGGGCCGGTGTAGACGATCGGCACCGTGCCCTTGAACTGCTCGGCGACGCCGGTCGAGGGGTCCAGGAAGTCGGTGTCGACGCGGACCTCGATGTTGGGGTGGTCGGCCATCCGCTCCAGCCAGGCGGTGTAGCCGTCGACCGGGAGTCCCTCGTAGGTGTCGTTGAAGTAGCGGTTGTCAAAGGTGTAGCGCACCGGCAGCCGCGTGATGATGTCGGCCGACAGCTCCGTCGGGTCGGTCTGCCACTGCTTGGCGGTGTAGCCCTTGACGAAGGCCTCGTAGAGCGGGCGCCCGATCAGGCTGATCGCCTTCTCCTCGAGGTTGGTCGCGTCCGCGGTGGCGATCTCGCTGGCCTGCTCGGCGATCAGCGCCCGGGCCTCGTCGGGGGTGTGGCTCTTGCCGAAGAATTGGTTGATCAGCCCCAGGTTCATCGGGAAGGAGTAGACCTGTCCCTGGTACTTCGCGAACACCCGGTGCTGGTAGCCGGTGAACGCGGTGAACCGGTTGACGTACTCCCACACCTTGGTGTTGGAGGTGTGGAAGAGGTGCGTCCCGTAGACGTGCACCTCGATGCCGGTCTCCTCGTCGAACTCGCTGTACGCGTTGCCGCCCAGGTGGGAGCGTCGCTCGAGGACGAGGACCTTCAGCCCCAGCTCGCTGGCGCAGCGCTCGGCGATCGTGAGTCCGAAGAAGCCGGAGCCGACGACGACCAGATCAGGGGTGGAGGAAGGGGCTGACACGGTTGGTCAGTCTACGGATCGGCTGGGCGCGGCACGCATTCCCCGCGCGTCGCGCATGGCCCGGATCACATTGCTCGCCTCGCCCCGGCGGCCGCGCACGGTGCTGACCACCGCCACCGCCGCCGTGATCAGCCACGGCTTGAGGCGGACCAGCACGTTCTCGCCGTACCGGAGGTGCACCACGAAGAGGTTGCGGTACATGTAGTAGCCCTTCCAACCGCTCAGGTCGTGCTGCTGGTCGAAGGACAGCTGGCGCACCAGCACGGCGTCGCGCACGGCCCAGATCCCGAAGCCGGCCCGGCGGGCGCGCACCGCGTAGTCGACGTCGTCGTAGAAGATGAAGTACGACGGGTCGGGCAGGCCGATCGCGTCGACCACGGTGCGGCGGAGCATGAAGCCCTCGAAGGCGACGTTCTCGACCGGGACCACCTCGGGCATCCGGTCGCGGCTGCCGAAGTCGGTCTCGACCATGCCCTTCTTGGGGCGGATCGCCAGCGGGCTGCGCAGGTCGAAGCGGGTCGCGGCCTTCTCGACCAGCCGGCCGGTCAGGTCCTCCCGGACGGCCATCAGGCAGTCCTCGGGGCGTGCCATCAGCACGGTCAGGCAGCCGGGGGCCGGCACCACATCGTCGTCCATCAGCCAGATCCGGTCGAAGCCGGCGTGGTACGCCGTACGCACCCCCAGGTGGAAGCCACCGGCACCGCCGAGGTTGTCCTCCGACCGGATGACCTGGAGCCCGGGGTTGGTCGCCGCGGCCAGGACGGCCGGGGTGTGGTCGGTGCTCGCGTTGTCGACCACGATCACCGCGTCCGGCAGCCGCTCGAGCGCGGCCAGGCCGACCAGCATCCGCTCCAGCAGGTCGGCGCGGTTGTAGGTGACGACCACGACGGCCACGGTCTCGCCGGTGGTCACTTCAGGTACCTCCGGTGGCCGGTGAAGTCGCCGCGCAGGCCGTCGTACATCGCGCGCAGGCTCATCGCGGTGCGGTGCGGGCTCGGCCGGGTGAAGGTGTAGAACCAGACGGTCTTCGCCACGAAGGCGAGGGCGTGCGGCCAGCCGCGGTACTCGCGGAGGTTGAGCAGGTTGTTGCGCGCCATGCAGTAGTGCTTGAGGTCGCTCGGGCTGTGGTTGTACGTCGTGCGCCCGAACATCATCGGGCTGCCCAGGCTGCCGACGGCCGGGTGTCGCACCTGCGCGTCGACGACCGTGGCGATCCGCGCGCCGGCGGCCTCGGCGCGCAGGCGGTACTCGTGGTCGTCGCCCCAGATGAAGTAGTCGGCCCGGGGCAGTCCGATGCGCTCGACGAGCTCGCGGGTGACCAGGACGCCGTTGAACGGGATCACGATCCCGTCGATCCGGCCGGCGGTCGCGGCGCGCCGTACGTCGGCGAGCTCGTGCACCACTCGCGTGCCACCGGGCAGCCGGATCGGGAAGACCAGCCGGTCGAGGTCCGCCTGGTCGACCACGAGCGGTCCCCAGAAGTCGAGGTCATGCTCCTCGAGCAGCCGCGACAGGCAGTCGGGGTCGGGCAGGCCGTCGTCGTCCATCAGCCAGACGAGGTCGGCACCCCGCTCGACCGCCCACTCCAGGCCGTCGTGGAAGCCCCGGGCCCCGCCCCCGTTCTCGGTCAGCGTGCGCGCGCTGATCCGCCCGCCGACTCCGGCCAGCCACTCCCCCGTGCCGTCGGTCGAGGCGTTGTCGACGACGAGCACCTCGGCGAGCCCGGGCACCTGCTCCAGGCGCTCGAGCAACGTCCGCAGCAGGCCCAGCCGGTTGAACGTCACGACGACCGCGATCACACGTCGGTCGTCAGGGGGCACGGCGTACACCTTAGGGAACGGGTCCGGTCCGGGTGGCTTCGAGGCTCGGTGGTCGAGCAGGGAGGCGCGCCAGCGCCGAGCGTCGTCGAGACCCCCGCAGCGACCCACCCGCGTAGTCGAC
>NZ_KK211170.1:0-132530 GCF_000620705.1 Nocardioides sp. URHA0020
GTGTTGTTTTCAACGGAGAGTTTGATCCTGGCTCAGGACGAACGCTGGCGGCGTGCTTAACACATGCAAGTCGAGCGGAAAGGCCCTTCGGGGTACTCGAGCGGCGAACGGGTGAGTAACACGTGAGTAATCTGCCCTTGGCTTTGGGATAACTACCGGAAACGGTGGCTAATACCGGATACGACCGATTCCTGCATGGGGGTTGGTGGAAAGTTTTTTCGGCCAGGGATGTGCTCGCGGCCTATCAGCTTGTTGGTGGGGTAATGGCCTACCAAGGCTTCGACGGGTAGCCGGCCTGAGAGGGTGACCGGCCACACTGGGACTGAGACACGGCCCAGACTCCTACGGGAGGCAGCAGTGGGGAATATTGGACAATGGGCGGAAGCCTGATCCAGCAACGCCGCGTGAGGGATGACGGCCTTCGGGTTGTAAACCTCTTTCAGTACCGACGAAGCGCCGATGATGGTGGTGACGGTAGGTACAGAAGAAGCACCGGCCAACTACGTGCCAGCAGCCGCGGTAATACGTAGGGTGCGAGCGTTGTCCGGAATTATTGGGCGTAAAGGGCTCGTAGGCGGTTTGTCGCGTCGGGAGTGAAAACCCAGGGCTTAACTCTGGGCTGGCTTTCGATACGGGCAGACTAGAGGTATGCAGGGGAGAACGGAATTCCTGGTGTAGCGGTGAAATGCGCAGATATCAGGAGGAACACCGGTGGCGAAGGCGGTTCTCTGGGCATTACCTGACGCTGAGGAGCGAAAGTGTGGGGAGCGAACAGGATTAGATACCCTGGTAGTCCACACCGTAAACGTTGGGCGCTAGGTGTGGGGCCTATTCCATGGGTTCCGTGCCGCAGCTAACGCATTAAGCGCCCCGCCTGGGGAGTACGGCCGCAAGGCTAAAACTCAAAGGAATTGACGGGGGCCCGCACAAGCGGCGGAGCATGCGGATTAATTCGATGCAACGCGAAGAACCTTACCTGGGTTTGACATATGCCGGAAAGCTGTAGAGATACGGCCCCTTTTGTCGGTATACAGGTGGTGCATGGCTGTCGTCAGCTCGTGTCGTGAGATGTTGGGTTAAGTCCCGCAACGAGCGCAACCCTCGTCCTATGTTGCCAGCACGTCATGGTGGGGACTCATAGGAGACTGCCGGGGTCAACTCGGAGGAAGGTGGGGATGACGTCAAGTCATCATGCCCCTTATGTCCAGGGCTTCACGCATGCTACAATGGCCGGTACAAAGGGCTGCGATACCGCAAGGTGGAGCGAATCCCAAAAAGCCGGTCTCAGTTCGGATTGGGGTCTGCAACTCGACCCCATGAAGTCGGAGTCGCTAGTAATCGCAGATCAGCAACGCTGCGGTGAATACGTTCCCGGGCCTTGTACACACCGCCCGTCACGTCACGAAAGTCGGCAACACCCGAAGCCGGTGGCCTAACCCTTGTGGAAGGAGCCGTCGAAGGTGGGGCTGGCGATTGGGACGAAGTCGTAACAAGGTAGCCGTACCGGAAGGTGCGGCTGGATCACCTCCTTTCTAAGGAGCACACGCCCCGCACGTTCAGCAACCGGCCAGGTCTTCTGGTCGGTGTGTCTGGGTGGCATTGGTGGTGTTCACTAGTGGAATCGTCGATGATGCTTTGCCCGTTGGGGCTGTCTCTTCTCAGTACTACCTGTCCAGCTTGCTGGTGGGTGTGGAACCTGGAGGGGTGGTCGTGGGGGGTGGGGTTGACACACTGTTGAGTCCTGAGGCATCAGCCGTCAGGCTGGTCTCTTTGGCCCTCCAGGACCGTGTCGTCACTGTGTGGCGGTGTGGCTTGGGTGGGTGTGGATCTTGTGAACTGGATAGTGGACGCGAGCATCTTTGCGTCAACCGTGTGCCTCTTCTGGGTGCTGGTCTTTCTCTGCCTCGTGAGGGGTGGGGGTGGGTCGGGCTTGGTGGGGGTGTGAGCCCTGTCTGTAGGCGGGGGTGGTTGACGCGAATTTTTAAAGCGACAGCCTCTGTGCTGTGCCCCGTGAGTCCATGGGGTGTGGTGCTGTAGACAGAGGGGCTGTTGTTTGTCTGAATCTTTGTAGTTTTTGTTGAGTGTTTGTGCGACAAGCTATGAAGGGCACATGGTGGATGCCTTGGCATCAAGAGCCGATGAAGGACGTAGGAGCCTGCGATAAGCCCTGGGGAGTTGGCAACCGAGCTGTGATCCGGGGGTGTCCGAATGGGGGAACCCAGCACGAGTCATGTCGTGTTACCCACGCCTGAATATATAGGGTGTGTGGAGGGAACGCCGGGAAGTGAAACATCTCAGTACCGGTAGGAAGAGAAAACAAAAGTGATTCCGAGAGTAGTGGCGAGCGAAATCGGATGAGGCTAAACCTTGCGCATGTGATACCCGGCAGGGGTTGTGCGTGGGGGGTTGTGGGACCACTCTGATCGGTCTGCCGGCCGGTCGAACAGTAAGAAAAGCTGGTTGAAGTTGAAGTCCATTGGAAAGTGGCGCCGTAGAGGGTGATAGCCCCGTAAGTGTAAGTCCAGCTCTGTTGAGTGTCATCCCAAGTAACACGGAACCCCTGAAATTCCGTGTGAATCTGGCGGGACCACCCGTTAAGCCTAAATACTCCTTGATGACCGATAGCGGACAAGTACCGTGAGGGAAAGGTGAAAAGTACCCCTGGCGGGGAGTGAAATAGTACCTGAAACCGTGTGCCTACAATCCGTCAGAGCCCGGCTGGCCCCCTCTTTGCAATGGGGTTGTTGGGGTGATGGCGTGCCTTTTGAAGAATGAGCCTGCGAGTTTGCGGTGTGTTGCGAGGTTAACCCGTGTGGGGAAGCCGTAGCGAAAGCGAGTCCTAATAGGGCGTCTGAGTAGCACGCTCAAGACCCGAAGCGAAGTGATCTATCCATGGGCAGGTTGAAGCGCGGGTAAGACCGCGTGGAGGACCGAACCCACTTAGGTTGAAAACTGAGGGGATGACCTGTGGATAGGGGTGAAAGGCCAATCAAACTTCGTGATAGCTGGTTCTCCCCGAAATGCATTTAGGTGCAGCGTCGCGTGTTTCTTGCCGGAGGTAGAGCACTGGATAGCTAATGGGCCCTACAAGGTTACTGACGTTAGCCAAACTCCGAATGCCGGTAAGTGAGAGCGCGGCAGTGAGACAGTGGGGGATAAGCTCCATTGTCGAGAGGGAAACAGCCCAGACCATCAGCTAAGGCCCCTAAGCGGTGACTAAGTGGAAAAGGATGTGGAGTCGCAGTGACAACCAGGAGGTTGGCTTGGAAGCAGCCACCCTTGAAAGAGTGCGTAATAGCTCACTGGTCAAGTGATTCCGCGCCGACAATGTAGCGGGGCTCAAGTCATCCGCCGAAGCTATGGCATTCATGCGTTAACTCGGCCACGAATGTGGTCCAGGTGTGTGGATGGGTAGGGGAGCGTCGTGTCGCGAGTGAAGCTCCGGAGTGATCCAGGGGTGGACGCGACACGAGTGAGAATGCAGGCATGAGTAGCGAATCACGGGCGAGAAACCCGTGCGCCGAATGATCAAGGGTTCCAGGGTCAAGCTAATCTGCCCTGGGTAAGTCGGGACCTAAGGCGAGGCCGACAGGCGTAGTCGATGGACAACGGGTTGATATTCCCGTACCGGCAAAGTAGCGCCCATGACGAACCCGGTGATGCTAACCACCCAAAGCCTTGGTGACCGATCCCTTCGGGGTGAGGCGCCTTGGTGGAGCGTGGGACCCGATCCGGTAGTAGTCAAGCGATGGGGTGACGCAGGAAGGTAGCCCAACCTCAGCGATGGTTGTCTGGGGGTAAGCATGTAGGGGAGACGATAGGCAAATCCGTCGTCTTGTGTTCGATCACGGCCCTGAGATGTGATGCCGAGCCCGTATGGGTGAAGTGGGTAATCCTATGCTGTCGAGAAAAACCTCTAGCGAGCTACGCGCCGCCCGTACCCCAAACCGACTCAGGTGATCAGGTAGAGAATACTAAGGCGATCGAGCGAACCATGGTTAAGGAACTCGGCAAAATGCCCCCGTAACTTCGGGAGAAGGGGGGCCGGATACGTGAACCACCTTGCGTGGGGAAGCGTTGAAGGCCGCAGAGACCAGGCCCAAGCGACTGTTTACTAAAAACACAGGTCCGTGCGAAGTTGTAAGACGATGTATACGGACTGACTCCTGCCCGGTGCTGGAAGGTTAAGGGGACCGGTAAGACACTTCGGTGTCGAAGCTGAGAACTTAAGCCCCAGTAAACGGCGGTGGTAACTATAACCATCCTAAGGTAGCGAAATTCCTTGTCGGGTAAGTTCCGACCTGCACGAATGGAGTAACGACTTGGGCGCTGTCTCAACCATGGACTCGGCGAAATTGCAGTACGAGTAAAGATGCTCGTTACGCGCGGCAGGACGGAAAGACCCCGGGACCTTTACTATAGTTTGGTATTGGTGTTTGGTTCGGCTTGTGTAGGATAGGTGGGAGACTGTGAAGCATTCACGCCAGTGGATGTGGAGTCAACGTTGAAATACCACTCTGGTCGTACTAGATGTCTAACCTAGGACCATTATCTGGTTCAGGGACAGTGCCTGATGGGTAGTTTAACTGGGGCGGTTGCCTCCTAAAATGTAACGGAGGCGCTCAAAGGTTCCCTCAGCCTGGTTGGCAATCAGGTGGCGAGTGTAAGTGCACAAGGGAGCTTGACTGTGAGACAGACATGTCGAGCAGGGACGAAAGTCGGAACTAGTGATCCGGCGTCGGCATGTGGAAGCGGCGTCGCTCAACGGATAAAAGGTACCCCGGGGATAACAGGCTGATCTTCCCCAAGAGTCCATATCGACGGGATGGTTTGGCACCTCGATGTCGGCTCGTCGCATCCTGGGGCTGGAGTAGGTCCCAAGGGTTGGGCTGTTCGCCCATTAAAGCGGCACGCGAGCTGGGTTTAGAACGTCGTGAGACAGTTCGGTCCCTATCCGCCGCGCGCGCAGGAAACTTGAGAAAGGCTGTCCCTAGTACGAGAGGACCGGGATGGACGAACCTCTGGTGTGCCAGTTGTCCCGCCAGGGGCACGGCTGGTTGGCTACGTTCGGAAGTGATAACCGCTGAATGCATCTAAGCGGGAAGCACGTTTCAAGATGAGGTTTCCCACCGGGTAACCGGGTAAGGCCCCCAGCAGAACACTGGGTTGATAGGCCGGAGGTGTACAGCAGCAATGCCTAGCCGACCGGTACTAATAGGCCGAGGGCTTGTCACACAAACCCTCAACAAAAACCTACAACGCGCAGACGAACACACATGTTCGCGTCCACTAACCACACAAGAGCAAACTCAATACAGAGCTTGGTCAAGCCCCACGTGCACACCCCGTGGCCGGCTTGCACCGCAAGAGTTACGGCGGCCATAGCGAAAGGGAAACACCCGGTCCCATCCCGAACCCGGAAGTTAAGCCTTTCAGCGCCGATGGTACTGCAACCGAGAGGTTGTGGGAGAGTAGGACGCCGCCGGACATACACTCAGTAGTAGAGGCCACCGTAAGGTGGCCTCTACTCATTTCAGCACCTTTCGTGAGACAACCAGGAGCACCCGCCGTGGCCGAGCAACGTCGCACCCAGCGCCCGTCAAGTGACGGACCCCGCCGAGGCGGCGGTCGCCCCACGGGCGGCAAGCCGCAGTCCGGGGGAAAGCCGACGTCGGGCGGGAAGCCCGCCTCCGGCGGCAAGCCTGCCTCGGGCGGCAGCCGGGACAAGTCGGCGAAGTCGAACGAGCGCTCCACCAAGTGGACCCCCGACGAGGCGCGGTCCACCGGCAGGGGCTCGTCGCGGAGCACGGGTCGCCCGCCGGGTGGTGGCAAGGGTCCCGACCGCAACCGGTCCGGTCGACCCGAGCGCTCCTCGGCGCCGCGCGCCGGCCGCGACCAGGCCGAGCGGACCGCCGACCAGGCCGTCTACGACGGTCCCGACCTGCCCGCCGAGATCAGCGGTGCCGAGCTCGACCACTCTGTGTCCGCCCAGCTGAAGGGGCTCCCCGAGAAGCTCGCAGCGCGCGTCGCGCGGCACCTCGCGGCCGCCGGAACCCTGATCGACTCCAACCCGGAGCTGGCCTACCAGCACACCATGGCGGCTCGGGCCCGCGCGCCGCGGATCGCAGTCGTGCGCGAGGCGACCGGCGAGGCGGCGTACGCGGCGGGGCACTACGCCGAGGCGCTGGCCGAGCTGCGGGCCGCGAAGCGGATGAACGGCGCGACGGCGTACCTGCCGATCATGGCCGACTGCCACCGCGCCCTGGGCAAGCCCCAGGACGCGCTGAAGCTCGCGAAGAGCCCGGGCGTCGCCAACTTCGGACCTGAGGCGAAGGCCGAGATGACGATCGTCGAGGCCGGTGCGCGACGCGACCTGGGTCAGCTCGATGCCGCGCTCCGCACGCTCGAGCTCGCCCCGCTGATGTCCAAGACCCGGGCGCCCTGGGTGGTGCGGCTGCGCTACGCGTACGCCGACACCCTGGTGGCCGCCGGCCGCGAGCAGGACGCGCTGGCATGGTTCCACCGCACCTACTCCATCGACTCCGACGAGCTGACCGACGCCGCGGAGCGCGCCGAGGCCCTGGAGAAGCAGCTCGGCTGAGGTTTCCGAGCGGCGGACCGGGGCAGGATCGCAGCGATCGCGCCAGGAGGTCGGATGCTGCGTTTCTCGGGAGCCGGGGTCAGTGACGTCGGTCGGGTCCGTCCTCACAACGAGGACTCGGGCTTCTACGGTCCGTACGTGGCCGTGGTCGCCGACGGCGTCGGCGGTGCGGCGGCCGGCGAGGTTGCGTCGGCCACCGCGGCGTACGTCGTCGCGGCCAACGCACTCGCGCGGTGCGGTGAGGATCCCGTCGACGTGCTGGTGCGCGGCGTCGAGGACGCCCATGCCAGCC
Organism: Nocardioides sp. URHA0020; assembly: GCF_000620705.1. Classification (GTDB taxonomy): domain Bacteria; phylum Actinomycetota; class Actinomycetes; order Propionibacteriales; family Nocardioidaceae; genus Nocardioides. Next base: position 6,894 of record NZ_KK211170.1, read on the forward strand.
TCCGGGCCGGGGTGGCCGCCGATCCCGACCGCGAGGGGATGGCGACGACGCTCACCGCCGTCGTGACGGACGGGCGGCGGGTGGTGCTCGGCCACGTCGGCGACAGCCGTGCCTACCTCTTGCGTGACGGCGGGCTGCGCCAGATCTCACAGGACCACACCTACGTGCAGAGCCTCGTGGACACCGGGCAGCTGGACCCTGCGGAGCGGTTCGGCCACCCGTGGAGCAACATCGTGCTCCGCTCGCTCGATGCCGGTGCCGAGCAGTCCCTGGACGTCACCGAGCTCCACGTCCGGGTCGGCGACCGGCTGCTGCTGTGCAGCGACGGGCTGAGCGACCTCGTGCGCGACGACCGGATCGCCGACGTCCTCCAGCTCTCGGACCCGCACTCCGCGGCCGCGGTGCTGACCCAGTCGGCGCTGCTGGCCGGTGGCAAGGACAACATCACCTCGGTCGTGCTCGACGTCGTCGACGGCCCGCCGGTGGTGGGCGACGGTCGTCTGCTCGGCGCGCTGGCCGACGTCGCCAACATCGTCGACCCGGGGTCGGTGCGGGTGACGCACTGACACCGCGCGGCGCTCTGTCGCACCGGTGGGGCAGAGCGGTGGGCGACGGTCCGCACGCAGGCGTGTCGGGACGGGCCGAACGCTGGCATTCTCGGGTCCCATGGGCCACAATGGCTCCACAACTACACGCGTGTCACTCACACCTTGTCATCTCCGGGAGACCGCTGGGGAAGGCGCATCTCGCGCCGGAGATGAAGGAGGACCCGGTGACTGCACGCACTGCAACCCGTACTGCAACGAGGGGCGTCCTGTACGTCCACTCCGCGCCGTCCGCGCTGTGCCCGCACATCGAGTGGGCGGCGGGCGGCGTGCTAGGCATGCCCGTGAGCCTGGACTGGACGCCGCAGCCGGCGCAGTCGGGCGCCTATCGTGCCGAGCTGTCGTGGACCGGCGCGACCGGCTCGGCCGCGGCGATCGCCTCCGCGCTGCGTGGCTGGAACCACCTCCGGTTCGAGGTCACCGAGGAGGCGACCGCCGCCTCGGAGGGCTCGCGCTACTCCTTCACCCCGGAGCTCGGCGTCTTCCACGCCGTGACCGGCCTGCACGGCGACATCATGATTCCGGAGGACCGGCTCAAGGCCGCGGTCGTCAAGGCCGCCCTGGGCGACACGACGCTGCTCAACGAGATCGACAAGCTCCTGGGCAAGCCGTGGGACGACGAGCTGGAGACCTTCCGGCACGCCGGTGACGGTGCGCCGGTCCGCTGGCTGCACCAGGTCGTCTGACTCGAGACCCGCTCAGGGCCGCCTGAGGCGGAACCGGGTGGGCTCCAGCCAGATCTGGTGCTCGTCCCCGGTCGCGGTGTACCAGTGCAGCAGCGCCCGGACGGTGAACGTCCCCGGCCGGGTCGAGTAGCGACAGACCCGGAAGTGGCTCCGCAGGTGGGCCGGGTCCGAGTCGGACAGGAACATCCCCGAGGCGATGCGCTCGCGCCGGGGATCGCGCAGGAAGGTCTCGAGCGCCCAGTCGTCCGTCGGCGGCGTCACCCGGTAGTCGTAGCGGTAGTCGTGGCACCCCCGATGCAGGGTCCCGCTGCGAGCGGTCGTCCGGCCGAAGTCGGCGCGCTCGCCCGTCGCCGGCGCGGCCGCGAGTCCGACGACGAGCATCGTCGCCGCCACGGAGCCGGCGACACGTGTGACCACGGTCATACGTGCCCAACGCACGGCTCCGGGCGGGGGTTACGCCGCGGTCAGAGCGGGATGTTGCCGTGCGCACCGCGTCGTACGCCGACGGACTGCACCGCGTCCCCGATCGCCTGCGCGATCGCCGACCGGGTGCGGACCGGAGCGACGACCTCGTCGACGACCCCGATCTCGACGGCCTTGTCGACGCCGCCGGCGATGCGCTCGTGCTCGGCGGCCAGCTCGGCCTCGACCTGCGGCCGGATCTCGGGGGAGACCTCGGCGAGCCGGCGACGGTGCAGGATCCGGATCGCGGCGACCGCGCCCATGACCGCGACCTCGGCGCCGGGCCAGGCGAAGACCTTGGTGGCACCGAGCGAGCGGGAGTTCATCGCGATGTAGGCGCCGCCGTACGTCTTGCGGGTCACCAGGGTGACGCGGGGGACGACGCACTCACCGAAGGCGTGCAGCAGCTTGGCGCCGCGGCGTACGACGCCGTCCCACTCCTGACCCACGCCGGGCAGGTAGCCGGGGACGTCGACCAGGACGATGAGGGGCACGCCGAACGCGTCGCACATCCGCACGAAGCGCGAGGCCTTCTCCGCGGACAGCGAGTCGAGGCAGCCGCCGAGGCGCAGCGGGTTGTTGGCCACGACGCCGACCGTGCGGCCACCGAAGCGGCCCAGGGAGGTGACGATGTTGGGCGCCCAGCGGGCGTGCAGCTCCTGGGAGCTGCCCTCGTCGAGGACGGACTCGACCAGCGGGTGGACGTCGTACGCGCGCTTCTTGGACTCGGGCAGCAGCGCCTCGAGGTCGCGGTCCTCGACGTCGCCGACGACCAGGCTGCCCTGGTCGCCGAGCAGCGAGGCGACGGTGCGGGCGCGGTCGAGGGCGTCCCGCTCGGAGTCGGCGAGGATGTGCACGACGCCGGAGCGGCGACCGTGCGGCTCCGGGCCGCCGAGGCGGAGCATGTCGACGTCCTCGCCGGTGACGGAGCGGACGACGTCGGGACCGGTGACGAAGATCCGGCCCTCGGGTCCGAGGATCACGACGTCGGTGAGAGCGGGACCGTACGCCGCGCCGCCGGCCGCAGGCCCGAGCACGACGGAGATCTGCGGGATCTTGCCGGAGGCCTGGGTCATCACCTGGAAGATCCGGCCGACCGCGTGCAGCGAGAGGACGCCCTCGGCGAGCCGCGCGCCGCCGGAGTGCCAGAGACCGATGATCGGCACCCGGTCGGTCATCGCCCGGTTGTAGGCGTCGACGACCACGCGGCAGCCGAGGTCGCCCATCGCGCCGCCCATGACGGTGGCGTCGGAGCAGAAGGCGACGGCACGGGTGCCGTCGACGGTGCCGAGGGCGGCCAGCATGCCGGAGTCGTCGTCGGGGGTGATCAGCTCGAGGCTGCCCTCGTCGAAGAGCGCGGTCAGGCGGTGCACCGGGTTGCGCGGGTCCTCCTCGCGGGGGAGCTTCGCGGGCTTGGCGGTGCGCGGCGTCGCGGTGGCCGTCATCAGGCGGACCCGAAGATGACGGCGACGTTGGCGCCGCCGAAGCCGAAGGAGTTGTTGAGCCCGGCGATGTCGCCGAGCGGCAGGTCGCGCACCTTGGTGGCGATGTCGAGCTCGACCTGCGGGTCCTGGTTGTCGAGGTTGATCGTCGGCGGGGAGATGCGGTGGTGGAGCGCGAGGACGGTGGCGATCGCCTCGAGCGCGCCGGCACCGCCGAGCAGGTGCCCGGTCATGGACTTCGTGCTGGTGACCACCACGTCGGTGGCGTGCGCACCGAGGGTCGCGTGCAGCATCAGACCCTCGGCGATGTCGCCCTGCGGGGTCGAGGTCGCGTGCGCGTTGACGTGGGCGATCGTGGTGGGGTCGATCTCCGACTCCTGCAGCGCCCGGACGATCGCGCGGGAGCCGCCACGGCCGGCCGGGTCGGGCTGGGCGATGTCGTGGGAGTCGGCGGTGATGCCGGCGCCGAGGACGGTCGCGTAGATGCGCGCCCCCCGGGCCACGGCGTGCTCCTCGGACTCCAGCACGAGCACACCGGCGCCCTCGCCGAGGACGAACCCGTCACGTGCGGTGTCCCAGGGGCGGGAGACCGCGGTCGGGTCGCCGCCCTCCTCGCCGCTGGCGGTCTTGGAGAGCGCCATCATGTTGGCGAAGGCGGCCATCGGCAGCGGGTGGATCGCCGCCTCGGTGCCACCGGCGACGACGACGTCGGCGCGGCCGAGCCGGATCTGGTCGATCGCCAGTGCGATCGCCTCGTTGCCGGAGGCGCACGCGGAGACCGGCGTGTTGACCGCCGCGCGCGCCCCGACGTACAGGCTGATGTTCGCTGCCGGAGCGTTGGGCATCAACATCGGCACGGCCAGGGGAGAGACCCGACGAGGGCCCTTCGCCTTGAGCGTGTCGTAGTTGTCGAGCAACGTCGTGACACCACCGATGCCGGAGGCCATGGCGACGCCGACCCGTTCGCCGTCGAGGTCGCCGGACTCCTGGACGACGTCGAGGCCGGAGTCGGCCCAGGCCTCCATGGCAGCGACCATGGCGAACTGGGAGGAGCGGTCGAGCCGGCGGGCCTTGACCCGCTCGAGGACCTCGGTCGGCTCGACCGCGATCCGGCCGGCGATCTTGACCGGCATCCCCTCGACCCACTCATCGGTCAGGTACCGCACGCCGGAGCGCCCGTTGATCAGGGCGTCCCAGGTGCTCGGCACGTCACCCCCGACGGGGGACGTGGTCCCGATACCGGTGACGACGACTCGCTTCGACATGGTGCTCCTTGTTGTCCGGCAGGTGTCTCGACAGCGACGTGGCTCAGGCCTGGGCGCGCTCGATGAAGGCGACGGCGTCGCCCACGGTCTTGAGGTTCTTCACCTCGTCGTCGGGGATGGAGACGCCGAACTTCTCCTCGGCAGCGACGACGACCTCGACCATGGACAGCGAGTCCACGTCCAGGTCGTCCACGAAGGACTTGTCGAGCTGGACGTCGTCGGCGTCGATGCCCGCGACCTCGTTGACGATCTCGGCGAGGTCGGCGCGGATCTCTTCGGTGGTAGCCATCTGGCGGTTCCTTCTCTTGGTTGGGTGGTTCCGTCGGGTGGTGCTGGGTGGTGCGTCAGGGGACGGTGACGACCTGCGCGGCGTACGCGAGGCCGGCACCGAAGGCGATCAGCAGGGCGGTGTCGCCGGACTTGGCGGTGCCCTCCTCGATCATCCGCGCGAGCGCGAGGGGGATGGAGGCGGCCGACGTGTTGCCCTGGTGGGCGATGTCGCGGGCGATCTGGACCGTGTCGGGGAGCTTCATGGTGCGCGCCATGGCGTCGATGATGCGCATGTTGGCCTGGTGCGGCACGAAGCAGTCGAGCTGGTCGGCGGTGATGCCGGCCCGGTCGAGCGCCTCCTGGCCGACCTTGGCCATCGCGAAGGACGCCCAGCGGAAGACGGCGTTGCCCTGCATGGTGAGGGCCGGCATGACCGGCCTGTCGGCGGCGATCACGTCGCGCCAGTCCTCGGTCTGACGGATCAGGTCGTACTGCTCACCGTCGGAGCCCCACACCACGGGACCGATGCCGGGGGTGTCGCTGGGACCGACGACCGCCGCGCCCGCGCCGTCGGCGAAGATGAACGCCGTGCCGCGGTCGGTGCGGTCGAGGATGTCGGTCAGGCGCTCGACTCCGATCACGAGCACGCGCTTGGCGCTGCCGGCCCGGACCATGTCGCTGGCCAGCGAGATGCCGTGGCAGAAGCCGGCACAGGCGGCGGAGATGTCGAACGCCGCGGCCTCGTCGGTGCCGAGCTCGTGGGCGATCGCGGTGGCGATGGCCGGGGTCTGCATCATGTGGCTGACGGTCGCGACGACGACGCAGTCGATCTGGCGCGCGTCGATGCCGGCTGCCTCGAGCGCCTCCCGGGCGGCGGCGACCGACATCATCTGGATGCTCTCCTCGGGGGAGGCGAAGCGGCGCTCCTTGATGCCGGAGCGCTGCTGGATCCACTCGTCGCTGGAGTCGATGGCCTCGATGACCTCGGAGTTGGGCACGATCCGCACCGGCCGGTAGGCGCCGACGCCGAGGATCGCGGCGTGGGGTGCGCCCTGGATCTCGAGGATCGCCATCAGTAGCCACCTTCCGGGTGCAGGCGGAGCAACGGCTGGCCGGGGGAGACCAGGTCGCCGTCGTGGACCAGCCACTCGACGATCTCGCCGCCGTGCGCCGCGGTGATGGTGGTGCGGTCGCGCAGGCTGGCGACCTCGCCGATGGGGGCACCGGCGCTGAGCACCTCGAGCGCCTCGGCCTCGGCGGAGATGTGGAACGTGCCCTTGGCGGGGGAGACGACCATCCGCCAGGTGGGGGTGGTGTTCATGCCCGACGCCTCACCGTGCTTGGCGCAGAAGGCGCGGGCGTCGTCGAGCTGGTCGGGGGTCTTGAGGGCGAAGGTCTCCACGCCCTTGAGCGCCCGTTTCGCGATGCCGGTGAGCGTGCCGGCCGGCGGCATCTCGAGGATCCCGGTGACGCCGAGGTCCTCCATCGTCTCCAGGCACAAGTCCCAGCGGACCGGGCTGGCGATCTGGCCGACGATGCGGGCCAGCACGTCGCGGCCGTCGTGGATGACCTGGCCGTCCCGGTTGGAGATCACGCGGGTGCGCGGGTCGTGGGTGGAGACCGACCGGGCCAGCCCCGCGAGGTGGCCGACGGCGGGCTCCATGTGGCGGGTGTGGAAGGCGCCGGCGACGCTCAGCGGCATCAGCCGCGCCTTGGTGGGCGGCTCGTCCGCAAAGGCGGCGAGCTGCTCCAGGGTGCCGGCAGCGACAATCTGGCCGGGGCCGTTGTCGTTGGCGGCGGTCAGGCCCTGCTTGTCGATGGCGGCGAGCACCTCGTCGCGGTCCCCGCCGAGGACGGCCGTCATGCCGGTGGGCGTGACGGCGGCCGCGCGGGCCATGGCGTTGCCGCGCTCGCGGACCAGGACCATCGCCTGCTCGGCGGTGATCACCCGGGCGCCTGCGGCGGCGGCGATCTCACCCACGCTGTGGCCGGCCACGGCGCCGATCTGGTCGAACGCGTCGGCCGGGTGCGGGAAGAGCTCGAGGGCCGCGACCAGGCCGGTCGCCACCAGCAGCGGCTGCGCGATCTCGGTCTGCCGGATGGTGTCGGCGTCGGCCTCGGTGCCGTAGTGGGCCAGGTCGATGCCCGCCACCGTCGAGAGCCAGTCGAAGCGCGACGCGAACGTCGGGTCCTCGAGCCAGGGCTGGAGGAAACCGGGAGTCTGGGCACCTTGGCCGGGAGCAACGATCACGAGCACCCCTCCACTCTGCCGCGAAGGTGGTCGATACTTCGCCTACGGCCCGCACGAAAGGACCCGCAAGTCTTTGTAGGGTTCCCACAAACAGGCGTGTGGTACGGCGGCGCTACGTGGTGCGGCCGGAGAGCCGGCCGAGCACCAGGGCGATCTCCAGGGTCAGCGCCTCGCGGGGGTCGGTGGGGGAGAACCCGGTGAGCTCGGCCACCTGCCGCAGGCGGTAGCGGACCGTGTTGGGGTGCACGAAGAGGTGGCGCGCGGTGGCCTCGATCGACGAGCCCTGCTGGAAGTACGACGAGATGGTCTCGATCAGCGTCCCGCGGGCGTTCAGCAGGGGCAGGTAGACCTCCTCGACGAGGTGGCGGCGAGCGTGCCCGTCGCCGGCCAGCGCCCGCTCGGGCAGGAGGTCGTCGCTGCGCACCGGACGTGGTGCCTCCGGCCATCCCGGAGCGGCCCGGTGGGCGGCCAGGGCGGCACGGGCCGAGAGGTGTGCCTGGGCCAGGTCGGCGGCCACCGGACCGACCACCACCGGTCCCGGTCCGAACTGGTCGACGACGGCGGCCGCGGCCGCACGCGGATCGGTGACGCCGCCGAGCAGCACGACGAGGCGGTCACCCTGGACGGCGCACAGGGCGTCCATCCCACCGGCACGGGCCGCTCGGCGTACCTCGTCGAAGCTCTCGCTCTCGCGGCGCTGGGCGCTCGCGCTGCCCAGCACGACGGCCACGTCACCGCGTCCGACCCACCCCAGCGCACTGGCGCGCGACAGCAGGGCCTCGTCGGCGTCGGAGCGGAGTACGGCGTCCACGACGAGGGCCTCGAGCCGGGCGTCCCAGGCGCCGCGGACCTCGGCGGCGCGGGCGTACACCTCGGCGGTGGCGAACGCGACCTCACGGGCGTAGCGCAGCACGGCCGCGCCGATGTCGGCCGCGTCAGCCGGGTCCAGGAGGCCCTCGATGTTGGCCTCGACGACCTCGATCGAGAGCCGGACCAGGTCGACGGTCTGCTGGAGGTTGATGACTCCGGCCAGGGCGCGCGGCGCGACCCCGAAGACGGAGGCGACCATCTCGCCGCCGGCCGGCGCGGGCTGGTCGCCGGCGGCCTGGCGGTACCAGTCGACGAACCCCCGGATGCCGGCCTGCACGATGCTCGACACGAAGGAGCGGTCCTCGGCGCTCAACGCCCGGAACCACGCCATGTCCTGGTCCATCCGCGCGGTCGCCGCGGTCGCCAGTGCGCCGGTCGCCCGCTGCAGCGCCTCCGCGGCCCGCTCGTGCGGGGAGGACACGGGAGGGGTGGGCACTCTGTGAGGCTATTGCACCCCGTGGGGCAGGTAAAACCCCGGTAAACACAGGGATCCGGCGCTGAAACAAACGGTACGTCTGGTTGAATCGCGGCCTACCGCCTTTCGGGGCGCCCAGCAGGGGAGGCATCGTGACTGGCCGTGACGACGTTCAGTTCGTGACCATCCACGGACACCGCCGGGCCTACGTGCGGGCCGGCTCCGGCCCGGTCGTCCTGCTGCTGCACGGCCTGGGGTGCGACCACACCACCTGGGACCCGGTGATCGAGTCGCTCAGCCGACGCTGCACGGTCATCGCGCCGGACCTGCTCGGCCACGGCCAGTCGGACAAGCCCCGCGCGGACTACAGCGTCGGCGGGTACGCCAACGGCATGCGCGACCTGCTGACCGTGCTCGGGATCGACAAGGTCACCGTCATCGGGCACAGCTTCGGCGGCGGGGTCGCGATGCAGTTCGCCTACCAGTTCCCGGAGCGCACCGAGCGGCTGATGCTGGTCTCGTCGGGCGGTCTGGGTCCGGAGGTCACCCCGGCGATCCGGGCGATCACGACGCCCGGCTTCCACGAGGTGATGGGGGTGCTGACGCTCCCCGGCGTCCGCCACGTCGGTGTCGCCGGCATGCGCGCGCTCTCGACCCTGGGCTGGAAGTCGACGCGCGACCTGGACGAGGTGGCGGCGGTCTTCGAGGGGTTCAAGGACCCGGCGGCCCGGCATGCGATCCGGCACGTCGTACGTGCGGTCGTCGACTGGCGTGGGCAGATCGTGACCATGGCGGACCGGGCCTACCTCACCGAGGAGATGCCGATGTCGGTGGTGTGGGGTCGCGACGACCGGGTGATTCCCGTGCGGCACGCGTCGTACGCCGCCCGCTTCGCGCCCAGCGCGCGCGTGGAGGTGATCCCGGACGCCGGGCACTTCCCGCACAAGGACCACCCGGTCCGGTTCAGCCGGATCGTGCACGACTTCATCCGCTCGACCGAGCCCGCGAAGTACTCGCGGGCGCGCTTCCGGGCGCTGCTCAAGAACGGTGCCGAGAGTCCGGCGCCGGCGCCGCTGCGGGTGGTCGCGGACATCTGAGACGACGAAGGGCGGCGACCGTGGTCGCCGCCCTTCGTGCGTTTCCGGGGTTTCGAGGCTCGGGCCTGGCGGCCCTCGCACCTCAACCAGCGGGGGTTGCGGTCACCTCGACCAGTGTGCGGCTAGGCCGCGCCGCCCTCCTGCTTCACACCGGAGACGGCCGTCGGGTCGTCGATCCGGTAGCGGGCGAAGGCCTCCTCGACCTGGTGGCGCTCGATCTCGCCGGCGTCGGCCAGGGCCTGCAGCGTCTGCACGACGACCGACTGCGCGTCGATGTGGAAGAAGCGACGGGCCGCGGGACGGGTGTCGGCGAAGCCGAAGCCGTCGGCGCCGAGGACGCGGTAGTCACCGGGCACCCAGCGCGCGATCTGCAGAGGCACGGCGCGCATGTAGTCGGACACGGCGATGACCGGGCCCCGGGCGTCGGCCAGCTTGTCGCTGACGTACGCCGTGCGCGCCGACTCGCCCGGGTGCAGCAGGTTCCACTGCTCGGCGGCGGTCGCGTCGCGGGCCAGCTCGTTCCAGGAGGTGACCGACCAGGTGTCGGCCCGGACGCCCCACTCCTCGGCGAGGATGCGCTGCGCCTCCTTGATCCACGGGTAGCCGACGCCCGAGGCGAGCAGCTGGACGCGCGGTCCCTCGCCCTCGGCCGACGACACGTGGTGGATGCCCTTGAGGATGCCCTCGACGTCGACGTCCTCCGGCTCGGCCGGCTGCTCGACGGGCTCGTTGTAGACCGTCATGTAGAAGATGACGTCCTCGGCGTTCTCGCCGTACATCCGCTCGAGGCCGGACCGCATCACGTGCGCGACCTCGTAGGCGAACGCCGGGTCGTAGTGCACGACCGCCGGGTTGGTCGCCGCGAGCAGCGGGGAGTGGCCGTCCGCGTGCTGCAGCCCCTCGCCGGTGAGCGTCGTACGACCCGCCGTGGCGCCGATCAGGAAGCCGCGGGCCAGCTGGTCGGCCATCGCCCAGATCGAGTCGCCGGTGCGCTGGAAGCCGAACATCGAGTAGAAGATGTAGAACGGGATCATGTGCTCGCCGTGCGTGGAGTACGCCGAGCCCGCGGCGGTCGCCGAGGCCATCGCGCCGGCCTCCGAGATGCCCTCGTGCAGCATCTGGCCCTGCGCCGACTCCTTGTAGGAGAGCAACATATTGCGGTCGACCGACTCGTACTGCTGCCCGCCCGGGTTGTAGACCTTCGCGCTCGGGAACATCGCGTCCATGCCGAAGGTCCGGTACTCGTCCGGCGCGATCGGGACGAGCCGCTTGCCGATCTCCGGGTCCTTCATCCAGTCCTTGAGCAGACGGACGGCGGCCATCGTGGTGGCGACGGGGTTCTTGCCGCCACCCTTCTTGAGCTCGGCGTACGTCGCGTCACCGGGGAGCTGCAGCGTCTTGGCCCGCAGGACCCGCTTCGGCAGCGAGCCGCCGAGCTGCTTGCGCCGGTCGAGCATGTACTCGATCTCGGGTGCGTCGGCGCCCGGGTGGAAGAACGGCGCGCCGCCGGTCTCCTGGTAGGAGCGCTCGAGGTCGCGGTCGGAGATCGGCAGGTAGAGGCGGTCCCGGAACTTCTTGAGGTCGTCCTGGGTCAGCTTCTTCATCTGGTGGGTGGCGTTCTTGCCCTCCAGTGCGTCGATCGTCCAGCCCTTGACCGTCTTCGCGAGGATGACGGTCGGCTGGCCGACGTGCTTGGTGGCGGCGTCGAAGGCGGCGTACACCTTGCGGTAGTCGTGGCCGCCGCGGGGCAGCTTCTCGATCTGCTGGTCGGACATGTGCTCGACCATCTTGCGCAGCCGCGGGTCGCCGCCGAAGAAGCTCTCGCGCACGTAGGCGCCGTCCTCGGTGGAGTAGGTCTGGAAGGCGCCGTCGGGGGTGGTGTTCATCTTGTTGACGAGCACGCCGTCGACGTCGCGGGCGAGGAGCGGGTCCCAGCCCTGGCCCCAGACGACCTTGATGACGTTCCAGCCGGCACCGCGGAAGTTGGCCTCGAGCTCCTGGATGATCTTGCCGTTGCCGGTGACCGGTCCGTCGAGCTGCTGCAGGTTGCAGTTGATGACCCAGGTGAGGTTGTCGAGCTCCTCACGGGCGGCGATCCGGATGGCGCCGAGCGACTCGGGCTCGGCCATCTCGCCGTCACCGAGGAACGCCCACACGTGCTGGTCGCTGGTGTCCTTGATGCCGCGGTTGGCCAGGTAGCGGTTGAAGCGGGCCTGGTAGATCGAGTTGATGCCGGTCAGGCCCATCGAGACCGTCGGGAACTCCCAGAACTCCGGCATCAGGCGCGGGTGGGGGTACGACGACAGGCCGGCGTGCGGACCGTGCTGGACCTCCTGGCGGAAGCGGTAGAGCTGCTCCTCGCTCAGGCGGCCCTCGAGGAAGGCGCGGGCGTAGATGCCGGGGGAGGCGTGACCCTGGATGTAGATCTGGTCACCGCCGCCGGGGGCGTCCTTGCCGCGGAAGAAGTGGTTGAAGCCGACCTCGTACAGGCTCGCCGAGGACTGGTACGTCGCGATGTGGCCGCCGACCTCGAGTCCCTTGCGGTTGGCGCTGGACACCATGACGGCGGCGTTCCACCGGATGAACGCCCGGATGCGGCGCTCGGCCTCCTCGTCACCGGGGAACCACGGCTCGCGCTCGGGCGGGATCGTGTTGATGTAGTCGGTGCTGCGCAGGGCGGGCACCCCGACCTGCATCTCACGCGCTCGCTCGAGGAGCCGGAGCATGACGTAGCGGGCGCGCTCGCGGCCGCGCTCCTCGACCAGGGAGTCGAAGGAGTCGATCCAGTCGGTGGTCTCGTCCGGGTCGATGTCGGGAAGCTGGGTGGGCAGGCCCTCGTGGATGACGGTCGGGATCGTGCCGCTCCGCTTGGTGTCCGTGCCAGAAGTGGGGGTGATTTCTTCGGTCACGCGCTCATCGTTGCACGCGCTCCCACGCGGCGAAATTTACCCACCAGTATCGGAACGGAGGCCGGGTCGTTGTGGACACGGGTTGCGCCTCCGGGTGAACTCCGGTGGACTACTCCCCACTTCAGGCGTCGCGGCACCGTGCCGCGCACCAACTGATCGGAGGCGTCCGTTGAGCTCGACCCCGGGTGGTGGGCCCACCCAGACAGACCCAGACTCCACTCCAGCCGACCGGCTCGGCTTCAAGCCGGGCATCGTGGTCCAGGAGCTGGGATGGGACACCGACACCGATGACGAGCTCCGGGTCTCGATCGAGAACCGGATCGACGCCGACCTCGTCGACGCCGACTACGGCAACGTCGTGGACGCCGTCCTGCTGTGGTGGCGCAACGAGGACGGCGACCTCGTCGACGGTCTCGTCGACGCGCTGACCGACCTCGTCGGCGGCGGAGCCATCTGGCTCCTCACCCCCAAGGTCGGCCGGCCCAACGCCGTCGACCCGGCGGACATCGCGGAGGCCGCGCCGATCGCGGGCCTGTCGCAGACCACCACCGCCGCCGTGAGCAAGGACTGGTCGGCGACGCGACTGGTCGCCCCGAAGACCCCCGCCTAGACCAACCGCCCAGGCCGCCTCAGGCCGCATCAGCGCGTCCGCGCCGACCGGGCCGACCCCGCACGCTGGCGTAGCGTCGGTCACGGTGCCGGGACGTTTCCGGCACCGGGTCGTTGGGACCGCGTCCCAACCTCGGTCGGAAGGTGCTGACGTGCCCGTGATCCCGAAGGTCCGCGCCGGTCTCGATGCCGGTGGGACCACCCTCAAGGTCCTCGGACGGGCCGGCGTCCTGCGACCGCACAGCCCCCTGGCGCTCGCCCGGGCCGGCGTGGCGCTCAAGGAGTGGGGCGTCGGACCCGCTGGCGGCTTCACGGCCGCCGCCCGGCTCGACCCGCACCGCACGGCCATCGTCGACGAGATCGGGTCGCTGACGTACGACGAGGTGCACCGCCGCTCCAACGCGCTGGCCCGGGCGCTCGCCGACCTGGGTGTCTCCTCCGGCGACGGCGTCGCCGTGATGTGCCGCAACCACCGCGGCTTCGTGGACGTCAGCCTCGCCACCGCCAAGCTCGGCGCCGACATCCTCTACCTCAACACCGCCTTCGCCGGTCCGCAGCTGGTCGAGGTCATCGAGCGGGAGCGGCCGCGGGTGGTCGTCTTCGACGAGGAGTTCGCCGGGCTGCTCGCCGGCGCGGACGTCGCCGAGCGGGTGCTGGCCTGGGTCGACGGTCCGACCGACGAGACGACGCTCGAGTCCCTGATCACGTCGTACGCCGACGACGACCTGGCCCCCGCGGGCCGCCACGGCCGGATCGTGATCCTGACGTCCGGCACCACGGGCACCCCCAAGGGGGCGCCGCGCAGCGAGGCGGGGGTCGAGGCGGCGGTCTCGCTGCTCTCGCGGATGCCGCTGCGCTACGGGTGGCGCACGCACATCGCGGCGCCGCTCTTCCACACCTGGGGCTTCGCGCACCTCGCGCTGGCCATGCTGCTCGGCTCGACGATGGTGCTCCGCCGCAGGTTCGAGCCGGAGGCCTGCCTGGCCCTCGCCGAGTCCGAGCGCTGCGACTCGCTCGTGGTGATCCCCGTGATGCTGCAGCGGATCATGGTGCTGCCGGAGGAGACGCTCGCGTCGTACGACCTCTCCCGGGTGCAGGTGGTCGCCTCCTCGGGCTCGGCGCTGCCGGGCGACCTGGCGCTGGACTGGATGGACCACTTCGGCGACCACCTCTACAACATCTACGGCTCGACCGAGGTCGCCTACGCCTCGATCGCCACCCCCGAGGACCTGCGGGCCGCGCCGGCCGCCGCGGGGAAGCCGCCGTACGCCACCGTCGTCAAGATCCTCGACCCCGACGGCCGGCCGCTGCCGCAGGGGGAGACGGGTCGGATCTTCGTCGGCAACGGCCTGCTCTTCGAGGGCTACACCGGTGGCGGCGGCAAGGAGGTCGTCGACGGGCTGATGTCGACCGGCGACGTCGGGCGCTTCGACGACGACGGGCGCCTGCACGTCGAGGGCCGCGACGACGAGATGATCGTCTCCGGCGGGGAGAACGTCTTCCCCAAGGAGGTCGAGGACTGCCTGATGCGCCACGACCGGGTCGTGGAGGTCGCGGCCGTGGGCGTCCAGGACGCCGAGTACGGCGAGCGGCTGCGGGCCTTCGTCGTCGTCGACGGCGTCATCACGCAGGACGAGCTGAAGGCCCACGTGCGCGACAACCTGGCCCGGTTCAAGGTCCCGCGGGAGATCGTCTTCATCGAGGAACTGCCCCGCAACGCGACCGGCAAGGTGCTCAAGCGCGAGCTCGCCACCGATTGAGGGGCCGTCCGCGCCGAGTGACAGGATGACGCCATGACCGGACTCGAGCTCGGTGGGCCAGCCCCCGACTTCACGCTGCGCGACCAGTTCGGCCAGGACGTCTCGCTCTCGTCGTACCGCGACAAGAAGGCGGTCGCGATCCTCTTCTACCCGTACGCCTTCTCGGGTGTGTGCACCGGTGAGATGACGGGGGTGCGCAACCGGCTCGACGAGTTCCTCACCTTCGAGACCGAGGTGCTGGCGGTCTCCTGCGACCCGGTCTACGCGCTGCGGGCGTTCGCCGACCAGGACGGCCTCAACTTCCCCCTCCTCTCGGACTTCTGGCCGCACGGCGAGGTGTCGCGTGCGTTCGAGGTCTTCGACGAGAGCAAGGGCTGCCCGCGGCGGTCGTCGTACGTCATCGACAAGCAGGGTCTGGTGCGCTGGGCCGTGCACAACGCGATGCCCGAGGGGCGCGACCTCGACGAGCACCTGCGGCAGCTCGCCGCAGCGGTCTAGACCTGTCCCACAGGTTGCCCACAGGCTGCTGAGCAGCTGCTGACAACCTCATCGCGGACGCTTAGCCTCGATGTCGTTGGACCGCAGGTGACCCGAGACGCCTGCGGTCCAACTTCATCTCCGAGGCACTTCGTGCGTAGTCTTTGCCGCGCTCCGGGCGTATAGCTCAGCGGTAGAGCACCTCCCTTACAAGGAGGTGGTCGGGGGTTCGATCCCCTCTGCGCCCACCCGTGACCAGGCTCCGTCGCGCGCGGCTCGATCTAGCGGCGGTAGTGGTCGACGTACGCCGGCAGCGCGGTCGCGTCGCCGCCGAAGCCGATGAGCGTGGTGGTGAAGCCGGCCGCCGTGGCGCGCTTGAGGGCCCGGCGCCAGGCGAACCGGGCCAGCATCTTGATCTCGACGCACGTGGCCCAGTCCTCGCCGAACGTCTCCCTGGCGGCGTGCGCGAGCCGGTCGAGGGCGTGCTGGCTCGGCAGGAACTTGAGCTCCAGCTCCAACCCTGGGATGCCTTCGGCCTTGGCGTCGCGGAGCGCCTGCGCCGCCGTCCGGATCCGGTAGCCGTCGGTGGTGCTGAGCGTCTTGATCGTGGCGAGCCGGATCAGCCGGAACGGTCGCCGGGGCACCTGTCCGGACGGGGTGCGGAAGCCCTCCGTCCGGGGTGAGCCCCAGTGCGTGTTGATGAAGTACCCCTCGCGGCTGCGCTGGAGGTCGCGGTCGGCCCAGACCTGCTTCGTGGCGGCGACCCGGTCGCCGTGCGGCGAGTTGCCGCGGGCGTAGTTGGCGTCGTGCTGGATGCGCCGCCGCAGGAGGTCCGCGTGCCCGGTCGTGACCCGCGGACTCGGCTCCGGCTCGACCGGGATCTTCTGGCCGTCGATGGTCTCGGACCAGCCGAGGTACTGCACGCCCATGCTGCGCTCGATCTCCGCGATGGTGGCGTTGCCGACGGTCCCGGCCTGGTAGCGGCCGTTCGACATGTCGGTGCTGCGGATGCTGCCGTCGCCTCGGGAGATCGCCCGGTGGCCGAAGCCCTTCGAGCCGCCCTTGAAGGCCACCGGGACTCCTCGCGGCGGTGTGCGGTCGCCGGGGTGACGGGCCCACTCGGGCTCGGACCTCCAGCCGTCGACGGCGTCCGCGTCGCCGTCACGGTCCTGGTCGCCCGCCGACGGTGCGTTGAACTGGGTGCGCGTCCACACCTGGCAGGTGCCAGGTCTGGCGGACGTGTCTGCTTCTGCTCTCTTCAGAGCCTGGGATCGGGTCGCGATGGCCATCAGGAGGCCTCCTCTCGGGGGGATGCCTCTAAGGGGCGCCCAGATCGCCCGGTGATACGAGCCGGGCGAGGTCGGGTCCGGCGCAGGCGGAGATCGCGAGCGAGGATGCCCGCCCACGGGCCCGGACACGGGGATCGGGTGCCCCGACTCCCACGACGGCAGGCTCCCGGGCATCGGTGGGTCCCGGAGGTAGTAGGTTTTCGCCCATGATCCGGTTATTGATCAGCTTCGTCATCCAGCTGGCGGCCAACGCGTTGGGACTCCTGGTCGCTGACTGGGTGCTGGAGGACGTCACCGTCTCCGGAACCGCGTTCCTCGTCGCGGTGGTGATCTTCACCGTCGTCTACGCGCTCGCCCAGCCGTTCCTCACCCAGATCGCGCTGAGCACGGCCACCGCCCTGCGTGGCGCGACCGCCCTGGTCGCCACGCTCATCGGGCTGATCGTGACGTCCCTGCTCTCCGACGGGCTCTCGATCTCCGGAGGCCTCACCTGGCTCGAGGCCACCGTCATCGTGTGGATCGTCTCGCTGCTCGGCACCCTCGTCCTCCCCATGATCTTCGTCAAGAAGAAGGTCGAGGAGAACCGGGCCTGATGTCGACAGCTGAGGGCTCCATCTCAGAGCGACTCGCGGGGCAGCACGTGCTCCTCACCGGCGTCACCGGCTTCGTGGGCGAGGCGCTGCTGCACCTGATGCTCGCCGAGGTCCCCGACGTCCGGATGACGGTGCTGGTGCGGCCCAAGGGGTCGACCTCCGGCACTGCCCGCACCGCGGCGCTGCTCAAGAAGCCGATCTTCGCCGACGTCGTGGCCGCGGCCGGCGGCATCGAGGACCTGATGGCGGCGCGCGTCGGCGTGCTCGAGGGCGACCTGTACGACGCCCCGGCGCTCCCGACCGACATCGACGCCGTCGTCCACTGCGCGGGCGACGTCTCCTTCGACCCACCCGTCGATGAGGGCTTCCGCACCAACGTGCAGGGCGCGCGCGAGCTGATGGCGCGGGTCCGCGAGGCCGGACCGGACATCCACTACGTGCACATCTCGACGGCGTACGTCGCCGGGCGACGTCGCGGCAGCATCCCCGAGGGTCCGGTGCCGCAGGTCGTCGACCTCGAGGCCGAGCTGGCGTGGGGACTCGCGCAGCGCCAGGCGATCGAGCACCGCTCGCGCGGCACCGAGGTCCTGACGACCGAGCGCAAGAAGGCCGAGAAGGAGCACAGCCGCGCGGGCCTGCTGACCGCGGCCAACGCGACCGAGGCGGCTCGCAAGCAGTGGGTCAAGGACGAGCTCGTCCGGGTCGGTGCCGAGCGCGCGCGCAGCCTCGGCTGGACCGACTGCTACACGTTCACCAAGGCCCTCGGCGAGCGCATCGTCGAGGAGCACGCCCGCACCAACCGGGTCTCGATCGTCCGGCCGAGCATCATCGAGTCCGCGCTCGTCTCGCCGTACCCCGGCTGGATCGAGGGCTTCAAGATGATGGAGCCGCTGATCCTGGCCTACGGCCGCGGCGAGCTGCCCGAGATGCCGGGCGCGGCCGACACGACCGTCGACGTCGTCCCGGTCGACCACGTGGTGGCCGCGATCGTGGCTGTGCTGGCGCACCCGCCCGAGGTCGGCGCCCCGGCGTACTTCCACGTCTCGTCAGGTGACCGCAACCCGCTCACCTTCCGGGCGCTCTACGAGAACGTGCGCGCCTACTTCGACGCGCACCCCTTCATCTCCGGCGACCGCGGCGCGACCCGCCTGCCCGAGTGGCGCTTCCCGGGCTCGCAGTCCGTCGAGCGGCTGCTCAGCACCAGCGAGCGCGCCTTCAAGGTGGCCGACTACGTGATCGGCCACGCACCGCGCGGCGACCGCACGCGCGACCTGGCCCGCAAGCTCGACCAGCAGGGCCGGCGCCTGGAGTTCCTGCGGCGCTACCTGGGGCTCTACCAGGAGTACGCCCAGGCGGAGCTGCAGTTCTCCGACACCAACACGCTCGCGCTCTACCGCTCGCTCTCGGAGTCCGACCGGGAGACGTTCGCCTTCGACACGGCGGTCGTCGACTGGAAGGTCTACCTGCAGGAGATCCACTGCCCGGCCGTGACCGCGCCGATCCGCCGTCTCGACGAGGTGCGGGCCGCCCGCAGGCGACCGGCCGCCGGCGCGCCCAAGGCGATGGCGGAGAAGCCGGGCATCGCCGCGTTCTTCGACATGGACGGCACGCTGCTGTCCTCGAACGTGATCGAGACCTACCTGTGGCTGCGGCTGCGGGAGCTGTCGGGCTCGGAGCGGTTCGCGGAGCTGAGCCGGATGGCGGCCAAGGTGCCCAGCCTGATGCAGGCCGAGCGCCGTGAGCGCAGCGCCTTCCTGCGCTCGGTCTACCGCGAGTACGACGGTGCGCGGCTGGCCGACCTCGACACGATCGCCGACGAGGACCTCACCGACCACGTGCTCACCCGGCTCTCGCCGGCCGCCGTGCGCAAGATCCGCGAGCACCGGGCCGCCGGCCACCAGACGGTGCTCATCACCGGTGCCATCCGGCCGCTGACCCGGCCGCTGATCCCGCTCTTCGACCACATCGAGGCCGCCGAGCTGGAGGTCGACGAGCGGGGCATCTGCACCGGCTACCTCGCCTCGTCGCCGCTGGTGGGGGAGTCGCGGGCCGCCTGGATGCGCCAGTACGCCGTGGACAACGGTATCGACCTCACCTCGTCGTACGGCTATGCGGACTCGCACTCCGACCTGCCGCTGCTCGAGGCGGTCGGTCGCCCGGTCGCCGTACGCCCCGACGTGCCGCTCTTCCGGCACGCCCGCAAGGCGCGGTGGACGATCGTCGACTGGCAGAGCTCGACCTCCAACACGCGCACCCTCAACCCCGCAGGTGGCTCCCGATGATGTTGGCGCTGGAGATGTTCCGGTCCGTGCCGCGGACCGTGGCCGGCAAGGCCATCGGCAGCCGGATGCCCGGGATCCTCTCGGGGTACGCCGCGCCGCTGCGGCTGATGACGATCGCCGAGCCGAAGGTCGACCGACCCGGGTGGGCGCGGCTGAAGACCCGGCTGTCCGGGATCTGCGGCTCCGACCTCGGGATGCTCTCGGGCAAGACGAGCCTCTACTTCTCGGCCGTGGTGTCCCTGCCCTTCGTGCCCGGCCACGAGGTGGTCGCCGAGCTGCTCGACGACTGCGAGGACCTGCCCGCGGGCACCCGGGTCGTCGTCGACCCGGTGCTCACCTGTGCCGCGCGCGGTGTGGAGGCGTGCGCCGCGTGCTCGACCGGGGCCACCAACCGCTGCGAGCGCATCACCGTCGGTCACCTGGCGCCCGGCCTGCAGACCGGCTTCTGCAAGGACACCGGTGGCGGCTGGGGACAGCAGCTCACGGCGCACCGCAGCCAGCTGCATCCCGTGCCCGAGGGCTTCTCCGACGAGCAGGCGATCCTGATCGAGCCGCTGGCCTGTGCGGTGCACACCGCGCTGCGCGCCGGCGTCACCACCAACGACCGGGTGCTCGTCAGCGGCGCCGGGTCCGTCGGGCTCTTCGCCACGCTCGCACTGCGGCACCTCACCGGCGCCGGCGAGATCATCGTCGTCGCCAAGCACGGGCACCAGAAGGAGCTCGCCCGCGAGTTCGGCGCCACCGAGGTGGTCGCGCCGAGCGAGGTGCTGCGGCGGGTACGTCGCTCGACGGGCGCCTTCCAGCTCGAGCCGCAGTACTCCGCGCCGTACCTCCTCGGTGGTGTCGACGTCGCCATCGACGCCGTCGGCAGCAAGCAGTCCCTCGAGACCGCCCTGCACGCCACCCGAGCCGGTGGTCGCGTCGTCCTGTCTGGGATGCCCGCGGCCGCCGACCTGTCCGCTGCGTGGTTCCGCGAGCTGGAGGTCGTCGGCACGTACGCGTCGGCCCAGGCCGAGGAGTCCTTCCGGATCGCGACCGAGCTCGCGGCCACCGACGCCGTCCAGCAGCTGGCGAAGAACGTCGCCAGCTATCCCTTGCACCGCTGGCGTGAAGCGCTCGACCACGCCCACTCGGCCGGCCGCCTCGGCACGGTCAAGGTGGCCTTCGACCCCAGGAGCACACGATGACTCGCCCCGGTTTCGTCCTCGACGTGGACGACCGCACCCCACCGCTGATCGTCCACGAGGGGCTCGGCTTCCGGCTGGAGAACTTCCCGCTCGGCACCCGCGTCGTCTACCCGCCGGAGTCGCTGCCGGGGATCCCCGACGTCGACGGCGCGATCGTCGACGCCCTGCTCCACCCGCAGGACATGGACCCGCTGCCGGAGCTGCTCTTCGCGGGGATGAAGCTGACGATCGCCTTCGACGACATCTCGCTGCCGCTGCCGACGATGCGCCCGCCGGACATCCGCGGCCGGATCATCGAGCACGTCCTGACGATGGCGGCCGACGCCGGTGTCGACGACGTCGAGCTGATCGCGGCCAACGCGCTGCACCGGCGGATGACCGCAGCCGAGCTCAAGCACATCGTGGGCGAGCGCGTCTTCCGCTCGTTCTACCCCCAGGGCAAGCTCTACAACTTCGACGCGGAGGACCGCGACAACCTGTCGCACCTGGGCACCACCGACCAGGGCGAGGACATCGAGATCAGCAAGCGGGCCGCGGAGTCCGACCTGCTGATCTACGTCAACGTCAACCTCGTCGCCATGGACGGCGGGCACAAGTCGGTGGGCATCGGGCTGGCGTCGTACAAGTCGCTGCGGCACCACCACAACGCCAAGACGATGGTGCAGTCGCGCTCGTTCATGGACCACAAGCACTCCGCGATGCACCACTCCGCCTGGCGGATCGGCCGGGTCATCAAGGACACGGTCAAGGTCTTCCAGATCGAGACGACGCTCAACAACGACATCTTCCCCAAGCCCTACGACTTCCTGCAGAAGCGCGAGTGGGAGTGGTCGATCAAGGACCAGGCCACGATGCTCGGCATGCGCCGCGGGCTCTCGATCGCGCCGCCGAAGCTCAAGCACAAGATGTTCCACGACCTGCGCTCGGTCTATGGCCTGACCGGCGTCAACGCCGGCGAGGTCGAGGCGGTGCACACCAGGACGCTGGAGAAGGTGCACCAGCAGCACCTGGTCGAGGTGCAGGGCCAGTCCGACGTGCTCGTCATGGGCATCCCGTACGTCGGGCCCTACAACGTGAACTCGTCGCTCAACCCGATCCTCGCGACCTGCATGGGGCTGGGCTACTACTTCAACTCCTACATCGGTCAGCCGGTCGTCCGGAAGGGCGGCGCGGTGATCCTCTACCACCCGCTCAACGAGGGCTTCAACCAGCTGCACCACCCGTCGTACGTCGACTTCTACGAGGAGGTGCTCGCCGAGTCGACCGATCCCGCGGTGGTGGGGGAGAAGTACGAGCGGCAGTTCGCCGAGGACCCCTGGTACCGCCACCTCTACCGCACCTCGCACGCCTACCACGGCGTCCACCCGTTCTACATGTGGTACTGGGCGGCGCACGCGATGGACCACGTCGACGAGGTCATCTGGGTCGGTGCCGACCGCAAGGTCGCCTCCCGGCTCGGCTTCCGTGCGGCGACCACGCTCGCGGACGCGCTGGAGATGGCGTCGGGCACGGTCGGCAACAGCCCGTCGATCACCTACCTCCACAACCCGCCCCACCTGCTGGCGCACGTGCGATGAGCGGACTCATCAGGGGCGGGATCTCCGACGTCAAGCAGGTCTCGCGCGGCTGGCGCTGGGGCCGGCGCTCCCAGGTCCCGCGCTCGGCGGAGGAGTTCGTGCCGGCGGCGAGGTCGACCGTCTTCCCGAGTGACTGGTCGCGCACGCGGTCGGCGATGGCGGCCCGTGAGGTGGCGCAGAAGGCTGCGCTGCAGCCGCTCTTCCGCTCCCAGGTGCGCACCCGCGTCGAGGGCCTCGACATCCTCGAGCGCATCGACGGGCCGGTCATCTTCGTGGCCAACCACGCCTCGCACCTCGACACGCCGCTGATCCTGCTGTCGCTGCCCGACGAGTGGCGCCGGCGTACGGCGGTCGCTGCCGCCGCGGACTACTTCTTCGACACCTGGTGGCGCGCGGTCGGGTCGTCGCTCTTCTTCAACACGTTCCCGATCGACCGTCGTGGCGGCACGATGGCCGCGACCCCCGGCGAGGTGCTGGCCGACGGCTGGAGCCTGGTCATCTTCCCCGAGGGCACCCGGTCGACCGACGGGTGGATGGGCAAGTTCCGGATGGGCGCTGCCTTCCTGGCCAAGGAGCACGGCGTCCCGGTGGTGCCCGTGGCGCACCGCGGCACGTACGCCGCGATGCCGCGCGGCCAGGGCTGGCCCTCGCGCGGCCGCCGCCAGCTGACGATCCGCTTCGGCGAGCCGCTCGTGGCCGGCGCCGACGAGACCGTGCGCGAGTTCGGCCCGCGGATCAAGGACGCCGTCGCCGCGCTCCTCGACGAGGACCGGACGACGTGGTGGGAGTCGCGTCAGCGGGTCGCCGCCGGCGCCGTACCGGACCCGTCCGGACCGCAGGTCTCGCAGTGGCGCCGGGTCTGGGAGCAGACCGAGTCCCCGGCGTCCGACGCGCCCTCGCGGCGGCTGGCGGCCTGGCGTCGCTGAGCGCGCGGTGAGGTGAGAGCACCCTCATCGGCGGCTCACGGTCACCTCACCCGGTGCCGTGAGAGTCGTCCTCGCAAGCACCGACGACGAGGAGACGACGATGAACAAGCTGAGGACGACGAGCACGCTGGGCCTGGCCGCACTGGTGACCACCGGGCTCATCGCGTGGCAGGCCCCGGCCTTCGCCGACCGCGGGGCGGACGACCGCGGTCGTGACGACCGCGGTCACCATGCCGAGCAGCGCCACCACCAGGGCCACCACCACGCTCGCGACCACGCCGAGCACGAGGCTCACCACGAGCTCGGCCACCACCACCGGGGCTGACGGGCGCCGTCGCCTCGGGCCACGTGCGCGTCACCTCGACGGGTACGGTCGCAGGATGGGACCGACTCTCGGGATCGACGTGGCGGCACCGGCCGAGCTCGCCTGGCAGGAGCTGGTCGAGCTCGGCCGGTGGCCCCACTGGGGGCCGAGCGTCCGGGCGGCGCGGCTGGACGACGGCGGTGCCCTCCTGTCCGCCGGCGCCACCGGAGCGGTCCAGACGGCGGTCGGGCTCTGGCTGCCCTTCGAGATCGAGGAGTGGCACGAGTCGGCCTCCCGGCGGTCGTGGTCGTGGCGGGTGGCCGGCGTCCGGGCGACCGACCACCGCGTCCTCACGACCGGCCCCTCGACCTGCCGCGTCGAGATGAGCGTGCCGTGGTGGGCGCCCGCCTACCTCGGCGTGGTGGGCCTGGCGCTGCCCCGGATCGGGCGACGGGCCGAGGCGGCGGCTACCGGTTGAACCGGTAGCCCATGCCGCGCACGGTGGCGATCGACGCGGCCCCGAGCTTCCTGCGCAGGTAGCCGACGTACACGTCGACGACGTTGGAGCCGGGGTCGAAGTCCATGCCCCAGACGTGGTCGAGCAGCTGCTCGCGCGAGAGGACCTGGCCGGCGTTGACCATGAACATCTCGGCCAGCGCGAACTCGCGGGCCGACAGCTCGATCTGGCGCTGCCCGACGTCGGCGCGGCGGCTGCGTACGTCGAGCCGGACCCCGCCGCTCTCGAGCACGTGCTCGCGCGGGCCCGACGCCTCCGACAGCGGACGCAGCCGCAGGCGGACCCGGGCGAGCAGCTCGGCGAAGCGGAACGGCTTGGGCATGTAGTCGTCCGCACCGCCTTCGAGGGCCGAGACGGTGTCGCCGACCGAGTCACGGGCGGTGAGCACGATGACCGGGACCTGGGAGCCCTGCGAGCGCAGCTGGTCGAGCACCTCGAAGCCGTCGAGGCCGGGGAGCCCGATGTCGAGGACGACGAGGGCGAAGTCGCCGCTCAGCGCGAGGTCGAGCCCCCGGTGGCCGTCGCCGACGCTCGTCGTCAGGTAGCCGTCGGCGCGGAGGCCCTTGGCGACGAACGCGGCGATGCGCTGCTCGTCCTCCACGATCAGGATGCGGGCCACTCGTCCTCCAGGTCCTCGTTGCGCGGCAGGCAGATGACGAAGCGGGCTCCCGCCGGCTCCGCGTCGTCCACGGTCACGGTGCCACCGTGGGCCCGGACGACGGCACCCACGATCGAGAGACCCAGGCCGAACCCCTCGTCACCAGGAGGTACGGCGGAGCGGCCGAATCGTTCAAAGATCAGCTCACGGTCCTCGGGCGGTACGCCGGGCCCGGAGTCGCGCACCCACAGCAGCACCTCGGTCGCGGTGGCCGAGGAGCCGATCGCGATCGTGTCACCGGCCGCGGTGTGCTTGACCGCGTTGTCGGCGAGCTGGAGGACGGCCTGGGTGAGCCGTTGGGGGTCGCCGACGAACTTGACCTCTGCTGCGCCGTCGGCGAGCCAGGTCCGGTCGCCGAGCCCGCGCGCCTTGGCGACCAGCTCGCTGGTCAGGCCGCCGAGGTCGACCGGCTGCAGCTGGAGGAAGTCGGGTCGGTCGCTCTTGGCGAGCAGGATCAGGTCGCCGACCAGCCGGGACATCCGGTCGATCTCGTCGAGCAGCAGCAGGCGGGTCTCGGCGACCTCGACGGAGTCGGTGGTGTCGAGCAGCTCGAGGTGCCCACGCAGCACGGTCAGCGGGGTCTTGAGCTCGTGTCCGGCGTCGTCGAGGAACTCGCGCTGTCCGACGAACGCCGACTCCAGCCGCCCCAGGAGGCCGTTGAAGGTGCGGGTCAGCGCCGTCAGGTCGTCGTTGCCGGTGACGGGAAGCCGTTGCGACAGGTCGCTCTCGGAGATCTCGTCGGCGGTCTCGCGCAGCGTGCGCAGCGGGGAGAGGAGCCGCCCCGAGACCCACGCCGCCATCGCGGTCACCAGCAGCAGCGCGAGCGCGGCGACGATCGCGTAGGTGCGCATGGTCTCGTGCAGCCCGGTGCGCGCCTGGTCGAGGAACGTGACGACGACCAGCGCCCCGGTCCGCCCACCCTGGTCGATGCTCTGGGTGGAGACCCGGAGCTCGCCGTACTCGGAGTCGACCGTGGTCGTGCCGTTGTCGGCCAGCAACGGGCGTACGACGTCGGGGAACCACCCGCTCGCGCTGATCTCGTCCCACTTCGGCGACTGGGCGCGTACGCCGTCGTCCCACCAGCCGATCAGCAGCTCGTTGTCGTCGGGCACGTTGGTCTCGAGGAACTGCCGCACCATCGCCTGCGGGCTCGCGAACGGCGCCCCGGTCGCCGGATTGACCCCGCCGGTCTGCAGCTTGGCGAGCTCCGCGAACTCCTGGTCGACCTCGGCGGTGACCTGCTGGTCGACCCGGCGGGACTCGATCGTCGCCACGATCACGCCGGCCACCACCAGGCCGGCCAGCACGAGCAGGGCGACGGTGGCCGTGATCCGGACCCGGACGGAGACGCTGCGCCGGCTAGTGGTCCTCACCGCCACCGTGCCCGCCCTTGTCGTCGCCGCCCTTGTCGTCGCCGCCCTTGTCGTCGCCGCCTCGACCCCGGCCGCCGTGGTCGTCGTTCTCCTCGACGTCGTCGTAGTCCGGGGTGATCACCTCGACGCCGTCATCGGACGTCGCGGAGCCCGACGGGGACGGGCTCGAGGAGTGCGTGGGCGTCGATGGGGGTGTCGGTGTCGCGGTGGAGGACGGCGTCGGGGAGGTGCTCGGCTCCTGGATCACGATCGTGGGCCGCGGCGTGGGGTCATCGGCCGCGGACGCGGCGAGCGAGCCCACGACGTACGCCCCCATCGGGACGACGAGCGCGAGCCCGAGCAGGACCTTCCACACGGTGTTCATGTCGCCACCATCCTCCCCGATCGTGGGCCGGCGGTGAGAGCGGCATGAGAGCACTCTCATGGAGTGGGCGTCGCTGGCTACCGGTTCCCCATGGATGACGCACCGCACCACGACCAGCTGCCGCTTCCCGACTACGACCACCTGCCGCTCGGCTCGCTGGGCCCGCGCCTGTCACCGCTGGACGTCGACGGCGTCTCGGCCCTGCTCGCCTACGAGCGCGCGCACGGCAACCGGCTCCCGGTCGTCGTCGTGCTCGAGCACCGGCTCGAGGCGCTGCGGTCGGGCGACGCGCAGCCCTCGGGCGGCGACCCGACGGCAGCGACGCCGGAGATCCAGCACGCGCCGCCCACCGGCTCGGGGGTGGGGCCGGCCACGCAGGGTCCGCCGATCAACCCGCCCTCGCACGGGGACCCGACCAACCCGGCGCAGCCGCGCAGCTGAGCCTCACTGCTCCCAGCGCAGCAGGGCGGCCACCGGCGCGCCCTTCATGGCGGCCGAGGGGAAGGTCGCGACGGCGGCGCTGGTCATCGCCGCCGCGGCGACGAGGGCCTGGTCGGCGCGCACCGGGCCGCTGGGCGTGGTGCTGCCCAGCACGAGGCCGGGGTGCTCGGACGGCCGTAGCCGCAGCTCGTCCGCCGCGGCAGGGTCGAGGAGCAGGGTGTCGACCTGGCCCCGCACGAAGGCATCGGCCACCTCGTCCACACCGGTCGCCACCGCGTGGTTGCGGCCGAGTCGGTCCTTGAGCTCGTGGACCAGCGCCAGCTGCCGCTGGACGACCTGGGCGACCAGAGCCTCCCGGATCGCCTGCTGGAGGGCCTCGTCGCCGCCGTCCTCGTTGCGGGTGCCGCTCTCGAGCTCGACCACCTCGGCCCGGGTCCCCTCCAGCTGGCTGCGCACCATCCCCCGCGACTGCGGGTCCCCGGCGAGCAGCACCAGCCGGTGACCGGCCCGCACGTGGCTGGTGATCTCCTCGACGACGGCCTCGGCGTTCTGCGCCCAGACGTTCTCGGTCACGTGCTGGTAGCGCAGCGCTGACCAGCCGCCCACGGGCACCTTGTGCACGAACTGCTCGTCACCGGTGATCGAGGTCTCCTCGCGCGGCTCGGGGACGTCGGAGTCGTAGACGGCCACGTCGCCACCCTCGTGGTCGACCAGGGCCAGCACGAAGCCCACGGCGCTGTCGCGGTGCTCGATCCAGCCGGTGAGGTCCGGGAAGGGCGCCCAGGTCGCGACCGTCTGGTCGACGCGGAAGCCGGCGAGCTCGTCCAGCAGCACGCCGCGCGCGCTGGCGACCACGAAGCGGGCCGTGGGCGCAGGCCGGTCGACGGCCTGCTCGATGGCGGTGCGCAGCGCGTCGATCGTCGCCTCGTCGGCGCCCTGCTCGGCCAGGGTGGCGCACGCGGCGCGCACCCGGAGGTCGTGCTCGTGCTCGCCGTTCTGCGAGTCGTGGCTCACGTCGATGAGCACGGTGGCGAAGGGGCCTTCGTCCTGGAAGAGGGGGGTCAGGTGCGTGGTGTCCATGCGGAGCGGTTCCCGCGGCGACCACCTTGAAACGAGGCCTCGCGCGCCTTCACTACAGTGGCCCGAGTCACACCCGCTCTCGTCCCTGGGAGGCCCCGGATGATCGTGCCGTTCAGCGTGTCCGACTTCATCGACCGCGCCGTGCAGGTGTACGGCGAGCGCGTGGGCGTCGTCGACGAGCCCGATCAGCCCGCGCCGCCCCTCGGCGGTGGCGAGCTGACGTACGCCGAGATCGGTGCGTACGCGCGCCGGATGGCCGCCCGGCTCGACGAGCTCGGCCTGGAGGTGGGCGACCGGGTGGCGGTGGTGAGCCACAACAGCGCCCGGCTGCTGACCGCGTTCTTCGGCGTCAGCGGCTGGGGCCGGGTCCTGGTGCCCGTGAACTTCCGGCTCCGCCCCGACGAGGTGCGCTACATCGTCGGGCACTCCGGTGCGCGGGTCCTCCTGATCGACCCGGAGCTCGAGGACTCGCTGCGCAGCGTCGAGGCGGAGTTCCGCTACGTCCTCGGCGACGACGACAGCCTGTACGCCGCCGAGGGCGCCGAGCCGCGACCGTGGACGCCGGACGAGAACGCCACGGCCTGCATCAACTACACGTCCGGCACGACGGCGCGACCCAAGGGCGTGCAGATCACCCACCGCAACGTGTGGGTCAACGCGACGACCTTCGGGCTGCACGCCCAGGCCAGCGACCGCGACGTCTACCTGCACACGCTGCCGATGTTCCACGCCAACGGCTGGGGCTGGCCCTACCTCGCGACCGGCGTCGGCGCCAAGCACATCGTGCTGCGCAAGATCGACGGTGCCGAGATCCTGCGGCGGGTGCGCGACCACGGGGTCACCGTGATGTGCGCGGCGCCGGCGGTCGCGGCCGCCGTGCTGGAGGCCGCCCAGTCGTGGGAGGGCGAGATCCCGGGTCGGGACACGGTCCGCATCATCATGGCGGGTGCGCCGCCGCCGACGAAGACCGTCGCCCGGGTCGAGGAGGAGCTGGGCTGGGAGTTCATCCAGATCTACGGCCTCACCGAGACCTCGCCGCTGCTCACCTTCAACCGGACCCGCGCGGAGTGGGACGACCTCGAGGCCGAGGAGCGCGCGTCGTTGCTGACCCGGGCGGGCGCGCCCGCGCTCGGCGTACGCCTGTCCATCTCGGAGGAGCCCGAGAACGCCGGCGAGGTGCTGGCGCGGTCCAACGTCGTGCTCGAGGGCTACTGGGAGCAGCCGGAGGAGAGCGAGCGGGCGCTGGCGGGCGGCTGGTTCCACACCGGCGACGGCGGGGTCCTGGGCGACGACGGCTACCTGACGATCTCGGACCGCAAGAAGGACGTGATCATCACCGGTGGTGAGAACGTCAGCAGCATCGAGGTCGAGGACGTGATCTTCTCGCACCCGGCGGTCGCCGAGGTCGCCGTGATCGGCGTGCCCAGCGAGAAGTGGGGCGAGACGATCATGGCGCTCGTGGTGCTCGCCGAGGGCCAGCAGGTCTCCGAGGCGGAGCTGATCGCGTGGTGCAAGGACAAGGCGGCCGGCTACAAGGCGCCGACGGTCATCGAGTTCCGCGACGAGCTGGCGCGCACCGCGACCGGCAAGCTGCAGAAGTTCAAGCTGCGCGAGCCCTACTGGGAAGGCCGCGACCGCCAGGTCAACTAGCCGCCCTTGACGTCGAGGACGACCTCGAACTCGAGCAGCTCGGCGCCGGTGGCGACCGGGTTGGCGCGCTGCCCGGCGTGGGCGGCGGCGGCACCGCCGTCGCGCCAGGCGGCGAACGACTCCTCGTCCTCCCAGTGGGTCACCACGAAGTAGCGGTCCTCGCCCCTGACCGGGCGGAGCAGCTGGAACCCGAGGAAGCCGGGCGAGCCGTCCACGCTGTGGGCGCGGTGGGCGAAGCGCTTCTCGAGCTCTTCGTGGCTGCCGGCAGGGACCGAGATCGCGTTGATCTTCACGACGGACATGGGGCGAGCCTAGGACGGGGCGCCAGGAGGCGCCGAGCGGACGGCGTCGCCGAGACGGATGGTGCCGCTCGAGAGCGCGCGGAACGCCGTACCGCCGCGCCGTCGGAGCGCCGTGCGCCCGCCGGGTCCGATGCTCGCCTCCATCAGCCGGCAGGGGGCGGCGATGCGGACGACCTCCAGCAGCACGTCGCCGATGACGATGCGGACGCCGGGCTCGGTCGGGACCGGCACGTCGACCGTGACGTTGCGCCGCGTCATCTCCGGCGTGACGGGGGCGCCGAGCTCGGCGGCGGCCCTCTCGAGGTCCGCCGCCGACTGCACGGTGACGTGCCGGTGGCGGCTGCCGTGGTAGCGGTCGCCGACGATCCCGGAGCCCACCTCGACGACCACGGCCTCGCGGGGCTCCATGGCGCTGTGGTGCTCGGCCGCGACGTAGAGCGCGGTGACCATCCCCTCCACGGCGCCCATCCTCCCCGATAGCCTCGCCCCATGGCCCAGCTGTCCGACCTCGTCTCCCTCCTGCACGGCTGGTACCCGCCCGAGACGGCGGACTCCTGGGACGCGGTGGGCCTGGTCCACGGCGATCCGGACCAGTCGGTCCGCAAGGTGCTCCTCGCCGTCGACCCGACGCTCGAGGTCGCGCAGGAGGCCGCCGCCTGGGGCGCGGACCTGCTGGTCGTGCACCACCCGCTCTTCCTCAAGCCGGTCCACGGCTTCGCGGCCACCACCCCGAAGGGGCGCACGCTCGCCACCCTGGTGGGTGCGGGCTGCGCCCTGCTGACCGCGCACACCAACGCCGACCAGGCTCTGGGTGGGGTCTCCGAGGCGATGGCGACGGCGCTGGGCCTGACGGACGTCGCGCCGCTGGTGCCGGCCACCGGACCGGAGCTCGACAAGCTCGTCGTCCTGGTCCCGGTGGCGCAGGCGGGCGAGCTCCGCGCGGTGCTGGCCGAGGCGGGTGCCGGCCGGATCGGTGACTACGACACGGCGTCCTTCTCGACGCCCGGCACCGGTCGCTTCCGGCCGCTCGACGGTGCGAGCCCGACGATCGGGGACGTCGGCCGGCTCGAGGAGGTCGCCGAGGAGAGCGTCGCGGTGGTGCTGCCCCGTCACCTCCGCTCCGCCGTCGTCGCGGCGATGCTGGCGGCGCACCCCTACGAGACGCCGGCGTACGACGTGGTGGAGCTGGCCGACCCCGGGCTCAGCCGGACCGGCACGGGCCGGATCGGCAGCATCAGCCCGACGACGCTGGGCGAGTTCGCCGCGACCGTCGCGGCGGCGCTGCCGGCCACCGCCGGCGGCGTACGCGTCGGGGGAGACCTGGAGCGGCCGGTACGACGGGTCGCGCTGTGCGGCGGAGCCGGGGACTTCCTGCTCGACACGGTGAGCCGCACGGACGCCGACGTCTACGTGACGAGCGACCTGCGGCACCACCCGGCGGGGGAGTTCCTGGAGAAGGGCGGCCCCGCCCTCGTCGACGTCGCGCACTGGGCGGCGGAGTGGACCTGGCTGCCGGTGGTGGAGAGGCGGCTGCGCGGGGCCCTGGGCGATACGGTGGAGTCCCGCGTGAGCACCATCCGCACGGACCCCTGGCAGCACCGCATCTGAGGAGAACCCGCTGAAAGCCGATCCCGCCGCCCAACTCAAGCTCCTCGACGTGCAGGAGCTCGACTCGCGCGTCGACCAGCTGCGCCACCAGCGCGCGAAGCTGCCCGAGCTGGCGGAGATCGCCGAGCTGACCGGCAAGCGCACCGACGTCGACAACCTGGCGCGCGACGTCCGGATCACCATCGACGACCTCACGGTCGAGCAGAAGAAGGTCGACCTCGACGTCGAGGCGGTCAAGACGCGCCGCAAGCGCGACCGTGACCGGATGGACCAGGGCCTGATCACCAACCCCAAGGACCTCGAGCGGATGGGCCACGAGCTGGAGTCGCTCGAGCGCCGGATCGGCAGCCTCGAGGACGACGAGCTCGAGGTGATGGAGAAGATCGAGGAGGCGCAGCGCGAGCTCGCCGGCTACGAGGCACTGGTCGCCGAGACCGACGAGCGGCTGGCCGTGCTGGCCGTCGCCCGCGACGAGAAGCTCGCCGTGATCGACGAGGAGCTCCAGCGGCACGAGGCCGCCCGTGGCCCGGTCGCCGAGGGCCTCCCGGAGGACCTGGTCAAGCTCTACCTCCGGCTGCGCGCGTCCAAGGGCGGCGTCGGCGCAGCCGCGCTGCGTGCCCGCGAGTGCGGCGGCTGCCGGCTGAGCCTCGACTCCGTCGAGCTGAGCCGGATCAAGGGTCTGCCCGAGGACGAGGTCGTCCGCTGCGAGGAGTGCGACCGGATCCTGGTGCGCACCTCCGAGTCGGGGCTGTGACCGACCGGTCCGATCACCGCCGCGTCATCATCGAGGCCGACGGGGGCTCGCGCGGCAACCCGGGGCCGGCGGCGTACGGCGCGGTGCTCTTCGACGCCGAGACGGGTGCGGTCCTCGCCGAGGACGGCAGCACGATCGGGGTGGCGAGCAACAACGTCGCGGAGTACTCCGGGCTGATCGCCGGGCTCCGGCTCGCAGCCGAGCTCGCCCCGGGGGCGGACGTCGAGGTGCGGATGGACTCCAAGCTCGTCGTCGAGCAGATGTCGGGCAACTGGAAGATCAAGCACCCCTCCATGAAGCCGCTGGCGGCCGAGGCGTCCCGGCTCGCGCCGCCCGGCACGTCGTACACCTGGGTGCCGCGTGAGCAGAACAAGCACGCCGACCGGCTCGCCAACGAGGCCCTCGACGGCAAGCGCGACGGCGTGACCGTCGCCGGCGAGTCGCTGATCGAGGAGATCGAGGAGCAGGTCGTCGCCCAGCCGCCCTCGATGCAGACCCAGATGCGCGGCTGGTCCGGCCCCGGCGGTCCGCCGACCACGGTGGTCCTGGTGCGCCACGGCGTCACGCCGCACACGCTGGAGAAGCGCTTCTCCGGTGGCCTCGCGAGCTCCAACCCCGGGCTCAGCGACGAGGGCCGGGCCCAGATCCGCGCCGTGGCCGACTGGCTGGGCCCGCTGGCCGACCGGGTCGACGCGGTCGTGGCCTCACCCGTGCGCCGCACGCTCGAGTCGGCGGAGATCCTGGCCGAGGCGCTGGGGCGTCGCGTCGAGGTCGAGCCCGGCTTCGCCGAGATGGAGTTCGGCGTCTGGGACGGGCTGACCTTCGCCGAGGTGGGGGAGCGATACCCCGCCGAGATGCAGGCCTGGCTGGGGTCGACCGACGTCGCGCCCGAGGGCGGCGAGTCCTTCCGGACCGTGCAGGCGCGGGTGCTCGACGGACTGGCACGGCTGCGGGAGCAGCACGCCGGCACGACGGTCGTCGTGGTCAGCCACGTCACCCCGATCAAGGTGCTCGTGGCCAACGCGGTGGACGCGCCGCTGGACGCGGTCTTCCGGATGGAGCTCACGCCGGCGTCGGTGACCGTGCTCAGCTACTACGCCGATGACCGCGCGTCGATGCGGCTCTACAACGCGCTGCCGCCGGGCAGCGCGTCGTTCCTCGGCTAGACCTCGCTGACGACCACGTCGAGCTGGACCCCGGCCTTGCCGGGCGCGCCCTCCTCGACGGTCCACCCGAGGTCGCGCAGTGCCTCCGCGAGCCGCGCGGGCGTGGCGGGGGCGGCGCCGCTCTCGAGAAGGGCGCGGACGATGCGGCCTTTCGTGGCCTTGTTGAAGTGGCTGACGACCTTGCGCTGTCCCTGGTGCTCGTGGAGCACGCGCACGGTCGC
The DNA here is from genome assembly GCF_000620705.1 of Nocardioides sp. URHA0020. GTDB lineage: Bacteria > Actinomycetota > Actinomycetes > Propionibacteriales > Nocardioidaceae > Nocardioides. Next base: position 40,304 of record NZ_KK211170.1, read on the forward strand.
GACCCTCACGTCGGGCGTCGGGCGCCAGAACGCGCCGTACATGCCGCTGCGGAGGTCGACCAGCAGCCCGCGGCCGAGCGCGGCCGTCGCGGACCCGCCGAGGTGCTCGCGCCAGACGCCGGCGACCGGGCCGAGGCCGGGCAGGGTGGCGTCGCCGGAGAGCCGGTACGCCGGGATCCGGTCGCTGGGACGGACCAGCCCGAAGAGGCTGGAGGTGACCGCCAGCCGCGTCGTCGCCCGGCGTCGGGCGGCCGGGGACAGGGTGGCCACGTCGAGGGCGTCGTACAGGACGCCGCTGTAGACGTGGTCGGCGCGTGCGGTCGCGCTGGTGCGCAGCGACCGGTTGAGCGCGACCAGGTCGAGCTGGGTGCCGCCGAGCCCGAGCGTCCTCGCCGCGACCGTCGGATCGCCCTCGCACAGCGCGACGAGAGCGTCCAGGACCCGCTCCCGGGCGTCGGTCAGGCCGGGGAAGTCGAGGGTCGCGAGGTCGAGCGGCTTGCCGCGGCGCGGCGCGGTCTTGCCCTCGCTGGGCGGCAACAGGATGAGCACGCAGTTATGGTGCCGGTATGCCCAGCAATCGCGTCGTCCGGGTCCGCACCGTCGATGACGGCGTGGCTGTCGTCGAGCTGAGGGCCGGTCTCGACCAGATCCTGACCGAGCTCGACGTCGTACCGGCGTTCCCACCGGAGGTGGAGGCGGCCGCCCGGGCGGCGGCCGCGGCGCCGCGGCTGCCCGACCTCGATCGCACCGACATCCCGTTCGTGACGATCGACCCGCCCGGGGCCCGGGACCTCGACCAGGCGATGCACCTCTCGCGGGACGGCAGCGGGTACGTCGTGCAGTACGCCATCGCCGACGTCGCCGCGTTCGTCACCGCCGGCGACCCGATCGACGTGGAGGCCAACCGGCGCGGGGAGACGTTGTACGGCGCCGACACCAAGGTGCCGCTGCACCCGCCGGTGCTGAGCGAGGGCGCCGCGTCGCTGCTGCCCGATGAGGTGCGCCCCGCGCTGCTGTGGACGATCCGGCTCGACGCCGAGGGGACGCGGACCGACGCACGCGTGGAGCGGGCGCGCGTCCGATCCACCGCGCAGCTCACGTACGACGAGGTGCAGCAGGCGCTGGACGCCGGCACCACCGACGAGACCCAGCTGCTGCTCAAGGAGATCGGCGAGATCCGGATCGGCCGCGAGGCCGCGCGCGGCGGGATCTCGCTGCCGCTGCCCGAGCAGGACGTCGACATCGAGGGCGACCGGTGGCACCTGGAGTTCCGCAAGCAGCTGCCCGTCGAGCAGTGGAACGCGCAGATCTCGCTGCTCACCGGCTTCGCGGCCGCCGACCTGATGCTGTACGCCGAGGTCGGGCTGCTGCGCACCCTGCCGCTGCCGGACCCGCGCGACGTCCAGCGGATCCACCGCACCGCACGCGCGCTGGGGATCGAGTGGCCGGCCGAGCTGCTCTACCCCGACTTCATCCGCTCGCTCGACCCGTCGATCCCCTCGCACGCCGCCATGGTCAACGCCTGCGCGCGGCTCCTGCGCGGCAGCGGCTACGTCGCCTTCGACGGGGAGACGCCGGCCCAGCCGCTGCACTCCGCGCTGGCCGAGGAGTACGCGCACGTCACGGCCCCGCTGCGGCGCCTGGGGGACCGGTACGCCGGCGAGGTCTGCCTGGCGCTCTGCGCCGGCACGGACGTGCCCGCGTGGGTGCGCGCCGCGCTGCCCGGCCTGCCGGCGACGCTGCGGACGTCGTCCGGTCGTGCTCGCTCGTACGAGCGGGCCGTGCTCGACCTGGTGGAGGCCGGCGTGCTCGCCGATGATGTGGGCCAGACCTTCGCCGGCGTCGTGGTCGACATCGACGACAAGGACCCGCACCGCGGGGTGGTCGTCGTCCATGACCCCGACGTCGAGGCCCGGGTCGTGTCGACCGCGTCGCTCCCGCTCGGGACCGACGTACGTGTGCGCCTGTCGGTGGCCGACGTGGCGTCGCGGAAGGTGGAGTTCGAGCTGCCCGTCAGCGGCTGAGCCGGCTCAGCAGCCCTTGGCCTTCAGCGCGGCCTTGGCCTTCTTGAGGGTGGTGTTGGCGGTCGCGAGCTTCTTCTTCGCGGCCTTGATCTTCTTGGCCTTCTTGGTCTTCTTCGCCTTCTTGAGCGCCTTCTGCGCTGCCGTGACCGCCTTCTGGGCCTTGGTGACCTTGCTCTTCAGGGCGGCGCAGACGGCCGCGCTGGGCGGCGGGTTCTTGACCACGGCGGAGGCGGCCGACGTCGCGACGTGGGTGCGGGTCTGGAAGCTGTCCACGACGGCTGCGGTGATCTCGACGCGAATCCGGTGGCCGAGGTCGGCCGCCTTCACCGTGTAGGTCGGCGTGGTCACCACGGGACTGGTGACTCCACACTGCAGCCCGGAGGAGTTGCAGCGCAGCCAGCGGCGGGTGAAGGTCGGGCTGTTGCCCGTCCAGGCGCCGGCGGTCGACTGGAGCTTGGTGCCGACCACGGCCGTCCCGACGGTGCGGGGCGCTGCAACCGCGGTGGGGGTCTGCTCGTAGACCGCGCCCGAGATCCCGGCCAGCCGTTCGGGGGAGCTGGTCGTGGCGATGGTCCCGACCACGGTCGCCCTGACGACGTGGTTCACGTCGGCGGTGACGGTTGTGTACGTCGTACCCGTGTCCGGCAGCAGTGCACAGCCCGTCTGGTCCAGCTCGCAGCGGTACCAGCGGTAGGCGAAGCCGGTCGCCGTGGGGAAGCCGTTGCTCTTCCAGCTGCCGCCGGTGTCGATGGTGAGGGTCTGGCCCCAGGGTGCCGAGGTGGCGTCGAGGAGCTTCGGGTAGCCGGTGGGTGGCGTCGGCTCGAAGCCCGGCGGCGTGACCACCGGCCCCACGGAGGCCGACAGCATCTCGCTCGAGAAGGCCGCCTGTACGAGGTCGCGCGCCCGCACGCCGACGCGGAGGTACTTCGCGACGTCGAGGCTGCTCACCTGGTAGGTCTTGTCGGTGGCGCCGGTGATGTCGACGCAGGACGCCCCCGACGTGTCGGCGCCGCTGGACTGGGCGCAGCGCTTCCACTGGTAGGCGAACCCGAACGGCGCGGTGCCCGACCAGGTGCCGTTGTTGGCGGTGAGGACGGCGTTCTCCTGCGCGGTGCCGCTCGGTGCGGGGATCGACCCCGGTTGCGCGACCGCCTGGAGCGGCAGCGTGAAGACGCCGTGCCCCTGGGTGCCGGCCATCAGGCTGCCGGGCAGGCCGAAGCCGATGTTGAGGGAGTAGACGGACTCGTTGCTCATCGGCAGGCCGTCGGCGAGCGTCTTGGTGGGGGACAGTCGGGCCCAGCTGTCGCCGCCGTCGATGGTCGCCCAGACGCCGTTGTCGGTGCCGACGACGATCCGCGGCACGCCACCGGTCCAGTAGTCGGCCGGCACCAGCTGGAATGCGCGCACCTCGTTGGCCAGGAGGGCGCCGTCGCCCGAGCCGTTGGCGGCGTACCAGGTCAGGCCGGCGTTGTCGGAGCGGTAGACGCCGCCCACGGTCGCGGCGATCAGGTGGAGCGGGTCGAGCGGCGAGATGGCGATCCGCTTGGCCGACTCCCCGGGCGGGATGCCGTCCGACATCAGCACCCAGGAGTGTCCACTGTCGAGGGACCGGTAGAAGCCGGTGGCCGTGGCGGCGTACATGCCCACGAGCGCGTTGCCGGTCAGGTAGAACGTCGCGGACGTCAGCCCGGTCGCCCGGGTCCACTTCACGCCCGCGTCCGAGGAGTACCAGACGCCGTCCTTGCCGGAGCCGGCCGTGGCCACCACCATGCTGGTGGGGGATCCGGTCGGGAAGACGATCGACTGGACCCCGCCGCCGTCGAGGCGCTGCGTCTGGGGAGTGGCGGCCGCCACGCCCAGCTGCGACCAGCTGCCGCCGCCGGTGCCTCGGAAGAGCCCCGCACTGCTGGCCAGGTAGATCTGGCCGGACTGCCCGACCGCCTGCCGGACGTGCTTGGCCGCGGCGGAGAGGTTCCCGCTGATGTCGGTCCACGGCCCGAGGGAGTTGGTGGAGGTGAAGACTCCGTCGTCCTCCGACCCGGCGACGAGCTGGGTGGGTGTCACGTAGTCGAGCGAGCGGACCCAGATGTCGCCGAGGTTCCACTTCGTCCAGGTGTCCGGCACGGCGGCCTCGGCCGGTGCGGCCATGACGGGGATGACCAGGGCCAGGGCGAGGGCGGACGCAAGAGTCCTGAGGCGGCGCACCACCGGAACCTAGTGGTGGTCGCCGGGCTGCGGAATAGCCCGTTCGGAAGCGACCGGGGGGCCGAGGTCAGCGGTCAAGCCACTCCGGGCCGCGGGACGGGCGCGACGGACATGTCGGTTGCCCGCCCACCGGCACCGCGGTTGGGTCCCGCATCTGTGGGTACCCACTGCCCGGAGGGACCCGCAGTGGGTCCCGGATACAGGAGGCGCGGACATGGAAATCATCGGAGTCATCGTCGCCGGCATCATCATCGGCCTGCTCGGCAAGCTGATCGCCCCGGGCGACAAGGACAACATCCCGATCTGGCTGACGGTGCTGTGCGGCATCGGTGGAGTCATCATCGGCTGGTTCGTCTACACCGCCTTCGGAGGCGACGGATCCCCCGGTATCGACTGGGTACGGTGGATCGTGGCCATCATCTGCGCCGCCGTCCTGGTCGTGATCGCCTCGACCGTCACCGGGCGCAGCAAGGCCCGGGTGCGCTGAGCGCACGTCACCCATCCCGCGCGACTGCGCGGGATGGGTGATCGGTTCGCCCGCCTGGCGCTGCGATCGAGCTTCTGCCGCCTGGGCAGCGGTCTCGTCAGTCGCGGCCGATGCCGGCACTCATGGACGCGACGCCAGGGGGTACGGACCGCCTATGACCACGACAATCCGCGAACACCTCGGAGACCTGGACGACGCACCCGGTGGAAGCCCGGAGCCGGTCGATCCCACCCAGCGACCGGACGTCGATCCAGCGCCCGAACCGCCGGCTGAGGGCGACGACCCGGAGGCGCACTCGCCGGCTCCTTCCCGCTGAGGCCAGCAGCACTGTCGGCGCGCGGAGCTCTCGGTGAGCGGTCTCCACGTTCTCGCTGATCAGATAAGTTGATGCGGACGGGGGAGCCTGTAGGCCGGGGCCGGTTTACGCTTGATTTGCCGTCGGTGAAAACTGACGGAAAATGTCGTCTGACCTGCGGAAACGCTGATCTGGAGTGACTGTCCGGAACGGACGCTTATGAACTTCTTGCGGACTCTGTGCGGACTGAATCAGGGCCGATCGGTCTCGACCACGTACGCATCGTGGTCTGAAAGTCGACCTTCGTCGAACCGCGCCGAGTGGTGCTCGACGCCTGCGCTCCAACGCGTTGGAACTGCGATGTGGTCGATCGAGAGCAGCCCCTCGATCTGATGCGGCGCATCGGTCGTCGCGGCGCTCAGGCCGAGCCCGGCGAGCGCCTTCAGAAGGTGGTCGCGCCCTGTCTTCGAGCCGGCATGCTCGCACCCCTGCAGCGCGTGGTTCCAGTCGCCGCCCCAGACGGTGGGCGCGGCTTTCGCGATCGCGTCGACTGCCTTGATGGTCCGCTCTGCGGTGTTCGCTCCGGCCCACGGCCCGCCCGAGCCGCAGCCTTTCCAAGGCAGGATCGAGGAGCAGAACCGCTGCCCCAGGACCTCGGCCATCGCGGACGCTCCGTGCGGATCGGCAAGCGGTGTCAGCGGGTGTGTCGAGCAGATGCCCGCCCAGTGGCGCCTTCGTGCCATCTGCGCATTGGTCACATGCCCGGTCATGCCCGGCAGCTCGACGCGGTCCGAGACCTCCGTAAGGAGGAGAACGTCGCACTGCAAGCTCTCGAGGAATTCGCGATGGTCGTTGCTCCAGCGGCCTGCCAGGTTCCACGTTCCCAGTCGCATGCGCATCATCCTGGCGTCCGAACCGACTGCGCGTCGTCGTTCACTCGAATCAATCCCGGGACGCGAACCGCACGCTTCTATAGCCTTCTGCCGTCATGACAAACCTAGACAGAGACGCGCCTGCGCCCGAGCATCTGTGGTCGGGGCCGACGTTTCAGCCCGACTACCCACGCAAGAGCCAAACCAAGAACATCCGATCGGTTCTCGGCTATCTCGAGAACAGCGGCGCCCCGATCTTCTGGGGCTGATCGGGTGGCGCGTCGTCCTCCGTCCTACCCGCGGCGGCAGCTCGTTGCGGACCTTCGCGGTTACCTGCGCCGGAACGGTTGGCGCCTGGCAGGTGTCATCGCTGGATACCTGGCGATCGGCGCTGTCGTGACGGCGCTCCTTGTGCTCTTGCAGCCCCGGGGTCCGGTCTTCTGGTACCTGATCGGCGCATTCCATACGCTGTGGATCGCTCTGGCCATCGGCATGGTTGGAGTGATGTGGCTCGCCAGCTCACAGAAGGCTGTTCAGTATCTGCGCGGAGCCCTCGGTGAGGACAACACCACAGATGTGCTCAAGGCGGCTCAGCGAAACGCTGTTTGGGGTTTCGTCACCGGTATGGAAACGGGCGGCGGCGATATCGATCACCTCGTCGTGACCCGCTCCGGCGGAGTGCTGGCGATCGACTCCAAGTGGAGCAATCAGGTCACGGCCGAGTTGTTGGAGACCATGGCGACCTCGGCCCGGAAGGCGGCTCGTCGCGCCGAGAGCATCATGCGATCTGAACACGTCGGGACACTGAAACGAGAGCGCGGCGCCCGCCACCGAGCCGACACGACGTCGTACACCGTCCGCCCTGTGGTCGTCGTGTGGGGCGCTGAGGGCCATCGCATGCCGGACACGGTGACCAGAACCGACGTCGCATTCGTTGCTGGTCCCAGGCTCGCCCAGTGGCTCCGCTCTCTCGAGGGTCAGGTCGTCGAGAAGACCGCGGCGACTGATCTACTGAACCGCCTCACTGGTTTCAGAGACCGGTAGGCACCGACCTCTCGGCACGACGTCCTATGAGCCACCTAAGGTGGCGCTTGCGAAGAACTCCGTCGGCATAGCGTGTCCCAGCTTCCAGGTGATGGCTATCGGACGCTCACCGACATGACTGGCGTATGAGACAGGGCCGAGGAAGGCGTAGGGCGCCGTGTCGTACTCGCCCTTGTGCTCGATCCGGCAGAAGAGCAGCACCGTACTCGTGCCGTCGAGGTAACGCCGGCCCGTGGCGGAGGCGAGCGAGGTGGCGTTCTGCGACTCCCAGTGGAACAGCGTCGGGCTAATGGGGTAGTCGCGGTACATAGTTGTGGGGGAGTAGTCGGCTTCGGACTTCTTCAGGGTCACAAAGAAGGCGTCGACGTTTAGGCCCTCGGAGTACGCGACGCCTTGCATCACGCTGGTCGGCCTGCGCTTGAGAGTCGCGTAGTCAAGGGCGGCCAGGATCTCCTCCCGCTGATAGGACGCGTGGACGCGCAGCGGCACCTCGGCGAGGGATCCCGACAGGGGGAGTGCGTCATGGCGAGTCTTGTCAAACACCAGGTCGACGACCGCGCCAAGCTCAGCCTTCGCCGCTCGTTCAATGCGGATTGCGTCCAGGCCGTCGTCGTAGGACTCGAAGCCGCCGCCGTTCGGGTATGCGGAGAAGAACAGCATCCGCGCCAACCGTTGCTCGGCCGTTGTCAGTTCGCCGTACGGGGTATCGGATGTCACCAGGCGGCGATAGCCCGCCGCGCGGAGTTCGTCGTCGACGTGGGCGAAGGCACGGATCCGCTTCAGTAGCTCACCTTCACGGGGCGTGCCAGCGTGCGTCGGGAGGCCGGCGTCCCGACGGAGTCGGGTCCAGGACTTCTTGCCGCGCCGCAAGATGTCGGGGAGCTCGATGCCCGACTCGTGCACAAACGTGGGGAGGTCGAGGTCGCCGTAGGACCGCAGCTCCGCGGTCATCGCCTTCCAGCTGTTCGCGACCTGGGTGCGGAGATTGTCCAAGATCAGTGCCTGTGCCTGCCGGTCCATGACGATCTGGCAGCCCGACGGCAAGAAGGGGAAGCCCCGTTCGATCTCGCGCTCGAGCCCGCGCCGAGTCTCTCCAGTCAGAGCGCGCAGCTTCTTGTCGAATCGGAATTCCTGACGGTGGTGGCCGACGAAGTCGAGGACTGTCAGCACCGCTTTGTCGGGAGTGCGACGCAATCCCCGGCCGAGCTGCTGGAGGAAGATCGTGGCGCTCTCGGTGGGCCGCAGGAACAGCACGGTATCGACGTCGGGTAGGTCGAGGCCCTCGTTGAACAGGTCGGCCGCGAAGAGGACGTTGACCCGCCGGGACTTCAGGTCCTCCAGCGCGCGCTGCCGGTCGATCGCAGGAGTGTCGCCGCTGACCGCGAGCGCAGGGATGCCCGCGGCTGTAAAGGTCTCTGCCATGAACTGAGCGTGGGCGACGCTGACGCAGAAGCCGAGCGCGCGCATGGAGCCTGGGTCGATGACCTTGTCTCGAAGCTGCTGGATGACGATCGCGGCCCGCGCGCGGTTGCCGGTGTAGACGTTGGAGAGTTCGACTTCGTCGTACCGTCCGCGGCTCCAGGTGATCCGCCTCAGATCAGTTCCGTCTGCGACTGCGAAGTAGTGGAACGGGCACAGCAGGTCCTTGCCGAGCGCATCCCACAAGCGCAGCTCGGTGGCCGTCCTGCCGTCAAAGAACTCAGCGCGGACGTCGACCCCGTCGGCGCGCTCGGGGGTGGCGGTGAGGCCGAGCAGCTCGCGCGGCGTCAGATGCTCCAGCACTCGTCGGTACGTCGGAGCCTGCGCGTGGTGGAACTCGTCGATGACCACGATGTCGTAGCTGGCGGCAGGGATGTTCCCGATCCCGTACGACTGCAGGGATTGCACACTGGCGAACACGTGGTCCCAGCGCTCAGGTCGAGCGCCGGCGACGTACAACTCGCCGAACGTGGGGTCCGCAAGGACTTCGCGATAGGTCCGCAGCGACTGCTCAAGGATCTCCTTGCGGTGTGCGATGAAGAGCAATCGTGGTCGCTCGGCCGGCGTGGACCCGCGCAGCCGTCGATAGTCGAGCGCGGCGACTACCGTCTTGCCGGTCCCGGTGGCGGCAACGACCAGATTGCGGTGGCGATCATGGACATCGCGTTCGACGGCCAGCTCATCGAGCATCAGCTGCTGGTAGGCGAACGGTCGGACCTCGAGACCGGACAGACTGATCGTTACCCGGTCGTGCTGCCTCCGCCCTGATGCCTCAGCCAGTGCGTCGTCCAGCCGGTCCCGGTCGCGGTCCGGGTCGTAGAGCTCGAAGCTCGCGTCGTTCCAGTAGGTGTCGAAAGTGGCGCGGAACTTCTCGAGGAGTGACGGTGTCGCAACCCGAGACAACCTGACGTTCCACTCGACGCCGTCGAGCAAGGCCGCGCGGGAAAGATTCGAAGAGCCGACGTACGCCGTGTCGTAGCGGGTCTCACGGCGGAACATCCAGGCCTTGGCGTGCAGGCGGGTGCGGGCGGCGTCATATTGGATTCGCACCTCTGCGCCCAGCTCGCGCACGAGCCGGTCGAGCGCGGCCCGCTCGGTGGCGCCCATGTAGGTAGTTGTGATGACGCGCAGCGGCCCCTGTCGGCGACGCAGGCGTCCGAGTTCGCCTTCGAGTAGTCGGAGACCGTGCCACTTCACAAAAGCGCACAGAAGGTCGACCTCGTCGGACGTGTCGATCTCGGCGCGCAGCTCTGCCGCAAGGTTGGGCTCTCCGGTGCTATTCGTCAGCAATGCAGCGTCCGAGAGTGGCGTCTTGGGTCGGATCGATTCGATGTCGACCACCCCGGGCCCCGGCGGTAATAGCACCCGGCGCAGCTGACGAGCTGGGGCAGTCACGGCTTCCCGGGGTACTTCAAGGATCGTCACGAGTTCGTTCAGGAGCCGGATCCGGCCGCCGTTATCGGCGCGGCTCTCGAGGGCGCGGCGAGTCAGCTCGTATATGTGCCGGGCGAGCACGTGCGGCACATCTGCAGGGTCGACGTTCGCAATCTCAGGCCTAGCCTCGGCCTCTGCGTCGAGGGTCGCCTCCAGGCCCTCGGTCACGAGGTGCTCGTGAAGCCCGACGGCAAGTGGCTGTTCGGTCACGCACCAAAGCTCTCATGCGCGCCGCGTGTTTGCGCGCCATCTCGGCATCCCGGTCGCGCACGGGGGCGAGTCACAACCATTGCCCTCCCGACGGCTGGAACGGCGACTGCAGTCGGTCCTGTCAGGGGCTCCCGCCGCCGCCCGTGGGCCGGAGTAGCGAATATGCGCGACGTGGCCATGTTGGCCGGGATCGCGTGGCAGGGTTCCGGCACGGTGCGGCTGATCCCAGAGGCTCCGACGTTCACGACGTCCTCCGAACAGGAGGTGTGGCAGCGCCTGAAGGAGGGACTCGGCGCCGATGACGTGCTGCTCGCGAACCTTCGCTTGACCGACGAGGACAAGGATCACGAGGCCGACCTGAACGTGCTGATGCCCGACGTCGGCATCGTGGTGGTTGAGGTCAAGGGCGGCAGCGTTTGGCACGATGACGACAACGGATGGTGGCAGTCGCGCGGTGGGCAGGCTGTCCTGATTGACCCGGTGACCCAGGTGCGGACGACCAAGTACGCCGTGCGTAACTATGTGGGCCGCGATCCGCGGTGGCAGCGACGCAACTACGTCGCGTGGGGTCATGCGGTGGTGACGCCGTACTCCACCTTCGATGCGAAGGCCGAGGCACCACATACGTTCCAGTCGACCGTGACGATGTAGGCCCGCTGACGCCGGTGTGACGCGAACCTGTTCACAACGTCGACGAACTGCCCGACGCACTTCTCGCCGTCGCTAAGCCAGCACTAGATTCCGCATCGGTCGGCGCCGGATTCGAGGTAAGAAATGCTCTGCAGGGGCGCTTACATTGTGCTGGGCGACCGTCAGGTCTCCCTGACCATGGCTAGATGCCGTGTCACCATGGCGCACGTCAGGTCGATGCAGGCATGTCGTCAGGCGCGACACTCCGGGCACAGCATGGGCTTGCGGCCGCGCACTCGGAGCCGTTCGAATGATCCACCGCACTTGGTACAGACAAGAACCTCGATTTCGCCCGCTGCCGTCGAATCCACCGCGGAGGCGGAGGCCGGCGCTTGCGATCGGCCGCCGATCTCGACATCGAGAGACATGCTCGACCGTCCGTCAGGAGTCGGCTTGGCTTTGGAAGACTGGCGTGCCGCTTCGATCTTGTTCTCGGCGCGTTCTTTCCGCTTGACCAGATCGTCAATGGCCTCAGGTCGAGCAGCCTTATCGCCATACAGTTCGATGCCGCGCTCCGCCCACCAGGCGACCTGCTCCCAGTCGTGCTTCTTCTGCTGCCTGATTGCCATCTGCTTGTAGGTTTCCAACAGTGGGATCTTGTTCCACTTCGTCATAAACGCCTCGCAGATCCCGTGCATCTCGGCGTCATGTCTTCGACAGACATCATCGAACTCGTCGAGTGCGTTCGGGTCGCGTTCCCGGGCTTTGTACAGTCGAGCTTCCAGCTCTGTGAACTGGAAATGCCGGTCGATGGGATCGGGGTCGCTTTCCAAGAGACCGCGGAGCATCTCGATCGCCGGCCGATCTTGATCGGGGAGCGCGTTGAACCAGGACAAGTCGTATGAGTCGTCCTCCACGTCGGTCAGCCAGGCCTCGCTAAATCCCGTTCGCATGGCTCCGGGATCCAGGCGCGCGACATCGCTGCCGGGTCGTCGCTGGGCGGAAGCAGAGTTGCCCACGCCGAAGTCGCTAGGAGTGTGACGTAGCCAGACACCCAGACTGGCAGCGCGGTTGCCGACCATGCCGCCGCCGACGACGACCCCCTCGAGGGCGATGTAACCGTTGTTTGTCGCCATCAGACGGCGCAGGCCAGGAAGATATTCGGCGGCGACATCCCGCGGGAGATATCCAACGATTGACCCTGCGATCTGGACGGACACGGCGTTCGGGTCGTAGGCGTTGTCTGGTTCGGGGACCAGAATTGCGGTGACTGTTTGTCGTGCTTTATGGTCCGGGTCGCCACAGATGAACCGCAAGTGCTCCTGGTATCGACTTTCGCCAACCACCTCAAGATCCTCGTCGCCGGTCAGCATGTGAGCGGACACTGTTTGGTGTTGATTCTGCGCCGGTTTCGTGGGTCGACCGGCATCCCTCAGTCGAGCAAAAATGCCCACGGCTGCGCCTTTCGACTTGGTGAAGTTGGCGACCATGACTTTACGCGCTTCGCGTGTGAGGCCACCGGAAACGTTTGGTCGAAGACGTCCCCAAGGGACGGACGCGTCGAGGTGGTCGACGATGAGGAACTCCTCCGAGTCCGTTCGGAGACGGCACTAGGACGGTAGCCCTGCTCCGCAGGCCCGACGCACAGACCCCACGTGGTGCGTGGCAGCGTAGGCCCCGACGATCGCGTGCTGCTCCATCTCAAGATGCTCGCCTCGTCGCCGCCACTAATGTCCTGTGCAGCTTGGTCGCATCGCCGAGACGGTGCCGGAGAAGCCTCTCCAGCCCGCCGATGGGGATGAGGTTCTGCGGCGCGCGCGGATCCTTGTGCGGGCGGCTGGCCAACTCGGGCAACAGCGCGGTGGTCGTGTCAGCGAGTTGGACCGCCTCGGCGCGAGAAAGGGTGTCTGCGCACTCGCAGCGCACTACGCCCGCCCAGGGTACGGCCGAGTCAACGGGGAGGCGCAGGTACCAGGTGTGCCGGGACCAAGTGGTCCCGATCGTGAACACCGGCGTGCGCTGGCGAGGCCGAAGATCGGCCACGACCCGGTTCAGCTCAGATGGCAGGTACGCCGCGTGGTGTGTCTTGATGTACCCGACAGTGCGGGGGATCGTCGTGCGGCCACGCAGAGGACCGTCCAGCACAAGCAGGTCATTGTCACTGGTTCGCGTGTTGTGCGCGACGACGAGCTCGAGATCGCGCATTTGCTGCTGTAGGGCGAGCGAGAGCGCATCCGGGTCTCCGCCGGCGGTGTGCACGATCGGGTAGTGCGCGAGCGGGGCGCGTACGGTTTCGGCCGATCGGCATGCAGTAAAAACCGCCCGTCGGATCTGGGCGTCAGCCACTGTTGCGCTGCCGTTGATCCGGATCACCCCTGCGGCGTAGCTGCAGGCGAGACCGAGCATCGGGGCCGGCTCATCCTCGACGAGGAACCACACCCGGGCGTCGATTCGGCGGATGCCGTCGACCACGAGGACCTCGGACGGTGACCACAAACCGGCGGCAGGGTCTATCGGTGCCCAGTCGTCGGGCGGCGCCTCGAGATCGAGGGTAAGCCGGGCGGTGGACTCCTCCATCACCTGCTCACCCGCCGGGGTCCCGTACGACGGGTCCCACGGATCGACTGCGAGCCGGGTTGTCACGTCCACACCTTCTCCACTGTTGACCGGGAGCCCGCGCGGGTCACAGTGAACCGCACGGGCACCCGGTCTGCCAGAGCAGCGACATGGGTCACCAGACCGACTGTCCGCTCGCCGCCACCGGAGAGCTGCTCGAGCGTCGCGGCGACGACGTCAAGTGTTGACCCGTCCAGGCTTCCAAAGCCCTCGTCCAGCAGGATCGTGTCGAGCCGGCCGCCACCTGAGGAGAGGCTGGTGATCTGCGAGCTGAGCGCGAGAGCCAAGGCGAGCGAGGCTTGGAAGGTTTCCCCGCCCGAAAGGGTCTGCACCGGTCGGCGGGTGCTGGCGTCGTTATGGTCGATGACCAGAATGTCTTGCTTGTCGTCGACGGCGAGCTCGAACTGTCCGTTGGAGAGCTCGTTCAGCGTTGTCGACGCCTCGAGGATCATTGACTGAAGCGCTTCCTCAAGCATCCAGCGCTCGAAGTTGCGGGCGCTCAATAGCAGGCCGAGGTCGCGGTTCAGTCGCTCTCCCTGCTCGGCCTCGGTGACTTGGGCGGCTAGCTCGGCCGCGTCCGCCCGACGCTCCTGGATCCGCACGACAGTGTGCGTCGCGGTCGTGACGGCGTTTGCGACCACGGTGCTGACCGCGACCTCCGTGAGGGTGTCAGGCGCCGGGATCCCTTGCCCGGCCAGGAGGCCGAGGACTGCGGTGCGTCGCTCTGCGGTGGCTTTCTGCATGGCTTCGATCTGGGCGCTCTGCTTGGCGATCCGGCCGGCGATCTCGGCGGCGGTGCTTGCGACCCAGGCGGTGAAGGTTGCCCAGTCGGCTGTGTGGTCGCCGGTGACGGCGGGCGGCCGCTGCTCCGCGAACCGATCTCGAGTCTGGGCCAGCCGAACGCCGGCCTCGGACCACTCGTTCTGCAGGTTCTTGACGGTGGCGTCAGCCGCGCGCTGCTGGTCGCGAGCGACCTTGGCCGCGCTGCGTGCCCCACCAAGCGCCTGTTGCGCAGCGGACGCGCTCTCCGCAGCGATCTTCGCTGCGACGGCATCGGGCTGCCCCTCGACCTGACTCTTCGCCGTGGTGATCTCGGCGCGCAGTCGGTGGACGGCATCCTCGGCCTTGCCGTGGGTGACCTCGGCGGCGGACGCGGCCTGAGCGGCGATACGTCCAGCGGCTCGCGCGACAGAGACGGCCTTCTCGGCGTCTGCGATGCCCGGGTGCGGAGGCCGGGACGGGACGGTCGCGACGTGCTGCATGCACACCGGGCAGTTCTCACCGGCGACCAGGTTGTGGGCCAGCTCATCGGCGCGGGCATCGGTGCGGGCGTGCTCGAGCTGGTCGGCCGCGATCGTCTCGGCGGTGGACGCTTCGGTGGCCGCCGCGTGCGCCTCGGCGAGATCGGTGGACGCGGTGGCCAACGTGTTCTCGGTGACCGCGAGCTCGGCTCGCAACGCAGCGACTCGAGCATGCGCCTCGACCAGCGCCAGCCATCTGGTCGGCTCGCCGGCCGCGAGGGCTGCGACCTCGGCCTCACTCTCGGCCATCTCGGCCGCCGTCACGGCGGCGCTGGCGGCCTTCAGCTGCGTCAGCGCCTGAGCGCGCTTCCCAGTCAGCGCGTCGAGGTCCGCCGGCTTCCGGACCTCGACGAGCTGGTCGGCCAGCTCAGAGAGCGCGATGCTGACGCCGGCCGCGGCGGTCGCGGCCTGCTCTGCCTTCAGCCAGGGCCCGAGCGCCGCCGGCAGCTCGAGCTGGAACCCGGCGAGCGTCGCCTCGCGCTCCGACGCCGCAGATTCCGCCTCCTCGGTCGCGTCGGCGTACTTGACCATCTCGGCCGCGAGCGTCTGCGCCCTTTGGCCAAGCTCCTTGGCGGCGGTGTTCGCCCGCTGCCCGACCTGGCCGTAGACGCTCAGGCCGAGCAGCTCGACGAGCAGATCCTGGCGCTTGCGCTTCTCGGCGTGCAGGAACCGGGCGAACTGGCCCTGCGGCAGCACGACGCACTGGATGAAGTGGTCCCAGGTCAGACCGAGGAGCGCGGTGACAGCAACCTCCATGTCGTCCTTGCTCTCTGCGAGCGAACGGACCTCGGCGTCGAGCAGGTCGCCGAGGGTTCCCTCCAGCGGGGCTTCCACGGCGAGCTGGACCAGTCGGCACTGTTTGGTGTTGACCTTGCCGGTGGCCGCGCGCGCCAGGACCCGCACCGCGGCGTACCGGTTACCGGCGCTCTCGAAGACGAAGGAGACCCTGGTGTGGCTCTCCGAGGGAGCCATCGCCAGCGAGATCTGGTCACGTCGCGGCCAACGCGGCGCGGAGCCGTAGAGCGCGAAGCACAGGGCGTCAATGACTGTGGTCTTGCCGGAGCCGGTGGACCCGATCAGCGCGAAGTAGTCGGTGTCGGAAAAGTCCAGAGTCAGCGCGTCGCGAAAGGTACCGAATCCCTCGAGGTCGAGGCGAAGCGGTCGCATCTCAGACCCCCGTTCCGTGCTGAATCTCATCGAGCAACTCGGCGAACCTCTTCGTGAGCGTCTCGAGATCGCCCCGCCCCTCGGCCTGCAGATAGTCGCCGAAAAGGTCGATCGGGCTGCGGCTGGTGTTGCGCTGCGTTGTGGTCGTGGCGACGCTGCTCAGGAACTCCGGGTCGATCCGAACCTCAAGAGCGCCAGGCGCGATCTCGCGGACGTCCTCACTGAGACCTGCGCGCGGTTTCTCCTTGATCACCACCCTGAGCCACTCGTCTTCGTCAAAGTGCATGCTGGCCAGTTCATCGAAGGTGGTTCGCACCGTGCGCAGCCTGCGGCCCCCAAGGATCTCGCGGTCACGGACCACCGCCGGGGTGTCCTCCGTGACGTCGACAACGACGGCGACGCTGGTGTTCTCGGACTCGCCAAAATCGACCTGGAGTGGGGATCCGGAGTAGTGCAGCGGCGCGGGGCCAGCGATGCTCTGCCGGCGGTGCAGGTGCCCGAGCGCGCCGTAGTGCAGGACGCTGGGGAACGACGCGGCGTTCAAGGAGTACTCGAAGATTTGGCTGTCCCGCTCCCCGCCGCCGGTCTGGCCCCCGACCAAAGTAGCGTGCGTCATCAGCAGGTTGACGCCGCCCGGCTTGTCGAACCCGACGCACAGCGCCTCGACCATGGCGCGGATGCAGTCGGCGTAGTCGCGATTAGTCTCGGCCGCCGTACGGGTGATCGCCTCGCTCGCGCTGATCGCGGTCCGGTGCGAGATGAACGGCAGAATCGCAAGCCGAACCTTCTCACCGGTGCGAGCGGTGAACGTGAGGGTTCCGCCATCCTCGGCACGCAGGGGCATCCCGACCACTGTGATGCCGAGCTCGCCAAGCACCGGGCGAAACACGTCGAGCTGCCGCGGATTGTCGTGGTTGCCAGCCTCAACGACGACCCGACGCCCGTCCCGGTTCAGGTCGAGCAGGGTGCGCATCACCAAGCGCTGGGCGTCCGGGTTGGGCGCGGAGGTGTCGAACACATCGCCAGCCACGAGGACCAGGTCGACGTCCTCCTCGCCGGCGGCGCGGACGATGTCGGCGAGGACGGCGTCGTGCTCGTCGAGTCGGTTGCGGCCCTTGAGGACCTTGCCGACGTGCCAGTCGGCGGTGTGGAGGATGCGCACGGTTTCATCTCCAGGGTGGTGGTCAGAAGGGGGCGGGGTCGCCTCCTGGGTCGGGTTGGTCGGCTACCCGGGCAAACGGGTCGCGCTGACGTCGCTCGGCGGCCTTCGAGGCTGGCGGTGTCGGCGGAGTCCCGGCCTCCGAGATCCGGGTGGCCCAGGCAGGGAACGGAAACTCGATGGCGAGCGGGAGTGGGATGTCGGGCTGGGAAACGAACATCGACCCCGGCTTGGCGAGCAATGCGCGCTGCCTGTGGGTCGCCGGGAGGTAGCCGTACTCGGGGCGGGTCGCTTCGGCGGCGTCGAGCCGACCGGCGACCTTGATGGCGCAGTTTGCGACGATCCGCCGCTCGACCTCGGACGCGGTCTGCTGGGCGCCGATCAGTATGACGCCCAGTGAGCGGCCGCGCTCCGCCACGTCGAGCAGGATCTCCTTGATCGGATGCGAACCCTCGCGCGGAGCGTACTTGTTGAGCTCGTCGAGCACGATGAAGGTCAACGGATCGGACGAGCCGCTCGCCTCCTTCTCCAACAGCTGGCGTCGCAGCGTCGTGCCTACGACGAAGCGCTGGGCGCGATCGGGCAGCGAATGCAGGTCGACGACAGTGACCTGGGCCTCTGAGGTGCTCACGGCCTGCCGGCCACGCAGATCAAGGTCACCCCGGATCAGGGCGTCGAGTGGGCGCACCGAAGAATGCAGTCGGCGCAGGAACGCGTTGATCGATCCGAGAGCGGTGGCGCCCGGTGTCCAGTCGCGTCGGGTGTCCTCGTCGGTCAGCTGTTCGTCGATCAGGTCGACCAGTGCTGACCAGGTGGTCACGGTACGGCTGGCTATGCTGATCGCCCCGGACTCGCCGATGGGGTCGGCTTCGCGCTTGAGGCGGGCGGCGACCTGTCCGATCAGCAGGGTGTACTGGGCGCGATCGTCCTCGGCGTCGGCGAAGCAGAACGACAGCAGCTCGTCCCTGCAGAACTCCTGCAACGTCCAGAACATCGGCGACACCGCGCCGCCGGCGCGGCCGCTGATGTTGGGTGTCCCGGCGGGGTCGCCGGGACGTGGCGGAGCGAACACGTGCACCGATTTGAAGGGCTGCGCGGGCAGCCCGAGCTCGGCGTACTTAAGTGCCTGATCTGCAGTCAGCGCCGTGTTCGGATAGTCGAGGTAGAGCAGATCCTCGCCCTTGACGCAGTACACCAGGGCCTTGGTGTTCACGGCCTTCGCACCGAGAACCTGCGAGGTGAAGACCGAGTGCAGCAGGAACAGTGCGTACGACGTTTTGGTCGCGACCCCGGAGATGCCGGAGATGGAAATGTGCGCGCCCTTGGTGCCGTCGACGAAGTCGAAGTTGGCGTAGACCGGCCGGCGGTCGCGCCCGAGGCCGATCGGAAGCATCCGGTCCATCGAGTCGAAATAGAGAGCTGCGTCGCGCTCATCGTCAAGAGCTCGGCGCACCGCGGACCCCGGGGTCGGCGGGACGTAGATCTCGGGCTCGACGCGGGTGACGGTGATCTCGGCGGCCTCCACGACCTCCCCCGGCAGAGTTCCGTCAGCGATCAGGTGGACGTCGGACTCGAAGGAGGCGCCCTCGTGACGGGCCTGCACATGTGTGACGATCCCGCTGGTCACGACCGTTCCGCGGCCGGCGACTTCGCGTGAGGTGACGACGACGTCGTCGAGCTGAAGCCAGCGCCCCGGCACCAAGGCTGTCCAGTAAGTAAGCGGGGAAGCCGGCTGGGTGCCGAGCACACGGCCCACGACGGGGAGGTCGCCCTTGTCGTCCTCAATTTCAGATTGAGTCACCGCCCGACCATAGGCGAGCTCGCCGACACGTGTCTGCCGGTCAGCGAGGCTCATTTGAGGAAGTTCGCTTTGCAGCTACCGCTGAGACTTTGTGGGTGGTCGGTTGAGTGACAACGTGACCTTCCGCTGCTTCGGCCAGGTGGACCTCTGCGGCGAGCTCGAAGTGATCGTCCCGTGGCTCTAAATGGAAGCTGCGACAACCCTCCCTGAGCTCATCTTCGAGACAACGAGTCTTCTAGCCACCGGCTAGCGACAACTGCAGCGATCGCGACGAAACCCTGTGCGACGTCACCAGTTCGGCGGAACACGTCGGCGTGAATAGACGTGAGGTCCTCGAGCGTTCGCTGCAAGCGCAGGAACTCGCCGGTGATGGACGCGCCGGCTGGTTTGCTCGCGCCCGGCGCGCAGAGCTCAACGAGCGTTCATTGAGTTCCGGCGACGTCCCGCGTCAACCTAGGCGTCCAAAAGGCGTGTTAGCTTCCGGGCGGCTCAACCAGGACCCGGCGTGCCGCCACCACGTTGTCTATGCGCGCTCGGCAGGCTCGCCAGCGATCAGCGCAAGTAGCGACTCGCTGCCGAGAAGTTGGGTCGGATCTGCCTTACCGCCGACTACTCGAACGCCGTCAGCCTTCAACAACTGCGTCGGGTCCCTATGGTCATCGGGGTCGCTCCACGTGAAGTTGTCGGCAACGCGGCCGTCCCAAGTGAGGACACGCCACGGACGCGTGCATTGCTTGCACGAGACAATGTGGTTGCCGAGCGGTTGCGGCGCCGTGCCGACTGCGCTGGCGAGCTCGGCGTACGACGTCCAGGTGCCGTCAGGAATGGTCTCGAGGATGGCGTGCATCGGCGACCAGTCGAAGCGGGCTCTCTTCGACTCAGGCTTCTCGCCACGGTATGTGGCGCGGATATCGCCGAGCGGGCGACCGTCGGATAGGCGCCAGAAGATCCAGCCGTTGGTTGCGTCGCCCCCGCGGACCTTGTTGCCCGCGCCCGAAGGCGATCCGAACATTTCCCCGTCGACCTCGAGCGATCCGTCGGCCTGAACGGTTGCCGTGGCGTCACCCCATGGACCGGACCGTGCCGAAAGTACAGTGCCGGGCTCGATCAATCCGGCAGCGACGAGGTGCTTTACCTCGACCCAAGACTCGGCCTTCTGAGCGCGATCAGCGATCTTGCCATCATGGCCATGCGGAACTGGCCAAACCTCGAGTAGTGCGATGGTCAGCTCGGTTGTGCGACGGTCAATCACGGCCTCGTTCCAATCATCGATGGCTCTAAGACCACGGTTGAGCAGGAAGACATCGTGTTTGTCTAGGTGACCGCGTTTCGTCTCCCAGCTGCTGTTCGACACAGAGCTGTTGAGGCTCGTCGTCAACAGTGTGAGGTTCCCAAGCCGATGGACGCGCTCGGCCCGTTCCGTTGATGCCGCCAGTCCTTCGACTGGCCAGTTGGCCTCCCACGCCTGCGGCAAGATGTGCTCGATCGGCAGCCCGGATCGCACGATCGGTTGGGAAAGGTGACTACGTCGCAGGTGGTCTTCGATCGCTTCAAGAAAGGTGCGTAGGCGGGCCCGCGGATAGCGGTTGTACGCCTGCTCGGTTGCCAGATGTTCAATGATCTCCTCGTCGCCAGGCCAGTAGTTGGAGGCGGCGGTCTGGCTCGTCAGGAGGTCGCGAACTCGATTCGACAGCATTTCCGACGGCATTGATCGGTTGTTCTTGATGATCTCGCTGACGGTGCGGCCGAGGTTGGCCGACGTCAGCCGTAGCAACTGGCGGCGGACAGTCCAGGATTCGAGCATCCCGATGACCTCGTCCGCGACGCCCGACGCGATGTTCAGCGACGGGTCGTACAGCCAGATGAGGGCGGGCTTCAGCAATTCCACGCCCGTCGCCTGCATCCGGTAGAACGCCATCTCAGGCGGCGTCAGTGCCTTGGTCGTGTCGGCGGCGGCAAGCGCCCACGACTCGTAGATCGCCGCCTGTCGCTTGATCAGGATGAGCAGTTCGCCCATCGACACATCGGCCTCGTGATCGACGTGGTGCTTGAACCGGACGAAAGTCTGGCGGGGGCCGATCTCTTCGCCCAGCCGTGCCCCGAGCCATTGCGACAGGAACAGTGAGCTGCGGCTGAGGAGGTAGCGGCCGATGCTGACCTCCGTCTCCCAGAACTTGGTTTCAAACGGCCAATCCTCCGCATAGGCCTTTCGCACGTCGCCGCCCTCGGCCCCCAGCTTCTGGAAGACGAAGTTCTTGATCAGATCGGCGGCCGTGAGGGGAGTACCGCGGGCGTTGAGAGTTTCGAAGATCTCCTGTGAGTTCTCGTCCGACCGCAGATCGATGACGACCAGTTGCAAACCCTGGGCGATCACCGTGGCAAGAACGGTCGCACGCCGTTCGACCGCCGACTCGCTGAAGCCGATCCATTCGTTTGCGGCAGCTACGAAGAATTCGTGCGCACGCGTGATGAGGGCGCCGGCGTGACGAAGTGACCCGTGGTCGACGGGCGGCTCGGCGTCCATAACCTCCGCAAACGAATCTCCGTCGCGGTTCGCGTGCATAAGCTTCCGGGTCCTGCCGTCGGAGCCGAAGTGTGCGCGGTTGTGGGTGAGGTCACCTAACTGCTGTCCGAGGTGATCGAGGCCTCGCTCTTCGCACACCAGCGCCACTGCATCGGTCATCAGCTGCAGGGTGGTGACCCGCTGTTGACCATCGATGAGATTCCACGTCTGCACGCTTCCGGCGACCGGGTCGCTGGCCTGAAGTACGACCGCTCCAAGAAAATGTCGTGCCGTCGAGCTCGGGTTGGCGAGCCGGAGTTCCGCCATCCTGGTGACGTCTTGCCACAACGGCTGCCACTGATCGACTTCGTTCCACACGTAGGGTCGTTGAAACAACGGGACGAGCAGGTGCTGAGGCAGGTAAAAGACCTCTTGCGGTGTGCGCACGTTGGTTTCCACAACCCGACCCTAGGGTGATTGCCTGCGACGGGAAACGACATTCACTGAAGATCCAACGTGCGAGCAAAGACCCCTGTGCTGAGACCAGGTGCTCGGACAGCACCGGATCCGAGGCCGTGTCGTCTCGGCCGAATTGGCGCGTGGCTCCTGTATCCCTAGGTCGTGCCACAAACGAGCGTCGGCAGCGAGCGCGGGACCGAAAATGCCACGGTGGACGACAGCGCAGCTTATATCGATGGGAGCATCGGGCCGTAGCGGAGCTTCGCCTGATTGATTCTGCTGCACGCCATCCAGCCTTCTTGCACGACTACCCGAAGACTCCCCACGCCCTGCCGCTGGTCATGCGGTAGTCCGAGGTCTGGGCCTGACTGAGCGCCCGGTATCGACGCTTGTCGGTACGGCTCGCAACTCGCATTTCATAGTGGAGGTCCCGTCCAACAGCTACTTTGCTGAACAGTAGGCACGTCTGGTCGTACGTCGCGGGCCACGGAGGGGCGCCCGGCACAGGCAGCGTCAGCACGTCCATCGAGTTGTCGCTGAACCGCATGGGCCTCGTTTCAAAAGTCCCGGTCGCCGCGTGCCGAATCGGCACATTGCCGAGCGCTTGGTTGGTGTCGACGCGGCTAGCTGACCGGCCGAAGAAGACTCTTGTCATCGGCGACATCATCAGCTGGTCGCCGGCCTGATTCGGTCCGCGGTTCTTATGTAGGTTTCCCGTCTCAATCCAAAGGTGGTTCGCCACGCGCAGGGCGTGCAGTCTCTCAGGAGTTACGCCCCTGCGGTTCGTGGTAACAACCTCACTCGGGTCCGTGTCGTCCTCGGTCGGGATCGCCCGACGAACGGCTTCCGCCTTGTAGCGGGCGTGGTAGTCAGAGTGGATGGATCGCCATGGTGTCGCTGATCGCCACACTCCCTGAAACCAGGTGACGTTGCGGTCCAGTACCTCCCAGAGCAGCTGTTCTTCGGCGACCAATGGGTTGACGACTTCTGCGATGGAACCCACTTCGGCTCCGCCAACGAGCCCGTTACGGGATAAATTCCCCGACCCATGGACCGCCGACCGCAAGTCCGCCCCGTAGGCGAAGGTCGCTTTGGGATGCCAAGGGGTGCGCGGGATGCATCCGACTTTCCCTACGACCGTACGGCCGTCATAGATACGCACGTTGCTGCCAGGTATTGCAGCGAGCCGGTCGAGCGCGGTCGGCTGCGTGCGGAGCCAGTCGATGCCCACCAGGAACCTCTTGGCTGCAACCGACCAGTGGCGACGGGCACGGTCATTGTTATCCATCGAATCCAACAGCACCGTGACGCCAGAATCGGTCGCGTACGCGACAGCCACGTCGACATTAGCGACCCCGGGCGTGATCATCATCTCTTGAAGCGCCGCTGCGTGATTTCCGTCGTTGGGCTGGTGAATGAAGCGGTACTTAAGCACGTCAGTCGCCTCTCGTGTCTTCGACGTGCTCATGTAAGCGTGATGACCGCTCCCTGTACCAGCATTTGGCGAAATTCGTGGCTACGACCTGTCCCACAGAGCCGAGGCGCGGCCGGTCGCGAGTGACGGCACGGCACCCTCCGCATGGTGCATCGAATTCTCCACCGGCACACCGGACAGGTCGGTGATCGGGCCGTTGATCGCCGGTGCACCGTTCTTCCGCAGTGAAGACTCGTCGCCCCGTCCCTACACGGTCATCAACCTTGCCGGCGTACTGCAGCACAAGGAGTCCCGCGCCCGCCGAGCGGCCGAGGCGCCCACTTCCACTTCCCGGCTCGGACCGACTCTGCGCCTGGCACGTCTTCAGATCTGATCGCTGATAAGAACGGGTGCCCGCGACCAGCCGATCTAGCTTCGCGCTCTCAGTCGAGCCGAGGCGGCGTCGTAAACGAGGTTGACGATTCCACCGGAGATGATCAGCTCGACGGCTTGATCGATGATCGGCAGCGGAACGACGAACCACTCGGACGGGTCGTAGTCCCGACCGTTTCGGTCGATCTGAGTGATATCGAGACGCACCTCTGTGAATACGCGGTGTACCAGGTTTTCCAGCGCCGATGCTCGCAGATTGTAAGCACGGTAGGCGGCGGCGACCTCCACAGGGGCCATCAGGAAGGTCGGTGAATTCCCCGCGTTCTTGATCCGCTGCTCGACTGATCCGCGGGAAAACCCAATCTTGTGTAGATCCTTGATCCGGCAGATCTGCGGGTCCTTGCTCAGTGAGCGTAGGACGTAAATATATCCGCTGACCTCATCCTCAGCGAGGATTTCCGGTGTTTCGGACCGGGCGACAATCTGACCGTCTTCGTCGCTTAGCCGGATTGCAAGCGACTGTCGGTACATCGACGACTCGGTGCCGTTCTCGAAGACACAGCGGAGACGTTCCCGTTTGTTCTCGCGTGCCGTCGTCTTCTTGTACTCGGTCTCTCCAACTTCAGCGATGAACAGCATCACGCCGTTCAGGACGAAGAAGGCGCCCGGCACGATGTGACTCAAGCCGGGATACGGGAGAAGCTTGCTGGTGCCGTCGCGGAGCTCGGCGTGCTTTTGTTTGAACAGCGGATCGTACTGCTCGAAGTCCTCGGCCGGCTTTCGGCGGGCGGCGTCACCCGTGTCGAACTGCTGCCGGCGGACGGGCAGGTCGGAGACGTCGAGTAGCCCGGACTCGTCGCCGAGCAGGTCGAGTTCGTCCCCCTCCAGCAGGTCGTCGAGCGAGCCGGGCGCCTCGGGGATCTCCAGAAGCCCAAACTCATCGAGAGGCTTCAACGCAGCCATCTTCTCCGCACTGGCGAGAATGCCATCGAGTCTCGCGCCCAGCTTGCGCTCAGCGATCTCGCGGGTCTGTGAGTCCGGAATCCGGCCGTGGCCGCGACGAAACGCCACGATCTCCAGGAACGCACGCTCTAACCGGTCGGTGGCCGTGACTCTCTTCGGCTTCTCGGGCGCATCGAGCAGACCGTCGACGTCAGCAGCGAGCAGCGCCTCGATGCTGGTCGTGAATTGGAAGTCGACCGGACCCACGCTGGCTTCGCCGCTCATGCTTCGCCTGCCATCTGAGCTGCTCGTTGATCTGCGAGGTGCTGCTGCTTCCTCTTCTGCAGGTACAGCAGCACCTCGGCATAGCGCTTCTCGGTCGGGTCCTCGGTGCGCATTTGAGGCTTCCGCCCGTTGACCTTGGCCCAAACCTGGATCTTCGGGAACAGCGCGAAGGCTTCCTCGTCGGTGAACTCGACCCGTGTCGCGGTGATCGCGTCCGAGATAATCCGCAAGACGCTCGGGGTGACCGACTTGGACATGACCTCGAAGGCGCGCTGGAACGGGTTGACCGAGTCGATCAGGTTGATGTTGATATCGTCGATGTTGACGAACCTCTCGGCCATCTTGATGAAGCGCTTGTCGCCGACCTCGCGGACCTCGCCGTTCTTGATCACTGAATCCACGACGACCTGCTGCCGGAGCTCCTCGACCTGCGACTCGTCCAAGTCGGGGTATCGCTCGCGGATGATCTTCGGGATCAGCACCTTGTTAGTGGTTTCCGGATCTGCCGAGCCAGCCGCTGCTCTCGCGAAGGTGTCGTCTTGCAGGATCGTCGCCTTCAGATCATTGAGATCGGTCTCAACGATTTGCTTGACACGCGCAGTCGACGGTTCCTTGAACCCCTTGATCTTGATGACCCCTGGCGCCATCGGGTCATTGGCGTCGCCGGTGTGCTTGGTCTTGAACGTGAAGTTCTGCGCCAGAACCTGCTCCATGAGCAGTGACGCCGTTATGGCCTTGAGCATGTTGTTCACCGATACTTTCACCTCGCCCTGGGAGGCATCAGGCTCGGCGATCAGGTTCGTGAACTGAGCGTGCTCCTTGCCCGGGCTGTCTCGGGTGACGCGGCCGATGATCTGGATGACCTCGGTCAGGGACGCTCGGTAGCCAACCGTGAGGGCGTGCTCGGCGAACGGCCAGTCGAAGCCTTCCTTCGCCATCCCAAGCGCGAGGATGACATCCACCCCGTCGCGATCTTTGGAGGCGAACGTGGAGAGGTAGTGCTGGGTGTCGGCACGCTTCTTCTGATCGGTGTCGTCGACGAGATCGGCTAGTCGAATGATCGCCCCGTTGTCGGCCCGACGGATGCTGATGATCCCGGTGTCGGGGTCGGTGGACTCGACGTGACCGATCGAGTCGATGATGAAACCGACCTCTTCAATCTTGTCCTTCGTGGACTCGCCCGAGTTCACGTTGGGGATGTGAATGATCGTCTTCTTGCCCAGGTCGAAAACTTCGCCGATCGCATCGGTGTAGCGGCCCTGGTAGAAGTGGTGGCCAATGCCGAGCGACTTCAGATGCTCGTATCCGTTGAGCTGGTCGTAGTAGTTGAAGGTGACCGGGGTGAACCGCGCCTCCTCCACGGCAGACAGCACCGGCACAGAGTCGCCGCGGAAGTAGGAGCCGGTCATCGCAACGATGTGGACGTCGGAGCCGTTCATCACCTCGCGCAGTAGCGCACCGAGGCGGTTGGCTTCGATGTCGGCAGACACGTGGTGGAATTCGTCGATCGCAAGAACGGTGCCGTTGAACGCCGCGGGGGCGAGCCTCTCGAACGCGAACCGCAGCGTCGCGTGGGTGCAGATCAGGACGGCCTCGGGACCGTTCAGGAAGTCAACGAATGCGCCGACCTTGCCCTGCGACGAGCCGGGGTCGCACAGGTTGTGTTCTGGCTTGACCTCCCAGTCGGCGAAGAATCCGAAATTGGTCAGGCTGGTCGAGGAGAACGACGCGCCGATCGAGCGTTCGGGGACGGCGACGATGACCTTCTTGCGGCCCTGGTGGTAGAGCTTGTCCAGGGCGACGAACATCAGGGCACGTGACTTGCCCGATGCCGGCGGTGCTTTGACCAGAAGGTGCTGGGCGTCGCGCTGGGCGAAGACGCGCCGCTGCATCTCTCGCATTCCCATCGCGTCGGTGTTGACCGACGCCCCGGTCTGGGCGTAGGTCACGTCGACGACGTTGAGCAACTTATTCAAGTTTGCGCCCCCTCCGGGCTCTCATCAGCGGTCATCGCCTCATACATGGCGAACAGGTCCGACAGTCTTTGCTCGTCGGTCTCGTATCCGCGCTTGGAGTAGATCGAGTCGACCAGCGCGTCGACCTCAGCGTGGGCTGCGCGCAGGTCGGCCACCATCAGGTCGGGATCGTAGAGCTCCCCAAGGGTCTTCTCGCAGTGATACTCGCGGACGTCCAACACTCGCAACGCTGCCACGGTCAACTGCTCCTTGACAGCATCACTCAGCGGAGGGAGGGGAAAGTTGTTGTAGACGATCGTGTTCGAGTAGCGATAGTCCGTCTTCAACTGGCCACCCACCGACCGCGCCCAGGCCATGTGCATTCGCGACGTCAACAGCGCGAACAGCCAGGGCTCGGCGTCATACACGCCGAAAGCCGCATCCGAGATGACTGTGTCTGGGCCGAGGTAGTCGATCGGAATATATTCACGGCGAGCCGACGAAACGCGAGGCACGATGATCGAGTCCGTGGGCTTGTAGCTGATCTGAACGAACCGGTGCGGCTGGGCAGCAAATGCCGCTGTGCTTTCCGCCTTGCTCGTCGAGCGCTCCGCCGCCACGCGATCGAATCTCGTGCCGATCGCGGCAATCGACCGTGCCAAACCAGCTTGGCCATCTGGCACCCATAGGCAATAGCGCTCACCGTCGTTGATGAACTCGGACGACCCCATATAGCGCTTGATGAACGCCTCGCTACGACCGTCCGCCTCGATCATCTGCCTCCGCTCGTCAGGCGACAAGATGAGACCGCCGCCGTCACGCGGCATTGATCCGAACACCATGTCCGGCCGAGGGGCTCCCAATGGCTTGCGCCGACGCTCCATCACGACGTCAGCACCATCTGCGAGGTATCCGTTGATGTTGGTGGCAGCGATTCGGAGGTCGTCGGTGTACAGGTATTTCGGCGACGACGCCTCGTTCCTCAACCCGATCACGGCCACCGTCACGCCCGCGTTGCGCTTGGCGTTGTTCTCCCACTTGAACGAGGTGTAGGCAAACCCGACCTCGATGCCCTTGGCGAAGATCATCGGAAACATCAGACCGACGTGTTCGCCTTGGGCCACCGAGTTGGTCGTCACGAAGGCGAGCGAAGCTTCCGTGCCTTCGATGTAGTCGGCGCCCTTGATGAACCACAGCGCGATGTAGTCGAGGTTCTTCGAGTACGGACGTCCCCGGAACACGTAGTCGTAGTCGGCCTTCTGGTCCTTGGCCTGAGTCTTGGCGCCGGCGTACGGCGGGTTGCCGATGAGGTAGATCTCTTCATCGCCGTTGTTGGGACACACTGACTGCCACTCGATCCGTGCGGCGTTGGCTTCGCGGATCTGACCGGTCTCCTTGAGCGGGATCAGCGGGATGGAGAGGTTGAACTTCTCCTTGAACTCGGCGTTCATCTGGTGCTTGGCGATCCACAGGGCGAGGATCGCGACCTCGACGGCGAAGTCGTCGAGTTCGATGCCGTAGAAGTTCTCGATGTTGATCTTCGACTCGGCGTAGAGCACCTGGTGGTTGACGTCGACCTCGGCGAGCCGCTCCAGGATCGCGTGCTCGATACGTCGCAGCTCCTTGTAGGCGATGACTAGGAAGTTCCCTGATCCACAGGCAGGGTCGAAGACCTTGATCTCGCTGATCCGGTCCAAGAGTCCCTCAAGCTTCCGCCGCGAGCCGTACGCAGCGTCGAACTCATCCTTCAGCCCGTTGAGGAACAGAGGCTCGATAGTCTTCAGGATGTTCGGCACCGACGTGTAGTGCTGACCGAGATCGGAGCGCTTGCCCGGGGTGACGATCGCCTGGAACATCGAGCCGAAGATGTCGGGGTTGATCTCGCGCCAGATTAAGGTGCCGGACTCGATCAGTAACTCGCGGGCCTTCTTCGTAAATTCCGGGACCCTGTGTTCGGCAGCGATCGTGAACAGCCGTCCGTTGACGTACGGAAACTCTCGAAAGTGCTGCGGCTTGTCGTTGGCGTGAGGCGTGTCCAGCGCCTTGAAGAGATCGGTCAGGAAGTCCGAGACGTCGGATCCGTCGGCCTGGGTGTGGCTGCCGACCGCAGTGGTGAACTGATTCTGACCGAAGATGCCGGTGTCCTCGGCGAAGAAGCAGAACAACAGCCGGGTGAAGAAAACGTTGAGGGAGTGTCTCCCGAAGGGGTCGCCGAGGATCTCAGGGTTCGCGGCGAGCAGCTCGTCGAAGAGCTTGCCCATCCGCTCCGCGGCCTTTACGTCAGCGTGCGCCTCAGCGACGTACTGCGCCTTCTCCATGCCGGCCCAGGGCAGGAAGAACGTGAAGTATTGGTGGATGTCGGCGATCGGCACCATCAGGTTCTCGCCGGTCTTCGTGTCGACGGCGAGCAACTCCACGTAGTCGGTGACGATGACGAAGCGCGGCCGGTAGCGCACCACTGCTGGGGCTGTCCGAAGCTCCTCGATGACGGCCAGCGGGTCGCAAGTCGTTTCCTTGAAGTAGACGACGTTCTTCTGTGCGACCTCGGTCGCAGGGTCGTCGGCAACATTGAGAGATCCATTGCGCAGGCGCGTGACGTTGCCCTGCGAGCGGCCGTATGCGAGCAGCAATTCGAAGATGAACTCGCGGTCATACGACGGCTGACCGCCGAGCGGAGCGACCCGCTCCTCGACCGCCTTCAGGTTGAGCTTCACTATCGAATCTTCTCAGTCGTGGGTCGGGTCAGAGGTCACCAGCGCACAGCAGTCTCATATCCCGATCCTGCCAGCAGGGGTCGCCTATCGCCCGACTACTTCTACCGCATCCAACCGACATCCCGAGGTCCTCTCCGGTCCGGCCTCCTTGCTCACCCAGCGCCGCGTCCCTCGACACTCACTGACAACCACCAACGGCTCCCAGAACCACTCGTCAGATCGCCTGTCTCACCCACCTCAATGAGCGGCACGCATGCTACCAATTTCGGTAACGCAAACCTGCTCTGACCTGCAGGTTTGCCGGTGTCGACGGTTGTCGAGGGAGGCGTTCTCGGGTGCATGGCGGGATGAAGATCTACCGCGGCAGCGCCGCCGCTGCTCGCAACTACGTCGAGGCCGATCGATCCCGGGCGGACGACTACTACCTGGCCGAGGGGAGCGGGCTGGCGCAGCGGCTGGTCGCCCGGCCCGGCGAGGTCCAGCTACGGGCGGACATGGATGGTGCGACGTACGAGCAGTGGGTGGCCGGGTACGACGTTGACACCGGGAAGGTCAAGGGCCGGCTCCGCACCGACGACCAGGCGGTGCGGTTCGTCGAGGTGACCGTCAACGGGCCGAAGACCTGGTCCGTGGCGGCCGCGCTGCACCCCGAGATCGCGGAGGCGTACGACGCTGCCCAGGATCGCGCCGCGGTCGAGATCGTCGGCTGGCTGTCCGAGCACTCGACCACCCGGGTCGGGCCCCGCGGCCGGCAGGTGCAGGTGCCGGTCGGGGAGATCGAGGCCGCCGTTGTAC
This sequence comes from Nocardioides sp. URHA0020, assembly GCF_000620705.1. Taxonomy (GTDB): domain Bacteria; phylum Actinomycetota; class Actinomycetes; order Propionibacteriales; family Nocardioidaceae; genus Nocardioides. Next base: position 70,488 of record NZ_KK211170.1, read on the forward strand.
GCCACTTCACGTCGCGGGCCAGTGATCCGCACCGGCATCTCCACCTCCAGATCAACGCGCGGGTCTTCGCCGATGGCCGTTGGCGGGGGCTGCACACCGTAGGGGTCCGCGACAGCCTCGAGGCGATCAACGGCATGGGGCACGCCTCAGTGATGACTGATCCCGGATTCCGCGCCGCGCTGGCGGCGCATGGCTACTCCCTCGACGACGAGAGTAGCGAGGTCGTCGAGCTGGCTCCGTACGTCGGAGCGTTCAGTGCGCGGGCCCGGCAGATCGAGACCAACATCGACCGCTACGAGGCCGAATGGCGTGGTGAGCATGCTGGCGAGGAGCCCGGTCCGGCGCTGCGCCAGTCGTGGGACCGGCGGGCGTGGTCAGACGCTCGCCCGGACAAGGTCGTCCCGATCTCCGGGGAAGACCTGCGCAGGCGATGGGTCGAGGAATGGGAGAGCTGGGGTTCGCCGCACCGGGTCTCGACAAGCTCGACCAACGAAAGCGGGTCCCGGCTGTCCGGCCGGGGGAGCTCGACCGAGAAGCTGTGGTCGAGACAGCACTGACGCGGCTCGGCTCCCGACGCTCGGCATGGAACGCCGCCGACGCACGCGGTGAGGTCGAGAAGCTCATCGCCGCAGCGGGCTTGGTCGTCGACGGTGCCGTACGTCGCGAGCTCGCCGAGGATCTCGCTGCCCGAGTCGTCGAAGCCTCGCGGCCGCTGCTCGGCCGCGATGACGTGCCCGAGCACGTCCGGTCCCTCACTTCGCCCGTGGTGCTCGCGGTCGAACGGGACCTCGTCGACCGGATCGCTCGGCGCGCGGGCGCCGGGACGATCACCGTGGTCGATGGCGCCGCCGGTTCGGGCAAGACGCGGCGCCTCGCAGCGATGCGCGCGCAGGTCGAGGCGCGCCGCGGGCGGATGCTGGTCGTCTCGCCGACCAGGAAGGCCGCTCAGGTCGCGGCCGGTGAGGTCGGCACGCACACTGACTCCGTGGCGCGGCTGCTGTATCAGTACGGCTACCGCTGGGATTCGGACGGACGGTGGGGACGGGTAGTGCCAGCCCCTGGAGCGCCGCGGCTGGACCGCCGTACCCATCTCGTCGTCGACGAGGCCGGGATGCTCCATCAGGACACGGCCCGCGCGCTCCTCGAGCTCGCCGACAATGCCGGCGCTCAAATAACGTTGATCGGCGACCGCCACCAGCTCCCCGCCGTTGGACGCGGGGGAGTGCTCGACCTCGCGGTCCGTTACGCCCCCGACCGTGTCGTCGAGCTCGAGGGCGTACGCCGTTCACCGATCCGAAGTACGCCGACCTGTCGCTGCAGATGCGCCGTGGTGAGCGAACTGGTGAGGTGTTCGACGAGCTCGTCCGCCGAGGTCTTGTGGTCGTGCACGCCAGCGGCGTCGAGCGGACCGCTGTGCTCGCGACGCGCGCCGCGGACGGTGACCTGGTGGTCGCCGACACGTGCGAGCAGGTTGCGCAGATCAACGGGATCGCTCGCCAGTTCCGCGTTACCACCGGTGCGGTCACCGGTGGGCAGCTCACCACGACGGGGGAGCAGATCGGCATCGGCGATCGCATCGCCACCCGTCGCAACGACACCGACCTCGGTGTGGCCAACCGGGAACTCTGGACCGTGATCGGCTCGCAGCACGGCGCGCTCGATGTCGTCGGTGACTCCGGCCGTCGCACCCTGCCGGCGCAGTACGCGGCCGAGCACGTCGAGCTGGCCTACGCGACCACGGCGTACGGCGCCCGGGCTCGACCGTCCAGACGTCACACCTGCTGGTCGGCGAGCACACACCGGTGCCGCCTCGGCGTACGTCAGGATGACCCGCGGCCGCGAGCGCAACGTCGCGCACCTGGTTGCTGAGTCCACCGATGACGCCCGCAACCAATGGATCGCCGTCTTCGGCCGCGACCGCGCCGACCTCGGCCCCGCCCACGTCGCCCAGCTCGCCGCGGACGCGGTCGACCGGTACGGCCCGACCGCGCCGAGGCGGCGGCCGACGACTCGGCCACTGGTGCCAGTCCGGCGAGGGGCCGACCTCAGCTACCGGCCACCGGCGCAGACCTCCGGGGGCGCCATCGGTCTCTGACCGAACCAGCCGCCTCAGGGCGCCGTCATGATGCTCGGGTCGACCTTCGTAGCGGCGTACGTCAAACAGGCCTTGATGTCCTCCGACGTCAGGTCCGGGTGATTCGCCAGGATCTCGGCCTCGGCTGCGCCCGCAACCAGCAGTGAGATGACGTCGGTGACGCGTACGCGCGTACCACCAACGACAGGACGCCCCTGGGAGATCCGGGGTTAATGGAGATGCGCTGGAGCAAGGATGCGATCCGAGCGGTGTGAGGGTCGGGCGCAGGTCTTGGGTCGAAACGGGACCGCCGCGGTGGTGGCGGGGGAGGCGGTGGCGGCAGCAACTCGAATCCACGAATTCGGGCGTACGCCGCGGTCTCCGGATCCTGTCCGTGCCGGTGGAAGATGTTTCCGATGAGCCGGCTCTCGCGAGCAACCGCGATCGCCGGCAGCCAGACCTTGCGGACCGGCGCGGGAAGGTCGAGCTCATCCCACAGGTCGACGAGGAGCGCGCCGTCGAGCCACCGGATCATGTGTTGGGGGAGTCCCTGAAGGATCAGGATCTCGTAGGCACGGCGACGATCGGTCCGATCTTTGAGGTTCCATTCTTCCTTCGGTGCGTGCCGCACCAGGTCGGGGATATGAAGGGTGTCAAAGCAGTCGGGCGTCTGCACTCGCCACAGCAGGTTCGGCGCCCAGAAGGGGTCGATGCCCTCGGGGTGGTACTCCTCGAAGTCAATCCGCACGTGCAGCATCAGCTCGCAACCCATCACGCCCAGCAGTCGCGCCGCGACGTTCAAGGACGGGGTCTTCAGTCCGCGCTCGTACGCCGAGATCGTCGCCTGGGACGTGCGACCCCTCCGGGCCAGCTCAGCCTGAGTGAGGCCGCTGACTCGTCTCGCCACTTCGACGAGATACACCGGGTCTGTAGCCCGACGATACCCAATCGAGTGTTTCAGGCCCCTGGGCTGGCACGTGCTGCGCACCTAGCTGGTGAACGGCCGACTCCACCGACGACAAGCACTAGCTGTCCGCGAGGGAGCACATCCATCACTCACCGGAGGTACGCACCAATGACTGCCACGACCCACCACGTCCCGTTCCCCGAGCGCGACCCCGAAGACCTGCTGACATTGTCCGAGGTGGCTGAGATCCTGAGAGTTCCGGTCAACACGATGCGCTGGTGGCGCCAGCGCGGCGTCGGGCCGGAGTTCTTCAAGATCGGCCGCCACCTCGTCACCACCGTGGGCGACGTACGACGGTTCATCCGCGAGGAGCGCCGCCAGCAGCGTGGCGCTCTCTGATCCGCACCCACCTCCCACGGAGGAGCCATGGCCAACATCCAGAAGCGGCCGGACGGCCGCTGGCGTGCTCGGTACCGCGACGAGGCAGGTCGCGAGCACGCCAAGCACTTCGCGCGCAAGGTCGAGGCGCAACGCTGGATCGACGAGGTCGCCACCTCGATCGTCACCGGCCAGTACGTCGACCCGCGCGCCGGCAAGATCACCTTCCAGGAGTACGCCGAGCAGTGGCGCGCCGCGCAGGTCCACAGACCCACCAGCGCGGCGTACGTCGAGGGCATGCTCAGGCGCCACGTCTACCCGATCTACGGCGCCCGGGCGATCGGCAGCATCCTGCCCTCGGAGATCCAAGCGTGGGTCAAGCTGCTGGGCGTCGGAGATCGGGCGACGAAGCGCAAACCGCTGGCGGCCGGGACCATCGGCGTCCTGTCCGGGATCTTCCGCTCGGCGGTGCGGGACCGGCGGATCATGGCGAACCCATGCGAGGGCACCCGGCTGCCGCGGGTCGAACGACGGCGGATCAGTCCGCTGACCACCGTGCAGGTCGAGACGCTGCGTGCCGAGCTGCCCGACGAGCTCAAGGCGCTGGTCACCTTCGCCGCCGGGACCGGCATGCGCCAGGGTGAGATCTTCGGCCTGACCCGCGACCGACTGCGACTGCTGGGTGCGAACCCGGTGGTCTTGGTCGATCGACAGCTGCTGACACGGCTGGGTCGCGTCACCGAGTTCGGGCCGCTGAAGACGAGGGTGAGCTACCGCGCTATCCCGCTGCCCATGGCCGTCGTCGACGCCCTCAACGAGCACCTGGCGGCTCGCGACATCGCTGACGACGACCTGGTCTTCACCCTCGACGGCCGGCCGATCACCAGACAGGCCTTCGGCCACGTCTGGCGGCCGGTCGCCAAGATCGCCGGACTGAACGCCGCGACCGGCCCGGGCATGCACGCGCTTCGGCACTACTACGCCTCGCTGCTGATCCGGTACGGCGAGTCCGTCAAGACCGTGCAGATCCGACTCGGACACGCGTCCGCTGTAGAGACGTTGGATACGTACAGCCACCTGTGGCCAGACTCGGACGACCGCACTCGCGATGCGATCGACTCGGTGCTCGGGCCGCGCCGAGAGGGCGAACAGGAGGTGCCGGGCGCGTACGGCTCCCGCGCGGACGCGCTCGAGGTCGCCTGGAATTGTTTCTCATTGTTGATATTTCGGCTGAAATGACTAAAATGAGAAACATGCCAGCCACTAGTCCCTACATGAGCGCAGAACAACGGGCGGATCTCGAACGCCTGGGCGCGCGCCTCCGCGAACGGCGGAAGGCCCTCGGTGTCACGGTAGTCGCCTGTGCAGAGGCTGCTGGCGTGTCGCGCGTGACCCTGCACAGGATCGAGGCCGGCAACCCCTCGGTCACGATTGGCGCCTACAGCAACGTCGCAGCCGCACTCGGGCTCCACCTCGTCGTCCCCATCCTCGACGCTCCAGGAGCAGAGCCGGAGACGATCACGGTCGGCGACTACCCCGGCCTCCGCACCCTGGCCTGGCAGACCGACGCCGGCACCAGCATCACGGAGACGGAGGCACTCAACCTCTACGAACGCGGCTGGCGAGACCTCGACCGGGAGACCCTCACGGATCAAGAGAAGGCGTTCATCCAGCACCTCGCGGACACCTATAGCAAAGGGAGGCTCTTTGTTTAGGCGCGTCCACCACCAACGGGTGGCCGAAGTGCTGTCAATGCTCGACGCACCGCTCCTGGCCGAGCACAACTGCTGGTTCGCAGGCGGCGCCGCGATCGTCCTCGCCAACGGTGAGTACCGAGAGTCGGTCGACATCGAGTTCCTGGTCTCCGACCAGCAGTCCTACCGCCAACTGCGCCAGATCGTCAGAGATCGTGGGCTCAACGCTCTGGCGACACGCAACCTGGAGGTGGGTCGAACCCCTCCGGTCGATGGCTACAAAATCCGGACCTCGGTGCTCGTTGGCGGGGTGGCGATCAAGATCGAAATCATCCACGAAGGTCGCATCGACCTCGACACTCCCTCGTCAGAGGACAAAATCTGCGGTGTACTGACCCTGACGCGAACCGACCAGGTCGCAAGCAAGCTGCTTGCCAACGATGACCGCTGGGCAGACACCTCGACGTTCAGCCGCGACCTCATCGACCTGGCCATGATGAGACCCGACACAGCCGCCCTGAAGGCTGGCGCGCGCAAGGCATTCGACGCGTATGGCAAGACGGTCGGAGAGAGCCTCAGCAGCGCCATCTCCTACCTCCGCGAACACCCGCACCGTCTCGACCAATACATCCGCGCCCTCAACATCGAGGCGCCGCGAGCAGCTGTCTGGCAAAGCGTCCGCGATCTTTCCGCACGATGCGCCAGGATCGAAGGTCTCGGCCCGTCGATCATCAGTACTGCAGGTGCTCATGATGACGGTGATGGCTCAGCAAGAGATCACCAAAGTCGGATGGTGCTGCCGAGCGCCTAAGCAGCGAAAGGACCACAACGAAGACCGCAACTCGTTATGCGGTTCCGTCCTGAAGTGGAGTCCCTCTCGTGATCGGCATCGCGTGCTCCGGCGCCGGGTAATCCTTTGCCAGGTCCGCGATCAACTCCAACTCTCGTGCCAACCCCTCACGACCCCTCAACCGCACGTTGTGCTCGGCGCTGGCTGGGTCATTCGCGAAGTAGATGACATTCACATCAAGGGCTGGAACGTCGGCTCGCATCAAACTGATGATCCGGCTTAGGGCGCGCGCCCGGCAGTAGGCGACATCGCTGATAAGGACCGACTGGCCATTGCGCAGTGCCTCAATTGCAGCGGGCCGGTTCCGACTCCACTCAGGGTCAGGCCGCCCAAGGATCGCGTCCGCTTGGTAGTCATCTAATACGAGAACGTCGGGGTGTTCGACCTTGAAGTGCTCGTTAAGGTAGGTGGACTTCCCTGAACCTGGCAGTCCGACCAGGACGTGCAAGATTCCAACCGGCTGGCCCATGGCTGGCACGCTAGCGCTCCGCCCCAGCAGTTGGGCCTCCTTGGGTTCGGCTCCCTTCGGAGCGCTCATATCTTCGCGGCTGGGCGCGGCTTCAGGACGCACGTTGCTGAGTGCCACTACAGGCGGCGGGCCAGGCGGCCTCGTCCAGCTCAGCGCGGCTGAGCGAACCGAAAGCGAGCCACCGGGATCGCCCGGGCTGCCCCCTCACAGGTAGTCCGCGGGTGCTGGACAGCGCCGAACTTTCTTCAGCCAGGTTGGGTCAATCTCGGTCAGGTGCCGCGAATGGATAACCACATAGTTGTCTTGGATCACGTGCAGCCGGTCGCCCTTCGACACAATCCCCGGCTTGCCCCACGCCTGCGTCGAGTATTCGCCGTTGTCGAACAGAATGTCGTAGTCGTAGCCCGGCGCGTTCTCGTCGACGCGAATAGCCACATAGTCCGGGTGAGACCACGCGGACCACATCGCCTTGGCTTTCGGTCGCAGCCATTCCTTCAGCGGTTCTTCGATGATGAACTCCACTAGAGCACTCAGCTTCCTTTCGCGGTCGGCGGACGAGAGTCCGGGGGTGCGTTCAAAGATCATCTTGTCGACTCACCCATGGAGTGCGTCCCTCTGCCGCCTTGCTCGGCGGCTCTCGCTCGCGCTCACGCTGCCACATGCAGTGGTTCATGGTCTGCTCTTGCACGAAGTTGAGATCTCGTTCGGGATGCGTCCACAACCGCCGCGCTGATCCAATGCACTTTCGCGGACAACCACGAGACTGGTAGACGATTGCGCGGATCCGTGGCAGCACCTTCGCCCTTCCAGCTCGGCACTGCCGCTCGGTCGAAGCGGCTTGGAACCGACCTATTGTCAAAACTGACGGGCGTCGTTCACAGTTCGGGTCTCTGATCTCTAGGAGATCGCCATGACTGAACGATGCGCGGCGAACGATGCGCGGCGAACGATGCGCGGCGAACGATGCGCGGCGAACGATGCGCGGCGGGACATGCGCGGGAGGGTCTGATCATCAGCTTGACGTCCCTCAGCAACGGACCGCCTGAACGCAATTCTGCTTGATCCGTAGGAAGTGGAGCTAGCGACCCCTAGTTTGGCCGTATGGATTGTGACTTTTCGGAATTCTCCTACGGTTACGCTGCCATTCGCGAGGCCGAAGCAGAACTGGCGACCATCTATCGAAGTGCGGCCGCGCCAGTGCTTCCGTCGTTGCTGCAAGAGGAGAAACTTGGCTGGGACGCCAAGTTGCAGTACGTCGAGTACTGCCTCTTCTTGCAATTCAAACGAGTGGAGTACGTCAGCCGACGGCATCCGGCGTCGCCGACCTGGTCCTACGTGGGCGGACCGCACTATCGGTTCTCGATCGACACCGATGGGCACCAGCACGCCGCCCTGGTCAGCCTCGAAAGCGCCCTTTCGACCGGCACTGACCCTGGCCACATCTATTACGCGGCCCCCGGCTTTCACCGACAACATGAGTTCGACGCTGCTTACAGCTACGGCGGAGTGCTCGAGAACTCTCACTTGGTGTCTCCAACCGAATTCCCAAGTTCCACCGGCAAGCATCACTTCGTCGCGGACCTAGCGGGTGGCCTCCAGGTTCTGTCGGAACCTCGCCGACCCGAGAGGATCGGCCAATGGGAGTCAATGCGCGAGCGCGCTCGGGTCAGGGCAACCGCTGCGTCGAATAGGCCGCGTAGGCGCGACATGACATTGGGTGGTCTGGAAGACGCTGTTCAGGAATCGATCAGCCGGCTCGGTCGCGACGTGCCTCGGACGATCGATGCTCCGATCACTCGCCGCCTTCAACGGTCAGCGGCTGCGCTGGGATGTGGGCTGATACTTCTCTTGGTTGATGATGAGGACGCGCTCGGCTGAACTCGACGAATCTCGCCTCCGCAGTTGTCCACGATCCGCAACGGATCCTGAAGGTGACTGGCGGCGATGTGCAGCAAGTCGCTGACTCCTCAGCCGGCCCGTCACGCCGGCGGCAGCGCTGACGCCAACGTTCGGTGGAGATCGTCGAGGCGCGAAGCGAGCAGGCCGTCGGCGGCGAGGCGCGGGTAGAGTTTCTTGGGCCAGAGAACTTCGACGTCGCGGGTGGTGAAGGCGCCGCCGATGAGCGGCCATTCGGCCTCGACGAAGCAGAGGACACCGGTGACGGGAATCGCATCACCGACGATGGCACGGACGACGTCGACCTGCTTGAGGACGCCGTCGACGAGCTTGGTCTGGTCGCGGGTGCCGACCAGGAGCTTCTCGACACGGGGCCGGAGGATGCCGCCTTCGACCTTGAGCGACGGCCGGCCCTTGTACTTCTTGGCGTCGATGACGTAGATGCCGGTCGGGGTGACGGCAAGGTGATCGATGTTGGCGCGGGTGCCCGGGATGCGGCGGTCATGGAGGACGCGCATCGTCTCGGAGGAGAGCTCGTTGAGCCGCTGGCCGAGGCGTTCCTCACCGAGCGCTCCAGTGTCCCACGCAGTCGTCGACTGTGGGTCGTCGGTGACCGCAAGGATGAGGCGGCCAAGTTTGGGGTGATCCTCGCGGATGCGGGTCTCGCGCTTGGCCTGACGGCGTTCATACTCGCGGCGCGCGGAGGCGCCGGGGGTTCCCACGTCGATCGGCGCCGCGGTCTCGACAGGCTCGACCAACGGAGTGGGCTCGACCGGCGGCGCCGGACTGGCGGGGGAGCAGTCGGGGCAGCGGACGGTCTTCGTCGAGCGCTCATAGATCGCCTCGGCTCGAGCAGCGAGCTCGGCTCCGCAGAGCCGGCAGACGCCTGCGTACCGGAGCTTCATCCGCTTCTCGCCAGCCATTTCGGACACGGCCGGACGCTATAGGTGCGAACCCCTAGCCGGCAGCGATTCGAACACATCGTCCCGGTAGTTTAAGAAGCAAGATTATTTCTCTTGCGGACTATGTGCGGACTACAACCGTGTCGTGATCGCGTTTCCGCAGGTCAGACGGTGTTTTGGGGACGGGCTGGCCTGTAGGCCGGGTTCTGTACGCCGAAGCGTGGCGACCATCCATCTACGACGACCGTTGCCGGCCGCCTCCAGCGATCTACCCGCGCACTCGGGCGGGCAGCCCTCGAACGTGCGCGCATCCGGGGCCCGGAGGCTCCGAACTTCTTGATCTTGCTCCAGGTGGGGTTTGCCTAGCCGACCGGGTCACCCCGGTCGCTGGTGGTCTCTTACACCGCCGTTTCATCCTTACCGCCCACCGTCGAAACGGCGGGAGGCGGTCTGTTTTCTGTGGCACTGTCCCGCAGGTTGCCCCGGGTGGGCGTTACCCACCACCTTGCCCTGTGGAGCCCGGACCTTCCTCGGCATCGGTTCCCCGATGACGCGGTCGCCCGGCCAGCCCGTCCGCGAGAGCAAGGATAGGGCAGGGAGCTGACCACGCGCGTTGTCCCAGGCTCCTATTGGCGTCGGGTGAAGGTGACCTTGCCGTTGTGGTGCTTTGCCATGGCGTACGTCGGGTCGTGTGCTCGGGCGTGGTGTCTCGGGCAGAGGAGCCCGGCGTTGTCGAGGTCGGAAGGACCGCCGTCGGCCCATCTGGTCCAGTGGTGGGCATGGCACATCCACGGTGGCCAGTCACAGCCGTCGGCGACGCACTACCGTCGCGCAGGGACAGGGCGGTGAGCTGGGCCTTGGTGAAGAACCGTCTGGATCGGCCGACGTCGAGGACCTGCGAGTCGGCGCCGAGGACGACCGGGATGATCTTCGCGGTGCACGCCAACCGGCGGGCCGCGGTCGCGGAGATCCGTTCTCCGGTGTCGAGGACCCCGGCCTTCTCGAGGCGGCCGAGGAGGGTGTCCAGGCCGATGGTCACCACGATCGTCGCGTCCCGCCCGCCCACCTGCGGGAGATCCTTCGCGGAGATTCTCTCGATGAGCTCGCAGAACGCTCGGCCCATCCGCTCGGGTCCGGGTCTGCGTTCGACGCCGGGGCCGTGGGTGGCGGCGAGGTGCTTGGGTGCGGCGAGCGCGAGGAGCATCTTCTTCAGCTCGGCAGCCTGCAACGCGGGCAACGTGAAGCGTCCGTGGACCTTGCCGTGGCCGTCGTCGCTCATCGTGAGCCGGCACGCTTGGGCTGCTTTGGCTTCTTCTCGTTCGAGGAGGTCGGACTCGTGCTGGTCGGCCAAGTCCGGTGCGATGACCTCGAGGAGTCTGCGTCCGAGGATGGTAAGGCGCTTCGCGTCGTGCTCTTCCGCGGCGGTGACGAGGTGTTCCTCGGCCTTGATCAGCAGCTCTGGGTCGAGACCGTCCGGGAGTGCCTTGACCGAGCGGATGATCACGTCGGCCTGCTCCAGCCGCAGGTCGCCGCGGGCGAGCCCTGATCGGACCCGGTCGTAGATGGCGAGGTCGTAGCCGCGGCGCACGATCCGGTATGCCGCAGACCTGGTCTCTCGGGTCTGATGGGCGTACCAGCTCGACGTGCTCGTGGCACCGACATCGGTGCCGACCTCGACCTCGTCGCCATGCGCGGCGACCCGGGTCTTGAGCTCCACGACTTGGGCTTCCAACTTCGTGAGCTCCAAGAGCGTGGTGGCTGCTTCCGGGGCGCTCATCGACCACACCGATGCGTCCACCAGAGCGTCAGCGATCCCGCGCATCTGCCCGGTCGCCAATGCCACCTGGTGGCGGGGCGTGGTCATCGTGGTCATGGTTCTAGCCAAGCACTGACCACCGACAGTGAGAGGCTCAGAACCCCTGTTTTTACAGGGTTCTGGGTCACAAGGAGGTCACGATCCGAGGGACTCATCCACACCCGGGTCGACGCCCTGTGGAGGGGCTTCCAGCAGCTTTTCGTACTACGCGAAGGGCGTGTCTCTAGGTGGTGGTTTCGAGGCTCGGCGCTGGCGCGTCTCACACCTCAACCGCCGGTAGGCCGGCCGATGGCCGCAAGCCACGGCCCGCCGTACCCGCGTAGTCAGCTTGTCGGCGAAGGATCCGAACCCCACCCGCAGGGCGCACTCATTGCCGCTTCTGCGCTGCGGGGGTTTCGAGGCTCGGGCCTGGCGGCCCTCGCACGTCAACCACCGGGGGTTTCGAGGCTCGGGCCTGGCGGCCCTCGCACCTCAACCACCGGGGACCTCAGACCTCAACCACCGGGCCCTCGCACCTCAACCACCGGCCCCGCACACGCTCGAGCAGCCGGTGGAGACCATTACGCTCGGGGGGTGGTGGAGGGGTATCGGATCCGGGGGTTGCAGGTCGGCGACGGGGCGGCGCTGGCGGCTGCGTACCGGCGCAACCGGGCGCACCTGGCGCCGTGGGACCCGAGCCGGCAGGAGAGCTTCTACACCGACGAGGTGCAGGAGCGCGAGGTCGAGCGGAACGTGGCGCTGGCCGAGGAGGGCAGGTCGTACACGTATCCCTTCTGGCGCGGCGACCAGGTCGTCGGGCGGATCGTGCTCTCGAACGTCGTCCGGGGACCGCTGCAGTCGGGCACGATCGGCTACTGGGTCGACCGGGAGCACCAGGGGCGGGGCCTGGCACGGGCCGGCGTCGAGCACGTCGTCGTCGCGGCGACGGCGATGGGACTGCACCGCCTCGAGGCCGGGACGATGCTCGACAACGCCGCCTCGCAGGCGGTGCTGCGGCGGTGCGGGTTCCGGGAGTACGGCACCGCGGAGCGGATCCTCTTCATCCGGGGGGAGTGGCGCGACCACCTGCTCTTCCAACGGGTCCTGCACGACGACCCGCCCGGGAATCCCGGCCGCTGAGCAGGCGTTAGAGGGACATGTACGACGACACGCTGCCCACGCCGCCGGTCGTGTTCCCGGGCCAGAAGGCGGCACCCGAGTCGGCCTACCGCACGGCGTACGACCTGCTCGCCCGCCGCGCGCCCCAGGAGGCGCTGGACGTCCTGGAGCCGGCGCTGGAGCTGGACCCCGACAACACCGGACTGCTCAGCCTGCGGGCCTGGGCCTACTTCATCCGCGTGCAGCTCAAGCATGCCCAGGCGGACCTCGAGCGGCTCATCGCCGCCAACCCCACCGACGACTGGGCGCAGCACGCGCTCGGTCGCTGCCTCGAGCGCCAGAGCCGGTACGCCGAGGCGCTGCCGCACCTGCGCCTCGCGGCCGCGATGAGCGGCGACTGGGACTACGGGCTCGCCGTGATCCGGGTCGAGGAGCGGCTCAACGGGGCCCGCTGAGGCCCGTGGAGAGATGCCCCGCCACCGGCCACATCCGGCCGGTGACGGGGCATCCGTTCTTCTTCCCCCAGGGATGTCCCGAGATCACTCCTGGGGGGGGTGGGTCAGCTCGCGGTGGGCTGGGCCGCCTGGCAGGCCTCGAGGCGAGCCTGGGCCTTGGTCAGCCGCTGCTGCTGAGCGGTCTTGGCCTTCTTGACGTGGGTGCGCTTCTCCCGGGCGTGCGCCAGGACCTTCTTCGCGTGAGCGCGCTCGCTGGCGGTGTCGGCGACCTCGACCTCGTGCTTGGCCTTCTTGACCTTGGCCTGCTGGCGCTGGAACACCGCGGTGACCTTGGCGAGCTGGACCTCGGCCTTGTCGACCTGCTTCTGCTGCTGGGCGCAGGGAGCCGGCTTGTCGGCCATGGCCGGGGCGGCGCTGACCGAGCCCAGGGCGAAGGCGATGCCGGCGACGGCGCCGGCGATACGAGTGGTGGTGCGCATGTGGTGCTCCTTGTCAGGGGGTGTCACGCGTGGGCGTTCACGGGTTCATGTCCCGGGACCCGCCGGCTGTTACATCGGCAGGCGATCAGACCGCAGGCGGGCCGAGGTCGGTGCGGCGCTCGCTGACGTCCTGGGTGCCGTCGGCGCGGGTCGTCGTCGTCACGGCGCTGGTGCGCCGGCGGCTCGAAAGCGTGACCGCGGTGATGACGACCACCAGGACGCCGGCGGCGGCCAGGATGTAGCCCACCAGGGTGAGGTCGACGCCTGCGATGGCGTCGGTGACTGCGAAGGCCAGGATCAGGCCGAGCGCGATGAGGAAGATGCCGAGGCCGTAGCCCATGTCGGTTCCTTTGGTTGGCCGCCGTCGTCGACGGCGGGTCGGGTGAGGCTGCGTCGGGGGTTCAGAAGACCAGCAGGGCGATGCCGACGACGGCGATCAGCAGCACGACGCTCGCGACGACGCGGGTGTTCGTGGTGCCCACGGCTGTGGGCCCGGCCAGGCGGTGACGAGGTCGATCCTGAGTCGTCATCCGGTGAGCCCCTTCCCGCGTCCCCGAGACGCACGCGGCGTCGACGAGGCGGGCCACGATCTGCAGCCTCACTCAGACATGTCGCCAGCGGCGCGACGCGTTACAGGTCGGACTCGGAGAGGATCTTGCGCAGGCGCACCAGCGCCCGGTGGCGGGCGACCCGTACGGCGGTCGGCTTCATGCCCAGGGCCCGCGCGGTCGACGCCACGTCGAGACCGACCACGTCGATGCAGGCCACCACCTCGGCCTCGCGACTGCTGAGGTGCGAGAGCAGCGCACGGGTCGCGTCCTGCTCGTCGACGAGGGCGATGTCGTCGCGGGCGAGGCCCCACATCTCGGCGGACGGCTCGACCTCCGTCGCGTCCGTCCGTCGGCGGCCCGCCTTGCGCTGGCTGTTGGCCGCCAGGTTGCGGGCGAGGGTGAACAACCACCCGGCGAAGTCGTCGTCACTGCCGACGAAGCCCCCCAGCTTCTCGGCCGCCAGCAGCCATGCGTCGGCGGCGAGGTCGTCGGCGGAGTCCACGGCGTCGCCCGGCGACAAGGACCGCAGCCACACCGTCAGGCGGCGGTGGTGGAGCGCATAGAGCTCCCGCCACGCCGCCTGGTCACCGGCACGGGCGGCGGACACAAGAGCATCGGAACGCCGCTTCGCCACCCCTCACCCTCTCGCTAGGTCGGGCGAGCGTAACCATTCGGACCTCCCGTGACATGTTTAGGTCGTGAGAGTCAGCCGGCGGTCGCTCAAGGATGTCGCGCGGTCGCTGCGCGCCGACACCAGCGAGCGCGCGGTCGACGACGCGTTCGTCGACCGGCTGGCGGCGGTGGCCGCCTCGGCGCCCGGCGCGGGAGCGCCGCGGGCCGGCAGACGCCGCCGCCTGGCCGCCTCGGCCGCGGCCGCCTGCGCCCTCACCCTGGGCGGTGGCCTCGGCGTGGCGTACGGCGCGGGGATCGTCCAACCGCCCTGGTCGCCGGAGCCCACGCCGGTCGGCCCGCGCCCGACCGAGCCACCGCGTCCCAGCTCGTCGGAGCCGGGCGCCCCGGACCCCTCGACGTCCGGGACCGGCACCTCGCGACCCGGGTCGTCACCCACCGGGACGCCGACGAAGGCCGCCACGCCGTCGACGTCCGGTGCGCCGGCCACGCCTGCCGACCCGACCGCGTCGGCGGGATCGACGGCGCCCGGCAACCCGACGAAGTCCGGCCACCCGACGAGACCGACCAAGCCGGCGAAGCCGACGAAGTCCGCCAAGCCCACGAAGCCGGCCAAGCCCACGAAGTCGGCCAAGCCCACGAAGCGGCCCAAGCCGACCAAGTCCGCGAAGCCCACGAAGCGGCCCAAGCCCACGCAGGCCGCGAAGCCCACGAAGTCGCCCAAGCCCACGAAGTCGCCGAAGTCGACCAAGACGCCCGATCCGACCACGTCCCCGGCACCGGCGGCGGAACGGCTCAGCCCAAGCGAGTGAGCACGACCTCCACGGTCATCGCGGACGTCTTCGCGCCCGAGAAGATCCCGCTGAGCGGCTTCACGTCTCCGTAGTCGCGACCCGCGGCGACCACGACGTACCGGTCCCCGGGCTCGGAGTCGTTGGTGGGGTCGAAGGCGTGCCAGCCGTGGTCCCACCACTCGACCCAGGCGTGGGACTCGCCGGGCACGGACTCACCGACCGCCGGCTCCTGGCGCGGGTGGAAGTAGCCCGACACGTAGCGAGCCGGGATGCCGAGCGCGCGCAGCGCCCCGATGGTCAGGTGCGCCATGTCCTGGCAGACGCCGGCGCGCTGCTCCCAGGCGTCGGCGGCGCGGGTGTGCACGTCGGTCGCGCCGACGCGGTACTCGACCTCACGGTGGACCAGTGCGCAGACCTGGCGGGCGGCGTCGCCGGGCAGCCTCGACTCGGCGCGGATGCGCTCCACCCGCTCGCTGAGCTCGGGGTGCAGGGCCACCACGGGGGTGAGGGCGAGGTACTCGGTGTACTCGTCGGCCACGTCCGGGTGCTGGAGCTGCTCCCACTCGATCGTGGGCACGCCTGCCGGAGTGCGGTCGGTGTAGACCGTGGACGTCGCGGTGACGGTCATCGTCTCGTGCGGGTCGAGCACCTCGAAGGCCGTGACGGCCGTGCCGAAGTAGTCGCGGTAGTCGAAGGTCCACGGCGGCGGTGAGACCTCCACCCGGCTGTGCGAGACGATCTGGCCGGGAGTGGTCAGGGGGGTCAGCCGGGCCTGGTTGTACGACGCGACCGCGCGGCCGTCGTACTCGAACGTCGTGCGGTGCACGATCCTCAGCTGCATGCTCACGACAGCACCCCCTGCCAGGTGAGCGACTCGGCCCGGGCGAAGTAGCGGCGGGTGATCGCGTCGGTCGCCAACGCGCAGGTGCGCTGGATGCGCTCCATCTCGTGCGGGAGGTCGGCCAGCACGTCGGACAGCGAGCGGTACTCCAGCTCGGCGCGGGTGCGGCCGAGCAGCCGCTGCGCCTCGTTCTGGAAGCCGGCACGTTGCCCCGACGCCTCGAGGTTGTCGACGCACTGCTCCGCGCGGTCGAGGGAGAAGACCACGGACCGCGGGAAGAGCCGGTCCAGCAGGAGGAACTCCGCCGCACCGCGCTCGGTCTCCAGCCCGCGGTAGGTGCGCAGGAAGGCCTCGTAGGCGCCGCACGCACGCAGCGAGCTGGTCCACGGGGAGCCGGCGGACACGGCGGCGGTCGCGACCAGGCGCGAGGTCATGTCAGCCCGCTCGATGCACCGCCCCAGCATCAGGAACTGCCAGCCCTCGTCGCGGGTCATGGTGGCGTCGGCGGTGCCGTTGATCAGCGCCGCCCGCTCACGCACCCACTGGAAGACCATCGGCGGACGCATCGAGCGGAACTGGCCCGACGGGATCGCGCGGTACGTCGTGTTGATCGCCTCCCACATCGGGACCGAGAGCGTCTCGCGGGCGCGCCGGGCGCTCTCCCGGGCGGCGCCCAGGGCGCAGGCGATCGAGGTGGGGGAGTCGGGGTTGTAGGCGAGCTGGCGCAGCACCGTCGTGACGTCGACGTCGTCCTCGGGCTCGATGTCGTCGACGCCCATGATGGAGAGCAGCAGCCGGCAGGTCGCGCGCTCGTCGACGCCGGCCTCCTCCAGGATCAGCTGGGTCTGGACGTCGAGGATGCGCGCGGTGTCCTCGGCGCGCTCGACGTACCGACCGATCCAGAACATCGACTCCGCGATCCGGCTCAGCACTGCGCTGCTCCCTGCTGTTGCTGCTGCTGTTGCTCCTGGGCGTCGTCGGGGCCGGACATCGCCGGGCCGGCGCTCTGCGGTGCTGCGCTCGGCCCGGTCGGCGCCTCGGGCTCGGTGTCGGTACGGCGCGTGACGTGGCCGGAGCCCGCCAGCACCCAGGTGTCCTTGGAGCCGCCGCCGCGCGAGGAGTTCACGATCAGCTCGCCCTCGGCGAGCGCGACCCGGGTCAGACCGCCCGGCAGCACCCACACGCGCTGGCCGTCGTTGACCGCGAACGGGCGCAGGTCCACGTGCCGCGGTCCGAAGCGGCCGTCGACGTACGTCGGCACCGTCGAGAGCTGGACGACGGGCTGGGCGATCCAGGAGCGCGGGTCGGCCAGGATCTTGGTCCGCAGCTCGACCAGCTCGGCGGCGGAGGCGCGGGGACCGATGACGATGCCCTTGCCGCCGCTGCCGTCGACGGGCTTCAGCACGAGCTCGTCGAGCCGGTCGAGCACCTCCTCGCGCGCCTCGGCGTCGCCGACCCGCCAGGTGTCGACGTTCTTGAGGACCGGCTCCTCGCCGAGGTAGTAGCGGATCAGGTCGGGCATGTAGGTGTAGACGAGCTTGTCGTCGGCGACCCCGTTGCCGATCGCGTTGGCGATCGTGACGTTGCCGGCGCGGGCGGCGTCGATGACGCCGGGGCAGCCGAGCATCGAGTCGGCGCGGAAGTGCACCGGGTCGATGAACTCGTCGTCGACGCGGCGGTAGATGACGTGCACCTGGGCCAGCCCCTGGGTGGTGCGCATCATCACGCGCCCGCGGCGGCACTCCAGGTCGCGGCCCTCGACCAGCTCGACGCCCATGGTCCGGGCGAGCAGCGCGTGCTCGAAGTAGGCGCCGTTGTAGACGCCGGGGGTCAGCACGACGACCGTCGGGTCGGGCACGCCGGCCGGGGCCGAGGCGCGCAGCGCGGCGAGCAGCCGTTGGGGGTAGGCCGCCACCGGTCGGATCCGGTGCTCGGCGAAGGGCTCGGGCAGGGCCGCGGAGATGGCCCGCCGGTTGGTCATCACGTAGGACACCCCCGAGGGCACCCGCACGTTGTCCTCCAGGACCCGGAACTCGCCCTGGTCGTCGCGCACCAGGTCGATGCCGGAGACGTGGACGCGTACGCCGTTCGGCGGACGCACGCCGGCCGCCTGGCGGTGGTAGTGCGACGAGGTCACGATGACCCGTCGCGGGATCACGCCGTCGGCGAAGACCTGCCCGGCGTCGTACACGTCGGCGAGGAAGGCCTCGAGCGCCTTCACCCTTTGCTGGACGCCGCGCTCGATCGGCGACCAGGTGTCCATCTCGATGACGCGCGGCAGGATGTCGAGCGGGAAGGCCCGCTCCTCACCGCCGATGTCGAAGGTGACGCCCTGGTCCAGATAGCTCGCCTGGAGCGCCTCGACGCGCGCGGCCAGGTCGGGGATCGTCAGGTCGTTGAGAGACGTCTGCAGGCGTTCGTACGGCGGGCGCAGGGTGTCGGCGTCGAACATCTCGTCGTACGCCGCTCCGCGCCTCTCCGAGTAGCCCTCGAACAGCGTGCTCATGGGCGTATCCATGCGCGGACCCTACCCACTGCGCTGTTACGGGAACGTTGCGTCGAGAAGTGATCAGGGCGTGGTCAGGACCTCGGCACCCGTCGGGGTCACCAGGAGGGTGTGCTCGAACTGCGCGCTGCGCCTGCGGTCACGCGTGACGACGGTCCAGCCGTCGTCCCACATCTCCCACTCGTGCGTGCCGAGGTTGAGCATCGGCTCGATGGTGAAGGTCATCCCGACCTCGATCAGGTCGTCGTACTCGAGGGTGTCGTAGTGGGGGACCACCAGGCCGGAGTGGAACGCCGTACCGATGCCGTGGCCGGTGAACTCGCGGACGACGCCGTAGCCGAAGCGTGCGGCGTACGACTCGATCACCCGGCCGATGACGTTGATGCGCCGCCCCGGCCGGACCGCCCTGATCCCGCGCTCGAGCGCCTCGCGGGTCCGCTCGACCAGCAGCCGGGTCTCCTCGTCGACGTCGCCCGCGAGGAAGGTGGCGTTGGTGTCGCCGTGGACGCCGTCGAGGTACGCCGTGATGTCGATGTTGACGATGTCGCCGTCGAGAACCGGACGGCTGTCGGGGATGCCGTGGCAGACCACCTCGTTGACGCTGGAGCACAGCGACTTGGGGAAGCCGCGGTAGCCCAGCGTCGAGGGGTAGGCGCCGTGGTCGCAGAGGAACTCGTGCCCGATCCGGTCCAGCTCGTCGGTGGTGACCCCCGGCGCGACGTGGCTGCCGACCAGGTCGCGGGCCTGCGCCGCGAGCCGGCCGGCCGCGCGCATCCGCTCGATCGTGTCGGCGTCCTTGACCTCGCTGCCCGTGAAGCGCGCGGGCGCGTCGCGGTCGACGTACTCCGGCCGCGCGATCGAGGTCGGCACGGGTCGGCGGGGCGAGATCGTCGCGGGCGCGACGGGTGGGGCGGTCACGACTGAGAACTCTAGATGCGGGGTAGGTTCGCGAGATGAGCGACTTCTGGTTCTGCGTCAAGCACCACAGCGTCGAGCAGGGCGAGGACATGTGCCCGCCGATCGACCGGCTCGGGCCGTTCGGCACCCGCGAGGAGGCCGAGGGCGCCCTGGCCAAGGCCGACCGGCGCAACGACGAGTGGGACAACGACCCGAAGTGGAACGACCGGGAGAAGTGACCGCGCCGCTGCAGACCAAGGCGTCTCCCTGGCCCTTCGTCGGCATGGCCGGGATGGCCTGCGCGTTCTTCCTGTACGCCGCGAGCGGGCTGGTCGCGCCGTGGTGGGCGGTCGTCCTCCTGCTCGCGGTGTGGCTGCTGCTCTTCGCCGTCGCGTGCACGTGGTGGACGCCGTACCCGCGCCGGGTGCCGTGGGTGGCGGTCGTCGCGGTCGTGCTGTGGTTCGCCGCGGTCGCGGCCGGTGGCGCCTGGCTGGACTGGTCGGCCTAGCGCTCAGCGGCGGGCCGTCACCCGCAGGATCGCGTCCTTGCCGTCGCCGTTGTCGGTGGTGACGTAGAACGTCGCTCCTGGACCGTCGACGACGGTGCGGATCCGGCCGTACCGCTTCAGGACGGCAGGCACACGCACCCGCTGGAGCCGGCCCGACGCGGAGAACGTCAGGAAGAGCACCCGCTGGGCCTTGAGCGCAGCGACCGCCAGCGTGCCCTGGTAGCCGCCCAGCCCCGTGCCGTAGAGGAAGGCGCCGCCCGAGGTGGCGATGGTCGGGTCGCCGGAGCGCCAGGCGGCGTTGCGCTGCTTGCCGGGCAGGGACTGGTCGGTCATCGGCACCGACTCGTTGTAGCCGGGCACGGGGTTGTAGCCGTAGTCGCCGCCGTTGACGAGCCGGTTGACCTCGTCGTCGCGGTAGGTGCCCTGCTCGATCGACCACAGCGTGCCGTCGGAGCGCTGGCTGAGTCCTTGGACGTTGCGGTGGCCGTAGGTGTGCACGTAGCGGGCGGTGCGGTTGGCGGACCGGATGAAGGGGTTGCTCGGCCACGGGGCACCGGTGAGCCGGTTGAGCCGCAGGGTCTTGCCGCCGAAGGAGTGCTTGCTCTCGGGGTTGGTGCCGATCGCGGCGTCGCCGGTGCCGACGAGCAGCGAGCCGGCCCGGTCGATCAGCAGGCGGCAGCCGCCGTGCCGCCCGGACGACGCGGGGAAGCCACCCACCAGGCGCTTGATCCGCTTGGCCCGGGTCGCGCTCGGGTTGAGCCGCCAGGCGATGACGCGGACGTCGTGCCTGCCGTTGGTGGTGCCGCCCTGGCAGGTGTAGATGCGGTGGTTCTTCGAGAACTTCGGGTCGACCTCGAGCCCCAGCAGCCCGGTCTCCCCGCTCACCCACACCGAGCCGCTCGGGAACCGCACGCGGTGCTTGTGGCCGTGGGACCACACGTTGAGGGTGGCCCGGTCCCGCTGGGTGTAGAGCAGTCGGCCCTTGCCGAGACGCACGACGTCCCACGGATGGTCGAGACCGGTGACGACCCGCTTCACCGAGAGAGCGGGGTACGCCGCCCGCTGGGCCTCGCGGGGCTCCGCGTGGGCGGGCGCCGCGGCCAGGAGGGTGGCGGTGAGGGCGATGGCGGTCGAGACTCCGAGAAGGGATCGCATCTCCACCACGGTAGTCACGATCCTCCAGATCACAACCAGCCGTTGCCCTCGGCGGTGAGCACCGCCTCGGCGCGGTTGGTGGCACCGGTCTTGCCGATCGCGGACGAGAGGTGGTTGCGCACGGTGCCCTCGGAGAGGAACAGCTTGGCCGCGATCCCGGCCACCGCCGACCCGTCCCGCGCTGCCTGCAGCACCTCGGTCTCCCGGGAGGTGAGCGGCGACTCGCCGGCCAGGAGGCTGTCGGTCGCCAGCCCGGGATCCACCACCCGCAGGCCGGCGTGCACGCGTCGTACGGCGTCCGCGAGCTGCGCCGCCGGGGTGTCCTTGACGACGAACCCCGACGCCCCGGCCTGCAGGGCGCGCCGCAGGTAGCCCGGACGACCGAACGTCGTCACGATCAGCACCCGGGTGTCGGGCGCGGCCCGGCGTACCTCGGCCGTGGCGGCGATGCCGTCGAGCCCCGGCATCTCGACGTCGAGGAGCGCGACGTCGGGCCGGTGCTCCAGCACGGCGGGGAGCACGGCGTCACCGGAGCCGACCTCGGCCACCACCTCCAGGTCGGGCTCGAGGCCGAGCAGCGCCGAGAGTGCGCCCCGGACCAGTGCCTGGTCGTCGGCGAGCAGCAGCCGGATGCTCTGGCCGCTCACGCCCGGACCACCTGGAGCGAGTAGCCGGGGGAGAGGTCACGGACCACCACGGTCGCCCCGGAGGCGGCGGCGCGCTCGCGCAGGCCGGCCAGGCCGGACCCGGACAGGCCGGCGGCGGGGCAGCCGGCGCCGTCGTCGCGCACCTCCGCGCTCCTCGGCGTCAGCCGGACCTCGCACGTCGTGGCGCCGGAGTGCCGGATCACGTTGGTCACGCCCTCGCGGACGGTCCAGGCGAAGAGCTCGCGCAGGTCGGTGGGGACTTCGTCGGCGGCCGTGGGCAGCCGGGACTCGATCTCGGCGGCGGCGAGCGCGCCGCGCGCCCGCGCGAGCTCACCGGGCAGGGTCAGCTCCCGGTAGCCCTCGACGGCACGGCGTACGTCGGCCAGCGCGTCGCGACTGAGCCGTTCGAGGTCGGCGAGCTCGGCGCGGGTGCGCTCCGGGTCGACGTCGAGCATCCGTTGGGCGAGCTCGGCCTTGACGGTGATCACGGTCAGCGAGTGGCCGAGGATGTCGTGGAGGTCGCGGGCGAAGCGGGTGCGCTCGTTCTCGACCGCGAGGCTGGCGTTCTCCTGCTGGGCGCTGAGCAGCTCGATGTTGCGCGACATCACCATCCGCAGGCCCATCACGGCGACGGAGGCCGCCAGCACCCCGAAGACGAGCCCGACCGGACTGCCCCAGTCGTGGAGGGAGAAGAGCGCGACGTCGACGACGACCAGCGCGAGCACCGACAGCGTCGCGACCCCGAGCGGGAAGACCATGACGCAGGCGACCCCGATGTACGGGGTGCTGGCCAGCCCGTGGCCCCCGACGAAGACGGTCATCAGCGCCCCGAGCACGACGAGCGAGCCGACGTACAGCAGCGCGACCGGACGGGGAGGCTGGGCGACCAGGCGGCTGCGGTCGGAGCGGGCCCGCAGCCACAGCGACATGTAGACGACGGCGAAGGCGACGGTCGTCACCATGCCGAGGACGCCGCTCAGCTCGTCGCGGTTGCGCCAGCCCTCGCCCAGCGGCTCGAGGAGGAAGAAGAGCCAGATGCCGGAGAAGAACGGGGCGACGGCCGCCATCCGGATCCGGGACCGGATCGGCGGGGGGTCGCGGTCGTCCTGGCTCACGGTGGTCAGGCTAGTCACACCCGAGCCGTGTCCTTGCTCATCCGCCAGGCGGCGCCGGCCACGAAGAGCACGAGCCAGGCGATCGCGTTGACGACGGCGTACCAGGGCAGGTCGTGGGTCAGCGGTGCCCGGGCGACCATGGCGACGCCGTACATCGGGGTGAAGGTCGCGACGTGCCACAGCGCGCTGCCCTCGGTGAGCGGCCAGAAGACGCCGCCGAGGAAGGAGAGCAGGGCGAGGCCCGGCCCGAGGATCTGCATCGCGTTCTCGCCCGGGACGACGTAGCCGACGAAGACGCCGAGCGCCGCGAACGTCAGGGTGCAGAAGAGCGTGAGGAGCGCGGCGCTGACCCAGACGTCGAGCGGCATCTCCGCGCGGCCCTGCACGACGCCGCACGCGTTGACCACGGCGATCGCCAGGGCGCCCATCGTGAGCGCGACCAGCGCCTTGGTGAGGATGTAGGCGACGGGGTTGAGCGGGGTCAGCCGCAGCTGGCGCGACCAGCCGAGCGCACGCTCGAGCGCGACCATGGAGCCACCGGCGGCGGCGGTGAGCGCGGCGCCGTACAGCGCCATCGAGATCAGGATGTACGCCGCCTCGTTGCCGCTCCCGACGGGCTCGGCCCAGGTCTCGTCGCTGCCGGTGATCACGAAGAAGAGGGCGGCGGGCAGCACCAGGCTGAAGACGACGGTGCGGCGGTTGCGCAGCATCCGACGGATCTCGATGCCGAGCACGGTGAGGCTGAAGCCGCCGAACGGCGGGACCTTGCGGACGGACGGGTCGATCGAGGTGACGGTCATCGGTGGTCTCCAGTCAGGCTGATGAACGCGTCCTCGAGACCGTGGGAGGTGATCTCGAGGTCGCGGGCGACGGTCCGGGTGAGCAGGTGGCGCGCGACGGTGTCGCTGTCCTTGGCGTGCACGAGCAGGGCGTCGCCGCGGACCTCGACGCCGGTGACGCCGTCGAGGGCGGCGATCGCGTCCGTGTCGGCGTCGGGGAGGGTGGCCCGGATCGTGCGCCCGGACGTCAGGGCCTTGATCTCGGAGCCGGTGCCGTCGGCGACGATCCGCCCGTGGCTGATCAGCACGATCCGGTCGGCGTACTGGTCGGCCTCCTCGAGGTAGTGGGTCGCGAAGAGGACGGTGCGGCCCTGCTCGGCGTCGCGGCGGATCGCGGACCAGAAGGCGCGCCGGCCCTCGACGTCCATGCCGGTGGTCGGCTCGTCGAGCAGCAGCAGCGCGGGGTCGGAGAGCAGCGCCATCGCGAACCGGAGCCGCTGCTGCTCGCCGCCCGAGCACTTCTGCACCTTGCGGTCGGCGATGTCGGTGATGCCGGCGTCCTCGAGCACCTCGGCCACCGGACGGGTGTCGGCGAAGAGGCTGGCGGTGTAGGTCACGGTCTCGCGGACCGTGAGGTCCTTGAGCAGCCCGCCGGTCTGCATCACCGCCGAGACCAGACCGCGCGCGATCGCCTGGCGCGGCTCGAGGCCGAGCACCCGTGCCGTCCCCGTCGTCGGGTGCGAGAGCCCGAGGATCATGTCGATGGTGGTGGTCTTGCCGGCCCCGTTGGGCCCGAGGAAGGCGACGATCTCGCCCTGCTGGAGCTCGAGGTCGATCCCGCGCACCGCGTGCACGGTCTGCTTGCCGTTGGCGAAGTCCTTGGTCACGCCGTCGAGGCGGACGGCCGCGACCCGGGTGAGGGTGGTGGGGGAGGTCATGGCCACCACCCTGGCGGCGGCGCGACCCCCGGCCCTCACACAGCCATCACGACGTCGCCATGACAGATGTCATGGCGACGTCGCCGGCTGGGCTCAGAAGGTGTGCTCCTCGGCGGGGAAGGTGCCGCCCTTGACGTCGGCGGCGAAGTCCTGGGCCGCCCGAAGCAGGACGCCGTGGAGGTCGGCGTACTGCTTGACGAACCGGGCCATCCGTCCGGTGCGCAGGCCGAAGGCGTCCTGCCACACCAGCACCTGGCCGTCGCAGCCGACACCGGCGCCGATGCCGATCGTGGGGATGCCGACGGCGGCGGTCACCTCGGCGGCGACGTCGCCCGGGACCATCTCCATGACCACCGCGAACGCACCGGCCTCCTCCATCGCCTTCGCCTGGGCGACCACGTGCGAGGCCGCGTCACCGCGGCCCTGGACCCGGTAGCCGCCGAGGTTGTGCTCGGACTGCGGGGTGAAGCCGATGTGGGCCATCACCGGGATACCGCCCTCGGTGAGCTTGCGCACCTGGGGCGCCATCTCCGCGCCGCCCTCGAGCTTGACGGCGTGGGCGTTGGCCTCCTTCATGAACCGCACGGCGGTCAGGTAGGCCTGCTCCGGCGAGGCCTGGTAGGAGCCGAAGGGGAGGTCGGCGACCACCAGCGCGCGATGCGCGGAGCGGGTGACCGCGCGGACCAGCGGGATCAGCTCGTCGACGGTGACGGGCAGCGAGGTCTCGTTGGCGAAGACGTTGTTGGACGCGCTGTCCCCGACGAGCAGCACCTCGATCCCGGCCTCGTCGAAGGTCTGCGCGGCGTACTGCTCGTAGGCGGTGAGCATCGCGAACCTCTCCCCGCGCTGCTTCATCTCGCGTAGGTGGTGGGTGCGGATCCGCTTGGCCTGCGGGGCCTCGGGCCTCGCCGGACCGGTGCCGTACGGCGCGGTCTCCTCGCTCATGTCAGTCTCCCAGCAACGTCATCTCGCAGCTCCCTGGTGGAGTCCACGGACCGTCGTCAGGCTAGCCCCGAACGCGGCGTACCGACCGTGTGTCGATCGTCACCCGGCCGCGTCAGCAGCCGCCTCGAGGTCGGCGACGACGATCTTCTGCATCTCCATCATCGCCGCGCTCGCGGCCTGTGCGCGCGCCGTACTCGGATCGGAGAGCAGCTCGTAGAGCCGGACCGGCACGATCTGCCAGGACAGCCCGAACTTGTCCCGGAGCCACGCACAGCTGTCGGGGCGGCCGCCCGCGACCAGCGTGTCCCAGTAGTAGTCGACCTCGGACTGGTCGGCGCAGCTGACGCTCAGCGAGACGGTCTCGGTGAAGCCGGCATGCACCGGTCCACCGTTGATGCCCCGGAAGGACCGCCCGTCGAGCGTCCACTCGGCGGCGAGCACGCGGCCGTCGTCGTAGTGGGAGACCCCGCGGACCTCGGAGTTGGGGAAGACCAGGGTGTAGAACTCCACGGCCTCCATCAGGTTGTCGTCGAACCACAGGCAGGTGCTGATCTCGGGCATACCCCTTCGACCGCGGTCGGCGCGAGAACTCATCGGCGGCCCAGCCCTAGACTCGGCCCGTGGACTTCTACTCCGCCTACGCCCAGGGCTTCGCCCGGGTCGCCGCGTGCACGTTCCCGGTCGCGATCGCCGACCCGGCCGCCAACGCCCGCGCGATCCTCGAGCAGGCCCGGGCCTGCCACGACGAGGGCGTGGCGGTGGCCGTCTTCCCGGAGCTGTCGCTGACCGGCTACTCGATCGACGACCTCTTCCTCCAGGACGTCCTGCTCGACGGCGTGGAGACTGCGATCGCCGACCTCGTCGCAGGTACGACGGACCTGCGGCCGGTGCTCGTCGTGGGCGCGCCGCTGGTGCACGGCACACGGGTGCTCAACTGCGCGGTCGTCGTGCACGCCGGCCGGATCCTGGGCGTGGCCCCGAAGTCCTACCTGCCGAACTACCGCGAGTTCTACGAGCGGCGCTGGTTCGCCGCCGGCGACGACCGACGTGGCGCGACCATCCGGCTGGGCGGGGTCGAGGTGCCGTTCGGCCCCGACCTGATCTTCGAGGCCGCCGACGTCCGGGGCCTCCGGCTGCACGTCGAGGTCTGCGAGGACATGTGGGTGCCGATCCCGCCGAGCGCCGAGGCCGCGCTGGCCGGGGCGACCGTGCTCGCGAACCTGTCCGGCAGCCCGATCACCGTCGCCCGGGCCGAGGATCGCCGGCTGCT
The DNA here is from genome assembly GCF_000620705.1 of Nocardioides sp. URHA0020. Lineage (GTDB taxonomy): Bacteria > Actinomycetota > Actinomycetes > Propionibacteriales > Nocardioidaceae > Nocardioides. The sequence continues at coordinate 97,082 of NZ_KK211170.1, forward strand.
GGTGCGCAGCGCGAGCGCACGCTGCTCCGCGGCGTACGTCTTCGCGGCCGCCGGCCAGGGGGAGTCGACCACCGACCTGTCCTGGGACGGCCAGACGATGGTCTACGAGTGCGGTCAGCTGCTGGGGGAGTCCGAGCGGTTCCCCGACGGCGCACGCCGCACGGTCGTCGACGTCGACCTCGAGGCCCTCCGGCAGGACCGGCTGCGGCAGGGCACCTTCGACGACAACCGGCGCACCCACGACGAGCGGGTCCGTGGCTTCCGCACCGTCGCCTTCGAGGTGCGTCCCCCCGCCGGTGACATCGGCCTGCTGCGCAAGGTGGACCGCTTCCCGTTCGTGCCCGACGACGCGGACCGGCTCGCGCTCGACTGCTACGAGGCGTACAACATCCAGGTCTCGGGGCTCGAGCAGCGGCTGCACGCCATCGGCCAGCCCAAGGTCGTGATCGGCGTCAGCGGCGGCCTGGACTCCACCCACGCCCTGATCGTCGCGGCCAAGGCGATGGACCGGCTCGGACGCCCGCGCGAGGACATCCACGCGTTCACGCTGCCGGGCTTCGCGACCGGCGAGACCACGAAGTCGTACGCCACCCGGCTCTCGAAGTCGCTCGGCGTCCACTTCGAGGAGATCGACATCACCGCGGCGGCGGACCAGATGCTCACGGACCTGGCCCACCCGTACGCCTCCGGGCACGAGGTCTTCGACGTGACCTTCGAGAACGTGCAGGCCGGGCTGCGCACCGACTACCTCTTCCGGCTCGCCAACCACCGCGGCGGCATCGTCCTGGGCACCGGCGACCTCTCGGAGCTGGCGCTGGGGTGGTGCACGTACGGCGTCGGCGACCAGATGTCGCACTACAACGTCAACGCGGGCGTCCCCAAGACCCTGATCCAGCACCTGATCCGCTGGGTCGCCGGGAGCGGGCAGTTCGAGGACGAGACCAACGACCTCCTGCTCGAGATCGTCGAGCAGGAGATCACCCCCGAGCTGATCCCGACGCGCGAGGACCAGCTCCCGCAGGCCACCGAGTCGACGGTCGGGCCCTACTCACTGCAGGACTTCACGCTCTTCCACGTGCTGAGCCTCGGAGCGCTGCCCAGCCGGATCGCGTTCCTGGCCTGGCACGCGTGGCGCGACGCCGCGGTCGGGGAGTGGCCGCCCAACTTCCCGGACGACCGGCGCGCGTCGTACGACCTGGCGGAGATCCGGAAGTGGCTCGTCGTCTTCACCAAGCGGTTCTTCGCCAGCCAGTTCAAGCGCTCCGCGCTGCCCAACGGGCCGAAGGTCAGCCCCGGTGGCACCATGTCGCCGAGGGGTGACTGGCGGATGCCCTCGGACGCCGCCCCGACGGCGTGGCTGGCCGAGATCGAGGCGATCCCGGGGGCGTCGTAGGTCCCGGTGGTCGAGCAGGGAAGGCGCTCTGGCGGCCCTCGCACCTCAACCAGCGGGTACGCCGTACGTCCCGGTGGTCGAGCAGGGAAGGCGCTCTGGCGCCTGAGCGTCGTCGAGACCCCCGCAGCGAAGGGTGTGGCGGGGAGCGTCGGCATCGGCGCCGTGCCGATGCTGCGGGGGTTTCGAAGGCTTGGGCCTGGCGGCCCTCGCACCTCAACCACCGGGCACGCCGTACGTCCCGGTGGTCGAGCAGGGAAGGCGCTCTGGCGCCTGAGCGTCGTCGAGACCCCCGCAGCCGGTGTGCGGTGCCGACTCGTGACGCCGGCGTCGTACGAGGGCTCCGGGGGTTTCGAGGCTCGGGCCTGGGGGCCCTCGCACCTCAACCACCGGGCACGCCGTACGTCCCGGGGGGTTTCGAGGCTCGGGCCTGGCGGCCCTCGCACCTCAACCACCGGGTGGCTGGGTGGGCTTCGAGGGCTGAACCGGCCGGGCTGCTACTTGGCGGTCTTGGGCTTGCTGGTCGCGGTCACGGTCTTGAAGGCGGGCTTCGTGGCGGTGACGCGGAGGCTGAGCTTGGCGCGGTGGTCCTTGGCGGTGACCTTGTAGGTCGTCCTCGTGGCGTGGGTGATCGCCTTGCCGTTGCGCAGCCACTGGTAGGCGAAGGCGTAGCCGGTGGCGTACCAGGTGCCCTTCCGTGCGGTCAGCCTGCTGCCGCGGGTCAGCTTGCCGGTGAAGGACGGTGTCACGGTGTTGCGGGCGGGGATCCTGACGGTGGCGCTCTGGGCCGTCTTCGAGGTGAACCCGAGCCGGACCCCCGACACGCGCGAGGACAGGCTGGCACCGGCGTCGCTGTTCGTGGGCGTGTACGTCGGCCCGGATGCGCCGGGGACGGCGACGCCGTTGCGGCGCCACTGGACGTCGTACGCGTCGGGGACGATCGACCACGCGCCGACCCGGGCCGTCAGCTTGCCGCCGACCGCGGCGGGACCGGACACCGACGGGTCGGCGGACGGCGCCATCACCTGACCGTCGCCGATCGTGACCGTGGTCAGGGTGGTGCAGTCGGTGGCCAGCTGGCAGTAGCCGCCGTACCCGCTGCCGGAGACGACACCGGTGGAGTCGCGCAGGAACGAGGTGTCGCCGTCCTCGCTCAGCGTCACCTCGACGACGGGGTCGAACGCGGTGGCACCCGACAGGAGGGTGGGGGCGGTGACCTCGGAGGTCGATCCGGTGAGCGCGCCATTGCTGTTGAACCCCACGCCGTACACGGTGCCGCCCGCCGTCCCCACGACGACGGTCGTGCCGCCGACGGCGACCGACGTGGCTCGACCATTGATCCCGCCCATCTGGGCCCATTTCGCCTCGGTCGCCGAGGTCTTGGTGCCGTCGCCGAACTGGTAGTTGGCGTTGGCGCCGATCGAGTAGACGTTGCCGTCGGAGCCCAGCACCGCCGTGGAGGAGTCACCGACGGCGGCGGCGCGGACCGACACGCCCGCAGCCGGGGCGTTGAGCCAGACCAGCTTGCCGTTGTTGGCCGTCGTCTGGCCCGCGGAGTTGTCGCCGACGGCCCACGCCTTGCCGTGCGCTCCGACGACGACGCAGAAGTCGCCGGAGCCCACGCTGACCCGGCGCGCACCGATGTCGGCGCCGGTGTAGACCTCCATCGGCGTGAGCGTCGAGAACGACGTCGCCCCTCCGGTGAGCTTGCACGAGTTGGCGCCGGTCAGGTACGCACGCCCGTCGGAGCCGGTCACGGCGACGGTCTTGCCGGCCGCCGACAGCGAGGTCACGGTCGAGGGCTGGCCGGCCAGCCTGCGCCAATGGTCCACGGTCGTGTCGGGGCCGGTCAGCTGGCCCTCGTCGTTGCGGCCCATGCCGTAGACGGTGCCGCCGGAGCTGAGCGCGTACGACGACTGCTTGCTGACGGCGACGGCGATCGCGCGCCTCCCGTCGGGAAGCGGTGGCAGCTCGCAGAAGGTCGCCACGGTGCCGCACGACCCGATCTGCTTGGAGTCGTCGGTGCCGGCGCCCCAGACGCGGCCGTCCCCCGCGATCAGCAGCGAGTGCCGCTGCCCGACGGCGATGGTCGGCAGCGGTGTCGTCGAGGTCGCGGGTGCGGCGTACGACGGGGCGGTCGCGGTCAGCGACGCGCCGAGCGCCAGGGGGAGCAGGAGGGTCGAGACGAGGGCGTGTTTGGTAGGCATGTTCCGACCTTGGGTGGCCGTCACCGACCCGGTCCAGCAGGGGCGGGGTAACTGTGGGGGTTACCCCACACGGCGTGGACTCAGCGCCGCAACCGGGCGGCGAGCTCGGTCCGAGAGCGGATGCCGAGCTTGGCGTAGACCCGCGACAGCGTCGCCTCGACGGTGGACTCGGTGATGAACAGCTCCGCGGCCACCTCGCGGTTGCGCCGGCCGAGCGCGGCCAGGACCGCGACCCGCTTCTCGGCGGCCGTCAGCTCCCCGCCGGACGTCGGTCGGCCGCCGACCCGGGACAGCTCGGCCTGCGCCCACCTCGACCATCCGGGGCTGTCGATCTCGTCGAACTCCGTGACCGCCCGCTGCAGCACGTCGCGTGCCTGCCGCATCCGCCGACGGCGCCGCAGGCCCGCTCCGGCGTGCACCAGGGAGCGAGCGGCGTCGGCCCGGAAGCCGAGCCCGTCGTACGCCGCGGCAGCGCGCGTGAAGAGGTCGATCGCCAGGTCGTCGTCGCGGTCAGCGACCGCGAGATGGCCCCGCGACCGCAGGGCGGACGCCGCGGCCCATGCGTGGTCGGCGCCGACGGCCTCCAGCCAGGCGAGCACGTCCGCCGCCGTCGACGGCGAGCTCGCGGCGAGCGCCTCGACCAGGTCGGGTCCGAGCGGGAACGCGCCGGGCTCCACCACGCCGCCGTCGCGCAGGTGCTCCCAGATCGGCAGCAGGACGGCGGCTGCGGCCTCGGCGTCACCACCCAGCAGCAGCGCGAGCCCCTTGGCGCGCCTGGCCTCCAGCACCTGCCACATCGTGGCGGGACCGGTGGCGTCGGCAACCGCCGCGTCGGCCAGCTCGATGGCCAGCCGTACGTCGCCCCGGCCGGCGGCGGCCAGCGCGCGCAACCGCCCGAAGGTGGCGTCGAGCGCCATGATGTGGCCGCGGTTGCCCGACCGCTCCCACTCGAGCAGCCAGCCGTCCACCTCGGCCCAGCGGCCGGCCCGGAGCTCGAGCTCGCAGAGCTGGAGGGTCGAGATCGAGATCGACTCCGACTCCGCCCGCTCCTCGGCCGTGGCCAGCAGCGCGGTGAAGCCCTCGCGAGCCGCGGCGAGCTCCCCGCGCCACATCTGGCGCAGCAGCACCATCCGGTCGTGGGAGTAGACGGGGGAGGCGTAGGTGCTGTCGTCCGGGGCGGAGGGCTGGCCGCGCATGATCCGCACCCAACCCCGGGCGTGCTCCACCGACACGAGCGCCGGGTCCAGCTCGGAGGATCCGGCCAGCTCGGCCGCTTCGACGCACCACTCGTCGGCGGCCGCGAGATCGGACATGTGGTGGAAGACCGCGATGATCGCGCGCTGGGCGAGCACGGACGCCCGGGTGGTCGGGTCGTCACCGGCGTCGGCGAGCGCTTGGGCGATGTTGCGGTCGATGTCGGCGCCGGCACTGGTGTCGGAGTCCACCAGCAGCAGCCACCCTCGGGCCCGCACCGGCCCGGCGGGCAGCCCGTCGAGCGAGGCCCGCAGGAGCCCGGCGGCCCGGTCGAGCTCGCCGGCCAGCACCAGGTGGGCGGCAAGGTCCACCAGCCGCTCGGGACGTCGGGCACCGTCCGGAGGAGTGAGCCGCAGGGCGTGCTCGGCGAGCTCGACGGCGAGACGGCGGTCGCCGTACGCCCCGATCCGCGAGGCCGCGTCGGCCACCAGGGCCGCGGTCGGCTCGTCCGGGCGCTCCGTGGCCATCGCGAGGTGCCGGACCCGCCGGCTCTCGTCGGCGACGGTCTCGGCGAGCCGGCGGTGCAGGCCGATCTGGGCGGCGGGAGAGGCGAGCTCGAGCGCGGCGACAGCGAGCAGCGGGTGCCCGGGGCGGATCGAGTCGTCCTGCATGTCCACGACGCCCGCGTCGACCGCTGCCGCTACGGCCGTCGACCCGAGGATCTCGGTCACCTCGGCCGGGCGGACCCCGGGGCTGAGGGCGAGCACCAGCAGGGCCGTGCGGGCGTCCGGGTCGAGGCCCTGGAGCCGGTTGCGCAGCACTGCCCCGATCGAGGTCGGCAGCGGGGAGGCGTCGCCGCCGCGCGCCACCAGCGCGGCGAGCTCGAGCGCGTAGAGGGGGTTGCCACCGCTGGCGCCGATCACGTCCCGCTCGCTCACCCGGGTCAGCGCGGTGACCCGGGCCCGGATCAGGTCGCGGGTGCGGGCGTCGTCCAGCGCGGTGACGGCCACCGAGGTCGTCTGGTCCCGCAGCCCCCACTCGAGCGGCGACGCCTCGTCACCGCGCCGGGTCAGCAGCACCTTGACCAGGTGGTCGCCCAGGCGGCGGGTGGCGAAGGCAAGAGCCTCCGCGGAGGCCGGGTCGAGCCACTGCACGTCGTCGAGCGCCAGCACCAGCGGTGTCGGGAGGGCCCGGAGCACCGACAACAGCGCGGCGGGCACCGCTCGCTCGTCGTGCTCCTGCTCGGTGGCGCGGTCGGTGGCGTGGCCGTGATCGGTTAGCAGCACCGACGACCGCAGCGCCGAGCGCTGCAGCTCGGGCAGCAGGTCGAGCACGTCGGTGGGTACGTCGCGCAGCAGGTCCGCGAGCGCGGCGTACGGCATCCCGGTCTCGCCCTCGAAGGCCACCGCGACGAGGACCAGCCGGCCGCGGGCGCGGGCGCCCTCGAGGGCCGAGCGCCACAGCGCGGTCTTGCCGATGCCGGCCGGTCCCTCGAGCACGAGGACACCGCCGCCGGGGCCGGCCAGGAAGGCCTCGAGACGAGCGAGCTCCTCGTCGCGGCCGACGAGCACCCGATCGGCACCAGGCCGGGTCGGCGTCGCGGTCACGTGCTCATCGTTCCACGCCGGGCGGGTCGGGATCCGGTTTCGCCCGGACCGGGTGAGGTCGGGAGGCGTCTCCTGGGGAAGCATCGACGTGCTCGGGGGCGACCTGCGACTCGAGCCCAGGAGGAAGCGTGTCGCAGACCCAGCCGGCCCGGGAGTTCAAGGAGCCCACCCTGGCCGACGCGCTCGTGCCGTTGGCGACCCTCGCAGCGCTGATCGCCGGAGCGTTGGCGCTCTTCGGGCTCGACGCGCTCGACGGGCCGATCCAGGTCGCGCTGGTGCTGTGCTGCGCGGTCGCCGCGCTGATCGCGATGAAGAACGGCCACCCGTTCACCTCGGTCCAGGAGGCGGGCAAGGGTGCGGTGGCGTCGGTGACCAGCGCGATCTTCATCCTCTTCGCCGTCGGCGCGCTCATCGGGGTGTGGAACCTGAGCGGCACCATCCCGACGCTCGTCTACTACGGCATCCAGGCGCTGTCGCCGGGCTGGTTCTACGCCGCCACCGCCCTGATCTGCGCGGTCGTGGCGCTGAGCATCGGCAGCTCCTGGACGACGGCGGCCACCATCGGGGTGGGTCTGGTCGGCATCGCGACCCTGATCGGGGTCTCGCCCGCGATCACCGCCGGTGCGGTGATCTCCGGCGCGTACCTCGGCGACAAGACCTCGCCGCTGTCGGAGACGACGATCCTGACCGCCCAGATAGTCAAGGTCGACGTCTACGAGCACATCAAGCGCCAGATCTGGACGTCCGTCCCGGCCTTCGTCGCCGCCTTCGTCGTCTTCCTCGTCCTCGGTGTGACCGGACCCGACACGGTCACCGACGCCGAGACGACGTCCGACCTCGACAAGCTCAACCAGATCTTCACCATCACCCCGTGGGCGCTGCTGCCCGTCGTGCTGCTGGCCGTCCTGTCGATCCGCAAGGTCCCGGCGTCGTTGGCGCTGCTCGCGGCCACGATCTTCGCCGGCGTCCTGGGAGCCTTCCTGCAGCCGGACGTGTACGCCGACTTCGTCGCCGGCAGCGGCAACGTGGTCGTGGAGTCCCTCAAGGCCGTCTGGTCGGCGATGGCCACGGGGTTCACCATCGACTCGGGCATCCCCGACGTCGACCGGCTGCTGTCGCGCGGCGGCATGGACAGCATGCTGCTCACCATCTGGCTGATCATCGGCGCCGTGACGTTCGGGGCGATGCTCGAGGAGTTCGGGCTGATCAACCGACTGGTCGACCCGATGATCGCCGCCGCCACGACGACCGGGCGCCTCTACGTGACCGTCTTCGCCTGCGGCTTCGGGCTCAACGTGGTCGCCGGCGACCAGTACATCGCGCTGGTGCTGCCGAGCCGGATCTTCCGGGCCGAGTTCGCCCGCCGCGGCCTGGCGCCCACCAACCTGTCCAGGCTCGCCGCGGACAGCGGCACCGTGACCTCCCCGCTGGTGCCGTGGAACTCGTGCGGCGCCTTCATGGGTGCGACGCTCGGCGTCTCGACGCTGTTGTACGTGCCGTACGCCATCTTCTGCTATGCCAGCCCGCTGCTCAGCGTGTTGTACGGCGTGACCGGCTTCAAGGTCGAGAAGATCGAACCCACCGAGCTCCAGGAGACAGCATGAGCACCGACACCGACACCGAGGTTGCGTCCGAGGGCGGCATCGTCGCGAAGATGAGCGTGCCGACGCTGACCGCCATGGTGGTCGGCGGCATGGTCGGCGCGGGAGTGTTCTCGCTGCCCGCCCGGTTCGGCGTCGCGACCGGCATCCTCGGCTCGTTGATCGCGTGGGCGATCGCCGGCACCGGCATGCTGATGCTCGCCTTCGTCTTCCAGACCCTCGCGATCCGCAAGCCGGAGCTCGACTCCGGGGTCTTCATCTACGCCAAGGCCGGGTTCGGCGACTACGCGGGCTTCAACTCCGCGATCGGATTCTGGGCCAGCTCGGTCGCGGGCAACACCTTCTACTGGGTCTTCATCGGGGCGACCCTCGGCGCGTTCTTCGACAGCTTCGGGGACGGCGACACCGTGCTGGCCGTCGCCGTCTCCACGGCCGGGGTGTGGCTCTTCCACTACCTGATCGCGCGCGGCGTACGGGATGCGGCCGTCATCAACCGGATCGTGACGGTCTTCAAGATCATCCCGATCCTGGTCTTCATCGTCGTGATGTTCTTCGCGTTCGACGCCGACGTCTTCGCGGACAACTGGACGGCCTACGGGTACGGCGACCTCGGCAGCCTCAACGAGCAGGTCCGCAACACGATGCTCATCACGACCTTCGTCTTCATCGGCATCGAGGGCGCCAGCGTCTACTCCCGCTACGCCAAGAAGCGCGAGGACGTCGGCAAGGCCACCGTCCTGGGCTTCCTCAGCGTGCTCTCGATCTTCGCGCTGGTCACGCTGTCGAGCTACTCGGCCGTCCCGCAGCCCGAGCTCGCCGCGACCCGGCAGCCGTCGATGGTCGGTGTCTTCCAGTCGCAGGTCGGCGACTGGGGTGAGTACTTCATCAGCGTGGCCGTCGTCGTCTCGGTGTTGGGTGCCTACCTGGCGTGGACGCTGATGGCCGCCGAGGTCATGTACATCCCGGCGAAGGCCGACGACTTCCCGAAGTTCCTCGGCCAGGAGAACGCCGCCGGGACGCCGATCACGGCGCTGGTGGTCACCTCCATCGGCGTCCAGGCGCTGCTGGCCCTCACGCTCGTCGTCAACGACGCGCTGAACTTCCTGCTCGACCTCGCGACCAGCCTGTCGTTGCTGCCCTACCTGCTCGCGGCGGCGTACTCTCTCAAGCTCGGGCTGACGGGGGAGTCCTACGAGGGGATCTCCGCAGGGGTACGCCGCAAGGAGACGATCGTCGCCGGCGCGGCCACGGCGTACACGATCTTCCTCTTCGACGCCGCGGGTCTGAAGTTCGTGCTGCTGTCGACCGTGATCCTCGCGCCGGCGTCCATCCTCTACATCAAGGCACGCAGCGAGAACGGGCGCCGTCTCTTCACCCCGACCGAGATCGCGGTCTTCGCGCTGGTGGTCGCCGGCGGCATCGCCGGCGCCATCGGCCTCTGGACCGGCCGCATCACCCTCTGAAATCGATCAGAAAGGCACCACCATGACCGAGAACGTCTCCTCGACGTACGGCGTGCACTCCGAGGTCGGCAAGCTCCGCAAGGTGCTGGTCTGCCGCCCGGGTCTCGCGCACCGGCGGCTGACGCCGAGCAACAACGACGAGCTGCTGTTCGACGACGTGATGTGGGTGGAGAACGCGCAGCGCGACCACGCCGACTTCGTCAACAAGATGACCCAGCGCGGCGTCGAGGTCGTGGAGCTGCACGACGTGCTCGCCCAGACGCTGGCGGTGCCGGGCGGCCGGGACTGGCTGCTGGACCGCAAGATCGTGCCCAACCAGGTCGGCATGGGCCTCGTCGACGACACCCGGAGCTACCTCGAGTCGCTGCCGGAGAAGGAGCTGGCGGAGTTCCTCATCGGCGGCCTCGCGACCAGCGACCTGCCCGACGACTTCCGCTCCGACTACGTCAACCTCGCCCGCGAGTCGACCGGAGCCCGCGAGTACCTGATGCCGCCGCTGCCCAACACGCTCTACACGCGCGACACCACCTGCTGGCTCTACGGCGGCCTGACGATGAACCCGCTCTACTGGCCCGCCCGCAAGGAAGAGACCCTGATCTACAAGGGGATCTACCAGTTCCACCCCGACTACGTCGGCTCGAAGGTCTGGTGGGGCGACCCGGACGAGGACTGGGGGCAGGCCACCTTCGAGGGCGGCGACGTGATGCCGGTCGGCAACGGCGTCGTGCTCGTCGGCATGAGCGAGCGCACGTCGCGGCAGGCGATCACCCAGGTCGCCAAGGCGCTCTTCGACCAGGGCGCGGCCACCCGGGTGATCGTCGCCGGCATGCCCAAGCTGCGCGCCGCGATGCACCTCGACACGGTCTTCACCTTCGTCGACCGCGACATCGTCACGCTCTACCCGACGATCATGGACGCGGTGCACACGTTCACGCTGACGCCGTCCGACAAGGCGCCGGGCGTCGAGGTGCGCGACGAGGGCTCGGCCAGGTTCGTCGACGTCGTCGCCCGCGAGCTGGGGCTGCCGTCGATCCAGGTGATCGACACCGGCGGCGACGTCTACCAGTCCGAGCGCCAGCAGTGGGACAGCGGCAACAACGCCGTGGCCCTGGAGCCCGGCGTGGTCTTCACCTACGACCGCAACACCCTCACCAACACGCTGCTGCGCAAGGCCGGCGTCGAGGTGATCACGATCGTGGGCGCCGAGCTCGGCCGCGGTCGCGGCGGCGGTCACTGCATGACGTGCCCGATCATCCGCGAGCCGGTCGACTTCTGAGCAAGCAGCGGACCTGGTTGGTCCGGGCCGTCCTCCTGACGGTGGCCATGGTGGCCACCGTCGTGATCGTCCGCCTGGTCGGTCGGGTCGACTGGGGCGAGGTGCGTGACGCTCTCACGCACCTCGCCTGGTGGCACGCGCCGGTGCTCTTCGCCGTCCTGGTTGTGCGCCAGGTGCTCAACGCGCTGCCCCTGTCGCTCTACATCCCGGGCGTCTCGGCCTACCGCGCGACCCAGAACGACCAGGTCGCGATCCTGATGTCGACGATCGCCCCGCCGCCGAGCGACATCGCGCTGCGGATGGCGATGTTCTCGTCGTGGGGCGTGCCGGTGCCGAAGGGGCTGGCCGGCACGCTGATGAACACGCTCACCTTCTACATCGTGCGCTTCGGCGCCCCCGCGGTGGGCTTCGTGCTGCTGGCGGTCGTCGGCGAGGAGGCCAGGCTGCGGTGGGCCGACCTCATCAGCGTCGCGGTGGCGGTCTCGATCTTCGTGGGCCTGATGCTGGTGGTGCGGAGCGAGGCGCTGGCGCGCACGGTGGGTACGACGGGGGGACGGGCCGCGTCGCGCTTCCGCAGGACTGTCGACCCGGAGGCCTGGGCGGCGGCGTGCGTGCAGTTCCGGCTCGACGTCGCCGCCCGCTTCCGCCACGGGTTCCCCCGGTCACTGCTCGCCCTCAGCGCGATGCTGGCCGTCGACCTCACCCTCCTGGTGCTGGCGCTGCGCTTCGTCGGGGTCAGCGCAGCCGAGGCGCCGGTCGTCGAGGTGGCGATCGCGTACCTCTTCGCCTACCCGTTCACGCTCTTCCCGTTCGCCGGGATCGGGATCGTCGACGCCCTCGTCCTGGCCGCGATCGTGGACTTCGCCGGACCGGAGGTGGAGGCCGCCGCGGTCGCCGGTCTGGTGGTCTGGCGGGTGTTCACGATCGGCGGCCCGCTCGCGCTCGGCGCCCTCGGGCTGGTCGCGTGGCGGCGCAGTGCCGGCACGGCGGTGACCAGCCCCTAAGGTGGCGCCATGGGCAAGCAGGAAGACTTCGTACTCCGCGCACTCGAAGAGCGCGACGTCCGGTTCGTCCGGCTCTGGTTCACCGACGTCCTCGGGTTCCTGAAGTCGGTCGCGGTCGCTCCGGCCGAGCTGGAGCAGGCCTTCTCGGAGGGCATCGGCTTCGACGGCTCCTCGATCGAGGGCTTCGCGCGGGTCTACGAGTCCGACATGCTCGCCAAGCCGGACCCGGCCACCTTCCAGGTGCTGCCCTGGCGCAGCGGCGAGGGCCCGTCGACCGCCCGGATGTTCTGCGACATCGTGATGCCCGACGGCTCCCCGTCGTACGCCGATCCTCGGCACGTGCTCAAGCGCACGCTGAGCAAGGCGGCCGACAAGGGCTTCACCTTCTACACCCACCCCGAGATCGAGTTCTACCTCTTCAAGGACGTGCCGGAGGACGGCTCCGCGCCGGTCCCGGCCGACCGCAGCGGCTTCTTCGACCACACCGCGCAGTCGATGGGCGCCGACTTCCGGCGCGAGGCGATCGGCATGCTCGAGGCGATGGGCATCTCGGTGGAGTTCAGCCACCATGAGGGCGGCCCGGGCCAGCAGGAGATCGACCTGCGCTACGCCGACGCCCTGTCGACCGCCGACAACATCATGACCTTCCGCACCGTGATCCGGGAGGTGGCGCTGAGCCAGGGCCTGTGGGCGTCCTTCATGCCGAAGCCCTACACCGAGCACCCCGGCTCGGGCATGCACACCCACGTCTCGCTCTTCGAGGGCGACAACAACGCCTTCTTCGAGGCCGGCGCCGAGTACCAGCTCTCCCGGACCGGGCGGCAGTTCATCGCCGGCATTCTGCGGCACGCCAACGAGATCAGCGTCGTCACCAACCAGTGGGTCAACAGCTACAAGCGGATGCTGTGGGGCGCCGAGGCGCCGTCGTACATCTGCTGGGGCCACAACAACCGCTCGGCCATGATCCGGGTGCCGATGTACAAGCCGCTCAAGGGCCAGTCGACCCGCGTGGAGCTGCGCTCGCTCGACGCCGCGTGCAACCCCTACCTCGCGTACGCCGTGGTGCTGGCTGCCGGGATGAAGGGCATCGAGGAGGGCTACGAGCTGCCGCGCGAGGCCGAGGACGACGTCTGGTCGCTCTCCGAGCGCGAGCGCCGCAGCCTGGGCATCGAGCCGCTGCCGCGCAGCCTCTACGACGCCATCAACATCGCCGAGAGCTCCGAGCTGCTGGCCGACACCCTCGGCGAGCAGGTCTTCGACTTCTTCCTGCGCAACAAGCGCGCCGAGTGGGACGACTACCGCGGCCAGGTCTCGCCCTTCGAGCGGGAGCGCATGCTCCCGGTGATCTGATGAGCGACTTCCTCACCGACGACCGGGTGAAGGTCCTCAGGCGCCTGCTCTACCTCACCCTCGCCTTCGCGGTGGTCGTCGCGCTGCTGGCCCTCCCCGGGCTGATCGGCGACTTCCAGAGGTACGCCATCACCCTGCTCGTCATCGCGACCACGTTCGCCGTCTCGGGCGCGGTGGCGCTGCGCGCCGTCCGCGGCCGTGCGGAGTCCGCGCGACGGCTGTGCATCCTGACCGCGGTCTTCCTGCTGGTCATGTCGCTCCCGCTGATGGGCGTCCTCGTCGGCCTGCTGACGGCGATCACCGGGGTCGGCCTGCTGGTCGTGATCTTCGCCCCCGAGCGGGACCCGTCATGACCGTCGGCCCTCACGTCCTCGTCGTGGAGCACGACGCCGAGTGCCCGCCGGCGCTGCTCGGCAGCTGGCTCGAGGGCGCGGGCTGCACCCTCGACGTACGCCGCCCCTACGCCGGCGACGAGCTGCCCGCACTCCGGTCGTACGACGGCCTCCTGATCCTCGGCGGCCCGATGGGTGCCGACGACGACGCGAGGCACACGTGGCTGGGGCCGGTGAAGGAGCTGGTGCGCGAGGCGCGGGAGAGCGGGCTGCCGACGCTCGGGGTCTGCCTGGGTCACCAGCTGATCGCCTCCGCGCTCGGTGGGCGCGTCGAGCGCAACCCGCGTGGCCAGCAGGTCGGCCTGCTCGACCTCGGCTGGACCGACGCCGCGGCCGGCGACCCGCTGCTCGGGCCGCTCGCCACCCCGCGGCGGGGCGTGCAGTGGAACGACGACATCGTCACGGCCCTGCCCGAGGACGCGACGCTGCTCGCGGCGACGCCGTACGGCGAGGTCCAGGCGGTGCGCTACGCCCCGGAGATGTGGGGCGTGCAGCTGCACCCGGAGGTCGACGCCGCGGTGCTCGAGCCGTGGGCCGAGGAGGACCGGGGCAGCCACGAGACGCGCGGCTTCGACACCGACGCCCTGCTGCGCGAGGTCGAGGCGGCCCGCGCCGAGCTCGACCGGGCCTGGCAGCCGCTGGCCGACGGCTTCGCGGGCAGGATGCGGTCGGGCGGCATCCGGTCGGGCGGCATCCGGTCGGACAGGACGCGGTCGGGCACGGCGCGATGACGCGAGCGGCGACCAGCAAGGGCAGCCTGCTGCGACTCGGGTTCCAGGATCCCGAGGCCGCCGTCGACGGGCTGCGCCGGCTCGGTGCCGACGCCGAGCCGCTGCTGGCGATCATCGGGAGGACCGCCGACCCCGACGCCGCTCTCAGCGGGCTGCTGCGGCTGCTCGAGGTGGTCGACGACTCAGCGGAGCTGATGCGGGCGCTGGTCGACGACGAGGGCACCGCGATGCGGCTGCTCTGCGTGCTCGGCGCCAGCGAGGCGCTCGCCGACCACCTGGTCCGCCACCCGGAGCACTGGCACGAGCTCACCGCGGCGGTGCTCGGCTCGACCCGCCCGGCGGCCTGGGCGATGCGGGAGTCGCTGCTCGCGGCGGTCGCAGGCAAGCCGGACGCGGCGGCGGTCGACGCGCTGCGCGTGGAGTACCGGCGCCTGCTGCTGCGGCTCGCGGCGCGCGACCTCACCCATGACCTGGGCCTCGACGACGCCGCTGCCGAGCTGTCCGACCTGGCCGCCGGCACGCTGGAGGCCGCGCTCGCCGTGGCCCGGGAGCGGGTCGGGCCCGATGCGGCGCTCGCCCGCCTGGCCGTGCTGGCCATGGGCAAGTGCGGCGGCCACGAGCTCAACTACGTCTCCGACGTGGACGTGATCTACGCCTATGCGCCGGCCGAGGGGGCCGACGACAACGCTGCGCTGCGCGCCGCGACCCAGCTCGCCAGCAACCTGATGCGGGTGTGCTCCGACCACACCGGCGAGGGCACGATCTGGCCGGTGGACGCCAACCTGCGCCCGGAGGGCAAGACGGGGCCGTTGGTGCGCACGATCGCGAGCCACCGCGGCTACTACGAGCGCTGGGCGAGCACCTGGGAGTACCAGGCGCTGCTGAAGGCGCGACCGGTCGCGGGTGACCTGGCGCTGGGCCAGGAGTTCGTCGAGATGGTCGACCCGATGGTGTGGTCGGCGGCCGAGCGCGAGGGCTTCGTCAAGGACACGCAGGCGATGCGCCGACGGGTGGTGGAGCACATCCCGGCGCGCGAGGCGGAGCGGCAGCTCAAGCTCGGGGCCGGGGGACTGCGCGACGTGGAGTTCGCCGTCCAGCTGCTCCAGCTCGTGCACGGCCGCGCGGACGAGTCGATCCGCGAGCCCACGACCCTGAGCGCCCTGGCCGCGCTCACCGACGGCGGGTACGTCGGTCGCGACGACGGCGAGGCGCTGCACGACGCGTACGCCTTCTTGCGCACGCTCGAGCACCGCATCCAGCTGCACGGCCTGCGGCGTACCCACGTCGTCCCCTCCGACGAGGCCTCGCTGCGCCGGCTCGGTCGCAGCATGAACTTCCTCAAGGACCCGGTCGGCCTGCTCGACAAGACGTGGCAGCACCACCGCCGTGAGGTCCGTCGCCTGCACGAGAAGCTGTTCTACCGTCCGCTGCTGACGGCGGTCGCGCGGATCCCGGGCGAGCAGGCCCGGCTCTCGCCGGAGGCGGCCGAGCGACGGCTGGGCGCCCTCGGGTTCGCCGATCCGAAGTCCGCGCTGCGCCACCTGGAGGCGCTGACGTCGGGGCTGAGCAGGACGGCGCAGATCCAGCGCACGCTGATGCCGGCGATGCTGTCGTGGTTCGCGGACGCCCCGGACCCCGACGCCGGCCTCTTCGGCTTCCGTCGGATCAGCGAGTCGCTGGGCTCGACGCCCTGGTACCTCTCCACCCTGCGCGACGAGGGCGAGGTCGCCGAGCGACTGGCGCGGGTGCTCGCCACGTCGCGCTACGCCACCGACCTCCTGGAGCGCGAGCCACAGGGCGTGCGGATGCTCGCCGGCGACCTCCAGCCGCTGAGCGCCGAGGTGCTCACCGAGGAGATGCTGGCGCTCGTGCGACGGCACGAGGAGCCGGACGTCGCGGCCCGGGCGATCCGGGGCATCCGGCGGCGCGAGCTGCTCCGGATCGCATCCGGCGACCTGCTCGGCCAGACCGACGTCGCCGACGTCGGGGCCGGCCTGTCCCGGCTCACCGACGCGACCCTCGAGGCGACGATGGCGGTCGCGGGCCGGTTCGCCCGCACCCAGCGGGGCCTCGAGGAGGCGCCGACGCGGATGGCGGTCGTCGCGATGGGGCGGTACGGCGGCTTCGAGCTGTCCTACGGCAGCGACGCCGACGTGATGTTCGTGCACGACCCGCTGCCGGGCGCGGACCCGCAGGTCGCGGCGTCGTACGCCCAGAGCGTGGCCAACGAGCTCCGGCGGCTGCTCGCCCTGCCCGGCCAGGACCCGGCCCTGGAGATCGATGCCAACCTCCGTCCCGAAGGCGCCCAGGGTGCCCTCGTCCGCACGCTCGACTCCTACGCGGCCTACTACGCCAAGTGGTCCAAGGTCTGGGAGGCCCAGGCGCTGCTGCGCGCCGACGCGGTCGTGGGCGACCTCGACCTGCGGATCCGGTTCGAGGCGCTGATCGCGCCGCTGCGCTACCCGCCCGACGGCATCTCCGACGACGACGTGGCGGAGGTGCGCCGGATCAAGGCCCGTGTCGACTCCGAGCGGCTGCCGCGCGGCGCCGACCCGCACACCCACCTCAAGCTGGGCCGCGGCGGCCTCGCCGACATCGAGTGGACCATCCAGCTGCTGCAGATGCGGTACGCCGGCGCGGTGCCCGGGCTGCGCACGTCGCGCACCCTCGAGGCCCTCGCCGCCGCCCGTGAGGCCGACCTGATCGGCGAGGACGACGCGGCGGTGCTCCAGCAGAGTTGGCGCCGCGTCAGCCGTGTCCGCAACGCCGTCACGCTGGTGCGGGGCAAGCCCGGCGACGAGCTGCCGCGCGACATCCGCGAGCGCGCGGCGATCGCCGCCATCCTCGGCTACCCACCGGAGTCCTCCGACGCGATGGTCAACGACCAGCTGCGCTACACGCGGCTCGCCCGCGGCGTGGTGGACCGGATCTTCTGGGAGTGAGCCCCGCCCGGGGCGCCGGCGAGCGGTGCCGCGGCCGGCCGTCGGCGGGGGAGCGGACACCTCGCGGCGGCGTGGAATAGGAGGGCAGGGGTACACCTGGTGCATGGGCATCGGGCGCACCGCGCGTGGGCTGACGAGTGCCGCCCACCCCGGGCCGGTGCTCGCAGTGACGGTGCTCGCCGCCCTGCTCGCCCTCTCCGGGGGCCTGGGAGCGGCCGACATCGCGCTCGTCACGGGCGCCGTGCTCTCCGGCCAGCTCACGGTCGGCTGGTCCAACGACCTCGTCGACGCCTCCCGTGACGCGAGCGTGGGGCGCAGCGACAAGCCGATCGCGAGCGGGGACGTCACGGCGTCGACCGTGCGTCTCTGCTGCGCGGTGGCGCTGGTGGCGACGGTGCTGCTGTCGCTGGCCTGCGGCTGGTACGCCGGCCTCGTCCACCTGGTCCTGGTGGCCTCCGCGTGGGCCTACAACCTCGGCCTCAAGTCGACCTGGTGGTCGTGGGCGCCGTACGCCGTCTCGTTCGGCGGCCTCCCGGTCTTCATCTACCTGGCCGGCGACCCCGCGACGCTGCCTCCGCTGTGGCTGGCGGTCGCCGCGGCCCTGCTCGGCGTCGGGGCCCACCTGGTCAACGTGCTCCCGGACCTCGCCGACGACGAGGCGACCGGCGTGCGGGGGCTGCCGCACCGACTGGGCGCCGCCCGCACCCAGGGGGCGGCGGTCGTGGTCCTGGTCGCGGCGTCGCTGGTGGTGGCCGGGTCCGCGACGATCCCGTGGACGGTGCTCGGGCCGGTGCTGCTGCTGGTGGGCGTCCTCGTGGCGATCACCCTGCGCGGCACCGGCCGCACCCCCTTCCGGGCCGCGATCGGCATCGCCCTGGTCGACGTGGTGATGCTGGTGTGGTCGTGACTGCGGCTCCTGACGGGGACGACACCTGGGACGTGGTCGTCGTCGGGGCGGGGCCGGCCGGCTCGGCCGCGGCGCTGGGCGCGCTCGCCGCCGACCCGTCGCTGAGGGTGCTGCTGGTGGACCGCGCCGACTTCCCCCGCGACAAGTGCTGCGGCGACGGCATCGCCCCCCACGTGCTCGACATCCTGGCGGACGTAGGCGTCCGCGACGTCACCGAGGGCTGGGAGCCGCTGCGCCAGCTGGAGATCGCCAACCGGCACACCTCGGTGGCGGGCCGGCTGGCCCGGCCCGTCTGGGTCATCCCGCGCGAGGTCTTCGACGCCCGTCTGGTCGAGCGGGCCAGGTCCGCGGGCGCCCGGGTCGAGCGCCGCCGCGTCGCCTCGATCGAGGAGCGCGACGGCGTGGTCGTGATCGACGAGACGGTCCGCGCGCGGGTGGTGGTCGGTGCGGACGGCGCGCACTCCGTCGTACGCCGCAGCGTCGTCGGCGACGCCGCCGGCCGGTCTCCGGCGGCCCTCGCCATCCGCGGCTACGTGCCCACCCCTCCCGACCTGCGCGGACTGCAGCTGATCCGCTACGGCGACCGTCGGCAGCCGGCGTACGCGTGGTGCTTCGACCGCGGCGACGGGCTGGCCAACGTCGGCTACGGGGAGTTCCTCCCCGAGCGCGACGCCGGGTCGCTGTCGCGGCGGCTGCTCCTCGAGCAGCTCGAGCGCCTGATCCCGGGGTCCGTGGCCGACGGGGTCCAGTGGCGCGCCCACCACCTGCCGCTGTCCGGGCTCCGGTGGACCCAGCCGTCCGGCCCGGTGCTGCTCGCCGGGGACGCGGCCGGGCTGGTGAACCCGATGACCGGCGAGGGGATCTTCTACGCCGTGCTCACCGGTGTCGCGGCCGGCCGGGCGGCCGCGGGCGCGATCCGGCAGGGCCGCCCGGCGAGCGCCGGGGCCACCTACCGCCGCTCCGTGCAGCGCGCACTCGCCGGTCACCTCCGACACACCTGGCTCGCCTCCCGGCTCACCCGGCACGAGGGCGTGGTCACCGCAGGCATCCGCGCGTCGTCCTCGGACCGAAGAGTCTTCGACGACCTCGTCGAGATCGGGCTGGGCCGCGGCCGGATCACGCCACGGCTCGCCACCGGACTGGCGACCCAGCTCAGCATCGCCCGCACGCCATCAGGACGAAGGAGCCGCACACCATGAAGATCCTTGCCGCACGAGGCGTGCTACCGCCGCACGGCTACGACCAGGCCGACATCACCGAGGCGTTCGTCGAGGTGATCTCGCAGGGCGGTGCCCTCGACGAACGGCTCGTCCGGAGGTTTCACGCCAACGCCGGTGTCGGGCGCCGCCACCTCGTGCTCCCGCTGGAGGACTACGGCACCCTCGACGGCTTCACCGAGGCCAACGACCTCTTCATCGAGCACGCCGTCCAGCTCGGGTCGGCCGCCCTGGAGGAAGCGCTGAAGGACGCCGGGCTGACGCCCACCGACGTCGACCTGATCGTGTGCGCCACGGTGACGGGGCTGGCGGTGCCGTCGCTGGAGGCCCGCATCGCCGGCGTCGTCGGCCTGCGTCCCGACGTCAAGCGGGTGCCGCTGGTGGGGCTCGGGTGCGTGGCCGGCGCCGCCGGCCTGGCCCGGCTCCACGACTACCTGGTCGGCCATCCCGATGAGGTCGCGGTCCTGGTGAGCGTCGAGCTGTGCTCGCTCACGGTCCAGCGCAACGACGTGTCCGTGCCCAACCTCGTCGCCAGCGGGCTGTTCGGGGACGGGGCCGCGGCCGTGGTCGCCGCGGGGGCGAACACGACGGGCGGCCGGGCGGAGGTCCTGGACACGCGCAGCCATCTCTACCCCGACTCCGAGCGCACGATGGGCTTCGACGTCACCTCCGACGGCCTGCGGATCGTCCTGGACGCCGAGGTGCCGGCCATCGTCAACCGCTACATCCGCGCGGACGTCGAGGGCCTGCTGAGCGACCACGGGCTCGGCCTGGACGACGTCGGCTGGTGGGTGTGCCACCCGGGTGGTCCGAAGGTGATCGACGCCGTCCGGCTCGCCCTCGACCTGACGCACGAGGCGGTCGCGCTGACGACCGCGTCCCTCGAGCGGATCGGCAACCTGTCCTCCGCGTCGGTGCTCCACGTCCTGGCCGACACCTTCCGGGAGCGGCCGCCGGCGCCGGGCTCGTACGGTGTGGTCATGGCGATGGGTCCCGGCTTCTGCTCCGAGCTGCTGATCGTCCGGGCGCCCGGCGAGCCCGTGGACGCCGACCGGGCGCGGGCGTCGTGACCAGCCTGACGGCCTTCACCGTCCTGGTCTGCCTGGTTGCGCTCGAGCGGCTCGCCGAGCTGGTCGTGTCCAAGCGCAACGCCGCCTGGAGCTTCGAGCGCGGCGGGGTGGAGACGGGACGCTCGCACTATCCCGTGATGGTCGTCCTGCACAGCGGCTTCCTGGTCGCCATGCTCGTCGAGGCGTGGGTGCGCCGCCCGGAGGTCCCCGGCTGGCTCGCCTGGTCGATGCTCGCCCTCGTCGTCCTCGCCCAGGGGCTGCGGTGGTGGTGCATCCGCACGCTCGGGCACCAGTGGAACACGCGCGTCATCGTGGTGCCCGGCCTGACGCCCGTCAGGAAGGGTCCCTACCGTCTCCTCGACCACCCCAACTACGTCGCCGTCGTCGTGGAGGGCGCGGCCCTGCCCATGGTGCACGCCGCGTGGATCACCGCGCTCGGGTTCACGGTGCTCAACGCCGCGCTGCTCTACGTGCGGATCAACGTCGAGAACGCCGCCATCGGCGGGCTCCAGGTCGGGGAGCCCGGTGCGTGACCTGATCGTGGTCGGCGGCGGCCCCGTCGGCCTCGCGGTCGCCCTCGGGGCCGCTCGCGCGGGACTCGACGTGGCCGTCGTCGAGCGGCGGACCGGGGCGATCGACAAGGCCTGCGGCGAGGGTCTGATGCCGGGGGCCATCACCCGGCTCGCCGCGCTCGGTGTCCACCCGGAGGGCCACCCGCTGACCGGCATCCGCTACGTCGACGGTGACCACCGGGCCGAGGCGTCGTTCCGGAGCGGCGTCGGGCTCGGGGTGCGGCGTACGACGCTGCACGCGGCCCTGTCCGAGGCCGCCGCCGCCGCCGGTGTCGTGACGCTGCACCGGTCGGTGACCCACGTCGACGACGCCGGCGACCGGGTGCTGGTCGACGGTGAGCCCGCCCGCTACCTGGTGGCGGCCGACGGCCTGCACTCACCGGTGCGTCGGATGCTCGGGCTCGACCAGCCGCGTCACCGCCAACGCCGGTACGGCCAGCGCTGCCACTTCGCGGCGGCGCCGTGGACGTCGTTCGTCGAGGTGCACTGGGCCGAGGTGGGGGAGGCGTACGTGACCCCGGTCAGCGAGGACCAGGTCGGCGTCGCGGTGCTCAGCGAGAGCCGGCGCGGCTTCGACGACCTGCTGAGCTGCTTCCCCGAGATCGTGGACCGGCTGGCCGGGGCTGCCCCGACCAGGGTGCTCGGCGCCGGCCCCCTGCGGCAGCGGTCCCGACGCCGGAGCTCGGGCCGGGTCCTGCTCGTCGGGGACGCCGCCGGCTACGTGGACGCGCTGACCGGTGAGGGGATCGCCGTCGGGCTCGCCCAGGCGTCCGCGGCGGTCGCCGCGGTGGCGGCCGACGACCCCGCCCGCTACGAGGCCAGCAGCCGGAAGCTCAGCCGGCGCCACGAGCTGCTCACCCAGGGGCTGCTCGGTGCCACGGCGCACCCCCGGCTGCGGCGTCGCCTGGTGCCGTCCGCCGCGGCCCTGCCCTGGGTGTTCGACTCGGTGGTCAACCAGCTCGCCGGGTAGGTCCGGGCCCGGGCCACCTCTCCTGGCGGCGGCTCAGGCCTGGGGGACGTGCTCCTCCATGCGGTAGCCGACACCGCGGACGGTGCGGATGAAGCGGGAGCCGCCCAGCTTGCGGCGCAGGTTGCCGACGTGGACCTCGACGACGTGGGTGTCGCCGATCCAGGGCGTGCCCCACACCGCCTTGAGCAGCTCCTCGCGGGTCACGACCCTCGCGGGGCTGCGCATCAGCTCGGTCAGCAGGTCGAACTCCGTGCGGGTCAGCAGCAGCTCCTCGCCGTCGCGGTAGACCCGTCGGGAGGAGACGTCGACGCGCAGGACGCCGTACGTCAGCAGCTCGGCGGCGTCGCCCTCCGCCGTGATGCCCGGCCGCGGCCGGCGGAACATCGCGTTGACCCGGGCCTGGAGCTCGCGGAGGCTGAACGGCTTGGACATGAAGTCGTCGGCGCCGGTCTCGAGGCCGAGCAGGCGGTCGATCTCGTCGGAGCGGGCGGTCACCATGATGATGTAGGCGTCGCTCTCCTCGCGGATCTGACGGCACACCTCGATGCCGTCGATGCCCGGGAGGCCGAGATCGAGCGTCACCAGGTCGGGGTTGATCGCGCGGACCGCGGCCACGCCGGCGGGGCCGCTGTCCACCGCCGTGACCTCGAGCCCGAGGTCCGACAGGGTGTGGGTGATCAGCTCGCGGATGTCGCGGTCGTCCTCGACCACGACGGCGCGCCGCGCCCGCTGAGTTACACCCTCCATGGGGACGGATGATGCCACGAACGGGGCCGTTATCGTTCCGTGACCGGACGGTGACCTTTTCGACGCCTGGTCCGGTCGAGGTCGGAGGTGGACGTCGAGACCGTAGCCGGTCGGCACGGGCCCTGGGTTACGGACATGTGTCGGACCCGATCGGGATGGATCGGACGACGGGGGACACCCGGCCGAAACAGTTCGGACACGTGGCGCCCGTACGTTGCCGATCACGGCCGTGCGGAGCGGCGTACGTGTCAAGGAGCCCCGATCGATGAGTGCGAACAAGGTCCGTCTGCAGGCGATCTCCGAGGTGGAGTCCTACGTCCCTCCGGCGATCACCTTCGACATCGGCGAGGAGCCGGGCGAGGTCTTCGGCTCCAACGTCTTCAGCGTCAGCGTGATGCAGAAGCGGCTGCCCAAGTCGGTCTACAAGTCGGTGCTCGCGACCATCGAGAAGTCGGCCCCGCTGGACCCGCTGGTCGCCGACGCCGTCGCCTCGGCGATGAAGGACTGGGCGATGGAGAAGGGCGCGACCCACTACGCCCACGTCTTCTACCCGCTGACCGGCCTCACCGCGGAGAAGCACGACAGCTTCCTGGACCCGGTCGGCGACGGCACGGCCTTCGCGTCGTTCTCCGGCAAGACGCTGATCCAGGGTGAGCCGGACGCCTCGAGCTTCCCGAACGGCGGCCTGCGCAACACCTTCGAGGCACGCGGCTACACCGGCTGGGACGTGATGAGCCCGGCGTACGTCCTGGAGAACCCGAACGGCAACACGCTGTGCATCCCCACCATCTTCATCTCGATGACCGGTGAGGCGCTCGACCACAAGACGCCGATCCTGCGCTCGCAGCAGGCGATGGCGATCCACGCCGAGCGCGTGCTGAGGCTCTTCGGGTACGACAACGCCGAGCGCGTCGTGTCCTACCTGGGCCCCGAGCAGGAGTACTTCCTGATCGACCGCCACTTCTTCCTCTCGCGTCCCGACCTGATCAACGCCGGCCGCACGCTCTTCGGGGCCAAGCCGCCCAAGGGCCAGGAGTTCGACGACCACTACTTCGGCGCCATCCCCGAGCGCGTGCTCGCGTTCATGATGGACACCGAGCGGGAGCTCTTCAAGCTCGGCATCCCGGCCAAGACCCGCCACAACGAGGTCGCGCCCGGTCAGTTCGAGCTGGCGCCGATGTTCGAGCGGGCCAACCAGGGCTCCGACCACCAGCAGCTGACGATGACGACCTTCAAGGCCGTCGCCAAGAAGCACGGCATGGAGTGTCTCTTCCACGAGAAGCCCTTCGCCGGCGTCAACGGCTCGGGCAAGCACGTCAACTTCTCGCTCGGCAACAGCGAGCTCGGCAGCCTCTTCGTCCCCGGGGACAACCCGCACGACAACGCCCAGTTCCTGGTCTTCTGCGCTGCCGTGATCCGCGGCGTCGACCTCTACGGCGGCCTGCTCCGCGCGTCGGTGGCCTCGGCGAGCAACGACCACCGCCTGGGCGCCAACGAGGCCCCGCCCGCGATCATCTCGATCTTCCTCGGCGACCAGCTCGCCGACGTCTTCGACCAGATCGCCAAGGGAGGTGCGACCCACTCCAAGGAGAAGGGGACGCTCGCCATCGGCATCGACACCCTGCCCGACCTCACCAAGGACCCGGGCGATCGCAACCGCACCTCGCCGTTCGCCTTCACGGGCAACCGGTTCGAGTTCCGCGCCCCGGGCTCGAACCAGACCGTCGCCGGCCCGATGGTGGTGCTCAACACGATCATGGCCGAGGCGCTGGACCACTGCGCCACCGAGCTCGAGACGGCGGTCGCCGGCGGCACGGACTTCAACGACGCCGTGCAGGCGCTGCTCGCGACGATCATCGCCGACCACGGCAAGGTGATCTTCAACGGCAACGGCTACTCCGACGAGTGGCCGATCGAGGCCGAGCAGCGGGGCCTGAAGAACCTGCGCACGACGATCGACGCGCTGCCCGAGCTGATCTCTCCCGAGGCGATCGAGCTGGCCTCGACGTACGGCGTCTTCAGCGAGCGCGAGATGCACAGCCGCTACGAGATCGGCCTGGAGCAGTACATCCTCAGCGTCAGCGTCGAGGCGAACCTGACCCTCGAGATGGGCAGCACGATCATCCTGCCGGCCGCGATCCGCTACCAGACCGAGCTCGCGTCGAACGTCGCTGCTCTCAAGGCCGCCGGTGTCGAGGCGGACCTGTCCACGCTCCAGCAGGTCTCGGCTCCGGTCGCCGACCTGAAGGCCGCTCTCGCGACCCTCGCCACGGCGATCGGCCACGAGCACGCCGCGGACGCCATGGTGACCGCGACGTACTTCCGCGACACGGTCCTGCCCGCGATGGCGGCGGTCCGCACGGCGGCCGACACCCTGGAGGGCCTGGTGGCCGACGACCTGTGGTCGCTGCCGACCTACCAGGAGATGCTCTACATCCTCTGAGCACGGGAGACCGCTTGAGAGCCGCGGGGATCGGGTACGTCGAGGTGACCTGAGCCGAGGAGGCACCTGATGACGGCAGTGAGCCGGTCCCATGTCCTCGCGCTGGTCCAGGCCGGCGGTGCCGGTGGCCGGATGGACGTCCTGACGCGGGAGCGGGCCAAGCCGACGCTGCCCTTCGCCGGGGTCTTCCAGCTGATCGACTTCTCGCTGTCCAACCTGGCCAACAGCGGGATCACCGACGTCTGGCTGTCGGTGCAGTTCCAGGGCGCTGGTCTGGGCGAGGAGGTGGCCAACGGGCGGCCGTGGGACCTCGACCGCAACCGGGGCGGCCTGCGACTGCTGATGGCGCAGGAGGGCACGGGCGGCACCGACGAGGAGGGCTTCGCGCAGGGGAACGCCGACGAGCTCTACCGGTTCCGCGACCAGGTCGTCGCCGACGGGCCGGAGGCGCTGGTCGTGCTCAGCGCCGACCACGTCTACCGATTCGACGTGATGGACGCCGTGCGGGCGCACCGTCGCACCGGGGCCGAGTGCACGATCGTGACGAGCACCGTCCCGATCGACGAGGCGTCCGACCACGCCACGGTGGAGAGCGACGACGACGGCCGGGTGACCGGCTTCGCCTACAAGCCGTCGTCGCCCGGCACCGGCACCGTCGCGACCGAGATCTTCGTCTACGACCCAGCGGTCCTCGTGGCGGTGCTGGAGGAGCTCCACCGCGAGCTGGGGGCCGACGCCGCCGCCGGCGACAGCGGACTCGGCGACTTCGGCGAGCACCTGCTCCCGCGCCTGGTCGAGCGCGGTCGGGTCTACAGCCATCCGATGCCGGGCTACTGGAAGGACCTCGGGCGGCCCCACAAGTACGTCGCCGCGCACCACGACGTGCTCACCGGGGACCTGGACGTGCTGGGTGACCAGGAGTGGCCGATGGTGGGCCACCAGCAGCAGCGCGCCGCGGCCCGGGTCCTCGAGGGAGCCCGGGTCAGCGACAGCCTGCTCAGCCCCGGGTCGACCGTGAGCGGGACCGTCGTCCGCAGCGTCCTCGGACCCGGCGTGGTGGTCGAGCGCGGCGCCCTGGTGCGCGACAGCGTCGTCTTCCAGGACGTCCGCATCGGCGAGGGGGCGCGGTTGGACTGGGCGGTCGTGGACCGCGACTGCGTGCTGGAGGCCGGGGCCGAGGTCGGCTCGCCCGACACCGACCCCGCCGACTCCGACGCGATCACGCTGATCGGTCGCGGATCACGGGTCGGAGGGGGCGTCGCGCTCCCGGGCGGGTCCCGTCTGGAGCCGGGCACGACCGCGTGAGCCGAGCTCCCGCAGCCGCTCGCCGGGCAGCGGAGGCTGGCCGAGCGGGTTCGCCACCGCGACCTCGTCCATGGCATCGAGCGTGTTGCGCAGGTTGATGATCAGGGCGCCGTGGACCGGCCACTGCGCCGCAGAGCCGCCGGTCCGACCGAGGTCGTCGACCAGGGCGTTCAGGCGCTGCCGGGTCGCCCGGATGGCATCCGGGTCGGCCGCCCCGACCGCCTCGCCGGCGTCGACGAGCAGCCGCGGCCAGCGCTGCTGGAAGTCGGGGTCCCACGCGACCCGCATCGCCGCGTGGTAGCCGAGCGTGCGGGCCATGCTCCGGGTGTCGGCCAGTGCCTGCTCCATCCGGCCCAACAGCTCGCGGGAGCGCCGCGGGTCGCGCAGGTCGCGGGCTGGTCGGCGGGGGTTCATCCGCCCGCTCTCCTGCGCCTGGCGGACCAGCGCCCAGGCCTGGTCGATGTCGTCGTCGAGGGCGCGGGTCCGGTCGACCCACTCGGCGACGTCGGCGTCGTCGTACCCCGCCTCCATGCGCTCGCCCATGTCGGCCAGCAGCTGCCCGATGCCGTCGTCGATGCGGTTCATCGCGGCGATCGCCGTACGACGTCGCAGCGGCGGCCAGACCACAGCGTTGACCACCAGGCCCACGGCGACGCCGATCGCGGTGTCGAGCAGGCGGTCCACCAGTGCGGAGTCGTCGCTCGAGAAGCCGGTCGTCAGCACCACCGTCGCGGTCGCGGCGACCGTGATGGCCTCTTCGCCGAACCACGGCAGGGCCCCGATCGCGAGGCCGAGCACCAGCACCACGGCGACCGAGACCGTGTCGAACCCCAGCGCCGAGCCGACCGCCCAGGCCAGCACGACGCCGGCGACGGCCGCGGTGACCTGGCGCAGGCCACGGGCGAAGGTGCGGTAGACGGTGGCGTGCACGACCAGCAGTGCCGCCCACGGCGCGAGGAACGACTGGGACAGCGAGAACACCTCGGTCGCGAGCACCCAGGCGAGCACCGCGGCCAGCGCGGTCTTGACGAGCTGGGTGGCGTCGTTCCAGAAGACCGGGTCGCGGACCCGCCCGGACCAGCCGGTGATCAAGGCAGCGGGGTCGTCTCCGGCTCGGGGTCGTCGGTCTCGATGGGGGCGGGGTCGCCCGAGGGGACGACCTCGGGCTCGGGCATCGGCTCGTTCGGTGTCGTGGTCATGACGTCCTCGTACCCGCTCCGGCACGCGCTACGCGTGCCGGTGCGCCTCGGCCGCGTGACCTCGCGCCCGACGGGTACAGCCAGGCCATGACGAACTTCGGCTACACCCTGATGACCGAGCAGAGCGGGCCGCGCGAGCTGGTCCGGTACGCCGTGGCCGCGGAGGACCGCGGCTTCGACTTCGAGGTGATGAGCGACCACAACTCGCCGTGGATCACCGAGCAGGGGCACGCGCCGTACGCCTGGACGACGCTGGGTGCCGTGGCGCAGGCGACCTCGCGGGTCGGGCTGATGACGTACGTGACCTGCCCGACCCTGCGCTACCACCCCGCGATCGTGGCCCAGAAGGCCGCGACCCTGCAGATCCTGGCCGAGGGCAGATTCACCCTCGGCCTCGGCAGCGGCGAGAACCTCAACGAGCACGTCGTCGGCGAGGGCTGGCCCGCGATCCAGGACCGGCAGGACATGCTGGCCGAGGCCGTCGAGATCATCCGCGCGCTGCACACCGGCGACCTGGTCGACCACCGTGGTGAGTTCTTCCAGGTCGACTCCGCCCGGATCTGGGACCTGCCGGACGAGGGCGTCGACATCGGCATCGCCGTCGCGGGGCCACGTGCCATCGGCGTCTTCGCGCCCCTCGCCGACCATCTCGTCGGCGTCGAGCCGAAGGCCGAGCTGATCTCGGACTGGAACGCCGTCGACGGCGCGCCGCAGATCGGGCGGGGTGCCCGCGCCATCGGTCAGATCCCGATCTGCTGGGACCCCGACGAGGAGGCCGCCGTCGCGCGGGCGCACGAGCAGTTCCGGTGGTTCGGCGGCGGCTGGTCCGTCAACGCGGACCTGCCGACACCGGCGGGCTTCGCCGCGGCCACGCAGTTCGTGCGGCCCGAGGACGTGGCCGACTCGATCCCGTGCGGACCGGACCTCGACGCCGTCGTCGAGGCGGTGAGCGCCTACTGGGAGGCCGGCTTCACCGACATCGCGCTGGTGCAGATCGGCGACGAGGGTCAGGAGCGGTTCCTCGCCGAGGCCGCGGGACCGCTGCTGGACAAGCTGCGGGCGGCGGCGCCGGCATGAGCGACCCGCGAGGCAGCGCCGTCCTCTTCGACATCGACGGCACGCTGGTGGACTCGACCTACCACCACGCCCTCGCCTGGCACCGCGCCTTCGCCGTGCTCGGGGACCCGCCACCGATGTGGCGGCTGCACCGGGCGATCGGGATGGGCGGCGACAAGCTCGTCGGCGAGGTCGCCGGGGATGACACCGAGGACGAGCACGGCGACGAGCTGCGCGACCGCTGGCGCGAGGAGTACCTGAAGATCCGGGCCGAGGTCGTCGCGCTGCCCGGCGCGGCCGACCTGGTCCGCAAGCTGTCGCAGGACGGCTTCCGGGTCGCCCTGGCCTCCTCGGGGGACCCGCAGTTCGCGCGCGAGGCGGTCGACCTGCTCGGCATCGCGGACCTGGTCGAGACGCTGACCAGCTCCGAGGACGTCGAGGCCTCCAAGCCCGAGCCCGACCTGGTCGGCGTCACCCTGGACCGCCTGGGCGACGTGGAGCGCGCGGTGTTCGTCGGTGACACGCCGTACGACGTGGCCGCCGCCAACCGGGCAGGGCTGGGCTGCCTGTCCGTCCTCACCGGAGGCTTCAGCCGCTCGGAGCTGAGCCAGGCCGGCGCCGTGGTGGTCGCCGAGTCGCTCAGCGAGCTGCTTGCCGACGACTGGACCGAGCACGTACGGGACTGAGAGGGAGGATCCGTGGACGAGGGCCGTCGAGAGACCGAGGACGAGCGCGTCGACCGCAAGTTCGGTGATCTCCTGCAGGAGCTGCGGGTCATGCAGACCGGTGCCCAGCTGACGGCCGGGTTCCTGCTGACCCTGCCCTTCCAGCAGAAGTTCGCCGAACTCGACGACTTCCAGCTGGCCCTCTACCTGACGCTCGTGCTGCTGGCCGCGCTCACCACGGTGCTCGTCCTCGCGCCGGTCGCGGTCCACCGGTGGCTCTCGGGCGACCACGTGAAGCAACGGGTGCTGCTCGTGGCCCACCGCCTCGTGTGCTGCGCCCTCACGGCGATCGCGCTGCTCGTCGCCGGCATGGTGCTCTTCATCGTCGACATGGTCGCCGACCGCACGTGGGCCGCGATCGCGGGCGGCGGCGTCGCGGTCGTGCTGGTCCTCCTCATGGTCGTGCTGCCGATGCGTCTGGACCGGGCGGGCTAGGCGTCGCCGGCCGGGAGGATCACCGAGACGACCATGGCGGCGCCGTGGTCGCACCGGACCGGCGTGGACCTGCCGTGACTGGTGTGCGTGCCGGCGAAGCACAGGCGCAGCTCGCCGCCGGCCCTGGTGACGATCTCGTCGACGAGGGAGAGCCCCAGGCCCGCCCCCGGCCGGGCGCGCGCCTCGGGCGAGCGGGCGAACCGGTGGGTGGCCTCGGTGAGCAGCGATGCGTCCATCCCGTCGCCGTCGTCCTCGACACCCACCCGGACCCAGTCACCCCCGTCGGCGCCGGACACGCTGACCACCACAGGCGCCCGACCGTGCAGGAGCGCGTTCTGGATCAGGTTGTCCACGACCCGCTCCAGCGCCAGCGGGCCCACGGCGGCCGAGAGGGTGCCCCGGGTCGCGCTGAGCGTCACGTCGGCCGCCCGGTCCGGCAGGGCCACGCGGCGGCGCTCGACGACAGACCCGACGACCGCGGCGACGTCGGCGGTCTCGCCCGCCACCGCGGTCGTCGAGCCCAGCTCGAGCAGCTGCTCGGCCAGGTCGGCGAGGCGGGAGACGTCGACCATCAGCTCCTCGAGCACCCGCTCGTGCTCCTCGACGCTCCTGGTCCGGCGACGGGCGAGCTGGATCCGGCTCTTCAGCAAGGTGAGGGGGGTGCGCAGCTCGTGGCTGGCGTCGTCGACGAAGCGGCGCTCGTGCTCCAGCGACCGCTCGAGCGCGGCCAGCATGTCGTTGAGCGTGTGGCCGAGGCGGGTCACCTCGTCGTCCCGGCCAGGGGGTACGTCGAGGCGCAGCCCGGTCGCGCCGCCGGCGATGTCGGCGGCGCGGCGGCGGTAGCGCTCGACCGGGCGCAGGGCGGCGCGGGCCAGCACGTCGCCCACGACCGCGGCCACCGCCAGCGCACCCAGCCCGGCGAGGGTCAGCTGGAGCAGGAGCTCACGCAGCGCCTCGTCGCGGTGGTCGCGGCGCACGGCGACCACGAGGTAGCGGGCCCCGGGCACGACCGCGGTCGCGCGGACCCGGTAGGGGTCGGCAGTGGCCGGCAGGAGCGTGCCGATCTCGGTGGTGAGCGGGCCCGAACCGACGTGCTGGAGCTGCGTCGCGTCGACGAGCGGCCGCTGGGGGACCGGGCCGCCGGAGTCGACGACCCGGGCCCGCGCGTCGAGGACCTGCCAGCCGACCCCGGTCGCTGCGGCTGCCTCGGGTGCGGTGACGTGGCCGGTCGGGTCGACCAGCGCGGTGATGGTCGCCGCGGCCTGGGCCAGCTCGGTGTCGAGCCCACGGTCCAGCGCGTACTCGACCCGCCAGTAGACGAACGCCCCGGCCGCGGTCAGCAGGACGAGCATGGCGACGACGAAGCCGGCCACGAGCCGGATCCGCAGGGGGAGCCTGCTCACGTGCCGTCGACCCGGTAGCCGGCGCCACGGACTGTCGTGATGGTGCTGGTGCCGAAGGGGCGGTCGATCTTGGCGCGGATCGCCGCCAGGTGCACGTCGATGACGTTGCTGCGCAGGTCGGTCTCCCCGTCCCACACCTGGTCGAGGATGGCGTAGCGCGACACGACCTGGCCGGCGCGGGAGACCAGCAGGTGCAGCACGTCGAACTCGCGTGCCGACAGCTCGATCGGCGTACCCGCACGCGAGACCCGGCGCGACATCGGGTCGACGACGAGGTCGCCCACCTCGACGACCGCCTCCTCGCCGTACGACGAGCGCCGTCGCAGCGCCCGCAGCCGGGCCAGCAGCTCGTCGAGGTCGAACGGCTTGGCGAGGTAGTCGTCGGCTCCTGCGTCGAGCCCGTCGACGCGGTCACGCACGTCGGCGCGTGCGGTGAGCATCAGCACGGGGGTGGTGACGCCCAGGCTGCGCAGCCGCCGGCACACGGAGCGGCCGTCCGTGCCGGGCAGCATCCAGTCGAGGAGCAGGACGTCGTACGGGATGCCGTCGGGCAGCGCCCGCCCGTAGGCGGCCGTGCCGTCGTGGACGACCTCGACGTCCCAGCCGGCCTCGGTGAGCGACTGGTCGAGCAGATCGGCCAACCGGACGTCGTCTTCGGCCACCAGGATGCGCACGCACCTACTGTGCACCCGGGCCGATGGATTCATCGTCCCTTCATGTTGCCCGTCCTACGGTGCGCGACATGACCGACGTACTCGCAGTCGACGCCGTGGGCGTCACCAAGACCTTCGGCGCCGTGCGCGCCGTCGACGACATCTCCGTCCGGGTCAAGGCGGGGGAGGTGTACGGCGTCCTCGGGCCCAACGGTGCCGGCAAGACGACCTTCCTGCGGATGCTCTTCGGGCTGATCCGGCCCGACAGCGGGACGATCGAGGTGTTCGGCCGGACGTGGGACGAGGCCGGGGTCGGCGTCCTCGACGGCGTCGCCGGCTTCATCGAGAGCCCGAAGTTCTACCCGTACCTCACCGGTCGCCAGAACCTCGAGGGCCTGGCCCTCCTCGACGGCGGGGTCCGGCCCGGCCTGCTCGACGAGGTGCTCGACCTGGTCGAGATGACCGAGCGGGCCGACCAGAAGGTCGGCGGCTACTCCTACGGGATGCGGCAGCGCCTGGGCGTGGCCGCCAGCCTGCTGCGCGAGCCGCGCCTGCTGGTCCTCGACGAGCCCGCCAACGGCCTGGACCCCGCAGGCATCCGGGACATGCGGGCCCTGGTGAAGCGGCTGGCGGCCAGCGGGCTGACGGTCCTGCTCAGCTCCCACCACATGGACGAGGTCGAGGAGATCTGCGACAACGTCACGATCATGCGCCGCGGATCGGTCGCCTTCCACGGCAGCATCGCCGACCTGCGCGCGATGGCGCCCGACCCGGGTCACCGGATGGTCACGTCGGACGACGACCGCGCGGTCGCCCTCGCCGCGCGGCACCCTGCCGTGTCCGTCGTCCGCGACCCCGACCCGGACGGTCGCCCGGCGCTCGCCGTGACCGGCCCCCAGCGCCAGGTCTCGGGCTACGTGGCCTCGATCGTGCAGGCCGACGTGGAGCTGCTCGAGCTCACCCCGACGCAGACGCCCCTGGAGGCGTTGTTCTTCATGCTCACCGACGACGAGACCGAGATGGAGGGTGCGCGATGAGCACCACGGAGACCCTGCCCACGGGCCACGAGGTGGTCGCAACGCCGGTACGCCGACGCGGCGGGGTGCTCTCGGCCCTGCGGTGGGAGCTGCGCAAGCTGCGCGCGCAGTACCGCGCCCGCGCCGTACTGCTCGGTGCGCTGCTGATGCCGATCGTGGTCGTGGTGGTGATCCAGGGCCAGTCCCGACCACCCAAGGACACGCTGCTCGGCCGGTTCGCGACCGAGAACGGCTTCGCGCTGGCACTCCTGGTGCTCGGCTTCGCGTCGCAGTGGGTCCTCCCGCTGCTCACGGCCATCGTGGCCGGCGACATCTTCGCCAGCGAGGACCAGCACGGCACCTGGAAGACGGTCCTCACCCGCTCGACCAGCCGGGGCCGGCTCTTCTGGGCCAAGACCCTGACCGCCGCAGGCTTCGCGGCCCTCGTGCTGCTGGTGCTGGCGGTGTCCACCATCGCGTCCAGCCTGCTGATCGTGGGCCACCAACCCCTGATCGGGCTCTCCGGCCAGACGATCCCCACCGCCGAGGCGCTCCGGCTCGTCGCCGCGAGCTGGGCCACGATGCTGCCCCCGATGCTCGGCTTCACCTGCCTGGCGATCCTCCTGTCGGTCTGGTCGCGCAACCCGGCGGTCGGCATCGCCGCTCCGGTCGTGATCGGCATGGTCATGCAGCTCGTGGGCGCGCTCGGCGGCGTCGAGGCGATCCGTCCCTTCCTGCTGAGCACGCCGTTCGAGGCGTGGCACGGCCTGCTCACCCAGCCTCGGTTCACCGGGCCCCTCGTCGAGGGTCTGCTGACCAGCGGTGCCTGGTGCGCCGGGTCGCTCGCCATCGCCTTCGTCCTGCTCCGCCACCGCGACATCACTGGAGGCTGACCGCCATGCGCCGCACGATCATCACCATCCTGACCGCACTCGTCGTGGTGCTCGGGCTCGGGACCGCCGTCATCGCCGCCAACGGCGGGGACAGCAGCACCGTCACCCGGGCCCGCCTGGAGCGCTCGCTGCCGACCACCTTCGCCAACCTCTACGTCACGCAGGCCGCGCTCCAGGGGCGGACCGGGATCACCGCCGCCTCGGTCCACCCCCAGGCGATGTGCGACAAGGCCGGCGCCGTCGGCAAGGACATCGGGCCGGGTGGCGACTGGGTGTGCCTGATGAGCTGGACCGACCCCGAGGTCCCGATGCCGCCCGAGGGCTACGGCAAGTTCGAGCTCAACGTCCACAGCAACGACTGCTACACCGCCAGCGGACCCAGCAAGCTCACCGGCTTCCTCACCATGACCGACAGCAAGGGGCGAGAGGTCACCAACCCGGTCTTCGAGTTCGACGGCTGCTTCGACCCGCACGGCGACAACGCGGCGACGGGGGTGGTCTTCCCCTCGCTGCTCAACGCCACCAGCACGACGGTGACCCCGGACCCGCAGGGGCGGGCCAGCATCCAGGTGACCTGTGGCACCGGTGACCAGGGGTGCGCCGGCACCGTGGCCGTCACGGCCGGCGGCACCGACCTCGGGACGGTGCCGTACGACCTCCAGGAGGAGTCGACCGGGACGGTCGTCGCACCGAAGCGGCTGCCTGCCGGCGCGAAGGAGGTGACCTTCACCGTGCGACCGACCACCGGTGTCGGCCCCACCTCACCGGTCGTGCTCCCGGTGCAGCCGGCCGGGTGACCTGGATCCGACGCCGCGTCGGCATCCGGCCGACGCGGCGCCCCGTGGCTGAGCCCCCGTGCGCAACCGGCGCCTTACGAAAGGACAACCTGCGTGCCCTCCGAGATCTTCGGTCTGCCGATCCATCCGCTGCTGGTGCACGCGACGGTGGTGTTCGTGCCCCTCGCCGTGGTGTTGGTGATCGGTGCCGTGCTGGTGCCGCGCTTCCGCGCCTGGGCCGGCCCGCTGCCAGCAGCGGTGAGCCTGGTCGCGCTCATCCTCACGCCGCTGTCGACGGCCAGCGGCGAGAACCTCGAGCACGACCTGCCGCACAGCGCCCTGATCGAGCGGCACGCCGAGCTCGGCGACCAGCTGCTCCTCTTCACGATCGCGCTCTTCGTCTTCGCGGCCGGCTTCTGGTGGATGACCCGCACCGGTGCCGACCGCAGCCGACTGCCGAGCTGGCTCGTGATGGTGGTCGGGACCCTGGCGATCGTGACCGCGGTCGCGACCGGCGTGCAGGTGGCTCGGATCGGCCACAGCGGCGCCGAGGCGGCCTGGTCCGACGTGGGGTCGTGACGTATCGGGCCAAGGGGTGGCGTCGCGTCGTTGGTTGAGGTGTGAGGCGCGCTGGCGCCGAGCCTCGAAACCATCGTCGGCTGTGTGGGTGTCGCGTCGTTGGTTGAGGTGTGAGGCGCGCTAGCGCCGAGCCTCGAAACCATCGTCAGCTGTGAGGTTGTGGTGACGTTGGTTGAGGTGTGAGGCGCGCTAGCGCCGAGCCTCGAAACCATCGTCACCTGTGGGGTGGTGGTGACGTTGGTTGAGGTGTGAGGCGCGCCAGCGCCGAGCCTCGAAACCATCGTCACGTGTGGGGTGGTCTCGAGGCTCAGGCCTGGCGGCCTTCG
>NZ_KK211170.1:132835-337218 GCF_000620705.1 Nocardioides sp. URHA0020
AGCGCCGAGCCTCGAAACCATCGTCACGTGTGGGGTGGTCTCGAGGCTCAGGCCTGGCGGCCTTCGCACCTCGACCACCGGAGGCTCGTCCTGGCGGCCTTCGCACCTCGACGACCGGTGCGAGGCAGGTGCTGTTCCGGTGCGACTAGCTGGCGAGGAGGCGCCGGCCGGTGATGGCCGTCGGCTCGATCACCACGTGCAGGGCGTGCGCCCCGGCGGGCCAGGTCTCGAGACCCGGCCAGGTGCGGGGGACCCGCGTCGCGTCGTACACGACATGGGCGGTGCCGCGGACCAGCACGCTCCAGCCGGAGCGCGTGAACTCGTCGACGTCGTCGACCTGGAAGGTGACGGGCAGGTCGTCGATCTCCTTCGACAGCGAGGAGTGCGCGGTGGTCCGGAACCAGATCTCGTCGTCGACGACGGCGAAGTTGACCGGCAGCACGTGCGGTGAGGCCGCGCCGTTCCAGGCGACCCGGCCGACGGCGTGGCTGCCCAGGAGCCGCTCGCACTCGTCGCGCGGGAGCTCGACCAGGCTGCCGTTGGTCCAGAGGGTGGTGTCCGTCGTAGCCATGACCAGCTCCTTGGGTTGCTCTTCGTCTACCTCGATCGTGTGCCGCGCGGCCGCTCACCGGAAGGTGCTTCGGTCCCGGAGGTCCGGGACCTCCGTCTCTGGGGAGGACCAGCGGCGTGCCCGACGGTGGAGCCATGGACCTGCTGCCCGCCCCCGTCGTCGTCGCCGTCGGTCGTCACGGCTCCCCGACCGCCCTCGAGCACGGGGCCGAGGAGGCGATGCGGCACCACCGCGACCTGCACCTGGTGCACGCGGCCGGCCCCGACGGAGACGGGGAGGCGGTGCTCGCGGTGGCCGTCGCCCGCGTCTCGGCGCTGGTCGGCGGGCTGGTGACGGTGACCTCCGCCCTGGTGGACGCCCCGCCGGTCGCGGCCGTCGTCGAGGCGGCCGTGGACGCCGGCCTGGTGGTCGTCGGTCGCTGTCCGGAGTCGCGCCGCACGCATCCCTACGTGCGCTCGGTGACCGGTGGCGTCGCGGCCCGCGTGCGGGCACCGGTGGTCTCGGTCCCGGACTCGTGGATGGCAGGGGACGCGCCTCACCGCGTCGTCGTCGGCGTCGACGACCCGGACGACAGCGAGGTGGTGCTCCGGGAGGCGTTCGCTGCCGCCTGGGAGAGGGACGCGCAGCTGACGGTGATCAGCACCTGGTGGCGCCCGCCGGGCTCGGACCAGCGTGCGCTCGCCCAGATCTCCGACCCGGCGTGGCCCGAACGGCTGCAGGAGGGGATCGACCGGGCGCTGGTCGACCTGCTCGCGGCGTACGACGAGGTCCTGGTCGACGTCCACGTGCGCAACGCGCGACCGGGGGACGCGCTGATCGAGGCGTCGCACGACGCTGCCCTGATGGTCCTCGGGCGTCACGACCCCCAGCTCCCCACGGGCTCGAGCCTCGGACCGGTGGCCCGCTCCGTGGTCCGCGAGTCCGCCTGCCCGGTGCTGCTCGCCGCCCCGCGCGCGGCCCACCGGGTGCACCGGCGCGACCGTAGCCCAGCGCAGCTCGCCTGACGCGGGCTCAGCGGCGGATGCCGCCCAGGACCAGCGCGGTCGTCCGGTCGACCCAGGCGTCGGTGAGCCCGTCGGCGCCACGCACGAGCATCGCGACCAGGGCCGCTCCGATGACGACCTCGATCAGGGCGACGGCGTCCACGCCGGCCCGGATCTGACCCGACTCGACGCCCGCCCGCACGTACTCGTCGGTGCCGCTCCAGCCCTCCGCCGCGAACCGCTCGAGCAGTCGCGCGTGCAGCGTCGGGTCGGTGGCGGCCTCCGCGATCAGCCCCGGTACGGCGAGCCGCGCCAACGGGGTCGACAGCAGCTCGGCCGTGGTCCGCACGAGCTCGCGGATGTCAGCGTCGAGCACCCCGGTCCGCGGCGGCTCGTCGGTCACGCTGTCGCGGAACGCCGCCTCGTGCACGAGGTGGGCCTTGGTCGGCCACCGGCGGTAGACGGCCGGGCGCGACGTCCCCGCCCGGTCGGCGATCGCGGCGACCGTCAGGTCGGCGTACCCGACCTCGGCGAGCAGCTCGGCGGCGGCGTCGAGCACCGCGCTGTCGATGCGCGTGTCCCGAGGTCTGCCGTTTTCGTTTGCCATCTCCGTGACAAGTGTAACGTAACTCGATGTGACCTCACTCACGTGCGAGCTCGTCGAGCTGTCCGACGTCGTCGATGCGCGGTACGGCGGGAAGGCGCTCGGCCTGGCCGAGCTGTCAGCGGCGGGCTTCGCCGTACCGGCCGCCTTCGTCATCGCCAACGCCGACGCCGACGCGCTCCCCGCCGACCTGCCTGAGCGGTTCGCCCGGCTGGTGGCCGACGGCACCGTCGCCACCGTCGCCGTGCGGTCGTCGGCGGCGGGGGAGGACGGCGTCGACAGCTCGTTCGCCGGCCAGTACGAGACCGTGCTCGGGGTCAGCAGCTACGACGAGCTGATCGACGCCGTACGGCGCTGCGTGGCCTCGACCGGCTCGGAGCGCGCCACGGCGTACCAGGCGGAGTCCGGAGTCAGCGGCACGATGCATCTCGTCGTGCAGGAGATGGTCGACGCGCGCTCGGCGGGCGTCGTCTTCACCGCGGACCCCACGAGCGCCCGACGCGACCTCGCGGTCGTCGACGCGGTCGCCGGCCTGGGGGAGGCGCTGGTCGACGGCTCGACGACCTCCGACCACTTCGAGGTGGACCGGGCGGGCACGATCACCGACCGGCAGGTGACGGACATGCCCGCGATCACCGACGACGAGGTCACGCTGATCGCGGCCGGCGCCCGGGAGGCGGAGGCACGGTGGGGCCGACCGCTCGACCTCGAGTGGGCGATCGACGCCGACGGTCGCCTGCGCTGGCTGCAGGCGCGTCCGATCACCACGCTGCCCGGCGACCTGAGCGCCATGGACTCGGTCGTCGGCATCCCCGACGACGTCTACACCCGCTGCAACATCGGCGAGATGATGCCCGGCGCCTTCTGCCCGCTCACGGCGTCGGTCAGCGGCCGGGCGATCGAGTACGCCATGCAGATGGTGCAGGTGAAGGGTGGCTTCCAGCGGGCGTACGACGAGGCGCGGTGGCTGCAGGTGGGCTACTTCTCCGGCCACCTCTTCCTCAACATGACCGAGGGCACCGCGCTCAGCTCCGGCATCCTGGGCAACTCGCTGGAGCAGTACTCGATCTCGATCGCCGGCCGGGTCGTCGACGAGCTGGTGCCCAAGCCGCCGAAGCCGTTCCCGCGGCGTCTGGTCAACACGGTCAAGCTGACCACGTTCGCGCTGTCGGCCGGTCCCCACATCAGGCGGCTGGACAGGCGGCTGGCGACCTTCGAGGCGCCGTCTGCTGCCACGCCCGAGGCGCTGCTCGCCGAGCTCGACGCCGCGATCGAGCTCTACAACGAGGCCACGCTGACCCATGTCCGCTCCTCCTCCCGCTCGGCGGTGGCGGCCAACGTGCTCGAGGACACCGTGGTGAAGGAGGCGGTCAAGGCAGGACGGACCGAGGACGAGGGCCGGGCTCGGGCCTCCGCGCTGATGGCCGGCGCCACCGACGTCGAGAGCGCCGTGATGCTGGCGCAGCTCGACGAGGTCGTCGCCGACCTCGCGGCCGATGAGCAGGCGGGCAGCCGCTTCCTCGAGCTGGACGCCGCCGCCGCCGTCGGCTCGCTCACGGACGGCAGCGGCACGACGACGCAGAAGTTCAACGACTTCCTGGAGCGCCACGGTCACCGCGGCTACCGCGAGCTCTGCGTGCGCGACCCCTCCTGGGGCGACGACCCCGAGGGCCTCGGCACGATCATGCAGGCCATGCTGCGAGCCCGGATCGCGACCGGCAACGCGGCTCGGCCCACCCAGGCCGTCGATGACGCCGACCTCCCGCGAGCGTTGCGCAGCCTCGCCCGGATGGCCCGCGCCGGAGCGCGCGGGCGGGAGGCGACCAAGTCGCGGATGGTGCTCGTCGCGCATCGTCTGAGCCGCGGCTACCGCTTGCTCGGCGAGCAGCTGGCCGCGATCGGCCGGCTGCCCGACGCCGACCTGGTGTTCTTCCTCGACCGCTCCGAGCTGCCCGCCGTCGTCGGCTCCGGCGACGTCTCCGGGCTCGTCGCCGCGGCCCAGTCACGCCGTACGGCGTTGCCGTTCCAGGCCCGGCTGGAGTTCCCGGACGTCACCGTGGGCAAGCCCGTCCCGTTCCGGCCGCAACCGCCCGAGGGCATCGAGGACGGCGTGATCGTCGGCCGGCCCGCGTGCAGCGGGGTCGTGGAGGGCGCGGTCCGGGTGGCCACCACGATCGCCGAGGCGCAGGCGCTGCAGCCGGGGGAGATCCTGGTCGCGCCCGTGACCGACGTCGGCTGGACGCCGTACTTCACCCTGATCGCCGCGCTCGTCACCGACATCGGCAGCTCGGTCTCCCACGGCGCCGTCGTGGCCCGCGAGTACGGGCTCCCGTGCGTGGTCAACACGCAGGGCGCCACCCGCGTGCTGCGCACCGGCGACCGGGTCCGCGTCGACGGCGACCGCGGCACCGTCACCATCCTCTGACCGTCCTGACCGAGCCCTGCCCATCCCTGCCCCACACCCGACCTGGAGGTCACCCGTGCCCGACGTACCTGGCGTGTTCCCGCTCGACGAGTACCCGATCCACCAGATCCCGGCACCGATCGAGCACGTCGGCACCGACCGCAACTTCTACGACCGGTCGTACTGGAACGCCCACGACCGCAGCGGCGAGATCTTCCTGATCACGGGCATCGGCTACTACCCGAACCTCGGCACCAAGGACGCCTTCCTGCTGGTGCGCCGCGGTGCGGAGCAGACCGCGCTGCACTTCGGCGACACGCTGGACAGCGACCGGCTCAACCAGCACGTCGGCAACTACCGGATCGAGGTCATCGAGCCGCTGCGGACCTCGCGCCTCGTGATCGAGGAGACCGAGGGCATCTCCGTCGACATCACCTGGCGCGGCCTCTTCCCGGCGATCCCCGAGCAGCGCCACATCATGCGCGCCGGCGGCCACCGGGCGATCCTCGACGCGCAGCGCTTCGCGCAGGTCGGGTCGTGGGAGGGCGCGATCGTCATCGACGGCCAGACGTACGACGTGACGCCGGACCGGTGGATCGGCACCCGCGACCGCTCCTGGGGCGCCCGACCGATCGGCGAGGCCGAGCCGGCCGGCAAGCCCGCGGACCCGCCGTTCGACGGCATGTGGTGGCTGTACGTGCCGATCGCGTTCGACGACTTCGCGATGGTGGTGATCATCCAGGAGGAGCCCGACGGCACCCGGATCCTCAACGACTGTCACCGCGTCTGGCCCGACGGCCGCATGGAGCAGCTCGGCTGGCCGGTGGTGACGACGACGTACCGCAGCGGGACGCGGACGCCGCTCACGGGCACCCTCAGCCTCCGGCTCCCGGACGGCACCGGGGTCGAGGTGGAGCTGGAGTCGATGCTGCCGCTGGCGATCCACGTCGGCGGCGGGTACGGCGGGGACTCCGACTGGTCCCACGGCCAGTGGCGCGGTGCGGGCTGGTCCGAGCGGGTCACCTACGACATGACGGACCCGCAGGTCGCGGGCCGGGTCCCCTTCGGGCTGACCGACAACGTCGGCCGCGCCACGTGGCGCGAGGCGGGCCAGGAGCCCCGGGTGGGCTGGGGCCTGTACGAGCACGGCGTGATCGGCCTGCACCACCCGACGGGGTTCGAGGACTGGTTCACCAACGCGCCGTGAGTCGGAGGCCGTCAGGACCGGGAGGCGTCGTCGGACGGTGACCGGGGGCGCGGCCGGCTGTAGCCGGCGACGTGGGCGACCACGTCGGACCAGGTCAGCACGCCGACCACCCGCCCCGAGCGCTCGGTGACGAGGACGGCGTCGACCAGCGCCTCCAGCATCGCGCCGGCCGCGGTGCGCAGGTCGTCCTGCGGCAGGATCCGGACGCCCGCGTCCTCGACGAGGTCGCGGAGACGGACGGTGGCACCACCGGCGCTCAGCGCGACCAGCACCCGGTCGGCCGTGACGAACCCGAGGACCCGGCGGTCCGGCTCCGTGACCACGAGGTGACGCAGGCCCGTGCGGGCGAAGGTCTGCGCGGCGATGGTGAGGTCGCAGTCCGACCTGATGCCCACCACCCGGCGCGACATCAGGCCGGCGACCCGGACGACGGGCTCGGCGACGGCCACGGTCGTCACCCGCCCTGGTCCGTCCGGGCTGGGACGACCGCGACCGGGCAGCCGGCGTGCTCCACCACGGCTGCGGAGCCGGAGCCGGCTCCGACGACCACCAGGTTCATCCGGTCCGACCGCTCGGCGAGGACCTTGTCGCTGGGGCCCTCGGCGATCTCGGTGGTGGCCCGGACGTCCGGGAACTTCTCCGCCAGACCGCTGACCACCTCGGCGAGCGCCAGCCGGAGAGCCTCGTCGTCGTCGGCCGATCGGACCCGGTCGCCGCAGTGCAGGATCGTCAGCGGCAGCCCGTGCACGGACGCCTGGCGGTAGGCGAGCTCGACGGTGGCGCCGGAGCCACCGGTCGCATCGGTGCCGACCAGCACGCCGTGCCGGACGAGACCCGGGTGCCCCCGGCGTACGACGACCACCGGGCAGGCCGCCCGGTGGCAGAGCGCGACTCCGACCGACCCCAGCAGGGTGCTGCGCACCGGTCCCCGGCCGCGCGAGCCGACGACGACCAGGACGGCGCGCTCGGACAGCTCCACGAGGAAGTCCTGCGGTCGTCCGACCGACATCACCTCGTGCAGTGCCAGCTCGGGCGCGAGGTCGGTCAC
This sequence comes from Nocardioides sp. URHA0020, assembly GCF_000620705.1. Lineage (GTDB taxonomy): Bacteria > Actinomycetota > Actinomycetes > Propionibacteriales > Nocardioidaceae > Nocardioides. The sequence goes on from NZ_KK211170.1 coordinate 139,653, forward strand.
GCGACGCCGGGCCTCGTGGAGCACGGAGCGGGCGTCGGCGCGCTCGATGTCGTCGGCGGCGGTCAGGCGGGCCAGGTCGGCGGGCTCCATCTCGGTCCACCGGTCGGCAAGGCCGAGGGCCAGGGTCAGTGGCCGGCTCTCCAGGGTCGCCTGGGCGACGGCCCACGAGAGAGCCCGGTCACCGCCCACCGAGCCGTCGACCCCGACGACGATCGTCCCGGACGGGACGGCGGATGTCTTCATGCCTCGACGCTCCTCCCGTGGCAGGCCGTCCGGTAGCGGCGAAGGCCTCCGAACGTGGGACCAACGACCCTGGGCGCCCAGGACGGTGAGAGGGTGGTGCGGTGAGCTCGTCCCGCCAGGATCCTGACGGAGGTCTGGGCCACGCGCGCACCGGCCTGCTGGTCCTGGCCGCCGCCGTCTGCGCCGCGGTGACGACCGAGCTGCTTCCCGTCGGCCTGTTGCCGCAGATCAGCTCGGCCTTCGAGGTGAGCACCGGCACCGCGGGACTGCTGGTGAGCGCGTACGCCGTGATGGTCGCCGTGCTGTCGGTGCCGCTCGCGCTCGCGACGAGGCGGCTGCCCCGCAAGCCGGTCCTGCTCGTCACCATCAGCGGGTACGGCGTCAGCAACGTGGTCGCCGCCGTCGCGCCGACCTTCGGCGTCCTCGCGGCCGGGCGGGTGGTCGGCGGCATCACCCATGCGCTCTTCTTCTCGGTGTGCATCGGCTACGCCGCGCGGCTGGTCCCGGCGAGCCAGACGGGCCGGGCGATGGCGCTGGCCTCGGTCGGGGTGTCCGGCGGCCTGGTCCTCGGGGTGCCGCTCTCGACGGCCATGGGAGAGGCCTTCGGCTGGCGGGTCGCCTTCGGGATCATGGCCGCCCTGGTCCTGGTCGTGCTGGGGATGGCAGCGGCGGTGCTGCCCCGAGTCGACGGTCCTCGCGACGACGCACCCCGGCACCCGGGACGGCGTCGTGACCTCGCCACGGTGGTCACGGCGAACGGCCTGAGCTACCTCGGCACCTACGTGCTCTACACCTACGTCAGCATCCTGCTGCTCGACTCCGGGGCGGCCGAGGGCTGGGTCGCCCCGACCCTGCTGCTCTTCGGTGCCTGCGGTCTGGTCGGCCTTCGCCTCGCCGCCGCCCAGCTGGACCGACGCCCCCGCGGCAGCGCCATCCTGATCCCGGCGGCGATGGCGGTGGGCTCCACCGCTGTAGCGCTGGCCTACCCGCGGCTGGCCCTCGTCGTGCTGGCCGGCATGGTCTGGCTGACCGCCTTCGGGCCGGCGGCCTCGCTCTACCAGTCGGCCTCGGTGCGGACCGCCTCGAGCTCGCCGGAGACAGCGGGCGCGTGGATCAACGCGAGCAGCAACGCCGGCATCGCCGGCGGCGCAGCACTGGGAGGACTCGTCATGGCGACCTCGGGGCTGACCTGGGTCGCCGGCGCGTCGGCCGCGATCGTGGCGACCTCGGCCGTGCTCGCCTGGCTCTCGCGGGCGGCCTTCCCGCCCACGGGGGCCGGAGACCTGACCCGGACGCCCGATTCGGCAGGCCGGGTCGCGGATCGCTAGGGTCGAGGCCGAAAGGGAGTAGTCCCCAACAGGCGTGTCGACACACTGGCCCCGGGCCCGGCACGTCAGGCCAGCGCAGCGCGAGAGCACGCGGTGGCGGACGAGACTTTCGACCAGATCGCACACCCCTGTGATGTTGCGCCTGGTCGAAGGGTCCTCCCCGACACGGGCAGCTCTCTCCGGCCGGGCCGGAGAGAGGACCACCTGTGTACGCCTTCCTGCTCAGCACGGCCGTGATCTTCGTCGCCGAGCTCGGCGACAAGAGCCAGCTCATGGCGATGACCTTCGCGGCCCGCTACCGGGTCCGTGACGTGATCATCGGGATCACGGTCGCCACCGCCCTGGTGCACCTGGCGTCGGTCGGCATCGGCTACTTCATCGGCGACGCGTTCGCCGACTACCAGGACTGGATCGGCATCGTGGCCGGCGTCGCGTTCCTGGCGTTCGCCGCCTGGACGCTGCGTGGTGACGAGCTGACCGAGGAGGAGGCCGACAAGGCTCGCACCGCGACCGGCGCGGCCATCCTCGCCGTCGGTGTCGCGTTCTTCCTCGCGGAGCTCGGCGACAAGACCATGCTCGCCACGATCACCCTGGCGACCCAGGAGGGCTGGCTCGGCACCTGGCTCGGCAGCACCCTCGGCATGGTCGCCGCGGACGCGCTGGCCATCGTCGTCGGCGCGATGCTCGGCAAGAGACTGCCCGAGAAGGTCATCAAGTACGGCGCTGCCGCGCTGTTCGCGATCTTCGGCGTCCTGCTGATCGTGGACGGGATCCTCGGCTGACCGCACGCCACGACGTGGCCGCCGGCCGCGGCCACGTCGTCGCGTCCGCGATCGCCCGCTTCCGCTACGGGTTCGGCCAGACGATGACGAGCGCGAGGGTCACCCGGCGCCCTCGGGGACGAAGAGGCAGAACGGGTGCCCGGCAGGGTCCGCCATCACGTACAACGGCTCGTCGGCGTCGTGGGAGTCGTCGACCAGGAGCCGGGCGCCGAGCGACTCGGCGAAGGCACGCTGCTGCTCGAGCTCCTCGCGACCCGCGACGGTGCAGTCGAGGTGCATCTGCATCGGCACGTCCGGTGCCGGCCACGTGGTCGGCTCGACGCGCTCCGCGAACTGGAACGCCAACCGGTTGGTCCCGTTGGCATCGCGCAGCACCAACCACCGGGGGTCGTCGGCATCCGGATCGTCCCCGGCGCCGGGTTCGTCACCGGGGCGATAGGCATAGCCCAGCAGCTGGCGGTAGAACTCGGCCACGGCGCGCACGTCGACGGCGTCGATGACGGTCTGCAGCAGCTGTGGGTGGCCCGTCGTGCCGGTCGAGGTCATGTCCGGGGGGTCCCCGCGAAGCGGTCGCCCGAAACCAGCGTCACGGCGCACGACCAGCGGCGCGAGCCGGCGGATGGCGCAGATGATGCCCGCGGATCCGGCGACTCCACGTACAGTCTCCGCATGCGACGACTCTCGGTGACAACGTCCGTGCTTGCTCTGACCGCGGGCCTGCTCGCTGCTGCCGCACCGTCGGCGGAGGCTTCCAGGCCGACACCTGACTACACGGTTCGGATCGCGGCCAAGACAGCCGAGCTCTACTACACCCCGTCGATCAGCGCGAGCGGTCGCTTCGTCGTCTACCAGGACCGCGACTGGACACGCCAGGACGACTCCGACCCGGAGCCGAAGATCCTGCTGTGGGACGCCAAGACCCGCAAGAGCACGCTCGTCACGCCGAAGGACTCGCCTCAGGGCGTCGGGTTCGACCGACCCTCGATCAGCCCGGACGGCCGGTACGTCGTCTACGTGCGCGACAGCGACTACCTGCCCCGGACCCCGGAGGGGGAGGGCTACTCGACGTCGGTGCTGATGTGGGACCGGGTCACGAAGAAGACGCGGGTCGTGGCACCGAAGGCACCCCTGGCCTACTACGACCTGCCGAAGGTCAGCGCCGGAGGCGCGTTCGTGGGATACGCAGCGAACAACTCGAAGGCGGACCAGGTCGCCAAGATCTGGCGGCGGTCCACGGGTGTGACCACGAGCATCGTCGTCCGTCCCGGTGCTGCGTCCACCGTGGTGGGGAGCCTCAGCGACGACGGTCGCACGGTCGTCCTGGGCGTCCTGAAGTACGACGAGAGTGACACCAGCGAGACCGTGCTCTGGGACCGGGTTACTCACAAGACGCGCAGCCTCGGGGATCGAGGCGGGCGGATCAGCGGTGACGGGAAGCTCGTCGCGGTCAATCTTCACACCGCCAAGAAGAGCTCGGGCATCTGGCACCGGTCCACCGGCAAGATCACCAAGCTCCACATCCCGAAGCGGTACAACCCGTTGCTCAAGAACGGGTGGAGCATCACTGCGATCAGCACGACCGGGCGGTACGTCGTGGTGCGGACCTACGGGAAGACCGTGCGGACGCGGCAGCTGCTTCTCGTCGACCGCAGCACCGGTGGTGCGGTCGTCGTGTCCCGGACCAACGACGGCAAGCTCGCCAAGGACGCCGGGTGGAACGCGGTCGACAGGAAGGGCACCGCGGTCGTCTTCCAGGACGGTCACGCCCTCCGGATCCGCCTCACCCGGAAGTGAGCTCACCCGGCGCACGTCAGTAGTGACGAAAGGCGCGATGGGCGGCTCGCGCACACCCTTGGAGCCTGGGCGAGACTGGGGGAGTGCGACTCAGACACCGCTGGGACGACGACGAGGATCGTCCCGGACCCGACCTGACGGATCCCGCGACGGCCGCGGCATTGGAGCGAGCCGCTCGGGGTGTGCGCGTGGTGAAGGTGATCCATCTGACCCTCCTCGCTCTCGGCCTCGGACTGCTCGCTCTGGCCTTGTTGCTCCGCGTGGGCTGACCCTCGGCGACTGAGAGACCCCCGCATCATCCGTGGTGGCCGCGCCGGTCCTGGTCCGAGACTCCACCGTCACCTTGCCGGTGCGCGATCGATCTGTGCGTCCAGAGCAGTCCGCGTGCCTGGGTGGACGGTCGCCAGCCGTCGCATGGCAGCCGCTAGCTGAGATCGAGGCTGTTGGCGCGCAGGGCGGCAACCGCTGCGTATGGATCGGGAACGGTGATGGTGACGGTGCGCCCACTGAGCAGCCGGAGCCGCAGCGCGGGACCGCTTCGTACGGTGCACACGGTCCGCGTGGGGGTCCACCAGAACCCGCAGCTCACCGCGTGCCAGGGAATATCGACGACCCGCACGTCCTGGATGCTGTCGAGTGTGTACCGCGCTCGCGGCCAGCCGACGGACCCCCAGTGGAGGGCCACGCCTTGCGGGCCGCACGTGGCCCGGACGTCCGAGGCCGTGATCACCTCGGCGAGGAGGCCGACGAGGGCCACGACCACGATCAGTGCACCGGTGCTCGGAGACGAGCCGGAGGAGAGGCCCATACCGACCAGCGGGATCAGCAGGAGGCCGCTGATGACGACGCTCGACCAGTTGGTCGCCCGCCCGGTGTAGACAGTGGTGTTCATCGCATCTCCTTGATGAGGGTGACGACATCATCGGACTCCAGTCCGTACCGACGAGCGAGCTCGAGGACCGACTGGACGGCTTCACGGATCGGGGCGAGGTCGCCGGTCTCCGCCGTTCCCGCGATGCGGGCACCGCGCCCGCGGCGAAACTCGAGGATGCCCGCCTCGCGGAGCTGTCGGTAGGCGGCGAGGACCGTGTTCCGGTCCACCGACAGACCCACCGCCAGCTCGGCCGCGGGTGGGAGCTGTTCGCCAACTGCGAGCTCCCCGCTGCGCACACCGCGCACGACGCAGGCGGCCACCTGGTCCTGCAGACGCTGCGTCGACGAGTGATCGATCGTCCATTTCATAGTGCTAGTAGTACTAGCACCATTACGCGAGGTCAAGGGGTTGCTCCGGAACCCTGCTCGGTGAGTGTCTCGGCGGCGCTCGACCTGCTGCGTCGTACTGCCGGCTATCGGCGTGGCCGCAACGCACGCTGCTGCCCATAGCTCATGCCGCGAGCCGGTTCGCAGGACCCGGATGTCAGCGCTTCAGTTCGTTGACCATCTTCGGCGTCCGCCACTGCTTGCAGCATCGGCGAACAGCCACGAGGCATACATCAATGGCCACGTCGCGAGCGTGGAAACGCTCCATCCGGGATGTCGTGGGGCCGAAGTGGTCGAGTCGCGACGCGAGGTCAGCGCTGATCGAGGTCGTCGTCGGAGATCCGTGGCATCGGCGTGGTCGGCGCGTCGGGGTCGCTCTCCGGCGGCGCCTGCGGGAGGGATGTGGGCCGGCGCCGCGAGGGGTGCGGGCGCAGTGGCGCCGGCCAGGTGCGGACCGGACGCCCCAGCTGGAGCTGGCGCCGTACGCGCTGCTCGAGGTCGAGCTCGCGCTGGACCCGCTTCACGGTGGACAGCAGGCTCGCATGCAGCTCGCGGAGGTCGGAGTCGGCCACCGCGGTCGACATGTCCTCCAGGCGGGCGCGCGCTTCGGGCAGTCCCTCCATCGCCTCCCGGAGCGCCTTGAAGTCCGCCGACTGAGCCTGCCCGGCTGGTGCCGCCTCGAGCCGCACCAGCTCACCGAAGGCGTCGACGGCAGAGGCCAGCTCGCGGAACGTCTGGGCCAGACCGAGGCACACATCGGCCGACCCGTCTGACTCGAGCCACCCGGCGTCGCCTGCGGTGGCATCGGCGAGCGCCCGGTACATCGATCGCACGCTCAGCGCAGTGTGCTCGAGTGACTCCAGCCCGTGCCGCAGACCGGGGCCGAGGTCCGGCGTGCCCACCGCTCGCACGTTGAGGCGGCGGCCCTGCTCGGCGTGCAGCAGCGCGGCTCCGACTCGGGGAACGTCGCGGTGGGTGATCAGGCGCGCGTCCCCGAGCCAGGCCTCCGCGGCCGCTGTCAGAGAGCGAGGGTCGTCGGCCAGCTGCTCGACGGCATCGGCGGAACGCCGCAGGAGGTCGCTGATCGCGTCGGAGAGTCCCTCGATCTCCCACCCGGCGTCCGAGGTGGGCACCCGGGGCGGGAACAGCAGGTTGGCCGCGATGCCGACGACCGCGCCCACCAGCGTCTCCGCGATCCGCTGGCCGGCAGCGGCCTCGACGGCAAGCGAGCCGACGCCCAGCACGAGCATCCCGCTGATCGCGACCTCCATGAGGTTGTCACGGAGCCGGAGCGCCTGTCCCAAGGTGATCGAGAGGAAGATGAGGATGCCGAGGCTCCACCACTCGAGCGGTACGACGGCGGCGAACGCGACTGCCATCGAGACTCCGCTCACCACGGCGACGACGCGATCCAGGCCGCTGGCCAGCAGTGACACCGGCGTGACCTGGACGACGAGCATGGCCGTCAGCGGCGCGAGCAAGGGCTGGGTGCCCGGGAAGATCAGGACCGCCACGACGTAGCTGATCACCGCTGCCACCGTGATGCGCAGCGACCACAGCACCGCGCCGCGCCACCCCGTGCGAAGCCGTCTCAGCTCACGTCTGACCCTCCCGCGCCACTGACCACGCATCCCTCCATGATGAACGATGGACGCCGACTACGCGCGGTCGGTGGCTGGTCATGACGCCGCCCCGGACGTCATGGGGAGGGGGTCGAGAACCGCTGTCGGTAGGACGTGGGGGTGGTCGCGTACGCAGCGACGAAGTTCTGGCGGAAGGTCACCACGCTGCCGAAGCCACACGCGGTGGCGACCCGGTTGATGGGCCAGCTGGTCGCCTCCAGGAGGCGGCGGGCCTCGTCGAGCCGCCGGGCCATGATCCACCGCGACGGGGTGCTGCCGATCACCTCGGTGAACCTGCGGGTGAAGTTTCGTCGACTCATGCGCGCATGGGCAGCGAGGTCGTCCACCGATAGCCGTTGGTCGAGGTGGGCCAGAGCCCAGTCGACGGTCGGACCGAGGTGCCCGACACCGCCCGGGTCGGGCATCGGGCGATGGACGTACTGAGCCTGGTCGCCCTCGCGGTGTGGCGCGACGACGAGGTGGCGGGCGACGGTCGCTGCGGCCGAGGCTCCCAGCTCATTGCGGACGATCGACAGGCAGGCGTCGATGGCGGATGCGGTGCCCGCCGAGGTGAGGACGTCACCGTGATCGAGGTAGAGCGCGGCCGCGTCGACCTTCACCTCCGGACGGCGGAGAGCGAGCTGGTCCGCGGCACCCCAGTGGGTCACCGCCTGGCGTCCGTCGAGCACACCGCTGTCGGCCACCGGGAAGGCACCCAGGCACAGGCCGGCGATCTTGGTGCCACGCGATCGGGCCGCGCGAAGACCGTTCATCAGGGCCGGGTCGGGGGCCGGCAGGTCGGCCGGCCAGGACGGGAGGACCACGAGGTCGGCCTCGTCGACCACGGTCGGGCCGGCGACGTCCTCGACCCGCAGTCCTTCGGCGGTCCGGATGCCTCGACCATCGTCGGTCCAGACGGCGGGGTCCCAGCCCTCGGCGATGCCCTGTCGCCCGACCTCGCCGAAGACCAGCAGCGGAACGGCGAGGTGAAACATCGTCATGCCGTGGAAGGCGTAGACCACGATTCGCACAGTTGGCCCGATCTCATCGAGAAGCGTCTTTCGTGCCACTCACGGTAGCCGCACCGACCGAGCGAAGGTGGAGCCGACACGTTCACCAGACCAGGGAGATGCCATGACAGACCCGCGCCGAGCGCTCATCGTCGTCGACGTCCAGCAGGAGTACTTCACGGGAGTCCTGCAGATCCAGGCTCCGCCGGCCGAGCAGACGCTGACGAACATCGTGACCGCGCTCGAGGTGGCGAAGCGTGAGGGACTGCCGGTGGTGGTGGTCCAGCACGAGCTCCCCGAAGGGGCGCCCGTGTTCGCGAGAGGGAGCGAGAGCTGGTCGTTGCACCCCGAGGTCGAACAGCGGCTGGAGGCCCGGTGGAAGCGCGTCACGAAGGACAAGGGCAGCGTCTTCGCCGGCACCGACGTGGCTGCGTGGCTGGCCGACCAGGGCGTCGACACCATCACGATCGTCGGCTACATGACCAACAACTGTGACCTCGCCACGGCCGTCGGCGCAGAGGAGCTCGGCCTGGCCGTCGAGGTGCTGTCGGACGCCAGTGGCGCCATCCACCTGGCCAACGACGCCGGCAAGGTCTCCGCTGAGCAGCTGCACGAGACCCTTCTGGTGCTCCTGCACTCCAACTTCGCCGCCGTCGCCACGACCGAGGCCTGGACATCGGCCGTCACGGCCGGTGCGGTCATCCCCAAGAGCGACCTCGGGACCTCCGCGACCCAGGGCCGTGCCGCCTTCGCGAGCTGACGGACGGCGCCCCGGCGGGTCCTCGGCGCTGCGCCCGCGGGAACGCGCAGCGGCCCCGCGGGAGGAAACCCTGGGGGAGTCCTCGGCGGGGCCGCGCGTTCGTGCCGGTCAGACCGCCCGTACGGGCTCTGGCTCCGATGTCGTAGTACAACCGGAGGCATCATCGACTCGCTCCGAAGGTGACCCGTTTCCGCAGGTCAGACGGGGTGTAGGGACGTTACGCCCTGACGGCCTAGGCGTCTACTAGGTGCTCGGTAGGCACTGCGCTGGGGAAAATCTGAGGGAACCGTGCGACTTTCGGAGCGAACGTCAAGGAGAATGTCGTCGGTTCTGACAGACGGCTCGACAAAGGCTTCTGAACTTCAGCGATTCAGGTCAGTTCGTTACCGTCCGCAGGTAGTTTCCAGCTGAATGCCGAGCCTGACGTTGTCAGCGGTCATTCAAGCCCGAGCCACGAGCCGATGTCCATGGCGACGTGCTCGTAGTCGAATCTGAACAGGTCCGACCAGTTGTGCGGGTTGAGGACTACCCCGGAGTTGTAGACGTCCTGGGCCAACCCCAGCCCGTGATCGGTGCTCGTGGCGTGCTGGGATATCTCGGTAGCCGTGATGGCGAAATGGTCGAACGAGGAGGCGATGTCACCGACGTGCCCCTTCCACACGTCCGACTTCGGAGTGACCGCGAAGACGACAAGTTCAGCCACCATCTGCCGCGGCTCCAGCAGGGCGATTCGCAGACCGTCCTCGGTCGCGGCGACGCGTACATTCGGCGGCGCCAGGATGTCCAGCGTCGCGGCGAGTTCGGTGAAGTCAGCGCGAGCACTCATGGCTTGACCGGCGTCAACAAGAGCTTGACCTTGTGCAAGGTGGAGAACTCATCGGCCTTCCGGTTCAGGTCGCTCATGAGCTGGACGGTCAGCTGGGGCCGACCGTCCTGCTTCACAAGGTCCTTCGTCATCGCCATCACGGCGCGGGCGAAGGTGCGCAGGAGTTCCACTGTATCCGGGCCAGCGACAAGTCCGGGTTGGACGACCTTCACCTCGAGGTCAAACGGGTCAAATCCGCCCGTCTTATTCGCGATGGCCACCTGAATGCGACCCCGGTCGGTCATCGGCTTCACGGCGGCGACCTGTGCGTCAGCTGCCTCAATCACTCCGCCGACGGCCTTCTTGATGATCTCTCGAACGAGGAGCTCACTGGGGTTTGCTCCGGACCGTGCCGGGCTTTCGTGTTCGCCGGCCGCGACTCCGCCTTGGCCGATCGACTCATGGGTCCCTGGCACATCCGAGATGTAGTAGATGGCGTACAGATTGATCCCGGAGTTCTTGAGGACGTCCGCGATGAAGCCAGCTTCGCAATCAACACTGCGGACGCTCTCGTCCTTCATCCACTTGATCATCGACTCGCTCTCGGTGATCGGCGAGTGCACGCCCACGTGCAGTCCGCCGCGCTCCACCTGGCTGGCACCCAGCCCGGCCGACGCCGTCAGGTCGTCCAGATCGGCGAAGGCCTTGTTGGGCAGGCGGTCTCCTTCGCCGATCTTCGCCGTCTCGAAATCTGTCACATCAGCGACCTGGGCGACCTGCTCCGGCACCATCGTCTGGCCCTTCTTCATGCCCGGGCCCAGTCCGCCGGCCGTACCGACGAAGGTGATGTGCTTGACCCCGAGCTCTTCCAGCGCCTCGGCCAGGAAGCCTGCCCGGTCCCCGAAGAAGTGGGGGGAGATCTGGAAGAGTGCGAGATTGACCTCCTTCCGTTCCTTGTTCTTCAACCTGAACACGGTCGAGTTGAAGTTGGGCAGCTCGAGATCGACCGTCGGCTTGGTCACTTTGAACTTTTCCAGAACCGACTTCAGCTCCTTCTTCTGACCGATGGACGCAATCTCGACGTCGGTGATCCCGTTGCTGCGCATGATGTCCAGGTACATCGCCTTGTAGTCGATGTCTTCTTGGTGGACTTTCACCTTCCCGAGGTCGATCCGATCCACCGTGATGGTGTTGACCCTGATGGCCGAGACACCGACGCCGACGAGGACGATCTTGCCTTCGTCGTCGATTGCCGGGGGCTTGCCGATGAAGGGGACCTCGGCGCAAAGCGTGGAGTTGTCCGGACCGACCAGGAGGTATCGGGCGATGTTTGCCGTGCGACTGATGACATTGCGTGCTTTGTATTCCCCGTATTGCCAAGGCCCGGACTCGACGGCCGCGTCAAGTTCTTCCTTCAGGATGCCGTCGCGGTACAGCTCGTAGAACAGGAAGGCGCCAACCGTCTGGATGGCATAGCTGGCGCCCGGCAGCGTCTGGAAGACGACCTTGGCGAGCCCGGTCTTCGGGTTGCCGATGATGAACTTCTTCGTGCCGGCGTGCGAGCTCGGCACCTCCAACACCTCGGTGAATCCCTCCGCGTGCATCTTGCCGAACGACGCCAGCGCGCTCGTGGCGTGGACCTCGACTTCGACGCGTTTCTTGATCACCCAGTCGATCAGGGGGTCGTTCAGCTTGTCACCGACGTAGTCGTTGATGTCCTTGATGGAGTGCGTCTGCCTGCCGGTCCTCATAGCGAGGAGCGAGGCATGGATCTCCTCGTTCTCGACAAGCGCGCTGACCTTCTCGGACAGATTGGGATAGGCATCGAAGAGAGCAGCCAGGCGTGCAGCCTTCTTGTGGATGTGGCGTTTGAGGATCTCGTCGACTGTTTCGAGCTTGAGCCGAGCGACGACCTTCTCGAGCTCGGCCGCACGTCGCTTCACCTCAGCGTCGTGCTCCTTCTTCTTGCTCACTGGGTCGAAATCCTGCCGGTTTGCCACCAGGGAGCCCTCGAGGTGGTCCAGGAGGATCGCCCGCGCCTTGCCGTCCTCTTGGTCGAGCCCGCTCACCCGGATCGCCTCGTCGTACTTCGTGCCGACCTTGTCCTTCGAAAACTTCTCCCTGGTCATCGCGAGGTAGGCAGACTTGGTCTCTGGGTCGTCCAGGATCGCCGGCGGGATCATCGAGTCGACGGTGGCCGACTCCTCGTCGATCAGTCTGATGACCGTCGGAAGCATGTCGTCCTTCCGCAGCTCGGCCTTGAGCGCGGCCGTAGCTTTCTCGGCGATCTCCTTCTTCTGCTCATCCGATGCGACACCGAGCGCGCGATTGGGCATCTCCATGACCCCTGCTTTGAACAAGTCGGCCCCGGTGACCAGGCCTTTCTTGTACCTGGCGCGCAGGATGCCGCCGGACGGCAAGGCCGTCAGCCGCATCAACAGTGCTTCGTCGGGCAGAGCCGGATGCTCAAGCTTCGGCAACCCCCCGGCGACCGCTTTCATCCGCTCAAGATGCACGGCAGCGGCACGGAAGTCTCCACCACCGATCAGACCCCGCATCTTCCCCAACCATTCAAGGACGTCATAGGCGGCGTCCTTGCGTTCAGCCGGACGCACCGCCTCCACGACCTCCTGAGCACTGGCCACCTCACCGACCGGCTCGTACTTCGCTGCGTCCTCGCTGTCCACAGCAACGTCCAGCGCCGCCTCTCCGTCCACCGGCTGCAACGAGTACTTCCCCGGTTCGACCTCGTAGGCCAGGAAGATCCGATCCCCAGGACCCTTGACCCTCTTGCCGGATTGCCCCGAGGTGAGAGCGCGGCGGATAACGGTCGACCGGCGAGCACCCCCACCGCCAGGCTGGAGCGTGTGGGCGAGCTCGTGAGCGATCAACCGTTCCCCGGCGGCGGAGTCCGGGGCGAAGCGCCCCTCACCGAAGAAGATGTCACTGCCTACCGTGAATGCCTCCGCAGAAACCAAGCGGTTGAGCCTGTCCGGCTCAGCGCCGGTATGCACCCGAACGTTGGAGAGCGCTGCTCCAAAACCCCGCTCCATCCGTGAGCGGACCTCGGTCGGCAACGCGTCACCGGAGCCGCGGAGACGGTCGATCCGACCGGCAATGTCGCCCGAGAGCGCGCCCCCCTCGTACCCCACCGTGGGCCGCTCGTCCGCGCCGACAGATCGACGGAGTTGATCGCAGGCAGGCCCGTGAGGGTGAGGCGCTCCCGTCGCTGACTTGAGGCGGGCCAGCGCATCGTCGGCCCGACGGTCAGCGTCGCGCTCGACCGGGTCATCCGCATTGCCCACGGGAAGCGCCGGGGTCCGGGTCGACAGCGGCACCGGATTCACCGGTCCGGTCTCGGATGCCTCCGGCGCGCCGGTCGTCGTTGGCGCGGCGGGCTCGCGCTCAAGCTTCTCTGCGCCCATCGAATACCACCCCGAGGAAGGTCTTGGCACAGGCGAAGGAAGGACCCCACGCCCGCCCCCAAGCGCACGCTAGATCACATCTGGCCCCGAGCTCACCTTCTTTGCGAAAGAGCCCTCAGGAATGATCCCCGGTGAACGATCAGACAGTGTCGGAATCTGCGCCGGTGGACGGCCCGGCCCGGGTTCTGCTGGACGAGCGGTCTTGTACTCGCTTCGCCACACCGACACCGACACCGACCTACTCGCTGCCGCCGATCGAATGCTCGCTCTCCGTCACCCCGCACGGGCGCTGAACATGGCACCGGGGGGTCGGGGCGAAGGTGCGGACCTGGCCGACGGTCTCGACCGGGTCGTGGCGGGTCACCGCAACCACCCCGATTTGGCCGCCGCCGCGACCGGCCGACACCACCGTGATCGGCACCCAACCTCACGGTCGCCGGGCGGGTAGTTCAGGTGTCGCTTGTGCCGCGGTGCACGCGCAGCGGCCCCGCTGGGGGAAACCTGGGGGAATCCTCCGCGGGGCCGCGCGTTCGTGCAGGTCAGACGCCCCTTCGGGCCCTGGCTCAGATGTCCTTGTCCGGTGGCGAAGACCCGAGTTCTGGCTGACAGCTTCGGCGGGACATCGACGACCTCTTCGCCGTCGGCGACCAGGCGCATGGCGACGTGCCGGCCGATGCCGCTGCATCCCTCGATCGCCCAGACCCGGTCCGACCAGCGTCGCGCTACCTCGAGCATCGATCGGTAGCCGGCGACATCGGTGCCGAACCGACCTCCACCGACAACGGTCTCGTCGCCTGTCATGACCTCGATCGTCACTGACCGTTTGTGCGGATCCATCCCGATCACGACCCGCTGCGTTGCGTGTTCCATTTGCTGCTCCCGACACTCGATCCGATGGGGTTCTCGAGTCGGGAGGGCACCGCCACTTCGAGCCGAGCAAACCCCTCTTGGGCCTCTCCCGCTCATAGGTCGGCACCCGGGTCACGCAGGCCAAATGAGAGCCACACGACGAATCGAGGGCAGCCGAAATGAGAGCGACGACCCGGGCACCTAGACCGAGCCTCGCTAGGCACCGGTCATGAGGCAATGGAACAAGTAGCCGATGAGCGTGTGCCATCTGCGGTCAGCGATGAACGCCCTAGCGACCTTCACGCGGCTAGTTACCTGGTGTGCGTTGGACGACTAGTTGCCGAGAGACGCTGCGCTGTCATGACGTTGAACAGGTGCGTGAGCCACGAGTCTACGAGAGGGCGAAGTGTGCTGGGACGTAGCAACCTTCACGCTCGGCGCGCACGGCTGCCGCTGTCCTCGAAGGTGCCTCGAGTTTGTGGAGGATGTGCTCGAGGTGCGTGGCCACTGTCCGTTGCGCGATGGCCAACCTTTTCGCGACCTGCTGGTTTGAGAACCCCTCGACGACCAGGCCCAGCACCTCGAGTTCTCGGGCCGTGAGGGCGCGGCAGTCAACGTCGGGGGTGAGCAGGACAGCGCCCGACACGAACGCCGGCAGGTCGCTCGGCGCGAGCACCGTCAGGCGCACGTGACCGCATGGCGCTTCACCCCACGGCCACATGAATGACCGGTAGACCTGTCCGTTCCTGATGCCGCGCCTGGCGACCTGCACAGCCGGCGACGCGCGATCAAGAAGTGCGTGCCCCTCCAGACCTGGGAGCGGACACGTGGTGCCGTCCCGCAGCAACACAGCACCGGCCTTGGCGCCGCACACCAGGCGCGCGCTCGCAAGCAGGGAACGGGTGGGGGACACGGCTCGGGCGATGACCGGCGAGAGCTGCATGACTATGGTGCGCACCGCGACCGACGGCGGCTGTCCGCTGGAGAACAGGAGGCCGAGAACCCCAGGTGAGGTCCCCCGGGTTCGAAGAGTGGTACTCCTAGACCCTCGCGGAAGCCGGCCGGGACCAAGCACTCCGCCCAGGTGGGCAGCTCGTCCGTGCCGAGCGGCAGATCGCCCAGGCTGACAGGGGGCCGGTTGCGGTTGCATCCGGTCAGCTCGAGCTCCTGCGCGACCGACGGCCGGTCCAGGAAGTCCACGACCGACGCATCGAGCCCGCTGCTGCTCACTGTCGCGTAGCTGGTCGACCGCTGATCTGCCAGTGCGATGTACGACGCCTCGACAGGGAGACATCGACTCAGCGTCCGGAGCAGTTCCTGAGCGCGCTCCGGCAGTGAGGCGGCGGAGGCGGCGATCTCGGCAACCTCGACTATGGGCACATCGACGCGCACGGCGCTCCTCTCACAGGCGCGCAAGGGGGCGCCGACTGAAGATGGCTCCTAGTACCCACACACGCCGAGTTCATCGCGCTGAGCTCGAGCAGACCCCACGCTGGAGCCGGGGACGGTTCGACGAGGGCCTCGGCATTTGTGCCGATACCAGCCGGGCGTCATGCGAGGTCTACTCGGATGAGCCGAAGCAGCGGGTTTCGGGACGCATTCGCGACGAGGAGGCAATCATGAAGGCAGTGGTCTACGAGGGACCTCGACGGGTCAGCGTCAAGGATGTGCCCGACGCGCGGATCGAGCGGGCAACAGACGTACTGGTCCGGATCACGTCGACGAACATCTGCGGTTCGGACCTGCACATGTACGAGGGACGCACCGACTTCGAGCCGGGACGCTGGTTCGGTCACGAGAACCTTGGCGAGGTGGTCGAGGTCGGCGACGGCGTCGACAAGGTGCGGGTCGGCGACTACGTCGTCCTGCCGTTCAACATCGCGTGCGGCCACTGCAAGAACTGCGAGCGCCAGCTCACGAACTACTGCCTGACGGCGCAGCCGGAGCCGAAGATGGCCGGTGCCGCCTACGGGTTCGCCGACATGGGGCCGTACGGCGGCGGTCAGGCCGAGCTGCTGCGGGTGCCGTGGGGCGACTTCAACTGTCTGCGGCTGGGCGAGGACGCCGAGGAGCGGCAGACCGACTACGTCATGCTCGCCGACATCTTCCCGACCGGCTACCACGCCACGGAGATGGCCGGGGTGAAGCCCGGTGACCAGACCGTCATCTACGGCGCCGGGCCGGTGGGACTCATGGCAGCCCTATCGGCGACGGTCAAGGGCGCGAGCAAGGTCATGGTCGTCGACCGTCATCCTGACCGGCTGGCCCTGGCCGAGTCGATCGGCGCGATCGCCATCGACGACTCCCAGGTCGACCCGGTGGAGGCGGTGCTGGAACAGACGATGGGGCTCGGCGCGGACAACGGCTGCGAGTGCGTCGGTTATCAGGCGCACGAGCCCAGTGGCGACGAGCAGGCCAACCTCACGATGAACCGTCTGGTCGCCTCCGTGCGGTTCACCGGGACCATCGGCTGCGTAGGGGTCTTCGTGCCCGAGGACCCGGGTGCCAGCGACGAGCTGGCCAAGCAGGGCAAGCTCGCCTTCGACTACGGCATGTTCTGGTTCAAGGGCCAGCACGTCGGCAGCGGCCAGGCGCCGGTCAAGAAGTACAACCGCCAGCTGCGCGACCTGATCGCCGCGGGGAAGGTGGAGCCTTCGTTCATCGTGAGCCACGAGCTCCCACTCGACCAGGCCCCCGAGGCCTACGAGCGCTTTGACAACCGCGAGGACGGCTGGACCAAAGTCGTCCTCCACCCGGCGATGGCAGGAGCGTGACATGAGCACGACACTGGAAGGGCGACGCGTCGCCATCCTGGCGGCCGACGGCGTGGAGCGGGTCGAGCTGGAGGAGCCGCAGCGCGCTCTCCGTGACGCTGGCGCCACCACCGACATCATCTCGATCAAGGGCGGCGAGATCGCCGCGCGCAATCAGGACCTCGAGGACGCCGGGACCTTCCCGGTGGATCGGCAGGTGAGCGAGACCTCGGTCGACGACTACGACGCCTTGTTGCTCCCCGGCGGAACCGTCAACCCGGACAAGCTGCGGATGGAGTCCGCCGCGGTCGCCTTCGTCCGCGACTTCGTCGAGTCGGGGAAGCCGGTGGCCTCCATCTGCCACGGCCCGTGGAGCCTCGTCGAGGCAGACGTCGCGCGTGGCCGCACCTTGACGTCCTGGCCCAGCATCCGCACCGACCTGCGCAACGCCGGCGCAGAGGTGGTCGACGAGGAGGTCGTCACCGACGGGAACATCACCACGAGCCGTTCCCCGGACGACCTGCCGCCGTTCTGCGAACGCATCGTGCAGGAGTTCGCTGGCGCGCCGCAGCCCGCTGGAGCAGGAGGACGCTCATGAGCCACTCCACGACCAACGTCGCAACCCGTGCAGCCCGCGTGGGCGGCAGCCTGGTCCGCCAGGTCCGGTCCGTGATCGACCCCTCGGCCGCCCGACCGGCCGGCGGCAACCAGCCGACGTCCGGGTGGTTGGTGGTGACGGTGCTCTGCCAATCGTCCGACATCGACACCGACGCCCTGCCCGCACCGCTGTCGGAGCTCGCGGACCGGATCGAGGTCCGCGTCCGTCCGGCCGCCGGCGACAAGGGCACCGAACTGGGCGCCCGCCTGCGTGACCAGCCGCCCGCGGCCGGCGCGCCGCGACGCCTGAGCGGCAACGACGCTCACTCCGAGCTCCGGTCGGCCCTTCGTCAGGCCAAGCAGGTCATCGAGGTCGGAGAGGTGCTGGCGGTCGACCCGGCACCGCACGGCAAGAGGACGCCCACTCCCGGTGGTGTCCTCCTGGAGTCCTGGACCAAGGCGGCCCCCGAGGCAGGTGAGCGATGAGAGCAGTGACGTGGCGAGGAGTCAACGAGATCGGCGTCGAGGACGTCCCTGAGCCCCAGATCCTCAACGACCACGACCTGATCCTCGAGGTAGGGCTGAGCGCGACCTGCGGCTCCGACCTCCACCTGGTCGGCGGCTACATCCCCGCGATGCGTGCGGGCGACGTGCTGGGCCACGAGTTCATGGGCAAGGTCGTGGACGTAGGTCGCGCCGTGACCAAGCACCAGATCGGCGACCGAGTGGTCGTGGTGTCGTTCACCAGCTGTGGCAAGTGCTGGTACTGCCAGCAGGGACTGTTCTCCCTGTGCGACAACGGGAACCCCAACCCCGGGATCACCGAGGGCTTGTGGGGCCAGGCCATCGGAGGCTGCTACGGCTACTCCCACGCCATGGGCGGTTGGGCAGGCAGCCACGCGCGCTACATCCGGGTGCCGTACCCCGACCAAGGAGCCTTCGCCATCCCCGACGGCGTCTCGGACCAACGCGCCCTGTTCGCCTCGGACGCCGCCCCCACCGGCTGGACCGGCGCCCACCAAGCCGGGGTGCAGGCCGGCGACACCGTCGCGGTCTGGGGCGCCGGGGGCGTGGGTCAGATGGCCGCCCGAGCGGCCATGCTCATGGGTGCCGAACGGGTCGTCGTGATCGACCGGTTCGACAACCGGCTCGACCAGGTCCGCACCCACATCGGCGCGGAGACCCTCAATTACGAGGAGGTCGAGGTGCCCGCCGAGCTGCGCGAGATGACCGGCGGCCGGGGACCGGACGTCTGCATCGAGGCAGTGGGCATGGAGGCGCACAGTCCGGGCCCGCAGTACCTCTACGACCAGGTCAAGCAGCAGCTGCGGCTGCAGACCGACCGGCCCACCGCCGTACGTGAGGCGATCTACGCCTGCCGCAAGGGCGGGACCGTGTTCACCCTCGGCGTGTTCGGCGGGCTCGTGGACAAGTTCCCGCTAGGCGCGGTGATGAACAAAGCACTGACCCTCCGCGGCGCCCAGCAGCACGGACACCGCTACATCCCCGAGATCCTCGAACGGATGAGCCGGGACGAGGTGCGCACCGAGCACCTCGCCACCCACGTGATGTCCCTCGAGGAGGGTCCGAAGGGCTACCAGATGTTCAAGGAGAAGGAGGACGGCTGCGTTCGCGCCGTGTTCGTACCAGCTGCGTAGGAGCAACCATCAACAGACCCACCCAACCACGACCCCCGAGCGGAGGGAGCCGCCGCACCACAGCCCACGTGGGCTCACGCAGCCCGCTCGAGGCGTGCGGCGGCTCTTCTCTACGACAGTTGCGACGGCAGCTAGCCAAGGAAGTCGCATGACGGAGTCTCATCACAGCGGGGCAGCTGCGAGCGCGACCCGGGCCCGCCCGGTATTGGACCAGCTGTGCACGAAGATCGCCGCCGTGCGAGGGCGCCCAACTGTCCTCAGCACCCACCGCCCACTCATTACGAATCGGGAGTTCTGCCGATGGTGCAACCGCATTGGCATCGGTTCCATGAGGAGACCCGGGCGATGTGCGACGGACCTCCGGGTGGGGCGTCCGCATCCCTGCGTAAGGAAGGGGAGACCGTGAACAGGCTTCGGCTCCAGCACTTTGTTCGCTCGAGCATGTGGCCACTGCCCATGCTGTGCCTCATTGCGGGCGCGCTCATCGGTCTCGGAACGCTGGCACTCGACCGGGCAACGGACTACGGGTTGGTTCCGCAGAGCGTGACCGGGACGCCGACGGACGCCCAGACGATCTTGTCCTCGTTCGCCACTGCACTGGTGTCGCTGACAAGCCTGGTCCTGACAGTCACCCTGGTCGCGGTCCAGCTGGCGATGGGCCAGTTCTCGCCCCGGATCGTGGGGGCGCTGCTCGCCGACCGATTCAGCCAGTTGGCGGTCGGGTTGTTCGGCGCAAGTTTCGTAGTCGTGATCCTCACCCTCCGCGAGATCCGGGGATCGAACACTGGCCGGGTGCCCGGGCTGTCGATGCTTGTGTCCTACGGGCTCATGGCCGCCAGCCTCGTCGTGCTCATCCTGTTCGTGCACCATGCCGGCCAGGGCCTGCGGGCCGCTGGACTGATCGACCTTGTCGGCGACCGCAGCCGAGAACTGATTGTCCGTCGGCACGGAGAGGAGCCCGTCCAGGCGGGCGGCCGGGACACCATCGTCGCCGAGGAGCCCGGCAACGTGATCCGGATCGACCGCCCCGCCCTCGTCGCCGCGGCCCGACAGTCGGACTGCGTGCTGGAGCTGGTCCCCGTCGTCGGGGACTTCGTGGTCGGCGGCGCACCTCTGTTCCGCGTGCATCCGAGCAGCCGGTCGACAGGAGAGACGACCGGGGACCTCGCCAATCGGCTCCGCAGTGACGTCACCCGCCACGTCCTGCTCGCCGCGGAGCGCGTGCACACCGACGACCTGGCCTACGGCTTCCGCAAGCTGGTCGACATTGCGGTGCGGTCGATCGCACAGCCATTCGACGACCCCACGACGGCGGTCCAGGCACTGCACCGCCTTCACGACCTGCTGCGTCAACTTTCCGTCCGGCCCTTGCCGAGCGGTGAGCACCGCGACGAGGAGGGCGTGGTGCGCCTGGTCGAGCGGACCGTCAGCTGGGACGGCTACGTGCAGCTGGCCTTCGACGAGATCCGGCTGGCCGGGGCGTCCGCGCCGCAGGTCACCCGAAAGATGTCTGCGGCACTGGCCGACCTCAAGTCCGTCGCGCCGCCCGACCGACAGGGTCCGCTGGACCGCCAGCTCCGGCTGCTCAGCGCCGCTGTCCGACGCTGCCACGAGGACGAAGAGGACGTCGTCGCAGCCCTCACGCAGGACACCGAAGGCATCGGGTCGGGCGCCGACGTCACGGTGAAACCCCACTTCGGTCACGAGCTGGACCTGGTTGAGGCGACAAGACGTCGGACTGCCCAAGGAGGAGCGGACTGAGGGGTCAACCGGGACAGCTGTCATCGGCGTGTCGCATTCGCACGGCGCAGACGAAGCTTCCGACCGGCGTCGGCAGTTTTACCGATAGCGGCGTCCAGCCGCGTCGGGTGCAATGAAGGTCCTGCAAAGAGAAGGTCTCCCAAGACCTCGACGCAAGGAGGCAACGTGAAGGCAGCGGTGTTTCAGGGACCGTGTCTCAGGTCAGCGTCAAGGGCGCACATTCATCGCTCCAACCGCCGTTGTCCGAGTCCGTCACACCCCAAACACTGAACAGGAGACCGTCCATGCGAGCAATGGCCTACCGCGGCCCATACCGGGTCCGCGTCGAGGAGAAGGACCGTCCACGGATCGAGCACCCCAACGACGCGATCGTCCGGGTCGAGCTCGCGGCGATCTGCGGCTCGGACCTGCACCTCTATCACGGGATGATGCCGGACACCCGGGTCGGCCACACCTTCGGCCACGAGTTCATCGGGGTCGTCGACGAGGTCGGGCCGTCCGTGCAGCACCTCGAGGTGGGTGACCGGGTGATGGTGCCGTTCAACGTCTTCTGCGGGACGTGCTGGTTCTGCGCGCGCGGCCTGTACTCGAACTGTCACAACGTCAACCCCAACGCCACCGCAGTCGGCGGCATCTACGGCTACTCCCACACCACAGGGGGGTACGACGGCGGCCAGGCCGAGTTCGTCCGGGTGCCGTTCGCCGACGTGGGACCAAGCAAGATCCCCGACTGGATGGAGGCCGAGGACGCTCTCCTGTGCACCGATGCCCTCGCGACCGGCTACTTCGGCGCGCAGATCGGTGACATCGCCGAGGGTGACACCGTGATCGTCTTCGGCGCGGGACCGGTCGGCCTCTTCGCTGCCAAGTCCGCGTGGCTGATGGGAGCCGGCCGGGTCCTCGTCATCGACCACCTCGACCACCGTCTCCAGAAGGCCCAGGAGTTCGCTCACGCCGAGACCTTCAACTTCTCCCAGTACGACGACATCGTCGTGGAGATGAAGAAGCAGACCGAGCACCTCGGCGCCGACGTCGCGATCGACGCCGTGGGAGCCGAGGCCGACGGCAACCTGCTCATGCACGTGACCGCGGCGAAGCTCAAGCTGCAGGGCGGGTCTCCGGTTGCCCTCAACTGGGCCATCGACAGCGTCCGCAAGGGCGCGACGGTCTCGGTGATCGGCGCCTACGGGCCGGTCCCGAACTCCGTGAAGTTCGGGGACGCGATGAACAAGGGACTCACCCTGCGGATGAACCAGTGCCCGGTGAAGCGGCAGTGGCCGCGGCTGTTCGAGCACATCCACAACGGCTACCTGAGGCCGAGCGACATCGTCACGCACCGGATCCCCCTCGAGCACATCGCCGAGGGCTACCACATGATGTCGGCCAAGCTCGACGGGATGATCAAGCCCGTCATCACCGTCGGCGCGGCCGCCTAGGAGGCGACGAGATGACCACCGACTTCGCACCTTCGTCCGAGGACCACATCCCGGCGTACACACCGGACGACATCCCCCGGCCCTCGTCGGACGACCTCCGCAGCCGCATCCCCGGCTGGGGCGCCGACCTTGACCCGGCCGACCGGCCGTCATACCCGAAACTCGACTTCCGGCCCGACCTGACTGGGGCCCACTGGCGCTTCCCCGAGCGTCAGCCGGACCCCGGCCAGCGGGAGAGGTCGATCGAGCACCGGTTCCTCACGCCCGTGTTCGGCACGGCCCAGCCGCTCCGCGGTCTGTCCGGGTCGATCCGGCGACTGGCCTACGCCCGCTACAGCGAAGGGCGCATGGCGCACTGGCTACTGCTCATCGCCGGTGACCGTGTGGACACCTTCGGCAGCACGCTCAGGTCGTTCGCCAGCAGCCGACCTGACAACCTGATCGCCGAGACCGGCATCATGGCGGAGCTCAAGGGTCATCCGATCGCCTCCCGGTTCGGTCAGAATCGCACCGACTGGAAGCACCACCCGATGGACCCCGTGATAGTGCTGGGGCCTTGGGTGCTGGCCGGATGGGCGGCCGTGTCGCTGGCGCGCCGGGTTCTGCGCTGAGGTGCACGCTTTGGTTGCAACTCGCGGCGTCTAGCCGCGGAACACGTGAGACGTGTCGCTACGTCGTCCTCGTTTCCCTCGCCGAGCACTTGAGGCAAGCGCAGGGCCGTGGTGACGAGTCGCCCATGCGCCAGGGTCACACCGGTCTCGTCACAGACCCTGTGACCCTGGCTCCGGACCGTTCGCGTCGGGCTTGCGCGTGCCGTTCACGAGGCAGTTCCAGACAAGCCTGGAATCCACTCGCCGAGCCCGACAGCAGCAGACGCCCGCCGAGCGAGTCCGCGACCGCGGACGCCACCGCCAGGCCCATTCCCAGTCCAGCGGTCGGCTGGCGCGGGTGCGTCCCTCGTTCGAAGGGCCTGACGAGCCGCTCTTGGTCGGCTGCGTCGATACCTTCTCCTTCGTCGTTGACCATGATCCGTACCCCGCAGGCCGTATCGACCGCCACTACCCGCACCGTCGACCGATCCGGCGCGAACGTGAGAGCGTTCCTGAGCAGCTCATGCAGAGCCCGCCGAAGGCTCACTGCGTTCGCTACGCACCACGCCCCTCGGTCCCCGTCGACGACCAATGCCGCAACTGCGGAGGCTGCTGGCTGACCGGATGGATCTCGCGTTCAGGCATCAGGTTGAGACGTCTGCGCTGCGTCGTGTCTCCGAAATCATGGCGGTCGAACACGAGCTGTTCGATCGGCTCTGGTACGGGCGCTCGGAGGCTTCGATTGGTGACGAGCGCCCCGAGGGCTATTCGGCGGAGATCTGGGCGACAGCACAGGCGGCCGCCCGCCGAACTGAGGAACAGTACGGAGTCGACCTGCTCCGCAAGGACACCGAGACTCAGTTCGACTGGGGGATGCTCTCCGGGAAGATCTCTGCGATCCGCTGGGTTCTCGGGGCCGAATGGGACTTCCTCGACAGCTAGTGACGGCGTTCGACCGTGCCAAGACCTCCTAGTGTTAGACATCGAGAGGGCCCATTCCCGCAGACCATGAGCGGGTCGACCTCTGTCGCTGCGGTAGTCAGTCAACTTGCGTTGCTGGACTGGCGCCCGCTAGCCCCGAGAGGGTTGCTCGAGTTCTGTGTCAGCCTCTTTGCCCGCGTGGCGCCCGGCTGCAAAGGCCGCATCCACTGCTGCACGGGTTCGCTCCGTGCTGCTGGGCATGAGATGGGTGTAGGTGCGCAAGGTGAACCCGGGGTCGCTGTGGCCGAGGTATTCGGACACGGCGCGAATCGATTCGCCGGCGTCTAGCAGCACGGAGGCGTACCAGTGGCGTAGAGCGTGCATGCCGTTGTCACGCGATTGCTCGATGCCCACATGGGCTTGGCCGGGCTTCCAGAGCCGTGTGTTGAAGTAGTTGCGATTGAGGGCAGAACGCTCGCGTGTGGTGAGTATGAGCCCTGCGCTCGACTTCTTGTCCGCCTGGGGCGTTCCCCACGGAAGCGTAATGCTCCGTCGCGGGAAGGTAGCGAGGTGGTTGCTGAGTTCCGTCGCGACGCTCTCGGGCAAGGGGACGGTTCGGGTCTTGTCGCCCTTCGGCAGGCCAAAGACCAGGCGGTTGCCTCCGAACACCTTGACTTGCCGCCTGACCTCCACAACTCCGCGGAGGAAGTCGACATCCTCGACCGCGAGCCCAAATACCTCGCCTTGGCGTAGTCCCAACCCCGATCCCAACGTGACTGCGATCCTGTACTGCGGCGGAAGCGCGTCGTGCATGGAGGAGACCCACGCGGTCGGCCAAGGCACCACCTTGCGGCGCGACGTTGCGGGCCTTGTCACTGAACTCGCTTTGCACGGATTCTTGGCAATCATGTCGTCGTCGACCGCAGCCGAGAAGATGGCAGACACGTTAGAGAAGATGACGCGCCGGTAGGTCTCGGCCATCTCCATCGACCGTAGGAGCTTCTGGATGGTCGACGGCTTGATCTGTCGCAGCTCGAGGTGTCCTAGCGTCGGGAACACATGGAGCCTGAGTCGCAATTCGGTCGCCTCGTAGGTCAGCGGACTGAAGGTCCGACTGTCGAGCCACTCCTCGGCATAGGCGCGAAATGAGATCCTGCCTGCGTCGACATCAAGGTAGGTTCCACGAAGTTTGTCCGCCTCGACCGTGTTGCGGAACGCAACCGCCTCGGCCTTGCGTCGGAAGGTCTTACGACGCTGCCGACCCTCGGGATCTCGGTAGTTGACGACGTAGCGAGGGCTGCCGTCGTCGGATGGTCTCCCAGAGCTAATGCTTGCCATGGCAGCCCTCGGCAGCGTCGGACCGGGTGACCAAACATGCTGATGAGCATCTGCTCGCTGGTGGCGATGGAGTCGATTCCGGGTCAGGCTGATGGCCTGTCGGGATCACTGATTCTCCTCGAGTCGCACCGTCCAATTGATCACGGTTGCTGCCCGCCAGCGCAGGTGCTTGCCGACACGGAAGCCGGCCGGGCCGTAACCTGTCGTCCGCCAGGAGTAGATGGTCTGCTTTGTCACGCCAAAGGTAGGAAGCGACATCGTCGATGTCCCACAGTTCTTGGGCCTCGACCAGCCTGGGTGCCCGGCTTCCGCGGTCTCCGCGCCGCCGCGGCCCAAAGATTCCCGGTTCCATAGCCGGCACGTTCGAGTTCGTTGCCATCATCCAGCCCCTCCTCGCGGCGTTGACGGACAGTTGGTCTACGGGCACCTATGTCCGACGGCGGCATGGGAGCGATCACGTCGGCGGAAACGATGTGGCAGCAAGATGACTCGGGCATCGCGGCGGTGGTTGCCCAACTGTGCGATGCCAGGCTGGTGGCTCGGGCAACCGACCCGTGCCGCGACCTACCCGAAGAGTCCCCTGAGGACCGTGTGGCAGGAGATGGCGCTACCCAAATTTGTACCGGATTTGTAACAGACGAGCGGCTACCAACAGCAAACGCCGCCGAACGACCAAAAGGTCGCTCGGCGGCGTTTGTGCAGGTCAGCGGCTGTTCTTTGCGGTCGTTCGGCGTTGCTGAATGACCGCAGCCGGAGGCCCGGTTAGATGTCGTAATAGAGCTCGAACTCGTGCGGGTGCGGGCGCAGCTGCACGGGCGCGATCTCGTGGGTGCGCTTGTAGTCGACCCACGTCTCGATCAGGTCGGGCGTGAAGACGTTGCCGACGGTGAGGAAGTCGTGGTCAGCCTCGAGAGCCTCGAGGACGGCGCCGAGCGAGGTCGGCACCTGGTCGATCTCGGCCATCTCGTCCGGCGGCAGCTCGTAGATGTCCTTGTCAATCGGCGCGGGGGGCTCGATCTTGTTCTTGATGCCGTCGACACCGGCCAGGAGCAGCGCGGAGAAGGCGAGGTACGGGTTCGCCGACGGGTCGGGGAAGCGGGTCTCGATGCGCTTGGCCTTGGGGTTCGAGCCGGTGATCGGGATCCGGACCGACGCGGAGCGGTTGCGCGAGGAGTAGACCAGCGAGATCGGGGCCTCGAAGCCCGGCACCAGCCGGTGGTAGGAGTTCACCGTCGGGTTGGTGAAGGCCAGCAGCGCCGGGGCGTGCTTCAGGATGCCGCCGATGTACCAGCGGGCCATGTCGGACAGGCCGCCGTACCCGGTCTCGTCGTAGAAGAGCGGCTCGCCGGCCGTCCACAGCGACTGGTGCACGTGCATGCCCGAGCCGTTGTCACCGAAGATCGGCTTCGGCATGAAGGTGACCGACTTGCCGTTGTTCCACGCGGTGTTCTTGATGAGGTACTTGAACTTCATCACGTCGTCCGCGGCCTTGAGCAGCGTGTCGAAGCGGTAGTTGATCTCCGCCTGGCCGGCGGTGCCGACCTCGTGGTGCGCGCGCTCGACGAGGAGACCGGAGGCCTCGAGGTTCTTCACCATCTCGTCGCGCAGGTCGCCGTAGTGGTCGTACGGCGCGACGGGGAAGTAGCCGCCCTTGAAGCGCGTCTTGTAGCCGAGGTTGTCGCCCTCCTTGCCGGAGTTCCACCAGCCCTCGACGGAGTCGATGTGGTAGTACCCCTCGTTGGCGGAGGTGGAGTAGCGCACGCTGTCGAAGATGTAGAACTCGGCCTCGGGCGCGAAGAAGGCGGTGTCCGCGATGCCCGTGGTCTCGAGGTAGGCCAGCGCCTTGCGCGCGATGTTGCGCGGGTCGCGCGAGTAGGCCTCGCCCGTGATCGGGTCGTGGATGAAGAAGCTCAGGTTCAGCGTCTTGGCCGTGCGGAACGGGTCCAGGTACGCCGTCGACGGGTCCGGGAACAGCGCCATGTCCGACTCGTTGATCGCCTGGAAGCCGCGGATCGAGGAGCCGTCGAACGCCAGGCCGTCGTCGAAGACCGACTGGTCGAACGACGAGACCGGGACGGTGAAGTGCTGCTCGATGCCGGGCAGGTCGACGAAGCGCACGTCGACCATCTCGACGCCTTCGTCCTTGATGTACTTGAGCAGCTCGTCGCTGTTCTGGAACATTCGTCCTCCTTGGCCGCGCATAGGCGCCGGCCGACGTGCGTGCGGATCGGCAGCCCGGTGCGGCGCTGCGCCGGGGCACCTCGAAATTACGTACGGGTCGTTTCCTGACCGTATCCGTTTTATTTCTCTGATGTAACAGCCGCCCACCGGGCGGGCGGCCGCAGGCCGGGACCTACCCTGGGCGCGTGCCCGATCCCGCGACCCTGCCGTACGAGACCGCCTCCTGGGGACGTCGGGTGATCGCGCTGGTCGTCGACTGGTTCGCCTGCCTGGCGGTGGTCAGCCTCTTCACGCCCGTCTTCGGTACGACGGGCGGGCCGGGCAGCACCTACACGCTGCTGCTCTTCGTCCTGGAGTCCGCGCTGCTGACCTGCACCGCCGGGGGGTCGTTCGGCAAGCTGGCGACCCGGCTGCGCGTCGTACGCGTGGACACCGGGGGTCGGCTCGACCCGCTGCGGTCCCTGGCCCGCTCGATCCTGGTCGCCCTGGTGATCCCGCCGCTGGTCTTCCGACCCGACCGGCGCGGCCTGCACGACATCGCCGCCGGTACGGCGACGGTCACGCTGCAGGTCGCTTCTCCCCAGCCCTGAGGCTCCGGCTTCTCTGGTGCCCACCGGCGAGGGATGCTGGTGCCATGACCCGCCCGCACCCGCTCCGCCGTACGCTCGCCGTCGCCGCCCTGGCGCCCCTCCTCGGACTCGGTCTCGCCGCGTGCGGCGACGACCAGGGAGGTCAGGCGACGGGCGCCACCACCGTGCGGGCCGCCGCCCTCACGGGGTTGGGGAAGGGCGACACCGTCGCGCCGGGGGAACTGGTCGACGTGATCGCCGACGGCGTGAAGTCGTCGACCAGTGCCCACACCACGCTGAGGATGTCGCTGGGGAAGCGGGGTGACATCTCGGGCGACGGCGTCGTCGACTACACCTCGACCAAGCCCGAGGCCGCCTTCAAGCTGAAGATGAAGGTGCTCGGTCAGTCTGTCGACACCGACGTGCGGATCGTCGACGGGCTCGTCTACGTCTCCTTGGGGCAGCTGGGGGGCGGCACGTTCTGGAAGATCGACCCGTCGGACGAGTCGATGTCGCGCCTCGGGCTCGGCTCGATGCTCGACCAGACCGACCCGATCGGCGCCATCGAGAAGCTGGAGCCCGCCATCGACCAGGTGACGTACGTCGGCGACGAGGACGTCGAGGGGCGCGACCTCCACCACTACGAGCTGACGGTCGACCTCGCCGCGGCGGCCGACGAGCTGGGTGCGCAGCTGCCCGACAAGGCCCGGGACTCCATCCCGACCTCGGTCACCTACGACCTGTGGCTCGACGGCGACAACCGGTTCGCCCAGATGGAGATGGACTACCCGGTGATGGGGTCGACGGCGTCGGTCGAGCTCACGGCCTCGGACTGGGGCAAGGACGTCACGATCGAGGCACCGCCCGCCGACAAGGTCACCGAGATGCCGGACCTCGGTGAGACCCGGTGAGCCGAGAATTGGCCTGAGCGCCTAGGCGCCCGCGCTTGCGCGTCAGCGACCCTTCATCTGGCCGCGCATGCCCTTCATGCTCGTCGGGACCGGGCCCTTGGGCATCGGGATCGCGGAGCGGTTGGCGTCGAGCGCCTTGAGCCGGTAGAGCACGTCGGTCATCTCCGCGGGCTTCACCTGGCGGCCCAGCTTCTGCACGTGGCGCACCAGCTTGGGCAGCGGGACCTGGCCCTCGCCGTTGCCGCTGACGACCTCGTGGATCGGCACCTCGGCCGCCACCCGCTCGTGCTTGCGGCGCTCGCTGAGCATCAGCTGCTTGACCCGCGTGGGATTGCCCTCGCCGACCAGGATGATGCCGGGAGGGCCGACGACGCGGTGCACGACGTCCTGCTGCCGGGTGAAGGCGATGACCGGGTCGGTCTTCCAGCTGCGACCGCGCAGCATCCGCAGGGCGGCCGCCGCGGCTCCGGGCTGGCCCTCCATCTGGCTGTACGCCGCGTTCTGGGCGCGGCGACCGAAGATGATCATCGCCAAGAGCACGCCGAGCAGCAGCGCACCGACGACCGTGATGACGATGTGCAGGATGCCGCTGCCGGGCAGGAACGAGAAGACGGCCGCGCCGACCGCAGCACCGAGCACGAACGAGCCGAGGATCCACAGGCCGAGGCGCGGGTCGGACTTCTTGGCCATCCGGTAGGTCTCGACGAACTGCTGGGTGCGGCTCGTCTTGTCCGGGTCGACCGGCTTCGGTTCCTTGGCCATCTCTGGTGCGCCTCGTTCTAGGTGTGCTGGTGGGGGTCAGGCGGTGACGACGCCCGCGCGGGCATCCATCGCCTGACGGTACAGGCGACCGGCACGGTACGACGAACGCACCAGCGGACCGGAGAGCACCCCCGCGAAACCGATGTCCTCGGCCTCGTCGCGGAGCTCGACGAACTCGTGCGGCTTGACCCAGCGCTCCACCGGGTGGTGCCGCACCGACGGCCGGAGGTACTGCGTGATGGTGATCAGCTCGCAGCCGGCGTCGTACAGGTCCTGGAGCGCCTGCGAGACCTCCTCGCGGGTCTCACCCATGCCGAGGATCAGGTTGGACTTGGTCACCAGCCCGAAGTCGCGCGCCTGGGTGATCACGTCGAGGGATCGCTCGTAGCGGAACGCCGGACGGATCCGCTTGAAGATCCGCGGCACGGTCTCGACGTTGTGGGCCAGCACCTCGGGGCGCGACTCGAAGACCTCGCGCAGCAGGTCGGGCTTGCCGTTGAAGTCGGGGATCAGGTTCTCGACACCGGTGCCCGGGTTCATCTCGTGGATGGCCCGCACCGTCTCGGCGTACAGCCAGGCACCGCCGTCCTCGAGGTCGTCGCGGGCGACACCGGTGATGGTGGCGTAGCGCAGCTCCATCTTCTGCACCGACTCCGCGACCCGGCGCGGCTCGTCGCGGTCGAGCGGCTGCGGCTTGCCGGTGTCGATCTGGCAGAAGTCGCAGCGGCGGGTGCACTGGTCACCGCCGATGAGGAAGGTCGCCTCGCGGTCCTCCCAGCACTCGAAGATGTTGGGACAGCCGGCCTCCTGGCACACCGTGTGCAGTCCTTCGGACTTCACCAGGCTCTGGAGGTGCTTGTACTCGGGGCCCATCTTGGCCCTCGTCTTGATCCACTCCGGCTTGCGCTCGATCGGGGTCTCCGCGTTGCGCACTTCGAGTCGGAGCAGCTTGCGTCCTTCTGGGGCGGGAGCTTGCGTCACATCGGCCAACTGTACGCGTGCGGGCCAGCCGGTCGGCGGCTGCGTCAGGGAGTGAGCAGCTCGATCCGGGGGTGCTTCGCGGGATCGGGCCGCGGGTCGTAGTCGGGGGTGGCGTCGTACGGCTCCCACGCGAGGTAGGTGCCCAGGTGGCGCTCGACGTACGGCGTCACCTCGGCGACCGCGACGTCGCGGCCGAGCTCCTTGCTGAGCGAGGTCACCCCCGCGTCCTCGATGCTGCACGGCACGAACCGGTCGAACCACGTGAGGTCGACGTCGCAGTTCAGCGAGAAGCCGTGCATGGTGACGCCGCGGCTGACCCGGATGCCGAGGGCGGCGATCTTGCGCTCGGGCCCCCGGTCGTCCGCGCGGAGCCAGACGCCGCTGCGGCCCGGGACCCGGGCGGTCGTCACGCCGAGGTCGGTGCACACGTGGATGAGCGCCTCCTCGACCCGACGGACGTAGTCGACGACCTTGACGTGGTCGGGCAGCGCCACGATCGGGTA
The DNA here is from genome assembly GCF_000620705.1 of Nocardioides sp. URHA0020. Lineage (GTDB taxonomy): Bacteria > Actinomycetota > Actinomycetes > Propionibacteriales > Nocardioidaceae > Nocardioides. Next base: position 170,492 of record NZ_KK211170.1, read on the forward strand.
GCCGACCAGCTGGCCGGGGCCGTGGAACGTGATCGTGCCGCCGCGGTCGACGTCGATGACGCGGGCGCCGTGGGGGTCGAGCGGTCGGTCGTGCGGCTGGGTGCGCTTGCCGGCGGTGAACACGGCGGGGTGCTCGAGCAGCAGCGTGGTGCCGGCCTGCTCCCCGTCGGCGACGCGCTGGTGGACCTCGCGCTGGAGGTCCCACGCGGCCAGGTAGTCGAGCGTCCCGACGTCCTCGAACTTCACGCTCCGGAGCCTACGCCGCGGCCGAGGAACCGCAGCTGCGCGGGCAGCATCCGTCGCCAGTACGCCGGGTCGTGCGCCCCCGGCCGGAAGGTGCTGACCACGTCGGCGTCGTGGGGGAAGCCGTGCACGTAGTCCTGCACGTCGCGGTAGAACGGGTCGCCGGTGCCCACGTCGACGCGGACCGGGACGCCGGCCAGGTCCTGCTGGTGGCCGACGACGGTGAACTGCGCGTACTCCGCGGCGTCGGCGAAGCCCGAGCGCGAGGCGCTGTCGTCGTCGAGCCAGATGGCCGGGCTCGACGCGACCACGGCGCCGACCCGGTCGGGTCCCAGCAGACCGCCGAGCCGCAGCGCGCCGTACCCGCCCATGGACCAGCCCAGCAGCCCGACCCGGGAGACGTCGAGGCCCTGCTGCTCGAGGAGCGGCAGGAGCTCGTCGACGACCATCGCGCCGGTGTCCTCCCCGTCGGGGCGGGGGTGCCAGTACGACGTACCGCCGTCGACCGCCGCGACCGCGAAGGGCGGGACGCCGTCGGCGACGGCGGCGGCGAGGTAGCGATCGACGTAGAGCGAGGCGCCGACGATCGTCTCGGCGCTCTGGTGCAGCCCGTGCAGGGCGACGACGACCGGGAGGTCCCGGGGCGCCCCCGGCGGTCGCAGGATCACCCAGCGGGTGTCCACGCCGGGACGGTGGGCGGAGGCGAAGCTGCCCCGCTCCACGCGAGCCGGAGCCACGTCGGGCGGCGTGCCGGCGGCCCCGTTGAGGCCCAGCCGGGACTGGATCGTCGGCCGGCCCGGGAGCACGCCCTGCTCGACCCCGACGGCACCGGCGGCGACCACGCCGGTGACGGCGGCACCGCCGAGCAGGAAGGTACGGCGACTCACCACGGGAGCAGTCTCCTGTGGACAACCTGCTCGAGCGGTGGCGACACGGGTAGGAGACGCCGATGATTCCCGATGGGTTGTCCCTGTGCGTCTGCTGCTGCCTGGCTCGGGGCGCGCCGGCCGATGCGGCCGCCGTGCTGCACGGCTGGGACGACCGCCGGTCCGCGGCGTGGGCGGCGGGGGAGCCGGCCGGGCTGCGGGACCTCTACGTGCCCGGGTCGGCCGCCGGTCGGGTCGACGCCGCGATGCTGCGCGCCTGGCAGCGGCGCGGGCTGCGGGTGCAGGGGATGCGGATGCAGCTGCTCGACCTCGACGTACGACGAGCGACGGCCGACCGGCTCGACCTGGTCGTCACCGACCGGCTGACCGGGGCCGAGGCGGTCGGGCCCGGCGTACGGCTCCCGCTGCCACGTGACGGCGCGACCACCCGACGGATCGTCCTCGTCCGGTCCTCGGACGGCTGGCGGGTGGCTCAGGCGAGCGCGGTGCGGACGACCTCGTGGACGGTGGAGTCGCGGAACGAGTAGCCGCTGTCCTCCAGCGCCGTCGGACGCAGGTTGATCGAGCCGAGCACCTCGCCGGCCACCGGACCGGCTCCGGCCCTGACCGCGAAGCCGGGCGCGACGAGCAGGGCCCTGCGGTCGAGGGCACGCGCCAGGGCGTCGGTGAACTCGGCGTTGGTCGGCGTGGTCGGGCAGCAGAGGTTGACCGGCCCCGACACGTCGTCGTGCTCGACGACGTGGACCGCGCCACCGACCCAGTCGCGCAGCGAGATCATCGCCATCCGCTGGCGGCCGTCAGCCAGGCGGGCGCCCAGGCCGAGCTTGGTCAGCAGCCGCAGCTGCTTGAAGGGCGCCCCGGAGCCGTCCATGACCGGAGCGGTCCGCAGGAAGGCGACGCGCGCGCCCGCCTCCACCGCGGGGTCGGCCGCCTCCTGCCACTCCCGGCACACGCTCGTCATCAGGCTGTCACCCCGGCTGTCGGACGCCTCGGTGACCAGCTCCTGGCCGTGGTCGCCGTACCAGGCGATCGCGTTGCCGGCGAGGTACGCCGGGCGTCGCTCGCTGTCGGCGACGGCGCGGGCGAGCACCCGGGTGGTCGTCACGCGGCTCTCGCGCAGGTTGCGGGCCCAGGAGCGGGAGTGCACGTTGCCGAGGGTCGGCGTACCGGCCAGGTTGACCACCACGTCGGCGCTCTCGATGACCTCGCGGTCGTAGACCCCGGCGTACGGGTCCCAGCTCGACTCGTCCGGCGCCGAGGTCGGTCGCCGGGTCAGCGCGACGACGGCGTGGCCGCGGCTGACCAGCTCGGTGCTGAGATGCCGGCCGAGGAAGCCCGAGGCCCCGGCGATCACGATCGTCTGCGCGTCCATGGCCCCACCCAACCACCCCCTCCCAACGGGTGGGCTGCGTGCGAATGGCCGCCCGATGAGGCAGCATCGGCGCATGGGGCGACGCGGGCACGGTGACGACCGCTCCCGTGAGGCCCTCGTCGACGAGCTCGAACGGCGCACCCGGGAGCTCGCCGAGGCGCAGTCCATCGCGAAGATCGGCAGCTGGGAGTTCTCCAGCTCCGACCGGGTGCTGCGCTGGTCCGACGAGCTCTTCCGGCTCCTCGACCTCGAGCCGGGCACCGTCCAGCCGACCGCGGACTCGCTCTTCGAGCGGCTCCACCCCGACGACCGCGAGATCGTCGAGGCGGCGTACGCCGCGATGGCCGGTGACGGCGCGCCGATGGCCTTCGACGCACGCCTGCGTCCCGTGGAGGGCCAGCCGACCCGGTGGGTGCGGGTGCGGGGCCGTGCCGTGATGACGGCCTCGGGGGAGATGCTCCGGGCGGCCGGCACGGTGCAGGACATCACCGAGAGCAAGGAGGCCGAGCAGGGACTGGCCTTCCTGAGCGCGATGGCGGCCGCGGCCAACGAGGCACCGACGCTGAGTGAGGCGCTGCTCGCCGCCGACACCATCGTGCGGCCGTTCACCCAGTGGCCGGCGATCATCGTCTCCGCCCCCGACCCCGAGGACCCCGACGTCCTGGTGCACTTCGACGCCGGCTGGCGCGACTACGGCCCCGAGGACCTGGCCTTCGCCCGCACGATGGCCGAGGAGGTGGCCGTCCGCCGCGAGATGATCGAGCGGGTCGGTCCCTCCGGCACCGTGCTGGTGGCCGGACCCGCCCTGGTGCGTGACCGGATGGCGTGCGTGGTGGTCTCCGACAGCCGGGCGGTGGACGCGCCCCGCGCCTACGAGCGCGCGATCTTCATGCAGATGCTCGCGCTGCTGGCGACCGTGGCCCAGCGCGAGGAGGTGTCCGCCGAGCTGGCCACCGCCCGCGACGAGGCGCTGGCCGCCTCGCGGGCGAAGTCGGAGTTCCTGGCCACCATGAGCCACGAGATCCGGACCCCGCTCAACGGCGTCATCGGCCTCTCCGAGCTGCTCAGCCGCACCGAGCTCACCACCCACCAGCGCCGGTTCGCCGACGGCATCGACCAGGCGGGCCGGACGTTGCTCGGCCTGGTCAACGACATCCTCGACCTGTCCAAGGTGGAGGCCGGCAAGCTCGACCTCGAGGAGGTCGACTTCGACCCGCGCGACGTGATCGAGCGCAGCGTCGAGCTGGTCTCGGACAGCGCCTCGGGCAAGGACCTGGAGCTGGCCATCTCGAGCGTCGACCAGATGCCGGCGCTGGTCCGCGGCGACCCGGTGCGGTTCGGTCAGGTGATCACCAACCTGGTGTCGAACGCGGTGAAGTTCACCGACAACGGCGAGGTCGTCGTCCGTGCGAGTGGCACCGGGGGCTCCGGCGTACGCATCGAGGTCAGCGACACCGGCATCGGCATCGCGCCGGAGGTGCTGGGGCGGCTCTTCACCGCCTTCTCGCAGGCCGACAGCTCGACGACCAGACGCTTCGGCGGCACCGGGCTCGGCCTGGCGATCAGCGAGCGGATCGTCACCGCCATGGGCGGCGAGATCGGCGTCGAGAGCACCGCCGGTGAGGGCAGCACCTTCTGGTTCACCGCCCCGTTCAAGCCGGCGGCCGGGGCGGGCACCCCCGCGATGCGCGAGGGGGCGGTCGCGGGTCTGCGGGTGCTGGTCGTCGACGACAACGCCACCAACCGCTTCATCCTCGCCGAGCAGCTGCGGGCGTGGGACGTCGACGTCACCGTCGCCGCGTCGGCGCACGAGGCGCTCGGCGAGCTCGACGGGTCGCTGCGCCGACCCGACGGGTACGACGTCGTGCTGCTCGACTACATGATGCCGGGGATCGACGGGGAGCAGCTGGCCCGCGCCATCCGCTCCGACGAGCGGCTGCGCGAGCTGCGCCTCGCGCTGCTCTCATCGGCGCTCGAGCCGGCACCGGGCTGGCTGGAGAGCGCGGGCATCGACACCTACGTCTCCAAGCCGGTGCTCGCGTCGCGGCTGCTCGACGAGCTGGCGGTGCTCGGCGGTCGGTTCGACGCCAGCCGGCCGGCGCGGCCGACGGTCCCGGTGCCGCCGCCCGACGGCGTACGCGGCCGGGTGCTCGTCGTCGAGGACAACGCCGTCAACCAGCTCGTCGCCACCGGGATGCTGCACCACCTCGGCTGTGCGGTGGTGATCGCCGAGGACGGCGCCCAGGCCGTCGCGGCCATCGCCGACGCGCCGGCCGGCTTCGACGCCGTGCTGATGGACTGCCAGATGCCGGTGATGGACGGCTTCGACGCCACCCGGGCGATCCGCGCGATGGGCGGGCCGCCGGGGGAGGTGCCCATCATCGCGATGACCGCCTCGGCGACCGCCGAGGAGCGGGAGCGGTGCCGCGAGGCGGGCATGGACGACTTCCTGCCGAAGCCGGTCGACGCCGAGCTCCTGGCCAGCACCCTCGACAAGTGGCTCCCCGGCCGGCAGGGCACTCCGGCCCGGGCCCCCACGCTTCTCGGCGCCCCGTCCGCGGCCGACGCCCGGATCCGGGAGCTCGTGGAGGACGGCTTCGACGCCGAGCTGGTGCTCCGGATCGTCGACCGCTTCGACTCCGGCGCCCACCAGACGCTGACCGAGCTCGCCGCCGCCGCGAGCGCCGGGGACGCGGTCACCACCGCCGACCGCGCGCACCGCCTGCGCGGCAGCGCCGACAACATCGGGCTGCGCAGCCTCGGGGCCCGGTGCCTCGAGATCGAGCTGCGGGCGCACGAGGGCGGCGTGCCGTCGCCGGAGGAGGTGGGCGACCTCCGCGCCGCCGTCGCCGAGGCCGTCGCCGATCTCACCGAAGCGAGCGACTGGCTGCGCTGAGGCGTGCTGGACCCGGGTCGTCCGCCTGAGGCCGGTGCCTAGACAGGCCTGAGGCGGACGACCCGGTGTGTCAGACCTCGAACTGGCCGGCCTCCAGGCGCTGCTTGACGTCGCGCAGGAAGCGGCCGGCGTCGGCACCGTCGACGAGCTGGTGGTCGTACGTCAGGGCCAGGTAGACCATGTGGCGTACGGCGATCGTCTCGCCGAGGTTCGGGTCGTCGATGACCACCGGGCGCTTGACCACCGCGCCGGGCCCGAGGATCGCGACCTGCGGCTTGTTGATGATCGGGGTGTCGAAGAGCGCCCCGAAGCTGCCCAGGTTGGTGATCGTGAAGGTGCCGCCGGACAGCTCGTCCGGGGTGATCTTGTTGGTGCGGGTGCGCTGCGCGACGTCCGCGATCTTCTTCGCGAGACCGGCGATCGACAGGTCACCGGCGTCCTTGATCACCGGGGTCAGCAGACCCTTCTCGGTGTCCACGGCGAAGGCGACGTGCTCGCGGTCGAAGTACGTGACCTCGCCCGCCTCGGTGTCGATCGTGGCGTTGAGCGCCGGGTGCTCCTTGAGTGCGTCGATCGCCGCCTTGGCGAAGAACGGCAGGTAGGTCAGCTTCGCGCCCTCGCGGGCCAGGAACTCGGCCTTCGCGCTCTCGCGCAGCCGCGCGATGTTGGTGACGTCGACCTCGACGACCTGGGTGAGCTGGGCCGAGGTCTGCAGCGACTCGACCATCCGGCTCGCGATGATCTTGCGCAGGCGCGAGATCTTCTCGGTCTTGCCACGCAGCGGTGACGGGGAGACCGGTGCGCCGGCGGCGGCCGCCGGCGCGGCGGCCGGGGCCGGTGCGGCAGCAGCGGGCTGCTGCGCCTTCGCGGCCGCGTCCAGGACGTCCTGCTTGCGGATGCGGCCACCGACGCCGGTGCCGCTCACCGAGGCCAGGTCGACGCCGTGCTGGGTCGCGAGCTTGCGCACCAGCGGGGTGACGTAGCCGGCACCGTCCCCGCTGCCGCTCGACTGCTGGGGGTCCGTCGTGGTCGGCGACTGCGAGCTCGGCGCCGGGACCGGGTCGGCCTTGATCGGCTCGGGCTGGCGCTGCTCGGCCTTCGGTGCGGGCTCCGGCTCCGGGGTGGGCTCGGGCTCCGGGGTGGGCTCGGGCTCGGGCTCGGGCTCCGGGGTGGGCTCGGGCTCGGGAGTCGGCTCCGGCTGCTTCTCCTCGGCGGGCGCGGCGCCGGCGGCACCGACCACGGCCAGCTCGGCACCGACCTCGACGGTCTCGTCCTCCTGGACCTTGATCTCGAGCAGCGTGCCCGCGACCGGGGAGGGGATCTCGGTGTCGACCTTGTCGGTGGACACCTCCAGCAGCGCCTCGTCGACCGCGACCTCGTCGCCGACCGACTTCAGCCAGCGGGTGACGGTGCCCTCGGTCACCGACTCGCCCAGGGCGGGCAGCGTGATCGTCGTGCCGCCGCCACCGGACGGCTTCGCCTCGGCCGCCGGCTTCTCGACCTCCTCGCCGGCAGGAGCGGGCTCGATCGCGGCCTCGGGCTCCTGGGCCTTGTCCTCCTGCGGCTCGGGCTCCGGCTCCGGCTCGGGGGTGGGCTCGGGCTCGGCCTGGGCGGAGTCGCCGCCGCCCTCGCCCTCGGCACCGATGACGGCCAGCACGGCGCCGACCTCGACGGTGTCGTCCTCGTTGGCCTTGATCTCCAGGAGCGTGCCGGCCACCGGGGAGGGGATCTCGGTGTCGACCTTGTCGGTGGACACCTCCAGCAGCGGCTCGTCGACCGCCACCGTGTCACCGACCTGCTTGAGCCAGCGGGTGACGGTGCCTTCGGTGACGGACTCGCCGAGTGCCGGGAGCGTGACTTCGGTGGCCATGGAGTTCCTTCGTTTCGAGTGCTGGGGAGTTGAGGTCTGGTCTATCAGGCGTGGGCGTGCAGGGGCTTCCCGGCCAGCGCGAGGTGCGCCTCGCCGAGCGCCTCGTTCTGGGTCGGGTGGGCGTGCACCAGGGGGGCGACGTCGTCGGCGTACGCCTCCCAGTTGTAGATGAGCTGGGCCTCGCCGATCAGCTCGCCGACCCGGTCGCCGACGAGGTGGACGCCGATGACCGGACCGTCCTTGCGACGGATCAGCTTCACGAAGCCCTGGGTCTTCAGGATCTGGCTCTTGCCGTTGCCGCCGAGGTCGTAGGTGAGGGTCTCGATGCCGTCCACGCCGTACGTCGATGCAGCGGTCGCCTCGTCGAGGCCGACCGAGGCGACCTCGGGGTGCGAGTAGGTGACCCGCGGGATGCCGGTCTCGTCGATCGGCTGCGGGTCGAGCCCGGCGATCTCCTCGGCGACGAAGATGCCCTGCTGGAAGCCGCGGTGCGCCAGCTGCAGGCCGGGCACGATGTCGCCGACGGCGTAGACGCCCTCGACGTTGGTGCGGCAGCGCTCGTCGGCGAGCACGAAGCCGCGGTCCATGGCGACGCCCTGCTCGTCGTACCCGAGGCCCTCGGTCACCGGACCGCGGCCGACCGCGACGAGGAGCAGGTCGGCCTCGATGACGTCGCCGCCCTCGACGGTCACCGCCACGCCGGTCTCCGTGTGCTTGACGCTCTGGAAGGGGGTGCCGGTGCGGAAGGCGATCTTGCGCTTGCGGAAGGCGCGCTCGAGGGCCTTCGACGACGCCTCGTCCTCGACCGCGAGCAGCCGGGGGAGGGCCTCGACGATCGTCACCTCGGCGCCGAAGCTGCGCCACACGCTCGCGAACTCGCAGCCGATGACGCCGCCGCCGAGGACGACGACCGACGCCGGCACGCGGTCGAGGCGGAGCGCGTGCTCGGAGGTGATCACCCGCTCGCCGTCGATGTCGAGGCCGGGGAGGCTGCGGGCGTAGGAGCCGGAGGCGAGCACGACGTGCTTGCCGGCGTACGCCGTGTCGCCGACCGTCACCTCCCGCGGCCCGGTCAGTCGCCCGGCGCCCTCGATGACCGTGATGCCGCGGCTCTTGATGAGCCCGCCCAGGCCCTTGTGGAGCCGCGAGACCACGCCGTCCTTGTAGGCGTTGACGCCGGCCATGTCGACGCCCTCGAGCGTCGCGCGGATGCCGAACGTCTCGGCCTCGCGGGTCTGGTCGGCGACCTCGGCGGCGTGCAGGAGGGCCTTGGTCGGGATGCAACCGACGTGGAGGCAGGTGCCACCGAGCGGGCCCTTCTCGACCAGGCCCACGGACAGGCCGAGCTGGGCGGCCCGGAGGGCACAGGCGTAACCACCCGAGCCCGCACCGAGGATCAGTACGTCGAAGGTGTCAGCCACGCGCCCATCTTTGCACTTCCGACCCGTCGGTCCACACCGCCCTCCGGCTACCGGCCGGTCACTATCGCCACGCCGCGTGGCTCGGCTTGGCACACTGGTCCCCATGTCATGGATGGACCGCTTCCGACGCGGGTCGAAGGTCAAGATGAGCGGGCCGGCCCGCAACGCAACCCGCACCGGTTCAACGAGGGTGCGGGCCTCGGACTCGATGGATCTCGACCACCTCTTCACCTGGGCGGCCGACCGCCGCGGGGTCGAGGGCTTCGTCGAGCCGCGCACGGCGGTCAGCGACGTGACGTTGCTGCTGGTCGCGCACGACGGTGAGTGGACGCGACGCCGTGTCCCGTCCGCGAAGTGGGCGCACGACTTCTGCAACAAGCAGCAGATCCCGTCGTACGACGCCGCGGTGGTCGGCATCCCGCAGCGGATGCGCGACTACAACCGCCGCAAGAAGCTGCAGGGCGGCCTGTAGGGACCGGCGCCGCCTACTCCGATGCGGCCAGCGTCCGGGCGAAGTCGACGAGGGTGCCGACCGCGACGCCGGTGCCGCCGGGGGTGACGTGACCCGACGCGCCGCCGGAGTTGAAGGACGGTCCGGCGATGTCGAGGTGTGCCCACGGGATGCCGGCGGTGAACTCCCGCAGGAAGGCCGCCGCGAAGAGGCCGCCGCCCCAGCGCACCCAGTCGTGCTGGGCCAGGTCGGCGATCTTGCTGCTGTGGATGCGCTCGGTCATCCCCTCGGGGATCGGCATCGGCCACATCTCCTCGCCGGCGACGCCGGCGGCGGTGAGGACGTCCGAGACGACCTCCTCCGAGCCCATCACGCCCGCGACCTTGTCGCCGAGGGCGACGACCATGTGGCCGGTCAGGGTCGCGACGTCGAGGATCACGTCGGGCTTCTGCTCGGTCGCCCGCACCAGGGCGTCGGCGAGGACGAGCCGGCCCTCGGCGTCGGTGTTGGTGACCTCGACCGTGGTGCCGCCGTAGATCTTGAGCACGTCGCCGGGCCGGGTCGCGGACCCGTTGATCATGTTCTCTGCCATCGGGACGAACGTGCTGACCTTGATCGGCAGCCCGAGCGAGGCGATCACGAACGTCGCCTGCACGACGGCAGCAGCACCGGCCATGTCGGATTTCATCTCGTTCATGCTCGCGGCGGGCTTGATGGTGAGGCCGCCGGAGTCGAAGGTGATGCCCTTGCCGACCAGCGCCAGGTGGTGCTTCGCGCCCTTGGGGGCGTAGGTGAGCTCGACCAGTCGCGGCGGGGCGTCCGAACCGGCGCCGACCCCGAGGATGCCGCCGCAGCCGAGTGCGGCCAGGGAGGTCTCGTCGTGGACGGTGATCGCGACCTTGGGCGCTCCGCGGCCCTTGGTCAGCTCTTTGGTGGCCGCGGCGACGGCGTCGGCGAACGCCGGCGGGGTCAGGTCGCCGGGCGGCGTGTTGACCCAGTCCCGGGTGACGGCCACGGCGCCGGCGACCAGCTGGGCCTCCTCGAAGGCGGTGGTGACGTCCTTGCGGCGGGCGCCCTCGCTGAGCACGACGACGTCGGCCGGGGCGGTGCTCTGCGCGTCCTTCTTCTCGGACTTGTACGTCGTGAACGTGTAGCCGCCCAGGACGTAGCCCTCGGTCACGGCCCGCACCAGCTCGGGGGTGCCCGCCGGCAGTGCGACGGCGACCGAGGCTGCGTTGCTCACCGTCCGGGCGGCGACGCCGGCGGCGCGTCGTACGGCGACCACGTCGGCCTTCTTGCCCAGGCCGACCAGCACCAGCAACGGCGAGGAGAGGGTGCCGGAGGTCGGGACCTTGACGGTCTCGCCCGCCTTGCCGGTCACGCCGAGGGTCGAGAGGAGTGCGCGCAGCTTGCGGCCGTAGGCGCTGGCGACCTCGCTCGCACCGTCGGCCAGCTCGGGCCCCTTGGGCGTCTGCACGACACCCACGACGACGGCGTCGCATCGGGTCTTCGCGGGGTTGGCACTGCGCAGGGTGTAGGTCGTCACCGACGCAGGATAGTCCGGGGTCTCGACACGCGGGTCGCGGCCTCGCGAGCTCGGTCGCGCCGCTCGCTCGACCACCATCAGCGAGTCCGCTGGCGCGTCCTCGCTAGGCTCACGCCCATGTCCGACCTGCTCCGCTCTCCGCTCCATGACCGCCACGTCGCGCTCGGCGCGAAGTTCTCCGCCTTCGGTGGCTGGTCGATGCCGTTGGAGTACCCCTCGGGCGTCGTCAAGGAGCACACCGCCGTGCGGGAGGCCGTCGGGATCTTCGACGTGAGCCACCTGGGCAAGGCGACGGTCGTCGGCCCGGGCGCCGTCGACTTCGTCAACAGCACGCTCACCAACGACCTGCGCCGCATCGGTCCGGGCCAGGCGCAGTACACGCTGTGCTGCGACGAGGCGACCGGCGGCGTCGTCGACGACCTGATCGCCTACGTGCACGCCGAGGACCGTGTGCTGCTGGTCCCCAACGCGGCCAACACCGCCGAGGTCGTGCGCCGGCTCGCGGCGGCCGCCCCGGAGGGGATCGCCGTCACCGACGAGCACCGCGACCACGCCGTGCTGGCCGTCCAGGGCACGAGCTCCGACGAGGTGCTGGCGGCGATCGGGCTGCCGGTCGGCCACGACTACATGTCGTTCGTCGTCGCGCCCTTCGAGGGGGCCGACGTCGTGGTCTGCCGTACCGGCTACACCGGCGAGCGAGGCTACGAGCTGATCGCGCCCAACGACGTCGCCGTTGCGCTGTGGGATGCGATCATGGCCGCCGGCGCGGCGTACGGCATCCTGCCCTGCGGGCTGGGCGCGCGCGACACGCTGCGCACCGAGATGGGCTACCCGCTGCACGGGCAGGACATCTCCCTCGACGTCACCCCCAACCAGGCGCGGCTCGGGTGGGCGGTCGGCTGGAAGAAGGACGCGTTCTGGGGTCGCGAGGTGCTGAGCGCCGAGCGCGCGGCCGGCCCCGCCCGGATCCTGCGCGGCCTGGTGGCCACCGGGCGCGGCATCCCGCGCCCGCACATGACCGTCAGCCTGACCGCCGACGTCCCCCTCGGCGAGGTCACCTCCGGCACGTTCTCGCCGACCCTGCGCAAGGGGGTAGGGCTGGCGCTGCTGCCGGCCTTCGTCGACCCGGACGCCGAGGTCGGCGTCGACATCCGTGGGCGACGCGAGATCTTCCAGATCGTGAAGCCGCCCTTCCTCGACCCGTCCGTGCGAGAGTCCTGAGCGTGAACCTGCCCGAGCAGCCACCGACCTTCCGTCCGCCGTCGCCCGCCGAGCGCCCGTGGTGGTGGCGCCTCGAGAACAGCGCCGGCGTCGAGGTCACCGTCGCCGGTGACCTCGCCGACCAGCGCTTCGCGAGCCAGGCCGACGCCGAGTCGTGGGTCGGTGAGATCTGGTCGGACCTGGCCGCCGAGGGCGTGGACGCCGTCGTGCTCTTCGAGCACGACCGGCAGGTCTACGGGCCGATGTCCCTGCACGCCTAGCCGGGATGCAGCCGTGCCCGGTGACCACGCCGACTTCGCGGCCTACCTGACGGCGCGCTGGCCGTCGCTGGTGCGCACCCTGGTGCTGCTCGGCTGTGGTCGCCCGGAGGCGGTGACGCTCGCGCGGACCGGGCTGGCGCGGTGCGACCAGGGCTGGGACCGGGTCCGCCGCGCCGACGACGTGGACGTGTACACCTACGCGACCGTGCTCGGCTGCCTGCACCAGCACCGCCGCCAGGTCCCTGCGCCCGCGGTGCCCGCGGTGGCCCCGGCGTGGTCGGGGTCGTCGGGGTCGTCGGGCGAGGAGCCGACCGCCGACGAGCTCCTGCTGCACGCGCTCATGCTCCAGCTCGAGCGCCTGGACACCGACGAGCGGGAGGCGGTGGTGCTGCACCTGGTCGCGGAGCTCTCCGAGTCGCAGGTCGCGGACGTCCTCGACGTCCCGCTGGAGTCCGCGCAGGCCAGGATCACCCACGGGCTCGGCCGGCTCGACGTCCTCAGTCCGCGCGAGGCGTTCCGGCGGGCGAGCGAGGCGGTCGAGGTGCCGGCGGTGCCGGTCGACGACGTGGTCGCCGAGGCCCGCGCGCGCCGTCGCCGGCGGCTGCGCCTCGGGGTCGCCGGGGTGGCGGCGGCCGCGGTGGTGGTGGGCGGGCTGGCCTGGGCCGCCGACCGCGGGCCCGACGACCCAGGCGAGCGCGACCTGGCGCCGGTGGCGGTCCGGCTGGAGCGCAACCCCGTCACGGTGGCGTGGTACGCCGACGGCCGGCTCCACCTGGACAAGGTGTCGGTGAAGGTGCCGGCGATCACCGCCCTGGTCGAGCTCGACGGGGGAGCGGTGTACGGCGACCGCAAGGGCACGATCGCGTTCGTGGCCGCCGACGGCCAGCGCCGCCGGATCGGGCACCAGGACCCGGACGGACGGCTGGTGGCCTCGACCGGCGAGGGCTGGGTGGCCTGGGTCGACCCCGGAGACGGCGGCAGCGACGCGACGCTCGAGGTGTACGACGTGGCCACAGGGGCCAACGTCGCGACGCAGGACCTGCGGACGGGCGACGTACGCCCCATCGCCATCGACCAGGGGCACCTGTACTTCGCGGCCCCGGACGGCACGTACTCCTGGGAGCCCGCGCGCGGGTCGCCGCGGCGCATGGATCGCGACGGCCTGGTCGACGTCGAGTCGGCGAACCTCGTCTACCAGCTCGACGGCTCGATCGAGATGGAGCAGGGCTTCTTCAACGTCTCCTTCGTCCGGCCCGGCACCGATGCGCTGATCTCCCCGGGCGGCGTCCTGGTGCTCAGCAGGGTGCCGGGGCCGGGGGTCGCGACGGGTGCGCCCTTCCGGCCGCTGCTGTACGACGCCCGCTCGGGCTCGCGGAAGCCGACCGGCGTGCGCGCCGACGAGCGCGCCGTCGCCGCGGCCTTCGGCTCCAACAACACGGCGGTCTACCTCGTCGCCCAGGTCGCCGACCTCGACAGCGGCGGCGACCACCTGCTGGCGCTGCGCAGCTGCGACCTGACCGACGGGCGATGCACCGACGTCGCGCCGGTCGAGGCGGGCACCGACCCGCCCGTGCTGGCCCAGTAGCCGGTCGCAGTAGCGTCCGGTCCATGCGCTTCAGCCAGGTCGACGTCTTCTCCACCGAGCCGCTGCGCGGCAACCCGGTCGCCGTCGTGCACGCCGCCGACGACCTCACCGACGAGCAGATGGCGGCGTTCGCCCGCTGGACCAACCTGTCCGAGACGACCTTCCTGCTCGCCCCGACCGACCCTGGTGCCGACTACCGGCTGCGGATCTGGACGCCGGGCGGCGAGCTGCCGTTCGCCGGCCACCCCACCCTGGGCAGCGCGCACGCCTGGCTCGAGGCCGGCGGCATGCCGGTCGGCGGCGACGTCGTGCAGGAGTGCGGGGCCGGGCTGGTCACGATCCGCCGTGGCGCGACCCTCGCCTTCGCCGCCCCGCCGCTGACGCGCTCGGGGCCGGTCGACAGTGCGGACGTCGAGGGCATCTGCCGGGCCCTGCGGGTCCCGGCGACCGACATCGTGGAGACGACCTGGATCGACAACGGCCCGGGCTGGGTGGGCGTGCGGCTGCGCGACGCGTCGGCGGTGCTCGCGCTCGACCCGGACTGGGCCGCCTTCGGCGACCTCAAGATCGGCGTCGTCGGGCCGTACGACGAGGGCCCGCTGGCCGTCGAGGTGCGCGCCTTCTGCCCCGGCTACGGGATGCCGGAGGACCCGGTGACCGGCTCGCTCAACGCCGGGATCGGCCAGTGGCTCGCGGGAGGCGTGCTGCCCACGTCGTACGTCGCCTCCCAGGGGACCGTCCTGCAGCGCGCCGGCCGGGTGCAGGTGGACCTCGTCGACGGCGTCGTGTGGGTCGGCGGCGACACGACGACGACCATCACCGGCAGCGTCGCGCTCGACTAGGCTCGCCCCCGTGCAGACCTACCTCGACCTCCTCCAGCGGATCCTCGACGAGGGCGCGGAGAAGAGCGACCGCACCGGCACCGGCACCCGCTCGGTCTTCGGGCACCAGATGCGCTTCGACCTGACGGCGGGCTTCCCGCTGGTCACCACGAAGAAGGTGCACACCCGCTCGGTCTTCGGTGAGCTGCTGTGGTTCCTGCGCGGCGACACCAACGTGAAGTGGCTCCAGGACCGCGGCATCTCGATCTGGGACGAGTGGGCCGACGACCACGGCGACCTCGGCCCGATCTACGGCTACCAGTGGCGCTCGTGGCCGACGCCCGATGGTCGCCACGTCGACCAGATCGCCCAGGTCGTGGAGCAGATCCGCGCCAACCCCGACTCGCGCCGCCACATCGTCTCGGCGTGGAACGTCGCCGACATCCCCGACATGGCGCTGGCGCCGTGCCACACGATGTTCCAGTTCTACGTGGCCGAGGGCCGGCTGTCCTGCCAGCTCTACCAGCGCTCGGCCGACGTCTTCCTCGGCGTGCCCTTCAACATCGCGTCGTACGCGCTGCTGACCCACATGGTCGCGCAGGTGGCGGGCCTGGAGGTCGGCGACTTCGTGCACACGCTGGGCGACGCGCACCTCTACTCCAACCACCTCGAGCAGGCGCGGCTGCAGCTGACCCGCGAGCCCCGGGCGCTGCCGCGACTGGTCCTCGACCCCTCGGTCACCTCGCTCGACGCCTTCGACCTCGAGCACATCAGCGTCGAGGGCTACGACCCGCACCCGGCGATCAAGGCGCCCATCGCCGTATGAGGATCGCGCTGGTGGCCGCCGTCGCCCGCAACGGCGTGATCGGCAACGGTCCCGACATCCCGTGGCGGATCCCCGGCGAGCAGGCCGAGTTCAAGCGGCTGACCATGGGCCACGTGCTGCTGATGGGCCGCACGACGTACGAGTCGATCGGCCGCCCGCTGCCCGGTCGCACCACCATCGTCCTGACGCGCGACCCGGGCTGGTCCGCCGAGGGGGTGCTGGTCGCCGGCTCGCTCGACGACGCCCTCGCGCTGGCAGCGACGCTGCCGGGTGACGTGATGGTGGTCGGGGGAGCGCAGGTCTACGCCGCCGCGCTGCCGGTGGCCACCGAGCAGGTCATCAGCGAGGTGCCGCTCTCGCCCGAGGGCGACGTGCACTACCCGGCGTACGACGCCTCGGACTGGCTCGAGGCCTCCCGTGAGGTGTTCGAGGGGTACGAGCGGGTGCGGCTCGTGCGCGCGGCCGACCGGCTGTAGCGCCGGTTGGGGCCGCCTGACAGGGTGGTCCGCATGGAGCTGCGCATCTTCACCGAACCCCAGCAGGGCGCGACGTACGACGACCTGGTCGCGGTCGCCCAGGAGGCCGAGCGACTCGGCTTCGGGGCGTTCTTCCGCTCCGACCACTACCTCGGGATGGGCACCGACGGCCTGCCCGGGCCCAGCGACGCGTGGATCACGCTGGCCGGGATCGCGCGGGAGACCAGCACGATCCGGCTCGGCACGATGATGACCAGCGCGACCTTCCGGCTCCCGGGCCCGCTCGCGATCAGCGTCGCGAACGTCGACCAGATGAGCGGTGGCCGGGTCGAGCTCGGCATCGGGGCCGGCTGGTTCGAGCAGGAGCACACGAAGTACGGCATCCCCTTCCCGGGCACCAAGGAGCGCTTCGACCGCTTCGAGGAGCAGCTGGCCATCATCACCGGGCTCTGGGCGACCGAGGGCGGCTTCACCCACGACGGCGAGCACTACCAGATGACCGACTCGCCGGGGCTGCCCAAGCCGACGCAGCCGAAGCCGCCGGTGCTGATCGGTGGCGTGGGCAAGAAGCGGACGCCCGAGCTGGCAGCCCGCTACGCCGACGAGTTCAACCTGCCGTTCGTCGACGAGGCCACCACGGAGAGCCAGTTCCGGCGGGTGCGCGAGGCGTGCGAGGCCCGGGACCGCGACCCCGCCACCATGCGCTGGTCCAACGCGCTGGTGCTCTGCGTGGGCGCCGACGAGGCCGAGGTCGAGCGCCGCGCGGGAGCGATCGGCCGCGACAAGGACGAGCTGCGCGAGAACGGCCTGGCCGGCACGCCGCAGGAGGTGGTCGACAAGATCGGGCGGTACGCCGCCCTCGGTGCCGAGCGGCTCTACCTCCAGGTCCTGGACCTCGCCGACCTCGACCACCTGCGCCTGGTGGCTCGCGACGTGATGCCGCACGTCTGAGTCGGGTCGGGAGCCGATAGCCTGTAGGGCATGACGTCCGTGCCCGCCGCTCCGTTCGGCCACGTCCTCACGGCGATGGCCACCGCCTTCCACGCCGACGGCTCGGTCGACCTCGACGGCACCGCGCGGATCGCCGTCCATCTCGTCGACAACGGGCACGACGGCGTCGTGGTCTCCGGCACGACGGGGGAGTCGCCGACCACCTCCACGGCCGAGGACGGCGCGATCCTCGCCGCCGTCAAGGACGCGGTGGGCGACCGGGCGACGGTGATCGCCGGCGTCGGCACCAACTCCACGGCCCACTCGGTCGAGCTCGCCGAGCAGGCGGCCAAGATCGGCGCCGACGGCCTGCTGCTCGTGACGCCGTACTACAACAAGCCCGGCCAGGCCGGCGTCCTGCACCACTTCACCGAGGTCTGCCGGGCCTCCGATGTGCCGGTGATGCTCTACGACGTCCCCGGGCGCACCGGCACCCAGATCTCGCTCGAGACCTTCGAGGCCGCCAAGCAGCTCGACACCGTCGTCGCGGTCAAGGACGCCGTCGGTGACTTCGCCCGCGGGGTGCAGCTGACCCGGCTCGGGTACGCCGTCTACTCCGGCGACGACATCAGCAACCTCGGCTGGCTCGCCCACGGCGCGGTCGGCGTCGTCTCGGTGGTCGGCCACGCGGCCGGCCCGCAGACCAAGGCGATGGCGGAGGCCTTCTGGGCCGGCGACCACGCCGAGGCCCTCACGATCTTCACGCGGCTGCTCCCCGCGATCGACGCCGTCATGGGCGTCGCCAACTACGGAGCCACCACCGCCAAGGCAGCGCTCCAGCTGCTCGGCGTCCTCGACAACCGGAACGTCCGCGCACCCCTGGTGCCGCTGACCGACGACGAGGTGACCGCGCTGCGCGCCGGCCTCGTCGCCTCCGGTCTCCTCTAGAACGGACCCGACTTGAGCCACTCCCACCCCGAGCTGTCCACACCGCGCAAGCTGGCGAAGGGTGGCCTCCGGGTCACCGCGTTCGGCGGCCTCGGCGAGGTGGGCCGCAACATGACCGCCTTCGAGTACGACGGCCGCCTGCTGATCGTCGACTGCGGCGTGCTCTTCCCGGAGGACCACCAGCCCGGCATCGACCTGATCCTCCCGGACTGGTCCTCGATCCGCGACCGCCTCGAGGACATCGAGGCGCTGGTGCTGACCCACGGTCACGAGGACCACATCGGCGCGACGCCGTACCTGCTCCGCGAGCGCCGCGACATCCCGCTCGTCGGCTCCCAGCTCACGCTGGCGCTGCTGGACAGCAAGCTGCGCGAGCACCGGCTCCGCGAGACCGTGCACCACATCGTCAAGGAGGGGGACCGGCTCACGTTCGGCCCCTTCGAGCTCGAGTTCGTCGCGGTCAACCACTCCATCCCGGACGCGCTCGCGGTCGCGATCCGCACCGGCGCCGGCATGGTCCTGCACACCGGCGACTTCAAGATGGACCAGCTGCCCCTCGACGGCCGGATCACCGACCTGCGGGCCTTCGGCCGGCTGGGGGAGGAGGGCGTCGACCTCTTCCTCACCGACTCGACCAACGCCGAGACGCCCGGGTTCACGCCCTCGGAGAAGTCGATCACCCCGGTGATCGACCAGGTCTTCCGCGACTCCGAGCAGCGGATCATCGTCGCGTGCTTCGCCTCGCACGTGCACCGGGTCCAGCAGGTGCTCGACGCCGCGGTCGCCAACAAGCGGAAGGTCGCCTATGTCGGCCGCTCGATGGTGCGCAACATGGCGATCGCGCGCGACCTGGGCTACCTGACCGTCCCTCCAGGCGTGCTCGTCGACGCCAAAGAGCTCGCCGACCTCGCCCCCGAGCGCCAGGTGCTGATCTCGACCGGCTCGCAGGGCGAGCCGATGAGCGCCCTGAGCCGGATCGCCCAGCGCAACCACAGCTTCGTGCACATCGAGGAGGGCGACACCGTCCTGCTCGCCTCCAGCCTGATCCCGGGCAACGAGAACGCCGTCTACCGGGTCATCAACGGCCTGGCCCGCTGGGGCGCCAACGTCGTGCACAAGGGCAACGCCCACGTCCACGTCTCAGGCCACGCCAGCGCCGGTGAGCTCCTCTACTGCTACAACATCGTCAAGCCGCGCAACGTGATGCCCGTGCACGGCGAGATCCGGCACCTGCTCGCCAACGCCGAGCTCGCCCGCGCCACCGGGGTGGAGCACGTCGTGATCGCCGAGGACGGCGTCGTCGTCGACCTGATCAAGGGCGTCGCCACGGTCGCCGGCAAGGTCGAGTGCGGCTACGTCTTCGTCGACGGCTCCTCGGTCGGCGACGTGACCGAGTCCGACCTCAAGGACCGCCGGATCCTCGGCGAGGAGGGGTTCATCTCCGTGATCGTGGTGATCGACTCGGTCAGCGGCAAGGTGGCCGCCGGCCCGGAGATCCACGCCCGCGGCAACGCGCTCGACGGGGCGTCCTTCGACGAGATCAAGCAGCCGATCATCGAGGCCCTGGACCGCGCGATCGCGGAGGGCAACACCGACGCCCACCAGCTCCAGCAGACCGTACGGCGCGTCATCGGCCGCTGGGTGAGCAACACCCACCGCCGCCGCCCGATGATCATCCCGGTCGTGATCGAGGCCTGAGCGGAGACGCCCGGGCGCACGGGCGGGGGACCGTCGGCACGCAGCCGCGCCCGGCACTTCCCAGGCTCTTCCTGCACTTCTCGGGCGTTGCAACGCCCGAGAAGTGCGGCGATCCCCGGTTCACCGGTGATTCCCGGGGCTGGTGCGACCGACGGGGGACGACCCACCCGCCGGCGGGCGCGCCCGACCCCCATCGACCACCAGCACCGCCCCAAGACACGCACTCCTGTGGTCCCTGTGACTGGAGTGACCCCTGCGTAGGGTGGGGACTATGGCGACCCGTACGTCTTCCCCGCCGGGGTCGCGGAGCAAGAGCACGTCCACCGCCCGAGCTGCGAGCACCACCCGTAGTCCGGGCAAGACGACCTCGAGCGCCCGATCCCGGAGTACCAGCCCCCAGCGCAAGCCTGCCCCGAAGAAGGCGGTGAGCAAGCGCCAGCCCGCCTCCCGCCGTCCGGCGCCCAAGCGGCCGGCCGCCAAGCGGCCCGCCCCGCGCGCCGTACGCAACGGGCCCGGGCCGATCGCCCGCTTCTTCGCCCTGGTCTTCCGCGGCGTCGCCGCGGTCTGGCTCGCCGTCGCCCACGGCCTCGGCGCCGTCGCGCGCGGCGTCGGGCACACCGCCCGCGACCTCGAGCCCGAGCACCGCCGCGACGGTCTCGGCCTCTTCCTCTTCGGCGCCGCCGTCGTGGTCGCCGCCTCGGTGTGGTGGCAGCTCCCGGGCTCCGTCATGGACCTCGCGCGCACCATCGTCCAGGGCTCCGTCGGCAAGGTCGGCTTCCTGGTCCCGCTCGCGCTCCTCTACGTCGGGTGGCGCACCATGCGCGACCCCGAGGACGCCGGCCCCGCCGGTCGTCAGGTCGTCGGCTGGACCTCGTTGGCCTTCGGCGTCCTGGGCATCGTCCAGATCGCGGAGGGCAACCCACAGCCCGACCTCGGCGACACCAGCGACCTGCAGGGCGCCGGCGGCGCCATCGGCTACGTCGTCGCCAGCCTGCTGCTCGACCTGCTGCGCTCGGCGTACGTCGTCGTGCCCCTGCTCGCGCTGCTCGCCTTCTTCGGCGTCCTGATCATCACCTCGACCCCGCTCTACCAGGTCCCGGCGCGGCTCGCCGAGGCCCGCGACCGGCTGCTGGGTCACGAGGCGTACGCCGAGGAGGACCCGGACGCCACCCAGGCGATCCCGGCCACCCGCAGCCGGCGCAAGAAGGGCACCGACGACGCCGAGGTCGACCCCGACATGGGCGACCCGGCGTACGACAGCCCGGTCCTCGCCGATCGCGAGCTGCGCAAGCGCAAGAAGCGCCTGGAGACCACCGACGACGGTCTCGACATCTTCGCGCCCGACCTGATCGGCCCGGCCCCGGCCGTGGTGCCCGAGGTCGAGGTCGAGGAGCCGAAGGCCGACCTGCAGCCGCCGCCGCACACGCCGCTGCCCCCGCGCGTCGAGCAGCTCGCGCTGTCCGGCGACATCGTCTACTCCCTGCCGGCCAACGAGGTCCTCAAGCCGGGCTCGGTCCACAAGGCCCGCTCGCAGGCGAGCGACGCCGTGGTCGACCGGCTCACGCAGGTGCTCGAGGAGTTCGCGATCGACGCCCAGGTCACGGGCTACACCCGCGGCCCCACCGTCACCCGCTACGAGGTCGAGGTCGGCCCCGCGGTCAAGGTCGAGAAGGTCACCGCGCTGTCCAAGAACATCGCGTACGCCGTCGCATCGGCCGACGTCCGCATCCTCAGCCCGATCCCCGGCAAGTCCGCGATCGGCATCGAGATCCCCAACACCGACAAGGAGGTCGTCTCCCTCGGCGACGTCCTGCGCTCCAACACGGCGCGCACCGACCACCACCCGATGGTGGTCGGGCTCGGCAAGGACGTCGAGGGCGGCTTCGTGGTGGCCAACCTGGCCAAGATGCCGCACCTGCTCGTCGCCGGCGCCACCGGCTCCGGCAAGTCAAGCTTCATCAACTCGATGATCACCTCGATCCTGATGCGGGCCACGCCCGACGAGATCCGGATGATCATGGTCGACCCCAAGCGGGTCGAGCTGAACGCCTACGAGGGCGTCCCGCACCTGATCACCCCGATCATCACCAACCCCAAGAAGGCCGCCGAGGCGCTGGCGTGGGTCGTCCGCGAGATGGACATGCGGTACGACGACCTCGCCAACTTCGGCTTCCGGCACATCGACGACTTCAACAAGGCCGTCCGTGCGGGCAAGGTGCAGGTGCCGCCCGGGAGCGAGCGGGTGCTCACGCCGTACCCCTACCTGCTGGTGATCGTCGACGAGCTCGCCGACCTGATGATGGTCGCCCCGCGCGACGTCGAGGACGCGATCGTCCGGATCACCCAGCTGGCCCGGGCCGCCGGCATCCACCTGGTGCTGGCGACCCAGCGCCCCTCGGTCGACGTCGTCACCGGGCTGATCAAGGCCAACGTGCCCTCGCGCCTGGCGTTCGCCACCTCCTCGGTCACCGACAGCCGGGTCATCCTCGACCAGCCGGGCGCGGAGAAGCTGGTCGGCCAGGGCGACGGGCTCTTCCTGCCGATGGGCTCGTCCAAGGCCGTGCGCGTGCAGGGCTCCTGGGTCACCGAGGCCGAGATCGCCCAGGTGGTCAAGCACTGCAAGAGCCAGCTCGAGCCGACGTACCGCGACGACGTCACGGCGCCGGCGGCGAGCAAGCGCGAGATCGACGACGACATCGGCGACGACATGGACCTGGTCATCCAGGCCATCGAGCTCGTCGTGTCGACCCAGTTCGGCTCCACGTCGATGCTGCAGCGCAAGCTGCGCGTCGGCTTCGCGAAGGCGGGCCGGCTGATGGACATCATGGAGAGCCGGGGAGTGGTCGGGCCGAGCGAGGGCTCGAAGGCCCGCGACGTCCTGGTCAAGCCCGATGAGATCGACGCCGTGATCATGACCCTCCAGGGGGAGATGTGAGCAACCTCAGCGCACCCGAGCTCGAGCACGCCGACGACGGCGCCGACGAGACCGCCCGCTCCCCCGAGCCGATCGAGGTGCGCCGCAACGGCGCGCTCTCGGGCGGCATCGGGGCGGTCGCGGCCGTCGTCGCCCTCGCCTACCTGTCCCGCGCGATCGGGGGCGGCTCCTGGTTCGACTGGCTGCTCGCCCTGGTGATGGGAGGCGTCGCCGCGACGTACCTCTCCGCCTTCGCCGACGCGCGTACGCCGCTCCTGGTCGCCGACGACCAGGGCATCCGGATCCGCAAGGGTCGCCGCTGGCACGGCTTCCTCTGGGCGGCCGTCGACGAGGTGGCCCACCTGCCACGACGCGGGCTGCGCGACGGCCGGCTGTCGGTCCTCGCCCACGACGCCGAGGCCGAGATGTCGGTCCCGCTGTCGCTGTCCACCTGGGTCTCCGGTGCCCACGACGACCTGACCATCGCCCTCGAGCAGCTCTCCGGTGACCCGGAGCGCATCGTCGAGCTCGGCGACACCCTGGTCGACGACGTAGGTGACGACGTAGGTGACGACGTAGGTGACGACGAGGGTGACGACGCGGGTGTCGACGAGGACGAGTGGACCGAGGACGCGCCCGAGGCCGCGTGGGAGGACGACGCCCACCCGGTGCTGCCCGACCCGCGGCTGACCGTGGCCCGTGGCCTGGACTACCTGGCCGACCGGCTGCGGCTGCGTCGTCCCGCCGACGTCGGGACCGCGACCGGCGCCGAGGCCGATCACGAGGTGGCGGCCGAGGCTCCCGAGCACACCGTCGCCCTCCCGATGGTCGCCAGCGCGACGCCGCTGCCCCTGCGCGACCCCGTGAGCGGCGCGCGCGTCGAGGCGCGCTTCGAGGGCGCCGCGGCGCTCAAGCTGGACACCGCCGACGTCGACGACACGGCGACCTCGGGCCTGCCCGAGCTCGGCGAGCTGCGACGCGGTGCCGACTTCGACGAGACCGTCGTCTGGGCGCCCGGGGTCCACCCGATCTCGCGTCCCGGCCAGGCGGTCGAGCCGCTGGTCATCGACGACCTCCCGGTCGAGCCGGCCGCCGACCCCGTCATCGGCCCGGAGCTCGCGGCCGCCCGGACGCGCCTGGGGCTCACGGTCGACCAGCTCGCCGACCGGACCCGGATCCGCCCGCACGTCATCGAGTCGATCGAGGTCGACGACTTCGTGCCGTGCGGCGGCGACTTCTACGCCCGCGGCCACCTGCGCACGCTGGCGCGGGTGCTCGGCGTCGACGCGACGCCGCTGCTGGCGTCGTACGACGACCGCTACGCCGACGCCCCGATCGACGCGCGACGCGTCTTCGAGGCCGAGCTCGCGACCGGGGCCGAGGGGCCGATCCGCAGCATGCGCGGCGGACCGAACTGGTCGGTGCTGATCGCCGCCGTCATGGCGCTGGTCCTGGTGTGGTCGATCGCCCGGCTGATCATGGACAGCCCGGTCGAGCTCACCAACCAGCCGGTGCTCAACGGCTCGCCGTCCTCGCAGGCCAAGCTCGGCCCCGCCGTACCGGTCCTGCTCAACGCGGCGGCCGGCGGCACCCACGTCGTCGTGCGCGACGGCGCCGGGGAGACCGTCTTCAACGGAGACCTCGCCTTCGGGGAGAAGCGGACCGTCAAGGCCTCGCCGCCCGTGCGGATCCAGTCGTCCGACGGCGCCCTGCAGGTCAGCGTCGACGGCAAGAAGCGTGGCCCCCTGGGGGCCGAGGGCCAGCCGGCGCAGAACACGTTCGCCGCGTCGAAGTAGGCGCGCTCAGCCGTCCCGGAGCCGGTAGCGGCGCTCGGGACGGCCGGTGCCGCCGTACTGCAGGCGCACCGTGGCCTGGTCGCGGGCGACGAAGTGCTCCAGGTAGCGCCGGGCGCTGACGCGGGACACCCCGACCTCCTCGGCGCACTCGGTCGCCGAGATCTCGCGGCCGCCGGCGAGCGTCGCCAGGACGGCCTGCGCGGTCTCGGCGCTGAGCCCCTTGGGCAGCACCTCCCGCCCGCGGCCCAGCGGCGCGAAGAAGGCGTCGATGTCGTCCTGGCCCGCGCGGTCGACCCCGGTGAGCGCCAGGTGGGTCCGCCGGAACGCGTCGAGGCGGGTCGCGAGGTCGTCGTACTCGAACGGCTTCACGAGGTAGTGCGCGGCACCTGCGGCGGCAGCGGCGCGCACCGTGTCGGCCTCGCGGGCCGCGGTCACCACCAGCACCCCGACGTCGTTGCCGGCGCCCCGCAGCCGACGCAGCACCTCGATCCCGCTGATGTCGGGGAGGTGGACGTCGAGGAGCACCAGGTCCGGCGCCAGCCGGTCGATCTCGGCCAGCGCCGTGGTGCCCGTCGCGGCCGTGCCGACGACGCGGTAGCCCGGCGCGCGCTCCACGAAGCGGGTGTGGATCGACGCCACCATGAAGTCGTCGTCGACCACCAGGACCGTGAGCTCACTGGGGTGGTCGGGCATCGGGATCCTCGGTCGTCACGGGCAGCCGCGCGGTGAAGACCGCGCCGCGGTCATTGTGCACCGACACCGAGCCGCCCCGTCGCTCGCAGACGACCTGCACGAGCGCGAGGCCGACCCCCCGGCCGCTGGCGTCGCTGGGCTTGGTGCTGAAGCCACGGTCGAAGATCTCGCCGACCCGCTCCGCAGGGATGCCCGGTCCGCTGTCGGCGACCTGGACGACGGCGGTGGCACCGTCGGAGGTCAGTCGTACGTCGACGCGCGCGGCGTCGGCGTCGGCAGCGGCGTCGACGGCAGCGTCGACGGCATTGTCGACCAGGTTGCCGAGCACCGTGCCGAGGTCGGCCGACAGGTCCGGGTCGAGCCGGGGCAGTCGGCTGTCGTCGCTGAGCGCGAGCTCCACGCGCCGCTCCGCGGCGAGGCTCGTCTTGGCCACCAGGAGCGCCGCGACCGCGGGGTCCTCGACGCGCTGGAGCACGAAGTCGCTGATCTCCGCGCGCCGGCGCGTCAGGGTGCCGATCAGCCGGCCCGCCTCGTCGTACTCCTCGAGCTCGAGCAGGCCCGAGATCGTGTGCAGCTGGTTGGCGAACTCGTGGGTCTGGGCGCGCAGCGTCTCGGTGACGCTCTCCCGCGCGCTGAGCTGGCTCTGCATCGCCAGCAGCTCGGTGCGGTCGCGCAGCGTCGTGACGGTGCCGGCCGGGCGACCGTCCTGGACGACGTGGTTGCTGTTGAGCACCAGCACCCGCCCGGCCACCACGGCGACGGCGTCGTGCACGTCGTCGCTGCCGAGCAGGAGCTCGAGCACCCGCAAGGGGAGGTCGAGGTCGACCAGCAGCCGGCCCTGGCTGTCGGGCGGCAGGTCGAGCAGGCCCCGGGCGCTCTCGCTCAGCACCGTGACCGTCCCGGCCTCGTTGACGGCGATGACGCCTTCGCGCAGCGAGGTGAGCAGGGCTTCGCGCTGGTCGGCCAGGTCCGCGATCTCGGCGGGCTCCAGGCCGCGGGTGCGTCGCTTGATCAGGCGGGCCAGCAGCCAGGCACCGGCCAGGCCGAGCGCCAGGCCGACGAGCAAGAAGGACAGCAGGTCCGGCAGCGTCTGGCGCAGCCGCTCCGCGAGGGACGGGTAGCGCTCGGTGACCACCGCCACCCCGACCAGCTCGCCGGCGTCGACGTCCTCCTGGATGCCGATGACCGGCACCTGCGCCGCGATCGCCTGCTCCCCGCGGTCGTCGAGGTCGCCGTTCCACGCGCGCCGGCGGCTGACACCCGGCCCGAGGTCGATCCGGTCCCCGACCCGGGTGGGGTCGGTCGACACCAGCACCCGCCCGGTGGGGTCGGTCAGGTAGACCGCCGAGGCGCCGCTGTCGTCCTGGCGCTGCTGGGCGTACGACGCCAGCGCCAGCCGCTGGCTCGGCTGGTCCATGCCGACCTGCACGGCAGCGGTGCTGGCGAGGTTTTCGGCGCTCGCCCGGAGCCGGGCGCCGCGGGCGTCACGGAAGTCGGCGTCGCTCTGCCGGAAGGACACCACGCTGGTGACCGCCACCACCAGCAGGAGCAGCACCACCTGGAGCGCGAGGAACTGCCCGGCCAGCGTCCGTGGCCGCGGTGCCCGCGCGAGTGACCACAAGTTCCGCAACCTCCTTTGCTTCCCCAAGGGTGACGGCCGCCACAGGCCGGGTACAGCCTGGGAGACGCCAGATCCACCGAGAGGAGCCTGCCATGGCCGCCCGACCACGCATGCGACGCAGACCCGGTCGTCGCGCCCGCGCTGTCCTGACCGCCCTCGTCGTGATCGCGGCGACCTCCTCGTGCGGCGTGACCCGCGGTGACGACAACAAGGACATCGCGATGTGGATCCCCAACAGCGCCGGCGGCGGCTACGACCAGACCGGCCGGGCCGCGGTCGCGGTGATGGAGCAGGACGACGTCACGGGCGGCAACTTCGAGGTGACCAACATCCTCGGCGCCGGCGGGTCGGTGGCGATGACCCGGCTGATGGGCGCCCAGGGCGACGAGCACACCATGATGACCGTCGGCCTCGGCGTCGTCGGCTCCCTCTACTCCTTCGGTCTCGAGGACCGGGTCCACGACGCCACGCCGCTGGCCCAGCTGATCGAGGACCAGGAGGGCGTGCTGGTGCCGGCCGACTCGCCGTACCAGACCATCGACGACTTCGTGGCCGCCTGGAAGAAGGACCCGCGCTCGATCGCGGTCGGCGGCGGCTCCTCGCCCGGCGGCCCGGACCACCTCTTCCCGATGCAGCTGGCCGAGACCGTGGGGATCGATCCCAAGGACGTCCTCTACGTGCCGTACGACGGTGGCGGCCCGCTGACCAGCGCCCTGGTCGGCAAGAAGATCAAGGTGGGCTTCTCCGGCCTCGGCGAGTTCGAGGGTCAGCTCGAGTCGGGGGAGCTGCGGGCGCTCGCGGTGTCGGGGGAGGAGCGGCTCGAGCGCGAGACGCTCAGCGAGATCCCGACCCTGACCGAGTCGGACATCGACCTGGTCTTCACGAACTGGCGCGGCGTGCTGGCCCCGCCGGGGATCTCCGACAAGCGCCGCGACGAGCTCATCGCCTACCTCCAGGAGATGCACGACAGCCCCGAGTGGCAGCAGGCGCTCGAGAAGTATGGCTGGACCGACGCGTTCATCACGGGCGACGACTTCGCCACCTTCCTGCAGGAGCAGGACGACCGGGTCTCGTCGACCCTCGAGGAGCTGGGTCTCATATGAGCACCACCACGCACTCCGGCGGCCGGCCGCCCGCGGAGCCCGCCGAGCAGCCACGCCGCGACCTCGCCCAGCTCGGTCTGGCCGCGGTCACCGCGGTCGTCGGCGCCTACACAATGTACGACGCCAGCACCCTCCAGGTCGGCTTCGCGGACCCGGTCGGGCCCCGGCTCTTCCCCTACGTCATCGGCGCCGGCCTGCTGGTCACCAGCGCGCTGCTGGCGCTCGCCGCGCTGCGCGGGGACGTGCCCGAGGCCGAGGGCGGCGAGGACGTCGACCTCGACGTCCGGGCCGACTGGGCGACGGTGGGCAAGCTGGTGGCCATCATCGGCATCACGATCGTGACGGTCGGCCTCCTCGGCTGGGCGATCAGCGGCGCGATCCTCTTCACCGGCTCCACCTGGGCGCTGGGCAGCCGGACCCTGGTCCGCGACGTCATCGTCGGGTGCGTCCTGTCTGTCGGCAGCTGGTACGCCTTCTACGTCGGCCTCGGCATCCCGCTCAGCGCCGGCATCCTGGACGGGATCCTCTGATGGGCAACCTCGACCTCCTGCTCGGTGGCCTGCAGTCCGCGGCCACCCCCGAGAACCTGCTGTACGCCGCGATCGGCGTGCTGCTCGGCACCTTCGTCGGCGTCCTGCCGGGCATCGGCCCGGCGATGGCGGTGGCGCTGCTGCTGCCCGTGACCTACAGCCTGGAGCCGACCTCGGCGTTCATCATGTTCGCCGGGATCTACTACGGCGGCATGTACGGCGGCTCCACCACGTCGATCCTGCTGAACACACCGGGGGAGTCGGCGTCGGTGATGACCGCGCTCGAGGGCAACAAGATGGCGAAGGCGGGGCGAGCGGCCCAGGCGCTCGCCACCGCGGCCATCGGGTCCTTCATCGCCGGCACCATCGGCACCCTGCTGGTCGCCCTCTTCGCCCCGGCGCTGGCCGAGGTCGCCGTGACGATCGGCTCCCCGTCGTACTTCGCGATCCTGCTCTTCGCCCTGGTCATGACCACGACCCTGCTCGGCTCGTCGAAGGTGCGGGGCTTCCTCTCGCTCTTCCTCGGGCTGACGATCGGTCTCGTCGGCCTCGACCTCAACACCGGGCAGGCCCGGCTCGACCTGGGAGTGACGCAGCTGCGCGACCCGCTGGAGATCGTGGCGGTGGCCGTCGGCATCTTCGCCCTCGGCGAGGCCTTCTGGGTGGCGGCGCACCTGCGGCGCAAGCCGCTGCAGGTGATCCCGGTCGGTCGACCGTGGATGGGGCGTGCGGACTGGGGCCGCTCCTGGAAGCCGTGGCTGCGGGGCACCGCGTTCGGCTTCCCGTTCGGCGCGATCCCGGCCGGTGGCGCGGAGATCCCGACGTTCCTGTCCTACATCACCGAGCGCCGGCTCTCGCGCCACCAGGACGAGTTCGGCAAGGGCGCCATCGAGGGTGTCGCCGGACCCGAGGCGGCCAACAACGCCTCCGCGGCGGGCATGTTCGTGCCCCTGCTGGCCATGGGCATCCCGGTGACCGCCACGGCCTCGGTGATGCTGGCCGCGCTGACCAGCTACGGCATCCAGCCCGGGCCGCAGCTGATGACCGAGCAGTCCGACCTGGTGTGGACGCTGCTGGCCAGCCTGCTCATCGGCAACACGCTGCTGCTGGTGCTCAACCTGCCGCTGGCGCCGCTGTGGGCCAAGCTCCTCCGGATCCCACGCCCGCAGCTCTACGCCGGCATCCTCTTCTTCGCCTGCCTCGGAGCCTTCGCGGCCAACCAGGACGCGTTCGACGTCTTCCTGCTGCTGGCCTTCGGCCTGCTGGGCCTGGCGATGCGCCGCTTCGGCCTCCCGGTGCTGCCGCTGATCCTCGGCGTCATCCTGGGCCCGATCATGGAGCTCAAGCTGCGGGAGGCGCTCACCATCTCCGACGGTGACCTGTCCGGTCTGTGGAGCGAGCCGCTCGCCGTCGTGGTCTACGTGCTCACCGCCCTGATCGTCGTCGTGCCGATCGTGGTCAAGCGGGTCCGCCCCGACCTGGACAGCCCGGCGGCCGAGGTCGCCCACGCACGAGCCGAGCAGGACGAGGAGAGGATCGAGCGATGAACCAGATCGTGGTCGCATGGTCGCCGGACGAGTTCGGGCGCGCCGCCCTCGCCCACGCCGTGGCCGAGGCCCGGATGCGCGGGCACGGGGTCGTCGTGGTCAACGCCAGCCGCGGCGACGCCCTGGTCGACGACCGGTTCGCGAGCGACGACGACCTGGACGGCGTACGCACCGGGCTCGAGGAGGCCGGCCTGCCGTACGACGTGCGGCAGTCGGTCGGCGCCGACGTGGGCGACCAGGTGCTGGCCGTCGCGCAGGAGGTCGGCGCGGACCTGATCGTGCTCGGCCTGCGCCGCCGTACGCCGGTCGGCAAGCTCATCATGGGCAGCGTGGCGCAGCGGATCCTGCTGGGCGCGCACTGCCCGGTGCTCGCGGTCAAGCCCGCCTGATCGGCCGCGAGTTCGTCTCGGGCACCCCTGGGTTGCCATACTCGGAGGGACATGACGACTGACATCAGTGCCCCGACCGCCGACCTGCTCTCGGTCGCCATGGTGACCCTCGGGTGCGCCCGCAACGAGGTCGACTCCGAGGAGCTCGCCGGACGGCTCGAGGCCGGAGGCTTCCGCCTCGTCGAGGATCCGGCCGACGCCGACACCGTCGTGGTCAACACCTGCGGCTTCGTCGAGTCGGCCAAGAAGGACTCGGTCGACACCCTGCTGGCCGCCGCCGACCTCAAGACGACCGGCCAGACCCAGGCGGTCGTCGCCGTCGGCTGCATGGCCGAGCGGTACGGCAAGGAGCTCGCCGACTCGCTGCCCGAGGCCGACGCGGTCCTCGGCTTCGACGACTACCCCGACATCGCCGCGCGGCTGCGCTCCATCGTCGCCGGCGAGACGCACCAGGCCCACACGCCGCAGGACCGCCGCAAGCTGCTGCCGATCACCCCGGTCGAGCGCGCGCTGTCGACCGCCGCCGTGC
The DNA here is from genome assembly GCF_000620705.1 of Nocardioides sp. URHA0020. Classification (GTDB taxonomy): domain Bacteria; phylum Actinomycetota; class Actinomycetes; order Propionibacteriales; family Nocardioidaceae; genus Nocardioides. Next base: position 201,065 of record NZ_KK211170.1, read on the forward strand.
CCGGGCACGCCTCCGGTCCCGCGTCGCTGCGACGCCGGCTCGACGCCGGCCCGACCGCGTCGCTCAAGCTGGCGAGCGGCTGCGACCGGCGCTGCTCCTTCTGCGCCATCCCGTCCTTCCGCGGCTCGTTCGTGAGCCGTCGCCCCTCCGACGTGCTGCAGGAGGCCCGCTGGCTGGGGGAGCAGGGGGTGCGCGAGCTCTTCCTGGTGAGCGAGAACTCCACGTCGTACGGCAAGGACCTCGGCGACCTGCGGCTGCTCGAGACGCTGCTGCCCGAGCTGGCCGCCGTCGACGGCGTCGAGCGGGTCCGGGTCTCCTACCTGCAGCCCGCCGAGACCCGTCCGGGCCTGGTGCAGGCGATCGCGAGCACGCCCGGCGTCACGCCGTACTTCGACCTGTCCTTCCAGCACGCCAGCGCCGACGTCCTGCGCCGGATGCGCCGCTTCGGCGACCCCGAGAGCTTCCTGGGGCTGCTGGAGCAGATCCGCACCCTGGCGCCCGAGGCCGGCGTCCGCAGCAACGTCATCGTCGGGTTCCCCGGCGAGAGCGACGAGGACCTGCAGACCCTCTGCGACTTCCTGGTCGACGCCCGCCTCGACGTCACCGGCGTCTTCGGCTACTCCGACGAGGACGGCACCGAGGCGGCGACGTACGACGGCAAGCTCGACGAGGACGAGGTCCGCGCGCGCGTCGAGCACGTCGGTGCTCTGGTCGAGGAGCTCACCTCGCAGCGCGCGGCGGACCGCATCGACGAGGTCGTCGAGGTCCTGGTCGAGCGCGTCGACGACGACAGCGTCGAGGGCCGGTCGGCCCACCAGGGCCCCGAGGTCGACGGCTCGACGTACCTGCTCGACTCCACCGCCCAGGTCGGAGACCTGGTCCGCGCGGTCGTCGTCGATTCCGAGGGCGCCGACCTCTACGCTCAGGTGCTGTGATGGCCGAGGCGACGCAGACCCAGCCCAGCAACTGGAACGTCCCCAACGTGCTGACCACGGCGCGGATCGTGGCGGTGCCGTTCTTCGCCTGGGCCCTGCTCGTCGACGGTGGTGAGTCGATCACCTGGCGCTGCGTGTCGTTCGTGATCTTCACGCTGGCGATGATCACGGACAAGATCGACGGCGACCTGGCCCGCAAGCACAACCTGGTCACCAACTTCGGCAAGATCGCCGACCCGATCGCCGACAAGGCCGTCACCGGCATGGCCTTCATCGGGCTCTCGATCGTCGGCGACGTCTGGTGGTCGGTGACGATCCTCGTGCTGATCCGCGAGTGGAGCGTCACGCTGCTCCGCCTCTCGATCCTCAAACGGGTCGTCATCGCGGCCGCCGACCTCGGCAAGATCAAGACCACCTTCCAGGCGATCGCGCTGGCGACGCTGTGCCTGCCGCTGCGCGACGCCGACCTCCCGGGCTGGCTCGAGACCCCCGGCGAGGTCATCTTCTACCTGGCCCAGGTGTGCCTGGCGATCGCCGTGGCCCTCACGCTCTGGTCGGGCTGGGAGTTCTACCGCGACGTCTGGAAGCAGCGCGCGTCGCTCCGGAGGTGACCTCCCCGGCGGGCGGACACCTGCCCGGTGCCAAGCTGTAACAACGAGTTCACTCCAGGCCCTTGCGAGAGACGGGCGTTTCGGGGTTAGGTTCCCTACATCTCGGTCCGCAACGGAGGGCTTCCGCCGTCGCCGAGCAGATCTCGGGTTTCTTGCTGTCCTTCTCGGTTCTGCTCGCGATGTCTCCGACGTCTGTGGCTCGATGGCGCCGCCCGTCCTGTTCCGCCTACGTCCGGAGAACCGTCCTTCATGCTTGCTTCTCGGAAGCGACTCACGGGAGCCGTCGCGCTCGCCGTGGCCGCCAGTGGTCTCGTCCTCAGCCCGCCGCCCGCCTCCGCCAACCCGGCAGGCACCGGCTTGGTCATCAGCGAGGTGTACGGCGCGGGTGGGTTCGCCGCCAGCGGTGACCTCCCGGCGTCGTCGTACGCGAACGACTTCATCGAGCTCTACAACCCGACGGACTCGGCGGTCGACCTCAGCAGCTGGGCGGTCTTCTACGGCAGCGCGACCCGGAACTCGGGCGCCAACATCTCGAACAAGACGAACCTGACCGGCAGCATCCCCGCGCACGGTCACTACCTCGTCGCCGGTGCCGGCAACGCCGCCAACGGCACCGCGCTGCCCACGCCCGACGTCACTGGCTCGCTCTCGCTGGGGGGCGCCTCTGGCCTGGTGATCCTCAGTGACCAGCAGGGCGCGCTCACCCCGGCGACCGGCAGCATCACCAACGCCACCGGGGTCGTCGACGCCGTCGGCTACGGCACGGCCAACACCTTCGAGGGTGCGCCGCAGGGCACCGCCCTCGGCGGCACGACCTCGGCGAACCGCGTCGCAGCGGGCACCGACTCCGACAGCAACGCCGCGGACCTCTCCGTCGCCGCGCCGTCGCCGACCGCCTCGGGCAACGCCACGTCGACGGCCCTCGAGGCCACGAGCCCCGGGGCCAAGAGTGGCATCGTCGGCCAGGCCATCGCCGGCTTCACGCTCGCTGCGAAGGGCGGCACCGCGCCGTACACGTGGGAGGCCACCGGCCTGCCCTCCGGCGTCGAGGTCGCCGCGAACGGCGCTGTCTCGGGGACCCCGACGGCTGCCGACACCTACAACGTCGTCGCCACCGTGACGGACTCCGCCTCGACCCCGGCGACCGACGACGTCTCCTTCACGATCACCGTCACCGCGGCGCCGTCCCTGAAGACGATCGCCGAGATCCAGGGCGACGGCGCAGCCTCGCCGGACGCCGGGACCACCCAGACCACGCGCGGTGTGGTCACGGCGCTCTACCCGGCCGGCGGATTCAACGGCATGTTCATCCAGACGCCGGGTCCCGACACCGACGGCTCCTCGGACGGCCTGTTCGTCTACGGCGGCAGCACCTTCGCCAACATCCCCGCCACGGTCGCTGTCGGCGACTCGGTCCAGGTGACCGGCGCGGTCTCGGAGTTCAGCGGGTCGACCCAGATCAGCCCGGCCTCCGCCACGGACGTGACCGAGCTCGAGACCTCGCTCGGCGCCGTGGCCGCCCGGGAGATCCCGTACCCGACGACCGAGGCCGGACGTGAGGCCCGCGAGGGCGAGCTGATCGCTCCGACCGACCGGTTCACGGTCACCAACACCTTCAACATGAACAACTTTGCCGAGATCGGCCTGGCCACGGGCGCGACGCCGCTGAAGCAGCCGACCGAGTTCGTCCGCGACGACGACACCGCCGGTCTCGCTGCCATCAAGGACGAGAACGCCGCGCGTGCGGTCGCGCTCGACGACGGGGCGTCACTGAACTACCTGACCAACGCCACGGCCAAGAACCAGCCGCTCCCGTGGCTGACGCCCACCCAGGCAGTCCGGGTCGGTGCCCGGGCGACGATCCACGAGCCGGTCGTCCTGGACTGGCGCAACAGCGCCTGGAAGTTCCAGCCCACCGCGCAGGTGACCGACGACGGCGCCGACGTGGCGACGTTCGAGGACACCCGGACCCCCAACGCCGCACCGCAGCCGGTCGGCGGGGACCTGAAGCTCGCGACGTTCAACGTCCTCAACTTCTTCAACACCACAGGTGAGCAGTACGTCGCCAACGGCGCGGCGCAGAGCCCGCCGGTCAACACGGCGTGCACGTACTACACCGACCGTGAGGGCAACAAGATCGGCAACAACACCTGTGGTGTCGTCACCAACGGCACCAACGCGGGCAACGGTCCGCGAGGTGCGGCGACCCAGGTCAGCCTGGACCGCCAGCGCGACAAGATCGTCACGGCGATCAACACCCTCGACGCTGACATCGTCAGCCTCGAGGAGATCGAGAACTCGATGAAGCTGGTCGGCGAGACCAACCGCGACGACGCGCTCGCCTACCTGGTCGCCGCGCTGAACGACGATGCCGGCGCCGGCACCTGGAAGTTCGTGCACTCGCCCGCTGAGGCGCTCGACGCGGCTGCGGTCAGCGAGCAGGACGTGATCCGGCCCGCATTCATCTACAAGCCGGCCAAGGTCGAGCCCGTCGGCGTCTCCGACATCCTCTTCGGTACGACGGAGTTCGCGAACGCCCGCGAGCCGTTGGCCCAGGAGTTCAAGCCCGCCGGTGCGCTCGACTCGCAGGCGTTCGGCGTGATCGTCAACCACTTCAAGTCGAAGGGGGACAGTGCGACGCCGGCGACGGGCGACAACGCCAACAGCCCGGACACCGGCGCCTTCAACGGCGACCGGACCCGCCAGGCGACCCGGCTGGCCCAGTTCGCGGACGACTTCGCCCAGGCCCGCGGCATCGATGCCGTGTTCCTGACCGGAGACTTCAACTCGTACTCGCAGGAGGACCCGATCAAGGTCCTCGAGGACGCCGGGTTCGAGGCGATCGAGTCCGACACCGCGAACGAGGAGAGCTACTCCTTCGGCGGCCTCTCCGGCTCCCTGGATCACGTCCTCGGCAACGCGGCGGCGATCGCGATGGTCTCCGGTGCTGACATCTGGGATATCAACGCGGCCGAGTCGGTCGCGTACCAGTACAGCCGTTACAACTACAACCTCACCCAGCTGTTCGACGCCACGAACCCGTTCGCGGCGTCGGACCACAATCCGGAGATCGTCGGCATCAACCTGCCGGCCTTCAGCACGGACCACTCCGAGATCCAGATCGTCGGCACCAACGACTTCCACGGTCGACTGCTCGCGGACGGTGCCAACGCCGCGGGGGCCGCGGTCCTCGCCGGAGCCGTCGACGAGCTGCGGGCCGACAACCCGGACACTGGCTTCGTGGCCGCAGGCGACCTGATCGGGGCGTCCACGTTCGAGTCCTTCATCCAGCAGGACAAGCCGACCATCGAGGCGCTCAACGAGGCCGGCCTCGACGTGTCGGCGGCGGGCAACCACGAGTTCGACCAGGGCTACGAGGACCTCGTGGGCCGCGTGCAGGGTCTGGCGAAGTGGAAGTACATCGCCGCCAACGTCGTGGAGCCGACCGGTCGCGACGACCTGGCCCCGTCCTGGACGCAGACGTTCGACACGGACGCCGGCCCGATCAAGGTCGGCTACGTCGGCGCGGTGACGGAGGACCTTCCGTCCCTGGTCGCACCGGCCGGGATGCAGGGCGTCACCGTCACCGACATCGTCGACGCGACCAACGCGGAGGCGGCCACCCTGAAGGCGGGCGGCGCAGATCTCGTGATCCTGCTGGTCCACGAGGGCGCGCCGAGCACCGACTGCGCGACGATGACCAACCCCGCCACCACGTGGGGTCACATCGTCAACGGCGTCGACGACGACGTCGACGCGATCGTCTCGGGCCACACCCACCTCGCCTACAACTGCTCCTTCCCGGTCGCGGGCTGGGCGGACCGCGACGTGACCAAGCGGCCGGTCGTCTCGGCGGGCCAGTACGGCACGTTCCTCAACCGGCTGGTCTTCAGCTTCGACAACGCCAGCGGTGACCTGGTCGCCACGTCGCAGGACGTGCTCGGCCTGGTCGGCACCGGTTACGCGCCGAACGCCGAGGTGGCGGCCACCGTCGCCGACGCCAAGGCACAGGCCGACGTCCTCGGCGCCGCCGTGCTCGGCAAGATCGGCGGCGGCTTCAACCGGGCCAAGCTGGCCAACGGCACCACGGAGAACCGGGGCGGCGAGTCCACCCTGGGCAACCTGGTGGCCGAGGTCCAGCGCTGGGCCACGGAGACCCCGGAGGCCGGGTCCGCCGACATCGCGTTCATGAACCCCGGTGGGCTGCGGGCCGACATGGTCGGCACGGTCAACGGCGACGCCCGCGACCTGACCTACAAGCAGGCCGCGGTGGTCCAGCCGTTCGCCAACACGTTGGTGAACATGAACCTCACCGGCGCGAACATCAAGCTGGTGCTCGAGCAGCAGTGGCAGCGCGACGCCAGCAACAACATCCCGTCGCGTCCCTTCCTGCGGCTGGGCATCTCGGACGGGTTCAAGTACACCTACGACCCGAGCAAGCCCGAGGGCGCCCGGATCACCGGCATGTGGCTCAACGGCACCGAGATCGACCCGGCGGCGACGTACTCCGTCACCGTCAACTCGTTCCTGGCGTCGGGTGGTGACAACTTCCGGGGCTTCAACAACGGGACCGGGAAGCGCGACACCGGCAAGGTCGACCTGCAGGCGATGGTCGACTACCTGAACGAGTTCGCGGCGAGCGACCCGCTGCCGGTGGACTTCACCCAGCGCTCCGTCGGGGTAAAGTTCCCCGCAGACGCCCCGGCGTCCTACGCACCGGGTGACGACGTGTCGTTCGCGCTCTCGTCGCTGGCGTTCTCGACCGCGGCCGACACCAAGGACGTCAACGTCACGCTGTACGTCGGCAACACGCCGGTCCGCACCTTCCCGGTCGACAGCACGATCGGGGATGCGGTGACCGACGAGTACGGCACCGCGGCGGTCACGTTCACGCTACCCGCGGGCACTCCGGCGGGCACCACGAGGCTGCGGATCGTCGGCAACCAGACCGGCACGGAGACCTGGGTGCCGATCGAGGTGGAGGCCGCCGCGACCGCGACGGTCTCGGGCGACGACGTCGCCGTCACCTGGGGCCAGGCCGCCTCGATCCCGGTGACCGTCACCGGCAGTGCCGGTGCCGCGACCGGCACCGTGCAGCTCTTCGACGGTGACACGGCGGTCGGTGAGCCGGCGACGCTCGTCGACGGCGCGGCCACGCTCACGGCGCCGGCCCGCTCGCTGGAGCCGGGCGCGCACACGCTGCAGGTGAGGTACACCGACGGCAACTACCCCGACGCGTCCGCCGAGGTCGTGGTCACGGTGGCGAAGGCGACGTCCACGGTGAGCGCGGGCAACGTCTCGCTCACCTACGGCAAGGCCGCCACCGTGACCGTCAAGGTCGGGCCCAGCGGTGCCACCGGCACGGTCAAGGTCCTGTACGGCTCGAAGGTCCTCGGCACGGCGACCGTCACGAACGGGGTCGCCAAGGTCACGCTGCCGGCGCGCTCGCTCGCTCCGGGGTCGCGCACCCTGACGGCGACGTACTCCGGTGACAGCCAGCTCGCGGCCCGCTCCGACACCTTCACGGCCTCGGTGGCGAAGGCGGCCTCGGTCACGACCGTCACCGCCAGCCCGACGAGGGTCAAGGCCACGAAGACCCGGGTCACGCTGCGGATCCGGGTCACCGCCCCGGCCGGCGTCGTCCCGACGGGCAAGGTGACGGTGCAGGTGCCCGGCCAGGGCACCAGGACGGTGACCCTGCGGGCCGGAAGGGCGACGCTGCGGCTGGCGACGTTCAAGAGCACCGGCAGCAAGACGGTCCGGGTCACCTACACCGGGAGCGCCTACCTCAAGGCGAGCTCGAGGACCAAGGTCATCAGGGTCGTCAAGAAGTAGCAGCACGCACGTCGGCCCGCCCTGTCTCGACCACAGGGCGGGCCGACGTCATGTCCGGGCCTCCGCGAGGTCGATGGCCGCGTGCACGAGCGTGAGGTGGCTGAAGGCCTGCGGGAAGTTGCCGACCATCCGGCGGCCGCCCGCGTCGTACTCCTCGGAGAGCAGCCCGACGTCGTTGGTCAGCGCGCAGAGGCGGGCGAACAGCGCCTCGGCGTCCTCGAGGCGCCCGGCCCCGGCGTACGCCGAGACCAGCCAGAAGGAGCACGCCAGGAACGGGTGCTCGTCGCCGGACAGGCCGTCGACCCCGCTCTGCGTGCGGTAGCGCAGCAGCAGCCCGTCGCGCAGCAGGTCGCGCTCGACCGCCTCGATCGTCCCGAGCATCCGTGGGTCGTCGCCCGCGACGATCCCGATCTGCCCGAGCACCAGGAGGGCGGCGTCCACCTCGGTGCTGCCGTAGTACTGGACGAAGGTGTTGCGCTCGGCGTCGTAGCCCTGCTCGAGGACCTCGGCGCGGACCCGGTCGCGCAGCGTGCGCCAGCGGTCGACGTCGCCGTCGAGGTCGAAGTCCTCGACCGCACGCACCGCCCGGTCGAAGGCCGCCCACACCATCGCCTGGGAGTGCGTGAACCGCTGCTGGGGACCGCGGATCTCCCAGAGCCCGTGGTCCTTGCGGCGCCACGTGTCGGCGAGGTGGTCCACCAGCGCCCGCTGGACCGCCCAGGCGTCGCGGTCGGCGTGGCCGGTCGCCTGGCGGGTGCGCTCGAGCGCGATCATCACCTCGCCGAGCACGTCGAGCTGCCGCTGCAGGGCCGCGCCGTTGCCGATCCGCACCGGGGTCGACCCGGCGTACCCGGGCAGGTGCGGCAGGGTCTGCTCGGTCAGCCGGCGGCCGCCGTCGACGGCGTACATGATCTGCAGGTCGTCGGGGTCGCCCGCGACCGCGCGGAGCAGCCATCCCCGCCACAGCCCGGCCTCGTCGACGTGCCCGGCCCGGATGAGTGCGCTGATCGTGAGGGCGGCGTCGCGCAGCCAGCAGAACCGGTAGTCCCAGTTGCGCTCGCCGCCCGGATCCTCGGGCAGCGAGGTGGTCGGCGCGGCGACGATGCCGCCGGTGTCGGAGTCGGTGAGCAGCCGCAGGGTCAGCAGCGAACGGCGTACGAGGTCGGACTGCGGCACGTCGTCGCGGCACCTCTCCGACCAGCGGACGTCGTCGCGCACCGACTCTTCGATCCCCTCGTCGGGCGGGCCGATGCCCTCGAGCGGGGCGTACGACGGCAGCCAGGTCGTCGAGAAGGTCAGCACGTCTCCCGCAGCGACGTCGAAGTCGTCGACGTGCCGGTGGTCGTGCGCGCGGGGGAGCCGCGGTCCGCGCAGCACCAGCCGGTCGGGCCCGCCGATCGCGGTGATCACGGCCTCGCCGTGGAGGGTCTGGCGGCGGACCCACGGCACGATCGCCCCGTAGTCCAGGCGCACCATCCACTCGTGGTGCATCCGCACGGTGCCGCGCACCCCGGTCACCCGGCGCACCAGGTCGGACCGGCCGTCGCCGCGAGGCATCGCATCGATCAGCGTCACCTCGCCGGTGGCCGTCGTGAAGGTGGTCTCCAGCACCGCCGAGGCCTCGACGTAGCGGCGGCGCACGTCGTACTCGCCGACCGGGCAGAGCTGCCAGTGCCCGTGCTCGTCGGTGCCGAGCAGGCCGGCGAAGCAGGCGCCGGAGTCGAAGCGGGGCAGGCACAGCCAGTCGACCGAGCCGTTGAGCCCGATCAGCGCTCCGCCGCGCCGGTCACCGACCAGCGCATAGTCCTCGATCGGCAACGCCATGCTCGGACACTAGCCTTGGGACCGTGACGAACCCGGTCGAACGCGTCCACGGCCTGCTCCGCGCCGCCGGGGACACGCTCGCGACGGCGGAGTCGCTGACCGGCGGTCGGCTCGCCGCGGAGCTCACCGGGGTGGCGGGCGCGTCGGACGTGTACGTCGGGGGAGTGGTCACCTACGCCACCGAGCTCAAGGCCTCGCTCCTGGGAGTCTCCGAGCAGCTCATCGCCGAGCACGGCGTGGTCTCCTCCCAGTGCGCCCAGGCGATGGCCACGGGCGTGCGGCTGCTGACCGGCGCGACGTACGGCGTGGCGACGACCGGCGTGGCCGGGCCCTCGACGCAGGAGGGCAAGGCACCGGGCACGGTCTTCGTCGGGATCGCCGGACCCGACGTGGCGACGGCGGTCGCGCTGGAGCTGCGGGGGCGGCGCGGACAGATCCAGGACCGGACCTGCCGAGAAGCCCTCGCCGCGTTCGAGCAGGTCTTGCGACGGGAAGAAACACCCCTCCGGTAGCGTTGCCCCACAGGTCGGCTCGACGCCGGCCGATAGTGGCACTAGGAGGTGTGAGCATGGTGCTGTTTCGTCGGTTCCTCGGCGACGTGCTTCGCGACGCCCGGATGCAGCGCGGTCTGACGCTGCGCGAGGTCTCCGCCGGTGCCCGCGTCAGCCTTGGTTACATCTCCGAGATCGAGCGCGGTCAGAAGGAAGCGTCCTCGGAGCTCCTCGCCTCGCTGTGCGCCGCTCTCGACATGCCGCTCTCCGACGTGCTGCGCGAGGTCTCGCACCTCGTCGCGGTCGAGGAGGCCGCCGCCGCGCTGACCCGGATCCCCGTGGCCGCACGCGCCCGCCAGGTCGTCAACTCCGCCGCCTGACCTCGCTCAGTCGGTCGGTCGCACGTGCGAGGCGGCCACCCAGCCCATGTGGGCGTGCGCCTTGAGGTTGCCGCCACCGTCGACCCACACCACCAGCGCCTCCCAGTTGCCGCGGTGGTCGACGCGCCAGTCCATGAGGACACCGGCGTAGCGGTAGGCCGGGTTCTGGGTGACGTTGACCCACACGTGGCGCGGCGCCGTGTGCCCGCGCTGCCCGGTGCCGTCGTTCGCCCTCACGCGCTCAGGTTAGAACATGTGTTCGATCGCCGGGAGTGGTGCCCCGTTCGTGCTCGGCCGCGTCCGCGGATGGGTACAGTCTGCGGCGTGGGCCACGGTGAGCGGGCTCCCCGCGTCCGGGGGCCACAGCGGTCCCGGCGCCGCACGGCGCGGTCCACGCCGGGGACGACCGGCCCGTGCTGAGGTTCGTCGTACGCCGCGCCTGGGTCCAGCGCCGGCTGCTGGCGGCGGTCGTCGTCCTGGTCGCGGTGGCCACGAGCCTGATGGGCTTCTACGTGCTGCTCGTCGGCGTGGCCGGCCCCCGAGCCTTCTCCGAGCAGGTCCAGCACTCCCAGCCCGGTGACCTCGACGTGACCGCGTACGTCGTGGGCGTCGAGGCCAGCGACCTGCCGGCCGCCCGCGACGCGGCCGGCGGCGTGGTCGGGCACGTCCTGGCACCCCTGCATCCCTCCCTGGTCAGCACCGCGACCTCCCAGATGCGGCAGATCGGCGAGTCCGGCCGGCTCGGCTACCTCGCCACCACCGACGCCCCCGGCGGCGCCGGCAGGTTGGTGTCCGGTCGCTGGCCGCGCGACCGTGGCGGGGCCGTCATCGAGGCGGTCGCGCCCGACGTCGCAGCCCGCACGCTGGACCTGCGCCCCGGCGACCGGGTCACGTTGGGTCCCGGCCCCGGGCTGGGCGAGAGCCGGCGTACGGCGACGGTCGTCATCGTCGGCACCTTCCGGGGCCTGCCCCGAGCGGCCGCGGAGAGCGACCCCCTCTCCGGGGCGGGAGCCGACCCGGCCTTCAGCACCGGCGGGACCACGGCGGCGACGTACGGCCCGTTCCTGGTCGACGGTGCCGCGTTCGTGACCACCGGCTTCGACGTCGCCGGACTACGGGTGGACGGTCACCCGGACCTGAGCTCCGCGGACGACCGCTCGATGCGGGAGGCGGTGACGTCGTTGGACGGCGCCTACGGGCTGCTCTCGAAGCGGGTGGGCGCCGCGGCCGACATCACGCGCGTCGGCTCGGACCTGCCCGAGACGCTCGACCGGCTGCACACCCAGCAGGCCACCACCCGCTCGGCGGTGCTCGTCGCCCTGCTGCTGGACACCATCCTCGGCCTCGCCGCGCTCGTGCTGGCCGGTCGGCTCCTCGCCGACACCCGGACCAGCGAGCGGGAGCTCCTGGTCGCCCTCGGCCTCGGCCGCGGACAGCAGCTGCGGGCAGCCCTGGCGGAGTCCGCGCTGCTGGCGACCGCGTCGGCGATCCTGGCGGTGCCCGCCGCCGCGCTGGCGTACGCCGCCACCACGCACCTGCCGAGCCTGAGGACCGCGCAGCTGGCTCAGGGACCGACCGTCACCTGGGGTCTCGTCGCCACGGTGCTCGTCGGGTGCGCGGCCCTCACCCTGGTGCTCGTCGGGTCGCCGCTGGTCGGCCAGGAGGGCGGTCGGCTCTCGGCGAAGCGACGCCGGTGGACCCGCTCCGGCATCGACGTGCTGCTGCTCCTGCTCGCGGTGCTCGCGTGGTGGCAGCTGCGTGCCGGGGCCGCCACGGCCGTGCCCGGGGACGCCGTGCTCGTGCTGGCGCCCGCCCTGTGCCTGGCGGCCGTCACGGCGGTCGCGGTGCGCGGCTTCCCACCGCTCTTCGCGCTGGCCGCAGGTGCCGGAGCCCGGTCCCGGTCGCTCCTTCCCCTGGCCCTCGACCCACCGGCGCTGCGGCTCGGCGCCGGCACCGCGCTGGTGCTGCTGGCCCTGGCGTCGGCCGCCGCGACCTTCGGCATCGCCGCGGGCTCGACCTGGCACCGCTCGCAGGTCGACCAGGCCGACCTGCGGGTCGGGGCGGACCTGTCGCTCGAGCTGGCCGCGCCACCCACGGCCGAGGACGCGGCGACCGTCGTGCGGACCGCGGTCGAGGCCGGTCCGGACGCTCCCGGCTCGTTGGTGTCACTGGTGACCGCACGCCCGCTGGTCCTGGGTCGCTACCTCAACGGACGAGACGCGCCGCCCGCGCTGGTGGCGCTCGACATGAGGCACGCCGACCCCCTGCTCCGAGGACGCCTCGACGGCACGACGTGGGCCCGCGTGGGCAACCGGCTCGATCCGGGGCCGCCGGTCACCGGCGTCCCGCTGCCACCGCGCGGAGCCGGGATCACGCTGGTGGGAAGCGTGCGGCCGGGAGCGGACGTGTCGGCGATCCCGCGGGTGGTCGTGCAGGACGCCGCCGGGTTCCGGAGCACGTTGGAGGCCGGGCCGCTCCCGGTCGACGGGCGGTCACACCTCCTGCGATGGTCGTCGCTGCCGACCGCGGGTCAGCGCATCGTCGCGGTGCAGCTCACGCTCACCGGCAGCGGGGGCGGCGTCGACCAGGTCTCGGCGGCAGCGCTGTCCGTGACGCTCCGAGTCCCCGGCCGGGGTGGCGCCGACGCCGACTGGCGGGCGCGTCCGCTCGGGACGGCGGGGACCGTCAAGGACGCGTCGGTCTCGGTGCGCCGAGACGGCGGAGCGACCGTCCTGACCACCAGCGCCCAGCTGGACCTCTCCTTCCTCCAGTACGAGGACGGGACGGTGCTCGCGACCGCCTTCGACCCGCCGGCGGCGGTGCCGGTGGCGGTCTCCGAGGCGTTGGCCGACGCCACTGGCGTGCGGACCGGGGGCGACCTCGCCGCGACCGTCAGCGACAGTGCGCTGCTGCTCCACGTCGTCGAGATCGTCCCGACGGTGCCGTCGTCGCCGGGACGGCTCGCCGTGCTGGCCGACGTCGACACCGTCTCCCGGGCCCTGGTCGGCACCGGGCATCTCGAGCCCTCCGTCGACGCGTTCTGGGTCTCGAGCCCGTCGGCTCGGACGACGACCGCGCTGAGCGACCTCGACCTGGGTGGCGTGACCACCCGTGAGGACGTCCGCTCCGACCTCCTCCGGGGTCCGATGCAGGTGACCCTTCCGGTGGCGTACGCAACCGTGGCCGGGTCCGCCGTGCTGCTGCTCCTCGCGGGTGCCGCGCTCGTGGTGGGAGCTGACCGGCAGAGCCGGGCCGCCGAGGTGTCGCGCCTGCGCGCCCTCGGGCTCACTCGTCGGGGCGCTCGACGACTCGTCTTCGCGCAGCACGGCGTCCTCCTCGCCACCCTGGTGCTGGTCGGCGCGCTCATCGGTGGCGCGGCCGCGGTCGCGCTCGACCGCCTCCTCGTGCGCTCCGACCAGGGCACGGCCCCGGTGCCGGCAGCGGTCCTGGCGTGGCCCTGGCGTGCGGAGCTCCTGCTGGTGGGCGGTCTGGTCGTCGCCTGCCTGCTGGTCGCCGCGCTGGCCGCGGTCTCGCAGGTCGGCGCCTCCGACACGGCGCAGCTGCGGGAGAGTGAGTGACGATGCGGACGCGACCCAGGCTGCACGCGCCGAGCATCGTGGGCCGGACGCGGGCCGACCCGGGGCCCCTGCTCCTGACGGCCCTGGTCGTGGCGGTGACGACGGCACTCCTCTCGGCAGCGAACCCGCTGCTGACGCGCACCTCGGACCGGGCGCTCGCCGACGCCGTACGCCGGACCGGCGAGCAGAGCGCCGTGGTCGGCACCTTCCCGCGCGCCGAGAACGACCACGGCACGCGCACGCGGGACCCGCGGGCGGTCGACCACCTGCAGGCGGCCGTCAACGGGGCGCAGCTGCTGCTGCCCGAGCGGATCGCCGCCGTGGTGCAGCCGGGCATCGCGAGCGTCTCGACCTCGGCCCTGCAGGTGCTCGGGGCCGGGCCGGGTCGCTACGTGACGCTGATCCACCTGGAGGGACCATCGGGCGAGCCCCGCGTGAGCTACACCGCTGGCGGGCCGCCCCGGGCCACGGTGGGTGTCGATCGCGCGGCGATCGAGCTGGCCCCCGACGCGCCGCCGTGGCCGGTGCAGGTGGCCCTCTCGGAGGCGGCGGCCGCGGCACTCGGACTGGCGCCCGGTGACCGGATCTCGGCGAAGGACGAGCAGGGCCGCCCGGTCGAGGCCCGCGTGAGCGGGGTCTTCCGGGCGCGCGACACCGACGACCGTGCCTGGCGCACGAGCCCCCTCCTGCTGCACCCGGCCCGGTCCGTCGCCGCGGGTGCGCGCACCGCGGCGGCCGCCGCTCTCGTCTCCTCCGCGGCGCTGCCCGACCTCCAGCTCGCCGTGCCCGCCACGGACCTGACCACCCGCGTGCGTGCGACCCCCCGGGCGACGGCCCTGACGTGGTCGGACTCCCGGCAGCTCATCCGGGCCGTCGTGTCGCTGAAGACCTCTCCGGCGCCCGCCGGTGGGCCCGTCTGGGACAGCACCCTGGACCGGGTCGTGGAGGACGCGCGCACCCAGGTGGCCGCTGCTCGCGGCCAGGCCGACGTGCTGCTGCTGTCCGTGCTCGTCTGCGCCCTGCTGGTCCTCTGGCAGGCGGCCGACCTGCTCGTACGTCGTCGGGCGCACTCGCTGGTGCTGACCCGCGAGCGCGGGGGAACGCTGCTCGAGATCGCCGCCGAGCTCCTCGTCGAGTCCGCCGGGTGGGTGCTGGCCGGATCCGCCCTGGGACTGCTCGCCACCCGGCTCGCGCTGGGCCACGCCGCGTGGGGCTGGTGGGCGCTGGTCCCGCTGCTCGCCGCGGTGGTGGCAGCGGTCCACGGGGCGGCCCTCGCGTCGCGCTCCACCGACCCTCGCCGGTCGCCGGCCAACCGCACCGCTCGACGTGTCGAGGCCAGGCTGCGACGGCTGCGCCGCGTCGCCTACGTGGGCGCCGTGGTGGGCGGCGCCGTGCTCTCCCTCGTCGCGCTGCGCCAGCGGGGGGTGCTCGATGCGGCTGGCGGAGGTGGCGACCCGACGGCCGCCAGCGCGCCCGTGTGGTGGGCCGTCGCGGGTGCCCTGCTCGTCGTCGCCGCCTTCCCGACGGTGGCCGACCTGCTCCTCGGCTCGACCCGCCGGGCCTCCGGCGGCGTCGCGTTCTTCGCCGCGTCCCGGGTGCGCGAGACGGGCGCCCGGGCGCTCCCGCTGCTCGTCGTGACAGTGACGGTCGCGCAGCTCACCTTCGCCGTCGCGCTGACGAGCACCGAGCAGCGCGGTCAGGCCGCCGGCGCCCTCCTCAGCGTGGGTGGCGATGCCCGGGCGACGGTCCCCTCCGGGGTCCCCGCGACCGAGCTGGCGCGCAGGGTGGCGGCAGCGCCGGGGGTCCGGTCCGCGGTGGCGGCCCGGGTGGACGACGGCGTGCAGGTCTCCTCGTTAGCGACCGCGGACGAGGTGCAGCTGGTGGTGGTCGACGCCGTCGCCTACGAGCGGCTGCTGGCGCGCAGCGCACTGCCCGACGCACCACAGCTCGATCGGCTGGCCGGCCGGGGCGACGGCGTACCGGTCCTGCTGCTCGGTGGGGCCCGCGGCCTGCGGGACGGTCTGTCGATCCAGGTCGCCGACGACCAGTCGGTGTCGCTGAGCGTCGTGGGCACCGCTCCGCGCGTGCAGGACACCGTCGACCCGGTGCTCGTGGTCGACGCGCGCACGTACGCCCGCGCCGGGGGAGTGACGACCCCCAACACGATCTGGGCGGTCGGGCCCGGCGCCGCCGCAGCCGTCCGCGCCTCGGCGGGTCCGGCCGGCGAGGTGCTGCTCTACTCCGATGCGGTGGCTGCGCGCCGCGACGCGCCACTCGCCTCCGGCCTGGTGCGGCTCGCCCTGGCGTCGTCGACGCTCCTGCTGCTCTTCGCGGTGCTGGGAGTGGCGATGGGGGCCTCGGCGGAAGCCGTCGCGCGGGGGGTGTCGCTGGGCCGCCTGCGATCCCTGGGCCTGCGTGACGACCAGCTGTGGCGCGTCCTGGCGGGTGAGCTCGTGGCACCGGTCCTGGTCGGGGGGCTCGGGGGCCTGCTCCTCGGTGCGGGGGCCGCGTGGGCGATGTTCGGCCACCTGTCGCTGGAACGGATCACCGGTCAGGTGAGCCCGCCCGACGTCAGCGTGCCGTGGTGGGCGTTGCTCAGCGGGGTCGTCCTCGTCGCGGCCGTGCTGGTGCTCGCCCACGTCGAGTGGACCCGGCTGCGTCGGGTCTCCCTCGGGGCGCTCCTGCGCGGGGGCCGTCCGCAGTAGCGGGCCGGCTCGGCGCTCAGCGCGGCGGCTGGCAGCGCGGGCACCAGTAGGCGACCCGGGCTCGCCCCGGCTCGCCCAGCTCGGCGTGCTCGATCGGGGTCTGGCAGCGCAGGCAGCGCTGGTGCAGGCGCCCGTAGACCCAGAGGCTGCGGCCGCGGCGCTTGTCGCCGGTGGTGCAGATCTGCGGCTGCTGGCGGTTCTGGTCGAGCATGGAGCGGGCCAGCCGGACCATCCGGAGCGGGTCGGCGACCCTCCCGACCGGCGTCCGCGGGTCGTAGCCGGTGAGGAAGCACAGCTCGGTGCGGTAGATCGTGCCGATGCCGGCCAGGTTGCGCTGGTCCAGCAGCGCCTCGCCGAGCGGCCGGTCCGGGTCGGCGAGGAGACGGCGTACGGCCTCCTGCTCGTCCCAGTCGGGCCCGAGCAGGTCGGGGCCGAGGTGGCCGACCACGTCGTCCTCGCGCTCGCGGGCGACCAGCTCGACCAGACCGAGCTGGAAGCCCACCGCTGTCCGCTCGGAGGTGCCGAGCACGACGCGCACCAGGTGCTCGGGCTTGCCCCAGCGCTCCGCCGGTCCGAAGACCCGCCAGGAGCCCTCCATCTTGAGGTGGGTGTGCAGCGTCCAGGAGCCGGCATCGGCGGCGTCGATGCGGGTCAGCAGGTGCTTGCCCCGCGACACCGTCTCGACGACCGTCGCGCCGGTCAGGTCGACGGTGGCGATGGCCGGCACCCGGAAGTCGGTGCGGGTCAGCCGCCGACCCGACAGGCCGCGGTGCAGACGTTGCGCCGTGCGCCAGACCGCGTCGCCCTCAGGCACCGGCCGACCTCAGCCGCAGCCCCTTGGGGGTGGCCACGAAGCCGGCAGCCTGGAGGGCGTTGCGCAGCGGGGTCGACCCGGAGCCGAGCAGCTGCTCGCCGTCGACCTTCTCGACGGTGAGCCGGCCGAGCGAGCCGCGGCGTACGGCGTCCGCGAGGGCGGCCGCCGCGGGCGTCAGCAGGTCGACGTCGTCGCTCCAGGTCAGCAGGGTCCGACCGCCGCGCTCGACGTACAGGGTCAGCACGCCGTCGACGAGCACCACGATCGCGCCCGCCTTGCGGCCGGGGCGGTGACCGCCGCCGTCGGCGTTCTGCGGCCAGGGGAGGGCGGCGCCGTACGGGTTGGCGGGGTCGGTGGCCGCGAGGGCGACGGCGACCGGCTTGGCGTCGGCCGGGAGCTCGCTGAAGGTGCGCAGCCGGTCGACCGCACCGGCCGTGCCGAACTGGGCCGCGCCGAGCCCGTCGACGAAGTAGCCGCGCCGGCAGCGACCGGAGTCCTCGAACGCGGACAGCACCTTGTAGACCGCGGCGAACCCGCCGGCGACGCGCTCGCTCACGACGGCGCCGCGGATCACGACGCCGTGGCGGTCGAGCAGGCGCTCGGCCGTGGCGTGCGCGCGCCGGGTGGGGTCGGTGTCGAGCTCGGGCAGCAGCGCCCACCGGCCGGCCGTCTCGGGCGGGCCTGTGCGTGCGGGCATCCGGCCGCGGCCGCCGGTGGTGCTCGACATCCGCACCCGCGGCGGCGGCCGGCGGCTGCGGTGGGCGGGCGTGCCGCCCCGGGTCAGGGCCCGCAGCGGCGTCAGGGTGTCGTTGCTGATCCGGCCGGCCCACACCAGCTCCCACAGCGCGGCCGAGAGCGCAGCGTCGTCGGTCGACCCGACGGCGTCGGAGAGCTGGCGGAAGAACCACGCGCCGCCGGGCGCCAGCGCGTCCAGGACGGCCTGGTGCAGCTCCGCGTGCTCGAAGGGCTGGTGGTCGGGCAGCGTGAGCGGCGCCTGGTCGGCGAGGTGCAGCGACACCCAGCCGTCGGCGCCGGGCAGGGCGGCGTGGCCGGCCCAGATCACCTCGCCGGAGGCGGTCAGCTCGTCGAGGTACGACGACTCGTAGTCGCGCACCCGGGCGCCCAGGACCAGGGGCTCGAGGGCGGAGGCGGGTACGGCGCAGCCGGCGAGCTGGTCGATGACGCTCAGCACGCCGTCGACCCCGCGCAGGCGGCCCCCGATGTGCTGCCACCCGGCCAGGAAGCGCCCGAGCGCCTCGGGCTGCACCGGCTCGATCTCGTGCCGCAGCTTGGCCAGCGAGCGCCGGCGCAGCTTGCGCAGCACCTCGGCGTCGCACCACTCCGTGCCGGAGCCGGACGGGCGGAACTCGCCGTCGAGCACCCGGCCCTGAGCCGCGAGCCGCTGCAGGGTGTGGCGCACGACGGCGGCACCGAGGCCCAGCCGGCTGGCGACCTCGTCGGTCGTAAACGGTCCGTGGGTGCGGGCGTGGCGGGCCACCAGGTCGGCCAGCGGGTCCTCCACCGGCTCGGCGAAGACGTCGGGGGTGCCGGGTGGGACGGGGACCCCCAGCCCGTCGCGCAGTCGGCCGACGTCCTCGACGGCGACCCACCGCGGCTCGCCGGCCATCCGGGTCTCGACGATGCGTCGGCTCTGGGTCAGCGCGGCGAGCCAGCCCGACGTGTCGGCACCGTCGACCGAGCGCGCCACGACCTCGGCGGTGGTGAGCGGGCCGAGCAGGCGCAGCAGGTCGGCGACGCCCTCGGCGTCGCGGGCGCGTCGGTCGGGCGCCAGCCGTTGGAGCTCGGCCTCCACCTCGGCGAGCACGTCGGGATCGAGCAGCTCGCGCAGCTCGGCGCGGCCGAGCAGCTCGGCCAGCAGGCCCTGGTCGAGGGCGAGCGCGGCGGCCCGGCGCTCGGCGATGGGGGAGTCGCCCTCGTACATGAACTGGGCGACGTACCCGAAGAGCAGCGTGCGGGCGAACGGCGACGGCTGGTGGGTCGCCACGTCGACGACCTGCACCTCGCGGCGGTCGATGCCGCGCATCAGGGCCGTCAACGACGGCAGGTCGTAGACGTCCTGGAGGCACTCGCGGACGGCCTCGAGGACGATCGGGAAGGAGGGGTACTGGACGGCGACCTCGAGCAGCGCCGCCGAGCGCTGGCGCTGCTGCCACAGCGGCGAGCGGCGGCCGGGGTCGCGCCGCGGGAGCAGCAGCGCCCGGGCGGCGCACTCGCGGAAGCGGGAGGCGAAGAGCGACGAGCCGCCGACCTCCTGGGTCACCAGCGCGTCGATCTCGTCGGGCTCGAAGACGATCACGTCGCCCGCCGGTGGCTCGGCATCGGTGTCGGGGATGCGGATCACGATGCCGTCGTCGGAGGCCACCGCCTGGCCGTCGACGCCGTACCTCTCGCGCAGCCGGGCGTTGATGGCGAGCGCCCAGGGCGCGTGCACCGGGACGCCGTACGGCGAGTGCACGACCAGTCGCCAGTCGCCCAGCTCGTCGCGGAAGCGCTCGACCAGGAGCGTCTGGTCGGTGGGCAGCAGGTTGGTCGCCTCGAGCTGCTCGTGCAGGTAGCCGACCAGGTTGGCCGCGGCGTACTCGTCGAGCCCGTCCACGCGGGCCCGCTCCTCGGCCCGTTCGCGCGGCAGCGCGCCGAGCTCGCGGGTGAAGGCGCCGATCGCCCGTCCCAGCTCGGCCGGGCGGCCCAGGGTGTCGCCCTTCCAGAAGGGCAGTCGTCCGGGGATGCCGGGCGCGGGGGTCACCAGCACCCGGTCGTGGGTGATGTCCTCGATCCGCCAGCTGGTGGCGCCGAGCGCGAAGATGTCGCCGACGCGGGACTCGTAGACCATCTCCTCGTCGAGCTCGCCAACCCTGCGCCCCGGCCCCTCGCCGCCGACCAGGAAGACCCCGAAGAGACCGCGGTCGGGGATGGTGCCGCCACTGGTGACCGCCAGCCGCTGCGACCCGGGCCGGCCGGTCAGGATGCCGGTGACGCGGTCCCACACGATCCGCGGGCGGAGCTCGGCGAACTCGTCGGAGGGGTAGCGGCCGCTGAGCAGGTCGAGCGTCGCGTCGTACGCGCTGCGCGGGAGCTGGGCGAAGGGCGCGCTGCGCTTCATCAGCTCGAAGAGGTCGTCGACCTGCCAGGCCTCGAGGGCGGTGGTGGCGACGACCTGCTGGGCCAGCACGTCGAGGGGGTTGGTCGGCACCCGCAGTGACTCGATGGCGCCGGTGCGCATCCGCTCGACCGCGACGGCGGTCTGCGCGAGGTCGCCGCGGTGCTTGGGGAAGAGGACGCCGCGCGACACCTCGCCCACCTGGTGGCCGGCGCGGCCGACGCGCTGCAGGGCGCTGGCCACCGACGGCGGCGACTCGATCTGGATGACCAGGTCGACCGCGCCCATGTCGATGCCGAGCTCGAGGCTGCTGGTCGCGACCACGCAGGGCAGGCGGCCACGCTTGAGGTCGTCCTCGATCAGCGCCCGCTGCTCCTTGGAGACCGAGCCGTGGTGCGCCTTCGCGATCAGTGCCGGTGCGCCGTCCGACTGACCCGACTGCGCCATCACCTGCGCGGGCGCTGCGCCTGCGGTCTCGAGCGCGACGCCGGCCCGGTCGGCGGCGATCTCGTTGAACCGCGCGGTCAGCCGCTCGGCGAGCCGTCTCGAGTTGGCGAAGACGATCGTCGACTGGTGCTGCTCGATCAGGTCGACGACGCGCTCCTCGACGTGCGGCCAGATGCTCTGCGCGCGCGACGGGTCCTCGCTGTCCTCGTCGTACTCGCCCGGCGCGGTCATGTCCTCGACGGGCACCACGACGGTCAGGTCCCACTCCTTGGCGGAGGGCGGCGCGACGATCTCGACCGGGGCCGTCCCACCGAGGAACCGCGCGACCTCGTCGAGCGGACGCACTGTGGCCGAGAGCCCGATCCGCTGGGCCGGGCGCTCCAGCAGGGCGTCGAGCCGCTCGAGGCTGACCGCGAGGTGGGCGCCGCGCTTGGTGCCCGCGACGGCGTGCACCTCGTCGACGATCACCGTCTCGACGCCGCGCAGGGACTCGGCCGCCTGGCTGGTGAGCATCAGGAAGAGGGACTCGGGCGTCGTGATCAGGATGTCCGGCGGCGCGGTCGTCAGCCGACGCCGGTCTGCGGCCGGGGTGTCGCCGGAGCGTACGCCGACGCTCACCTCCGGCACCGGCGCGCCGAGCCGGTCGGCGGTGTGCCGGATGCCGGTCAGCGGGGCGCGCAGGTTGCGCTCCACGTCGACGCCGAGGGCCTTGAGCGGGGAGATGTAGAGGACCCGGCAGCGGTGCCGCTTGTCCTCGGGCGGCGGGGTCGTCAGCAGCCGGTCGAGCGACCAGAGGAAGGCGCTGAGCGTCTTGCCCGAGCCGGTCGGCGCGACCACCAGCGCGTGTCGCCCCGCGCCGATCGCGTCCCACGCGCCCGCCTGCGCAGGCGTCGGCTCGGCGAACGCCGCACCGAACCAGGTGCGCGTCGCCTCGCTGAAACGAGCGAGAGGATCGGTCACCGCACCATCCTTGCTCACGGCACCGACAGTGCTCCCGGGTCGGGTCGCCAGTCCCTCCGGAGCAGCCCGTAGACCCACGAGTCCGACACCTCGCCGCCGACGACGCAGTCCTCGCGCAGCGTCCCCTCCCGCAGGAACCCGAGCTTCTCCAGGACCCTGGCCGAGGCGGCGTTGCGGGTGTCGGTCTCGGCCTGCACCCGGTTGAGGTCCAGCTCGTCGTACACCCACGCCAGCAGGGCACCCGCGGCCTCCGTCGCGTACCCGTGGCCCCACGCCGCCTGGCCGAGGCAGTAGCCCAGCGCCGCGCTGCGGTAGGTGGGGTTCCAGCGGCTCAGGCTGCACCAGCCGAGGAAGACGGCGTCCTCGGCGCGCTCGACGGCCACTCGCGCGCCGCCCCCGTGCTCCGCCAACTCACGGCTGGCCGTGAGGAAGCGCTCCGCGCGCACCCGATCGGTCCACGGCGGCGCGTCCCAGAAGCGCAGCACGTGGGAATCACTCTGCAACGCGAAGACGTCGTCGGCGTCCGCGCCGGTGAAGGGCCGCAGCCGGAGGCGGGCGGTGCGCAGGGTGGGCGTGGTCAAGGACCGGGGCATGGGTGCCATCGTGCCCGGAGCGGTGCCGGCGACCCAGCGGATTCACTCTCGGGCGGCCGTGAAGGCAGCGTGAAACCCCCCTGAAAGCGCGGCTGCCTACTGTCCGTCAGGCGTCGCCCGACACCCGGGCGCCGTACGACAGGAGGCCATCATGACCACCACCACACTCACTCCGGCGGGGCCGCGCACCTACCCGTCCCTGAAGGCCGCCTGGATCCCGCTGGCCGCCCTCTGCCTCGCCTTCTTCGTCGAGATGGTCGACAACACGCTGCTCTCGATCGCGCTGCCGACGATCGGCCGCGACCTCGGCAGCGGTACGACGGCCCTGCAGTGGGTCACCGGCGCCTACTCGCTGACCTTCGGGGGCCTGCTGCTCACGGCGGGATCGATCGCCGACCGCTTCGGGCGCCGTCGGGTCCTGCTGGTCGGCCTCGCCGTCTTCGGGCTGCTGAGCCTGTGCGTCGTCTTCGTGTCGTCGGCCGGCGAGCTGATCGGCCTGCGCGCCGCCCTCGGCGTCGCCGCCGCGGCGATGGCCCCGATCACCAACTCGCTGGTCTTCCGTCTCTTCGACGACCGGGCGCTGCGGATGCGCGCCATCACCCTGATGATGGTCGTCGGCATGTCGGGCTTCATCCTCGGACCGCTGCTCGGCGGGACCGCCCTGGCCCACGTCCGCTGGGAGTGGCTGCTGGTCGTCAATGCGCCGATCGCCCTCATCGCCTGCATCGGCGTACGCCTCGGGGTCTCGGCCGACCGGCGCGAGGACCTCACGGACGACCGGCTGGACCTGCCCGGCGCGGCGCTCAGCATCAGCGCCATCGGCCTCGCCTGCTGGTCGCTGACCAGCGGCGTCGAGCACGGTTGGCTCTCCGCGATCACGCTCGCCTCGATCCTCGGCGCCGTAGTGGCCGCGATCGCCTTCGTGTGGCACGAGCGCCGGACCGCAGCACCCATGCTGGACCTGGGCCTCTTCACGAGCGGCACCGTCCGCGGCGCGAGCATCGCCCAGATCGGCACGTCGATCGCGATGGCCAGCGTGATGTTCGGGCTGATCCTGCACTTCCAGTACGCCTACGGCTGGAGCCCGGTCAAGGCCGGCCTGGCGAACCTGCCGATGATCGTGACGATGATCGCGGCGACGCCGTTCTCCGAGTGGCTCGCGAAGCGGTTCGGCCACCGGATCGCCTGCCTGGTCGGCGCCGGCTTCCTCGCCGGTTCGCTGGCGGGTCTGGCGTGGGGCATCGACCGCGGCTACCTCGCCATCGCGGTCTGCATGGTGCTGATGACCATCGGCCTGCGCACCGTCATGACGATCTGCGCGGTCGCCCTGATCGACGCGATGCCCAGCAACCGCACCTCCATCGGTGCGGCGCTCAACGACACGGCCCAGGAGGTCGGCACCAGCGTCGGCACCGCCGTGGTCGGCACGATGATCGCCGCGCTGGTCACCACCCGGCTGCCCGCCGGGGTGTGGAGCAGCGACCTCGTCGAGTCCTTCTTCCACGGCGAGCGCATCACCTACGCCCTGCTGGCGGTCGTCGTCGGTCTCGTCGCCGGGTACGGCGCGCTGACCCTCACCGACTCCCGGTCGACCGAGGAGCACGAGATCCCGTGACGCAGCTCGCCGTACGGCGGGAGCGAGGGGTCTGCGCCACACTGACCCGCGTGAGCGACGTACGGCGAACTCCCGACGACCGTTTCGACGGGCTGCCCGGCTACGACTTCGAGCCGCACTACGCCGAGGTCGTGGCCGACGGGGTCGACCCGCTGCGGATGCACTACCTGGACGAGGGGCCCGCCGACGGACCGGTGGCCCTGCTGCTGCACGGCCAGCCCACGTGGTCCTACCTCTACCGCACGGTCGTCCCGGTCCTGGTGGCCGCAGGCGTCCGGGTGATCGCGCCCGACAACATCGGGTTCGGTCGCTCGGACAAGCCGGCGGTGGCGACCGACTACACCTTCGCCCGCCACATCGGGTGGACCCGCAGCCTGGTCACCTCGCTCGACCTGCGTGACGTCACGCTGGTCGCCCAGGACTGGGGCGGCCCGATCGGGCTCAGCGTGCTGGCGGCCGAGCCGGACCGGTTCGCGCGCGTCGTCGCGGCCAACACGATCCTGCACACCGCCGACCCCGCGCTGGCCGGCCGGCTCACGTGGGCGGTGCACGGCGAGGGGGAGTCGCGAGTCGTGCTCGAGCAGGCGCTCGTCGACTACCTGCTCCACACCCAGCGCGCGCCCGAGCTGCGCGCGAGCGACTTCGTCGGCGCCGCCACCACCACGCCGCTCAGCCCCGAGGTGCTGGCGGCGTACGACGCGCCGTACCCCTCAGCGGGGCACACGGCCGGGCTGCGGCAGATGACGGCGCTGCTGCCCCTGACCCGCAACGACGTCGGCGCCCGGATCGGTCGCCGCACGATGCGGGCCTTGGAGGAGTTCCACCGGCCGTTCGTCACGGCGTACTCCGACGGTGACCCGGCGACCCGCGGGTGGGACGAGGTGTTCCAGGAGCGGGTGCCGGGTGCGCGCGGCCGGGAGCACGTCACGATCGCCGGCGCCGGTCACTTCCTCCAGGAAGACGCCGGCGCCGAGCTCGGGCGGGTCGTCGCCCGGGTGATCGCGACGACCTGACCTACTCGCAGACGACGCCGTCGCCGTCGGCGTCGCGGTACCAGTCGTACTCCGCGTCCCGGCCGCGGTAGTAGGGGCCGTAGCCGGCCGCCACCGCCCGCGAGCAGGAGCTGAACCGGGGGTCCAGGCCGCTGTCGTGATGGCCGCTGGGCTTGGCGGCCCGGCCGATCCTGGCCCGCGTGACGGTGAGCCGGGAGTTCGGGCAGTGCTTCGCGAGCCGGGTCAGCCTCCGCTTCTCCGCGGCGTCGACCCGCAGCCGCCAGCGGATCTTCACCGCGGTCCACTCCCGCACGTAGCGGCACCGGCCGTGGGTCGGCAGCCACTCGGCCGGGTCGCGGTCCGACTTGGACTGGTTGACGTTGTCGGTGACCGCGACCAGCGTGCGCGGGTCGCCGAGGTCGTTGGCGTAGCGCTCGCGGGTCGGTGCGTCCCAGCCGCGGGCCCCGGAGTCCCAGGCCTCCTTCAGCGGCACGAGGTGGTCGATGTCGACGTCGGACGCCTTCCGCCACCGCAGCCGGTCGTAGTAGGAGAGCCAGCTCCCGGTGCGGACGTGGCAGCCGGCGTTGACCGGCTTCGTGGACTCGGCGGCGAGCACCTCGTCGCGCGTGCTGTGGCAGTCGCCGTCGGCGTCGACCCAGAGCTTGAACCGGTCGCGGCGGTAGCCCGCCGGTCGTTCGCGCGCGACCGGCAGCTGCTTGACCGCCGTCCGCAGCCGGACGTGGACCTCGACTGGCCGGGCGGCGGCCGCCGGGACCACGGCCACCAGGCAGCCGAGCGCCATCAGGAGGGCGAGGAGGAGGGGCGGCGTACGTCGGTGCACCCCGACATGGTGACCGGTCGGGCGGCGGATCCCGCATCCTCACGCCTGTCGGTCCGGTCGTGCTCGTGGCACGCTGGCGGCATGGAGCGAGTGCTGGGGATCGGCGGGTACTTCCTGCGAGCGGCCGACCCGGACGGGTTGAGCGCCTGGTACCGCGAGTGCCTCGGGCTGGACGTCGACGCGCACGGCCTGTGGCAGCCGGACGCCGGACCGACCGTCTTCGCCGCGTTCGGTGCCGACACCGACTACTTCGGCTCCCGCTCGCAGCAGACGATGCTGAACTTCCGGGTCCGCGACCTGGACGCGATGCTCGCCCAGCTGCGCTCGCTGGGTGCCGACGTCGACGCGGAGGTCCAGGACATGGCGGGGGTGGGCCGGTTCGGCTGGGTCACCGATCCCGCCGGTAACCGGATCGAGCTCTGGCAGCCGGCCTGACGCGCTCGTACCTCTCGCCGGCCGGCCGCTAGGCGAGCACCACGAGCGCCACGCCACCGGTGACGAGCACGGCGCCGGCGAGCGTGCGCGCTCGCAGCGGCTCCTGGCCGGTCGCGGCGAGCGCCAGCACGGCGATCACGACGCTGGTCTCGCGCACCGCCGCGACCAGCCCGGCGGGCGCCTCGCGGAGCGCGAGCAGGACCAGGCCGTAGGCGAGGAAGAACCCGAGACCGGCCAGCGTCGTACGCCACCACTCGTCGGGTGCGAAGGCGTCGGCCACGAGCGGGCGCAGGCCACCCTGCCGTGACGCCAGGAGGACCTGGGCCGCGGCGGTGAGGCCGAGCGTGACCAGGAGGTACGCCGCGACGGAGGCGTGCTCGATCCCGCGGGCGTCGACGAGGGTGTAGCCCGCGATGCACGCGCCGACGGGCAGCGCCAGGGCCACCCCGCGGCGCGCCGCCGGGTCGGTCGACCCGCGCGGCAGGCCGCGGACCAGGAGGATGCCGGCGACGACCACCAGCGCGCCGAGGGCGGCCCACGCGCCGACCCGCTCGCCCAGCGCCACCGCGGCGACGAGGAGCACCAGGACCGGTGCGGTGCCGCGGGCGACGGGATAGACGACCGACATCGGGGCGTGCCGGTAGGCCGCCGAGAGCCCGAGGACGTACGCCAGCTCGAAGGCGACCGAGAGCACGACGTACGGCCACACATCGCTGTCCCACCGCAGCCCGACCACCGCGAACGGCACGGTCGCGACCGCACCGACCAGCATCGCGATGCCGATGCGGGCCTGCGGGTCGCGGGACCCGGCGAGCAGCTGGTTCCAGCCGGCGTGGACCACCGCGGCGAGCAGCGTGAGCAGGAGGGCGGCGGCGCTCACCTCAGCCTGCGACGACGGCGTCGAGCTCCATCTCGACCTTCCAGCGCGGATCGAGCAGCGCGGCGACGACGACCATGGTGCTGGCCGGGCGGACGTCGCCGAAGACCTCACCGTGGACGGCCCCGACGGCGTCAGCGTCGGCGGCGTCCACGACGTACTGCCGGGTCCGGACCACATCGGGGACCGAGCCCCCGAGCTCCTCGAGCGCGGCCAGCATGATCTCCCAGCAGCGGCGCGCCTGGACGGCGGCGTCGGGGTCGACGGAGCCGTCGGGCCAGACCGGCGCCGTACCGCTGACGGCGATCGTGCCGCCCACCCGGACGGCGCGGCTGAAGCCGATCGAGGCCTCGAACGGCGATCCTGAGCTGGCGTGCTGTCGGTCCACATCGGCAGCGTAGGGCACGCGGTTTGGTCACCAACCGCAGGTTTCGAGGCGCCCCAGGTGCGGTTCGTGACCATTCGTGGGGGTTGTGTTCGGGGTCCGTGCGGGTCCAAGGTCCGGGCGCGATGGCGCCCGTCCCGGGCGTCCCAGCGGCGACGTTTGGTCACTAACCGCAGATCGGGCGCCCGGATTTCTGCGGTTTGGTCACCAATCGACGCACCCGCGCAACAGGAGTGACTCCTGTGACCCCGATATCCGGATGGTTGCTGTCGGTGATCGCGTCTAGGGTCGCTCTGTGGCTGAGACCGACTCCATGATCCTTGCCCAGGGCCTGCGCAAGTCGTTCGGCGCCTTCGAGGCGGTGAAGGGCATCGACGTCGACGTACGCCGGGGGGAGTCGTTCGGGTTCCTCGGCCCCAACGGTGCCGGCAAGTCGAGCACGATGCGGATGGTGGCCGCGGTCTCCCCGGTCAGCGGGGGCACCCTGCGGATCCTCGGGCTCGACCCGGACACCGACGGCCCCGAGATCCGCTCGCGCATCGGCGTGTGCCCGCAGGAGGACACGCTCGACACCGAGCTGACTGTCCGCGACAACCTGTTCGTCTACGGCCGCTACTTCGGCCTGGGCCGCAAGGTGGTGCGGGAGCGGGTGGACGAGCTGCTCGAGTTCGTCCAGCTCACCGAGAAGGCCGATGCGATGGTCGAGGACCTCTCGGGCGGCATGAAGCGGCGGCTCACGATCGCGCGCAGCCTGATCAACCGCCCGGAGATCCTGCTGCTCGACGAGCCGACCACCGGCCTCGACCCGCAGGCCCGCCACGTCGTCTGGGACCGGCTCTTCCGGCTCAAGCAGCAGGGCGTGACCATCGTCCTGACGACGCACTACATGGACGAGGCCGAGCAGCTGTCCGACCGGCTGGTCGTGATGGACAAGGGCCTGATCGTGGCCGAGGGCTCCCCGCTGTCGCTGATCGCCGAGCACTCCACCCGCGAGGTCGCCGAGCTCCGGTTCGGGGTCGGCGAGCACGAGGCGATCGCCGCCAAGGTCGAGGACCTCGCCGACCGGGTCGAGGTGCTGCCCGACCGCCTGCTGCTCTACACCGTCGACGGCGAGGAGACGGTCGCCAAGGTGCACGAGCGCGGCCTCGAGCCGATCGTCACGCTCGTCCGCCGCTCGACCCTCGAGGACGTCTTCCTGCGGCTCACCGGTCGGACGCTGGTCGACTGATGGCGGAGATCGAGACGTCCACGGCCCCGAGCGGGGTGCTGTCCGGTGCCGCCCGGATGTTCGACTACTGGGCGATCGCCTACAAGCGGACCTGGAAGGGCAGCGTCATCACGTCCTTCGTGTCGCCGCTGCTCTACGTGCTCGCGATGGGCGTGCTGCTCGGCGGCTTCATCGAGGGCGACCCGAGCACGCTGGAGGGCGCGACGTCGTACCTCGACTTCGTGGCACCCGGGCTGCTGGCGGCGCAGGCGATGACGATCGTCTTCGGCGAGGTGACCTACCCGGTGATGGGCATGGTGAAGTGGCACAAGACCTACTTCGGCATGACCGCCACGCCGCTCGGCGTACCGGACGTGATCGTCGCGCACCTCGGCTTCGCGCTCTTCCGGGTCGCGATCTCGTGCGCGGTGTTCGTGGTCGTGATGGCGCCCTTCGGCGTGTTCGCGTCGGTCGCCGGGGCGCTCGGCGCGTTCCTGGTCTCCCTGCTCGTCGGCCTCGCCTTCGCCACCCCGATCTACGCGCTGTCGGCGGGACTGAAGGACGAGAGCCCGTTCGCGCTGGTCTTCCGGCTCGGCATGATGCCGCTCTTCCTCTTCTCCGGGGCCTTCTTCCCGATCGCCAACCTCGACGGGTGGCTGCAGGTGGTCGCGAAGGCGACCCCCCTGTGGCACGGCGTCGACCTGACCCGGATGCTCACGCTCGGCGACGTCGACTGGCCGCTCGCGGCGATCCACGTGCTCTACCTCGCCGTGCTCGCCGTGCTCGGCTGGTTCTGGGCCGTACGCCGGCTGACGAAGCGGATGGTGAGCTGACGTGGTCATGCTCAACGCCGCCGTCGGCCGCGCCGCGCGTACGCCGATCTCGCCCCGCCAGGCCACCGGCCTGCTGCTCTACCGCAACTACCTCGCCTACCGCCGTGCCTGGTACATCTTCCTGAGCGGCTTCCTCGAGCCGGTGCTCTACCTCTTCTCGATCGGCGTCGGCGTCGGTGCGCTGATCACCGGCTTCGAGTTCAACGGGGAGACCATCCCGTACGCCGAGTTCGTCGCGCCCGGCATGCTCGCCGCGTCCGCGATGAACGGCACGATCATGGACGCGACGTTCAACTTCTTCTTCAAGCTCAAGTACAACCGGCTCTTCGACCAGATGCTGGCGACCCCGCTGAGCACGATGGACATCGCCCGCGGCGAGCTGAGCTGGTCGCTGCTGCGCGGCGGGATCTACGCCACCGCCTTCCTGGTGATCATGGTCGCGATGGACCTGGTGTCGTCGTGGTGGGCGCTGCTCGTCGTGCCGGCGTCGCTGCTGATCGGTCTCGCGTTCGGGGGCGTCTGCATGGCGCTCACCACCTTCATGCGGTCCTGGCAGGACTTCGAGTACATCACCCTGGCGACGATGCCGATGTTCCTCTTCTCGGCGACCTTCTTCCCCGTCACCGCCTTCCCCGTCGGGCTGCGCTGGGTGGTCGAGTGCACGCCGCTCTACCGCGGCGTCGTCCTCTGCCGCGAGCTGACCACCGGCGCGCTGTCGTGGGGGAGCGCCGTCTCGGTCGTCTACCTGGTGGCGATGGGGCTGATCGGGCTGGTCGTCGTACGCCGACGGCTCGACAAGCTGCTGCTCACGTAGCGAGCCGCAGCGCCCAGAGCTCGGTGTCGATCCAGGTGTCGAACTTCCGGCCGACGTCGTGCAGCACGCCCACGCGCTCGAAGCCGCAGGCGCGGTGCAGGCCCTGGCTGCCGGGGTTGGGGAGCGCGATGACGGCGACGACGAGCCGCACCCCGTCGGCGCGCAGCAGCGGCAGCAGCGCGTCGTACAGCGCCCGTCCGACGCCCGCCCCGCGCGCCTCGGGCGCGAGGTAGATCGAGGTCTCGCGGGTGTGGCGGTAGGCCGCCCGCGGCCGGTAGTCGCCCGAGAAGGCGTAGCCGACCGGGACGCCGTCGCGCTCCGCGACGAGCAGGTGGTCGCCCGGCCGGGTCAGCTCGAGTCGGGGTCGCCAGTGCTCGACGCCGGGCGGCTCGGTCGCGAAGGTCGAGATCCCGTGCCGCACCTCCTCGTCGTAGATCGCGGCGAGGGCGGGCAGGTCGGTCTCCAGGACGGGTCGGACGAGCACCATGGCGCCATCTTCGCGGACCCTGGCCGGAAGTCGAGTGCGGGCTGGCGGACGGCCCTGGGAGAATGGCGCCATGAGCGAGGCGACCATCGACCCGGACACCAAGGACTGGACCTGGGTCCTCGAGCGGCCGTGCCCCGAGTGCGGCTTCGACGCGACCACGACCACCGTCGACCGCATCCCCGAGGTGATCCGCGACAACGCCACCGCCTGGGAGGCGGTCCTGACCCTCGACGACGCCGGCGTCCGACCGGAGCCGAGCACCTGGTCGCCGCTGGAGTACGCCGCGCACGTGCGCGACGTCCACCGCATCTTCGACCTCCGCGTCGGGCTGATGCTCGACCAGGACGACCCGACCTTCCCGAACTGGGACCAGGACGAGACCGCCCTGGCAGACAGGTACGCCGAGCAGGACCCGGCGACGGTCGCCACCGAGCTGCTCGACGCCGCCGAGACGGTCGCCGAGCGCTACGAGTCGGTGCCGCCCGGCGCCTGGGGCCGGCGTGGCTTCCGCAGCAACGGCAGCGCGTTCACGATCGAGAGCATCGGGGTCTACCACCTCCACGACCTGGTCCACCACGCCTGGGACGTGCGGGCAGCGGTCGGTCGCGCCACCGTCGAGGCGTACGACGCCCACGCGACGGCGTACCGCGACGGCACCGCGAGCCTGCCCGCCATGGTCGTGGACGAGCTGGCGGCGTACGTCGCCGCGCTCGGCCCGGGCGCGCGGGTGCTCGAGATCGGCAGCGGACCGGGGCGGGACGCACGCTCGCTCGAGGAGGCCGGGTTGAGCGTGCGCCGCACCGACATCACGCCCGCGTTCGTCGAGCTGATGCGCGCCGACGGTCACGAGGCCGACCGCCTCGACCCGCTCACCGACGACCTCGACGACCCCGCGCGCCCGGGCACGCCGTACGACGGGGTGTGGGCGAGCGCCTGCCTGCTGCACGTGGCCCGCGCCGACCTGCCGATCGTGCTCGCGCGCCTGGCCGCGGCGACCCGTCCCGGCGGGCTGCTGCACCTCTCCCTCAAGGAGGGCGACGGCGAGGCGGCCTCGGTGCACGGCAGCATCGAGGCGCCGCGGCACGTCGTCTACTGGCGCGAGGAGCCGCTGCGGGCGGTGCTCGAGACGGCCGGCTGGGTGCCGGAGCAGGTGCTGCACGTGCGCGGTCAGCGCACCGGTCAGCCGTGGCTCGACGTCCGGGCAGCGAGGCGGGGCTGAGGTGCGGCACACCGAGTTCTGGGCGCGGATGGAGCAGGCGCTGGGGGCGTCGTACGCGCGCTCGTGGGCGAGCATGTTCGTGATGCGTGAGCTGGGCGGTCGCACCGCGGCCGAGGCGATCGACGCCGGGGTCCCGCCCAAGGAGGTCTGGGAAGCGGTCTGGCGCACGCTCGACCTGCCGCTCAGCCAGAAATGAACGACGACCTCGCCACGGTCCAGCGCCACACGGTCCGGACCCTGGTGGTCGTGCAGGCCGTCGGCGCCGTCGGCATCACGATCGGGATCGCCACCGCCTCCCTCCTGGCCCGCGACCTGTCCGGGTCCGAGAGCCAGGCCGGCTTCGCGCAGACCGCCCAGGTGCTGGGGACGGCGTTCGCGGCGTACCTGCTCGCCCGGCTGATGTCGCACCGCGGCCGTCGCATCGGGCTGGTCACCGGCTACCTGCTCGGCGCGGCCGGAGCGGTGCTCGCGGTCCTCGCCGGGGTGGTCGGCTCGATGGCGCTGCTGCTCGTCGGTGCGCTGCTGCTCGGGTCGACCAGCGCCGCCAACAACAGTGCGCGGTACGCCGCGACCGACCTTGCCGAGGACGCCCACAAGGGCAGGGCCCTGTCCACGGTCGTGTGGGCCACCACCATCGGCGCGGTCGTCGGGCCCAACCTCACCGGTCCGGCCGGTGCCCTCGCCGACGTGCTCGGGATCCCTGAGCTGACCGGGCCCTTCGCGCTCGGCGCCATCGGCATGGTGGTGGCCGCGGTCGTCGTCGGGGTGCAGCTGCGACCCGATCCGCTGCTGCTCGCCCGCGAGGTCGCCGGCGTCGAGGAGACGCCGCCGACCGGCACCGCCTGGGCTCGCGCCATCGCCGCAGGCCGCGAGCGCCCGGTGCTGTTCTTCGCGACGCTGGGCATGGCGTGCGCCCACGCCGCGATGGTCGGGATCATGATCATGACCCCGCTGCACATGGAGCACGGGCACGCCGAGCTCGAGGTGATCGGGCTGGTGATCAGCCTGCACGTGCTCGGGATGTTCGCGTTCGCGCCGGTGGTCGGCATCCTGGCCGACCGCTACGGACGCCCGGCCACGCTGGTGAGCGGTGCCGTGCTGCTGCTCGCGGCGATGGTCCTCTGTGCGCGCTCGCCCGAGGGCAGCTCGTGGCAGATCTTCGTCGGTCTCTTCCTGCTCGGCCTGGGCTGGTCGTTCGCGACGGTGTCGGCCTCCACGCTGATCGCGCAGCACGCGCCGCTCGACGCGCGCACCGACGTCCAGGGCGCCACCGACCTGGTCATGGGTCTGACCGCCGCCGCCGCCGGAGGGCTGGCCGGGCTGGTCGTCGACGCCTGGGGCTACCCGGAGCTCGCGGTCTGTGCGGTCGGTCTGGTCGCGCTGGTCGCGATCGCCGGGTTCGGCGCCCGCGCCACCACCCGGTTGGCCGTGACTGGCAGGGTGAGCCCATGAGCCAGCGAACCGTGCGAGTCCCTCCCAGCAGTCCGCCTCGCGCCTCGTGCGCGTCCGGAGCGGGACGAGTCGGCGGATGAGCGTCGCCGACATCGCCGTGATCGGCGGGACGGGGTTCTACTCGTTCCTCGAGGACTACGAGGAGCGCACGGTCGAGACGCCGTACGGCGCTCCCTCGGCGCCGATCGCCGTCGGGACGGTCGCCGGACGGCAGGTCGCGTTCCTGCCGCGGCACGGCGCCCACCACGAGCACCCGCCGCACGCGATCCCCTACCGCGCCAACCTGTGGGCGCTGCGCTCCCTCGGTGTGCGCCAGGTGCTCGCACCGTGCGCCGTCGGCGGCCTGCGCCCCGAGGTCGCGCCCGGCGACATCGTCGTCCCCGACCAGCTCGTCGACCGGACCTACCGGCGGATCCCGTCGTACGTCGAGACCGGGGCGGTGCACCTGCCCTTCGGCGACCCCTACTGCGACCGGCTCTCCGCGGCCGTCGCCGCCTCCGAGCCGGGCATCAAGTCCGGGGGAGCGATGGTGATCGTCGAGGGTCCGCGGTTCTCGACGCGTGCCGAGTCGCGCAGCTATGCCGGCGAGGGCTGGACGCTGATCAACATGACCGGCCACCCGGAGGCGGCGCTGGCCCGCGAGATGCGGCAGTGCTACTCCGCGATCGCGCTGGTCACCGACATGGACGCCGGTGCGGAGAGCGGGGAGGGGGTCGGCCAGGACGAGGTGTTCGCGCTCTTCAAGGCCAATCTCGAGCGGCTGACCGGGATCCTGTCCCGGACCATCGCGACGATCCCCGACCCCGACGGCTGCTCGTGCTCGACCTGGGCCGACGGCATCGACCTGACCTACGACATCCCATGAGGGTCCTCCTCACCGGCTCGGCCGGCTTCATCGGCACCGCGATCGGCGCGGCCCTGGAGGGCGACGGGCACGAGGTCGTCCGCGTCGACCTGATGCTGCCGATGGCGCACGGCTCCTCCTCACCGCCCGCCGGCACCCACCAGCTCGACGTACGCCGTGCCGACCAGTGGGCCCACCTGCTCGACGGGGTCGACGCGGTGTGCCACCAGGCCGCGGTCGTCGGGGCCGGGGTGAAGGTGGCCGACCTGCCCGAGTACGCCGGCCACAACGACCTCGGGACCGCGGTGCTGCTCGCCGCGATGCACGAGGCCGACGTACGCCGACTGGTGCTCGCCTCCTCGATGGTCGTCTACGGCGAGGGCCGCTACACCTGCGCCGAGCACGGCGACCAGTCGCCGCCGCCGCGGGCACGGGCCGCCCTCGACGCCGGCGACTTCGAGAACCACTGCCCGGTCTGCGGTGCGGTCCTCGGCTGGGCGCTCGTCGACGAGGACGCCCACCTCGACCCGCGCTCGTCGTACGCCGCCAGCAAGCTCGCCCAGGAGCACTACACCTCCGCGTGGGTCCGGCAGGCGGATGCGGCGGCGGTCGCGCTGAGGTACCACAACGTCTACGGCCCGGGGATGCCGCGCGACACGCCGTACTCCGGGGTGGCGGCGATGTTCCGCTCCTCGCTGGAGCGTGGCGAGGCGCCGCAGGTCTACGAGGACGGCGGCCAGATGCGCGACTTCGTGCACGTCGCCGACGTCGCCCGGGCCAACGTCGCGGCGCTCGAGTCGGTCGTCGCGTCCGACGCCGGACGGTACGACGCCTACAACGTCGCCTCCGGCGAGCCGGTGCCGATCCTCGCCGTCGCCGAGATGGTCGGCGCGGGCACGGCGGCCGGCATCGCGCCGGAGGTCACCGGCGGCTACCGCGTCGGCGACGTGCGGCACATCGTCGCCTCGCCGGAGCGAGCGGCCGCTGAGCTCGGCTTCCGGGCCTCGATCCGGCCCGCCGACGGGCTGCGGGAGTTCGCCACCGCTCCGTTGCGGGCCTGAGAGTCGGTGGGGTAGCGGTGGGTCCTCCACCGTTGCCGGGCCTGGTTTCGGTGGATTGGCCACCGCCGGCCTGTGGGCCGGTCGGGCGGCGGTGGGTCTTCCACCGTTCTCAAGCCGGATTCGGTGGATTGGCCACCGCCAGCGTGCGGGCCGGCGGGCGGCGGTGGGTCTTCCACGTTTCTTGAGTCGGATTCGGTGGATTGGCCACCGCCAGCGTGCGGGCGGTCGGGCGGCGGTGGGTGCTCCACGTTTCTCGAGCCGGATTCGGTGGATTGCCCACCGCCAAGGTGCGGGCGGTCGGGCGGCGGTGCATGCTCCACGTTTCTCGAGCCGGATTAGGTGGATTCCCCACCGCCAACCACCCCAGCCGCCGGCCGGCGGTGAGTGGTCCACCGTTCGGAGCGCAAGGTTCGGTGGACTGCCCACCGCCACCCCCTCACCAGCTGGTGTACAGCAGCTGCTGCACGAGCAGCGCACTCACGACCTGTGCCGCCACCCCCGCCCGCCGCCAGCGCTCGGGCAGCAGCGCGGTGGAGATCATCAGCCACGGCACGAACGGCAGCCAGATCCGCTCCACCTCGGCCTTGCTCATCCGGGACAGGTCGGCGAGCACGATCGCGCCCGCGGCGGCGCCGACGAGCAGCAGCACCACCCGGTCGGCGCGCCGCCGCAGCGCCACCGCCTGCGCGAGACCGGCGCCGAGCAGCGGGCCGGCGCAGACGAGGAGCGCGGCCAGGTTGCCCCACATCCAGTACGACGCGGGGCGGTCCGCAGCGATCCCGTCCCAGTAGCGGTCGTTGAGCACCGGGTACGCCGACCACCACGTGAAGCCGCCGACGGCGAAGGCCAGAACCACCGCCAGCGCCGACAGCGCGGCCACCGGCAGGGGCAGCCACGAGCGTGCGAGCACCAGCACGGCCACGGCCAGCAGACCGACGAGCGGCAGGCCGTACGACATCATCACGCCGCAGCCGAGCAGCAGCCCGGCCAGCACCGACCACGCCACCAGTCGGCCACGGGCGGCGGAGCGGGCGCCGAGCGCCAGGCAGGCCAAGCCCCACGCGGCCACGGCCGCGAAGAGCGCGTCCGCCGACACGGCCATGAAGACCGCGGCCGGGGTCAGCACCAGGAACGGCGCCGCCCGCCGGGCCATCGTCTCGGAGCCGAGCGCGCGCAGCGTGGTCATCACGGCGAGCGCGGTGGTCGCGGCGATCACGGTCACCACGAGCCCGGCCGCGAAGTCGCCACCCAGCCCGAGCCGCACCAGCCCGACGAAGAAGAGCAGCGCCCCCGGCGGGTGGCCGGCGGGATGGGTCGGCCAGTTGTCCGGCGCGGAGTAGGGGATCCGCTCGACGTACGTCTGGAGCAGCGCGTGCACGTCGGTGACGGCGCGCGCCGAGCGCAGGTACTCGTAGTCGTCGCCCAGCACCCGCGAGATCCCCGACGTCCCGTCGACGAACGCCAGCGCGAGCAGCCAGGCCAGGCCCACGACGTACGACGTGAGCAGGAGCCGCCGCCACGACAGCCGTTCGGCGAGGTCGACGGCGTAGCGCCACCCCAGCACCGCCAGCGCGATCGCCGGCAGGGTGCCGGGACCGAGGAGCTTCGGCTGCCAGTAGCCGTGCATCGGGGCGAGCTCGCCGGCCGCCAGGCTCCGGGGCGCCCGCGGCCAGACCTGCCAGTCGAGGACCGGCGGCACGGCGAAGGCCGCGGCGACCAGCGCCAGCGAGACGAGCAGGCCGATCCACGGCGCGCGAGCTCGGGTCGTCGGCATGGTCAGACAGTAGGCCGTCACTGGTTCGTAAGTTCTCAGCGCGTTTGTCAGGGCTTCGGGGTGTCAACCTTCACAACATGGACCCTGTGTGCGACCTGATCCTCCCGTGCCGGGACGAGGCCGCCGCGCTCCGGACGCTGCTCCCGGCGGTCCCCGCGGAGTTCGCCGTCATCGTCGTGGACAACGGCTCGAGCGACGGTACGGCGGAGGTCGCCCGCGGGCTCGGCGCCACCGTGATCTCCGAGTCCACGCCCGGGTACGGCTCGGCGGTGCACGCGGGGCTGGTCGCGGCGACGCGCGAGTACGTCGCGTTCATGGACGGCGACGACTCCTTCGACCCCGCCGAGCTGCTCCCGATGCTCGAGGACGTGCGCTCCGGGCGCGCCGACCTCGCCGTCGGCCGTCGCCGGCCGGTGTCGCGTGGGGTGTGGCCGTGGCACGCGCGCCTCGGCAACGGCCTCATCGTGTGGTGGCTCCGGCGGCGGATCGGGATGACCACCCACGACATCGCTCCCATCCGGATCAGCCGTCGCGACGAACTACTCGCACTCGACGTACGCGACCGGAGGTTCGGCTATCCCGTGGAACTGCTGCAGAAGGCGACGCTCGCCGATTGGCGCCTCGCGGAGCGCGACGTGACCTACCGCCCGCGCGCGGTCGGCACGCGCTCCAAGGTGTCCGGCTCGGTCCGCGGCACGGTGCGGGCCGCGCGCGACTTCTGGCGGGTGCTGGCATGAGCGCCCGGGTGCTGGTGGTGGCCAAGGCTCCGGTCGCCGGTCAGGTGAAGACCCGGCTCGGAGCCGAGATCGGCATGGCCGCGGCCGCCGACGTGGCGGCGGCGGCGCTCCTGGACACGATGGCTGCCTGCACGGCGGCCTTCGGCCCGGACGGCTGCCTGCTCTCGCTGGCCGGCGACTTCGCCGACGCCGTCCGCGGCGACGAGCTCGCTCGCGCCGCCGAGGGGTGGTCGATCGCCCCGCAGCGCGGTGTCACCTTCGCCGAGCGCCTCGCCAATGCCCACCTGGACGTCCCGTACGGGGGGCCGGTCGTCCAGGTGGGCATGGACACCCCGCAGCTCACCCCGGAGCTGCTCGTCGAGGTCGCCGCCGCGGTCGACGAGCACGACGCCGTGCTCGGGCCCGCCGAGGACGGCGGCTGGTGGGTGCTCGCCCTGCGGCGACCCACGGGCGCACGGTCCCTGCACGACGTGCCGATGTCCACGCCGACGACGTACGACGACACCCGGCGCGCCCTGGTGGGCGAGGGTCTCGACGTCGTGACCGCGCCGACGCTGCGGGACGTCGACACGGTCGCCGACGCCACCGCGGTCGCCGCCGAGGCGCGTGACGGCGAGTTCGCCCGGGCCTGGCGGGGGGTGCGGTCATGAGCATCGACCTGCCGCTGCACCGGCTGCTGCTCGATCAGTGGGACCGGCCGGCCGACGAGGACGACGAGACGATGCTGTCGCGATGTACGGGGCCGACGCTCGACGTGGGCTGTGGTCCGGGCCGGCTCACCGTGGCCCTCGCCGGTCAGGGCCTGGTCGTGCTCGGGATCGACGTCGTCAGCGGTGCGGTGGGCCGGACCCGCGAGCGTGGCGGTGCCGCGCTGCGACGCGACGTCTTCGAGACCCTCCCGGGCGAGGGTCGCTGGGAGACCGCCCTGCTCGCCGACGGCAACGTCGGCATCGGGGGCGACCCGGTCGCGCTGCTCCGCCGGCTCCGCGAGGTGCTGGACCCCCGCGGACGGGTGGTGGCCGAGGTCGCGCCGCCCGGCACCCCGCACACGGTCGACTGGGCGACGCTGGAGTGCGACGACGAGCGCCACGTCATCCGCTGGTCCGTCGTCGGGATCGAGGACGTCGACCGCATCGCGCACGAGGCCGGTCTGGCCGTCGTGGAGCGCCTCCGATCCGGGGAGCGGTGGTTCGCCGTCCTCGAGGAAGCGGCGTGAAGGTCCCGGAGGACACCGCCTTCCGATCGCAGCTGCGCAGTGCGGCCGTCACCGCCCGGGTCGGCACCTGGCTGGGGATCTGCTTCACCATCTGCTTCGTCACCGGCCTGATCAGCCACTACGCCCAGAACGTGTCCCAGCCGATCCCGTTCCCGACCAGCCCGTCCTGGGGCTACCGGGTGACCCAGGGGCTGCACGTCATCACCGGTACGGCGTCGGTGCCGCTGCTGCTCGTCAAGCTCTGGACCGTCTACCCCAAGCTCTTCGCGCGACCCTCGCGCGACGCGCGCAAGCTCGTGCTGGAGGTCCTCGAGCGCGGCTCGATCGCGGTCCTGGTCGCCGGTGCGATCTTCCAGCTGGCGTCGGGCCTGGCCAACTCAGCGCAGTGGTACCCGTGGAGCTTCTCCTTCCGCACCACCCATTACGCGATCGCCTGGATCACGATCGGCGCGCTGCTCGTGCACATCGCGGTCAAGCTGCCGATCATCCGCGGCGCGCTGACCTCCGATGTCGAGGACACGACGTACGACCGGCCGACCGCGACGGAGCCGGGCGCGCTGTCGCGACGCGGGCTCCTGCGCACGACGTGGGTGGCCGCCGGGGTGGCCGTCCTGGCCACCGCCGGCAGCACCGTGCCGATCCTGCGCAGGGTCTCGGTGCTCGGCGTCCGCTCCGGTGACGGCCCGGCCGGCATCCCGATCAACAAGTCGGCAGCCGCGGCGAAGGTCGCTCCCGCAGCGACCAGCTCCGGCTACCGACTCACCGTGGCGTACGGCGACCGCGAGGTCTCGATGACCCGCGACGAGCTGCGCGCGATGGAGCAGACCAGCGAGCGGCTGCCCATCGCCTGCGTAGAGGGCTGGAGCGCGAGCGGCACCTGGACCGGGGTCCGGGTGCGGACCCTGCTCGACCTCGTCGACGCGCCGAGGGGCAGCGAGGTGCACGTGGTCTCGCTGCAGCAGGCGGGACCCTACAAGCGCACCGTGCTGCAGGACGGCTTCGCCGACGACGACCGCACCCTCCTCGCGCTCGAGCTCGAGGGCGAGCCGCTCGCCCTGGACCACGGCTACCCCGCCCGGCTGATCGCCCCCAACCGGCCCGGCGTCCTCCAGACCAAGTGGGTCACCCGGTTGGAGGTGTCGGCATGAGGTGGCTGCAAGTAGTCGTCGCCGCACTCGGTGTCGTCGTCGGCGGGTTCGGGGCCTGGCTGCTGCTCAGCCGTCAGGACCTCGACCAGCTGGGCAACGCGGCGGTCTGGCTCGCCGCCGGCGTGATCCTGCACGACGGCGTGCTCGCGTTCGCGACGTTGCTGGTCGCGGCCTTCGTGCTGCCCCTGCTGCCGCGTGCGGCTCGGGCACCGGCCGTCGTTGGCCTCGTCGTCCTGGGGGCGACGACGCTGCTCGCCGTACCCGTGCTCGGGAGGTTCGGCGCCCGGCCGGACAACGACACGCTGCTCGACCGCAACTACGTCGCCGGCTGGCTGGTGCTCGCCGCGATCACCCTGGTGGCGGTCGTGGTCGCGTCGGTCCTACGCTCGCGGGCAGGAGGTACCCGTGGCCCGCGTCCTGGTGGTCGACGACGACCACACCGTGCGTGAGGTGGTCGTCTCCTACCTGCGCGCCCACGAGTACGACGTGGTCGAGGCGGCCGACGGCGAGACCGCGCTGAGCACGATGCGCGAGGCGCCCGCCGACCTCGTGGTGCTCGACCTGATGCTGCCCGGCATCGACGGGCTCGAGGTGTGCCGGCGCCTGCGGACGACCAGCGACGTCCCCGTGATCATGCTGACGGCGCTGGGGGAGGAGACCGACCGGGTGGTGGGTCTCGAGACCGGCGCGGACGACTACGTCAGCAAGCCCTTCAGCCCCCGTGAGCTGGTGCTCCGCGTCGACTCGGTGCTCCGGCGGACCGGCGCCGCTCCGACGCCCCAGCGGCTCGTCGACGGTGACCTGGTCGTCGACGAGGGCGCCCACGTGGCGACCCGGGACGGCGAGGCCCTGGCCCTCACCGGCCGCGAGTTCGACCTGCTGCGCTTCCTGCTCGCGCACCCGGGCACGGCGTACTCCCGCGAGGAGCTCCTGCGGGAGGTGTGGGGCTGGTCGATCGGCGACCACTCGACCGTGACCGTGCACGTCCGTCGACTCCGGGAGAAGGTCGAGCGCGACCCGACCCGTCCGGAGCGGCTGCAGACGGTGTGGGGCGTGGGCTACCGGTGGGAGACGGCGACGTGACGAGCGACCAGGTGCAGATCGTGCTGGTGGCCGCGGTGTGCGCGGTCGGTGTCGGGGTGCTCGGGCTCGGCGCCGCCTGGCTGCTGCGGCGCCGCTCGATCCGGTGGCAGCTGAGCCTGGTCGTCGTGGTGGCGATCGGCTCCGTGCTGGCCGGCGTCGTGGCGGCCGCCCGGATGATGTTCATCTCGCCGCACGACTGGGGCGTGGTCGCGCTGGTCGCGGGTGCCGCCGGTGCGGTGTCGCTGGTGGTCGCGATCGCCGTCGGCGTCGCGATCTCCCGCTGGTCCGAGGCGCTGCGCCAGGACGCCCGGTTGCTGGACGCCCACGGCACGTACGTCGCCGGGCGCCGCGGTCCGAGCGAGCTCCAGGCCCTGTCGGAGGAGTTGGCGCGCACCAGCGAGCGGCTCGAGGAGTCCCGGCTGCGCGAGTCGCGGCTGGAGGAGTCGCGGCGCGAGCTCGTCTCCTGGGTGTCGCACGACCTGCGCACCCCGTTGGCCGGCATGCGCGCGATGACCGAGGCGCTCGAGGACGGCATGGCCGTGGACCCCGAGCGCTACCACCGGCAGATCCGCGCGGAGGTCGACCGGATGGTGCGGATGGTCGACGACCTCTTCGAGCTCTCCCGGATCCACGCCGGCGTGCTCCGGATCACGCCGGAGCCGGTGATGCTGCGCGACCTGGTCAGCGAGGCGATCGCAGGTGCCGACCCGGTGGCTCGTGCGCGCAGCGTGCGGCTCGGCGGGAGCGTCGAGGACGGGATCGTGCTGACCGCCGACGCCGCCGGGATGTCGCGCGTGATGACCAACCTGATCATGAACGCGATCCGGCACACCCCGGCCGACGGCGTCGTCGAGATCCGGGGGCGCGCGCTGCGCGACGGGGTCGAGCTCAGCGTGAGCGACGAGTGCGGAGGGCTCTCGGAGGAGGACATGGGCCGGGTCTTCGACCTGGCCTGGCGCGGAGAGTCGGCGCGTACGCCGCCGCCGGCCCTCGGCCCGGACCTGGGTGAGGCGCGCGGAGCCGGCCTCGGGCTGGCCATCGTCAAGGGCATCGTCGAGGCGCACCACGGCAACGTCCGGGTCGAGAACGTCGGTGACCCGACCCCGGCGGGCTGCCGCTTCCTGGTGCGCCTGCCGGTCTGACGCGGCGCGGAGCGGGCGAGGAGCGACACGCCGTACGTCGCTGCGGTGATCGAACAGGTGTTCGGGCTAGGTTGTGTCCACAGGCATGACGCGGACGAGGTAGTCCACAGGTCGTGACGGCGCTGACCAGGCGCTGTCGGTGGCTCGCTCTAGCGTCGTCGACGTGCCTCACCCGACGAGAGAAAAGGACACACACCATGGCTGGTGGAGACCGCGACAAGGCGTTGGACGCCGCACTCGCCAACATCGAGCGTCAGTTCGGCAAGGGCTCCGTGATGCGCCTCGGCGACGAGACCCGCGCCCCGATGGAGATCATCCCGACCGGGTCGATCGCCCTCGACGTCGCGCTGGGCCTCGGTGGCCTGCCTCGCGGTCGGGTGGTCGAGATCTACGGCCCGGAGTCCTCGGGCAAGACGACGGTCGCCCTGCACGCCGTGGCCAACGCCCAGGCGGCCGGCGGCATCGTGGCCTTCATCGACGCCGAGCACGCGCTCGACCCCGACTACGCCGCGGCCCTGGGCGTCGACACCGACGCCCTGCTGGTCTCGCAGCCCGACTCCGGTGAGCAGGCGCTCGAGATCGCCGACATGCTGGTCCGCTCCGGCGCCCTCGACCTGATCGTCATCGACTCGGTGGCCGCGCTGGTGCCGCGCGCCGAGATCGAGGGCGAGATGGGTGACAGCCACGTCGGCCTGCAGGCCCGGCTGATGAGCCAGGCGCTGCGCAAGATGACCGGTGCGCTCAGCAACTCCGGCACCACCGCGATCTTCATCAACCAACTGCGCGAGAAGATCGGCGTCATGTTCGGCTCGCCCGAGACCACCACCGGTGGCCGGGCGCTGAAGTTCTACTCCTCGGTCCGCCTCGACGTGCGCCGCATCGAGACGCTCAAGGACGGCACCGACATGGTCGGCAACCGCACCCGCGTCAAGGTCGTGAAGAACAAGGTGGCCCCGCCGTTCAAGCAGGCGGAGTTCGACATCATGTACGGCAAGGGCATCAGCCGCGAGGGTGGCCTGATCGACGTCGGCGTCGAGGCCGGCCTGGTCCGCAAGGCCGGTGCTTGGTACACCTACGAGGGCGACCAGCTCGGCCAGGGCAAGGAGAACTCCCGCAAGTTCCTCAAGGACAACCCGGACCTGGCCAACGAGCTGGAGAAGAAGATCCTCGAGAAGCTCGGCGTCGGCCCGCAGGTCGACCAGGAGGCTCCGCTCTCCGACGAGCCGATCGGCGTGGACTCCTTCTAGGGCCCGCCGGTGGCCAGGCTCCGGTCGTCGCCACCTCGACCACCGCGGTCGGTGGTCGAGGTGCGACGACCGACGAGCCCCGGCCGCGAGACCACCCCACCGTCACCGGAG
The DNA here is from genome assembly GCF_000620705.1 of Nocardioides sp. URHA0020. Classification (GTDB taxonomy): domain Bacteria; phylum Actinomycetota; class Actinomycetes; order Propionibacteriales; family Nocardioidaceae; genus Nocardioides. The sequence goes on from NZ_KK211170.1 coordinate 244,876, forward strand.
GCGTGATCATGACTCTGCACGAAGACCGGCCACCGCCCGACTGGCTCGGTGACGTCTCGGACGGGGTGGACGCCTGGACCCGGCGCTCCAGCGCGCCGGACACACCCACGGCGGAGCCCACCACGGCGGAGCCGGCGCCGGAGCCTCGAGCGCGAGCGAGGCGACGATCGAGCCCACCACCACCGGACCGGGCGGCCCAGGTCCCCGACGCCGACCCCGAGGCGGTGGCCCGCAAGATCCTGCTCGACCAGTTGACCGGTCAGGCCCGCAGCCGCCAGGAGCTGGCCGACAAGCTCGCGGCCAAGCTCGTGCCGGACGACGTGGCGACCCAGCTCCTCGACCGGTTCGAGGAGGTCGGCCTGATCGACGACGATGCGTTCGCGCGGGCCTGGATCGCGTCCCGCGGATCCGCTGGCTCCGGGTCGGGGCGTCGGCTCGCCAAGCGGGCGCTCGCGCAGGAGCTGCACCGCAAGGGCATCGACCGCGAGGTCGCCCGGGAGGCGCTCGACGAGATCGACCCGGCCGACGAGGAGGCCGCGGCGCGGTCGCTGGTGCGCGCCAAGCTGTCGTCGGTGGCGCGCGTCGACGACGTCAAGGCCACGCGTCGCCTGGTCGGGATGCTCGCCCGCAAGGGCTACGGCGCCGGGCTCGCGTTCGCGGTCGTCAACGACGAGCTCGCCGCCGCAGGTCGCGCCGAGATTCCCGGGGACTGAGGAGGTTGCCCGGCGACCGTCTCGAAATCGAGGGCTCCGACCGGCCACAATGCTCTGGTGGCGACTGAGCGCGAGATCCTGACGTACGAGCTGTTCGGCACCGCGGTGCTCGACCTGGCGCAGCAGGTGGTCGACTCCGGCTACGAGCCCGACCTGATCCTGTCGATCGCGCGCGGTGGTCTCGGGCTGGGCATGGGCCTGGGCTACGCGCTGGACGTGAAGAACCTGTCGGCGGTCAACGTCGAGTTCTACACCGGCGTCGAGCAGCGCCTCGACGTGCCGATCATGCTGCCGCCGACGCCGGCCGCGGTCGACCTGGCGGGGCTGCGGATCCTGATCGCCGACGACGTGGCCGACACCGGCAAGACGCTCGAGGTCGTGCAGAGCTTCGTGGCCGACCAGGTGGCGGAAGCACGCAGCGCGGTGATCTACGAGAAGCCGTGGACGGTGATCCGCCCGGAGTACGTCTGGCGGCACACCGAGGCGTGGATCGACTTCCCGTGGTCGGCGGCGCCGCCGCTGGTGCAGCGGGCGAAGCCGGGGTCGTGAGCGACGAGGCGGTCCGGGTGGTCGTCCACGACCGAGGTCGCGACCTGTCCGGCGTCGTCCGCCCCGGGGAGGCGTGGGCGGTCGCTGCTCGTCGCACCTGCGCCAGCGTGCACGCCGAGCCGGTGCCGCGCGACCTCTCCGGCGAGGTCAAGGAGTTCGACGTCGACCACGACGAGCGCCTCACCGTGCGGGCGATGACGCGGGGTGACCTGGCCGACGTGCTGCGCTGGCGCCGGTCCGAGCACGTACGCCGGTGGTGGGCCGCCGAGGGCGAGCCGACGGCCGATGGGCTCGGCGCCCGCTACGGCCCGCGCATCGACGGGATGAGCCCCACCCGGATGTGGGTCGCGGAGGTCAACGGACGCTCGGTGGGCTTCCTGCAGGACTACCGGATCGCCGACTACCCCGACTACGCGCTGCTGGCTCCCGACCCGGAGGCGATCGGGGTCGACTACGCCCTGGCCGAGGAGTGGAGCGGCCGCGGTCTGGGCGCACGCGTGCTGTGGACGTGGATGGTCCGGACCCGGCACCGGTTCCCCGAGGCGACGACGTACTTCGCGGCGCCCGACCACCGCAACGTCGCGTCGCTGCGGATGCTGGCCAAGGCCGGCTTCACCTCCGGCCTGTGGTTCGACGAGGTGCAGGAGGACGGCAGCGTCGACACGGTCGTCGGCTGCTCCCTCGATGTGGCCCGCGTCCTGGGATGATCACCAGGTGACCACCCACCTGCTCCGCCTCCCGTCCGGCCCCGTCGACCTCGACGCGCTCCCCACCGATGCGACGCCGGGCTTCGACGGGGGGAAGAAGAAGGGCAGGGCGGCGCTGTCCGCGCTCGGACCCGACCTCGCCGACCTCCAGGAGCGGCTGTTCGCCGAAGGCCGCGCCACCGGCTCCCGACGACGGGTGCTGCTGGTGCTGCAGGGCATGGACACCTCGGGCAAGGGCGGCGTGCTCAAGCACACGGTGGGGCTGGTCGACCCGCAGGGCGTCCGCATCTCGTCGTTCAAGGCACCGACCGAGGACGAGCTCGCCCACGACTTCCTGTGGCGCATCCGCAACGTGACACCGGCACCCGGCTACCTCGGCGTCTTCGACCGGTCCCACTACGAGGACGTCCTGATCGCCCGGGTCAACGGGCTGGCGAGCCCCGAGGAGATCGAGCGCCGCTACGACGCGATCAACGAGTTCGAGCGGGAGCTGGTCGAGGACGGCACGGTCGTCCTCAAGTGCCTGCTGCACATCAGCAGCAGCACCCAGCGGGAGCGGCTGCTGGCCCGGCTGGACAACCCCGAGAAGTACTGGAAGTACGAGCCGGGCGACGTCGACGTCCGTGCCCGGTGGGACGACTACCGCGCGGCGTACCGGATCGCGCTGGAGCGCACGCACACCGAGCACGCGCCGTGGCACGTGGTGCCCAGCGACCACAAGTGGTACCGCAACCTCGCGGTGGGGAGGCTGCTCCTCGACGCCCTGCGCGGCATGGACCTCGGCTGGCCCCCGGCCGACTTCGACGTGGACGCAGAACGGGCCAGGCTGCTCGCGCTGGACGCGAGCACCTGACCCGTTCTGGGTGTGACGAACTCAGGTCCGACGCGTCCAGCCCTTGATGGTGCTGGGGGCGAACTTCGCGTCGCCCTTGAAGACGATCTTCCAGTTGTACCGGCCGCTCCGCGGGGCCGGCAGGATCACGGTGAACTTGCCCTTGCGGTTGGCCCGCAACGACTTGTACTTCTTGTACTTCCCGTGCTTCTTCTTGAAGACGACGATCTTGACCTTCTTGGCGGGCGACACCTTGCCCTTGAAGCCGGCGTGCCTGCCGGAGAGCGTCGTGGTCGTGAGCTTGCGCTGCGTCTTCAGGCTCTTGATCGAGGACACGGCCGGGGCGAAGGTCCCCTGGTAGTTGGAACCGCCGCTGTAGATCACCCGGTAGCTGGCGTTGCCCGCAGCCTTGATGGTCTTGTAGAGGTAGGCGTCCTGCGACCGGAGGATGGTCTTCCAGGACTGGCCGGCGAGTCGACGCTGGACCGACACGGTGCCCGCGTAGACCGTCTGGGTGCCGGGCGCGGTGACGTTGATCGAGACGGAGAGGCTGTCCCCGTACGTGGGCGCTCCGGGCTGCGACTTGTAGCTGGGGTAGAGCCACGGCTTGCTGCTCGTGCCGCTGATGATCGTGACCTTGGTGGCCGCGGCCGCCGGACTGGTCGTGGCGACCAGCGTGAGTGACGTTGCAGCGAGGGTCGTTGCAACGAGAGAGCCGATGATTCGGCGTACGTTCATAAAAGGTGTCCTCCCGGAAGTGGCATCTCCACCGGATGCCAGGCTCTGACTACCCGACGGTGGTAGTCCTCAAACCGGACAGGCGAACAGGTCCATACCCCTAGGGTTGGCCCGTGATCGAGACCGTCGCCGTGACCCGCTACGTCACCCCCCTGCGGGAGGGCGGCAGCCTGCCCGGGATCGTCGAGGGGGCGGACCTCGGGACCTACGTCTGCAAGTTCCGCGGCGCCGGGCAGGGACCGCGGGTGCTGGTCGCCGAGGTGGTCGTCGGCGAGCTCGCCCGACGGATCGGGCTGCGCACTCCTCGCCTGGTCGCGCTCGACCTCGATCCGGAGATCGCCCGCTACGAGGCGGACGAGGAGGTCCAGGACCTCCTCAACGCGAGCGCCGGGCTCAACCTGGGCGCCGACTTCCTGGGCGGCTCGTTCGGGTACGACGGCTTGAGCGAGGTCGGGCAGTCCGACGACGGTGTGGCAGCCAAGATCCTCTGGCTCGACGCGTTCACCGCCAACGTGGACCGGTCCTGGCGCAACCCCAATCTGCTGGTCTGGCACGGGCGGCTGTGGGTGATCGACCACGGTGCCTCCCTGTACTTCCACCACGGGTGGCCGGGCGGGTCCCTGGAGAGGGACGGTGCTGCCGCCAGGTTCGCCGACCAGCCCTGGAAGCCCGACGACCACGTGCTGCTGTCCCACACGGTCGAGCTGCCCCGAGCCGACCGGGAGATCAGCGCCCTGCTCTCCAAGGACGTCTTCGCCGAGGTCCTCGACGAGGTGCCGGACGTCTGGCTCGAGCCCGTGCCCGGCGCGGACACGCCGGACGCCGTACGGGCCGCCTACGTCGCGTTCCTCACCGCCCGGCTGGGCACCCGGCAGTGGCTGCCGGAGGTCGCGGCGCCATGAGCGGTCTCTCCTACCAGTACGTCGTGCTCCGGTGCGTGCCGCGCGTCGACCGCGAGGAGTTCGTCAACGTCGGCGTGGTGCTCTACTGCCACGCCACCGACTTCCTGGCCATGGCCTGGCACGTGGAGGCCGGGCGGCTCCGCGCGCTCGACCCCGGCATCGACGTCGACCAGGTCCGGGACGCGTTGACCTTCATCGACGGCGTCTGCGCCGGTGACCAGCGCGGGGGAGCGGCGGCGGCCGCACCGGTCAGCCAGCGCTTCGGCTTCCTCAAGGCGCCGCGCAGCACGGTGCTCCAGCCCGGCCCGGTGCACGGCGGCATGACGGCCGACCCGGCGCGCCAGCTGGAGCACCTCCTGGAGCGCCTCGTCGGCTAGCAGCGACGACGGGCGACGAGCAGCGCGGTCGCCGCCGTGGCCGACACCGCCGCGGCCAGCACGAACGGCGCGTCGCCACCGGCGGTGAGGAGGAGCCCCGCGCCGGCCGTGCCCGCGGCGCTGCCGGCGTTGATCGCCGTGGTCACCCACGTCGACGCCTCGGTCCGCTGCTCGGGCGGCACCAGCTCGTCCGCGGCGGTGTAAGAGACCACGTAGATCGGGGCCGCCGCTGCGCCGGACAGCACGAGGCAGGCCCCGACCAGCACCAGGTGGGGCGCGGCGAGCAGGACTCCGACGTGCGCGGTCGCGGTGACCAGGAGCAGCGCGCCCAGGGTCGGCACCCACGACGGCTCGCCACGCAGCCGCGTCCAGGCCACCCCGGCGGCGATGGCGCCGACGGCCGCCGCCGCCTCGATCAGTCCGAGCACGCTGGGGCGACCCGCCCGGTCGGCCAGCGCGGCGACGCCCGTGAAGCAGGCCGCGGACGCGGTGCCGAACATGAGCATCACGACCAGCAGCCGCCGGAACGTCGCCCGCCGCAGGACGCCCGCGGGCCCGCCGCCCGGCGCCAGCCCGGCCGGGCGGGTGTGACCCCCGGCGGCAGGGACGTACGGCGAGGTCACGAGCGCCGTGGTGCCGAGGGTGATGAGGACTGCGGCAACGAGCAGCCCGGTCCGCGCCGGGCCGGTCGCCAGGACCACGCTGGCAGCGACCGGGCCGACCAGGTGAAGCGACTCCTCGGCGATCGAGTCGAGGGAGTAGGCCACCCGTCGGGCCGGTCCCTCCTCGGCGATCTCGCGCCACTGCGCCCGCATGGCGGGGCCGAGGGCGGGACCGCTGACGCCGAGCGCGACGCCCAGGAGGAGCCACAGCCAGTCCGGGTGGGACCCGGTGGCGAGGAGCGCGACGGCGACCAGCGTGGCGACGTACGCCGCGGCGTAGACCGGCAGCACGCGGCGCTGGCCGTGCCGGTCCACGAGACGGGACTGGAGCGGCATCGACAGGGAGGCCAGGGCCAGCGCGGCCGCGGCGGAGGCGGCGACCGCGAACGAGCCGCTCGCGTCGCGGATGGTGAAGAGCAGGCAGAGCGGGAGCAGTCCGTAGGCAAGCCGGCCGACGAGCGCGAGCGCGAACGTGCGCGGCACGGCGGGGCCGGACAGGACCAGGCGGATGCTCCCGGCGTGGGTGACGCCGAGCATGAGGGTTCTCCGGATCTAGGTCACACCGCGACGCAGAGCGCGGCGAGGAACGGGTCTCGAGGGCGGGCGCCTGGAGACGCCGGCCGGGAGACGACCTAGTGCTGCTGAGAAGTCATGGCGCCACGCTAGCCCACGAGCCCGTGCTCGTGGGCGAAGACCACGATCTGCACGCGGTCGCGCAGGTCGAGCTTGCGCAGGATCGCGCCGACGTGGGTCTTGACCGTCGACTCGCTCGCGAAGATCTGGCCCGCGATCTCGGTGTTGGAGCGACCCTTGGCGACCGCTCCGAACACCTCGCGCTCCTTCTCCGTCAGCGCGAGGTACGCCGGCGGGGTCGGCGCCTGGGTGCGGAACTGACCCTCCAGCAGCGTCGACAGGTCGGTCGGCGCGAGCACCGCGTTGCCGGCGTGCACCGTGCGGATGGCGTCGCGCAGCATGATCGGGGTCGTGCCCTTGAGCAGGAAGCCGCTGGCGCCGTACCGGATCGCGGTCGCCGCCCGGTCGTCGAGGTTGAAGGTCGTCAGCACGATGACGCGCACCGGCTTCTCGCGCCGCGCCGCGCGATCGGGCACGAAGATCTGCCGGGTCGCCTCGACGCCGTCCATCTCCGGCATCCGGATGTCCATCAGCACGACGTCGGGGGAGAGCTCGTCGACCAGCCGGACCGCGGCAAGGCCGTCGGCGGCGGCGCCCACGACCTCCATCCCCTCCTGGGCGTCCACGATGACGCGCACCCCCTCGCGGAAGAGCTCCTGGTCGTCGACCAGCAGGACCTGGATCGTCATCGCGAGCGCACCGGGACCCACGCCGTGGCCGTGAAGGTCGGACCGCCGGCCTCCTCGCGACGCCGTACGTCGAGCCGCCCCCCGACCGACTCCAGCCGTCGCCGCATGCCCTCCAGCCCCTGCCCGACGTGCTCGGGGATCGGCGCGGCCATGACGAGCGGCTGCGTCTCCGGCGCGCTGGTGTCGATCACGTTGCGCACCTCGATGCGCAGCTCACCCTCCCAGTGCCGCTCCACCAGCACCGGCTGGCCCCGGCGTCCGTGCTTGATCGCGTTGGTCAGCATCTCCTGGAGCACCCGGAAGGCCACCACCTCGAGCTCGGGCGGCAGCGGCTGCGGGGTCCCGACCTCGGTCGAGGCGACCTCGTGCCCGGACGCGCGAACGCCGTCGACGAGGCTGTCCAGGCCCCCGCCCCGGGGCGGCGCCGTGCTGCTGCCGTTGCTGGCGCTGAGCACCTGCCGGACGTCGTGGAGGGAGGTGCGTGCGGTGGTCGCGATGTTGGTCATCGTCTGCTTCAGGGCGCGGGTGTCGACGTCCTCGAGGTACTGCGCCGACTCGGCCTGGGCCAGGATCACGGCCAGCGAGTGGCCGACGACGTCGTGCACGTCCTGGGCGAGCCGGGCCTGGCTCTCGCGCAGCCGGGCGATCTCCTCGGCCTGGTCGCGCTCCGCCTCGGCGGTGACCTGGGACTCCCGGGACTGGCTCGCGCGCGCCGAGAACCGCAGCGCCAGGCCGGCCAGCCACGGCACCCCGAGGACCGACATGCCGAGGACGGCAGCGCTGATCTGCCAGCGATCGCTGAACCGCGCCGTCGTGTCGACCAGCGACCGGAAGCCGGCAGTCTCCATCGCGCGGTAGAAGATGCTCGAGTCGATCCAGAGCACCGCGACCGCTGCCGCGGCCGGGATCGAGAGCGCGCTCGCCCAGACGGTCGTGGCGCTTCCCCACCGCGCCGCGCCGAAGGCGACGGCGCCGATGGCCAGCTCGATCATCAGCAGCTGTGTCTCGGTGACAACCTGGACGGCACAGACGACCCAGACCAGCGCCAGCGCGGCCGCGGGCAGCCGGCGGGCCAGCGCGACGGAGGTCGCGATCCCGAGCGTGACCAGGATGGCCGCCGGCCGCGGGTCGGGCGCGTAGTAGGAGGTCTGCAAGCGCAGCACCTCGAGGACGCCGAGCAGGAGCACGACGACGCCGGCTGCGACATCGGGAGCCCACGGACGCCAGGAGGTCATGCCGTCACCACCCCGCAATGGAACCATGACCTGCGCGTCGGTCACCGATGCGCGCCGCGGACGAGCTCGTCGAGGAGCTCGGCGTACGTCATCCCGGCGGCGGCGAACATCCGCGGCACCTGCGAGTGCTCGGTCATCCCGGGGACGGTGTTGACCTCGTTGAGCACCGGTCCGTGCTCGGTCAGGAAGAAGTCGATCCTCGCGACGCCGGAGCAGCCGAGGGCGTCGTACGCCGTGAGCGCCGCCTCCTTGAGCGCCTTGGCCTCGACGTCCTCGAGCGGAGCGGGGACCCGCAGGTCGGCGTGGCCGCCGTACTTGGCGTCGTAGTCGAAGAGCCCGGCCGCCACGATCTCCAGCGCCGGCGGGACGAAGAGCGACCCGTCGACGCGACGCAGCACCGCGACGTCGATCTCGCGGGCGGTGACGAGGTCCTCGACGAGCGCACGGTCGTCGAGGGCGAGCGCGGCGTCGAGCGCCGGCCCGAGGCCCGCCGGCTCGGTCACCAGGCTGACGCCGTGGCTGGAGCCGGCGGCGACGGGCTTGACCACCACCGGGTGGGTCCACCGCTCGTGGGCCGCGGTCGCGGCGGTCACCAGGTGCCCCGGCGTGGTGGCGAGACCCACCGCGGCCGCGACGAGCTTGGTGACCCACTTGTCCATGGCGAGGGCCCCGGGTCGCAGCCCCGAGCCGACGTAGGCCAGGCCGGCGAGCTCGCAGAGCGCGGCGAGCGCGCCGTCCTCGCCGCGCGGGCCGTGCACGACGGGGAAGACCACGTCGCACCCGCGCAGGACCTGGGCGGCGCCGGAGAGCCCGATCGGCCGGAGGCCGCGGTCGCGCCAGGTGCCGTCGCGGTCGATGGTGAGCGGCACGACGTCGTACGACGTGGGGTCGAGCGCGCCCGCCACGGAGGCCGCGGAGGCCAGGGAGACGTCGTGCTCGCAGCTCTGCCCACCACCGACGACCGCGACGCGGGTCCTCACGACAGGCTCCGCAGGTGGGAGGTCGAGCGGGGATGACGCTCGACCCGCGCGCCGATGCCGGTGACGACCTCGTGCTCGATCGTCTCGGCCCACGAGGCCCACTCGGCGACGGTCGGCTCGCCGTACGCCCCCGGGCCGAAGAGGGTCACGGTCTCGCCGGCGTCGACGCCGCGGCTGCCGAGGTCGACGACCAGCTGGTCCATCGAGATCCGGCCGACGACGGGACGACGTACGCCGCGGACCTGCACCTCGGCGTGCCCTGAGGCCAGCCGCGGCAGCCCGTCGGCGTACCCGAGCGGCACCAGCCCCAGGTGCGTGGCGGCGGCGGTCCGGTGGGTGTGGCCATAGCCGACGGGAGTGCCGCCGCGGACCCGCCGCACCTGGAGGATCGGCGCGGTGAGCGTCATCGCGGGCTGGAGCCGCGTCGAGCGGGACGGGTCGATGCCGACCAGCCCCGCGCCCACGCGGCTCATCGTGTGGTGGCTGCGCGGGTCGGTGAGGGTCGCGGCGGTCGCGGCCAGGTGCCGGTCGCGCGGGCGCAGGCCGACGGACCGGGCGGTCTCGAGGGCCCACGCGAAGCGGGTGCGCCCGAGCGCGTTGCACTCGTCGGCCGGCTGGTCGGCGCAGCCGAGGTGCCCCATCACGCCCACGACCTCGACCTGGCCCTGCTGCTCGGCCCGCCGAGCCGCCCGGCACAGGGCCGCCCAGCTCGCCGGGTCGGCACCGTCGCGGGCCATGCCGGTGTCGAGGTGGAGGTGGATCCTGCTGCGCCCGGGCGTCGCCGCGACCGCCGCCAGGTGCAGCAGGCTCGGGACCGCGACGTCGACGTCACGGACGGCTGCCGTGGCGAAGTCGGCGTCGGCCGGGTTGAGCCAGCTGAGCAGGGGGACGGCGAGGCCGGCGTCGCGCAGCAGCCAGGCCTCGTCGAGGGTGGTGACACCGAGCCGGGTGGCGCCGTTGGCCAGTGCCGTCCGCGCGACGTCGACCGCGCCGTGCCCGAAGCCGTCGGCCTTGACCACGGCCATCAGCTCGCCGCCCGCGCGTCCGGCCAGCAGACGGGTGTTGTGGGCGACGGCGTCGAGGTCGACGTCGAGGCGCGCTCGGCTGCAGGTGCTGCCCCGCGGCGCGACCGCCAGCCCGCTCACGCGGCCACCGCCGCGGACACCGGGCCGTAGACGGCGTGGTCGGCTCCGGTCAGCAGGGCCCAGTAGCGGTCGCCGTAGCTCCAGTGCCACCACTCGGTCGGGTAGTTGACCAGGCCGTGGGCGCCGAGGACCGCGGCGAGCAGGTCGCGGTGCGCCCGCGCGTCGGCGCCGATGCCCGCCGCGGCGAAGTAGCACCGGCCGTCGCTGTCCTCCGGGGTGGCGTCGATCGGCGTACCGAGGTCGAGCTCGTCGCCGCAGACGTCGACGAGCGTCAGGTCGACGGCCGCGCCGGCGACGTGCGGCGCCACGTCGACCGGCGAGACGAAGCGGCTCGTCAGCCGGGCCAGCTCCGCCTCGTCGATCCCGGGGTGGTGGGCGCGCACCTGGACGGCGTACGCCGCGATGATCGCGCGCTGCTGGTCGATCGGGCGCAGGCCCTCGACCACGCGCAGCCGGAGCCCCGGCGGCAGCGAGTGGTCGGCGGCCACCAGCCGGTCCGCGAGGCCGGCGCGCACGAGCGCACCGGTGGGGGACAGGGCTTGCGGCAGCAGCACCAGCGGCTCACCGGACTCGGCCACGGGCACGGCCCGGACACGCTCGTCGGACAGCAGGATCGTCATGCTCCGACGCTAGGGAGCGCGGACCCCCGACCGCCTCCACCTCAGGTACCGACCGACTGCCCCCAGGTGCCGAGTCGGCGCCAGTTTGCCGTCACTCCCGCACACTGGCGCCGACTCGCCTCAGACGGGGACCAGCTCGACGGCGCCGACGGCGTAGCGGGCCAGGATCGTGCGGGCGAGCTCCGGGTGGGCGCCCAGCGGCGCCGACACGGCGACGGCACCGGCCTCGACGGCCAGCTCGCCGGCCCGGTCCGGCAGGAAGCCGGGAGCCAGGAAGAGCGACGCGACCGCGATGTGACGACGACCCTCGGCGCGGAAGGCGCGCACGGCCTCCCCGGTCGCCGGCGGCGAGGCCGAGGCGAAGGCGGCGGTGACGGGCAGCTTGTGGCGCGCGCCCCACACCCGGGCCAGCCGGGCGACGGCCTGGTTGGCCAGCGGGTCGCTGGACCCGGCCGCGGCGAGCACCAGTGCGTCGAGCTCGCGCACCCGGGAGACGGCGAGCGCCTCGCGCATCCGCAGGTCGAGCACCTCGAGGAAGTGCGCCTCGAGCCCCAGGATCGACGTCGCGCGGACCTGCACCCCCGGGTGTCGCGAGGTGGCCTCGGCGACGGCGCTCGGCACATCGACCTTCGCGTGGTAGGCCTCGGTCAGCAGGAGCGGCACCACGACGATCTCGTCGTGGCCGGCCTTGACCAGCCGGTCGACGACCGTCTGGAAGGACGGCTTCGACAGCTCGAGGAACGCGGCCTCGACCTTGAGGTCGGGGCGCATCGCCTTGACCTCCTCGACCAGGGCCTTGATCGTTGCGGCGGACCGCGGGTCACGACTTCCGTGAGCCAGCGCCACCAGAGCAGGAGCAGCCATCACGCCGCCTCCTTACCTGTGCGTGTTGCGTCGGGGCGTGCGAGTGGGCGACCGGCCACGCTGCCGGTCTGCTGCGTGCGGGTCCTGGTGGAGCTCACGAGTGGATCCCGCACTCGGTCTTGGTGGTGCCGGCCCAGCGACCGCTGCGCGGGTCGTCGCCGGGCGCCACGCGCCGGGTGCACGGCCAGCAGCCGATCGAGGGGTAGCCGTCGTACACGAGCGGGTTCACCAGCACGCCGTGCTCGGCGATGTAGCGCTCGACCTGGTCGTCGGACCAGCGGGCGATGGGGGAGACCTTGACCTTCTGCTTCTTCGCGTCCCAGCCGATGACCGGGGCGATGACGCGGTTGTGGTTCTCCGCCCGCCGCAGACCGGTCGCCCAGGCGTCGTACCTGTCGAGCGTGTCGGCCAGCGGCTGGACCTTGCGCAGCTTGCAGCACAGGTCCGGGTCGGTCTTGTAGAGGTCCTTGCCGTACGCCGCGTCCTGCTCGGCGACCGACTGCACGGGCGTGATCGTCAGCAGGTTGACCGGCATGGTGGCCTCGACCGCGTCGCGGGTGCCGATGGTCTCGACGAAGTGGTAGCCGGTGTCGAGGAAGATCACGTCGACGCCGGGAGCGACCTTGCCGACGATGTCGGCCAGCACCGCGTCACCCATCGACGACGTCACGCAGAAGCGCTCACCGAACGTCGCGACGGCCCACTCCACGATCACCTCGGCCGGAGCGAGCTCGAGCTCGGCGCCCCAGTGGGACACGATCTCGCGCAGCTCCTCCGGAGAGCGGTCGGCGGTGTCGGCGCCGCGCTTGTTGCGCGCCGTCGTGGTGGTGGCAGCACTCATGACTGAGCTCCTGAGGGTCGGATCAAGCCGAGCATCTTCAGGCTGAAGGCGCGCAGGCACCCGCGGCATTCCCAGGTGCCGTGCGGCGACGAGATCTCACCGGTCTCCGACACGATCTCGTGGGGGCGCAGGTCCTGCTCCCCGCAGAAGGGGCAGTGGAAGGGCACGGCACGCTCGCTCATGGTGCGGTCACACCCTCCAGCAGCTTGTCGCCGCGCAGCAGGTCCTCGTCGGCGCGGGCCACCCAGGTCGCGAAGAGCTCGCCGGCCTCGCGGTCGGCCAGGAAGTTGGTGACCACCGTGGTGATGTAGTCGTCCAGGCCGGCGCTGGTCACCTTGTGGGCGCGCAGCTTGCGACCGAAGTTGGCCTGCAGCCCGGTGGCCCCACCGAGGTGCACCTGGAAGCCCTCGACCTGCTCGCCCTCGTGCATGACGAGCTGGCCCTTCAGGCCGATGTCGGCGACCTGGGTGCGCGCACAGGCGTTGGGACAGCCGTTGACGTTGACGGTGATCGGGGTGTCGAGCGTCGGGAACCGCTTCTCCAGCTCGCCGACCAGGGTGCGCGCGCGCTCCTTGGTGTCGACGATCGCGAGCTTGCAGAACTCGATGCCGGTGCAGGCCATCGTGTTGCGGCGCCAGTTCGACGGCCGGGCGGAGAGCCCGATCTCGTCGAGCCGCGCGACCAGGTCCTCGACGACGGCGGGCTCGACGCCGACCAGGACGATCTTCTGGTACGGCGTCAGGCGGGCGCCGGCGACGGCGTACTCCTCGATCAGGTTGGCGAGCTGCACCAGGATCGTGCCGCTGATCCGGCCGGCCGTCGGCGCGATGCCGACGTAGAACCTGCCGTCGTGCTGCTCGTGCACGCCGATGTGGTCGCGGTGACCGACGGGCGACTCGGGCGACGGGTTCGAGACCAGCTGCCGGTCGAGGTACTCGTTCTCGAGGACCTCGCGGAACTTCTCGATGCCCCAGTCGGCCACCAGGAACTTCAGGCGGGCGCGCGAGCGGAGCCGGCGGTAGCCGTAGTCACGGAAGATCGACGCGACCCCCTCCCAGGCGTCGGCGACCTCGTCGACGGGGATCCAGACCCCCATCTTCTGGGCCAGCATCGGGTTCGTGGACAAGCCACCGCCGACCCACAGGTCGAAGCCCGGGCCCAGCTCGGGGTGGACGGTGCCGACGAAGGAGACGTCGTTGGTCTCGGGGGAGACGTCGTGGCCGGGGTGGCCGGTCAGCGCGGTCTTGAACTTCCGGGGGAAGTTGGCGAAGTCCGGGTTGCCGATGAAGCGTTCCTTGATCTCGACCAGCGCCGAGGTGCCGTCGATGATCTCGTCCTTGGCGACGCCGGCGACGGGGGAGCCCAGGAACGGCCGCGGTGAGTCGCCGCACGCCTCCATGCTGTCCAGGCCGGCGGCCTCGAGCCGCTCCCAGATCGCCGGCACGTCCTCGATCCGGATCCAGTGGTACTGGATGTTCTCCCGGTCGGTGACGTCGGCGGTGTCGCGGGCGAAGTCGACCCCGATCGTGCCGAGCGCCCGCACGGCGTCGTGGGAGAGGAGCGCACCGTCGGAGCGGACCCGCAGCATGAAGAACTCGTCGTCGAGCTCCTCCTCCTCGAGCATCGCGGTCTTGCCGCCGTCGAAGCCGGGGGCGCGCTGGGTGTAGAGGCCCATCCAGCGGAACCGGCCGCGCAGGTCGGCCGGGTCGATCGAGGCGAAGCCGCGCTTGGAGTAGGTGTAGAGGATCCGGTCGCGGACGTTGAGCGGGCTGTCGTCCTTCTTGGACTGCTCGTTCTTGTTCAGCGGCTCGGTGTAGCCGAGCGCCCACTGACCCTCGCCGCGCTTGGGGCGCGGGATCTCGGTCTTGGTGGCGGCCTTGGCGGTGTAGCGCGGGTCAGACATCAGTGTGAGCGTTCCTTGACGACGGTCTGCAGCGACTCGCTACCGGGAGGGGCCACGTCGTCGGGGCCTGCGACCGGTGGGTCAGCTGCGCGGTGGGCGGCTGGTCAGGAATGCCAACACATGGAGCTGCGGGTACGCCCGAGGTCCACGTGGCGTCGAACCACGAGGTACGTCTGCGTCGCAGCGGTCATGTCAAGCAGTCTCACGGTCCGGACGTCGCTCCCACAACTTCGAATCCCATGATGTGAGACCGCGATCCATGATGTGAGACACGGGCCGGATCGGCCCGCGACACAGGCGCGACGCTGCGACCCACGTCACACGGTCGGCCCGACGCGAGCGACTCGTTCGACGCCGTGCCCCACCACTAGTCTGGCGGTATGAGCGACGCGCACATCTCCGCCCTGACGAGCAGCGCCTACCAGCAGGCCCTGGAGGTGATCGCCTCGGTCGAGCCGCGGATCGCGGAGGCCACCCGCAAGGAGCTGGCCGACCAGCGCGGCTCGCTCAAGCTGATCGCGAGCGAGAACTACGCCTCGCCGGCGGTGCTGCTCACGATGGGCACCTGGTTCAGCGACAAGTACGCCGAGGGCACGGTCGGGCACCGCTTCTACGCGGGCTGCCAGAACGTCGACACCGTCGAGGCGCTCGCGGCCGAGCACGCGCGCGAGCTGTTCGGCGCGGAGTACGCCTACGCGCAGCCGCACTCCGGCATCGACGCCAACCTGGTCGCCTTCTGGTCGATCCTGGCGCACCGCGTCGAGGGCCCGTGGCTCGAGCGCCTCGAGAAGAAGAACGTCAACGACCTGACCGACGAGGGCTGGGAGGAGCTGCGCCACGAGCTCGGCAACCAGCGGCTGCTCGGGATGTCCCTGGACTCCGGTGGCCACCTGACCCACGGCTTCCGCCCCAACATCAGCGGCAAGATGTTCCACCAGCAGCAGTACGGCACCGACCCGGAGACCGGCCTGCTCGACTACGACGTCGTGCGCGCCAAGGCCAAGGAGTTCAAGCCGCTGGTCCTGGTGGCCGGCTACTCGGCGTACCCGCGCCGGGTCAACTTCGCCAAGATGCGCGAGATCGCCGACGAGGTCGGCGCCACGCTGATGGTCGACATGGCGCACTTCGCCGGCCTGGTGGCCGGCAAGGTCTTCGTCGGTGACGAGGACCCGGTGCCGCACGCCCACGTCGTCACGACGACGACGCACAAGTCGCTGCGCGGGCCGCGCGGTGGCATGGTGCTGGCGACCGAGGAGTACGCCCCGAGCGTCGACCGCGGCTGCCCGATGGTGCTCGGTGGGCCGCTGTCGCACGTGATGGCGGCCAAGGCGGTCGCGCTCGCCGAGGCCCGCCAGCCGGCGTTCCAGACCTACGCCCAGCAGGTCGCCGACAACGCGAAGTCCCTGGCCGAGGGCTTCCTCTCCCGCGGTGCCGACCTGGTCACCGGGGGCACGGACAACCACCTCGTGCTGCTCGACGTCTCGGCCTTCGGCCTCACCGGTCGCCAGGCGGAGTCCGCGCTGCTCGACGCCGGCGTGGTGACCAACCGCAACTCGGTGCCCAACGACCGCAACGGCGCCTGGTACACCTCCGGCATCCGGCTCGGCACGCCGGCGCTGACGACCCGCGGCTTCGGCCACGACGAGTTCGACAACGTCGCCGAGCTGATCGTCCACGTCCTGCAGAACACCCAGCCCGGCACCACCAAGGCGGGTGGGCCGTCCAAGGCGTCGTACGAGCTCGGTGAGGGCGTGGCCGACAAGGTCAAGGACGCCTCGGCCGAGATGCTCGACAAGCACCCGCTCTACCCCGGTCTTGACCTGGCCTGAGATGAGCGTCGACGTCGTCTGGCACGACGTCGCGCTGGGCGCTCACGCCGCGCTCGCGGCGCACCTCGGCCCCGGGACGACGGTGACCGGGCGGCTGTGCGCGCGGTGCGGGTCGGCCGACCACGGACGGCCGTGGGCGTCGTACGACGGCCGCGCGGTCCCGGTCTCGCTGGCCCGCTCGGGCCCGCACCTCGTCACGGCCGTGTCGACCGAGGGTGCGGTCGGCGTCGACGTGGAGTCGGTCGCGGAGGTCGCCGCGCGCTGGCCGGCCGGGCTCGTGCTGGCGCCGGGTGAGGTCGCGGTCGACGGCCTGGAGCAGGCCCGGGTCTGGGCGCGCAAGGAGGCCGTGCTCAAGGCGTACGGCGTCGGGCTGGACCGGCCGATGACGTCGCTGCACCTGGCCGCGGAGTCGTGGGCCGACGTGGCGGCGCCGGCCGGCTACGTCGCGGCGCTCGCCGTGCTCAGACCGCAGCCGGCAGCGCCGGCAGCTCCACCTGGAAGAGCCACGCGTCGAAGAGGTCGGTGAGGTCGAGCCCCGACTCGCTCTCGCAGAAGCCGACGAAGTCCTCGGTCGTGACCGAGCCGCCGGTGTGCGTGGCCACCCAGCCGCGGAGCAGGTCGAAGAACGGCTCGTCACCGAGCTCGACGCGCAGCGCGTGCAGGGTCAGTGCGCCGCGCTTGTAGACGCGGTCGTCGAACATCAGCTCCGGACCCGGATCGGCGAGCACCAGGTCCTGGGCCTTGCCGTCCAGCTTCTTGTGGTGGTGGCGCGCCCACGCGTCGGCGGTGTCGCCCCCGGACTCCTCCGACCAGAGCCACTCGGCGTAGCACGCGAAGCCCTCGTGCAGCCAGATGTCCTGCCACCGGCGCAGCGTCACCGCGTTGCCGAACCACTGGTGCGCCAGCTCGTGCGCGACCAGCCGGATGCTGTCCCAGGAGTCGACGCAGAAGTTGCGGCCGAAGGTCGAGAGGGACTGCGACTCCAGCGGGATCTCGAGGTCGTCGTCGGTGACGACGGTCGTGTACCCGTCGAACGGGTAGTCGCCGAACCGGTCGACGAAGAGCGCCATCATCTCCGGCTGCCGGCCGAAGGACGCGTCGAAGCCGTCGCCCGCGACGTCGGCCGGCGCGAGCACCCGCAGCGGCACCGGCCCGTCCTGCTCGATGACGTCGTACCGCCCGATCTGGCAGGTCGCGAGGTACGTCGCCATGGGGGAGCGCTGCTCGTAGCGCCAGGTCACCGCCGAGCTGCGGCGCGACGAGTCGAGCAGGTCGCCGCTCATCGCGACCTGGTAGCCGGTGGGTGCCGTGACCGAGAAGGCGTACGTCGCCTTGTCGTCGGGCCGGTCGTTGCAGGGGTACCAGGTCGGGGCGCCGTGCGGCTGGGCCGCGACGATCACGCCGTCGGTGAGCTCCTCCCAACCGGCGTCACCGAGGGCCTTGCTCTTCATGACCGCGGGCTGTCCGGAGTACTTGACCGTGACCTCGAAGTCGCTCCCCGCGGCGATCGGGGTGTCCAGCCAGATGGCGAGGCCGCCGTCGCGGTGCGTGTAGCGGGCCGGCGGTCGGCCGTCGACGGTGACCCGCGCGACCCGCAGGTGGTGCAGGTCCAGGCGCAGCCGGACGACGTCGTCGACCGCCGTGCAGCTCAGCGTGGCCTCGCCGTCGAGGCGGTTGCCGTCGGGGCGGTAGCCGAGGGCGAGGTCGTAGTGCTGGACGTCGTACGACGCGTCGCCGTGGCCGGGTACGTACGGGTCAGTGCCTGTCATCGTGCTCCATTCAACTCTCCGGGCCCTCCCACGGTCCGACCGGGTTCCCGATCCACCGCGTGCGGCTGGGGACGCTCTCGCCCCGCATGACGAGCGAGGCCGGCCCCACGGTGGCGTGCCGCCCGATCGTCGCGGCGGGGAGGATGACGCTGTTGGGTCCCAGGGTCGCGCCGGCCTTCAGCACGACCGCGTCCATGGCGAGCACGCGGTCGTGGAAGAGGTGCGTCTGCACGACGCAGCCGTGGTTGACGGTGCTGCCGTCGCGCAGCTCGACCAGGTCGGTCTCGGGCAGCCAGTAGGTGTCGCACCAGACACCGGTGCCGATGGTGGCGCCGAGCAGGCGCAGCCAGACGTTGAGCGCCACGGTGCCCTGGGTGACCGCGGCGAACCACGGCGCGGCCAGGACCTCGGTGAAGGTGTCCGCGAGCTCGTTGCGCCACACGAAGCCGCTCCACAGCGGGTGCTCCGACGGGCGGTGCCGTCCGACGATCGTCCACTTGGCCGCGGCCGTCACCAGGGCGGCGACGACGCCGCCGAGGAGGAGCACCGGCCCGCCGAGCACGATCGCGAGCCACGGCTCGGCGGCGAGCAGGGCGAGGAGTGCGACGGCGACACCGGCGCCGAGCAGCACGGCCAGCAGGACCGGTACGACGCGCGCGGCCTCGACCAGTCCGCGGTAGGTGCGCAGGCGTAGCGGCGGCGCGTAGGTGCGGCTGTCGTCCGCTGTTCCGACGGCCCGGCGCAGCCTGGTGGGCGGGCTGCCCAGCCACGACGTGCCCGGCTTCGCCACGGACCGGCGGGGCGCGGCGGACAGCACGGCGACCAGCGAGGACTTGGGCACCTTGCGGCCCGCGGCGGCCATGCCGGAGTTGCCGATGAACGCACGCTTGCCGATCTTGACGTCCTCGACGCGCACCCAGCCGCCACCCAGCTCGTAGCAGCCCAGGAGGGTGTCGTCGGCCAGGAACGCGTAGTCGTTGACGCTCGCGAACTTGGGCAGCAGCAGCACCGTCGAGGCCTCGACGCCGGTGCCGATGCGCGCGCCGAGCAGACGCAGCCAGGTGGGCGTCAGCGTGCTGGAGTAGAGCGGGAAGAGCCAGGTGCGCGCGTCGTCGAGCACCCGGAGGGTGCCCCAGATGCAGATGCCCGCCCCGGAGCGCACCGGATGGACGCCGGCGCTCATCCCGAGGGACAGTGCCCGGACCAGGGCGAGGATCAGCAGCGCGAGCACGGCGTACCCGACCAGGGCCGCCAGCGGCAGCCAGGGGAGCGCGGCGACGAGGGCCCCGCCGATCGAGTCCGCGTCGCGGACCGGGCCGAGGACGACCAGCAGCCCGGACAGCACGCCAAGGCCGGGGAGGGCGGCGATGGTGACCGCCATCGCGGCGTACCCCACCAGCCAGGGACGTCCCGGCGGCGGCGCCTGCTCGTGCCACGGTCCGCGGGCGTGGGTCGCCTGGCGCTCGGCGGGCGAGCCGGACCAGTACTCGGCGGCCGGGACCTCCCCGACGACGAGCGAGCCGGGGGCGATCTCGGCGTTGGCCCGGACGACGGCCCCCGGCGCGAGCGTGCTGCGGGCGCCGACGCGCGCGCCGCGGCCGACCCGGATCTCACCGAGGTGGAAGACGTCGCCGTCGATCCAGTGCCCGGTCAGGTCGACCTCGGGCTCGATCGCGGCGCCCTCGCCCACGCGCAGGAAGCCGGTGACCGGCGGCAGCGCGTGCAGGTCGGCGCCGCGACCGACGCGAGCGCCCAGCAGCCGCGCGTACGCCGTGAAGAACGGTGCTCCGGCGACGCCCGCCGCCGCGAGCTCCTCCTGGATGCGGCCCGCGAGCCAGACCCGCAGGTGCACCTTGCCGCCGCGCGGGTAGGCGCCGGGCTCGATGCCGCGCAGCGTCAGCCGGGCGAGACCGGCCGCGAGGGCCATCCGTCCCGGCGGGGTGAGGAGCAGCGCCGTGGTGAGGACCAGCACCCAGACGGGGTACGACGGCAGGTAGTCGATCCGGTGCGCCGCGACGGACGAGCCCAGCGCGAGCCAGCTCAGCCAGCGCGCGGCGGCCAGTGCCCGAAGGCCGACCAGGGCGCCGAGCTGGCCCGCCTGCGTCTTGCGCGGGATCGGGAAGACCGACCGGTCGTTGCGCGCGGAGGTGGCGACCAGCTCCTCCAGGGCCGCCGAGAGCGGACCGACCCGGGGATGGGCGTAGAGGTCACCGACGGCAACCTCGGGGAAGCGCTCCCGGAGCCGCCCGACGACCTGCGCGGCGGTCAGCGAGCCGCCCCCGAAGTCGAAGAAGTCGTCGCGCACCGACGTCACCTCGGCGCCGAGGACATCGGCCCAGATCTCGGCGATCCAGGCCTGGGTGTCGGTGAGCCCGCTCGTCGCGCCGGCCGTGCCGGCTCCGGGCAGCGGCCACGGCAGCGCGTCACGGTCGACCTTGCCCGAGGTGCGCGTCGGGAGGCTGTCGACCACGGCGAGGCGTGGGACCAGGGCGGCCGGCATCCGCGCCCGCAGCAGCTCGAGGGCCGCGGCGTCGTCGTACGCCGCGTCGACGGTGAGGTAGCCGACCAGCAGCTGGTTGCCGGACCTGGTCGAGCGGACGGCGGCGGCCGCGGAGACGACGCCCGGCAGCCGGAGCAGCTGGCCGTCGATCTCGCCGAGCTCGATGCGCCGGCCGCCCAGCTTGATCTGGTCGTCGGCGCGGCCGCCGAAGACGAGCCCGGCGGGGTCGTTGCGCACCACGTCTCCGGAGCGGTAGGCCCGATCCCAGCCGAGGGTCGGCATCGGGGCGTACTTCTCGGCGTCCTTGACGGGGTCGAGGTAGCGGGCCAGCCCGACGCCGCCGATGATCAGCTCGCCCGTCTCCCCGGCGGCGACCGGGCGTCCCTCCGCGTCGACGACCGCGAGGTCCCAGCCGTCCAGCGGGAGACCGATCCGGACCGGGTCGGTGCCGTCGAGGATCGTCCCGCAGGCGACGACCGTGGCCTCGGTCGGGCCGTAGGTGTTCCACACCTCGCGCCCGGGCGCCTGCAGGCGGGCCGCGAGCTCGGCCGGGCAGGCCTCGCCGCCCATGATCAGCAGCCGCACGGTGGCCAGCGAGGCGGCCGGCCACAGCGCGACCAGGGTCGGCACCGTCGAGACCACGGTGATGTCGTTGGCGACCAGCCAGGGGCCGACGTCGACGCCCGAGCGCACCAGGGAGCGCGGCGCCGGGACCAGGCAGGCGCCGTACGCCCAGGCGAGCCACATCTCCTCACAGCTCGCGTCGAAGGCCACGGACAGCCCGGCCATCACACGGTCGCCCGGACCGATGGGAGCGTCCTGCAGGTACCACCGGGACTCGGCGTCGACGAAGGCGGCCGCGTTGCGGTGGGTGACGGCGACGCCCTTCGGGGTGCCGGTCGAGCCGGAGGTGAAGATGATCCACGCGTCGTCGGTGAGGTCGGGCAGGTAGTCGGCCGGGTCGTCGGCGGCTGGTGCGGACGCCGTACGACGTCGCGCGATCGCCAGGTCGTTGCCGATGACGGCCGCGACGGCGGCCTCGTCGAAGACGGTCCGCGCGCGCTCGTCGGGGTCGTCGGCGTCGACGGGGACGTACGCCGCGCCGGTGAGGAGCGTCGCGACGATGGCGACGTAGAGGTCAGTGGTGCCGGACTTGACCCGGATCCCGACCCGGTCGCCGCGGCGTACGCCCGCCTCCCGGAGCCGCCCGCCGAGCTCGCCGGCCGCCTCCTCGAGCTCGAGGTAGGTGAGCTGGTCGACGCCGCTGTCGAGCGCGACCGCGTCGGGGTGCTCCTCGATCGTCGCGGCCAGGACGTCGGCGAGCGTCCGCGGCTCGGGCGCGCGGCCGGAGGCGAGCAGCTCGGGCAGCAGCGTGGGGGACCCGGTCACATCGGCGGATTGTGGCGGGTCGGGATGAACAGCAGGCGTCGAGGTCTCCCTGGTGGGACGGTCACCCGGTCTCCGCGAGGAGGTCGAGGCTGTAGCGCGCCAGCGCGGCACGGTCGTCGGCGACGTCTCGCAGCGCATCGGTCACCGGCGCGCCGAGCAGCTCCCACGGGACGGACGAGAGCCCGGTGAAGAGGAGCAGCTGCACCGCGTGAGCCCGGCGCACGACCGCGGTCGGCACGTCACAGCCCTCGGCGCGGAGCCCGGCGACGTACGACGTCAGCAGCCGGTCGTCCAGCGCGCCGAGCCCGCCGAGGTCGGCCGCGCGTCGGCGTCCGGTCTGCACGTCGCCGACCAGGAGCTGGGCCAGGTCGAAGCCGATCGGCAGCGGGTTCCAGAAGTTGAAGTCGATCAGCACGAAGCCCGGGCGGCCCCCGACGGCCAGCAGGTTGTTGGGGCAGGCGTCGCCGTGGCCGGTCAGCACCGGCGCGGCCATGAGCTCCGCGCCGAGCCGCTCCAGCCGCTCCGCGGCCGCGCACAGTCGCTGCCGCAGGTCCGGCTCGAAGGCGGCCGCGACCAGGGGGTGCTGCCACAGGCCGTCGTCGTGGAGCATCGGCACGACCTGCACGGCGAGCCGGCCTCGGAGGTACATCCCGATGTCCCACTCCAGGCCGCCGACCGCGGCGAGCGGCGCCACGGCGCGGCTCGCGGCGAGCCGGCCCATCAGGTGGGCGGCCCGCTCGTACCGGTCGGCGTCCCAGGTCGCGGGCACCACCTCGAGGTCCTCGAGCCAGACCGCCGCGGACTTCTCGTCGAGGTCGTAGACGCCGAGCGCCCTGGGCATCCCGAGCCCGTCGGGCAGGCGCCGGGCCAGGTCGGAGCGGTAGACCTCGGCCTCGGTGCGCCACGGCACCATGCGGGCCGCCTCCTCGCGCAGGGCGGGCGGGACGTCGGCGAAGAAGGGCGAGCGCGACCACTCCTGGACCTGCTTGACGAAGAGCGAGAACGGCCGGTCCTGTCCCTCGGCGCGCGCCGTCCCGTGGACCCGGTGGCGTCCCGCGGTCGTGATGGACGCGAGGTCGTAGTCGACCTCGTCGACGCGTACGCCGGACAACGACGTCACGTCGAGTCCGAGCAGCGCGGCCACCATCGCCCGCAGCACCTCGTCGGAGACGTCCGCGGCACCGAGCAGGCGCCGGTCACCCATGCCTCCGGAGCGTACGACGGTTTGCCGTTCAACGGGTCGGGTACGCGTGATGCATGCCACACATCGAGGCCGATCAGACGCCGCCCACGGCGCCCAAGAAGGACAAGACCCGCTACCTCTACCTGGCCGTGATCGTCGCCGTGGCGCTCGGCATCCTGGTGGGCTTCCTCTTCCCCGACTTCGCGGTCAAGCTGGCGCCGCTGGGGACCGGGTTCGTCGCCCTGGTGAAGATGATGATCCAGCCGGTCATCTTCTGCACGATCGTGATCGGCGTCGGATCGGTCGCGAGCGCCGCACGGGTCGGGAAGGTCGGCGGTCTCGCGCTCGGCTACTTCCTGACCATGTCGACCTTCGCGCTCGCGATCGGGCTCGTGGTGGGCAACCTGATCAAGCCGGGTGCGGGCCTCCAAGTGACCGAGGCGCTCTCGTCCGCGGGCCAGGAGCAGGCGGCAGCGGGGCACGGCAGCACCACCGAGTTCGCGCTCGGGATCATCCCGACCTCGCTCTTCTCCGCGCTCACCTCGGGCGATGTGCTCCAGGCGCTCTTCGTCGCGCTGCTGGTCGGCTTCGCGCTGCAGGGCATGGGCCGCGCCGGCAAGCCGATCCTGCACGTCGTCGAGCACCTCCAGCGGCTCGTCTTCCGGATCCTCGCGATGATCATGTGGGCCGCCCCGGTCGGTGCGTTCGGTGCGATGGCGGCCGTGGTGGGCGCGACCGGCGTCGATGCCCTCAAGAGCCTCGCCCTGCTGATGGTCGCGTTCTACATCACCTGCGCGATCTTCGTCTTCTTCGTCCTCGGCACGGTGCTCAGGCTGGCCGCGGGGGTCAGCGTCTTCAGCCTGCTGAAGTACCTCGCCCGCGAGTTCCTGCTGATCGTCTCGACCTCGTCCTCGGAGACCGCCCTGCCGCGGCTGATCGCGAAGATGGAGCACGCCGGGGTGGACAAGACGACGGTCGGCGTCGTCGTGCCGACGGGCTACTCCTTCAACCTCGATGGCACCGCGATCTACCTGACGATGGCGACGCTCTTCATCGCGGAGGCGATGGGCGACCCGCTCTCGATCGGCGAGCAGATCTCGCTGCTGGCCTTCATGATCATCGCGTCCAAGGGTGCGGCCGGTGTCTCGGGCGCCGGCATGGCGACCCTCGCCGGCGGGCTCAGCTCGCACCGCCCCGAGCTCGTCGACGGCGTCGGCCTGATCGTGGGCATCGACCGCTTCATGTCCGAGGCCCGCGCACTGACCAACTTCGCCGGCAACGCCATCGCGACCGTGCTGATCGGGCACTGGACCGGCGGCCTCGACCGGGACCGCCTCGACCAGGTGCTGGCCGGCGAGCGGCCGTTCGACGAGGCGACCATGGTCGACTACGGCGACGACGACCTCGAGCGGGAGTCCGAGGAACGGGCGACTGCCGCGTCGGTCTGAGCGAAGCTCAGACGACCGGCGTCGCGCGCTCCACGATCGCGCGCAGGTCGCCGCCGTCGAGGGTCCCGAAGACGCCGTCGTACGACGAGCCGAGGCGTGAGGCGCAGAAGACGTCGGCCACCTCCGGGGGAGCGAAGCGCACCAGGAGCGAGCCCTGCAGGCAGAGCGCCATCCGTACGGCCAGCCGCCGCGCGTTGACCTCCATCGAGTCCGGGTCGCCCATGAGGGAGTCGAGCAGGGCGAGGGTGTCCTGGATCGCGCGGTCGAGGCGAGCGTCGCCGCCCCGCGCCCGGCCGACCTCGGTGATCCAGGCGTCCAGCACCTCCGGCTCGCGGCCCAGCGCGCGCAGCACGTCGAGCGCGTTGACGTTGCCGGAGCCCTCCCACACGGAGTTGAGCGGCGCCTCGCGGTAGAGCAGCGGCAGGCCGGACTCCTCGACGTACCCGTTGCCGCCCAGGCACTCGAGCGCCTCGGCGACCGCGGCCGGCGTGCGCTTGCAGACCCAGAACTTCGACAACGGCAGCGCGATCCGGCGCAGCGCCGCCTCGTGCGGGTCGTTGCGGTCGTCGACGGCGGACGCGAGCCGGATCGACAGCGCCGTCGCGGCCTCGGCCTCGACCGCGAGATCGGCCAGCACGTTCTGCATCAGCGGCTTGTCGATCAGCAGCGAGCCGAAGGCCGAGCGGTGCGCCGCGTGCCACGCCGCCTCGTTGACCGCGCGCCGGATCAGCGACGTCGAGCCGAGCACGCAGTCGAGCCGCGTCGCCGCGACCATCTCGATGATCGTGCGCACCCCGCGGCCCTCGTCGCCCAGACGCTGCGCCAGGGTGCCCTCGAGCTCCAGCTCCGAGGACGCGTTGGACCGGTTGCCCAGCTTGTCCTTAAGGCGTACGACGTCCAGCCGGTTGCGGGTCCCGTCCGGCAGCACGCGCGGCACGACGAAGCACGTCACCCCGCCGGCGGCCTGGGCGAGCACCAGGAAGACGTCGTTCATCGGCGCCGAGGTGAACCACTTGTGCCCGTGCAGCGTGTACTCGCCGTCGACCGCCGTGGGGCGCGCCTCCGTGACGTTGGCCCGGACGTCCGAGCCGCCCTGCTTCTCCGTCATCCCCATCCCGGCGAGCGCGCCCCGCTTGGTCGACGCCGCCCGCAGGCCGGGGTCGTAGGACGTCGAGGCGAGCAGCGGCGTCCACTCCTTCGCGAGCGCGTCGTCGGCCCGCAGGGCGGGCACCGCGGCGTACGTCATGGAGATCGGGCAGCCGTGGCCCGGCTCGGTGTGCGACCAGGCCATGAAGCCGGCCGCGCGGCGGACGTGGGCGTACGGCGAGTCCGACTCCCACGGCGTCGCGGCCAGGCCGTGACCGACCGCCCGCTCCATCAGCCAGTGCCACGACGGGTGGAAGGCCACCTCGTCGATCCGGTTGCCGTAGCGGTCGTACGGCGTCAACTGCGGGTGGTGCTCGTTGGCCAGCATCCCGTGCTCGCGGGCCTCGGCGGTGCCGGCGAGGGCGCCGATCGGGGCGAGGTCGTCGACGACCTCGGCGGCCGCGTGCCGGGTGACCGCGTCGACCAGGGCGGCGTCGCCCGTGACGATGTTGTGACCAACCAGGAGCGGGGCTTGGTTCGTGGCTACCCGGATGTCGGAACTCATGTGTCTACGGTAGATCCATGGGTGCGGTGGAGGGTGCGGAGAGTCCCGCCACCCCCACGACGCAAGCGTCGCTCGCCGCCTGGCTGAGGCGCACCCGTGACCTCGTCTGGCGCCTGGTCGTCGCCACCGTCGGCAGCTGCATGCGCTACCGGGTCACCGGCCTGGCGGCCGAGGCCGCCTTCTTCGCCGTGCTCTCCGTGCCGCCGCTGATCTTCGCGATGGCCGGCGCGATCGGCTTCGTCACCGACCAGTTCAGCCCGGCTCAGGTGGCCGACATCCGCCAGGCGGTCATCGACCTCTCCGAGCAGGCGCTGACCCAGAGCGCGGTCAACAAGATCATCGAGCCGACCATCGACGACGTCCTCGCGGGCGGCCGGTTCGACATCATCTCGCTCGGCTTCGTGCTGGCGCTGTGGTCCGGCTCGCGGGCCATGCACGTCTTCGTCGACACCATCACGATCATGCACGGGCTCGGCGGCCACCGCGGGATCGTGAAGACCCGGGCGCTCTCGTTCGGGCTGTACGTGCTGGCGATGGTGCTGGGAGTCTTCATGATCCCGCTGGTGGTCGCCGGACCGGGACTGGTCCAGGACTGGCTGCCCGAGCGCCTCGACCTCCTCAACGGCTTCTACTGGCCGTTCGTGGTGGTGATCAGCATCTGCTTCCTCGCGACGCTCTACCACGTGTCGGTCCCGGTGCGGACCAACTGGAGCTTCAACCTCCCGGGCGCGACGTTCGCGCTCACCGGCTGGGTGCTCGGCTCCTACCTGCTGCGCTGGTTCCTCACCGCCACGTCCGCGGACTCGCGCTCCATCTACGGCCCGCTCGCCGCACCGATCGCGGTCCTGCTCTGGCTCTACCTGGTCTCGATCGCGGTGCTGATCGGCGCGGCGGTCAACGCCGCCTTCGACACGGTCTTCCCGCAGTCCTCGACCATGATCGCCAGATCTGAGCTCGTCCAGCGGCTACGTCGCATCGGTTCGCGCCAGGAGACCGACTAGATTCACCCCCGTGGCGGACGACTCCAGCGAAATCGGGCAGGGCACGGGCCGCAGCGTCGGCCTGATCTCGCTCCCGGACCCGGTGCAGTCCCCGCTGTGGCAGCTGGGCAAGCGCCTGCTGCTGGCGCTGGCGATCCTCTTCGGCACCGTCCTGATCGTCTACCTCGACCGCGGGGCCTACCGCGACGGCAACGACCCGCCGGGCTACGGGGTCAACCTGGTCGACTCGATCTACTACACGACGGTCACCCTGAGCACGACCGGCTACGGCGACATCGCGCCGGTCGCGCCGCACGCCAGGCTGATCAACGCGTTCGTGATCACCCCGCTCCGCATCGCCTTCCTGGTGCTGTTGATCGGGACCACCCTCGAGGTGCTCGCCTCGCAGGGTCGCCGGATGTTTCGCATCGCCCGTTGGAGGAAGCGCATGGGAGCCCACGTGGTGGTGATCGGCTACGGCACCAAGGGCCGGGCCGCCGTCGACACGATCGTCAACAACGGGCTGACCCGGGAGTCGATCGTCGTGGTCGACCCGGGGGCCGAGGCTCTCCAGGAGGCGCACGCCGACGGGCTGGCGGTCGTCACCGGCGACGCGACGCGACGCGACGTGCTGCGGCGCGCCGGGGTGGGGGAGGCCGACCAGGTCATCATCACCACCAACCGCGACGACTCCAACGTGCTGGCCACGCTCACGGTGCGCCAGCTCAACCCCGAGGTCTGGATCGTCGCCGCCTGCCGCGAGCAGGAGAACGTCGCCCTGATGCGCCAGTCCGGTGCCAACTCCGTCATCACGTCCTCCGACGCGGTCGGCCGACTGCTCGGGCTCTCCTCGCTGTCGCCCACCCTCGGGCAGGTGATGGAGGACCTGCTGACGTACGGCGAGGGCCTCGAGGTCGCCGAGCGGGACCTGATCGTGTCCGAGGTGGGCAAGCAGCCGCAGCAGCTGCCCGACCAGGTGATCTCCGTCGTCCGCGACGAGAAGGTCTACCGCTACTTCGACCCGGTGGTCACCCAGCTCGCCCGCGGCGACCGGCTCATCGTCGTACGACCGGCGCGCGAGCTGCCGTGGGCGCCGCGCCCCGGCACCCACAACGAGGAGCTCGCGACCGACGACGACTGATCTCATCCGGT
The DNA here is from genome assembly GCF_000620705.1 of Nocardioides sp. URHA0020. Taxonomy (GTDB): domain Bacteria; phylum Actinomycetota; class Actinomycetes; order Propionibacteriales; family Nocardioidaceae; genus Nocardioides. The sequence goes on from NZ_KK211170.1 coordinate 273,167, forward strand.
GGGGTGAGCCGCCGCCGGGTCGTCGGTTGCATCCTGGTCTGGCCCCGGCGGCTCACACGTCGGGTCTCGTTGCTCGGGGTGACGGGGACCGACTGGTGAGGCGCCGGGTGTCCAGCCGTGACATCAGCGGTGCCCTGAGCCGTCGTCAGGACCCTGCCGTGATGCTCCGGTCGTCGTCGGGCAGCCCGAAGACCCGGTCGAGGCGGATGATCGAGCACAGCCGCACGAACTGCGGGCTGGCCTCCACGAACTCCATCGTCCCGCCGTCGGCGGCGACGGAGGCGTGGGCACGGGCGAAGACCCCGAGGGCCGAGGCGTCGACGAACGACACGCCTGAGACGTCGATGACGATGCGGGAGCAGCCGCGGGCCACCGCCTCCCGCAGGCTGATGGCGACGTCGTTCGCGGAGAAGATGTCGAGGTCGCCCCTGGCGGCTACGGTGCCCGTCGGCGGATCGAGGGTGAGGTCGATCGAGAGGTCCATGCTGGGGTCCGGTCTGTCGGTGGAACGACCGGGTACAGAGGCGCCAGGTGCAGCGGATCGCGAGAAGTTCTCGGGTCTGCCTCTGTGATATCCCACGCCAGCCTCAACGCGGCACACCCCACGGGGTGACGGTGAGGGTCAACGACGTCTAGTCCAGTAGATCGCCAGCACGATCAGCACGATCCCGATGACCAGGACCCAGGTCTGCGCGTGGCTCAGCCCGACGAGGAAGTGCCCGCCACCGGGCGGCCGACGGATCGCCGTCATGGGCTCAGGCCGCGTCGTGCGCGAGCCCCGGCAGGACGTGATGGCGGACGTCGCAACCGTGCTCGCACGTCCCGTGGGTGGGCAGCCACACCGCCGCCTTCTCGGGACGAGCGGGATCGGCGAGACCCTCGTACGTCACGACCATGGAGCGTCGACCGCAGGCGGGGCATCGGGTGACCTCGCAGCCGAGGTGCTGGGCTTCCATACCGCCCGCCTACCCCTCGGGTCGACAGATGACACCTCGGCGGACCGATACTGGCTGCATGACGCCTCTGGGACGTGACGACCGTGACGGCTCCGGGCGTCGGCGCCGGCGCTACGCCTCCGGCCTCCTGGTGCTGCCGAGCGACCCCATCGACGCGCGCAACCCCGCGAGGCAGGCCGAGCACGAGCGCCGTAGCCTGATCGACAGCGCCGTGTACGTCGCCGGCGAGCGGGTCGGCGAGCCGGAGACCCTGGCCGAGACGTACGCCGAACTGTCCGCCCACGACGGCGCGGTCGCCTGGATCGGCCTCTACCGGCCCGACCGCCGCGAGCTCGCCTCGCTGGCCGACGAGTTCGGGCTGCACGACCTGGCGATCGAGGATGCCGTCCTCGCGCACCAGCGGCCCAAGCTGGAGCGCTACGGCGACACGCTCTTCGTCGTGCTGCGCGCCGCGCGCTACGTCGACTCCGAGGAGGCGGTGGAGTTCGGCGAGGTCCACCTCTTCGTCGGCCGCGACTTCGTGGTGACCGTGCGCCACAGCGAGGCGCCCGGTCTCGGCGCCGTACGCCGTCGGCTCGAGAGCGACAAGGAGCTGCTCGAGCTCGGGGCGGAGGCGATCCTCTACGCCATCCTCGACAGCGTCGTGGACGGCTACGGCCCGGTCGTGGCCGGCCTGGAGAACGACATCGACGAGATCGAGACCGAGATCTTCACCGGCGACCCCCGGGTGTCGCGGCGCATCTACGAGCTGACCCGCGAGGTCATCGAGTTCCAGCGCGCCACCCGCCCGCTGGTCGGCATGCTGCACGGCCTGACGGCCGGCTTCGAGAAGTACGGCACCGACGAGGAGCTCCAGCGCTACCTGCGCGACGTCGCCGACCACGTCACCCAGGTGATCGAGCAGGTCGACGGCTTCCGGCAGCTGCTCAGCGAGCTGCTGACCGTCAACGCGACCCTTGTGGCGCAGGCGCAGAACGAGGAGATGAAGAACCTCGCCCTGGCCAGCAACGTCCAGAACGACGAGGTGAAGCGGATCTCCGCGTGGGCGGCGATCTTCTTCGCACCCACCCTGATCGCCGCCGTCTACGGCATGAACTTCCAGCACATGCCCGAGCTGGGCTGGCAGCACGGGTACGCCTTCGCGCTGGCGCTGATGGTGGGCATCTGCGTCGCGCTCTACGTGGTCTTCCGCCGTCGCGACTGGCTCTGATCCTCGGCGGGTCAGGCCCCGTCGGGCCAGCCGTGCTGCTCGGTCAGGCGGGCCTCGACCCGTGCGATGTCCTCGGGGCTCGGCAGGGCGTCGGTGATCGTGGTGATGCGGACGGCGATGTCGGTGGGGTCCGCCCCCGCGGTCGCGGCGATCTGGCCGGCGACCTCCCGGACCTCCTCCTCGGACAGCCGCCGCCGCAGCAGTGCCAGCAGGGGGATGTAGTCCTTGGGGGGTACGCCGGCGGGGTAGCCCTCGCGCAGCCAGTCGAGGATGCCCCGCAGGCGTCCCGGCGTCGGAGCAGGCCGGTCGGAACCCATCTCACCCCTCCTTCGCCACGATGCTCGGGTAGCCGTGCTCGAAGGACACCGCCTTGCCGAAGCCGGCGGCGGCGATGATCGTGATCCCCAGGGCGACCCCGGCGAGCACGACCGCCAGGCACAGCCCGGCGACCGCCTTGCCGATCGGCTTGCCGGCCGCTCCGCTCACCTCTGCCGCTCCACCGGAGCCCCAGGCCAGCGACCTGATGCCGAGGGCGTAGACGAGGGGCAGGCCCGCCCCGAAGACCAGGCCCCCGAGCAGGACCCGCCAAGCGCCGTCGAAGGCGTACTGCAGGTTCTCGATCATGCCGCCGCTCCTTCCGTGGCCCGGGCGGCCTTCGGCGTGCCCGTCCACTCGTCGTTGACGTTGTCCGCCGACACCGGCTGGAGCGTCGAGCGGACGTAGAGGAAGCCGGACGTGGCGAGCAGGATCGCCACGACGGCCAGCGGTCCGGCGTACCCACCGAGGAGGTCGCCGACCCACCACATCGCGGCGCCGACCAGACCCGCCGCCGGCATCGTGAGCAGCCACGCGACCGCCATCCGTCCGGCGACGCCCCAGCGCACCTCGGCCCCGGGCCTGCCGACGCCGCTGCCGATGATCGAGCCGGTCACCACCTGGGTCGTCGAGAGCGCGAAGCCGAAGTGGCTGGAGACCAGGATGACCGCGGCCGACGAGCTCTCGGCGGCCATGCCCTGCGGGGAGCGGAGCTCGACCAGGCCCTTGCCGAGGGTGCGCATCACCCGCCACCCACCGACGTAGGTGCCACTGGCGATCGCCAGCGCGCAGCTGAGCTTGACCCAGAACGGCACGGAGCCGGTGTCGTCCCACTGCCCGCCGGCGATCAGCGCCAGCGTGATGACCCCCATGGTCTTCTGGGCGTCGTTGGTGCCGTGGGCGAGCGAGACCAGCGACGCGCTGCCCACCTGGCCCCAGCGGAAGCCGGTCTCGGTGAAGCGCTCGGCGACGCCGGCGACGACCCGGAAGATCAGCCAGGTGCCAACCGCCGCCACGACTCCCGCGATCACCGGCGAGGCGATCGCCGGGAGGACCACCTTGCCGATGACGCCGTCGAGCTTGCTGCCGTCGCCGTTCCAGTTGACCCCGCGCAGGCCCAGGCCGGCGATGGTGCTGCCGATCAGGCCACCGAAGAGGGCGTGGGAGGACGAGGACGGCAGGCCGATCACCCAGGTGCAGAGGTTCCAGACGATGCCGCCCACCAGCCCGGCGAGGATGATGAGCAGCAGGGCGTAGCCGTCGTCGGCGGTGAGGGCCGCCTGCGGAGCCCCGGAGGAGTCCTGGATCTTGATCACCGAGTTGGTGACGGTCAGGGCCACCTCGACGGAGAGGAAGGCCCCGACCAGGTTGAGGACGGCGGAGAGGGCGACCGCGATCTTGGGTCGCAGGGCACCGGTGGCGATCGAGGTGGCCATCGCGTTGCCGGTGTCGTGGAAGCCGTTCGTGAAGTCAAAGGCCAGCGCGGTCGCGATGACGAGGACGAGGATGAGGGTTGCGGCTGTCACGACCCCACCGTGTCCGGGGTGCGCCCGCCGAAACGCCGGCGCCGGCTCGTTCGCCGGACGTTCATCCGACGGTCGCCGGCCGCTCAGTCGCCGACGGCGTCGATCCCGCGCTGCACGATCAGCGGGTCCGGCGTGCCGACGACGGCGTCGTCCTTGCCGTCGTAGTCGAAGCGGGAGAGGAAGTGCCGCATCGCGTTGACCCGGGCGCGCTTCTTGTCGTTGCTGCGGATGGTCGTCCACGGCGCCCACTCGGTGTCGGTGCGCCGGATCATCGCCTCCTTCGCGGCCGTGTAGTCGTCCCACTTGTCCAGCGACTCGAGGTCGATGGGCGAGAGCTTCCACTGCCGCACCGGGTCGACCTGGCGGATGATGAAGCGGGTGCGCTGTTCGGACTGGGTGACGGAGAACCAGAACTTGGTCAGCGAGATCCCGCTGTCGACCAGCATCCGCTCGAAGAGCGGCGCCTGGGCGATGAACTGCTGGTACTCCGGTGCGCTCGCGAACCCCATCACCCGCTCGACGCCGGCGCGGTTGTACCAGGAGCGGTCGAAGAGGACCATCTCGCCGGCGGTCGGCAGGTGCTGCACGTAGCGCTGGAAGTACCACTGGTTCTGCTCGCGGTCGCTGGGCTTGGTGAGCGCGACGGTGCGCGCGTAGCGCGGGTTGAGGTGCTCGGTGAAGCGCTTGATGGTGCCGCCCTTGCCGGCGGCGTCGCGGCCCTCGAAGAGCAGCACGTGCTTGCTGCCGGTGTCGGCCGCCCAGTTCTGGAACTTGAGCAGCTCGACCTGGAGGCGGTACTTCGCCTCGTCGTACTCCTCGCGCGGCATCCGCTCGTCGTACGGGTAGCCCTCGCGCCACGTGTCGACGGCCCGGCCGTCGGGGTCGATCAGCACGGGGTCGTCGTCGTGGTCCTCGCCGATGGTGTGACCGTCGATGTGGAGGCGGTCGATGTACTCCCGGAAGTCGCGCAGCATGCTTCGGACCCTAGCCATCCCGACCGAGGAGCGGCCCGCGGGCGCGGGCCGTTCACCTTGATGTGGTCCACTCGCCACATGGCGGACAGACACCTGGTGGGCACCAACGGTCGGATCGAGCTCACGCTCGACGGGCTCACCTTCCGGCGCACCAAGGCGGAGGCCGAGTCGCGCGGCGTACGCCGCGTCCACAGCGTCGACTGGGGCGACATCAGCGCGGCCACGCTCGTCCGCTCCGGCAAGGGCAAGCCGGTGATCCAGGTCCAGGTCTCCGACGCCGGCCACGGCGCGCACCACGTCACCGACCCGTACGCTGTGAAGGTCAAGCGGAGCCAGGAGCGCGAGGGCCGGGAGTTCGTCGACCTGGTGAACTTCGAGATCGACACCCGCCGGCGCTGGGACGAGGCCGCCGCCCAGGGTGCCTAGGCGATCTCCTGCGCGCCCAGGCGCGCGAGCAGGTTCTTTGAGAACCGGTCGCCCATCTGGTCGATCACCCTCCCCATGGCCGCCCTGACCGCGCGGCCGGAGGCGCGGGGGAGCGGCAGCTCGATCGTGATGTCGAGCGAGGTGTGCAGCCGGGTGCCCGCGTCGACCTCCGTGAGCTCGTACCAGCCCTCCACGCCGGCCCGCTCCGGGCCGCCCGCCGGCGGGTCGTGCCGGAACTCGATCCGGCTCGGCTCGTCGTACGTCATCAGCTCGGTGAACACCGGGGCGACGCCGACCCCGAGCACCTTGAGCCCGCTCAGCTCCCAGTGCCAGTGATCCGCGTCGACGGTGATGCTGCGGACGAAGGGCGTGAGCTCGGCGACCACGGCGGGATCGGTCAACGCGGCCCACACCTCGGCCCGGGGCGCGTCGATGACGGCGCCGGCGCGGGTGCCTGCGGAGAAACGGGTCATGCCCGTCCTTACCCGGTGACCGGGGGCCGCATGTGTGCATCAGAGTGTTGCAGTCCGAGCGTGACGACGATGCCGACCCGCGTCGACGGCGACCTCGTCGCCGCCGCCGGCTACGTCGTCCATCTCCATGTCGTCCTGACCGGACGCCCCCGCATTGCCGCACGCAGGACCGGCCGCTCTGCCAGACTCCGGGCGTGGACGAGCTGCGGGTGGGTGTGTCCGGGCACCGGCTGCTGGCCGATGCCGGCGCGGTGGCGGAGTCGGTCGACCAGGCGCTCGACCGGATCGGTCGCGGGTCGGCGCTGGTCGCCGTGTCCAGCCTCGCCGAGGGTGCCGACCGGATCGTCGCGGCGCGCGTGCTCGCCCGTGGTGGTGGGCTCGAGGTCGTCCTCCCGCTGCCGGTCGACGACTACGCGACGGACTTCGCGGATGCCGGGTCGCGTGAGGAGTTCACCGCCCTGCTCGCGGCCGCGGACCCCGTGACCGTGGTCCCGCCGGACCCGGGCGACCCGTCACGCGAGGCGGCGTACGCCCGCGCGGGCTCCGCCGTGCTGGAGACGTGTGACGTCCTGCTGGCGCTGTGGGACGGCGCCCCCGCCCACGGTCGGGGGGGCACCGCCGAGGTGGTGGCCGAGGCGCGGCTGACCGGTCGGCGCGTGGAGGTCGTCACGGTGGAGCGTGCCCCGTGATCGCCTTCCTCCGCAGCCCCCGGGGCCGGTGGTACGTCCTGGCAGCGCTGTGGGTCGTGGTCATCATCCTGGGCATCGGCGGGTTCATCGAGCAGGGCCGGGAGTCCGGGGAGCCCCGGTCCTTCCTCGACACGCTCTACCTCACCCTGCAGCTCGCGACGCTCGACTACAGCGGCAGCTCCGGCGACATGAACTGGCGCCTGCAGGTCGGCCGCTTCGTGGTGCCGATCATGGCCGCGAGCACGGTGCTCATCACGGCCTCGGTCGTCTTCGCCGGCGAGCTCAACCGGCTGCGGATCGGACGGGCGTCGGGGCACACGGTCGTCGCCGGTCTCGGTGACGTGGGCAAGCGGCTGGCCATCGCCTTCGCCGACGCCGGGGAGCGGGTCGTGGTCGTGGACGCCGACGCGTCCCTGGTCGCCGCGACCACGAGCGCCGACGGCCGCCTCCAGGGTCTCGTCGGCGACCCCACGGACCCCGGCACGCTGGCCCGGGTCCGGGTCGACCGGGCGCGTCGCCTGGTCGTGGCCGGACCCGAGGACGCCCGCAACGTGCGCGCCGCCTCCGCCGCCGCGACCGTGGCGGTCGGTCCGGGTCGGGGTCGCCCGGCCCTGCGCTGCGCGGTGCAGCTGACCGACGCCGAGCTGGCGAGCCTGATGCGGGCCACCGACCTGGACTCCGCCGGCGCCATGCGGTTGAGCTACTTCAGCCTCCACGAGCGGGCGGCACGGTCCCTGCTCTCCGAGAACCCGCCCTTCACCGGCGTGGACGACCACGCACTGGTCATCGGGCTGGGTCGCTTCGGTCGGAGCCTCGTCGTCGCCCTCGGCCAGCAGTGGGCGCACCAGCACCCGGGTCGGCGTACGCCGATCACGCTGGTCGACCCCCACGCGAGCGGGCGCTGGGCGGAGCTGACGCAGCGCCATCCGGCACTCGTCGAGGTGTTCGACCCCGAGCTCATCGACGTCGACCTCGGCTGGCCGTCGGCCGACGGCGTCCACGCCCTCTCGACGCTGCTCGCCGAGCGACCGCCGACCTGGGTCGCGGTCGTCGTCGACGACGAGCCGCTGGCCCTGGCCAACGCGGTCTTCCTGCAGCAGCGGCTGCCCGCGCGCCGCGTGCCCGTCGTCGTGCGCATGGGGTCGGCCGCCGGTCTCGGCACGCTGCTGGCGTCCGTGGGTGGTGGCGCCGCTCGGGCGTTCCCCGGGGTGTCCGTCTTCCCCTTCCTCGACCGGACCTGCACCGTCGAGTCCGTCGACGGCGGCATCCGCGAGCAGCTCGCGGAGTCGGTGCACGAGGACTACCTGGCCGGCCTGCCCGACGGCGGCACCGGCGCCGGGCTGCAGCGACCGTGGGGCGACCTCGGGGACGACGAGCGTGACCTGAGCCGGCGCCGCGTCGACGGCATCGTCGGCGACCTGGCCGCGCTCGGGTGCGAGCTGGCGCCGCTGCGTCGCTGGGGTGCGCCGACGGTCGACCTGACCGACGAGGAGACCGCCCTGCTGGCGGGGCGCGAGCACCAGCGGTGGTACGACGACCGCACGGCGTCCGGCTGGACGTACGCCGCGGCCCGCGACGACAGCGCCCGGACCAACCCGCTGCTCGTGCCGTGGGCCGACCTGGCGCCCGAGGTGCGGCAGAGCAACCTCGATGCCGCACGAGCACTCCAGCCGATGCTGGCCCGCGCCGGATTCGAGATCGCCCGGGCCGCCTAGCGCGGTCGGGCCCGGAGCGCGGCGATCATCTGGTCCAGCTGCTGGGCCATCGGGGCCAGGCCCCACTGGGCGGCCATGGCTCGGGCCTCCGCGAGCGCGTCGAGACCCTCCTGGATCCGGCCGAGGTCGCCGAGCACCTCCCCGCGGTTGGCGGTGGCGAAGAGCACGCCCTGACCGTTGTTGCTGGCGCGGGCCAGGACGAGCTGCTCGTCGAGACGAGCGAGCGCTCCGGTGAGGTCGCCCAGCTGCTGCAGCAGGATCGCCTGGTTGCCCACGCAGGCGGCCAGGCCGACCCGGTCGCCGGTACGCCGGCAGACCTCCTCCTGCATGCCGAGCAGCCGACCGGCCTCGTCCCGGTCACCGCGCGCCAGCACCAGCATCGCCTGCTCGCCGACGGCCCGTTGCAGTCCGGCGTCGTCGTGGACCCGGGCGCAGGCGTCGGCCAGCGCCGCCCACACCGTCTCGGTCTCCGTCTGGCGCCCGGCCTGGTACATCAGCTCGATCGCCTTGGTCAGCACCTGGACCCGTTGCTGCTCGGCCCCCGAGACGGCGCACTGGGCGCCGCAGTCCACCAGGTCCGCGATCGCCGCGGCCTGGTCGCCGAGGATGGAGTGGACCTGCCAGCGGTTGTTGAGCAGCGGGACCAGGGCCATGGCCAGTCCCCGGGAGCGCAGCACCGGCTCGGCCTCGGCGTACTTCAGCAGCGAGGCCGGCAGGTCGTCGCCCGCGATGTCGACCGCTGCAAGGTTGACCAGGGCCATCGCGGCGGCGGCGTCGTCACCGGCCTGCCGGGCGACGGCCAGCTCCTCGGTGTGGGCGCCGCGTGCGCCCGCGAGGTCACCGAGCTCGCGCAGCGCCATCCCGAGCGAGCCCAGCGCCAGCGCGAGTGGCGCGGTCACCGACCCGGACCGCGCCGTCAGCACCGCCTCCGTCGCGAGCCGGCGGGCGTCCTCCCACCGGCCCTCGTCGATCGCGCTGCGGGCGCGGACGTCCAGCACCCGGGCGAGGAGTCCCTCGTCGGACAGTCGCCGGGCGATGGCCTCGGCGGCCTCGGCACGCTGCGCGGCCTCGGGGTGGCGGCCGAGCTGGCGCAGCGTGCCCGACTCGCTCACCAGCGCCTCCGCCTGGCTCGACAGGTCACCGCGCTCCTCGGCCCCGGCGCGCCATGCCTCCAGGTCGGCGAGCGCGGCCAGCGGATCGCCCCGGTCGGCGTGCACGGCGGCCTTGCCGGCGCGGGCCAGCCCGGTCGCGGTGGTGTCGCCGACCGAGCGGCCCAGCTCCTCCTGCTCGTCGAGGAGCGCGAGGGCGCCCGCGGTGTCGCCGGTCGTCCGCCGGGCACCAGCCAGGTTGCCCAGCGCGGCCTGGATGTCCCACGCGTTCCCGGACGCCCGGGCCAGGGCGAGGGCCTCCTCGAAGAGGGGTACGGCCCCCGCCACGTCGCCGAGCGCCGCCCGGACCAGCGCCAGGTTGCCCAGGGCGTACGGCAGCACGACCGTGTCCTGCGCCGTCCGGCTCAGCGTGACCGCCTCCTCCAGCACGGTCGCCGCCTCCGTGAGCTCGCCCTGGGCCTGGAGCGCGGCGCCCAGGTTGAGCAGCGCTCCGCGCAGCCGCGTCGGTGACCCGGCGCGAGAGGTCGCGACCAGGTGACGGTGGAGCGTCAGCGCCTCGGTGGGGTGCCCGGCGTCCGTCACCAGCCGGGCCACCGCCCACGCCTGGTCCGGGTGCGCACCGGGATCGTCGAGGACGTGGCGGTAGCCCTCGACGGTCGGGTGGCCGCGCTCCTCGGCCCGGGCCCACAGCCGCCGGAGGTCCGCGGGGGCCTGCGGGTAGGCGAGAGCGAGGTAGTCCAGGTCGGAGATCGTCCGGACGAGCCCGTCGACGTCGTCGGCACCGAGCTGCTGCCAAGGGAGCTCCTCGACCACGCGAGGTCCGAGCGGCTGCCCGGAGAAGTACGCCGCCACGGCGGCGTGCGCGGCGCGACGGGCGGTGGGGGTGCCCAGGTAGCGGTCCGTCACGGCCTGGCGGTGCGCGTCGGTGGCGAAGCCCAGCAGTCCGGATCGGGTGACCAGCCCGGTCTCGGCGGCGAGCACCAGGGGTGACCAGACGGCGTGGGACAGCGGCTGCTCGCCGCCCAGGAGGTCGAGCAGCTCCGGCTCGGTCAGTCCGCGCCGCGCGGCCCAGATGGCCCGGAAGGCATCGGCGACCAGGCCGGGCCGGTCGGCCTCGAAGTCGCGCTCGTAGCGAGCGAGCACGAGCTCGAGCAGGTCGTCGAGGGTCTCCGCGCGCAGGTAGCCGGCGATCACCTCCCCGAGGGTGAAGTGGTCGCCGTGCTGGCGCAGCTCGTCGAGCACGGTCCGCAGGTAGAGCACGCTGCCGGTGTGGGGCGACGCCGCGAGCGTCCGCACGTGGACCGGGTCCAGGCCCTTCGACCACCGCGCGAGGAACGTCGCGACGTACGCCGCGCGCTCGGCTGCATCCAGCGGCGGCACCTCGGTCACCGGCCACCCGCGCCGCAGCGCCGCGTCCACCGGTCGCGGGCCCGCCGAGGTCACGACGACCCGCACCGCCGCGGGCAGCTCGGCGGGCAGCCAGGTCAGGTCCGGTGCGCCGTCGACGTCGCTGAGCAGGTCGGCGCCGCCGACCACCACGAGCACGGGGCGCTCGGTGCGGGCGAGCGCGGCGAAGAGCGCCGAGCGCAGGGGAGCGGCGCCGACCGGCAGTGCGGGCGCGTCGTCCCCGGCCGGTCGGTCGTCGAGCGCCGAGAGGACGCGCGCTGCGACGTCCTTCCAGTCCGCTGAGTCCGAGGTCGCGCCGACGTGGTGCTCGATGACGAGATGGTCGCGATGGGCGGCACGCCACGCGTCGAGCCAGGTCGAGACGACGGGCGTCAGGTCGGCGCCCGCAGCGCCGGACACGACCAGTGGCGGCTCGGAGCCGGCCGCGAAGGCGTCGAGGCGCGCGAGCAGCGCCGGGCGCTCGAGGCTGCCGGAGGCCCGGGCCCGGCCGAACGCCCGGTGAGCCGCGTCGTCGCGACCGGCCTCGGCCGGGACCTCCTCGAGGGGGAAGAGGCGCTCGACGAGGGCGGTGAGCTCGGCCAGCACCTGGCGACCCAGGTCGGCGGGGTCGGCGTACGTCGCGCACGGGTGCGGCGAGTCCTGCACCCGCTGCTTGAGCTCGGCGAGGCGCTGGCGGCGCACGCCTGCTGCGGCCTCGGCACCGGTGACGCCGAGCGCAGCCGTCTCCTCCGCCGAGGGCAGCTCGCCGAGGACCAGCTGCTCCTCCGGCGGGCGGGTGTCGACCCACGCGGGGTCACGGAGGTGGAAGAACGCGTGGCCGGTGGCGTCGACGTCGTTGAGGACGCCGTGCAGGACCTCCATCTCGGTGACGGACGTGCCGGGCAGCGAGCCGAGCCAGGGGAGCTGGTCGCTCAGACCGGTCGGCAGCTCCTCGGGCACCCAGCCGTAGCGCTGCCCGAGGAGTCCCAGGAAGTACGGCCGGCTCCGGTCGATCTCGGCCAGGCAGATCGGCAGCACCGCGCCCTCGGCCTTCTGCTCGTCGGTGACGCCCCACCGCAGGTCGACCTCCGACCAGGCCACGCCGCGCTCCTCGCACAGGCGGCGCACCACGGGGAAGACGCGCTTGACGAGCTCCTCGCGCTCGGCCTGCATGTCGCGGAACGTCGACGAGACGAAGACCCGGATGGCGCGGTCGGGACCGCCGGTCGGTGCGGCTGCAGCCATCCGCGCATCATGGCAGCAGCAGGCCCGGCAGGGGGGAAATCGGGAAGAGGCCCCCGAAGGAGCCTCTGACCGCAGTGCCTGGTGGGCGATACTGGGTTTGAACCAGTTTCCAGTCTCTACGGCGATACTGGCTCCGACCTGCGAAAACACCCGCTGACCTGCGCCTAAGCGACACAGTATCGCCTATCACTAGTGATCTCAAGTGATCCTGAGTACGCTCGCAATCTGGCACGTTCATGGCACGAGAGGGCAGATTAGTGGCAAATCGCAAGGGCGCTCGCGCGAGGTTCGGCAACATCCGCAAGCTGCCATCGGGTCGCTTCCAAGCCCGCTACGTCGGCCCCGACGGGCTCAGCCACAACGCTCACACCACGTTCGACACAAAGGGTGACGCTGAGGCCTGGCTGGCCACGGTGCGCGCGGACATCGTGCGCGAGGCCTGGTCGCCCGCCAGCGTGACCAGCACTCGGCAAGCGCTGACCTTCGGCACGTACGCCGAGCGGTGGCTGTCGGGCCGCCGGCTCGAGGCGAGGACCCGGGCGCACTACCGGAGCCTGCTCGACCGGCAGATCCTCCCCACCTTCAAGGGCGTCCCGCTGCGCCACATCACCCCGGACCTGGTGCGCGACTGGTACGCCACCACGGCGATCGACACCCCGACGCTCCGCAGCCACGCGTACGGGCTCCTGCGCACGATCCTCGCCCAGGCCGAGCGCGACGAGACGATCCGGTCGAACCCCTGCCACATCCGCGGCGCCGGGAACTCGAAGCGGGTGCACAAGATCAAGCCGGCCACGCTGCCCGAGCTCGAGAAGATCGTGACCACGATGCCCGAGCGGTACCGGCTCATGGTCCTGCTCGCGGCCTGGTGTCAGCTGCGGTTCGGTGAGCTCGCCGAGCTGCGCCGCGGGGACGTCGACACCAAGGCCGGCGTCCTCAGGATCCGCCGCGGCGTCGTCCGGGCCAATGGCGAGCGGATCGTGAAGAAGCCGAAGAGCGACGCCGGGATCCGCAACGTCGCGATTCCGCCTCACCTGCTCCCACTGGTCCGCGGGCACCTCCTCGAGCACACGGAGCCCGGCAAGGACGGGCTGCTATTCCCGGCCAAGCAGGGCGGCCACCTGGCCCCGTCGAGCCTCTACCGGGTCTTCTACCGGGCTCGTGCCGCTGCAGAACGTCCCGATCTTCGTTTCCACGACCTGCGGCACACCGGTGCCGTCCTGGCCGCACAGACAGGCGCAACGCTGGCCGAGCTCATGGGCCGGCTGGGGCACTCCACACCCGGCGCGGCATTGATCTACCAGCACGCCGCGGCCGACCGCGACATGGAGCTCGCACGCCGACTCTCAGCACTCACAGGCACGCAAGAGACCACCTGAGATATACAATTCCAAACATCGAAAGAGCCGTCGGCTCACGCGTTAACGGGGTCCATCGCGTTGGACCTGATTTGGTGGTCGGAAAGAAGGCATCGGGCCCGGGAAAACGACAGGGGCCCTAGGCAACGACCAAGACAGTTTCCCCCATTGTCTTGGAGTTCCTCATGCCGAAATCGCCCGAAAGTCGTTGGCTTCCGATCGCCGACGCCGCCATCTACCTCGACGTCGCCGAGATCACCGTCCGCCGCCTCATCAGCCGCGGCGAGCTCCGTGGGTACAAGATCCGTGGCGCACGACTGATCCGCATCGACCGCCACGAGCTCGACGCCCTGATGCGCCCCATCCCCACCGGGGAGCGCGCCGATGCCAGCTGACGAGAAAAGCCGCCCAGCTGGCGAAGGCCGGGCGGCCAGAGTCTCGACGCTCACCGACAAGACACCTCCGAGGATACAGCCGGTCGATGTTGTCGACTGGCTCGAGCACCGCAACCCGCTGCGCCGCTACCGCCTCGTCATCGTGCGCTGCGTCTTCTGCCAGCAGCTGCACCGGCACGGTTGGCCTGCGGAACGCACCGACCCCGGGATGCGGATCTCGCACTGCGTCGACCTGGACAAGTCCGGGACGTACTACATCGAGGCGCCGCCGTCGTGACTGTGGCTGAGATCGTCGCCGGCGAACGGGTCCTCAGCGAGTACGGGCCAGGCGTCGTGAAGTCCGTATTCGGAACCTCGTGCAGCGTCGACCTGGACCACGACGCCGGAGTGCGAATCGTCCCAACCGCCAAGGTCGAGCAGATCGACGCAGGATCGGCCCCGGTGGTGACGGGCCCGCCCGTAGACGGCGCCAGGCTCTTCGACGAGCTCGAGGCCTTCACCGGCCGGTTCGTCGCCTACCCCTCCGAAGCCGCCCACGTCGCGCACGTCCTGTGGATCGTCCACGCCTGGTTCATGGAGGAGTGGGAGTCGACGCCTCGGATCGCGTTCCTTTCCCCGGAGCCGGGCTCGGGGAAGTCGCGGGCACTCGAGGTCACTGAGCCGCTGGTGCCGCGCCCCATTCATGCCGTCAACGCCACACCGGCGTACCTGTTCCGCAAGGTGTCCGACGAAGCGGGCGCCCCGACGATCCTCTACGACGAGATCGACACCGTCTTCGGGCCCAAGGCCAAGGACAACGAGGACGTCCGCGGCATGCTCAACGCAGGCCACCGCAAAGGCGCCATGGCAGGCCGAGCCGCGATGCGGGGACGAACCGTCGTCACCGAAGAGCTCCCCGCCTACTGCGCCGTCGCACTCGCCGGCCTCGACGATCTGCCCGACACGATCATGACCAGATCCGTCGTCATACGCATGCGCCGGCGCGGACCAGGGGAGCGGATCGAGCCATGGCGGCAGCGGCGAGGACACGCCGAAGCCGAGCCGCTACGACTGCAGCTCGAGCTCTGGTCCGCCCAGGTCCGCCACCAGATCGACTGGCCCGAGATGCCTGAGGGCATCGAAGACCGCAACGCCGACGTCTGGGAAGCACTCATCGCAGTCGCCGACCTCGCCGGGGGGGACTGGCCCGAGCGTGCCCGGCGTTGCGCTGTAACGCTTGTAACGCAGTCCCGGGACGAGAGGGGCAGCATCGGCGTGCTCCTGCTCACCGACCTCCGTGCCGCCTTCGGGGACGAGGAGCGCGTCGCCACAGAGGTACTGCTGGCCAGGCTGTGGCAGCTACCGGAGTCACCATGGCGCGACCTACGCGGCAAGCCCATCGACGCCCGCTGGCTCTCACGCCACCTAGGCAAGTACGGCGTCCAGCCACGCGTACAACGCATCGGCGACCAGGTGCTCCGGGGCTACGACGCAGCCGACCTGGCCGACCCGTGGGCCCGCTATGTAGCGGACCAGACACGAGCCTCTTGGGAATCCCCCCCACCCCCACAACCCAGTGAGAGCACACCAGCCCCCACCTTCCAGGCCAGCGTTACAGCCGTAACAGCGCAACACCCGCTGCCCGGCCTGACCGGACAAGGAGACCCCCACACATGACGACCAACCCGCTCTACAACCGAGACCCCGAGGCCTACACAGCCGGCGCCCTCCACGTCCTCGCCAAGGTCTACCGAGCCCACGCCGACGAGCAACACACCACCGACCTCACCACCGGCTCCCACGCCTGGCTCCGAGCCATCGCACCAGCCGTCGCGACCAGCCCAGCCCTCCAAAGCCTCTACCTCGACGTCCTCCGCCTCGCCCAGCACGCCGACCTCGAAACCCAGGGGAGGGAGGGTCAGAACTTCACACCCCGGCGTACACGACCCCGGGGTCGTTTTCGCCCCCCGCTGGCTTCTGAGGCGGTTCCTGTCACGGGACGACCCGATTCAGCCGAAGTGGCGGAAACGGGGGCTGACCTGCGGGAATCTATGGCGTTACCCGCTTCACGATCGGGGGGGCCTGGCATGGGTGTTGGCCCGGATTCGCCGATGTCTGGGGGTGTGGGCGGTGCAGGTTGATCAGCTGGACATCGCCGGCCTGTCGGACAACCAGGTTCGGCACTGGGTGGTTCTCCTGCAGCTCATCGCGGACGACCCGGCTACTCACCCGGGGTACGCGCGATTCCAAGGCGCGGTGGCGTCGGGGCTGGTCGGTGCCCTCCGTGAGCGTCAGCGGATGCTCGTCGAGCTCGACAGCGATGTTCTCAACGCTGAGAACGTCGGCGGCCTGGTCGAGGAGGGCACGGACCCGGTGGCGGATGCGCTCGAGGAGCTGCGGCGGCCGCCGTACGACGACCCCTTCGCCGATGGTGGGGGTTGCTAACATGCTGATTGCCACACGAGATCAACGCCGGGCAGTGCACCGCACGCCGGCCGTGATGGCCCCTTCCGGGCAGTGCGCCGCACGTCGGACAGGGAAGGCGATCAGCCCGCAGTGGGACGTGAGTGCTCCGCACCGTCTAAATCGCAGCGAGGCGAGACCCCTCCCCGTTCCTGCCCCGAAAGGCTCTCTGACGTGACGACCTCGCGATCTGTACCCGCATCCCTGCCCACCGCTGCCGACCTCGAGCGTGTCCGCAACGAGCTCGAGCCGCGTGCCGTCCGCGCCGACGAAGCGGCGCGGCTGAAGACCCAAGTCATGGACTTCATGAACCACACGCTCGAGAACGCCCACGGTGCCAACGGCACCCTGATGGCCTCCGAGCTGCGGACCTACAACAAGGCCGAGAAGCTCTACGACGAGCTCACCGGCATCCACGACGCAAACGTCACAATCCGGCCGAAGTCGGAAGGCTGGGCGACCGGGCCGGATTCCCGCGACCAGGCGCCGTACGCCGAAGGTAAGCCGCTCGCAAAGGGCCAGACGTTCGACGGCTACATCCGTGCGATGGGCTACACCGAGCCGCCCGAGATCCGTGATGCGCTCGACGACGCCGGCCGTGGCGAGCTGTCGCTGGCCCGATTCGTGCGTGGCGTCTTCCAGAACGAGTGGGACGGTGCGGAGCCGGAGCGTCTTGCGAGCCTCGGAGCGCCCCGAACCACGGGCGCACCGATCGACGCACCGATGAACACCCTCTCGGGTGCGTCGGCCGGCGCCGGTGGCGTCATGCTCCCGACCATCCTCGCCGCTCGTATCGTCGAGCTCGCCCGGAAGCAGACCCGGGTGATGCGGGCCGGTGCGACCACGGTCGTCATGACCAACCGCAAGCTCGACGTACCGCGGTGGTTGACCGACCCGACGATGTCGTGGCGTGCCGAGAACGCGGCAATTGCCTCGTCGGACCCGACGATGGACGTCATCAGTCTCGTCGCAAAGACGCTGGCGGCATACACCAAGGTGTCCCGCGAGCTCGTCGAGGACACCGAGATCGAGGCCCAGCTCGAGTCGGCGTTCGCCGCGTCTCTCGCTCTCAGCATCGACCTGGCCGCTCTGTACGGTGCTGGCACCAGCGTCGAGCCGAAGGGCATCAAGACCGACGCCAACGTCACCAAGACGAGCCTGGCTACGAACGGTGCGACGCCGACGTGGGACAACCTCGTCGATGCCGTCGGTCGGCTCCGTGACCAGAACGAGGAGCCGAACGCGCAGATCATGGCCGACCGAACGCTGCGGTCGCTGTCGAAGGCCAAGGAGAGCGGTACGGGTGCGTACATCACGCCGCCGACCTACCTCGATGGCATCGACCGCCTGACGACCAACCAGGTCCCGGTCAACCTCACCGTCGGCACCAGCAACGACACCTCGGACGTCTTCACGGGGTCTTTCGACCAGCTCTTGATCGGCTTGAGGACTGGCCTCCAGATCACCCTCCTGGAGGAGCGGTTCATGGACTCCGAGGGCGCCTACGCACTGGTGGCCTGGTGGCGCGGTGACATGGCGGTCGCCCGCCCGAAGGCGTTCGACGTCACCACGGGCGTCCGGCCCTGATGAACGGCCGGCCTGGGGAGCGGACGATCCCTAGGCCGGCACTCCACCCGCCCGGCGCTGTCGTCATCCAGCGCCGGGCGGGCCCTCGACCCTCACGAAGGGACCCACGACATGACGGGTCTGCCGACCGTCCAGGTGCTCCTCGACGACGGGACGGGCACCTTCCCGTACGACGTCACGGCGTACGCCCGCAACTACGAGGTCACCCGCGGCCGCCCCAACGAGTTCGACGGGATCCAGCCCTCACAGCTGCGGCTGCTGCTCGAGAACAAGGACGGTCGCTTCACCCTCGGCGACCCGACGTACGGCTGCCGCACCGACCAGGCGATCCGGGTCCTCGAGCGGTTCCCGACGGTCGCGAACACCAACCTGCTCAGCGCGGCCGCGGCCTCGTTCGAGTCCGGTGTCGGCAGCTGGTCGTCGGGCGGCTCCGTGCTACCCACGCGTGCCGTGTCCCTGCTGCACCCGGTCGACGGCGTGCAGTCGATGCTCGTCACATGGGGCACCGCCGGCACCCTGCCGTTGGTCTCGACGGTCGCGACCGGCCTGACGATCGGGAAGACCTACACGTACAGCGCGTACGTGTGGGTGCCGACCGGTAGCCCTGGGATCCTGCTGTCCGCCGTTGGTGGGTTCAGCTCGGTTACCAACGTCAAGGACACGACGGTCCGGCTGACGCGCACCTTCGTCGCTACCGCAACCTCGCACTCGCTGCAGGTCTGGCCGGCGACCGCGCCGACCGCCGGGCAGACGGTTTACGTCGACGCCGTGATGCTCAACGAGGGCAGCGTCGCCGGCGACTTCAACATCCTGACCCCGCTGACCCGGGCCCGGTTCACCGGGTACGTTGACGACTGGCCGCTCGAGTGGTCCGACGCGACGGGGCAGATGGCCATGTGTCAGGTCACGGCACGCGACCGGCGTGCCCGGTTCGACCGACGGAAGCTCCGGTCGACGCTCGAGCAGGAGATCCTTCTCGACGCCCCGGTCGCGTACTACACGCTCGGTGAGCCCACAGGGGCGACTGCGGCTGGGGAGACGTCGGGGCGCGGTGGCGCACTGCTCACCCAGGCCGGCACGGGCACCGCGGTCGCGTTCGGTGCGGGCACTGGTCCCGGTATCGAGCCGCTCCCGGCTCCCGGCTTCGCTGGCAGGAAGTACCTGGCGGGTGGCTCGGTGACGTTCACGGCAGGGGAGTCTGTGACCCTGGGGTGCTGGTTCCGGTCGACGACTTCGAGCGTCACGTTGCTCCGTGTCGCTGGTTGGGAGCTGGGCCTGGACTCGGCCGGCAACCTCTACGGTTTCGGCCGCGGCACGGCGTACGGCGCCGGCGGCACCGACCTGACGGATGGCCAGCTGCACTTCGCCGTGCTGACGTGCACCCCGACGTCGCTGAAGGTCTACCAGGACGGGGTCCTGGCCGCCTCTGTGTCGGGCGGTGGGTTGACGACGACCTCCCACATCACTGTCGGGGGCTCGGAGCTCAGCGGGGCGATCACGGTCACCGGCGTCATCGCCCATGCCTTCTACTGCGTCCAGGCGCTGAGTGGTGCGCGGGTCGCCGAGCACTACGCGGCCGGGTCGACCGGTTTCGAGGATGAGTCTTCGGACTCGAGGGTCGCCCGCCTGGCGTCGTACGCCGGGCTCACCGTCGCGGACCTGAACCTCGAGGCGGGTGTCCTCGAGTCGATGCCGGTGGTCCCGATCTCCGGGTCGACTGTCGGCGGAGCCATGGACGACGTCATCACCGCGGAGGGTGGGACGCTGTTCTTCGCGGGTGACGGCAAGCTGACGATGCAGAACCGTAACCACCGGGTCATCACCGCGACCAGCACGGCGCAGATCGCCCTCGACTCGGGCGACGTCGACCCTGGGGACTTCACCATCAGCGGTGACAAGACGTACCTGCAGAACTACATCACCGGCTCACGGGACCAGGGCGCCACACAGATCGTGTCCGACCAGGCGTCGATCGACCGGCACGAGCAGTACCCGGAGGAACTCACAAACCTCCATGTGAACACCGACGCCGAGGTGCTCAGCCGGATCCAGTGGCAGGTCTACAAGTACAGCGAGGTGAAGCCGCGGATCGCGTCGGCCACCATCGACCTCACCTCGCTGCCACTGGCGACGGTGTACGCCGTCTTCGCTTCCGAGCTCGGCGACCGGCTGACGATCGCGAACCTCCCCAGCCAGCGGCCCTCGGCCTTCGTCCCCGCCGACCTGCTCGTCGAGGGCACGGTCGAGAAGGTCGACATCGACGGGGGCTGGTCGGTCACGGTCAACACCGCGCCGGCCGACCTCTTCCAGGCGTTCATCCTCGACGACCCCGTCTGGGGCGTCCTCGACTCCACCACCCCGCTCTACTACTGAGCGCGGCCGACGTCAGTCGTCAGCCGTCCCGCAGGGCGTCAATCTCACGAGCGAGCCGCACGATCAGCTGGGACTGCATCCCGAGCGCGACCGCCATCGCTTCGATCTTGGTGTCCAGGCCCGGCTTGCGGATGCTCTCGAGGAACTCGATCTGCGCGAGCTCGGCATCCGTCAACAGGGCGTCGTCTGGTTCATGATCAGCCATTGCTCAGCGCAGCTCGATCTGGAATGGCTTGTTCTCCTCGATGGAGCGCGTGTAGTCGTCGAGGTCGCCGGTCATGTTGACCCCGATCCTCGCGAAGGCGGTCCGCGCCGGCTCGACGATGGTGTCGGCGGGCTGGCCGGTGTATCTGGCTCGGAGCTCCTTGTCGATGGCCTCGATCTTGCTCGCGATGCCAGCGAAGAGGTTGTTGATGCCCTGAGGGTTCGGTGTGAAGTTCATACATGCCGACCGTACGGACCGGGCAGGCCGATAGTGGTAGACGCGCCGACGGCCTGCCGGGCCACCCGGCAGGCACGGACCTTGCCGAGGTCTGTTACGCCGATTCGACCTCGCCGTAGAAGACCTCGGCGATGTTCGGTACCGCGTCGATCATGTTGTCCTTGTAGGGCGCGCCGGTCAGCTCGCGACGGCCCGTGACAGCGGTGGCGGGTCGATGAGCCATCGGGTCGACCAGATGTGGTCGTTGCCGCAGAGGTACTCGCCGGTTGCCTGCGGACCGTTGAGGCGCACGGTGGTGTCGGCTGGCAGACCGCCGCACAGCGGGCAGGTCGGCCCGGCTGGTGGTGGCCCGATGGGGGTGTCTAGATTGGGCATAAGTCGGTCGTTCCTTCTCCGGCGAGGCCCCCGCCGGACTCTCACCTCCGGACGGGGGCCGACTTGTGTGGTCGTTCCCTCCAATGAGGGGAACACACTGAGCCGACAAACCAATAGCCTGTTATCCACAGGCCCTGTGGATAACCCCTACTTTGCGCTCAGATCGTGAGCGAAATTTCTGTCTTTCACCCACACGTGGTCCACACAGGCTGGTTTATGCCGGCTGCGCTTCCAGCCACTCGGCGGCCTGGACGAGCGCGTTGGCCAGTGAGCGGAGCTCGGCCGCTACTTCCTCGCGACTGCCGACGTACGGCTCGGTGTGGTTGACCTCGGCGTACCAGCCGCCGCGGTCGATGAGGCTCAAGTGCAGCTCCTGGCCGCCTACAGGCGAGAAGTGCACTCGAGGTGATCCCGTGGCCACCTCGAGTGGGTCGTGGTCGCGGGGGAGCGTGCACCACTCGGGGCATGCATTTGCTGGCTGGGTGGTCGATGATGTGGCCATGGTTCTGGTGCTCCTTGTCAGCACTGGTTCCTAGGCCTCGTCGGGTGCTCCTACACCTGGCGGGGCCGCTTCATGTTCCGGAACCGGCAACGTGGCACATACATGGCACGAGGCCGGTCCCATTGCTGGAAACCGGCCTCTGACCTGCATTAATGCTGGTGGGCGATACTGGGTTTGAACCAGTGACCTCTTCCGTGTCAGGGAAGCGCGCTACCGCTGCGCCAATCGCCCAGGTCTTGAATTGTGGGACTGCATGGAGGTGGGTACGGGATTTGAACCCGTGTACACGGATTTGCAGTCCGTTGCCTCGCCTCTCGGCCAACCCACCATGAGGCAAAACCAGAGAGGAACCTCTCCGAGCGGACAACGAGACTCGAACTCGCGACCTCAACCTTGGCAAGGTTGCGCTCTACCAACTGAGCTATGTCCGCCTGCGCACCAGCTCCGGTCTCCCGGTTGGCGTGCGTGAGAACAGTAGCCGATGCCCCAGGGCACGCAAAATCCGGTCCCCCCGGGCGCGTTGCGAGACGTGTGGGGTGCCCGGGACGGGTGTGCCGCGACGCCTAGGGTGGCCCCATGCGTGCGTGGATCAACGGTGACCTCCTGCCCGACGCGAGCGCCCCGGCGGTCTCCGTCGCCGATCACGGGCTCACCGTGGGTGACGGGGTCTTCGAGGCGATCAAGGTCGTCGAGGGGCTGCCGTTCGCTCTCGACCTCCATCTCGCCCGGCTGCAGCGGTCCGCCGCGGGGCTCGGCCTCGAGGGTGTCGACGAGGCCGTCGTACGCCGCGGGATCGCCGCCGTGCTCGACGGTGCGGACCTGCCGCTGGGACGGATCCGGATCACCGTGACCGGGGGACCGGCGCCGATGGGCTCGGGTCGTGGCGACGCGCCGCCCACCGTCGTGGTCGTCGCCGACGCGATGAAGCCGTGGCCCCAGTCCACGGCGGTCGCCACGGTGCCGTGGCCGCGCAACGAGCGCGGCGCCCTGGCCGGCCTCAAGACCACGTCGTACGCCGAGAACGTCGTCGCCCTGGCGGAGGCGCACCGGCGCGGAGCGAGCGAGGCGATCTTCGCCAACCTCGCGGGCCACCTGTGCGAGGGCACCGGCTCCAACGTCTTCTACGTCGTCGACGGCGAGCTCCGCACGCCCACGCTCGCCAGCGGCTGCCTGGCCGGGGTCACCCGAGCGCTGATCCTGGAGTGGTACGGCGGCCGCGAGGTCGACGAGCCGATCGAGGTCGTGCAGCGGGCCAGCGAGATCTTTTTGGCGTCGACGACCCGCGACGTGCAGGCCGTGGCCCGCTGGGACGAGCGCGAGCTGCCGGCGCCGGGCCCGGTCACGACCGAGGTGGCGGCGCTGTGGGACAAGCGGGAGCCGGAGCTGCTAGCGCTCTGAGCGGCTGAGTGCCTCGATCATCAGGTCGAGGTCGATCGACTCGGTGCCCTCCGGCACGACGGCGAGGGTGCGACCGAGGAACGCACCCAGCTCGCGCGTCGGGAGCTGGGTGACCAGGCGCCCGTTCGGTGAGCGGAGCTCGAGGACGACCGCGGCCCGGCCGTACTCGTCGATGCTCGGCGAGAGCTGCACGTCCCCCTCGCCGACGGGGTCGGTCATGCCGTGCAGCAGCAGGTCGCGGCCGATCAGCCAGCGCACCGTCCCGGAGGCCTGGCCGAAGGAGACCTCGACCGCCCACGGGTCTGCGGGGTCGTAGCCGAGGACCGCGGCCAGGTCGACGCTGCGGCCGTGGGAGTCGAGGCACTGGAGCGCGACGGGCTGCGTGAGGGTCGATGACATGGGCTGGTGGGGCACGTAGGGGAGACGGGCGAGCCATCGGGTCGTGACGCCGACCCTCCCGAATGTGAGCGGTCCGCGTCGGTAGGCTAGAGTCTGCGACCGCAACAGACGGGCGATTGGCGCAGTGGTAGCGCGCTTCGTTCACACCGAAGAGGTCACTGGTTCGAACCCAGTATCGCCCACCGAAACGGGGCCGCACCCACAGGGTGCGGCCCCTTTTGCTTGCTGTCGCGGAGGTAGCGCGGCTCTGCCGTTGACACCGAAGAGGTCACTGGTTCGAACCCAGTATCGCCCACCGAAAAGGGGCCGCACTCACAGGGTGCGGCCCCTTTTGCTTGCCCGCGGTCAGTCCAGGGCGAGCGTCATGTAGCGGCTGTTCGGGTCGAGCGCGTAGTCGCCGAAGGGCTCGCAGTCGACGAAGCCGTGCCGCAGGTAGAGCCGGTGGGCGGCGGCGAAGAAGTCCTGGGTCCCGGTCTCGAGGCTGACCCGTCGTACGCCGCGGGACCTGGCCTCGGCGAGCAGCCGGACGAGGATCGCGCTGGCGACCCCGCGGCCGCGAGCGGCGTCGCTCGTCCGCATCGCCTTGAGCTCGCCGTGGTCGGCCGAGAGCCGCTTGAGGGCGCCGCAGCCGAGGAGGACGCCGGTGTCGCGCGCGGTGAGGAAGGTGACCGACGGGTCGGCGAGCGCGTCGACGTCGAGCGCGTGCACGCTCTCCGGTGGGGAGGTCGCGTGCATGTCGGCGAGGTGATCGGCCAGCAGCGCCACGACGTCGTCGCGTCGGGGATCATCGAAAAGCACGTCCACGGACGCGACCCTAGGCCTAGCCTGAGGCATGCGTCGGACCACCTGCCTCACCATGCTCCTGGCCGTGATCATGACCACCGTCGGCCTCGTGCCGGTCCCGGCGCAGGCCGCGACCCCGCTCACCGGACGCCTGATCTTCGCGACCGGTGGGTCCGGACCGGCCACCGGCGTGAAGGTGCGGCTCCGCACGGTCACCTCCGACGGCCCCGGCACGATCGTGGACTCCGACCTGACCAGCTCGGAGGGCACGTTCTCCCTCGACGCGGGTGCGTCGCCCGACGACGAGTACTACGTGCAGGTGGTCGCCGGGCGGTTCCAGGGCGGGTACGTCGGCGGCTCGCCGAAGTACGTCCAGCCCGGGACGGCGTACGCCGTGACGTACGCCCCGCACGCCGCCCTCGGCACGATCCGCGCCAACCCGGCGTACATCCGCGGGGTCGTGGTCAACGCCAAGACCAAGAAGCCGGTCAGCGGCATCAAGGTGGCCGCCCGAAGCAAGAACGACGGCTGGCAGCTCGAGGGGACCGACTACACCAACCGGGCCGGGATCTTCGTGATCCGCGGCATCGAGTGCGAGGACGACTGCTACCTGCGGATCAACGGTGCGCCCAAGGGCTACGAGGTCGGCTACCGCGCCTGCAACGGCTCCGTGGTGGCGTCGTGGGAGGACGCCTGCGCGTCGCCGATCGGCAGCATCGGCAAGGTCCGGCTCCAGAAGAGCTGACCTCCGGACCCGCGGAGGCAGAACTGCCGCGCGGACAGCACCGGCTCCTCGATACGATCGACCCTTCCGGCGCACGCCGGCACTCGACCTCACCTAGGAGCACCCGTGTCCGACCTCAAGATCGTCCTCGCCCACGCCGACGCGCGTGAGGACCGGACGGTCACGACGGGCAACAAGGCCTGGGAGCTCTTCGCCGACGACACCTCCGTGATCGCGGGGCGTGTCAACGGCGACCTCAAGGACCTGGCCTACGAGCTCCGGGACGGCGACGTCGTCGAGGGCGTGGCGATCGACAGCGTCGACGGCCACAACATCCTGCGGCACTCGACCGCGCACGTGATGGCCCAGGCCGTGCAGCAGCTCTTCCCGGACGCCAAGCTCGGCATCGGCCCGCCGATCCAGGACGGCTTCTACTACGACTTCGACGTCGAGACCCCCTTCGTGCCCGACGACCTCGTGAAGATCGAGACCGCGATGCGCAAGATCATCAAGGAGGGTCAGCGCTTCGAGCGCCGGGTCGTCAGCGACCACGACGCGATCCACGAGCTCCAGGACGAGCCGTACAAGATCGAGCTGATCGGCCTCAAGGGGTCGGGGAAGTCCGACGACGCGGCCGAGGGCGCGAGCGTCGAGGTCGGCGCCGGCGAGCTGACCATCTACGACAACGTCAACCGCAAGGGCGAGACCGCGTGGAGCGACCTGTGCCGCGGCCCGCACCTGCCCACCACCAAGCGGATCCCGGCCTTCAAGCTGATGCGGAGCGCGGCGGCGTACTGGCGTGGCGACGAGAAGAACAAGCAGCTCCAGCGCATCTACGGCACCGCGTGGGAGTCCAAGGAGGCGCTCGAGGAGCACCTGCACCGGATCGAGGAGGCCGAGCGTCGCGACCACCGCAAGCTCGGGCGGGACCTCGATCTCTTCAGCTTCCCCGACGAGATCGGCTCGGGCCTGCCGGTCTTCCATCCCAAGGGTGGCGTGATCAAGCGGGAGATGGAGGACTACGTCCGCCGGCGGCACATCGAGGAGGGCTTCGAGTACGTCGGCACCCCGCACATCGCCAAGGAGGGGCTGTTCTACACCTCCGGCCACCTGCCCTACTACGGCGAGGGGATGTTCCCGGCGCTGGACGTCGACGGCATGGACTACCGCCTCAAGGCGATGAACTGCCCGATGCACAACCTCATCTTCCGGTCTCGCCAGCGCTCCTACCGCGAGCTGCCGCTGCGGCTCTTCGAGTTCGGGTCGGTCTACCGGCACGAGAAGTCCGGCGTCATCCACGGCCTGACCCGGGTGCGTGGCTTCGCGCAGGACGACTCGCACTCCTACGTCACCAAGGAGCAGGCACCCGGGGAGATCAAGCACCTCCTCGAGTTCTGCCTCGGGCTCTTCCGCGACTTCGGCCTCGACGACTTCTACCTCGAGCTGTCCACCCGTGACGACTCCAAGCCGGACAAGTTCATCGGGTCCGACGAGGACTGGGAGATCGCGACCAAGGTGCTGGAGGACGTCTGCATCGAGTCGGGACTCGAGCTCGTCCCCGACCCGGGCGGGGCGGCGTACTACGGGCCCAAGGTCTCGGTGCAGGCCCGCGACGCCATCGGCCGCACCTGGCAGATGTCGACGATCCAGTACGACTTCAACCAGCCCTCGGCCGACCGCTTCAACCTCGAGTACGTCGCCTCCGACGGCACCCGTCAGCAGCCGGTGATGATCCACTCGGCCAAGTTCGGCTCGATCGAGCGGTTCATCGGAGTGCTCGTCGAGCACTACGCCGGCGCCTTCCCCCCGTGGCTGGCGCCGGTGCAGGTGCAGGCGATCCCGGTCGCCGACACCTTCTCCGACTACCTGTACGACGTCGCGAAGCAGATGAAGGCGCAGGGCCTGCGGGTCGAGGTCGACGACTCCGACGACCGGATGCAGAAGAAGATCCGCAACGCGCAGCTGCAGAAGGTGCCGTTCATGATGATCGCCGGCGCCGACGACGTGGCCGCGGGTGCGGTCTCCTTCCGCTACCGCGACGGCCGTCAGGACAACGGCGTGCCGATCGCCGAGGCGATCCAGCGGGTCGTCGACGCGGTCGCGTCGCGCGAGCAGGTCTGAGCCCGGCATCGTGAGGCGGCGCGGCGCGGCCCTGGTGGTCGCGGCCGCGCTGCTCACGGGCTGCGCCTCAGGTAGCGGGTCCTCGGAATCGGCCGTCGTGCCGTCGACGCCGGCCTCGTCACCCTCGTCACCCGCGAGCCCCCGGCCGACCGCGGTCGTGACGCCGACGGCGGACGCCGACACCGCGCGGCTCCAGGCGCTGGCGCAGCTGGCCGAGGACCAGGCAGCGGCGCTGCCCAGCGCATCGGCGGCGCCGACCGTCAGCGCCGACCAGCCCGTGCTCGGCGGCGACATCAGCTGGCCGCAGTGCCCGAAGGGGATGGGCATCCCGCAGCGTCGGACACTGGGGCTGCCGATGCCGCTGCCGGACGCGGCGTACGTCGTGGTGGGACTGACCAACGGGCCGGGCTTCACGGCCAACCCGTGCCTCGCCTCGCAGGTCGACTGGATCCGGGAGCGCCACCTGCTCGCCTCGGCGTACGCCGTCGTGAGCCAGCCGGACGCGGAGGACCTGCGGGAGCACGGCGACCGCGGACCGTTCGACGGCACGACGGACCTCGGCGCCCTCGCCAACACGGGCTACCAGCAGGCGCTCGCCAACGTCGCCACGATGCGCGGCGCCGGCCTCGGCAGCCCGATCGTCTGGATGGACGTCGAGCACGTGCCCGACTTCGAGTGGAGCAGCGACCTCGAGTCCAACGGCGCGGTGGTGCAGGGCGCGGCCCGCGGCTACGTCGATGCCGGCTACGAGGTCGGCGTCTACTCCACGCCGTACCTCTGGCGGGCGGTCGTCGGCGACCTCGCGCTGCAGCTGCCGGAGTGGCGCGCGGCGGGGCAGAGCTCGCGGGTGGAGGCGCTCTCCCGGTGCGGTGACGACTGGCAGATCCAGGGCGGGCCGGCCGTGCTCGGGCAGTGGGTCGCGGGCCGGCGCGACCTCGACGTCACCTGCCCGGGGATCACCGACCTGGGGCGCTGGTTCCGCCAATACTGACGGCCTTCTCGTAGCGACGGCACGGCGAGACGTACGTCGTCCCGCCGGCGCTGACCTCGTAGGGCAGGTCACCGGCGTCGCGCCACCCGTGCTTCTCGTAGAACGCCCGCGCCCGGGCGTTGCCGACCACGACCGCCAGCCAGACGACGTCGTGCCCCGCGGCCGCGAGCCGGTCCTCGGCCGCGGCCAGCAGCGGAGCGGCGACGCCGGTGCCGTGGCTGCGCGGGTCGACGAAGACCTGCTCCACCTCGTCGCCCGCGACCATCGTGAATCCGACGATCTTGCCGTCGACCTCGGCCACCGTCGTGTCCGCGACGCGGGCCGGCGTGCGTGCGTGGAAGGCCTCCAGCGTGCGGGCCGCGGTGAGGCCCTCGGGCACGTGTCCGGCGTGCCCGACGTGCCACGCGCGGTGCCAGATGTCGGCGACGACCGCCATGTCGTCGGGTCGGGCGGGACGGATCATGGACTCACCCTAGGGTTGGTGCCATGAGCGATCCGGCGGGGCACCAGCGTGACGGCTTCGAGGGCTTCGACCGGCTCTGGACCCCGCACCGGATGGCGTACGTCGCGCCGGGCCGGCCGACCGACGGCGGCTGTCCCTTCTGCGCGATGGGGGAGCAGCCGCTCGAGGAGAGCCTGGTCGTGCACCGCGGCGAGACCTGCTTCGCGGTGCTCAACCTGCACCCCTACAACCCCGGGCACATGATGGTGCTCCCACACCGGCACGTGGCCCAGCTCGAGGACCTGACGACCGAGGAGGTCACCGAGCTGATGACGACCACGCAGGAGGCCGTCCGGGCCCTGCGCGAGGTCAGCGGTCCGCACGCCTTCAACGTCGGTCTCAACCTCGGCGGGATCGCGGGCGGCTCGCTCTCGCAGCACCTGCACCAGCACGTCGTGCCGCGCTGGTCGGGGGACTCGAACTTCATCACCGTCCTGGGCGGCACCAAGACCCTGCCGCAGCTGCTCGGCGACACCCGCGCGCTCCTCGCGGAGGCGTGGCAGTGACGCTG
Source organism: Nocardioides sp. URHA0020 (assembly GCF_000620705.1). Taxonomy (GTDB): domain Bacteria; phylum Actinomycetota; class Actinomycetes; order Propionibacteriales; family Nocardioidaceae; genus Nocardioides. The sequence goes on from NZ_KK211170.1 coordinate 302,094, forward strand.
CACGACGACGCGGCCCTCGCCGTACGACTGGTGCGCGAGGCGGGTGCGCTCGCCCACCGGATGCGCGCGGGCGGGCTGGCCGCCGAGCGCAAGACGTCGATCTCCGACGTCGTCACGGCTGCGGACCACGCAGCGGAGCGGCTCGTGGTCGACACCCTGGCGACCGAGCGCCCGACCGACGGCGTGCTGGGGGAGGAGGGTGCCGACCGGGCGGGGACGACCGGCCGCACGTGGGTCATCGATCCCGTCGACGGCACCTACAACTTCGTGTCCGGGCTGGACTGGTGGTGCTCGGCCCTCGCGCTCACCGACGGAGACGACCTGGTCCTGGGCGCGGTCTACCACCCCGCCACCGACCGCGCGTTCGTCGGCGGGCCGGACCTGCCGACCACGGTCAACGGCGCACCGCTGCCGCGGCTCGTCGACCGCCCCCTCGCGGAGGGCTGCCTCACCACCTACCTCCACCCGCCGTCGTACGACGGGGAGGTCGGCGCGGCCTTCGCCCGGATGGTCCGCGGGGCCGCGACGCTCCGGATGCTCGGGTCGGCCTCGATGGACGCCACCGCGATCGCCTCCGGCGAGCTGCACGTGCGGTGCCAGCACTCTCTCCCGGCGTGGGACGACCTGCCCGGCGCCGCCCTCATCCTCGGCGCCGGAGGCGCCACGGTCCGGGTCGAGGCCGCCGGGGTCAGCTGGACCGCGGCCGGGGTGCCGACCGCGGTCGCCGACGTCGCGGCCGCGCTCGCGGAGTAGGCCTCCGGCAGTCAGCGCAGGCGCGCGGCGACGACGGTGACGTCGTCGTGCATGCGCTGGTCGGCGAGCTGCGCCACGCCGGCCACCAGCTCCTCCAGCGGGCGGTCGGCGAGGTCGGCGACCCGCCGGCGCAGCCGCGCGATGCCCTCGTCGATGTCGTGGTCCCGCGACTCGACGACGCCGTCGGTGACCAGGACGACGACGCAGCCCGGCTCCACGGCGACCGTCGTGGCCGCACGCCGCAGCAGCGGCACGACGCCCAGCGGGACACCGGAGTCCTGCCCGATCAGCTCCGTGGTCCCGTCGGCCCGCAGCAGGACGAGCGGCACGTGACCGGCGTTGGCGAGCTCCAGCGTCCCGGCCGCCGCATCCACGAGCACGGCGGCTGCGGTCACGAACTGGTCCGGCGCATCGCGCGCCATCAGCTCGTCGGCCGCCTCCAGCAGGGCGGCCGGTGCCGGCTCCACCGTCAGCAGGCCGCGGATGCCGGCTCGCGCGTGGATCATCGTGGTGGCCGCCCGGACACCTCGGCCCATCACGTCGCCCACCACCAGCACCACGCCGCCGGTCGCGGTGCCCACGGCGTCGTACCAGTCCCCGCCCACGTGCTCGAGATCGTCGCCTCCCGGTGCGTAGAACGCGGCCGTCTCGAAACGGTCCAGCTCGGGCAGCGGGCTGGGCGCCAGGCTGAACTGGAGCTCCTCGGAGATCGCCGTCGTGTGGCGGAAGAGCTCGGCGCGCTCCTCGGCGATCCGCCGCTGCGAGGCGAGGGTGTCGAGCAGCTGCGCGTCCTCCTGCGAGAGCGCCTGGTCCGTGCCGACGATCGCACGCACCTCCACGAGGCTGGCCTCGTGGACCGCGGCGACCTGGTCGGGCGTCACCGCCTGCGAGAAGTCGGCGGTGACCCGCTGCAGCAGCAGCGCCCGGGCGGCAGCGTCGTCCTGCCGCTGCTGCATCCGGATGCGCTCGGTCACGTCCTGCAGGCAGCCGATGGTCCCGACCGGGCCCCCGTCGGCGCCGACGAGCACCTTGCCGTGCGCCTCGATCCACCTGATCCGGCCGTCGGGGCGCAGGATCCGGTTGCGCAGGACGTAGGTGCCGCGCTCCTCGAGCGCACGCTGCACGACCGCGATCGTCTCCTCCCGGTCGTCCGGGTGGATGGTGGCGACCCAGGCGTCCCAGGTGCCCTCGAAGGTGCCGGGAGCAAGCCCGTAGATCCGGTGCATCTGGTCGTCCCAGACGTTGGAGCCGTCGAGGGCGTTCCAGTGCCAGGTGCCGAGCTCGGCCGCCGCGTGCGCCAGCCGCAGCCGCTGCTCGCTCTCGGCGGCCTCGGCCTGCGCCCGGCGGGTCTCCGTCATGTCCTCGAGCACGGCGATGGCGCCGACCACGGCACCGGCGTCGTCACAGATCGGGTTGACCGTGGCCGCGGCGAGCATGCTGCCGCCGCCGACGTGCTGGATGGTCAGGTCGCCGTGCCAGCGTGCGCCGCTCAGGATGTCCGGCAGCATCGGAGCCTCGCCGGGCCCGAGACCGACCAGGTCCAGCACGTGGGTGCCGATCAGCTCGTCGCTGCCCAGCCCGAAGAGCTCCGTGGCCGCGTCGTTCGTGAAGGTGATGATGCCGATCTCATCGGTCGCGAGCACGCTCAGGCTGAGGGCGTGGAGCAGACGCCGCTCGTCGGTCTCGCGCGTCACGTCTTCCTCCCCTGGTCGCTCGGCTGGGTGGGCTCAGTATGTACAGCCGTCGCACCCGGCGCGACGCATTGCCACGCGTGTTCGGAGCGGGGCGTACGGCGGCTCCGCCCGCGCCACCCACGGAGGGTCAGGACGCGAGGGTCGGTGATCAGTCGGTCGGGCGCTCGAGGTGATCGGCGCGGGTCCGGCTCCCGTGCGACGACACGTACGCCCCCGCTCACGACGTGGGTCGCGAGCGGGGGCGCAGGGGTGTCGGTCGTGCGTCAGCCGCGGACGCCGTACAGGTGCTCGAGCGCCAGCTGGTCGAGGTGCTCGAAGGCCATCCCGCGCAGGGCCGCGGCGTCCGGGTCGAAGGACTCGGCCCGCAGGTCGGCCACGGTCTCGCCGGCCGAGAGGCTCGAGACGGCGAGCTCGTCGACGCGCGCGTCCTTCAGCGCCTGCTGCACCTCAGGGTCGGCGCGGAAGGCGCGGACCTTGTCGCGCAGGATCAGGTAGTTGCGCATGCAGCCGCGGGCGGACGCCCACACGCCGTCCATGTCCTCGGTCCGCGGCGGCTTGTAGTCGAAGTGCCGTGGGCCCTCGTAGCCACCGTTCTCGACGATGTCGACGGTCCAGAAGGCGCCGCGCGCGTTGCCGGCGCCGAAGCGCAGGTCCTGGTCGTAGCGCGGGCCGGTCTGGCCGTTGAGGTCGATGTGGAAGAGCTTGCCGTGCCACAGCGCCTGGGCGAGGCCGTGCGCGTAGTTCAGCGACGCCATCTCCTCGTGGCCGGTCTCCGGGTTGAGACCGACCAGCTCGGGGTGGTCGAGCTCGTTGATGAAGGCCAGCGCGTGCCCGATCGTCGGCAGCAGGATGTCGCCGCGGGGCTCGTTGGGCTTGGGCTCGATCGCGAAGCGGATGTCGTAGCCCTGCTCCAGCACGTAGGCACCGAGGGTGTTGAACGCCTCCGCGTAGCGGTCCAGCGCGGACTTCACGTCCTTGGCGGCGCCGGACTCGGCGCCCTCGCGGCCGCCCCAGGCGACGAAGAGCTTGGCGCCCAGCTCGGCGGCCAGATCGATCTGGTCGGCGGCCTTGCTGATGGCGAAGCGGCGTACGTCGCGGTCGTTGTTGGTGAAGCCGCCGTCGCGGAAGACGGGGTGCGAGAAGAGGTTCGTGGTCACCATCGGCACGACCAGGCCGGTGTCCTCGAGCGCCTTGCGGAACGGCGCGAGGTGCTTCTCCTTGGTCGCCGCGTCGGCGTCGAAGGGGAAGACGTCGTTGTCGTGGAAGGTGATGCCGTACGCACCGAGCTCGCTGAGCTTGTGGATCGCCTCGGCGGGGTCGAGCTCGGGGCGCACCGCGCCGCCGAAGACGTCGACGCCCTGCCAGCCGACCGTCCAGAGCCCGAAGGAGAACTGGTCCTCCCGGGTCGGGGTGAAGGCGGCCGGGTCGGTACTGCTGTCGCTCATCGGGGGTCCTCGTTCCATCACGATTCGATCACGCTCAAGCGTGAAAACACTTGGTTTGAACGTGCAACAAAACACGCTCTCAGAACTGCTTGCCGCGCCTATCCAACATGAGTATGTTGTCCCGGACAACATATACCGTGACTGCCGTCACATGACGAGCGTCACGGGGATCCGAACCATGGAGGTCGAGGAAATGGTCAGGAATAAGGGTGCGCGTCTCGCGTCCCTCGCGGCAGTGGGCGTGCTTGCGTTCGGTGCCCTTGCAGCATGTGGCGGCAGCGACAGCGACGGCGGCAGCGACGGTGGCAGCGGCGACGCCGCCGCCAAGGGCAAGGTCGGGGTGATCCTGCCCGACACCACCACGTCGCCGCGCTGGGAGGCCAACGACCGCCCCAGCCTGGAGGCTGCGTTCAAGGCGGCCGGCGTCGAGTCGATCATCGACAACGCCGGTGGCGACAAAGCCAAGTTCGGTCAGATCTGCGACAGCATGATCAACGAGAAGGTCACGGTCATCATGATCGTCAACCTCGACTCGGAGTCGGGCAAGGCGTGTCTGAGCAAGGCCGCCGACGCCGGTGTCCAGAGCATCGACTACGACCGCCTCACCCTGGGTGGCGGCGCGTCGTACTACGTCTCCTTCGACAACGTCGAGGTCGGCAAGCTCATGGGTACGGGCATCACCAAGTGCCTCGACGACGCCGGCAAGACCAAGGCGAACATCGTCTACGTCAACGGTGACCCGAGCGACAACAACGCCGCGCTGTTCAAGTCCGGCTACGAAGAGGCGCTCAAGCCGAAGATCGACTCGGGTGACTACACCCTGGTCGGCGACCAGAGCGGCTTCTGGGACGCGACGAAGGCCGGCACGGCCTACGAGCAGATGTACACCCAGAACAAGGGCAAGATCGACGGCGTCGTCTCGGCCAACGACACGATGGCCGGCGGCATCATCGCCCGCATGAAGGACAACGGCACCGCTGGAGAGGTCCCGGTCACCGGCCAGGACGCCTCGACCGAGGGTCTGCAGAACGTGCTCGCCGGCTACCAGTGCGGCACGGTCTACAAGAACACGAACCTCGAGGCCAAGACGGCTTCGGACCTGGCCATCGCTCTGATCAGCGGTGACAAGGACGCGGCCGCCGCTCTGGCGACCGGCTCCGTCAAGGACAGCGAGACCGGCAAGGACGTCCCGTCCGCCCTGGCGACCCCGGTGTGGGTCACCAAGGACAGTGTCCAGACCGTCATCGACGACGGGTTCGCGAAGGCTGCAGACATCTGCGTCGACGAGTTCGCGAAGGCCTGCACCACCGCTGGCATCAAGTAGCACCAGCCTCTAGCTCGGGGGCCTGTTCCTACCGGGACAGGCCCCCGAGTCCCGTTTCCCACCCTCGAGCGGTCCATCGTTGACAGCTCGAGCCATCAATCCACTGGCGGAGGAGATCCCTGTGTCCGTCCCAGCTACCGAACAGGCAGCACCGGCAACGTCCGATGCGCCGCTGCTGAGCCTGCGGGGCATTCAAAAGAGCTTCGGTGCCGTGCACGTGCTGCGCGGCGTCGACCTCGACGTACGACCCGGGCAGGTCACTGCCCTGGTCGGCGACAACGGTGCCGGCAAGAGCACCCTGATCAAGGGCATCGCCGGCATCCACGCCTTCGACGAGGGCGAGTACACCTTCGAGGGCCAGCCCGTGAAGGTCAGCGGTCCGAAGGACGCGGCGGACCTCGGCATCGAGGTCGTCTACCAGGACCTGGCGCTCTGCGACAACCTGGACGTCGTCGACAACATGTTCCTCGGTCGCGAGGTCGGGTCGAAGTTCCGTCTTGACGACACCGCGATGGAGCTGCGCGCGCGCGAGACCCTGGACGGCCTGTCCGTCCGCACCCTGAAGTCGGTGCGCACCCACGTCTCGGCGCTGTCCGGCGGACAGCGTCAGACCGTCGCCATCGCCCGCGCGGTGCTGTGGAACTCCAAGGTCGTCATCCTCGACGAGCCCACCGCGGCCCTCGGCGTCGCGCAGACCGAGCAGGTCCTCCTGCTGGTCCGCCGTCTCGCCGACCGCGGACTCGGCGTCGTCCTGATCAGCCACAACCTCAACGACGTGTTCGAGGTCGCCGACGACATCGCCGTGCTCTACCTGGGTCAGCTCGTCGCCCAGGTGCGCCGCGACGAGGTCACCCGCGGCGAGGTGGTCGAGCTGATCACCACCGGCAAGTCCGAGAAGAACGGCGGGGAGTCATGAGCACCTCCACGACTCCTCCCGAGGAGCAGAACACCATCGGCAGCCTCACGAGCGCCTACCTGGCCAAGATCCGGGGCGGTGACGTCGGGTCGCTGCCCGCCGTGCTCGGCCTGGTCGTCCTGGTCGTGGCCTTCTCGCTGCTGCGTCCCGACACGTTCACGACCCCCCTCAACCTGGCCGGTCTGATCGGTCAGTCGGCCGGCGTCATGGTGCTGGCCATGGGCCTGATCTTCGTGCTGCTGCTGGGCGAGATCGACCTGTCCGCCGGCTACACCGGCGGCGTCGCCGCCGCCATGGTCGGCGTGGTCATGAGCAACCACGGCTGGAGCTGGCCGCTGTCGCTCCTGGTCGGGCTCCTCACGGGCGCGTTCATCGGCGTGCTCATCGGCCTGGCGGTCGCGAAGGTCGGCATCCCGTCGTTCGTCGTGACCCTGGCCGCCTTCCTGGGTCTGCAGGGCGTCATCCTCAAGATCATCGGCGAGGGCGGCACCATCGGCTACCGCAACGAGTTCGTGCTCAAGCTCAACAACGGCTCCCTGCCGCTGTGGGCGGGCTGGGCCCTCGCGGTGATCGTCATCGTCGGCTACGGCGGGGTCAGCCTGCTGACGCTGCTGAGTCGGCGCAAGCAGAACCTGGCCGCCCAGCCGATGCTGCTCTGGGCGATCAAGACCGGTGCGCTGGCGATCGCGGTCATCGCGTTCACCGCGTTCCTCTCCCAGGAGCGCAGCCCGAACCCGACGCTGAAGTCGCTGAAGGGCGTGCCCAACGTCGTCGTCGTGATCGCCGTGCTCGTGGTGGTCCTGGGCTACCTGCTCACGCGCACGTCGTGGGGCCGGCACGTGTACGCCGTCGGTGGCAACGCCGAGGCGGCCCGCCGCGCCGGCATCAACGTGCCGTGGCTCAAGGTGTCCTGCTTCATCACCTGCTCCACGCTCGCCGCGGTCGCGGGCATCCTGATTGCGAGCCGGGACAACTCGGTCTCGCCGGCGACCGGTGGACAGCAGACCCTGCTGTTCGCCGTCGGTGCCGCGGTCATCGGCGGCACCAGCCTCTTCGGCGGCAAGGGCCGGATCACCGACGCCGTCATCGGTGGCCTGGTGATCGCCGTGATCAACAACGGCATGGGCCTGCTCAACCAGCCCGCTGCGACCGTCTACATGGTGACCGGAGCGGTGCTGCTCTTCGCGGCCGCCGTCGACGCCATCAGCCGGCGACGCGCAGCAGCAACAGGCCGGGTATAGCCCGATGCCCGCCCCCACCGGCGTCGGCACCGAGGAGCTGCGGCGCGCGAACCTGCGCGCCATCCTCCAGACGGTGCACACGCACGGACCGACCACGCGCGCCGTGCTCACGAAACAGCTCGGGCTGAATCGGAGCACGATCGGCGCGCTGACCGGTGAGCTTCAGTCACTCGGTCTGGTCACCGAGCAGACGGCGGTGGTGGGTGGGCGCGGGCGACCGTCACACCTGGTGGTGCCCAGCGAGGGCAACGTGGTGGTCGCCGTCGACGTCGGCGTCGACCGCATCGCCGTCGCGCTGGTCGGTCTCGGGGGCGAGGTCCTGGACCGTCGTACCCGGGGCCACCAGCGCGGCGAGCACGACGTGGCCCACGTGGTCGAGTCGGTCGCGCAGATGATCGAGGAGACCCTCGCGCAGTCACGCCACCACCGGTGCCTGGGCGTGGGGGTCGCCGTGCCGGGTGCCGTGCGCGCCGCGGACGGCCTGGTCCGCTTCGCCCCCAACCTGGGCTGGGTGGAGGAGCCGTTCACCGCGATGCTCGCGGCTCGGCTCGACCGCCCGGTCGCGACCGCCAACGACGCCAACCTCGGGGTGCTCGCCGAGCACATCCGGGGCGCCGCGATGGGCTACTCCGAGGTCGCCTACCTCAGCGCCAGCGTCGGCATCGGCGGTGGCTTCCTCATCGACGGACGCCCCCTCACCGGCGCTCGCGGGTACGCCGGCGAGGTCGGCCACATGCAGGTCGACAGCCACGGGATGATCTGCCGGTGCGGCTCGGTCGGCTGCTGGGAGATGAAGGTCGGCGAGAACGTCCTGCTGATGCGCGCCGGGCGCCTGTCCGGCGGCGGGCCGACCGCGGTCGCCGAGGTCATCGCCGCGGCGCAGTCCGGTGAGGCCCGGGCGGCCGAGGCCGTCGACCACGTCGCCGACTGGTGCGGTGTCGGGATCCGCGCGATCGTCAACCTCTTCAACCCCGAGGTCGTCGTGCTCGGCGGCTGCCTCGCCCAGGTCTGGCGCGCCGCGGAGACCCGGGTCAACATCGCGATCCAGCGCGGCCAGCTGATCTCCCCGCGCAACGAGACCCTCATCCGGTCGGCCCAGCTGGGCGACGACTCGCCCCTGATCGGCGCCGCGGAGCTCGCCTTCGGGCCGGTGCTCGACCACCCCCAGGCCGTGCCGCAGGCCGTCTGAGCGCGGTGAAGACGGCGTACGCCGTCGCGAGCGGTAGCCTGCTGCCGCCATGATGGAACGTTTCCGCGCCTTCTTCACGAAGGTCATCTCCCCGGTCGCCCACCTGCTGATCCGCCTCGGCGTCAGCCCCGACGCCGTCACCCTGGTCGGCACGCTCGGGGTGTCCGCGGGAGCGCTGGTCTTCTTCCCGCAGGGCAAGCTGCTCACCGGGGTCCTCGTCATCACCGCCTTCGTCTTCAGCGACCTGCTCGACGGCTACATGGCCCGCACGACCGGCCGGACCAGCAAGTTCGGCGCGTTCTGGGACTCCACGCTGGACCGGGTCGCGGACGGCGCGATCTTCATCGGGCTCGCCCTCTACTTCGCGTGGGAGGACCCCAGCAGGCTCTACCTCGTGCTCAGCCTCGTGTGCCTGCTGATGGGGTCCGTCACGTCGTACGCCCGCTCGCGCGGCGAGACCCTCGGGTTCAACGTCAAGGTCGGCATCGCCGAGCGCGCCGACCGGCTGGTCGCCATCCTGGTGCTGACCGGGCTCGGTGCGATCTTCGACGTCCCGGTGCTGATGTACGTCGCCCTGTGGGGGCTGGCGATCGCGTCGACCGTGACCGTCGTGCAGCGCGTGTGGGTGGTCCGGAAGCAGGCCCTCGCGGAGGTCGCACTACCCTCTCCCCATGAGTGAGAGCACAGGCACCACCCGAGTCAAGCGCGGCATGGCGGAGATGCTCAAGGGCGGCGTGATCATGGACGTGGTCACCCCCGAGCAGGCCAAGATCGCCGAGGACGCCGGCGCTGTCGCCGTGATGGCGCTCGAGCGGGTCCCGGCCGACATCCGGGCCCAGGGCGGCGTCTCGCGGATGAGCGACCCCGACATGATCGACGGCATCATCGAGGCCGTCTCGATCCCGGTGATGGCCAAGGCCCGGATCGGTCACTTCGCCGAGGCACAGGTCCTGCAGTCGCTCGGCGTCGACTACATCGACGAGTCCGAGGTGCTCACCCCGGCGGACTACGAGAACCACATCGACAAGTGGGCGTTCACGATCCCCTTCGTCTGCGGCGCGACCAACCTGGGCGAGGCCCTGCGGCGCATCACCGAGGGCGCGGCGATGATCCGCTCCAAGGGCGAGGCCGGCACCGGTGACGTCTCGAACGCCGTGACCCACATGCGCACGATCCGCAAGCAGATCCGCCGCCTCGGCGCGCTGGAGGAGGACGAGCTCTTCGTCGCGGCCAAGGAGCTGCAGGCGCCGTACGACCTGGTCAAGGAGGTCGCCGAGCAGGGCAAGCTGCCCGTGGTCCTCTTCACCGCCGGCGGCATCGCGACCCCGGCGGACGCGGCGATGATGATGCAGCTCGGTGCCGAGGGCGTGTTCGTCGGCTCCGGCATCTTCAAGGCCGGCAACCCCGCGCAGCGCGCCGAGGCCATCGTCAAGGCCACCACCTTCCACGACGACCCCGACATGGTCGCCAAGGTCTCGCGCGGTCTCGGCGAGGCGATGGTCGGCATCAACGTCGAGGAGATCCCGCAGCCGCACCGGCTCGCCGAGCGCGGCTGGTAGTCAGCCGAGCGCCCAGGTCACGACCCGGGCGGCGTTGCGCAGGCCGTAGGGCTGCACCCCGGGCGCGGCCGTGCCGAGGCGGACCACGATCGTCCGCGACGCCGGGTCGACCATCGCGATCTGGCCGCCGAGCCCGATGGCGGAGAAGATCCCCGCCGGGGCGTCCGGCACCAGCCGTCCCCGGACGTCGGTGACCGGCTGCCCGGCCGCGTCGACCTCGTCGGTCGCGCCGCGCAGCCGGCCCTCCCGGTTGAGCCACCACAGGTAGCCGTAGGCCGCGTTGAGCCTGGTCGAGGAGCGACCGGTCGACGCCCCGACGTACGCCGTGGACAGGATCCGCGTGCCGTCGACGGTGCCCTGCTCGAGGTAGAGGCGGGCGAAGCGCGCCAGGTCGAGGCAGGTGGTCTGCAGCCCGAAGTAGGCGTTGGTCGAGCGGCCGCCCGCGTCCGAGGTCATCCGGGTGTGAGTCATGCCCAGGGGTGTGAAGAGCCGCCGGGCGGCGAGCTCCGCCGTCGGCAGGCCGGTGGCCCTCACGAGCACCCGGTCGAGGACCTGGATCGCGGCGTTGTTGTAGGCCCACACGGTGCCCGGCGGGTGCTGCTGGCGCAGCCCGACGGCGTACGCCGTGCGGTCGGGCGCCCTGGTCATCGCGCCGTAGTCCGACTCGGCCGACCAGAAGCGGCCGCTGTCGTTCGCCAGCAGGTCGCGCACCGTCACCGAGTGCGAGGCGGTCCCGCGCCAGGACGGGACGTAGCGGGAGACCGGGTCGTCCAGCGCGAGAGACCCGTCATCGAGGGCGATGCCGACCAGGGCGCTGGTGACCGACTTCGTCACCGAGAAGACCTCCCGGGGCACCGACCGCTGCGTGCCCCAGTTCCACTCGCCGACCAGGCGACCGTCGCGGACGACGGCGTAGCAGGAGCTGTCGAGGCGCTTGGCGTCCCGCGCCAGCCGGTCCAGTCGCTGGGACCGGAACCCCATCGTGGCCGGCGACGCGGTCGGCCACCCGTCGATGCGCGGCTCCGGCGTGGGTCGTGCGGCGGCCGGCCGGGTGGGAGGCGGGTCGGTGGGCACGTCGGCGTCGGTGCAGGCGCCGAGCAGGAGCGCGGCGAGCGCCGTGGCCACGGCCGCGGTGGGTCGCCCGGGTCGCATGCGGCCGATCGTAGGTGCTGACCCGCCTCTAGGCTGGGGAGCGTGACCGTGACCATCGGCGTCCTCGCCGTCCAGGGCGACGTGCGTGAGCACGTCCGGGTGCTCGGCGACCTCGGCGTCCGGGCCACCACGGTCCGGCGTACCTCCGAGCTGGACGCGTGCGACGGCCTGGTCGTCCCCGGCGGGGAGTCCACGACGATCGCCAAGCTGGCGCGTACCTTCGACCTCCTCGAGCCGATCAGGCAGCGGCTCAAGGAAGGGATGCCGGCCTTCGGGACGTGCGCCGGGATGATCATGCTGGCCGACCGGCTCGAGGACGGCGCGGTGGGTCAGGAGACCCTCGGCGGGCTGGACATCACGGTGCGGCGCAACGCGTTCGGGCGCCAGGTCGACTCCTTCGAGGGTGACCTGGAGATCACCGGGCTCGACGCCCCGGTGCACGCCGTCTTCATCCGGGCCCCGTGGGTCGAGTCGGTCGGCCCGGGTGTCGAAGTGCTCGGTCGTGTCGAGGCGGGAGCGGCCGCAGGTAGGATCGTCGCCGTCCGTCAGGGTCCGCTGATGGCGACGTCGTTCCACCCCGAAGTGGGTGGCGACTCCCGGGTCCACCAGCTGTTCGTGGATCTGGTGACCGGCGCGACGACACGAGCTGAGTAGAAGAGGGACGCATGTCTGGCCACTCCAAGTGGGCGACCACGAAGCACAAGAAGGCGATCGTCGACGCCAAGCGCGGCAAGCTGTTCGCCAAGCTGATCAAGAACATCGAGATCGCGGCCAAGATGGGCGGCCCCGACCTCTCCGGCAACCCGACGCTGTACGACGCCGTGCAGAAGGCCAAGAAGCAGTCGGTGCCGAACAAGAACATCGACTCCGCGGTCAAGCGCGGCGGCGGTCTCGACGGCGGCGGCGTCAACTACGAGACGATCATGTACGAGGTCTACGGACCGCAGGGCGTCGCGCTGCTCGTCGAGTGCCTCACCGACAACCGCAACCGGGCCGCGATGGAGGTGCGCACCGCGGTCACCCGCAACGGCGGCACCATGGCCGACCCCGGCTCGGTCTCCCGGCTCTTCACCCGCAAGGGCGTTGTCGTGGTCGGCAAGAGCCAGGAGCGCGGTGGCAAGCCGTGGGAGGTCGGCGAGGACGACGTCCTCGAGGCCACCCTCGACGCGGGCGCCGAGGACGTCAGCGACCTGGGGGAGAGCTTCGAGGTCCAGTCCGAGTCCGGTGACGTCGTCGCCGTCCGGACGGCGCTGCAGGCGGCCGGCATCGACTACGACTCCGCCGAGGTGCAGTTCGTCGCGACCATGGACATCCCGGTCGGCGACGTGGACACGGCCGGGAAGGTCTTCCGGCTCGTGGACGTCCTCGACGACCTCGACGACGTGCAGAACGTCTACAGCAACGCCGACATCCCCGACGACGTGCTCGAGGGCATCGGCGAGGACGACTGAGGCAGCGGTCCGCGTGTCGCGCCGACCGCCGGGGGGCCGACGGTTAGCGTGGCCTCCGAACACCTGTTCGGACGGAAGGGTTGACGAATGCGCGTGCTGGGGATCGACCCCGGGCTGACCCGCTGCGGCATGGGCGTGGTCGAGGGCTCGGTCGGGCGACCGCTCGGCCTGGTCGACGTCAACGTGCTGCGGACCTCGTCCGACCTTCGGGTGCCCGAGCGGCTGGTGACCATCGAGAAGGGCATCGACGCCTGGCTCGACGAGTACCACCCCGACGCCGTGGCGATCGAGCGGGTGTTCGCCCGCTCCGACGTCAGCACGGTGATGGGCACCGCCCAGGCCAGCGGCATCGCGATGGTGTGCGCGGCCCGGCGCGGGCTGCCGGTCGCGCTGCACACCCCCAGCGAGGTCAAGGCCGCGGTCTCGGGCAACGGCCGGGCCGACAAGGCCCAGGTCGGCGCGATGGTGACCCGGATCCTGCGCCTCGACGCCCCGCCCAAGCCCGCCGACGCCGCCGACGCGCTCGCCCTGGCCATCACCCACATCTGGCGCGGTGGAGCGCAGGCCCGCATCGACGCCGCGCTCGCCGGCACCCGACAGGCTCGACGACCGAGGAGTCTCCGATGATCGCCTTCGTCCGTGGGCGGGTCGCCGCCCTCACCCTCTCGAGCGCCGTCGTCGAGGTCGGTGGCGTCGGTCTCGAGCTGATGTGCACGCCGGGCACGCTCGCCACGCTGCGCACGGGGGAGTCGGCGACGCTGCCGACGAGCATGGTCGTGCGCGAGGACTCGCTGACGCTCTTCGGCTTCGTCGACGACGACGAGAAGCAGACCTTCGAGCTCGTGCAGACCGCCTCCGGTGTCGGTCCGAAGGTTGCGCAGTCGATGCTCGCCGTCCTCTCGCCCGACGACCTGCGCCGCGCGATCGCCGCCGACGACATCAAGACCCTCACGAGGGTGCCCGGCATCGGCCAGAAGGGTGCACAGCGGATCGTCCTCGAGCTCAAGGACCGGATCGGCGCGCCGAGCGGCGTACGGCACGCGTCCGCCCCGGCCGCCGAGGCGCCGTGGCGCGACCAGGTGCACCAGGGCCTGGTCGGCCTGGGCTGGCCAGTGCGGGACGCCGAGAAGGCTGTCGACACCGTCGCACCCGAGGCCGGTGACGTCCCCGACGTGGCCGCACTGCTGCGCTCCGCCCTGCGCTCGCTGAGCAAGGCCTGACCCGATGCCGTTCCACGAGGACGACCTCGACGAGGCGGAGACGACCCACTTCCGCTCGCTCACGGCGGCCGAGGCCGAGGGGGACGAGCGGGCGGTCGAGGCGGCGCTGAGGCCGAAGTCCCTCGACGAGGTGGTCGGTCAGGTCCGGGTGCGCGACCAGCTCGGACTGGTGCTCGAGGCGGCCCGGCGGCGGGGCCGGGCGCCCGACCACGTGCTCCTGTCGGGACCTCCGGGGCTGGGCAAGACGACGCTCGCGATGATCATCGCCTCCGAGATGACCGCACCGCTGCGGCTCACGAGCGGGCCGGCGATCACCCACGCCGGCGACCTGGCGGCGATCCTCTCCGGGATGAACGAGGGCGACGTGCTCTTCGTCGACGAGATCCACCGGATGTCGCGCCCCGCCGAGGAGATGCTCTACATGGCGATGGAGGACTTCCGCGTCGACGTCATCATCGGCAAGGGACCCGGCGCCACCGCGATCCCGCTGGAGATCCCGCCCTTCACCCTGGTCGGTGCCACCACCCGGGCGGGGCTCCTCCCCGGGCCGCTGCGCGACCGGTTCGGCTTCACCGCCCATCTCGAGTACTACGAGCCGCACGAGCTGGACCTGATCGTGCAGCGCTCCGCCGCGCTCCTCGACGTCGAGGTGCACGACGACGGCACCGCCGAGATCGCGTCGCGATCGCGCGGCACCCCGCGGATCGCCAACCGGCTGCTGCGCCGGGTCCGCGACTTCGCCCAGGTCCGCGCCGACGGCATCGTGACGCTCCCCGTCGCCCGGGCCGCCCTGGACCTCTACGAGGTCGACGACCTCGGCCTCGACCGGCTCGACCGGGCCGTGCTCGACGTGCTCTGCCGCCGCTTCGGCGGCGGGCCCGTCGGCGTCTCGACGCTGGCCGTCGCCGTGGGGGAGGAGCGCGAGACCGTCGAGGAGGTCGCCGAGCCGTTCCTGGTCCGCAACGGCTTCCTCGCCCGTACGCCGCGCGGCCGGGTCGCCACACCGGCCGCCTGGCAGCACCTCGGCCTGGCGGTCCCGCCGGCGCCCGCCCCGCTCGAGACGGACGGCACCCTCTTCGAGGAGTGAGAGGCGCGACCCGAAGGGGTGACCCGGGTTCGTGATCCGGACCACCTCGCTGGTTACACTTGCCCGTCGGTCGACCGGTGGTCGGCTCGGACATCCCTGCTTTCTGCTCGAGAGGTCTTTTTCGTCGTGGCGACCCTGCTGCCGCTCGTTGGCATCGTGCTGCTCTTCTGGCTCTTCATCATCCGGCCGCAATCTCGGCGGCAGAAGGAACTCCGGAACATGCAGTCGTCGTTGTCCGTAGAGGACGAGGTCATGCTGACGTCGGGGGTCTACGCCACCGTGCGCTCGGTCGAGGACGACCACGTCAAGGTCGAGATCGCCGAGGGCGTCGTCATCAAGGTCGCCCGCGGTGCCATCGGCAACAAGATCGCGCAGGACGTGGACGAGGTCGACGACGAACGGGTCGAGACCGACACGGACAACAAGCCGGGCGTCATCGCCGACGGCCCGGAGGAGAACTGACATGGCACGCAACGCCGCTGCCCACGCGGGCCGCACGTTGGTCGTCTTCCTGCTCGGCATCGCGGTGCTCTTCGGCCTGGTCGCCCTCGGTGGCAACTGGAAGCCGGCGCTCGGTCTGGACCTCCAGGGCGGCACGCGCATCACGCTGACCGCCAACGGCTCTCCGACCAAGGAGAACCTCAACGAGGCCGCGTCCATCATCGACAAGCGGGTCAACGGCACCGGTGTCACCGAGGCCGAGGTGACCACCCAGGGCAACAAGTACATCGTCGTCGAGATCCCCGGTGACACCGACAACTCGCTGGTCGACACGGTGAAGCGCCAGGCACAGCTCCGGTTCCGCACGGTGGCGTGCACCAGCGCCGCCCCCGGCCCGTGTGCCAGTGCCGCCGCGCCGACGGACCCGAGTGGGGCCGAGAGCCCGAGCGCCGAGCCGGGCGTGGGCGTCACGCTGCCCGCGTCGCCGTCGAGCTCGCCCTCCGCGAAGTCGTCCTCGACCGCCAAGCCGAAGGCGTCCAGCAGCGCCTCGCCGAAGAACCGCCCCGGCTTCACCGCCGACGACGAGTCCACGTCCCCGTCGGCCTCGCCGAGCACGTCGCCGAGCTCCTCGCCCAGCGGCTCCGCCACGACGAGCCCCAGCGGGTCGCCGACGACCGCCCCCGCGGACACGGTGGGAGCCAGCGCGAAGGAGGCCCTGGCCTTCATCACGGCTCCGCCGCAGGAGGCGATCGACGCGTACGCCGCCTACACCTGCCCCGCGACCAAGCCCCCGGCCGACAAGCCCGAGACCTGGCTCGTCACGTGCGGCACCGACGACGACGCCACCACGAAGTACCTCCTCTCGCCCGCGGCGATCGAGGGCACCGACCTGAAGAAGGCCTCGGCCGGCGTCCCGCAGGGTCAGGTCTCCTGGCAGGTCGACCTCACCCTCGGCGGTCAGGGCAAGAAGGTCTTCGCCGACCTGTCCAACGCCATGGCCGGCTCGGAGCAGCAGTTCGCGGTCGTGCTCGACGGCCAGGTCATCTCGTCGCCCACCTTCGACGGCCGGATCCCGGACGGCAACGCCCAGATCAGCGGCAACTTCACCAAGACCTCGGCCGAGAGCCTGGCCACCAGCCTGAAGTTCGGCGCGCTGCCGATCTCCTTCGAGAAGGACGGCACCCAGGTCGAGCAGATCGGTCCCTCGCTCGCCGGCAACCAGCTCCAGGCCGGACTCACCGCGGGCGCCCTAGGTCTGCTGCTCGTCATGGGCTACTGCCTGGTCTACTACCGCGGCCTCGGCCTGGTCGTCCTGGCCTCGCTGATCACGGCCGCCGCGATCACCTACGGCATGGTCCTGCTGCTCGGCAACACGGCCGGCTTCACGCTGACCCTCCCGGGCATCGCGGGTCTGATCATCGGCGTCGGTGTCACCGCCGACTCCTTCATCATCTTCTTCGAACGCATCCGGGACGAGATGCGCGAGGGGAGGTCGATGCGGGTCGCCGTCGAGACCGGCTGGGTCCGAGCCAAGAAGACCCGGTTGGCGGCCAACGTGGTGTCGCTGCTCTCGGCCGCGGTGCTCTACCTCTTCGCCACCGGCGCGGTGAAGGGCTTCGGCTTCGCCCTCGGTCTCTCGACGTTCATCGACCTCGCGATCCTCTTCTGGTTCACCAAGCCGCTGGTCACGGTCCTGGCACGACGCAAGTTCTTCAACGGCGGCGGCGAGCTCTCCGGGCTGAGCGCCAACACGCTCGGCATCGACCGGGTCGCCACGGGAGGTAAGGCCTGATGGGCAAGTTCTCACGGCTCGGCAACGAGCTCTACCAGGGCCGGAAGTCCTACGACTTCGTCGGCAAGCGCGCCCTCTGGTACGCCATCTCCGGCACGCTCGTCGGCCTCGCGATCCTGGTGATCCTGGTCAAGGGCCTGAACTTCGGCATCGAGTTCACCGGCGGCACCGAGTACCAGGTCAGCGACCTCCCGGCGAACGTCGCGACGCAGGAGACCGCGGACGAGCTCAGCTCGCAGATCGCGGACTCGGACGTCGGCTCCGCCGCCTCGCCCCAGGTCACGACCTCGGGCACCAGCGGCATCACCGTCCAGACCGAGGACGTCAACGCGGCCGGCGACCGGCAGATCCGGGGGATCATCCAGGACGTCACCGGCGCCGCCGACGACCAGATCTCCAAGACCGAGGTCGGACCCAGCTGGGGCCAGGAGGTCGCCAAGCGTGCGTTGATCGGCGTCGGCATCTTCCTGACGCTGGTGGTGCTCTTCATCTGGGGCTACTTCCGCGAGTGGAAGATGTCGGTCGCGGCCCTGATCGCCCTGATCCACGACATCGCGCTCACGATCGGCGTGTACTCGCTGTCCGGCTTCCCGGTGACGCCCGCGGCCGTCACCGGCCTGCTCGCGATCCTGGGCTTCTCCATGTACGACACCGTGGTCGTCTTCGACAAGATCCGGGAGAACACCCACGAGCGACGCTCGACCCGCCAGAGCTACGCCCAGGCGGCCAACCTCGCGGTCAACCAGACGCTGGTGCGCTCGATCAACACCTCGATCGTCGCGCTGATCCCGATCGGCGCGATCCTCTACGTCAGCGCCGTCCAGCTCGGCGCCAGCTCGCTCAAGGACCTCGCCCTGGCGCAGTTCGTGGGCATGGCCGCCGGTGTCTTCTCCTCGGTCTTCATCGCACCGCGGGTGCTCGTCCACATGAAGTCGCGCGAGTCCGAGGTCAAGCTGGCCGACAAGCGGGCCAAGGCGCGCGCGAAGGCCGACGCGGACCGCTACGCCTCCGTCCCGGTCTTCACCGAGGACCTGCCGGTCGCGGCCGAGCCCGGGCTCGAGGACGAGGCCGAGGGTGAGCTCGAGGAGGGTGCTCCGCTCTCGCGGTCGGTGCCGCCGACCGCTCCGGCCCGCACCCCCGAGGTGTCCGGCCGTGGCCGGATCGCTCCGGAGGCCCGCGGCCCGGTGCAGCCCAGTGCGTCGTCGGGCGGCCGGGTGCAGCCGACCCGTCAGCCGAAGTCCAAGCGCGGCAAGAAGTGACGCGCAGCAGTGACTGAGGACCGGTCGGGCCTGGAGTCGGCGCTCGGGCTGATCGCCGACGTCCCGGACTTCCCGGAGCCCGGCATCGTCTTCAAGGACATCACGCCGCTCCTGGCCGACCACACCGCGCTCACCGCGGTCATCGGTGCCCTCGCGGAGGCGGGGCGCGACGACGACGGACGTCCGGTGGTCGACAAGGTGCTCGGCATGGAGTCGCGCGGCTTCATCCTGGGCGCACCGGTGGCGCTCGCCCTCGGGGTCGGGTTCGTGCCGGTCCGCAAGGCCGGCAAGCTGCCGCGCGCGACGTACGCCGTCTCCTACTCGCTCGAGTACGGCCGGGCGACCCTCGAGGTGCACCAGGACGCGCTGCAGCCCGGCGACCGGGTGCTGCTGGTCGACGACGTCCTCGCGACCGGTGGCACGGCGAAGGCGACCATGGAGCTCGTCGAGCAGTGCGGCGCCACCGTGCACGCGGTCGCCATGTTGATGGAGCTCGGGTTCCTTCCCGGGCGCGCGGCCATCGGCGACGTCGACCTCACGACCCTGCTGACCGTCTAGCCCGACGCCCTAGACTGGTGAGGTGACCGAGGAGAGCACGGCCCCGCCTGTCCAGGCCGGTCCACGCCGTGCGTCCGAGCCCGGCCCGTCGACGCGCAGCATGCGGGCGCGGCTCGCCCGGATGGGCACCCGCGGCACCTCCGCCAACCCGGTGCTCGAGCCCCTCTTCCGCTCGGTGCGCGCCAACCACCCGAAGGCCGACCTGGCACTGCTCGAGCGGGCGTACCTGACGGCCGAGAAGATGCACGGCACGCAGACGCGCAAGTCCGGCGACCCCTACATCACCCACCCGCTGGCGGTCACCACGATCCTGGCCGACATCGGGATGACCGAGTCGACCCTGGCAGCGGCCCTGCTGCACGACACGGTCGAGGACACGCCGTACACGCTCGAGCAGGTGCGGCAGGACTTCGGCGACGAGGTCGCGCAGCTCGTCGACGGCGTGACCAAGCTCGACAAGGTCAAGTACGGCGACTCGGCCCAGGCCGAGACCATCCGCAAGATGATCGTCGCGATGTCGCGCGACATCCGGGTCCTGGTCATCAAGCTCGCCGACCGCCTGCACAACATGCGCACGCTGCGCTACGTCAAGCAGGAGACCCAGGAGCGCGTCGCTCGCGAGACCCTGGACATCTACGCGCCGCTGGCCCACCGGCTCGGCATGAACACGATCAAGTGGGAGCTCGAGGACCTCGCCTTCGCGACCCTGCACCCCAAGATCTACGACGAGATCGTGCGGATGGTCGCCGAGCGGGCGCCGTCGCGCGACCAGTTCCTCGCCGAGGTGATCAACCAGGTCGACGCCGACCTGCGTGAGGCCAAGGTGAAGTGCAAGGTCACCGGACGACCCAAGCACTACTACTCGATCTACCAGAAGATGATCGTGGGCGGCCGGGAGTTCTCCGACATCTACGACCTGGTCGGCATCCGGGTCCTGGTCGAGGACGACCGGGACTGCTACACCGTCCTCGGCGTGCTGCACTCGCGCTGGAACCCCGTGCTCGGACGGTTCAAGGACTACGTCGCGATGCCGAAGTTCAACATGTACCAGTCGCTGCACACGACCGTGATCGGCCCGCAGGGCAAGCCGGTCGAGCTGCAGATCCGGACCTTCGCCATGCACCGACGTGCGGAGTACGGCGTCGCGGCGCACTGGAAGTACAAGGAGGACGGGCGCAACGGTGTCGACACCGACCGGCCGGGCGACGTCGACGACATGACGTGGGTGCGTCAGCTCCTCGACTGGCAGAACGAGGTCGAGGACCCGGGCGAGTTCCTGGAGTCGCTGCGCTTCGAGATCAACCGGGCCGAGGTCTACGTCTTCACACCGCGCGGCGACGTGATCGCACTGCCGACCGGCGCGACCCCGGTCGACTTCGCGTACGCCGTGCACACCGAGGTCGGCCACCACACGATCGGTGCGCGCGTGAACGGCCGGCTGGTGCCGCTCGAGTCGGCCCTCGACAACGGCGACGTGGTCGAGGTCTTCACCTCGAAGTCGCCGACCGCTGCGCCCTCACGCGACTGGCTCGGCTTCGTGAAGTCGCCCCGCGCCCGCTCCAAGATCCGCCAGTGGTTCACCAAGGAGCGGCGCGAGGAGGCGATCGACCAGGGCAAGGAGCAGATCGCCAAGCTGATGCGCAAGGAGGGGCTGCCCCTCAAGCGACTGATGTCGCACGAGTCGCTGATGCTGGCCGCGGTCCACTTCAAGGTCGCCGACGTCTCAGCGCTCTACGCAGCGGTCGGTGAGGGCAACCTCAGCGCGCAGGCCGTCGTGCGGCGCGTCATCGACCTGCACGGCGGCGATGACGGCGCTGCTGAGGACCTGGCCGAGGGCGTCACCATCACGGGACGTCGAGGCCGCGCGAAGGTGCAGCCCGGCGGTGACGCCGGCGTGATCGTCAAGGGCGCGCCCGACGTGTGGGTCAAGCTCGCCAAGTGCTGCACGCCGGTGCCACCCGACCCGATCCTCGGCTTCGTCACCAAGGGCGGGGGAGTCTCGGTGCACCGCCACAGCTGCACCAACGCCGCAAGCCTGCAGTCGCAGCCCGAGCGGCTGCTCGAGGTCGAGTGGGCGCCGACCGGCCAGTCCAGCTTCCTGGTCAACATCCAGGTCGAGGCCCTCGACCGGGCCCGGCTGCTCTCGGACATCACGATGGCGCTCTCCGACGCGCACGTCGACATCCTCAGCGCCAACCTGTCGACCTCGCGGGACCGGGTCGCCAAGAGCCGCTTCACCTTCGAGATGGCCGAGGCGAAGCACCTCGACACGGTCCTCAAGGCCGTGCGGTCCGTCCCGGGCGTCTTCGACGCCTACCGCGTGACCCAGTAGGCCGCACGTCGCCGGCGGTGGTCTCGAGGCTCAGGCCTGGCGGCCTTCGCACCTCGACCGGCGGGGTCCGTGCGCCGGCGGTGGTCTCGAGGCTCAGGCCTGGCGGCCTTAGCACCTCGACCGGCGGGGTCCGTGCGCCGGCGGTGGTCTCGAGGCCCAGGCCTGGCGGCCCTGACGCCTCGGGTCCGGTGGTCGAGGTGCGAGCCGCGCCAGCGGCGAGCCTCGAGGCCACCCGTCACGGACTCAGCCGGAGAAGTCCGCGCTGGCCCGCTTCGCCATCTCCAGGAACGACTGACGCGACTCGAGGTTGTCCTCGAGGTCCTTGATCTTCTTGGCGTTCCCGGCGGCGCGCGCCTTCTCCAGGTCGGCCTCGACCTTGGCGATCGCGTCCTCGAGCTTGCTCACCATGTCGTCGGCGCGAGCGGACTTCTCGGGGTCCGAGCGCTTCCACTGCTCGTCCTCGACGCCGCGGATCTCGGTCTCGATCTTGCGGATCCGCGCCTCGAGGTCCTTCATCCGGTCGCGGGGCACCTTGCCCGCCGCGTCCCAGCGGTCCGCGATGTCGCGGAAGGCACGCTTGGCCGCGTCGAGGTCGGTGACCGGGACGAGCTTCTCGGCCTCGAGCAGCAGCGCCTCCTTGACCTCGGCGTTGGCGGCGAACTCGACGTCCTGCTCGGCCGCAGCGGCGTCACGGGCGCCGAAGAAGGTGTCCTGGGCGCCGCGGAAGCGCTTCCACAGGGCCTCGTCCACGTCCCGCGGGGCGGGACCGGCGGCCTTCCACTCCCGCATCAGGTCGCGGTAGCGGCCGGCGGTGCCGCCCCAGTCGGTCGATGTCGCGAGGCTCTCGGCCTCGGTGGCGAGCCTCTCCTTGACGCTCCGGGCGGCGTCGCGCTTCTCGTGCTGCTCGGAGAAGTGCGCCTTGCGGCGACGGGTGTACGCCGTGCGCGCGGTCGAGAACCGGCGCCACAGGGCGTCGTCCGACGACCGGTCGATGCGGGGGAGCGCCTTCCACTCGTCGAGCAGGTCGCGCATCCGGTTGGCGCCGTGGCGCCAGTCGGAGCCCTCGGCGAGGATCTCGGCCTCGGCGACGATCTTCTCCTTGCCTGCACGAGCCTCGGCGGCGCGCTGGGCGCGCTCGACCTTGCGGGCCTCGCGCTGCTGCTCCAGCAGCGGCTCCATCCCGTCGAGCCGCGCGATGAGCGCTGGCAGGTCGCCGACCGCGTTGGCGGTCGTCACCTGCTCGCGGACGGTCCGCACCGACGCGGTCGCCTCCTCGGGCGACATGACGCCGCTGGCGACCCGCTTCTCGAGCAGCTCGACCTCGAACGCGAGCGCGTCGTACCGCTCGGTGAAGAACTTCAGCGCTTCCTCGGGGGAGCCCTCCGGGTACTGACCGACGGAGCGCTCGCCCTCGGCGGTCGTCACGTAGACGGTCCCGTCGTCGTCGACTCGGCCCCACTGATGACTCGTCACTGGTGCACTCCACTCGCTCTGGGCCCAGGCCCGATCGGCTGCCACGGCGCCGTCCCCTGCGGGGACGCCCACGACCATGCTAGCCACGAGCGGTCTCGGGTCCGCTCCTTGAGCCAGCACCGATGCGACGCGCACCCGGTCGGCTCGATAGTCTTCCGGGGTGTTGATCGCCGGCTTCCCCGCGGGCCCCTGGGGCACCAACTGCTACGTCGCCGCGACCGGGCCCGGCAGCGAGTGCGTCGTCATCGACCCCGGCAAGGACTCCGCCGACGGGGTCGCCGAGCTGGTCCGGGAGCACCGCCTCAAGCCGGTCGCCGTGCTCGTGACCCACGGTCACGTCGACCACATGTGGTGCGTCGCGCCGGTCGCGGGCACGTACGACGCCACCGCCTGGATCCACCCCGCCGACCGCCACCTGCTCGCCGACCCGATGGCCGGCCTGTCCCCCGAGACTGCGCAGATGCTGCTCGGCGGCAACCACCGGTTCGCCGAGCCGGACGACGTCCGCGAGCTCGCCGACGCCCAGGAGCTCGAGCTCGCCGGGCTGCGGTTCGTCACCGACCACACCCCCGGCCACACGCAGGGCTCGATGACCTTCCGGACGCCGTACGACCGCGAGGACGTCTCCGAGGTGATGTTCTCCGGCGACCTGCTCTTCGCGGGCTCGATCGGCCGCACCGACCTGCCCGGCGGCGACCATCCGACGATGCTGCGCAGCCTCACGACCAAGGTGCTGCCCCTCGCCGACGACATCGTCGTGCTCCCCGGGCACGGCGAGCAGACGTCCATCGGCCGTGAACGGGCGACCAACCCCTACCTCCAGGACCTCTGACATGGCCAAGCCGACCCCGCTGAGCGGGTTCCCCGAGCTGCTGCCCGAGCAACGATTCGTCGAGCAGCAGGTCATCGACACCCTCCGTCGCACGTTCGAGCTGCACGGCTTCGCGGGCATCGAGACCCGCGCGGTCGAGCCGCTCGACCAGCTGTTGCGCAAGGGCGACACCTCCAAGGAGGTCTACCTCCTGCGCCGTCTCCACGAGGAGTCGGCCGAGGGGCACGCCGGCATCGGCCTGCACTTCGACCTGACCGTGCCGTTCGCGCGCTACGTCCTCGAGAACGCCGGCAAGCTGGAGTTCCCTTTCCGGCGCTACCAGATCCAGAAGGCCTGGCGCGGTGAGCGGCCGCAGGAGGGCCGCTTCCGGGAGTTCACCCAGGCCGACATCGACATCGTGGGCCGCGACGAGCTGCCGTTCCACCACGACGTCGAGGTCACCCGGGTCATGGTCGACGCGCTGACCCGGCTGACCTTCCTGCCCGGCTTCCGCCTGCAGGTCAACAACCGCAAGCTGATCCAGGGCTTCTACGCCGGCCTGGGCATCGACGACGCCGACGAGGTCATGCGAGTCGTCGACAAGCTCGACAAGGTGCCGGTCGACAAGGTGCGCGAACTGCTGCTCGCCGAGGCGGGCATCGACGAGCCGACCGCCGACCGGGTGCTGGCCCTGGCCACGATCCGGGCGACCGACGACTCGTTCGTGGAGGCGGTGCGCGGCCTGGGTGTCGAGCACGAGCTGCTCGAGGAGGGCCTGGCCGAGCTCGCGGCGCTGGTGCGCTCCTGCGCCGACCTGGTCAGCGACCGGGTCCGCGTCGAGGCCGACCTCTCGATCGCGCGCGGGCTCGACTACTACACCGGCACCGTCTTCGAGACCCGGCTGGACGGCTACGAGTCGATGGGGTCGTTCTGCTCCGGTGGCCGGTACGACGCGCTCGCGTCCGACGGGCGCACGACGTACCCCGGCGTCGGCATCTCGCTCGGCGTCAGCCGCGTCGTCGTACCCCTCATGGCGCGCACCGGGCTCGCCGCGTCGCGCAAGGTGCCCAGCGTCGTGCTGGTCGCCGTGGTCGACGAGGAGTCGCGCGCCGACAGCGACGCCATCGCAAACACCTTGCGCGCGCGCGACATCCCGTGTGAGGTCGTGGCCAGTGCGCAGAAGTTCGGCAAGCAGATCCGGTACGCCGAGCGCCGGGGCATCCCGTTCGTCTGGTTCACCAGCGACCAGGGCCACGAGGTCAAGGACATCCGGTCGGGGGAGCAGGTGGCCGCCGACCCGGCGACCTGGACCCCACCCGAGGAGGACCTGCGACCGCAGGTGCTTCCGACAGGCTCAACCAACGTTACGGAGACAAGATCGTGATCCGCACCCATGACGCCGGCACCCTGCGCGCCGAGCACGTCGGCCAGACCGTGACCCTCGCCGGATGGGTCGCGAACCGGCGCGATCACGGCGGCGTGGCGTTCATCGACCTGCGCGAGGCCAGCGGGGTCGTCCAGGTCGTGATCCGCGACGAGGAGGTCGCGCACCAGCTGCGCGCCGAGTACTGCCTCAAGATCACCGGCGAGGTGCGGGCGCGCAAGGAGGGCAACGAGAACCCCAACCTCGCGACCGGGGCCATCGAGGTCGTCGCCAGCGACGTCGAGGTGCTCAGCGCCGCCGCACCGCTGCCGTTCCCGATCAGCGACCACGTCGAGGTGGGGGAGGAGGCCAGGCTCAAGCACCGCTACCTGGACCTGCGCCGCTCCGGCCCCAACCACGCGCTGCGACTGCGCAGCAAGATCAACAAGGCCGCCCGCGACGTCCTCGACGCCCACGCCTTCGTCGAGATCGAGACGCCGACCCTGACCCGCAGCACCCCCGAGGGCGCACGCGACTTCCTGGTGCCGGCGCGGCTCCAGCCCGGCAGCTGGTACGCCCTGCCGCAGAGCCCGCAGCTCTTCAAGCAGCTGCTGATGGTCGCGGGCATGGAGCGCTACTTCCAGATCGCGCGCTGCTACCGCGACGAGGACTTCCGCGCCGACCGTCAGCCGGAGTTCACCCAGCTCGACATCGAGATGAGCTTCGTCGACCAGGACGACGTCATCGCGCTGATGGAGGACGTGCTCGCCGCGATGTGGAAGCTCATCGACGTCGACATCCCTCGCCCGATCCCGCGGATGACGTACGCCGACGCGATGGCCCGCTTCGGCTCCGACAAGCCCGACCTGCGGATGGGCCTCGAGCTCGTCGAGTGCACGGACTACTTCAAGGCCACGCCGTTCCGGGTCTTCCAGGCGGAGTACGTCGGCGCCGTGGTGATGCCGGGCGGTGCGAGCCAGCCGCGCAAGAAGCTGGACGCCTGGCAGGAGTGGGCCAAGCAGCGCGGCGCGCGGGGCCTGGCGTACGTCCTCGTCCAGGAGGACGGCGAGCTGGGCGGTCCGGTCGCCAAGAACCTCTCCGAGGAGGAGAGGGCCGGGCTCGCGGCCCACGTCGGTGCCGCGCCGGGCGACTGCGTCTTCTTCGCGGCGGGTGCCACGAAGCCGAGCCGGGCCCTGCTGGGCGCCGCTCGTCTCGAGATCGGCCGCCGCGGTGGACTGATCGACGAGAGCGCCTTCGCCTTCACCTGGGTGGTCGACGCCCCGATGTTCGAGCCGTCCTCCGACGCGGTCGCCAGCGGCGACGTCGCGGTCGGCGCCGGCGCGTGGACCGCGGTCCACCACGCCTTCACCGGTCCGAAGCCGGAGTTCCTGGACACGTTCGACACCGACCCCGGCTCGGCGCTGGCGTACGCCTACGACATCGTGTGCAACGGCAACGAGCTCGGCGGCGGATCGATCCGGATCCACCGCGAGGACGTGCAGAAGCGGGTCTTCGCGGTCATGGGCCTCACCGAGGAGGAGGCGCACGAGAAGTTCGGGTTCCTCCTCGACGCGTTCACCTTCGGTGCGCCGCCCCACGGCGGCATCGCGGTCGGGATGGACCGGATCTGCGCCCTGCTGGCCGGCACCGACTCGATCCGCGACGTGATCGCCTTCCCCAAGTCCGGCGGTGGCTTCGACCCGCTCACGGCCGCCCCGGCGCCGATCACTCCCGCCCAGCGCAAGGAGGCGGGCGTCGACGCGACGCCGGCCGCGGAGGCCGACCCCGCATAACGGATTGGTCACGTCCGAAACGTGATCTGGGTCGCGAGCACCCGAGCGGCACCGGAGCAGCGCCGTACGTCCTCTCGTCCTCAGACGACTTCGGCGCAAGCTGCACGGTGAGGGCCCGGGTCGGGCGAAGGGTCTTGCGCCGGAGCCCGGTTCGGGAGGACGTCAGTGCTCCCTGGTCGAGACCAGATCGTTACACGCGGAAGACCCGATCGGCGGTTGGCGTCACATACAGTCGCTTCGGTTGTTGACCCCCGCCGTCCCTACCAGGACAGTCGGACCAACGCACACCAGTTCCCACAAGACAGAGGTGACATGACCGCCACGCCGCTGAACGAGCTCGAGGGCCGGACCCCCGACCCGGACGACGAGTTCCGGGCCCAGGCTGTCGAGAGCAAGTCTCCGACGCAGCTCGCCATGGCGCGGTTCCGCAAGGACAAGAAGTCCATGGTCGCGCTCGTCATCGTGATCCTCTACTTCGTCGCGGCCATCCTCGGCCCGATCCTCGTGGCGGCCGACGTGCTCAACCCCCTCAAGATCCACCCGGACCTGATCGGCCCCGACGCGCTCCCCATCGGCAAGTGGTGGGGCATCACCTGGGACCACCCGCTGGGCGTCGAGCCCGGCATCGGCCGCGACGTGCTGAGCCGCATCTGGCTCGGCATCACGTACTCGCTGGTCGTCGCCGTCTCCGCCTCGATCATCGCGGTGTTCATCGGTGTGGTGCTCGGCATCATCGCCGGGTTCTCGGGCGGCTGGACCGACTCAGTCATCGGTCGCATCATCGACCTGGTCCTCGCGTTCCCGCAGACCCTGCTCCTGCTGGCCGCCGCTCCGGTCGGCCTGGCGGTGCTGACCGAGACGTTCCACGTGCCGGAGGGAGCGATCGCGCAGGGCCTGTTCGTGGTCCTGGTCCTCGGCCTCTTCGGCTGGACCGGCACGGCGCGCCTCATCCGCGGTCAGGTCCTGTCGCTGCGCGAGCGCGAGTTCGTGGACGCCGCGAAGCTGTTCGGAGCCAGCAAGCGCCGCATCTGGTTCAAGGAGCTGCTCCCGAACCTCTGGGCGCCGATCCTGATCACCTTCACGCTCTACATGCCGGCCTTCATCTCCGCCGAGGCCGCGCTGTCCTACCTCGGTGTCAGCGTGCGGCCCCCGACGCCCACGCTGGGCAACATCTTGAAGGACTCGATCCAGTACGCCAGCGGCGACTTCCTGTACTTCTTCGCCCCGGCGTTCCTCATCGCCCTCATCGTCGTCTCGTTCAACCTGCTCGGGGACGGCCTGCGCGACGCCCTCGACCCCAAGGGCGACCGCTAGAACACCCAGTCTTCGGTGACACCGAGTCGCCGAAAGTGCCGCCGTTCTCGGCGCGACACACATCCAAGGAGAAGTAATGGCCAAGATGCGAAAGCGGATGGTCGCCCTGAGTGCTGCGGCGGCCTTGACGGCTGCCCTCGCGGCGTGCGGTGGCGGATCCGACGGCTCGAAGAGCGATGGTGACTCTTCGGGCGACACCAGCGCCAAGGGCGGGACGCTGCAGTACCTGCAGCACTTCCCGTTCGAGAGCACGGACCCGCAGCGGATCTACTACGGCGTCGAGCTCGCGAACTTCCGTCGCACCCTCTACCGCTCCCTCGTCGGCTTCCCGTTCGACAAGGACTCGGACGTCGCCAACACGCCGATCCCGGACCTCGCGACGGACACCGGCACCTCCACCGAGGGTGGCAAGGTGTGGTCGTTCACGCTGAAGGACGGCATCAAGTGGGAGGACGGCTCGGACATCACGTGTGAGGACTTCGCCTACGGCGCCTCGCGTGCGTTCGCCGACGACGTCCTCACCGGCGGTGCGGGCTTCTACCTCAAGGGCTACCTCGACATCCCGGCGGACCCGAAGGGCGGCTCGGCGTACAAGGGCCCCTACATCGGCACCGGCCAGGAGCTGTTCGACAAGGCAGTCACCTGCGATGGCAAGACCATCACCTACCACTTCAACAAGCCGTGGCCGGACTTCCCGCTCTCGGTGGCGTCGCTGATGGCGACCGACCCCTACAAGGAGTCGGTCGACAAGGGCGACAAGTCCAAGTGGGTTGTCCTGTCCAACGGCCCGTACAAGGTCGAGGGCGGCAAGTGGCAGGTCAACAAGGGCGCCACGCTGGTCCGCAACGAGAACTACGACGCTGCGACCGACACCCCGGACAAGCTCCGTGAGGCCAACCCGGACCAGATCGACTACCAGATCTTCACGGCCGCCGAGCCGATCCTCGACCGTCTGGTCGCGGACGCCGGTGACGACAAGAACGCGATCACCTCGGCTCGTGTCGCTCCGGCGTACTTCAGCCAGATCGAGGGCCCGATCGCGGACCGCACCGCGCTGGTCGACTCGCCGTACACCAACTACCTGGTGCCCAACCAGCAGAAGCTGAAGGACCCCAAGGTCCGTCAGGCGCTGGCGCTGGCGACGGACGTCGACGGCTACACCAAGGCCGAGGGTGGCGACAAGGCCGGCGTTCCGGCCGAGTCGATCATCAACCCGGGTCTG
The DNA here is from genome assembly GCF_000620705.1 of Nocardioides sp. URHA0020. GTDB lineage: Bacteria > Actinomycetota > Actinomycetes > Propionibacteriales > Nocardioidaceae > Nocardioides. The sequence continues at coordinate 331,483 of NZ_KK211170.1, forward strand.
CCGGGCTACACCGAGCAGGAGGCCTTCTCCGGCTCCAACGGTGGCGACCCGGAGGCGGCCAAGGCTCTCCTCCAGGAGGCCGGCGTGACCCTGCCGTACCCGATCACCTACACCTACGGTCAGTCCGAGACCCAGGACAAGACCGCGGCCGTGCTGCAGGAGGGCTGGGAGAAGGCTGGCTTCAAGGTCAAGCTCGACCCGCTCGCTGACACGTACTACGACGTCATCAACCAGCCCGACAAGGACAGCGACGTCGTCTGGGCCGGCTGGGGTGCTGACTGGCCGTCGGCCATGACGGTGCTGCCGCCGCTGTTCGACTCCCGCCAGAACTTCGCGCGGGGCAAGGACGGCAAGGTCACCAACCTCGGCCAGGACTACGGCTACTACCAGAGTGACGAGTTCGAGGGTCTGCTCGACAAGGCGGCCACGGCCCCCGACATCGACGCCCAGAACGAGGTGCTCACGCAGGCGGACACTGTTCTCGCGAACGACACCGCCTACATCCCGCTGGACACCAGCCGCTTCTACTGGCTGTACGGCTCGGGCGTCACGGACTTCATGACCGACGCCGCGTCGTCGTCGTACCCGGACCTCGGTCCGATCGGCGTCACCAAGTGATTCATTGCTCGGCCTAGTTCACTAGACCGAGCAAGGCGGGCCCCCGCCTCTCCGGGGCACCTGGTGCCCCCCGACCCGAAGGCAGACCCGGCTTTGCTTGCCTACCTCGTGCGCCGAATCTTCGTCGGCATCATCTTGCTGCTCGCTCTGAGCCTGATGACGTTCGTCCTCTTCTTCGCCTCTCCGGTGGATGTGACCCGGTACGCGTGCGGCAAGAACTGCACCCCCGAGAAGCGCGCCACCACGGAGAAGGCCCTCGGCTACGACAAGCCGGTCGTCGAGCAGTGGACCGACTTCCTCAAGGGCATCGTGGTCGGTCGTGACTACCCCGACGACCCGGAGCTCCAGGCGGCCGCCCCGGACATCGTCACCCACTGCGGGGCGCCGTGCTTCGGCTACTCGCAGGTGAATGCGACGACCGTCAACGAGCTCGTCAAGGAGGCAGCACCGATCTCGATCTCGCTGGCGACCATCGCGGTCATCATCTGGGTCCTCTTCGGCGTCCTCTTCGGGCTCTTAGCGGCCGTGACGAAGGGGACCTTGATCGACCGCGGGATCGTCGGGCTGACGCTGGTCGCCTACGCGTTCCCGACCTTCTTCACGGCGATCTTCCTGCTCAAGTACGTCTCCATCAAATGGGGGCTGGTCCCCTTCCCTCAATACGTCTCAATAGCCGACGGGGGAGTGGGGCAGTGGCTGCTGAACCTCCTGCTCCCGGCGACGACACTCGCGCTCGTCTACCTCGCCAGCTATGTCCGCATCACTCGGTCGTTCGTGCTCGAGTCGCTGTCCGAGGACTACATCCGGACCGCGAAGGCCAAGGGCCTGGCGCCGCGCAAGGTGCTCTTCAAGCACGGGCTGCGTGCGGCTCTCACGCCGCTCGTCACGATGATCGGCCTGGACTTCGCCGGCCTGCTGGGCGGCGCGATCATCACCGAGTCGGTGTTCAGCTTCTACGGACTCGGCGCGCTCGCCGTGCGGGCCAACGTCTCCTACGACCTGCCGACGCTGATCGGTCTGCTGCTCATCGCAGGCGCTTTCGTGATCGTCGCTAACATCGTGGTTGACGTGCTCTACGCCTACATCGACCCCCGTGTTCGGCTCGACTGAGCGCCGGCTAGGAAAGCTCTGATGACGACACCGTTCCTCTCCGTCCAGGACCTGAAGGTCCACTTCCCGACTGCCGACGGCATCGTGAAGGCGACTGACGGGCTCTCGTTCACCCTCGAGAAGGGCAAGACCCTCGGCATCGTGGGCGAGTCCGGCTCCGGCAAGTCCGTCTCCTCCTCGGCGATCCTCGGTCTGCACCGCGGCACCAGCGCGATCGTCAGTGGCTCGATCCTGCTCGACGGGGTCGACCTGCTCTCGATCGGCGACGAGGAGATGCGACGCAAGCGTGGCTCGGAGATCGCGATGATCTTCCAGGACCCGCTCTCGGCGATGCACCCCTACTACACCGTGGGCAACCAGATCGCCGAGGCGTACCGGGTGCACCACAGCGTCTCGAAGAAGGCCGCCCGAACGCGCACCATCGAGATGCTCGACCGGGTCGGGATCCCGCAGCCCAACCGCCGGGTCGACGACTACCCGCACCAGTTCTCCGGCGGCATGCGGCAGCGCGCGATGATCGCCATGGCGCTCATCAACAACCCGAGCCTGCTGATCGCGGACGAGCCGACCACCGCGCTGGACGTCACCGTCCAGGCGCAGATCCTCGACCTGCTCCAGGACCTGCAGCGCGACTTCGACGCCGCGGTCATGATCATCACCCACGACCTTGGCGTGGTGGCCGAGATGGCCGACGACGTGCTGGTCATGTACGCCGGGCGCGCCGTCGAGTACGGCGCCACCAAGGAGCTCCTCACGCACCCGGAGATGCCGTACACCTGGGGCCTGCTCTCCAGCGTGCCCGACGTCACCGGCGACACGAGCGCCAAGCTGGTGCCGATCCCCGGCAACCCGCCCAGCCTGCTCGACCCGCCGCGCGGCTGCGCGTTCGAGCCGCGCTGCGCCCACCGCGACAAGGTGCCCGGCAACCTGTGCCGCACCACGCTGCCCGACCTGGTGCCCGGCACGCGCTACGAAGGCCACCTGAAGCGGTGCCACCTCACGAACCCCGACGCTGTCTACGAGACCGAAGTCCTGCCCGAGATCGCGCCGGACCTGGTGGAGAACCGATGAGCAACCAGACCCCGGCCAATGCCGGGATGCCGAACGAGGACCCCTGGTCGGGGACCGAGGATCCGACGTCGGCCGACGTCGTCAGCGACCTCGGCACCGTCGTCCCGCACGCGCCCACGGCCGCGAACCCGGACGCGGAGTCGATCCTCGAGGTCCGCGACCTCAAGATGTACTTCCCGGTGAAGTCCGCCGGTCTGATCCGACGCACCATCGGACACGTCCAGGCCGTCGACGGCGTGTCCTTCCGGGTGCCCAAGGGCGGCGCCCTCGGCCTCGTCGGCGAGTCCGGCTGCGGCAAGTCGACGACCGGACGCCTCGTCACCCGCCTCTACGAGCCGACGGGCGGATCCGTCGAGTTCGAGGGCCAGGACATCACGACGATCAGCCCGCGCGCCCTCAAGCCGCTGCGCCGCGACATCCAGATGATCTTCCAGGACCCCTACACGTCGCTGAACCCCCGGCATACGGTCGGCTCCATCATCGGCGCCCCGCTGGTGATCCACGGCGTGATGGCGAAGGACAAGATCCTGCCGCGGGTCCAGGAGCTCCTCGAGATCGTCGGCCTCAACCCGGAGCACTACAACCGCTACCCGCACGAGTTCTCCGGCGGCCAGCGCCAGCGCATCGGCATCGCCCGCGCGTTGACCCTCCAGCCGAAGCTCCTAGTCGCCGACGAGCCGGTCTCCGCGCTCGACGTGTCGATCCAGGCGCAGGTGATCAACCTGATGCAGGACCTGCAGCGCGAGTTCGACATCGCGTTCCTCTTCATCGCCCACGACCTCGCGATCGTGCGGCACTTCTGCCCCGAGGTCGCGGTCATGTACCTCGGCAAGATCGTCGAGATCGCTGATCGCGAGACGCTCTACAACCGGCCCAACCACCCGTACACGCAGGCCCTGCTGTCCGCGGTGCCGGACGTGAAGCAGGCGGCCGTCGGTGGCCGACGCGAGCGGATCCGGCTCGAGGGCGACGTGCCGAGCCCGATCAACCCGCCGTCCGGCTGCCGGTTCCGCACCCGGTGCCCGCTCGCGCAGGAGATCTGTGCACGCGTGGAGCCGCCGCTGCTGCAGATCGGTGCGACGCACAAGGTCGCCTGCCACTTCGCCGGCGAGCTCGGCCACCACCCGGTCAAGCCGGTCACGGCCGGCCTCCTCGGGGTCGACGACTCCGGTGCGCCGGACCCCGGCGCGACGCCGTCGCCGCTGGTCGGCAACGAGCCTGGGTACGCCGACACCTGGTTCGACCTCGAGCGCAAGACGATGGCCTCGGCCTGACCCGGTCGTGGCCGGCGTCGTCGTACGCCTAACCTGACGACGTGGACGACGACGGACTGTTCGAGACCCCCGGCGCGGCTGCCCGGGCCGGGGGCGGCTCGCTGAATGCGAACACGCACGCGTCGGCACCGCTGGCGGTCCGGATGCGGCCGCGTACGCTCGACGAGCTCGTCGGGCAGTCCCAGCTGCGCGCACCCGGCTCGCCCCTGCGGCGGCTCGTCGAGGGCGACCAGTCGATGTCCCTGCTGCTCTGGGGGCCGCCCGGCACCGGCAAGACGACGATCGCCTCGATCGTCAGCCAGCAGACCGACCGGCGCTTCGTCGAGGTCTCCGCGGTGTCGGCGGGCGTCAAGGAGGTGCGTGCCGCGATCGACGCGGCGCGCGCGGAGCTGGTCGCGACGGGCCGCGAGACCGTGCTCTTCGTCGACGAGGTCCACCGCTTCAGCAAGGCCCAGCAGGACGGCCTGCTCCCGGGCGTCGAGAACCGCTGGGTGACGCTGATCGCCGCGACGACGGAGAACCCGTTCTTCAGCGTCATCTCGCCGTTGCTCTCCCGCAGCCTGCTGCTGCGCCTCGAGTCGCTGACCGACGACGACGTACGCGCCGTGCTCGACCAGGCGATCGTGGACGAGCGCGGTCTCGGCGGCTCGGTCAAGGTCGAGGAGGAGGCTCTCGAGCACCTCGTCCGGCTGGCGGGCGGTGACGCGCGTCGTTCGTTGACCTACCTCGAGGCCGCTGCCGGAGCCGCGGCCTCGCAGGGCCTCGACACGGTCGACCTGTCGACCGCGGAGACCGCCGTCGACCGCGCGGCTGTCCGCTACGACCGCCAGGGCGACCAGCACTACGACGTGGTCAGCGCCTTCATCAAGTCCGTCCGCGGCTCCGACGCCGACGCCGCCCTGCACTACCTGGCGCGGATGATCGAGGCGGGGGAGGACCCGCGCTTCATCGCCCGGCGGCTGATGATCCTCGCCTCGGAGGACATCGGCCTGGCCGACTCCTCGGCGCTCGCGACCGCGGTCGCCGCCGCGCAGACCGTGCAGCTGATCGGCATGCCGGAGGCCCAGCTGACCCTCGCCCACGCCACCATCGCGCTCGCGGTCGCGCCGAAGTCCAACGCCGTCACCACCGCGATCGGCGCCGCCATCGCCGACGTCCGCGCCGGCAAGATCGGCCAGGTGCCACCCCACCTGCGCGATGCCCACTACGCGGGGGCGAAGAAGATCGGCCACGGGTCGACGTACAAGTACAGCCACGACCAGCCCTTCGGCGTCGCCGAGCAGCAGTACGCCCCCGACGTCGTGCTCGACCGCGCGTACTACCAGCCCACCTCGCTGGGTGCGGAGTCCGCGATCAAGGAGCGCTGGGAGCGGGTCCGCCGCATCATCCGCGGCAACTGACCTCCGCGGTGGTTGAGGTGTGAGGGCCGCTGGGCCCGAGCCTCGGAAGGCCGAGTGTGGCGTGAGGGCTGTGCGTGTCCCGGTGGTTGAGGTGTGAGGGCCGCTAGGCCCGAGCCTCGAAACCTCGGATGGCCGGGTGTGGCGTGAGGGCTGTCGGTTGGTGCGCGTCCCGGTGGTTGAGGTGTGAGGGCCGCTAGGCCCGAGCCTCGAAACCCCGGAAGGCCGGGTGTGGCCCGGCGCTGTCGGTTCGTGCGGGCCGTGTC
>NZ_KK211170.1:337937-417937 GCF_000620705.1 Nocardioides sp. URHA0020
CGCTCGCTGGCGCTCGCTGCTCGACCAGCGGGATGGACCGAGCGCGGGGGATCGCTCGTGCCACCGGCGCGACGACGTGCTCGCGCGCCGCGATAGGGTCGGTCACCATGCAGGACTGGATCGTGCCCGCCGTGGCCGGGGTGCTCGCGCTGGTGGCGCTGGGCCTCGTGGTCGCGCTGGTGCGAGCCCGGTCGGGGACGGAGCGGGCCCGCGCGGACGCGCAGGCGGAGATGGCTCAGCTGCGCGACCAGCTCGCGGCCCTGGAGCGCCGCGTCGACCGACCCAAGGCGGCCCCGGAGGCGTCGTTCGTGATCACCGACCTGGGTCGGGAGGAGACCGAGCAGGAGCTCGAGCCAGGTCCGCCGGTCGGGTCGGCCCTCTTCGCCGACCTCCTGCTGCGCGAGACCGTCGTCAAGGCCGCGTCGCTCGCCCACGGCGTACGGCGTGCGCTCGACGCGGAGACGCGCAACCGGATCCGGTTCGAGATGAAGCGTGAGGTCAAGCGCGCGCGCAAGCAGCGCAAGGTCGACACCCGCGAGGCGCTGCGCGAGTGGCAGGACCGGCAACGGGCCGACCTGCCGGACGAGGGCAGCGCAGCATGAAGCGCGGGCTCTGGTTCGTCGCCGGAGCCGGCACCGCCGTCTACGTGATGGTGCGGGGCCGGCGAGCCGCCGAGGTCCTCACCGTCGACGGGCTCAAGGACCGTGTCGGAGCGATCGAGGTGGGCGCCCGGATCTTCCGCGACGAGGTCGCGCAGGGCCGGGCCGACAAGGAATCCGAGTTGCGTGAGCGACTCGGCCTGGTGCCTCATGGAACCCCAGAACTCACCGGAGGCCGCCACAAGGCGGTCACGACAAGCCCGATCCCCGAGTCGGACCAGGAAGGCAGCAACTGATGGACACCGCGGAGATCCGCCGGCGGTTCGTGGCGCACTTCGAGCGCGACGGCCACACCCCGGTGCCCTCGGCCTCGCTGCTGCTCGACGACCCGAACCTGCTGTTCGTCAACGCCGGCATGGTGCCGTTCAAGCCGTACTTCCTCGGCCAGGAGACGCCGCCGTACGACCGCGCCACCAGCGTCCAGAAGTGCGTGCGCACCCCGGACATCGAGGACGTCGGCAAGACGACCCGGCACGGCACGTTCTTCGAGATGTGCGGCAACTTCTCCTTCGGTGACTACTTCAAGGAGCACGCGATCGAGCTGGCGTGGGACCTGGTCACCAAGCCGCAGTCCGAGGGTGGCTGGGGCTTCGACGAGAGCAAGCTCTACCCCAGCGTGTACGTCGACGACCCGGAGGCGGTCGCGCTCTGGCGCAAGATCACCGGCCTGCCCGACGACCGGATCGCCCGCCTCGGCAAGTCCGAGAACTACTGGTCGATGGGCGTCCCCGGGCCCGGTGGCCCCTGCTCGGAGATCCTCATCGACCGCGGCCCGGCGTACGGCGCCGACGGCGACTTCTCCGCCGAGGACCGCTACCTGGAGTTCTGGAACCTGGTCTTCATGCAGGACGAGCTCAGCGCCGTCCGCAGCAAGGAGGACTTCGACATCGCGGGGTCGCTGCCGAAGAAGAACATCGACACCGGCATGGGTCTCGAGCGGGTCGCGTTCATGACGCAGGGCGTCGAGAACATGTACGAGATCGACGTCATGTTCCCCGTCATCCAGATGGCCGAGCAGCTCACCGGGCGTCGGTACGGCGCCGACCACGAGGACGACGTGCGGTTCCGCGTCGTCGCCGACCACGTGCGCAGCTCCATGATGCTGATCGGCGACGGCGTCACGCCCGGCAACGAGGCGCGCGGCTACGTGCTGCGCCGCCTGCTCCGCCGGGCGGTGCGGTCGATGCGCCTGCTCGGCTACGAGGACCCCGCGCTGCCCGAGCTCTTCCCGATCAGCCGCGACAAGATGGGGGAGACGTACGGCGACCTGCACACCGACTGGGACCGCATCTCCCGGGTCGCGTACGCCGAGGAGGAGGCCTTCCGCAAGACGCTCCAGGCCGGCACCCAGATCTTCGACCTCGCCGCGCTCGACGTGAAGAAGTCGGGCAGCACCACGCTGTCGGGCGACCAGGCGTTCGCCCTCCACGACACCTACGGCTTCCCGATCGACCTCACGCTCGAGATGGCGTCCGAGGCGGGCCTCGCGGTCGACGAGCCGGGCTTCCGCTCCCTGATGGCCGAGCAGCGCGAGCGGGCCAAGGCCGACGCGCGCGCCAAGCGCGGCCAGCACGCCGACACCGGCGTCTACCGCACGGTCCTGGACGCCAACGGCCCGACCGAGTGGCTGGCCTACGAGACGCTCGAGACGGAGTCGAACGCGCTCGCGCTCCTGGTGGGAGGTGCCCCCGCCAGCTCGCTGACCGCGGGAGACGTCGGCGAGCTCGTGCTCGACCGGACGCCCTTCTACGCGGAGTCCGGTGGCCAGGCGGCGGACGCCGGCACCATCGAGTTCGACGGTGGGCGGCTCGAGGTCATCGACGTCCAGCGTCCGATCAAGGGCCTGGTCGTGCACCAGGTCCGCGTCGTCGACGGCGAGTTCACCCCCGGCCACCTGCTGCACGCGCGGGTCGACCCCGAGTGGCGCACCGGCGCGCGCCAGGCGCACTCGGGCACGCACGTGGTGCACGCCGCCCTGCGTGAGGTGCTCGGACCCTCCGCGCTGCAGTCCGGGTCCTACAACCGGCCCGGCTACCTGCGTCTCGACTTCGGCTGGACCACCGGTCTGTCGACGGAGCAGGTGCGCGACATCGAGCGCGTGTCCAACGAGGCGCTCCGCGCCGACCTGCCGGTCGGCTGGCAGTACATGACGCTCTCCGAGGCCAAGGACTGGGGCGCGATCGCGCTCTTCGGCGAAACCTACGACAACACCAAGGTGCGCGTCGTCGAGATCGGTGGGCCCTGGTCGCGCGAGCTGTGCGGTGGCACGCACGTGGACCACTCCTCCCAGATCGGCACCGTCGTCGTCACCGGCGAGGCGTCGGTCGGCTCGGGCAACCGTCGCATCGAGGCGTTCACGGGCGTCGAGGGCTTCGCCTACCTCGCCCGCGAGCGGGATGTGGTCGCGGAGCTCACCGGTCTGCTCAAGACGCAGCCCGACGACCTGGTCGGCCGCGTCGGCGACCTGGTCGAGCGGCTGCGCGCCGCGGAGAAGGAGATCGAGAAGGTCCGCGTCGGGCAGCTCCTCTCGGCGGGCGGCGACCTCGCGGCCGGCGCCACGAAGGTGGGACCGGTCAACGTGGTCGCGCACCGTGCCAACGGCGCGAGCGGCGGCGACGTACGCACCCTCGCCCTCGACGTGCGCGGCCGGCTCCCGCAGGGCGAGCCCGGCGTCGTGGTCGTCATCGGGTCCGCTGGCGGCAAGGTCTCGGTGGTCGCCGCGACGAACGACGAGGCGCGCGCCCGCGGCCTGAGCGCCAACGACCTGGTCCGCGCGGTCGGCCCCCTGGTCGGCGGCAAGGGCGGCGGGAAGGACGACGTCGCCCAGGGCGGCGGCACCGACGCCTCGCGCATCGACGAGGCGCTGGCAGTCGTGTCGGCTGAGGTCGGCCGCGTCGCGGCCGGCTGAGCGGGGCCGCGCCAGATGAGGCATGGCATCCGGCTCGGCATCGACCCCGGCGACGCCCGGATCGGGGTCGCCCGCAGCGACCCCTCCGGCTTCCTCGCGAGCCCCGTCGAGACGGTACGGCGCGGCAAGGGCGACCTGGCCCGGATCGCGAAGATCCTCGCCGCGGAGCAGGAGCAGTCCACGGTCATCGAGGTCGTCATGGGACTGCCCCGCTCGCTGTCGGGCGGTGAGGGACCGGCAGCGGCCAAGGTGCGCGAGTTCGCCGCCGGCCTGGCCAGGCGGGTGTCACCCATCCCGGTCAGGCTCGTCGACGAGCGCATGACGACGGTTTCCGCGGAGGCTATGCTGCGGGACCTTGGTCGCAAGGGTGGCAAACGACGGGCCGTGGTCGACCAGGCCGCCGCCGTCCTGATCCTGCAACACGCACTGGACACCGAGCGCGCGACGGGGACTGCGCCCGGGGAGATCCTCGAGGAGACTTCATGACGGACGAGTACGACGCGGACCACGAGACCCCGCTCCTGGCTGGTGAGCCGGTGGACGAGGGGGACGACGGCACGTCGTACGACGGCGGTCGGCGCCGTGGTGCCCGTCGCCGCAACGTGCCGGGCTGCATCGCCGTGCTGGTCGCGCTCGCGGTCGTCGCGGGCGGCTTCTACTTCGTCGTCACTTGGAGCATCGACAAGATCGGCGACCAGTTCTCGTCGGCCGAGGACTACCCGGGCCCCGGCAGCGGCAAGGTCACCTTCCAGGTGAAGAAGGGCGACACCGTCGCCGCGATGGGCCGCAACCTCAAGGACGCCGGCGTGGTGGCCTCGGTCGAGGCGTTCATCAACGCCGCCAGCGCCAACCAGGATTCCAACAGCATCCAGGCGGGCTACTTCCCCCTGGTGAAGAAGATGGCCGCCAAGGACGTCGTCGAGGTCCTGGTGGACCCGAAGAACATCGTGAAGTCGACCGTCACCGTCCCCGAGGGACTGCGGGTCAAGGACACGATCACGATCCTGGCGAAGAAGACGAAGTACTCGAGGGCCGACTTCACCAAGGTGCTCGAGAAGCCCGGCAAGCTCGGTCTGCCCGACTACGCCGAGGGCAACCCGGAGGGCTACCTCTTCCCGGCGACCTACGACTTCGGTCCCGACGCGACGCCGGCGTCGATGCTGACCGCGATGGTCAAGCGCTGGCGCCAGGCGGCCGACGACGCCAAGCTCGAGGACTCGGCGGCGGCGCTCGGCTACACGCCGCAGGAGCTGATGACGGTCGCGAGCCTGGTGCAGGCCGAGGGCCGCGGCGACGACATGCCGAAGATCGCGCGCGTCATCTACAACCGCGTCGAGAACCCCGACAACGGCATCACCAACGGGCTGCTGCAGATCGACGCGTCGGTCAACTACGCACTGGACCGGGTCGGGGTCGCCGCGCTCACCCAGGCGGAGATCGACTCGGTCGCGGACTCGCCGTACAACACCTACACGCAGCCCGGCCTGCCGCCGGGCCCGATCGAGTCGCCCGGGGACGAGGCCATCGCCGCGGCCGCGCACCCCGCCGAGGGCGACTGGCTGTTCTACGTGACGGTCAACCTCAAGACGGCCGAGACCAAGTTCACCGACAGCTACGACGAGTTCCTCACCTTCAAGCAGGAGTTCAAGGACTACTGCGCCACCCAGTCCGACCGCTGCTGAGCGCCGGATGCGCTGTGCCGTCGTGGGCGACCCCGTCGCCCACTCGCTCTCCCCGGTGCTGCACCGGGCCGGGTACGCCGTGCTGGGCCTGGCCGACCTGACGTACGACGCCGTCCGGGTCGCGGAGGACGGGCTGGCGGGGTTCGTGGCCGGCCTCGACCAGACCTGGCGCGGCCTGTCGCTCACGATGCCCCACAAGCGGCGGGCGCTCGAACTGGGCGGCACCGTGACCGAGCGCGCGCGGCTGACGGGGGCGGCCAACACCCTGGTGCTGGAGCGGGGGACCGTCGTGCTCGCCGACAACACCGACCTGCCCGGCGCGGTCGCCGCGGTCCGGGAGCGGTACGACGGTCCGGTCGGCGCGGCGACCGTGCTCGGTGGCGGCGCCACCGCGGCGTCCACCGGGTTGGCGATGTGCGAGCTCGGTGCCCGCCGGGTGCGGCTGCTCGCGCGGACCCCGGAGCGTGCCGCCGAGGCGGCGGCCGTGATCGCGTCCCACCCGAGCCGCCCCGAGGTCGAGGTCGCGACGCTCGCGACCGGCCCGGTCGACGGTGACGTCCTCGTCTCCACGATCCCCGCGACCGCGCAGGACGCCGACCTGGTGCAACGGTGTGCGGACGCACCGGTCGTCTTCGAGGTCGTCTACGACCCGTGGCCGACCCCGATCGCCGCGGCGGCGCGCGACCGGGTCCTGGTGTCCGGGCTCGACCTGCTGGTGCACCAGGCCGTGCTGCAGTTCGAGCTCTTCACCGGCGCACCGGCGCCGCTCGCCGCGATGCGGGCCGCGGGCCAGGCAGAGCTGGCCGTCCGGTCCGCCGGATGAGCGTCGACCTCGCCGGCGCCGTGCTCGGCGCCGCGCTGTGCGGACCGGCGGGCGCGGGGGTGCCCCGGCTGATCGCCCGGATCCCCGAACCGGTGCCGCCGGACGGCGAGGAGCCCGTCGAGCGCTACGCCCCGGTGGCTGCGCTCCCGGGACTGTGGTGGCGCGCGGCGCTGGTCGCCGCCGTCGCCGGCGCCCTGATCGGTGGAGCCGTGGGGCTGGACTGGGCGCTGCTGCTCCTGCTGACGGTGGTCCCGGTCTCCGTCGCGCTCGCCGTCGTCGACCTGCACACCCACCTGCTGCCGACCAAGGTCATCTGGCCGACGCTCGGGGGCACCGTCGTGCTGGCCGCCGTCGCGGCGCTCGCCGACGGTGACCCCGGCGCCTTCCTCAGCGCTGTCGTCGGCGGGGTCGTCGTCTTCGCGGTCTTCCACGCGCTGTGGTGGGTCCACCCCGCCGGCATGGGGTACGGCGACGTCCGGCTCTCGGCGGTCGTCGGGTTCGTCCTGGGCTACCTGGGCTGGGCGGCGCTCCTGATCGGCGTGTACGGCGCCTTCCTGGTCTTCTCGCTGCTCGGGGTGGCCCGCGCCCTCGTGCGCCGTGACCGGTCCGCGCTCCGCACGCCGCTGCCCTTCGGGCCGTTCCTGCTGGGCGGGGGGCTCCTGGGGATCGTCCTCGGCTCCGCCACCTGGGGCTATCTCGTCGGGACATGACCCCGACCGACACACCTGCGGGCCGTGAAAGACTGCCCCCATGCTGCGTTGGCTCACCGCGGGCGAGTCCCACGGCCCCTCCCTGGTCGCGATCCTCGAGGGGCTGCCCGCCCATGTCCAGGTGACCTCCGCCGACATCGCGGACGCGCTGGCCCGGCGACGCCTCGGCTACGGCCGGGGAGCCCGGATGAAGTTCGAGCAGGACGAGGTCACACTCGTCGGCGGAGTCCGGCACGGCACGACCCAGGGCGGTCCCGTCGCGATCCAGGTCGGCAACACGGAGTGGCCCAAGTGGGACAAGGTGATGTCGGCCGACCCGGTCGACCCGGTCGAGCTCGAGGCGATGGCCCGCAACGCCCCGCTGACCCGTCCGCGCCCGGGCCACGCCGACCTGGCCGGCATGCAGAAGTACGACTTCGACGACGCCCGCCCGATCCTGGAGCGGGCCTCGGCCCGTGAGACCGCGGCCCGGGTCGCCCTGGGCCGCGTCGCCAGCAACTTCGTCGAGCAGGCCGTCGGCGCCCGGATCGTCTCCCACGTGATCGAGCTCGGCGGCGTCCGCGCCCCGGCCGGCTCCTGGCCGGAGCCCGACGACGTGGCGCGGCTGGACGCCGACGAGGTCCGCTGCCTCGACGCCGACACCAGCAAGCTGATGGTCGAGCGCATCGACCAGGCGCACAAGGAGGGCGACACCCTCGGCGGCGTCGTCGAGGTGGTGGTGCACGGCCTGCCGCCCGGCCTCGGGTCGCACGTCCACTGGGACCGCCGCCTCGACTCGCGGCTCGCGGGCGCGCTGATGGGCATCCAGGCGATCAAGGGCGTCGAGGTCGGCGACGGCTTCGAGCTCGCCGCGACCCCCGGGTCGCTCGCCCACGACGAGATCGTGCCGACGCCCGAGGGCATCCGCCGGGTCAGCGGTCGCTCCGGTGGCACCGAGGGCGGCATGACGACCGGCGAGATCCTGCGCGTCCGCGCGGCGATGAAGCCGATCGCCACCGTGCCCCGCGCGCTGCGGACCGTCGACCTCGCCACCGGCGAGGCCACCGTCGCCCACCACCAGCGCTCGGACGTCTGCGCGGTCCCGGCCGCCGGCATCGTCGCGGAGGCGATGGTCGCGCTGGTGCTGGCCGAGGCGGTGCTGGAGAAGTTCGGCGGCGACTCGGTCCAGGAGACCCGGCGCAACGCCCAGTCCTACCTCGACACGCTCCGCTACCGGTGATCCGTCGATGATCGTGCTGATCGGCCCGATGGGCTCGGGCAAGACGACGGTCGGCGGTCTCGTCGCCGACCTGCTCGGCACGTCGGTGCGCGACACCGACCACGACGTCGAGGCGACGACCGGGCGTCAGATCTCCGAGATCTTCGTCGACGACGGCGAGGCCGCCTTCCGGGCGCTCGAGCGGGCCGCGGTCGCCGAGGCGCTGGCCACCCACGACGGCGTGCTCGCCCTGGGCGGGGGAGCGGTCCTGGACCCCGACACCCGACGGCTGCTGGCCGGTCACGACGTCGTCTTCCTCCGGGTCGGGCTGTCCGACGCGGTGAAGCGCGTGGGCCTGGGCACCACCCGGCCGTTGCTCCTCGGCAACGTCCGCGCCCGCATCAAGGCGCTGCTCGACGAGCGCACCCCGATCTACGAGTCGGTGGCCACGCTGTCGGTCGAGACCGACGGCCGCGAGCCGCAGGAGATCGCCGACGAGATCGTCGCCACGCTGGGCGCCCGCGCATGAGCGCACCGACGACCGAGACCGTCATCCGGGTCGCCGGACCCGCGCCGTACGACGTCGTGGTCGGCCACGGCGTCGTCGACCGCCTGCCCGGTCTGCTCGGTGACGGGGTCACCCGCGTCGCCGTCGTGCACCCGGAGGGCGTGCCCGCCGACGAGCTGATCGAGACGCTGGAGGGTCACTACGAGGTCATCGGCATCGCGGTCCCGGACGGCGAGCGGGCCAAGACGGCCACCGTCGCCGCCGCGTGCTGGGAGGTGCTGGGCGAGGCCGGCTTCACCCGGTCCGACGCGGTCGTCACCTTCGGGGGCGGCGCGACGACGGACCTCGGCGGGTTCGTGGCCGCCACCTGGCTGCGCGGTGTCAGGGTCGTGCACGTGCCCACCACGCTGCTGGCCATGGTCGACGCGGCGGTCGGCGGCAAGACCGGGATCAACACCGGGGCGGGCAAGAACCTCGTCGGCTCCTTCCACGAGCCCACCGGCGTGCTGTGCGACCTGGCCACCCTGGCCACGCTCCCGCGCGCCGAGCTGGTCGCAGGCCTGGGCGAGGTCGTCAAGTGCGGCTTCATCGCCGACTCCGTCATCCTCGACCTGGTCGAGTCGACCGAGCCGACGGAGCTGGCGGCGGGCTCACCGGTGCTGCGCGAGCTGGTCGAGCGCGCCATCCGGGTCAAGGCCGAGGTGGTCGCGGCCGATCTCAGGGAGACCGGCGGCGACGACGGCCACCCGGGCCGCGAGGCCCTCAACTACGGGCACACGCTCGCGCACGCCATCGAGCGCACCGAGGACTACCGCGTACGCCACGGTGAGGCCGTCGCGATCGGCTGCGTCTTCGTCGCCGAGGTCGCCGGCCGGGCCGGCCTGCTGGCTCCCGAGATCGTCGCGCGGCACCACTCGGCCTTCGCCCGGGTCGGGCTGCCCACGACGTACGACGGCGCGTCTTTCGAGACCCTGCACGCCGCCATGAAGGTGGACAAGAAGTCGCGGGGCAACCTGCTGCGCCTCGTGGTGCTCCACGACCTGGCCCGACCGGCGGTGCTGGCCGGACCGGCCGAGGACGACCTGCGCGCCGCCTACGCCGCGATCGGCGGCGCGTCGTGACGGTGCTCGTGCTCAACGGACCCAACCTGGGGCGCCTCGGCCGTCGTCAGCCCGAGATCTACGGCAGCACGACGTACGCCGAGCTCGCCGAGCTGTGCGTCGGCTGGGGGCGCGACCTGGGGCTCGACGTCGAGGTGCGACAGACCAACCACGAGGGCGAGATGCTCGACTGGCTCAACGGCGCGGCCGACGACGCCAGCCCCGTCGTGCTCAACGCTGCCGCCTGGACGCACTACTCGTACGCGATCTTCGATGCCTGCGCGCAGCTGGTCGCGCCGCTGGTGGAGGTCCACATCTCCGACCCGCACCAGCGACCCGAGGAGTTCCGACACACCTCCGTGGTCACGCCGTACGCCGTCGAGGTGGTCGCCGGGCACGGCATCGACGGCTACCGGATGGCGCTCGAGGTCATCGCCCGCCAGGGTTGAGTCTCGATTCAACCTCGGCGGCGCCAGCCGATAGACTCCTCCGCTGGTGCCCACTTACTGGGCGACCCCCGACGACATCCGACGGACGAAGGCTGGCACGCGCGCATGGCAACGACGAACGACCTGAAGAACGGCATGGTTCTCAACATCGAAGGCCAGCTCTGGGCCGTCATCGAGTTCCAGCACGTGAAGCCGGGCAAGGGCCCCGCGTTCGTGCGCACCAAGCTCAAGAACGTGGAGTCGAACAAGACCGTCGACAAGACGTTCAACGCCGGCACCAAGGTCGAGACCGCCACGGTCGACCGCCGCACGATGCAGTACCTCTACAACGACGGCTCGTCGTACGTCTTCATGGACGTCGCCGACTACGAGCAGATCGAGATCGCCCCCGAGATCGTCGGCAACGCCGCCAACTTCCTCCTGGAGAACCAGGAGGCCGTCGTGGCCACCAACGAGGGCCGCGTCCTCTTCATCGAGCTCCCGGCCTCGGTCGAGCTCGTCGTCACCTTCACCGAGCCCGGCCTCGCCGGTGACTCGGCGACCGGTCGCACCAAGCCGGCGACGCTGGAGACGGACCACGAGATCCAGGTCCCGCTCTTCATCAACCAGGGCGAGAAGGTCAAGGTCGACACCCGCGACTCCTCCTACATGGGTCGCGTCAAGTCCTGATGTCGGCTCGGTCCAAGGCCCGCAAGCGGGCGCTCGACGTGCTCTTCGCCTCCGACGTCCGCGGCGAGTCCGCGACCACGGCGCTCGAGACCGCGATCGCCGACGGTGAGGGTCCGACCAACGACTACACCGCCGTGCTGGTGCGTGGCGTCGAGGAGCACCGCGACCACATCGACGAGGTGCTCGCGCAGTACGCGGAGGGCTGGACGCTGCAGCGGATGCCCGCCGTCGACCGCAACGTGCTCCGGCTCGGCGTCTGGGAGCTGCTGTACGCCGAGGACGTGCCCGACAGCGTGGCGATCAGCGAGGCGATGGCCCTGGTCACCGACCTGTCGACCGACGAGTCGCCCCAGTTCGTCAACGGTGTGCTCGGCGCGGTCCAGCGCAACAAGGAGTCTCTAGTCTGAGGGCATGAATGCTCTCGAGGTGGACCTGGTCGTCATCGGCACCGGACCCGGAGGCGAGGCCCTCGCCACCGGCGCAGCGAAGGTGGGGCTGAAGGTCGTCGCCGTCGACAAGCACCTCGTCGGTGGCGAGTGCCCCTACTACGGCTGCATCCCGACCAAGATGATGGTCCGGGGCAGCGACGCGGTCGCCGAGGTGCGCCGGGCCGCGGAGGTCGCCGGCGAGGCGACGATCGCACCCGCCTGGTCGGTCGTGCACCGGCGCATCGACGAGCAGGCGACGGCGCACTGGGACGACACCGCCGCCGTGGACCGGCTCCGTGACGCCGGCGCCACGGTGCACCACGGCGTCGGCCGGCTGGCCGGGCCCGGCTGCGTCGAGGTCACGACGGCGGACGGCGAGGTCATCACCTACGCGACCGCCCGCGGCGTCGTGCTCAACCCCGGCACCCGACCGGCCGTGCCGCCGGTCGAGGGGCTCGCGGACACGCCGTACTGGACCAACCGCGACGCCGTCCAGCTCGGCGAGCTGCCCGGGTCGGTGGTCGTCATCGGCGGCGGTCCGATCGGCTGCGAGCTCGCCCAGGTCTTCAGCCGGTTCGGCGTGCGCGTGACGGTCGTCCAGCACGGTGCGCGGCTGGTGCCGGCCGACGAGCCGGAGGCCTCCGAGCTGCTGGAGAAGGTCTTCGTCGAGGAGGGCATCCGGGTGCTGACCGGGGTCGAGCTGCAGCGGGCGTCGTACGCCGAGGGCGTCTTCACCCTCGGCCTCGACTCCGGCGAGGAGCTGGTGGCCGACAAGGTGCTGGTGGCCGCCGGGCGCACCCCCAACCTGGACGACCTCGGCCTGGAGACCGTCGGCCTCGACCCGCACGCCCGGAGCCTCGAGGTCGATGACCGGCTGCGCGTGCAGGACGGGATCTGGGCGATCGGTGACGTCACCGGCAAGGGGGCGTTCACCCACGTCTCGATGTACCAGTCCGCGGTGGCCCTGCGCGACGTCCTCGACCAGCCGGGCGCCCCGGCGCGCTACCACGCCGTCCCGCACGCCACCTTCACCGATCCCGAGATCGGTGGCGTCGGGCTGACCGAGCAGCAGGCGCGCGACGCCGGGCTGACGGTCCGCACCGGTCTCACCAGGCTGGAGGAGTCCTCGCGCGGTTTCACCCACGGACCGGGCGGGCAGGGACTCATCAAGGTCGTCGAGGATGCCGACCGCGGAGTCCTGGTCGGAGCGACCGCGATGGGACCGGCGGGCGGCGAGATCCTCGGGTTCCTGGCCGTCGCGGTCCACGCGGAGGTCCCGGTCGACTCGCTCAGGACGATGATCTATGCCTACCCGACCTTCCACCGCGCCATCGAGTCCGCGCTCGCCGATCTCTCCTGACCGCGACTGGGTCGACTGGGTCGCTCGCGCCGGCCTGGTGGCGTACGGCGTCGTCTACCTGATGATCGGCTGGCTGGCGATCCAGCTGGCGCTCGGGGACCGCGAGGGCAGCCCGTCGAGCAGTGGCGCCATGCAGGAGCTCGCCCAGCAGCCCTTCGGCGGCGTCCTGATCTGGCTGATCTCGATCGGGATGTTCCTGCTGGTCCTCTGGCAGGGGCTCGAGGCGGCGTTCGGCCATCGCGACGAGGACGGCGGCAAGCGCGTCGCCAAGCGACTCTCGTCGGCGGGCAAGGCGGTCGTCTACGCGGTGATCGGCATCAGCGGCGTCAAGGTCGCCCTGGGCTCCGGCTCCTCCGGGGGCAAGGGCCAGGAGACGCTGACCGCCAAGCTGATGAACGCCCCCGCCGGACAGGTCCTGGTCGGGATCGTGGGCCTGGCGATCATCGGCTACGGGATCTACCAGGTCGTGCAGGCCTGGACCGAGAGCTTCGCCGACAAGCTCGACGGGGAGGGGCGCAGCGGCAGGTCCGGCACGGCGTACCTCGCCTTCGGCAAGGCCGGGTACGCCGCCCGCGGCGTCGCGTTCGTGATCGTGGGCGGGCTCTTCTGCTACGCCGCGATCACCCATGACCCGCAGAAGTCCGGGGGTCTCGACCAGGCGCTCTTCGAGGTGCTCGACAAGCCCTTCGGTCCGGTCATGCTGGGCCTCATCGCGGTCGGGCTGGGCTGCTACGGGGTCTTCACCCTGGCCCGCGCCCGGCACCTGTCGAAGTGAGCCGCGTCGAGGTCGACGTCGTGGTCCTCGGCCTCGGCGCCGGCGGCGAGCACGCCGCCCACAAGCTCGCCGAGACCGGGCTCGCCGTCGTCGGCGTCGAGCGCGACCTGATCGGCGGCGAGTGCCCCTTCTGGGGCTGCACGCCGTCGAAGCTGCTGATCCACTCGGCGCAGCGGGGCGACGACTTCGCCCGCGCCGCAGCCCGGATCCGCGAGGCCAACCACGACTGGCACGACGAGCAGCACGCCGGCCCGCTCGAGGAGGCCGGGGTCCGGCTGGTGCGCGGCCACGGCCGTCTCGCCGGGCCCGGGCGGGTGGAGGTCGGCGGCAGCACGTACGACGCGCGTCTCGGCGTGCTGCTCAACACCGGGACCGCACCCGCCGTGCCGGACATCGAGGGGCTCGCGGACACGCCGTACTGGACCAACCGCGACGTGATGCGTCAGGAGCAGCCGCCGGGGTCGCTGGTGGTGATCGGCGCGGGGCCGATCGGGGCCGAGCTCGCCCAGGCGTTCGTCCGGTTCGGCACCGAGGTGACGCTGCTGGAGGCGGGCCACCGGATCCTGGGCCCCGAGGAGCCGGAGGCGGCGGAGGTGATCTCCGGGGTGCTGCGCCGCGAGGGCGTCACGATCCGCACCGACGCCGAGGTGACCGGGGTGCGCCACGTCGACGACGGGTTCGTGGTCGAGGTCGACGGTGAGACCCTCGCGGCCGAGCAGGTCCTGGTCGCGGTCGGCCGGTCGATGAACCTCGTCGACATCGGGCTGGAGACCGTCGGGCTCGACCCCGACCACCACCGGGTCGACACCGACGAGCGGATGCGGGCCGCCGAGCGGCTGTGGGCGGTCGGTGACATCACCGGCGAGGGTGACTACACCCACCTGTCGATCTACCAGGCGCAGGTGGCCGTGCGCGACCTGCTCGGCGAGGACGGGCCGTGGGCCGACTACCGGGCGGTCGGCCGGGTGACCTTCACCGACCCCGAGGTCGGCTCGGTCGGGCTCACCGAGGAGCAGGCGCGCGCCGCCGGACTCCGGGTGGCCGTCGGACGCGCCGACATCGCGAGGTCGGCCCGTGGCTGGATCAGCGAGGCCGACGGCATCGTCAAGGTGGTGGCCGACGCGGACCGGGGCGTGCTCGTCGGCGGCACGGTCGTGGCGCCGTACGGCGGGGAGGTGCTCGGCCTGCTGACGACCGCCGTGCACGCCGAGATCCCGGTCGGGACCCTGCGCCACATGCACTTCGCCTACCCGACCTTCCACCGCGCGATCGCCGCCGCTCTCGGAGACCTCTGACCGGTGCGTGTGACCACCCCGATTTCGGGGAAGGACCTGCGGGAGCCAGGACGGACCCGGCTCTGAGGGAGGAACCGATGTCGCAGGAAGCATGGAGCTCTGGGGGCTCGCGACACGACGCTGACGACACCAGTGACCGGCTCTACACGCCGGAGGACTTCCAGGCCTACGCCGCGCGCAGGGAGGGCCGGGACGGCTCCGCGGGGGCCCGCGAGCCGATGACGTACGGCGACCCGCTCAGCGATCCGCTGCCCGAGGTCGCGCCGGCGCGGCCGCCGGAGCCGGAGCCGGCCGCCGAGGTCGCCCCGCCGGTCGCACAGCCGGTCGCCCAGCCCGTTGCGCAGCCGGTCGCGCAGCCGACGACCCCGCCGCCGTCGTACCGGCCCTCGACCCCGCCGCCCGCAGGTCCGCCGCCGGCCCAGGCGCCGCCGGTGGCCGCCCCGGCGCCCGCCGCACCGGCCGCACCGCCGGTGGGCCCGCAGCCGCCGGCCGACGAGCCGGACGGCGACGTGCGCCGCTTCATGAGCGCCACCGACTTCCTGGACCGACGCGACTCCGAGCAGCAGCACGGCCCGGCGACCTGGGGCTGGCGCGGCAAGGTGCGCCGCTGGAGCGGTGGCCTGATCACCCCGCGGATGGGGCCCGACGAGCTGGCCTACGAGGTCGACCGCGCCACCATCCAGAAGGACTTCGACGGTCCGCGCACCATCGCCTTCATCAACCCCAAGGGTGGCGCCGCCAAGACGACCGGCGTGCTGGCCGCCGGCTTCACGTTCGGCACCGTGCGCGGTGGCGGCGTGGTCGCGTGGGACAACAACGAGACTCGCGGCACCCTCGGCATCCGCGGCACCCGCAGCGCCCACCGCAACACCACCCGGGAGCTCCTGGAGGACCTCGAGCGGTTCACCGACGTCTACCAGTCGCGCATCGGCGACCTGGGCGCCTTCGTCCGCTCGCAGGGCGACGCGCACTTCGACGTGCTCGCCTCCGACGAGCGCCCCGACGTGACCGGGACGATCCGCGCCTCCGACTTCGACTCGGTGCACAAGCTGCTCGAGCGCTTCTACCGGATCATCCTGATCGACACCGGCAACAACATGCGTGCCGAGAACTGGCTCGCCGCCGCCGGTGCGGCCGACCTCCTGGTCGTCACCTCCACGGTCCGCGAGGACACCGGCTACAGCGGCCTGTGGATGCTCGACGCGCTGCAGGACGCGGGCTACCAGGACCTCAAGCACAAGACGGTCACGGTGCTCTCCGACCCGTCCGCCAACGTTGACGCCAAGCTGGCGAGCGACCTGGTCGACGTCTACCAGCAGCGCACCCGGGCGGTCTACCGCGTGCCGTACGACCCGGCCCTGGTGGCCGGCTCGATCGTGCCCTACGCCCAGCTGTCCGAGAACACCCGGATGCAGTGGCTCAAGGCCTGCGCGGGGATGGCCGCCGCCCTCTGACCCGCTGACCTGTCGCCTCCGGCCGCTCGACCCGGCCAGGGGCGACGGGTCGGCGTCACTGCTTCGCGGCGCCCCATCCGTGCCACGTCTCGACCCGCAGCCACGCGCTGGTGCGGGGGCTCGTGCGGTCGGGGTAGGGGCTGCCGCCGTAGTGGATGCTCAGCCGGTCGATGTCGACGAGCCCCTCGTCCGGCACCAGTCCCTCGACGTGCCCGATCAGGGAGACGTGGGTGTACCAGCTGTCCTCGTCCAGGACGGTCAGGGTGATGCGCGGATCGCGGCGCAGGTGCTTGAGCCGGACCCGGGTGTCGTCCATGTTGAGCAGCACCCGGTCATCGTCCTCGAGCAGGTACCAGGTCGCCACGGAGATCGGCTGACCGTCGGAGCGCAGGGTCGTCACGACCGCCGGGTTGGGCTTGGTCAGCAGGGTGCGGACATCGTCGGGGAACGGCAGCTCGGGCATGGATCCTCCTGGGGTGGGGTGGACGGGTAGGCGTCCCTCGATCCTTACCCAGCAAACCCGTGGCCGCACCTCCACCGGGCTGCCTAGGCTCGCCGGGTGGCAGCGCGTTGGGGGCCGGACGGCCCGCCCGAGGAGGCGTACTCCCGCGTCACCCGCGACCTCGCGCAGGTGACGGCGGGCTTTGCGGCGTACCTCGACGAGCTGCCGGGCCGGTTGACCGCCGAGTTCGCCTGCCGGTCCCGGCCGCTCACCGACGCGGAGCGCGACCGGCTGACCCTCGTCGCTGGCGGACCGGGGGAGGCGGGGTACGCCGTGGAGCCCGCCGACCCAGGCTGCGCGACCCTCCTGGTCGCACGCTCGGTCCACGACGGCGGGACGGCACTGACGATCGGCTTCGGCCGCGCTGCCGTGGCGTCGATGCCCTCCTGCTTCTGCGATGCGTGCGACGAGGAGTCCGTCGGGCTGATCGAGCAGGCGCAGGACTACGTCGACGTGGTGACCGGCGGCTCCCGGGAGTTCCGCCGCCGCCACCGCCCGCGCCACCCGGGCGAGGCTCTGCACGAAGGGCCCTGGCTCGAGCAGGGCTACCTCGGTGAGCGCGGCGGTGCGGCGAGCGCCGGTCCCGACGTCCGGGGTCCGCTCTTCGAGCTGGACTGGCGGGCCTGGCCGCTGCGGTCCTGACCAGCAGGCATGGATCCGGAGCCCCCGGGGTTACCCCAGGACCAGAGTCCCCAACGAGAGGTGCCACCGTGCGTGCAGTCGTCTACCAGGAGACCGGCCCGTCCTCCGTGCTGCAGGTCGTCGAGCGCGACCTGCCCGAGCCGGGGCCAGGTGAGGTCCGGGTGCGCGTCGTCCGCTCGGGGGTGAACCCGACCGACTGGAAGTTCCGCGCCGGGATGATGGCCGGTCACGACGAGGTCGTGCCCGGGCAGGACGGAGCGGGGGTCGTCGACGCCGTCGGCGAGGGCGTCACGGCGTACGCCGTGGGCGACCGGGTCTGGCTGGTGCTGGCGCAGCACGGCCGCCCGTACGGCACGGCGGCCGACTACACCGTGCAGCCGGTCGACCGGGTCGCGTCGCTGGCCGACGCGGCGTCGTACGACCTCGGAGCCAGCCTCGGCGTCCCCGCGGTGACGGCGCACCGGGCGCTGACCGCGGCGGAGGACGGACCCCACCGGCTCGGCCCCGGCACCCTCGCCGGGCGCGTCGTCCTCGTGGCCGGGGGAGCGGGTGCGGTCGGCAACGCCGCCATCCAGCTCGCCCGCTGGTCCGGCGCCACCGTGATCACCACCGTCAGCAGCGACGCCAAGGCGGCGCTGGCGCGGGCCGCGGGCGCCCACCACGTCGTCAACTACCGCGAGAGCGACGCCACCGAGGAGATCCGGACGATCGCCCCCGACGGGGTCGACATCGCCGTCGAGGTCGCGCCCGCCCAGAACATCGGGATCGACCTCGACGTGGTCAAGGTCCACGGCCTGGTCTCGATCTACGCCAACAACGGTGGCGACGAGCTGACGATGCCGCTCCGGGCGGCCTTCGGCAAGAACCTGCGCTTCCAGTTCCTCATCCTCTACACGCTCCACCCGCACCTCGTGCAGGCGGCGGTCGAGGACCTCAACGCCGCGGTCGCGGCCGGTGCCCTCCGGGTCGGAGCCGACGCCGGGGTGCCGCTGCACCACTACCCGCTCGAGCTGACCGCCGCCGCGCACGACGCGGTCGAGGGCGGGGCGGTCGGCAAGGTGCTGCTCGAGGTGGCAGCCGACTGACCGCCGGCGGGCGGCGCTGCAACCGGCCGCGTGGTTGAGTGGTCGCATGGCCAAGCCGCTGTGGGTCGTCGTGGGTGTCGTCCTGGTGCTCCTCGGGCTGCTGTGGACCCTGCAGGGGATCGGCGTCATCGAGGGCAGCTCGATGAGCGGCACGACGACCTGGTCGATCATCGGCCCGATCGTGCTGCTGGTCGGTGCGGTCCTCACCTCGGTCGGCATTCGTGGGCGCAGACCCTGACGGCGCGCCCGTCGGGCGCCGGGTCGTCCTCGGGCTCCTCGGGCTCGGCGCCCTCGGTGTCGTGGCCGGCAGCAAGGTGCAGCAGGGGCTGAGCGAGCTGCTCGCCCCGATCCAGCTGCGCGACCCGACCGGCTTCACCTCGCTGGTCCCGCTCGGCAACACCTGGCGCTACTACTCCGTCACCGGCGCGGTCGCGCCGCGCGACGCCACGTCGTACGCGCTGAAGGTCTCCGGCCTGGTCGAGCGACCCACGACGTACGCGCTGGCCGACCTGGAGGCGCTGCCGCAGCTGTCCTTCACCGACACCTTCCAGTGCGTGACCGGCTGGCATGTCCCCGACGTGCCGTGGACCGGCGTGCGCCTCTCGGACTTGCTCGACCGCGCGGCACCGACCGACGCGGCGGTGGGTGTCCGGATGCGCTCCTTCGACGGCGTCTACTCGGTCAACATGACGCTCGACCAGGCCCGCGCCGACGACGTCGTCGTCGCGCTGGCGATGTACGGCAAGCCGGTGACCCACGACCACGGCGGCCCCGTGCGGATCTACTCCGGGTCGATGTACGGCTACAAGAGCACCAAGTGGCTCTCCGAGATCGAGGTGACCGCCACCAACGACCCGGGCTACTGGGAGGACCGCGGCTATCCGCTCGACGGGTTCATCGGTGAGTGAGTCCCTCGACCGGTTCGCGCCCGCCGAGCGACTGGTGCACCGGCTGGTGGCGATCCTGATGGGGATCTGCCTGGTCACCGCCGTGATCCTCTACAACGGCTCGATCATGATGGCGGTCGGCCACCGCCACCTCGTCGAGACCGTCCACGTCTGGAGCGGTCTGGCGCTGCCGGTGCCGATGATCGCCGGGGCACTGTCGGCGGCGTACCGCTCCGACGTGCGCCGGCTCAACCGGTTCACCCCCGCCGACTGGCGCTGGCTGCGCAGCCGCAGCCGCCGCGACGGCGCGATCCGGGTCGGCAAGTTCAACGCCGGGCAGAAGGTCAACTCGTGGCTGGTGGCCGGCTCCACCGGCGTGCTGCTCGGCACCGGCGTCGTCATGTACTGGACCGGGCTGGTGCGGCTCTCCTGGCGCTCGGGCGCGACCTTCGTGCACGACTGGTCCGCGCTCGGGCTCGGACTGCTGGTCCTGGGTCACATCGCGTACGCCGTGCGCGACCCCGAGGCGCGTCGCGGGATGCGCACCGGACGGGTGTCGAGCCGCTGGGCGCGCGCCGAGCACGCCGCCTGGGCGGAAGAGCTGCAGGGCGGTGCGCGCGAGGTTTTGCCTCCGTCACCTTGAGCGACGGGCGTCGCGGCCGATGTGACTGGGGGCACGCCAGCCGAGGAGGTCGCCATGGGCACCCAGCACCGCGACATCTTCGTGCTGTCCGGGGGCGGCTCCCGCGGGGCCGGCCAGGTCGGGATGCTCCGTGTGCTGCTGGCCGCGGGGATCCGGCCCGACCTGATGGTCGCCGGCTCGGTCGGCTCGCTCAACGCCTGCTTCCTGGCGGTCGATCCCACCCCCGCGCGGGCCGACGAGCTGGCCCGCGTGTGGGCGTCGATGACGGCGGCCACGCTGACCGGTCGGCGCCGGTCCGTGGTCGGCAACGTCGCCCGGCTCCGGCCCTATCTCTTCTCCAACGACGCGCTTCGGCGCCTGGTCGACCGGCTGGTCCCGACCGACCGCCTCGAGGACCTGTCCGTGCCGGTCCGCGTGGCCACCACCGACCTGCTGACCGGTGGCCCGGTGCACCACGACGTCGGACTCCTCGCCGACGTGCTGTGCGCCTCCGCGGCGCTGCCGGGGCTGCTGCCGCCGGTGCTGCTCGGCCCGCCCGGCGCCGAGCGGGCCCACGTGGACGCGGGCGTGGCGGAGAACCTGCCGCTGACCGGCGCCGCGGACCTCGCCCGGCCGGGTGACCGGGTGTGGGTGCTCGACGTGACGAAGCGTCCCGGACAGCTGCGGCACCTCCGGACCCCGCTCGACGTGCTGGTCGCGGCGCTGGCCGGCTCGATCACCAACCGCCCCGTCACCGCCTTCGCCCCCGGGGTCCGCGTGCTGCCCGTCAAGCTGGACGAGGCGTACGACTGCGGGCCGGTCTTCGACTTCAGCCACACCGCGGCGCTGGTCCGGATGGGCGAGGAGGCGGCGGCCACCGCGCTCGCCGTCCCGGTGCTGTCCGCCGGCTGAGAATCGCCGCAGCCCGACTCGCCCGACCGTCGTCGCCGCGGGTAGGGTGACTCCCGATCGACATCCTTTAACGAGCCGTCCCGTGAGGCGGAGAAGGAGGTCTCAGCACTGGTGTGTGCTCAGCCTGCCCCCGAACCTGCGAGTGACGGCCGCGTCGTCCTCGATGCCCGTGACATCACCCGGGCCCTGACTCGGATCTCCCACGAGATCCTCGAGCGCAACCGCGGGGCGGGGGACCTGGTCCTCCTCGGCATCCCCAGCCGCGGCGTGCCTCTCGCCCAGCGGATCGCCGAGCGGATGGCCGCCGTGGAGGGGTACGACGTCCCGGTCGGCTCAGTCGACGTGACGATGTACCGCGACGACCTGCGGATGAAGCCCGCGCGGGCGCTGCTCCCGACGCAGATCCCCGCCGGTGGCATCGACGGCAAGGTGGTCGTCCTGGTCGACGACGTGCTCTTCTCCGGGCGCACCATCCGGGCCGCGCTCGACGCCCTCAACGACATCGGCCGGCCCAAGGCGGTGCGACTCGCGGTGCTGGTCGACCGCGGCCACCGTGAGCTGCCGATCCGCGCCGACTTCGTCGGCAAGAACCTGCCGACCTCGCTGGTCGAGCGGGTCAGGGTCACCCTGGCCGGCGTCGACGACACCGACGCCGTCACGATCCAGGGAGTGGTGGGGCAGTCGTGAAGCGCCACCTCCTCAGCGCGGCCGACCTGAGCCGCGACGATGCCGAGCTGGTCCTCACGACCGCCGACGAGATGCGGTCCCTGGCGGACCGGCCGATCAAGAAGCTGCCCGCGCTGCGCGGCCGCACCGTGGTCAACCTCTTCTTCGAGGACTCGACCCGCACCCGGATCTCCTTCGAGGCGGCCGCCAAGCGGCTCAGCGCGGACGTCATCAACTTCTCCGCCAAGGGCTCGAGCCTGTCCAAGGGCGAGAGCCTCAAGGACACCGCCCTCACCCTGGAGGCCATGGGCGCCGACGCGGTCGTCGTGCGCCACGGGTCCAGCGGCGCGCCGCACCTGCTGGCGCACTCCGGCTGGGTCCGCTCCAGCGTCGTCAACGCCGGCGACGGCACCCACGAGCACCCGACGCAGGCGCTGCTCGACGCGTTCACGATGTGGAAGCACCTGGGCGAGTCGAGGCCGGGCGGTCTCGAGGGGCGCAAGGTGGCGATCGTCGGCGACGTCCTGCACAGCCGGGTGGCGCGCTCCAACGCGCTGCTGCTGCGCACCCTCGGCGCCGAGGTGACCCTGGTCGCGCCGCCGACCCTGCTGCCGGTCGGCATCGAGGGCTGGCCGGTCGAGACGTCGTACGACCTGGACTCGGTGCTGCCCAAGGCGGACGCCGTGATGATGCTGCGGGTCCAGCGCGAGCGGATGCACGGCGGGTTCTTCCCGACCGCGCGGGAGTACTCACGCCGCTACGGCCTCGACGGCAAGCGGATGGCGATGCTCCAGGACCACACGATCGTGATGCACCCCGGCCCGATGGTCCGGGGGATGGAGATCACCGCGGACGTCGCCGACAGCGACCGCTCGGTGATCGTCGAACAGGTCACCAACGGCGTCGCCGTGCGGATGGCCGTCCTGTACCTGCTGCTCGGTGGGTCCGAGCCCTCGATCGGAGAGACCGAATGACCAGCACCACCGCCTACTGGGTCCGCGGAGTCCGGATCCTCGACGGCGACCCGACCGACCTGGTGATCGCCAACGGCGCCGTCTGGGGCATCGGCGTCCGGCCGGAGGAGGGCGCCCACCAGGAGGTCGTCGAGGTCGACGGCACCGGGCTGGTCGCCCTGCCCGGCCTGGTGGACCTGCACACGCACCTGCGCGAGCCGGGCCGCGAGGACGCCGAGACGGTCGACTCCGGCACCCGGGCCGCGGCGCTGGGCGGCTTCACGGCCGTCTTCGCGATGGCCAACACCGAGCCGGTGGCCGACACCGCCGGCGTCGTCGAGCAGGTCTGGCGGCTCGGTCGCGAGGCCGGGCACTGCGACGTCTACCCGGTCGGCGCCGTCACCGTCGGGCTGGGCGGCGAGCGCCTCGCCGAGCTGGGCGCGATGGCCGACTCGGCCGCCGGCGTCCGGGTCTTCTCCGACGACGGCAAGTGCGTGAGCGACGCGGTCCTGATGCGCCGCGCGCTCGAGTACGTCAAGGCGTTCGACGGCGTGATCGCCCAGCACGCCCAGGAGCCACGGCTGACCGAGGGCGCGCAGATGAACGAGGGCGAGCTCTCCGGGCGTCTCGGGCTGGCCGGCTGGCCCGCGGTCGCCGAGGAGGCGATCATCGCCCGTGACTGCCTGCTCGCCGCGCACGTCGGCTCGCGCCTGCACGTCTGCCACGTCTCCACCGCCGGCTCGGTCGAGATCGTGCGCTGGGCCAAGAGCAAGGGCTGGGCCGTGACCGCCGAGGCCTGCCCGCACCACCTGCTGCTCACCGACGAGCTGGCCGCGACGTACGACCCGATCTACAAGGTCAACCCGCCGCTGCGCTCGCAGAGCGACGTCGAGGCGCTCCGTGCGGGACTGGCCGACGGCACCATCGACATCGTCGCCACCGACCACGCGCCGCACCCCCACGAGGACAAGGACTGCGAGTGGGCGGCGGCCGCCTTCGGGATGCTCGGCCTCGAGACCGCGCTGTCGATCGTGCAGCACACCATGGTCGACGCCGGTCTGCTCGACTGGGCCGGTGTCGCCGAGCGGATGTCCTACGCCCCGGCCCGGATCGGCCGCGCCACCGACCACGGGCAGCCGATCCAGGTCGGAGCGGCGGCCAACATCGTGCTCTACGACCCGGCGGCGACCCGGAACGTCGACCCGACGGAGTCGGCGAGCCTGAGCCGCAACACGCCGTACCGCGGGATGGAGCTGCCCGGCCGCGTGGTCGCGACGTTCCTGCGGGGCAGGCCCACCGTGCTCGACGGGAAGCTCGCCTGATGGCCGCCGCGATCCTCGTCCTGGAGGACGGGCGCACCTTCACCGGCGAGGCGTACGGCGCCGAGGGCGAGACCTTCGGCGAGGCGGTCTTCAACACCGGCATGACCGGCTACCAGGAGACGCTGACCGATCCGTCGTACCACCGCCAGGTGGTCGTCATGACAGCCCCGCACATCGGCAACACGGGCGTCAACGACGAGGACCAGGAGTCCTCGCGGATCTGGGTGGCCGGGTACGTCGTGCGCGACCCCGCCCGTCGGGTGTCCAGCTGGCGCGCGCAGCGCAGCCTCGACGACGAGCTGCGCACCCAGGGGGTCGTCGGGATCTCCGGCATCGACACCCGGGCGCTGACCCGGCACCTGCGCGAGCGCGGTGCGATGCGCGTCGGCATCTCCTCGACCGAGACCGACCCGGCCGCGCTTCTGGAGCGGGTGCTCGCGTCCGGCGAGATGGCCGGCTCCGAGCTGTCCAGCGAGGTGTCGACCGCGGCGGCGTACGTCGTCCCCGCCCACGGCGAGAAGCGCTTCACCGTCGCGGCCCTCGACCTCGGCATCAAGACGATGACGCCCTACCGGATGGCCGAGCGGGGGATCGAGGTGCACGTGCTCCCGGCGACCGCGACGATCGACGACATCAGGGCGGTCGGCCCCGACGGGCTGTTCTACTCCAACGGACCCGGCGACCCGGCCGCGACCACGCACCAGATCGAGGTGCTCCAGGGCGCGCTCGCCGACGAGCTGCCGTACTTCGGCATCTGCTTCGGCAACCAGCTCTTCGGCCGCGCGCTCGGCTTCGGCACGTTCAAGCTGAAGTACGGCCACCGCGGCATCAACCAGCCGGTCATGGACCGCACCACCGGCAAGGTCGAGGTGACCGCGCACAACCACGGCTTCGCGGTCGACGCCCCGCTCGAGGGCACCACGAGCACGCCGTACGGCGAGGCCAGCGTCAGCCACGTCTGCCTCAACGACGACGTCGTGGAGGGCCTCGAGCTGCGGGCCCCGACCGGCTCGGCCAGCGAGCCGGGCCGGCTGAAGGGCTTCTCCGTCCAGTACCACCCCGAGGCCGCCGCCGGCCCGCACGACGCGGCGTACCTCTTCGACCGGTTCGTTCAGCTCATGGAGGGCACCGTCTGATGCCGAAGCGCGAGGACATCAAGTCGGTCATGGTGATCGGCTCCGGGCCGATCATCATCGGCCAGGCCTGCGAGTTCGACTACTCCGGCACCCAGGCCTGCCGGGTGCTCAAGGCCGAGGGCATCCGGGTCATCCTGGTCAACTCCAACCCGGCCACGATCATGACCGACCCGGAGTTCGCCGACGCGACGTACATCGAGCCGATCACGCCCGACTTCGTCGAGAAGGTGATCGCCAAGGAGCGTCCCGACGCGCTGCTGCCGACGCTCGGCGGCCAGACCGCCCTCAACGCGGCCATCGCGCTGCACGAGAACGGCGTGCTGGAGAAGTACGGCGTGGAGATGATCGGCGCCAGCTTCGACGCCATCCACCGCGGTGAGAACCGTCAGCTCTTCAACGCGATCGTCGACAAGGTCGGCGGCGAGGTCGCCCGCAGCTTCGTGTGCCACACCCTCGACGACTGCGAGAAGGCCGTCGCCGAGCTGGGCTACCCGGTCGTGGTGCGCCCGTCCTTCACCATGGGCGGCACCGGCTCCGGCATCGCCTACAGCGAGGACGACCTCGCGCGCATCGCCGGCGCCGGGCTCTCGGCCAGCCCCACGACCGAGGTCCTCATCGAAGAGTCGATCATCGGGTGGAAGGAGTACGAGCTGGAGGTGATGCGCGACAAGGCCGACAACGTCGTCATCATCTGCTCGATCGAGAACCTCGACCCGATGGGCGTGCACACCGGTGACTCGATCACGGTGGCGCCGGCGATGACGCTGACCGACCGGGAGTACCAGCACCTGCGCGACCTGGCCATCGGGATCATCCGTGAGGTCGGCGTCGACACCGGCGGCTGCAACATCCAGTACGCCGTCAACCCCGCCGACGGTCGCGTCATCGTGATCGAGATGAACCCCCGGGTGTCGCGCTCCTCCGCGCTCGCCTCCAAGGCGACCGGCTTCCCCATCGCGAAGATCGCGGCCAAGGTGGCGATCGGCTACACGCTCGACGAGATCCCGAACGACATCACCATGCGCTCCGACGGGTCGAGCACCCCGGCCGCGTTCGAGCCGACGCTCGACTACGTCGTCGTGAAGGTCCCGCGGTTCGCCTTCGAGAAGTTCCCCGGCGCCGACCCGCGGCTGACGACCCACATGAAGTCGGTCGGCGAGGCGATGGCGATCGGGCGCAACTTCACCGAGGCGCTGCAGAAGGCGCTGCGCTCCCTGGAGTCCAAGGACGCCGCCTTCGACTGGCACCAGGAGTGGGTCGAGCTCGACAAGGACGCGCTGCTGGCCGAGATCGAGGTGCCGCACGACGGGCGCCTCAAGAAGGTCATGGACGCGCTGCGGGCCGGTGCCACGGCCGACGAGGTCTTCGACCACACCAAGATCGACCCCTGGTACGTCGACCAGCTGCTGCTGATCAACGAGATCGCGGAGGAGGTCACCGCCGCCCCGGAGCTCACGCCCGAGCTGCTGCGCAAGGCCAAGCGCCACGGCTTCTCCGACGTGCAGATCGGCAAGATCCGCGGCATGAGCGCCGACGTCGTGCGCGGGGTGCGGCACGCACTGGGCATCCGCCCGGTCTACAAGACCGTCGACACCTGCGCGGCCGAGTTCGCCGCGGCGACGCCGTACCACTACTCGTCGTACGACGAGGAGTCCGAGGTCGCCCCGCGGGAGAGGCCGGCCGTGATCATTCTCGGGTCGGGTCCCAACCGGATCGGCCAGGGCATCGAGTTCGACTACTCGTGCGTCCACGCCGCGCTGACGCTCTCCGAGGCCGGCTACGAGACCATCATGGTCAACTGCAACCCGGAGACGGTCTCGACGGACTACGACACCTCCGACCGGCTCTACTTCGAGCCGCTCACGCTCGAGGACGTCCTCGAGGTCGTGCACGCGGAGGAGCAGGCCGGTCCGGTCCTGGGCGTGATCTGCCAGCTCGGCGGCCAGACCCCGCTGGGTCTCGCGCAGGGGCTCAAGGACAACGGCGTCACGATCCTGGGCACGTCGCCCGAGGCGATCCACCTGGCCGAGGAGCGCGGTGCCTTCGGGCGGGTGCTCGCCGACGCCGTGCTGCCGGCCCCGAAGTACGGCATGGCGACCAGCTTCCCCGACGCCCACCGGATCGCGGCCGAGATCGGCTACCCCGTGATGGTGCGGCCGTCGTACGTCCTGGGTGGGCGCGGCATGGAGATCGTCTACGACGACGCCGCCCTGGAGGGCTACATCGGGCGCTCCACCGAGATCGGCCCGGCGCACCCGGTGCTCGTCGACCGGTTCATCGACGACGCGGTCGAGATCGACGTGGACGCGCTCTACGACGGCGAGGAGCTCTTCCTCGGCGGCGTCATGGAGCACATCGAGGAGGCCGGCATCCACTCCGGCGACTCGTCGTGCGCGCTGCCCCCGATCACGCTGGGCAAGGCCGAGATCGACCGGATCCGGACCGCGACCGAGGCGATCGCCCGCGGCGTCGGCGTGCACGGGCTGCTCAACATCCAGTTCGCGCTGGGCTCCGACGTGCTCTACGTCCTGGAGGCCAACCCGCGGGCCAGCCGGACCGTGCCGTTCGTGTCCAAGGCGACGGCCACGCCGCTCGCCAAGGCGGCGGCGCGGGTGATGCTGGGGGAGTCGATCGCCGAGCTGCGGGCCGCGGGCGTGCTCCCGATGACCGGTGACGGCGGCACGCTGCCCGCCGACCAGCCGATCGCGGTGAAGGAGGCCGTGATGCCCTTCAACCGGTTCCGCAGCCCCGACGGCAAGCAGGTCGACACCGTGCTCGGGCCGGAGATGAAGTCGACCGGTGAGGTCATGGGCTTCGACGCCGACTTCGGCTCGGCCTTCGCCAAGGCCCAGGCCGGTGCGTTCGGCCCGCTGCCCACCAGCGGCAAGGTCTTCGTGAGCATGGCCAACCGCGACAAGCGGCACATGATCTTCCCGATCAAGGTGCTCGCCGACCACGGCTTCGAGATCCTCGCCACCCAGGGCACCGCGGAGGTGCTGCGCCGCAACGGCGTGCAGGCGACGGTGGTGCGCAAGCACTACGAGGGCGAGGGACCCAACGGCGAGAAGACCACCGTCCAGCTGATCCTCGACGGTGACATCCAGCTCGTCATCAACACGCCCAACGGCTCGGCGAGCGGCTCGTCCGCGCGGCTCGACGGCTACGAGATCCGCACCGCGGCGATCATGGCCAACATCCCGTGCATCACGACCGTCCAGGGGCTCGGCGCCGCGGTGCAGGGCATCGAGGCGCTGGAGCGCGGGGAGATCGGCGTGCGCTCGCTGCAGGACTGGGCCCGCCGCTGATGTACCGGGCGCTCTTCGACCACGTCCTGACCCGGTCCGACCCGGAGAAGGCGCACCACGCCGGCTTCCGGGCGATCCGGGCGGCCCGGCCGGTGACCGGCCTGCGTCGTGCGCCGGGGGCGCCGGTGTCGGCCCTGGGGCTCACCTTCCCCAACGTCCTGGGCCTCGCCGCCGGGTTCGACAAGAACGCCGTCGGGATCGACGCCCTGGGCGCACTCGGCTTCGGGCACGTGGAGATCGGCACGGTGACCGGGGAGGGCCAGCCCGGCAACCCGACGCCGCGGCTCTTCCGGCTGCCCGGGGACCGCGCCGTCGTCAACCGGATGGGCTTCAACAACGACGGCGCCGAGGTCGTGGCAGCCCGGCTCGAGGCGCGGGGGCGCCGGCCGGGCCCGGTCCTCGGGGTCAACATCGGCAAGACCAAGGTCGTCCCCGACGACGACCAGGCCGCGGTCGAGGCGGACTACGAGAAGAGCGCCCGCCTGCTCACGCCGTACGCCGACTACCTCGTCGTCAACGTCAGCTCGCCCAACACCCCCGGCCTGCGCAACCTCCAGGCGGTTGAGAAGCTGCAGCCGCTGCTCGAGCACGTGCGGCGCACGGCGGACGCCGCGTCGACCGGGCGCCGGGTGCCGCTGCTGGTGAAGATCGCGCCCGACCTCGCCGACGACGACGTGCTCGGCGTGGCCGACATGGCGCTCGCGATCGGTCTCGACGGGATCATCGCGACCAACACGACCATCTCGCGGGCGGGTCTGCGCACTCCCGACGCACAGGTCGAGGCGGTCGGTGCCGGCGGCCTCTCCGGGCGCCCGCTCACCGAGCGCTCCCTCGAGGTGCTGCGACTCCTGCGCGGTCGCGTCGGCCCGGACCTGACCCTGATCGGCGTCGGTGGCATCACCACCGTCGAGGACGCCCGGGCCCGGCTCGACGCCGGCGCCACCCTGCTGCAGGGCTACACGGCGTTCATCTACGAGGGCCCGCTGTGGCCGCGCCGGATCGTCCGAGGCGTCTCGGGGTGATCAGTCGGGCCGGCTCACCGGGTGAAGCGGTAGTCGTCGGCCATCCGCTTCAACGCCGCGTCCATCATCGGGCGCAGCTCGGCATCGATGGCGGACCACTCCGCGTCGTCGAGGTGCACCAGGGGGGAGACCGCAGGGAGGGACTCCTGGAGCCGCAGCCGGTCGGCGGTCGAGGGATGCGTCCGGTCGACGCTGCTCGTGTCGTTGCCGTGGGGAATGGCGCGTCGGGCGGTCTCGCTCACGCCGGCGATCCGGCTCCTGATCTCGACCGCCAGGTCGGGACGCTGCGGATCGACCGCGGCCCGGTTGGCGGCGACGTCGATGACGTCCGCCAGGAGGATCGTCTCCAAGGACTCCAGCGCCCCCGGCGTGCCGGCCAGGGCGGAGGAGGCGGCGTCGGCCCGCAGCTCGTCGTGCCGCGAGGCGGCTGCGTTCACCTTCCACACGAGCTCCAGGTAGCCGACGAGCGGCAGCCGGACCGGCGCCGTGACGATGGTCGCGAAGACGGGGGTCCTCCCCTCGGTACTGACCAGGCCGTCGGGGGTGACCAGCTCGATCCAGCGGGCGAGGGTCCGGATCGCCCACCACACGTAGCGGCCGTGCACGACGTCGCGGTTCGAGAAGTGCCCGAGCTCGTGGCCCAGCAGGGCGATCCGTCCCTGGTGGCTCAGCGCCGCCCACAGCGGTGCGCCGACGACCAGGCGGCGCTGGCGCAGCCCGCGGCGCTCGGCGTACGCGTTGATGTCGCCGCAGATCGCGACGTACGTCGGCGGCTCCGTGCGCAGCGCCGCCGCGAGCTCGGCCAGCAGCGCGGTGAGGCGTGGGGCCGCCTGCGGGTCGACGACCAGCTCGACGGCGTCCTCGGACCGGCGGGGGAGCAGGAGGACGCCGGGCGGCAGCAGGACCACGATGCCCAGCGCGCGCTGCACCCAGTTGTCGCCGAGCAGC
This sequence comes from Nocardioides sp. URHA0020, assembly GCF_000620705.1. GTDB lineage: Bacteria > Actinomycetota > Actinomycetes > Propionibacteriales > Nocardioidaceae > Nocardioides. The sequence continues at coordinate 367,958 of NZ_KK211170.1, forward strand.
ACCAGTCCCACCCCGAGCGCCACCAGGGCGAAGGTCGCCACGTGCACCGCCGTGGCCATCACGAACGAGCCCGCCCGCGCCATGCGTCGCGACCTGCCGCCGCCGTCGACCAGCCGGTCGACCAGCCTGCGGTCGAGCTGGGTGGCGATGCGGGTGTCGACACGATCACGAAAGGACTGGCGTTCCACCCGCGGCATCGTAGGTTCAGCAACGCCCCTCGCGGGGCCGAAGAGAGGAACTGTCAGGTATGACTTTCGGAGCCCGCCTGCACGCGGCGATCGACGACCGCGGCTCGTTCTGCGTCGGCATCGACCCGCACGCCGCCCTGCTCGCCGACTGGGGCCTCGACGACGACGTCGCGGGGCTGGAGCGGTTCGCGCTGACGGCCGTGGAGGCGGTGGCGCCGTACGTCTCGGTCGTGAAGCCGCAGTCGGCGTTCTACGAGCGCTTCGGCAGCCGGGGGATCGCGGTGCTCGAGCGGGTGATCGCGGACTCCCGCGCCGCCGGTGCCCTCGTGCTGCTGGACGTCAAGCGCGGCGACATCGGCTCGACCAGCCAGGCGTACGCCGACGCCTACCTCGACCCAACCTCGCCGCTGGCCTCCGACGCGATCACGGTCAGCCCCTTCCTCGGCTTCGGGTCGCTCGACCCGATCTTCGACACGGCCCGTCGCCACGAGGCGGGGGTCTTCGTGCTCGCGCTCACCTCCAACAAGGAGGGCCCCGAGGTCCAGCACGCGACCGTGGAGGGCGGCGGCACGGTCGCCGGCCTGATGCTCGACCAACTGCGTCGCCTCAACGCCGACGCGTCGCCCCTGGGATCCTTCGGCGCCGTCATCGGCGCGACGATCGCGGACTCCCCGGAGGACTTCGCGATCAACGGTCCGATCCTCGCGCCGGGGTACGGCGCCCAGGGCGGCACGACCGCCGACCTGCGCCGGATCTTCGGCGGCACCGGTGCGGTGCTCGCCAGTTCCTCGCGCGAGGTGCTGCGGCTCGGGCCGGACGTGGCCGCGATGCGGGACGCCGTACGCCGGACGAACGACGAGCTGCGCGCGTGAGGCGAGTCGTGGTGCTGGCCCTGGTGCTCCCGCTGCTGGTCGCGTGCGGGTCGGACCAGGACGGCTACTGCGACGCGGTGAAGGACCACCAGCAGGACCTCAGCGAGATCGTCTCCAGCGGCCGGCCGGACGCGATGCTCACGGCGCTCGACATCTTCCAGGACCTGGCCGAGCAGGCGCCGGAGGATGTCGCCGACGAGTGGCAGCAGGTGACCAGCAGCGTCGAGGCGCTCCGCAAGGCCCTCGATGACGCTGACGTCGACGCCTCGTCGTACGACCGGGACCACCCGCCCGCGGACCTCACCGCAACGGAGAAGCAGGCCATCGACGACGCAGCCGCACGGGTGGGGGGCGCCGAGACGCTCCGGGCGATCAAGGACCTCGACCAGGAGGCCCGAGACGTCTGCCACACCCCGCTGTCGCTCTAGCCGGGTGCGGGCCGCCTCCCGGACCCGCGCGTGGGCGGTGGCTCCTCCACCGATCCGCCCTCCCACTTCGGTGGATTGCCCACCGCCATCTGGCGGCCCGCGCGTGGGCGGTGGGTCCTCCACCGATTCGCCCTCCCACTTCCGTGGATTGCCCACCGCCACCCGGCGGCCCGCGCGTGGGCGGTGGGTCCTCCACCGATTCGACGTCCCACTTCCGTGGATTGCCCACCGCCACCCGGCGGCCCCCGCGCCAGCGGTGGGTCCTCCACCGAAATGCCGGCCGGGAACCGTGGACCTCCCACCGCCCGTCGGAGCGCGGGTGACCCCGACCGGCACGCAGGTCACGGCCGTGGACGTCGATTGCTGCCGGTCCGCGCTTCTGACTAGATTGACCACTTGCGTCCCCGCTCCACGCCTCCCACCCCGAAGGACCCGCGCTCGTGGCTCTGCCCCCGCTCACCCCTGAACAGCGTCAGGCGGCCCTCGACAAGGCCGCCGCCTCCCGGAGAGAGCGGGCCGAGGTCAAGAACCGACTGAAGAACTCCGGCGCCTCGATCGCCGACGTGCTCGAGGAGGGCCAGCGCAACGAGGTCATCGGCAAGATGCGGGTCGTCGACCTCCTGCAGTCGATGCCCGGTCTGGGCAAGGTCCGCGCGCGGCAGCTGATGGAGCGTCTCGGCATCGCCGAGAGCCGTCGCGTCCGGGGTCTCGGCACCAAGCAGGTGGCCGCGCTCGAGAAGGAGTTCGCCGCGCGTGACTGACGCGGCTGCCGCACCTCCCGAGACGCGGCGATCGCGGCTCGTCGTCCTGGCCGGACCGACGGCCGTGGGCAAGGGCAGCGTCGCCGCCGACGTACGCCGGAGCCACCCCGAGGTCTGGATCTCCGTCTCCGCCACCACGCGGGCGCCGCGGCCCGGCGAGCAGGACGGCGTGCACTACTGGTTCGTGGACGACGACCAGTTCGACGCCATGATCGAGCGGGGCGACCTCCTGGAGTGGGCGGTCGTGCACAAGGCCGCGCGCTACGGCACGCCGCGCCAGCCGGTCGAGCAGGTGCTCGCCGAGGGCCGCTCGGCGCTGCTGGAGATCGACCTCCAGGGCGCCCGGCAGGTCCGGGAGACGATGGCCGAGGCGCTGTTCGTCTTCCTCAAGCCGCCGTCGTGGGACGAGCTGGTCCGCCGACTGGTCGGTCGGGGGACCGAGACGGAGGAGGAACGCGAGCGCCGGCTGGTCACGGCGCGCGAGGAGCTGGCCGCCGAGGCGGAGTTCGACGTGGCCATCGTGAACCACGAAGTTCACGCTGCAGCCGAGGACTTGGTAGCCTTGATGCTGCAATCCCCAACAACTCTGTGAGGCTTCTGCGTGTCTGCCCCGAAAATCGCCGGTGAGGGTGTCACCAACCCCTCGATCGACGACCTGCTCACCAAGACCGACAGCAAGTACAAGCTGGTCCTCTTCAGCGCCAAGCGCGCTCGGCAGATCAACGCCTACTACTCCCAGCTCGGGGAGGGTCTCCTCGAGTACGTCGGCCCGCTCGTCGACACGCACGTGCAGGAGAAGCCCCTCTCGATCGCGCTCCGCGAGATCAACGACGACCTGCTGGTCTGTGAGGACATCGACCCCGCCGAGCTCGCCGCCGAGGAGGCAGCCGCTCAGGCCGCCGCCGAGGCCGGCTTCGCCGCGGGCAAGTGACCTGACCGGTCGATGACCGAGACCCACGACGTGGCCGTTTCCCCCGGGAGGCGGCCACGTGTCGTTCTCGGGGTGTCCGGCGGGATCGCTGCCTACAAGGCCTGCGAGCTGCTGCGACGCCTCACCGAGTCCGGGCACGACGTGACCGTCGTACCCACCGCCGCCGCGCTCGAGTTCGTCGGCGCCCCGACCTGGGCAGCGCTGTCCGGCAAGCCGGTGGCCACCGACGTCTGGTCGGCCGTCCACGAGGTGCCCCACGTGCGGATCGGCCAGCAGGCCGACCTGGTCGTGGTCGCCCCCGCCACGGCGGACCTGCTGGCGAAGGCCGCGCACGGCCTCGCCGACGACCTGCTCACCACCACGCTGCTCACGGCGCGCTGTCCGGTGGTCTTCGCCCCGGCGATGCACACCGAGATGTGGGAGCACCCCGCCACGCAGGCCAACGTCGCCACGCTGCGCGCCCGCGGCGTGCTGGTGATCGAGCCGGCCGAGGGCCGGCTCACCGGCAAGGACACCGGCAAGGGTCGGCTGCCCGAGCCGGAGGAGATCTTCGCGACCTGCCAGGAGGTGCTCACCCGGGCCTCGACGGCCGCGACGACCCACCTCACCGACCTCCACGGTCGCTCCGTGGTCGTCTCGGCGGGTGGCACCCGCGAGTACCTCGACCCCGTCCGGTTCCTCGGCAACCGGTCCTCGGGCCTCCAGGGCTACGCGCTCGCGCGGGCGGCCGCCGCGCGCGGTGCCGAGGTGACCCTGGTCGCGGCCAACGTGTCGCTCCCGGACCCGGCGGGCGTCAAGGTCGTGCGCGTCGAGACCACCGCCCAGTTGCGGCAGGAGGTCGTCAGCGCGGCAGCAGCCGCGGACGTCGTCGTGATGGCGGCGGCTCCGGCGGACTTCCGCCCCACGGAGGTCAGTGCCGCCAAGATCAAGAAGGCGGCCGACGGATCGGCGGCCGCCATCGAGCTCCAGCAGAACCCCGACATCCTGCACGAGATCTCCACCGACCGCGCCCGCAGCGGCCAGATCGTGGTGGGCTTCGCGGCCGAGACCGGAGACGACAGCGGGTCGGTCCTCGAGCTGGCCCGCGCCAAGCTCGCACGCAAGGGGTGCGACCTGCTGGTCGTCAACGACGTCAGCGGGGGAGCGGTCTTCGGCAGCCCCGAGAACGAGGCCGTCATCCTGGCCGCCGACGGCGCCTCGTTCGACGTGCCGCGCGGCTCCAAGGCCGCCCTCGCCCACGTCATCTGGGACCAGGTACGCCGCCGTCTCGACTGACAGTCTGAGACCGCCGTACCAGCATTCGGGACCCCCGTTAGGGTGTCTCGCACCACCCACGCGCATCAAGGAGCAGCAGTGACCGGACGTCTCTTCACGTCGGAATCGGTGACCGAGGGTCACCCGGACAAGATCGCGGACCAGATCAGCGACGCCGTCCTCGACGCGATGCTCGAGCAGGATCCCCACAGCCGGGTCGCAGTCGAGACGCTGCTGACCACCGGTCTCGTGGTCGTGGCCGGTGAGGTCACCACGACCGGCTACGTCGACATCAAGCAGAAGGTGCGCGAGCGGATCCTCGAGATCGGCTACGACTCCTCCATCAAGGGCTTCGACGGCGCCTCGTGCGGCGTCATGGTCGCGATCGGCGGCCAGTCCGGCGACATCGCCCAGGGCGTCGACACCGGCCACGAGAGCCGCACCGGCTCCGTGGACGCGATGGACAAGCAGGGCGCGGGCGACCAGGGCCTGATGTTCGGCTACGCCTGCGACGACACCGACGTGCTGATGCCGCTGCCGATCGTGATCGCGCAGCGGCTCGCCGAGCAGCTGACCGCGGTCCGCAAGGACGGCACGCTGCCCTACCTGCGACCCGACGGCAAGACCCAGGTCACCATCGAGTACGACGCCGACAACCGCCCGGTGCGCGTGGACACGGTCGTGCTGTCGACGCAGCACTCCGAGGAGACCGAGCTCGACGCCCTCGAGACCGACATCAAGAAGCACGTCATCGACCCGGTGCTCGACGCGTTCAAGATCCCGTCCGAGGGCTACCGCCTGCTGGTCAACCCGACCGGCCGCTTCGTCGTCGGCGGCCCCATGGGCGACGCCGGCCTGACCGGTCGCAAGATCATCGTCGACACGTACGGCGGCATGGCCCGCCACGGTGGCGGCGCCTTCTCCGGCAAGGACCCGTCGAAGGTGGACCGCTCCGCGGCGTACGCCATGCGCTGGGTGGCCAAGAACGTCGTCGCCGCGGGCCTCGCCCGGCGCTGCGAGGCGCAGGTCGCCTACGCCATCGGCAAGGCCCAGCCGGTCGGCGTCTTCATCGAGACCTTCGGCACCGGCGTCGTCTCGGACGAGCGGATCCAAGAGGCGGTGCTCGAGGTCTTCGACCTGCGCCCGGCCGCGATCATCCGCGACCTCGACCTGCTGCGTCCGATCTACGCCAAGACCGCGGCGTACGGCCACTTCGGCCGCGAGCTGCCCGAGTTCACCTGGGAGCGCACCGACCGCGCCGACGCGCTGAAGGCTGCCGCCGGCCTCTGAGGCGCCTGCCCACGACGCTCACCTCGTGACCCCGACATGCCCCGGACGGGGGATGTCGGGGTCACTTTCATGTGCCTAGCCTTCGAAGGGTGGTCGACCCGCTCGGTCACCTTTGTTCACGAAGGACTGTGCCGTGACCAGATCGAGAAGCCTTGCCGTCGTGGCGCTGTCGGGAGCGCTCCTGCTCGTCGGTACGCCGGTGACCACCGCCCGGGCGGCTGCCCCCGGCGATGCCCCCGACGATGCTGCGGACCGCGCGCTGGCCCGGTTGGACGCGGATGTCGACGGAGCGGTGACGCTCCGCCGCGACGCCTCGGGTGCCGTCGAGTTCGCGGCCGTGCCGGCAGCCAGCGACGCGGACAGCCCGGCGGTGACGTCGTCCCTGTCGCCGGGTGCGGCCGCCGACCGGGCCCTGGCCCGGTACGGCGCCGCCTTCGCTCGCGCCGGCGGTCCGGCCGACCTCACCCGCACGGCGGTCGACGCGACCGAGACCGGTGACGTGGCGAGGTACCAGCAGGCCGTCGACGGCGTCCCGGTGCTCGGCGGCCAGGTCGTCGTCAGCCTGGACGCCGACCGCGAGCTCTCGTCGGTGCTGGCCCGGACGACGGATGCGACCACGGTCGGGGACTCGACGGTCACCGAGGCTGCGGCCGTCGGCCGGGCCCGGGCCGCGTTCACGGAGCGCACCGGCGCCGCTGCCGGAGCCACGGTCGTGAGCGACGGCCGCTGGCTGCTCGATGCCGGCCTCATCGGCGGCGACGCCGACCTGCCGGACCGGACCGTGTGGCGGGTCCACGTCTCCCGCGGCGCCGACCAGCGCCGTCAGATCCTCGTCGACGACCGCACCGGTGCGGTCCTGATGGACACCGACGAGATCGCGCACGCCGGCCGGGTCGTGTGCGACAACAACAACGTGCAGCGCGCCGGCGACATTGCGTGCACCTCGGGCTTCGCCCGCGTCGAGGGCGGCGGTGCCAGCGGGGTCGCCGACGTCAACACGGCGTACGACCTGAGCGGGGTCACCTCGGACGTCTACCAGCAGGTGGCGGGGATCAACCTGACCTCGCTGCTCGGCATCACCGTCGGCGGGGTCAAGAAGCTGGCCTCGACGGTGAACTGGTGCTACAGCGGCACCACCTGCCCGTACGCGAACGCGTTCTGGAACGGCTCGCAGATGTTCTACGGCCAGGGGTACGCCGGCGCCGACGACGTCGTCGGGCACGAGATGACCCACGGCTTCACCGAGCGCAACTCCGGGCTCTTCTACTGGGGCCAGTCCGGGGCGATGAACGAGTCGATCTCCGACATCATCGGCGAGATCATCGACCACCGACACCCCTCCGCGGGCGACTCCGCCACCAGCTGGGCGCTCGGCGAGGACGTCCCCGGCCTCGCCCCGAACGGGCTGCGCAACGCGGAGGACCCGACGCTGTTCAGCGATCCGGACGCCATGTCGAGCAGCTTCTACAAGGCGCCCGAGACCGGGAGCTACCCGGACCAGGACGGCGTCCACCAGAACTCCGGAGTCGGCAACAAGACCTTCTACCTCATCTCCCAGGGTGGGACGTTCAACGGCCAGACGATCACCGGCATCGACGCCGGCGACGACGACCTGACCAAGTCCGCCAAGCTCTGGATCCTCGTCGACCAGACCCTGACGTCCGGCAGCGACTACGCCGACGAGGCGGCGGTGCTGGACCAGAGCTGCCAGGCCCTCCTCGCCGGTGGGGCCGCCGGCTTCACGGCCGCGGACTGTGCCGACGTGCACCGAGGCACCTTGGCCACGCAGCTGCGCCTCACGCCGACCAACAATCCGCAGCCGGCGGATGCTCGCTCCACGTGCCCGACCGGCCGGGTGAAGCGCACGCTCTTCAGCAGTGAGACCGGCAGGCCGGCGTCGAAGTTCGTCGCCGGACCGACCTGGTCGCGCGACGGCGTCCCCGGGTGGGGGCAGGTGGCGCACAGCGGCCCGGACGCCTGGGCGTCTGCCGCCCCGGGCACGGCCGGGGCCAGCTCGCTGGTGACGGCGAGCGGCATCCGGCTGCCGGCCGGCCAGCCGTCGTACCTCTTCTTCCAGCACTGGCGCCTGCTCGAGTACGGGCCCGGCATCTACGAAGGCGGCACCGTCGAGGTCGACAACACCGCTGACGGCGCGGGACCGGTCGACGTGGCGGCGCTGCCCTGGGTCAACGGCCCGGCCCAGACCATCAACGGTGGCGGCAACCCGGCCAACGGCCGGCTGGGCTTCGGTGGGGACAGCCGCGGCTACCTCGCGAGCCGCCTCGACCTGACCTCGTTCGCCGGGACGTCGGTCAAGCCCCAGTTCACGATGAACACCAACAGCGTCACGCCGTACGTCGGGTGGTTCGTCGACGACATCACCGTCTACACCTGCGACCGGCCGTCGGTGCGGGCGGCCGTGCCGAAGGTCACCGGGGTCGCGACGGTGGGCAGGAGGCTCACGGCTAAGCCCGGCGCCTGGAGGCCCGCGGGGGTCCGGCTGAGCTACGCCTGGCTCCGCAGCGGCAGGACGATCGCGGGGGCCAGGGCTCGCACCTACACCCTCAAGAAGGCGGACCGGGGCCAGCGCATCTCGGTCCGGGTGACCGGCACCAGGTCGGGCTACCGGTCGGCCTCGGCGACCTCGAAGGCCACCGCCAAGGTCAAGGCGAAGCCCCGGAAGCGCCGCTAGCGACGGGCGCGTCCGTGGGCGCTGGTAGAACTGCGCCCATGCCCGCACCCGACGACCCCGAGCTGCTCCCGGGCATGGTGCGGGCGACGGTCAAGGCATCGCAGGCGAAGGCTCGGGCCACCCGCGCCCGCAAGGTCGCGGAGGCCGAGCCGGCGGCCGTCGACCCGGTCGCCCGGGTCCTGGTCGACGTCCCGCTCGCGCACCTCGACCGCACCTTCGACTACGCGGTCCCGGTGGCGATGGCCGAGACGGCCGTGCCCGGTGCCCGGGTCAAGGTGCGCTTCGCCGGCCAGGACGTCGACGGGTTCGTGCTGGCGCGGGCCGCCGAGAGCGACCACCAGGGCCGGCTCGCGCCGCTGCGCCGGGTCGTCAGCCCCGAGCCGGTGCTGCGCCCCCACATCGCGGAGCTCGCGGCCGAGCTGGCCGAGAGGTACGCCGGGACCCGCTCCGACGTGCTGCGGCTCGCCGTACCTCCCCGGCACGCGACCGTCGAGAAGGAGCTGTCGCCGTCGGCCGCGCCGTGGGACCACGACGCCGCGGCGGGGGAGGCCTCCTGGGCGGAGCACCAGCCCGGGCCGGCTTTCCTGCGCCACCTCGCGGCCGGCGGCAGCCCGCGCGCGGTCTGGTCGGCGGCGCCGGCGACGGACTGGCCGACCCTGGTCGCGCACGCCGCCGCGGCCACCCTGGCCTCCGGTCGAGGGGTGGTCGTCTGCGTGCCGGACGGCAAGGACGTGGCCCGGGTCGACCGGGCCCTGCTGGCGACGCTGGGCGCCGGGCACCACGTCACGCTGACGGCTGACGCCGGCCCGGCGCAGCGCTACCGCGACTTCCTCGCGATCAGCCGGGGCGCGCGCCGGGTCGTGGTCGGCACCCGCGCCGCGAGCTTCGCGCCGGTGCGCGACCTCGGGCTGGTCGTCATCTGGGACGACGGCGACGACCTGCACGCCGAGCCGCGCGCGCCGTACCCGCACACCCGCGAGACGCTGCTCCTGCGCGCCGAGAGGGAGGGCGCGGGCGCGCTGATCGGCGGGTTCGTGCGCACGGTCGAGGCGGCGTACCTGCTCCGCACCGGGTGGGCCCAGGAGATCGTCGCGGACCGGGCGGAGGTACGCCGGCGGGTGACGGTCCAGATCGCCGGCGCGGAGACCGACCGCGCGCGGGGTGGGGCGCGGATCCCGCGCGAGGTCCACCTGGCCGTGCGCGACGCGTTGGAGACCGGTCCGGTGCTGGTGCAGACGCCGCGGCTGGGCTACGTCAACGTGCTGGCCTGCGAGCGCTGCCGTACGCCGGCCCGGTGCCAGGTCTGCCAGGGACCGCTGGCGCTGCCCGGCCCGGCGAGCCCGCCCATCTGTCGCTGGTGCGGCACCGTCGACGAGGCGTGGGCGTGCGCCGAGTGCGGCCACCGGGGACTGCGGGCGCCCGTGCTGGGAGACGCCCGGACCGCCGAGGAGCTGGGCCGCGCGCTGCCCAACACCCGGGTGCGCACCAGCTCCGGCGACACGGTGCTGGCGACGGTCTCCGGCGCGCAGCAGGTCGTGGTCGCCACCCCGGGCGCCGAGCCCGTGGCCGAGGGCGGGTACGCCGCCGTCGTGCTGCTGGACACGTGGTTGCTGCTCTCCCGGATCGACCTGCGTGCCGGCGAGGAGGCGCTGCGCCGCTGGGCCGATGCCGCCGCACTGGTCCGGCCCGGAGGACGAGTCGTCGCGGTCGGTGACCCCGCGCACCCGACCCTGCAGGCGCTGGTGCGCTGGGACCCGGCCGGCAACGCCGAGCGCGAGACCGACGAGCGCCTGGCCGCGCACCTGCCACCGGCCAGCCGGCTCGCCACGATCACCGGCGCCCCCGGTGCCGTGGACGACGCGATCACCCTGCTGGACGCGCCGTCGTCCGCGGAGCTGCTCGGCCCGGTCGAGGTGGGCGAGGGGGAGAGCCGTGTGGTGGTGCGGGTCCCGCGGGTCGCGGGGCCCGACCTCTCGCGCTCCCTCGGTGAGCTCCAGCGGCTGCGCTCGGCCCGCAAGCTGGACGCCGTACGCATCCAGGTCGATCCGCCGACGCTGTGACCCGAGGGCGCTCACTAGACTCCCTGCGTGCCCATCCAGCCCATCCGTCTCTTCGGCGACCCCGTGCTCCGCAAGCCCGCCACCGAGGTGGTCGACTTCGACAAGGAGCTGCGTCGCCTGGTCGAGGACCTCACCGACACGATGCTGGACGCTCCCGGGGCCGGGCTCGCGGCCCCGCAGATCGGCGTCGGCCTGCGGGTCTTCACCTGGCGCGTCGACGGGGAGCTCGGCCACCTGGTCAACCCCCGGCTCGAGCTCTCCGCCGAGACCCAGCACGGCTCCGAGGGCTGCCTGTCCATCCCGGACCTCAGCTTCGACTGCACCCGCGCCCTCTCCGTGATCGCCCACGGCTTCGACATGTACGGCGAGCCGCTGGTCGTCGAGGGCTCCGAGCTCCTGGCCCGCGCGATCCAGCACGAGACCGACCACCTCGACGGGATCCTCTTCGTCGACCGCCTCGACAGCGACGTCCGCAAGGCGGCGATGAAGGCGATCCGCGAGGCCGAGTGGTTCGGGCTGGAGCAGCCCCAGATCAAGGTCTCCCCGCATGCCACCCACGGATTCGGATTCTGATGCGCCTCGTCTTCGCCGGCACCCCCGAGGTCGCCGTACCCGCCCTGAACGCCGTCGCCGAGTCCGACCACGAGCTGGTGGGCGTCGTGACCCGCCCGGACGCGCCCTTCGGCCGCGGCCGCAAGCTGACCCCCAGCCCGGTCGCGCTGCGCGCCGAGGAGCTCGGCGTGCCCGTCCTCAAGCCCGTCCACCCGCGTGAGCCGGAGTTCCAGGAGGCGTTGCGAGCGCTGCGGCCGGACTGCTGCCCGGTGGTGGCGTACGGCGCCCTGCTGCCGCAGTCGGCCCTCGACATCCCGCCCCACGGCTGGGTCAACCTGCACTTCTCGGTGCTGCCGCACTGGCGCGGTGCCGCACCCGTGCAGCACGCCATCTGGAACAACGACGAGGTCACCGGGGCCACGACGTTCCGGATCGTCAAGGAGCTCGACGCCGGTCCCACCTTCGGCGTGATGACCGAGCGGATCCGCCCCGACGACACCTCCGGCGACCTGCTCGAGCGGCTCGCCGAGGGTGGCGCCGGCCTGCTCGTCGCGACGCTCGACGGGATCGCCGACGGCTCGCTCTACGAGCGGGCCCAGCAGGCCGAGGGCGTGTCCTTCGCCCCGAAGATCCAGGTCGACGACGCGCGCGTCGACTGGACCCGACCGGCGATCGCGATCGACTGCCAGGTCCGCGCGTGCACGCCGGCCCCCGGCGCCTGGACGACGTACGCCGGCGAGCGGGTCAAGCTCGGCCCCGTCACCCTCACCGAGCAGGTGCTCGCCCCGGGCGTGCTGGAGGTCGGCAAGGCCCACGTGCTCGTCGGCACCGGCACCCACGCCGTACGCCTGGGGGACGTGCAGGCCCACGGCAAGAAGCAGATGGCTGCGGCCGACTGGGCGCGCGGGCTGCGCCTCGAGGCCGGCGCCGGTTTCGATGCCTCCTAAGCAGAAGCGCGGCGCGGTCGACCCGGCGCGCCGGGTCGCCTTCGAGGTGCTCAAGTCGGTGCGCGTCGACGGCGCGTACACCAACCTCGTGCTGCCGGCGCTGCTCCGCGAGGAGGGGCTGAGCGGGCGCGACGCGGCGTTCGCGACCGAGCTCGCGTCCGGCACGATCCGCTGGCAGGGCACGTACGACGCGATCCTCGCCGCCTGCATCGACCGCCAGCTGAGCAAGGTGGAGTCCAAGGTGCTCGACGCGCTGCGGCTCGGCACCCACCAGCTGCTCGCGATGCGGGTGCCGACGCACGCCGCGATCAGCACGACCGTCGACCTGGTGCGCTTCCGCGTCAGCTCGGGCGCCGCCGGCTTCGCCAACGCGGTGCTGCGCAAGGTCTCGGCCCAGGACCTGGCCGCATGGATCGCCCAGGTCGCTCCCGACCCCGCCACGGCGTACAGCCACCCGGCCTGGGTCGTCGAGGAGCTGCGCGCCGCGCTCGGTCGCGATGACGAGCTCGAGGCACTGCTCGCCGCCGACAACGAGCCGCCGAAGGTCACCCTCGTCGCCCGGCCCGGGCGCGCCACCCGCGAGGAGCTGCCGGGCGAGCCGACCGTGCTCTCGCCGTACGGCGTCGTGCTGGCCGGGGGCGATCCCGGCCAGCTGCCGGCCGTCGTCAAGGGTCGCGCGGGCGTCCAGGACGAGGGCTCCCAGCTGGTCGCGATCGCGGCCGCGGCGGCGGCGATCGACGGTGCCGACGCGCGGTGGCTCGACCTGTGCGCCGGACCCGGCGGCAAGGCCGCGCTGCTCGCGGCGCTGGCGGCACAGCGCGGCGCCGGTGTGGTCGCCTCGGAGCGCCAGCAGCACCGCTCGCTGCTGGTGCGGCGCGCGCTGCGTCGAGCGCCCGGCGTGACCGGCATCGTCACCGCGGACGGCACGGCACCGCCGTACCGTCCCGGCTCCTTCGACCGCGTCCTCGTCGACGCGCCCTGCACCGGTCTCGGTGCGCTGCGCCGGCGCCCGGAGGCGCGCTGGCGGCGACGGCCGAAGGACGTGGTCGAGCTGGTGCGGCTCCAGGAGCGGCTGCTCGACTCCGCGCTCGACCTGACCCGCCCCGGCGGCGTGGTCCTCTACGCGACCTGCTCCCCGGTGCTGGCCGAGACGGGCGGGGTGGTGTCCGCCGTGCTCGGCCGACGAGACGACGTCGCCCTCGAGGACCTGGGTCCGGTCCTGCCCGACGTGCCGGACGCCGCGGGTCCGCTGCCCGGGACGCTCCAGCTGTGGCCGCACCGGCACGGCACCGATGCGATGTTCCTGGCGCTGCTGCGCAAGGCGTGAGTCTCAGTCGTCGCTGAGCACGTGCCGCAGGTAGCGGCCCGGGGCGTCCAGGTAGGCGCGCCAGTGCTCGACGAGCTCGAGCTCCTCCCACGTCGTACGCCGCAGACCCCAGTCGCCCACCTCGAGGATCGTGGCGCCCGGCATCGCCGCGAGCACGGGCGAGTGGGTGGCGCAGAGGACCTGGCCGCCGTCCTCGACGATCCGGTGCAGGACCGAGATCAGCCCGAGGGTCGAGGAGGACGACAGGGCCGCCTCCGGCTCGTCCAGACAGTAGAAGCCGGGGGAGTCGAACCTCGTGCGCAGCACCTCGAGGAAGGACTCCCCGTGGCTCATCTCGTGGAACGCCGGGTCCTGGCCGCCCGGGTTGTCCTCGAGGTAGGAGTAGAAGCCGTGCATCGTCTCGGCGCGCAGGAAGAACCCCCACCGGGCGGCGCCGATCCCGCGCTGGAGGTGGAGGGCCCGCCCCAAGGCTGACTCCGTCGCCCGGGTGGCGTGCCGGCTCCCGGTCGAGCCGCCCTCGACGCCCAGGCCGTACGCCGCGGCGACGGCCTCGACGATCGTCGACTTGCCCGAGCCGTTCTCGCCGACCAGGAACGTCACGCCCGGGTCGAGGTCCAGGCCGTCGCGGACCAGCTGGGCCACGGCCGCGACCGTCATCGGCCACGCGTCGGGCCGCGGGGAGCGCGACCGATCCACGGAGACCCGCACCACCGGCGGCTGGTCGAAGTCCATGTCCGAACCGTAGGTGCTGCCACCCCCTAGATTGGGCGCATGCCCACCAAGCCGCCCGCGGTCGAGATCGAGGTCGACGACCGGGTGGTGCGGATCAGCAATCCGGACCGGGTCTACTTCCCGGAGTCGGGAGCCACCAAGCTCGACCTGGTCGAGTACTACCTCGCCGTCGGCCCCGGCATCGTGAACGCCCTCTTCGAGCGGCCGTGCATGCTGCACCGCTTCCCGAAGGGCCTGGCCGGCGACAAGGTGCACCAGAAGCGGATCCCCTCCGGAGCGCCGCCGTGGGTCGAGACCGTGCAGCTGCACTTCCCGCGCTGGGACCGGACCGCCGACGAGCTCTGCGTCACCGAGCTCGGGGCGGTGATCTGGGCGGTGCAGATGTCGACGGTCGAGTTCCACCCGTGGAACAGCCGGCGCGAGGAGACCGAGCTGCCCGACGAGTGGCGCATCGACCTGGACCCCGGTCCGCTCAGCGACTACGACCAGGTCCGCCGGGTCGCCCACGTCGCGCACGAGGTGCTCGACGAGCTCGGGGCCGTGGGCTTCCCCAAGACCAGCGGCAGCAAGGGGATGCATGTCTACGTGCGGATCCGGCCCGACCACGGCTTCAAGGAGGTACGCCGCGCGGCGCTGGCCTTCGCCCGCGAGGTCGAGCGCCGGGCCCCCGACGACGTCACCACGCAGTGGTGGCGCAAGGACCGCGACCCGCACCACCTCTTCGTGGACTACAACCAGAACGCGCGCGACCACACCATCGCGGCGGCGTACTCGGTGCGCGGGCTGCCCGATGCCCGGGTCTCCACCCCGATCCGCTGGGACGAGGTCGACGACGCGGATCCTCGCGACTTCACGATCGCCACCGTCCCCGACCGGTTCGCCGAGCTCGGAGACCTGCACGCCGGCATCGACGACCACGTGTTCGACCTCGCGCCCCTGCTCGAGTGGGCCGACCGTGACGAGTCCGCGGGCGCCGAGCCTCCGGCCGACCCGGAGGGCTGACCCGCACCGAGCCGCACGGGGCCGCACGGGGCCGCACGGGGCGGCCGGGGTGGGCGCATGGCGCCTGTCGCTCGTGGGCACCTCCGCGCGTGTCCAGTGACGGCAACACCCTGCACCAGGTACGACGGGCCGCCAGGTCGGCCTTCGGGCACGACGAGCTGCTGCCGGGCCAGGCCGACGCCACGGCCGCGCTGCTCGAGGACCGAGACGTCCTGCTCGTCGCCCCGACGGGCGCCGGCAAGTCGTTGGTCTACCAGCTCGCCGGGCTGCTGATCGACGGTCCCACCCTGGTGGTGTCGCCGCTCCTGGCCCTTCAGCAGGACCAGCTCGACCACGTCGCGCAGTCGACCGCCGGGGTGCGTGCGGGCCGGATCAGCTCGGCCGAGTCGGCGTCCGCGCAGCAGGACGTGCTCGACTCCGCAGCCGCCGGCGACCTCGAGTTCGTGTTCCTCGCGCCCGAGCAGCTGTCCCGACCCGATGTCCGCGAGCGCCTGGCGGACGTCGGACCGAGCCTGGTGGCGGTCGACGAGGCACACTGCGTCTCGACCTGGGGTCATGACTTCCGCCCCGACTACTTCCGGCTGGGCGAGCTGGTCGCGGACCTCGGCGCGCCACGGATCGTCGCGCTGACGGCCACCGCAGCACCGCCGGTGCGCGACGACATCGTGGCCCGGCTACGGATGCGCGACCCGCTGACCGTGGTCACCGGCTTCGCCCGCGACAACATCGCGCTCGAGGTGGTGCGGCACGCGACCGAGACCGAGCAGCGCCGGGCCGTGGTCGACACCGTCGTGGCGGCGGACGGGCCTGGGATCGTCTACTGCCGGACGCGGCGGGCGGCCGAGGATCTCGCTGCCGCGATCGCCGCCGCCGGGCGCCAGTCCGTGGTCTACCACGCCGGTCTCGCCCGCCGCCGGCGCGACGAGGCGCAGCAGGCCTTCATGCGGGGCGACCCGGAGGTCGTGGTCGCCACCTCGGCGTTCGGGATGGGCATCGACAAGCCGGACGTGCGCTGGATCGTGCACGCCCAGGTGCCCGAGTCGCTCGACACCTACTACCAGGAGGTCGGCCGGGCGGGGCGCGACGGCGAGCCGGCGACCGCGACGCTGGCCTACCGGCCCGAGGACCTCTCGCTGGGGCGCTTCTTCAGCCCGGCGGTCCCGAAGCGCCCCGACGTGGAGCGCGTGGCCGCGGCCGTCGCGGAGCTGGGGACCGACCCACGCGCGGTCGCCGCGCACACGGGCCTGAGCGCGCGTCGCTCGGGCCGCATCGTCAACCTGCTGGAGCTGGCCCGCCAGTCCCAGGAGGGCCCGGTCGAGGGCGGCGCCGCGGTGGACGCCGCGATCGAGATCGCCGAGTCGCACCGCAGGCTGGAGAGGTCGCGCGTGGAGATGATGCGCACCTACGCCGAGACCCGGCGCTGCCGCGCCGAGCTGCTCGTCGGCTACTTCGGGGAGCAGCGCGACGACCGCTGCGGCAGGTGCGACAACTGCCGGGCCGACATCGCACCGGACCCGGGCGACCGCGCCGCGACGCCGTACGCCGTCCAGCGCCGGGTCCACCACGCGGAGTTCGGGGACGGGGTCGTCACCGACGTCGAGTCCGACCGGCTGACCGTGATCTTCGACGACGTCGGGTACCGAACGCTGGCCCTGCACCTGGCCGAGTCCGGGCTCCTGGAGCCCCTAGACTGACTGCCCGTGGGCCACATCCAGATCACGCCGAGCATCCTCAACGCCGACTTCGCCCGGCTGGGCGAGGAGGTGGCCCGGATCGGCAGCGCCGACTGGGTGCACGTGGACGTGATGGACAACCACTTCGTCCCCAACCTCACCTTCGGTCCCACCATGGTCGAGGCGCTGGCCCGCTCGAGCGACGTGCCGCTGGACGCGCACCTGATGATCGAGGCCGCCGACCGCGAGGCCCTGGCGTACGTCGAGGCCGGTTGCGGGTCGGTGACCTTCCACGTCGAGGCGGCGCGGGCCCCCGTCCGCCTGGCCCGCGAGATCCGCGCCCACGGTGCCCGCGCCAGCATGGCGTTGAGACCCGCGACGCCGATCGAGCCCTACGAGGACCTGCTCGCCGAGCTCGACATGGTGCTGCTGATGACCGTGGAGCCGGGGTTCGGCGGCCAGAGGTTCCTCGACCTGTGCCTGCCCAAGATCCGGCGCACGCGTGCGCTCATGGACAAGCACGGCGTCGAGACCTGGCTGCAGGTCGACGGGGGAGTCTCGCTGGAGACCATCGAGCGCTGCGCCGAGGCCGGCGCCGACGTCTTCGTCGCCGGCTCGGCCGTCTACTCCGCCGACGACCCCGACCGGATGGTCGGCGAGCTGCGGGCCCGGGCGGAGTCCGCGCGGGCCTGATCCTCGAGTCGGCGGCTCACTCCTGCCGCGACGTACGCCGTTTGGTCACCAACCGCAGACATCTGCGCCCGAGATCTGCGGTTGGTGACCAAACCGCAGCCCCCAGAGCCGGTGGATCCACCATGTGACACGCCACACGCAGTGGTCGCGGACGCCGTTGTGGCACACTCGTCCCGACGAGTTTTCAGCTCGCGTGCTCTGGGGTCGGTGCAATTCCGAGCCGGCGGTGACTGATCGAGAGATCAGAAGTCCGCGACCCGGTCACCGCCAGTGACCGGTTGACCAGGTGAGAACCCTGGACCGACGGTTAAAGTCCGGATGGGAAGCGCACGCAGGTGTCCTCACGTACGTCGTACGCGAGCGACCCCGTCCAGCCCCGGAGTCCGTGATCGGACATGAGGGGCCAGCATGAGCACCACCGCAGCCGAGCAGGCGGCGATGCGTCGCGCCCTCGCGCTGGCGGCCACCCCCGGGGTGCCGCTCGGTCCCAACCCCCGCGTCGGCTGCGTCCTGCTCGACGACGCCGGCGCGGTCGTCGCCGAGGGCCACCACCGAGGGGCCGGCACCCCGCACGCGGAGGCCGACGCGCTCGCGGCCGCCGGTGACCGCGCGCGCGGCACCACCGCCGTGGTCACGCTCGAGCCGTGCAACCACACCGGCCGCACCGGCCCTTGCGCGCGGGCGCTGGTCGAGGCCGGCGTACGACGGGTGGTCTTCGCCCAGTCCGACCCCAACCCAAACGCGGCCGGGGGAGCTGACACGCTGCGTGCGGCCGGCCTGGAGGTCGAGTCGGGGCTCCTGAGGGCCGAGTCGCGCCAGCTCAACGAGGTCTGGACCTTCGCCGTCGAGCACGGCCGCCCCTTCGTCACCTGGAAGTTCGCGACCACCCTCGACGGCCGCAGCGCCGCGGCCGACGGGACGAGCCGGTGGGTCAGCTCGCTCGCCGCCCGGCGCGACACCCACCGGTTGCGCGCGCTCTGCGACGTGATGCTGGTCGGCGCCAGCACCGTCGCCGTGGACGACCCGCTGCTGACCGTCCGCGACGATCAGGACCGGCCGCTCCCGACCCAGCCGCTGCGCGTCGTGATGGGGGAGCGCGACCTCGACCCCGGCCGGCGGATCTTCAACGGCGACGCCGAGAGCCTCCACCTGCGCACGCGGGACCCGCACGCCGCCCTCGTCGAGCTCTACGCCCGCGACCGCCAGCACGTCTTCCTCGAGGGCGGCCCGACCTTGGCCGGGGCCTTCCTCCGGGCGGGCCTGGTCGACGAGATCGTCGTGTACGTCGCACCCTTGCTGCTCGGCGCCGGCCGCTCCGCCGTCGCCGACCTCGGAATCACCACCATCGCCGCGGCGTTCCGCCCCCGGGTCACGGACATCACCGTGCTCGCCGGGATCGACGGCGAGGAGCCCAACGTGCGCCTGACCCTGGCGCCTGGAGAGGACTGACATGTTCACCGGCATCGTCGAAGAGCTCGGCACCGTCGCCGCCATCGAGGACCAGGGCGACGCGATCCGACTCAGCATCCGCGCCAGCACGGTCCTCGAGGACGCGGGTCTGGGCGACTCGATCTCGGTCAACGGCTGCTGCCTGACGATCACGACGTACGACGCGGACACGTGGACCGCCGACGTCATGCAGGAGACCCTCGACAAGACCAGCCTGTACGGCGTCCGCCCCGGCGACCGGGTCAACCTCGAGCGCGCGGTCACCGCCGACAAGCGCCTCGGCGGGCACATCGTGCAGGGCCACGTCGACGGCGTCGGCACGGTGCTGAGCCGCACCCCGAGCGAGCACTGGGAGGTCGTCGAGATCTCGCTGCCGACCGAGCTGAGCCGCTACCTCGTCGACAAGGGCTCGATCACGGTCGACGGCGTCAGCCTGACCGTCGTCGAGGCCGGCACCGACCGGTTCACGGTCAGCCTGATCCCCGAGACGCTCGCGCGCACCACGCTCGGCGCCCGGCAGCCCGGCGACCGGGTCAACCTGGAGGTCGACATCATCGCCAAGTACGTCGAGCGCCTGCTGCCCCACGCCGGGGGGCAGCAGTGAGCACGCTCTCCGCGCTGTACGACGCGCACCTGACCATCTCCGGCCACCCCATCACCTGGCGGGAGATCGTCGGCAACGGGTTCGGCTTCGCCTCGGCCGTCGGCGGCCTGCGTCGCCGCATCTGGGCGTGGCCGGTGGGGATCGTCGGCAACGTCCTGCTCTTCACGGTCTTCATCGCCGCCACCTTCGACGCCCAGGCCCAGCAGCCGCTCTTCGGCCAGGCCGGGCGGCAGGTCTTCTTCATCATCACCAGCATCTACGGCTGGCACCGCTGGCAGCAGACCAAGCAGGCGCACGGTGGCGGTGACGTCCCCGCGATCGACCCGCGCTGGGCGACCGCACGCGAGCGCGTCGCCTACCTGCTGGCTGCTGCTGCCGGCGTGCTGGTCTGCCAGTGGGTCTTCTCGGTCGTCGGCGCCGGGTGGCCGGCCCCCCGCTGGTACTACTGGTGCGACGCCTGGATCTTCGTCGGCTCGATGCTGGCGACGTACGCCATGGCCCGCGGCTGGAACGACTTCTGGCTCGCCTGGATCGCCGTCGACCTGGTCGGTGTGCCGCTGCTCTGGCACTCCGGCTACTACCCCTCCGCGATCCTCTACGTCTTCTACGGCGCTCTGTGCATCGCCGGCTTCATCACCTGGTGGCGCGCCACCGCGGCCACACCCGGCCAGCAACTCCGAGAGAAGGTCAGCGCATGACCCAGCACGACGCCCAGCACGACGGCGTACGCCTCGACAGCGTCGAGCGCGCGATCGCCGACATCGCCGCCGGCAAGGCGGTCATCGTCGTCGACGACGAGACCCGGGAGAACGAGGGCGACATCATCTTCGCCGCCAGCAAGGCGACCCCGGAGCTGATGGCGTTCACGATCCGGCACAGCAGCGGGGTGATCTGCGTGCCGATGCCTGCCGCCATGCTCGACCGGCTCGAGATCCCCCTGATGACGCCGCACAACAAGGACCGGCTGCGCACGGCGTACACGATCTCGGTCGACGCCCGCGACGGCGTCAGCACCGGCATCTCGGCGAAGGACCGCGCCCACACGGCCCGCGTCCTCGCCGACTCGGCGACGGAGCCCTGGGACATCACCCGTCCGGGGCACGTCTTCCCGCTGCGCTACCGCGAGGGCGGGGTGCTCGTCCGCCGCGGTCACACCGAGGCCGCCGTCGACCTGGCCACGCTCGCCGGGCTCACGCCGGCCGGGGTCCTCGTCGAGGTCGTCAACGACGACGGCACCATGAAGCGAGCTCCCGAGCTGCGTGCGTTCGCCGACGAGCACGGGCTCGCCATGATCTCCATCGACGACCTGGTCCGCTACCGCCGCCGCCACGAGAACCTGGTCGAGCGCGTGGCCGAGACCCGGCTGCCGACCCGCCACGGCGACTTCACGGCGTACGGCTACCGCATCACCGTCGACGGCTCCGAGCACATCGCGCTGGTGTACGGCGACGTGTCGGGCGAGGAGCCGGTGCTGACCCGGGTGCACTCCGAGTGCCTCACCGGTGACGTCTTCGGCAGCAGCCGCTGCGACTGCGGCCCGCAGCTCGACGAGGCGCTCGACCGGATCGTCGAGGAGGGCCGCGGCGTCGTCGTCTACCTGCGCGGCCACGAGGGCCGGGGGATCGGTCTGGTCGCCAAGCTGCAGGCCTACCAGCTCCAGGACGGTGGCCGCGACACCGTGGACGCCAACCTCGACCTCGGCCTGCCCGCGGACGCGCGGCACTACGGCACGGCGACCCAGGTGCTGCGCGACCTCGGCGTCACCAACGTCCGGCTGATGACCAACAACCCCGACAAGGTCGACAACCTCGAGGACTTCGGGGTGCACGTCGCCGAGCGGGTCGCCCTCACCCCGCACCCCAACGACCACAACATCGCCTACCTGCTGACCAAGCGCGACCGCATGGGTCACGACCTTCCCAACCTGGCCGCCGACGCGGCCGACCTCGCCCAGAACGGAGCCTGACCATGTCCGGAGACGGAGCCCCCGACCAGGAGGTGTTCGACGCCAGCGGCCTGAAGGTCGCGGTCGTCGCCGCCAGCTGGCACACCCAGGTGATGGACGGCCTGCTCGCCGGCGCCGAGCGCGCGCTGGCGGAGTACGGCGTCGGCGACCACCGGGTCGTCCGCGTGCCCGGCACCTTCGAGCTGCCCGTCGTCGCCAGCGCCCTCGCGGGTCAGGGGTACGACGCGATCATCGCCCTCGGCGTCGTGGTCCGCGGCGGCACGCCGCACTTCGACTACGTCTGCAACGCCGCCACCGACGGGCTGGTGCGCGTCGGTCTCGACCACACGGTCGCGGTCGGGTTCGGCGTGCTCACGTGCGACAACGACCAGCAGGCGCTCGAGCGCGCCGGGCTGCCGCACTCGCGCGAGGACAAGGGCTACGAGGCCACCTCCGCTGCCCTGCTCACCGCCCGGACCCTGGCACAGGTCGCCGGAGCCACGCCGTAGGCTGGTCGACCGTGAAGACGTTCGACGAGCTCTGGTCCGAGCTGCAGGACAAGGCGCGGACCCGCCCCGAGGGATCCGGCACCGTGCGCGAGCTCGATGCCGGGGTCCATTTCATCGGCAAGAAGCTGGTCGAGGAGGCCGCCGAGTCGTGGATGGCGGCCGAGCACGAGGGCAAGGAGCGGGCGGCCGAGGAGATCAGCCAGCTGCTCTACCACGCCCAGGTGCTCATGCTCGCGACCGGCATCGAGCTCGACGACGTCTACGCCCACCTCTGAAGGCAGCCCCATGTCCCTCCTGAGAGTCGCGGTCCCCAACAAGGGGTCGCTGTCCCAGTCGGCCACCGAGATCCTGCGCGAGGCCGGCTACCGCCAGCGCGAGGACTCCAAGCAGCTGACCCTGATCGACACCGACAACGGCGTCGAGTTCTTCTACCTGCGCCCGCGTGACATCGCGTTGTACGTCGGCGAGGGCACCCTCGACGTCGGCATCACCGGTCGCGACCTGTTGCGGGACTCCGGCGCCAAGGCCGAGGAGGTCACCGGTCTCGGCTTCGGCCGCAGCCGGTTCCGGTTCGCTGGCCCGCAGGGCGCGTTCAGCGACCTGAGCCAGCTCGCGGGCACCCGGATCGCGACGTCCTACGTCGGCGTGGTCCGGTCGTTCCTCGAGGAGCGCGGGATCGACGCGACCGTGGTGCGCCTCGACGGGGCGGTCGAGACCAGCATCCAGCTCGGCGTCGCCGACGTGGTCGCCGACGTCGTCGAGACCGGCAGCACCCTGCGGCAGGCCGGTCTGGAGGTCTTCGGCGAGACGATCCTGGAGTCCGAGGCGGTCCTCGTGACGCGCGGCGGCTCGGTGCCCTCCGACTTCGAGATCTTCAAGCGCCGCATCGAGGGCGTCCTGGTGGCGCGCAGCTACGTGATGATGGACTACGACATCGAGGAGCCCCGGGTCAGCGCCGCCGTCGCCCTGACCCCCGGCATCGAGGGCCCCACCATCGCGCCGCTCCATCGCGAGGGCTGGGTCGCCGTCCGCGCCATGGTCCCGCGCGACGGCTCCCAGCGGCTGATGGACGAGCTCTACGACATCGGCGCCCGCGGCATCCTGCTCACCGACATCCATGCCTGCCGGCTCTGACCGGCCGCCGGCAGCCGGCCTGCCGACGCTCCCGCACACCTGGCGCCCCTTCGGGGTCCGGCTGGCCGGGACCGTCGTGGGTGGCGGCCTGCTGGTCGTCTGCGCGCTGGCCTGGATCGGCTTCGACGAGGAGACCCAGGCCCGGTTCACGGGCTTCCAGCGAGCCACGGTGATCGCCGTCGGGCTGCTCGCCTTCACGCTCTGGTTCGCCCTGGTGCGCTCCCGCGTGGTCGCCGAGACCGGACGGCTCGTGGTCGTCAACGGCTACCGGCGCCGCGAGTACGAGTGGGCGCAGCTCGTCGCGGTGCACCTGCCGCCGGGCGCACCGTGGGTCACCCTCGACCTCACCGACGGCACCACGGTCGCCGCGATGGGGATCCAGGGCTCCGACGGCACGCGCGCGACGAGGGCCGTGCGCGAGCTGCGGGCTCTCGCCGAGCAGCAGGCTACGGGCGCCTCCTAGGTCCCGAACAGCACGTCGGCGTGCCCCCGCGCGCCGGTGCCGGCCAGGTGCTCCTGCTCGGCCACCGACCAGGCCCGGATCTGCGGCTCGATCTCGGCACCGTCACGGGTGAGCACCCGCGCGAGCCGCACCTCGGCCGGCGCCTCCAGCCAGACCGACGTCGTGACCAGCGCGGCGTACGACGGCGCCCACGACCCGACGCCCTCCAGCACCAGCATCGGGCCGGGCGGGACGCTCACGGTCTCGGCGTACCGGTCCGCGATCCAGTCGAAGCGTCGGTAGGCCGCTGGGCGTCCCTCGGCGAGGGTCATCACCAGCGTCCGCAGCTGGTCGGTCAGCCCGGGCAGCCCGTCCCACCCGTCGAGGAGGTCGTCGACGTGCACGACGCGGGCGGCGGGCTCCAGCTGAACGACCTGCGCGGCGAGCGTCGTCTTGCCCGAGCCCGACGGACCGTCGATGCAGATCAGCCGTCCGTTCCCGAGGGTCGGCGGACGTGACAGCGTCAGGTCGAGGACCGTCCGCGCCGACGCCTCAGAAGGCTTGACCACACCCGCGATAGCTCGGCACCGAGTCCACCAGCTCGCTGCCCGCGAGCAGGTGCACCGTCTGGGCGTGCTCGAAGGGCTCACCGGACTTGGCGGGTCGGAACCACACCAGGTCGCCGATCTCGAGCAGCTCGGTCGGCGCACCCGTGATCGGCGTCTGCACCTCGCCGGCGCCCTCGAGCGCGATCAGCTCGAGGCCGGCGGGCGCCCACGGGATCGGCAGCCGGTCCGGACCGGCCGGACCGGAGGCGACGATCCCGCCGCCGTGCACGGTGACGATGCCCGGAGCGGGGCGGCGTACGACCGGAAGCCCGATGTACGACGCCGGGCGCGGCTCGAAGGAGCGGTAGTGGTCGAAGAGCGTCGGCACCAGCAGGCCGGATCCCGCGGCGATCTCGGTGACGACCGGGTCGGCGGCGGTCTCGGCGACCGAGCCCGACCCGCCGGCGTTCCAGAACTCCAGCGCGGCGATCTCGCGCAGCGCGTCCGCGATCTCCTGGCGCCGTACGGCGAGCTGCGACATCGACATCGTCTTGAGCCGACGCACGATCACCGACCTCGCGCGCGCCGTGGGTACGGCGTCCTGCAGGCCGGCGACCTGGCCCTCGTAGGTCATCGCGCCGACGAGCCGGAAGCCGTCGCGCCGGACGATCTCACGGGCCAGCGCCACCACGGCGGCCGTGTCCTGCAGCGGGGACCGCTTGGGGCCGACGTGCTGGCCGGCGAGCTGGAGCCCGGCGTCGACGTCGATCGAGATCCGGACGGGCACCGCGGGGGAGACCCGGACGCTGTCGATCACGTCCAGGTGACCGGTGCAGTCCACCATCAGCGTGATGGCGGCCGCCGCACTGGGCGAGGCGACGAGCTCGGCCAACGCCCCTCGGTCGACGGTCGGGTAGGCCACGACGATGTCGTCGCAGATGCCCTGCGCGTGCAGCCACAGGGCCTCGCGCAGCGTGAAGGCGAGCACGCCCTCGAACCGGTCGTGGGCCAGCGCCCGCTGGATGAGGGCCGGGATCCGCAACGACTTGGACGCCACCCGGACCGGCAGCCCGCCGGCGCGACGCACGAGGTCGTCGGCGTTCGCGTCGAAGGCGTCGAGGTCGACGACGAAGATCGGGGTGGGCAGGGGAGCGCCCTGCTTGGCGACCGCGTCACCCAGGCGCGACCACAGCCTGTTGCGCTCCACGTCCGACGGTGGCATCAGCTGATCCCTCGCTTGCGCAGCAGCGCCTCGATCTCGGCCATGTCGTCATCCTCGGCCAGCGCCGGCTTGCCCTTGCGACCGGGTCCCCGGGAGGGCAGTGCCTCGGGCTCGGCAGCGGCGGGACCGACCTCACGGGCAGCCAGGCGGCCGCCGACCCCGATCAGGACCACCGAGAGCCCCGCCAGCACGATGCCCATCCACACGGTCGGGTTGAGGACCAGGTTGCTCGCCCAGTCACCGATCTCCCCGGCGATCCCGGTGAACATCTGCAGGGTCTTGGTCAGGTAGGCCGCCAGCGGCAGCAACGTGAAGCCCGCGGCGCGGACGCCGGAGGCCAGACCGCGGCTGCGGAAGGCGTACCAGGTCCAGATGCCGCCGGCCACGGTCAGGCTGAGAGTGAGTGCCGCCCACGCTGCGTCGTCCACCGTTCAAGCGTCCCACACGCCGGGTGGGTCGCGGCCCAGGCGGCCGCGTCGTGCCCTGCATGCCGACCTCGGCGCGCCTCGGGCCGCCGCTCGGATTCGGTGCGAGGGACGGTCCCGACGAGAATGGAGCCGTGCTCGAGCCCGACCCCACCCACTCCCGCGTGATCCCCGACCCCGGGTTCGCGGGTGATGACGGGTCGGCCGCGCCCGAGCTCGCCGCGGCTCTGGCCGCCTGGCAGAGCGACCCCACGGCGTACGTCGAGGCGCTCGCGGCCCTGCAGCGCTCCCGCCTCCTGGTCCCGGTCGTCGCGGTGCTCGGCGAGGTCGAGCACGACGCCGCCGGGCTGGCCCGGGAGAAGGACAGTGACATGGCGGCGGTCCTGGTGCGAGGGGCCGACGGGCGGCTCGCCCTGCTCGCGTTCACGGCCGCCGCCCACCTCGCGGGCTGGGACCCGCAGGCGCGACCGGTGCCGGTCATGGCCCGGGTGGCCGCCCGATCGGCGCTTCAGGACGGTGCCGCGGCGCTGGTGGTCGACCTCGCCGGACCGGTGCGGTTCGTCGTCGAGGGGGAGGACCTGCGCGGCCTGGCCGAGGGGTGGACGCTGGTGCGGGTCTCCGGAGGCGCCGGTGGCTTCGCGTGGATTCGGCCCGGGCAGGAATCTTCGGCTAGCATCTAGCGTTGACCGATCAGTTACGACCCGACCGTCCGCGGCCGAGTCGCAGCAGATCTCACAAGCGGAGTCAGCAGCATCGTCTCCCACCCGCACCGACCGCCCCAGCAATGGGTCAGCTCCACAGGTCGTCGGGTCCGGTCCCGAAGGCTTGGCGTGCGGCGTGGACGTGTTCCACGGCGTGAGCCTCCCGGCCCTCGGTGGCACTCCCACTGGCGTGGGGGACGCCGCGACTGGCTTCCGCTTGCACAAGCGGAAGCCTTTCTTGATTTCGGACCTCGATCGAGGGCCGGGGCGAGCGAGGACTTCCGGTCACATGGCCACCAGGAGGACACATCAGCACCGAGCTGCGCATCAACGACAGGATCCGGGTTCCCGAGGTCCGACTCGTTGGACCCAACGGGGAGACGGTCGGCATCGTGCCGACCGACCAGGCCCTGAAGCTTGCCCAGGAGGCGGACCTCGACCTCGTCGAGATCGCGCCACAGGGCAAGCCGCCAGTCTGCAAGCTCATGGACTACGGCAAGTTCAAGTACGAGAACGCCCAGAAGGCTCGTGAGGCCCGTCGCAACCAGACGAACGTGATCATCAAGGAGATGAAGCTTCGTCCGAAGATCGACGCCCACGACTACGAGACCAAGAAGGGTCACGTCGTGCGGTTCCTGCGCGCCGGGGACAAGGTCAAGATCACGATCATGTTCCGCGGTCGCGAGCAGCACCGCCCCGAGCTGGGCTTCCGGCTGCTCCAGAAGCTGGCCGAGGACGTGACGGAGCTGGGCTTCGTCGAGTCCTCGCCGAAGCAGGACGGCCGCAACATGATCATGGTGCTCGGCCCGCACAAGAAGAAGGCTGATGCCAAGGTCGACCAGCAGGCCGAGAAGGACGCCAAGGCCGCCGAGCGCGCCGCGGCCGTGGCCGACGAGCAGGCTGAGCGCGACGCCGCCCACGCCGCCGGGCCGGTCGCACAGAAGAAGGAGCGTGGCCGCTCCGAGAACCTCGATCCCGAGATCGAGGCCTGAGACCCCGGCGGCCTGAGGGCCGCCGGAAAGACCGCGGGTGTGCGAGTCAGCCGCGAGCACGCCAGCAGGACGAGAAGAGAGAGCAGAGATGCCGAAGAACAAGACGCACTCCGGTGCCAGCAAGCGCTTCAAGGTGACCGGTTCCGGCAAGATCCTTCGCGAGAAGGCCGGCAAGCGGCACAACCTCGAGAAGAAGGCCTCCAAGGTCACCCGGCGGATGACCGGCACCGTCGAGGTCGCCAAGGCCGACGTCCCGCGCGCGAAGAAGATGCTCGGTCTCTGACCGACCCCGCCCTTCGGTGGTCGAGCCTGTCGAGACCCCCGCACCCGAGAAGATTTTCAGCAACAAGGAGTAAATCGTGGCACGCGTCAAGCGGGCGGTAAACGCCCAGAAGAAGCGCCGGACAACCCTCGAGCGCGCCAGCGGCTACCGCGGCCAGCGCTCGCGGCTGTACCGCAAGGCCAAGGAGCAGGTCACCCACTCCCTGGTCTACAGCTACAACGACCGGCGCAAGAACAAGGGCAACTTCCGCAAGCTGTGGATCCAGCGGATCAACGCTGCTGCCCGCGCGCAGGGGATGACCTACAACCGCTTCATCCAGGGCTTGAACCTGGCCGGCATCGAGGTCGACCGCAAGATCCTGGCCGAGCTGGCCGTCAACGACGTGGCGGCGTTCAACGTCCTCGTCGAGGCCGCCAAGGCCGCGCTGCCCGAGGACGTCAACGCGCCCAAGGTCTCGGCCTGACGCACGACGCCCCCCTGACGGCGGGCGCTCCCCTGACCGTGGGGAACGCTCGCGTCAAGGAGACCCGGAAGCTCAGCCGCCGCTCGGAACGCTCCGAGCGGCGGCTCTTCCTTGCCGACGGCCCGAAGGCCGTCGAGGGCGCCCTCGAGGTGCCCGGCTGCGTCGTCGAGGTCTTCGCCACCGTCGCCGCCACCGAGCAGTACGCCGCGCTCGCGGCGGTCGTCCCGCAGTGGACGCTGGTCGACGACCGCGCGCTCGCGTCGCTCAGCGACAGCGTCAGCCCGGCCGGCGTGGTCGGGCTCTGCCGCTTCCTCGACCGTCCGGTCGAGCACGTGGTCGACGCCACCCGCCTGGTCGCGATCTGCGCCGACGTGCGCGACCCGGGCAACGCCGGCACCGTGATCCGGTGCGCCGACGCGGCCGGCGCCGACGGGGTCGTGTTCGCCGGTCGGTCGGTCGACGCGTACAACCCCAAGACCGTCCGGGCCAGCGTCGGCAGCCTCTTCCACCTCCCGGTGGGGATCGAGCCCGACCCGGCCGCGGCCGTGCGGGCCGCCCGGGCCGCGGGGCTGCAGGTGCTGGCCGCCGACGGCGCCGGCGAGGTGGATCTCGACCACGCCGAGCCCCTGCTCGGCGCCCCGACGGCGTGGCTCTTCGGCAACGAGGCCTGGGGTCTCCCCGCCGAGCTGGCCGACCTCGCCGACCACCGTGTCCGGATCCCCATCCACGGTCGTGCGGAGAGCCTCAACCTCTCGACCGCGGCGGCGCTCTGCCTCTACGCCTCGGCGCGGGTCCAGCGTCGCTGACCGTCCTCGCCCGTAGGGTGGGCGACGTGCCACCAGCCCAGCTCGACCTGCTCGCCGACGGGGTCGTGCTCGCCGACCACGCCGGCATCGTGACCGCCCTCAACACCGTCGCCGCGACCTGGCTGGGCGTGGATCCGACAGCCAGCGTCGGCCGGCCGCTCGCCGACGTCCTGGCGCTGCAGGACCACGACGGTCGTGACTGGTGCTCGCTGAACTGTCCGTACGACGGGCTGCCCACCCGCTCGGCCGTGCCCGAGCAGGCGTGGCTGCTGCCCGACGGCACCGAGGTGCTGGTCGTCGCCCGGATCCACCGCCCCGCGCTCGACCAGCCCGTCGACAGCGTCGCGGTGAGCCTGCGCTCGGGGCGGGGCCGGGCCCGCCTCGACCGCGAGCGCTCCGACCTGGTGGCGACCGTGGCCCACGAGCTGCGCTCGCCGCTCACCGGCGTCAAGGGCTTCGTCCAGGCGCTGCTCAACCGCTGGGACAAGCTCAACGACGACCAGAAGAAGCTGATGCTGACCACCGTCAGCGCTGACTCCGACCGGCTCAGCCGCCTCATCGCCGAGCTCCTCGACGTCGCCCGCATCGACACCGGTCGTCTCCAGCTCTACCCGCGACCCTCCGACGCGGCCGTGCTCGTGCAGCGGGTGGTCGACTCGGTCGTGGCGGGGACCAGTCGCCCGATCGAGCTGACGGTCGCGGACGGGCTGCCGGAGGTCACGGTCGACCCCGACAAGTTCGCCCAGGTGGTGACCAACCTCGTCGAGAACGCCGTACGCCACGGGTCCGGCGCGGTCCGCGTGGAGCTCAGCCCGACCGGCGAGCCCGAGGTCTCCGGGCTCCGCCTCCGCGTCGAGGACGACGGCGAGGGCATCTCGCCGGAGCTGCGCCGACGGGTCTTCACCAAGTTCTGGAAGGGCGGCGTGACCGGTGGCTCCGGCCTCGGCCTCTACCTGGTCAACGGGCTGGTCAAGGCGCACGGCGGCACGGTCGCGATCGGGGAGGCCGACAGCGGTGGCGCCCGGATCGACGTCGAGCTGCCCGCCAGTCCGGACTGACGTCAGGCCTCGCGGGCCGGCACGTGGTAGAGCCTGCCCTCCTGCGCCTTGACGGTGGCGACCAGCACGAAGCTCATCGTGACCAGCAGCGCCCACGCGCCGATCTTCGCGGCGTGCACCGGCTGCCAGGACTGCTCCTGCCCCGGGTACTGCCACGCCTCGAGGTACGTCGCGGCGTTCTCGGCCAGCCAGAGGAAGAGTCCGATCAGCGCGAACGACAGCGCCAGCGGCATCCGGTAGCGGACGTCGCCGACCGTGAAGTGCACCATCGAGCGGCGCAGCACCACCAGGCCGAGCAGGGCGAGCGCCACTCTCAGGTCGAGGATCCAGTGGTGGGTGAAGAAGTTCGCGTAGATGCCCGCCGCGACCAGGGCGGTCGCGATCGCCGGGTAGCGGGTCACGCGCAGGTCGAAGCGCCGCCACGCCTGGCAGAGGTAGGACCCGACCGCGGCGTACATGAACCCGGCGAAGAGCGGGACCCCGGCGACCTTGGTGACCGCCTCGCCGGGGTACGACCAGGACCCGACGTGCACCTTGAAGAGCTCCAGCCCCAGGCCGAGGAGGTGGAAGGCGCAGATCACCAGCACCTCGCGCCAGCTCTCCAGCCCGCACGCCCAGAAGCCCAGCGTCACGACGACGCACCAGAGGAGCAGGGCGTCGTACGTCGTGATCGGCAGCGGGACGACGTACGCCACCAGCAGACCGGCGAACACCGCGGCCGCGAACACGCACGACTGGAGCTCGAGCCACGCGAAGCGCGCCAGCTGCGCCGTGCCGCGGCCGGCGACCCGGACCACCGCGGGTGCCGAGATCGCCGACGTGGTCATCCGGTCAGGGTAGGCGCCGCCGGAACCGGTTCGCCGCCGGAGGCGCGGCGTCCCTAGACTCGGGCCTGAGATTCACGACGAGTGGGACGAGAGAGCTGCCGTGTCCGGTCCGAACACCGATTACGACCCTGTGGAGGTCACCCCGTTGAAGCCGGAGGAGGTCGAGGCGTCCCGTGACGCAGCGCTCGCTGCGATCGCGGCTGCGACCGATCTCGCCGAGCTGAAGCAGGTGCGGATCGACCACACGGGGGACCGGTCCCCGCTCGCGCTGGCCAACCGCGAGATCGGCGCCCTGCCGCCGCAGGCGCGCAAGGAGGCCGGCCAGCGCATCGGCCAGGCCCGCGGCGCGGTCAACCAGGCCCTCGGCCGCCGCCAGGCGGTGCTCGAGGCCGAGCACGAGGAGCGGATGCTCGTCGAGGAGACCGTCGACGTCACGCTGCCGACCGACCGCATCCCCACCGGCGCCCGGCACCCGCTGACCACCGGCGCCGAGCTGATCGCCGACATCTTCGTCGCGATGGGCTGGGAGGTGGCCGAGGGACCGGTCATCGAGGCGGAGTGGCTGAACTTCGACGCGCTCAACCTCGGGCCGGACCACCCGGCCCGCACCATGCAGGACACGTTCTGGACCGAGCCGCCCGAGAACCACCTCGTGCTGCGCACCCACACCTCCCCGGTGCAGGCGCGCACGATGCTCTCGCGCACGCCCCCGATCTACGTCGTCTGCCCCGGTCGCGTCTTCCGCACCGACGAGTACGACGCCACCCACAGCCCGGTCTTCCACCAGGTCGAGGGCCTGGCGATCGACGAGGGCATCACGATGGCCAACCTCAAGGGCACCCTCGACCACTTCGCCGCCGCCATGTTCGGCGAGGGCATCAGCACGCGGTTCCGCCCGTCGTACTTCCCGTTCACCGAGCCGAGCGCCGAGGTCGACCTGGTCTGCTTCGTCTGCCGCGGCGCCGGCGTGCTCGACGGCGCCACCTGTCGCACCTGCCGCGGCGAGGGGTGGATCGAGTGGGGCGGCTGCGGCGTCGTGAACCCGCGCGTCCTGACCGCTTGCGGCATCGACTCCGAGCGCTACACCGGCTTCGCCTTCGGCATGGGCATCGACCGCACCCTGATGTTCCGCCACGGGATCGAGGACCTGCGCGAGCTCTTCGAGGGCGACATCCGCTTCACCACTGCTTTCGGAACGGAACTCTGATCACATGAAGGCCCCAGTCTCCTGGATCCGGGAGTACGTCGACCTCCCCGACGGCGTCACCACCGAGGACCTTGCCGCCCGGCTCACCGCGCTCGGGCTCAAGCTCGAGGCCATCGAGAAGCCCGGCGACCAGATCACCGGCCCTCTCGTGGTCGGCCGGGTGCTCACGATGCAGCCCGAGCCGCAGAAGAACGGCAAGACGATCAACTGGTGCACGGTCGACGTCGGTGACGCCAACGGCACCGGCGAGCCGCAGGGCATCGTCTGCGGCGCCCACAACTTCGCGCCCGGCGACCACGTCGTCGTGATCCTGCCCGGCGGCATCCTGCCGGGGAACTTCGAGATCTCCGCGCGCAAGACCTACGGCCACCTGTCGGCCGGCATGATCTGCTCGGCCCGCGAGCTCGGCCTCGGCGAGGACCACGACGGCATCATCGTCCTCCCCGAGGGCGCCGGCGCCCCCGGGGACAGCGCCTTCGCGGTGCTCGGTCTCGACGACGAGGTCATCGAGTTCGAGATCAACCCGGACCGCGCCTACGCGCTGTCGTTGCGCGGCGTCGCCCGCGAGGCGGCCCTGGCGTACGACGCGCCGTACCGCGACCCGGCCGATCGCCCGGTGCCGGAGCCGAACGCCGACGGCCACCCGGTCCAGATCGACGACCCGGCCGGCTGCCCGGTCTTCGTGGCGCGCACGGTGCGCGGCTTCGACCCGGCCGCCACGTCGCCCGACTGGATGGTCCGCCGGCTCACCCAGGCCGGGATGCGCCCGATCTCGCTCGCCGTCGACGTCACCAACTACGTGATGCTCGAGATCGGCCGGCCGATCCACGGGTACGACGCCGACAAGATCGCCGGCCCCATCCGGGTCCGCCGCGCCGCCGACGGCGAGCGGCTGACGACGCTCGACGGCGTCGACCGCCCGCTCTCGACCGAGGACCTGGTCGTCACCGACGACTCCGGCATCATCGGCCTCGGCGGCGTGATGGGCGGCGAGACCACCGAGATGTCGTCGACCACGACATCGGTGCTCGTCGAGGCGGCCCACTGGGACGCCACGTCGATGTTCCGCACCGGCAAGCGCCACAAGCTCACCTCCGAGGCCGGCAAGCGCAACGAGCGCGGCGTCGACCCGGTCGTCACCCAGGCCGCGGCCGACCGGGTGGTGGAGCTGCTCACGACGTACGGCGGCGGCACGGCGGATGCCGGTGTCACCGTCGTGGGGACGCCGCCGGTGGCCACCGCGATCGCGATGCCCGACGACCTCCCCGCCCGGGTCTCCGGCATCGACATCTCGCGGGAGACCGCGCGCCAGCACCTGCTGGCCGTCGGCTGCGAGCTCGCCGACGACGGCTACCTCCCGCCGCCGTGGCGCCCGGACCTGACCGACCCCTACGACCTGGTCGAGGAGGTCGTGCGGGTCGTCGGCTACGACCAGGTCCCGTCGGTGCTGCCCCGCGAGGCCGCGGGCCGTGGTCTCACCCGCGAGCAGCGGCTGCGCCGTCGTGTGGGTCGCCTGCTGGCCGGTGCGGGCTGCGTCGAGGTGATCAGCTTCCCGTTCATCGGCGACGCCGCGCTCGATGCCCTGGGCCTGCCCGCCGACGACGTGCTGCGCAGCACCGTCAAGCTGGCGAACCCGCTGTCGAGCGAGGACCCGTCGTACACGACCACCCTGCTGCCCGGCCTGCTGAAGGCCGCCGCGCGCAACCTGGGTCGGGGCGCGACCGGGGTGTCGCTCTTCGAGACCGGCACCGTGGCCTTCCCGGTCGACCGCGGTCCGGCGCCGATCTACGGCGTCGACTGGCGCCCGAGCGACGACGAGCTCGCCAAGCTCTTCGAGGCGCTCCCGGAGCAGCCGCTGCACCTCGCCGTCGTGCTGGCCGGTGAGCGCGAGCGTGCCGGCTGGTGGGGCGCCGGTCGTGAGGCCGGCTGGTCGGACGCCATCGGCATCGTGCGCCGGCTCGGCACCGAGCTGGGGGTCGACGTCGAGGTCGTCTCGGCCTCCCGTGCGCCCTGGCACCCCGGCCGCTGCGCGCGGGTCCTCGTCGACGGGACCGAGCTCGGTCACGCCGGTGAGCTGCACCCGAAGGTGTGCCAGGAGTTCGGCCTGCCGCCGCGCAGCGCCGCGGTCGAGCTTGACCTCGACCTCCTGATGCGCCGCGCGCGCGACGTGACGCCGGGCCCGGAGTTCTCGACGTACCCGCTGGCGAAGGAGGACGTCGCCCTCGTGGTCGACGTCGCCGTCACCACCGCTGCCGTGGAGGCCGCACTGCGCGAGGGCGCGGGGGAGCTGCTCGAGTCGATCCGGCTGTTCGACCTCTTCACCGGCGACCAGGTCGGCGACGGGCGCAAGTCGCTGGCGTTCGCCCTGCGGTTCCGGGCACCCGACCGCACCCTGACCGAGGAGGAGACGACGGCCGCGCGCGACGCGGCCGTCGCGCTCGCCGCCGAGCGGACCGGTGCCGTCCAGCGGAGCTGACGACAGCGCCGGCAGGGGTCCGGCGCTGACGCTGCTCCCCGACGTGCGCTGGCACGGTGCCCCGGTGACGGGCGAGCGCACCCGGACCCTGCTCGCGGTGCTCGCGGCGACCCCCGACGAGGGTGTCAGCGAGGGACGCCTGATCGAGGAGCTGTGGGGCGAGGCCGGCGTGCCGGCCAATCCCACGAAGGCGCTGCAGGTCGTCGTCTCGCGGGCGCGCACGGCCACGAGCGCGGACGCGGTCGCACGGACGCCGAACGGCTACCGGCTGGGCACGTCCGACACGGACCTGGCTGACCTGCGTGAACGGCACACCCGGGCCGCCGACGCCGAGCGCGCCGGCGACTGGCAGGGCGTCGTGGCCGCGGCCCGCACCGTCGCCGAGCTCACCATCTCCGAGGCGGGCGAGGGCCGGCTGCACGAGCTGCGACTCAACGCCCTGGCGGTGCGAGCGGCCACCCGCGACCTGCTCGGCCGTGGTCTCTCGGCGCTCGGGCACCACGACGAGGCGCTCGAGATCCTGGAGGCGAGCGAGCCCACGGAGCGCAACGTCCTCGCCCTGCTGCGCAGCGAGGCGACCGTGCGCGGCGTGCCCGCCGCACTCGCGCGCTACGAGCAGATCCGCGAGCGGTACGCCGACGAGCTTGGCGTCGATCCGGGCCCGGAGCTCCAGACGATGTACGCCGAGCTCCTCGCGCGGGACCGGCCGGTGCGCGAGGGTCTGCTGTACGAGGCCTCGCGCCTGATCGGACGCGACGGCGACGTCGCGGCGCTGGCCGAGACCATCCGCACGTCGCGGGTCACCTCGATCGTCGGGCCCGGGGGACTGGGCAAGACCCGGTTGGCCCACCTGATGGGCCGCCTGGCCGAGCAGCCGGTGGTGCACTTCGTCGAGCTCGCCGGCGTCACCTCGCCGGACGGCGTCGCGGTGGAGGTCGGCGATGTGCTGGGGGTGCGCGAGGCCGCGACCGGACGGCTCGCGGCGGCGGCCCGCCGTACGGACCTGCTCGGTCGGATCATCGACCAGGTCGGCACCACGTCGGCGCTGCTGATCCTGGACAACTGCGAGCACCTCGTCGACGCCGTCGCCGAGCTGGTCCAGGTGCTGGTGACCCGGACGCCGGGGCTGCGGGTGCTCACGACCACCCGCGCCCCGCTCGGCATCGCAGCGGAGCGGGTCTACCAGCTCCCCCAGCTCGGGCTCGACGACGCGGTCGAGCTCTTCGTCGAGCGGGCCTCGGCGGCCCGGCCCGGTGCCCGTCTGGAGCCGGGGGAGGTGCGCTCGCTCGTTGCGCGCCTGGACGGCCTCCCGCTGGCGGTCGAGCTGGCGGCCGCCAAGGTCCGCGCGATGTCCGTCGCCGAGATCGAGCGTCGGCTCGAGGACAGGTTCGCCCTGCTGCGCGGTGGCTCGCGCGAGGCGCCGGAGCGGCACCAGACCCTGATCGCCGTCATCGACTGGAGCTGGAACCTGCTCGACGACGACGAGCGCCGCGCGCTGCGTCGACTCTCGATCTTCCGCGACGGCTTCTCGCTCGACGCCGCCGACGCGGTGGTCGACGGCGACGCGCTCGGGGCGGTCTCCAACCTGGTGGACCAGTCGCTCGTGACCGTCAGCGAGGGCGCAGGAGATCTCCGCTACCGGCTGCTCGAGACCGTGCGGGAGTTCGGCCAGGTGCAGCTGGTCGACGCGGGCGACGACACGGACACGCGCGAGCGCCTGCGCGCGTGGGGGATCGACCTGTGCCGTCGCGCGTGGGACGACCTCTTCGGCCCGCAGCAGGTCGCGACCATGACCGCGATCCGGGTCGAGGAGGGCAACCTGGTCGACCTGCTGCGCCGCTGCCTGCGCGACTCCGACGCGGGCGCCGTCATCCCGCTGATGGCGTGCCTCTCGGACTTCTGGACCGTCGAGGGCAGCCACCTCAAGGTCGTCGCGCTGGCCCGGGAGGTGGAGGAGGTCGTCGCGAGCGCCGCGGTGAGCGAGGACCTGGTGCCGGCTCTGCGCGCGACGCTCTCCGCGATTGCCTTCAACTCGATGATCTTCTCGGAGCACGGCACCGAGCAGGCGCTCGCCCGGCTCGAGAGCCTGCCAGAGGGCGACGGTGAGACGCGGGCGGAGGCGCAGACGATGGTGCTCCTGACCGCCCGGCTGGGGACCGCCCGCGGCGACGTGGACGCGCTCGATCGGCTGTGCGAGCACCCTCGCGCACACGTCCGGCAGCTCGCCCTCCAGTGGGCGAGCCAGTACTACGAGAACACCGGGGACCTCGCCGAGGCGCGGCTCCGCGCCGAGCGGTCGCTCGAGCTGGTCGACGACCGGGACGGGCCGTGGACCGGTGCGTTGGTGCGGTCGCAGCTGGCCGGCCTCACGATGCAGGCGGGCCAGCTCGACCAGGCCCTCGGGTTCGCCACCCAGGCCATCCCGGTCATGGAGGCGCTCGGCGCCACCGAGGACGTCGCCCAGCTCCAGGCGGTGCTGGCGATGTCGGCGATCCAGGACGGCCGGTTCGCCGACGCCGCCCGGATCTTCGACCAGATCGACGACGACGACGGCAACGGGGTCTTCGGCTCCGCCGTCATCGTGCGGAGCGGTCGACCCGAGCTCGACCTGGCCGCCGGCCGCATCGAGGAGGGGCTGCGCGGCTACCGCGACGCCGTCCGCGAGCTGAACGGCCGACGGATGCCCGGCACCGGGTTCGGGGTCGGCTACGAGCCGTGGGTGCTCTTCCCGAGCGCGGCGGCCCTGTCCGCGCACGTCCGGCACGGGCGGTTCGACGAGGCGGCGCCCCTCCGGGCCGACCTGCTCGCCCGGGCCCCGAGGGCGCTCGGCGACGGGACCGGCTTCCTCGACTACCCGGTCGTCGGCGCGTTGGTCTTCGCGCTCGCGGAGTGGGAGCTCGTCACGGCGACGGAGCCTGCCGCGATCCGGCACGCCGTACGCCTGCTCGTCTGCGCCGACGCCTTCGGCTACAACCGGCAGCTGCCCAGTCTCAGCTGGGCGCCGGCCGAGGCGATGGCCGAGGCCGCCCTGCCCGGCGAGGTCGAGCGGGTTCGCGCCGACCTCGGAGACGTGAAGGCGATCGAGCTCCGCGAGGAGGTCCTGCGACTCGTCACGGCGCTCGATCGCTGACGAGCGTCACGCGACCGCCCGTGCTCGCCGGGAGCGAGCGAGCCCGCTCCCGGCGGCTCGATCACATCTTGCGGGAGTAGGACCTCACCGAGAGCGGCAGGAAGACCGCCACGATGACCGCGCAGCCGAGCAGTGCCCAGCCGACGTTGGCGGTCACCATGCCGTCGTTCATGAGGTCGCGGACCGCCGAGATCACCAGGGAGACCGGGTTGACCTTGACGAAGGCCTCGAGCCAGCCCGGCAGTGTGTCGGCCGGCACGAAGGCGTTCGACAGAAAGGTCAGCGGGAACATGATCATCATCGAGATGCCCTGCACGGCCTGGGCGCTGCGCGCCCGGGTCCCGAGGTAGGTGAAGATCCACGCGAGTGACCACCCGGCGATGATCGTGAGCAGCCACCCGGCGAGCACGCCGGGGACGCCGCCACCGGGCCGGTAGCCCATGAGCAGCCCGGTGAGGATCGTCAGGGTCGCGGCGGTGGCGTAGCGCGCCAGGTCGGCGATGGCCGGCCCGACCAGCGGCGCGATCCGGGCGATCGGCAGCGACTTGAACCGGTCGAAGACGCCCTTGTCCATGTCCTCGCGGAGCTGGATGCCGGTGGCCATGGACGCGGTCAGCGCCGTCTGGGCGAGGATGCCGGTGATCACGATCGGCAGGTACTCCTGGACGCTGCCGGAGATCGCGCCGCCGAAGATGTAGGCGAACATCGCGGTGAACAGCAACGGCTGGAGCGTGACGTCGAACCACTGCTCGGGGTTGCGGCGCATCTTCTTGAGCGCTCGCCACGCCATCGCCAGGCTCTGGTCGAGGGTGTCGCGCAGCGACGGGCGGGTGACGACCGTGCGGTCGAGCACCTGGGTCGTCTCGTGGTCGGGAAGCAGGGTGGTGCTCATCGGGAGGCCTCCATCTGGGGCTCGTGGGTCTCGTCCTCGGCGGAGTGGCCGGTGATGGCCATGAAGACCTCGTCGAGGGTGGGCTTCTGGACGGTCGCGGACGCGATCGAGAGGCCCGACTGCCGCAGCGCGATGAGCACGTCGGCGGCCTGGTTGGCGTCGGTGAGCGCCGCGTTCATCCCCCCGGCCTCGGGCGTCAGGACCGGCGCCTCGCCGAGGACACGGCGCACGACGTCGGCGGCGCCCACCGTCTCGTCCGGGTCGGACATCCGCAGCTGGAGGGTGGAGCTGCCCACGGAGGTCTTCAGCTCGTCGGGCGTGCCCTCGGCGACCTTGATGCCGCGATCGATGACCGCGATCCGGTCGGCGAGCTGGTCGGCCTCGTCGAGGTACTGCGTCGTGAGCAGCACCGTGCTGCCGTCGCGGATCAGCTCGCGGATGGTCTCCCACATCTGCCCGCGGGTGCGGGGGTCGAGGCCGGTGGTCGGCTCGTCGAGGAAGATCAGCGGAGGCTGGGAGATCAGGCTCGCGGCCAGGTCGAGGCGGCGGCGCATGCCGCCGGAGAAGGTCTTGATCTGCTTGTCGCGGGCCTCCGCCAGGCCGAAGCGCTCGAGGAGGTCTTTCGCGATGACCTTGGCCCTCGCGGACGACAGGCCCTGCAGGCGTCCGAAGAGCCAGAGGTTCTCCGAGCCGGTGAGGTTCTCGTCGACCGATGCGTACTGCCCGGTCACGCCGACGAGCTGGCGGATCATGTGGGGGTGTCGACGGACGTCGACACCGAAGATGCTGGCCTCTCCGCCGTCCATCGGCAGGAGGGTGGCCAGCATCTTGAGGGTCGTGGTCTTGCCGGCGCCGTTGGGGCCGAGCACGCCGAAGACCTCGCCGCGACGGACCTCGAGGTCGATCCCGTCGACCGCGCGGAAGTCGTCGAACGTCTTGACGAGCCCGGAGGCCGCGACGGCCAGGTCGGTGTCAGGTACTGGTGTCATGGCGCCAGCATGGGCCTCGTCGGTTTCGTGCCGCCTTCACTCCGGTTTCACGGTCCCGGGCACCCGAGCCCCTGGGGCCCGGGCACCCGGAGCAGCCGGTCAGGCAGGCGGCAGCGGCAGCGTCGCGACCTGCATGAAGTGGTCCGAGGCGATGAGGGACTTGCTGGTGTAGTACAGGTTGCGGTAGCTGCAGGAGCCCTTCACCGAGCCGAGCGTCATGATGTAGTCGCGACGCAGCGGGGTGGGCTTGAGCGGGAACTTGTACTGGTTCGTCGTCGGGAACTTCGCGCCGCTGAGCTTCGTGGTGGCGAAGGCGTCGTAGAAGCCGGCCTTGAGTAGCGCACGCTGCACGTTGTTGTACGGCCGGTTGTTGATCGTGGAGTTCATGTCACCGGCCACGATGACCTGGTTGCCGTACGTCGCGCGCAGCTGCTTGGCCTTGCTGATCACCTTGGAGATC
The DNA here is from genome assembly GCF_000620705.1 of Nocardioides sp. URHA0020. Taxonomy (GTDB): domain Bacteria; phylum Actinomycetota; class Actinomycetes; order Propionibacteriales; family Nocardioidaceae; genus Nocardioides. The sequence goes on from NZ_KK211170.1 coordinate 407,922, forward strand.
TCGCGGCCGCGGACCTTGACGTCGGAGGGTGCGTCGCCGAGGTCGAGGTGGTTGGAGGTGAAGACGAACGGCGCCTGGCCGGTCGCCTGCAGGCGCACCCACGGGAGCATCGAGTCCTTCGGGGCCCCCGCGTCGGGGATCCGGAGGAGGCCCTCGTTGAGCTTGGTGAACCTGTTGGCGTCGAAGAAGATCCGGGTCCCGCCCAGCGAGTGGGTGAAGGGCTTGTAGAAGTCGTCGCTCATGGCGGGGACCCAGTTGGCGGCCGGGTCCGCGACGTTCAGTGCCTTGACGATCCACTCACGCTGGGTGATGTTGCCGAAGCCCTGGTCGACCTGGCCGCTCGCCTCCTGGACCGCGACCACGTGCGCACCGCTGCGCTTGATCTCCGAGATGACGTGCTTGCGCCGCAGGTTCCAGCTGAAGGCACCCTTGATCGGGTCAGCGGTCCACGTGCGGACGTTGAAGGTGCCGACGGTCACCCGGTTCTTCGTGGCTGCCGTGCAGGGGGTGCCGATCGGGGCCTGGATCCACTTCGTCGGGCTGGAGCCGACCGTCCCGTCCTTGCGGTAGACGGTGAGCTTGACGAAGGAGTAGTTGCCCGAGCTCGTGTACGTGCCGGCGGCGCGGGGCACGATCAGCGCCTGCCTCTTGCGGCCGACCCGGTAGGACTTCGTCTCGACGTCCAGCTGGCGGTTGACGCCGACCTTCACGACGTACCGCTTGACGTACTTGCCCGGGCGCACCCACGACACCCGCAGACGGCCGTCCTTGAGCGTGGCGAGGCTCAGCTTCAGGTACTCGGCCCCGTTGGGGTAGCTGCCCGACGCGACGCCGGTCGGGTTCGGGACCCGGCGCTCCGACGCGCCTGGGGCGACCGGGCGGGCGTCTGCCGGGGCGGCGACGAGGACGCCGCCGAGCAGGACGCCCGCAACGATGGCCTGGGCGGCGCGGATGACGGGAGATGCGGGCATCGAGAACTCCAAGATCGTGCTGCGGTCGTGGGGGTGTGCACCAGACCGGTGGCACGTACGCCGATTTTACGGGAGAGAACCCAATCGGGGGGCCGCTTTCGCAAGACCCGGGGCGCGCTCAGTCGATCGGCTGGTTGACCGCGACGCGGAACCGGTCGTAGACGCCACGGTCTCCGGTGACGACCACCTGGCTGTCGTCCCCGCGCCGCCACAGCCAGGCGTCGAGCTCGGCGGACGGTCCGCTCACGACCGCGTCGGCGTCCCCGCCCGGAGCCGGCACCACCCGGATGTCCTCGACGTCGTGCTGCTCACCGCTCGGGTCGGTGCCGGTGAAGCGGCCGATCTGCACCCACAGTGACTCGTCGCGGTCGGTGATCTCCACCCGGACGTGGTGGGGGAGCGGCGCGAAGCTCCCCCAGGGTGGCGCGCCGCCGAACATCACGTCCAAGCACTCGTCGACCCCGTCGGCGGCCAGCTCGGGGTCCAGCGGCGTCACCCGGCCGGCGGTCTGCTCGGCGTCGAGGCGGTGGATCAGCGCCTCGTGCGCCTGGCGTCGGAAGGTGAAGCCGACCGTCTGCTCGCCGGACCACGTCCACGCGTGCTCGCCCGGGTCCGCGGCGTCGAGCGCCGCCACCAGCCGGGCGGCCTGCTGCTCGTGGAAGGCCAGACGGTCGGCGTACGACGCGGGCGGGCTCGGCTCCTCCAGCTCGTCGGGACCCTCGGGCCGCCGCTCGATGATCGTGGCCCAGAACTCCAGGACCCCGCCGTGGTGCCCGAGCAGGTCGCTCGCGGTCCACTCGGGACAGCCCGGGACCCGCGCGAGGGGGTCGCAGTCGACCAGCACCGCGCGCAGTCGCGCGGACTCGGTCTCGAGGTGTCGTCGGTAGTCGTCGAAGTGAAGTCTCGCCATGGCCAGCAAGGTAGCGACGAGACCCGACGCGTCGCACCCGAATAGACCACCGGGTAAATGAACATGCAACGCTGTGTATAGTCATGCACATGAGTGGAAGGACCGTCGCTGTCGCCGGAGCCAGCGGGTACGCCGGGGGCGAGCTCCTCCGCCTGCTGCTGGGCCATCCCGAGGTCGAGATCGGTGCCCTCACCGGGGCCTCGAACGCCGGTCAGCCGCTCGGGGTGCTGCAGCCGCACCTGGTGCCGCTCGCGGACAGGGTGCTCGCCGAGACGACGATCGAAACCCTCTCGGGGCACGACGTGGTGTTCCTGGCGCTGCCGCACGGCCAGTCGGGAGCTGTCGCCGCCCAGCTGGGGGAGCACACGGTCGTGATCGACTGTGGGGCCGACTTCCGGCTCGCCGATCCCGCCGCCTGGACCAGGTTCTACGGCGGCGAGCACGCCGGCACCTGGCCGTACGGCCTGCCCGAGCTCCCCGGGCAGCGCGACCTGCTGCGGGGCGCGACCCGGGTCGCCGTCCCCGGCTGCTACCCGACGATCTCCAGCCTCAGCCTCGCCCCGGCGATCGCCGCCGGCATCGTCGAGCCCGACGTCACGGTCGTGGCCGCGTCGGGCACCAGCGGCGCCGGCAAGGCCGCCAAGGCGCACCTGCTGGGCAGCGAGGTCATGGGCAACGCCAGCGCGTACGGCGTCGGCGGGGTCCATCGGCACACGCCGGAGATCACCCAGAACCTCTCCGCGCTCGTCGACGGCACGGTGGCGGTGAGCTTCACCCCGCTCCTGGTGCCGATGTCGCGCGGCATCCTGGCGACCTGCTCGGCCAGGATCGTCGGCGACGTCAGCGCGGACGAGGCCTACGACGTCTACGCGAAGGCGTACGCCGACGAGCCGTTCATCCACCTGCTCCCACCGGGCCAGTGGCCCCAGACCAAGTCGGTGACCGGCTCCAACGCCGTCCACCTGCAGGTCACGGTCGACGAGGACGCGCGACGAATGATCGCCGTCGGTGCCGTGGACAACCTGTCCAAGGGCACCGCCGGCGCTGCCGTCCAGTGCATGAACCTCGCGCTCGGCCTCGACGAAGGCCTGGGCCTCACGACAGTAGGAATCGCTCCGTGACCATCACCCATCCCGCAGGCTTCCGGGCCGCCGGCGTCGCTGCCGGTCTCAAGTCCTCCGGTGCCAAGGACGTCGCGCTCGTCGTCAACGACGGCCCGACCTTCGACTCCGCCAGCGTCTTCACCGCCAACCGCTGCAAGGCCAACCCGGTCCTGTGGAGCCAGGAGGTCGTCAAGGACGGCACCGTCCGCGCCGTCTTCCTCAACTCCGGCGGAGCCAACTGCTACACCGGCCCCGAAGGCTTCCAGACCACCCACGCGGTCGCGGAGACCGTCGCCTCCAGGCTCGGCATCGGCGCGCTCGACGTCGTCGTCTGCTCGACCGGCCTGATCGGCCTCGTCAACGACCGCGACCAGGTGCTCGCCGGCGCGAGCGCGGCGTACGACGTGCTCGACGCCGACGGCGGCCAGCAGGCTGCCGAGGCCATCATGACGACGGACACGGTGAGCAAGCAGGTCGTCGTCGAGGGCGCGGGCTGGTCCGTCGGCGGGATGGCCAAGGGCGCCGGCATGCTGGCCCCACAGCTCGCGACCATGCTGGTCGTGATCACCACCGACGCCGTCGTCCCCGCGGCCGACCTCGACACCGCGCTCCGGGCGGCGACGCGGGTCACCTTCGACCGCCTCGACTCCGACGGCTGCATGTCGACCAACGACACGGTCACCGTGCTGGCCAGCGGCGCGAGCGGCATCACGCCGTCGCTGCCGGACTTCACCGACGCGCTCACCCAGGCCTGCACCGACCTCGCGATGCAGCTGCTGCGCGACGCGGAGGGCGCCGACCACGAGATCGCGATCACGGTGCTCAACGCCGCCACCGAGGACGAGGCCGTCGAGGCCGCTCGCAGCGTGGCCCGCTCGAACCTCTTCAAGGCGGCCGTCTTCGGCAACGACCCCAACTGGGGCCGTGTCCTGGCCAGCCTCGGCACGACGGACGCGCGGTTCGACCCCGCCGACCTCGACGTGGCGATGAACGGCGTCTGGGTGTGCCGGAGCTCGACGCCGCACGCCGATCCGACCACCGTCGACCTCACCTCCCGCGAGGTGAGCGTGACCATCGACCTCAAGGCCGGCCCCGAGCGGGCGACGGTCTGGACCAACGACCTCACGCACGCCTACGTCCACGAGAACAGCGCGTACTCCTCATGAACGACTCCAGCTCCGGCCAGTTCGACACCAGCAAGCCCGACCGGGCGAAGGCCCGCACCCTCGCCGGCGCCCTGCCGTGGCTGAAGCGCTACCACGGCAAGATCGTGGTGGTGAAGTACGGCGGCAACGCCATGACCGACGACACCCTCAAGCGCGCCTTCGCGGAGGACATCGCGTTCCTGCGCTTCGCCGGCTTCAAGCCCGTCGTCGTCCATGGCGGCGGCCCGCAGATCTCGACGATGCTCGACCGGCTCGGCATCGAGTCGGAGTTCCGGGGCGGCCTGCGGGTCACCACGCCCCAGGCGATGGAGGTGGTGCGCATGGTGCTGGTCGGCCAGGTGCAGCGCGAGCTCGTCGGGATGATCAACGAGCACGGCCCGCTCGCGGTCGGGTGCTCCGGCGAGGACGCGGGGCTCTTCACCGCCGAGCCGACCGGCGCGGTCGTCGACGGCGAGGAGGTGGATCTCGGCCTGGTCGGCGAGGTGGCCCGGGTGCGTCCCGAGTCCGTCCTCGACCTGATCGATGCCGGCCGCATCCCGGTCGTCTCGAGCGTCGCCCCCGACGTCAACGGGGTCATCCACAACGTCAACGCCGACTCGGCCGCCGCGTCGCTCGCGGTGGCCCTCAAGGCCGAGAAGCTGCTCGTGCTCACCGACGTCGAGGGGCTCTACCTCGACTGGCCCAGCTCCGACGACGTGATCGGCGAGATCAGTCCGGAGTCGCTGAGCGAGATCATCCCCACGCTCGCGAGCGGGATGGTGCCGAAGATGGGCGCGTGCCTGCTCGCCGTGCAGAACGGCGTACCGCGGGCCACCGTGGTCGACGGCCGCGAGCCCCACGCCGTCCTGCTCGAGCTGTTCACCAACGAGGGCGTCGGCACCCAGGTGCTGCCCGGCGTCGAGACCAAGACCCGGAAGGCCAGGGACTCCCAGTGACCACCACCGACGCCGACTACGGCTCGCGGTACGCCGCGAGCGTCATGAACACCTTCGGTCCGCCGAAGCTCGTCCTCGTCCGCGGTGAGGGCGCCCACGTGTGGGACGTCGACGGCCGCGAGTACGTCGACCTCCTCGGGGGCATCGCCGTCAACGCGCTCGGCCACGGCCACCCCGCGCTGGTCGAGGCCGTCACCACCCAGCTCGGCACGCTCGGGCACATCTCCAACTTCTTCACCAGCCGCCCCCAGGTCGAGCTCGCCGAGCGGCTGCTCGAGCTGCTCGGCGGGCAGCCGGGAGATGGCAAGGTCTTCTTCACCAACTCCGGCACCGAGGCCAACGAGGCCGCGTTCAAGCTGACCCGCCGCACCGGTCGCACCGAGATCGTGGTCGCCGAGGGCAGCTTCCACGGCCGCACGATGGGATCGCTCGCGCTGACCTCCAAGGAGGCCTACCGCACGCCGTTCGAGCCGCTGCCCGGTGACGTCACGTTCGTCCCGTACGGCGACGCCGACGCGCTCGCCGCCGCGGTCACCGACCGCACCGCCGCCGTCCTGCTCGAGCCGATCCAGGGCGAGGCCGGCGTCGTCGTGCCCCCCGAGGGCTACCTCGCGGCCGCCCGAGCGGTCGCCGACGAGCACGGTGCGCTGCTGTGGCTCGACGAGGTCCAGTCCGGGATGGGCCGCACCGGCCGGTGGTTCGCCCACGACCCCGCCGTGCGCCCCGACATCGTCACCGTCGCCAAGGGGCTCGGCGGCGGCTTCCCGATCGGCGCCTGCATCGGCCTGGGTGACGCCGGGACCCTGCTCGAGCCCGGCAACCACGGCACCACCTTCGGGGGCAACCCGGTCGCGTGCGCCGCCGCTCTCGCCGTGATCCGCACCATCGAGGAGGAAGGCCTGCTCGAGCACGCGACCGTCCTGGGGCAGAAGCTCCGCGACGGGCTCGCCGCCGACCCGCGGGTCGCCGAGGTCCGGGGCGAGGGGCTGTTCGTCGGTCTCGACCTGGTCGCCGACGTCTCGGCCGAGGTCGCAGCGGCAGCGTTGAGGGCCGGCTTCATCGTCAACAACGCGACGCCGCGGCGCATCCGGCTCGCGCCGCCCCTCGTGCTCAGCCAGGACGATGCCAGCGCCTTCCTGGCCGCCTGGCCCGGCATCCTCGACGAGGCGATGCCCGACGCGAGCGGAGAGCAGGCATGAGGCACTTCCTCGCGGACGACGACCTCAGCCCCGCGGAGCAGGCCCAGGTGCTCGCCCTCGCGGCGGAGCTCAAGCACGCGCCGTACGACGCCAAGCCGCTCGCCGGGCCGCGCACCGTCGCGATGATCTTCGACAAGCAGACGCTGCGCACCCAGTCGTCCTTCGCCGCGGGCATCGCCGAGCTCGGCGGGTTCCCCATGCTGGTCGACGGCGCGCTCGCCGGCATCGGCGTGCGGGAGTCCGTCCACGACGTCGCCCGCGTGCTCGGTCGCCAGGCGTCGATGATCGTGTGGCGGACCTACGCCCAGGGCAACCTCGAGGAGATGGCCGCACACTCCGGTGTCCCCGTGGTCAACGCGCTCACCGACGACTTCCACCCCTGCCAGCTCCTCGCGGACCTGCAGACCATCCAGGAGCACAAGCAGCAGCTGGCCGGGCTGACGGTCGCGTTCGTCGGCGACGGGGCCTGCAACATGGGCAACTCCTGGCTCCTCGCGGGTGCGACCGCCGGCATGCACGTCCGGATCAGCTCGCCCGAGGGATACGCGCCGTCCGCCGCGATGGTCCAGCGGGCGGCCGCGATCGCCGCCACCAGCGGGGGCTCCGCCGCGCTGGTGTCCGACCCGGTCGCGGCGGTCACGGGCGCCGACGTCGTCGTCACCGACACCTGGATCTCGATGGGCAAGGAGGACGAGGCGGCAGCCCGCGCCGCGGTCTTCGCGCCGTACTCCCTGACGGTCGAGCTCTTCGAGCACGCCAAGCCGGACGCGATCGCGATGCACTGCCTGCCCGCCTACCGCGGCAAGGAGATCGACGCCGAGGTCATCGACGGTCCGCAGAGCGTCGTGTGGGACGAGGCCGAGAACCGCCGCCACGCCCAGAAGGCGATCCTCACGTTCCTGGCCGAGGACCTGCGATGAACACCGCCCTGCGGCCGACGACCAAGAACGCCCGGCACCAGCACATCGTCGAGATCGTCACGCAGCACGAGGTGCGCTCGCAGGGCGAGCTCGCCGAGCTCCTGGCCGAGAGCGGACTGCGCGTCACCCAGGCCACCCTGTCGCGTGACCTCGTCGAGCTCGACGCCGTCAAGGTCCGCTCGCCGTCCGGCGGGCTGGTCTACGCCGTCCCGGCCGAGGGCGGCGACCGACGACCCGCGGCGCCGGGGGAGACCGCGGCAGCCGCGGCCCGCCTGGCGCGCCTGTGCGGCGAGCTGCTCGTCAGCGCCGACGCCAGCGCCAACCTGGTGGTCCTGCGCACCCCTCCCGGTGCCGCCCAGTTCCTGGCCTCGGCCTTCGACAAGGCAGAGTTCCCCGACATCCTCGGCACCATCGCCGGGGACGACACCGTCCTCGTGATCGGCCGGGACCCGAGCGGTGGCGACGACCTCGCCCGCCGGTTCCTGGCCCTCGCCGACACCCATCACCAGAAGGAAGACACCCCGTGAGCAAGGTCCTGACCTCCCTCCCCGTCGGCCAGCGCGTCGGCATCGCGTTCTCAGGGGGACTCGACACCTCGGTCGCCGTGGCCTGGATGCGCGCGAAGGGCGCGATCCCGTGCACCTACACCGCCGACATCGGGCAGTACGACGAGCCCGACATCAGCGGCGTGCCTGACCGGGCCTTCCAGTACGGCGCGGAGATCGCCCGCGCCGTCGACTGCCGCCGGCCCCTGGTCGAGGAAGGGCTGGCCGCGATCGCGTGCGGCGCGTTCCACATCCGCTCCGGAGCGCGCATCTACTTCAACACCACCCCGCTCGGCCGGGCCGTCACCGGCACCTCGCTGGTGCGGGCCATGCACGAGGACGGCGTCGACATCTGGGGCGACGGCTCGACGTTCAAGGGCAACGACATCGAGCGCTTCTACCGCTACGGCCTGCTCGCCAACCCCGACCTGCGCATCTACAAGCCGTGGCTCGACGCCGACTTCGTCACCGAGCTCGGCGGCCGCCACGAGATGAGCCAGTGGCTGGTCGACAACGACCTGCCCTACCGCGACAGCCAGGAGAAGGCGTACTCCACCGACGCCAACATCTGGGGCGCCACCCACGAGGCCAAGACCCTCGAGCACCTCGACGTCTCGCTGGAGACCGTCGAGCCGATCATGGGCGTGAAGTTCTGGGACCCCAGCGTGCTGATCGAGACCGAGGACGTCACCGTCCGCTTCGAGCAGGGCCGCCCCGTCGCGATCAACGGCCTCCGGTACGACGACCCGGTCGCCCTGGTCCACGAGGCCAACGTGATCGGGGGCCGCCACGGCCTCGGCATGTCCGACCAGATCGAGAACCGGATCATCGAGGCGAAGTCGCGCGGCATCTACGAGGCTCCGGCGATGGCGCTGCTGTGGACGGCGTACGAGCGGCTGCTCAACGCCGTCCACAACGAGGACACCATCGCCAACTACCACGCCCAGGGCCGTCAGCTCGGCCGGCTGCTGTACGAGGGCCGGTGGCTGGACCCGCAGGCGCTGATGATCCGGGAGTCGATCCAGCGCTGGATCGCGTCGCTCGTCACCGGCGAGGTCACGCTCCGGCTGCGTCGCGGCGAGGACTACACCGTGCTGCGCACCGACGGTCCGGCGTTCTCCTACCACCCCGACAAGCTGTCGATGGAGCGCACCGACAACGCCGCCTTCGGTCCCACCGACCGGATCGGCCAGCTGACCATGCGCAACCTCGACATCGCCGACTCCCGCGCCAAGCTCGAGCTCTACGCGTCCCAGCCGCTCGACCAGGGCCAGGTCCTCGTCGAGAACGGCACGCTCTTCGGCGTGATCGAGTCCGGCGGCGCGGACCGGATCGCCCGCAACCCGGCCGCCGAGGGCGGCGCGGGCGAGGAGGAGGCGCTCGACTACGCCGCGATGGAGTTCGGGACCGACTGATGCCCCGTCCGATCCGCAAGCGCACGACCGGGAGGGTGCTGCCCGTCAATGCTGCCGGCGAGGTGCTGCTGCTGCACGGCTGGGACCCGGCCAAGCCGGCGAAGACCTACTGGTTCAGCATCGGCGGCGAGGTCGAGCACGGCGAGTTCCACGTCGAGGCGGCCGCCCGGGAGATGCGGGTGGGTCTCGGCATCAGCGTCCGCGCCGCCGACCTGACCGCTCCGATCGCGCACGACGTCGTCGAGTTCGACTTCGGGATGTGGCACCTCGTGCAGGACCAGACGTACTTCGCGACCCGGCTCGACGACCTGACGGGGCTGAGCTTCGACGCTCAGGAGGGCCTGGAGCGCGGCACCATCGACGAAGCGGCATGGTGGACCCCGGACGCGCTGGACGCGGACGGCACGGCCGCCAACGACCAGCTCACCCAGCACATGCGGACCGCGGTCCGCGCCATCCTCGGAGAGGCCCAGGAGAAGGCATGAGCACCACCAACACCGGCAAGCTCTGGGGCGGCCGCTTCGCGGGCGGTCCCTCGCCCGAGCTCGACGCGCTCTCGCGCTCGACCCACTTCGACTGGCGCCTGACGCCGTACGACCTCGCCGGCTCGCGGGCGCACGCCAACGCGCTGCACCGCGCCGGGCTGCTCACCGACGCCGACCATGCCGAGCTGGTCCGCGGCCTCGACGTGCTGGGGGAGCGGTACGCCGCCGGCGACCTGCTGCCGGACCCCTCCGACGAGGACGTCCACGGCGCGCTCGAGCGCCTCCTGGTCGACGAGGTCGGCGCCGACGTGGGTGGCCGGATACGCGCCGGTCGCAGCCGCAACGACCAGATCGCCACCCTGTTCAA
>NZ_KK211170.1:422937-425457 GCF_000620705.1 Nocardioides sp. URHA0020
GATAGGGGTGAAAGGCCAATCAAACTTCGTGATAGCTGGTTCTCCCCGAAATGCATTTAGGTGCAGCGTCGCGTGTTTCTTGCCGGAGGTAGAGCACTGGATAGCTAATGGGCCCTACAAGGTTACTGACGTTAGCCAAACTCCGAATGCCGGTAAGTGAGAGCGCGGCAGTGAGACAGTGGGGGATAAGCTCCATTGTCGAGAGGGAAACAGCCCAGACCATCAGCTAAGGCCCCTAAGCGGTGACTAAGTGGAAAAGGATGTGGAGTCGCAGTGACAACCAGGAGGTTGGCTTGGAAGCAGCCACCCTTGAAAGAGTGCGTAATAGCTCACTGGTCAAGTGATTCCGCGCCGACAATGTAGCGGGGCTCAAGTCATCCGCCGAAGCTATGGCATTCATGCGTTAACTCGGCCACGAATGTGGTCCAGGTGTGTGGATGGGTAGGGGAGCGTCGTGTCGCGAGTGAAGCTCCGGAGTGATCCAGGGGTGGACGCGACACGAGTGAGAATGCAGGCATGAGTAGCGAATCACGGGCGAGAAACCCGTGCGCCGAATGATCAAGGGTTCCAGGGTCAAGCTAATCTGCCCTGGGTAAGTCGGGACCTAAGGCGAGGCCGACAGGCGTAGTCGATGGACAACGGGTTGATATTCCCGTACCGGCAAAGTAGCGCCCATGACGAACCCGGTGATGCTAACCACCCAAAGCCTTGGTGACCGATCCCTTCGGGGTGAGGCGCCTTGGTGGAGCGTGGGACCCGATCCGGTAGTAGTCAAGCGATGGGGTGACGCAGGAAGGTAGCCCAACCTCAGCGATGGTTGTCTGGGGGTAAGCATGTAGGGGAGACGATAGGCAAATCCGTCGTCTTGTGTTCGATCACGGCCCTGAGATGTGATGCCGAGCCCGTATGGGTGAAGTGGGTAATCCTATGCTGTCGAGAAAAACCTCTAGCGAGCTACGCGCCGCCCGTACCCCAAACCGACTCAGGTGATCAGGTAGAGAATACTAAGGCGATCGAGCGAACCATGGTTAAGGAACTCGGCAAAATGCCCCCGTAACTTCGGGAGAAGGGGGGCCGGATACGTGAACCACCTTGCGTGGGGAAGCGTTGAAGGCCGCAGAGACCAGGCCCAAGCGACTGTTTACTAAAAACACAGGTCCGTGCGAAGTTGTAAGACGATGTATACGGACTGACTCCTGCCCGGTGCTGGAAGGTTAAGGGGACCGGTAAGACACTTCGGTGTCGAAGCTGAGAACTTAAGCCCCAGTAAACGGCGGTGGTAACTATAACCATCCTAAGGTAGCGAAATTCCTTGTCGGGTAAGTTCCGACCTGCACGAATGGAGTAACGACTTGGGCGCTGTCTCAACCATGGACTCGGCGAAATTGCAGTACGAGTAAAGATGCTCGTTACGCGCGGCAGGACGGAAAGACCCCGGGACCTTTACTATAGTTTGGTATTGGTGTTTGGTTCGGCTTGTGTAGGATAGGTGGGAGACTGTGAAGCATTCACGCCAGTGGATGTGGAGTCAACGTTGAAATACCACTCTGGTCGTACTAGATGTCTAACCTAGGACCATTATCTGGTTCAGGGACAGTGCCTGATGGGTAGTTTAACTGGGGCGGTTGCCTCCTAAAATGTAACGGAGGCGCTCAAAGGTTCCCTCAGCCTGGTTGGCAATCAGGTGGCGAGTGTAAGTGCACAAGGGAGCTTGACTGTGAGACAGACATGTCGAGCAGGGACGAAAGTCGGAACTAGTGATCCGGCGTCGGCATGTGGAAGCGGCGTCGCTCAACGGATAAAAGGTACCCCGGGGATAACAGGCTGATCTTCCCCAAGAGTCCATATCGACGGGATGGTTTGGCACCTCGATGTCGGCTCGTCGCATCCTGGGGCTGGAGTAGGTCCCAAGGGTTGGGCTGTTCGCCCATTAAAGCGGCACGCGAGCTGGGTTTAGAACGTCGTGAGACAGTTCGGTCCCTATCCGCCGCGCGCGCAGGAAACTTGAGAAAGGCTGTCCCTAGTACGAGAGGACCGGGATGGACGAACCTCTGGTGTGCCAGTTGTCCCGCCAGGGGCACGGCTGGTTGGCTACGTTCGGAAGTGATAACCGCTGAATGCATCTAAGCGGGAAGCACGTTTCAAGATGAGGTTTCCCACCGGGTAACCGGGTAAGGCCCCCAGCAGAACACTGGGTTGATAGGCCGGAGGTGTACAGCAGCAATGCCTAGCCGACCGGTACTAATAGGCCGAGGGCTTGTCACACAAACCCTCAACAAAAACCTACAACGCGCAGACGAACACACATGTTCGCGTCCACTAACCACACAAGAGCAAACTCAATACAGAGCTTGGTCAAGCCCCACGTGCACACCCCGTGGCCGGCTTGCACCGCAAGAGTTACGGCGGCCATAGCGAAAGGGAAACACCCGGTCCCATCCCGAACCCGGAAGTTAAGCCTTTCAGCGCCGATGGTACTGCAACCGAGAGGTTGTGGGAGAGTAGGACGCCGCCGGACAT
>NZ_KK211171.1:0-122459 GCF_000620705.1 Nocardioides sp. URHA0020
GGTGTCGCAGCACGTGATGACGTCACCCTCGACGCCGATCACCCGCTTCACCAGATGACCGCCCGAGGGGTAGAGCCCGACCTTCGACAGCACCTTCGCCACCGGGCCCGACGGGCCGGCCGACTCCTCGCCCTGCAGCCAGCCGCCCGGGTCCTTGAACACCACGACGTCACCGCGCTCGGGACCGTCGAACCAGTACGACGGCTTCTCCACCAGGATCCGGTCGTTCTTGATCAACCCCGGCTCCATCGACTCCGAGGGGATGTAGAACGCCTGCACGAACAACGCCTTGATCACCACCGCCAGCACCAGCGCGATGCCCAGCAGCAGGATCGTCTCCTGCCACACCGGCAGATGCTTCCGCGGCGCCCTGCCGGGCCCGCCGGGGCGGGGTGGCCGAGCGTCGCTCGCGGGCTCGTCGGTGCTGCTCATCGCCTCGCCGGTGTCGTAGTCGGAGCCGGGTTGGGTCCCGGGAACGTGCAAGGACCGCGACCCCTGCTCGTCGTTGCCGGCGGGCGGTGGGTCGCGGTCCTCGGATGTCACGCGCAGAGCGTAACGACGGAGCCTGAGAGGGCTCAGACGTCGCGGCGCTCCTTGATCTTCGCCTTCTTGCCGCGAAGGTTGCGCAGGTAGTAGAGCTTCGCGCGGCGGACGTCACCACGGGTGACGACCTCGATCTGCTCGAAGATCGGGGAGTTGAGGGGGAAGGTGCGCTCGACACCGACGCCGAAGGAGACCTTGCGGACGGTGAAGGTGCGACCGACGCCGGCACCGTGGATCCGGATGACGACACCCTGGAAGACCTGGATGCGGGAGCGGTTGCCCTCGACGACCTTCACGTGCACCTTGACGGTGTCGCCGGCGCGGAAGGCGGGCAGGTCGGTGCGCTTGATCGATTTGCCGAGCTCGGCGATGACGTTGGTCATGGTTTCTCTCCTCGCGAGTGTCACAGGTCAGCCGCGGTACGGGGATGATGATGCGGTGCAGTTGGAGGCCCAGCCATGCTGGCCGGCGGCGCCGGGCTCCCCCTGTGACAGGAGCCGGAGCGGATCCCCCGCGGAGAGCTCCTCGGGGCGATCCCTGTTTGACCGGGTGGACCGAGGGGCAAGTCTGCCACAGCGTGCGCGGGCCTGCTAATCCGTCAGCCGCGCCGGATCGGCTTCGTCAGGACCACGGCGCCGGGCTCGTCGTACGCGCCTCGGACCCGGTACCCGGCCTTCTTGTACATCCGCAGGTTGCGCGCGCTCTTCGCGCCGGTGAACAGCCAGTACGCCGTCGCGTCGGGCGGCGCCAGCCCCTCCATCCGCCCCAGGAGCTCGCGCCCCAGGCCGCGTCCCTCGAGGTCCGGCGCGACCATGAGGCGGCCGATGTCCCAGACCTCCTCGTGGCGGATGCCGCGCACCGCGCCGACGAGGCGACCGGCCGAGCGGGCCACCAGCACGGTGTGGGTGTCCAGCCAGGCGCGGACGTCGTCGAGTGACTCGTGCAGCGCGGCCACGTGCACGCCCGGGTTCTCGTGCTGCACCTGGACCCAGCAGGCCAGCTGCAGCACGAGGAGCTCCGCGGCGTCGGCCGGGGTCGCCGGCCGGATCTCGATGCCGTCGACCAGCGTCGAGGGGTGCAGCAGGTCGGGGCGGCGCTCCGCCGTACGACGGACCGCCTGGTCGCGCCGCCAGGCGGCGATCGCGGCGTGGTCGCCCGAGAGCAGCACCGGCGGCACCTCGCGGCCGCGCCAGGTCGACGGCTTGGTGAAGACGGGGTACTCCAGCAGACCGTCCTCGTGGGACTCCTCGACCAAGGAGGCGGCGTTGCCCATGAAGCCGGGCACCAGGCGTACGACGGCCTCGGTGATCGCCAGCGCGGCGACCTCTCCCCCGTTGAGCACGTAGTCGCCCAAGGAGATCTCACGGACCTCGGCCCGGGTGGAGACCTCGTCGACCACGCGCTGGTCGATGCCCTCGTAGCGGCCGCACGCGAAGACCAGCCGCTCCTGGGACGCCAGCTCGCGGGCGACGGGCTGGGTGAAGGGCCGGCCGGAGGGCGTCGTGAAGACGACGGTGGCGCCCTCGACACCGAGCTCGTCGAACGCCTCGCCCCACGGCTCGGGCTTCATCACCATGCCGGCGCCGCCGCCGTACGGCGTGTCGTCGACGGAGTGGTGCCGGTCGTGGGACCAGCCGCGCAGGTCGTGGACGCGGATGTCGATCAGGCCCTTGTCGCGGGCCTTGCCCGCGAGCGAGAGCTCGAGCGGGGCCAGGTAGTCGGGGAAGATCGTCACGACGTCGATGCGCATCGGCCCGGCCTACTCGTCGTCGGGCAGCGGCGCGACCAGGCCCGGGCGGTCCGCGATCACGACCCGGCGGCCGGCCAGGTCGACCTCCGGCACCAGGGCCTTCACGAAGGGCACCAGGGTGTCGCGGCGGTCGAGCGCGCGGACGGCGAGCAGGTCCTGGGCACCGCCGTGCACGAGCCCGGTGACCGTGCCGAGCTCGGCGCCGGAGAGGTCGTACGCCGTGAGCCCGACCAGCTGGTGGTCGTAGTACTCGTCGGGGTCCTCGGGCGACTCACCGGCGGGGATCGAGGCGTGCAGCAGGATCCCGCGGGCGGCCTCGGCCGCGTTGCGGTCGGGGATCTCCTCGAACCGGACCAGCAGCACCGACGAGTGCCAGCGCGAGCTCGCCACGGTGACGCGGCGCAGGGTCGTGGCCGACCCCGAGGGGGCCTCGACGTCCAGCACCGCGCCGGCCGCGAAGCGCCGCTCCGGCTCGTCGGTGCGGACGTTGATGGTCACGTCGCCGCGCAGGCCGTGGGCCTTGCCGATGCGGCCCACGACGACGTCGGTGCTCTCCACGTGTCTTCCTCTCTCTACGGACAAATGCAGAACGGGTGCCGCCCCGGAGGGCGACACCCATTCAAGCGCGTCTCGGATCAGCGCCGCCGGTCCACGTCGACGAAGTCGACGCGGGCCCCGCCCCGCCCCGCCAGGGCGGAGACGACGGTGCGGAACGCCGTGGCGGTGCGCCCGCCACGCCCGATGACCTTGCCCAGGTCGTCGGGGTGCACGCGCACCTCCAGGATCGAGCCTCGACGCAGCTGCTTGTCGCGCACGCTCACGTCGTCAGGGTGTTCGACGACCCCACGGACCAGGTGCTCGAGCGCCTCGGCAAGCATCGCGCTCAGGACTCGGTCTTCTCGGCGCCGGCCTCGGCGACCGCGGGGGTCTCCTCGGCCGGAGCCTCGGTGGCCTCGGCAGCGGGGGTCTCCGCGGCGGGGGTCTCCTCCGCGGCGGGGGTCTCCACGACGGGAGCCTCCTCGGCGGCGGGCGCCTCCTCGGCGGGCTTGTCCTCGGCCGGCTTGTCCTCGGCCTTCTTCTTCGCGGCCTTCTTGGTCACCGCGCCGCTCTTGGGCTCGCTCGCAACCTCCTTGAGGGCCTCGTTGAAGACGTCGAGCTTGCTCGGCTTGGCCGCGGCGACCTTCAGGGTGCCCTCGGTGCCGGACATGCCCTTGAACGTCTGCCAGTCGCCGGTGATCGTGAGGATCTTGGCGACGGCGTCGGACGGCTGCGCGCCGACACCGAGCCAGTACTGCACCCGCTCGGAGACGACGTCGATGTACGACGGGTCCTCCTTGGGGTGGTACTTGCCGATCTCCTCGATGACCTTGCCGTCGCGCTTCTTGCGGGAGTCGACGACGACGATGCGGTACTGCGGAACCCGGACCTTGCCCAGGCGCTTCAAACGGATCTTGACGGCCACGTTTGTGGTGTCTCCTCAGGAATAAGTGTGGTGATGGAGGTCCCGACACCAGGTGGGGAAAGCACCGGTGGGTTCCTCCGATGGGCTCTGCGACGCTCGGGTGAGAGGGTCCGGGCGTGCAGGACTCAGCCGGTAAGTCTGCCAGACGTTGCACCCGTCCCAGAAATCCACCCCACCATCGGGCAGAGTCGAGCCATGAGCCAGCCGCCGCCGTCGTACCCGGTCCCCTCGGGCTACCCGCCGGGACAGCCTCCGTTGCCGGGCCGGACCCGCCCCAGCGGGTGGTGGTTCGTCCTCGGCGGCGGACTGATCGTCGCCGCGCTCGCGGCCGGCGCCGCGGTCTTCGTCTGGACTCTGTGGCCGCTGATCGAGCCCGGCGTGGACGTGCCCGCCGACGGACAGAGCCACGTCCTGGTCCTCGACACCGACCACGAGCTGATGCTGTGGCGCCACTCGGACGTCTTCGACCCCGACTGCAGCGTCGTGGACACGGCCACCGGTGCCGAGGTCGACCTCCGGCCGGTGACCAGCCAGATCACCAAGGACGTCGGCGACGGCGCCTGGACGGCGGCGTACCGCCTCGACCCGGGCTCCGGCACGCTCGACGTGACGTGCGCCGCGGGCAACGGCAGCGTCCAGCTGGCCCGGGCGCCGCAGATCGGCACCTTCGTCGGCGGCGTGATCGCGACCATCGCTGTCCCCAGCCTTCTCGGGCTGATGGGGCTCGCGATCCTCATCGTGACCGGCGTCCTGTGGGCGACGCGCCCACCCCGTGCCTGACAGACGGCCGTCGTGCTGGGATACTCCGTCGAATGTCTGAGCCCTCGGAGACCGCCGGCCCCCCGGTCGCCCTCATCGTCGAAGACGACGAGGACACGACCGCGCTGCTCGAGGTGGTGCTGACCCAAGCCGGCTTCTCGGTCCTGACCGCCGACAACGGTGCCGACGGCATCGAGCTGGCGCGGACCCACCACCCGACCCTGGCGACGATCGACGTCACGATGCCGCAGATGGACGGTCTGGAGGCGACCCGACGGATCCGCGAGTTCAGCGACGCCTACATCGTCATCATCAGCGGCAAGTCGCAGGAGCACGACATCCTGGCCGGCTTCGACGCCGGCGCCGACGACTACGTGCCCAAGCCGATCCGCCCGGTCGAGCTGCGCGCCCGCCTGGCCGCGGTCGCCCGCCGTCCCGTCGCCGGGATCATCGAGGCCGCTCCCACGTGGGCGCCGGCCGACGTCGACAGCGCCCGCTCCGCCTTCCTGCAGCGCGTGGTCGCCGGTCAGCCGATCGACACCTCCTCGACCGACGGGGTCGACCAGGAGGAGGACGAGGAGGACACCGGCCAGGACGGCCGGGAGGGCATGCTCGAGGTCGGCATGCGCTTCGTCGGCGGCTGGATCGAGTTCCGCGGCCTGCGGATCAACCCCGCGCGCGGCATCGTCGTCGTGGACGACCGGCTCGCCGACCTGCCCCAGGAGCAGATCGACCTCCTGGAGATCCTGATGTACGCCGGCAGCCGCACCCTCAACGGGCGCCAGCTCGCGCTCCGGCTGCGCGGGCAGACCGAGGAGACCGCGACCACGACGTCCGTGCAGGACCAGCGGTGGGTCGAGGCCCTGGTCACGGGCCTGCGGGTCCAGATCAAGGACGACGAGGCGTCGCCGCGCTGGCTGGAGACGCTGCCCAACGGGCGCTACCGGCTGGTGCGGCCCGACCTGTCAGGCGACGACGCGACCGCGTAGGACCACGCACGCCGGCCGGAGCAGCACCGAGAGGTCGGCCAGCGGGTCGGCGTCGTACACCACGAAGTCGGCGGGCGCGCCCTCGGTGAGACCGGCGTTCCAGCCCAGCCACTCCCGCGCGCGCCAGGACGCGGCGCCCAGCGCGTACTCGCGCGGCAGGCCCATCGCCGCCAGGCCGATGACCTCACCGGCGAGGTTGCCGTGCCGACTGACGCCGCCGTTGTCCGAGCCCGCGTAGAGCGGCACCCCGGCGTCGTACGCCGCCATCAGCGTCGCGCGGCGGTGCACGAAGAGGTCGGTGATGGTGCGGGAGTACGCCGGGAAGCGCTCGCGGCCGGACCAGGCGTACTCCGGGAACCTCTCGGTCTGCATCACCGTCGGCACCAGCGCGACGCCGCGCTCGGCCATCAGCCCCAGGTGCTCCTCGGCCAGCCCGGTGCCGTGCTCGATGCAGTCGATGCCCGCCTCCAGCAGCCCGGTCAGGACGTCGCGGCCGAAGCAGTGGGCGGTGACCTTGGCACCGTGGTCGTGCGCGGCGGTGATCGCCGCAGCGAAGTCCGCGGCGGGGAAGGACGGCGCGAGGTCGCCGTCGTCGCGGGAGATCCAGTCCCCCACCAGCTTGACCCAGCCGTCGCCACGCTGCGCCTGCTCCGCGACGGCCGCGGTCAGCCCGTCGGGCTCGACCTCGTCGGCGTAGTTGCGCAGGTAGCGCCTGGTGCGGGCGATGTGGCGGCCTGCGCGGATCAGCCGGGGCAGGTCCTCGCGCTCCTGCACCCACCGGGTGTCGACCGGCGAGCCGCAGTCGCGGATCAGCAGGGTGCCGCCGTCGCGGTCCTCGATCGCCTGCTGCTCGGTCTCCTCGTCGCTGACCCCGCCGGCCTCCCCCAGGCCGAGATGGCAGTGCGCGTCGACGAGGCCGGGCACGATCCACCCGTCCACCGCACGCTCGGCGCCGGCGACGGGCTCGTAGGTGACGCGACCCTCGACGACGTACACCTCGCGGGCCTCGCCGTCCGGCAGCACCGGGCCGGAGAACTTCAGCGCAGCAGCCATGCCGGGGACGCTACCGCTCGCGCCGCGCTCACTCCGCCAGCTCGGCGTCCAGAGTCAGCTCCACGTTGGCCCAGACCTCGTGGCCGAGCGCCGACAGCGGCGCGATCAGGGCTCGGCGTACGTCGTCCTCCACCGCCACCTCCCAGGCGCCCGCCACGACGAAGACGACGTCGACGTAGAGCCTGCGGCCGAGCTTGGTGGCGGCGACGGTGGGCTCGGGGAGCCCGAACCGCGAGCGGACGTCGGCGATCGCCGTGGCGATCGCCGCCTGCACCGGCGCCGGCGGTGCCGCTTCGAGGAGCTCCAGGGCGGCCGAGCGCAGCAGCCGGACCGGCAGCGGCGCCAGCAGCACGCACGCGAGCAGGACCAGCACCGGGTCGGCGTACGCCACGGCCGCGCTCCACGACGTGCCGTCGAGGACCAGCGCGACCGCGCCGCCCACGGCGATCACACCGCTCAGCAGGGCGCCCGCCCGCCACTGGGCCACCTCCGCGGCGAGGATGTCCGACGACGCGCGTCGGCCCAGCCAGAGGCTGACGAGCAGCGAGCAGGTGGCCGAGATGACGCCGTACGCGAGGACGGTCTCGGGAGCGACGTCGCTGCCGCCGGCGCGGATCAGCGTGATGGCGTCGAAGCCGGCGTACAGCAGGGTGCCGAGCAGGGCGGCGCCCTGCACCGCGATCACCAGCGGGGTCGCGGCCTGCTTGCCGAAGGGGAACATCCTGGTCGGCGCCGCGGACGCGGCCGAGGAGGCCACCAGGGAGAGCCAGGACAGCAGGATCCCGAGCAGCACGTAGACGCCGTCGAAGAGCAGCACGCGGGACTCCGCGACGATGCCCCAGCCCACCGCCAGCGCGCCGAGCACGACCGAGCACGCGATCGACTGACCGAGGGATCGCCGCTCCTGCCGACCGTGGTCGTCCACGACGAAGCAATCTAGCGTGCGACGACCCGCCGGCCACGAGGTGACCGGCGGGTCGAGGCGGAGGATCAGCGGTGCGCGCTGAGCCCGAACCCGTAGCGGTAGAGCGGGTTGTAGGACTTGTCCCCGATGTTGATCGGCTCCTGTGCGACCGAGCGCGGCCAGGTCACCGGCAGCTTGCCGACGAACGGGCTGCGGCCGTAGAGCACGTCGGCCACGCCGGCGCCCTCGCTGCCGGGCAGCCACGACGCGACCAGCGCGTCGGTCTGCTGGAGCAGGGCCGGCGGGATGATCATCGGCCGACCGGAGACGACGAGCACGGTGCAGGACGTCGTGCGGGCGCAGACCGTGCGGATCGCCTGCTTGTCGGCGGCGCTGAGCTCCATGGTCTGCTTCTGCCGCGGGACGCCCGCGTCGCCCGGGTCGTAGGCCCACTGCGGGCCGCCGACGTCGCCGAAGCCCTCGGCGTACGGCGTCTCACCGACGACCACCACGCCGACCGAGTTGCGCGGCACCGGGGTGGTGGCCTTCTCGCTGAAGGTCACCGCGCCCTTCGCGGCCTTCTCGATGCCGTCGAGGATGGTCTGCCCGGGGATGACGTTGGTCGAGCCGCCCTGCCAGGTCAGCGTCCAGCCACCGGCCTGGTTGCCGATGTTGTCGGCGTTGCTGCCGGCGACGTACACCTTGCTCTTCGCCTTGAGCGGGAGCGTGCGCTGCTTGTTGCGCAGCAGCACCTGGCTCTCGGCGACCGCACGCCGGGCGACGGCCCGGTGCGCCTTGCTGCCCACCTGGTCGATGTTGGACCGGTCGGTCAGCGGGTGCTCGAAGAGACCGAGCTTGAACTTGGCCCGCAGGATGCGCGAGACCGCGTCGTCGATCCGGGCCATCGGCACCTCACCGGTGCCGACCAGGTCGGTCAGGGTCGGGATGAACTCGTCCCAGCCGGTCGGGTTGTTGGGCGCCTGGATCGGCTCCATGTACATGTCGACGCCGGCGAGCACCGAGGCCTTCACCTGCGCGCGGTAGTCGCCCGGCAGCTGCCGGATCGCGCGCCAGTCGGAGATGACGAAGCCCTGGAAGTGCTGCTGGCCCTTGAGCCAGCCGGTGATGAGCTGCTTGTTGGCGTGCATCTTCACCGGGTTGCCCAGACCGTCGTTGGTCCAGTCGACGCTGGAGAAGGACGGCATCACCGAGCCGACGTGGTGCTGCTTGACGGCCGGGACGTACGGCGCGAGCGCCAGCCGCTTGAAGTCCTTGCGGCTGACCTTGTCGATGCCCTGGTCGATCGGGTAGGCACCGGTGCCGGCCGCGGCCTCGTCGTACGCCGTGAGCCCGTCGCCCGCGAAGTGCTTCGCGCTGGCGAGGACCCGGTCGGCGTCGTCGAGCTGACCCGGGCGGCCCTGGAGGCCGTCGATGACGGTCTCCATGGACTTCACCAGGCGCGGCGTCTCGCCGAAGCTCTCGTACGTGCGGCCCCAGCGGTCGTCGCGGGCCACGCAGATGCACGGCGCGAAGGCCCACTGCGGGCCCGACGCACGCGTCTCCTCGGCCGTGATGTGGCCGATCCGCTGCACCAGCCGGGGGTCGCGGGTCGCACCGAGACCGATGTTGTGCGGGAAGATCGTGGCGCCCTGGAGGTTGCCGTGGCCGTGGACCGAGTCCACGCCGTAGATCAGCGGGATCCCGAGCCGGGTCGCGAGCGCGGCCTGCTGGTAGCGGTCGACCATGTCGGCCCACGCCTCGGGGGTGTTGTCGGCGGGGACCGACCCGCCACCCGAGAGGACGCTGCCGAGCGCGTTCGACGTGATCAGCGAGGGATCGGCGTCCACGTCGATGCGCTCGGCCTGGGTCATCTGGCCGATCTTCTCCGCCAGCGTCATCCGACCGAGCAGGTCGCTCACGCGCTGGGCGGTCGGGACGGAGGGGTCCTGGTAGGGCAGCGTGTCGTCGCCGGCGGCTGGCGACGATGGCTGGAGGAGCGTGGCGACGAGAGCGCCACCGGCGAGCACGGCGAGCGTCGGTGCCCACCTGCGCCGGGTGAAGGGATTGCGTGACATGTGGTTCTCCTTGCCGAGATCAAGGGGAGTGACGCCCGTCACGTTAGGAACAGCGGTTCGTCCCGGTCAATGCGCAAAGAACGGGAAGCGGCCTGTTGTTTGTTCACTTCCCGGATGAATCGGCCTACGCTCGGCCGGTGGTCACCACCGGAGCGCTGGAGCGCCTGCGCGAGACCAACCGTCGCGCGATCACCGGCCTGCTGGCCGGTGAGGGTCCGATGAGCCGCGCCGACCTGGCGCGGGGCACCGGCCTGTCCCGCACCACGATCTCGAGCCTGGTCACCGACCTCATCGGCACCGGCGATGTCGTCGAGACCGCCGACCGCGGTCGCCCGCACAAGGGCGGCAGCGGTCGCCCACCGCACCTGGTCGCGCTCAGCACCCCGCTCGGCGCGGTCGCCGGCGTGGACATCGGGCACGGGCACCTCCGGGTCGCGGTTGCCGACCGGAGCGGCCGCGTGCTCGCCGAGGACACCGACTCCCTCGACGTCGACGAGCACGGTGTCGACGCGCTGGACCGGGCTGCCCGGATGGTGCGCGCCGGGCTCGCCGCTGCCGGGGTGGAGCGGGCCGACCTGCGCGCGGTCGGGATGTGCGTGCCGGCGCCGCTGGACCGGCGCTCCGCGCGGATCCGCACCGGGATCATGCCGGGCTGGCGGCACCTCTCCCCCGGCGACGAGCTGCACCGCCGCCTCGACGTCCCCGTCTTCGCCGACAACGACGCCAACCTCGGCGCACTGGCCGAGCTGAGCCACGGCGCCGCGCGCGGGATCGCCGACGTCCTCTACGTGAAGGTCGCGAGCGGGCTCGGCGCCGGGATCGTGCTCGGCGGCCGGCTGCACCGCGGCGCCACCGGCATCGCCGGGGAGATCGGCCACGTCCAGGTCGGCGAGGACGGTCAGGTCTGCCGCTGCGGCAACCGCGGCTGCCTGGAGACCGAGGCCTCGGCGCCGCGCCTGCTGGCGGTGCTGCAGCCGGCGTACGACGAGCAGCTCTCGGTCCGGAGCGTCCTGGCGCTCGATGCCGCGGGTGACGCCGGCGTACGCCGGGTCCTCAGCGACGCCGGCCGCTCCGTGGGCCGCGCCCTCGCCGACCTGTGCAACAGCCTCAACCCCGAGGCGATCGTGCTGGGCGGCTCCCTCGGCACCTCGCCGTCGCTGGCCACCGGCGTCCGTGCCGCCGTCGACCGCTACGCGCAGCCCGACACCGCCGCCGCCGTCCGGGTGGTCGCCGGCGAGCTCGGCGCCCGCGCCGAGGTCCTGGGCGCAGTGTCGCTCGCGATCGCCCGGGTGGCTGCGAGCTAGGTGCCCGGCTCCGCCGAGATCGTCGAGACACCCGAACTGGCTGTCAGCCGAGCCGGATCACAGCCACCTGAGGTGTCTCGACGCCAGTGCGGCGGCTGGCGGCTCAGAGCTGGTCCAGCAGCCAGGAGGGGCTCATCGCCTGGGCGCCCACTCCCCCGACCCGGGCCTGGAGGAACCGGTCCGCGGTGATCACCACGACCCGATCGCCCCTGGCGGCCGCCACGCGGGCCTGCTCGACGATCGCCTCGTCGCCCTCGCCCTTGGCGTGCACGGTGCGCACGTGCGCGTCGCGCCCGGCCCTCACCCCGCCCTTGGCCTGGCCCTCGAGGACCAGCACCACCTCGTCGTACGGCGTGTCCGCGACCAGCAGCGCCTCGTGCAGCCGCCGGGCCGCACCCGCGCGGTCCTTCCACCACCCGTCGGGGCGGCTGCCGACCACGTTGGCGCCGTCGACAACCAGCACTGACGCCATCACGGCCGCCTTTCCGCCGCACCAGGTCCCGGCACGCTTGCGCCACCTCGGACTGACGCGCGGCTCACTTCAGGTACTTGGAGAAGTCCTTCGGCAGGTTGAGCGCGGCTGCGGCCTTCTCGTAGTCGACCGGCTCGTCGCCCGCCGGCGTGCCGAACGGGTTGCCCCCGCCGGCGGCCTTCGCCGCCTTGGCCGCCGCGGCCTCCTGCGCGGCCTTGGCCGGGTTGCCCGAGCGCTTGGCGCCCTTGCCCTTCTTCGGCTGGGCCTTGGCCTTGGCGCTCTTGCCACCACCCATGCCCGGCATGCCGGGCATCCCGGGGATCCCGCCGCCCTTGGCCATCGACTGCATCATCTTGCGCGCCTCGAAGAAGCGGTCCACGAGCTGGTTGACGTCGGAGACCTGCCGCCCCGACCCGCGCGCGATGCGGAGCCGGCGGGAGCCGTCGATCATCTTCGGGTTGGCCCGCTCGGCCGGGGTCATCGACTGGATGACGGCCTGGATGCGGTCGATCTCGCGCTCGTCGAAGTTCTCGAGCTGGTCGCGGAACTGCCCCATCCCGGGCAGCATCCCCATGATCTTCGACATCGAGCCGAGCTTGCGGACCTGCTGCATCTGCTCGAGGAAGTCGTCGAGGGTGAACTCGCCGCCCTGACCGGTGAGCTTGGCCGCGGCCTTGGCGGCCTGGTCGGCGTCGAAGGTCTTCTCGGCCTGCTCGATCAGGGTGAGCATGTCGCCCATGTCGAGGATGCGCGAGGCCATCCGGTCGGGGTGGAAGAGGTCGAAGTCGGTCATCTTCTCGCCGTTGGAGGCGAACATGACCGGCTTGCCGGTGATCGACGCGATCGACAGCGCGGCACCACCGCGGGCGTCACCGTCGAGCTTGGTGAGCACGACGCCGTCGTACCCGACCCCGTCGAGGAAGAGCTGCGCGGTGGTGACGGCGTCCTGGCCGATCATCGCGTCGACGACGAAGAGCACCTCGTCGGGCCGGACGGCGTCGCGGATGTCCGAGGCCTGCTGCATCAGCTCGGCGTCGACGCCGAGGCGACCGGCGGTGTCGACGATGACGACGTCGTGCAGGGTGCGCTTGGCCTCCTCGACGGCGTCGCGGGCCACCCGCACCGGGTCACCCACCCCGTTGCCCGGCTCGGGCGCGAAGACCTTGACGCCGACCCGCTCGCCGTTGACCTGGAGCTGGTTGACGGCATTGGGCCTCTGGAGGTCGGCGGCGACCAGCAGCGGGCTCTTGCCCTGCTCCTTGAGCCACAGCGCCAGCTTGGCGGCGAGCGTGGTCTTGCCGGCGCCCTGGAGGCCGGCCAGCATGATGACGGTCGGACCGCTCTTGGCGAAGCGCAGCCGGCGGGTCTCCCCGCCGAGGATGTTGACGAGCTCCTCGTTGACGATCTTGACGACCTGCTGGGCGGGGTTCAGCGCACCGCTGACCTCCTCGCCGCGGGCACGCTCCTTGACCGCGCCGACGAACTCCTTGACCACCGGCAGCGCGACGTCCGCCTCGAGCAGCGCGATGCGGATCTCACGCGCCGTGGCGTCGATGTCGGCCTCGGAGAGCCGGCCCTTCCCGCGGAGGTTCTTGAAGGTGTCGGCGAGCCGGTCGGAAAGTGTGGCGAACAAGTCGTGGTCCTACTCGTGGTCCTGGGTGCCGGGACGGGCTGAGATCAAGGGCCAAGCCTAACCGGGAGCCCCTGGTACGCCGTACGCTGGCCGCATGGTCATCCTGGCGGTCATCGTCGCATCGGTGCTGCTGCTCGGCCTCATCGTCTGGACGGGCACCAAGATGGTCGCCCACCCGGACCCCGACGCGGTGTCCGTGGGCGGTGCGATGGGTGCCGGCCTGGGGGTCTTCGACCCGGGCGCGGCCCGCGCCCGTGAGGACATCGACGACCAGAAGAACCAGACCGAGGTCGTGCCGTCACCCGACGAGGGCGACGACCCGGTGTGGAAGGTCGACCTGCGTCGCGGGACCGTCAAGATCCCGCGGCCCCCTCGGTGAGCGCCCGGCGTACGGCGTGCGCGGCCTCCGCCGCCCGCTGGTCGCTGAGCACGCCCGCGTGCGCCTCCTGCAGGTAGAACACGTCCACCGCCTGCGGTCCGAGGGTGTCGACGTGCGCTGAGCGCACCGCGATGTCGAGGTCGGCCAGCGCCCCGCAGGCGAGGTAGACGACGCCCGGCCGGTCGCCGGTGCGGACCTCGAGCACCGTCGCCTGGTCCGACGCCTCGGGGCGTACGGCGACCGTCGGCTCGAGCGCGTCGGCAGGCGGCGGGCGCCGCAGCCGCTTGGCGGCCTCGACCCGCCCACCGACGACGGCGTCGTACCGCTCCCGGAGCACGGCCGCGTCGAGCTCGGGTACGCCGACCTCCCACACCGAGACGCCGAACTGGTCCTGCGACCAGGCCCGTGCGGCCCGCACCGGGATCCGCTGGAGCGCGAACATCGCGGCGAGGTCGGCCAGCAGTCCGACGCGGTCGGGCGCGATCACCGTGACCCGCGTGCCGTCGTCGTCGTGCTCGACCGTGATGGCCGCGGAGCCCCGGCGTACCTCCTGGGGGATCGGCACGTCGTCGGTGACGATGGACGGCAGCGCCACCCCGGAGTCCAGCGCGGCCCGGGCGCGCCGGGCCAGGTCGCGGATCAGGCCGGAGCGCCAGGACGACCACGCCTTCGGCGAGGCCGCCTTCGAGTCCGCCTCGGTGAGGGCCAGCAGCAGGTCGAGCGCCTCGGCGGTCTCGACCCGCTTGACGATGAGATCCACGGTCGCGGGGTCGTCGGGGTCGCGCGTCGTGGCGGTCTCGGAGAGCACCAGGTGCCAGCGGACCAGCCGGGCGACGAGGTCGACGGCCTCGGGGGCGAAGCCCATCCGGGTCGCGATCTCGCGGGCGAGCGGCTCGCCGGCCACACTGTGCTCGGTGAGGCTGCCCTTGCCGATGTCGTGCAGCAGCGCCGCGACCATGAGCACGTCGGGCCGGGCCACCTGCCGGATCAGGCCGGAGGCCTCGATGCAGGTCTCCACGACGTGGCGGTCCACGGTGAAGCGGTGGATCGCGGAGGCGTGCGGGAGGAGCCGGATCCGGTCCCACTCCGGCAGCGCGCGGCTCAGCGCACCGGTCTCCTCCAGGGTCTCCCACACGCCGAGCAGGCCGCGGCCGGAGGCGAGCAGGCGCACGAGCAGCTGCCGTGCCTCGGCCGGCCAGGGCGTCGGCAGCGGGACGCCCTCGCGGGCCAGCCGAGCGGCGGTCGCGGGGGCCAGCACGACGTCGTGCTCGGCCGCGGCCGTCGCGGCCCGCAGCAGCAGGACCGGGTCGTCGGCGGGCTTCGCGGTGCGGTCGAGGACGACCTCGCCGTTGGCGAGCGCCACCCCGGGCGCCAACGGCGTCAGCTCGGGGCGGCGAGCGCGCTGGTTGGGCGCCGGCCGGGCCAGCGCGGCGTCGACCCGGCGCCACGTCAGGTGTGACAGGTGCGTGATCCGGCGACCGAGCTCGCGCACGTGGACCTGGGCGGCGCGGGCGTCGCTGAGCCCGAGCTCGTGGCCCAGGTCGCTCCACTGCTCGGGGTTGATCCGGTCGGTCGGACGCCCCGCGACGTCGTGCAGGACGTCGCGCACGTCGAGCATCTGCAGCCGGACCCGCTCGAGCTCGACGTGCGGCACGTCGACCATCCAGGTGGCGACCAGCGCCTTGAGCACCGTGGCGTCGCGCAGACCGCCCTCGGCCTCCTTGATGTCGGGCACCGACAGGTGGGCGACCTCGCCGATCGACTCGTGCCGCGACCGGACCAGCTCCTTGAGCGCCGGCAGTCGCTCCTTCGCCGTACGGCGCCAGTTGGTCAGCATCGTCGTCCGCAGGCGCATCGTCAGGTTGGCGTCCCCGGCGAGGTGGCGTACGTCGAGCAGGCCGAGCGCGACCTTGAGGTCGGCCCCCGCCGCGCCGACCATCTCGGGCATGGTGCGCACCGAGTGGTCGAGCCGGGCGCCCGAGTCCCAGATCGGGTACCAGATCTTCTCCGCGATCCCGCGGATGTCGACGCCCTCCTCGCCGACCAGGACGACGTCGAGGTCGGAGTACGGCGCCAGCTCACTGCGCCCGAAGCCACCGACCGCCACCAGCGCGGCCCCGCTCTCCGGGCCGCCGCTCGCGCGATAGGCCTCGACGCAGAGCTCGTCGGCCTCCGCCGCGCGGCGCGCCCGGTCGGGAGCGCTCAGAGCGCTGCCTCGCCCTGGTCGCCGGTGCGGACCCGCACCACCGACTCGACCGGGCTCACCCAGACCTTGCCGTCACCGATCTTGCCGGTCCGAGCGGCGGCCGAGATCGCCTCGACGATCGCAAGCGCCTCCTCGTCGGCGACGACGATCTCGATCCGGATCTTCGGCACCAGCGCCACGTCGTACTCCGCGCCGCGGTAGACCTCGGTGTGACCCTTCTGCCGGCCGTAGCCGCTGACCTCGCTGACCGTCATCCCGGTGACCCCGGCAGCCTCGATCGCGGCGCGGGTGTCCTCCCACTTGTGAGGCTTGACGACGGCGGTGATGAGCTTCATGAGCACTCCTCGGTCGGGCTGCGGGTGGTCCGATCATGCCGGACCGACGACATCGGTCCGGACGGGCTCCGGCCCGGCTCCCCGCCGGGGAGCCGGGCCGGACTGCCTCATCCGTCAGATCGCGGAGGAGTCACGGTCGCCGGTGCGGACCCGCACCACCGTGTCGACCGGGCTGACCCAGACCTTGCCGTCGCCGATGCGGCCGGTCTGCGCGGTCTTCACCACGATGCCGACCACGTCCTCGGCGTCGTCGTCGTCGACGACGATCTCGATGCGGATCTTCGGGACGAGCGCGATGTCGTACTCCGCGCCCCGGTAGACCTCGGTGTGGCCCTTCTGCCGGCCGTAGCCGCTGACCTCGCTGACGGTCATGCCGGTGACGCCGAAGGTCTCGAGCGCCTCCCGCACGTCTTCCCACTTGTGCGGCTTGATCACCGCGGTCACGAGCTTCATGCGTTCGCTCCTTCCGAGACGGTGCTCGCCGCCAGGACGCCCGAGGTCGGCAGGCCACCGCTGATGCTGGTGCCCAGGTCGTACGCCGACTCGCCGTGCTGGTCGCCGTCGATGCCCTCGACCTCGTCCTCGACGTCGATCCGCCAGCCGATGGTGTACTTGATCGCGAAGGCGATGACGGTGGTCAGGACGCCGGTCCACACGATCGTGAACAGGGCCGCGAGGGCCTGGTCCCCGAGCGAGGCGAAGCCGCCGCCGTAGAACAGGCCGTCGATGCCACCCGGCGCGCTGGAGGTCGACACGAGGCCGATCAGCAGGGTGCCGACCAGACCGCCGACGAGGTGCACGCCGACGACGTCGAGCGAGTCGTCCAGGCCGACCTTGAACTTGAGACCGACCGCCACGGCGCAGGCGCCACCGGCGACAGCGCCGACGACGATGGCACCGACCAGGCTGACCGCACCACAGGCCGGGGTGATCGCGACGAGGCCCGCGACGATGCCGGACGCGGCGCCCAGCGAGGTGGCCTTGCCGTGCAGGAACCGCTCGACGATCAGCCAGGCGAGCATGGCCGCGCAGGTCGCGATCGTCGTGTTCAGGAACGTCACGCCGGTCTCGGCCTGGAACTGCTCCGAGAACTTGGCGGGGTCGGCCAGCGACTCCGGGGTGAAGACGATCGAGC
This sequence comes from Nocardioides sp. URHA0020, assembly GCF_000620705.1. Lineage (GTDB taxonomy): Bacteria > Actinomycetota > Actinomycetes > Propionibacteriales > Nocardioidaceae > Nocardioides. Next base: position 17,000 of record NZ_KK211171.1, read on the forward strand.
CGACGTTGAAGCCGTACCAGCCGAACCACAGCAGGCCGGCACCGATCATGGTGAGCGTCAGGTTGTGCGGCTTCATCGGCTCCTTCATGAAGCCGACGCGCTTGCCGATCACGAGGGCCAGCACCAGTCCGGCCACACCGGCGTTGATGTGGACGACCGTGCCGCCGGCGTAGTCCTGCGCGAACGTCGAGCCCTTCGCGAGCTGCCCGGCCAGCCAGCCGCCGCCCCACACGTTGTGGGCGATCGGGAAGTAGCAGGCGGTCAGCCACAGGGGGATGAAGACCACCCACGACACCAGCTTGACCCGGTCGGCGATGGCACCCGAGATGAGTGCGACCGTGATGGCGGCGAACGTCAGCTGGAAGACGACGTAGATGTAGTTGATGTGCGAGACACCGTCGAGCCCGAACATGTCGATCGGGTTGGCGATCAGCTTGCCGTTGCCGTTGCCGGCACCGTCGCCACCCCACCCCATCGACCAGCCCCACAGCACGAACACGATGGCCGCGACCGCGAAGGCGACGTACGACATCATCATCATGTTCAGGACCGACTTCGCGCGCGTCATGCCGCCGTAGAACAGCGCCAGCGCGGGAACGGTCATCATCAGGACGAGGGCTGTCGCCACCAGCATGAAGGCGTAATAGCCGTCCACAGAACCTCCAGGGATCATCTCGGGAGGGTGGGTTCTCGGAGCCGACCGCACTGTCAGCTCCGGGGCCTCACCCCATTGCGAGACACCTTCCGAGCCAGAGGTTTCGACCCGCGTTGCCGCGTGTTGCGCTTGGGAAACGAGATACCGCGATTTGTTACTTCGGTGTTACGGCCTCCCCCACGGGAGCCGTCAGCCGAGCAACGCGTCGACGAACGCGCTCGGCTCGAACGGCGCCAGGTCGTCGGCGCCCTCCCCCAGACCGACGAGCTTGACCGGCACGCCGAGCTCGCGCTGCACCTGGACCACGATGCCGCCCTTGGCGGAGCCGTCCAGCTTGGTCAGGACGATGCCGGTGACGTTGGCGATCTCACCGAAGACACGGGCCTGGATCAGGCCGTTCTGGCCGGTGGTGGCGTCGAGCACCAGCAGCACCTCGGTGACCGGCGCCTGCTTCTCGATCACCCGCTTGACCTTGCCGAGCTCGTCCATCAGGCCCGCCTTGTTCTGCAGGCGTCCCGCGGTGTCGACGATGACGGTGTCCGCGCCGGTGTCGACGCCCTCCTTGACCGCGTCGAAGGCCACGCTGGCCGGGTCGGTGCCCTCGGCGCCGCGGACGACGTCGACGCCGACGCGCTCGCCCCAGGTCGCCAGCTGCTCGACCGCGGCCGCGCGGAACGTGTCGGCCGCGCCGAGCACGACGGTGCGGTCCTCGGCGACCAGGATCCGCGCGAGCTTGCCGACGGTCGTGGTCTTGCCCGACCCGTTGACGCCGACGACGAGGACCACGCCGGGCCGGCCGTCGGCCCCGCTGACCTGGAGCCGCCGGTCCATGCCGGCGTCGACCAGGGTCAGCAGCTCCTCGCGCAGGACGGTGCGGGGGTCGTCGCCGCCGCCGTCGACCCGCAGGCGGGTGCGGAGCCGCTCGACCAGCTCCTGGGTGGGTCCGACGCCGACGTCGGCCGTGATCAGAGTGTCCTCGATCGACTCCCACGTGTCCTCGTCGAGGCGGTCGCGCGACAGCAGCGCGAGCAGGCCGCGGCCCAGGCCGCTCTGCGAGCCCGCCAGCCGCTGACGCAGCCGGACCAGGCGCGACGCGGTGCCCTCGGGCCTCTCCAGCGCCGGGGCGGGAGTGACCACCGGGGCCTCGGCCTCGACCGGGGTCTCGACGTCGGTCGGTGGCGGGGCGAGGACGTCCGCCGGGGCTGCGGGCGGCGCCGACCTGCGTCGGGTGGAGACGGTCAGCCCGACGCCGACGGCCACGGCGATGACCGCCACCAGGGCGATCGCGAGCACGAGAAGCACGATCAGACTCATGGCTCAATCCAACCAGAGGAGGCCGGGGTCGGCGTCAGCGGCGGCGCTCCGGCTGCTCGTGCTCGACGCCGAGGGCGAAGACCTGGTCGTCCTCCTCCTCGAGGACCGGCGCGGCGTCCGCGGCCTTGGCCATCGCCTCACCGAGCCAGGGGGTGGCGGGCATCCGCTCACCGCGGTGGGGATAGGCGACGTAGACGGCCACCAGGCCGGCCAGGACGAGGATGACGGCCATGACGACCACGATGGGGACCACGCTTGCTACCTCCCGAGAGATGCGGACAGTCGGACGACTACCCGTACCCCCACGGTGTCACACGGGTGGTGTCGTGGCGGATCCGCCGCGCAGCAGTGGCTCGACCGCGGCGCGGATCACATCCGGCATCGGGGTGGCCGGGCGGGCGGGGTCGGTGTTGTCGACGTACACGTGGACGAACCGTCCCTCGGCGGCCGCGACGTCCGAGGGCCCCTGGAAGAGCCCGATCCGATAGATGATGCTGGAGGTGCCGACCTTGTCGACGACCAGGCCGGTCTCGATCGGCTCCGGGAAGCCGAGCTCACGGAAGTAGCGGCACGAGGTCTCGGCGACCACGCCGATCTGCGGGAGCCGGCGTACGTCGACCGCGGTCGCCTCGTAGAGGTAGGCGTTGACGGCCGTGTCGAAGAGCTCGTAGTACGTCGCGTTGTTGAGGTGCCCGTAGGCGTCGTCGTCCCGCCAGCGCGTCGTGACGGTGCGCCACGCGACGTAGTCGGACCGGGTCGGGCGGTCCCCCACTACGCCGACTCCTGGGTCTCAACGAGCGCTCGTCCCCGCCCGGCGCGCACCCGCTCCGCGTCCCCGCCGTCCTGGTCGCGCAGCCGCTGGCTGATCACCGCGGAGACGCCGTCGCCGCGCATCGTCACGCCGTACAGCGCGTCACCGACCTCCATCGTGCGCTTCTGGTGGGTGATCACGAGCAGCTGCGAGTTCTCCCGCAGCTCCTCGTAGATCTCCAGCAGCCTGCCGAGGTTGGTGTCGTCGAGCGCCGCCTCGACCTCGTCGAGGATGTAGAACGGCGAGGGGCGGGCCTTGAAGAGCGCGACCAGGAAGCACACGGCGACCAGCGAGCGCTCGCCACCGGAGAGCAGCGACAGCCGCTTGACCTTCTTGCCCGCCGGACGCGCCTCGACCTCGATGCCGGTGTTGAGCATGTCGTCCGGCTGGGTGAGCACCAGGCGGCCCTCGCCCCCCGGGAAGAGGCGGGAGAAGGTGGAGTCGAAGGCGCGCTCGACGTCGGCGTACGCCTCGGTGAAGACCTGTTCGACGCGGGAGTCGACCTCGCGCACGATGTCGAGCAGGTCCTTGCGGGTCTTGCGGAGGTCCTCGAGCTGCTCGGTGAGGAACTTGTGCCGCTCCTCCATCGCCGAGAACTCCTCGAGCGCGAGCGGGTTGACCCGGCCGAGCTCGCGCAGCGAGCGCTCCGCGACGCGGAGTCGCTTGGTCTGCTCCTCGCGCGAGTACGGCGCCGGCGCGGGCGGCTCCTCGCCCTCGGCGACCTCGCCGCTGAAGGGCACGAGCTGGTCGGGGCCGTAGTCGGCGACCAGACCGTCACCGTCCAGGCCCAGCTCCTCGAGCGCACGCTCCTCGAGCTGGTCGATGCGCATCCGCTGCTGGGTGCGCGCCATCTCGTCGCGGTGCACCGAGTTGACCAGCTCGTCGTGCTCCTTGCCGAGGTCGCGCAGCGCGGCGCGCACGTCACGCAGCTCCTGCTCACGCCCGGTGCGGGACTGCTCCACGGCCGTGCGGGCCTCGGCGGCGCGGTGCACCGACGCCTCCAGGCGCTGCAGCACGTAGCTGACGGCGAGGCCGACCGCCTCCGCGGCACGACCCTCGCGGATCATCCGATCGCGGCGCTCGGCGGCGCGGGCCCGGGCAGCGCGCTCCTTCTCCGCGGCGCGGAGCAGCCCGTCGGCGCGGCCGTGGAGCGCGCGCGAGCGCTCCTCCGACGTCCGCAGTGCCAGCCGGGCGTCCATCTCGCCCTGCCGAGCGGCGCGGGCCGCCTCGGCGAGCTGCTCGCGGACGGTCGTGTCGGGCTCCTCCTCGGGCGACTCCTCGGCCGCGGCGAGCCGGGTCTCGAGGTCGGTCAGCCCGGCGATCGCCTGGACGCGCGCCTCCTCGGCCTTCTCGATCGCCTGGGTCAGCCGCTCGGCCTCGCCGCGCGCGGCACGCGCCTGGGAGCCGTACTGGCCGAGCTCCTCGGCGACCGCGGCCAGCGTGGCGTCGGACTCGTGCAGCTTGGCCAGCGCGACGTCGACCCGCTTGCGGGCCTCGAGCCGCTCGCTCTCCAGCCGGGACATCTCGAAGCCGAGCCGCTCGGAGGAGGCCACCGCCTCGGCGAGCTGCTCGACGGCCTCGTCGACCGCCGCCTGGATCTCGATCAGGCTGGGCTGGCTGCTGGAGCCGCCGGAGGCGAAGTGGGTGCCGATCAGGTCACCCTCGCGCGTGACCGCGGTCAGGTCGGGCAGCGCGGCGACGAGCGCCCGCGCGGCGTCGAGGTCCGCGACGACGGCCACCTTGAAGAGCAGGCGGCTCAGGGCCGGGCGGAGCGTGTCGGGGCACTCGACGACGTCGGCGGCGTACGTCGCGTCCGCGGGGAGCTCGGGCCAGTCCCGCGGCTGCCCGGGGCCACCGCCCAGCAGCATCCCGGCGCGGCCGAGGTCGTCGCCCTTGAGGTGGGCGATGGCGCGCACGGCGGCGTCTGCGTCGGCCACGGCCACGGCGTCCGCGGCCGAGCCCAGGGCCTGGGCGACGGCGGTCTCGAAGCCCGACCGGACGCTCACCAGCGCGGCCACGGAGCCCAGCAGGCCGGAGACCGTGTCGGTCGCGGCCAGGAGGGCGCCGGCGCCGTCCTTGCGGTTGAGCCCGAGCTCCAGTGCGTCCTTGCGGGCGGCCAGACCGGTGCGGTCGCGGTCGGCCTGGAGGGCCTCGTCGCGAGCCTTGGCGAGGCGTTCCTCGATGTCGTCGAGGGCGTTGGTCGCGGCCTCGTGCTCGGCGTCCAGGCCCTCCTCGCCGGCGTCGAGTCCGGCGACGCGGGTCTCGAGGGAGGTGAAGTCGCGCTGCGCACGGTCGGCGCGGGCCACGGCCTCCTCGCGCGCCAGGCCGAGCCGCCCGACCTCCTCGTCGGCGGACGTCGCCCGCGATCGCAGGGTGTTGACCTGGCCGTGCAGGCGGGCGAGGCCCTCACGACGGTCGGCGGCCGCGCGCTGCAGCGCCGCGATCTTGCGGTCCTCCTCGGCGGCGGCGTCCTCGGCGGCGCGGCGGCCGGTGACGGCCTCCTCCAGCGCGGCCCGGTGGGCGTCGACCTCGGCGGTGATCCGCTGCTCCTGCTCGCGGACCTGGGCGGCCTCCGCCTCGAGCTGCTCGGGGTCGCGCCCGGAGCGTGCCTCCTCGACATCGGCGGTGCCGGCGGCGTTGCGTACGCGCTCGGCAGCCAGCGACTGGGTGCCCCGCAGCCGCTCGCGGAGCCCGGAGAGGGCGAACCAGGTCTCCTGCGCCCGGGACAGCGCCGGCAGGTCCTCGCGCAGGGCCGCCTCGAGCACGGCCTCCTGCTCGCGCCCGCGCGCCACCTCGGCCTCGACCTGCTCACGTCGCTGGACCAGGATCGACTCGTCGGCCATCTCCTGGCGCAGCGCCGTACGCGCCGTCATCAGGTCGTCGGCCAGCAGCCGTGCGCGAGCGTCGCGTACGTCGGCCTGCACGGTCTGCGCGCGACGGGCCACCTCGGCCTGGCGGCCGAGCGGCTTGAGCTGGCGCCGGATCTCGACGAGGAGGTCGTTGAGGCGGGTCAGGTTGCCCTCGGTGGAGTCGAGCTTGCGGAGCGCCTTCTCCTTGCGCTTGCGGTGCTTGAGGACGCCCGCGGCCTCCTCGATGAAGCCGCGGCGGTCCTCGGGCGTGGCGTGCAGGATTGTGTCGAGCTGACCCTGCCCGACGATCACGTGCATCTCGCGGCCGATGCCGGAGTCGGAGAGCAGCTCCTGGACGTCGAGCAGCCGGCACGAGCTGCCGTTGATGGCGTACTCGGACCCGCCGCTGCGGAACATCGTCCGGGTGATCGTCACCTCGGAGTACTCGATCGGCAGCGCGCCGTCGGAGTTGTCGATCGTCAGCACGACCTCGGCGCGGCCGAGCGGCGGGCGCCCGGAGGTGCCGGCGAAGATGACGTCCTCCATCTTGCCGCCGCGCAGCGACTTGGCGCCCTGCTCGCCCATGACCCACGCGAGGGCATCGACGACGTTGGACTTGCCGGAGCCGTTGGGACCCACGATGCAGGTGATCCCGGGCTCGAGCTGCAGCGTGGTCGCCGAGGCGAAGGACTTGAACCCCTTCAGGGTCAGGCTCTTCAGGTACAACGCGGGCTCCCAGGAATCGTCGACCGAGGTCGATGGCGGCGCTGAAACGAACGCTGCATCCTCGCAGCCGGCCGTGGGGGAAGCTCAGCCCGGCTCACATTACCGGGGACCGCCCCCCGCTCGCGGCACCCGGGGGTGCGGGTCGTCGGGGTCCGGTCGCGGGGGTGGCACCGCTTGGTGCGCCCGCGCTCGTCCCATCAGTCCCACCAGTCACGCTGCCTGGACGGACCTCGGGGTTCTTGGACGAAGTTCTGCACCGGAACCCGCAGATTCACCGGGTGAGCGGTGAAACCGCGCAGGGTCGGCCTCGCCACCGACGCCGTCGACGTCACCCGAGGCTGGACGAGGCGACCTCGTCGGCGTGGGCGATGTGGGAGAGCTGGCCCCAGATGAGCACCACGAAGACCGCCGATCCGGCGAAGGCGAACCAGAACGGCGCGGTGACGCCCCACTGCTGGGCCAGCAGGCCGCCGATGCCGGCGCCGACGACGAGGCCGCCGAAGACACCCATCAGGTTGACGCTGCCGACCCGGCCCTGGAGCTCGGTCGGGACAGCGCGCTGGCGGATCGTCAGCGAGGTCGTGCCCCAGATGAAGGCGTGGGCGCCGAAGACGAAGAAGATGCACATCGCCACCCACGGCGTGGTCGTCAGGGCGAGCGCCAGGTGGGTGCAGGTCTCGAGGATCAACCCGATCCGCATGATGGTGGCGAGGCTGACCCGACGGGTGATCCAGCCGTAGGACAGGGTGCCGACCAGCCCGCCGACGGCGGAGACCGTGGTCAGCAGCCCGAAGCCGATCGGGCCCATCCCGAGCTGGCGCGTGGCGTAGAGCACCAGGACCGACCAGGCCGCGCCGAAGGTGATGTTGAAGACGAAGATCGTCAGCACGAGGGTGCGTACGGCGGCGTGGTGCCGCACCCAGCGGAACCCCTCGGCGATGTCGTGGCGCAGGTGGGTGTCGGGCGCGGGCTCGCGGCGGTGCGGCGGCAGGACGACCCGCGCCACGAGCATCGCCCCGAGAGCCACCACGACGGCCTGGGCCGCGAACGGGACGGCGTGACCGAGTGCGAAGAGCGCGGCGCCGATCGGTGGGCCGGCGAGCTGGTTGACGGTGATGAAGCCGGTCGTCAGCCGGGCGTTGGCGATGGCCAGGTCGTCGCGCTGCACCAGCATCGGCATCAGCGTCGCGGAGGTGTTGTCGGCGAACACCTCGGCGGTCCCCAGCAGGAACATCGCGAGCAGCACCACCCAGATCGACGCGACGTCGGTGGCGACGGCGAGCGTGAGCAGGACCAGGACCACGGCCCGCAGCAGGTCGACGACCACGATGATCAGTCGCCGGTCGAGCCGGTCGGCGAGCGCGCCGGCGTACAGGCCGAACACCAGCGGGGGCAGCCACTGCAGCAGTGCCGCGAGCGCCACCAGGACCGGGTCGTGCGTCATCGACGCGACCAGCAGCGGTCCCGCCGCGAGGGCGATGCCGTCGCCGAGGTTCGAGATCCACGAGGAGGCGAGCAGCCAGCGGAACCCCGGGCCGAAACGGCGCGGGGCGACGATCTCGAGGAGGGTGCTCACCAGGGCGCGACACCGCCGCCGCGACCCGGTGGTCGCGACTGGTGGCACAGCCAGCCGATCAGGCGGGCTGCATCTCCTGCAGGTGCGAGGTCTCGATCTCGAGGAGGGCGGCGGCGTGTGCCTGGGCCAGCCGGTCGTTCTCCTCGGACAGGCGCCCAGCGAGCGCCTCGAGCTCACCCACACGCGCACGCAGCCGAGCGTTCTCGGCGGCGAGGGCGGGGCTTCGCAGGTCGCTGTTCAGGTAGCCGATCAGCGCCTTGGCCATGAAAGAGCCTTCCGGGGTAAAAGGGGGGTGACTCGCGGTGGCGGGCCGTCTTCAAGAGTCCCACCAGCGGGCTCACCGGTCAATCTGGCGCGAGCACCGTCGGGCGCCGCCGACGAGGAGCCGGTTGGCAGACCGGGCAGAAGTACGACGACCGGTTCATGAAGGCGATCCGGCGGATCGGCGTACCGCACCGCTCACACGGCTCGCCCTCGCGGCCGTAGGCGTGCAGCGACCGGTCGAAGTAGCCCGACTCGCCGTTGACGTTGACGTAGAGGGCGTCGAACGACGTGCCGCCCTGGCCGAGCGCGGACACCATCACCTCGCGGGCGTGGCCGAGCAGCTCGCGGGCCTGGGTGGCGCTCAACCGGTCCCCCGGCCGCTCGCCGTGGATCCGGGCCCGCCACAGCGCCTCGTCGGCGTAGATGTTGCCAACCCCCGAGACGAGGTTCTGGTTGAGGAGCTGGCGCTTGACCCCGGAGGCGCGCTTGCGGACCGTGCGCACGAAGGCGTCGTCGTCGAACTCCGGGTCCAGCGGGTCGCGCGCGATGTGCGCGATCTCCGCGGGGAGGTCGGCTCCACCGGTCGAGATGGACAGCCCCCCGAACATGCGCTGGTCGACGAAGCGCATCTCGCGGCCCTCGTCGGCGCCCTCCAGCGTGAAGCGCACCCGCAGGTGGCGCTCGTCCGGGGCCGTCGGCGGCTGCACCAGGATCTGACCGCTCATGCCGAGGTGACCGAGCAGTGCGTCGCCGTTGTCCAGCGGCAGCCAGAGGTACTTGCCGCGGCGGCTGGCGGCCTCGATCCGGCGTCCGACGAGGGCGGCAGCGAAGCCCTCCGGGCCGCGCGGGTCACGGCGGACGGGCCGAGGGTGCAGGACCTCGACGTGGGTGACCGTGGCGCCGACGACGTGGCGCTCGAGGCCGGCGCGGACGACCTCGACCTCGGGCAGCTCGGGCACCGGAGCGGGTCAGGCCTGGTCGGTGGCGGCGGTGGCGTCGGTCGTCTCGGTGGCGGCCGCGGCGGCGAAGCCGGCGACGATCTCGCCGTACGCCGTCTCGGCGGCTGCCTGCTCGGCCTCCTTCTTCGACCGGCCCACACCGTTGCCGTAGAGGCCGGTGCCGACGCGCACCTGGGCGGTGAAGGTCTTCATGTGGTCGGGGCCCTCGTCGGCGATGACGTACTCGGGCACTCCCAGACCGTGCTCGGCGGAGAGCTCCTGCAGGGAGGTCTTCCAGTCGAGGCCGGCGCCCATCGCGGACGCGGCCTCGATGAGCGGGTCGAACAGGCGGTGCACGACGACCGCCGACGTCTCATAGCCGCCACCGCTGAGGTGCACGGCTCCGATGACGGCCTCGACGGTGTCGGAGAGGATCGACGCCTTCTCACGGCCACCGGTCGACTCCTCGCCACGGCCGAGCATGACGTGGTCGCCGATGCCGATGCCGCGACCGACCCCGGCCAGGGCACGGGCGTTGACGACCGCCGCGCGCAGCTTGGCCAGCCGACCCTCGGAGAGGTCGGGATGGGTGCGGTAGAGCGTCTCGGTGACGACGACCCCGAGGACGGAGTCGCCGAGGAACTCCAGCCGCTCATTGGTCGGCAGGCCACCGTTCTCGTACGCGTACGAGCGGTGCGTCAGCGCGCGCTCGAGCAGCTCGGGGTCGAGCTCGGGGTCCCCGAGCGCTGCTCGCAGCGCGGCGTAGTTGGTCAGCGGACCGAGGCCGGTCAGAGGACCTGACGACGGTCGGCGCGCGCGCCGTACTGGCCGCACTCACCGCACGCCGTGTGCGGGAGGTGCTTGGCACCGCAGGCGGGGTTGGCGCAGGTCGCCAGGTTGGCCGGGACGGCCTTCCAGGCAGAGCGACGGTGGCGCGTGTTGCTCCGCGACATCTTCCGCTTCGGGACAGCCACAGTTTTCTCCTCTACCAGGACCGGACGGACCGGTCGTGTGTGGTCATTCTAAGACGTGCTGGGGGTCTTACTGGTCCTGCTGGGTCTGGTCCTGCTCGTCCGGCTCCTGCTGGAGGGCGGTGAGCCCGGCCCAGCGGGGGTCGATCGGGTCGTCGTGCGCATGGTCGGGGTCGTCGGCCAGGCGGGCGCCACACTCGACGCACAACCCGGGACAGTCGTCCATGCACAGCGGCCGGAACGGCAGTGCGAGCACCACCGCGTCCCGCAGCAGGGGCTCGAGGTCGAGCAGGTCTCCCTCGAGCGTGCTGACCCCGTTGTCCTCGTCGGAGGAGTAGTCCTGGTCGCCGTAGACGAACAGCTCCTGGAACGTGACCTCCGACTGCTCGGAGATCGGCTCCAGGCACCGTGCGCACTCACCGTCGAGCACCGCCGAGGCGGTGCCCGTGACCAGCACACCCTCCATGACCGCTTCGAGCCGCAGGTCGATCTCGACCGGCGAACCTTCCGGGACACGGAGGACTTCGATGCCAAGATCTGCAGGCGCCGGAACAGTCAGCTCCACCTGTCGCTGGGACCCCGGGCGGCGGCCGAGCTCGCGGGTATCGAGCACGAGCGGCGCTCTCGGGTCCAGGCTGCTCAGGTTTCTACTTCCGGTTCAGGCGCAAACAGATCAGCGAGAAGCGTACCCGGCAGTCTCGCTACCGAGCAAAACAGTGCGTCATCGCTGGGTCATCGGTGGGCTATCGCTCGGTCACCGCTGGGTCATTGCTGGGCCAGGCGTGCCGCCAGACGACCGTGCACGGCCGGCGGGACGAGCGCCGAGACGTCGCCCCCGAGGGAGGCGACCTCCTTGACCAGGCTCGAGGAGACGTAGCCCAGGGCCGCGCTCGTGGGCACGAACACGGTCTCCACCCCGGTCAGGTGGGCGTTCATCTGGGCCATCGGCAGCTCGTACTCGTAGTCGTTGCCCCCGCGCAGGCCCTTGACGATCGCCTGCGCGCCGATCTCGCGGCAGAAGTCGACGATCAGGCCCGTGAAGCCCATCACGGTGACGTTGGGCAGGTCCGCGCTCACCGCGCGCAGCATCTCCATCCGCTCGTCGGGGTCGAAGAGGCGCGACTTGGACGGGTTGGTCCCGGTGGCGATCACGAGCTCGTCGAACAGGCCGGCGGCCCGCCGGAAGATGTCCACGTGGCCGTTGGTCACCGGGTCGAACGAGCCGGGGCACACGGCGCGAGTCATGGCGTGGAGGCTACCGCTTCCCGGAGTCGGCCTCGGCGTACCAGAGCGTGGTCTCGCCGTAGCGCTTGGTGCGGGTGTCGGTGAAGCCCCCGGGCCAGGTCGGCTCCGGACTGCGGGAGGAGCGCTCGACGACGACGAGCGCGCCCGGCACCAGCCAGCCGTGCTCGACCAGGGAGGCGAGGTCGGCGGCGACCTCCTCGTCGGTGAGGGGGTACGGCGGGTCCGAGAAGACGACGTCGTACGGCGCGCTCGGCGGCTTGCGCAGCGTCGTGGCGACCGGGGCAGCGAGGACCGTGGCCTTCGCGAAGCCGATCGTGCGGGCGTTCTCGGAGATCAGCGCCGCCGTACGCCGGTCCTGCTCGACGAGCGTGACGACCCCGGCCCCACGCGACCAGCCCTCGAGGCCGACCGCGCCGGAGCCGGCGTACAGGTCCAGGAAGCGCAGACCGTGGAGGGAGCCGCACCACGACTCGATCGCGGAGAAGAGCGCCTCGCGCACCCGGTCGCTGGTGGGTCGCGTCGTGGCTCCCCGGGGCGTCGCGAGCCGGCGACCACCGGCCGCGCCCCCGATGATGCGCGTCATCGGCCGATCACGACTTCTCCATGAAGTCCGACTGCACGGACTGCTCGAGCCGGGCGACCGCGGCCGCCAGGTCCGGGGCATGGGCGAGGTCGGCATCGGCGTCGAGCAGGCCGGTCGCGGCCTCTCGCGCCTGCACGATCGTCTTCTCGTCGCGAAGCACGCGCAGATTCTGCAGCCCCGAGCGGTATCCCGACTGCGATTTGCCCAGAACGTCTCCCTCACGACGCTGCTCGAGGTCGACCCGGCTCAGCTCGAAGCCGTCGGTGGTGCCGGCGACGGCGTCCAGGCGGTCGCGCGCCGGAGTGCCCAGCTCGGCGCGCGAGACCAGGAGGCAGAGGCCCGGCAGCCCGCCCCGGCCGACCCGGCCGCGCAGCTGGTGGAGCTGGGAGACGCCGAAGCGCTCGGCGTCGATGAGCACCATCGCGGTGGCGTTGGCGACGTCGACGCCGACCTCGATGACGGTGGTCGCGACCAGGACGTCGATGTCACCCGCGGCGTAGGCCCGCATCACGCGGTCCTTCTCCTCCGGTGGCAGCCGGCCGTGGAGCTTCTCGACCCGCAGCCCGGCCAGCGGACCGGCGCTGAGCTGCGCGGCGACCTCCTCGACCGCGGCCAGCCCACCGGCCGGCTTCTCGGGGGTCACGGTGTCACCGTCCTCGTCGAGCTCGAGCTGGTCGCTCTCCCCCTGCTCCTGCTCGTCGCCGGTGATGCGCGGGCACACGACGTACACCTGGTGGCCCTTCTGGACCTCCTCGCGCACCCGGTCCCAGACCCGCCCGAACCACGTCGGGTGCTCGGCCAGGGGTACGACGTTGGTCTGGATCGGTGCGCGCCCGGCGGGCAGCTCGGTCAGCGTGGAGACCTCGAGGTCGCCGAAGACCGTCATCGCGACGGTGCGCGGGATCGGCGTCGCCGTCATCACGAGCACGTGGGGCGGGCTGCCGGCCTTGTCGGTGAGGGCGGCCCGCTGCTCGACCCCGAAGCGGTGCTGCTCGTCGACGACGACGAGCCCGAGGTCGGCGAAGATCACGTTGTCCTCGAGCAGCGCGTGGGTGCCGATGACGATGCCCGCCTCCCCCGTCGCGAGGCGCGACATCGGAGCGGTGCGCTGGGCCTTGGTCATCGAGCCGGTGAGCAGCTCGACAATGGTCGCGTCCGAGGCGCCGCCGAGCATGCCCCCGGCGGCGAGGTCGCCGAGCATCGCGGTGATCGAGCGGTGGTGCTGCTGGGCGAGCACCTCGGTCGGCGCCAGCAGCGCGGCCTGCCCGCCGGAGTCGACGACGCGGAGCATCGCGCGGAGCGCGACCAGGGTCTTGCCGGAGCCCACCTCACCCTGCAGCAACCGGTTCATCGGGTGCGGCTCGGCGAGGTCGGCGTCGATCTGCTCACCGATCTCGCGCTGCCCGGTGGTGAGTTCGAAGGGCAGCCGCTCGTCGAAGGCCGCCAGCAGCGTGCCCTGGTCCCCCCGGCGCGCCTGGGCACCGAGGGCCCGGACCGCGCGCCGCCGCCGCGCCAGGACGAGCTGGGTGACCAGCGCCTCGTCGAAGCGGAAGCGGCGCTGGGCGCTGGTGATCTCGGCGTACGACCCGGGTGCGTGGATCAGCTCGATCGCCTCGCGGGAGCCGAGCAGGCCGTACTCCTCGCGGGTGGCCGACGGCAGCAGGTCGGGGACGTCCGGGACCACCGAGAGCGCGAACGAGATCGCGCGCTGGAGGTCCCAGGAGTCGACGCCCTTGGTGAGGGGGTAGATCGGGTAGAAGGCGCGCAGGGTCTCCAAGGAGAGCTCGGCGGTGTCCTCGCCGCCCTCGCCGAAGAGCACCATCTGGGGGTTGGTGAGCTGCCACTCGTCGCGGAAGCGGTTGACCTTGCCGAGGAAGATCCCGCGGCGGCCCTCGCTGAGGCGGTGGGTGTTCCACTCCGCGACGTGCTTGGCCTTCGCGAAGAAGGACATCCGCAGCCGCGGGCCGTCGGTGTGCACGACGGTGTCGACGCGGTACGCCGGGCGACCGGTGCGCCTGTCCTGGTAGGTGCGGATCTCCGGGCGGCCCAGCTGGCCGGACACCGTGAGCATCTCACCCTCGTGGAGCTGCTCGACCTTGGTCAGCTCGCCCGTCTTGACGTAGCGACGCGGGAAGTGGTGCAGCAGGTCGCCGACGGTGCGCAGCCCGAGCCGCTCGACGATGCCGTCACGCTTCTTCTTCTGGTCGCCCAGGACGGTGGCGACCGGGGAGTCGGTGGTGATCATGGAACAGCCTTCACGGACCTCACTCGGCGGACATCAGCAGCGGGTAGCGCGGCTGACCTCCGTCGTACACCACGACGTCGACAGCGGGGTGGTGCTGCTCGACGTACGCCGCGCACCGGGTCGCCAGGGAGCCCTCGGCGTCGTCGGCGCCGCCGACGATGGTGACCAGCTCGCCGCCACTGCCGAGCAGCCGCTCGAGGACGTCGGTGGCGACCGCGAAGAGGTCCTCCCCCACGACGGCGAAGTCGCCGGCGATCACGCCGAGCACGTCACCGGGCTCGCACGGTCCGGCCATCGTCATCGCCTGCTTCGCGGCGATCGTCACGGCGCCCTGCCGGGCGTGGCGTGCGGTCGCGGTCATCTCGAGCACGTCCTGGTCGAAGGCCCGCCCCGGCTCGTGCACGGCGATCGCCGCGAGGCCGGTGACCTGGGCGCTCGTCGGGATCACCGCGACCCGGATCGTCCCCGCGAGGTCGGCCTCGGCGGTCCGGGCGGCGATCTGGGCGACCCGCACGGAGTCGGCGTCGTTGGGCAGCACGACGACCTCGGCCGCCCCGCACGACGTGATCGCCGCGAGCAGCTCCCCGGTCGACGGGCGTGCGCCCGGCCCGCCGGGGACGACGACGGCGCCGGCCTCCTCGAACAGCGCCGAGAGACCCGGTCCGGCGGCGACCGCGATGACGCGTCGACCCGCGCGTCGCGGCACGTCCGCGCGGCGCCCGGCGACCTGCTCGGCGAAGTGCGTGACGCGGAGCCGGTGCGGCCGGCCGGCGTCGATGCCCGCCTCGATCGCGGCGCCCACGTCGTCGACGTGGACGTGGACGTTCCAGAGGCCGTCACCGCCGACGACGACGAGCGAGTCACCGAGACCGGCGAGCGAGTCGCGGAGCGGAGGGATCGCGCCGTCCTCGGCGTCGAGGAGGTACATCACCTCGTACGACGGCCCGTCCGGCGTCAGGTCGCCTGCCACGGGCTGGATCGGCACCGGGATCTGGCGGCGGCCGAGCGGTGCGGTCACCGGCACCGGACGGCGACCGGTCATCACGGTCTCGGCGGCGTCGAGGATGACGCTCAGGCCGCGTCCACCGGCATCGACGACACCGGCGTCGCGCAGCACGGGCAGCAGCTCCGGCGTACGCGCCAGGGCTGCACGGGCCGCGGCGGCCGCGGCGACGAACACGTCGCGGGCCCGGGCCCGTGGGTCGGCGGCGACCGCCGCAGCCGCCTCACCGGCGGCGCGACTGACGGTCAGGATGGTGCCCTCGACCGGGGTGCCGACCGCGGCATAGCTGGCCTCGGTCGCGCTCACGAGGGCGGCCGCCATCACCGACGCCGTCGTCTCGTCGGCACCGGCCCGGGCGATCCGCCGGCCGATGGCCCGGAGCATCTCGCTGAGGATGACGCCCGAGTTGCCGCGCGCCCCGAGCAGCGCGCCCCGGCCGAACGTCTCGAGCGCCGTACCGAGGCCGACCTCGGGGTCCTTGTCGGTGACGGCGCGTACGGCGTCGCGCGCGGCCGACACGGTGAGGTACATGTTGGTGCCGGTGTCACCGTCGGGCACGGGGTAGACGTTGAGCGCGTCGATCTCCTCGCGGGCCTCGGCCAGGGCGTCGGTCGCGACGTCGACGAAGCGCAGCACGACCGCGAGGGTGATGCGACCCTCGATCGGCACTTCCATCATCGCGTCCTCGATCGGGCAGAATGGCTGGTGGGGCTCGGCAGACTTCCGGGGGAGATGAGTGCCACAGGTTAGTGGCACTCGCGCGATTTTCGCCTCGGCGCCGTGTCGGATACTCTTGTGCGGTTGCCCGTCACCGGGCCCCCTTATCTCGACATCAGTTCTCAAGACCATCGATTCGTTCAGGAGTACCTCGTGGCTGCCGTCTGTGACATCTGCGCCAAGAAGCCGGGCTTCGGCAACAACCGGCCGTGGTCGCGCAAGATCACGAAGCGCCGCTTCGACCCCAACATCCAGCGCGTCCGGGCCACCGTCAACGGCACCCCGAAGCGTCTCAACGTGTGCACCGGCTGCCTCAAGGCCGGCAAGGTCTCGCGCTGATCTAGCGTCCTCGAGAGGCCCCGACCGTTTCTACGGTCGGGGCCTTTCGCATGCCCTGGCTGCGGGCGGCCGGTGCTGGGATCCCCGGTTCACCGGTGATTGCCGCACTTCTCGGCCGTTGCAACCCATGAGAAGTGCCGCGATCCCCGGTTCACCGGTGATTGCCGCACTTCCCGGCCGTTGCAACGCCCGAGAAGTGCAGGCAACGGCCGAGCGGTGGGTCAGAAGTGGGTCCAGCCGGTGGGTCCGTCGTACGCCGCGCCGTCGACCGTGACTCCGGCCCCGTCCGCCACGGCGCCGATGACCGCCCAGCCCTCCGGCACCGCGGCGACGTCCGCGAAGGTCGCCAGCAGGGCGTGGTCGTCACCACCGCCGAGGATGAACGAGAGCGGCTCCGCCCCGAGCGCGGCGCCGACGGCGTGCAGCGGCTCGGGGATGTCGAAGGCGGCGGCGTGGACGTCGATCGCGACCCCCGAGGCGTCGGCCAGGTGGCCGGCCTCGGCGAGCAGACCGTCGGAGATGTCGATGAGCGAGGTCGCCCCGGCCTCGGCGGCGACCCGCCCGGCGTCGTACGGCGGCTCCGGGCGTCGGTAGGCCTCGACCAGGACGCGCGGGGAGCGGAAGCCGCGGCCGAGCACCGCCAGCCCGCCGGCGGCCCAGCCCTGGCGCCCGCAGAGCGCGAGCACGTCACCGGGCCGGGCGCCGGAGCGCAGCACCGGCGACTCGGTGACGGCGCCGAGCACGGTCACCGCGATCACCACCTCGTCCGCGCGGGTCAGGTCGCCGCCGACCACGCTGGCGCCGACCAGGGCGCACTCCTCGGCGAAGCCGCGCGCGAAGTCGAGGGCCCACTGCACCGGCAGGTCGGCCGGCGCGGCGAGCCCCACGGTCAGCGAGGTGGCCCGGCCGCCCATGGCGTTGATGTCGGAGAGGTTCTGCGCGGCAGCCCGGTGTCCCACGTCGGCGGCCGAGGCCCAGTCCCGGCGGAAGTGCCGGCCCTCGACCATCAGGTCCGTGGACACGACCACGTGTCCGGTGCGGACCCGGAGCACGGCTGCGTCGTCGCCGGGACCGACCAGCACCTGCTCCCCCTGGGGGAAGAGCTCGACCAGCGCGGAGATCAGCCCGAACTCCCCCGCGTCGGCGAGAGTGGCATCAGGTGGGAACGGCATGAGCCCATCCCACCAGATGCGGCCGGAGGGACGTCACGGTAGGTTGGCCGACGGCACTGTGCTGTAGTCGAACCCTAGGGAGAGCTCGATGGTCGTCCAGGCGTACATCCTGATCCAGACCGATGTCGGCAAGGCCGCCGAGGTCGCGACCGCTATCGCCCAGGTCAAGGGCGTGACCCTCGCGGAGGACGTCACCGGGCCGTACGACGTGATCGTGCGCGCCGAGGCCCGCAACGTCGACGAGCTCGGCAAGCTGGTGGTCTCCAAGGTCCAGAACCTCGACGGCATCACCCGCACGCTGACCTGCCCGGTCGTGCACATCTGAGTGTCCGACCCCGCTCGCTCCCGACGCCCCGGATCCCTGTGGACCCGGGGCGTCGTCGCGTGCGCCGTCGTCCTGCTGGCCACCGGGTGCAGCAGCGGCCCGCCTGAGATCAGCACGCCCCGGCTCTCCGCCGCCGCCGCGCAGAGCTGCCGCGACCTCGTCGCCGACCTCCCCGACAGGCTTGCCGACGAGGACTCGGTCGAGGTCGCCGGAGACACGGCGTACGGCGCCGCCTGGGGCGACCCGGCGATCGTGCTGACGTGCGGGGTCGCCGCGGTCGACCTCACCGACCTCCCGGGGTGCACGGAGGTGGACGGCATCGGCTGGTTGCTGCCGCAGGACGAGGCCGGCGGCGACCGGGACGCCACCTTCACCGCCGACGGCTACCGGCCGCGGGTGCGGCTCGAGGTGCCCGAGGACTACCTGCCCGAGCAGGGTGCGGCGGCGCTCGCCGACCTGGCGCCGGTGCTCAAGCGGCACCTGAAGCTCTCGGAGCCCTGCCTCTGAGGCCTCAGCGCAGGCCGGTGTCGCGAGCCAGCGCGAGCCGGATGAGCCGGTCCACCAGCGCCGGGTAGTCGACGCCGGATGCGGCCCACATCTGCGGGTACATCGAGGTCGGGGTGAAGCCGGGCATCGTGTTGATCTCGTTGACGACCAGCGAGCCGTCCGGGAACACGAAGAAGTCCACCCGGGCCAGGCCCTCGCAGCCCACCGCCTCGAAGGCGCGTACGGCGAGCGCCCGCAACGACGCCGCCACCTCGTCGGGCAGGTCGGCCGGGATGTCGACCTCGGTGTGCTCGCCGGGCAGGTACTTCGCGGCGAAGTCGTAGAACTCATGGCCTCCACCGACGCGGAGCTCGGCGGGCAGGCTGGTCTCGGGCGTGCCGTCCAGGGCCTGCAGGACGCCGCACTCGACCTCGCGGGCACCCTCGGCGGCGGCCTCGACCAGGACCTTGGGATCCTCGCGCAGGGCCAGCTCGATCGCGTCGTCGAGCTCCGAGGCGTCGTGCACCTTGGAGATGCCGATGCTGGAGCCGCCGCGCGCGGGCTTCACGAAGAGCGGGTAGCCGATCTCGCCCGCGCGGGTCCTGCACTCGGCGGCGTCGGCGGCCCACTGGCGGGAGGTGACGTTGACCGAGGGCATCACGGGGAGCCCGGCGGCGGTCAGCAGGACCTTCATGTACGCCTTGTCCATGCTCACGGCCGATGCGAGCACACCGGCGCCGACGTAGCGCACGCCCGCCATCTCGAGCATGCCCTGGATCGTGCCGTCCTCGCCCCACGGTCCGTGCAGCAGCGGGAAGACGACATCGACGTCGCCCAGCGTGCGCGGCGGCTGGGACGGCTCGGTGACCACGAGGCTGGTCGAGGCACGGTCAGGGGCCAGGGCGATCGTGGCGCGTGCGCCGTCGACGCTGGGCAGCTGCTCGGGCGAGGTGATCCGCAACCGGTCGGGGTCGCCCGACTCCAGCACCCAGCGACCGTCGGTGGCGATGCCGATCGGCACCACGTCGTACTGCTCGCGGTCGATGGCCGCGAGCACGCTCCCGGCGGTGACGCACGAGATCGCGTGCTCGCTGGAGCGGCCGCCGAAGACGACGGCGACGCGGGGCTTGCTGTGCTGGTTCATCGCGACGACCCTATCGGCCTAGGGTTCTCCTCATGACTGCGGACTCGCCCACCCCCAGGCCCGCCACGATCGCCGTCACGGCCGGGCGGCCGCCCCACGAGCCGGACCAGCCGCTCAACACGCCGATCGTGATGGCGGCGACGTACGTCGCCGGTGGCGACCTGGAGTACGGCCGCTACGGCAACCCCACCTGGACCGCTCTGGAGGACACCCTGGGAGCGCTGGAGGGCGGTCGCTGCCTGACCTTCTCCTCCGGTCTCGCCGCGGTCTCGACGGTGCTCGACCTGGTCGGCCAGGGCGGCACGGTGGTGGCACCGGCCCACTCCTACACCGGCACGCTGCTGCAGCTCGCCGACCTGGAGTCGCGCGGCCGGATCCAGGTCCGGCTGGTCGACATCACCGACACTGCTGCGGTCGCGGCCGCCTGTGACGACGCGGCGCTCGTGTGGTTCGAGTCGCCGACCAACCCGGCGCTGGAGATCGCGGACATCGAGGCCATCGCGACGGCCGCCCACGAGGCGGGCGCGTACGTCGTGGTCGACAACACCTTCGCCACTCCCCTGCTGCAGCAGCCGCTGTCGCTGGGCGCCGACATCGTCGTGCACTCGGCCACGAAGTACATCGCCGGGCACAGCGACGTGCAGATGGGCGCGATCATGACCGCCGACGACGCGTTGTACGGCGTCCTCAAGGGCCGCCGGGACCTGCTCGGCGCGATCCCCGGGACGTTCGAGGCCTGGTTGACCCTGCGCGGCGTACGCACCCTGCACCTGCGGGTCGAGCGCGCGCAGGCCAACGCCGCCGACCTGGCGGGCCGACTCGCCGAGCATCCCGCGATCAGCCAGGTGCGCTACCCGGGCTTCGGCGCAATCGTCTCCGTGGTGCTCGCCGACGGCGCGGCAGCGGCCGACCTGTTCTGCCATCGGACCGAGTTGTGGATCCACGCCACGTCGCTCGGCGGGGTGGAGTCGACGCTGGAGCGGCGCCGCCGCTGGAAGGCCGAGCCGAGCACCATCCCCGAGGGCCTGGTCCGGCTCTCGGTCGGCATCGAGGACGTCGAGGACCTCTGGACGGATCTCGAGGCCGCGCTCCAGCACGTGACGAGCCGGGGTTCCTCCACCCCCGCCCTCGACTGAGGGTCTCCTTCCAGCGCACGTCCGACTGGTGACCGCGCCGAGGCAACCGAAGAGGCCCTCGGCTCCGAAGTACCTGCGTGGAGAGCGGACAGGCGATCGGTGCGCGGCTGGCGTCCCACGACCACGCTGCCCTGGAGGACGCCTACGCGACCTACGGGCCGTCGGTGCTCGCCTACCTGCGGCGGTACGTCGGGCCGGACGAGGCCGAGGACGTCCTGCAGCGCACGTTCCTGGACGTCTGGCGCAGTGCCGACCGCTACGACCCGCGGCAGCGCTTCTCCGGCTGGCTCTTCACGATCGCCCACCGACGCGCCGTCGACTCGCTGCGCAGCCGCCGGCAGCCGGTGGTCGACGTCGAGCAGGTCCGCGGCCTGGTCGGCGAGGACGGGCGCGAGACCGCCGAGCGCCACGCCGACGCCGCCGACCTCCGGGTCGCGCTCGACGCGCTGGCCGAGCACGAGCGCACCGTGCTGGAGCTCGCGTACTTCGCCGACCTGACGCAACGCGAGATCGCCGAGCGGCTCGGCGTACCGCTCGGCACGGTCAAGGCACGGGCCTCCCGCGGTCTGCGGCACCTGGCTGACAAGATGCGCGAGTCCGATGAAGGAGGTGACAGATGAGCCACCCCGACCTCGTCTCACTGCTGCACGGCGACGTGTCGAACGCCGACGCCCTCGCGGCCGGCGACCACCTCGCCGGGTGCGTGACCTGTCGCGACGAGCTCGCAGAGCTGACCGTCGGCCACGCCGTGCTGCTCGGCGCGGTCCGCACCGAGGGCGTACGACGTGACGACGCCCTGCCACCGCTCCGGACACCCGACAGGCGTCGACCGCGACGTCGCACCGTCCTGGCGGCCGTCGCCGCGGTCGTGGTCCTGGTGGCCGCCGCGACCTGCACCGGGCTGCTCCTCCGGTCGACCGACGAGCCGGCCGCGCCCCCTGCGTACGCCCAGGTCCGCCTGCAGCCCGTGACCGGGTCGGGGACCGGCACCGTGACGATGCAGCCCGACGGGCACCGGACCCTGATGACCCTGAGCACCGCCGGGCTGCCGGACGCCGGCGCGCACCGCTACTACTACGCCTGGCTGCTCGACCCGGGCACCAACAAGATGCTGCCGCTCGGTCAGGTCAGGGCCGACGGCACGGCGTCCTTCGACGTGACCAGCGGCCTCGTCGACGCGTACGCCGCGGTCGACGTCAGCGTCGAGCGTGACGACGGCGATCCGGCCCACTCGCCCACCTCGGTGCTGCGCGGCAGCTACGAGGGCCTCTGACGGCCGCTGGACGCTCCGGGTCAGTCCGTCTCGGCCTTGGTGTCGCGTGCGATGAAGGCGTCCATCATCTCCTGGGCGGTCATCCGACCGTCCACGAGCGCGTCGACGTACTGCGCGATCGGAGCATCCACACCGGTGCGGTGCGCCAGGGCGAGCAACGAGGAGCAGGACTTCGCGCCCTCGGCCACCTGTCGGGTCGAGGCGTAGATCTCGGCGGTGGTCATCCCCTGCCCGAGCCTCTCGCCGAAGGTCCGGTTGCGGGACAGCGGCGAGGAGCAGGTGGCGACCAGGTCGCCGAGCCCGGCCAGGCCCATCAGCGTCAGCGGGTTGGCGCCCAGGGCCATCGCCAGCCGGGCGGTCTCGGCGAGGCCGCGGGTGATCAGCGACGCCGTCGTGTTGTCGCCGAAGCCGAGGCCGACGGCCATGCCGACCGAGAGCGCGACGACGTTCTTGTAGGCGCCGCCCAGCTCGCATCCGAGCACGTCGACGCTGGTGTACGGCCGGAAGGCCGGCGAGTGGCAGCGTGACTGGAGCATCTTCGCGACGTCCTCGTCCTCGCAGGCCACCACGGACGCGGCCGGCTCGCGCCGGGCGATCTCCTTGGCCAGGTTGGGCCCGCTGACGACGGCGATCCGCTCCGGCCCGGCGTCGGTGATCTCGGCGATCACCTGGCTCATCCGCTCGAGGGTCCCGAGCTCGACGCCCTTCATCAGCGACACGAACGTCGCTCCGGGCTCGACGTACGGCGCCCACTGGGTGAGGTTCTCGCGCAGTGACTGCGACGGGGTCGCCAGCACCACCACGTCGGCGCCGTGCAGGGCCTTCTCGACGTCGTGGGTCGCCTGGATGGCCGGCGGGAGCTGGACGCCGGGCAGGTAGTCGGTGTTCTCCCGCTGGTCGTTGACCGTGGCGGCGACCTCCTCGCGCCGAGCCCAGAGGTTGACCTCGTTGCCGGCGTCGGCGAGGACGATCGAGAACGCCGTGCCCCAGGAGCCCGCTCCGAAGACCGCGACCTTGCCACTACTCATGCCGTGTCCTCTCGCGGTGACTTCTGGGGGTTGCCCATCTGCCGGATGCCCTGCTTCTTCATGTCGAACCGCTCGGCCGGCGCCGTCGCTCCCCGGACATCCTCGACGAGATGGGTGATCGCCGCCATGATCCGGTCGGTCGCCTCCTGGATCACGGCCGCTGTCCGAGGCTTCGCGACCAGGTCCGCGAGGTCGATCGGGGTGCCGACCTTCATGGTGATCCGCTTGCGCGGGACGAGGCTGGGCTTCTTGGAGTACGGCGCCAGGATCGCCTGGGCGCCCCACTGGCCGACGGGGATGACGGGGCAGCCCGTCTCGAGCGCAATGCGGGCGGCCCCGGACTTGCCGGTCATCGGCCACCCGTCCGGGTCGCGGGTCAGGGTGCCCTCCGGGTAGACGACGACACACTCCCCCGCGTTGACGGCAGCGACCGCGGCGTCGAAGGCGCCACCGGCGTTCTTGCTCATCCGCTCCACGGGGATCTGACCGGCAGCCCTGAGGAAGAAGCCCAGCACCTTGTTCTTGAACAGGCCCGACTTCGCCAGGTAGCGGGGCAGCCGGCCGTGGTCGTAGACGATGTGCGCCGCCGTCAGGGGGTCCACGTGGGAGACGTGGTTGAGCACGAGGATGAAGCCGCCCGTCGCCGGGATGTTCTCGCCGTCGATCCACTCGTGGGTGGTGGTGAGGAACAACGCGGGACGCACGATCGGCACGGCGAACCACCACGCCCAACCACGCTTCTGGGTCTGCTTCCGAACAACCACCTGCGCAGGCTAGTCCACGGCCTGACAGGATCGGGGCAATGTCTGCCCCGTCCGCCGTCCGCTACGCCGTCCTGGTGCCGGTCAAGCCGCCTGCCGTCGGCAAGTCGCGACTAGCCGGTCTCGACGGCGGGACGTCGCGGCGCCGGTTGGCGGAGTCGTTCGCACAGGACACGGTGCTCGCCTGCCTCCGCGCGGAGACCGTGCTCCAGGTCCTGGTGGTGACCGACGACGCCCAGTTCTCGCACGTGCTGTCGCAGCTGGGCTGCACGGCGATCCCCGACGGCGTGTCCGGCGACCTCAACGCCACGCTGCGCCAGGCCGCGGCGGAGGCGCACCGTCGCTGGCCCGACCTGGTGCCGGTCGCGATCTGCGCGGACCTGCCCTCGCTGCGCACCGCGGACCTGGACGAGGTGCTGGCGGGCCTGACGACGTCGTACCCCAGCTTCGTCCCGGACGCCGCGGGCATCGGCACCACGCTGTACGTCGCCGGCCACGACGGGTTCGACCCGCACTTCGGGCCGGAGTCCCGGGCCGCCCACCTCGACGCCGGCGCACGCGAGGTCGTCGACGCGCCCGCCTCGGTACGGCGTGACGTCGACGACCCGGACGACCTGGCGCAGGCCGTCGCCCTCGGCGTCGGCCCGAGCACCGCCGTTGCCCTGATCGCCGCGGGCCAGCAGCCCTGACGCAGAACGGGCCGCCACCCCGATGGGGTGACGGCCCGTTCGACGTGCTGCGATCAGGCCTTCTTCGCTGCGGCCTTCTTGGCCGGAGCCTTCTTCGCCGGAGCCTTCTTGGCGGGAGCCTTCTTGGCCACCGTCTTCTTGGCGGGAGCCGCCTTCTTGGCCGGCGCCGCCTTCTTCGCGGCAGACGCCTTCTTGGCGGGAGCCTTCTTCGCGGGAGCCGACTTCTTGGCGGGAGCCGACTTCTTGGCAGCCGGAGCCGCCTTCTTCGCCGGAGCCGCCTTCTTGGCCGGAGCCGACTTCTTGGCGGGTGCCGCCTTCTTGGCAGCCGGAGCCGCCTTCTTGGCCGGCGTGGTGGCCTTCTTCGCCGCTGCCGCCGCCTTCTTCGCGGGAGCCGTGGCCTTCTTGGCCGCCGGACCGGCCGCGGCCAGGGTCAGCTTCGGCAGCTTCTTGGCACCGGAGACGACGTTCTTCAGGTCCGCCCCGGCAGTGAACTTCGGCACCGCGGTCTTCTTCGCCTTGATCCGGGCGCCGGTCTGCGGG
Source organism: Nocardioides sp. URHA0020 (assembly GCF_000620705.1). GTDB lineage: Bacteria > Actinomycetota > Actinomycetes > Propionibacteriales > Nocardioidaceae > Nocardioides. Next base: position 41,790 of record NZ_KK211171.1, read on the forward strand.
TTGCGCACCCAGCGGGCCTCACGAACGCGCTTCTCGAAGGAGCCGAAGCCGGTGATCGCCACCTTCTCCCCCTTCGCCACCTCCCGCGTGATCGTGTCCAGCACGGACTCGAGAGCGTGCGACGCCGCCTTCTTGTTGCCGTCGAAACGCGACGAGAGTGCCTCGATGAACTCTGACTTGTTCACTGTCTTCCCTTCCAGATGAACGCCTGTCGTCGAGCCCATGCTCGACTTTCTTCAAGGCACGCTAGGTAAGCGTGGCGGCACTCACAATCACCTGACGGCGTTTTGCGCCGTGTATTTGTTGAGGGCCGACCGCGCGTTGCCGCCTCTCACACCCTGCTCGCACACGCTCAGACCGGCTCAGCGGCGGGGAATTCGCAGCATTCGCCAGACCTGGCGATCCGCGCGCGAAAACGAACAATGCCGAGAATCTCCAACCAGTGCAGGGGATTCTCGGCATCGCTCAACCGTGAGCAGGCGTCAGACGGCGTGCAGCGTCACCGGCTTCCACGTCGGGCGCGTGGTCTCGAAAGCAGCGATATCGGCCTCGTGGCCGAGGGTGATGCCAATGTCGTCCAAACCTTCCAGCAGACGCCACCGCGTGTAGTCATCGATGTCGAAGGAGTCCTCGATCGCGTCGATCCCCGTGCCGGCGCGCACCGTGCGGGACTCGAGGTCGACCGTGACGGTGGCGCCGGGCTCGGCGTCGAGCAGGTCCCAGATCCGCTGGACGACCTTCTCGTCGACCTGCGCGGCGACCAGTCCGGCCTTGCCGGAGTTGCCCCGGAAGATGTCGCCGAAGCGCGGCGAGATGACGGCGCGGAAGCCGTAGTTCTGCAACGCCCACACGGCGTGCTCGCGCGACGAGCCGGTGCCGAAGTCGGGCCCCGCCACGAGCACCGAGCCGCCGGCGTACGCCTGGTTGTTGAGGACGAACGACGGGTCGTTGCGCCAGGCCGCGAAGAGGCCGTCCTCGAAGCCGGTGCGGGTGACCCGCTTGAGGTACTCGGCGGGGATGATCTGGTCGGTGTCGACGTTGCTGCGTCGCAGCGGCACGCCGACGCCGGTGTGGGACGTGAACTTGTCCATGGTCAGTTGCTCCCAACGGTGGCAGGCGTGAGGTCGGCGGGCGAGGAGAGCGTGCCGCGGATGGCGGTGGCTGCCGCGACCGGCACGGACACCAGGTGGGTGCGACCGCCCTTGCCCTGGCGGCCCTCGAAGTTGCGGTTGGAGGTGGATGCGCTGCGCTCGCCGGGCGCGATCGTGTCGGGGTTCATGCCCAGGCACATCGAGCAGCCGGCGCCACGCCACTCGGCGCCCGCCTGCTTGAAGATCACGTCGAGGCCCTCGCCCTCGGCCTGCAGGCGCACCCGGGCGGAGCCGGGGACCACGAGCATCCGGGTGTCCGCGGCGACGTGGTGGCCCTCGATGATGCTGGCGGCGAGGCGCAGGTCCTCGATGCGGCCGTTGGTGCACGAGCCGACGAACACCGTGTCCACCTTGACCTCGCGCATCGGGGTGCCGGCCTCGAGACCCATGTAGCGCAGGGCATTCTCGGCGGCGATCCTGTCCTGGACGTCGTCGAAGTCCTCGGGACCCGGGACGTTGGCGCCGAGCGGCACGCCCTGCCCGGGGTTGGTGCCCCAGGTGACGAACGGGGTCATCGTGGTCGCGTCCATCACGATCTCGCGGTCGAAGACCGCGTCGTCGTCGGTGCGCAGCGTCTGCCAGTGCGCGACCGCAACGTCCCAGTCGGCGCCCTTCGGAGCCTCCGGGCGGCCCTCGATGTAGTCGAAGGTCGTCTGGTCGGGCGCGATCATGCCGGCCTTCGCGCCCCACTCGATGGACATGTTGCAGACCGTCATCCGGCCCTCCATCGACAGCTCCTCGATGGCCTGGCCGCGGTACTCGACGATGTAGCCCTGGCCGCCACCGGTGCCGGCGTGGGCGATCAGCGCGAGGACCATGTCCTTGCCGGTCACGCCCTCGGGCAGGCTGCCGTCGATCGTCACCGACATCGTCTTCGGCTTGGCCTGCGGCAGCGTCTGCGTCGCGAGCACATGCTCGACCTCGGACGTGCCGATGCCGAAGGCGATGGCGCCGAACGCGCCGTGGGTGCTGGTGTGGCTGTCGCCGCAGACGATCGTCATGCCCGGCTGGGTGAGCCCGAGCTGCGGGCCGACCACGTGCACGATGCCCTGCTCGATGTCGCCCAGCGGGTGCAGGCGTACGCCGAACTCCTCGGCGTTGCGCCGCAACGTGTCGACCTGGGTCCGGGAGACCGGGTCGGCGATGGGCTTGTCCCAGTCGATCGTCGGGACGTTGTGGTCCTCGGTGGCGAGGGTCAGGTCGGGGCGGCGTACCCGCCGGCCGGCGAGGCGGAGACCGTCGAAGGCCTGCGGGGAGGTGACCTCGTGGATGAGGTGCAGGTCGACGTAGAGCAGGTCGGGCTCCCCGTCGACAGACCGGACGACGTGCTCGTCCCAGACCTTCTCGGCCAGGGTCTTGCCCATGACTGACTCCTCGGTGTTCGAACGTGTGGTGGCTACGTCACAGAGCGTAGCGCTTGCATCCCATGATCTGAGACGCCAGTATTGCCATATGGACAACACCAGCGGAGTCGGCGTGCTCGACAAGGCCGCTCTCGTGCTCACCGCCCTCGAGTCCGGACCGGCCACCCTCGCGGGTCTGGTCGCCGGCACCGGCCTCGCCCGGCCGACGGCGCACCGCCTCGCCGTCGCCCTCGAGCACCACCGTCTGGTCGCCCGCGACATGCAGGGCCGCTTCGTGCTCGGTCCCCGCCTCGCCGAGCTCTCCGCGGCCGCGGGCGAGGACCGGCTGCTCGCGACCGCCGGACCGGTGCTCGCGCGGCTGCGCGACATCACCGGCGAGTCCGCCCAGCTGTGGCGCCGCCAGGGCGAGCACCGTGTCTGCGTGGCCGCCGCGGAGCGCCCCAGCGGCCTGCGCGACACCATCCCGGTCGGCTCGCAGCTGACCATGCGCGCCGGGTCCGCCGCCCAGGTGCTGCTGGCCTGGGAAGACCCGGAGCGGATGCACCGAGGACTGCAGAACTCGGCGTTCTCCGCCGCCGCACTCTCCGGCATCCGCCGTCGCGGCTGGGCCCAGTCCGTCGGCGAGCGCGAGCAGGGCGTCGCCTCGGTCTCCGCGCCGGTGCGCTCCCCCGGCGGCAAGATCATCGCCGCCGTGTCGGTCTCCGGGCCCCTCGAGCGGCTCTCGCGCCAGCCGGGCCGGATGCACGCCCCGGCCGTCCTGGCCGCTGCCGAACGACTGTCCGAGTCGCTGCGTCGGGCTGCGGCTGAGTGACCGCGCGCGTCGAGACACCCAGAATGGCTGTGAATCGGTAGCTCAGACAGCCAGTTCTGGTGTCTCGACGCTCCGGCGTCAGAAGAGCGCGTCCTGCTCCAGCGCGAGCAGCAGCTGCTTGCGCGGCAGGCCGCCGGCGTACCCGGTCAGCGTGCCGTTGGCGCCGATGACGCGGTGGCACGGGATGACGATCGGGATCGGGTTGCGGCCGTTGGCCAGGCCGACGGCGCGCGAGGCGGCGTTGGTCATGCCCAGCCGGTGCGCGATCTCGCCGTACGACGCGGTCTCACCCCAGCCGACGCCGACCAGCTGGTCCCAGACCCGCCGTTGGAAGTCCGTGCCGACGGGGGCGAGCGGGAGGTCGAAGTCCTTGAGGTCGCGAGCGAAGTACGCCGTCAGCTGACGGACCGTCTCGACCAGCACCGGGTCGGTGTCGGAGCGCGCCCCGCGGACCCGGCCGTCGGAGTCGACGAACGGCGAGAACTCGATCGCGGTGATCGCGCCGTTGTGCTCGACGACGCGCAACGGTCCGATCGGTGAATCCATCACGGTCCACATGTCAGGGCTCCTTCGTGGGGTGAGTTTGCCAGAGGTAGAGCTGGGCGTAGGAGCGCCACGGCCTCCACGCGTCGGCGAGCCGGGCGGCGGCGGCCGGGTCGCGGCCGAGACGCACGAGCGCGTCGCGGATGCCGAGGTCGCTCGGCAGGAAGACGTCGGGATGCCCGAGCGCGCGCAGCGCGATGTAGTCGGCCGTCCAGGGACCGATGCCGGGCAGCTCCAGCAGGGCGCGGCGCACGTCGTCGCGGTCGGGTCCGCGGTCGAGCGCGATCGCGCCGGAGGCCAGCGCGGCGCACAGGGCGATCAGCGCGCGCCCGCGCGAACGGGGCATCGGCAGGTCCTCCGGGTCGAGCGCGGCCAGGGTCGCGGCATCGGGGAAGAGATGGGTGAGACCGTCGACGGGCTGGGCGAGCGGTCGCCCGTAGCGGGCCGCGAGGCGGCCGGCGACCGTGCGCGCCCCGGCGACGCTGACCTGCTGGCCGAGCACCGCCCGGACGGCGACCTCGTGCCCGTCGACGTGACCGGGCACGCGCAGCCCCGGCCACTGCCGCACGAGCGGACCGATCACCGGGTCGCCGGCGAACGCGTCCCCCACGGCCACCGGGTCGCAGTCGGCGTCGAGCAGCCGGCGCACGCGCTCGGTCGCGGCGCTGATGTCGCGCAGGTCCTCGAGCCTGAACGCGGCCGTGACGAAGGCGGTCTGCTGCGGCCGCGGCTCGTCGGGGATGTCCAGCCGCACGGTGCCGGAGCCGTGCGGCAGCGCGAGGGTGCGCGCGTACCAACCCTCCCCCGCCGCCTCGACGCCCGGCACCGCGCGCAGCGCGAGGAAGTCCAGCAGCTGCCGCCCGGCGTACGGCGTGCGCACGGCGAGCCGCATCACGACGGTGCCCGTGGCCGGCCGGCCGCCGCGACGTCCGCGCAGGTCGGTCGGCGAGGACGCGTAGACCTCGCGGACGGTCTCGTTGAACTGCCGCACGCTGGAGAAGCCGGCCGCGAACGCGATGTCGGCGTAGGTGAGGTCGGTGGTCTCGATCAGGATGCGCGCGGTCTGCGCCCGTCGTGCGCGGGCCAGCGCCAGCGGGCCTGCTCCCAGCTCGGAGGTGAGGATCCGGCCGAGGTGGCGTGAGGTGTAGCCGACCCGGCCGGCGAGCCCCTCGACGCCCTCGCGGTCGACGACGCCGTCCGCGATCAACCGCATCGCGCGCCCGGCCGCGGTGGCGGCGACGTCCCAGTCGGGGCTGCCCGGCGTCGCGTCGGGCAGGCAGCGCTTGCACGCGCGGTATCCCGCGGCCTGGGCGGAGGCGGCGCTCGGGTGGAAGGTGACGTTGTGGAAGCCGGGGGTGCGCGCGGGACAGGACGGCCGGCAGTAGATGCCGGTGGTGCGCACCGCGGTGTAGAAGACGCCGTCGAAGCGGCGGTCCCGAGACTTCACCGCGCGGTAGCAGGACTCGGCGTCCAGGCGGGTCTGGAGGGTCGGGCTCATGCCCCCATCCTCTCCCACGACATCGACCTGCTCTGGCGGGAATCGGACATTGCTGGCAGCACCACGCGCGGGGTGGTGATGGGGCTCCACTTGCTCGTCACCGCAGCTGTCGTAGGTCGCGCCCAGTAATCTGACCCAGCCGGATCCTGTGATCCGCGGGGAGAGGAGCCCGGATCGTGGTCAAGGCGACCCGTAGTCATCGACGCACCGCGTGGCGGGTCATCATCGTGGCCGAGCTCGTCATCGCGCTGATCACCGGTGCCACCGTGGTGTTCGCCTACAACCACGTCAACGGCCGGATCAGGCCGGGAGCCCCGATCCCGCACCAGATCGATCCGCCGCCGGCCACGTCGGCGCTCAACATTCTCGTGATGGGCTCGGACGCCCGCGACTGCGACGGTTGCGGGATCGACAGCGAGTCCGGCGAGGGTGGCTCCGACACCACGATGCTGATCCACGTCGCGGACGGCCGGAGGTCGGCGTACGGCATCTCGATCCCGCGCGACACGCTGGTCGACCGGCCCGACTGCACGGTGGACGGCAAGACGGTGCCCGGCGCGAAGGACGCGCAGTGGAACGACGCGTACGCGCTCGGGGGTCCGACGTGCACGGTGGAGCAGCTCGAGGCTCTCACCGGCATCTACGTCAACGACTACATCACCGTGGACTTCGGCGGCTTCAAGGAGATGGTCGACGCGGTCGGCGGTGTCGAGGTCTGCATCCCGAAGGACGTCGACGACGAGGTCGCCAACATCCACTTCGACGCCGGCACCCAGAAGCTCAGCGGCAAGCAGGCGCTCAAGTACGTGCGCGAGCGGCACTCCACCGCCAACTCCGACCTCGGCCGGATGAAGCGGCAGCAGGCCTTCATCTCGTCCATGCTCGCCACGGTGATGTCCGCGGGCACGCTGACGCGTCCCGACAAGCTGGTCAGCTTCGCGAGCGCGCTGGCAGGCTCCATCTCGACCAACCCCGAGATCGCGAGCGCCGGCAAGCTGGTCGACCTGGCCGGGTCGCTGAAGGGCGCCAACCTGGCGCACATCCGGTTCGTGACCGCGCCGACCACCGACTTCCCTCGCGACGACCCGAACTGGGGCCGGCTGCAGCTCACCCCCGAGGCGGAGTCGCTGTGGCGCAAGGTCAAGAAGGACAAGCCGCTCGGCACGCTCGCCAAGGGCGCGATCAGCGGCAAGCACCCGAGCGGCACCAAGACCGAGGCCGCCGCGAACGGGCTCTGCAGCTAGGCCGGGTGCCGGCCAGCGGCCCGATGGGGCTCTCTCGTTCGGGCTGCACGGGGCCGCCGGTGGCGGTCGCTCGGGGTCGCCGGTGACAGTCGCCCCGGGCAGCGGTGCGAGATCCACGTTCTGCCGGCCAGAAACGGTGGATCCGCCACCGCCCACCGGGGTCACCCGCACGGCCGCCCGGGCAGCGGTGCGAGATCCACGCTCTGCCGGCGAGAAACGGTGGATCCGCCACCGCCCACCGGGGTCGCTGGCAGGTGGCGGTGGGAGATCCACGGGTGTGCGGGCGACAAAGCGTGGAAAGGTCACCGCCCACCCGGGTCATCGGCGCGCTCATGACCCCGAGCTCGTCGGCTCCCCCGAGTCGGCGGAGCTGAGACTCCAGATCGACGGGAGAACGACGAAGGTGTCGTCGGACGACGCTTGAAATCACTGAAAGGCCAGGTCAGAGGCACATTCGGCGAGCGGGCGTCGTTGGCCGATGTGGACGGTTTCTGGTGCTCGCGTTGCCCCAGTGTTGCCCCAGGGCATCACTGTGCAGGTCGGCCGACCGCAGCGACTTCGCAGTCTCGCCCCGGTCGCGAACGGCTCGTAGTCCGAGTGCTGCCCGGGCGCGGACGTACCCGATCTCTGCTTCAGGGCCGGATCACGTGCGCGAGGACGGTCAGGTTGTTGGCAGATGGGAGCACCTAGCGTCAGGGGTGTGAGCTTCCGGATACCGGGTGCTCGCGTCCCCGAGAGCCGCGCAGACGTACTCAACATCCACTGATCTGGCCGCCAGAGGCCGAGGCATGAACTTCGCGCATACGAAGGCGAGTCGAGATGATCGAAGCAATCGCGTTGACCAAAAGGTACGACGAGAAGGTGGCTGTCGACAGGCTCACGTTCACGGTCCGACCCGGGATCGTCACCGGCTTCCTAGGCCCTAACGGCGCCGGGAAGTCGACGACCATGCGGATGATGCTAGGCCTGGACCTGCCGTCGTCGGGGTCGGTGCTGATCAACGGGAAGCGGTACGCCGAGCATGCGGCACCGATGAACGAGGTCGGCGCGCTGCTCGAGGCGCGCGCGGTCCATCCCGGTCGGAGCGCCCGCAATCACCTCTTGTCGCTGGCGCTCACCTCCGGCATCAGTCGTGCCCGCGTCGACCAGGTGCTGGACATGGTGGGCCTGACCGGGGTCGCCCACAAGCGCGTCGGCGGGTTCTCGCTCGGCATGGGTCAGCGGCTCGGAGTTGCCGCTGCGCTCCTCGGGGACCCGCACACCCTGATCCTCGACGAGCCGGTCAACGGGCTGGACCTGGATGGCATCCGTTGGATCCGGGCGTTGCTCACCAGGCTGGCTGAGGAAGGACGCACGGTGTTCCTGTCCTCGCACCTCATGAGTGAAATGGCTGTGACCGCTGATCACGTCGTTGTGATCGGCAAGGGCCGCTTGCTCCGCGACCAGCCCATGGCCGACTTCATCCGCGAAGCGTCCGTCGAGTCTGTACGAGTCGTCTCACCGGAAGCCGGCCGCCTGGCCGGGATGCTGAGGACCTCGGGGGCGACGGTGACGGTCGGCCCCGATGGGTCTTTGACGGTCGAGGCGGCCACCAGCAGGGAGATCGGCATCGCCGCCGCCACAGCCGGCATCACGTTGTGGGAGTTGGCCCCTCAGGTGGGCTCCCTCGAGAACGCCTACCTCGCTCTCACCCGCGACTCACTCGACTACGAGGACACCGCCTCATGAGTCTCGAGACCGCGAGCGGCAGCATCGTCCGAGCTGCCGGGCGGGTCGACGGACCGGTAACGCAACGCGGCGTGATCGCATCCGAATGGTTGAAGCTCCGCAGCCTGCGCTCGACGCTGCTCGTCCTAGCCGCGGCCGTCGTCGGCATGATCGTCCTGGGAGCCGTCATCGCCTACAACACCCGCAACCCAGCTGGCCTCGATCCGGAGGACGTCGTCGCATCAGGCCCTCTCCAGGGCTACTACCTGGGCCAGTTGCTGATGGCGGCGCTCGGCGTCCTGGTGGTCAGCGGCGAGTACAGCTCCGGCATGATCCGCGCGACCATGGCCGCCGTCCCGAGGCGGCTGCCGGTCCTGCTCGCCAAGGCGATTGTCTTCACCACCGTCGTCGGGATCTCGATGATCGCTGCAGCCGTCGTCGCGTTCCTCGTCGCGCAGGCAGTCCTCTCTGGCCACCGACCGACCTACAGCCTCAGCGACGGGAGCACGCTGCGAGTCGTGATCGGCACCGGGGTCTATCTCACGCTGGTGGGGCTCATCGGAAGCTCCCTGGCCTGGATCGTCCGCAGCACTCCCGGGGCGCTGGTGGCCACGTACGCAGTCATTCTCGTCGTCCCGATCCTGCTCGAGCTCGTGTTCCCGAGCTGGGGCAACTACATCGCGGCCTACCTGCCGACCGGTGCGGGACAGAGCTTCTCCACCTCCCTCCCGGCGCCCCACGGCCTCTCTCCATGGATCGGACTGGCGGTCATGCTCGGCTGGGTCCTCGCGGGCATGTCCGCCGCGGCGGTCGTCCTCAAGCGCAGGGACGTGTGAGCGGTCGGTTGTGACCCCCCATTGGGGCTCCCCCTCCGCACCTCCGGCGCAAGGAAGTCAGCTGCCGCCCCCGCCCTCCTGAGCAGATCCACGCGTTGCAGGTTCACGCGGACTGTCAGGCTGGGCGTCCGACGTCGTGGGTGTTGCCTTCTCGAGCCCGAGTGATCCGTTCAAGCAGCAACGGCTCCGGCCACCAGAAGTGCGACGAGTAGCACCGCGACACCGAGCCGGTAGAAGACGAACAGGTCGAAAGAATGCCGTGCGACGTACCGCAACAGCCATGAGATCGTGGCGTAGGCGACCACGAACGAGGTGACCGTGCCCACGACGACCGGGCCGGCGCCGACGTCGCCGCCAACCGCGTCCTTCAGTTCATAGATCCCTGCGCCGGTCAATGCCGGGATCGAGAGGAAGAAGGAGAGCCGCGTCGCTGCCACCCGGTCGAGGCCGCGGAGCAGCCCCGTCGAGATGGTCGCGCCGGAGCGCGAGAAGCCCGGGAAGAGCAACGCCAGTACCTGCGCCGCACCGACCACGACGGCGTCGACGGCGGTGATCTCCGACTCCGCTCGCTCGTGCGAGCCGACCCGGTCCGCCACCCACATGAACGCGCTGCCCGCGACCAGTGCGGCGGCGACCACCCACAGCGAGGCCAGCGGGCCGTCGATGAACGGCTTCGCGAGCAGCCCGACCACCACGACCGGGATCGTCGCCCAGACGATCCACCAGGCGAACCGGTAGTCCGGATCGGTACGCCGCTCGCGGCTGGCGAGGCCACGGACCCATGCGGTCGCGAGCCGGACGATGTCGCGTGCGAAGTAGACGAGCACCGCCGCGATCGCGCCCATCTGGATGACCGCGGTGAAGCCGACGACACTGTCGTCGGCGACGTCGATGCCCATCAGGCTCTCGACGATCTTGAGGTGCCCGGTGGAGCTGACGGGGAGGAACTCCGTGAGCCCCTCGACGACACCGAGGACCACGGCCTGCCAGAGGTCGATCACAAGCCGGCGTCCACGGGGATCGGCTTCTGGATGTCGTGCCCGGACCGGTGCGCGTACGTCACGAGAACGGCGATCGCGATGACCAGGATCGCCGTGAGCCGCAGGTCGCCGAAGCCCAGCCCGCCACCGATGTCGTGGTCCTTGCCGATCCAGTCGGCGAAGGACGCCCCGAGGGGCCGGGTCAGCACGTACGCGGCCCAGAAGCACAGAGTGGCATTGGCTCCGAGCCGCCACGCGACGAGCGGCACCATCATCGCGGCGAGGAAGAAGAGACCCGCGGCGAAGAAGCCGAGGTTCATGGTCAGGCCCACGAGGTCTCCGACCGCCGTACCCAGCGCGAACGTCGCCAGCACCGTGGCCAAGTAGAAGCGCTCCCGACGACGAGTGTCGATGTGGTGGATCGACAGCGTCCCCTCCGACCGGTGCCACCAGGTGAAGAGCACGGCGACCACGGCCGCGTAGAACGCCGAGGTGATGTAGTAGGACAGCCCCGTCGCCACGTGCAGGACGTCGGCGACGATCGTGCCGAACACGGCAACCATCGACACACAGAACCAGTACGTCGGCGCGTGGTAGCGGTCGCTGCGCAGCTGCAGCCGCAGTGCGAGGAGGAAGCCGCCGACCCCGATGATCCCACCGAGGACGAGACTGGTCTCACCGAGGCCGTCCGAGGCAGCCTCTCCCATCCCGGTGGTCAGGACCTTGATGACCCAGAAGAGCGCCGTGATCTCAGGGACCTTGGCGGCGACCGGTTCGAGGCGAGAGGGACGGCGGTGGGAGTCAAGGGCGGCGGCGGGCGCCTCGGAGATCGGCTTCACGGGCTGGACGCTAGGTGTCACCACCTGTCTGTAACCTGACTGCCCCGGAGGTGCTCAGCCGCGCGGCAGCCGGATCACGAATCGGGTGGCGGCGGCGTCCTGCGCGACCGCGACCTCGCCGCCGACCGTGCGGGCGATCCTGCGGGCGATCGCCAGACCGAGCCCCGCGCCGGTGCCGACCGCGGACGTCATGCCGGGCTCGAAGATCCGCTCGGCCTCCTCCTGTGCGACACCGGGACCGTCGTCGTCGACGAACACTTCGACCGTCCCGGAGGTGCCCGCCGCGCTGATCCGGACACGGGTGTTCGCGAAGCGCAGGGCGTTTTCCACCACCGGGCTGATGGCGCGGACAGCGAGTGCGTGCGGCAGCCCGAGCCGGGCATCGACGACGTCGACGTCGAGCACGAGATCGTTCGGGGCAGCCTGGCCGGTGACGTCCTCGAGCACCTCGACCAGCGAGCAGTGCGACGCCCTCACGATCTGGGCCTCGTTACGCGCCAGGTCGAGCAGCGCGGTGATCGTCGCCGACATCCGTTGGCTGGCCCCTGAGATCTCCTCGAGGTCGCGCTGCGTCTCGGTGGGCAGGATGTCGCGGAGCAGGATCAGGTCCGTCATCCCCTGGATCGTCGTCAGCGGGGTGCGGAGCTCGTGCGCCAGCTCCGAGGTGAGCCGCTGCTCGGAGCGGATCGCCGAGGCGACCTTCTCGAGGAGCTGGTCGAGGGTGCCGGCGAGCGCGCTCAGCTCGTTGTCCGGCGGACCGAGGTTGAAGCGGCGACTGAGATCGTGCTCGCTCCACTCGGCCGCGGTCTCGGCCATCACGGTGACCGGTCGCAGCGCTCGGCGCGTGGTCCAAGCGGCGATCGCGGCCGCGGCGACGGTGGTCAGGAGGCCGGTGACGAGGGTGACGATCAGGGCGAGCCGCTCGGCCTCCTCGTAGGGCTCCAGCCGCTCGGTCACGATCACCACCCCGGCGGCACCGCCGGTCGCCGTGAACGGCTCAGCCAGGATGCGACCGTGCTCGGCGTGGGTCTCGACGGTCCTCGTGACGACCGTCGCAAGGTCGGCGTAGTGCTCGCGCAGGCTCTCCGGCGGCGCGCCCGCGACAAGCACGCCCTGGTCGTCGTACACCGCGACGCCCGCGTCCAGCTGGCTGTCCGGGACCAGGAGCTGGCCGCCAGCGCTTGTCGTCGCCGAGCTGATGACAGCGTCCGCTCGGTCCTGGAGCACCCGGTCGACGTCGCTGGTGGTGATCCTGGCGAGCACCACCTGCACCACAAGTGCGAGCAGCAGCATCGCGACCGCGGTGATGCCCGCGGTGAGCACGACGATCTGCCGGCGGAAGGACCGCGGCAGCCGAGGCCACCTCACCGGATGCGGAACCCGACGCCGCGGACCGTCTCGATGGAGACCGGCGAGCCGATCGACTCGAGCTTGGTCCGGATCCGGCGCATGAAGGAGTCCACGGTGTTCTCGGCCACGACGGCTCCTTCCGGCCAGGCTGCCGCGATCACGGTACGCCGACGGACGACCTCGTCCGGTCGAGAGGTGATCGCCGCGAGCATCCGGAACTCGGTCGGGGTCAGCAGCACCTCCCCGGCCTGTGTTCGCGCTGCGTGCCGGGCGGGGTCGAGATCGAGGCCGGACGTCGTGGACAGCGGCGGTCGACCACGCTTGCCCAGCGCCTCGAGGCGGGCGATCAGCTCCTTGAGCTCGAACGGCTTGGCGACGTAGTCGTCGCCGCCGGCACCGAAGCCGGCGAGCCGGTCGTGGGTCGCACCGAGCGCGGTCAGGAAGAGGACGGGAGCGTTCTGCCCGGCCGACCGCAGCGCCTGGCACACGTCGCGACCGTCGGAGTCGGGCAGTCCGATGTCGACGACCAGCACGTCGATCGCGCTGTCCGCACCGAAGAGCCGCAGCGCCTCTCCCCCGTCGTGCGCCATCATCGTCTCGTGTCCGACGAAGCGCAGGGCCTCGGCGAGGAGGCGTCGGATCGACGGGTCGTCCTCACACACTCCGATGATCATGGGCCCATTCTCGACCCGCGAACCTGCCAACGGCCTGAACGCGCCGACGGGACCGACGGGTCGGGTAGATCGTCACGATCCCGAGTCCGACCGCCGCGGCACCGATCGCGAGACCCGCGATGTCGTCGACCGCGAAGTGCCAGCCGAGGTAGACCGTCGCCACCACCGTGAGTGCGAGATAGACGCTCAGCACGACGGCGATCCGCCGTAGTCGGTAGTACGCCGCCATCAGCACGATCACCGTGGTGACGCCGACGTGCAGGCTGGCGAAGGCCGACACCTGGGCGAAGGCGTCGTGCGCCGACGGATCCGCGAGGAGGTGCGCCCGCTGCGCCATGTACGTCGTCTGGGTGGTGGTCACGATCGTGTGCGGGAGCCCGGCGAAGTCCTGGGGACGGTCGTTGAACGGACCCAGCGACGGAACCGCGTAGTAGCAGGCGACGCCGAGGACCCACACCCAGCTCGCCGAAGCGAGGAACACGGTGCCGTCGCGGAGGCGGTCCGCGAAGACGACGCAGGCCACGAAGGCGATGGACACCAGGGTCGGGAACGACTCGTAGACGATCACCAAGGCGTACGCCGCCCAGCGCTCGCCCAGCACCGAGTGGAGCAGCACCGCGGGAGAGTGACCAAGGAAGAGCGCCTGGTCGATCCAGGTCAGGGCCTGGTCGCGGGGCGGATTGAGCGCGTCCCAGCTCTTGAGGTTGTGATAGCCGGCGTAGACGAGGTGGTAGGCGAGCAGGGCCGACGCGGCCACCAGGAGTCGGCGAGTTGGCCAGCGACGGCGCAGCATCTCCGCCACTGGTCGGGGAGCACGCCGACCACGCGGCACTCGTCGTACGGCGTCCAGGAGCGCAAGAGCCACGAAGGTCCCGGCTGTGATCGCGATCCGGGCGCGGAGGATCTCGCCACCCGGGTCACGCACAGGGATGTCGACGACCGAGGAGCGCCACAGCGTCACGACCGCGAGGCCGAGCGCGATCACCCAGAGCCGCACGAGCCAGCCGGCACCGGGTTCTCGGTCGGCTGCGCCATCGTCACCCACGGGCGATCCCGCGACGTACGGCACGGACGGCAGGTGGACGGGCACGGACCGAGCGTCGTGCCGTGAACCTGCAGGCCACCTGACCGCGACGCGCCCGGCAGTCAGGTGGCGTTCAGGAAGCGCGCCCGACGCTGGGGCTGTGAACATGAGGAGGACGGGACGCTGGTTGCTCGGCGTCTGCCTGGCCGTGGCACTGCTGACCCTGGTGCTGCCCATGGCGAGTGGCGTCTCCTGGGCGAGCACCTGGGCGGTGGTCGCCGCCGTCCCGGTCCTCGAGCTGGTCGGGCTGGTCGGGCTGTGGGCGCTGGGACTGCTGTCGCACACCATCACCCTGACAGCGGCCCTGCCGAGGCTGACGCACCGTCGCGCCCTGACCCTCAGCCTCACCGGCAGCGCAGTCGCCAACGTGCTCCCGCTCGGCGGGGCCGCAGGCATCGCGCTGAACGGCCGGATGGCCCGGACCTGGGGATACGGCGCCGACCAGTTCGTCGCCTTCACCGTCATCACGAACGTCTGGGACGTGCTCGCCAAGCTCGCGCTCCCGCTGACCGTCGTACCCGCCGTCGCCTGTGCGACCGGAGTCTCGATCGGGCCGGCGCTCGGCCCGGCCCTGATCGCGTCCCTCGGTCTTGCGCTCGGCTGCGCGGCCATCGTCGCGGCGCTCTCCCGAGCGTCGGTGGCCGCGCGCGTCGGTGGCGGCCTCGACCGCGTCGCGCACAGACTCCTGCGCGCGGTGCGCTCGCCCCGCCGGGTCCGGCTGCGGTCGGCGCTGGTCGAACTCCAGGCGAGCTGCAGCGCCATCGTCCGGGCACGCTGGCTCCGACTCAGCCTCGGCATGGTGCTCTACACGGCCCTGCTGCTGGCACTGCTCTGGGCGTGCCTCGCCGTCACGGGCGCCGCGATCGCGCCGGCGGCCGTGCTGGCCGGCTTCGCCGTCGAGCGGCTGCTGACGCTGGCCGGACTCACCCCCGGTGGCGCCGGTGTCGTCGAGGTCGGCCTCACCGGCGCTCTGATCGGGCTCGGTGGCGCGCCGGCGAGCGTCGTCGCGGGCGTTCTCCTCTACCGGACACTGACCTACGGCCTGGAGATCCCCGTCGGAGGCGTCGGGCTCGCGGTCTGGCTCTGGCTCTGTCGAGGCGCAGCAACCAGGTCGACCGGGGCGGCGGCGTGATGCGCGTCGTCCACGTCAGCGACTGCTACCTCCCCCGGCTCGGCGGGATCGAGATCCACCTGCGCGACCTGGTCCACCACCAGCGCCTCGAGGGCCATGACGCCCAAGTCATCACGACGACACCGAGGGCAACCGGTGCCGTAGACGACTCGTGGGTGCGCCGCGTCGACGCCGCGGCCGGACCTCTCGGCGGGCTGGTCCGGGCCGACGCCGCCCTGCGTCGCCTGCTGGACGACCTGGCGCCCGACGTCGTGCACGTCCACGTATCGGTGCTCTCGCCCTTCGCGTCGACCGCGGCTCGTCGGGCCTCCCTGGCCGGCTACCCGACCCTGGTGACGGTCCACTCGATGTGGTCCGGCCTGGGTCCTCTCCCGGCGACGGCCCACGCCCTGCTGCGGCTCGGCTCCTGGCCGGTGGCGTGGTCGGCAGTGAGCAAGCCCGCGGCGGCGCCGCTGAGGAGGATGCTCGGACCCGGCAGACCCGTGCACGTGCTGGCCAACGCCGTCGACCCCACGTCGTGGCGACCCTCCGGTGCAGCGACGCCGCCGTGTGTCCCGACGATCGTCAGCGTGATGCGACTGACCCACACGAAGCGCACCCTCCCGCTAGGCCGGATCCTGCTCGACGCGCGGCGTCGGGTCCCGGCCGACCTGCCGCTGCGGGCCGTGGTCGTGGGCGACGGACCCCAGCGTGACGCCCTGGAGCGGTTCCTGCGTCGGCATCGGATGACCGACTGGGTCGAGCTACGCGGATGCATCGACAGGACAGCGATCCGTCAGGTGCTGGCCGATGCCTCGGTGTTCCTCGCGCCGGCCGAGCTGGAGTCGTTCGGCATCGCCGCGCTGGAGGCCCGCAGCGCGGGGCTGCCCGTCGTGGCGAGCTCGCACAGCGGCGTCGTCGAGTTCGTCGGGCACGAGGTCGAAGGCCTCCTCGGCCCGACCGACGACGCGCTGGCCGGCCACCTCGCCCGGTTGGTCACGGACGCACCACTGCGCACACGGATCGCCTGCCACAACGCCACCGTCCCGCCGCGGCACGACTGGGTCGAAGCGGGTCGCCGCACCCAGGAGCTGTACGCCGAAGCAGCGCGTGCCGTCCGGCCGCGCATCCGCGCACTGACGCCTGTGAGCGCGACATGAACCCGGACCGCTTCACCCTCGTGTCGTTCCACGCGCACCCCGACGACGAGGCGCTGCTGACCGCCGGCACGCTCGCCCGCGCAACGGCGGAGGGCCACCGGGTGGTGCTGGTCGTCGCGACCGCCGGCGGGGCAGGGCTCGCCTCGCCCCACGAGCAGGCGGACCTCGCGGAGCGTCGCACCCGCGAGCTCGCGGCGTCGGCTGCGGCGCTCGGTATCGCCCGGGTCGAGGTGCTCGGCTATGCGGACTCCCGGTTCGCCGAGGTCGCCCTCGACGAGGCCGCCGATCGGCTGGCGGACATCCTGCGTGTGGAACGGGCCGACGTGCTGACGACGTACGACGAGGCAGGCGGCTACGGCCACCCCGACCACGTGCAGGTGCACCGGGTCGGGCGGCGAGCGGCCGAGCTGGCGGGCACCGCGGTCGTGCTGGAGGCGACCCTCGACCGGGGCCTGATCGACCGGCTGGTGCGAACCCTCCGGCAGCTGTCGCGCGTGGTTCCGATGCCCGAGCTGCCAGACATGAGCCATGCGTACACCGCACGCGCCGACCTCACGCACGAGGTCGACGTACGGGCTCATCTGGCGGCCAAGCTCGCATCCCTGCGTGCGCACGCGACGCAGGTGGGCGGTGGCGACAAACCCCGGACGCTCGCGCTCCTGCTCCGTCTCCCCCGACCGCTCGCCCGGAGCGTGCTGGGCCGGGAGTGGTTCCGGGAAGTCGGACGACGGCCAGGGCCCCGCCTCGAGGACGACATCTTCGCGACGCTCCGTGCCGCACCTCACGGGGCGCGGTGACGTCAGCACGGTGTCACGTCGTGCAGTGCCGCTCGGCGCGTTCCCATCCGGGTTCGTCACGGCGTCCTGGTCGACGACCCGGGGGCAACAGCCGGTCAGGTCCATGGCAGGTCTCTGCGACCACCCTGGCCCCATGACCACCGAGCCGGGCCGCCGCTGTCTCGTCGTCGGCGTGCTCGACCCCGCGGCGCTGACGGCGGCGGAAGATGGGGACCTCCGCGCCGTCCTGGGACCCGCTCGGAGGCGGGACCGGTCACGCCGAGCCGCTCCGGCACGGATGGTCACCACCGTCGGGCGGACTCGGCTGCGGGACGCCGCCTTGCTCCTCCACGACACCGGCCCACTCCGCGAGCACGGCCTCGACGCCGCGCAGGTGCCCGCGTGACCTCCGTACTGACGCTGCCGGTCCGTCCGCCCAGCCCGGGGAAGCTGGTGGAGCGGCCAGGGGCGGTCGGCGTGGCCGCCCTCGTCGGTGCCCTGATGTGGTTGCCGAACCTCGCCCGCCCACTGTCCTCCGACGAGGGCGGGTTCCTGCTCATCGCCTCACAGTGGTCGCCGGGTACGTCCCTGTACGGCGACTACTGGGTGGACCGGCCTCCGCTCCTGGTCGGCATCTTCCAGCTCGCCGACCTCGGCGGCGGGTTGCTCGCGCTCCGACTGATCGGTCTGCTCGCCGTGGTGGTCTCGGTGTTGCTCGCCGGCCGGATCGGCCACCTCGCCGCGCCCGGCGTACGCCGTGCTCCAGTGCTCGTCGCCGCGACCGCCGCGGTGTTCATGACCACGCCGCTCTTCGGCACCAGCGAGGTCGACGGCGAGCTGCTCGCCGTGCCGTTCGTGCTGGCCAGCGTCCTGTGCTCACTGCTTGCTCTGCAGGCAGTGCCCCCGGCGCGTACCCGCCAACGGCCTCGTTGGTCCTGGTGGACGGTCGCTGGCGCATCCGCGATGGCCGCCCCGTTGGTGAAGCAAAGCATGGTGGACGGGTTCGTGCTGGCGGCGACCGTGATCCTGTGGTTGCTCACACGCCGCCGGAACAGCGATGCCCTCCAGGCGACGACGTCCTTCGTGCTGGGCGCCGGTGGCCTGCTCGGTACCGTCCTCGCGTGGGCCGCGACTCGCGGGACCGACCCAGCGGGGTTGTGGAACGCCGTCGTGGTCTTTCGGGCAGATGCGGCTGCGGTCATCTCGGCCCAAGCCAACTCCGCGACGCCGGGCCGCGCGATGTCGCTCACGGTCTCGTTCATCGCAAGTGGAGCGCTCGTCCTGGTGGTGCTGGCTTTCGTCCCGCGTCGCCTACTGACGGGCAGCCCAGATCAGCGCACCGCAGCGATGACGCATCCCGACATGCGGCTGCTTGCGGGCGCGGTTCTCGCGTGGGAGACCTTCGGCATCGCCTTCGGCGGCAGCTACTGGCTCCACTACCTGATCGGGCTCGTGCCCGGGCTGGTGCTGGCGACGACTGCCCTGGCACTGCGTGGGCCGGCCCGGGTGCCGTCGGCCACCGCGGTCCTCGCGTACGCCGGTGTCGTCGGGGTCATCTCGACTGCCGGGCTTGCTCTGCACGACCGGACCGTTCCTTCGGACGTGGAGGTGGCGCGCTACCTGTCGGCGCACAAGTCGCCCGGTGACACAGGCGTCATCGCCTTCGGCAACCCCGCGATCCTTCAGGCGGCCGGTCTGACCAGTCCCTACCAGCAGCTCTGGAGTCTCCCGGTGAGAGTGCTCGATCCGAACCTCACCGAGTTCACCCACGCGATCAGCGGGCCGCACGCCCCTACCTGGGCCGTCGTCAACGGGACCTCCCTCGCCACCTGGGGGGTGAACACCAGTCGTGCCCAGCCGGTCTTCGACCGGCAGTACCGGTTGGTCGAGGTTGCCAGGGACTACTTCGTCTACCACCTGCGGTAGCCCTCCTGGTCACAGCAGCGCAACCCCAACAATCACTCGCCCGGCCAGCACGAGACCGGCGGTCCACATCACCCCGGTGCACAGCGATGCCACCGCGTACCACCCGGCGGTATCGGCTCGGGCCAGCAACCCCAGAGGATCGCGCGGGGGCGGCAGGCCCCCGAGGCGGGCGACCTGGTCACCGGTCACTGCCGCAACGGTCAGCCACCAGACCGCCTCCACCACGGAGAGATGGACGTCGCCCCAGGACGTCGCAGCACCGGCGGTGACCACGAGACAGTCCGCGGCGATTCCGAGACGGACCGCCAGCCCGTGCTCGGCTACCAGCACGGCCATCACGACCAGCAATGCAGTCGGCTCATACAGCGGGCCCATCTGCGAGACGCTAGGCGTCCGAACCTGCCTCCCACCTGAATGGCATGTGGTCCACCCCCGACACGACGCACTTCTTGGCGACGACCTTGACGGGACCTGAGTTCTGCGGCCGGCGCCGAACGCGCGGCAGTCAGGTTGATGGCAGCCTCGACACGCGAGCGTGCCGGCATGATCGAGTACCCCACCAATGCCGAACGAGTCGACGCCGCGCGCCGGATGCTCAACAAGGTCCCCGAGGTCACCATCTGGTTCTGGGTGATCAAGATCCTCTGCACCACGGTTGGCGAGAGCTTCGCTGACTGGATCAACATGACGCTCGGCGTCGGCCTGGTGAACACGGCGATCATCTTCACCGGGATCTTCGCTGCAGTGCTTGCGGTCCAGATGCGCCTGAACCGGTACGTCCCGCTGCCCTACTGGCTCACCGTGGTCGTCGTGAGCGTCACCGGCACCCTCTACACCGACATCCTCACCGACCAGCTGGGTGTGCCCCTGTGGTTCAGCACCACGGTCTTCGCAGCCCTCTTGGCGGCCGTCTTCGGAGTCTGGTGGGCCCGCGAGCGGACGCTCTCGATCCACTCGATCGTGACAGTGCCGAGGGAGGCCTTCTACTGGCTCGCGGTCCTCGTGACCTTCGCACTGGGCACCGCCGCCGGCGATTGGACCCTGGAACTGACGGGCTGGGGTCCAGGGAAGTCCGTGCTGCTGCCGCTCACCCTCATCGGCATCGTCACGCTTGTGTGGCGTCTGGGTGCCAACGAGGTCCTGACGTTCTGGCTCGCCTACATCTTGACCCGACCGCTCGGAGCCAACATCGGAGACTGGCTCGCGACCCCGTCGAGCGAGAAGGGCCTGGGGCTGGGCACGTTCGCCACGAGCATCGTCTTCCTGGCCGCCATCCTGGTGACGGTCGTCTACCTGAGCGTCTCGAAGGCCGACGTCATCGAGGACCACGACGCCCGACCGACCGGACGCTACGCGAGGCCCGAGCGTCAGCGGCTGTTGCTAGGTGCCTTGGTCGCAGTCGGGCTCGCCACCCTTGGCCTTCTGACGTGGGCCAACCAGCAACCCCACACCAGCGCCCTGGCCGCCGAGGAGGGGAGCGCGCCGAGCTGCTCCGGCTCCCCGCTCAACCAGACCCAAGCCACCCACCACGTGGCCGTCAGCTTCCCCGCCGACTCGGTCAAGAGCTATCGGACCATCACGACCGACACGTTGGCCCTCGTCAGGTCGGGCGACGCCGCGGGCGCTTCGAGTCGGGCTACCGACCTCGAGACCGCGTGGGACGACGACCAGGACGCGCTCCAGAGCAAGGACTGTCGAGCATGGACGTACGTCGACCAGCAGATCGACCCGGTCCTGTCGGCCGTGCGCGCCTCCCACCCGGACAGCGCCATCGAGGAGCGGACCCTGGACGCCCTCCTGTCCACGTTGGGGTAGCAGGCCACCCAGCCCGACCTGATGGCCGCTCCTGCACGCGCCGGGCCACGGGGGCGAGAGCCAGGTGAGACGAAGAGCGGGACGCCCAGGCATCAGGCCAGCCAAGCCGCCCAACGACGGCGCAGCGCAGTGCGCGCGTTGCCCGGTGTTGGCCCCGGTGTTGCCCGAGCGAGAATCTGGCCGAAATGCAGAAGGGGCCCAGCCCAGCTTTTCGCTGGACAGGGCCCCTTCTCCGCTCTGTACCCCCGACCGGATTCGAACCGGCGCTACCGCCTTGAGAGGGCGGCGTGCTAGGCCGCTACACAACGGGGGCGTGTGTCCTGGAGAGACTCCCGGACAACCTGCGAAACTCTAGCCGGAGCTGTCGTGACGCACAAAATCGCGGCCCGCGAGGGCCGCGATCTCAGCTGGGATACTAGGACTCGAACCTAGAATAACTGGACCAGAACCAGTCGTGTTGCCAATTACACCATATCCCAATGGCAGTGCTTTTCGGCTCGTCTCCGAGCCGGGAGAAACCTTACACGCGAGGGCTGGAGCCCTCCAAAACGCCCGCCCCAGCGGCCGTCTCGGTGGTCGTCCTGAGCCGCATCAGACGCGACGCCCAGAGCACCAGACCGAGGTAGACCAGCGACTGCGTGAGCGTCACCGGGATGCTCCACCAGGTGCCGCCGGTCGGGTTCAGGGTCGATGCCATGTCGCTGTAGGCGAGCGCCAGGCCGAACGCCAGCCAGTTGTTCAGCACGTGCATCGCGATGCCGGCCTCCAGGCCCCCGGTCAGCACGACGGCCAGCCCCGCGACGATGCCGAAGGCGAACCGGTCGAAGAAGATGGGTGCGCTCTGGCTGCCGTGCGCGAGGGCGAAGAGCAGGGCCGGGAAGAAGACCGCCGCCCAGGGACGACCGAAGACGTTGCCGAACGCCTGGGTCAGGTAGCCGCGGAAGGCGTACTCCTCCCCCGCCGCCTGCAGCGGGGTCAGCAGCAGCACGACCAGGAGGTAGTCGCGGGTGGTCGAGGTGAAGTCGTTGAGCTTGCCGCTCATCTCCACGCCGTCGTTCGCGGAGGCCGGCACCAGCGCGGAGACGACCAGGGTCGCGAACAGCCCGGCGACGGCCAGCCCGAAGCAGACCAGCAGCCAGCGCCAGCGGATCCGCGGCGCGATCGAGGCCAGCCATCCCGGTCGCAGCCCGTGCAGCACCCGGGTGAGCAGCCACGCGACCGGGATCGCGCAGGCCAGGGACACGTTGAGGTACGCCAGGCCCGCGGGCGTGGGGTCGTCGAAGTCGGTGATCCGGGTCAGGCCGTCGGCCACGTCCTGGCCCGCGATCGCGAAGCCGAGTGCGAACGGCACCTGGACCAGCACGGGGACGATGACCAGGAACGCCGCCACCAGCGCGAAGACGCCGAGGAACGGGCGCCAGACGCCGGACCGGCCGCCCCGCTGGACGAGGTAGTAGGGCAGCCCCGCCATGTCAGCCCAGGGCGCTCTGCAGTCGCGCCAACGAGCGGTCGCGACCGAGCAGCTCCATCGACTCGAAGAGCGGCGGCGAGATGCGACGGCCGGTGACGGCCACGCGGACCGGACCGAAGGCGTTGCGCGGCTTGAGACCCATCGCCTCGACGAGCTCGGCCTGCAGCGCGTCCTGGATCGCGGCGGTCGACCACGAGGGCAGCGACTCGAGGGCGTCGAGGGCACGTCGTACGACGGCGCGCCCGTCGTCGCCGAGCAGCTTCTCCGCGTCGGCGGGGTCGACGGTGAACGCCGCGTCGTCGACGAAGAGGAAGCCGAGCATGTCGACGGCCTCGGTCAGCTTGTTGATGCGCTCGGCGACCAGCGGCATCGCCTGCTCCAGCAGCTCGGCGTCGGCGTCGCTGATCGGGTCGGAGACGACGCCGGCGTCCTTGAGGTAGGGCAGCGCCCGGTCGGTGATCTCGTCGACCGACAGGAGCCGCATGTGCGACGCGTTGATGGCGTCGGCCTTCTTGATGTCGAAGCGCGCCGGGTTGGGGTTCACGTCGGCGATCTCGAAGGCCTCGACCATCTCCTCCAGCGAGAAGACGTCGCGGTCCGCGGCGATCGCCCAGCCCAGCAGCGCCAGGTAGTTGAGCAGCCCCTCGGGGAGGAAGCCCTGGTCGCGGTAGGCCAGCGCGTGCGCCTCGGGGTCCCGCTTCGAGAGCTTCTTGTTGCCCTGCCCCATCACGTAGGGCAGGTGCCCGAACTCCGGCTTCTGCTTGGCGATGCCGAGCTCGATCAGCGCGTCGTACAGGGCGAGCTGGCGTGGCGTGCTGGAGAGCAGGTCCTCGCCGCGCAGGACGTGGGTGATCTCCATGGAGGCATCGTCGACTGGGTTGACCAGCGTGTAGAGCGGGTCGCCGTTGGCGCGGCAGAGCGCGTAGTCGGGGACGAACTGGGTCTCGAACGTCACGTCGCCGCGCACCAGGTCGTGCCAGGTGATCGAGCCGTCGGGCATCCGGAAGCGGACGACGGGCTTGCGGCCCTCCGCCTCGAAAGCCCCGCGCTGCTCGGCGGAGAGGTCGCGGCAGAAGCCGTCGTACCCGAGCACCTTGGAGCCGGAGGCCTTGCGGCGCGCGTCGACCTCCTCATTGGTGCAGTAGCAGTCATAGGTGTACGACGAGGCGGCCAGCCTGGCCAGGGCGTCGGCGTACAGGTCGCCGCGCTCGCTCTGGCGGTACGGCGCGTGCGGGCCACCGACCTCGGGACCCTCGTCCCAGTCGAGGCCGAGCCAGCGGAAGAGGTCGAGCAGCGCGTCGTACGACTCCTGGGTGCTGCGCTCCTTGTCGGTGTCCTCGATGCGCACGACGAAGGTGCCGCCGTGGTGGCGGGCGAAGGCCCAGTTGAAGAGCGCCGTGCGGACCAGGCCGACGTGCGGACTGCCCGTCGGGCTGGGGGCCATCCGGACGCGGACCGGGCTGTTCATCGCTGTGCCACCTTGTTCGTGAGGGTGCCGAGGCCGGCGATCGAGATCTCGACCTCGTCACCGACCTCCATGGGACCGACACCCTCGGGGGTGCCGGTGAGGATGACGTCGCCGGGCAGCAACGTCATCACGCTGGAGATGTAGGCGATCAGCGCGGGGATGTCGAAGATCAGGTCCTTGGTCGACCCGTCCTGCTTCAGGTCGCCGTTGAGGTAGGTCTGGACGCTGCGGCCCTCGGCGAAGTCGTGCGGGTCCAGGTCGGTCTCGATCCAGGGGCCGAGCGGGCAGAAGGAGTCGAAGCCCTTCGCCCGGGTGAACTGGACGTCGCCCTTCTGCAGGTCGCGCGCCGTCACGTCGTTGGCGATCGTGTAGCCGTGGATCACGTCGGTCGCCTGCTCGGGAGGCACGTCGCGACAGATCCGGCCGATCACCACGGCGAGCTCGCCCTCGAAGTGGAGGTTCTTGGTCTGCGGCGGGTAGAAGATCGGGTCGCCCGGCCCGACCACGCTGGTGTTGGGCTTGAGGAACATCAGCGGCTCGGTCGGGACGTCGTTGCCGAGCTCGGCGGCGTGCGCGGCGTAGTTGCGGCCGATGCCGACGACCTTGCTGCGCGGGAGCACGGGCGCCAGCAGGCGGACGTCCTCGAGCCGGTGCTCCTGGTCGAGCAGCTTCACGCCGACGTACAGCGGGTCGCCCGCCAGCGCGACGACGACGCTCTCGGGGTCGGGCTGGCCGAACTGGTCGACCTCGCCCGTGACCACGCCGTACATGGGGTCCTCGCCGGTGGTGAATCTCGCGATGCGCACCCGGGGAGCCTATCGACCCTGCCGCTAGGGGTAGTCGCCGCCAGTGATGTCGAAGAAGACCTCGAGGGTGTCGGTGCGGGTACGGCGCAGCTCCGTGGCCAGTGCCCGGCCGACGTAGCGCAGGTGCCAGGGCTCGGGCGAGTATCCGGTGACCGTCGCCGACCCGGGCCGGTAGCGGACGACGAACCCGTAGCGCCACGCCTCACGCGCCAGCCACCGGCCACCCGGCGTACCGGCGAAGCAGGCGTCGAAGTCGCAGGCCGGGTCGTCCGGCGCGACGAGGTCGACCGCGAGCCCGGTCTGGTGCTCGCTGTGTCCGGGACGGGCCGACACCCGGTCGGCGGCGGGCCGGCCGCTCGACTCGACGACCCCGGAGTAGACGTCGGCCTGGTAGCCGTAGGAGCGGTAGGCGCTGGCGATCTTGAACCCGAGGCCGAGGACGTCGCTGTCGTCCAGCAGGCGGGTCAGGGCGGCGGCCGCCGGCGCCGCGACCTGGTAGCCGCGCACCAGGTCGATCTGCGGTCGGTAGCCGGCGTCGATCGGGTGCTTCTTGTTCACCACCACCCAGATGCTTCGCGGGTCGGAGGTCGAGTGCCGTGTGCGGTCGAAGGCCGGCCGCGGCTGCGCGCTGGTCTCGACCCTCATCGCGGCCGGGGTGCTCCCCACGGCCCCCGGAGCCGGCGCCGGGTGCCCGCTCGACGAGCACGCGGTCGCGAGCAGGATGATCGGGATGCTCAGCGCCGCAGTCGTCCTCACGCCACGATGACGGCAGCGAGGTCGCGGCAGGTTGCATGCAACCCTGCTGCTGCCCGCACCCGTCTAGGAGAGGGAAGGAGAGGTGTGCGCGACAGCGAGAGATCAGCCGAGTTCGTGGTGTTCGTGCGCGCCCACCGCGCCGACCTGCTGCGCACGGCGACGTTGCTGTGCGCCGGTGACGACGCCTTCGCCGAGGACGTCGTGCAGACGACGCTCACCCGGCTCTACCTGTCCTGGGGGCGGGTACGACGCGCGGACGTCCCCCTCGCCTACGCACGTCGCAGCATCACCCACGTCTTCATCGACGAGGCGCGCCTGGCCCACCGGCGCCGCGAGACGACCCTCGCCGACCCGACGGAGGCACTGGCCGCGGAGCCGACGGTCGGCACCACGGACCTGGTGCTGCGTGAGATCGTGCTCGGCGCGCTCGCCTCGCTCGGTCCGCGCCAACGGGCGGTGGTGGTCCTGCGCCACTGGCACGACCTCGACGTCGCCGAGACCGCTCGGGTCCTCGGCTGCTCGACCGGCACCGTGAAGTCGCAGAACGCCCGGGCCCTGGCCCATCTGCGCGACGTCCTCGGCGCCACCGATCACCAGCTGTCCCTGGAGGTGTCCTGATGTCCCCCTCGCACGACCTCACCCGAGCCCTGCAGGCGGCGGCCGAGACCGGCCGGCCAGCCGTCGATCCCGGTGCGGACCTGGCCCGGGCGCGGCACGCGATGCACGCCCGGGCTCGGCGGCGCGTGCGCACCGGCCTCGTCGGAGTGGCTGCCGCCGCGGTCCTCGCGGTGGGGACGGTCGCGGTGCTCGACCGGAGCGCGACGGACCCGGCCGGGGTCGAGCTGGTCGCGCAGCGCTTCGAGGCGACGCCGTACACCTTTGACCTGACGCCGCAGGGCTGGTCGGTGCAGGCCCAGCAGCCGTGGGCCGTGACGATCGTGCCCGACGACGGCTCGACGTCGGAGGACCCCGACGTCTTCGTCGGCAAGCTGGTCATCATGTTCGACGCCAACCGGCCGGACGGACGCGTGGTGGACCACGACGGTCGGCGCTTCTGGGTCTCCGGCGACTCCGGCTACACGACGCTCGCCACCCGCACGCGGGCCGGCGAGCCCTCCGGCGTCGTCCGGATCCAGTACCCGGCGGACGCGGGGTGGGACGAACGGTCCATGGTGGACTTCCTCGCGAGCGTCCACGTGGGTGCGGGCGCCCAGCAGGGATCGGGCTGAGCGGTCCCCGCTGACCTACCCTGGACCGGTGCAGGTGATGGACCGGGGGTCGTGGCAGGCGCGTGCTGACGCGCACGCGACGCGGGTCGACGAGCTCGTCGCGCCGCACCTCGCGCGCCGCTCCGAGAGCAGGAAGCACCCGGTCCACGACTTCCTCTTCACCTACTACTCCCACCGCCCGGCACAGCTGCGCCGCTGGCACCCGGGGTACGGCGTCGCGCTGGCGGAGGCGCCGGAGTACGCGCCGCTGAAGGGGTACGACGTCTCCGGCTCGACCGCCGGCTCGACCACCGCCGTGTCGACGGTGACGGCGGCGTACCTCTCCTCCCAGCGCCCGCTGCTCACGGCGCTGGTGAGGCTGCTGCGTGCCACGGCCGGGCGACCGGCGAACTTCGGCTGCTTCGGGATGCACGAGTGGGCGATGGTCTACCGGCTCTCCGAGGACGAGACCCGGCACGCCGACTGGCCGCTGCGCCTCGGCGCCGCCGGCACCGACGAGGTCGTCGAGTCCCACCGGATCGCCTGCTCGCACTTCGACGCCTACCGGTTCTTCACCCCGCCGGCGGCGCCCCTCAACACGCTGTCCCCGACGTCGGTGGACCGCCCGGATTTCGAGCAGCCGGCCTGCCTGCACGCGGGCATGGACCTCTACAAGCACGCCTTCCGGCTGACGCCGATGATCTCCTCCGACGTGGTGCTCGACTGCTTCGAGCTGGCGCGCGACATCCGCGAGCTCGACATGCGGGCGGCGCCGTACGACCTCGAAGACCTGGGGTTCAGCCCGGTCCGGATCGAGACGGCTGCGGGCAAGGCGGAGTACGCCGAGGCGCAGCGCGCCTTCGCAGCGCGTGGCGCGCCCCTGCGCGCGCGGCTGGTCGAGGAGTGCGAGCGGCTGCTGTCGGGCAGCGGCGAGCCGGGTTAGGTTGGGCGGCATGCGCCTCGGACGTCTGCTGCTCGCCGCCCTGCTGGGACTGGTGCTGGTCGGCTCGCTCACCACGGCCGCGCACGCCGACCCGCGGTGGGTCTTCTACTCCAAGGACAAGACGCACTACCAGTCGCCGTGGTTCAAGGGCACCCACCGGATCATGCTGCCCTTCGGCTGCACCAAGGCGCCGTACTACTCCCCCGACCCGCGCTGCAGCGCACGACGCGGCTTCCACCACGGGATCGACGTCGCGATGCCGTGCGGCACCCCGCTCTACGCGGGTCGCGGCCTCCGGGTCGTCTCCAACGCGTCGCTCGGGCCGGCGTACGGCGCCCACCCCCTGCGGTTGCGCAACCGCACGCTCGGCTGGGACCTGGTCATCGGACACACGCGTCGCGTCTACGTGCGGGAGGGACAGCGGGTCAAGCGCGGCACGATGTTCGCCCGTGCCAGCGACAGCGGCGCGCCGGACGGGTGCCACCTGCACTTCGAGCAGCGGGCGATCGGCGGTGGCCTGTCCACGGCGGTCTGGCCCCGCGCGCTGCTCAGGCTGACCCGACCGAGCCGGTGATGACCGACCAGCGGGTGCTGTCGCACTTCCTCGACGCCGACGGTCGCCTGCACACCATCCCGTCGAGGCACGCGAAGCTGCTCGTCGTGCTGGACCACCTGGCGCAGTCCTTCGAGCCCGGCCAGCGCTACGAGGAGGTCGAGGTCAACCTCGTTCTGCGCGGCTTCCACGACGACCACGCCGCCCTGCGCCGCTACCTCGTCGAGAACGACTTCCTGACGCGCGAGGCCGGCATCTACTGGCGCAGCGGTGGGGAGTTCGCCGTCTGATCGGAGACTGCTCGCCGTGGGTGAGCAGTGCGGACTGCTGTTTCGCCCGTGTCGACGCCGGGTACTGCCACCGTGCCGTGACTGCCGACCTGGTCTATCTCGTTGCGGGCGGCAGCCTGCTGCTCGCCATCGTGCTCCCCGCCCTCCTGGACCGCTGGGCGATCTCCGCGCCGATGGTCCTGGTCGCCGTCGGCATCGGGCTCGGCCTCACTCCGCTGCCCGACGGCCTGCCGCTCGACCCGCAGGCCAACCGGGCGGCGATCGAGCACGTCACCGAGCTGGCGGTCCTGGTGGCGCTGATGGGCGTCGGCCTGGCCATCGACCGTCCGCTCTCGTTGCGTGACCGCAGCACGTGGCGCCGGTGGGGCACGACCTGGCGACTGCTCGGGATCACCATGCCGCTCTGCATCGCGGCCGTCGCGCTGCTCGCCTGGGGTGCGGGCGTGGCGCCGGCCGCGGCGTTGCTGCTGGGCGCGGTGCTCGCCCCGACCGACCCGGTGCTGGCCTCCGACGTCCAGGTCGCCGGGCCGCAGACCGGCGACCTCGAGGTCGACGAGTCCGACGAGCTGCGCTTCGCCCTCACCTCGGAGGCCGGGCTCAACGACGGACTGGCCTTCCCGTTCGTCTACGCGGCGATCCTGCTCGCGACCGAGGGCGCCGTGCGGCACTGGGCACTCGAGTGGGTGGGCTTCTACCTGGTCGGCAAGATCGTCCTCGGCGTGCTCGCCGGCATCGTCGTCGGCCGGCTGCTGTCGTACGTCGCCTTCCGGTCGGCCAGCCGGTCGCTCCGCGTGGCCGAGCGGGGCGAGTCCCTGTTGTCCCTGGCCGCACTGGTCTCGGCGTACGGCGTCGGCGAGCTCATCGGTGGCTACGGCTTCCTGGCGGTCTTCGTGTGCGCCATGACCTTCCGCTCGGCCGAGCGGTCGCACGACTATCACGCTGCGATGCACCAGGTCACCGAGCGGCTCGAGCGCCTGATCACGCTCTTCGTGCTGCTGGTGCTCGGCATCGCGCTCTCCCGCGGCCTGCTCGCCAGCCTGGACTGGCGCGGGGTCACGATCGGCCTCGCCCTGATCCTCCTGGTGCGGCCCGCAGCCGGCCTGGTCGGGCTGTCCCCGTTCCGCCCCGAGACGTCGCGCCTGACCGGTCCGCAGCGCTGGGCCGCCGCGTTCTTCGGCGTCCGGGGCGTCGGCTCCATCTACTACCTCGCGTACGCCGCCGGCGAGGCCGACGAGCTCGGCACCGACTGGCTCTGGTCGACGGTCGCGTTCACGATCGTCGCGTCCGTGCTCGTGCACGGGGCGCTGGCGACCCCGCTGATGCGGCGGGTCGACCCCAGCAACGCCTGAGCCCGAGCTCCACCGGCCGGTGGCTAGCCGTCGCTCGCCGGTCCTCGCATGGCCGCGGCTTCCGCAGCGGACTGCTCGGTCACGATCGCACCGTCTGCTCGGGCTCGACCGGCTCCGCCTGGTCGAACTCCGAGAAGACCAGGGTGTGGCGCTTGCCCGCGATCCGCCGGACGAGCTTCAGCATCCGCACGGTCGATCCATCAGCGGCCAGCCACGAGTCGGCCCGCTGGCCGTCCCCGGACTTCCGGTAGTGCACAGTGCGGACCCCGCCGATCCGCTCGACACCGACGCGCGTCGCGCCCAGCCACGGCCACAACGACCCAGCACCACTGACCGTGCTGAACGCCACGTCGAGGGGACCGCCGGTGCAGGAGTCGACGAGGACGTAGCCCACTTCGGTCCATCGGGGCGCAGGACCCGGGTCGCGCGTCGCCAGCATCCGTCCGTCGGACGTCGTGACGAACCTGGCGCTGACGCCCGAGTCCTCGATCTCGCCCGAGCAGCGATCGAAGTCGACGTCGTAGGTCATCCGGAGGCCGGTGCTGAACGACTCCTCGACGTGCATGGTCTGGAGCCGCTGCAGACCCGCCGTGACCTTGAGCCCGAGCCGGCGCAGATCGCCGCCCTTCGCCAGCACCACGCTCGGATCGTTGCCGGACATCACGGACGGCACCGGCTGGGCCGCCTCGGTCGGCGCCGGGTCAGCGGGCGTCGGCGAGGCAGAGGCGCTCGCGTCCTTCGCCGAGGACTGCCCGCCCGCGCCCCCGGCACCGGTCGAGGAGCAGCCCGCGAGCAGCACTGATCCGACCACGACGGCGCACCGCCACCTCCCGAGATTTCTCACGCGCACATTCCAGCAGCGCGCGCGTGCACCGCGCAGGGTTTCTAGGTAACGGTTCGCCCCGACCGGGCGCCTGCGAGCAGCCGGATCCCGTCGAGCACGATCCCGAGACCGAGGGCGAAGTCCGAGTCGGCACGCGGCTCCTCGTCGATGGCGCCGACCGAACCGGCCTGGAGGTGGGTCTGCTCGTCGAGCGCGTGGCCGAAGACGAAGTGCAGCACCGTGCGCGCGGCCGTCGGCACCAGCAGGGGTCCCAGCCCGCCATCGGCCAGGGCGGCGGCGAGCTCGTCGTACGGCGTCGCGGCCCCGAGCCCGAAGGAGCGGACGGTCGCGACCAGCTCGGCCCCGTCGCGGTAGGCGAGCATCGCGTCGCGCAGCTCGCTGCAGACGGCCTCGGCCCGGGCGTCCCACGCCGCGGGCCGCTCACCGGACCGGCGTCGGCCACGGGCGAGGACCTCGTCGGCGACGGCCGCGAGCAGCTGCTGCTTGTTGGGGAAGTGGTGGTAGAGCGCGCTCGGCTGGACCCCGAGCTCACTGCCCAGCCGGCGCATCGTCAGGTCGGCGAGCCCGTAGGTGTCGAGCACGACCAGGGCGCGGTCGACGATGTCGTCGCGGTGGTAGCGCACGTCACGCCCCTTCCCGGGGGACTACTCGTCGGTCACGATTGACCGGGTTCGGATCGAACCCTAACCTGAACGGCGTTCACCTGAACACCGTTCAGGTCCGTCCGAAGGAACCGAGCATGACGATGTCCGAGACCCCCGCCCCCTCCACGACCGACGCGCGGCCCGCGCCGCAGCGGTCGACCACCACCGACATCGCGCTGATCGCTGCCTTCGCGGCGCTGATCGCCGCCCTCACCGTCATCGGCGGGATCCCCGTCGGGGGCGCCGGGGTCGACATCACCCTGCAGACCTTCGGCGTGCTGCTCGCCGGCTGCGTCCTCGGCCCGGTCCGCGGCTTCCTCGCGGTCAGCGTCTACCTGGTGCTCGGGGCGATCGGTCTCCCGGTCTTCTCCGGCCACAGCGGCGGGCTGGCGCCGTTCTCCGGGGTCTCCGCGGGATACCTGCTGTCGTTCCCCTTCGCGGCGCTGCTCGCGGGCTACCTCGTCAAGTACGTCCTCGGCGGGTTGCGCACCCGCGCCGCCTTCGTCTTCATCGCCGCGATGGCCGGCACGGTGCTCAACCACGTCTGCGGCACGCTCTGGATGATGCACTTCCTCGACGTCAGCCTCAGCCAGGCGATCAAGTTCGACGCGCCCTTCTGGGTCGGCGACATCATCAAGTCGCTCGTCGTCGCACTGGTGGCCGCCGAGGTGCACCGGGCCTTCCCGCGCCTGCTCGCACGACGCTGAGCCATACTCCACCCGTGGCGACGATCGAGCTGGAGGCGGCGTCCGTCGCCGCACCCGGCGCCGACGGCGACACGGTCATCCTGGAGCCGACCACGCTGCGCCTGACCGAGCAGCGGATCGGCCTGATCGGCGCCAACGGCTCGGGGAAGTCGACGCTGGTCCGGCTGGTCAACGGCCTCGTCACCCCGACGAGCGGTCGGGTCCTGGTCGACGGCCTCGACGTCGCGCGCGACGGAGCCGCCGTACGGCGGCGGGTCGGCTTCTGCTTCACCGATCCGGCCGCCCAGCTGGTCATGCCGACCTGTGTCGAGGACGTCGAGCTGTCCCTGCGGCGCTCGGTCCGGGACGCGGGCGAGCGGCACCGCCAGGCGCTCGCCGTGCTCGACCGCTTCGGCCTCGGGGCACAGGCGACGCTCAGCGTGCACAGCCTCTCGGGCGGCCAGCGTCAGCTGCTGGCGCTGGCCGGTGTGCTCGCCACCGATCCGTCGATCCTGGTGGCCGACGAGCCGACGACGCTGCTCGACCTGGCCAACACCCGGCGGGTGACCGAGACCCTCTTCACGCTCCCCCAGCAGCTGGTGGTCGTCACGCACGACCTCGACCTGGCCCGACGGTGCGACCGGGTCCTCGTCGTCGAGGACGCACGGGTGCGCTTCGACGGCCCGGCCGAGGCTGCCGTCGCCGACTACCTCTCCACCGTGCCGCTGTGAACCCGTCGTACCTCTTCGGCGTCTACCAGCCCGGCACCTCGCCGCTGCACCGCGCGTGGATCGGCGCGAAGGTCGGCGGGCTCGCGGCCTTCAGCCTCAGCGTGGTGCTGGTGCGCAGCGTCGAGGCGGCGTTCGTCTTCCTCGCGATCGCCGTCCTCGCCGCGGCCGTTGCCCGGATCGACCTCGGTCTGCTGCTGCGCTCACTGCGGCCGGCGCTCGTCGCAGCGGTCATCTTCGCCGGCATCCAGTGGCTGCTCTACGGGCCGGCCAAGGCGACCGAGACCCTGGTCGACCTGGTCGCGCTCGCCCTCGCCGCGATCGTCGTGAGCTCGACGTCGCCGGTCAACGCGATGCTCGACTCGTTCATCCGGTGGATCACGCCCCTGCGGCACGTGGGTGTCGACCCGGAGCGGGTCGCGCTGACCATCGGTCTGGCGATCCAGGCGCTGCCGGGCACGGTCGCGCTCGCGGTCGAGACCCGTGACGCGGCCCGCGCCCGCGGCGTCCGGCACCCGCGTGCCTTCCTGACGCCGTTCGTGATCCGCGTCGTCGCCCGGGCGCAGGAGACCGGTGACGCGCTGCACGCGCGAGGCATCGGCGACGACTGAGCCCCGGTCAGCTGGACAGCAGCCAAGAGATCAGCAGGGCCGGGACCACCGGCGCGAAGCCGACCAGCAGGACGACCCGCAGGTCGTCGCGGTGCCGCCAGCCGAAGGCGCACGCGACCACGGCGACCGCGATGGCCAGCACTTCGGTGTTGCCGCCGACCGCGTTGCTCGCCCAGGTGAGACCCACCGCCACGGCCAGGACGTAGCCGACGACGCCCGGCCGCGCCCGGCCGGCCATCGTGCGGGCCAGGGCCACGACGACGAGGGCGACGCCGGCGTACCAGATCGCGTGGCCGACGAGCTCGTCCCACAGGTGTGCGGTGTCGCTGGGATGGGCGTTGCCGACGGAGTTGCCGGCGAGGTGGATGCCGTGCCCGGAGGCGTACGCCAGCGCGCCGGCGCCGAGGATCCACCACGTGCGCTCGTCGCCTCGGGCGGCACGCACGGTGAGCGCTGCCGGTGCCAGGACCAGCCACGGCAGGAGCAGGTCGAGCCAGTCGCCCCAGCGGGTGTCGTCGGGGGCGGCGCCGAGGCCGTCGGGCAGGAGTCCGAGGTGGTGGAGCACGGCGTACGACAGCGCCGTGAGGGCCAGCCACCGGGAGTACACGCGCGTCAGTGTGGCGGATGCGCGGCGAGCCAGTCGGCAGCGCGCCGCCTCGACGCGCGGGAGAGCCACGCGTCCTGCACCACCTCGGCGATCTCGTCGCGCGTCAGCTCCCCGATCCGGCTGGCGCGCAGCAGCACCGAGGGGTGGCCGTCGAAGTGCGGGGTCGTGAAGTACGGCGTCGACTCGTCGAGCACCATCGCGTCCTTGTCGACGGGGTCGACCCAGAAGACGATCACGTCGTCGTAGCGCTCCCCCGTCTCCGGGTCGAACGCGTCGGGCCGCGGCGTGCGGAAGAAGACGAACGACTTCTTGCCGACCTGGTAGACGGGGTTCTCCTGCGAGCCGTGGGCGACCTCGACGTGCGGCATCGCCAGGGCGACCTCGTGGACGTCCTCGACGCGGGCCCTGCGGGAGCGAGGACTCATCCCGAGTAGGGCACCTCGCTCTGCCACCCAGCCTCGTCCTGGTGGGCCGCAGCCCAGATCGCCTCGGCGACGCGGTCGGGGGTGAACGGCCCGGTGCGGCCCAGGGTGCCTCGCACCGTCACCGACACCGCCCGGATCCCGTCCGGCTCCAGGGCCGCGTCGAGGCTGTGCACCAGGTTGCGCACGCCGGCCTTCTGGATGCCGAGCGACGCCGCCCGGTGCGACGGCTGGTCGGCGGCCATGCTGCCGGTGACCGTGATCCGGCCACCGGCGGACATGAAGGGCACCGCCGCCTGGACGCTGGTGAGGAGGGCTCCCACGCCGAGGGCGACGTCCTCCAGGAGCTCGTCGACGGAGAGGCCGAGCGGGTCCTTCTCACGGAAGGCGCTGGGGTTGAAGTGCAGCACGTCGATGCGCTCGAAGACCTCCCCCATCGCGGAGATCACGTCGGTCGTCGCCTCGACGTCGGTGACGTCGACGACCGCGGCCTGCCCGTTGGCGCCCGCTTCCTGGAGCTCGTCGCCGAGCGCTCCGAGCTGCTCCGCGTCGACGCCGAGCAGGCCGACGTCGTACCCCTCACGCGCGAAGCGACGAGCCACCGAGCCGCTCACCCCGGGACCGGCACCCACGACGACGATCACTGGTCTGCTCATGCCCTCACGCTACCCACGCTCGGGCGGCCCCAGGGCTGACGCCTCGCGGACGGGCGGTCGTCGGCGGAGAGCAGCGCCGTGTGCTGCAGGGTCACCATCCCGGCGGCCGTCGAGCGGCCCACGGTGCGGCCGCCTCGACCTGCGCCGCGAGGGCCAGGAGCAGCTCCTCCTCGGCCGGCCGGGCCGCGAGCATCACGCCGACCGGCAGCCCGTCCGGCGTCCAGTGCAGCGGCAGCGAGACGGCCGGCATGCCGGTCACGTTCCAGGCCGAGGTCCAGGGCGTGAAGGCCTTCTGGGCGTCGAAGTCGGCCTGCGGGTCGGCGTCGTCGCGCATCGCGCCGACCAGCACCGGAGGGGTCGCCAGGGTGGGCGTCAGGACCGCGTCGTACGGCGCGAGCGCGGTGAGCGCGCCCGCCGCGAACCGTCGCACCGCTCCGATCGCGAGCCCGAGCTCGGGTCCGCTCACGGCGTTGCCCTTGGCCGTCAGCCAGCGGGTGAGCGGTCGGAGCAGGTGCTCCCGCTCCGGAGGTACGACGGACAGCGCGGTCAGCACCGCCCAGCAGGTCTCGAAGACGGGGACGGCCTCGGGGGGCAGCGGCACCGGCACGTCCTCGACGTCGTGACCGAGCGACTCGAGCAGCCTCGACGCGTCCTCCCAGGCCTGCACGCACGCGGGGTCGACGACGGTGTCGGTGATGACCGGCGTGATGAAGCGAGCGATTCGGAGCCGTCCCGGGTCGCGCCGGGCCGCAGCCAGGAAGGTCTCGGACGGCGGTGGCGCCCAGGACGGGTCCCCCACCCGACGACCGGCGAGCACGTCCAGCATCGCCGCCGCGTCGGCGACCGTGCGGGCGATCGGTCCGGGCGTCGCCAGGCCCACCGGGTCGCCGTACACGGGGTGTCCGCTGATCCGCCCGCGCGATGGCTTCAGGCCGACCAGGCCGCAGCAGGAGGCCGGGATCCGGATCGAGCCACCACCGTCGGAGCCCTGGGCCAGCGGCACCAGCCCGGCGGCGACCGCGGCGGCCGCGCCGCCCGACGACCCGCCCGCCGTGCGGGTCCGGTCCCACGGCGTCACGGCCGGCGGCGCGACGTCGGGCTCGGTGTAGCAGGGCGAGCCGAACTCGGGCGCGTTCGTCTTGCCGAGGCTCACCAGGCCTGCGGCCTCCAGCGAGAGGGTGACGCCGTCGGAGACGTCGGGCACGAAGTCGGCGAAGGCCGCCGAGCCGAAGGTGGTGCGCACGCCGGCGGTGAGGTTGAGGTCCTTGATGGCGGTGGGTACGCCGTACAGCGGGCCGTCCGCGGCGACGCGCTCGAGCCCCGCCGCGCGCTCCCGCGCCCGCTCGGGGGTGAGCGTGACGAACGCGCCGACCGAGTCGAGCCGGTCGGCGCGTTCGAGGTAGTGCTCGGTGAGCTCGAGGGGCGACACCTCACGGCGTCGCACCAGGTCGCCCTGCTCGAGCGCGGTCAGGTCATGGAGTGCGGCCACGACCCGACGCTAGCGCGCCCGGTGGGTCGGCCTCAGGCGGCAGCGGACTCGCGGTCGTACTCGGCCAGCACCTGGACGGCACGGCCCAGACGGGCCAGCACCTCCGGGTCGGTGAGCACGTCGACCTCGAGCGCGGACTGCGAGACGGTGACGTCCTCGACGACCGTCGCACCGGCGATGCCGGCCGAGCGGACGGCGTCGGCGTGCGCCCACTTGCCGCCGTACGGCGTGGGGGTGGCGCCGATGACGCCGAACGGCTTGCCGACCAGCGCGCCGGCGCCGTACGGGCGCGAGAGCCAGTCGATCGCATTGCTGAGGACGGCGGGCATCCGGCCGTTGTACTCGGGGGTGACGGCCAGGACCCGGTCCGCGCCGGCGACCTGCTCGCGCAGCCGGGCGGCCGCGGCCGGGAGGTCCGTGGCGTTGTCGACGTCCTGGTTGTAGAAGGGCACCTCGCCCAGTCCGTCGATGATCTGGATGCTGACGTCGTCGGCGGCCTGGTCGCGCAGCACCTCGGCCAGCTTGCGGTTGACGGAGTCGCTGCGGATGCTGCCGACGAGCACGGCGATGGTGGTCTGAGTCATGTCCGGACAAACGGACCGCGGTCCGGTTCCATTCCCGCGGGGACCCCCGGGATTCACGAGCGCTACGTCACACCGGCTCCTACAGTGAACGCGACATGTCCGAGATGCTGCCGGGGCCACGCCTGCTCCCCCTCGTCGACGCTCCCCCGCCGGAGCGACGCGACGCGGCGCGCAACCGTGAGCTGCTGCTCGAGGCGGCCCGACGGCTCGTCCACCAGCACGGCGCCCCGGGAGTCACCATGGACGCGGTGGCGGCCGCGGCCGGGGTCGGCAAGGGGACGGTCTTCCGTCGGTTCGAGTCCCGCGAGGGTCTGATGGCGGCGGTCCTGAACTACTCGGAGAGCGAGTGGCAGGGCGCGGTGATGTCCGGACCGGCCCCGCTCGGTCCGGGGGCCGAGCCGTGGGAGCGGTTGCTGGCCTTCGGCCGGTCCCGGCTGGAGACGACCCTGGTGCACGCCGAGCTGATCCGGGCGGCCGGGCGGGCGGGCGGCAGCCGGTCGTTCGCCGCGTACTCGTTCGCGACCAGGCACGTGCACTACCTGCTGCACGAGCTCGGCGTCACCGGGGACCTGCCGCTGCTCGCAGTGGCCCTGCTCGCGCCGCTGGAGGCGCTGATCCTCGACCAGCAGGTCACCGTCGAGGGCTTCCCGCTCGAGCGGGTGTACGCCGGCTGGGTCGACCTGGCCCGCCGGATCGTCGGCGTCAGGACATGAGGCCGATCGGGGTGACGGGGCCGAGACCCGGGAAGACCGTGGTCCGGTCGGACTCGGAGATCGCCAGCCGGTCGGAGGTGATCTCCCACAGCACGTTGCGGAAGTCCTTGTCCGCGACCAGGTTGTTGTCGTCGTCCAGCGTGGCGAGTCCCGGCCAGCTGCCGTGCACCTGTCCCCCGGCGACCCCTGCCCCGAGCATCAGCATCACGTTGCCGTAGCCGTGGTCCAGACCCTTGTCGCCGTTCTCGTCGACGCGGCGTCCGAACTCGCTCATGGTGACGACGGTGACCCGGTCGGCGTGGGTGCCGAGGTCGGCGAAGAAGGCCTTGAGCGACCCACCGAGGTGCTCGAGCTGGGCGGCCATCCAGTCGGTCGCCGGGTCGAGCGAGCCGTCGGTCAGGCCGACGTGCATGTCCCAGTCGCCGTAGTCGATGGTGACCATCGAGGTGCCCAGGTCGGCGCGGATCAGCGCGGCGGTGTTGGCCAGCACGTCGCGGAGCGGACCGTAGTCGTCGTACCCGGCATAGCTGGGGTAGGCGTCGCGGTGCACCTCGGAGGGGTCGGCCTCGGCCGCCGCCACCAGGGGCGCGAACCGGTCCAGGGCCGTCATCGCGGTCCGGACGCTGCCGCCCAGCAGCCGGGTCTCGGGGCCCCACATGTCCTTGAGCGCCTTGTCCCGCGCTCCGGCGGTGCCCAACGAGCGCACGCTGAGGTCGGACACGCCGTACGCACCCAGGGCGCCGGCCGGTCCCTGCAGCGACGTCGGCAGCATCGCGCTGCCGATCTCGACCGCGGTCTCCGGCCCGTTGGCGGGGTTGATGCCGACCATCCGGTTGATCCAGCCCACGCGCAGGTCGGAGCCCGGCGTGGCCTCCTCGATCTCGACCATCGCGTCGAAGTGGCTCATGTTGGAGTGCGGCAGCCCCACCGCGTGGACCGCGCCGAACGACCCGTCGTTCCACATGCCCTCGAGACCGGCCTTCAGCGCCGGGTGGAAGCCGAAGCGCGCGTCGTTGCCCCAGAGCTGGCCCTCGGGCACGGCGATGGTGGGTCGGTAGCCGGTGAGCAGGTCGTACTCGTCGCTGCGCGGCACCACGATCGAGAGGCCGTCGGCGCCGCCGCGCATGGACAGCACCACCACGACGTTGCCGCCCGGCTCGGCACCGTAGGTGACCTGGCGGTAGGCGTCGCCGTACGTGCCGACCGCGGCGAGAGCGCCGCCGGCCGCCATCGCGCCGAGGAGCCGGCGCCGGCTGAGCCGGAAGCCCTCGTAGTCGGGGCAGCCGCAGTCGGCCACGGGCCGGTGCCGGGTGGGGCGTGGTGCATCCATGGCGTTCACCGGTGCAGGTGGAGGGGAGAGTCGAGCAGGGCGATCGCGATGGCTGTCGCGAGCGTGGGATCTCGGTCGTAGTCGCTGTCGTACGTCGGGTCCGTGCGGATCGTGTCGCTCAGCCTCTTGCCGAGCAGGCCGGCGATGGCGGCGCTGACCCGGGTCCCCGGCCTCTGGCCGACGACCCGCAGCGCGACCGTGTCGATGACGGTCTGCAGCGTCGCGGGCAGCTTCGGCAGCAGCGAGGAGTCCTTGAGCCACGACGCGCCCTGGTGCGGCGGCCAGGTCCCGGTCGCCACGTCGGCATGGGTGTCGAAGGCGGTCAGGACCCTGCCGGCGCTCGCCCAGGCGGCCCCGACCTCGGGGAAGCCGTTGGGAGCGGGCCAGTCGTACGGCGCCTGTCCGAGCTCGCTGTACTGGTCGTGCATCGCGTTGACGAAGTCGTAGGCGTGGGCCACCCCGTCGCCCTCCCCGTCGTAGTCGGAGGGCGAGCCGGGCTTGTGCAGGGTGATGCCGAGCCCGCGGATCGTGGCGACGTAGTCCTCGAGCGGCGTGCGGACCTTCAGCCCGCGGGCCGGGGCGAAGTGCGGGTGCGCGACCATCGCCAGCAGCGTCGGCTTGATGGCGGTCCTGTTGGCGGTCCACGCCGCGGCGACCGCGTTGACCAGCGCGGGCGACGGGTCGTCGCGGACGAACTTCACGCAGAGTCGGCGCGCGATCCGCTTCGCGGTGGTCGGGTGGTGGGCGAGGTACTTCAGGTACGCCGCGGTGTCGGCCTGGGCGGCGGCGTCGGTCTTGTTGCTCAGGGTGCGGGAGAAGACGACGTCGGGGTGCCGGACCGGGTCGGCGACCAGACGCACCTTGCCGGTGGCGTGCGATCCCCGGTCGTAGGCGTGGCTGAAGTCGTCGTACACGTCGACCCGGTAGCCGGTGATGATCCGGGCCGAGGTGACCACGTCGTCCTGGGTGTACTGCGCGCCCACGCCGACCGTGTGCAGCTCGAGGAGCTCACGTCCGAGGTTCTCGTTGAGGTTGTCGGCGCTGGAGTAGGCGTTGCCGAGGTTGAGCCCCATGGCCGGGTGGGTGATCGCGTGCTGGAGCAGGTCCTCGAAGCTGCTCAGCGCGTACTTGCGGATCATCTGGTCGTAGGCGACCCGCCAGAACTGGGACTCGCCGGCGTAGAGCGGCACGTGCAGCAGGTTGGACCAGAAGTCCACCATCACCTCGTGCAGCTGGCGGCTGCTGTGCACCCGTCGCGACACCGTCCAGCGGCTGAGCTCGGTCATCACGTCGCCGATGTAGACGCCCGCGTCGTCCTGGCGCTGGTCGAGGGCCCACAGCTGGCGCGGGGTGAGCCGCAGGTGCGGGAACCACGTCTTGTTGATCAGGTCGCCGGTCGGGTCGGCGATCGAGGACGGCGCGAGCTGCTGGCGGATCCAGGCCGGGCCGTGGGTGTACTTGTACCTCGCGGGCTTGCCCTTCCGGGTCCGCAGCCTCTGGTAGCGGGCGCTCTTGACCTGGCCGGCCAGCTTGGGGGTGACGCCGAACGTGAAGCGGCGCGCGAGGTGCAGGTCGGCCGAGCCGAGGGCGACGACGACGGGCCCCGTGACGCGCGGCGTCGCGGTCGAGGACACGGCCCGGCGGCCGGCGCGCCTGCTGTGCTGCGGACTGGCCGGCTTCACGCCCGCCACCATGGTCTTTTCGGTCATGCTTCGGCTCCGACCGGAGGGTGGTGCCACGCGAGAGCGAGCCGCGCGACCCGGTCAATCTAGGGCCCGGCAGGCCTCCGGATCAGCGACTTGGCGCGCTGGGGAGCCGTTCGCCGCGAAGTGACCCGATCGGTCTAGACCGGCCGGTCGCGGTGCCGGCGTCGCGGTCGGCCCGGTCGAGGCGGCGCGCGAGGTACGGCGCGGTCGCGCTCCCCTCGGCCCGCGCCACCTCGACCGGCGTGCCGGTCGCGACCACCCGACCCCCGGCGTCGCCGCCGCCCGGGCCCAGGTCGATCACCCAGTCGGAGGTGGCGATCGCGTCGAGGTCGTGCTCGACGAGGACCACGGTGTTGCCGGCGTCGACGAGCCGGTGGAGCTGGCGCAGCAGGAGCGCCGTGTCCGCGGGGTGCAGCCCGGAGGTCGGCTCGTCGAGGAGGTAGAGCGCATGGCCGCGACGGGCACGCTGCAGCTCGGTGGCGAGCTTAATGCGCTGGGCCTCACCGCCGCTGAGCTCGGTCGCCGGCTGCCCCAGCCGCAGGTAGCCCAGCCCCACGTCACGCAGCGTCTCCAGGCCGCGTGACGCCGCGGGCACGTCGGCGAGGAAGGTCGCGGCGTCGTCGACGGAGAGGGCGAGGACCTCGGCGACGTTCTTGCCGCGGTAGGAGATCTCGAGCGTCTCGGGGTTGTACCGGGCGCCGTGGCAGGCCGGGCACGGTGCGTAGCTGCCGGGCAGGAAGAGCAGCTCGACGGCGACGAAGCCCTCGCCCTGGCACGTCTCGCAGCGACCCTCGGCGACGTTGAAGGAGAAGCGCCCGGCGCCGTACCCACGGGCCTGCGCCTGCTCGGTCGCGGCGTACAGCCTGCGGACGGCGTCGAACATCCCGGTGTAGGTCGCGAGGTTGGACCGGGGCGTCCGGCCGATCGGTCGCTGGTCGACCAGCACCAGCCGGTCGAACGACTCGAGCGCGCTCACGTCCTCGGCGAGCACCTGGCTGACCAGCGTCGACTTGCCGGAGCCGGACACACCGGTGACGGCGGTCAGCACGCACAGCGGGATGTCGACGGACAGGTCGTGCAGGTTGTGGCGCGAGACCCCGCGCAGCTCCACCCAGCCCTGCGGCGCGCGGACGTCGTGCTCCAGCCGCTCGGCCCGTCCGAACAGGTAGGCGCTGGTGGCGGACTCGACGACGTCCTCCAGCCCCGCGACCGGGCCGCTGTAGAGCACGCGGCCGCCGGCCTCCCCCGCCCCGGGACCGATGTCGACGACCCAGTCCGCGCGTCGTACGACGTCGAGGTCGTGCTCCACGACGAAGAGCGAGTTGCCGGCCGCCTTCAGTCGGTCCAGCACGTCGAGCAGCGGCTCGGCGTCGGCCGGGTGCAGCCCGGCGGAGGGCTCGTCGAGGACGTAGACGACGCCGAACAGGCCCGACCTCAGCTGCGTCGCGATGCGCAGGCGCTGCGCCTCGCCGGGTGACAGGGTCGTCGAGCTGCGCCCCAGGCTGAGGTACCCGAGACCCAGGTCGAGGAGCACCTCGACGCGCGCGATCAGGTCGGCGCAGATCCGGACCGCGACCTCGTTGGCTCCTGCGGGCAGCTCCGCGACCGGGCGCAGCAGCGCGACGAGCTCGGCGAACGGAAGGCGGTTGACCTCGGCGATCGAGAGCCCCGCGAAGGTCACCGCGAGGGCCTCCGGCCGCAGCCCGCTGCCGTGGCAGTCCGGGCAGGGCGCGTCCTCGACGAACCGCAGCGCCCGCTCGCGCATCCGCTCGCTCTTCGAGTCGGCAAGCACGTGCATGACGTGCTTGCGGGCGCTCCAGAACTTCCCGTAGTAGCCGTAGTCAATGCGGTCGCGCTCGGGCTTGATGAGCACGGAGGGCTGCTCGTCGGTGAAGAGCAGCCAGTCACGGTCCTTCCTGCTCAGCCTGCTCCACGGCCGGTCGATGTCGATCCCGAGCCCGGTCACGATGCTCCGCAGGTTGGCGCCCTGCCACGCTCCCGGCCAGGCCGCGATCGCGCCCTCACGGATGCTCAGCGACGGGTCCGGGACGAGCAGGTCCTCGGTGACGTCGTGCACGACACCCAGACCGTGGCAGCGTGGGCAGGCGCCGGCCACGGTGTTGGGTGAGAAGGCCTCGGCCGCGAGGTGGTCGACGCCGTCGGGGTAGTCGCCCGCACGCGAGTAGAGCATCCGCAGCAGGTTCGACAGCGTGGTGATGGTGCCCACCGACGAGCGCGAGGTGGGCGCTCCCCGACGTTGCTGCAGCGCCACCGCTGGCGGCAGGCCGGTGATCTCCTGCACGTGCGGAGCGCCGACCTGCTGCAGTAGGCGGCGGGCGTACGGCGCGACCGACTCGAAGTAGCGGCGCTGGGCCTCGGCGTACAGCGTGCCGAAGGCGAGCGAGGACTTCCCGGAGCCGGACACCCCGGTGAACGCGACCATGGCGTCGCGCGGGAGGTCGACGTCGACGTTGCGCAGGTTGTGCTCGTTGGCTCCGCGCACGTGCACGAAGTGGTCGGTCGCGTCGGTGTCCACGGGTGCCTCGTACCCCGATCCGGCGGGACCACCCCGCGGTGCGTTCGACGAGGTCGTGATGCTGAACGGCGGGGGAAGGATCCTGGCCGTCAGGCGGTGGCTGCGTTCGCTGACGAGCGACACTCGTCCGGCGGCCGTCCCGCGACTGACTCCGCCGCGATGTCGCGGAGCCGCGCGAGGCGATGCTGGGTAGCGGTGAGGGCCTCGATCTGGCGTCGGATGCGATCGCCCTCCTGGTCGAAGTGGTCGAGCATCGTCGGCGTGGCGACCCCGGTGTCGAGGAAGGGCAGGAGCTCGATGATCCGGCGGCTGGGCATGCCCGCTGCGTACAGCATCTGCATGAAGCGCACACGCGTCACGTCGGACTCCCGGTACTCCCGGTGTCCGCCCGCGGTCCGCTCGGACTCCAGGAGGCCCTGCTCCTCGTAGTAGCGCAGCGACCGCACGCTGACGCCGGCCCGCTCCGCGAGCTCACCGATGCGCATCTCTCGGCTCCTCGGCTTGATTCTCACATTGATGTCAGGTTCTAGCGTAGCGGGATGAACATCTCTGGAGCCACTGCCCTTGTCACCGGCGCGAACCGCGGCATCGGACGCCATCTCGCCGCCCAGCTGGTCGCACGCGGGGCGAAGGTGTACGCGACCGCCCGACGTCCTGAGCTGATCGACCTCGAGGGCGTCGAGCGTCTCGCCCTCGACATCACCTCCCCGGCGTCCGTCGCCGCCGCCGCCGCTGTCGCGACCGACGTCGATCTCCTGATCAACAACGCCGGGATCGCCACCACGGCGACCCTGCTGGGCGATCTGGACGCGGCGCACGCCGACATGGACACGAACGTGTGGGGCACCCTGTCCGTGATCCGTGCGTTCGCACCCCTCCTGTCCGCGAACGGCGGTGGGAGCATCGTGAACATCGCCTCGGGCGCCTCCTGGCTGGCCATGCCAGGGGCCTCCGCCTACGCGGTGTCGAAAGCTGCCCTGTGGAACATGGGCAACGCGTTGCGACATGAGCTGGCCGGGCAAGGGACAGCCGTGATGGCCGTGCACCTGGGGGTCGCCGACACGGACATGTCGGCGGG
Organism: Nocardioides sp. URHA0020; assembly: GCF_000620705.1. GTDB lineage: Bacteria > Actinomycetota > Actinomycetes > Propionibacteriales > Nocardioidaceae > Nocardioides. The sequence continues at coordinate 86,137 of NZ_KK211171.1, forward strand.
AGTCTCGATCGCCAAGACCGACCCCGCGGACGTGGCGCGCGCGACCCTGGCGGGGGTGGAGCGCGGAGAGTACGAGGTCGTGGTGGACGAGCAGGCTGCGTTGATCAAGCAGATGCTCGCCCGGGACCCCCAGGAGCTGTACGCGGTCGTGGCGCAGATGCTCGCACCGTAGAAGCGGCTCGAAGACTCCTGGCGTGGGTTGCTGGGCGCATCGCGGTGCCGCGCCGGCTCGTGAGCTGGTTGAAGCAGACCTCGAGCAAGAGGCCCTAGGCCTCCTGGCGACGCAGCCCGAACGTCAGACCGTCCACGAGGGCACCCCAGGAGGCCTCGATCACGTTGGCGCCGACCCCGACGGTCACCCACGAGTCCTCGCCGTCGCTGGTCTCGATCAGCACCCGCGTGATCGCGTCGGTGCCGTGCCCCTGGTCGAGGATGCGCACCTTGTAGTCGATCAGCTCGAACTTCGCGACGCCCGGGTAGGCCAGCCCGATCGCGTCGCGCAGCGCCTGGTCCAGGGCGTTGACCGGGCCGTTGCCCTCGCCGGTCTGCACGTAGCGCACCCCGTCGGCGCGCAGCTTGACGGTCGCCTCGGAGACGGCGTCGGCGCCGGGGCGGGTCTCGGTGATGACGCGCCAGGACTCGACCTCGAAGTACGACGGGCGCGCGCCCTCGACCTCCTCGACCAGCAGCAGCTCGAAGGAGGCGTCCGCGGCCTCGAACGTGTAGCCGCGGTTCTCCAGGACCTTGACCCGCTCGGTGATGCGGGTGACGAGGTCGCGGTCGCCGGACAGGTCGAAGCCCAGCTCGCGGCCCTTGAGCTCGATCGACGCGCGGCCGGCCATGTCGGAGACCAGCAGCCTCATGTCGTTGCCGACGCCGGCCGGGTCCATGTGCTGATAGAGGTCGGGGTCCACCTTGATCGCGCTCGCGTGCAGACCGGCCTTGTGCGTGAAGGCCGAGCTGCCGACGTACGGCTGGCGCGACGCCGGCGGGAAGTTGGTGACCTCGGCGACCGCGTGCGCGATCCGGGTGGCGTCAGCCAGCAGCCCGGCGGGCAGCACCCGCCGGTCCAGCTTGAGCTCGAGGTTGGCGACGACGGAGACCAGGTCGGCGTTGCCGGTGCGCTCGCCGTACCCGTTGATCGTGCCCTGCACGTGGCTCGCGCCCGCGTCCACGGCGGCAAGGGTGTTGGCGACCGCGCAGCCGGTGTCGTTGTGGCAGTGGATGCCGACGCGCACCTCGGCGCTCTCCCGGACGTCGTGCACGACGTCGGCGACCCAGCCCGGCAGCATGCCGCCGTTGGTGTCGCAGAGCGCGACGACCTCGGCGCCGGCGTCGTACGCCGTGCGCAGGACCTCCAGCGCGTAGGCCCGGTTGGCGCGGTAGCCGTCGAAGAAGTGCTCCGCGTCGAGGAAGACCGTCTGGCCCTCCTCGCGCAGGTGGGTGACGGTGTCGCGGATCATCGCGAGGTTCTCCTCGAGCGTGGTGCGCAGGGCGAGCTCGACGTGCCGGTCGTGCGACTTCGCCACCAGCGTCACCACGCTGGCGCCGCTGTCGCGCAGCGCCGCGATCAGCGGGTCGTCGGCGGCCCTCACCCCGGCCCGCCGGGTCGCGCCGAAGGCGGCCAGCCGGGCGTTGCGCAGGTCCAGCTCCGCGCTCGCGCGCCGGAAGAACTCGGTGTCCTTGGGGTTGGCGCCCGGCCAGCCACCCTCGATGTAGCCCACGCCGAGGGTGTCGAGCTGGCGTGCGATCGACAGCTTGTCGGCGACCGAGAGGCTCAGCCCCTCCTGCTGGGCGCCGTCGCGCAGCGTGGTGTCGTAGACGTGGAAGTCGCCATGGAGGTCCATCGGGGTCCGTTCACTGTGTTCGGGCAACAAAAAAACCTCTCGTGAACGAGAGGTCGGCGCATCGGGCTCCGGGGAGCGGCGACGCGCTAGGAAATAATGAGCTGCGGGTGGTGCACGTCACCATCGTGCCACGGCCGCGAGATCAGCGACCAGGGATCTCGGCCTGCGGTCGGCCGCCTGCGGGGTCCCAGCTGGCGCCGGACAGGTCCGCACGGAAGCCGAGGACGGCGCCGACGGCCAGGACGACGGCCAGGGCGATCACCCAGCGCCGTGGCTGGGCGGCGATCGCGCCGGTGATCCGGCCGACCGGTCCGCGCAGCCGGGAGCCGCCGGGTCCCCACCACAGCGAGCCAGCGAGGACGACACCGCACACGAAGAGCGCCAGCTCGACGCCCGTCGCGATGGCGTAGCAGACGAGCGCGGCGGCGGCCGCCAGCCCGAGCGCCCAGAGCGCGAGCAGCACGGCCCCGGGGATCGACTGCACGAGGTGCCAGGGCGCCGCGACGAGCAGCTGCACGCCGTCGTACCACTTGCGCCCGCGCAGGCTGCGGCGCTGCCCGTGCGCCGAGGCCGCCAGCGAGATGCTGCGCAGCAGCCAGCTCAGGACGAGCACGAGGCCCACCGTCAGCCAGGGGTACGCCGCGGCGCCCGCCCCGACCATGACGGCGAGCGCGGCGAGCAGGCTGCCCCTGCGCAGCCGCTCGGCCGCCGAGACCCGCGGCTCGCCGTACTGGCTGGGAGCGAACTCGGTGACGCCCTCCGGTGGGAGCGCGAGCGTGTAGGGCTCGGCCGTGTTGTGGCCGGGCCACACGTCGGTGGCGTCGTCGGCGCCGGCCTGCGCCGCCAGGGCGAGCGGCACCGTGTAGGGGTCGTGCTCGACCGCCGCCGGCGGCGGGACCGGCGCGGCCTCGCGCCGCGTGGTCAGCGGCCGCAGCCAGTCGAGCAGCTGGGGCAGCGTGGGGCGGTTGCGCGGCTCCGGGTCGAGCGCGGACGCGACGACCTGACGCAGGTCGTCGGGCAGGCCCGCGAGGTCGAACTGGCCCCGACGGACCCGGTCCATGATCGCCATGGAGGGGCCGCGGCCGAAGGGCGGCTGGCCGAGGCCGGCGTACGCGACGGTGGCCGCCCAGGAGTGCACGTCGGAGGCGGCGGTCGCGTCCTCGCCGTACAGGATCTCGGGGGCGAGGTAGCCCGGCGTGCCGAGCAGCCAGCCGGTGTGGGTCAGCTTGGGGTCGTCGGCGACCCGGGCCAGCCCGAAGTCGATGAGGATCGGGGTGCGCCCCTCCATCAGGACGTTGGAGGGCTTCACGTCGCGGTGCAGCACGCCGACCGCGTGCACGGAGGTGATGCCCTCGGCCAGGCCGGCGGCGAACCAGTACAGGTCCGGCCCGGTGATCGCCCCCTCCTCGACGATGAGGTCGTGCAGGGACAGGCCGGGCACGTAGCGCGTGGCGACGTACGGGATCGGCGCCCACGGGTCGGCGTCCACGATGCCCGCGACCCACGGGCTGCTCACGCGCCTGAGCGAGCCGACCTCGCGCGCCAGCCGCTGCCGCGCCTCGTCGTCGCCGACGATGTGCGGACGCAGCACCTTGAGCGCCACCCGGTCCCCGTCGCCGCGTCGGGCGAGGTGCACGACCCCCATCCCGCCCTCGCCGAGCTTGGCCAGCAGCGTGTACCCACCGACCGTCGGGCGCTCCGCCGACTCGGCGGACCCGGCACTCGAGGGGGAGATCGTCACGGCCCGAGGCTACCGGTGGCCGGGCCCGGAGCCCGGCAGGCAGGCACCACCGTCGACCCGCGTCGGGGCTGGCACTAAGGTAAGCCTTACCTTTCTGCCGCCGCTCGCCACCGACCTCTGGGACCTCCATGACCTCGACCGCACCGCACCCGGTCACGCCGACCGTGGTGGCACCGCTCCCGGCACCGCGCCGCGGCTCGGTGCCCGGCATGGTGGTGCTGGTGGGGCTGCTGATCCTGGCCGGGCTGGTCAGCCTCGCGGTCGGCAGCCGGCCGCTCTCGCTCGGCACCGTGATCGACGTGCTCCTCGGTCCCGACGGCTCGGACGCCTCCACGATCGTCCACGACCTGCGGATCCCGCGGACCGTGCTGGCGATCGCCGTCGGCGTCTCGCTGGGGATCGCGGGCGCGCTGATGCAGGGCCACACCCGCAACCCGCTCGCCGACCCCGGCCTGCTCGGGGTCGAGGCGGGTGCCGCCTTCGCGGTCGTGATCGGCATCTACGCCTTCGGCGTGCAGGACCTGACCGGCTACGCGTGGTTCTCCCTCGCCGGCGCCGGTCTGGCCGCTGCCGCGGTGTTCGCGATCGGCTCCACCCGGGGTGGGCCGGACCCGGTGTCGCTGGTGCTGGCCGGCACCGCCGTCAGCGCCCTCCTCTACGCGCTCACCCAGGCCGTGGTCCTGCGCGACATCGACACCCTCGACGCCTTCCGGTTCTGGTCCGTCGGCTCGGTCTCCGGCCGCGGCATGGACGTCTTCTGGGAGGTGCTCCCCTTCATGGTCGTCGGGCTGCTCCTGGCCGGCCTGAGCGCCTCCACCCTCAACCTCCTGCAGCTCGGTGACGACGTCGCGTCCTCGCTCGGACTGCACCCGGTGCGCCACAAGGCCGTCGGGGTGCTGGGCGTGATGCTGCTGACCGGCGCGGCCACCGCGGCCTGCGGGCCCGTCGGGTTCGTCGGGCTGGTCGTGCCGCACGTGGCGCGCCACTTCGCCGGTGTCGACTACCGCTGGGTGATCCCCTACTCGGGCCTGATCGGCGGCGTGCTCGTGGTGGTCGCCGACGTGGTCGGCCGCGTCGTCGTACGCCCCGGAGAGCTGCAGGTCGGCATCGTGATGGCGTTGATCGGCGGGCCGGTCTTCATCCACCTGGTCCGGCGTACGCGGATGGTGCGGATATGAGCGTCGCGACCCGGGAGCGGCCGCGCCCCTCCCCCGCCCTCGGCACGCCGCTGCGGGTCGGTCCGCTGTCGTGGCTGGTGCCGCTGCGCGCCGCGCTGGCGGTGGTCGGCGGCCTCGGCGTGCTGGCGGTGCTGGTCGCGCTCGACCTCTCGATGGGTGACTTCGAGATCCCCGTCAGCGACGTCATCCGGACGCTGCTCGGCGGCGGCGACGCCGGACAGCGGTTCATCGTCATGGAGCTGCGGCTCCCCCAGACGACGGTCGCGATCCTGGTCGGCTGCGCGCTCGGCCTCGCCGGCGCCCTCACCCAGACCTTCGCCCGCAACCCGCTGGCCAGCCCCGACATCCTCGGCGTCACCCAGGGCGCCGCCCTCGGCGCGGTGGGCGTGATCGTGCTCGCCGGCGGTTCGGGGTACGGCGGCGGCCTGGTCGCGGGCACCCTGCAGACCGTCGGCCTGCCGCTCGCGGCCTTCGCCGGTGCGCTCCTGACCGCCACGCTGCTCTACGTGCTGTCCTGGCGTCGCGGCATCGACGGCCAGCGCCTGGTCCTGATCGGCATCGGCCTCAGCTTCGCGCTGTCCGCGGGGACGTCGTGGCTGCTGGTCAAGGCACGCATCGAGGATGCCGCCAGCGCACAGGTCTGGCTCAACGGCTCGCTCAACGGGCGCGGCTGGGAGCAGGCGACCCCCCTGCTCTGGACCCTCGCCGTCCTGGTGCCGGTCTCGGTGCTGCTCGCCCGCTCGCTGAACGCCCTCCAGCTCGGCGACGACTCCGCGCGCGGCCTCGGGGTACGCCTCCAGCTCACGCAGCTGATGGTCCTGGTGGCGGCCGTCGGCCTGGTCGCGGTGTCGGTCTCGGCGGTCGGACCGCTCGAGTTCGTCGCCTTCGTGGTCCCGCAGATCGCGCTGCGGCTGACCGCCGGCTCGCGGCCGCCGATGCTCGTCTCGATGGTGCTCGGGGCCTGCCTGGTCGTCGCGGCCGACTTCGTGACCCGGGTGGTCATACCCTTCGCCCTTCCGGCCGGGCTGGTCACGGCGGCGATCGGCGCGCCGTACCTGATCTGGCTGCTGCTCCGTCACAACCGAAAGGTCTCCGCATGAGCTCCCGACTGAGGACCGAGGCCGTCACCGTCGGGTACGGCGGCGACCCGGTCGTCCGCGACCTGTCGATCGCGCTGGCCGACGGCCGGGTGACGACGATCGTCGGCCCCAACGGTTGCGGCAAGTCGACCCTGCTGCGCACCATGTCGCGGCTGCTGAAGCCGACCAGCGGCACCGTCTACCTCGACGGCGGATCCATCCACGACGTGCCCACCCGCGATGTCGCGCGGACGATGGCGCTGCTGCCGCAGAGCCCGGTCGCCCCCGACGGACTGCTGGTGCGCGACCTCGTCGGCCGCGGCCGGCACCCGCACCAGCGGTGGTTCAGCCAGTGGTCGCCCGAGGACGAGCGGATCGTCGACCTCGCCCTCGAGATGACCGACACCGCCGCCCTGCGCGACCGCCCGCTCGACCAGCTCTCCGGCGGTCAGCGGCAGCGCGCCTGGATCGCGATGACGCTGGCGCAGGACACCGACCTGCTGCTGCTCGACGAGCCGACGACGTACCTCGACCTCGCCCACCAGGTGGAGGTCCTCGACCTCGTCACGCGCCTCAACCGCGAGCGCGGCCGCACCGTCGTGATGGTGCTCCACGACCTCAACCTCGCCGCCCGCTACAGCGACACCATCGTCGTGATGAAGGACGGGGTCGTGGTCACCCAGGGAGTCCCGACCGCGGTGTTCACGCCGACGATGCTCGCGGAGACCTTCGGCCTGGAGGCCGACGTGCTGCCGGACCCGCGCACCGGCCTGCCGATCATCGTCCCCACGTCCTCGGCCGCCCTGGTCGAGGTCGCCCCCACCGAACTGAAAGAGCTCGCCGATGCGCCGAACTCCTGACCCCACCCGACGTCGCCTGCTCGCCGGCGCCCTCGCGGTGGCCACCGCCCTCGTGCTGGCCGGCTGCGGCAGCGAGGGCAGCGACTCCTCCGCCGCGCAGGACGGCACCACCGCGAGCGCCGGCCCGTGGTCCTACACCGACGACCTCGGCCAGAAGGTCGAGCTCGACCGGACGCCGGTGCGGATCGCGGCGTACGGCGACGCCGCTGCCGCGCTGTGGCACTTCGGCGTCACGCCGGTGGCCATCTTCACCTGGATGGACCCGGCCGAGGACGACATGTTCGACGGCCTGGACCTGTCGGAGACCGAGGTCGTCGGATCGACGTACGGCGAGATCAGCATCGAGGAGCTCGCGGCCGCGAAGCCGGACATCATCGTCGCGACGTCGTACACCGGCGACACGGCCGACGAGATGTACGGCTTCAAGGACAAGGCCCAGCTGAAGAAGATCAAGGCGATCGCCCCCGTCGTCGCCGTGGCCCAGGTCGGCTCGATGAAGGACGTCATCGAGACCAACGAGAGGTTGGCCGCGTCGCTGGGCGTGGACACCGGCGACGGCAGCCGGGTCGCGAAGGACCGGGCCGCGTTCGAGGCGGCCTCCGCCGAGCTGACGACGGCCGCGAAAAGCGGGCTGTCGGTCGTGCCGATGTACGCCGACGGCGACGGGCTCTACCTCGCCAAGGCGCCCGACGACCCGGCGCTGAAGTACTACCAGGACATCGGCGTGAGCTTCACCGAGATCGGCGGCAAGGACTACTACTGGGAGATCCTGAGCTGGGAGAACGCCGACAGGTACGAGGGCGACATCCTGCTCAACGCGACGCGCAACTCCTACTCCACCAAGCAGCTCGGTGAGCAACCGACCTTCGCCCGCCTGAAGGCCTACCAGGCCGGCCAGGTGCACCCGTGGCTGTCGACGTCGATGGACTACCCGTCGCAGACGAAGTACATGAAGGAGCTCGCCGGCTGGCTCAGCACCGACCGGGACGTCGTGTCCTAGGACGCACGGTCATCGGTACGACGGGGCGCGACCGGTCCGCCCACGGCGCTCGCGGACGCCGGCCACCAGGTCGGCGGCCGCGCCCGGCCAGGTCGGGTGCTCGAACTCGAACCCCGCCTCCAGCAGCCGACCGGGCACCACCCGCCGGCTCTTGAGCAGCAGCTCGGTGTCGGTGCGCAGCACCCACGCGCCGAGCCCGGCCATGGCACGCGTGGCGGGCAGGCCGGGGCGCCGTCCCCACGCACGCCGCAGGTCGCGCATGAGCTCGCGCTGAGGAAGCGGTCCCGGGGCGGCGAGGTTGACCGGACCCTCGAGGTCCGACCGCTCGGCCAGCAGGTCGATCGCCCGGCACAGGTCGTCGGCGTGGATCCACGACACGTACTGCCCGCCGCCCGCGACCGCACCACCGAGCCCGAGCCGCGCCATCCACAGCAGGTAGTCGAACACGCCGCCACGGTCCGGGCTCATCACCATCGCCGTGCGCAGGGCCACCCGACGGGTCCGCGGCAGGGTCGCCTCCTGCTGCGCCGCCTCCCACTGCTGGGCGATCCGCACGCTGAGCTCCCAGTACGCCGGGACGTGCGGCTCCTGGCCCCCGATGATGCCGGTGGCCTCGTCGTTGGGGGCGTCGTCGGGGCCGTCGCGGCGGTCCGCGTAGATCGTGGCGGTGCTCATCTGCAGCCAGACCGCCGGCGGCCGGGCCGCCAGCTCCAGCGCGCGACCGACCACCCGGGTCGAGTCGACCCGGGACGCCATCATCTGGCGCAGGTGCTCGTCGGTGTAGCGGCAGCTGACCGACCGGCCCGCGAGGTTGACGACGACGTCCGCGCCATCCAGCTCCTCGGCCCAGTCACCGAGCGAGCGGCCGTCCCAGACCCGGTGCCGTACGCCGGCCTCCAGCGTCTCGGGCTGTCGGCTGAGGACGACGACGTCGTGCCCGGCCGCGGCGTACCGCCGTCGCAGGATGCCGCCGACCTGACCAGTGCCTCCGGGGATGACGATGCGCATGTGGTCAGCCTACGCTTTTTTGAACACGTTCAACAAATGTCGGACCAGGGGTCCGCGCGCTGCCACACCGTCGGGAGGTGCACGCTCGCTCCGGAGTCGGCGGCCAGCTCGTCGATCAGCCGCAGCGTGACGTCGAGGTCGTCGACGAGGTAGGGCAGCGCACGCAGGCCCCGGTCGAGCGGGCGGAAGAAGTCGTCCCAGTGCGTCAGCACGACCCGGCGGGCGCCCACCGCGGCGACGGTCTCGGCCCAGTAGGCACGGACGTAGTCCTCGCTCTGCACCCCCAGCTGGCCGGCGCCGAGGTAGGCCACGTCGGCTCGCCGGCCGGCGAGCGCGCCGGCGACGAAGCCGGCGCTCCCCTGCAGCAGCGCGGTCTGGCCGCCGGCGTGCTCCAGCAGGATCGACCAGGCCTCGCCGCACCGGTAGGCACCGGTCCTCACCGGCGGCACGACGGGTGCGGTGATCTCGCCGGGGAACCGGTCCGGCGGACAGTGGTGCGACTCGACGAGGGTGATCGTGAAGGCGCCGTACGTCATCGGCTCACCGGGCCTCACCACCCGGATCCGGTCCTCGGGCAAGCCGCGACCGCGTCCGACGTACGCCGTGGACTCGCCACCGACCAGGTCCGCGCCGGTCCGGTCGGCGACCACGGCGGAGTCCATCGCGTGGTCGTAGTGGCTGTGCACCGGGATCACGGCGCCCAGCCGGTCGACACCGAGGCGCGCCAGGGCGGCGTCGATCCGGGCGTGATCCGGCTCGATCCTGCCCAGCGCGACCTTGGCGAGCGAGGGCCTCGAGAAGAAGCCGTCGGTCATCAGCCGGGTCTCGCCGTCGTCGATCAGCAGGCTCGCGACACCGAGGAAGGTGACGCCGAAGGGGCCGGAGGCGGGCGGCACGTCGAAGCGGTGGGCGTAGCGGTCGAGGTCGGGTCGACCGAGCTTGAGGCGCATGCGCGCACGCTACCGGCGCCGACCCGACCTCACGCGTCAGCCTCGTGCGACCGGCGGCACCGTCTTCGGGCTGCCGTCAGCGGCCGCGGCCAGCTGCGGGACGTAGCGGTCGAGGAGGTACGGAATGCTCAGCGGCGTCACGAAGCTGTGCGCGACGTAGTAGCTGCCGTCCTTCGCACTGATGTCGAACCAGCGGCCCTCGTCGTACGCGCGCGTGCTCGTGAAGAGCTTCTGCACCTGCGGGTCGGCGTCGAGGTCGATCCACACGGCGACGCCGACGTCGGCGAGGTCGGTGGCGCGCTCCGCGCTCAGCGAGACCCCGAACTCGCTGTCGTCGGCACCGGTGATGAGCTCGTGCAGCTCGAAGCCGAGGTCCTGCAGCATCCGCGAGCGGGGGTCCTCGGGACCGTAGAGGAAGAGCCCCTCGTACGGCGTGACGACCCCGGCGGTCTGGCCCGCGAACTCGGGGTGCGCCGCCGCCTCGTCGCTGATCCGCTTCTTGACCGTGTCGATCAGCGTCTGGGCCGCCTTCGGCTTCCCGATCGCGGTGCCGAGCACGAGCGCCGCCTCGTCCCACGGCGTGCCGTAGTCGGCGTACTCGCCGTTCTGCGCGACCACGGGGACGCCCATCGCGGACAGCTTGTCGTACTCGTGCTGGGTGAGACCGGCGTACTGCCCGACGACCAGGTCCGGCGCGAGGGCGGCGACCTTCTCGACCTCGACGCCGTCGGTGTTCTTGAGGAGCGTGGGCCGCTCGGCGTCACCGAGGTGCTCCTGCGCCCACGGGTAGACGCCCTGGAGCTTCTCGTCACCGAACCAGTAGGTGACGCCGACCGGGACGACTCCCAGCGCCATCAGCGTGTCCTGGTCGGTGAGGCCGAGGCAGACGACCCGCTTCGGCGCCTTCTCGATCGTGGTCTCGCCGTACTTGTGCTTGATGGTGACGGGGAAGGCCGACTCCTCCGGGGCGGCGCCCGACGACGCCGGGGCGGCGCTCCCCGAGTCGCTGCCGTCGCTGCCGCAGGCGGCGAGGACCGGCGCGACGGCCAGGACGGAGAGGCCGGCGAGGAAGCGGCGGCGGGAGGTGGTCATCGTGCTCCTTGAGTGAGGGGTCGTGCGGGATCGTGCGGGATCGTCACGACGGGAAGGCGCGGGGCGCCGTACCGGCGGCGGCCTGCTCGAGCAGCGGCGTGAGTCGCTCGAGGGCGTACGTGCGGGCGAGCGGGGTGTCGAAGTAGAGGGCGCCGGCCAGGGTGCCGTCGGTGTAGACCGCACGCTTGCCCGCGACGGCGGGCAGGGAGCCGATGGTGCCGAACCTCTGGAGGCCGTCGAACATCTCCTGGTCCTCGGTGGCGAAGACGACGACGTCGGCGTCGATCAGGCCGACGTTCTCCGCGGAGATCTCGGCCTGCGAGCCCTGGTCCGGGGCGTACTTCTCCAGCCCGGTCGTCATCGTGAAGCCGACCTCGGTCAGGAAGGACGTGCTCAGTCCGGCGGGATAGACGTAGAGCACCCCGTCGTACGGCCCGCCCTGGGAGAAGGTCGCCGTCCTGTCGGCCCACTCCGGGTGCGCGGCCGCGACCTTCGCGTACGCCGCCTCCGTGTCGTCGACGACCTCCTGGCCGTCGTCCTCGCGGCCGAGCGCGCGGGCGATCTGGAGCACCTGGTCCTGCCACGGGGAGAAGAAGGCGGTGGCGTCCTCGTCGCTGGTGACGGTCGGCGCGATCGCGGACAGCAACCGGTAGTCCTTCTTCGTCAGCCCGGCGTTCGTGCCGACGATCAGGTCGGGCTCCAGGGCCGCGATCTTCTCGAACTCGAAGCCGTCGGCGACGCTGAGCACCTCGGGGTGAGCGCCTCCGAGCAGGTCGTGCGCCCACGGCCAGGTGGCGTCCGGCTGCTCGCCGTACCACTCCGTGACCCCGACGGGTACGACGCCGAGCTGGAGCAGCACGTCCTGCTCGGTGACGCCCACGCTGACGACCCGCTTCGGCTGCTCGGGCACCACGGTCGCGCCGTACTTGTGCGTGACGGTGACCGGGAAGGCACCCGCACCGGCCGCCGCCTCCCCGCCGGTCGGCGCCGACCCGTCGGACCCGTCGGACCCGCACGCGGCGAGCAGCAGCGGCAGCGCCGCCAGCACGGAGACAGCAACAGCACGAAGACGCATCGACCAGCCTTTCAGTTAGGTGAGCCTAACCTTACCCAACCGTCGTACGCCGCCGCCACCCGGGGTCCGTCGCCGGTCGATCAGCGGATCAGAGCACCCCCGGTGGTCGAGCAGCGAGCGCCAGCGAGCGTCGTCGAGACCCCGGAAACACACCCATAACGACGACCGCTGCGGTCGCCCACCCGCGCAGGCCGCAGGGGTCTCGACGACGCTCGGGCCCAGCGGCCCTCCCTGCTCGACCAGCGAAGCACCGGCGGTCGAGCAGCGAGCGCCAGCGAGCACCCCCCGGTGGTCGAGCAGCGAGCGCCAGCGAGCGTCGTCGAGACCCCGCAAACGGACCCACGGCGGCAACCGCTGCGGTCACCGCCCCGCGCAGGCTGCGGGGGTCTCGACAACGCTCGGGCCTAGCGGCCCTCCCTGCTCGACCAGCGACACCCGGTGGTTGAGGTGCGAGCGAAGCGAGCCTCGAAACCACCACCCCACGCACGCTGCGGGGGTCTCGACAACGCTCGGGCCTAGCGGCCCTCCCTGCTCGACCAGCGGGATCTTGAGGAGGCTCGAGCGTCAGGCGGTACGGGTCAGACGATCTGGTGCATCCAGCCGAAGGTGTCCTCGGTGCGGCCGAACTGGACGTCGACGAGCTGCTGGCGGATCTGGCGCCAGAGGTTGCCGCCGCCCTCGGGGGTGGGGACGGAGCCACCGTCCCACTTGAGCTCGCCGACCGGGGTGATGACGGCGGCGGTGCCGCACGCGAAGATCTCGGTGATGTCGCCGCTGGTGACACCGTCGCGCCACTCGTCGATGGAGATCTTGCGCTCCTCGACCTGGTGGCCCAGCTTGCCGGCCAGCTCGATGATGCTGGCGCGGGTGATGCCCTCGAGGATCGTGCCGGTCTGGGGCGTGACGATGCGCCCGTCGGCGTGCACGAAGTACATGTTCATGCCGCCGAGCTCCTCGACGTACCTGCCCTCCTGGCCGTCGAGGAAGACGACCTGGTCGCAGCCGTGCCGGGTGGCCTCCTGCTGGGCGACGAGCGAGCTGGCGTAGTTGCCGCCGGTCTTGGCCGCACCCATGCCACCGCGACCGGCGCGGGTGTACTCCTCGGTCAACCACAGGGAGATCGGCTTCACGCCGCCCTTGAAGTAGGCGCCCGCGGGGCTCGCGATCACCATGAACGTGACGTGCTGCGCAGGACGCACCCCGAGGAACGCCTCGGAGGCGAACATGAACGGCCGCAGGTAGAGGCTCTTCTCCCCCTCTCCCTGCGGGACCCAGCGCTGGTCGATGGCCACGAGGGCGTCGACGGCCTGCACGAAGTCCTCGACCGGGAGCACGGGCAGCGCGAGCCGGTGGCTCGAGCGCACCATCCGCGCGGCGTTCTCCTCGGGCCGGAAGGACCAGATGGAGCCGTCGTCGTGGCGGTAGGCCTTCATGCCCTCGAACGTCTCCTGCGCGTAGTGCAGGACGGCGGTCGCCGGGTCGAGCGTGAGCGGGCCGTACGGCTCGATGCGGGCATCGTGCCAGCCGGCGTCGGGGGTCCACTCGACCGTGAACATGTGGTCGGTGAAGTGCTGGCCGAAGCCGGGATTGTCGAGGATCTCCGCGAGGCGGGCGTCGTCGACGGTCACGGTCGACGGGGTGGTGCTGATCTCCATGGGGGACAACTTAGTAGGCCTTCCAGGTACGTGCTCGTGTCTGGGGTCGGACGGAGGAGATGCCGACGGCCGGGCACACGCGAGTGCGCCCGGCCGTCGGTGGGTCGACGAGGGGTGCGTCAGCCGGATACTCGGGCGGCGATCGCGTCGCCGACCTCAGAGGTACGGCGCGCAGCGCCCGGCGCCCGGGCGGCCAGGTCCTCGATCACCGCGGTCTCGATGGTCGCGGCGGCGTCGGCGTACCCGAGGTGGTCGAGCAGCAGGGACGCGGAGAGTACGGCGGCGGTCGGGTCGGCCTTCTGCTGGCCCGCGATGTCGGGCGCGGAGCCGTGCACCGGCTCGAACATGGAGGGGGCCGTCCGGTCGGGGTTGACGTTGCCGGAGGCCGCCAGGCCGATGCCGCCGGTGATCGCGGCGGCGAGGTCGGTGATGATGTCGCCGAAGAGGTTGTCGGTGACGATCACGTCGAAGCGCGCGGGGTCCGTCGTCATGAAGATCATCGCAGCGTCGATGTGCATGTAGTCGGTGGTCACCTCGGGATACTCGGCGGCCACCTCCTGGAAGAGCCGCCACCAGACGGCGCCGGCGTGCACGAGGACGTTGGTCTTGTGGACCAGGGTGAGCTTCTTGCGGGGACGGCGCTGGGCCCGCGCGAAGGCGTCGCGGACGACGCGCTCGACGCCGAAGGCGGTGTTGACCGACACCTCGGTGGCGACCTCGGCCGGCGTGCCGACCCGGAGCGCGCCGCCGTTGCCGGTGTACGGGCCCTCGGTGCCCTCACGGACCACCACGAAGTCGACCTCGCCAGGGTTGCTGAGCGGGGAGGACGCACCCGGGAAGATCCGGGACGGCCGCAGGTTGACGTAGTGGTCGAGCTCGAAGCGGAGTTTGAGGAGCAGCCCCCGCTCGAGGATCCCCGGAGGGAGATTCGGGTCGTTCGGCTTGCCGCCGACCGCGCCGAGGAGGATGGCGTCGTGCTCGCGGATCTCGCGGAGCACGGACTCGGGCAGCACCTCGCCGGTGGTGAGGTAGCGCTCGGCGCCGAGGTCGTAGCGGGTCTGCTCGAACGTCACTCCGGCAGGCGACGCGACGTCGAGCACCTTGAGGGCCTCGGCGGTCACCTCCTGCCCGATGCCGTCGCCGGGGATGACGGCGAGCTTGATCGTGGAGGGCGACGAGTCAGTGGTCATGGGGCGAGACGCTAGTTGTCGTCGGGGCGCTGGCCGCCGTTGTCCCGCAGGTCGAGCGAGATCTGCAGGGCCTGGCTGATGTTCTCGTGGCTGCGCGGGTTGTCCGGGTGGTGCTGGGCCGGTCCCCACTCGGGGTACATGTCGTACATCGGATTCTCTTCCTGTGAGTCGCCCTGGGGGCGTTTCGTGGATGTGTCGTGATGATCCATTCGGCTCGACACACCTGAAACGAAGACTCTCCGGACGAATGATCAGTCCGGACCGTGGATCACACGGGACGAGGAACCAGCAGAAGTTGCGGATCGCGCTGAACGTGCGGGCGATCACGCCGCGGAGGCGTCTTCGATGCAGATGTATCGAGAGGCCGTCAACGCCGAATCACCGCGGCGAGGTGGCCTCTCTCAGGCCCCGCCGCGGCGCTCGATAAGTACGAAGACGCTCCGCATGGTGAGAACACCGTACGCCGGGGCCCTGACCACGGTCAGCCCATTTCACAGAGTGTTCGCGATGCGAGACAGTCGTCCCACGGTGGAAGACTCGGCACATGAGCGCTCCCCCCGACCTCCCCGAGATCGTCCGGCGCGCGTTCGACGTATCCCGCAAGGCGGGCTACGCGTCGTTCTGCCGCAACGAGACCGGCCGGCTGCTGGCGACCCTCGCGGCCACCCGCACCGGCACGATGGCCGAGTTCGGCACCGGCTGCGGTGTCGGTACGGCGTGGCTGCGCTCCGGCGTGCGCGGTGACGCGAAGATCCTCAGCGCCGAGCTCAACGCCAAGCTGGGCGACGCGGCCGCGGTGATCTTCGAGGACGACCCCCAGGTCGAGGTCCGCTCGGCGGACTGGTCGACGCTGCTCGACGAGGGGCCGTTCTCCCTGCTCTTCCTCGACTCCGGCGACCCGACCGAGGTCAGCGTGGACTCGATCGCCGACCTGATGGAGCCGGGCGGCCTGGTGGTCCTCGACGACTTCGCACCGTGCGAGATGTGGCCGCCGGTCACCTACGGCCGGGTCGACACCCTGCGCGAGCAGTGGCTCACCGACGAGCGCTTCACCGCCGTCGAGGTGCTGGTCGCGCCCGACGCGTCCGTCGTCATCGCCACCAAGCGCTGACCGCCGGTCCTGGAGCTCGCCGGCTCACCGGGGAGGTCGCGCACCGCTCTCAGAACTCCCCGTCGGCGGCCCGGCGTACGACGATCCGGGTCCACGCACCGACGTAGATCCGGTCGTCGGCGGAGACCTCCTGCTTCTGCCCGGGGGGCACCGGGGTGGTCGGCAGCGCACCGACGTTGCCGCCGACGTACGTGCCGTTGGAGGAGCCGAGGTCCTCGACCCACCAGCGGCTGCCGTCGGTCGTCAGCTGGGCGTGGCGACGGCTGATCCCGTTGTCGGAGGACAGGTCGATGTCGGGCGTGATGTTGCGGCTGCGCGATGCGCGCCCGATCAGGATCGAGGTGTTCTTGAGCGCGACGACGAGCGGCAGGCCCGGTGAGGGCAGCGGGTCGGTCGACTTCTGGTCGACGTACCAGTCGGGGTCGATCCAGACCTCGGCCACCCAGTGGTCGGTGAGCGGCGGCGACGGGTTGGCCCCGGTGACGGCGGCATCCGACGCCGCGGGCGTCGCGACCGTCGGCGGGGCGACCGGGCGGGGCATCGACCCGGTGGTGAAGTCGTAGCCGCACGCCTCGCAGAAGAGCGCGTTGGCCGGGTTGGTCGCGGAGCAGTTCGGGCAGGTCCCGGTGGCAGCCGCGGCCGTGGGTGCGGTGGCCGGCGAGGCGGCGGCCGGGGAGGCGGCGGCGTCCATGGCGATGCCGCACACGTCGCAGTAGTCGGTCGCCGTCGTCTCGTGCCCGGCGGGACAGGTGCTCACTTCTTGATCCGGGTCGTCTTGGTCGACGCCGTGTCGAGGGCCATCTCGTCGGCCTTGGCCACCGCGGCCTTGAGCCGGACGGTGCCTTCCTTCTCGTCGTCGATGTCGACCACCTTGCGCAGCTTGGAGGTCGCCTCGTCATTGCCCGTCTCGGCGGCCAGCTGTACGGCGCGCCCGAGCTTGGTCGTGGCGGTCGCGGTGTCGCCCGAGGCCTTGGCCGCGAGCCCCTCCTGGATCATCGCGGCGAGCTCGGTCTGCCCCGTGTAGTGCGCGACCTGCTGGTCGATCCTCGCGGTGAGCTCGGAGTTGCCCGACCAGGTGGCCTTGACCAGGCCCTGCGCCACGACGTCCGCGCCGATCGCCAGCTGCACGCGCGCGGCGAGCTGCTCCTGGCCGATCGCCTTGGCCGCCACCCGCACGCCGACGTGGTAGTCGCGGGACTCGTCGGCCCACGCGCCGGTGGGGTAGCCACCGGTCAGCGGGTTCACCTCCACCCGCCGGTCGGTCAGGTCCTCGACCGAGGGGGCGACCTGGCGCACGAAGAGGATCTGGGCGCCCTGCGGGGCCCACACCCGCAGCTGGACGTCGGAGACACCGCGCGCCATCGAGGCCCGCATCATCTCCTGGAACTGGGCCTGCATCTGGGCCGGCTCGGGGATGATGTCGACGGTCCCCAGCAGGGCCTGGGAGATCCGGCGCACCTCCTCGACGACCCAGTCGGTCCCGGCGCCGCGGCAGTCGCACTGGAAGTAGCCGGTGGCCCGGGCGATGGCGGCGTCGAGGGCTCCGGGCCGCTCGCGGTTCTCACCGTCGGTCAGCAGGATGGCGTGCCGCTGGGTCACCTCGGGCACGGACGCGAAGACGGTGCCGGCCAGGTCGAGCCAGGTGCTGATCGCCGTGCCGCCCGCGCCGGTGAACCGGCCGATCGCCTCGCTGGCCTGGGCCCGCGAGGTGGCATCCATCCGCGCGAGGCCGGGACCCGAGGCCACCGGCGGGTAGGCGAGCTCCGCGTGGTCGGAGCCGGAGATGACGGCGAACCAGGTGCCGTCCACGATCTCCGCGAGCGCCGCCTGGGCGGCCGAGCGGGCCGCCTGCATCGTCTCGGGACCCATCGAGCCGGAGGTGTCGACGATGATGATCTCGCCGGCCGCTCCCCCGCCCGTCTGCCCGGCGGTGCCGGCGCCGGAGCAGGTCACGGTGATGATCGCGTTGACGTCGGTGCCTCCGTCCGGGAGGAACTCGTTCTGGTAGACGCTGGCGGTGAACTCAGCCATCGGACTCCTCCTGGTGGTCGAGCGCGGGTTCGCTGGCATTCTGCCCCGGATCCGGGACGGTCGCGGCGGGCTCGATGCGCGCCACGGCTGCGGTGATGTTGTCTCGTCCGCCCTGGGCGTTGGCGAACGCGATCAGGGCGAGGGCGAGATCGAGGGGTACGGCGGTGCCCGCCGCGGCGACCTGGGCGGCGAGGGCCTCAGGCTCGGACGCGTAGTTCCACAGGCCGTCGGAGCACACCAGGAGCCAGCCGGGCCCGGCGACCTCGAGCTGCCCGGTGCGTGGCGCGATGTCGGGCGCGTCGCGCCCGAGCCACTTGGTGATCGCGTGCGCCTGGGGCGAGGTCTCGGCGACCTCGCGGGGTACGCCGGCCTCCATCTGCTGCTGCGCGGCCGAGTCGTCGACGGTCAGCTGGACCGCCGGGCCGCCGTCGGGCAGCCAGTAGGCGCGTGAGTCGCCGATGTTGGCGTACGCCAGCAGTCCCTGCTCGACGACGACGACCACGAAGGTCGCCGAGGCGGGGTTGGTCGAGGCGGGGTCGGTCACCGAGACCACGGCGGCGTTGGCCGCGGCCGCGGCCGCCCCGAGGGCCTGGGTGACGGCGCTCGACCGGCTGGCCGGCGTACCCATCCCGCGCGGGAACGGCGCCCGCAGCGCCTCGAGCGCGGCCTTCGCGCCGGCCAGGGAGGCGACGTCGGAGTCGATCGAGTTCGAGACCCCGTCGAGGACGACGAGGACCGCCCGCTCCCCCGGCGCGTCGGAGGCCAGGAGCGCCATCGCGTCCTCGTTGCGGTGGTGCACGATGCCCCGGTCGCAGACGCCGGCCACCCACGGGGCGGGCGTCCCACGGAAGTGGTCGCGCTCGGTGGGCGCCTTGGCCCCGCAGGTCTCGCAGTAGCCGTCGGCGCCGACCGTGCCCTGGCAGACCAGGCACGGCCGCGGGCCGGCGTCGGCCGCCGGAGCGGCCAGGTTGCGGTGGGTCGGTGCGCTGATCGGTCCGCTGCCGAGGTCGTCGATGGGGCTGGCCTCGGTGGCCGCAGGCGCGGCGGCGACCGGCCCGGCGTCGCCACCCAGGGGCGTGCCGCAGCTCTCACAGAACTTCGCACCCGTCGGTGCCGCGGCGCCGCAGGACGGGCACGTGGTCGTCGGGCTCGGGGTCTCGCTCATGTCAGCGTCCAGCTCCGCACTTCGTTGGCCTTGTTGACGAGCCCGACCCGGTCCTCGAGGAGCGGGGCGTCACGGGCCAGCGCACGGTAGGCCTTCTCGAGCCCGTCGCGCAGACCGTCCTCGGTCGCCTCGTGGCTGCCCACCGTAGGCGCCGGTCGGCTGGAGGCGGCACCCAGGGCGGCCGCGTTGCCGGCGGTCACGACGTCGAGCGCCTGCGAGAGGATCCGCACCGTGTAGCGCTGGCGCGCCGTGCCGTCCATCGAGACCGACTCGATGCTGCGCATCGCCTGGTCGAGCACGGCCAGGTCGCTGCCGCCGCCGGCGAGCAGCACCTCGGCCCGCAGCTGCCGGCTCTCCGGGTAGCCGCGGCTGGTCGAGGGCACCTGGTCGAGGGCCGCGACCGCACCCGGGGTGTCCCTGCGGTCGGCGCGCACCCGGGACAGCCCGAAGGCCGAGGGAGCGACGTACGTCGCGTCCGTGGCCGCGCAGGTGAGGTAGAGGCCCTCGGCGACGTCGGGCAGGCCGCCCTTCTCGCAGGCGATCGCGAGCGCCAGCTTGGGCGCGAGCTCGCCGGGCACCTGCTGGTAGACGGCGTTGAACGCCGACTGGGCGGCGGGCCAGTCCTGCTCCTGCATCGCCGCGAGCCCGTCGATCCACAGCGCGCGCCAGTCCCACGGGTCCTGGGCCAGCAGCTCGTCGGCGTACGCGTGGGCGTGCGTCGGGTCCAGCAGCTCGAGCGCGGCGTGGGCCCGGGCGAGCAGCACCTCGGCCGTGGACTCGGGCGCCCCCTCCAGGTCCTTCAGGCGCTGGGCCGGGTCGTCGCTGCCGACGCTGGACAGCCACGCGTGCTGGTCGTCGGTGGTGTCGGGCCGCAGCCCCGGCAGCTCGGTCCACGACAGGACCGAGGCCGACGCGGCCGGAGCCTCGAAGAGCACCGACGCGGCCGAGGTGAGGGCGGTGCCGGACGTCCGGGCGGCGACGACCTCGCGCAGGACGCCGAGCAGCTGGCCGCGCAGCTCGTCGGCCGAGGCGAACCGGTCGGCCGGATCGGCGGCGCAGCACTTCGCGATCAGGTGGTAGAGCGAGTCGTGCTGGGCGAAGAGCGGCGTCGACTCCGGCGGCGGCAGCGTGTGGAGGTAGGTCCCCTGGTAGCCGCGGAACTCCATGCAGAGCACGACCAGGGTGCGCCCGATCGTGTAGATGTCGCTGGCCACGCTCGGGCCGACCTCGGCGACCTCGGGCGCCTGGTAGCCGACGGTGCCGTAGATCGCGGAGTCCTGGTCGTCGATGCGTCGTACGCCGCCGAGGTCGATCAGTTTGATCGCGTCACCGACCTGGATCAGGTTGTCGGGCTTGAAGTCGCAGTAGACGAGGCCGAGGTCGTGGAGGTACTGGAAGGCGGGCAGCACCTCGAGGACGAAGGCGAGCGCCTGGTCGACCGGGAGCGCGTCGTACGTGCCGTTGTTGTCGCTCATCCGCTGCTTCAGGATCTGCTTGAGCGACTTGCCGCCGACGTACTCCATCACGATGTAGCCGGCGCCCTCGTGGGTCACGAAGTTGTAGATCTCGACGATTAGCGGGTGCTCAACCTGGGCGAGGAACTGCTGCTCGGCGATGGCCGCGGCGAGCGCGTCGGGGTCACCGGAGTTGAGCAGGCCCTTGAGCACCACCCAGCGGTTGGAGACGTTGCGGTCCTTGGCGAGGTAGATCCAGCCGAGGCCGCCGTGCGCGATCGCGCCGACCACCTCGTACTGACCGCCGACGACGTCGCCGGGCTGCAGCTTGGGCGTGAACGAGAACTCCTGGCCGCACTGGGGGCAGAAGCCCTCGGTGCGACCGGGCTTGCCCTCGATGCTGCGACCGATCGCGTTGCCGCACTTCGAGCAGGTCCGCTTGTCCTCCGGGACCTCCGGGTGCGGGTTGATCGCCTTGCTGGCGTCGACCGCGGGGGCCGGCGGCACCACGGTCAGCCCGGCGCCGAGGCGGGCGGCGCGGACCCGCTGCGAGCCCGAGCGGGTACGCCGCGTGGAGGTCGTGCCGGACGACTGCGCGAGCCGCGAGCCGATGGCGGCGGACTGCACCTTGCTGGCCGAGGTGGCGACGGAGGCGTCCCCGCCCGACAGCGGCTGCGCCTCGTGCGCGACGCTCACGGCGGGCGAGCCGCACACGTCGCAGTAGCCGTCGAGGATCGAGCCGGTGCAGCCGGGCTGGGTGCACGGCGTGCCGTCCGCGGGCGGGGTCGTGCCGGCGGTCGACGCCGGGGTCGCGGCGGCGGCTGCGGGTGCGGGTGCGGGTGCGGCGGCCATGCCGCAGACGTCGCAGTAGCCGTCGGCGATCGTGCCGCTGCAGCCGGGCTGGGTGCACTTCATGCGGACTCCTTGGAGTGGTCGACCCAGGTCTGGTAGGTGCCGACGAGCTGGCGGCAGACGGCCATCGGGGCGGGTTCGCGGGCGAGGACCTCACGGGCGCGGCACTCGCTGTCGGCCAGGTCCGGGCGATCCGCCAGGCCCAGCGACCTGGCCTTGGCCACGTAGGCCTCGAGGAGGTCCAGCAGCTGCGTGCGCTCGGCCAGCGCGTCGGCGTACCTCTGCTGCGCGAGGGTCAGCGCCTGCGACACCCGGTCCAACCGCTCGAGGTAGGGACCGAGCCGCTCGGGCGTGTTCGGGATCGGGCCCAGCGCCTCGACGTCCGGTACGGCGTACCGCGGCGACGGCTCGACCATCCGGACGCAGTTCGCCGCGAGCAGCCGCAGCGCCTCGGCCCGTGCCACGAGGTCGGCGCGCAGCTCGCGGGCCGACACGAGCTGGTCGCGGGCGTCGCGGCGGCGGGCGTTGCCCACGATGAGGTCACGCTCGAAGGTGGACGCGTCGCTCTCCAGCGCCGGCAGCAGGCCGCCCACGTCGGCACCGCGCTGGGCTCGCTCGGTCACGTCGGCCAGCCGGTGCAGCAGCGCCGCGAGCCGGTCGACGGCGGCGTCGCGCGCGAGCGCGGGCTCGAGACCCACCTGGTCGCGGACCCGTTCGAGCTGGGCCCGCAGGTCCTTGATCCGGGCGGCGGCGGCGTCGGCGCCGGGCATCAGCGCGAGCGTCGTGCGCAGCTGGCCGGCCAGCGCGTCGGAGAGCCGGCAGGCCTCGGGCAGCGAGACGGCCAGCGCCCCGAGGTCCTGGGTGTCGAGGGTGCCGTCGAGGCGACCCCAGATCAGGGTGGTGATCTGGGTGCGCTCGGTGACTCCCACGCGGCCGCCGTCCCACGTCGCCCACATCAGCTGCCAGCGGTCGGAGACCGCCTTCCACAGGGCGAGCGACAGCATCATGTCGGAGGCGATGTCGGCACCGCGCTGGGCGGCGAGCGCGGCGCCGTCCACCTCGTCGAGCTCCGCGCGCCGGGCCCGCACCCAGTCGTCGAGGTCGCTCAGGTAGCCCTGCAGCACGGCCGGCTCCGGTGCGGAGCCGATCGCGCCGGGTGCGACGGGAGCGGTGGTCATCGGCAGCTCATCGACCGTAGACCGGCGTCGGCTGCTGAGCGTCCAACTTCAGCGAGGGCTTCAGCCACTTCTCGTACGACGCCTGCCACGACCCGTCCGCGCGCATCTGCTCGAGCACGGCGTTGATGAAGCGCACCAGGTCGACGTTGTCGGCGTTCACCCCGATGCCGTACGGCTCGTCGGTCAGGGCCTTGCCCGTCACCACCTCGGCGTACGGGTCCTGGGCGACGAGTCCGGCCAGGACCGTGTCGTCACCGGTGATCGCGTCGGTCGCGCCGTTCTGGAACTTCAGCAGGCAGCCCGTGTGGTTGCCGGCCGTGACCGGGACCGCGTCCGGCGCGAGCTCCTGGATGTTGTCGAGGCTGGTGGTGCCGGCCGGGGCGCACACGCGCTTGCCCGAGAGCTGCTCGACCTGGGTGATGCCGGAGCCCTTCTGCACCAGGATCTTCTGGCCGGAGTGGAAGTACTCCGCCGAGAACGCGATCTGGTCCCAGCGCGCGCAGTTGATGGTCATGTTGCGTGAGACGACGTCGATCTCGCCCGACTGCAGGAGCGGGATCCGGTCCGAGGCCGCGATGACCCGCAGCTGCACGTGCCCCTTCGCGGTGCCGAAGATGGCGGCCGCGATCTGGTCGACCATGTCGATGTCGAAGCCCTCGACGACCCCGGAGAAGGGGTTGCGGGACGCGAGGAGGTAGCTGTCGCCCGAGACGCCGGCGACCAGGAAGCCGCGCTTGCGGATCTCGGCCATCGTCGAGCCGGCCGGCACGTCGCCGGGGGCGGGCACCCCGCCTGCGGTCGGCTGGTAGGACCGGGTCGGGTCGCCGGTGTCGGTGCACGGCGTGCTCGAGGCCGGGGCCGCCGGCTCCGGGACGACGGCCTTAGGGATCGGCGTGGCCGAGTAGCCGCACCCGGCCAGCACCACCAGTGCGGCAGCGGCCACGAGGGTCCGCAGCGTCGTACGACGGGCGCTCATGCGTACTCCCTCCGTCGGAGCCCGATGCCCCAGACGGACATCCCCGCAGCGGCGATCCCGAGCAGCAGCGTCACGATCCCGAGCACCAGGATGCCGGTGTTGCCGCTGCGCAGCGCGTCGGTGGTCGCTGCCCCGGACTCGCTGACCACCTTCTGCGAGCGCGCGTCGAAGGCGTTCAGCTTGGCCGTCGACCCGGCGTCCTCCTGGGTGGTGGCGAGCTCGACGGCCGCGTCGTAGCGGCCGCCGTCGTCGAGCTCGACGATCTTGTCGTGGACGCCCGCGTAGTCGTCCCACATCGCCTCGGTCACGTCGGAGGCGTTGGCGCGCACGACGTCCGACGCGGCTGTCCACCGGTCCTCGTAGACCTGGCCCGAGCCGCGGGAGATCAGCCGGAGGCTCTCGTTGGCCTTGGCGTCGTTGCCGGCGGTCCGCGCCGTGGACTCGCGGTAGGACGTCGCGTAGCTGCCGTCGCGCAGGTCGGCGTTGTTGCCGGCCTGGATCGCGGCGACCACGAAGGCGACGAGGGTCAGGGCGGCGACGGTCAGGAAGGCGGCCGCGATCCCGAGGTTGATCCGCCGCCGGAAGCGGCGGGCCAGGTTGCGGTTGACCCAGAAGAGGAGCCCCAGCGCGACCAGCCCCGGCAGCAGGACCAGCAGCGGGTGCTGGGCCCCGAGCTCGTCCTCGGCGCGCTCCGCGTTGGCGGCCACGAGAGCCTGGACGAGGGGGATGGCGGAGCCCTCGACGCTGGTGTCGCGGAGCCCGGTGGAGGCGGTCCGCAGGTATTCGGCGCCGACCGGGAAGCCCTGGCGGTTGTTGGCCCGGGCCTGCGCGATCGTCGAGTTGTAGTCGGTGACCGCGGCGCTGAGGTCGGCGAGCGCCGCGCGGTCGGCCGGCTGCGCCTCGGCGGCCTCCGTGATCTGGCGGGTGACGGTCTCGATGGCCTCGTCGTACGCCGCCCGCTGCTCCGGTGGCTCCAGCCCGCCGGTGAGGAACGCGGTCGTGGCGAGGGCGTCGGCGCGGAAGAGCGTGGACTGGATGTTCTGCACCCGGACCAGCTGCTCGGTGTTGTCGGCGGCGGCCCGGTTGGCACTCCACGAGAGCGCCTGGAGGCCGGCGGTCAGCGCGGCGAAGAGCAGGCAGGCGAGCACGGCGACGACCTGCCAGCGGCTCAGCAGCCGAGGCACGTCCTCGGTGCGGTCGCGGCGGGCCGACGCGGCCGACGCGGCCGGGGTCGGCGGGGTCGCCGGGGCGGCGGTCGCGGTCGCGGCCGCTGGTGGCGCCTGGGTCTGGGTCATGGCGTCTCCTCGTCAGCGGCCGGGTCGGCCGGGGTCTCCCACTCGACGGCGTCCGTCGGGCCGTCGGCCACCACGGGGTCCAGGTCGTCGACCACGATCGTGCGCAGCTGCTCGACCGTCGGCGCCTCGATGTCGCGCAGCCGCCAGGCGTGGCGGCCGATCGCGGCCTCGAGGATGTTGCGCACGTAGCGAGCATTGCCGAAGGTCGGACCGCGGCGCACGGTTCCGAGGATCTCGCGCAGCCGGGCGACGACGGCATCGTCGGCGTCGTACTCCGCGGCGCCGGCCATCACCGCGAAGATCGAGGCCAGCTCGTCGTCGGTGTAGTCGGCGAAGTCGATGGTGGTGCGGAAGCGGCTCTCGAGACCGGGGTTCTGCGCGATGAAGACCGCCATCGGGAGGGGGTAGCCGGCGACGATGACGACCAGGTCGTCGCGCTTGTCCTCCATCTCCTTCACCAGCGTGTCGATGGCCTCGGTGCCGTACTGGTCGCCGGAGAGCGAGTAGGCCTCGTCGATGAAGAGCACCCCGCCCTCGGCGGACTTCACCACCTCGGCGGTCTTCATGGCGGTCTGGCCCAGGAAGCCGGCCACCAGCTCGGACCGGTCGACCTCGACCAGCTGGCCCTTCGAGAGCAGCCCGAGCGCCCGGTAGATGCCGGCGACGAGGCGGGCGACCGTGGTCTTGCCGGTGCCCGGGTTGCCGTTGAAGATCATGTGCCGCGTGATCGTGGGCGCCTTGAGCCCGGCCTCGGCCCGCAGCCCCTCGACGCGCAGGACCGCGGCCTGGCGGTGGATCTCGGCCTTCACCTCGGTCAGCCCGACGAGGGCGTCGAGCTCGGCGAGCAGCTCCTCGACCGACTTCGGCTCGGGCTCCGGATCGGCCGCCTCGGCCGGCCGGGGCGTCTCGGCCGGGGCTGCGGGAGCGGCTCGCGTCGGGTCGACGGGCGGCGGCGAGGGCGTCGACGCACCGGTCGTGAGGCCGGGGAAGGCGACCGGCGCGGTGGGCGCCTCGACCAGCTGGGCCGCGGCTGCCGTCGCTGCGTTGCCGACCGTGCGCGCGGTGGCCTCGCCCAGCATGCTCCCCGCGAGGGCGACGTCGGCGAGGGCGCGTGCGTACGCCGGCGCGTGGGCCGAGCAGGCCAGCGCGAGGCTGCTCATGGTCGGCGTCGGTGCGGAGCGGTAGCGGCGCCCGCGCGACGCGGCATCCATGAAGTCCTCGGCGGAGCGACCGCCTCCGGTCTGCTCCGACCAGTCGACGTACGCGCCGCGGGCCGGCTCCGCGACGGTGGCGGCGAGGCGCTCACCCTCGGTGCGCGCCTCGGCCGGGTCGATGCCGGCAGCGCTCGCGGCGGACTCGAGGGCCGCCAGCGCCGCGGAGAGCGAGAGCGGGTCGGTCATGCCGGCGGTCCCAACGTGAGGTCCGGGCCGTCGGGCGTGCCGAACTTGGCCTGCAGGAACATGCCGTGCGCGATCAGCGCCTGGGCGTCCGCCCGGTTGGCGGCGTCGAGGATCTTGTCCATCGTGGACGCGAGGAGCTCGAGCTGGTCGACCAGGACCATCAGCGAGGTCTTGTAGCCGTCGATCGGGCGGGTGTCGGCCCACTCGCGGGGCAGCCGGAGGTAGCCGCCGACCGCCTCGGGCAGGTAGTCGGTCGCCGTCGCCATCACCGAGTAGCTCTCGATCGTGCCGGCGCCGAGGTGGCGCAGCTGCGGCAGCGTGTCCCGGATGGTGCGGGCGATCCGGACGACCCGCGAGGTGATGACCGGCGGCGCGTTGCCCTCGGTGAGCATCGCGTGCACCCGGTTGAGGGCGGCCAGGATCTCCTGCTCGGTGGGCGGGGACGGGATGGCCCGATCCGCCGCCTCGGCCTCACCACGACGGCGACCCAGCCATGACTTCAGGCCCACGGCTCAGCTGGTCGGCAACGCGGAGAGATCCAGGGCGCCGGCGGCGTTGCGCGCGTCGTGGGCCTGCACCCGGTCGAGGTAGGCCTTGGACTTGTCGACCTCGGTCTCGAGCACGCCGATCGTGGCCGACATGGAGTCCAGTGCCTTGAGCTTGAACTCGTCGATGGAGTCCATGGTCGCGTAGATGTTGGCGAAGGCGGCCTGCAGCTGCTCGATCCCGATGCTCGACGACGCGGCCTGGTCCTGGATGGCCGCGGAGTTGTCGCGGAGCATCTCGGAGGTGCGCTGGATCATCCCGGACGTGGTGGTGTTGAGCGCCGTGATCTGGTCCAGGACCAGCTTCTGGTTGCCCAGCGCCTGGGCCACGATGACCGCCGTGCGCAGGGCGGAGATCGTCGTCGTCGACGCCCGGTCGACGCCCTTGATGAGCTCGATGTTGTTCTTGATGATGATGTCGATCGCCAGGTAGGACTGGATCGAGACGGCCAGCTGGGTGAGCAGGTCCTGGTGCTTCTGGCGGACGTAGAAGAGCACGTCCTGCGACAGCGCCTTGGCGGCGTCGGGGTCCGAGAGCTCGAGCTCGGCGATCTTCGCGGACAGCTTGGTGTCGAGCCGCTCGGCGACGTACACGTACTGGTTGAGCCGGCCCATCGAGGCCCACAGGTTCGTCTTCTCGAGGTTGAGGGAGACGTTGTCCTTGGTCAGCTCGTCCTGCCCGTTGCGCAGGCTGTGCAGGATCCCGTTGAGCTGGCTCTGCGCGGACTGGTACTTGCGGAAGTAGTCGGTGACCTTGTCGCCGAAGGGCAGCAGGTCGAGCCACTTGCGCGTGCCGGTGGCCTGGCTCGGGTCGAGGTCCTCGACCGTGCGGCGCAGCTCCAGGAGCGTCTTGCCGACCGTCGAGCCCTGGGCGATGCCGCCCTCCTGGAGCGCGCGGACCGGCTGCTCCAGCATCCGGTTGGAGGTCTCCGCGGCCTTGCGGATGTCGGCGTCACCCATCGTGCGCACGCTCTCGGCCTGCTTCGCGAACTCCGGGCTGTTGACCGCCGTCGCGCTGAGCGCGGACATGAAGCCGTCCACCTTGGCATCGAGCTCGGGCAGCGCCTCGGCCGAGACCTGCGGGGCCATCCGCGGCGCCTGCGTCGTGGTGATCGCCGGCGACGCCTCGGGCGCCGTCAGGGTCAGCGTCGCCTCTGGCGGTGCCAGTGGTGCGACGGCTGCCTCGCCCTGGTTGTCGGTCATGCCGTGCCTCCCGATCGGTGGTGCTCGGAAGTGTGGCAGATCCGTCCCGGCCGCGGGCGCTCCTGAGACGTCCGACGGCATCACGTTCGTGCCCGGGACGCCTCAGGTCGCGCGACGGGCCTCGGCACCACCGTCGGTCACGGGCCGGGGCTGGATCGTCCAGGCCGGCAGCCAGAGCTGCGTCAACGGACCGATCGCGAGCGCGTAGAGCACGGTGCCCACGCCCACGGTCCCGCCGAGGAGCAGCCCGATCACGACGACCGTGACCTCGATCCCGGTGCGCACCAGCCGGATCGAGCGGCCGCTGCGGCGCGCGATCCCGGTCATCAGCCCGTCTCGCGGACCCCGCCCGAGCTGGGCGCCGATGTAGAGCGCCGACGCGAGGGCGCACAGCGCGACGCCGCCGAGCATCAGGGCGATCCGCAGCGCCATCGCATCCGGGCGGTCGAGCAGCGCGAGGGTGGCGTCGGCCGAGAAGCCCACGACCAGGGCGTTGGAGATCGTGCCGATGCCCGGCTTCTCCCGCAGCGGGATCCACAGGACCAGCACCACGAAGCTCATCACCACGACCGCCTGCCCGAGCGTGATCGGGACGTAGCGGATCAGTCCGGAGTGCAGCACGTCCCACGGTGCGAGGCCGAGGTCACCGCGCACCATCATCGCCAGCGAGACGCCGTACGCCACCAGGCCGACGTAGAGCTGCGGCAGCCGGCGCCCGAGGCGGCCGGTGCGCAGCTGGGCGAGGGGCCCCAGGTCGGCGAGGGGACGTGGTGCGGCACTGCTGCCCGCGGCGGCGATGATGGTCACGCGTCCATGATCGCGAGGATTGGCCTTCTCTCCAATAGCCAATCATGGAAGAGTGGCCTGCATGACGCTCCTGCTCAGCGCCGGACGGGTGGCCACCCTGGTCGGCGACTTCGACCGCTCCCCCGCGTACGCCGGCCTCGCCGACGCCCTGACCCTGCTGATCGGCGACGGTCGGATCGCCGTCGAGACTCGGCTGCCCAGCGAGCGCGAGCTCACCGGCGCCCTCGGCGTCTCACGCACCACGGTGACGCGGGCGTACGCCGCGCTGCGCGAGGCCGGGTACGCCGAGGCGCGCCGCGGGTCGGGCACGTTCACCCGGGTGCCGGGCGGCCGGAGCCGCGCGCACGACCGGGCCCTGCTCCCCCGCCCGGGCGACGGCGACGCGATCGACCTGAACTGCGCAGCCCCGTCGGCGCCACCCGGCATCGCCCACGCCTATGCCGAGGCCGCGGCCGACCTCCCGGCGTACCTCGGGGGTCACGGCTACTTCCCCGCCGGCCTGCCCAGCCTCCAGGCGGCGATCGCGGCGTCGTACGACGAGCGCGGCCTGCCGACCCCGCCCGACCAGATCATGGTGACGCCGGGGGCGCTCACCGCCGCGTCGATCGTGGCGCAGGCCTTCACCGGCCCCGGCGACCGGGTGCTGGTGGAGACGCCGACCTACCCCAACGCGACCGACGCCCTCCGGCACGCGGGCGCCCGGCTGACGCCGAGCCCGGTCGACCCGGAGGGCTGGGACCTCGACGCGGTGGCCGCGACCGTGCGCCAGACGTCGCCCCGGCTGGCCTACCTGATCCCGGACTTCCAGAACCCGACCGGCCACCTGATGAGCGACGACCAGCGGGCGGCGTACGCCGAGGTCCTGCGGCGCGCGCACACGGTGGCCGTGGTCGACGAGGCCCATCAGGCGCTGGCGCTCGAGGGACAGCCGATGCCGCGGCCGTTCGCGGCGTACGCACCGGAGACGATCACGATCGGCAGCGCCAGCAAGTCCTTCTGGGGTGGCCTGCGGCTCGGGTGGATCCGAGCACCCCGGGGCCAGATGGAGCGGCTCACCCAGGCGCGGGTCAGCATGGACCTCGGCGCTCCGGTGCTCGAACAGCTGGTGCTCGCGCGGCTCCTGGGCGACGCCGACGAGATCCTGACCGCCAACCGGGTGCGGCTGCGCTCGCAGCGCGACGCCCTGATCGGCGCCGTCGAGGACCTGCTCCCCGACTGGGACTTCCACCGCCCCAGCGGGGGCCTGGCGCTGTGGTGCCAGCTCCCCGGTGCCTTCGGGACCGCGCTCGCGACCGAGGCCGAGCGCCGCGGGGTGATCATCGCCCCCGGCCCGGTCTTCGCCGCCGAGGGCGGCCTGGACCGCTTCGTGCGGATCCCGTGGACCCGCCCCGCCGACGAGCTGACGGAGGCCGTACGACGGGTCGCGGCCGCCTGGTCCGTCGTACGCGAGCGTCCTGTCTCCTCGGGCCGCACCACCCGCGTGATGGTCGCCTGACCCGACCTGCGGGCGACGGGCACCGCTGAGTCTCTGCTGTCGTCGCGGTCGGTACGCAGACGAACGACCCGACAGATGCGAGGCTGGCACCGTGAGCAGACTGATCTACTCGATGAGCGTGACCCTGGACGGCTACATCGCCGCGCGCGGCGACGACATCGGCTGGGGGCTGCCCAGTGTCGAGCTGCACCAGTGGTTCAACGACCGCGCCCGCGGGATCGGCCTCTCGCTGTACGGCCGCAAGATGTGGCAGCTGATGAGCGCGCACTGGCCGACCGCGGATCAGCAGCCGGACGCGTCTCCCGTCGAGGTCGAGTTCGCCCGCATCTGGCAGGAGACGCCGAAGGTGGTCTTCTCCACGACGCTCGAGGAGGTCGAGGGCAACGCGCGCCTGGTCACCGGCGATGCCGTGGCCGAGATCGCCCGGCTCAAGGCCGAGGACGGAGCCCCGATGGAGATCGCCGGCGCCGTCCTCGCCGGCGCGGCGATGCGCGCCGGCCTGATCGACGAGTTCCAGGTGGTCACGCACCCCGTGCTGGTCGGTGGTGGCACGCCGTTCTTCAGTGACCTGGATGCCTGGGTGGACCTGCGCCTCGTGGAGACGAGGACCTTCCCCGACGGCGTGAGCCTGGCCCACTACGAGACCAGGCGCTGATCCACCCACGGAGTCCCGCCGCCGAGCACGACGCTCTGGCGGCGGCCGGCGCCAGCACCCAGGATGAGGGCATGCCTCCAGCCCGGACCTTGCTCCCCAGCGTCGTCTTCGCCGCCCTCGCGGTCGCTGACAGCGTGGCCGCCGGCAAGCGGAGCAGCACCACCGCCCGACGGCTGCGGTACGCCCTCAAGCCGGCGCTGATGCCGGCGTTGGCGACGGCCTTTTTGCGGGTCCCGCCGGGCAGTCGGGCCCACCGTCACACCGGCCTGCTCCGCACCGGCACCGCATCGGCCCAGGCGTTCTCCTGGGGCGGCGACGTGGCGCTGCTGGGCCCGAGCAAGCGGTCGTTCCTGATCGGCGTCGGGTCCTTCTTCGGGGCGCACGTCGCCTACATCGCCGCGTTCCTCTCCGTGCGCGGCGAGACCGAGGACTACGACACCGCGGGCCTCAGGCTGGCGCTCGGGCTCTGGCTGACCGCCACCCCGCTGATGAGCTCGGCGGCCGCTCGGCAGGACCCGGCGCTGCGGGCCCCGGTCGCGGCGTACGCGACGATCCTGTCCGCGATGTTCGCGAGCTCGCGCATGCTCGACCCCGCGCTGCCGCCGGGGGCACGCAGGACGCTGCAGGCCGGCACCGCGCTCTTCCTCGTCTCCGACAGCGTGCTCGCGACCCAGAAGTTCCTGCTCGCCGAGCCCCGACCGGCCCTGGAGACGCTCGTCATGGCCACCTACACGGCGGGCCAGGGCCTGATCGCGGCGGGCGCCGCGCGCGCGACCTGAGGGCAGGTGACCCGGACCTGGCGTCAGGGACTCCGGCCGACGCCGGCCACGTCGCGAAGCGGTCAGGAATCAAGAAGCCTCGCCCGCGAGACGGTCCTAGGGTGACGCCATGGCAACCAACACCACGACCACCACATCCGACTCCGGCTTCTCCGAGGACGAGCTGGCCGCCATGAAGCAGCGCGCCGCCGAGCTGCGCGCGGAGAAGAAGGGCGGCGCCAAGAAGGCCGACGAGGCCGAGGCGTGCGTCGAGGCCATCACGGCCCTGCCGCAGCCCGACCGCGGGCTCGCGGAGGCGATCCACCGGATCGTGCTCGACGTCGCCCCGGGGCTGGACCCGAAGACCTGGTACGGCTTCCCGTCGTACGCCCGTGACGGCAAGGTCGTCGTCTTCTTCAAGCCGGCGTCGAAGTTCAAGTCCCGCTACGCCTCCCTCGGCTTCGAGGAGGCTGCCCGGCTGGACGACGGCGCGATGTGGGTGACCTCGTACGCCGTGCTCGAGATCGGGCAGGCCGAGGAGAAGCTGATCCGCAAGCTGGTCAAGAAGGCGGCGGGCTAGGCGCCAGCGCTGCCCGCGCTCCTGGCCGGCCCGGTCGACTCAGACCAGGTCGACGGCGCGCACCGAGTCGGCGTCCATGGCGTGGTGGAGATCGGCCAGGACGTCGGCGGGGATGACGGAGTCGACCGAGAGCGCGACCAGGGCCCGACCGCCCTTGGCGTCGCGCGAGACCTGCATCCCGGCGATGTTGATGCCGGCCTCGCCGAGGATGCCGCCGACGGTGCCGACCATGCCGGGGCGGTCGGCGTACGTGAGGAAGGCGAGGTGCTCGGTGGGCTCGATGTCGACGGCGTACCCGTTGAGCTCGACCAGGCGCTCACGCTGGCCGATGCCGACCAGGGTGCCGCTGACCGAGACCTGGGAGCCGTCGGCGAGGGTGCCGCGGATGGTGATCAGGTTGCGGTGGTCGGGGCTCTCGGGGTCGATGACCAGGCGGACGGCCATGCCGCGCTCGGCGGCGAGGAGCGGGGCGTTCACGTAGGAGACCTGCTCCTCGACGATGTCGGCGAAGATGCCCTTGAGGGCCGCGAGCTCGAGCACCTTGACGTCGTAGTCGGTGATCTCGCCGCGCACCTCGACGTCGACCTGCTGGGCGACCTCGCCGGCGAGCCCGGTGAAGACCCGGCCGAGCTTCTCGCTCAGCGGGATCCCGGGGCGCACGTCCTCGGCGATCACGCCGCCCTGCACGTTGACCGCGTCGGGGACCAGCTCTCCGGCGAGCGCGAGACGCACGGAGCGTGCGACCGCGATGCCGGCCTTCTCCTGGGCCTCGTCGGTGGAGGCACCGAGGTGGGGCGTGGCGACGACGTTCTCGAGCTCGAAGAGCGGGCTGTCGGTGCACGGCTCGGACGTGAAGACGTCGAGCCCGGCGCCAGCGACCCGGCCCTCCTTGAGCGCGGCGTACAGGGCCGGCTCGTCGACGATGCCGCCGCGTGCGGCGTTGACGAGAACCAGGGACGGCTTGACCTTCGCCAGCTGCTCGACGCCGATCAGGCCGAGGGTCTCGGGGGTCTTGGGCAGGTGCACCGACATGAAGTCGGCCTCCGCCAGCAGGGTGTCGAGGTCGACCAGCCGCACGCCCATCTGCGCGGCGCGGCCGGCCTGCACGTAGGGGTCGTAGGCGATGACCCTCATGCCGAAGGCCGAGAGGCGCTGGGCGACGAGGACGCCGATCCGGCCCAGCCCCACGATGCCGACGGTCTTCTCGTAGAGCTCGATGCCGGTGTAGCGCGAGCGCTTCCACTCCCCCGCCTTGAGCGCGGCGTGCGCGGGCGAGACGTGGCGAGCGGCGGCGAGCATCAGCGCGACGGCGAGCTCGGCCGCGGAGACGATGTTGGACGTCGGCGCGTTGACGACCATGACCCCGGCCTGGGTCGCGGCGCGCACGTCGACGTTGTCCAGCCCGACGCCGGCCCGGGCGACCACCTTGAGCCGCTTCGCGGCGGCCAGCGCCTCGGCGTCGACCTTGGTGGCCGAGCGGACGAGCAGCGCGTCCGCGTCGCCGATCGCCGTCAGCAGCTCGGCGCGGTCAGCGCCGTTGCAGTGGCGGATGTCGAAGTCCGGGCCCAGCGCCTCGACGGTGGCGGGGCTCAGCTCCTCGGCGATGAGTACGACGGGCGGCATGCTCACAGCGTTAGTCCTCGCGGGTGGTGCGGGTTGAATGGCACGACGCTGTGCTGTGGGCCGACTCTACCGCGCAGCCGTCCGAATATCCGGTGGCGTCCGGGCCGGCGGCTGCCTAGCCTGGCGAGGCCACATCCCCTCCTCCCCGGCAGGTCGCATTGAAGCTCTGAGTGAGTGTGCCGTCCCCTACTCACCGAGAGCTCCGCCATGCCCGCAACCACCCCTGCCATCAGTGCGTCCCGCCTCGGCTTCGCCTGGCCCGACGGCACCCCGGTCCTCCAGGACCTGGACCTTCTCGTCCCTCCTGGTCGCTCCGCGCTGGTCGGCGTCAACGGCGCCGGCAAGTCCACGCTGCTGCGCCTCGTCGCGGGCCTCCTGACGCCCACGGCCGGCCACCTGACCGCCAGCGGCGAGATCGGCTACCTGCCCCAGGACCTCACCCTCGACGTCGACCAGCCGGTCGACGACTTCCTCGCCATCGGAGAGGTACGCCGAGCGGTGCGCGCCGTGGAGCGTGGCGACGTCGACGCCCACCTCTACGACGTGATCGGCGACGACTGGGACGTCGAGGACCGCGCGGTCGCCGAGCTCGGTCGTCTCGGCCTGCCTCCCGACGTCCTCGACCGGCGGCTGGGCGAGCTGTCGGGCGGCGAGGTCACCCAGCTCGGCCTCTCGCGACTGCTGCTGCGACGTCCCGACGTCCTCCTGCTGGACGAGCCCACCAACAACCTCGACGGCGACGCCCGGCACCGGCTCTACGACCTGGTCGACGGTTGGAGCCGCTCCCTGCTGGTCGTCAGCCACGACCGCGAGCTGCTCGAGCGGATGGACCGGATCGGCGACCTCCGCGGCGGCACGGTGCGGTGGTACGGCGGCGGCTACTCGTCCTACGCCGCCCAGGTGGAGGCCGAGCAGGACGCCGCCGAGCACGCGGTGAGCAGCGCGCGCTCCGACGTACGGCGCCAGCGCAACGACCGGGCCGAGGCCGAGCGGCAGCTGGCAGGGCGCCGCCGGCAGGCGCGCAAGGCCGAGTCCAGCACCGGGCTCGGCAAGGCGCAGATCCACTACAAGCGCAACCGGGCGGAGAATTCCGCCGCCGGGCTGCGCGGCGTCCACGAGGCCCGCCTCGAGCGGGCGCGAGAGCGACTGAGCGACGCGGAGTCACGGCTGCGCGAGGACCGCGAGATCCGGATCGACCTGCCCGGCACCGAGGTGCCGCGCGGACGAGTCGTGCTCGAGGGCGACGACCTCGCCGTCTCCGGTCCCGACCGGATCGCCCTGGTCGGCCCCAACGGGTCGGGCAAGACGACGCTGCTGCACCGGCTCGCCGGTCGGGCGCGGGTGCCGGTCGCGCTGCTGCCCCAGCGCCTCGACGTGCTCGACGACGACGCGAGCGTCTACGCCAACGTGGCGGCCCGTGCACCGGGCGCGGACCCCAACGTCGTACGGTCGCAGCTCGCTCGGTTCCTCTTCCGCGGCGCCGCCGCGGACCGTCCGGCCGGCGACCTCTCCGGTGGCGAGCGCTTCCGGGCGACGCTCGCCGCACTCCTGCTGGCCGACCCGGCCCCGCAGCTGCTGCTGCTCGACGAGCCGACCAACAACCTCGACTTCGCGTCGTACGACGCCCTCGTCTCGGCGCTCGAGTCCTACCGCGGCGCGCTCGTGGTCGCCAGCCACGACCCGGCGTTCCTCGACGACATCGGGATCGAGCGGGTCATCGACCTCAGCCCTGGCGCGGGATCGCCATCCACTCGGACCAGCTGATCGCTATCCCGACGTACCGAGGCTTCTCGAACGGCCAGTCCCGGGTGATCCAGCCGGGCACGAACGCGTCCAGGGCGGTCTCGACCGCGGTCCCGACGTACTCGTCGCGCACCCACCACGAGATGTCGGCGTCGGCACCGGCCTTGTCGGTCGGGTCGATGTAGCAGCAGCCGATGAGCTCGGTCTCGTCGGCGTCGAAGAGCGCGTAGTTGAAGGACTCGTGGGCCTGGATCTCGTCCCAGTGGTGCTGCAGGTCCTCGCGGTCCTGCTCGGCGGTCATGGCCGGCGGCGGCCAGCCCCAGGCCTCCCCGTAGATGCCCCACAGCCGGTCGCGCGAGCCCATCACCGCGGGCAGGTCCAGGGCCGTGTCGTCGGCGTGGATCGGGCGCAGGTGGTGTCCGGTGGACAGCTCCACGCGGGTCGGGTGCTGCCAGTCGGCCGGCAGCCAGGTCGGGTCGCTCATCGGGTTCCCTCTCGTCGTTGTCACCCCACTCTCGACCGCAACGCTTGGAACCCACTGGGGAGCCGCTGGGAAGATGCCGCCCTGCGCGCGGAGACCGACCGGCGCCGTCCCGGTGGTCGAACAGCGAAGGCGCGCTAGCGCCTGAGCGTCGTCGAGACCCCCGCAGCCCAAGCGCGACATCGACCGGGGTACGCCGTCCCGGTGGTCGAGCAGCGAAGGCGCGCTGGCGCCTGAGCGTCGTCGAGACCCCCACAGCCCACCCGCGAACGACGCCCTGCCCACGCTGCGGGGGT
>NZ_KK211171.1:122469-140719 GCF_000620705.1 Nocardioides sp. URHA0020
ACCCGCGAACGACGCCCTGCCCACGCTGCGGGGGTTTCGAGGCTCGGGCCAAGCGGCCCTCACACCTCAACCACCGGACACGACGTACGGCGTCACCGGTGGTCGAGCAGCGAAGGCGCGCTGGCGCCTGAGCGTCGTCGAGACCCCCGCAGCCCACCCGCGACATCGACCGGGGTACGCCGTACATCGTCGCCGGTGGTCGAGCAGCGAAGGCGCGCTGGCGCCTGAGCGTCGTCGAGACCCCCGCGGCCCACGCGCGACGGCGACCGACGCGAACGACGCCCTGCACACGCTGCGGAGGTTTCGAGGCTCGGGCCTAGCGGCCCTCACACCTCAACCACCGGCGACGCCGTACGTCGCCGGTGGTCGAGCAGCGAAGGCGCCCTGGCGCCTGAGCGTCGTCGAGACCCCCGCAACCCACGCGCGACATCGACCGCCGTACGCCGTACGACGTCGCCGGTGGTCGAGCAGCGAAGGCGCGCTGGCGCCTGAGCGACGTCGAGACCCCCGCAGCCCACGCGCGAACGACGCCCAGCCCACGCTGCGGGGGTTTCGAGGCTCGGGCCTAGCGGCCCTCGCACCTCAACCACCGGGGAGACCGGTTTCGAGGCTCGGGCCTGGCGGCCCTCACACCTCAACCACCGGGGGTCAGGTGAAGAGGGACTGGCCGACGTACTCACCGGGGCCGATGCCGGGGGGTACGGCGAAGAGGGCGGAGCCGGTCACCTTGACGTACTCCATCAGCGCGTCGGACTTCGCCATCGCGTTCTGGATCGGGATGAAGTGGGTGTCCGGGTCGGTGACGTAGGCGATGAAGAACAGTCCGGCGTCGAGGCCGCCGATGGGGTTGGAGCCGTCGACGAAGTTGTAGCCGCGTCGCAGCATCCGCGCGCCGTTGTTGAAGTCCGGGTGCACGAGCCGGACGTGCGCGTCCTTCGCGATCACCGGCCCGTCGCTGCCGGGCATCGAGAAGTTCGGCTCGGTGAACTCGGTGCCGCCCGAGAGCGGCGCACCACTGGCCTTGGTGCGGCCGACGAAGTCCTCCTGGTCACCGAGCGTCTGCCGGTCCCAGATCTCGATGTGCATGTTGAAGCGACGCGCGACCAGGTAGGAGCCGCCGGCCAGCCACTCGGCCTTGGCGTCGGCACCGGGGGCGACCCAGACGTGCTTCTCGACGTCCTTGGTCTCCTCGGACTTGATGTTGGCGGTGCCGTCCTTGAAGCCGAAGAGGTTGCGTGGCGTGGACTGGGCGGTCGAGGTGGTCGACGTACGCCCGAAGCCGAGCTGCGACCAGCGCACTGCGACCGTGCCGAAGCCGATCCGCGCGAGGTTGCGGATCGCGTGCACCGCGACCTGCGGATCGTCGGCGCACGCCTGGACGCAGAGGTCGCCGTACGACTTCTCGGGGTCGAGCACGTCGGCCGGGAAGTGCGGCAGGGTGCGCAGGGCGGCGGGCTGGCGGTCCGCGAGCGCGAAGCGGTCCTTGCCGTCGGCGTCGCGGAAGAGCGACGGGCCGAAGCCGAAGGTGATCGTCAGGCCACCGGCGCTCAGGCCGATCGCCTCTCCGGTGTCGTCCGGCGGCAGGTTGGTGGAGCCCTGGGTCGGGCCGACCTCTCCGGCCGGCAGGCCGCGGGTCATCCGGTCGGCCGCCTCGGTCCACGCCTTCAGCAGGGCGATCAGCTGCGCCCGGGATCCGGTGGTCACGTCGAAGGCGGCGAAGTGCAGCCGGTCCTGAGCCGGCGTGGTGATGCCGGCTTGGTGCTCGCCGCGGAAGGCGTACGCGTCGCCCGGGTCGGCGCTCGACCCGCCGCCGTCAGCCGCACTCGCGCGACCCGCCGCGAACGCGCCGGCCGTCAGGCCGACGGCGGCGACGCCGCCTCCGACCAGTCCGCGTCGAGAGACCCCGTTCAGGACAGCACCGCCGCCGTGAGCTGGGACAACGGCTCCGAGAGCGCGTTGACCGCGTTGACGAGTGCCTTGATCTCGTCCTGGGTCAGGTCGTCGTAGAAGGTGAAGCCGGTGTCGGTCTTCTGCGCGTCGAGCAGCTTCTGCAGGTCGGCGAACCGGTCGGTGAGCGTCGTGGCGAGCTCGGGGTTGGACTGCTCGACGATCGGCTTGAGACCCTCGAAGCCGACCCGGGCGCCGTCGACGTTGGCCTGGAAGTCCCACAGGTCGGTGTGCGACCAGAACTCCTCCTCGCCGGTGACCTTGCCGGCGGCGACCTCCTCGAGCAGGCCGCGCGAGCCGTTCGCGATCTGGTCGACGGTGTAGTCGAGGCCCTGGACACGCTCGTCGAGGGTGGTGATGTTCTTCATCAGGTCATCGGCGTACGTCGCACGCTCGGCCGGCGTCAGCGGGGTGTAGTCCTTCGCCAGCTCGGGCCACAGGTCCTTCTCGATCCGGTGCCAGCCGGTCCACTTCTGGCCGGGCTCGAGGTCGGCCTCGCGGGCGTCGGTCCTCGGGTCGAGGTCGCCGAACGACTCGGCGACGGTCTCGATGCGCTCCCAGTGGGTGCGCGCCTCGGGGTAGAGGGTGCGGGCCGCGTCATCGTCGCCGGCCTTGTAGAGCTTGACGAACTCCTCGGTCTTGGCCACCAGCTGGTCGGACTGGTCCTGGACGTACGCCGCGTAGTTGGTCAGCGCGGCGTCGACCAACTGCTGGTCGTCGGCGGAGACGGACGGCTCGTCACCGGACTTGCTGACGGTGAAGTCGGCGCGGATGCCGTCGCCCTTCATGCCCGGCTTGCAGGCGGTGAAGTACGTGCCGGCCGGAGCGTTGACGACCAGCTGGCGCGAGAGCTGGGGGCCGACGTTCTCGACCTCGGCGACGATCCGGAGACCGTCCTCGCCGAGCAGGTAGAACTCGGTGACCTGCGATCCGTCGTTGGTGACGTCGAAGGTGACGGTGCCCGA
Organism: Nocardioides sp. URHA0020; assembly: GCF_000620705.1. GTDB lineage: Bacteria > Actinomycetota > Actinomycetes > Propionibacteriales > Nocardioidaceae > Nocardioides. The sequence continues at coordinate 125,382 of NZ_KK211171.1, forward strand.
GGGGACCTTCGCGGACGAGACCTTGCAGTCCTTGTCGGTCGAGGTGACCGAGACCGTGCGGGCGTCGCCGGACTTGCCGCCGTCGTCCTTGGCGTTCTCGGTGCACGCGGCGAAGAACGGAGTGGTGGCCAGCAGGGCTGCCACGATCAGGGGCTTGCGCATCGGTGTCGGTTTTCCTTCGGGCGGTCAGTGGCTGACAGGGGTGGACTGCTGCGCCGGTGCGGCGGGAGCGGCACGGCGGCGCAGGGTGAGGATGAAGATCGTCATGGTGGGGACGACGTACAGCACCCAGACGACGGCCTCGAGCCACGTCGTGGCCGGGGAGAAGTTGAAGACGCCCTTGAGGATCGTGGCGTACCAGCTGGTCGGGTCGATCGTGTCGGACACGTCCCACGCCAGGTTGTTGAGCCCGGGCAGGATGCCAGCCTCCTGCAGGTCGTGGACGCCGTACGACAGCACGCCGGCGGCGACGATGATGAGGAAGCCACCGGTCCAGGCGAAGAACGTGCTCAGGTTGATCGAGATCGCGCCGCGGTAGATGAGGTAGCCGAGCACGACCGCCGTCGCGATGCCGAGGGCGGCGCCGACCAGCGGCTGCCACGACGCGTCGGTGTCGCGGGTCGCGGCCTCGGTCGTGGACCAGATGAACAGCGCGGTCTCGAGGCCCTCACGGCCCACGGCGAGCATGGCGACGAGCGCCAGCGCGAACCAGTTGCCGTCGGCGGCGTCGTCGATCTGGCCGCGGAGCTCGCCGCTGATGCTCCGGGCGGCGCGGGCCATCCAGAAGATCATCCAGGTCACGAAGACGACCGCGACGATGGACAGGATCCCGCCGATGGCCTCCTGCGCCTTGAACGTCAGGCCGCGCGGGCCGTAGAAGAGCGCGAAGCCGAAGGCCAGGGAGACCAGCACGGCGATCGCGACGCCGAGCCAGATCCGCGGCAGCAGGTGGCGGCGACCGGTCTTGACCAGGTAGGCCACGAGGATGCTCACGACGAGCGACGCCTCGAGGCCTTCACGGAGGCCGATCAGATAGTTCGCGAGCACAGTTCGCGATCGTACGCCTGCATCTTAGGTTTGCCTAACCATAGGTGGCACGGATCACGCGATCAGATCGCACACCCGTCGGGCCCGCAGGCGTCGGCGTCGCCGCCGGCCATCTGCAGCGTCGGGTGCGACGCGGCCCACGCCTGGTCGAGGACCTGGCTGAAAACCTCGGCCGGCTGCGCGCCGGAGACGCCGTACGCCTGGTCGACGACGAAGAACGGCACGCCGGTCGCGCCGTACGCCCGGGCCTGGGCGATGTCGGCCGCGACGGCGTCGGCGTACTCGTCGCTCGCGAGGACCTCGCGGACGCGCGCCTCCTCGAGCCCGACGCTGACGGCGCTCGCGGCGAGGACGTCGTGGTCGCCGACGTCGGCGGCGCTCTCGAAGTACGCCGAGAGCAGCGCCTCCTTGAGCTGGCGCTGGAGCGCGGGTCCCCCGGTCCGGAGCGCGAGGTGCAGGAGGCGGTGGGCGTCGATGGTGTTGGTGTGCACGGTGTCGAAGAGCCGCATCGCGAGGCCCTCCTCGGCGGCGACGTCGATCAGCTGCTGCTGCATCTGGCGCATCTCGGCCTCGGGGCGCCCGTACTTGCGCGCGATCACGCCGGTGCTCAGCTCGTGGCCGTGGTGGGGGGCGCTCGGGTCCAGCTCGAAGGAGCGGTAGACGACCTCGACGTCGTCCGCGTGCTCGAACGTGGACAGCGCGGTCTCCAGACGGCGCTTGCCGACGAAGCACCACGGGCAGACGACGTCGCTCCAGATCTCGATCTTCACGTGGGTGCCAACGCCGTCCGGGGCGCGGATTGTTCCTGCCGGCCGCCCCGGGTGACTCTCGTCCCATCGGCCGGGTTCCGCTCAAGTCTCGTCACCACCACACGATCTGGATCGTGTGCCGTACGGGAGTCAGAGCCAGCGTCGCCGAGCGCCGTACGCGAACCGCGTCGGTGGTCGCGCGGTCCTGCGCGCCATCGCGGCCGCGGCCCTGCTCGGCGTGACGGTCGCTCCGGTGAACGCCGTACCCGTCGTCCCCGCATCGTTGTCCGGCGTCGCCGAGTCGCCGGCCCGGCAGGCTGTCGCGGCTCGTACGTCGCGCTGCACCGACCCGGCGCCCACCACCGCGGCCGGCTACCAGCGGATGTTCGACGCCAAGAACGACTGGACCTGGTCCGGCGGCGACCAGGGCAGCACCGTCCCACTGCCTGACGGACGGGTGGTGTGGCTGTTCGCAGACACCCTTCTCGGGCGGCAGACCTCGTCGGGGCGGCGGGCTGCGAACACCCGCATGATCCACAGCTCGCTGGTCATCCAGGATCGCGGCTGCCTGACCGGGGTCACCGGACGCCGTGGCGGTTCGGTGATCCCCGAGCCGACCCCAACGTCGTGGTACTGGCCGCAGCAGGGCGTCATCGACGGTGGCAAGCTCGTGATCTTCGCGATCCGGGCCACCCAGGCAGCCGGGCCCGGCGCGTTCGGCTTCAGGACCGTCGGCGTCGACGCGGCCGTCTTCTCCCTGCCGAAGACGCGCGCGGAGGTCCCGACGTACCAGCGGATGGCCGGCACCCCCGCCTCCAGGTCCGGCACCGCCGGCATCCTGTGGGGTGTCAGCCTCACCAGCGATGCGCGCTACCACTACGTCTACGGCACCAGGTGGACCGCTCACTACCTCGGCAAGGCCGTCTACGTCGCCCGGGTGCCGCACGGCCGCCTGGCGAGGCCGTCGGCCTGGCAGTACTGGACCGGCAGCTCGTGGGCCGCCCGACGACCTGCCGCGGCCCGGCCCGTGGTCTCCGCCGCCCACGACAGCTGGTCGACGTCGTTCAGCGCATCGCGCACGAGCTCGGGCTACGAGTTCGTCACCAAGGCCGGCGACGTGTACGGCGCCGACGTCGTCAAGGTGCGCGCCTCGAGCCCGGTCGGCCCCTTCTCGTCGACCACGGTCAACAACTCGGCCCCCTCGACGAGCACGGTGCTGCAGTACAACCCGCTCGGTCACCCCGAGCTCCCCGTCCGGGGCGGCTACCTCGGCCACATCAGCCGCAACCTGAACTCGACCAGCACCGCGGCCATCAACAAGGACGCTGACCAGTACAAGCCGCAGTTCTTCGTCGTCACCCCGTAGACCGCCGCCGGCACGAGGCGCGAGCCGCGAGGCGTCCGGTGGTTGAGGTGCGAGGGCCGCCAGGCCCGAGCCTCGAAACCCCCGCAGCAAAGACAGCGCAATGGCTCCCGGTGGTTGAGGTGCGAGGCGCGCCAGCGCCGAGCCTCGAAACCCCCGCAGGAAAACCAGGGCAACGAGCACGGCATCCAGGTCCGCTCGGGCGGGCCGCCGACAGGGCAGCTACGCGTGTACGGCGGCCCGTGGCTTGCGGTCGCCGACCGGCCCACCGGTGGTTGAGGTGCGAGGGCCGCCAGGCCCGAGCCTCGAAACCACCACCCAGAACACGTCGCTCGCGGCTGATGGATGCCCTCCACAGGCCGTCGCTCCGGGTGTGGAAGAACCCCACTGATCGTGACCTCTTCGTGACCCAGAACCCTGTGAAAACAGGGGTTCTGGGCCTCTCACTGTCGGTGGTCAGTGCTTGGCTAGAACCATGACCACGACCACCACACCCCACCACCAGGTGGCGCAAGCGACCGCGCAGATGCGTGCTGTTGCCGACGCTCTGGTGGAGGCATCGGTGTGGTCGATGAGTGCGCCCGAGGCGGCGTCAACGCTAGTCGAGCTCACGCGACTGGAAGCCCAGGTCGTCGAGCTCAAGACCCGGGTCGCCGCGCATGCCGATGAGGTCGAGGTGGGCACCGACGTGGGCGCGACGAGCACGTCGAACTGGTATGCCCATCAGACCCGGGAGACCAGGTCAGCGGCGTACCGGACCGTGCGCCGCGGCTACGACCTCGGTACCTACGACCGGGTCCGGACCTCACTGGCACGCGGCGACCTGCGGCCCGAGCAGGCCGACGTGATCATCCGGTCGATCAAGGCGCTCCCGGCCGGTCTGGACCCGGAGCTGCTGATCAAGGCCGAGGAGCACCTCGTCACCGCCGCGGGAGAGCACGACGCGAAGCGCCTCACCATCCTCGGGCGCCGACTCCTGGAGGTCATCGCACCCGACCTCGCCGACCAGCACGAGTCCGACCTCCTCGAACGAGAAGAGACCAAAGCAACACAGGCATGCCGGCTCACGATGAGCGACGACGGGCACGGCAAGGTCCACGGACGCTTCACCCTCCCGGCCCTGCAGGCAGCAGAGCTGAAGAAGATGCTCCTCGCGCTCGCCGCACCCAAGCACCTCGCCGCCACCCACGGACCCGGCGTCGAACGCAGACCCGGACCCGAGCGGATGGGCCGAGCGTTCTGCGAGCTCATCGAGAGAATCTCCGCGAAGGATCTGCCCCAGGTAGGCGGCAGGGACGCGACCATCGTGGTCACCATCGATCACGACACCCTCCTCGGCCGGCTCGAGAAGGCCGGGGTCCTCGACACCGGTGAGCGGATCAGCCCAGCCGCAGCCAGAAGGCTTGCGTGCACCGCGAAGATCATCCCCGTCGTCCTCGGCGACGACTCGCAGGTCCTCGACGTCGGCAGGGCACGCAGGTTCTTCACCAAGGCCCAGCTCACCGCCCTGAGTCTTCGGGACGGCGGCTGCGTGGCTGAGGGGTGTGACTGGCCGCCGTGGATGTGCCACGCCCACCACTGGACCAGATGGACCGACGGCGGCCCGTCCGACCTCCACAACGCCGGCCTTCTCTGCCCGAGACACCACGCCCGAGCCCACGACCCGACGTACGAGATGGCAAAGCAACCCAACGGCAAGGTCACCTTCACCCGACGCCAATAGGCCGACAAGGCCGACAACTTGCGCGCACGTTGCCCTGCCTACGCTGCGGGGGTTTCGAGACGGCGCTGGCGCGCCTCCTCAACCACCGGGAGTGCGGGGGTTTCGAGACGGCGCTGGCGCGCGTCCTCAACCACCGGGAGTGCGGCGGCTAGAGACGGCGCTCGCGCGCTCCCCAGGCACACCGGATCGGGGGCTGACGCGCCTCAACGGCCGCCGGCCGTCAGGGCACGGACGCGGCCGGGAGGGTGACGGTGAAGGTGGTGCCCTCACCGAGGCGGGAGGCGACCTCGACCTGACCGCCGTGTCGCTCGACGACGGTCGCGACGATGGCCAACCCGAGGCCGGTGCCGGGCTCGTGGAGGGCTTCGGGGTTCTCGGTGCGATAGAAGGCGCGGAAGATCCGGGCCTGGTCCTCCTCCGAGATGCCCAGGCCGTCGTCAGCGACCTCGATCACCACCTCCGCGGCACGTCGCCGGAGGGACACGGAGACCAGACCGCCGGACGGGGTGTACTTCAGCGCGTTGCTGACGAGGTTCCCGATCAGCTGGTCGAGCTCGGTGGGGTCACCGGGCACCAGCAGCGAGGCGTCGTCGAGGTGGACGTCAAGCGTGAGTCCCTTCGAGGACGCCGTGGAGTCGAGCAGGTCGACGACGTCCTCCGTCACGCGGCGCAGGTCGATCGGGACCCGGGCCAGCGGGTGCCGCGGATGGCTCACCCGGGCCAGCAGCATCAGGTCGTCGACGACCTTCTGCATCCGGTCCGCGCCGCGACCCATCGCGTCCAGGAAGCCCGTCGCCCGGTCATCGAGGCCCAGGCCGCCGACGATCTCGAGGTTGCCGGAGATCACCGTGAGCGGCGTACGCAGCTCGTGCGACAACGTGGCGAAGAGCTGGCTGCGGTAGTCGTCGAGCTCCTGCAGCTCGCGCACCAGCGCCCGCTCCCGCTCGAGCGACCGAGCCATCAGCATCGCGGCCCCGACGTCGTGCCCGATCTCGAGCGCCGAGGCCTGCTCGACCAACGACCAGGCGGGGCTGGCGAAGTTGCGCGTCAGCACCAGCAGCCCGAGGCACTCCGTGCCGGCACCGAGAGGTACGGCGAGTGCCCGGTCGAGATCCATGTCCGCCGCGTGGACGAGCGCCTCGTCCACCAGGTCCGCGGTCAGCCCCGGCCGCGGATCGGGTGTCGCGTCGTCCCCGAGCACGAAGACGCTCTGCGCGGCCCAGAGCCGCGGGGCGATCTCCCGCGCGAGATCGACGACGTCGTCACCGATCTTCATCACCTCCCCCGCGCGGTCTCGGGCGTAGCCCCAGCTGCCGCCGTCGGCGTCGAAGACCTCCACCCACAGCCCACTGGCCTCGAAGCCCTCGAGCAACGGACCGTTGGTGTGCACCAGCACGGCCTCCAACGAGGCCTGGGCCGGCATCGCCGCCGACCGGATCAGCCGCCGGGCGGACTCGGCGCGGGCCACCTGGCGCACCAGCTCCTCGCGCTCGAACGCCGTCAGCACGGCGCGCTCCGCCTGCGCGGCGTACTTCTCGAGCAGGTGGCGCTGCGCCGGGCCAGGGCACCGGCCGGAGACCGGACGGTCGACCGACAGCACCCCGACCAGCTCGCCGTCGTCGTCGGAGAGCAGCCCGATGAGCACGTTCTCGGGGTGCCAGGAGTCCGGCTCGTCGATCCGGTCCGGGGCCAGCATCACCCAGTTGCCCTCGAGCTCGATCTGGTGGATGTCGGCGTCGAGGAAGCGGAAGCGACCCCAGCTCTCCGCCCGCTCGAGCACCGGGTCGAGCACCGAGACGGGATCCACGGCGTTCATCAGGTACTCGCGGTGCTCCTCCGGGCCCGTGTAGGCGACGGTCACGAGGTCACCGTCGAGCAACACCGACATCGTCGCGATCTCGAACCCCACCAGCTCGGCCACCGACTCGACCATCAGCTGCAGCACCGCCCGCGCCGAGGAGTCCGACCAACCCGTGTGGTCGGCGTGGCTGGAGGGATTCGGGTCGGGCGCCACGGGATGAACCTATCGGCCCGGCACGTCGACGAGCGGAGTACGCCCCCGCCTCGGCGTCGGATCTTCTGTGAGCCGCGACATCGATCGGGTGGCCGCCGTCAGCCAGTGGGACCGATCGCCGTCCGGTCATGCCACGATTGCCCCGACCGGAGCAGGTCGGTCGACATCTGTAGGAGAGCCGCATGGCCAGCACCGCGCCCCCGGGAGCACCGGTCCGTCCGACCACACATCTGTCGATGGTCGACCGCGTCACCGACGAGCTGCACCGTGCGATCCTCACCGGCGCCATCAGGCCCGGAGCCGTGGTGTCGATCGTCGAGCTGTGCGAGCAGTTCGACGTCAGCCACATCCCCGTCCGCGAGGCGCTGCGCCGCCTGGAGAGCGAAGGACTGGTCAGCCTGCGCCCCGGTCGCTCGGCAGTGGTGGCCTCCCTCAGTCCGGACGACCTCGCCCACATCTACCGACTCCGCCGACTGATCGAGGTCGACCTGGTCATGCGCGCCATGGCCACGATGACCCCCGAGCGGCTCGAGCTGGCGGAGGCCGCGCTGGACGAGTACGCCGATATCGCCCACGAGCCGTCGGCCGTCTCCGCGGCCCACCACGCCTTCCACGCCGCCCTTCTCGACGACGTCACCGGCGCGATCGACCGCCGCGTGCTGGAGATCCTCCGGCACTCGGCCGGCCGCTACCTGCACCTGATGACGGACGACCTCGACCGCGCGCCGGAGACCGCCGCGGCCCGGGTCGACGAGCACCGGGCGCTGCTCGACCTGGCCCGCGCGGGCAAGGCGGAGGCGCTGCGCGACGCGTGGCTCGAGCACCTCGAGAGCAGCGAGGTGGCGCTCCAGCTCGCCCTCCAGCGCCAGCCGGGCGCCGAAGGGTCGGCGCCCGCCTGAGCTGCGGACGGCGGTTGGGTGCCATGACATGCGCCGAGTCGGCGCCAGTTTTCATCCTTGCGGTGAAAACTGGCGCCGACTCGGCTTCGGGTCAGCGGGCGGAGGTGCCCTCGACGTAGTCGGAGTCGTGGCTCTTCACCCAGGCCATGAGCTTGCGCAGCTCGCGGCCGGTCTGCTCGATGGGGTGGGCCTCACCCTTCTTGCGGAACTCGGTGAACTCCGGCGAGCCGTTGTCCATGTCGGAGATGAAGCGCTCGGCGAACTTGCCGTTCTTGATGTCGGCGAGCACGTCCTCCATGTTCTTCTTCACGTCCGGGGTGATGACTCGGGGGCCGGAGACGTAGTCACCGAACTCGGCGGTGTCGGAGACCGACCAGCGCTGCTTGGCGATGCCGCCCTCGTACATCAGGTCGACGATCAGCTTGAGCTCGTGCAGGCACTCGAAGTACGCGACCTCGGGCTGGTAGCCGGCCTCGGTGAGCACCTCGAAGCCGTACATGACCAGCTGCGAGGCGCCACCGCACAGGACGGCCTGCTCACCGAACAGGTCGGTCTCGGTCTCCTCGGTGAAGGTGGTCTTGATGCCGCCGGCACGCAGGCCGCCGATGGCCTTCGCGTACGACAGCGCGAGCGGCCAGGCGTTGCCCGACGCGTCCTTCTCGACGGCGACGAGGACGGGTACGCCGCGCCCGTCGACGTACTCGCGACGGACCAGGTGACCGGGGCCCTTCGGCGCGACCATGAAGACGTCGACGCCCTCGGGCGGGGTGATGTAGCCGAAGCGGATATTGAAGCCGTGACCGAAGACCAGGGTGTCGCCGGCAGCGAGCTGCGGCGCGATCTCCTCGGCGTACAGCTTCCGCTGGTGCTGGTCGGGAGCGAGGATGACGATGACGTCGGCCTCCTCCGCGGCCTCGGCCGGGGTGAGGACGCGCAGGCCCTCGGCCTCCGCCTTCGCCCGGCTCTTGGAGCCCGGCTGCAGGCCGATGCGCACGTCGACGCCCGAGTCGCGCAGGGACAGCGCGTGGGCGTGGCCCTGGCTGCCGTAGCCGATGACCGCGACGTTCTTGCCCTGGATCAGGGACAGGTCGGCGTCGTCGTCGTAGAACATCTCAGCCACTGGGGCTTCTCCTTCTGGTTGGGGTGGTGCGTGCTTGGTGTCGGGACAGGCGCAGGACGCCTGCCTCAACCACCGACGGCTGGGGGGACGGGGATGGTCACCGGGCGCAGGTTGCGCTCGGAGATGGAGCGGGAGCCGCGACCGATCGCGACCATGCCGGACTGCACGAGCTCGCGGATCCCGAAGGGCTCGAGCACGCGCAGGAGGTCGCCCAGCTTGTCGGCGTTGCCGACCGCCTGGATGGTGACGGCGTCCGGGGCGATGTCGACGACCTTGGCGCGGAAGAGCTGGACGGCGTCCAGCACCTGACCCCGGCTCTCGGCGTCGGCCTTGACCTTGACCAGCAGCAGCTCGCGGTTGACCGAGGAGGACCCGTCGAGCTCGACGATCTTGATCACCTCGACCAGCTTGTTGAGCTGCTTGGTGACCTGCTCGAGCGGAGTGTCCTGCACATCGACCACGATCGTCATCCGGGAGATCTCCGGGTGCTCGGTCGGGCCCACGGCGAGCGAGTCGATGTTGAAGCTCCGGCGGCTGAAGAGGCCGGCGATCCGGGCGAGCACGCCGGGCTTGTTCTCGACCAGGACCGAGAGCGTGTGCTTGGTGTTCGTCGAGGTACTCACGGGCGGAGCTCCAGGTCTGCGTCGTCCTCGAACCTCGGGGCGAGGTCACGGGCGTACTTGATGTCGTCGTTGCTGGTCCCGGCGGCGACCATCGGCCACACCATCGCGTCGCGGTGCACCCGGAAGTCGACCACGACGGGCACGTCGTTGATCTCCATCGCCTTGTTGATCGTGGCGTCGACGTCGTCCGGGCTCTCGCACGCGAGACCCACGCAACCGTAGGCGTCGGCCAGCTTCACGAAGTCCGGGATCCGCTTGGAGTGCAGGTCGGTGTTGGAGTAGCGCTCGTTGTAGAAGAGCGTCTGCCACTGCCGGACCATGCCGAGAGACTCGTTGTTGATGATCGCGACCTTGATCGGGATGTCGTTGATCGTGCAGGTCGCGAGCTCCTGGTTGGTCATCTGGAAGCAGCCGTCGCCGTCGATCGCCCAGACGGTCGAGCCGGGCATGCCGACCTTGGCGCCCATGGCGGCGGGCACGGAGAAGCCCATGGTGCCCAGCCCGCCGGAGTTGATCCAGGTGTTGGGGTTCTCGTAGCCGATGAACTGCGCGGCCCACATCTGGTGCTGGCCCACGCCGGAGGTGTAGATCGTCTCCGGGCCGGCGATCGCGCCGAGCCGCTCGATGACGTACTGCGGGGACAGGCCCTCGGCAGGAGTGTCGTAGCCCAGCGGGTAGGTCTTCTTGATGCCCGCGAGGAAGACGACCCAGCCCTCGTAGTCGCCGGTGTTGCCGGCGTCGGCCTCGGCCTTGAGAGCGACGACCAGGTCGCTGATCACCTCGCGGCAGTCGCCGACGATCGGGACGTCGACCGCGCGGTTCTTGCCGATCTCGGCCGGGTCGATGTCCGCGTGGATGATCCGGGCGCCGGGGGCGAACGAGTCGAGGTTGCCGGTGACCCGGTCGTCGAAGCGGGCACCGAGGCTGATGATCAGGTCGGACTTCTGCAGACCGGCGACGGCGGCGACGGTGCCGTGCATGCCGGGCATGCCGAGGTGCTGCGGGTGGCTGTCGGGGAAGGCGCCGCGGGCCATCAGCGTCGTGACGACCGGCATGCCGGTCAGCTCGGCGAGCACCCGGAGCTCCTTCGAGGCGCCGGCGCGGATGGTGCCGCCGCCGACGTAGAGGACCGGGCGGCGCGCCTCGAGGATCAGCCGCGCGGCCTCACGGATCTGCTTGGAGTGCGGCCGGGTCACCGGGCGGTAGCCGGGCAGGTTGAGCTCGGACGGCCAGGAGTACGTCGTCATCGCCTGCAGCGCCGACTTGGCGACGTCCACCAGCACGGGGCCGGGGCGCCCGGTGCTCGCGATGTAGAAGGCCTCCGCGACGGTGCGCGGGATGTCGGCCGGGTCGGTGACCAGGAAGTTGTGCTTGGTGATCGGCATCGTGATGCCGCGGATGTCCGCCTCCTGGAAGGCGTCCGTGCCGATCTGCGCGGCGCCGACCTGGCCGGTGATCGCCACCATCGGTACGGAGTCCATGTGCGCGTCGGCCAGCGGCGTGACGAGGTTGGTCGCGCCCGGACCGGAGGTGGCCATGCAGACGCCGACCCGCCCGCTCGCCGCGGCGTACCCCTGCGCGGCGTGGCCCGCGCCCTGCTCGTGCCGCACGAGGATGTGCCGGATCGAGGAGTCCATGAGGGGGTCGTACGCCGGGAGGATGGCGCCGCCGGGGATGCCGAAGATCTCGGTCGTCCCCGCGGCTTCCAGCGACCTGATGAGGCTCTGGGCCCCTGTCACCTGCTCGCTCATCGATGTCTGTCCTTCTCCTGGAGACCTGCCGTGCCTTGCCCAACAAAAAACCCCTCGGCCCGGAGGGCGACGAGGGGTGACGTGCGCGCTGGAGTCTGTTCGGACTCAGCCCACACGTCGCGTGCGTACAAGGAGGTGCTTGCGCATGCCTCCACGGTAGCCGCACGATCCGCTCGAGCGCACCTGAGTGTGACAGGCGTCCCACTATCTGAGAACCCGGTCCCGCCATGCGGTCACCGACCTCAGTTGTTGCGGCCCTCCGGGGTGCAGACGCAGGCCTTGTTGCCCTCGGCGTCCGCCAGCACCCAGAAGGCCGGCGCCGCCTCGTCGGACACCAGGGTGCCGCCCGCGGCGAGGGCCGCGTCGATCCGCGACTGCGCCTGCTCGATGGGTACGACGACGTCGAGGTGCCAGCGCTGGCGCGGCGTCTCGTGGGCGTCGGTCTCCTGGGTCCAGACCGTGGGCAGCCGGCCGTCGGGGTCGAGGATCTCCTTGCCGGGGTAGACCGAGCTGGCGTCGTACCCGAGCAGGGCCTGCCAGAACGGCAGCACCCGCTCGCGGTCGGCGGTGTCCAGCCCGAGCTCGAGCACGTGCAGGTCACCGGGCGCGGCCGCGATGCCGAGCTCGGCCGCGATCTCGCTGATCTGCCGGGCCAGGCGGAGGTCGCGGTCGGTCACTCCCCCGACGTCGTGGCTGACCAGCTTGACGCTGACGTGCGGGTAGCGCAGGTCGAGGTCGGGATGGTGGTCGGCCGCCTCAGCGGCGGCACCGATCCGCTGAGCGAGCACCAGCCCCGTGGCGAAGTCGCCGGTCGCGAACCGGGCGTGCAGGCCGCCGAGCAGCCAGCGCCAGTCGGCGAGGCCGGCGTCGCGCGCCTGCGAGTACTTCAACACGGTCTTGTCGTCGCTCATGGCAGTACCACCTGTCCTGTCGGTCCGGGGTTGTAGGCGATCTCCTGCTCGACGTGGTCCTCGACCCACAGCGACAGCACCGGGTGCTCACCCGCCCGGATCATCCGCCCGTCGCCCGGCACGTCCATCGCCGCCGTCCAGCCGAGCCCGTCGAGGTCAAAGGCACGGGTGGCGTCGAGGTCCCGCACGGCGAGCGTCATGAAGCCGATCCCCTGGTCCACGTCCTCCACCCTCGCACAGGGCGCCGCCCCGGTCAGCGCCTCAGCGCCGTGAGCTGACGCCCTCCTTCGTCGAAGTTGGCGGGGTCGAGCCACCGCTCGTGGGCGGCCCTGACTTCCGGCCACTCGGCGTCGGTGATCGAGAACCAGTCGGTGTCGCGGTTGCGGCCCTTGGTCACCATGTGGTTGCGGAAGCGTCCCTCGTAGGTGAAGCCCAGGCGTGCGGCCGCCCGCCGGGACGGCTCGTTGAGGCTGTCGCACTTCCACTCGAAGCGGCGGTAGCCGAGGTCGTCGAACGCGTGCCGCAGGCTCAGGTGGATCGCCTCGGTGGCGGCCCGCGTGCGCTGCAGCGTCCTGGCGTAGAGGACGCCCGCGATCTCGACCTGGCCGGTCCCCGGGTCGATCCGCGTGTACGACGCGATCCCCTGCGCCGCTTGGCCTGTCGGCACCAGCGCGAAGGTGACGAGCTCCGGCGCAGCGAGCGTCTGCTCGACGAGGTCCACCATCGCCGGCACGTCGGCGGGCGGGTCGGTCGGCCGGTAGGTCCACAGCTGCTGGTCGCCGGGGTTGCAGAGGGCGTCGTACAACGCCGCGGCGTGGGTCGTGCCCAGCGGCTCGAGGGTGACGTAGCGGCCGGTCAGCACGATGGGCTCGGGCCGCGGCCGCGGACCCCAGCCGGCCACGACGTCGCCGACCAGCTGGCCGAAGCCGTTCTCCTCAGGCACGGCTGCACCCTAGTCTGCGCACGTGGGAACTACGGGCGCGCGGACCTGGCACCTGCTCACCGCCGTCGTGACGATCGCCGCGCTTCTGCTGCAGCTCGTGCTCGTGCTCCAGGGCGGGACCGTGCTCGACGAGACCGACCCGCCGTCGACCGGCGTCCGGGTCTACCGCTTCTTCGCCTACTTCACGGTGGAGAGCAACCTGCTGGTCGCCGCGGCGGCGGTCACCCTGGCGCTCGACCCGCGCCGTGACGGTGCTGGCTGGCGGATCCTGCGCCTGGCCGGCCTGGTGGCGATCACGGTGACCGCGGTCGTCCACTTCTTCCTGCTGCGGCCCCTGCTCGACCTCGACGGGCTCGACTGGCTCGCCGACAAGTCGCTGCACATGGTGGTGCCGGCGCTGGCGATCATCGGGTGGCTCGGCTGGGGGCCGCGGCCCCGCGTCACCGGTCGGGTCGTCGCGGTCGCGCTGCTCTTCCCGATCCTCTGGGCGGCCTGGACGATGGTCTTCGGCGCGATCGACGGCTGGTACCCCTACCCGTTCCTGGACCCCGACGAGAAGGGCTGGGCCGCGATCGCCGTCGCGCTCGGTGGCATCGCGGTATTCCTCGTCCTGCTCTTCGGCGTCTTCGCGTACGCCGATCGCCGGCTGTCACCCGCCCCCGATCGCGATACCGTCGAACCATGACCTCACGAGCGGGCGTCGATCCCTCTGTGCCGCCGAGCGGCACCGGCTGCGTGGAGTGCGAGGCCGCGGGTGGCTGGTGGGTGCACCTGCGTCGGTGCACCCAGTGCGGCCACATCGGCTGCTGCGACACCTCGCCGTCCCAGCACGCCACCGCACACTTCCAGGCCACCGGCCACCCCGTGATCACCAGCTTCGAGCCCGGTGAGGACTGGTTCTGGGACTACACGACCGACGAAGGCTTCCTCGGTCCGGTGATGTGCCCCGCCACCGAGCGACCGCTGGACCAGACGGTCCCGGGCCCAGCTGAGCGGGTGCCCGCCGACTGGCGCGACCACGTGCACGAGTAGCCCTCAGCCCAGGGTCTGGGTGATCTCCCGCCGCATGCCGTCGACGACGACGCGAGCGAGCGCCCCGGTGACGAGCGGGAGCATCGGCTGGACGTGACCGCAGTCGACGTCGAGGACGACCGGGATGTCGAGCATCCCGAGCGCATCGGCGGCGGCCTCGTGCTGGCTGAGGTCGTCGAACCCCGGTGCGCGGGTGCGGCCCACCAGGACGGCGTCCGCGTCGTCGAACCAGCCCGCCAGCCGCAGGCCGTGCAGGATGCGGGCGATGTCGTACGACGGGTACTCGCAGGCCTCCACGAAGACGATCAGCCCCTCGTCGGACTGCGCCCTGCCGAAGCCGCCCACGTCGCCGTACGGCGTGCCCGCCAGCGCGGTCAGGATCTCCAGGCAGCCACCGATCAGCCGCCCGGTCACGTCCACCGCACCGCCACCCAGGACGGACCAGCCGCCCGACGCGTCCAGCGTCATCGTCGAGACCTCGGGGTCGCCCTCCCAGTCGTCGTGGCCGTCGCTGCGGTAGCGCCCGGGGCCGTGCTGGGTGAAGGTCGAGCCCGTCGGCAGCGCAGCGATCTCGGTCCAGTGCAGGAGGCCGTCGACGGGGACGTACGGCGTGTCCATCAGGTTGGTGCCGTGGATCGCCGCCCAGTCGAGCCGCAGGGTGAGCGGCAGCATCCAGGCGGTCGAGTCGCTGTACCCGACCGTCCACGTCGGCTCTGCCGTCGCGAGCTCCTGCCAGTCCAGCTGGTCCAGCAGGTCGATCGCGAGCTCCCCGCCCCACGGCGGGACGACGGCGCGGATCGCCGGGTCCAGGAGCATCCGGGTCAGCTCGGCGGCGCGCTGCTGCTTCGGCGCGGACGTGACCCGGTCCCCGGACATGCAGTCGCCGACCACGACCTCGTACCCCCGGTCACGCAAGGACGCGAGCGCGACCTCGAGCCGCGGGAGCAGCCGCGCGGGGACCCCGCTGGAGGGTGAGGTCACGCCGATCGTTTCGCCGGGCTGGAGCGGTCGTGGGAAGCGCATGCCCTCAGGTTGTCAGGCTCCTCCACAGACCCGCGGCCCCATCGGTGGTTGAGGAGGGCCGCCAGGCCCGTCTCGAAACCCCCGCAACGGGCGCGCCGGTGGTTGAGGAGGGCCGCCAGGCCCGTCTCGAAACCCCCGCA
>NZ_KK211171.1:140923-141132 GCF_000620705.1 Nocardioides sp. URHA0020
GCCCGTCTCGAAACCCCCGCAGCCGGCGCGCGACCTCTGGTGCGGGGTGGTTTCGAGGCTCAGGCCTGGCGGCCTTCGCACCTCAACCACCGGAGAACCGCGCCCACCGGTGGTTGAGGAGGGCCGCCAGGCCCGTCTCGAAACCCCCGCAGCCCACGTACGTCGTCGGGTGCGGGGGTCTCGACGACGCTCGCTGGCGCTCGCTGCTC
>NZ_KK211171.1:141142-355034 GCF_000620705.1 Nocardioides sp. URHA0020
TCGGGTGCGGGGGTCTCGACGACGCTCGCTGGCGCTCGCTGCTCGACCACCGGTTGTCCCGGGTGCCGGGGTGGTTTCGAGGCTCAGGCCTGGCGGCCTTCGCACCTCGACCAGCGGATGGTGCGGGTGCGGAGGTCAGCCGGCCAGGTCGGTGAGGGTCTCGGCGACGAGGTGGATGCCGCGCTCGACCTCGGCGAAGGAGGTGGAGAGCGGGGAGAGGCCGAGCCTCAGGCCGCCGGGGTCGCGGTAGTCGGGGATGACGTCGCGCTGCCAGAGGGCGGCGGTGACCTCGCGCATCAGGGGGTGGTTGAACGTGACGTGGCCGCCGCGGTCGGCGTCGGCGCGGGGCGAGGCGAGGACGACGCCGAGCGGCGCGAGGACCGACTCACCCAGCGAGATGGCGTACGACGTGAGCGCGACCGACTTCTCGCGCACGGCGTCGATCCCGGCCGATGAGACGAGCGAGATCATGTCCTGCATCGCGAGCATCCCGACGACGGCCGGCGTCCCGGAGACGAAGCGGCGGATGCCCGCGGCCGGCGCGTACGACGGGCCCATCAGGAAGGGGTCGACCGAGCCGAGCCAGCCCTGGATCGGCTGCGACAGCGACGACAGGTGCCGCTCGGCGACGTAGCAGAAGGCCGGTGAGCCGGGACCGCCGTTGAGGTACTTGTAGGTGCACCCGACCGCCAGGTCGACGTCCCACGCGTCGAGCTCCACCGGCACCGAGCCGGCCGAGTGGCACAGGTCCAGGAGCATGAGCGCCCCGGCGTCGTGGGTGATCCGGGTGAGCAGCGCCGCGTCGGCCAGCCACGACGAGCGGTAGGCCACGTGCGACAGGACGACCAGGGCCGTCGACGGTCCCACCGCGGCCGCCAGCAGGTCGGGCGTCACGCCGGCGTCGAGCGAGACGTCGATCCACCGCAGCGTCAGACCGCACTCCTCGGCGATGCCGGCGGCCAGGTAGCGGTCGGTCGGGAAGTTGTCGCGGTCGATCACGATCTCGGTGCGACCCGGCCGCGCGGCGACGGCGGCGCGCATCAGCTTGTAGAGCAGCACCGTGGTGGAGTCACCGATCGTGGTCTGCCCGGGCGCGGCGCCCAGCGTCACCCGGCCGAGCTCGTCGCCGATCTCCTGCGGCAGCGACATCCACCGCTCGTCCCACCCGCGGATCAGCCGCCCGCCCCACTCCTCCTCGACGAACCGCGCCAGCCGCGGGCCCGTGGCCGAGAGCGGCCGACCGAGCGAGTTGCCGTCGAAGTAGACGAGGTCGGAGGAGGCACCGACGAAGAGGTCGCGGTACGACGCCAGCGGGTCGGCGGCGTCGAGCGGGTGCGTCACGGCCGCACGGCCGTCAGGTCACGGACGTCGGCGTACCGCACGCGGACCGACGGGGTCGGCTCCGCCTCGGTCGACACGACCCCCGACAGCGGCCAAGCCGGCGGCTCGTCGCCGCCCGCGAGCACCCAGGCGGCCTGCCGCGCCGCCCCTCGCGCGACGTACTCCCCCGGCTCGGGCACCGTCACCGGCAGCCCGAGGACGGCCGACGCGATCTCGCGCACGGCGCGCGAGCGGGCCGCACCGCCGACGAGGATGATCCGCTCGACCGGCGTGCCGAGCGCGCGGACGGCGTCGACCGCGTCGGCCAGGCCGCAGATCATCCCCTCGACGGCGGCGCGGGCGAGGTACGCCGGGTTGGCGGTCTCGAGGCGCAGCCCGTGGACCGCACCGGTGGCGTCGGGCTTGTTGGGGGTGCGCTCGCCCTCGAGGTAGGGCACCAGGACGAGCCCGCCGGCGCCGGCCGGGGCCGACAGCGCGAGCTCCGAGAGCTCCTCGTGCGAGACGCCGAGCATCCGGCAGGCGGCGTCGAGCACGCGCGCCGCGTTGAGGGTGGCGACCAGCGGCAGGAACCGCCCGGTCGCGTCGGCGAAGCCGGCCACGGCGCCGGTCACGTCGCCGACCGGTGCGTCCGCGACCGCGCACGCCACGCCCGACGTGCCGATCGACACGACGACATCACCCGAGACCGCCCCCAGGCCGAGGGCCGCGCCGGCGTTGTCGCCGGTGCCGGGCCCCAGCAGGGCTCCGGAGGGCATCGAGAGTCCGGACTCGGCCGGACCGAGCACCCGCGGGAGGATCACGTCGTGCCCGAGGCCGAGCGCGAGCAGGTCGCGGCGGTAGTCCCCCGTCGCCGGCGACCAGTAGCCGGTGCCGCTCGCGTCGCCGCGGTCGGTGACCAGGGCGTCCAGGCCGGGGGCGCCCGCGAGCCGCCAGGTCAGGTAGTCGTGGGGCAGGCAGACGGCCGCCGTACGACGCGCGTTGTCGGGCTCGGCGTCGCGCAGCCAGCGGAGCTTGGTGACGGTGAACGACGCGACCGGCACCAGCCCGACGGCCTCGACCCACGCCTGCGGGCCGCCGAGCTCGTCGATCAGGTCGAGGGCGGCCTGGGCCGAGCGGGTGTCGTTCCACAGCAGCGCCGGGCGTACGACGTCGCCGGCCTCGTCGAGGCAGACCATCCCGTGCTGCTGACCCCCGACCGCCACGGCGGCGACGTCGTCGAGCCCGCCGGCCGCCGCGATGGCGGTCTGGAGCGCGTCCCACCACGCTTCGGGGGCGACCTCGGTGCCCTCGGGGTGGGGCGCGTGGCCGCTGCGGACCACCTCCCCGGTCTCGGCGTCGCAGACGACGACCTTGCAGGACTGGGTGGAGGAGTCGATCCCGGCTACGAGAGGCACGTGCAAACCCTAGGGTGTCCCCGTGCGTGCTGCCGCGGGTCTCCCGCTCTCCGTGTCCCACGGCCCTTACCAGGCCGAGATCGTCACCGTCGGGGCGTGCCTGCGCACGCTGACGCGCGACGGCGTCGACCTGGTCGCCGGCTCCGAGCCCGGGGAGATGTGCCGGAGCGCTCGCGGCGCCGTGCTGATGCCCTGGCCCAACCGCATCGCCGACGGCGCCTACGACTTCGCCGGCAGCCACTACCAGCTGCCGCTCAGCGAGCCGGCCAAGCACAACGCCATCCACGGCCTCGCGCACTGGGTCGCGTGGGAGGTCGCCGAGCACACCGCCGACCGGGTGGTGCTGACCTACGAGCTGCAGCCGCAGACCGGCTACCCGTTCGCGCTCGACCTGACCGCCGACTACCGGCTCGGCGACGACGGGCTCACCACGACGCTGTCGGCCACCAACGTCGGCAGCACCACCGCGCCGTACGGCGCCGGCCTGCACCCCTACCTCACCGTCGGGCGCCGGGTCGACGAGTGCCTGCTCACCGTCCCGGCGACGACGTGGTGCGAGATGAGCGAGCGCGGCCACGCGGGCCCGGCCGAGCCGGTGGCCGGGACGGCGTACGACTTCCGGGAGCCGCGCCCGATCGGTGACATCGTCCTGGACCACCCGTACGGCGGGGTGGTCGACGGTGCGACCGCGACCCTGGTCGACCCCGACACCGGTCGCGGCGTCTCGCTGACCGGGCGGGAGGGCATCGGCTGGCTGCACGTCTTCACGGGCGACACGATCAAGGGCCGCGAGCGCGAGGCGCTCGCCGTCGAGCCGACCACGGCACCGCCCGGCGCCTACAACTCCGGCGTGGACCTGGTCGCCATGGCGCCCGGGGAGAGCCACCGCGCCACGTTCACGATCGCGGCGGTCACTGGAAGCTGACGAACCGCACCGTCGGCCGGACGGCGCGCACGTGGCGGGCCCTCATCCGGTGGACGTCCTCGTCGTAGAACAGCTTGAAGCCCATCCGGAACTGCCGCGGCCGGGCCACCGCGTGGTAGGTGCCCAGCTTCTGCCGCCGGGTGCCGTACCCGTCGACGTGCTGCACCATGGCGAGCTCGGGGCGGCGCTGGATCCGGCTGATGTGGTGCACCATGTCGACGCGGAACTGGTGCAGCACGAAGAGCTTCTGCGGCAGCCGCTCGCGCCGGGTCAGTGCGGCCAGCCAGGCAGCGGTGCGGTTGACCTCGGAGGCGTCGACCTGCCCGACGGTGCGACCCGGGACCTGGTGCCGGCCCATCCGCCACTCGGGGTCGAGGGCGAGCCCGACCCACGGGTCGCGCAGCGCCCACGCCCAGCGCTTGGCCACCGTCGTGAAGCCGGAGCGGCCGGGCTGGAGGTCGAGGAGCAGCAACGCGTTGTTGCGGTGGGCGGCCCGGATGTAGCGGCGTACCTCCGCGCGAGGGATGTCGTGGTTGTAGTCGCGGCCCGGCCCGGGGTGCGCGTCGGCGATCGTGACGATCAGCTCGTAGACGTAGCGCAGCGGCTGGCCCGGCCGCCGGAAGGACGCAGCCGCGCGGTGCAGCCGACGGTCCATCCGGGCGGGCGAGGTCTCGCCGAGGACGCCGAGCGCCCCGCTCTGGGCGGTCCCGTAGTAGGCCACCAGGAAGCGGTTGCCCCCGAAGACCCGCGTGCCGCCGCCGGGCAACGTCGGCGCCGCGGCCGCGGGGGTCTCGACGCTCGGCGCCGGCGTGCCTCCCTGCTCGACCACCGGTGGGGCGCTCGGGTCCACGGACTCACCGCCTCGCGTGGGCGCGGGAGTCTCGACGGCGCCGGGCGCGGGCGCGCCGCGCTGCTCGACCGACGAGGGGTGGTTGACGCCCCAGGCGATGACCAGCAGGCCGACCATCATCAGGAGGACGAGGAAGAGGACCGGTCCACGCTGGTCGGGCGGGCGTCCGGACGACACGTCAGCCGGTGATGGCGCCGTGCGCGGCGGACTGCACCATCTTGGCGTACTTGCCGAGCACGCCGCGGGTGTACTTCGGCGGCAGCGGCTCCCAGCCGACCTTGCGCTGCTCCCACTCTGTCTCGTCGACGCCCTCGATCTCGAGCAGCCGGTTGGCCACGTCGAGCGTGATGGCGTCGCCGTCGCGGACGTAGGCGATCGGCCCGCCGTCGACGGCCTCCGGTGCGATGTGGCCGACGCACAGGCCGGTCGTGCCGCCCGAGAAGCGGCCGTCGGTGATCAGCAGGACGTCCTTGCCGAGCCCGGCGCCCTTGATCGCGCCGGTGATGGCGAGCATCTCGCGCATGCCCGGGCCGCCCTTGGGCCCCTCGTAGCGGATCACGACGACGTCGCGGGCCTCGATCTGCCCGGCCTCGAGCGCGTCCATCGCGGCGCGCTCGCCGTCGAAGACCCGGGCGGTGCCGTGGAAGACCGAGTCGTCGAAGCCGGCGGTCTTCACGACCGCGCCCTCGGGGGCCAGCGAGCCCTTGAGGATCGTCAGGCCACCGGTCGCGTGGATCGGTCGGTCGAGCTTGCGGATCACGTCGTCGTCGAGCGCCGGCGGGGCGAGCTCGGCGAGGTTCTCCGCCATCGTCTTGCCGGTGACGGTGAGCACGTCGCCGTGCATCAGCCCGGCGTCCAGCAGGGCCTTCATGACCACCGGGATGCCGCCGATCTTGTCGACGTCGTTCATCACGTAGCGGCCGAAGGGCTTCAGGTCGGCCAGGTGCGGGACCTTGTCGCCGACCCGGTTGAAGTCGTCGATGGTCAGGTCCACCTCGGCCTCGCGGGCCATCGCCAGCAGGTGCAGCACGGCGTTGGTGGAGCCGCCGAGGGCCATCACCACGGTGATGGCGTTCTCGAACGCCTCCTTGGTCATGATCTGGCGCGCGGTGATGCCCTGGCGCAGCAGGTTGACGACCGCCTCGCCGGAGCGGTGGGCGAAGCCGTCGCGGCGCCGGTCGACGGCCGGCGGCGCGGCCGAGCCGGGCAGCGACATGCCGATCGCCTCGCCGACGGCGGCCATCGTGTTGGCGGTGTACATGCCGCCGCAGGCACCCTCACCGGGACAGATCGCCTTCTCGATCCGGGTGACCTCCTCGCGGCTGATCTTGCCGGCGAGGCAGGCTCCGACGGCCTCGAAGGCGTCGATGATCGTGACGTCGTTGCCGTCGACCTGGCCCGGCATGATCGAGCCGGCGTAGAGGAAGACGCTCGAGAGGTCGAGCCGCGCGGCGGCCATCATCATGCCGGGCAGCGACTTGTCGCAGCCGGCCAGCAGCACCGAGCCGTCGAGGCGCTCGGCCATCATCACGGTCTCGACCGAGTCGGCGATGACCTCGCGGGAGACCAGCGAGAAGTGCATGCCCTCGTGGCCCATCGCGATGCCGTCCGAGACGGAGATGGTGCCGAACTCGAGCGGGTAGCCGCCGGCCGCGTGCACGCCGTTCTTGACCGCCTGGGCGAGCCGCTGGAGGGAGAGGTTGCAGGGCGTGATCTCGTTCCAGCTCGAGGCCACCCCGATCTGCGGCTTCTCCCAGTCGTCGTCGCCCATGCCCACGGCCCGGAGCATCCCTCGCGCGGCGGTCGACTCCAGACCATCGGTCACGTCGCGGGAGCGGGGCTTGATGTCGGGCTCGGTCATGGCCCCAGCGTATTCGCCGTGGGGTCACCGGTCGCGACCTGCCCGGCACCCGAGAGGCGGACCTCACTGCGCCGAGGCGGCCCGACCCCTAGCCTTTGCGGGTGAACCCCGTGACGTGGTCGGACTATGACGCTGTGCTCTTCGACCTCGACGGCGTCGTGACGCCGACCGCCGAGGTCCACATGCGGGCGTGGGGAGAGATGTTCAACGCCTACCTGGAGTCGTACGACGGGCCGGGCGACTCCTCCCCCTACACCGACGACGACTACTTCGCGCACGTCGACGGCAAGCCGCGCTACGACGGGGTCCGCGACTTCCTCGTCTCACGCGGGCTGCCCGCGCCCCAGGACCTCGTCGTCGAGCTCGGCGACCGCAAGAACGACGCCTTCAACCAGGTGCTCGAGCGCGACGGCGTCGCGGCGTACCCCGGATCGGTGCTGCTCCTCGACCACCTGCGCGACCTCGGGCTGCCCCTGGCGGTCGTCTCGTCGTCGGTCAACGCGCCGGCCGTGCTGGCCGCGGCCGGGCTGGCCGACCGCTTCCGGACGGTGGTCAGCGGCGCCGTCGCGACCGAGCTGGGGCTGCCCGGCAAGCCGGCCCCGGACACCTTCCTGCACGCCGCGGCCGAGCTCGGCGCCACGGCCGCGACGTCGGTCGTGCTGGAGGACGCCGTCTCGGGGGTGCGGGCCGGGGCCGCGGGCGCCTTCGTCCTGGTCGTCGGGGTCGATCGCGGCGTGGGCGCCGCGGCCCTCACGGAGGCCGGTGCGACGATGGTCGTCCAGGACCTGGCCGAGCTGGTCCCGACGGAGGGCGCAGCATGAACGGTCACGCCGTGGGACCGAACCCGCTCGACCGGGGACGGTTCCCGATCGAGCCGTGGGCGCTGGTCGAGACGGGCTACCGGCCCGACGACCTGGGCGTCACCGAGACCCTCTTCTCGGTGGCCAACGGCTACCTGGGCATGCGCGGCAACCCGGAGGAGGGGCGGCCGTCGTACGCCCACGGCACCTTCCTCAACGGCTTCCACGAGACCTGGCCGATCCGCCACGCGGAGGCGGCCTTCGGCTTCGCCCGGACCGGTCAGACGCTGGTCAACGTGCCCGACACCAAGGTCATGAAGATCTACGTCGACGACGAGCCGCTGACCTTCGGCACCGCCGACCTGGAGCACTACGAGCGCTGTCTCGACTTCCGTGACGGCGTGCTGCGGCGCAGCCTGATCTGGCGTACGCCGTCGGGCAAGCGCGTGCGCATCGACTCCACCCGCATGGTGTCGATGACCCAGCGTCACCTGGCGATCATGACCCTCGAGGTCGAGGTGCTGACCGGTGACGCTCCGATCGTGATCTCGTCGCAGATCCTCAACCGCCAGGACGGCGTCGACGAGTACCGGATGCCGTCGTCGGCCGCCGGCGAGGTCGTCGACCCACGCAAGGCCGGTGCCTTCGGCGCGCGCGTCCTGCTCCCCCGGATGAGCTACGCGACCGACGACCGGCTGATGCTGGGCTACCAGTGCGCGCACTCCGGCATGACCGTCGCCGTGTCGGCCGACCACTCGCTGCACACCAGCGACGAGTTCGAGATCGTGGCCCGCGCCGAGGACGACCTGGCCAAGGTCGTCTACCGGGTCGACGCCACGCAGGGCACCACCATGCGGCTGCAGAAGACCGTCGCCTACCACTCCTCGCGCGGGGTGCCGGTGCGCGAGCTGTCCGACCGCTGCGACCGGACCCTCGACCGGGCCGCCCGGCACGGCCTGGCGCACTACGTCGCCGACCAGCGTGGGTGGTACGCCGACTTCTGGGACGCCGCCGACGTCGAGATCGGCGGCGAGAGCGACGAGCAGCGGGCGGTGCAGCAGGCGACCCGCTACAACCTCTTCAGCCTCGCCCAGGCCAGCGGCCGGATCGACGGCCTCGGCGTGCCCGCGAAGGGGGTGACCGGCTCCGGCTACGAGGGCCACTACTTCTGGGACACCGAGGTCTACGTCATCCCGTTCCTCACCTACACGCAGCCGGAGGTGGCGCGCAACGCGCTGCACTTCCGCTCGGTGATGCTGCCGGCCGCCCGCGAGCGGGCGCGCGAGATGGCGCAGAGCGGAGCGATGTTCCCGTGGCGCACCATCAACGGCGAGGAGGCGTCGGCGTACTACGCCGCCGGGTCGGCGCAGGTCCACATCGACGCCGACATCGCCTACGCCCTGATCAAGTATGTCCGGGCCACCGGCGACGAGGGCTTCCTGGTCCGCGAGGGCATCGACATCCTCGTCGAGACCGCCCGGATGTGGGCCGACCTGGGCTTCTGGCGCAGCAACGGCGACGAGTCCTTCCACATCCACGGCGTGACCGGGCCGGACGAGTACACGACCGTCGTCAACAACAACCTCTTCACCAACGTGATGGCGCGCTTCAACCTCGAGCAGGCCGTCGCCTCGGTCGAGCGGATCCGGAGCGCCTACCCGCAGGACTACGTCCGGGTCGCGGCCCGGCTCGGCCTGTCCGACGAGGAGACCGAGGAGTGGCGGGCCTGCGCGGCCGGCATGACGATCCCCTTCGACGAGGGCCTCGGCATCCACCCGCAGGACGACTTCTTCCTCGACCGCGAGGTCTGGGACCTGTCCAAGACGCCGTCGGAGCTGCGGCCGCTGCTGCTGCACTACCACCCGCTGGTGATCTACCGGTTCCAGGTGCTCAAGCAGGCCGACGTCGTGCTCGCGCTCTTCCTGCAGGGCGACCGCTTCTCGCTGGAGGAGAAGCGCGCCGACTTCGAGTACTACGACCCGATCACCACCGGCGACTCCACCCTCTCGGCCGTCGTGCAGTCCGTGATCGCGGCCGAGGTCGGCTACCACGAGGCGGCCCTGCACTACTTCCACGAGTCGTTGTACGTCGACCTGATGAACCTGCACGGCAACACCGTCGACGGCCTCCACGTCGCGTCGACCGGCGGCGTCTGGAGCGCGCTGGTCTTCGGCTTCGGCGGCATGCGCGACCACGCCGGCCTGCTCAGCTTCGACCCGCGCCTGCCCGCCACGTGGCCGGCGCTGCGCTTCCGCTTCTGCTGGCAGGGCTCGCGGGTGCTCGTCGACCTGACCGAGGACCGGATCACGTTCAGCCTCGCCGACCCCTCGTCGGCCGACGTGGCGCTGAGCGTGCGCGGCACGTCGTACGTCGTCACCGGTGCGGCGCCGCTGGTGGTCGCGCTCGACGACCAGGGGGACCGGATCGACGGGCTCCTCGGCGACCACCCGGTCATCGGCGGCACCCGCGCCGACGGCAGCACGATCACCGCCGGCGTGCCGGACCCGATCCTGCCGCCCGACGAGTTCGAGGCCACCGGCGAGCTGCCGATCTACGCACCGGAGATCACGGCCTCGCAGGCGTCGCAGTTCTGACGCGCCCGGGTCAGGCGGTGAGCCGCCAGCCGGCGACGTCGAGCAGGAAGTGGGAGAGCACGAGCGCGCCCAGGTAGAACGTCGACACGGCCAGGGCCGCACCGGTGCGCGCCGGCAGCGAGCGGTGCCGGACGTGGGCGAAGGCCGTGGCGGCCGCCCAGCCCAGCGCCGCCTCCGCCGGTACGACGTACACCGCCACCCCGAGCAGCCGGTGGGTGTCCCCCGTCGGCTCCCACAGTCCCAGGGTCGGGGCGAGGAGCTCGGCACCGAGGAAGATCACGCCCGCGAGCACCGCGGCGTGCCCCGGCCGACCGCCGCTCAGGGCGACCGCGGCGAAGAGCGGCGCCACCCACATCGCGGCCATCGCCAGCGGGATCACGTCGTCCACGCGGGGACCGCCGTGGTCGGGGAAGCGCAGCGTGCCGACCAGGTCGGCGAGCACCCAGTCCGGCAGCACCTGGAAGACCGAGACCAGTGCGACGAACCCGGCCAGCGCCAGCAGGTCGGCGCGACCCGTCGCGCGGCAAACCGCGAGCAGCGCGACGACGTACGCCACGACGAGCAGGAGGACCCCCCAGCCCTGCGCGGGCGCACCCAGCGACAACGCGACCGCGCCCCCGACCAAGAGCCCGGCGTGGACACCGATGATCGGCCCGAGTCCCTCGCGGGACGTGAGGTCGGGCGGGCTGAGGGTCGCGGTCACGCTCGCCAAGGTAGCGGTGACCAAACCCGCGGATCCGTGAAATCGCGGTGCCGGGAGACGATCTGTGATCAGGACTCGGCGACCTTCTTGAGCCGGGTCGGTCCCTTCTCGACGTCCTTGCCGCTCATGCCGGGATCCTCGCGGCCCGGACGACCATCACGTCGGGCAGGTCGGCCACGACCTGGCTCCAGGTCTCGCCCTCGTCGGCCGTGCTCCAGACGGCGCCGTTGCGGGCGCCGAAGTAGAGCCCGGCGTGCTCGTGGTCGTCGGCGCACATCGCGTCGCGCATCACCGCGACGTAGAAGGAGTCGGGCAGGCCCTGGCCGAGCGGCTCCCACGTCTCCCCGGCGTCGCGGGAGCGCCAGACGCGGGCCTTCGCCTCGGGCGGGTAGCGCTTGTCGCCGCCGTTGATCGGGAAGACGAAGATCGTGTCCGGCTCGTGCGGGTGCACCACGATCGGGAAGCCGAAGTCGGCCGGGAGCCCGTCGGCGATCGACTTCCAGACCTCGCCCTCGTCGTCGGAGCGGTAGACCCCGCCGTGGTTCTGCAGGTAGAGCCGCTCGGGGCGGCTCGGGTGCCGGGTGATCTTGTGGACGCACTGCCCGAACTCCGGGTACTGCTGGCCCTCCGGCAGGAACTCCGCCCGGATCCCGTGGTTGCGCGGGTCCCACGAGGCACCACCGTCGCTCGTGCGGTAGACGCCGCCGGTCGACAGCGCAGCGATGACGCTCTGCGGGTCGGTGGGGTGCGGCAGCACGGTGTGGAAGGCCTGGCCACCGAAGCCGGCCTCCCACTGGGTCCGGTGCGGGTGGTCCCACAGCGCCTGCTCGAGCCGGAACGTCTCACCGCGGTCCGACGAGCGCCACACCGCTGCGGGCTCGGTGCCGGCGTACACGACGTCGTCCTCGGCACCCGGCACCAGCTGCCAGACCCGCTCGACGGTGGCGTCGGCGCCCTCCGGGAAGCGGACAGCGCCGTTGGGCGTCTCCTGCCAGCTCGCACCCAGGTCGTCGGAGCGCCACACCTGAGGGCCGAGCCAGCTCGACGAGGACCCGACGAGCAGCCGGGGTACGGCGCCGCGGGTGTCGACGAGGCAGGAGTAGACCTCCTCCATGTCGAAGTGCGGTCCGCTGAACTCCCAGTCCACGCGGTCCTCGTCCGACGTGCCGATCCACAGGCCCTTGCGGGTCCCGACCATCAACAGCGTCCGGTCTGCCATGCCGCCTCCTCGGTCCGTCGAGCATTCTCCTAGATTGACCCGGTGACCGGTAGAGACTCATCGCTTCGCCTGGTCTCCCCCGTCTGGCTGGTCCTGGTCGGGATCCTGTCGGTGCAGTTCGGGGCCGGCATCGCCAAGAGCCTCTTCGACGAGATCTCCCCGACCACGATCGTGTGGCTGCGGCTCGTGACCAGCGCCGTCGTGCTGGTCGCCATCGCCCGACCGGTGCTGCGTGGTCGCTCCCGCTCGGACTGGATGGTCGTGCTGGCCTTCGGCGTCTGCCTCGGGGTGATGAACTGGGCGATCTACCAGGCCTTCGCCCGGATCCCGCTCGGCATCGCGGTGACGCTGGAGTTCATCGGCCCGCTGACCCTGGCGGTGATCGGGTCTCGGCGGGTGCGCGACCTGCTGTGGGTGCTGCTGGCCGGGCTCGGTGTCGCGGTGCTCGGGCTGGAGGGCGGCGGCGACGTCAACCTGGCGGGCGTGCTCTTCGCGCTGCTCGCCGGGGCGATGTGGGCGTCGTACATCCTCCTGGCCGGGCAGACCGGGCAGCGCTGGCCCGGCTTCGACGGACTGGCGCTGGCCAGCGTCGTGGCCACCGTGCTGCTGACGCCGCTCGCGATCGGCGAGGGCGGCGGCGACCTGCTCGACCCGCGGATCCTGCTCCTGGGCGCCGCGGTCGGGCTGCTGTCGTCGGTGGTGCCCTACTCGTGCGAGCTGGTCGCGCTGCGCTCGATCAGGGCGTCGGTCTTCTCGATCCTGATGAGCCTCGAGCCCGCGGCCGCGGCCCTGGCCGGGATCATCGTGCTGGACGAGTTCCTCACCTGGGAGCAGTGGCTCGCGATGACCTTCGTCGTCGTCGCCTCCGTCGGCGCCACCCGCTCCTCCCGCACGCTCGCCCCCGCGCCGGACTGAGACCGGCCCGACGAGACCGGGAGACCGGTGCCGCATGGAGTCCCGGCCGGGGGCTACCAGGCGGCATCCGGTCGCTGGCTGCCTCGGGAGCGCGGACGTCATGGGAGAGCGGCCCGGGTACTCCAACGTCCTAGGGAAGACCATGAGGAGAACATCACGCACCATCGCGACATGTCTGGCAGGGGCGATCGCCATCACCCTGCCGGTCCCGGCCCACGCAGCCACCGACCACCACCCCGACCAGCGCAGCCGGTTCACCGGGCCTCGCAGCGAGCCACCCCGGGTCGCCCCCGACCACCGCTTGCTGCCGGTCACCCGCTGGGACCGCTCACCGGCCGTCGAGCGGCGGGTGAACGCCCTGCTCGCGCAGATGACGACCGAGGAGAAGGCCGATCTCGCGACCGGTGAGCTGAACAACAACTTCGGCTTCTACAACAACCCGATCCCGCGACTGGGCATCCCCGCCCAGACCATGGCCGACGGACCCATCGGCGTACGCGTCGCCAACCCCGCCGTCGACCGCAGGACGACCCAGCTCCCCTCCGGATCCTCCCTGGCCGCCAGCTTCGACACCAGCCTCGCCCGCCGGTACGGCGTGGTCCTCGGCCGCGAGTCGTTGCGCACCGGTCACAACGTGCTGCTGGGGCCCACCCTCGACATCACCCGGACGCCCCTGTGGGGACGCTCGTTCGAGGGCTTCGGCGAGGACCCGCTGGTCTCCGGGCTCACCGGCAGCCAGGTGGCGCTCGGCATCCAGGACTACCCGGTCATCGCGACGCTCAAGCACCCCTTCGCCTACAACCAGGAGACCGACAGGTTCGACGTCGACGCCCGGGTCTCGGAGCGGGCGCTGCAGGAGATCTACCTGCGACCGTTCGGCATCGCGCAGCGCAAAGCCCACCCGGGAGCGATGATGTGCTCCTTCAACCAGATCAACGGCGCCCACGCATGCGAGAGCCCGCTGATGAACACCCTGCTCAAGCAGCAGCTGCGCTTCCGCGGGTTCGTGATGAGCGACTACAACGCGACCCCGAGCACGGTCCAGGCCGCCAACAACGGGCTCGACCAGGAGCAGCCGGGCGACCAGGGTCCCGGCTCGGCGAACTTCGGGGAGCGCCTCGTCGCGGCGGTCCAGGCGGGCGACGTGTCCATGGCCCGGCTCAACGACATGGCGCGACGGATCCTGCGACCCATGATCGGTCTCGGTCTGCTCGACACGCCGGCGACCGTCGGCCCGTGGCCGAAGAAGGCCGACGACACGACCGCCCGCACCATCGCCGCGCGCGGCATGGTGCTGCTGAAGAACGCCGAGAAGGTGCTGCCGCTGCGGAGGAACGGACGGTCGATCGCGGTCATCGGGCCCGACGCCGACAACATCTCCGCCCAGGGAGGCGGCTCCTCGCAGAACACCTTCCCGACCGCCTCCGTCAGTCCGCTGGAGGGGATCCGGGCCGCCGCACGCGGGTCCCAGGTGACGTACTCGCCCGGCGTCGACGGGATCTCCGAGGGCGACCTGCTGCCGGGACCGGCTCCCGTGCCGTCCACGGTCCTGAGCCCCGCGGCCGGGAGTCGCGAGGACGGGCTCACGGCGCAGTACTGGTCGAACGCCAGCTTCTCCGGTGAGCCGCACCTGAGCCAGGTGGATCCGAACGCCAACGTGAACTTCGGGTTCCAGAACTTCCCCGGCTTCAACGCCGCGTCACCGAAGATCCCGACCGTGCGCGGGGACTTCGCCCTGCTCGGCGACCTCTCCGCGCGGTGGACCGGGGTCTTCACGGCACCGAGGGCAGCGACGTACACGCTGGGACTCACCGCCCGCGGCGACGCCACCCTCTACGTCAACGGCACCCGCTTCGTGCAGCACACCGGCGCACTGTCATCGGTCTCGAAGCAGATCCGCCTGCGCAAGAACCAGGAGCTCGACATCCGCATCGACTACTCGGCAGCCGCGGCGAGCTCCTACCAGGGCGGCCAGGTCCGGTTCTTCTGGAGGCACCCGGACTCCGTCACGACACCGAAGATCGACGCTGCGGTCGCGGCCGCACGCCGGGCGCGCACCGCCGTGGTCGTCGTGCGTGACTACGAGACCGAGGGCTACGACCGCCCCAGCCTGGTCCTGCCCAAGGAGCAGGAGCAGCTGATCCGGAAGGTCGCGGCGGTCAATCCCCGCACGGTCGTGGTCGTCGAGACCGGCACCGTGTCCCGGGTGTCCCCGTGGATCGGGCGGGTCGAGGGCGCGATCCAGGCCTGGTACCCGGGCCAGCGACAGGGCAACGCGATCGCCGACGTGATGTTCGGGCGGGTGAACCCGTCCGGCCACCTGCCGGCGACGATCCCGCAGAGCGACCGCCAGGTGCCCAAGATCGGGACCGGCGTCACCCGCTTCACTGAAGGCGTGTTCGTCGGCTACCGCGGATATCTGCGCAGCGGAGCGCGGCCGAGCTTCGCCTTCGGCCACGGTCTGTCGTACACCCGGTTCCGGTTCGACCGGCTCAGCGCCCGTCTCGCCGCGGGTGCGAACCCGGACATCCTGGTGCGGCTCCGCCTGCGCAACGTCGGCGACCGGACCGGCCGGGCGGTCCCGCAGATCTACCTGGGACGTCTCCCGGGCGGGCCGGCCACGCCGACGCGTCAGCTCGCCGGCTACCGGTCCGTGCCGCTGAGGGCGGGGGCGAGCCGGGTCGTGACGATCCGGGTGCCCCGGGAGGCCGCCTCCTACTGGGACAGCCAGCGGGACCGCTGGGTCACCCCCCACGGCCGCCTGCGGGTGGTCGTCGGGCACCGGGTGACCGATGTCGCCGACTCGACGACGGTGCGGGTCACCCGCTGACGCCGCCGTCCTACTGAGCACGTGGGCCGCCCGAGGACCGGGCGGCCCACGTGTGCGCGCGGCCGGATCCGTTCACCCAACCGTCACACGACGTTGACCGCAGAGGAGCCGTCGACCTCCTAGCGTGGGAGCACGTTGTCACTCGGGGACACTGATGGGGAGCTCGCGATGCACCTGCTACCGCGCCGCGCCGCACGACCGGTCGACCGAGCGGTGGCGGCCGTACGACGGTGGCCCGTCGAGTCCCAGCAGCGCTCTCGCCGCAACGCCATGATCGCCTCCACCGCTCTCGCACAACGGCGTGCGGAGCTCCACGACGTCGAGGACTTCCTGGCCGCCCGCGGTCACTCCCCGGCGCCGGAGGTCGCAGCCCAGGCTGCACACGGCTGAGCCTGCCGGGCTGGAACGGCCTCTCCCCGGTGCCGTCCGGCGGGCTCAGCCTCACCTGCGCGTGCGTAGGGTTCCGACATGAGACGCCTCGCCGCCCTCGCCAGCGCCGCCGCCCTCACGACGGCCGGGCTGACCGCCTGCAGCAGCGACGGCAGCGACGGGCCCAGCGCCACGGTGACCGCGACGCCGCAGTCCCAGGCTGCGTCGCCGACCCCGTCCGACGCCGGCCCGACCGCGTCGGCGTCCCCCACCAGGGACACGACCCCACCGAAGGTCGTCGGCACCGTCGCGACCGGCCTCGCCACGCCGTGGGGCATCGCCTTCCTCCCCAACGGCGACGCGGTCGTCACCGAGCGCGACACGACCAAGGTCCTCCTGCTGACGAGCCCGTCGTACGACGTGAGCGAGGTCGGCACCATCGCGGACGCCGTGGGCCTCGGTGACCAGGGCGGCGAGGCGGGGCTGCTGGGCGTCGCCGTCTCACCCGACTTCGCGAGCGACCGGATGCTCTTCTTCTACGTCAGCACCGCCGACGACAACCGGATCGTCAAGGCACCGCTGCGCGGCAAGCGGCTCGGCAGGCCGACGGCGATCCTCACGGGCATCCCCAACGGCTTCATCCACGACGGCGGGCGCCTGGCGTTCGGACCCGACGGCTACCTCTACGCCTCGACCGGCGAGACCGGCTCGTCGGAGCTCGCGCAGGACAAGGGCACGACCGCCGGCAAGGTTCTGCGGATCACCACCGACGGCGACCCCGCGCCCGGCAACCCGTTCGACGGATCGCCGGTCTGGTCCTACGGGCACCGCAACGTGCAGGGACTCGCCTTCGACGACCAGGACCGGCTCTGGGCCTCGGAGTTCGGGCAGAACACCTACGACGAGCTCAACCTGATCAAGGCGGGCAAGAACTACGGCTGGCCGACCGTCGAGGGCCGCGGCGGTGGCCCCGGGATGGTGGACCCGCAGGTGGTGTGGGACACCGACCAGGCCTCCCCGTCCGGTCTGGCCTGGCTCGACGGCAACCTCTGGCTGGCCGCGCTGAAGGGCGAGCGGCTCTGGCGCATCGACGTCAGCGGCGCGCGGGCGCGGCGCCCGGTCGACTTCTTCGTGGGCAGGTACGGCCGGATGCGCACGGTCGTCGCCGCCCCCGACGGCAACCTGTGGGTGACGACCAGCAACACCGACGGCCGTGGCAGCCCGCAGCAGGGCGACGACCGGATCCTGCTCATCCGGCCCTGACGGCTCCGGTCACGGTCGCCCGGCGCGCCGCACGCCGCAGGGTCGCGAGGATCGCCGGCCCGAGCAGCACGATCGCGACCGCGGTGGTGATCGCGCGCATCGTGTCCCAGCTGGCCGTCGAGGTCAGCAGCGTGTAGACGAGGAAGCGGTGCAGGTTGTCGACGAGGTCGGCCCCCGGCACGTAGGACAGCGACCCCTCGTGACCGGCCACGGCGATCCCTGCGACGAACGGCCAGCCGGAGAGGTTCATCAGCAGGCCGTAGGCGTACGACGCGAGCACGGCGTAGCCCGCGAGCAGCGCGATCTCGGCGCGGCCGGTGAGGCGCCGCGGCAGCAGCCCGGCGCCCATCCCGATCCACGCCGAGCAGAGCATCTGGTAGGGCAGCCACGGGCCGACGCCGGCGGTCATCAGCGCCGAGGCGAAGAGCGACGTGCAGCCGAGCACGAACCCGAAGCCGGGACCGAAGACCCGGCCACCCAGGATCAGCAGGAAGAACGTCAGCTCCACCCCCGCCGTCCCCGGCGAGATGCCGCGCAGGATCGCGTTGGCGGCGCTCAGCACCCCGAGGACCGCCAGGACCCGCGGGTCCAGGCCGCCCTCGTTGAGCTCGGCGAGCACGACGGCGATCACGACCGGGAGCAGCCCGAGGAAGAGGAACGGCGGGTCGACGCGCTCACCGGTCCCGGCCCGCAGCAGGAGCGGCCAGCACAGCATCATCAGGCCGGCGACCGACGCGACGGCGAGGACCGTCGCGGACCGTGGCGAGATGCGTACGGCGACGGTGCTCATGCGTCCAGCCTCGCGACGACCTCGTCGATGCGCAGCCACGGCACCCCGAGCACCTTGGTCACCTGGGGCGCGAACGCCGGCGACTCCGCGACCACCCGGCGCACCGGCCCCGACGAGACGACCTCGCCCTCGGCCAGCACGACGACGTCGTCGGCCGCCTGCGCCACGAACTCCACGTCGTGGGTCGCGACCAGCACTGCATGACCCTCGGCCGCGAGACCGCGCAGGATCCCGGCCAGCACGTGCTTGGCGGCGTAGTCGAGCCCGCGCGTCGGCTCGTCGAGCAGCAGGACCCGCGGCCGCGCCACCAGCACCAGCGCCAGCGCGAGCGCGAGCCGCTGGCCCTCGGAGAGGTCGCGCGGGTGCTGCCCGCCCGCGATCCCGGGGACGAGCCGGTCGAGCAGCGCGCGGCACGCGCCGGACCCGCCGTCGGCGGCGGCGCACTCCTGGTCCACCGTCTCGAGGTAGAGCAGGTCGGCGGCGTTCTGCGGCACCAGCCCGACCAGCGCCCGCCGGCCGGCCGGGGCCAGGGCGGCGGGGTCGCTGCCGGCGACGTCGACCCGGCCCGCCGTACGCCGGCCGCTGCCCTGCACCGCCCACAGCAGCGAGGACTTGCCGGAGCCGTTGCGCCCCATCAGGGCGGTGACCCGGCCGTCGGCGAGGTCGAGGTCGAGCGCGCGGACGGCGATTGTCTGGCCGTGCACCACGTCGAGGCGTCGTACGGCGGCCGCGGTGGTCGTGGCGGCGTCGACGGGCTCAGGCGGCGGCCCGAGCCGGTCGGCGAGCGGGCGCGACAGGCGGCGGGCGTCGCGGACGCTGAGCGGCAGCGGGTCCCACCCGGCGGCGCGACCGAGCTCGACGATCGGGGGTACGACGGGCGAGGTGGCCAGCAGGGCGGCGGGCTCGCCCACGGTGACGTGACCGTCGCCGGTGAGCAGGCACATCCGGTCGGCGAAGGGGATGACGCGCTCCAGCCGGTGCTCGGCGAGCAGCACCGACACCCCGAGGTCGTGCACGAGCCGGGTCAGGGTGGCGAGCACCTCCTCGGCGGCGGTCGGGTCGAGCGCGGAGGTGGGCTCGTCGAGCACGAGCAGGCGCGGGTGCATGGTCAGCACGGAGCCGATCGCGACCCGCTGCTGCTGCCCGCCCGAGAGGGTGCGCAGGTCGCGGTGGCGCAGCTCGGCGATGCCGAGCAGGTCGAGCGTCTCCTCGACCCGGCGGCGCATCGTCTCGGGCGGCAGCCCGAGCTGCTCCATGCCGTAGGCGAGCTCCTCCTCGACGGTGTCGGTGACGAACCCGGCGGCCGGGTTCTGCCCGACGTACCCGATCGCGTGCGCCCGCTCGCGCGGCGGCGCGTGCACGATGCTGACGCCGTCGAGCAGCACGTCACCGTCGAGCGTGCCGCCCGAGAAGCGCGGCACCAGGCCGGTCACGACGCCGAGCAGGGTGGACTTGCCGGCACCGGTCGGGCCGGACACCAGCACCAGCTCGCCCTCGTCGACGACCAGGTCCACGTCGGCGAGGACCGGTGCGTCGTCGTAGGCGAAGGTGATCCCCCGGAGCTCGATCATGCGGCCACCACGGCTCGCGCCGCCGGCGGGGAGCAGAGGGCGCCGAAGAGCGCGATGGCGCCGGCCGCGAGCGCGGCCGCGCTCAGGGTCGGGAACTCGTCGAGCGGAGGGTAGGCGACCAGCACCTGGTAGCGGCTGACCCACCACCCGATCCCGGCCACCGCGAGGCCGGCGGCGACCACCGCGAGCTCGGGCGAGCGCCAGGGGTCGGGCCGGTAGCGGGTGCGTCCCACGCGGCGTCCGGCGCTGCGCAGCCCGGCGACGGCGGCGGCCAGGCCGATCGCGAGCATCGGCAGCGCGAGCAGCCGCGGCGCGGTGCGGTCGAGGACGGCGTACGTCCCGACGCAGATGCCGACCAGCCCGAGCAGCATCAGGGCTCCGGTCGTACGACGTTGCGCGGGCGTGGCGGCACCCGAGCGACCGTAGCCGCGGGAGTCCATGCCGGCGGCCAGCGCGAGCGAGCGCTCGAGGGCGTCCTCGAGGACCGGCACCAGCAGCCGGCGCAGTCCGCTGACCCGGCCGGTCTCCCCTGCCCGCAGCGCCTGGGCGGCCCGGACCCGGCGGACGCTGTCGGCGAACTGCGGGAAGATGCTGACCGCCACCACCAGCGCGGTGCCGATCTCGTAGAGCGCCGGCGGCACCGAGCGCAGCAGCCGCTTGGGGTTGGCGAGCGAGTTCGCGGCCCCCACGCAGATCACGATGGTGGCGAGCCGGAGCCCGTCGTACAGCGCGAACAGCAGCGACTGCGCGTAGATCGGGCCCAGCAGCGTGACGCCGTCGACCCAGCCCGGCAGCGGGATCGTCGGCAGGTCGAGCAGCACCGGGCCGTCGAAGCTGCCGCTGAAGACGAGGCGGAAGGCGACGCGCACCACCACGATGACGACGCCGAGCCAGACGTAGAGCCGGAAGGACTGGCCCCACGGCTGCTCCGAGCGCCGCAGCGACACGACGAGGGCCGCGACGCCGATCAGCATGAGCAGGATCAGCGGGTTGGTGGTCAGCGACGCGGCGACCGACAGCCCGATCGCCCACAGCCACCAGGCGACCGGATGCAGGTCGCGGGCGCGGATCACGGTGCCGGGCTCCCCCGACGGCGTACGACGGCGACGGCCGCCCCGGCCCCGAAGAGGAGCACGACCACGACCGGACCGACCCACGTCGGCAGGCCACCGTCCGACGGGTCGGCGGGGTCGGAGGACGCCACGGGTGCGGTCGCCGGGCCGATCGAGGACGATGCCGAGCCGCTGGGGGTCGGGCTCGCGGTCGGCGTCGTGGTGGGCGTCGCGCTGGTGCTCGGCGTGGAGGTCGTCGTCGGCGTCGGGGTGGCCGACTCCGGCACCATCTGACCGACCTCGTCGTCCGGGGTGCGGGTCGGCTGGCTGACGGAGCCGGGCGCGGTGGTCGAGGTGGTCGAGGTGGTCGACGGCGGCTTCCTCGTCGGTTTCTTCGAGGGCTTGGCGGACGGCTTGCTCGTGGGTCGAGGCGTCGCGGTCGCCTTCGGGTGCGGTGCCGCGGCGGGGCCGGGGACGGCGCGCGAGCCGGTGCTCCACGACAGCGCGACGTACCCGCCGTCGGGGATCGTGAGCCCGTCGACACCGCTGGACGCGTAGGTCCAGCTGCCCGAGGTGCCGTCGGACCACCACAGACCCCAGTAGGCGTCGGCCGGTGGCGTCCGCTGGCACGGCTCGGCCTCAGCGGAGGGCCGACCCGAGACGCGGCAGACGAAGCCGGGTTGGCTCTGCACGCGAGTGAGGGAGAAGCCGGCCGCCGGGAAGAGGTCCGCGGCCAGGTCACCGCCACCTCCGCGCACGCACGTGGTCCGGGCACCGCCGCCGAGCTCGTGGAAGTCGACGACGACGCTGACTCCGTCGGCGCTGGAGCAGGTGCCGGCCGTCGCGGGAGCCGCCGACCCGACGACGCCCGCCGCCGCGGCCAGGAGGCACGCGGCGGCGAGGCGTACGCCGATCCTCATGGTCAGCGGACGACCTTGAAGGTCTTGCGGTTGGTGCGGTTGCTGAACTCGCCGGTCACGGTGACGGTGACCTTGCGAGGCTTGCCGGTGGCCTTGACCCTGGCGTTGAACGTGCCCTTGCTGGTCGCCTGTCCGCGCTTGACCTTGCCGAGCACCCGGACGGTCACCGACTCGGCCGGTGCGAGGCCGCTCACGCGCACGGACTGGTAGCGGCCCGTGCGGACCTTCGCCTTGACCGTGAAGGGGACCTTCGTGGCACCGAGACCGTGGATCAGCGCGGTGCCGATCTTCTTCTCGACGCCGGAGACGGCCACGCTGCTGGTCGCCGTGGTCGTCGGGATCTTGACCGCCAGCGAGGCGGCGCCGCCGGCGGTGGCCCACCGGATGACGCGCTGGGTGCCGAGCCGGGCGCAGAGCTGCTCGCCCGGGTCGACGCCGGTGACGCCCACCGTCTGGGTGGTGCCGCCGCGGACGTACTCGGCCGTGAACAGCACCTTCGGCGTGCCGCCCTCGGGCGCCCACTTCAGCGCGGGCGCCGCCTGCGCCGTGGCGCGGAGCCACTTGGCGTAGCTGCCGGTCGTGATGCCGTCCTTGAGAGCGGCGGCCCGGTCCACGTCGTCGTACCCAATGGCACCGGACGCACTTGCCCGGAAGGGCGCGCACCCGCTCTGGACGTTGATCTGGTGCTGACGGACCCAGATCGCGCCCTTCGCGGCCGCCTGGGCAGAGCCGGTGGAGCCCAGCGCCTGCGTGGCGACACCTGTCGAGTTCGCGTTGGGAGTGCCGGCGGCACCGTCGCTCGTGAAGCCACCGGAGCTCTGCTGCACGGACTTCAGCCACGTCGTCGCCTTGATGACGGCAGCGTCGGCGTCCTCACCACCGACCTGTGCCAGGGCGATGACCGCCAGGGCAGTGGCGTCGACGCTGGTTGACGAGAAGGTGGTGGCGTCGCAGGTCTGGGCGACCTCCTCGCCCGGCAGGCCCTCCTGGAAGGAGCCGTTCTCGCACTGGAGCCGCCACAGGTAGTCGGACGCGACGGCTGCCTCTGCGCTGCCAGCCGATGCCAGTCCACGGACCGCGAAGCTCTGACCGATCACGTTCGTGTAGCCGTTCGCTGACGGCGCTCCGTCGGTGGTCTCCGGGGAGATCGCCCGGCCGGCCAGGTCGTCACCGGCATTCCGCACCAGACCCTCGAGCCTGGTGACGACGCCGCTGCTGTCGGTCCCGGCGGCCTGGAGCCCGACCAGAGCCTTTGCGACAGCGCCAGCACTGGTGCCAGCGATCGCGTGCTCGCCCTCAGGGCACGGCGGCGTCCCGTACGTCACGTCGCAGTAGGCGTAGTCCGTGTAGGCGGTCAGGTGGTCCGCGACCCCGGCACCGATCGCCTGGACCGTCGACTCGTGGCCACCGAGAGCGTCAAGGGCCAGTTCCTGGTCGATCGTGTTGCCGATGGCGAACGAGCCGTAGTCAGGTGCCTGCAGCGCCAGCCAGCCGGCCGCGGCAGCGGCCGGGGCGGGCAGCGGCGCGGGGACGGCCGAGGCCGTCGGGGGGGCCGCCACGAAGGCGAGGGTGACGAGGGCCGGCGCGGCCACGAGGGCGGCGGCACGGCGTACGAAGTGGTGCATGGTTCCTTCCCGCTGCTCAGCGGGAGGTGCTCGGAGGTGGATCCCCGGGTCGCCACCCGCTGTTTTCCACGACAGCGATGTGATCAGGACGCGTCGCGACAGGTGCTCCGGCTCGCCGCCACCTCGGGGAGGGACGGCCTACGGTTGCGGGTCAGCGCCGGACTCGGACCGGCTTCCCCCACCACGGGCGTGCAGTATTGGTCGTGCCCGCGCAGCATAGCTCCGCCGCGCGGGCAGCAACGACTCAGGAGAGCTTCTCGAGCACCAGCTCGCGCACCCGGCCGGCGTCGGCCTGGCCCCGCATCTCCTTCATGACGGCCCCGATCAGGGCGCCGGCCGCGGCCACCTTGCCGTCGCGGATCTTGTCCGCGACGTCCGGGTTGGCGGCGATGGCGGCGTCCACCGCTGCCGAGAGCGCACCCTCGTCGGAGACGATGGCGAGCCCGCGGGCCGCGACGATCTCCTCGGGGGTGCCCTCGCCGGCGAGCAGCCCGTCGAAGACCTGGCGCGCCAGCTTGTCGTTGAGCGAGCCGCTGTCGACCAGGGCCTGGACGGCGGCCACCTGGGCGGGCGTCACGTCGAGGTCGGTGATGTCCAGGCCGGCGTCGTTGGCCCGCCGACCGAGCTCGGAGAGCCACCACTTGCGCGCGGCCTGCGGCGAGGCGCCGGCCGCGACCGTCTCCTCGATCAGGCCGACCACCCCGGCCGCGATCACGTCGCGCATCTCGAGGTCGGTGTAGCCCCAGTCGCCCTGGAGCCGGGCACGCTTGAGCAGCGGGTTCTCCGGGAGGGTGCCACGCAGCTCCTCCACCGACTCGCGCGACGGGGCGACCGGCACCAGGTCGGGCTCGGGGAAGTAGCGGTAGTCCTCGGCGTCGGACTTCTCGCGACCACTCGTGGTGATCCCGGTGTCCTCGTGCCAGTGGCGGGTCTCCTGCAGGATCGAGCCGCCCGCGTCGAGGATGCCGGCGTGGCGCTGCATCTCGTAGCGCACCGCCCGCTCCACCGAGCGGAAGGAGTTGACGTTCTTGGTCTCGGTGCGGGTGCCGAGCACCCCGGAGCCCTTCGGCGCCAGGGAGAGGTTGACGTCGGCCCGCAGGTTGCCCTGGTCCATCCGGGCCTCGGAGACTCCCAGGGCGAGGATCAGGTCGCGCAGCTGGGAGACGTACGCTCGCGCCACCGCCGGCGCCTTCTCCCCCGCACCCTGGATCGGCTTGGTGACGATCTCGATGAGCGGGATGCCGGCCCGGTTGTAGTCGACCAGCGAGTGGTCGGCGCCGTGGATGCGACCGGTGGCGCCGCCGACGTGCAGCGACTTGCCGGTGTCCTCCTCCATGTGGGCGCGCTCGATCTCGACGCGGAACATCTCCCCGTCCACGTCGACGTCCAGGTAGCCCTCGAAGGCGATCGGCTCGTCGTACTGGCTGGTCTGGAAGTTCTTCGGCATGTCCGGGTAGAAGTAGTTCTTCCGGGCGAAGCGGCACCACTCGGCGATCTCGCAGTTGAGCGCGAGGCCGATCCGGATCGCCGACTCGATCGCCTTGGCGTTGACGACCGGCATCGCGCCGGGCAGGCCGAGGCAGGTCGGGCAGACCTGGGTGTTGGGCTCGCCGCCGAAGACCGCGGGGCAGCCGCAGAACATCTTGGTGTTGGTGTTGAGCTCGACGTGGACCTCCAGGCCGAGCGCGGGGTCGTACGACGCCAGCACGTCGTCGAAGCCAACCAGCGTGTCCGTCATGGTCATGCACCTTCCAGGGCGGGAGCCTTGTCGAGCAGGGGTCCGCCCCACTGGGCGAGCAGCGCGGCCTCGAGGGCGGCGCCGACGCGGTAGCAGCGGTCGTCGGCGAGCGCCGGCGCCAGTATCTGGAAGCCGGCCGGCAGGCCGTCCTCCTCGGCCAGGCCGCTCGGCACCGAGATGCCGGGCACGCCCGCGAGGTTGGCGGGGATGGTCGCGAGGTCGTTGAGGTACATCGCGATCGGATCGTCGAGCTTCTCCCCCAGCTTGAACGCCGTGGTCGGCGCCGTCGGGGAGACCAGCACGTCGGCCTTCTCGAAGGCGGCCTCGAAGTCGCGCGAGATCAGCGTGCGCACCTTCTGGGCCTGGCCGTAGAAGGCGTCGTAGTAGCCGCTGGACAGGGCGTAGGTGCCGAGGATGATCCGGCGCTTCACCTCGTCGCCGAAGCCGGCGTCCCGCGACGCGCGCATCACCTCCTCGGCGCTGGCGTCGGGCTTGCCCTCGGGCCAGACCCGCAGGCCGTAGCGCATCGCGTCGAACTTCGCGAGGTTGCTCGATGCCTCCGCCGGCAGGATCAGGTAGTACGCCGCCATCGCGTGCACGAAGTTGGGGCACGAGACCTCGACGACCTCGGCGCCCGCCTTCACGAGCAGGTCGACCGACTCCTGGAAGCGGTCCATCACGCCCGGCTGCCAGCCGTCGCCCGAGAGCTCGGTGATCACGCCGACGCGGACGCCGCTCAGGTCCCCGGTCGCGCCCAGGCGTGCCGCCGCGACGAGGTCGGGCAGCGGCTGGTCGATGCTGGTGGAGTCCTTGGGGTCGTGGCCGCCGATCACCTCGTGCAGCAGCGCCGAGTCGAGGACCGTGCGGGTCACCGGGCCGGCCTGGTCGAGGGAGTTGGCGAGCGCGACGAGCCCGTAGCGCGAGACCCCGCCGTACGTCGGCTTGACGCCGACCGTGCCGGTCACGGCTCCGGGCTGGCGGATCGAGCCGCCGGTGTCGGTGCCGATCGCGAGCGGCGCCTCGAAGGCGGCCACCGCGGCCGCCGAGCCACCGCCCGAGCCGCCGGGGATCCGCTCCAGGTCCCAGGGGTTGTGGGTGGGTCCGTACGCCGAGTGCTCGGTCGAGGACCCCATCGCGAACTCGTCCATGTTGGTCTTGCCGAGGATCGGCAGGCCGGCCGCGCGCAGCCTCGCGACGACGGTCGCGTCGTACGGCGGGATCCAGCCCTCGAGGATCTTCGACCCGCAGGTCGTCGGCAGGCCCTCGGTCGCGAGCACGTCCTTGACCGCGATCGGCACGCCGTCGAGCGCGGACAGCAGCGCGCCGGCCGCGCGGCGGGCGTCCGACTCGGCCGCCTGCGCGAGCGCGCCCTCGGCGTCGACGTGCAGGAAGGCGTGGACGACGCCGTCGACGGCCGCGATCCGGTCGAGGTGGAGCTGGGTCAGCTCGACCGAGGTGGTCTCACCGGCGGCGAGCGCGTCGGCCAGCTCGGCCGCGGTCCTCTGGATGAGGCTCATCAGGCCTCCTCGCCCAGGATGCGCGGCACGGAGAAGCGCTGCTCGTCGACTGCCGGGGCTCCGGAGAGCGCCTGCTCGGGCGTCAGGCTCGGGGTCACGACGTCCTCGCGGAAGACGTTGGTGAGCGGGAGTGCGTGGGACGTCGGCGGGATGTCGTCACCGGCGACGCCGCTGATCGAGGCGACCGACTCGAGGATCACCGACAGCTGCGGGGCGAGATGGTCGAGCTCGGCGTCGGAGAGATCGATCCGGGCGAGGTTCGCCAGGTGGGCGACCTCGTCGCGCGTGATTTCGGGCATGGGGTCAATCCTAGGAGAGATGGGCCCGACCCAACCGATCGGGCCGATGCGGCATCTTGTCGGGTGACCGCTCGAGGAGGATCGATGGCGAGAACACTGACGGACGAGGAGTTCGCCGAGTTCGTGCATGCCGTCTGGCCGGCGCTCTACCGCACCGCCTACCTGATGCTGGGCGAGCACCAGCTCGCCGAGGACCTGGTGCAGACGTCGCTGGCCAAGACCTACGCCTCGTGGCGCAAGGTCAAGGAGCCCGCCGCCGCACCGGCGTACGCCCGCGTGGTCCTCGCCAACACCGCGGCCTCGTGGTTCCGGCGGCGCTCCTGGCGCAACGAGCACCCGACCGAGGTGCTCCCCGACGCCGGGCGCGACCTCGACCCCAGCACCCGGCCCGCGGTGGAGACGGCCCTGGCGACCCTCGCTCCCAGGCAGCGGGCGGTCGTGGTGCTCCGCTACTACGACGACCTCAGCGTCCGCGAGGTCGCCCACGCCCTCGGCATCTCCGAGGGCACCGTGAAGAGCCAGACCTCCGACGCCCTCGCGCGGATGCGAGCCCTCCTGGGCGACGACGTCGTCCCCTCGACCGAGGGAGCACACCATGACTGAACGACTCTCGAGCCTGCTGCACGACGAGGCGACGGCGCTGGCCGTGCCACCTCCGGCGGCCGATCGCGTCCTGGCGCAGGGACGGGCGCTCCAGCGGCGGCGCCGTACGACGCTCGCTGTCGCGTTCGCCGCCGTCGTCGTGCTCGTCGCCGGGGTCACGGTCGGCGCGGTCGTCGGCGACCGCAGCGACGACCAGCTCCAGCCGGCCGGGCCCGCGGACCAGAAGGCGTACGTGGAGAAGGGCGCCTGGGCGACCGGCGACGAGGTGCACATCGGCAACCACGTCGTCACGGTGCCGCACGTGGGCCTGCTGTCCTACACGTCCGTGGGGGTGCTCGTCTGGTCGCCGAGGTTCACGAAGAAGCCGGCCCCCGACAACATCCGCAGCGTCACCATCCTGGTGACCCCCGACGGCAAGACCCACCCGA
This sequence comes from Nocardioides sp. URHA0020, assembly GCF_000620705.1. Classification (GTDB taxonomy): domain Bacteria; phylum Actinomycetota; class Actinomycetes; order Propionibacteriales; family Nocardioidaceae; genus Nocardioides. The sequence continues at coordinate 168,750 of NZ_KK211171.1, forward strand.
TCGACCACCCGGGGATCACCAGGCTGGGCGCGGCTCCGGCCAGCGACCCCACCTCGCCGTACATCGCGTACACCCGCCAGTCAGCCGGCTCGAAGGCCTCGGAGCTCGTCGTGATCAACCTCCTCACCGGTCGGGAGCAGGTGGTCAGCACCCCCGCCGCGCAGCGGGACGAATACCGCATCGGCCAGGCCGCCCTCGACGGTGACGTGGTGATCTACACGGGCACCGAGGACGAACGGGTCCAGGTCGACTGGCGCACCGGTCGGCAGCTGCCGCTCAACGACAGCCACGGCATGATCATCGCGCGGGGCGGCTATCAGCAGGGCCGCGGACTCGCCAGCTACATGGGCGAGGGTCGGTGGGAGGTGTGGTCGGCTGTCGACGACGAGCTGCTGCTCAGCGTCACGGTCCGGTCGGCGGCGTACGACGTCGGCGCCTCCCTGTCGCCGAACGGGAAGTACCTCGCGGTCCCCAACGGCAGGAAGGGGATCCGGGTCTACAGGGTGGACACCGGCGACTTCGTCCTGCTCGGCGGCGACCGCGACGTCAGCGAGTACGGCTGGACCCCGGACGGTCACCTGGTCGGCAAGAAGTACCTGCAGCAGCGGTCCGAGGTCGAGACCTGCGACCCCGACACCGGGAAGTGCACCGGCACCGGCATCGAGGTCACCCCGCAGGTGCGGCTGGTGCAGGGCGCCCAGGGCCTGCCCGTCTAGGGCAGGCCCGGGCACCCGCCGGGATCAGCAGCGACCGATCTTCGTCACCTTGACCGGGCCGCCGTCACCCATCTGACCCTGGAACTGTCCGGCGCCCAGGGTGTAGCCGGCGTTGCGCGGGAAGACGACCTTGCCGGTCTTCGAGGTCTTGCCCTTGGCGATCAGCGGCGAGTGCCACTCCGAGCGCGTCTTCGATCCCTTGGTGACCATGAGGGCGGCACCGATCTCGGCCTTGTTGCCGTTGACCAGGCGGGTGTAGATCACGAAGGCCTTGCCCTTGCGGATCGACACCTTGCACGCCTGGTGCTTGGCGCCCTCCCACTTCGCGATGGTGGTCCAGGACTTGCCGGCGCGCGCAGGCGCGGCGTCGGCCGAGGTCACGGCGACGGTGGGGACGGAGACGAGGGCGGCGGTCAGGGCGGTAGCGGCGAGGCGCTTGATGGTGGTCACCGTCACAAGGTTTCACGACGATGAGCGTCCGGAGGGCAAACGGTCAAACTCCCACCCCTAGGGGTGGTGTCAACCATTTGCAGCCGGCGGACCGTCCGCCAGCAGCGCCTTGAAGGCGGCCTCGTCGAGGATCGGTACGCCGAGCTGCTCGGCCTTCTCGGCCTTCGACCCAGCGTTGTCGCCGATCACGACGTAGTCGGTCTTCTTCGACACCGAGCCCGCGGCCTTGCCGCCGCGGATGAGGATCGCCTCCTTGGCGGAGTCGCGGCTGAAGTCGACCAATGAGCCGGTCACCACGACCGTGAGTCCCTCGAGCGTGCGCGGGGTCGACTCGTCGCGCTCGTCGGCCATCCGCACCCCCGCCGCCGTCCACTTCTCGACGATGGTCACGTGCCAGGGGATCTCGAACCAGGCGATCACGGCCTCCGCGATCGTCGGCCCCACCCCCTCGGCCGCGGCCAGCTGCTCCTCCGTGGCCGCGCGGATCGCGGCCATCGACCCGAACTCCTGGGCCAGGGCACGCGCGGCGCTCGGGCCGACGTGCCGGATCGACAGCGCCACCAGGACCCGCCACAGCGGCACGTCCTTGCGGTCGCCGAGGTTGTCGAGCAGCCGCTGGCCGTTGGCGGAGAGCTGGGGGCCCTCCTCGTCCTTCTTCGGCGCCCGGGTGAAGAGCGGAGCCCGCAGCAGCTGCTCGGCGGTGAGGTCGAAGACGTCACCCTCGTTGGCGACGACCCCGGCGTCGAGCAGCGCCGTCGCGGCCTCGTAGCCCAGCCCCTCGATGTCGAACGCGCTGCGACCGGCGACGAAGTAGACCCGCTCGCGGACCTGACCGGGGCAGAGCTCGTGGTTGGGGCAGCGCCGGTCCTTGTCGCCCTCCTTCTGCTCCACCAGGGGGGTCCCGCACGAGGGGCACTCGGTGGGCGGCACCCACTCCGCGAGGCCCTCCGGGCGCAGCGCGAGGACCGGTCCGAGGATCTCGGGGATCACGTCGCCGGCCTTGCGCAGGATCACGGTGTCGCCGGGGCGCACGTCCTTGCGCACCACCTCGTGGAAGTTGTGCAGCGTGGCGTTCTCGACCGTCGAGCCGGCGACCAGCGTCGGGACCATGACGCCGTACGGCGTGACCCGGCCGGTGCGTCCGACGTTGACCCGGATCTCGAGGAGCTCGGTGTTGACCTCCTCGGGCGGGTACTTGAAGGCGATCGCCCATCGGGGCGCCCGGCTGGTGGAGCCCAGGCGGCGCTGCAGCGAGACGTCGTCGACCTTCACCACGACGCCGTCGATCTCGTAGGGCACGATCGTGTGGCGGTGCTCGCCGGCGTGCTCGATGTAGGCCTCGACGTCCTTGAGCGTCGGGACGACCTTGACCTTGTCGCTGACCGGCAGCCCCCACGCCTGGAGCGCGTCGTAGGCGTGCGACTGCGCCGTCGGCTCGAACCCCCGGCGCTCGCCGATGCCGTGGCAGACCATGCCGAGCGCGCGGCTGGCGGTGACCCGCGGGTCCTTCTGCCGCAGCGACCCGGCGGCAGAGTTGCGCGGGTTGGCGAACGGCGCCCGGCCCGCCTCGAGCAACGACTCGTTGAGCCGCTCGAACGCCTCGACGGGCAGGAACACCTCGCCGCGCACCTCGATCAGGTCCGGCACCGGGAACTCGTCGGTCCCGGTGAGCCGGTCGGGCACCGACGCGATCGTGCGGACGTTGGGCGTGACGTCCTCCCCCGTGCTGCCGTCGCCGCGGGTCAGCGCCCGCTTGAGCCGACCGCCCTCGTAGAGCAGGTTGATGGCGAGGCCGTCGACCTTGAGCTCGCACAGCAGGGCCGGCTGCTCGACGCCGTCGCGCGCGAGACGGGCGTACCAGGACTCGATCTCGTCGTACGAGAAGGCGTTGTCGAGGCTCTCCATGCGGCGCAGGTGGTCCACCGCGGTGAACTCGGTGGAGACGGCACCGCCGACCTTCTGCGTCGGCGAGTCCGGCGTACGCAGCTCGGGGAACTCCGCCTCGAGCTCCTCGAGCCGGCGCATCCGCCGGTCGAAGTCGGCGTCGTCGAGGGTCGGGTCGTCCAGCACGTAGTAGCGCCAGCGGGCGTCCTCGATCTCCTCCGCGATCCGTCGGTGCTCGACCTGCGGCTCGGACGGGGTGCTCATGGCGTCCATTCTGCCGGTCGGCACCGACGGTCGGCACCCGCCCCGACGGGCCCTCGCCGGGGCGCTGAAAAAAGTCTGAGAAATATTCGCTGGAGCGGAATGAACCGGGCGGTCTAGCCTGTTGGGGATGAAACGAAACCGTTTCGTTTCATCCAGGTTAACGAAGAATGAACACCCGAGGACCCCACCGATGACCCCCACGAACGAGCGCCCCCGCATCGAGGGCGAGCGCGAGCAGGAGATCCTCGAGGCGACCCTCCAGGTCCTCGCCGACGTGGGCTACGACCGACTCACCATGGACGCGGTCGCCGCCAAGGCGAAGGCGTCCAAGGCCACGCTGTACCGACGGTGGACCAACAAGGTCAGCCTGGTGATCGAGGCGCTCCAGCACACGAAGAGTGCCCGCGACCTCCCCGACACGGGCTCCCTGCGCGGCGACCTGCAACAGGTCTTCTGCGGCGTCGGGGGCTTGGTCGACCCGACCGCCGTCGCGATGTTCGCCAGCGTGCTGACCGCGATCACCCGTGACGCCGACTTCGCCGCGGCCTTCCGCCGCGACGTGATCGCGCCCAAGATCGCCGTCTCCCGCCAGCTCTGGGAGCGCGCCCGCGACCGGGGCGAGCTCCGCGACGACATCGATGTCGACCTCCTCGAACCGGCCCTGGCCGGGATCGTCCTGCACCGCGTCTTCGTGATGGGCGAGATCCCCGGGCCCGACCTGATCACCCGTGTGATCGACCAGATCATCTTGCCGGCCGCCACCCGCGACCCGGCCACACTCCAGACGACCCAGAAGGAAGACTGATGACTGAAGTCGCCAGTGTCGAGAGCACCGATGCTCCCGGCAAGAAGCTCAACCTGACGTGGGCACTCGTGCTCATCTCGATGGCGCAGCTGATGGTGGTGCTCGACGCCTCCATCGCCAACATCGCGCTGCCCTACATCGGCGAAGACCTGAACATCAGCAGCGCCAACCTGACGTGGATCGTCACGGGCTACGCCCTGTCCTTCGGCGGCCTGCTGCTGCTCGGCGGACGCCTGGGTGACCTGTACGGCCGCCGGAAGGTCTTCATGATCGGCCTGTCGGTCTTCGCGATCGCCTCGCTGCTCGGTGGTCTCGCCCAGAGCGAGGGCCTGCTGCTCGCGTCCCGCGGCCTGCAGGGGCTGGGCGCGGCGCTCGCCTCGCCCGCCGCCCTGGCCCTGATCACCACCACCTTCCCGGCCGGCCCCGCGCGCAACCGCGCCTTCGCGGTGTACGCCGCGATGTCCGGCGCCGGCGCGGCGGTGGGCCTGATCCTCGGTGGCTGGCTGACCGGCACCAACAGCTTCCTCGGGCTCGTCGACATCGACGGGTGGCGGATGACGTTCCTCATCAACGTCCCGATCGGCCTGATCGCCGCGGCGCTCGCCCCGCGCTTCCTCAACGAGTCCGAGTCGCACCCCGGCCAGCTCGACGTCCCCGGCGCCATCACCGGCACGCTGGGCCTGCTCGGCCTGGTCTACGGCTTCAGCCGCGCCGGCCAGGCCGCGCACGGCTGGGACGACCCGTGGACGATCGCGTCCCTCGCGGCCGGCGTCGTGCTGCTCGCGGCGTTCGCGTTCATCGAGTCTCGTGTGAAGCACCCGCTCCTGCCGGTCCGGGTCTTCGCCAACCGCACCCGGGCGACCAGCTTCCTGGTGATGATGGTCGTCCCGGCGGCGATGTTCTCGATGTTCTACTTCCTGAGCCTCTTCATCCAGCTGGTGATGGGCTACAGCCCGCTGCACGCCGGCTTCGCGTTCTTGCCGTTCTCCTTCGGCATCGTGATCGGCGCGGCAGTCTCGTCGAACCTGGTGAACCGGATCGATGCCCGCTTCATCGCCGGTACCGGCACCCTGATGGCCGCGGCCGCCCTGGTGGGCTTCTCGCAGCTGTCCGTGCCGGACTCGGCGAGCGGCGTGCTCGAGGCGATGCAGGGCGGCGCCCTGGGCGACAGCGTGAACTACTGGACGGAGATCTTCCCGTTCATCGTGCTGATGTCGATCGGCATGGGCGCGGTGTTCGTGCCGCTCACCCTCACCGCGGTGCACCACCTGCGCTCCGAGGACTCCGGCATCGGCTCCGGCGTGCTCAACACGATGCAGCAGGTCGGCGGTGCCCTGGGGCTCGCGATCTTGAGCACCGTCGCGCTGAGCGCGGCCAGCGACAAGAAGTCGGAGCTGGCCGGTGCCTTCACCCAGCAGGGCCTCCCGACGGAGCAGGTCGGCCAGCTGGCCTACCTCGGCTCGTTCACCGACGGCGCCACCGCGGCCTTCCTGGTCGGCGCGGCGCTGATCTCCATCGGCTCCCTGGCGACGTGGCTCTTCCTCAACGTCAAGCACCAGGAGCTCGCCACCGACGGCCCGGAGGACGTGCCGGTCCACGTCGGCTGACCGCACGGGTCGGCGCCGGATCGCAGTCGGGTCGGCGTCAGGTCGCACCTCAGGGTGCAATCTGGCGCCGACTCGGCGATTTCAGGACAGGTTGGCGGCGGCGGCCCTCAGCAGGGCGAGCGACGAGCGCGCCCACGCCGGCGAGGCTCCGGCCAGCCCGCAGGTCGGGCTCAGCACCAGCCGCTCCCCCACCTCGGTGGGGTCGAGCCCGAGCATGTCGAGCCAGCGCAGCACCCGCTCGGTGAGCTCGGTCTCCGTCGGCGCCGTCGCGGGGTCGAGGGTGGGTACGACGCCGAGCGCCACCGTGTCCCCGGCCTCGAGCGCCTCACCGAGCGCGTCGTGGTCGGCGGCCGTCATCAGCCCCAGGTCGACCGCCAGACCGCGCGCGCCCGACGTGCGCAGCAGCGCCAGCGGGGTCCCCGCCGCGCACGTGTGCACCCACGGCTCCGCCCCGGACCCGGTGACGGCGTCGAGCACCCAGGCCAGCGCCTCGGACGCCTCGGGCGGGTGCACCATCCGGTGCCGGCCGAAGCCGGAGGCGGTCGGCACCTTCGCGCCGAGCACGGCTGCGAGCGCCGGCTCGTCGACCTGCACGACGAGGCGGTCGACGCCCGGCAGGCGGCGGCGTACGTCGGCGACGTGGGTCCGCAGCCCCTCGGCCAGCGCCTGCGCCAGCTCGCGCCGGGCACCGAAGTCGCTGAGCACCTTGTCGCCACGGGGCTTCTCGACCGTCGCGGCGAGGGTCCACGGGCCGGCGACCTGGATCTTGAAGGCCCCGGTGTCGCCGGCGGTGAGGTCCTCGAGGGTGTCGAGGTCCTGGCCGAGCAGGCTGCGCGCGCGTCGGTGGTCGACCCCCGGCGCGTCGGTGAGCCGCCAGCCGGCCGGCTGCAGGTCCGCGCCGAGGTCGGCCATCACGGCCAGCGCCCGCCCGGTCATGGTCGCGGTCGCGCCGCGACCGGGGACCTCCGGTAGGTGCGGCAGGTCGGGCAGCTGGTCGAGGACGAGCCGGACCGCGTCGTCGTACGCCGCCTGGTCCTCCCCGGGCATCGACCCGATGCCGGTGGCGATCGTCATGCGCTCACTCTCTCCGCGACCGCGATGGTCGCGGAGCCGACCACCCGGCTGCCGTCGTAGAGGACCGCGGCCTGGCCGGGGGCGATGCCGTACGCCGGGTCGAGCAGCTCGATGTCGACACCGTCGTCGGTCACCGCGACGACGGCTCGGTGCTCGTCGCCGTGCGCACGCAGCTGGACCGTGACGCCGGGACCCTCGAGCCGGTCGGGCACGGAGCCGCACCAGCGCGGGCGGATGCCGCGGATCCGGGCGACCGCGAGCCGCTCACGGGGCCCGACCGTGACGGCGCCCGAGACCGGCTCGATGTCGAGCACGAAGCGCGGCTTGCCGTCCGGGGCGGGACGTCCGATCCGCAGGCCCTTGCGCTGGCCGATGGTGAAGCCGACCGTGCCGTCGTGCCGGCCCAGCACCTCGCCGCTCGCCTCGTCGAGGATCTCGCCGCCGTGGTTGGGCGCCCGGTCGCCGAGCTTCTCGCGCAGCCACCCCGCGTTGTCGCCGTCGGCGACGAAGCAGATGTCGTGACTGTCGGGCTTGTCGGCGACCAGCAGGCCGCGCTCGGCCGCCTCGCGGCGCACGTCGGGCTTCGTCGAGTCGCCGAGCGGGAAGAGCGAGTGCGCCAGCTGCTGCTGGTCGAGCACCCCCAGCACGTAGGACTGGTCCTTGCCGTGGTCGATCGCGCGGTGCATCTCGATCAGCCCGTCACCGCCGGTGCGCAGCTGCGCGTAGTGCCCGGTCGCGACCGCGTCGAAGCCGAGCGCGAGCGCCCGGTCGAGCACCGCCTCGAACTTGATCTTCTCGTTGCAGCGCAGGCAGGGGTTGGGCGTGCGGCCGGCGGCGTACTCGTCCATGAAGTCGACGACCACGTCCTGGTGGAAGCGCTCGGAGAGGTCCCAGACGTAGAACGGGATGCCGATCACGTCCGCGGCACGGCGAGCGTCGTTGGCGTCCTCGATCGTGCAGCAGCCGCGGGCACCGGAGCGGTACGACGCCGGGTTGCGCGAGAGCGCCAGGTGGATGCCCGTGACGTCGTGGCCGGCCTCGACCGCACGCGCCGCGGCGACGGCGGAGTCGACGCCGCCGGACATGGCAGCGATGACCCTCATCTGTGGACGGCCCTGGCCCGTTCGACCACGGGGGCGATCGCCTCGACGACCGCGTCGACGTCCGCCCGGGTCGAGGTGTGCCCGAGCGAGAAGCGCAGCGAGTGTCGCGCCGCCTCGTGGTCGCGACCCATCGCGAGCAGCACGTGCGAGGGCTGCGGGACCCCGGCCGAGCAGGCGGAGCCGGTCGAGCACTCGATGCCGCGGGCGTCGAGCAGCATCAGCAGCGAGTCGCCCTCGCACCCGGGGAAGCCCAGGTGGGCGTTGCCGGGCAGCCGCTCGCCGCCGTCGAGGGAGGCCCCGTGCAGGTGGGCGTCGGGGACCTGCTCGATGATCCGGCGCACCAGGTCGTCGCGCAGCCCCGAGACCCGGGCGGCGTGCTCGGCCTGCTGCTTGACCGCCAGCTCGACGGCCGCGGCGAAGCCGGCGATCGCGGGCGGGTCGATGGTGCCGCTGCGGATGTCGCGCTCCTGACCGCCACCGTGCACGAGCGGGGTGACCTCCAGCTCACGGCGTACGACGAGCGCGCCCACCCCGAAGGGACCGCCGACCTTGTGCCCGCTCAGGGTCAGTGCGTCGACGCCGGAGCGGGCGAACGCCACCGGCACCGAGCCGACCGCCTGCACGGCGTCGGTGTGCACCGGGATCCCGTGCTCGGCGGCGATCGCGACGACCTCGTCGATCGGCTGCAGCGTGCCGACCTCGTTGTTGGCCCACATCACGGAGATCAGCGCGACCGAGCCGGGGTCGCGCTCGACCGCTGCTCGCAGCGCGTCGACGTCGAGCCGGCCGTGGGTGTCGACGGCGAGCGGCCAGATCGCAGCGCCCTCCGTCTCCTCGAGCCAGTGCAGCGGGTCGAGCACGGCGTGGTGCTCGACCGCCGTGGCGAGGATGCGGGTGCGACGCGGGTCGGCGGCGCGCCGCGACCAGTAGACGCCCTTGAGCGCCAGGTTGTCGGCCTCGGTGCCGCCGGAGGTGAAGACGACCTCGCCCGGTCGGCAGTCCAGGGCCTGGGCGATCGTCTCCCGAGCCTCCTCGACGACGCGCCGGGCGTGGCGCCCCGACGCGTGCAGGGAGCTCGGGTTGCCGACCTCGAGCAGGTGCGCGACCATCGCGTCGACCGCCGCCGGGACCATCGGAGTGGTCGCAGCGTGGTCGAGGTAGACGGTCCGGGCGCTCATGGCAACGACCAGCGTACGGCTGTCAACCCGAGACCGCCGAGGCGAGGTTGCCCAGCGAGTCCTCCAGTGCCGACACCGGGACCAGCGGGAAGCCGATCTGGGCGAGCAGCGCCCGGTCGGTGACCTTGCCCCAGTCGTAGGTCAGCGTGACCGCCGTGGCCTCGGACCCCTCGGGCGTCAGCTCCCAGACCCACTCCCATCCGGGCGGCTCGGTGCCGGCCGGAGCGGTCTGCCAGGCGAGCAGGTGGTTCTTGTCGTAGCCGGTGACCGTGTTGTCCGTCTGGTAGTCACCCCCCATGTGGGGCCCGGACATGTTCATCCGGAAGACCTGCCCGGTGCCGGTGATGCGGTCGGACCTCTCGTCGCTGAGGACGAAGCCGGATCCGTCGAGCTCGGCGTGGCGCTCCGGGTTCGACAGGACGTCGAACAGGGCCTGCGAGGAGGCGTCGATGGTGCGCTGGACGGAGATGCTCGTGTCGGTGGTCATGCCTCCACCGTTGCTCGCGACCTCGGCGAACTCAAGGTCCCGGACGGACGACGCCCCGCGCCGGACGTGGCGAGCGGCCCCCGTGTCGCGCTGAAGGTCACTTCATCGCGACGGTCGCCACCACCCCACGGTGGTCGCTGCCGGGCACGGCGACGGTGCCCTGGTCGAGCGCCGCCAGCCGGTCGCCGACCAGGACGTGGTCGATCTGCGCGAGCGGCATGCCCGCGACGTCGAAGACCCCCCGCGTCGGCCAGGTCGGCTGCCATCCCTGGTTGGCCAGCTCCCCCGCGTCGCGGTAGCCGGCGTCCGCCAGCGCGCGCATCGGGGCGTGGTCGACGGTCGCGTTGAAGTCGCCGACCACGAGGTCGGGCTCGAGCTCGGCCACCGTGCGGGCCACGACCGCCTGGTCGTCGTACCACCCGTCGGCGTCCGTGGGCGGGCGCGGATGGACGGCGGCCACCCTCAGGTCGCCCATCGAGAAGGTCCACCCGCCGAAGTACGTCGGCAGCGACGTCGCGTCAGAGAGCTGGACCCGCGAGAAGGCCATCGTCCCCGAGGCGCCGACGCCCGGAGCGCCGGCGCGGTAGGGCAGCAGGTCGCCGAGCCCGGCCCGGTCCATGTCCGCGAGGACCGCGAGGGTCACCTCCTGGACCACGAGCAGGTCGACGTGGGCCTCGGACGCCTCGCGGACGACCTCGATCCCGTCCGCGCTGCCGACGAGCAGGTTGGCGCTCATCACCACGATCTCGGCGGCGCCGTCCTCGGGCGGCGGGCTGGCGCCGGTCAGCTGCGGGGCGAACCACCAGGCGTGCAGGACCAGCCCGGCCACGGCGAGCAGGGCGACCGGCAGCGCCGCGGTCCGCCACCGGCGCCGCAGCAGGATCCGCGCCGCCACCAGCACCAGCGCGACGGCGTACAGCGCGAGCCCGAGGGGGGTGAAGGCCTCCACCTTGATCCAGAAGCCACCGCGGGGCTCGACCAGCCGGGTGAAGGTCAGCAGAAGGGCCGGGACGAGGCAGACGGCGACGACCGACCAGAAGACCACCACCCGCGCACGCACGAGCCGCAACCTACCGGTCCGGGTGCTGCCTCAGAGCAGCACGAGGTCGTCGCGGTGCACGACCTCGCGCTCGTAGCCCGCGCCGAGCTCGCGCTTCAGGTCGCTGGAGGTGCGGCCGAGCAGCTGGGGCAGCTCCTCGGCGTCGAAGTTCACCAGGCCACGGGCGACCGGGGTGCCGTCGGGGTCCACGATGTCGACCGGCTCCCCGGCGTGGAACGTGCCCTCGACCGCGGTGATCCCCGCCGCGAGCAGCGACGCGCGACGCTCGACCACGGCGCGCACGGCGCCGGGGTCGAGCACGAGGCTGCCCTTGGGCTCGGTCGCGTGCGCCAGCCACAGCAGTCGCGTGGGCCGCCGGCGGCCGGTGGTGTGGAACAGGGTGCCGACCGGGTCGCCGGCCAGGGCCGCGCCGGCGTTGTCGGCGGAGGTCAGCACGACCGGGATGCCGGCACCGGTCGCGATCCGGGCCGCGTCGACCTTGGTCTGCATGCCGCCGGTGCCCAGGCCGGCGGCCCCGGTCCGGCCGATGCGTACGTCGCCGAGGTCGTCGACCGACCGCACGTCGGTGAGCATCGAGCTGGCCGGATCGCTCGGGTCGGCGTCGTACAGCCCGTCGACGTCGCTGAGCAGCACCAGCAGGTCGGCGTGCACCAGGTGGGCGACGAGGGCGGCCAGCCGGTCGTTGTCGCCGAACCGGATCTCGCTGGTCGCGACGGTGTCGTTCTCGTTGACGATCGGCAGCACGCCGTACTCGAGGAGCTTGGCGAAGGTCTGGTAGGCGTTGCGGTAGTGGGAGCGCCGGGTGACGTCGTCCACCGTCAGCAGCACCTGGCCCGCGATCACGCCGTGCCGGGCGAGCTCCTCGGTGTAGCGGTGCACCAGCAGGCCCTGGCCGACCGAGGCGGCCGCCTGCTGCGCGGGGAGCGCCTTCGGCCGCTTCTTCAGCCCCAGCGGCGCGAGCCCGGCAGCGATCGCGCCCGAGGACACCAGCACCACCTCCGCACCGCCGGTGCGGAGCTTGGCCAGCACGTCGACGAGGTCACGCATCCGCGCCGGGTCGATGCCGCCGGCGGCGGACGTCAAGGAGGAGGACCCGACCTTGACGACGATCCGCTTCGCCCCGGTCACCTCGGCGCGGGCGGTCACTTCCCGGGGTCGTTCTCGGCCCAGTCGGGGTCCTCGGCGCTGCCGATCTCGTACGACTTGGGGCCGTACGTCTCGGGCTTGTCCAGGCGACGGGCGACGTCGGCGCGGGTCTCGCCCTCGGCCCGCTCGGGCAGGGCCTCGTGGATCGCCCGGCGGCGGTGCGCGGCGGGACGGTCGTCGTCGAAGCGCTGGTCCTCGCCACGGCGGCTGAGGATCTCGACGCCCGCGTCGATGCCGGGCTTGAAGTCGAAGACGACGGCGTTGTCGGGGTGGCCGATGAGCACGGCGTCGCCCTCCTCGGCACCCAGCTTGAGCAGCTGGGTCTCGACGCCGAGCCGGTTGAGCCGGTCGGCGAGGAAGCCGACGGCCTCGTCGTTGCTGAAGTCGGTCTGCCGGATCCAGCGCTCGGGCTTCTCGCCCCGCACCCGCCAGCCGTCCGGCGTCGAGGTGATCGCAAACTCCTCCTTGCCGTCGGCCGACGGCGGGCGCAGCACGATGCGGGTCGCCTCGACGGACGGCTTGGCCGCCCGCGCCGACTCGACGATGGAGGCCATCGCGAAGATCAGCTCGCGCATGCCCTCCCCCGACGCGGCCGAGACCTCGAAGACGTCGAGGCCGCGCTCGCGCAGCTCGTCGACCACGAAGCCGGCGATGTCGCGGCCGTCGGGGACGTCGATCTTGTTCAGCGCCACCAGGCGGGGCCGGTCCTCGAGCCCGCCGTACCGGCTGAGCTCGTTCTCGATGATGTCGAGGTCGTCCACCGGGTTGCGGCCCGGCTCGATGCTCGCGGCGTCGATGACGTGCACCAGCGCGGCGCAGCGCTCGATGTGGCGCAGGAAGTCGTGACCCAGGCCGCGGCCGTCGCTCGCGCCCTCGATCAGGCCGGGGACGTCGGCGACCGTGAAGGTCGTGTCGCCCGCGGTCACCACACCCAGGTTGGGCACCAGGGTGGTGAACGGGTAGTCGGCGATCTTGGGCCGGGCCCGCGAGATCGCGGCGATGACGCTGGACTTGCCGGCGCTCGGGAAGCCGACCAGACCGATGTCGGCGACGACCTTGAGCTCCAGGACGATCTCGAGCTCGTCGCCGGGCTCGCCCAGCAGCGCGAACCCGGGGGCCTTGCGCTTGGAGGAGGCGAGGGCGGCGTTGCCGAGCCCGCCGCGGCCGCCCTGGGCGACCACGAGCTCGGTGCCCGGGCCGACGAGGTCGGCCAGGACGTTGCCCTGCGGGTCGGTCACCAGGGTGCCGTCGGGGACGGGGAGCACCAGGTCGGCGCCGTGGCCGCCGTTCTTGTGGTCACCGGCTCCGTGGCCACCGGACTCGGCGCTGCGCTTGGGGCTGTGGTGGTAGTCGATCAGGGTGGTGACGTCCTGGTCGACACGGAGGATCACGGAGCCGCCGGGGCCGCCGTTGCCTCCGTCGGGGCCGCCGAGCGGCTTGAACTTCTCACGGTGGACCGAGGCCACGCCGTGCCCGCCGCGGCCGGCGCTGATATGCAGCGACACCCGGTCGACGAAGGTGGGGACAGCCATGGTTCTCAACTTTCGGTGGGTGAGGAGGTCGCTGGACAACCGACTCGGAAAACAAAGAAGGGCGGCCCCGGAGTTCAGGGACGCCCTTCGAAGGTGAAGCGAATGTGGGTGAGCGTCAGGTCACTCGCCCGGGACGATGTTGACGACGCGGCGACCGCGACGCGTGCCGAACTCGACGGCACCGCCGACGAGCGCGAACAGGGTGTCGTCGCCGCCGCGGCCGACACCGGCGCCCGGGTGGAAGTGGGTGCCACGCTGGCGCACGATGATCTCGCCCGCGTTGACCAGCTGACCGCCGTACCGCTTGACGCCGAGGCGCTGGGAGTTTGAGTCGCGGCCGTTCTTGGTGGACGCCGCGCCCTTCTTGTGTGCCATGTCGTGTCCTTCAGTGAGTGCCTGGAGACCTCGAGCCCGGAGCTCAGAGGGAGATGTCGGTGACCTTGACCTGGGTGTACTTCTGGCGGTGACCCTGGCGCTTCTTGTAGCCGGTCTTGTTCTTGTACTTCTGGATGATGATCTTCGGGCCCTTGGTGGCGCCGAGGATCTCGACGGTCACCGACGCCTTGTCGAGCGCCTTCGCGTCCGAGGTGACGGTCTCACCGTCGACGACGAGGACCACGGGGAGGTTCACCGAGTCGCCGGCCGCCGTGGCGACCTTGTCGATCTCGATGACGTCGCCGACGGCAACCTTCTGCTGCTTGGCGCCTGCGCGCACGATCGCGTACACCGCGGTCTCCTTCATCGTTCTTCGGGCTGTTCAGGAACGTCTGGGTCTGGGGCGCAACGCTCGGCGCCGCACAGAGACAGTGCGCACGAAATGCGCACCGAGGTTCAATAGTACGGATCCGGGCGACGTACGGCAAAACTGCGGCCCGTCGCCCGGACCCGGTGGCTCAGCGCTTGCGTGAGCCCTTCTTCTTGATCGGGACGTGCTCGACGTGCGGCTGGTCGCCGTCGGCGTGCTCGTCGTCGTTGCTGGAGTCGTCACCGGTCGCGTCGACCGGCTCCTGGGGCGCCACCTCGACCGGCGGGCCGGCGGGCCGGGAGGCCGCCCGGCCACGGGTGCGGGTGATGACCTTCGGGGGCTCCGGCGGGGCGGGGGGCGCCTCGACGGCGGGCTCCTCGACCACGGGCGCCTCGACCACAGGCTCCGCGACGGGCTCGGCGACCACGACCGGAGCCGGCTCGGCGGCCGCGCGCGGTGCGCTGCGACGACGACTGCGGGTCGTCACCTTCGGCGCGGCCGGCTCGGCTGCGGGGGTCTCGACGGGCTCGACCACCGAGGCGGGCTCGACCACCGGGGCGGTGTCGACGGGCTCGACCACCGGGGCGGTCTCGACGGGCTCGACCACCGAGGCGGTCTCGACGGGCTCGACCACCGGAGCGGTCTCGTCCACGAGGGCCTCGGCCGATTCGGCCTCGGGCCGGGCCATCGCGGCGACGTCCTTGGGCGACGGCGGCTTGACGCCACCACCGGTGTCGCCGCCACCGTTGCCGCCGCCGGAGGCGTTGTCGTCCTGCCCGCGGCCACGGCCGCGGCCACGACGGCCACCACCACTGCCACTGCCGCCGCCACTGCCACCGCCGCCACGACGGGGCTCATCGTCCGACTGCCGGGGCTCGACCGGGGTGTCCTGGATCACCAGTCCGCGGCCCTGGCAGTGCGAGCAGTTCTCGCTGAAGGCCTCGACCAGGCCGGTGCCGATCCGCTTGCGCGTCATCTGCACCAGGCCGAGCGACGTGACCTCGGCGACCTGGTGGCGGGTGCGGTCGCGGCCCAGGCACTCGACGAGGCGCCGGAGCACCAGGTCGCGGTTGGACTCCAGGACCATGTCGATGAAGTCGACGACGATGATGCCGCCGATGTCGCGCAGCCGGAGCTGGCGCACGATCTCCTCGGCCGCCTCGAGGTTGTTCTTGGTGACGGTCTCCTCGAGGTTGCCCCCGGAGCCGGTGAACTTGCCGGTGTTGACGTCGACGACCGTCATCGCCTCGGTGCGGTCGATGACGAGCGAGCCGCCCGAGGGCAGCCAGACCTTGCGGTCCAGACCCTTGGCGATCTGCTCCTCGATGCGGTACTCCGCGAAGACGTCGGCCTTGCCGCCCCGGCCGTTGGCGCCGGGCTCGTAGCGCTCGAGGCGGCTCTCGAGGTCCGGAGCGACGTGCTGGACGTAGCCCTGCACGGTGTCCCAGGCGTCGTCGCCCTGGATGACGAGCTTGGAGAAGTCCTCGGTGAAGAGGTCGCGGACGACCTTGAGGGTCAGGTCGGGCTCGCCGTACAGCAGCTGCGGGGCCTGGCCCTTGACGTGCGCCTCGATGTCCTCCCAGCGCGCCTTGAGCCGCTCGACGTCGCGGGTGAGCTCGTCCTCGCTGGCACCCTCCGCCGCGGTCCGCACGATGACGCCGGCGGTGTCCGGGACGATCTCCTTGAGCAGCGTCTTGAGACGATTGCGCTCGGTGTCGGGCAGCTTGCGCGAGATGCCGCTCGTGGTGCCGTCGGGCACGTAGACCAGGAAGCGGCCGGCCAGGCTGATCTGGCTGGTCAGGCGGGCGCCCTTGTGGCCGACCGGGTCCTTCGAGACCTGCACCAGGATGGACTGTCCGGAGGACAGGACCGACTCGATCTTGCGGGGCTGGCCGTCCTTGTGGCCGAGCGCCGACCAGTTGACCTCGCCGGCGTACAGGACCGCGTTGCGGCCCTTGCCGATGTCGATGAACGCGGCCTCCATGGAGGGCAGCACGTTCTGCACGCGACCGACGTAGACGTTGCCGATGAGCGACGTCTGCGAGGCGCGGGCGACGTAGTGCTCGACCAGGACCTTGTCCTCGAGGACGCCGATCTGGGTCAGCTCGTCGCGCTGCCGCACGACCATGACCCGGTCGACGGCCTCGCGACGGGCCAGGAACTCGGCCTCGCTGACGATCGGGGCGCGGCGGCGACCGGCCTCGCGGCCCTCGCGGCGACGCTGCTTCTTGGCCTCGAGACGCGTGGAGCCCTGGATCGAGGTGATCTCGTCCTCGGCGGAGCGCTGGCGGCGGACCCGGGTGACGGTGTTCTCCGGGTCGTCACCGCCCTCTCCACCGCCGTCCTCGCCGGTCCGGCGGCGACGACGTCGACGGCGCGACGACGGGCTGTCGCCACCGTCCTCGCCACCGGGAGCGGACCGGTCGCTGGAGCCCTCGGCGGACTCGTCGCTGGAGCCGCTGGAGTCGCTGGAGTCGTCGGAGTCCTCCGAGTCACCGTCGCCCGTAGCGTCGCCGGGCTTGCGGCGACGGCGACCGCCGCGGCGGCGCCGGCGGCGGGCGGGGCCGGAGCCGTCGCCCGACTCGTCGCCGTCGGCGGACTCGTCGGTCTCGTCGTCGACGTCGCTGGTCTCGTCCTCGTCCTCGTCCACCGGAGGGGCGGCCTTGGCGCCCTGGCGACCGCCCGAGCGCGACGCGGACCGCTTCCTCGGGGTGCGCGGGGCCTGCTCGGCGGCGTCCTCCTCGGACGGCGCGGCGGGGGCCTCGACGTCGGCGGGCGCCTCGGCAGCGGCGGCCTCGGCGGCGCGCTCGGCGGCGGTCTTGCGCGGGCGACGGGCCGCGGTCTTCTTGGTCGGCTCGGGAGCCTGGAAGAGCAGCGCCGTCGGGGAGGCCTCGGCGGGGGTCTCGACCGGAGCCTCGGCCGGGGTCTCGGGGGTCACCTCGTCCGCGGCCGGGGCCGGGGCGGCCTTCTTGGCGGCCCTCTTGGCGGGTGCGCGCTTGGCGGCCTTCTTGGCCGGCGCCGCCTCGACGCCCAGGTCGAGCTGGGCCTCGCCGGGCTCGGCCTCGGCCGTCTTCGCCGCAGCGGTCTTCTTGGCCGCCGTCTTCTTCGCGGCCGGCGCCTTCTTGGCGGCGGCCTTCTTGGCCGGCGCCTTCTTGGCGGCCGCCTTCACGGCGCTCGCCTTCTTGGCCGGCTTGTCGGCCGCGGGGTCGGCCCCCGCGGCGGTGGTGTCGTCTGCTCCGGGCTGGAGGTCGTCGGCCATCTGGTCACTCCTAGCGCCTGGCGCCTCGCGCCGGGCGGTCCGACGTTGCTCACCCGAGCACTCAGGGTGACCAACGCAAAGCCTTCGGGTGGCGGCGACACCCTCCGCAGGTGCGTCACCCGGGAGCACCGTCCGGCGCCTGCCGCGGTCGCTGGTCCGGGTCCGGTAGGACCACTCGGTTGGTCGCTGTCACCGACCCGCCGGCCGCGTCGCGGTCTGGCGACGATCGAGCCTCAAGGTGTGCCGGGCCACAGGGGGACCGGCCGAGAACGTCGTCGGATCACACCGAACTGTCCGGTGCAACCACGCCGAGTATCGCACATGACCCCGCGGGAGCCGTCAACCTCGCACGACGAGCGGGTCGCCGATCTCCCCGGTGGCCTCGTCGAGAGGTCCCTGCGCGAGGCGGGTCAGCAGCGGCGAACCCGTGGAGACGAGGCCCGTGAGGGCGCCGAGCCCGCTGAGCACGTCGTCGGGTCGCACGGCCGGCACGGCGTGTCGCAGCACGAGGTCGAACCGGGTGCCCGCGCCGTACGCCGCCGCCGACATCGAGATCACCGCGGCCCGGCAGTCGAACTCGCGCAGGCCCTTCTTGGTCATCCGCTCGACGGTGACGGTCTCGGCGGCCAAGAAGGCCGCGACCGCCGCGACGCCCGCGTCGGGGTCGGTCGCCAGGTCCACGAGCCAGTGGCTGCCGGTGAGCAGGTCGGACAGGGAGCCGCCCGCCGACTCGACGACCTCGAGCACGTCGAGCCCGTCGGGCAGGGACTCCTCGAGCTGCGCCCGGATGACGGCGGGGTCGACGACCTGGGCCAGGCCGATCTCGAGGTACTCGGCCTCGCTCGCGGCCCCGGTCGGGGACGCGCCGGCGTACGAGATGCGCGGGTGCGGGTTGAAGCCGGAGGAGTACGCCATGGGCAGGCGGGCGCGGAAGATCGCGCGCTCGAAGGCCCGGCTGAAGTCGCGGTGGCTGGTGAACCGGAGCCTCCCGCGCTTGGCGTAGCGGATCCGGAGCCGCTGGACGGGTGGGGCTTGTTGCTCGGGCTGCTCACGCACCGGTCAAGGCTACGGGGCGAGGGCGCTCTTCATCGCAATCGACGGGTAGACGGTGCTCACGCGGTGACCGGCCAGCCAGTCGGTGAGGCGCGCGGCCTCGCCCGCCAGCGCGGCGCGCGCCTCGGAGCCGACGTCCTCCAGCACGTTGAGCGCGACGACGCCGTCGGGGTCCTGCACCCAGCAGCCGACGATCCGGCCGTCCCACCAGGCCGTCGTGCCGGCGTTGCCGTTGGTGTCGAAGAGCGCCGGTGCGTGCGGGCCGAGGTAGAAGTCGCGCAGCTTCCATCCCATCACCGTCGGGTCGAGCACCGGGAGCAGCGCCGCCCACGGCTCGACGGTGGGCACGGGCTCGCAGTCGTCGGCGAGGAGCCAGCCGGTCGCTCCGCCGTCGAGCGCCACCTCGACGGCGGCGACGTCGGCCAGGGCGGCGCGCACGGCGCCCTTGGTCGCGCCCAGCCACCAGACGATGTCGGCCTCGGTGCCGGGGCCGAAGGTGACCAGCCAGCGGCGGACCAGCTCGGCGTACCCCTCGCGCTCCCCGGCCGGCTCGGGCACCTCCCCCAACCACGTCTGCATGGCGGTCCACTGCGGCCGCGCGGTGCGCCAGTGACCGCCGTTGCGGCCGCGCACGATCCTCGCCTCGACGCCGAGCTGGGTCAGGACCCGCGGCGCGATCGGCACGTTGACGCCGTACGACTTGCCGGGTGAGAGATCGAGCCGGCCGGCGAGCTCGGGGATCTCCTCGCGCAGCTGCTGGGCGGAGCGCTCGACACCGCCGGCGAGGTGCGCGAGCGTCGCGGCCTCGGCGGGCTCGACCCAGGCGGCGCCGTCCGTGGCCAGCCCGGCCGCCTCGACGTCCTTGGCCAGCCGCGCGCGATGGGCGGCGGCGACCCGGGCCGACGCACTCCCCCAGGCCGCCGGCAGCAGGTCGCGCGGGAAGACGAAGAGCGTGCGGCGCATCGCGAGCTGCTTGACCAGCGTGCGGTCGTCGTACAGCGCCCGGTCGACGTCCGCGACCGTCACCCCGTCGACGCGGGCCCAGACCGAGAGGTAGACCGACGGCGCCTCGGTGGCGTGCAGGACGGTCATCGCCCGGGTCGCCGCCTCGGGGTCGGCGGCCCGGTGTGCGGGGGCCAGCGCGTGGCGGCGGGCGAGTCTTCGGCGTCTCTCGTCGTCGTCCACCTGCCGCATTCGTCCCATCCTGCCGGAGACCGCCGACCGTGGTGCTGAGAGCATCGGGCGAGTGACTGCACCTCGCCGTACGTCGATCCTCGTGCTGGTCGGCCTGATCGCCCTCTCCTTCAACCTCCGCCCCGCCGCCGTCAGCATCGGCCCGGTGCTCGCCGAGGTCCGCTCGGCGTTCGGGATGTCACCGGCCACCGTCGGCCTGCTGACGTCGCTGCCGGTGATCGCCTTCGCGATCTTCGGGGCCCTGGCCCCGGCCGCAGCCCGTCGGATCGGCATCCACCGGGTCACCGCGCTCGCGACGCTGGCCGCCGTGGCCGGGCTGCTCGGCCGGGCGGTCACCCACAGCGAGGCGCTCTTCCTGGCGCTCTCCCTGCTGGCGCTGGTCGGCATGGCGATGGCCAACGTGCTGCTGCCGTCCCTGGTGAAGCTGCACTTCCCGGACCGGATCGGTCAGGTCACCGCGATCTACACGACCGCGCTGTCGATCGGCCTGACCGCGGCGCTCGTCTTCACGGTCCCGATCTCCGACGCGCTCGGCGGCTGGCGCTACGGGCTCGGCGCGTGGGCGGGGCTGGCCGTGCTCGCCGCGATCCCGTGGGTGCCGCTCGCCGCGAAGGACCGCCACCTCGAGCGCACGCCACGCTCGATCACCTTCCGCGACGTCGCCCGCACCCGTCTGGGCGTGGCGATGGCGCTCTTCTTCGGGCTCCAGTCGCTGCAGGCGTACGCCATCTTCGGGTGGGTCGCCCAGCTCTGGCGCGACAGCGGCTACTCGGCCACGGTCGCCGGGGTGCTGGCCGGGCTGCTCGCCGGCACCGCGATCCCGCTGTCGCTGTGGCTGCCCAACGTGCTCGCCCGCAGCCCCGACCCGCGCTGGGTGATGTTCGCGGTGATCGCGTGCTACCCGATCGGCTACGTCGGACTGATGATCGCGCCGTACCGGCTCGCGCCGCTGTGGGCCGTCATCATCGGCATCGCGACCGTGACCTTCCCGCTCATCCTGACCCTCATCGGGCTGCGAGCCCGCACGCCCGAGGGCACCGCCGCGCTCTCGGCCTTCACCCAGTCGACCGGCTACCTGATCGCCGCCGCGGGACCCTTCACGATCGGGGTGCTGCACTCCGCGACCGGCGGGTGGACCGTCCCGTTGGCCGTGCTCCTCGTCCTGTCGCTGCCCCTCTTCGCGCTGGCGGCGTACGTCGCGAAGGTGGTGTACGTCGAGGACCAGATGCGGGCCTGACCGCTCAGTGGGACTGGGTCGCGTCCCACGCGAAGGTCAGTGACGCCGTCGAGCCCTGGTAGCTGTTGCCGGCCGAGCCGGGCAGGGCGACGGTGATGTCGTAGGTGCGCTTCTCGTCGGGCTTCCAGGTGCCGAGCCGGACCGAGTCGAAGTCGGCGAGCGCCCCGGTGTAGACGACCGCGCCCCCCGGCGACTCGACGACTCGCAGGGTGAGCACCTCGGACAACGTGCCGCCGCCCGGTCCGGGCCGGTCCTCGAGGGCCTCGCCGGAGAGGGTGAAGTCCCCCGAGGCGTCGCCGGCGTTGGTGATCGAGGCCGATCCGGTGGTCGACTGACCGGGCACCAGGTCCTTGCCCGTCAGGATCGCCTCGTCGTCCGCGGTGCTGACCTGGGTCATGCTGCCCGAGGTGAGCAGGTTCGACGGGTTGGCCGACGACGAGGTGAACACGCCGTAGGTGTAGCTGACCGCCACGGCGACCGCGAGGAGCAGCAGCACCAGGGCCAGGAGCCACACGCTGAGGTGGCGCACCAGCCACCGGAGGCGCTCGGCCGCACCGGGGTCGCTCATGGCTCCGTCCCCCAGATCAGCGTGCCGTTCAGGTACGCCGTGACGCGCGGCGTGACGGCGTACTCGGTGTTGGATCCGTGGCTGTGGTCGTCGGTCTCGTCGAAGTCCGAGAAGTCGGACTTGTTGAACCTGAGCTGGATCACGCCGGATGTCCCGCCGACCTCGACCGTGCCGCCAGTGAAGCCCGCCTGGAGATAGCTGTCGGCCCCTGGCCGCGCCGGGCTGACGGCTGCGAACGAGGTCGTCACCTTCGAGCACCCGAGCTGCGCGTAGTCGCAGAAGCCCTGGAAGGTCCCGTCGCCCGAGTCCTTGGTGAACCAGTAGCGCAGCGTCACGTCGGCGAGCGCGAGGTCGGTGGTGCCGGTGTTGTGGAGGCGCAGCCCCGGCTTGATCTGGGCGTCGTGGTCGTTGCCGTCGAGGTTGGCGTAGGCCACCTCCAGCGAGGTGGTCACCGGGGCCACCGCGGGCTCGGTGCCCCAGACCAGGGTGTCGCCGACGTACACGGTGACGGTCGGGTTGTCCGTGAAGCTCCCCCGGTCCAGGAAGCTGTAGTGGCTGGACTGGACGAAGGTGCCGCCGCTCTGGTCGCGGAACGCGAGCTGGTCGAGCGTGGCCGCCGCTCCGGCGGCGAGGCTCCCGTCGTCGAAGGACACCTGGAGGTAGCGGTCCGCGTCGACCCGGACGGGGCGGACGGTCTTGATCGCCAGGCTCAGCCGGTCGCAGCCGAAGGCGGCGAAGTAGCAGTCGGGGACGATGCTGTCGCCGCCGCCGTCGTTGGCGAACCAGTAGCGAATCCGCACCGTCGACAGGTCGACGGCAGCCGTGCCGGTGTTGCGGAGGTTGATGCCGAGCTGGACCTGCGAGCCGCTGGCCCCGCCGTCGTTCGTCCGCGACTGTGCCGTGAGGGTCGGTTCCCCGGTCGGATCTGGGTCCGGGAACGGCGAGACCGCGGTGAAGGTCTGCGGGTTGCTCGCCCCCGAGGTGAAGGCCGCCACCGCCGCGCTCGTGAGGGCGACGAGGAGCAGGACGACCGCGGTGGCGACCACGGGCGCTCGCCTCATGACGCGACCTCCTGCGACTGCTCGGCCGCCGCGCGCTCACGTTCCTCCAGGACCGCTGCCCCCGCGGTCCGCCAGAGCGCGAAGCCCAGGTAGATCGCGATCGCGAGCGCCGGGAGACCGATCAGGAGCAGCTGTACCCAGCCGTGGTTGAGCAGCATGTAGACGTAGCCGACGTACGCGATCGTGTGGACGACGCGTGCCTGGTCCGGTCCCTCGAGCACCATCGTCCACTGGTCCTCGGCGGCGTTGGCGTCGCCCCGGGTGCGGAAGGTCCGCTCGCCGTCGTCGGTGGTGCCGATCTCCACGATGCGGTGCGTGACCGGGTCGTCGATGCCGTACTCCGCCGGAGGGACGAAGGTGATGATGTCGCCGACCTCGAGCTCTCCGACCGGGACGACCTCGTCGTACACCACCGATCCGACGGAGATCGTGGGCTCCATGGAGCCCGACACGATCACGTAGCGCTGCATCCCGAGAAGGGTCGGAAGCACCAGGATCCCCGCCACCACCATCGAGGCACCGAGCAGGACCCAGCTCGCGATCCTGCCGGTGCGGCCCCAGGCGCCACGCCGGCCGCCGTGCGGGTGCCCGCTCATGCGACGGACTCCGCGCGCCAGTCAAAGGAGAAGGTCACGTCCGCGCCCTGCAGGGACGGGTCGTCCTCGTCCGCCGGCCAGCGGACGGCGATCTCGTACGAGCGGCTCTCCCCGCGCTCGAAGGTCCCGAGCGCGACGGAGGCCAGGTTGCTCAGCCTGCCGTCGTAGACGGTCCGGGTGGACGGGCTCGTCTGGGTGACGACGACCTGGAGGACGTCGGCCAGCCGCGAGCTCGCGCTCAGGTCACCGGTCCCCAGTGTGACCGCGGAGCGGTGCCCGCCGTTGGTCACGGTCTGCGTCCCGGCCTCGCTCGCACCCGGGAAGAGACCGGCGCCGTCGATCAGGGAGCCCGAGCGGGCGAGGTCGAGCTCGACCGTGGCGGCGGTGAAGGCGTTGTCGGGCGAGGTCGACCGGGACGAGAAGTAGGCGCCCGAGAAGCCGATCACGCTGACGACGACCAGCGCCATCACCCCGAAGGCGATGAGCATCGACAGCAACCACCGGTCGCGCAGCAGCGCCCCGGAGCGGCCGACGGGGTCCGGCGGCGGCCCGAGGTGCTCAGGAGTCGACACCCGGAGCCGATCAGTCGGTGCTCTGCTCGGCGTTCCAGGTCAGGTCGAGGGTCGTCGAGGCGTTCTGGTACTCGTTGCCCGCGGCGGCGTCGAAGGTGACCGTGAACGTGAAGTCGTGCTTCTCGTCGCCCGCCCAGGTGCCGAGGTCGACGGTCGACAGGTCGGCGAGCGGTCCGTTGTAGACCTCCTGCGAGCCGTCTGTGACCACCAGCGTGAGGGCGCTCGACAACGCCGGGTCGGCCGGGTCGTCGCTGAGGTTGGACGCCGTCAGGCTGAACTCGCCGTCGCTGTCACCGACGTTGGTGATCGAGACGGTTCCGTCGGCTCTGTCGCCGGGGAGCAGGTCCTCGGCGGTCAGGATCGCCCCGCCGTCCGCCGAGTTGTCCTGGGTCATGATCCCGGAGGTGGCCACGTTGCCGGGGTTGGCCGACGAGCTGGAGAAGAGGCTGAACGAGAAGGTCGCGACCACGACGGCGACCAGGATCACGACCAGCGAGATGATCAGCAGCCGCGAGTTCTTCGCCAGCCACGAGAACCGCTCGCCGGCCGTGGGCTGCGTCTCGTCGACCGTCACCGGCTCAGGGGTCGGATCCGCCACGCTGGACTCCTTCAGTCACCGAGCGTCGACCGTGAGCCCTCCGATGGCAGCCCGATCTCGCACCGTCGTCCCAACGTAGGACGGGTCCCGGGGCGCCTGCTCACCCGCTTCGGGTGATCGGGTCCTCGCTGGGGGTCGTCAGACGACGGCGAGCGGCAGCAGCTGCCGGCCCGTCGGGCCGATCTGGATCTCGGTGTTCATCTCCGGGCACACGCCGCAGTCGTAGCAGGGCGTCCAGCGGCAGTCCTCGACCTCGACGTCCGAGCTCCCGTCGGCGACCGCGAGGGCGTCCTCCCAGTCGGCCCAGAGCCAGTCCTTGTCGAGCCCCGAGTCGAGGTGGTCCCAGGGCAGCACCTCGTCGTACTCACGCTCGCGGGTGGTGTACCAGGCGACGTCGAGGCCCGTGCCGGCCAGCGCGGTCTCGGCGCTCTCGACCCAGCGGTCGTAGGAGAAGTGCTCGCTCCAGCCGTCGAAGCGGCCGCCGTCGCGCCACACCTGCTCGATGATGGCGCCGACACGACGGTCGCCGCGCGAGAGCAGTCCCTCGATGATGCCGGGCTTGCCGTCGTGGTAGCGGAAGCCGATCGCGCGGCCGTACTTCTTGTCGTCGCGCACGGTGTCGCGCAGCTTCTTCAGCCGCGAGTCCGTGGTCTCGTGGTCGAGCTGCGCGGCCCACTGGAAGGGGGTGTGCGGCTTGGGCACGAAGCCCCCGATGGACACGGTGCAGCGGATGTCGTTGCGCCCCGAGACCTCGCGGCCCTTGGCGATCACCTTGCGAGCGAGGTCGGCGACCTGGAGGACGTCCTCGTCGGTCTCGGTCGGCAGGCCGACCATGAAGTAGAGCTTCACCTGGCGCCAGCCGTGGGAGTACGCCGCGGCGACGGTCTGGATCAGGTCCTCCTCGGTGACCATCTTGTTGATCACCTTGCGCATCCGCTCGCTGCCGCCCTCGGGGGCGAAGGTCAGCCCGGAGCGCCGGCCGTTGCGGGAGAACTCGTTGGCCAGCGAGATGTTGAAGGCGTCCACGCGCGTCGACGGCAGCGACAGCGAGACGCTGGTGCCCTCGTAGCGGTCGGCCAGGCCCTTGGCGACCTCGCCGATCTCGGTGTGGTCGGCGCTCGACAGCGAGAGCAGGCCGACCTCGTCGAACCCGGACTTGCGGATGCCGTTCTCGACCATGTCCCCGATGGTCTCGATGGACCGCTCGCGCACCGGGCGGGTGATCATGCCTGCCTGGCAGAAGCGGCAGCCGCGGGTGCAGCCGCGGAAGATCTCGACCGAGAAGCGCTCGTGCACGGTCTCGGCGAGCGGCACCAGCGGCTTGGCCGGGTAGGGCCAGGCGTCGAGATCCATCAGCGTGTGCTTGCGGATCCGGAACGGGATGCCGGGACGGTTGGGCACGACGGCCTCGATGGTGCCGTCGGCGGCGTACGCCACGTCGTAGAAGCGCGGCACGTAGATGTTGCCGCTCACGGCCAGCCGGCGCAGCACCTCGTCGCGGCCGCCGGGGCGGCCCTCGCTCTTCCAGTCGCGGACCACCTCGGAGATGGCCAGGACGACCTCCTCCCCGTCACCGAGCACGGCTGCGTCGAGGAAGTCGGCGACCGGCTCGGGGTTGAACGCGGCGTGGCCGCCGGCGAGCACGATCGGGTCCTCGTCGGTGCGGTCCTTGCTGTGCAGCGGGATGCCGGCCAGGTCGAGGGCGTTGAGCATGTTGGTGTAGCCGAGCTCGGTGGAGAAGCTCAGGCCGAAGACGTCGAAGGCCCGCACCGGGCGGTGCGCGTCGACGGTGAACTGCGGGATCGGACCGGCGGCGTCGCCGGTGCGCATCACCTGCTCCATGTCGGGCCACACGGCGTAGGTGCGCTCCGCGACGATCCAGTCGCGCTCGTTGAGCACCTCGTAGAGGATCTGCACGCCCTGGTTGGGCAGGCCGACCTCGTAGGCGTCGGGGTACATCAGCGCCCAGCGGACGGTCTCGCCGCCGTCCGGCGCGCAGTCCCAGTCCTTGACGGTCGAGTTGAGCTCGCCGCCGACGTACTGGATCGGCTTCGAGACCGACGGGAGCTGGGGCTCGAGGCGGGCGAAGACCGACTCGGGTGCGCTCGCGAGCACGGGCATGGAACTGACCTCGCAGGCTGTGCTGGGGAGTGGGGAAGCCCCCAGCGTACGACGCGCAGGTGCCGCGCAGCGAACCCTCAGTCCGCGTCGGGCGCGAGCTCCTCGAGGGCCTGCCGGGCGATCGGCAGCTCCTCCTGCGCCAGGGTGATCAGGTCCTCGAGCCCACCGACGCCGTACCGGTTGGCGATGTGCTGCACGGCCTCGACGATCTCGGGCTCGTAGTCACGCTGCGTCATGGCTCCATCCAACACGACGTCTCCCTCAGGCGGGCGGCTCGCCCCCCTCGGCGCGCGCGGCCACGCTGGCCGACGTGGCGCGGAGCTCGACCGAGGGAAGCAGCAGCAGGATCAGGAACGCGAGCAGGCCGACCCCGGCGGCGAGCATGAAGACCAGGTCCATCGACTCCGCAAAGCCGACCTTGAACGGGTGGGCGAAGACCGGGTGCAGCTCCTCGACGAACGACGAGTCGTCCTGGAACCGGGCCGCGACCGCCGGGTCGAACGCGTGCCCCTCGGCCACCGTCTGCCGCCACTCCGGCGTCTGGGACTCGGCCGTGATCGCCGTCTCGATGTTGCCGCCGACCGTGCCGAAGAGCACGGAGAGGAAGATCGCGACGCCGAGCGTGCCGCCGATCTGCCGGAAGAACGTGGACGAGCTGGTGGCGACGCCGATCTCCGTGGGCGGCACCGCGTTCTGCACGATCAGCAGGATCGGCTGCAGGCAGTTGCCGAGCCCGAGTCCCAGCACCAGCATCGACAGGCTGACCCACACCAGCGCGGTGTCGGCCCCGCACCGCGACAGCAGGACGAGCCCGACGACCAGCACGGCCGAGCCCACGATCGGGAAGAGCCGGATGTGACCGGTCCTGGAGATCACCTGGCCGGCACTGATCGAGCCGGTCATCATGCCGACCACCATCGGCAGCATCAGCAGACCGGCCTCGGTCGGGCTGGCGCCGTGCACGATCTGCATGTACTGCGGGATGAGCATGATCGCGCCGAACATCGCCATGCCGACGATGACGCTCGCGGCGATCGAGACCGCGACCGCGCGGATCCGGAAGATCCGCAGCGGGATCAGCGCCGCGTCGCCCATCCGGTGCTCGGCGAGCAGGAACGCCAGGACGCCGGCCGCGCCGACGACGTACGCCGTGAGCGAGCGGGGCGAGTCCCAGCCCCAGGCCCGACCCTGCTCGGCGACGGTCAGCAGCGGCACCAGGGCGACGACGAGGAACAGCGCGCCCCACCAGTCGATGCGGACGTGGCGCGGCGTGTGATGGATGTGCAGGGTGCGGTAGACGACGAGCAGCGCGACGATGCCGATCGGGACGTTGACCAGGAAGACCCAGCGCCAGCCGTCGAT
The DNA here is from genome assembly GCF_000620705.1 of Nocardioides sp. URHA0020. Lineage (GTDB taxonomy): Bacteria > Actinomycetota > Actinomycetes > Propionibacteriales > Nocardioidaceae > Nocardioides. The sequence continues at coordinate 196,422 of NZ_KK211171.1, forward strand.
GCCGAGGATGACGGCCTGCCCGGCGAAGAAGCCGCCGATGAGCGGCCCGAGGACGCTCGACGTGCCGAACATGGCCATGAAGTAGCCGGTGTAGCGGGCCCGTTCGCGGGGCGACACGATGTCACCGATGATCGCGAGCACGAGCGTGAAGAGCCCACCGGCACCCAGCCCCTGGAAGGCGCGGAACACGGCGAGCTGGGGCATCGACGTCGCGAACGAGCACAGCGCCGAGCCGGCGACGAAGACCGTGATCGCGAACATGAAGAGCTTCTTGCGGCCGTAGTTGTCGCCGAGCTTGCCGTAGATCGGGGTCGTGATCGTCGCGGTGATCAGGTACGACGTGGTCACCCACGCCTGCATCGAGAGCCCGTTGAGGTCGTCGGCGATCGTGCGGATCGACGTGCTGACGATCGTCTGGTCGAGGGCGCCCAGGAACATGCCGAGCATCAGTCCGGACAGGATCGTCAGGATCTGACGGTGGGTGTACTCCCCCGCCGCGGAGTCAGGTGCCGGCGCAACCGCCGGGCTCGCGTTGTCGGTCATCGGAAGCGCAGCCTATTGCGCGACGGAGCGGATCCGGTGTCCGTGCCTGACCTTGGCGGCGAGGTAGCGCCCGTTGCTGCCCGACAGGTGGGCCGCGGTGGGCACCAGCGCCGCCACCTCGATGCCGAGCGCCACGAGCTGCTCGGCCTTGTCGGGGTTGTTGGTGAGCAGGTCGACGCGACGCACGCCCAGCGCCTGGAGCATCTGCGCGGCGACGGTGTAGTCGCGCTCGTCCTCGCCGTACCCGAGCGCCAGGTTGGCCTCGTAGGTGTCCAGCCCCTCGTCCTGCAGGGCGTAGGCGTCGAGCTTGGCGTACAGCCCGATCCCGCGGCCCTCCTGGCGGAGGTAGAGGAGGTAGCCGCCGGCCTCGGCGATCCGCTCGACCGACTCGCGCAGCTGCGGGCCGCAGTCGCACCGGGCGCTGCCGAGCACGTCACCGGTGAGGCACTCGCTGTGCACCCGGACCAGGGGCGTACGGCGTGCCGGCGGTCCCCACCGCAGCGCGAGGTGCTCGCGGCCGTCGGCGAGCCCGTCGAAGCTGATCACGTCCGCGGTGGTCGACCACCCGTCGTGGAAGCGCATCGGGAGCTCCAGCTCGGTGCGGATCGTGGCTCTCACCCGGCCTCCTCGAAGCGCTCCGACAGCTGGTAGCGCAGCAGCACGACCTCGCCGATGCGGCGTACGTCGGCCAGGGTCGCGGGGTGCCCGGGGCGGACCGGGAACGGCCCGTCGTCGACGAAGCGACGCGCCGCGGAGTCGCCCACGAAGAACGGCGCGACGACCAGCTGCAGCTCGTCGGCGAGGCCCTCGGCGAGGAACTGGGTGTGGATCGTCCCGCCGCCCTCGACCATCAGCCGGCCGACGCCGCGCTCGTGGAGGTCCTCGCTCAGGGCGCGCATGGTCAGCCGGGCTCCGCCGTCGACGACGGTCGCGACCGCGCCCAGCCGGGAGCGGGCGGCGTCGACGTGGGCCGACGGGCTGTAGACGAGCTTCTCGGCGTCACCGGTCGTGAAGAACCGCCCGGTCGGGTCGAGGTCGGCGCGACCCGTGACGGTCACCTTCGCCGGCGACGGCTTCAGCCCGCGGGCGACCCGCTCGAGCTGTCGGTCGGGGCGACGCACCAGCAGCCGCGGGTTGTCCTTGCGCACCGTCGTGGCTCCGACCAGGATCGCGTCGCACCCGGCGCGCACCTCGTCGACCCGGTCCAGGTCGGCCTCGTTCGACAGGATCAGCCGCTCGTCCTCGGCGCTGTCGAGGTAGCCGTCGATCGACATGCCGCAGCTGAGCAGGGTGTAGGGGCGGTCAGGCACGGACCGCTCCCCTCGCCAGCAGCACGGCCCCGGGCAGGGTCGCGACCAGGGCGAGCACGCCGTAGAGGACCGCGACCGTCGCGCCCTGGGCGGCACCCAGCCCGGCCGCCGCGAACGCCCACGCCGCCATCCCCTCGCGCGGTCCCCAGCCGGCGACGTTGAGCGGGAGGGCGGCCGCGAGCAGCACGAGGAGCGCCAGCGGCACCAGCTCGGCCAGCGGGGCGTCGGTGCCGGCTGCCCGCGCCGCGACCAGGAAGACGAGCAGGTGACCGCCTGAGGACAGCAACGACGCCGCGACCACCTGCGGCCAGCGCAGCAGTGCCAGGCCCAGCCCGGTCGTCAGCAGCACCGACGCCCACGGCGCCGGACCGATGAGCAGCACGGCCCCGGCCGCGACGACCTGGACCGCCTGGCCGGACCCACGGTCGGCGACGACCGGCAGGGTGCCGTGCCGCACCGCCCGGTGGACGTCGCCGAGCACGCCGGTGGGCAGCGTCGCGTTGAGGAACTGCGAGCGGTAGTACGCCGCGACCGCGTCGCGCAGCGGGACCTCGACGCCGAGGCCGCGGGCCAGCACCCGCCAGCGCCAGGCACAGCAGACGGTGGTCACCGCCGTCAGGACGAGTGCGACGGCCAGCGCGACCGGGCCGACCGAGCGCACGGCCGCGACGAACGGCTGCGGACCGAGCCACCGGATGACGGCGCCCAGGATCAGCACGCCGCCGGCGAGCCTGGCCCAGCGGCTCACGAGGCGGCCTCCTCGAGCGCTCCCGCGACCAGTGCGGTGGTGAGGGACCAGTCGGCGAGCGCCGTACGCCGTGCTCGTGCCGCCGCCCGCAGCGCCGCCCGGTGGTCCGCGTCGGTCAGCCACCGCCGCAGCGCGTCGGTCAACGCCTCGGCATCACCGGGCGGCACCAGGACCGCGGCCCGGCGGGCCGCCTCGCGGACGCCGCCCACGTCGCTGACGATGACCGGCACCCCGTGCGCGAGCGCCTCGGTCACGACCATCCCGTAGGTCTCGGCGCGGGAGGCGAGCACCAGCAGGTCGGCCTCGGCGTACGTCGCGTCGAGCTCGCAGCGGCTCAGCGGACCGGTCAGCCGGATCGTCCCGCCCAGGCCCGCGGCGAACGTCGGCTCGACCTCCGTCGACCCGACGCCGCGGCACGACCAGGTGAGGTCGCCGAGTCCGTCCAACGCGGCCGACAGCACGTCGTACCCCTTGAGGAACGTGACCGCCCCGACGCAGAGCAGCACGCTGCCGGACGCGGAGCCGGGGGTCAGCGCCGACGGCTCGACCCCGGGCTCGGCGACGCGCACGCGCGACGGGACCAGGTCGTACCACTCCAGCAGCCGGCGCCGGGTCCACCGGCTGGTGGTCACCACTCCCGCCGCCGCCCGGAGCACGTCGCGCTCCCAGGGCACCGAGGTGCCGCGCGGCAGGTGGACCAGGACAACGAGCCGCAGCCGCGCAGCCTCGTCCCGGAGCTCGGGGGTCAGGAGGAGTCCGTCGACCAGCGTGAGCGCACCGTCCGGGACGGTCGCCGTCGCGGTGTGCTCGTGCACCGTCCAGCCGAGACCGGTGAGGCCGGAGATGACCCGCCGGTCGTAGACGTTGCCGCCGCTCGGTCGGGCCGGGTCGTCGATCCCGGCGGGCACCACGACGTGGACCACGCTCACAGCGACCTCTCGTAGCCCGCCCACGCGACGTGGGACTCGCGCAGGGTCACCTGGAGCCGTCGGGCGTCGCCGCCGAGCTCGCCGATGCGCCCGGCGATCCGGTCGGCCACCACGCGGGCGAGCACCTCGGTCGAGGTGTTCACGCCCGCGAGCTCGGGCTCGTCGTCGAGGTTGCGGTAGGTCAGCGCCCCGAGCACCTCGTGCAGCACCTCGGTGGCTCGGCCGATGTCGACGAGGATGCCGTCCGGTCCCAGCTCCGGGCCGGAGAAGGTCGCGTCCACGACGTACGTCGCCCCGTGCAGCCGCTGGGCCGGTCCGAAGACCTCGCCGCGCAGGCTGTGGGCGATCATCATGTGGTCGCGGACGGTCACCGTGAACACTCAGGGCTCCTCGGGGTAGCGGATCGTGTGGCACAGCGCCGGGAGCTCGCCGGACGCCAGGGCCGTGAGCACCGCCGGCAGGTCGGCGAAGTCGGAGTCGCCGGTCAGCAGCGCGTCGTACGCCGGGTCCGCGAGCAGCCGCAGCGCCAGGGCCAGCCGGTCGGCGCTGCTGCGCGTGTCGCGCCGGGCCGGGGCCACCCGGCCGACCTGGCTGGCGCGGATCGCGAGACGCCGGGAGTGGAACGCGCCCCCGAGGGACAGCTGGACGGGCTGGTCGCCGTACCAGCTGAGCTCGAGCACCTCCCCCTCCGGACGCACCAGCTCCAGCGCCAGTCCGAGCCCGGCGCCGGTCCCGCTGGTGTGCACCACGGCGTCGCGCTCGCGCGGCGCCGCGTCCGGGCCGGCGAAGCCGACGCCGAGCGCCGACGCGGCCGACGCCAGGCCGGGGTCGACGTCGACCAGGGTGACCTCCACGCCGGGGACCTGCACCAGCAGCCGCGCCACGGCGCAGCCGACCATGCCGGCTCCGACGACCGCGACCCGGTCGCCCACGAGGGGCGCCAGGTCCCACAGCGCGTTGACCGCGGTCTCGACGGTCCCGGCGAGCACCGCCCGGCGAGCCGGCACGTCCTCCGGGACGACGGTCACGGCCGCGGCCGGCACGACGTACGCCGTCTGGTGCGGGTGCAGGCAGAAGACGGTGCGCCCGCGCAGCGTCGCCGGGCCCTCCTCGACGACGCCGACGGAGAGGTAGCCGTACTTCACCGGCCCGGGGAAGTCGCCCTCCTGGTGCGGCGCGCGCATCGCGTCCCGCTGCTCGGGCGGCACGCCGCCGCGGTGCACGAGCAGCTCGGTCCCGCGGCTGATGCCGGAGTGCAGCGTGCGCACCCGGACCTCACCCGGCCCGGGTGGCGGCAGCGGCTCCGGGCGCAGCTCGCCGTGGCCGGGGCGGCGCAGCCAGTACGCCGTGGCCGTCCGGGTGTCGGTGAACCGCTCGGGTGCGGTCGCCGTATGGCTGGTCACACCCCACACACGGAGGCACGGTGCTCAAGGTTCAGCACCCGGCGAACGTCATCACGTCCGTGCGGGCCGTCCTGGCCGTCACGGTCGCCGTCATCGGCCCGACGGGCCCCGGCCTGGTGCTGGTCGTGGTCGCGCTGTCGCTGGACTGGGTGGACGGGCAGGTGGCTCGCCGGACGGGCACCGCCAGCGCGTTCGGCGCCCGCTTCGACATGGAGACCGACGCCTTTCTGATCCTGGTGCTCAGCGCGTACGCCGCGGCGTCGTACGGCTGGTGGGTGCTGCTGATCGGCGCTGCCCGCTACCTGCTCTGGCTCGCCGAGCGGGTCTGGGCGTGGCTGCGTCGTCCCGTCCCGCCGCGCTACTGGCGCAAGGTCGTCGCTGCGGTCCAGGGCATCGTGCTGACGGTGTCGGTCTCGGGACTGCTGCCGGCTGCGGCGGACCAGGCCCTGCTGCTCGTGGCGTCCGCGCTGCTGGCCGAGTCGTTCGGGCGTGACGTCTGGTGGCTGTGGTCGACCCGCTCGCACCACGTGCCCTACCCCGTGGGCGGCGGTGCCACCCTGCTCGCTCTCGGCGCGGTCTGGGTCGCCCTGGTGCTGCCGCACGAGCCCGGCGACCTGGTGCGGCTGCCCGTGGAGGCCCTGCTGCTCGTCGCCGTCGCCCTGCTGCCGTGGCGGCGTGCCCGAGCGGCGGCCGCCGCGGTGCTCGGCGTCGGGCTCGCCGCGATCGTGGTCGTCGAGGCCTTCGACACCGGGTTCCGCACCTTCCTCGACCGCTCCTTCGATCCCCTCACCGACTGGGCCTACCTCGGTCCGGGCGTCGGCGTGCTCGGCGACTCGATCGGCGTCACGGCCGCGCGCGCCACCGCCGGCCTGGTCGTCCTCACCGTCGTCGCCCTCCTGGTCCTGCTGCCGCTGGCGACCGTGCGGGTGGCCCGGACGATCGCTCCGCACCGGCGCCCGGCCCTCGCAGCCGCACTCGTGCTCGCGCTCGCCCCGCTGGCACAGGTCGGCTCCACGAGCGGCGCCGAGGTCGCGTACGACGAGGTGCGCCAGGTGCGCGCCGACCTCGCCGACCGGCGCACCTTCGCGGCCGACATCGCGACGGACCCGTACGCCGACCAGCCAGCCCACGAGCTGCTCCGAGGGCTGCGTGGCAAGGACGTGCTGATCGTCTTCGTCGAGTCGTACGGCCGGGTGGCGCTGAAGGGCACGTCGTACGCGCCGGGGGTCGAGGCCGTGGTGGACGACGGCACCCGCCGCCTCGACGCCGCCGGCTGGTCGAGCCGCAGCGCCTTCCTGACCTCGCCGACCTTCGGCGCCGGGAGCTGGCTGGCGCACTCCTCGATCCAGTCCGGGCTGTGGGTCGACAGCCAGCGGCGCTACGACCAGCTGCTCGGCGCGGACCGGCTCACCCTCACGTCGGCGTTCTCCGACGCGGGGTGGCGCACGGTCTTCGACGTGCCCGCCGACACGAGGGACTGGCCCGAGGGTCGGCGGTTCTACGGCTTCGACCAGGGCTACGACTCCCGCAACGTCGGCTACCGCGGCCCCGAGTTCGGCTACGCCCTCGTGCCGGACCAGTACACGCTGGCGCGCTTCCAGCAGCTCGAGCTCGACCCTCGCGCCCGTCCCCCGGTGATGGCCGAGATCGACCTCGTCTCCAGCCACCACCCGTGGGCGCCCCCGCCCGCGCCGGTGCCGTGGGACCGGGTCGGGGACGGCGCGGCGCTCGCAGCGCCCCCGGCGCACGACGACCCCGACATCCCCACCCTCTACGGCCGGTCGGTCGAGTACACGATGTCCACCCTGGTCTCCTGGCTGGAGTCGAGCCCCGATCCGGACCTGGTGCTGCTCGTGCTCGGCGACCACCAGCCGCACACCTACGTCACCGGCCCGCGCCCCGGCCACGACGTCCCGGTCTCGGTGATCGCGCGGGACCCGGAGGTGATCCGCCGGATCGCGGGCTGGGGCTGGCAGCCCGGGCTGCACCCGGCCCCGGATGCCCCGGTGTGGCGGATGGACGCCGTGCGCGACCGGTTCCTGGAGGCCTTCAGCCGGTGAGCTCGAGGACCGGTCGTCCCGAGGCGGTGCGGACCTCCACCGACGCGATCTGGTCGGCATCGACGGCGGTCGCGCCGGTGAGGTGCATGGTCCGACCCGGCAGCGCCTTCCAGGTCGCCACCTGCTCGATCGCGCCGTCCCGGGTGCGCACCACGAGCGAGTACGTCGGACCTGCGGCGTCGCCGTAGGCACCGCTCGGCTCGTCGTAGCTGCAGGTCAGGTCGACCCGGGTGCCCCACGCCACCGAGGTCAGGGCGACGCTGGCGTCCACCCGGTCCTGGTCGAGCGGCGTCATGGTCTGAGCCGTCGCGGTCGGCGGCGGCTCGTCCTCGGTCGTCACCGCCACGACGGTCGCCCCGGCGGCGCCGATCTCGACCACGGCAGCCGCTGCGGCCAGACCGACGGTCCAGTGGCGACGCCGCTGCGCGCGCCGTACGCCCTCGAGCAGGCCCGGCAGCAGGGTCCCCGGCACCGGCTCGGGCTCGGGCGCCGACTCGACCTCGTCGAGCGGCAGCCGGCCGAGGAGGCCCGGCAGCCCGGCGAGCCGGCGCACGCTCTCCGCGCACGCGGCGCAGGTGGCGAGGTGCCGCTCGAACGCCAGCCGGTCCGGGGGCGACAGCGCCCCGAGGACGTACGCCGCGTCGTCGTGCGCGAACGCGCAGCCGTGCGTGTCCGTCATGCCACCACCCCCATCTCCTCCAGTGCCAGGCGCAGCGCCCGCAGCGCGTAGTGCGTCCTGGACTTCACGGTGCCGACCGGGACGCCGAGCCGCTCCGCGGCCTCGGCGACGGGGAGGCCCCGGTAGTAGCACTCGACGAGCACGGCGCGGTGCTCGGCGGAGAGCCGGGTGAGCGCGTCGGCGACCACCCACGACAACAGCACCTGGTCGGTGCGGTCGGCCTCCCCCGCACCGTCCGGCACGTCGCCGACCGAGACCTCGCTCTGCGAGCGCTTGGTGCGCCAGTCGTCGATCACGATGTTGCGCGCCACGGTGAACAGCCACGACCGCACCGAGCCCTGCGACTCGTCGAGCGACGGCAGCCGCCGCCAGGCCCGCAGCAGCGTCTCCTGGACGACGTCCTCCGCGCGGGCGCGGTCGTTGCCGGTCAGGCGCAGGCAGTAGCCCCACAGGGCGCCAGCGTGCTCGTCGTGCAGCTGGCGCATCAGCGCCACCGGGCTCTCCCCCATCGTGTGACCTCCACCCCTGACACGGCCCGTACGGCGGTCCGGTTCAGAGTGTCACCCACGGCGGGTCCCTCAGGCGTCCTGCTTCTCCTCGAGCGCCTCGGTGAGCAGACCGACGAGGGCCTCCAGCTGGACGTCGACCGAGGCCGCGACCGTCTCGCCGGCGCCGTCGAGCGCGCGGGCGGCCAGGCCGGCCTTGCTGTCGATCAGCTCCGCGATCCGGGTGTCGATCGTCTGCGCGGCGATGATCCGCCAGGCTGTGACCGGCTCGGACTGGCCGATGCGGTGCACCCGGTCGATGGCCTGGGTCTGCTCGGCGTCGGTCCACGACAGCTCGGCCAGCACCAGGTTGGACGCGACCTGCAGGTTGATGCCGACACCGGCCGCGGTGAGCGAGCAGACGATGACCTCGACGTCGGGGTCGTTGACGAAGTCGTCGATGTTCTTCTCGCGCGTCTTGGTGGTCTGGTCGCCGCGGATCGAGGTGTAGCGGATGCCGCGGCGGGCGAACGTCTCCTCGGCGGTGTCCATCACGTCGATGTGCTTGGCGAAGAAGACGACCTTGCCGACGCTGCGGGCCAGCTGGGCGGCGTAGTCGGCGGCGAGCGCCGACTTGGCCTGCCCGATGTGGCGCATCATCGTGAAGACGTTCTCGCCCGACGAGCTGTCGGTGTCCTCGCGCTCCCACGTCGCGACCTGGCGGACCAGCGCGTGGTCGATGCCCTCGACGGTCCGGCCCGACGTACGGGTGGCCAGGGCGGTCTCGTAGCGCTGGACCATCCGGCGGGCGAGCTCGCGCTCGGCGTCGCGGATGGAGCGACCGGCCTCGCCGTCGAGCTCGACCGGCAGGTCGGCCACCCGGCGGGCCGGGATGTCGGCGGCGACGTCGACCTTGCGGCGACGCACGATGCCCATGTCGACGACGCACCGGCGCGCGGCCGGGTAGAAGGACGGGTCGGCCGGCGTCAGGCCGGTGTCCTCGAGCGGGCCCATCAGCTCGGCCAGCGGCTTCTTGTCGTCGATCCAGCCGAGGAACTGCCAGATCGCCCGGAAGTCCTCGATGTCGTTGATCAGCGGGGTGCCGGTCAGCGCCATCAGCAGCGGACGAGCGGTGCGCTGCCGGATCTGCTCGGAGAGGTGCAGCACGTGCTGCGAGCGCTGCGAGCTCTTGTTCTTGATGAAGTGCGCCTCGTCGACGACCATCCCGCGGAAGCCGTGGTCGCCGATCCAGCCGACGTGGCGGTCGAGCACCTCGTAGTTGACGACGACGATGTCGGCGAAGCCGTCGATGTCGTCACCGTCGCCGTTGATCACGGTGACCGCGCGGTGCGGCGTCCAGATGCCGGCCTCGCGCGTCCAGTTCATCTTCACGACGTTGGGGACCACGACCAGCAGCGGGTAGGCACCGGCGGCCTCGGCGGCCAGCAGCGACTGGGCGGTCTTGCCGAGGCCCGGCTCGTCGGCGAGCAGAAAGGTGCGGTGCCCCTGGCGGGCGGCCTCCACCAGCTGTGCCTGGTGGTGCATCAGCTCGTGGCCACCGGCCGCCTGCAGCGAGGCCGGCTCGGGCAGCGCCATGCACGAGGTGGCACCGGCACCGGCGAACTCGAAGGAGCGGAAGAGCGGGCCGAGCAGCTCCCAGGTCGCGAGGCGGTGGGTCAGCGGCTTGCGGTCGGCTGCGGAGAAGTCCGGCGCCAGGAACGGGTGGGCGAGCTGGCGCGAGATGACGGACTGCGGCACGACCCGGCGCTCGACTCCGGGCGCGGCGGCGGTCTCCTCGACCTGCTCGGCCTCCTCGGCCTCGGCCTCCAGACCGGCGGCGGCCACCATCTCCTTGCGCAGCGCCTTGGCGGCGTCGGAGATGACGGCGTCCTCGGCGAGCAGCGTGAAGAGCGTGGAGTCGCGGGCGGCCGTCTTGGCCAGGATCGTCGCGATGCCGTCGAGCCGCTTGAGTTGCTCGTTGCGCTGCGCCTCGCTGAGCTCGGGGTCGCCCTTGACCCGGATCCGCTCCTCGCGGGCGAGCAGGGCGACGACCTGGAACTTGGTGCGCACGCCGGGCATGGCGGAGCGACGCTCGACGGCGTTCTCGACCTCGCGCACCGCGCGGGCGAGGACCGGGATGATCCCGTCGTTGTCGAGCGGACGACGGCGCGAGCTGCGCCCGTTGCCCCCACGCTGGGATGACGAGCGCTGCTGGGTGCGCTGCGTCGTACGGCGGTTTGCCGTCTGCTGCTGGCCCGATCGAGCCAAGGACCCCTCCTCGGAGTGGCGATCCCGACGACGGTGGAGGCAGGTGCACCTCCACGGTCTCCGAGACCGGGACGAACGTGCGTCAACGAAGGTGGACGTGCTGCCACTTCTCTGACGCGAGGCGGTCCGCGTGACCCCCACGCGACCGACGAAGCCGGAGCCCGAGCGGGCCGACGACGTCGTCATCCTAGCGCGCCGCCGCGCGATCCGTGATTCAGACCGTGAAGTCCACCCCTTGGGCGAGCGGGAGCTCGCCGGAGAAGTTGATCGTGTTGGTGGCGCGGCGCATGTAGGCCCGCCACGCGTCGGACCCCGACTCGCGTCCGCCGCCGGTCTCCTTCTCGCCGCCGAAGGCGCCGCCGATCTCGGCGCCCGAGGTGCCGATGTTGACGTTGACGATGCCGCAGTCGGAGCCCTCGGCCGACAGGAACCGCTCGGCCTCGGCCAGGTCGGCGGTGAAGACGCTCGACGACAGGCCCTGCGGCACGGCGTTGTTGAGCTCGATCGCGGCGTCGAAGTCGTCGTACGGCAGCACGTAGAGCAGCGGCGCGAAGGTCTCGCGCGCGACGACCTCGGTCTGGGTGTCCATCCGCACGATCGCGGGTCGGGCGTAGTAGGCGTCCGGGGCGAGGTCCGCGTGGGCGCGACCGCCGCCGGCGAGCAGCTTGCCGCCGTCGCCGGTGGCCGCGGCGATGGCGGCCTCCATCGCGTCGTACGACCGCTGGTTGATCATCGGCCCGACCAGCGTGCCGTCGGCCATCGGGTTGCCGATGGGGAGCCGGGAGTACGCCGAGGCGAGCCGGTCGGTCAGCTCGTCCACGACGCTCGTGTGCGCGATCACCCGGCGCATGGTGGTGCAGCGCTGGCCCGCCGTACCGGCGGCGGAGAAGACGATGCCGCGGACCGCGAGGTCCAGGTCGGCGCTGCCGGACACGACGGCCGCGTTGTTGCCGCCGAGCTCGAGGAGCGAGCGACCGAAGCGCTCGGCCACCAGGGGGCCGACGAGGCGGCCCATCCGGGTGGAGCCGGTGGCGCTGAGCAGGGCGATGCCCGGGTGCTCGACGAGGGCCTGCCCGACCTCCGGACCGCCGAGCAGCACCTGCGAGAGCGCCTCGGGCGCGCCGTGCTCGGCGATCGCCTGCGCGAGCACCGCGTGGCAGGCCAGCGAGGTGAGCGGGGTGAGCTCGGACGGCTTCCAGATCACCGGGTCGCCGCAGACGAGCGCGACCGCGGTGTTCCACGACCACACCGCTGCGGGGAAGTTGAAGGCGGAGATCACGCCGACGACGCCGATCGGGTGCCACGTCTCCATCAGCCGGTGGCCGGGCCGCTCGGAGGGCATCGTGCGGCCGTAGAGCTGGCGCGACAGCCCGACCGCGAAGTCGCAGATGTCGATCATCTCCTGGATCTCCCCGCGCGCCTCGGAGGTGATCTTGCCGGCCTCGATGCTGACCAGGACCGCCAGGTCGTCCTGGTGCTCGGCGAGCAGCTCGCCGAACCGCTTGACCAGCGCTCCCCGCGCCGGCGCCGGCACCCGGCGCCAGGTCCGGAACGCCTCGTCGGCCCGGCCGACCGCCTCGTCGACGTACGCCGCCTCGCGCCAGCCCAGGGTCGCCACCTGCTGCCCGTTGACCGGCGAGCCGGTCACCACGTCACCGCCCAGCGCGTCGACGTCGACCCCGCAGCGGCGCGCGGTGTCGAGGGCGAGCGCGGACAGCTCGGACTGGCTGGGGATCGTCGTCATGGGTCGTTCCTACACGATGGTCGTCGGAGCGGATCGTCGGGATAGTCCCTGACGCTTCCGGGGTCGTGCGGGCCGGCAGACCCCGGAAGCGTCAGGGACTAACCCGGCGGTGGGCCTCAGACGATGTTGAGCTCGGGCCGCACGCCGGAGCCGAAGCGGTCGACCGACAGGCCCGCGACGTCGACGGGCGGGGTGCGACCGAGCACCAGGTCGCGGAGCACCTCGCCGATCGCCGGGCCCATCAGGAAGCCGTGGCCGGAGAAGCCGGTGGCGTAGAGGAACCGCGAGACCCCGTCGGCCTCCCCCACGAGCGCGTTGTGGTCGGGCGTCATCTCGTACAGCCCGGCCCAGCCGGAGGCGATGCCCACGTCAGCCAGGGCGGGCACCCGTCGCTCGATGGCCTCACCGAGCCGCGGCAGCCAGGCGTCGGTGCGCCCGAGCTCGAAGCCGGGCCGCTCGTCGGGGTCCGACATGCCCAGCAGCAGCCCCGGGCCCTCGAGGTGGAAGTAGAGGCTCGTCGCGAAGTCGATCGTGAACGGCGTCGCGGGGTCCAGGCCCGGCATCGGCTCGGTGGTCAGGATCTGCCGGCGGACCGGCTCGACCGGGAGCTCGACGCCGACCATCTCGCCGACCGCGCGCGACCAGGCGCCCGCGGCGCAGACGACCGTGTCGGTGGCGATGGGCCCGGCCTCGGTGAGCACCCCGCGCACCTGCCCGTCGACCACGTCGATCCCGGTGACCGCGCAGTGCTGGACGATCCGCGCGCCGGCTCGTCGGGCACCTCCGGCGTACCCCAGGACGACGGACTCGGGCGTGCAGTGCCCGTCCTCGGGCGACCAGGCGGCGGCCAGGATCCCGTCGAGCTCGACCATCGGCGAGAGTGCCTTGGCCTCCGCGGGCGAGATCATCCGGCTCGGCACGCCGAGGGAGGTCTGCAGCGCGACGTTGTCCTCGAACGCCGCCACGTGGTCGGGATCGTCGAGCAGGAAGAGGTAGCCCGACCGCTGCAGGTCGAGCTCCTGGCCGAGCTCGACGGCGAACCGCTCGTACGCGCGCAGGCTGCGCTGGCCGAGCAGGATGTTGACCGGGTCGGAGAACTGCGCCCGCACCCCACCGGCCGCCTTGCAGGTCGAGCCCGAGCCGAGGGTGTCGCGCTCGACCAGCACCACGTCGGCGACGCCCGCGCGAGCCAGGTGGTACGCCGTGCTCAGGCCCATCACGCCGCCGCCGATGATGACGACCGAGGCGCTGGTCGGGAGCTCAGCCACTGCCGACCCCGCACAGCACCCGAGCCGCCTCGGCGATCTCGTCCTCGGTCACTAGCACCGTCCGCGACGCCGGACCGAGCGGCACGTAGGAGTCGGCGCTCGCCACCCGGGCGAGGCGGCCGTCGTACCCCCGCTCGAGCAGCGCGCTGACGATCCCCTCGCCCACGCCCCCCGAGCGCCGGGTCTCGTCGACCACGAGGACCCGGTCGAAGCCGGCGGCGTACGCCGCGAGCTCGTCGACCGGCAGCGGGGCGAGCCAGCGCAGGTCCAGCACGGTGGCGCGGACGCCGTCGGCCTCGAGCGATCGGCAGGCCCGCAGCGACATCGGGACGCCGTTGCCGAAGGTGACCACGAGCAGGTCCTCGCCGTCGCCGTGTGCCCGCGGTCCGCGCGGCGAGCGGGTCTGTGTGTGCTCCGCGGTCCAGAGCTCGTCACCGGGCGCGTGCAGGTCGCGCGAGTGGTAGAGCGCGATCGGCTCGACGACGACGCACACCCGTCCCTCGAGCTCGGCGAGCTCGGCGCACTCGCGGATCAGCGGCCGGGCGTCGGCGGGGTGGCTGGGCACGCAGAGCACCAGGCCGGGGATGTCGCGCAGCACGGCGAGCGAGTTGTCGTTGTGGAAGTGGCCGCCGAAGCCCTTCTGGTAGCTGAGGCCCGGGATCCGCACGACCATCGGGTTGCGGTAGTGCCCGTCGGAGAAGAAGGCCAGCGACGCCGCCTCGCCGCGCAGCTGGTCCTCGGCGTTGTGGAGGTAGGCGAGGTACTGGATCTCGGGGATCGGCAGCAGCCCGGCCAGCGCCGCTCCGAGTGCGGTCCCGAGGATGGTCTGCTCGTCGAGCAGCGTGTCGATGACCCGTCGACCTCCGTGCTGCTTGCGCAGCCCGCGCGTCACGCCGTACACCCCGCCCTTGGCGCCGACGTCCTCGCCGAGCACGATCGCGTGCGGTCGCTCCTCCAGGAGCTCGGCCAGGGTCGCGTTGATGGACTGGGCCAGGCTCAGCGGCCCGACCGGCGCCGCCGAGGCCGGTCGCCGCGATGGCGCCGGGCGCGGCTCGGGGCGGTCGATGGGCCGGACGACCTCGCCGCGGGAGACGAGCCGTCGCTCGCCGATCACCGACCTCGCCTCGTGCATCACCGCGACGCGGGTGCGCTCGTAGCGGTCGGCGACGTCGTCGGGCGTGCAGGTGCCGGTCTCGACGAGGTACGCCGCGGTCGCGAGCAGCGGGTCGCGCTCGTGGTCGCGGGCGATCTCGGTGCTGGTCCGGTAGCCGAGCTCGACGTCGGACCCGGCATGACCGAGGAACCGCACGGTCCGGAGGTGGAGCAGCACCGGGCGTCGGCGGTGGCGGACGTGGTCGACGGCGGCACCGACGTCGGCGAGCAGCCGGTCGGGCCGCGCCGACGCGGCCTCGACGTACTCGATCCCGGGGAAGCGCCGCAGCGTCGCCTCGAGCCAGCCGGGCGGCGTTCGCGTGCTGATGCCGAGCCCGTTGTCCTCGACGGCGACCAGCAGGGGCAGGTCGAGGCCACGATGGGCGAGGTACGACGCCGCGTTGAGCGCGCCCTGAGCGGTCGAGTGGTTGACCGAGGCGTCGCCGAGGCTCGTCACCACGACGGCGTCGGCGGGCCACCGGCGCGCGGGCGCGAGGTCGGCGAGGTTGCCGAGCGTGAAGGCCAGCCCGACGGCCCGGGGCAGGTGCGAGGCGATGGTCGAGGTCTGCGGGACGATGTGCAGCGCCGGGTGCCCGAAGACCTTGTGCCGGCCGCCCGAGATCGGGTCGGCGGCCGCGGCGCCCAGGCCGAGGAGCACGTCGCGGACGGGGGTGGTCGCGGCGTCCGGGCGCTCGGCCGCGTTGCGAGCCGCGCGGGCGGCGTAGAAGCCGCCCGAGCGGTAGTGCAGCAGCGCGGGGTCGTCGACGCGGGTCAGCAGGCCGAGCGCGGCGTTGGCCTCGTGGCCGGCCGAGCCGATCGTGTAGAAGCCCTCCCCCTGTGCCTGCAGCCAGCGCGCGGCGAGGTCGAGGTGACGGCTCTGCAGCTGGGCATCGAAGAGGGCCAGCACGCGCGCGGGGTCGACGTCCGCCGCCGCGGTGCCGGGGGTGAGCGCGCGCACGGACGCGACGAAGTGCTCGTCGATCGCCTCCGCCATGCGTCCTCCTCGGTCCGACCCCGCTCACTCTTCCACCGCGGGGGCGATCGCGGCGTCGCGACACGATCTGACACGGATCGTGGTGGTCGGCCACAATGCAGCCATGCGTGCGGAGCTGGTCGAGCTGACCCGGACGGTCGACGTCGTCGTCCTGGGTGCCCGGCTCCGCAGCGCCCGCCTGCGCGCCGGGATCACGCAGGCCGACGTGGCCGGGACCGCGATGTCGGTGGGCTACGTCTCCCGCATCGAGAGCGGCCAGCGCCGGCCCGATCCCGACCTGCTCGAGTCGATGGCGGCCCGCCTCGGCGTCGACGTCGAGGAGCTGCTGGTCGGGGTGTCCCCCGACCGGGTGACCGAGCTGCACGTGGCGCTCGACCGCGCCGAGCTGGCCCTCGTGACCGGTTCGGCCGCCGAGGCGCTCGCGTCGGCGGAGCTGCTGCTCGCCGACCCCGACGTCGCCACGCTGACCGAGCTGCGCCGCAGCGCGTCGTACGTCCGCGCGGGCGCCCTGGAGGCCACCGGCGACGTGCAGGCGGCGATCCTCCTGCTCGAGGACCTCGCCGCCGACGAGCGCGGCGACCTCGCGTGGATCGACGGCCTCACGTCGCTGTGCCGGTGCTACCGCGACTCCGGCGAGCTGGGGCGGGCGATCGAGATCGGCAACCAGGCCGCGCGACGCATCGAGGAGCTGGGCCTCGAGGGGCTCGACGAGTCGATCCGGCTGAGCCTGACGGTGGCGGCCGCGTACTTCGAGCAGGGCGACGCGGACTACGCCGTACGCCTGTGCCAGCGCGCGGTCGACCGCGCGGACGCCATCGACTCCCCCGTCGCCAAGGCGATGGCCTACTGGAACAGCTCGGCGATGGAGTCCAGGCGCGGCAACGCCGCAGCCGCGCTGCCGCTGACGCAACGGGCGCTCGCCGTGATCGAGGCGAGCCAGGACGCCCGCAACGTCGCCCGGCTGCGCACCCAGCTGGGCATCCAGCACCTGCTGGTCGACCCGCCGCAGCCCACGGAGGCGCTGGAGGTGCTCACCAGGGCGGCGGACGAGCTCGCGCTCACCAGCGCCGCGCCGGCCGACCTGGCCGACAACCGGCTGGCGCAGGCCCGGGCCCGGTTCCTGCTCGGAGAGACGGAGGTCGCCCGCCAGCGGGCGACCGAGACCGTCGAGTCGGTGCGCTCGACCGTGCCCCTGGTGGCGGCGGACGCCCTGGCCCTGCTCGGGCAGATCGCCGTGCACGACGGCGCCGTGGACGCGGCGCGCACCCACTTCCAGGAGGCCGTGCTGCTGCTCAGCGCGGTGGGCGCCGACCGGTCCGCCGCGCAGCTCTGGTTCGAGCTGGCCGGCCTCCTCGAGACCGTCGGCGACGTGACCGCGGCTCTCGACGCCTACCGCCGCTCTGCCGCCGCGACCGGCATGGTCGCCTCGGCCACGCGGCGCGCGGCGCCGGCGTCCGCCACCTGATCGGACCGCTTGTCGGCGTCCTGTCACATCCGGTCACACCGTGTGACATCATGACGCCACCGTGCATGGGCCGGACACGGATCCGCGTGCTACTCGGGGGTGCACGGTCCACCGGGGAGCCATCGACTCCGGCCGTCCTGTGGGGGAGACGGTCGGGGTCGATGGCCAGGCTGGGCGGCCGGGTCGACGGTCGGCTCGGTGGCCGCGTCGACTAGCGCCAGCCGAGCGCCGGGGCGACGAGCTGCACGATGCTCTCGAGCACGTGGGCGTTGTAGTCCACGCCGAGCTGGTTGGGGACCGTGAGCAGCAGCGTGTCGGCGGCCGCGATCGCCTCGTCCTCGGCCAGCTCCTTGACCAGCTGGTCGACCTCCCCGGCGTACGACTTGCCGAACCGCGCCAGCCCGCCGTCGATGTGGCCCACCTGGTCCTGACTGCGCGACTCGTGGCCGAAGTAGGCACGGTCGAGGTCGTTGACGATCGGGAAGATGCTGCGGCTCACCGAGACCCGCGGCTCACGCTCGTGCCCGGCCGCCGTCCAGGCGTCGCGGAAGCGCTGGATCTGCTCGGCCTGGAGCTGGTGGAACGGCACACCGGTGTCCTCGGTCAGCAGCGTCGAGCTCATCAGGTTCATGCCCTGCTGCGCCGTCCACTCGGCGGTCGCGCGCGACCCGGCGCCCCACCAGATGCGGTCCCGGAGCCCGGGCGAGTGCGGCTCGATCCGCAGCAGGCCGGGCGGGTTGGGAAACATCGGGCGCGGGTTGGGCTGCGCGAAGCCCTCGCCCTCGATCACGTCGAGGAAGACCCGGGTGTGGTCACGGGCCATGTCGGCGTGGTCCGCGCCCTCGGCGGGCACGTAGCCGAAGTAGCGGTAGCCGTCGATGACCTGCTCCGGTGACCCCCGGCTGATGCCGAGCTGGAGCCGGCCGCCCGAGATGAGGTCGGCCGAGCCCGCGTCCTCCGCCATGTAGAGCGGGTTCTCGTAGCGCATGTCGACGATGCCGGTGCCGATCTCGATCCGGCTGGTGCGGGCCCCGACGGCCGCGAGGAGCGGGTACGGCGAGGCGAGCTGGCGGGCGAAGTGGTGCACCCGGAAGTAGGCGCCGTCGGCGCCCACCTCCTCGGCCGCGACCGCGAGGTCGATCGACTGGAGCAGCGCGTCGGAGGCGGAGCGGGTCGCCGACTGCGGCGACTCCGTCCAGTGCCCGAAGGACAGGAACCCGATCTTCTTCATGCTCTCCCAACACAGATTGAATTCTCAATCTTCCCGGCGTCGGATCAGGGCGCGTTCCAGGTCTGGATCACCGGGTGCTCGTGCTCGTAGCCGAGCACCGAGAGGGTCGCGGTGTCGAGCTTGAACCACTGGCCGGCCTCCACCGGGCGGTCGATCCAGCGCGCCGCCAGGGCGCGGAGGGAGTGACCGTGCCCGAAGACCAGCGTCCGGCCCTCGGTCGAGCGGACCCGCTCCACCACGCGGTCGAGCCGCTCGCACACCTGCTCGGCGGTCTCGCCGCCGGGCGTGGGGTGGGTCCAGATCGCCCAGCCCGGGTCGTGGACCCGGATCTCGTCGGTCGTGATCCCCTCGTAGTCGCCGTAGTCCCACTCGGCGAGGTCCTCGTCGGGCTCGGCGGCGTCGAAGCCCGCGAGCTCCGCCGTACGCCGGGCGCGGAGGCGGGGACTCGTCAGGACCTGGGCGAAGTCCACCCCGGCCAGGCGCTCGCGCAGCCCCCGCGCGACCTCCTCCCCCTCGGGCAGCAACGGGACGTCGGTCGTGGAGGTGTGCTTGCCCGCGCTGCTCCACTCGGTCTTGCCGTGCCGGACGGTCCAGAGCTCGTTCACGCGTCCATTCAAGCGTGCGGGGGTTCATTGGTGGCAGGCTGTGTCCATGAGCGCTCCCGCCACGATCGTCGTCGGCTACGTCCCGACTCCCGAAGGTCTCGCCGCCGTCGAGTACGCCGTCGACGAGGCCCAACGCGGCCAGGCCCGTCTCGTGATCGTGAACTCGGGGGTCCGCGGCTACGACTCGGACCCCTCGTTCGCTTCCGCCACCGACCTGGACGCCCTCGCGGACCGACTGACCGGGCTCGGCATCGAGCACGAGATCCGCCAGGCCACTCAGGCGATCTCCCCCGCGGAGGAGATCCTCCAGGCGGCCACCGACGTCAGCGCCGACCTGATCGTGATCGGCCTGCGCAAGCGCTCCCCCGTCGGCAAGCTCTTCCTGGGCAGCAGCTCCCAGCAGGTCATTCTCGACGCCGCCTGCCCCGTCGTCGCCGTCAAGCGCCCCGACTGATCTCTGTCGCTCGCCCCTGCCCCGGGGGTTGAGGTGCGAGGCGCGCCAGCGCCGAGCCTCGAAACCCGCAAGGGGCGGTACGTCCCGGGGTTGAGGTGACGCGGTACGTCGTCCCGGTGGTTGAGGTGCGAGGGCCGCCAGGCCCGAGCCTCGAAACCCCGGCAGCGAAGGCAGGGCAATGAGCGTGACCTTCGGGTCGGCAGATACGCGGGTACGGCGCACACACGGGCTCGCGCCCGCCGGCAGGCCTACCGGTGGTTGAGGTGCGAGGCGCGCTAGCGCCGAGCCTCGAAACCCCCGCAGCGAAGGCAGGGCGATGAGCTCAGCCTTCGGGTCGGCTGGGCTCGTTCGTCGACAGGCTGACTACGCGGGTACGGCGCGCAGTGGTTGCGGCCGCGTGCCGGCTTCCCGGTGGTTGAGGTGCGAGGCGCGCCAGCGCCGAGCCTCGAAGCCACCACGCCAGAGACACGTCTTTCGCGTCGTTCGAACGCAGATGGATGCCCCTCCACAGGCCGTCGATCCAGGTGTGGATGGACCCCACTGATCGTGACCTCTTCGTGACCCATAACCCTGTGAAAACAGGGGTTCTGAGCCTTTCACTGTCGGTGGTCAGTGCTTGGCTAGAACCATGACCACGATCGCCACCCCACGACACCAGGTGTCCAAGGCGATCGCGCACGCCCACCATGATCTCGACCAGGTTGTCGACGCCGCGATGTGGTCCATGGACACCCACGAGACGGCCACTGCGCTCATCGACATCACCCGGCTCGAAGCCCGCGTCATCGAGCTCAAGGCTCGCGTCGCTGCGCATGCCGACGAGGTCCAGGTCGGCACCGAGACCGGTGCGACCAGTACGTCGAACTGGCTGGCCCACCAGACCCGCGAGACCAGGTCGGCGGCCTACCGGACCGTGCGCCGCGGCTACGACCTCGCGATCTACGACCGGGTCCGATCAGCGCTCGCCCACGGGGACCTGCGCCTGGAGCAGGCAGACGTGATCATCCGGTCGATCACGGCGCTCCCGGATGGTCTGGATCCGGAGCTGCTGATCAAGGCCGAGGAGCATTTGGTCACAGCCGCGGAGGAGCACGACGCGAAGCGCCTCACCATCCTGGGGCGCCGGCTCCTCGAGGTCATTGCACCCGACCTCGCCGACCGGCACGAGTCCGACCTCCTCGAACGTGAAGAAGCCAAAGCAGCCCAAGCGTGCCGGCTCACGATGAGCGACGACGGCCACGGCAAGGTCCACGGACGGTTCACGTTGCCCGCCCTCCAGGCAGCAGAGCTGAAGAAGATGCTCTTCGCACTCGCCGCCCCCAAGCACCTCGCAGCCAAGGAAGGGGCAGGTGTCGAACGACGCCCCGGTCCGGAGCGGATGGGCAGAGCGTTCGCCGAGCTCATCGACCGCATCAGCGCGAAGGACCTCCCGCAGGTCGGAGGGCGGGACGCGACGATCGTGGTCACGATCGACCACGACACCCTCCTCGGACGCCTGCACAAGGCCGGGGTCCTCGACACCGGCGAACGCATCAGCGCATCCGCCGCCAGAAGGCTTGCCTGCACCGCGAAGATCATCCCCGTCGTCCTCAGCGCCGACTCGCAGGTCCTCGACGTCGGCAGGGCACACAGGTTCTTCACCAAGGCCCAACTCACCGCCATGTCCATCAGGGACGGCGGCTGTGTCGCCGAAGGATGCGACTGGCCACCGTGGATGTGCCACGCCCACCACTGGACCAGATGGACCGACGGCGGACCTTCCGACCTCGACAACGCCGGGCTCCTCTGCCCGAGACACCACGCCCGAGCCCACGACCCGGCGTACGAAATGGCAAAGCACCACAGCGGCAAGGTCACCTTCACCCGACGCCAATAGGCCATCCGGATCTGCACACGTTGCCCTGCCTGCGCTGCGGGGGTTTCGAGACGGCGCTGGCGCGCCTCCTCAACCACCGGCGATGCGGGGTGCCGAGACGGCGCTGGCGCGCCTCCTCGACCACCTGGACCGGCCGCTCCTGCGACGGCCCCGTCAGTAGACGATCACCCCACGCAGGTTGGTGCCGGCGTGCATGTCCTCGTAGCCCTGCGCGATCTCGTCGAGCTTGTAGGTGCGCGTGACCAACTCGTCCAGCTTGAGGCTGCCCTCCTGGTAGAGGCGGAGCAGCTTCGGGATGTCGGTCTTCGGGTTGGAGGCGCCGAAGAGCGAGCCCTGGATCCGCTTCTGGAAGAGCGTGATGTCGGCCAGCGAGATCGGTGCGCCGACGGCCTGGACGTCGCCGAGGCCCGTGACGACGACGGTGCCGGCCTTGCGGATCGAGGCCATCGCTTGGCCCAGGTGGTCACCGGTGATGACGCCGACGGTGACGATCGCGGAGTCCGCGCCCTGGCCGTTGGTGACCGACTGGGCGAGCTCGGTGGCCTCCTCCATCGTCGCGACGGCGTGGGTGGCGCCGAGCTCGAGGGCCTTGGTCCGCTTGAACTCGACCGGGTCGACGGCGATGACCAGGGAGGCTCCGGCGTGCGCGGCGCCCTGCACCGCGTTGATGCCGATCCCGCCGACGCCCATCACGACGACGACGTCACCGGGGCGTACGTCGGCGGAGTTGATCGCCGATCCCCAGCCGGTGCCGACGCCGCAGCCGACCAGGCAGGCCTTGTCGAGCGGGATGTCCTTCGACACCTTCACCGCCGAGTCCACCGCCACGGTCGTGACCTGAGCGAAGGTCGAGATGCCGCACATCTGGCCGACCGGCTGGCCCTCGTACGAGAGCCGGAAGCTGGTCGGGTCGTCCCACCGGGAGCCCATCAGGAGGGTCGCACCCAGGTCGCACAGGTTCTGCATCCCGCGCGAGCACCAGGTGCACTGACCGCACGACGGCAGGAACGAGAAGACGACGTGGTCGCCCTCCTTCCACCCCTGCGTGTGGGGTCCGACCGCGCTCACCACGCCGGCGCCCTCGTGACCGCCGCAGAAGGGGTACATCCCCACGGGGATGTCGCCGGTCGCGATGTGGTCGTCGGAGTGGCACAGTCCGGACGCCGTCATCTCGACCTGGATCTCGCCCTGCCGTGGGTCCTCGACCTCGAGGTCGACGACCTGGTACGTGCCCGGTGCTTCCTTGATGACTGCGCCTCGTGTGTGCATCGTTCCTCCTGGACTCGACGGGGTGACCGGCGTCACACGTCGATCCTGCGCCGCGCCCGTTGGCGACCGGTTGGTTGGCGGCCGGTTGGTCGGGCTGAGGCGTGGCTCAGCGGCCCGTGCCGGCCCAGGCCGTGGGTACGTCGGAGCCGCCCTCCTGGGCGATCCTCGGACCGAACCGGGCGAACGTCGCGTGCGACGCGATCTTGCCGGCGACCAGCGCCTCGCCCTGGCGGAAGTCCGTCGCCCGCGACAGCAGCGGCTCCGGGGCGAAGGACAGGGTGTCGGCCAGGTAGGCGAGGTCGGCGGCGGCGTTCATCCGCATCAGCACGAGGTTGTCGCACTGCGAGACCACCAGCTCGTTGACCCGCTGCGGCCGCTGCGTGGAGACCAGGAGGTAGAGACCGAACTTGCGGCCCTCCGCGGCGATCCGCGCCGTGAGCTCCGAGGCCATGGCCGTCACCGCGTCGCCCGGCACGCGTGGGCAGACGTTGTGGGCCTCGTCGATGACGATCAGCACAGGCTCGCGCTCGGAGCGGCGGCGCCACAGCGCTGCCAGCACGGCCTCGGCCGCCACGGCCTGCTCGCCCGGGGTGCCCAGCGACCCGAGGTCCACGACGACGCACCGCGGGCCGCCCGGGGCCACGAGCTCTTGCACCGATCCGGCCTCACCCTGCGACCAGACCTGCCAGCGGTCGATGCCGAGGTTGCGCAACCGGGTGCCCAGCGACCGGGTCTCGGGCCTGGCAGCGGCGGCGAGCAACCCGCGCAGCTCGGCGACACCACCTCCAGCCGCCTCCAGGGTGTCGCTGTCGACCAGGTCGGCCAGGGCGCCGTACTCCTCCCGGTCCCGGATCGGGTCGAGCTTGAGGATGGCCGCCTGCTCGTCCGCGGAGCAGTTCCGGAAGTTGACGTGCAGGCGGTCGCCGTCGGAGCCGTCGGCGTCGGGGTCCGCGCCGACGTCGCCGGCCCGGCGTACCGCGATCTCCGCAGCCGCCGCACGGTAGGCCTGGGCCACATCGGGCGGGACGTCGTCGCGGACCTCGCCGAGCCGGACGAAGTCGGAGTTGGGGTCGAGCACCACGATCCGCAACGACGTCTCCGTCAGCAGCCGCTCGAGGACCGTGCCGAGTGCGTAGGTCTTGCCGGAGCCCGACTGGCCGCAGAAGAAGGTGTGCCGGTCGAACCCACCGGCATCCAGGGGAAAGCGCACCGCCGGCACCCGGGACAACGTGCCGACGTCGAGGGTCGCCCGGGCCGGCCGCGTGCGCTCCACCCAGTCGACGACGAGGTCCGCGCTGGCAGCGACGAAGACCTCCTCGTGGAAGGGCACGTCCAGGCCGTCGAGCAGGACACCGTGCCCCTGAGCCAGCGACACCGGGCCGTGGGCGGCCACCTCGATCGAGTGCACGTGACCGAGGCGATCGGCGCCGATGCGCAGGTAGTCGCCGGGCATCAGCGTCAGACCCGGCAGCGCCGTACGGAAGGAGAAGCGCCGGCCGTCCAACGACGAGGCCACGCTGGGCACGGCCTCCTCCAGGTCTCGGCGGGTCCGGGCATCCGGTGCGAGCGGCACTTCGACCATCGACTTCTCCTTGGGCGGACGGATCTGGGACTACGGCTCCAGCGTGTAGCCGAGGCCGGCGCTGGTGACGAGGTGCACGGGGTGGGCCGGGTCGGCCTCGAGCTTGCGGCGCAGCTGGGCGGCGTACACGCGCAGGTAGTTGGTCTCGTGCTCGTACGTCGGACCCCACACCTCCCGCAGGATCTGCTCACGGGTGACGAGCCGGCCGAGGTTGCGGGCCAGCAGCTCCAGGAACGACCACTCCGTGGGCGTCAGGCGGACGTCGAGCCCGTCGCGCGAGACGCGCTTCCTGGCCAGGTCGATGAGCAGGGAGCCCACCTCGACCACCGACGTGGTGGGCGATGAGTCCCGGGAGCGTCGTACGGCGGCGCGCAGGCGGGCGAGCAGCTCGTTCATCGCGAACGGCTTGGTGACGTAGTCGTCGGCGCCCAGGTCGAGCGCCTCGACCTTGTCCTCACCGTGCTGGCGCGCCGAGAGCACGACGATCGGCACGGTCGACCAGCCGCGCAGGCCGGCCAGGACCTCGGTGCCGTCGAGGTCGGGCAGTCCGAGGTCGAGGAGCACGACGTCGGGGTGCTCGGTCGCGGCGGCGTCGAGCGCGGACCGCCCGTCCGCGGCGGTCACGACCTCCCAGCCGTGCGCGCGCAGGTTGATCGCGAGCGCGCGGGCCAGCGCCGGCTCGTCGTCGACGACCAGGACCTTGCTCATGCCGCCCTCCGCAGCTGCCGCGCGGCGGTGGACGATCCACCGACTGCCGTCGGGAGACGGTGGATGACCCACCGCTCGCCGCACGGGGTCCGGAGCCGCCCGCTCACGCGTCGGCCCGCGGGATCGACAGCACCATGGTCAGCCCTCCGCCGGGAGTGTCCTCGGCGGACAGCGTGCCACCGACCGCCTCGGTGAGCCCACGCGCCACGGCGAGCCCGAGACCCAGACCGCCCGCGCTGGTGTCGTCGAGTCGCTGGAACGGGTCGAACATCCGCTCGCGTCGGTCCTCCGGTACGCCGGGGCCGCGGTCGACGACGAGCACCTCGACGGTGTCCGCCAGCACGTGCGCGAGCACCCGCACCGGCGTACCGGCCGAGACGCGCACCGCGTTGGAGACCAGGTTGGCGACAACGCGCTCGAGCAGGCCCGCGTCGGTGCGCACCGGCGGCGCGGACTCCTCGACCTCGAGCGAGACCGTGCCGACGGGCTGGCCGGAGACGGCCAGCGGCAGGATCTCCTCGAGGCTGCGGTCGCGCAGCACCGGGTGCACGAGCCCCGACTCCAGCCGGGACAGGTCGAGGAGGTTGTCGATCAGCCGCTCCAGCTGCTCGGTCGAGGAGTCGACGGCGGCGACCAGCTCGGCGCGGTCGGCCGGATCCAGGGCGTCGGACACGAGTCCGTCGACCGACGCGCGCATCGTCGCGAGCGGCGTACGCAGGTCGTGGGACACGGCCCGCAGCACCGAGGTGCTGGTGGCCTCGGCGCGCTCCAGGGCGGCGGCGCGCTCCTCACGCTCGCGGAGGCGGCGGTACTCGAGCACCAGTCCGGTCTGCACGGCGAAGCCCTCGAGCACCCGTTGGTCGGTCGCGCGCAGCGCCGAGCCGCGCAGGGCGATGACATGGTCGTCGTCGACCTGCACCCGCGTGTCCGCGCCCTCCGGCTCGACGGGCGGCGCCGCACCGCTGCTCGCCACCACGACCCACCCCGCCGGGCCTCGCTCGAGGAGCGCGGCCGACTGCTGCCCGAACACCTCCCGCAGCCGCTCGACGATCGCCTCGGCGGTGTCCTGGCCGGTGAGCACCGAGCGCGACAGGGCACCGAGCGTCGCTGCCTCGGTGCGCGCCCGTACGGCGTCGGCCGCGCGTCGTGACGCCCGGTCGACGACGCTCGCCACGCCGATCGCCACGGCGACGAACACCAGCAGGGCCACCAGGTTGGTCGGCTCGGAGATCGTCAGCTTGCGCACGGGCGGGGTGAAGAACCAGTTCATCAGCAGGAACCCGCCCAGCGCCGCGATCAGCGCCGGGAGCATCCCCCCGACCAGTGCGACCAGCACGGTGACCGCGAGGAAGAGCAGCACGTCGACCGGCAGCTGGTCGGGGTCGCTCGAGGTGCGCAGCACCACGGTCAGCAGCACGGGCAACACCACCGACAGCGCGAGCCCGACCACCTGGCGCGGGCGACTGAGGGGCGAGAGGTACCACCGCGTGCGGGCGGCCCGCGCCACCTCGCCGTGCGTGACGAGGTGGACGTCGATCGACCCGGCGAGCGAGGCGATGCGGTCCCCCGTCGTACCGGTGAAGAGACGTCGGAGCCGGCCGTGCCGGGAGACGCCGACGACGACCATCGTGGCGTTGGCACCGGTCGCGAAGTCGACGACGGCCGCCGACACGTCCTCGCCGACGACGGAGTGGAAGGTGCCGCCGAGCGACGCGACCAGCTGCTGGGCCCGCGCGATCCGGCTCTCGTCGGGGTTCGCCAGGCCGTCGTTCGCGATGACGTGCACGGCGAGGAGCTCCGAGCCGGACGCGCGCTGGGCGAGCCTCGCTCCGCGCCGCAGGAGGGTCTCGCTCTCGGGACCGCCCGTGACGGCGACGACGATGCGCTCCTTGGCCGGCCACGGCGCCTCGATCCGGTGAGCGCGCCGGTAGTCCCCCAGCGCGTCGTCGACCCGGTCGGCCAGCCACAGCAGGGCGAGCTCGCGCAGCGCGGTCAGGTTGCCGACGCGGAAGTACGACGTGAGTGACGCGTCGATCTGCTCGGGCCGGTAGATGTTGCCGTGGGCCATCCGGCGGCGCAACGCGTCCGGCGACATGTCGACGAGCTGGATCTGGTCGGCGGTGCGGACCACCTCGTCCGGCACGGTCTCGCGCTGCCGGACCCCGGTGATCCGCTCGACCTCGTCGTTGAGGGACTCCAGGTGCTGGATGTTGACGGTGGTGATGACGTCGATGCCGGCGGCCCGGAGCCGCTCGACGTCCTCGGCCCGCTTCTGGGTCACGCTGCCCGGGACGTTGGTGTGGGCGAGCTCGTCGACGCACACGACGGCCGGCCGCCGGGCGAGCACGGCCTCGGTGTCCATCTCGGTGAACGTCGTACCCCGGTAGGAGACCTCCACCCGTGGCACGACCTCGAGCCCGTCGACCATGCCCGTCGTCAGCTGGCGACCGTGCGTCTCGACGTACCCCACGACCACGTCGGTGCCGCGCTCGCACCGCCGCCGCGCCTCGGACAGCATCGCGTAGGTCTTGCCGACGCCGGGTGCGGCACCGAGATAGACCGTCAGCCGCCCGCGGCGCTCCGGTCGTGGCTCGGCCTCCATGGTCACGATCCTGCCAGCACGCGCACCGCGAGGTTGAGCTCGAGCACGTTCACCCGCGGCTCACCGAGCACGCCCCAGGTGCGGCCCGAGGTGTGCTCCGACACCAGGCGCCGTACGGCGTCCTCGGCGAGCCCGTGTGCTCTGGCGACCCGCGGCACCTGGAGGGCGGCGTACGCCGGCGAGATGTCGGGATCGAGACCGGAGCCGGACGCGGTGACCGCGTCCGGGGGTACGTCGGCGGGGTCGACGCCCTCGCGAACGGCGATCTCGGCCTTGCGCTGCTTGATCGCCGCGATGAGGTCGGGGTCCTCCGGGCCGTAGTTGGAGCCGTAGCTGTCGAGCGGGTCGTAGCCGGCGCCCGCGGCCGACGGTCGGGGCTGGAAGAGCCCCTCGTCGTCGACGAGCTGGCCCAGGAGCGCCGACCCGACCGCCGTGCCAGCATCGGTGGTGTGGGCGCCGGTCCCCGTGACCAGCGACCCGTGCGACCTCCACGGGGCGGCCACCGCGGCGACGCCGTACACGACACCGGGGTAGACGACCCCGAGCACCAGCGTCGCGGCGATCAGCACGCGCAGGCCGGCAAGGCTCTGGCGGAGGAGTGCGTAGAGGTCCTTCATCTTCATGCTCCTGGGATCTGCGAGATGACGAGGTCGAGCAGCTTGATGCCGACGAACGGCGCGATCAGTCCGCCGGCCCCGTAGATCAGCAGGTTGCGGCGCAGCAGGTCGGCGGCCGACGACGGGCGGTAGCGCACCCCTCGCAGGGACAGCGGGATCAGCGCGACGATGACGAGCGCGTTGAAGACGACCGCGGAGAGGATCGCGGACTCCGGTGACGACAGGTGCATCACGTTGAGCACGTCGAGTTGGGGGAAGGCAACGACGAACATCGCGGGCAGGATCGCGAAGTACTTGGCGACGTCGTTGGCGATCGAGAAGGTCGTGAGAGCCCCCCGGGTGATGAGCAGCTGCTTGCCGATCTCCACGATCTCGATGAGCTTCGTCGGGTCGGAGTCGAGGTCGACCATGTTGCCGGCCTCCTTGGCCGCGATCGTCCCCGTGTTCATCGCGACGCCGACGTCGGCCTGGGCGAGCGCCGGGGCGTCGTTGGTGCCGTCGCCGCACATCGCGACCATCCGGCCGCCCTCCTGCTCCTTGCGGATGAGGGCGAGCTTGTCCTCCGGGGTCGCCTCGGCCAGGAAGTCGTCGACCCCGGCCTCCTCCGCGATCGCACGGGCGGTGGTGGCGTTGTCACCGGTGATCATCACCGTGCGGATGCCCATCGCCCGCATCTCGTCGAAGCGGGCGCGCATGCCCTCCTTGACGACGTCCTTGAGATGGATGACACCGAGCAGGCGGCCGCTCTCGGCGACCACCAGCGGCGTACCCCCCGACGAGCCGACCTGGTCGACGAGCGCGTCGAGCTCGGGGTCCGAGCAGCCGACCCAGGCGGTCACGGCCGAGGCCGCACCCTTGCGGATCTCCCGTCCGGGGAGGTCGATGCCGCTCATCCGGGTGGTGGCGCTGAACTGCACCAGCGTCCCACCCGGGTCGTCCGCCTGAGGCTGGCGCATGGAGATGCCTGAAGCGGACGACCCGATCAGGGCGACGATCGAGCGCCCCTCCGGGGTCTCGTCGGCGAGCGAGGAGAGCAGCGCGGCCCCGGCCAGCTCGTCCTCGGTCACGCCGTCGAGCGCCAGCAGCGCCACGGCCCGGCGGTTGCCGTAGGTGATGGTGCCGGTCTTGTCGAGGAGCAGTACGTCGACGTCGCCCGCGGCCTCGACCGCGCGCCCGGACATGGCCAGCACGTTGCGGCGCACGAGCCGGTCCATGCCGGCGATGCCGATGGCCGAGAGCAGGGCCCCGATCGTGGTGGGGATCAGGCAGACCAGCAGGGCGGTCAGCACGACCGCGGACTGGTGCGCGCCGCTGTAGTCGGCGACGAGGTAGAGGCTCCCGACGACCACCACGAAGATCGCGGTGAGCGACCCGAGCAGCACGTTGAGCGCGATCTCGTTCGGGGTGCGCTGGCGCTCGGAGCCTTCGACCAGGGCGATCATCCGGTCGACGAAGGACCCGCCGGGCTCCGAGGTGATGCGGACGACGACCTGGTCGGAGAGCACCACGGTCCCGCCCGTGACGGCCGACCGGTCGCCACCCGACTCGCGGATCACCGGCGCGGACTCCCCGGTCACCGCCGACTCGTCCACCGAGGCGACCCCCTCGACGACCTCGCCGTCACCGGGGATCCGCTCCCCCGCGTCGACGACCACGACGTCGCCGGCGCGCAGGGACGTCGACGTGACCAGGTCCCAGCCGCCGTCCGGGCGGCGCCGACGGGCGGTCGTCTCCTGCTGCAGAGCCCGCAGGCTGGCGGCCTGCGCCTTGCCCCGACCCTCGGCGACCGACTCGGCCAGGGTCCCGAAGAGCACGGTGAGCCACAGCCAGATGGTGACCCCGACGGCCATGGTGGTCGGGTCGAGGACCGCCATCACGGTGGTCGCGGCGGCGCCGATCTCCACGACCAGCATCACCGGGGTGGCGAGGAGCTCGCGCGGGTCGAGCTTGCGGAGGGCACCGGGCAGAGCGCCCGTGAGATCAAGGTTCACGACAGCGACTCCACGATCGGACCGAGGACGAGGACCGGGACGTAGGTCAGACCGACCACGACCAGGGCGACGCCCGAGAGGAGGGCCACGAAGAGTGGCCGGTGGGTGGGCAGGGTGCCGGCGCCCGGTGGCAGCCGTCGCTGCGCCGAGAAGCGACCGGCGAGGGCGAGCACCAGCACCATCGGCACGAAGCGGCCGAGCAGCATGCACAGCCCGAGCAGGGTGTCCCAGAACGGCGTGCCCGAGGACAGGCCGCCGAAGGCGCTGCCGTTGTTGTTGGACGCCGACGTGACGGCGTACAGCGCCTCCGACAGACCGTGCGGCCCGGACTCCTGGAGCCCGGCCAGGCCCTGCGACGCGGTGATGGCGGTCGCGGTGCCGACCAGCACCAGCACCGGGGTGGTGAGGACGTAGAGGGCGACGAGCACGATCTCGCGCTGGCCGATCTTCTTGCCGAGGTACTCCGGCGTACGTCCGACCATCAGGCCGGCGAGGAAGACGGTGACGACGGCGAGGATCAGCATCCCGTACAGGCCTGACCCGACGCCGCCGGGCGCGACCTCGCCCAGCATCATGTTGAACATCGCGACCCCGCCGCCCGGGGCGGTGAACGAGTCGTGCATGGAGTTGACCGCCCCGGTGGAGGTCCCGGTCGTGGCCGCGCCGAAGAGCGCAGAGGCCGCCGCGCCGAAGCGCACCTCCTTGCCCTCCATCGCACCGCCGGCCACGCCAGGGGCGGTGCCCGGCCCGGCCATCTCCGCCCAGGTGAGCAGGGCGATCGAGACGCCGAGCAGCAGCGCCATCACGGCGAGCACCGCGCCTCCCTGGCGCCGGTCGCCGACGATCCGACCGAAGGCCCAGGCCATCGCGAACGGGATGAGGAGCATCAGGAAGATCTCGACGAGGTTCGTCAGCGGCGTGGGGTTCTCGAACGGGTGCGCGGAGTTGGCGTTGTAGAAGCCGCCGCCGTTGGTGCCCAGCTCCTTGATGGCCTCCTGGCTGGCCACCGGTCCCCCGGTGACGGCCTGGGTCCCACCCGTCAGCGTGTGCACGGCCTGCGGCTCGAGGAGGTTCTGGACGACGCCAAGCACGACCAGCACCACCGCGGCGACCAGGGCGAGGGGTAGCAGCACCCGGACGACGGTGCGCACCAGGTCGGCCCAGAAGTTGCCGACCCGGCCGTCCTGGAGGTTGCGGGCGAGGCCACGAGCCAGCGCCGCGGCGACCGCCATGCCGACGCCGGCGGACACGAAGTTCTGCACGGTCAGGCCGGACATCTGGACGAGGTGGCCGACGGTCGACTCGCCGGAGTACCACTGCCAGTTCGTGTTGGTCACGAACGAGACCGCGGTGTTCCAGGCCCCGTCGGCCGGCAGGCCGGCGAACCCGAGGGAGAGCGGCAGGTGGCCCTGCAGGCGACCGAACGCGTAGAGGCCGAGGATGCTGACCAGCGAGAAGCCCAGCACCGACAGCGCGTAGGTCTTCCAGTGCTGGTCGGCGTCGGGGTCGAGGCGGAGCGCGCGGTACGACGCCCGCTCGACCGCGAGGTGCCGCGGCGACGTGTACACGTGGGACAGATAGCGCCCGAGGACGGGCACGGCCACGGCGAGCGCGATGACGAGCACGGCGATCTGGCCGAGAGCGGGCCCGAGGCTGCTCACTGGGACAGCCGTCGGTCGAGGACGCTCACGAGGGCGGCGAGCAGCCCGAAGGCCAGCAGGGTCAGGAGGATGAGGGCGAGATCGGGCACGAGGACATTCCTAGGTCCGCCGTACGCCGTCCCTCGACCGTCTTGACGGTTCCCTGACGCCCCGGACGGCGGTGTTGACGGTTCCCGAACGCCCACCACTGCCGGGGGCCGGCCCCCGGCGCGGTGGTTGGATGGCGCGCATGGCGAACTACTCCGACTTCCAGCTGGGCCTCTACTTCGCAGGCCTGGCCGGCGAGACCCCGCCGTACCCGCTCACCTTCGCCGGCCTCGAGGCCGCGGCCGAGGCAAAGATGGAGCACCGCCTGTGGGACTACGTCTCCGGCGGCGCGGGTGACGAGCACACCCAGCGCGCCAACGTGACGGCCTTCGAGCGCTGGGGCATCCTGCCGCGGATGCTGTCCGGTGCGGCCGACCGCGACCTGTCGATCGAGCTCTTCGGCCACACCCTGCCGTCCCCGATCTTTTTGGCCCCGATCGGCGTCCTGGGGGTGATGACCGACGACGAGCACGGCGACCTCGCCGCGGCCGCCGCAGCAGCGGCGTCGGGGGTGCCGATGGTGGCCTCGACGCTGATGCAGGACCCGATGGAGGACGTCGCCGCCGCGCTCGGCGACACCCCGGGCTTCTTCCAGCTCTACACGCCCAACGACCGCGAGCTGGCCGAGAGCCTCGTCCACCGGGCCGAGGCCGCGGGCTACGCGGGGATCGTCGTCACGCTCGACACCTGGACGCTGGGCTACCGTCCGCGCGACCTCCAGCACGCGACCTTCCCGCAGCTGCGCGGGAGCTGCCTGGCCAACTACACCTCCGACCCCGTCTTCCGCGCGAAGCTGGCGGTGCCGCCGGAGGAGGACCTCGCCGCCGCGGCCGTCCAGTGGGCGTTCACCTTCGGCAACCCGAGCCTGACCTGGGACGACCTCGCCTGGCTGCGCGGTCTCACCGACCTGCCCCTGCTGCTCAAGGGGATCTGCCACCCCGACGACGTACGCCGGGCCAAGGACGCCGGCGTCGACGGCATCTACTGCTCCAACCACGGCGGTCGGCAGGCCGCGTCCGCGCCGGCGCTGGACCTGCTGCCCGCGGTCGTCGAGGCCGCCGAGGGGCTGCCGGTGCTCTTCGACTCCGGTGTCCGCTCGGGCGCCGACGTGGTCAAGGCGCTGGCCCTGGGCGCGACCGCCGTGGGCATCGGTCGGCCCTACGGCTACGGCGCGGTGCTGGGCGGCACGGCGGGCATCGAGTTCGTGCTCTCGTGCCTGCTCGCCGAGGCCGACCTGACGATGGGGCTCAACGGCTACGCGAGGATCGCCGACCTCACCCGTGACGTCCTGGTCGCCGTGCGCTGACGTCCGGACGTGACGAGGCCCCCACAGCCAACGCTGTGGGGGCCTCGTTGCGTCGTACGACGCGTTGTCTGCTCAGACGCCCCGGCCACCGCGAACGCGGCCCAGGATGAAGAGCACCAACGCAACGATCGCGAGGATGATCAGAATGGTCCACAGCATGACAAGGCTCCGTCCGTTGGATGATGCGAGACGACGCAGCACCGCGCGGGATCGCCGCGGGTCGGTCGCCGTCTCGAGCGCGCACCAGGTGGCGCACTCAACAGGTGCCCGTTGCTGCGGACAGCCAAACCCTCCTCAGTGCGACTCGCGTGAGACGGCGTCGCCGCTGGAGCCGACCAGGAAGTCGAGGTCGGCGCCGGTGTCGGCCTGCAGGACGGTCTCGACGTACAGGCGCTCCCACCCCCGCGTGGGGGCCGCGAAGGCGTCGACGGCGGCGCGCGCCGGCGTCCTGCTCGCCAGCTCCTCGTCGGACAGCTCGACGTCGAGACGCCGGCCCGCGACGTCCAGCACGATGACGTCGCCGGTGCGGACCAGGCCGAGCGGGCCACCGGCGGCCGCCTCGGGCGAGACGTGCAGCACGACGGTGCCGTACGCCGTACCGCTCATCCGGCCGTCGCAGACCCGGACCATGTCGCGCACCCCCGCCTCCACCAGCTTCTTGGGCATCGGGAGGTTGGCGACCTCGGGCATGCCGGGGTAGCCGCGAGGTCCGCAGCCGCGCAGCACCAGCACGGAGTCGGCGTCGACCTCGAGGTCCGGGTCGTCGATGCGCGCGTGCAGGTCCTCGACCGAGTCGAAGACCAGCGCGCGACCGCGGTGCTGGAGCAGCTCCGGGGTGGCGGCGGCCGGCTTGATGACCGCGCCGGTCGGGGCGAGGTTGCCCCGGAGCACGGCGATGCCCGCGTGCGCCTGGAACGGCTCGGCCCGGGGCCGGATGACCTCCCGGTCCCAGATCTGGGCCTCGCCGAGGTAGCTGACGAGCGGGCGGCCGGTGACCGTGATCGCCTCCGGGTCGAGCAGGTCCTCGACCTCGCGGAGCACGGCCAGCAGGCCGCCGGCGCGGTGCAGGTCCTCCATCAGGTACTGCCCCGCCGGCTGCAGGTTGACCAGCAGCGGCACGTCGGCACCGGTGCGGTCGAAGTCGTCCTGGGTCAGCTCGACGCCGAGGCGGCCGGCGATCGCGAGCAGGTGCACGACGGCGTTCGTGGAGCCACCGACCGCGGCCAGCGCAACGATCGCGTTGAGGAAGGAGCCGCGGGTGAGGACGGCGCTCGGGCGACGGTCGGCGGCGACCATCTCGACCGCCAGCCGGCCCGCCTCGTGGGAGCCCTCCAGCAACCGACTGTCCGGCGCTGGCGTACCGGCCGTGCCCGGGATCGTCGACCCCAGCGCCTCGGCCACCATCGCCATCGTGGAGGCGGTCCCCATCGTGTTGCAGTGCCCGCGGCTGCGGATCATCGACGACTCCGACCTCAGGAAGTCGGCCTCCGAGAGCTGCCCGGCGCGCACCTCCTCACTGAGCCGCCAGACGTCGGTGCCGCAGCCGAGGGGTACGCCGCGGAAGGTGCCGGTCAGCATCGGTCCGCCGGGGACGACGAGCGCCGGGATGTCCACCGACGCGGCCGCCATCAGCAGCGACGGGATCGTCTTGTCGCAGCCGCCGAGCAGCACCACGCCGTCGACGGGGTTGGCCCGGAGCATCTCCTCGGTGGCCATCGCCGCCATGTTGCGCCACAGCATCGCGGTCGGGCGGACGAGCGTCTCGCCGAGCGACACCACCGGCAGGTTGAGCGGGATCCCGCCGGCCTCGTAGACACCCTGCTTCACGCTCGCGGCGACCTCGTCGAGGTGCGCGTTGCACGGCGTCAGGTCAGAGGCCGTGTTGGCGATCGCGATGTGCGGGCGCCCGTCGAAGGCGTGCGCCGGCAGCCCACGGCGCATCCAGGCCCGGTGGATGTAGGCGTTGCGGTCGGTGCCGGCGTACCACTGGCTGCTGCGCGGAGGACTCATGCGTTCCAATTCTCGAAACTGTGGTCTAGCATCCGGAATCGTGACCGAGGCTACAGCGAGCGACGAGCGGCTGGTCGGATCCGACCGCGTGCTCGCCGTCCTCGCGGTCCTCGCACGCTACTCCGACGGCGTCGGCCTGGAGGAGATCACGGCTGCGGTCGGCAGCCCGAAGCCCACCGTGCACCGGGCGCTCGGGTCGCTGCGCCGCGCCGGGTTCGCCGTCCAGGACGGCCGCGGCCGCTACCTGCTTGGCGACGAGTTCCTGCGCCTGGCCTTCACCCACCACGAGGGCCGGCCCGACCACGTGCGGGTCGGCGCGACGCTGCAGCGGCTGGCCGAGCGGTACGGCGAGACCGCGCACTACACCGTGCTCCAGGACGAGTCCGTCGTCTACCGCTCGAAGGTCGACCCGGCCCAGGGGGCGGTCCGGCTCACCTCGGTCGTCGGCGGCCGCAACCCCGCGCACGCCACGGCGGCCGGCAAGCTGCTGCTCTCCTACCGGCTGCCCGACCGCGCCGCGGTCGCCTCGTGGGCCCGCGGTCGCACCCTGGCCCGTCGCACCGACACGACGATCACCACCGTCGACGCCCTGCACGAGGAGCTCGAGCTGGTCCGCGCCCGCGGCTACAGCGTCGACGACCAGGAGAACGAGCCCGGCATCCACTGCCTCGCGATCCCGGCGTTCCTCACCGGTCCCACCGTGCCCAGCGGGGCGATCAGCATCAGCGCCCTCGCCTACCGCACCCCACTCGCCCGTCTCGTCGACGACGTCGACGCGATCCGCGCTCTCACGGAGGAACGCCCATGACCAGTGCCGAGCAGGTCACCGACCCGATCTACGAGCTCGCGGAAGGACCGGTCTGGGACGCACCCCGCAGCCGTCTGCTCTGGGTCGACATCCTCGCGGGCCTGGTGCTCGAGGGACGCCTCGACGCCGGTGCGGTCGAGGTGACGCGGCAGCACCGGTTCGCGTCGTACGTCGGCGCCGTGGCGCCCGCCGCGGACGGCACGCTGCTGGTCGCCGACCACCGCCGGCTGACGCGGGTCGCGCTGGACGGCGTGCGCACCTCCGGCCCCGACCTCTTCGTCGACCACCCCGACGACCGGTGGAACGACGCGGTCTGCGACGCGCGCGGACGCTTCCTCGTCGGCACCGTCTCGCTGACGGGGGCGCGCCACTCCCAGCGCCTCTTGCGGGTCGACGGCGCGCGCACGACCGTGCTCGACGACGACCTCGGGCTGGGCAACGGGATGGCGTTCTCCCCCGACGGCTCGCAGCTCTACAGCGTCGACAGCGTCCCGGCCCGGCGGGTCTGGGTCCGCGACTACGACCAGGACTCGGGCGCCGTCGGACCGCGCCGCCCGGCGCTCGACCTGGACGACGCCGTGCCCGACGGCCTGTGCGTCGACGCCGACGGCAACCTCTGGCTCGCCGCCTGGAGCCAGGGCCAGGTGCGTTGCTACTCGACGGCCGGCGCCCTGCTCGACGTGATCCAGCTGCCCGCTCCCCACACGACCAGCCTCGCCTTCGTCGGCGCCGACCTCGATCAGCTGCTGATCACCACCGCCCGTGGTGAGCTGTCGCCCGAGGAGCAGGCGGAGCACCCGCTCTCGGGCAGCCTCTTCCTCGCCCGGCCCGGCTGCACCGGCCTGCCGACCCACCCCTGGTCCGGGCACCTCGACACCCAGGAGACACCGTGAAGCTGATGCGCCTCGGCCCTCTCGGCGCCGAACGCCCCGTCGTACGCCTCGACGACACGACGTACGTCGACGTCTCGGACGTGGTCGACGACTTCGACGAGTCGTTCTTCGGTGCCGGCGGCCTCGCCTCGCTCGGTGCCCCGGTCGAGGAGCGGACGGCGAGCGGTGACGTCTCCACGTTCGGCGACGAGCGCGTCGGCGCCCCGATCGCGCGACCGCACCAGATCCTCTGCATCGGCCTCAACTACAGCGACCACGCCGCCGAGACCGGCCAGAGCGTCCCGGACGAGCCGATCCTCTTCACCAAGTCGCCCAACACCATCGTCGGCCCGTACGACGACGTGCGGATCCCGCGCGGCTCGACCAAGCCCGACTGGGAGGTCGAGCTCGGCATCGTGATCGGCCGGCGCACGTCGTACCTGGACTCGGTCGAGGAGGCGCGGGACGCGATCGCGGGCTTCGTGCTGGTCAACGACGTCAGCGAGCGTGCCTTCCAGATGGAGCGCAGCGGCCAGTGGTCGAAGGGCAAGTCGGCCGAGACCTTCAATCCGACCGGCCCGTGGCTGGTCACCCCGGACGAGATCGACGACGTGCTTTCGCTGGGGATGTGGCTCGACGTCAACGGCACGCGGCGGCAGACCGGATCGACGGCGACGATGGTCTTCGACCCCTACGTCATCGTCCACCACCTCAGCCAGTTCATGGTGCTCGAGCCGGGCGACCTGATCGACACCGGCACGCCGCCCGGGGTGGGCATGGGGCTGGATCCCCAGGTGTGGCTGGCTCCTGGCGACGTGATGGAGCTGGGCATCGACGGTCTGGGGACGCAGCGCCAGCACGTGATCGGGCCACGCTGACGTGCGTGCCTTCGTGCTCACCGGCCCCGGGGAGTCATCGGTCCAGGACGTCCCGCCGCCGGCCGCCGGACCGGGCGAGGTGGTGGTCGACGTCGCCCGCGTCGGGGTCTGCGGCACCGACATGGAGATGGCCTCCGGACAGATGGAGTACCTGCACGACGGGCTCGCCCACTACCCGGTGCGCCCGGGCCACGAGTGGTGCGGCACCGTGTCCGCGGTCGGCGCCGGCGTGCACGAGTCGTGGCTGGGACGCCGTACGACGGGTGACACGCAGCTCGGCTGCGGGCGCTGCCACCGCTGCCGGACCGGCCGGCAGCACGTCTGCGACGACCGCTTCGAGATCGGTCTGCGTCGCGGCTTCCACGGCGCCCTGGCCGAGCAGCTGGCCGTGCCGGTCAGCACCCTCCTGCCGCTGCCCGACGCGGTCGACGATGCCGCCGGAGCGATGGTCGAGCCCGGAGGCAACGCGCTGCGCGCGGTCCGCGCGGCGTACGTCGAGCCGGGCGAGCGGCTGCTGGTCCTGGGACCCGGCACCATCGGCCTGCTGGCGGCCCGCTTCGCGCTGGCGCAGGGCTGCGAGGTCCACGTCGTCGGCGTGACCAGGTCGTCGCTGGAGTTCGCGACGTCGCTCGGGGTCGACGGCGCCTGGACGGCCGAGACGCTGCCCGACCTCCGCTGGGACGGCGTCATCGACGCCTCCAACCACGCGTCGTCGCCGACGCGGGCGGCCGAGCTCGTCGACGCCGGCCGCCGGATCGTCCTGATCGGGCTGTCCGAGGCACCCAGCCTGCTCGACACCCGGACGCTGGTGATGAACGACGTCACCGTCACCGGCATCCTCAGCGCCTCGCCCGGTCTGGCCGGCGCGATCGAGCTGTACGCCGCGGGCGAGGTCGACCCCCGCCCGCTGATCGCCGCGACCGTGGGCCTCGACGAGGTCGGCGCCGTGCTCGCGGGCACCCGACCGGCGGGCGCGGGAGCCGGACCCAAGATCCACGTCGATCCACGGACCAGGAGCTGAGATGAGCGACTTCGACGGACTGACCGCCCTCGTCACCGGCGGCGCGAGCGGGATCGGCGCGGCGACCGCCGCGCTGCTGGCCGCGCGCGGCGCGCGCGTCGCGATCCTGGACCGCGCCGTCCCCGGCACCAGCGGCTTCCTGGAGCTGTCCTGCGACATCACCGACCGCGCCGCCGTGGACGCCAGCGTCGCCGAGGCTGCGGCCGCGCTGGGTGGGATCGACGTCCTGGTCAACAACGCGGGCATCGGCGCCATCGGCGACGTCTCGGACAACGACGACGCCGAGTGGGCGCGGGTGCTCGACGTCAACGTGGTGGGGATGGCGCGGGTCTCGGCCGCTGCCCTCCCCCACCTGCGTCGATCCGGGCACGCGGTGGTCGTCAACGTCAGCTCGGTGGTCGCCGCGGTCGGCGTGCCCCAGCGTGCGCTCTACTCGGCCAGCAAGGGCGCCGTCGCGACCCTGACCCTCGCGATGGCCGCCGACCACGTCACGGAGGGCATCCGCGTCAACGCGGTGCTCCCCGGCACGGCCGACACCCCGTGGATCGGACGCCTCCTCGACCAGGCCGAGGACCCGGTCGCGGCCGCTGCGGCGCTCAAGGCCCGTCAGCCGCTCGGGCGCCTGGTCGCTCCGGAGGAGGTCGCGCACGCGATCGTCTACCTGGCCAGCCCGCTCAGCGCCTCCACGACGGGCACGCTGCTGGGTGTCGACGGCGGGATGGCGTCGCTACGGTTGCCGTCATGACCGACCGCACCCTGCTCGACCAGCTGATCGCCCAGGAGCAGCGGCTGGTCTTCGAGTCCTTCGGCGTCGAGGACGCCTGGCAGCTCGGCGTCGCGCTGCGCGAGGCCGCGGCGGCGCGCCGCCTGCCCGTCGCCATCTCCGTGCGCCGCAACGGTCAGCGGCTCTTCCACAGCGCGCTGTCCGGGGCCTCGGCCGACAACGACGGCTGGCTGGATCGCAAGTGCGCCGTCGTCGACCGCTACGGCTGCTCGTCGCTGCGGGTCGGTGAGCAGTTCCGGGTCGCCGGCAAGTCCTTCGACACCGACGCGCGGCTCGACCTCACGACGTACGCCGCGCACGGTGGTGCGTTCCCGATCCTGGTGCGCGGCACCGGCTGCGTCGGCACGGTCGCCGTCTCCGGCCTCCCGCAGCTCGAGGACCACCAGCTCGTCGTCGACGTGCTCGAGCTCGTCCTGGGACTCCGCGAGTAGCGTCCGAGTGGTGAGCAACCTCGCCGACGCGATCTTCGAGCACGCCGCCCACGACCCGGGCAGACCGGCCGTCCGGTCGGGTGACCAGGTCGTCACGTACGGCGAGCTGCGCGACCGCGTGGCGGCGTACGCCCGTGAGGTCGGCGCGGCCGGCATCCGCCCCGGGGACCGGGTCGTGCTGATCGCGCCGACGGGGCCGGAGTTCGTGGTCGCCTACTACGGGCTGCACGCGGCCGGAGCCGTGCTGATCACCATGAACGTGATGGCCACCGCCCCCGAGATCGACTACGTCCTCGGGGACGCCGAGGCCTCGCTGGTCGTCGCCTGGCACGAGGCCGCCACGGCCGCGACTGCGGCGGCGACCGGCCGCGGGCTCCCGCTCCGGGTCCTCGGGCCGCTCGCGGACCAGCCTGTCGTGGTCCCGGCGGCGACCCCCACGGCGCCGGTCGACCGGGCCGACGACGACACCGCGGTCATCATCTACACCTCCGGCACGACCGGGCGGCCGAAGGGCGCCGAGCTCGGGGTCGCCGGGATCTTCGCGCTCGTCGAGGCGGCGCGGGCGCGGCTGAGCTTCGACCCCGCGACGGACCGGGCCGGCACCGCGCTGCCGCTCTTCCACGTCTACGGTCAGCTGATCGTCCTGCACATCTCGATCTCGCTGGGCGCGCCGGTCTCGCTGCTGCACCCCTTCGAGCCGACCCGGATGCTCGAGATGGTCCGCGACCACCGGCTCACCATCGTCTCCGGGGTGCCGGCCATGTGGATCGCCATGCTCCACGCCGCGGGCGACACGGCACCGGAGGACTTCGCGCAGCTGCGGCTGGCCTCCTCCGGTGGCGCGTCGCTCCCGGCGGAGGTGATCCGCGCCTTCCAGGAGCGCTTCGGCGTGCTGCTCCGCGAGGGCTACGGCCTCAGCGAGACCTCCGGGTGGGCCACGTCGACGCCCCACGACCAGGAGCCGAAGATCGGCGCGGTCGGCCGCGCCGTGCCCGGCATGCAGCTCGAGATCCGCGACCCGCTCGGTGCCGCGGTGCCGACCGGCGAGGTCGGCGAGGTGTGGGTCAAGGGGCCGATCGTGATGAAGGGCTACTGGCGCAACCCCGAGGCCACCGCCGAGGCGATCCAGGACGGCTGGCTGCGCACCGGCGACCTCGGCACCCTCGACGAGGACGGCGACCTGCGCATCGTCGACCGGCTCAAGGAGCTGATCATCCGCGGCGGCTACAACGTCTACCCCCGCGAGGTCGAGGAGGTGCTCTACCAGCACCCCGACATCGTGGAGGCCGCCGTGATCGGGGTCGCGGACGCGACGTACGGCGAGGAGGTCGCCGCCGTGATCGTGCTGCGCGACGGCGCTGACCTGTCGACCGAGGCGCTCCGCGCGTGGGCGAAGGAGCGCCTCAGCGCCTACAAGGTCCCGCACCTCGTGCAGGTGCTTCCGGCCCTGCCCAAGGGACCGTCGGGCAAGATCCTCAAGCGCGCGATCGACCGCGACCGGCTGCGGGCCGGCGGCTAGCTCAGCCGGCCGTAGCTCGGCAGCTTGAAGCTGCGCTCCAGGTGCCCGCCCCGCATGTCGGTGCGGCGGTTGCCGATGACCGCGATGATCGTGTAGCCGCGGCGCTCGAAGGACTTGCGGCACCGCACCTTGCCGGCGACCAGCGACTGCTGCGGGCTGTGCCGGACGCAGACGGCCCTGAACCGGTAGCCGGCGTCGCGCAGGACCTGCGGGGTGTCGCCGAGCTGGCCCTTCGTGCGCCCGGTCGCGAAGTAGACCGTCACGCCCAGCCGGTCCGCCCGGCGGGCGAACGCCAGGACCTTCTTCACCGGGCGGGGCCAGGCGTACTCGGTCGCGATCGAGGTGTTGTCGATGTCGAGGACGACCGCGAGTCTCTCGCCGGGCCGGCGCGCCTCGGCGCGGCGTCCGAGGTAGCTCCAGGAGCCCTCCATGGCGCGGCTGACGTCACGGAGCCAGACCTGCTTCGAGGGCAGGCCCTGGGCCCGCTGCGACGGTCCAGCGGAGCCGGCGGCCGGACGGTCGGCGTACGCCGCGCCGGGCGCGCCGACGAGGAGGCAGAGACAGAAGAGGAGCGGAGCGAGCACGAGGCGGGACACGCT
Source organism: Nocardioides sp. URHA0020 (assembly GCF_000620705.1). Classification (GTDB taxonomy): domain Bacteria; phylum Actinomycetota; class Actinomycetes; order Propionibacteriales; family Nocardioidaceae; genus Nocardioides. Next base: position 238,381 of record NZ_KK211171.1, read on the forward strand.
TCGAGCATAGGCACCTCGTCGGCCGATCCACCAAGCCTCCACCCCGTCGGGTGGGGTGGTCCTCGCACGCGGGTGGGGACACGCCGTCGGCTCCGCCGATGTATCCACGCGCGATCGGAGCCGCTCCTCCCCGTATCTCGTTCTGCCACCGGCAGAGCACTCTCGGAGGGGAAGAACCGATGCGACGCACCACCCTCACACTTCTCGCGCTCGGCACGAGCGCCGCACTGCTCGCCACGGCGATGACCGCCAACGGCGCCGTCGAGACCAGTCCCAGCAACGGCTACACGGTGACCTACACCCCCGACGACGGCATGGTGCCGCTGACGGCGGCCGAGTTCCCGCAGCTCCAGGCCCAACGCCTCGCGACGGCCCTGTCCAACAACAACGCAGTCACGCCGGGCAACCCCGCCGGGCTCCACAACGGCTACGCCGCCCAGGGCTTCGACGCCCCGGACTTCGCCGGCTCCCCGCGGCAGATCCTGGCGCTGGACTGCACGACGATCGGCGGCTGCGACTCCGGCAACGCGCCGGCCGACCGGATCAACATGCCGGTCGCCAACTACCGCAGCTCCGCCGAGGACTGCCTGCGCCTCGTCGTCGGCCACGAGCTCTTCCACCACATCCAGTACGAGTCGATCGGGTTCGGCAACTGGTCGACCTGGGGCGCGGACCCGGTCGAGGGCACCGCTCGGGTGATGCAGGACAAGCTCTACTCCGACCTCGACAACAACGCCGGCTGCATCACCTACCTGGCGCAGGTCAACAACTACCTCGGCGACCCGAGCCGCACGATGTGGGGCCTCTCCTACACCACCGCGCTCTTCTGGAACTACCTGATGGAGCGCCTCGGCAACGACCGCGCGGAGCCGGGGGTCGGCACCGACTTCATCCGTGAGTTCTGGCAGAACGCCCAGGACGCGGGCTCCAACCGCGACTTCCTCGGCACCCTGCGCACGACGATCCACGACTTCGACTCCACCGCGAGCCTCGAGGGCCTCTTCCACGACTTCACGGTCGCCAACTACACCAAGCAGATGGACGTCAGCGCACTGCCCGACGGGAGCAAGTACCGGTACGTCGACGAGCAGCAGCCGGGCGCCGCGGCGTACGACGCGGTGCCGGTCACCGACGTGGGCACCATCCCGCCGAGCGTCGGCCCGACCCCCCTCAACGTGAGGGCCTGGGCCGCGAAGTACCTCCAGGCCGACATCGGGGACTGCACCGGCGTCGCCGGCCTCGTGGTCGACGGCGACCGCGCCGGGGTCGCCCTGACCAGCCAGGACTCGGGCGGCGCCGTGGTGCGCCTCGACAAGTCCGTCGGCACCCACTTCGCCCGCGCCATCCTGGTCCGGACGAGGGCCACCGAGGGCAAGCGGATCACCCGCCTCGGCGCCGTCGTCACCGGCCTCAACGACGCCGCCGACGTGGACTACCGCTTCGCCTGCGGCGCCTACGACCTCCAGATCAAGGATCCGACAACCGCCAACAAGGCGTTCGTCGGGACTAAGTCGGACCCGAACCGGTTCATCGTCCGGGTGCAGGTCCACGGACCCGCCGAGCTCGGCACCCCCTCGGTCGAGGGCCTGCGCGCCAGCGACTTCACGGCCCGGGTCGGCAACCAGGACGCGAGCGTCCTGAACGGCGCCTACGTCCAGGGCGAGTACTGGCTGACCGTCCAGGCGCCGTCGTTCCCGGCAGCCGCCCCCGACGTGCAGGACCTCACGGTCCGGCTCGGTGACGTGAGCGACTCCAACGCCCAGTCCGTGAGCTACCAGGTGCGTCACCTCGACCAGATGCTGACCATCGACCGCTCGGGCTCGATGCTCGAGCCGGCGGCCGCACCCAAGATCGACGCGGCCCGCAACGCCGCCTCGATGTACGTCGACGCCGCACGCTCCGACGACAAGCTCGGGGTGGTCAGCTTCAGCGGCAACAACGTCGAGCCCGACGACGACGCGACCCTCGACGCCCTCCTCTCGACGATGACCTCCGGCAACCGTGACAACGCGCGCATCAAGGTGCTCGGGCTGACCGCCAACGGGATGACGAGCATCGGGGACGGTGTCTTCAAGAGCGCCGCCGAGTTCCCGATCCGGGGCACGACGATCGGCGAGGACCACATCGTGCTGCTCTCCGACGGCATGGAGAACGAGGGCAAGTACTGGACCGACGTGCGCGCAGCCGTCATCGCGGCCGGCGTCAAGGTCGACACCATCGCGCTCGGCCCGCTCACCGACCAGGCCCTGCTCCAGCAGATCGCCGACGACACCGGTGGCACCTACTACTACGTCGACGTCAACAGCGGGCTCGGCGGCAGCCAGCCGCTGCGCCGCTCCACCCGGTCCCTCAAGTCCGGCACGTCCCCCCTGGGCGCGATCGGCGGCTCCAGCCTCGCCAACAACCTCGCCGACGTCTACTTCTCTGCCACGGAGGACTCGGCCGGCCTGGAGCGCTTCTGGCAGGACGGAGACACCCTGCCGGGCGGCGGGTCCACCGTGCCGGAGATCAAGCTCGACGAGGGCGGCATGACCGACGCCGTCATCGCGGTCAACTGGCCCGGGGTCTCCGACCCGCTCAAGGTCGAGCTCGAGGCGCCGGACGGCACCCTGGTGTCCCCCGGCGCGGGCGTCGAGGTCACCAGGACCGACACCCACGTGGTCTTCCGGATCGCGACCATGGACACCGGCACCTGGCGGCTGCACCTCGACAACCCCGACAAGAGCACCGGATGGGTCGCCATGGCGGCGGGGCGGCCGACGTACAGCACCTCGATGTGGACGAGCGTCGCCGACACCCACGTCTTCCGCAAGGAGCTCGACGGGCACCGGTGGGGCGAGCAGATCCCGATCGTCGCGAGCCTCACCGACAAGGACGGCGGCGTGGCCCGCGGTCGGGTGTACGCCGACGTGACCCACCCGGACGGCACGACGCTGCGCCTGCCGCTGCTCGACGACGGCAACCACGCCGACGGGACGGCGGGCGACGGGATCTACGCCGGCGTCTACACGCGGACCACCGAGTTCGCGAAGCGTGGCGCCGACGACGACAGCGCGAAGCCCGACGGCTCCTACCAGGTGCAGATCAGCGCCGAGGGCAAGAACAACCTCGGTGAGCCCTACACCCGCTACGAGCACCGCTCGTTCGCGCTCTACGAGAACGGCGACCCCAACCCGGACACCGACGGTGACGGCATGCCCGACCGGTACGAGGGCTACCACCCCGGGTGCCTGAAGGCCACCGATGCCGGTGACGCCGGTCTCGACCCCGACGGCGACGGGCTGCGGTCGCTCCGCGAGTGGCAGGCGGGCACCGACCCGTGCCACCCCGACACCGATCGCGGTGGTGAGCCGGACGGCTCGGAGCTCAAGCGCGGTGCGAACCCGTTCGACCCGAGCGACGACGCCCTCCCGCGCCCCGAGGGCGCTGCGGTCATCGGTGCGGTGATCGACCACCTGCCGCGGCCCAAGCTCACCTCGGGCACGCTGCTGATCCGCTACCCGGCGAACCCGGCGTACAAGAGCATCCGGCTGCTGCGGTCGACCAGCGCCGCCGGACCGTACGCCGTCGCGCAGACCTTCGACTCCACCGCCAAGGGCGGACGGGTGCGCGACACCGGCCTGGTCAACAGCAAGCGGTACTACTACAAGGTCGTCGGCGTCGACTTCGCCGGCAACCGCTCCGACGAGAGCCCCGTCTTCAGCGGGATCCCGCGCAAGGAGCCGATGCCCCCCATCGGCTCGGTGACCATCAACGCGGACCGGCCCTTCGTGAGCAGCGCGGCCACCAAGCTGACGCTCAAGGTCGACGACGCCGACGTGGTCTCGATGATGGTGTCCAACGACGTCGACTTCACCGGAGCCGCGTGGCAGCCCCTGGCCGCCACCCTGCCCTGGACGCTGTCGCCCCGAGCCGACGGGTTCTCGACCGTCTACGCGAAGTTCCGCGACCGGGCGGGCAACGTGTCGAACGTCGTCACGGACGAGGTCCGGGTCAGGGCCGGTCTGATCTCGCTCACCGGCGTCATCAAGCCCGACAAGGCCCCGCGGGACGGCACTCCCGACGGCGTCTGGCTCCGGGTGCTCGGGCACCCCGAGCTGCCGCTGGTCCGCACCAGCACCACGGGCAGGTTCACGCTCTCCGGGCTGCCGGCCGGGGTGACCTACCACGTGTCCGGACGCGGCGCGGGCTACGTCGTCAAGAAGGCGGTCGCCATGGTGCCCAACGCGGTCACCTCCGTGCCGGCCACCTGCAGCTCGACCTGCTGACGGACCACCGGAGACCGGCAGCGGGTGACGAGGACCGGTACGGCGATCCGCCGTACCGGTCCTCGCGCGCTCGCCGGTGCGCCCTCAGTCGTCGCGCAGGCGGCTGTAGGCCTGCTGGAGGAAGTCGGACGTCCCGATGACCGAGAAGACCGCCGCCCACGCGCGGGTCGCCCGCGGCGCGAGCGCGAGACCGGCGACGTACGCCGTCGCGATCCACACGTCGAGGCAGAAGGGACAGCTCAGCAGCTCGCCCACGGTGTGCCGGACCCCGTGACTGCCGCGGATCCGGTCGACGTGCTCGCTGGACCCCGCAGGACCGGCGAACTCGGTGAAGGGCGCGCGCACGGGGCTGGTCACCGCCCCCTTGGCGAGCAGCCTGCTGAGCTTGTGGGTGGCCACGGCTCCGACGACCAGGTCGGCCACGTCGTAGGAGTCGGGCGTGCGTCCCGATGACCGGGCGGTGGCGACTGCGGCGGCGCAGGCGACGGCGTACACGCCCATGCTCCCGGCGAAGCCGCGGACGTTCACCTCCCCGCTGGGGTCGTAGCGCGGCAGGGCGGAGAGGGCGGAGTTCATGACGTCGGGTATCCCCCACGCGCGCTCTCACTCCGTCGGATCCTCCACCCCTTGGGGCGTGTTGACGACCACCGGCCGGGGGTACCGGCTCGGGATCGTCGGAGAGCCTCCGGACCGGGCAGGTCCGGGGGTCGTGCAGGAAAGGGAGAGCCCATGCTGGAGATGCTCGTCATCCTCGTCTCGTTGGCCTCGGCCTACGTCGCCATCCACGTCGTCGGTCCGGGCCGCGAGCGGCGCCGCTAGCGGTGACCGCCGCGCACGACCTGGTCGCCGTGCCCGGTCTCGGGCTGGGTGCGGAGGCCTGGTCGCCGTGCCTGGAGGCGCTGTCGACCGGCCCCGGCACCGTCCGCACGCTTCCGGGGTACGGCGAGCCGACCGCCGGGTCCGACGCCCTGTGGCCGGTCGACCTCGCCGCCCGGCTCTGCGACGGGCTGTCCGGGCCCACCACCCTGCTCGGCCACTCGTCCAGCTGCCAGGTCGTCGCGCACGCCGCGCGGGTGTGCCCCGAGCTGGTGCAGAGGATCGTGCTCGTCGGACCGACCACGGACCCGCGCGCCGTCTCGTGGTCCGCGCTCGCAGGCCGGTGGCTGCGCAACGCGATCCACGAGGACCCGCGGCAGCTCCCACGACTGGTGCGGCAGTACCGCCGCACCACGCTCCGGTCGATGCGCGCCACGATGGACCGAGCCCGCCACGACGACATCCGGGCGACGCTGTCGTCGGTGCGGTGCCCGGTCGTCCTGGTCCGCGGGGCGCACGACCACATCGCCCGAAGCGACTGGGTCCACGCCCTGGCCGCCCTCGGAGCACCGACGGTCGTCGTCGAGCTCCCGGCCGCGGCGCACATGGCGCCGCAGACCCATCCTGACCTGGTCGCCGACCACCTCGACAGGCACCTGACGTGACGGACTCGGAACCGGTGCGGGTGCGCTGGTACGACGTCGCGGAGCCTCACGACAGTCGCGGCAGCGCTCGTGGGCCGGGCCTCGGAGCGATCGGCCCGGGCGGCCCGCTCCGCTCGAGCAGGTCGGCGCACCCGGCCAGCTCCGCGGCGTGGACGAACGCCCGTGAGGGCGAGCGGACGACCAGGGAGCCGCCGCGGGCCTGGAGGTGCTCCTTGGTGGCGGAGAGCGCGATGAGCGACTCCCGCTGGATGCGCTCGACGCGGGCGCAGTCCACCGCGAGCCGGTCACAGCCCGCGGTGAGGGCGTCGTCGATCCGGCGCTGCAGCTGCTGCTCGCCGTAGCCGTCGAGGCCGTCGGCGAGGCGGAGGGTCGCCCGGCGTGCAGCGAAGATGATGAGGAGCTGGCAGTACACGTGCCTGGCCTGTCACGAGCGGCGACGCGAGCGCCCCGTGCTGAGCACTCGTCGCCTGGACCTCGGTGGTACCCCAATCTCACCCGACATCACCCTCCGGAGAGGTGAAGAGCCGTGCGTGTGTGTGGGACGAGAGGGGTACCTCCCGTGGTCGCAGCTGAGCAACGGGTGCGGCACGACGCGAGCAGGTGTCCCGTGACCACCCTTCGCGCGGCACCCTCGGCCGCCGCCACCGCGATCACCGCACGACCCTCGCTCGGCCTGCAGCTGGCGCGGATCCTCAGCACCACCGACCACAAGCTGATCGGCAAGCTCTACCTCGGTACGTCGTTCGCCTGGTTCCTGGTGGGTGGGTTGATGGCGATGCTGATCCGCTCCGAGCTGGCCTACCCCGGCATGCAGGTCGTCAACGACGAGCTCTACAACCAGCTCTTCACGATGCACGGCACGATCATGCTGCTGCTCTTCGCGACGCCGCTGTTCTTCGGGTTCGGCAACGTGATCATGCCGCTGCAGATCGGGGCGCCCGACGTGGCGTTCCCGCGGCTGAACATGTTCAGCTACTGGCTCTTCCTCTTCGGTGGCCTGATCGCGGCCTCGGGCTTCCTCACCCCCCACGGCGCGCCCGACTTCGGCTGGACCGCCTACACCCCGCTCTCCGACGCCGTCAGCTCGCCGGGCGTCGGCGGCGACCTGTGGATCATGGGGCTGTGGATGGCGGGGCTCGGGACGATCCTGGGCGCGGTCAACTTCATGACGACGATCATCACCATGCGTGCCCCCGGGATGACGATGTTCCGGATGCCGATCTTCACCTGGAACACGCTGGTGACCAGCCTGCTCGTGCTGATCGCGTTCCCCACCCTGGCCGGGGCGCTGCTGATGCTGGAGGCCGACCGCCAGCTCGGGGCCCACGTCTTCGACTCCCGCGCGGGCGGCCCGATCCTGTGGCAGCACCTGTTCTGGTTCTTCGGGCACCCCGAGGTCTACATCATCGCGCTGCCGTTCTTCGGCATCATCACCGAGATCCTGCCGGTCTTCAGCCGCAAGCCGATCTTCGGCTACATCGGCCTGGTCGGCGCGACGATCGTGATCGCGCTCTACTCGGTGGCTGTCTGGGCGCACCACATGTTCGTCACCGGAGCGGTGGACCTCCGGTTCTTCTCGGGCATGACGTTCATCATCGCCATCCCGACCGGCGTGAAGTTCTTCAACTGGATCGGCACCATGTGGGGCGGATCGATCTCGTTCGACACCCCGATGCTCTGGTCCGCGGGCTTCCTGGTGACGTTCCTCTTCGGCGGCCTCACCGGGGTGATCCTGGCCAGCCCGCCGCTGGACTTCCACGTGACCGACTCCTACTTCGTGGTCGCACACTTCCACTACGTCGTCTTCGGCACCGTGGTGTTCGCGATGTTCGCCGGCTTCTACTTCTGGTGGCCGAAGATGACCGGGCGGATGCTCGACGAGCGTCTCGGCAAGCTGCACTTCTGGCTGCTCTTCGTCGGCTTCCACACCACCTTCCTGATCCAGCACTGGCTGGGCGTCGAGGGCATGCCGCGTCGCTACGCCGACTACCTGCCCGACGACGGGTTCACCCTCCTCAACCAGATCTCCAGCATCGGCGCCTTCCTCCTCGGCGCCTCGACGCTGCCGTTCCTCTACAACGTCTACGTCTCGCGCCGAGGACCGCTGGTCAACGTCGACGACCCGTGGGGCTGGGGCCGCTCGCTGGAGTGGGCGACCAGCTGCCCGCCGCCGCGCCACAACTTCGTCACGATCCCGCGGATCCGCTCCGAGTCCCCCGCCTTCGACCTGCACCACCCGGACGTGGCGATGATGGAGCTGGACCAGAACCCCAAGGAGCAGGCCGGCGAGCAGCAGCCCGTCGACGCACCCGAGCAGCAGGGCCGCCGGGAGCACGTCGCCGAGCAGGCACCCGCCGACGGCGCCGAGGACGCATGAGCGATCCGTGCCGGGCGCGGCCGGGTCAGCGGTCGATCATCTTCTGCATGGCCTCGGGGTACCGCTCGCCATGCACCTCCACGGTGGTCGAGGCGACGTCCAGCTCCGCCAGGTCGTCCGCGGTCAGCTCGACGGCGGCCGATCCCAGGTTCTCGTCCAGGCGCTCGAGCCGTCGGGTGCCGGGGATGGGGACGATCCAGGGCTCCTGGGCGAGCAGCCAGGCCAGGGCCACCTGGCCGACGGTGACGCCCTTGCGGTCGGCGACCTTCGTGACCAGGTCGACCAGGGCGAGGTTCGCCGCGAGCGCCTCCCGCTCGAAGCGAGGCAGCGTGGCGCGGATGTCGCCCTCGCCGAACTCGGTCGCCGCCGTGACCTGGCCGGTCAGGAACCCACGCCCCAGCGGGCTGAACGGCACGAACCCGATGCCGAGCTCGTCCAGCGCGGGGAGGATCGCGTCCTCCGGCTCGCGCCAGAAGAGGGAGTACTCGCTCTGCAGCGCGGTGACCGGCTGTACGGCGTGCGCGCGCCTGATCGTGGCGACGCCGGCCTCGGACATGCCGAAGTGCTTGACCTTGCCGGCCTCGATGAGCTCCTTGACCGCGCCCGCCACCTCCTCGATCGGGACGTCGGGATCGACCCGGTGCTGGTAGAGCAGGTCGATCGTCTCCGTCCGCAGGCGACGAAGGGATCCGTCGACCGCGGCGCGGATGCTCTCCGGCCTGCTGGTGACTCCGGTCTGACGACCCTGGTCGTCGAAGGCGAAGCCGAACTTGGTGGCGATCACGACGTCGTCGCGGACCGGCTCCAGCGCCTCCCCGACGAGCTCCTCGTTGTGGAAGGGGCCGTAGACCTCCGCGGTGTCGAAGAGCGTGACCCCGCGCTCCACCGCGTCGCGGAGGAAGGTGATCATCTCGTCCCGTGGCGGGCGGGCACCGAAGGACTGGCTCATGCCCATGCAGCCGAGGCCGAGCGATGAGACCTGGAGCCGGCCGAGGGTGCGCGTGTCCATGTCTCGAGCCTAGGTCGGCCCGGCGCGACAAGCACGCGCCGGCGACGTGGTCACCGCACGGAGTCGAGGTAGCCCATCGTCCGGTTCATCAGGTCCGAGGCCCGTCGCAGGTCCGCCGAGGCGCTCGGTGGCTCGTCCTCGGGCAGGGCCAGCCCTGCGGGGCGCCACCCCGGTCGGTACTCGTCGGCGAGGGTCGCCGCCACGCGGCTCGCGTCCCGCACCACGCGCGGGTCGACGGTCCACACCGCGTCGAACCGGCGGAGCGCGTCGGCGACCCCGTCCTGACCCGGGCGCTCGACCGCCGCCAGGCACGCCGGCAGGTCGGGGGCGTCGCAGACGACGGCCCACTCGCGGTTCAGCGCCGCCTTCTGGGGCAGTGCGACCTCGATCGGCGCACCCGGGCGCGGCGCCGCCGGGACGGCGGACTCGGCGAAGACGACGGCTGCCCGGGCGGTGCGGGCGAGCTCCACCCAGCGCGCCCGGGACGCGCGGAGGAACGTGTCGCGCTGGAAGCAGCCGAAGAGCAGCGGCTCCTGGGCCCGCGCACAGCACTCGTCCTCGATGGCCCGGCTCAGCGCGACCAGGCTGGCCTTCGACAGGACCTGGGTGGCCATCAGGGGATGCCACCGGCGGAGCTCCGCGTAGATCGACCGGGGCCGGGCCGACTCGGTGGTCACCCGGCGTACGGCGGCCTCGAGCGCCAGTCCCCCGTCCCGGTGCCGCACCACCTCGAGCACCGCGGCGACCTCGGGCTCGCCGTACCTCCGGTGGCCGCCGGCCATCCTGGTGGGCCGCGGGAAGCCGTAGCGTGCCTCCCAGCTGCGCAGGGTCGCCGGCGGGACGCCGGTGCGCCGGGCCAGGTCGCTGATCGTCAGCGGATGCTTCAGTTCCGAGCGCTCCATGGCATCCTCTTCACAGTGCATAGATTATTCTCAAAGTCTTGCATAAGTTTCTCCCATTGCCCGCCACGAGGAGACGGTCGTGATCCCACGCACCACGGATGATGCGCTGCAGCGGCTGCTCGACGACGGCCGGACCCGCGCGGCCGCGATCGACCCGGCGCACGCCCAACTCTGGGAGACCGTGGCCGCCGCCAGCGAGGGCGGCAAGAGGTTCCGGCCGGCGCTCGTCACCGCCGCGCACGACGCCCTGCAGGGCACCTCGCCCGAGGCCGCAGCCGAGGTCGGCGCCGCCGTCGAGCTGCTCCACACGGCGTTCGTGATCCACGACGACGTCATCGACGGCGACGACGTACGCCGCGGCCGCCTCAACGTCAGCGGCACCTTCAGCTCGAGCGCCCGGGCCGCCGGCGCCGGCCCCGAGGACGCCGCCGGGATCGGCCGGGCGGCCGGCATCCTCGCGGGCGACCTCGCGCTGGCCGCCGCCATCCGCGCGGTGGCGACCTGCGGCGCGAGCCCCGACGTCGCGCACCGCCTGCTCGACCTCTTCGACGCCGCCCTGCACACCACCGCGGCCGGCGAGCTCGCCGACGTCCGCCTCGCGCTCCACCTCGACACGGCCTCGCTCGGCGAGAGCCTGGCGATGGAGGAGCAGAAGACGAGCGCCTACTCCTTCGCCCTCCCGCTGCAGGCCGGCGCGGTGCTCGCCGGCGCGGACGAGCACGTCGTGGACCGGCTCGGAGCGGCCGGCCTGATGCTCGGGGTCGCCTTCCAGCTGGTCGACGACCTCATCGGCGTCTTCGGGGACCCCGCCCAGACCGGCAAGAGCGCCACCAGCGACCTGCGCACGCGCAAGCAGACGCCGCTGCTCATCCACGCCGCCTCCACCGCGGAGTGGGAGCAGATCAGCGACTACGTCGGGCGCGACCTCACCGAGGAGGAGCTGGGCGAGGCGCAGGGCCTGCTCACGGCGTCGGGCTCGCGCCGCTTCGTCGAGGAGCTCGCCGAGGCCCACCTCACCGGCGCCCGGAGCATCGTGGAGGAGCTGGGCGTCTCCACCGACCTGGTCCCCGCCGTGACCGCCTGCCTGCCCGCACTGATCGACCCCAAGGAGGTGGCGGCGTGAACCCGCTGCTCTTCAGCCGTCAGCCCGCCCGCACCCTCTACGACTCGGTCTCCGAGGGCAGCGCCGCGGTCGTCATCCGCCGCTACTCCAGCTCGTTCGGCCTCGCCTCCCTGCTGCTCGGGAAGCCCGTGCGGACCCCGGTCCGCAACGTCTACGCGCTGGTGCGGGTGGCCGACGAGATCGTCGACAACCCCGACCCGACGCTCGGACGCGAGCCCCGGGAGCGGATGCTGACCTGGCTGCAGGACGACGTCCGCCAGGCCCTGCAGACCAGCTACAGCGGCAACCTCGTCGTCCACGCGTTCGCGAGGACGGCGGTCGCGTGCGGGATCACCGCGGAGGTGATCGACCCGTTCTTCGACTCGATGCGGATGGACCTGGACACCTCCGTCCACACCCCCGAGACCTTCGAGCGCTACGTCTACGGCTCGGCCGAGGTGGTCGGCCTGATGTGCCTGCGGGTCTTCCTCGCGCACGAGCCCGGCCGCGACCGGGACTACGACCGGCTAGCGCCGGGGGCACAGCGGCTCGGGGCCGCCTTCCAAAAGCTCAACTTCCTCCGCGACCTCGCCGAGGACCACGACGTCCTGCGCCGCTCCTACTTCCCCGGGCTCGACGTCGACGGGTTCTGCGACGAGGACCGCGACCAGATCCTCGACGACATCGACGAGGACCTCGCCGCCGCCGCCGCTGTCATCCCGGCGCTGCCGTCGGGCAGCCGCCGGGCCGTCCTCGCGGCGTACGCGACGTTCGCCGAGCTGGCCACACGGCTGCGGGCGACGCCCGCGACCGAGATCCTCCAGGCGCGCGTCCGGGTGCCCGACCCGGTCAAGGTCCGCGTCGTGGCCGGCGCCTTCTACGGGAGCCGGGCGTGAGCCGCGTCCTCGACGACCGGTCGACCTCCGGGCCGAGCGCGACCGGACCCGGCTCCGAGCGCGTCGTCGTCATCGGCGGTGGGATCGCCGGGCTCGCCACGGCAGCGCTCCTCGCCTCGCGTGGCTACAGCGTCGACCTCCTCGAGAAGAACCACGAGCTCGGCGGCCGCGTCGGCAGCGTGGAGCGCGACGGCTTCCGCTTCGACACCGGCGCGTCGTGGTACCTCATGCCCGAGGTCTTCGAGCACTTCTTCTCCCTGCTCGGCACCACCGCGGAGGCGGAGCTCGACCTGACCGTGCTCGACCCGAGCTACCGCGTGTTCTTCGAGGGTCACGCCGAGCCGGTCGACATCCGGCCCGACCGGGAGCACAACCGGGCGCTCTTCGAGTCCCTGGAGCCGGGTGCGGGAGAGAGGTTCGACGCCTACCTCCGCTCCGCCGAGGACACGTACGACGTCGCGCTGCGCCGCTTCCTCTACAACAACTTCGACGCCCGCTCCACGCTGCTGCACCCCGAGGTCGTCCGCCGCAGCCCGCGGCTGGGCCGCCTGCTCACCCGCTCGCTGGGCAGCCACGTCGCCTCGCAGTTCTCCGACAACCGGCTGCGCCAGGTGCTCGGCTACCCCGCGGTCTTCCTGGGCTCCTCGCCGAGCCGGGCGCCGAGCATGTACCACCTGATGAGCCGGCTCGACCTCGGCGACCAGGTGCTCTACCCCCAGGGCGGCTTCACCCGGCTCATCGAGGCGATCGCGGCGCTGGCCGAGCGCCACGGGGCGCGTCTCCACACGGGCGCCGCGGTCACCGGCATCCTGACCAGCGACGACGGTGCTCGCCGCCCCCGGGCGACCGGTGTGGTGGCGACGGTCGACGGCGACGCGCGCACCTTCCCGGCCGATGTGGTCGTCGGCGCCGCGGACCTGCACCACATCGAGACCACCCTGCTCCCGCCGCGGCTCCAGACCCACCCGCCCACGTCGTGGCGCCGTCGGTCGCCGGGACCGGGAGCGGTGCTCGCGATGCTGGGTGTGGAGGGTCGCCTGCCGCAGCTCCCCCACCACTCGCTCTTCTTCACCTCCGACTGGGACCAGAACTTCGGCGACATCTTCGGAGCCGATGCCCGCGTGCCCGACCCCGCGTCGGTCTACGTCTGCAAGCCGTCGGAGACCGACCCGACGGTGGCACCGGAGGGCTCCGAGAACCTCTTCGTCCTGGTCCCGGTCCCCGCCGACGTCGAGATCGGCGGAGGCGGCCACGACGGTGCGGGCTCCGAGCTGGTGGAGCGCACGGCGGACGCGGCGATCGACCAGATGGCGGCGTGGGCGAAGATCCCGGACCTGCGCGAGCGCATCCGGGTCCGCTACACCGTCGGGCCCGACGACTTCGCCCGTCGCTACAACGCGTGGCGGGGCGGTGCCCTGGGCCTCGAGCACACGCTGCGCCAGAGCGCGTTCTTCCGCCCCAGCAACGTCTCGGCCAAGGTGGACGGGTTGCTGTACTCGGGAGCCAGTACGGTTCCGGGCGTGGGACTTCCGATGTGCCTGATCAGCGCCGAGCTCGTGCTCAAGCGGCTCACCGGCGACCGGTCGGCCCTGCCGGTGCCCGGATGAGCCTGCCGCACTGGTCATACGTCGCGATGCTGGCCTTCTGCCTCGTGGGGACGCTGCCGCTCATCGTGGCCTTCCGACTCGGGGTGCTGCGCCAGCCGAGGCGACTGCTGCTCGCCATCCTGGCGGGTGGGGTGCCGTTCCTGGTCTGGGACCTCTACGCCACCTCGGCGGGACACTGGCGCTTCGACCCCGACCAGACGCTGCCCTGGCGGGTCGCCGGGCTCCCGCTCGAGGAGATCGCCTTCTTCGTCGTCATCCCCCTGGTCTCGGTCCTGACCTACGAGTCGGTCCGGGTGGTCGGCGCGCGACAGCGCAAGGAGCTCCGATGACCTACACGGCGATCGCCGTGGTCGCGGTGCTGGCCGCCCTCGCCCTGGACCGCTGGCTGGCGCGGACCCTGCTGACGAGCTCGCGGACGTGGTGGTCGGCGTACGGCATCATCGTGGTCTTCCAGCTGCTGACCAACGGCTGGCTCACCGGTCGGGGCATCGTCCGCTACGACCCCGACACGATCCTCGGCAGCGGACACGTCACCTTCGTCGGGGACGGCCGGCTCGCCTACGCGCCGGTCGAGGACCTGGCCTTCGGCTTCGCCCTGGTGCTGACCACCTGCGTGGCCTGGACCTGGCTGGGCGACCGCACGGGCGAGAGCGACGCGTGAGCATCGCGACCCGCATGCAGGCGCTCCAGCCCACCGACCTCGGGATCCCCGGGCCCACCTCGCTGGACATGGCCCGCGCCTTCCGCTCGGTGCGCGCCGACCCGCTCAGCTTCTTGACCGAGGTGTCCGAGAAGTACGGCGACCTCGTCGCCTTCCCGGTGCCCGGACCGCCCGCCCTGCTGCTCAACGACCCCGCCGACGTGCGGCACGTGCTGCAGACCGCGGCGCGGAACTGGGGCAAGCAGACGGTGCAGTACGCCGCGCTCGCGCGGGTGACGGGCCCCGGGCTGCTGGCCTCCGCGGAGCCGAACTGGATCGAGCATCGCCGGCTCGCCGCGCCGGCCTTCCACCACCAGCGTCTCGCGGCAGTCGGCGACCAGGTGCGGGCGGCGGCGGACGCCGCCATCGCCGGCCTCCTCGAGGTCGACCCCGGTCCCGGCGGTCGGCTGGTGGACGTCGCCGCGCTCACGCACCGCATCGGCCTCGACGCCGTCGGTCGCGCCCTCTTCTCCACGGACCTGTCCGGTCACGCCCAGCGGCTCCTGGACGCGACGAGCGACGCGGCGACCCTCGTCGTCCGTCTGGGCCGCTCGGTGCTCCCGACGGCGGCGTGGGCCCCGACGCCGACCAACGTGCGGCTGCGCTCGACGCGGCGTCGCCTCGACGCCATCTCCGCCGACCTGATCGCCCAGCGGCGGCGACGCGGCGGCTCGTCCGGCTCCGGGCACGGCGACGACCTGCTGGGCCTGCTGCTCGACAGCGAGCTCAGCGACGCCGAGATCCGCGACGAGCTGGTCACGATGGTCATCGCCGGCCACGAGACCGTCGCCGCGGCGCTGGCCTGGACGCTGATGCTGCTGGCGGAGGACCAGCCGGCCCAGGACCGGGCCCGGGCCGAGCTCACGGGCCACGCCGGCCCGGTGTCGCTGATGGGACACCGGGAGACGCTCCCGTGGACGCGCGCGGTGGTCGACGAGTCGCTGCGACTCTTCCCGCCCGCGTGGGCGCTGTCGCGGCGCTCGCAGGCGGCCGACGTGATCGGCGGGCACGCGGTGCCGGCGGGCACGCTGGTCATCGTCAGTCCCTGGCTGGTCCACCGCCGCGGTGACGCGTGGCCCGACCCGCTCGGGTTCCGCCCGGAGCGCTTCCTCGGCGCGAGCGGCACGCTCCCCGCCTACCTGCCGTTCGGCCAGGGACCGCGGCTCTGCATCGGCCGGGAGTTCGCGATCGGCGAGATGGTCGTCGTGCTGAGCCGGCTGCTCACGGCGTACCGCGTGGACGTGCCGGACGGCTGGACCCGGCCGCCGGCCGAGACCCAGGTCGCGGTGCACCCGCGCGGCGGCATGCCGCTCGTGATCAGTCCGCTGGCATGACCGACCTGGTCGTCGCGGCACTGCTGCTGGCCGCCCTGGTCGGAGCCGGCTGGCTGCTGCGCGACCTCCGGACCCTCCCCTTGGGAGCCCCACGCCGCGCGGAGGCGACGACGGTCTCGGTGGTCGTCCCCGCGCGCGACGAGGAGGCGACCCTGCCGGCGCTCCTGAGCTCGCTGAGCGGGCTCAGCGTCGGCGTCCGCGAGATCGTGGTGGTCGACGACGCCTCCCGGGACGCGACGGCATCGGTGGCGGCAGCCGCCGGAGCGACCGTGCTCCCCGCCGGCGACCCGCCGGCCGGCTGGACCGGCAAGGCGTGGGCCTGCCACGTCGGCGCCGGGGCGACCGGCGGAGACCTGCTGCTCTTCCTCGACTCCGACACCCGACTGGCATCGGACGCGCTGGACGGCCTGCTCGAGGTCCATTCCGGGTACGGCGGTCTTGTGTCGGTCCAGCCCTTCCACACCGTCGTGCGGCCCTACGAGCAGCTGTCGGCGTACTTCAACGTGGTCGGGGTCCTGGCCACCGGCCAGTTCCGCCGCCGGCCCCGCGGCCGGTCGATGGCCTTCGGACCCTGCCTGGTCACCTCCCGCGCGGACTACGAGCGGGCGGGCGGGCACGCCGCCGTACGCGGGGAGATCCTGGACGACGTCGAGCTGGCGGCCGCCTACCAGCGCGCCGGCCTCCCGGTGCGGTGCGCGGTCGGCGGCCGGTCGGTGCGGATGCGCAGCTATCCGGGCGGCTTCCGCCAGCTGGCGGCGGGCTGGACCAAGAACTTCGCCTCGGGAGCCTCGGCCGCCGCGCCCGGCCCCACCCTCGGAGCCGTCGCCTGGGTCAGCGCGCACCACGCCGTCGCCGTCGGCGCCCTCCTCGCCCTCGCCGGAGCGGTCGCCGGGCACCGCCTGTCACCGGCGTACGGCGCTCCCGCGCTGTGGGCGCTCGCGTGGGTCGCGGTCACGTGGCAGCTGCGGTCGGTGCTGCGCCGCCTCGGCACGTTCCGCTGGTGGACGTGGGCGCTCTTCCCGGTGCCGCTGCTCGCCTTCGACCTCGTCTTCGCGCGCTCGCTGCTCCGCACCGCCGTCCGACGCTCCGTCGACTGGCGCGGTCGCGACGTGCCGCTCAACGGCTCGGGATCGGTCGAGGGAGGCGCCTGATGCTCCGGCTGGTGATGCCGCAGACCCTGACCGTGCTGGTCGACATCGTGGCGTGGGGCGCCTTCCACGCCGCCACCGGCTACGCCGCCTACCGTCTCGACGACAGCAGGCTGGCCCGCGACGGCTGGCTGCTGCGGCAGCGGTCCTTCGAGGACAGCGGTCGCTGGTACCGCCGTCGGCTGCGGATCCACCGCTGGAAGGACCGGCTGCCCGAGGCCGGCGACCTCTTCCGCGGAGGGACCAGCAAGCGTCGGCTGCCGGCGTACGACGTCGCGGGGCTGGAGGCCTTCGCCCGTGAGACGCGCCGCGCGGAGCTGGCTCACTGGTGGGCCCTGGCCTGCGGCCCCCTCTTCGTGCTGTGGAACCCGCCGCTGGCCGCCGCCCTGCTCGTCACCTACGGCGTGCTGGTCAACCTGCCGTTCATCCTGATCCAGCGCTACAACCGGTTCCGGATCGATGCGCTGATGGAGCGACTGCGGCGATGAGCGAGCCAGACTCCCGACACGGCCCGATCGCCCAGCTCCTCATCTCCTGGGCGCCGCTGAGCGTGATCCTCCTCGTCTACGCCGCCGCCCAGTGGGTCAGCGGCCCGATCACGCAGCACCACGACGATGGCGCCAACCGGCTCGGCTTCAGCCTGCACGTCTCCGGTCCCGCCCGGGTCGACGAGGCCGTCTTCGGCGTCGTCCCCTCGGTCTGGCTCCAGCAGCGGCTCGTCGACGGCTCGACGCACTGGTACGACGCCGTCGCCGCGCTTGTCTACGTCACCCACTTCGTCTCGATCCCGCTGGTGACCGCCTGGGTGTGGTTCCGGGTCCGGGACCGCTTCCGCGCCTGGATCGCTGCCGTGCTCGTCTTCACGGTGGTCGGGGTGTCCGGCTACGTCGTCTACCCGGCGGCGCCACCGTGGCTGGCCTCGCAGCAGGACCAGATCGGTCAGGTCGACCGCATCTCCCGGTTCGGATGGCACTTCCTGCAGCTCGACCCGATCGCGCGGCTGAGCGGCCTCGGACAGGGCGAGAGCAACCCGGTGGCGGCGATGCCCTCGCTGCACGCCGGGGCCGCGCTCCTCGTCACCCTCTTCCTGTGGCCGTCGGTCACCCGGTGGTGGCGCGCGGCGCTGGGTGCGTACGTCGTGCTGATGGCCCTCACCCTCGTCTACACCGGCGAGCACTACGTCGTCGACGTGGTCGCCGGCTGGCTGACGGCGGGCATCGCCGTCGCGGCCGGCGCCGCCACCCGGCGCCGGTCTCCTCCCGAGCGGTCCGGGGCCGCGGACCTGGCGGAGAGCGTCGACGTCAGCGGTCGATGACGGGCCAACCGCCCGCGGCCTCGATCGCCGCCACCTGCTCGAGCAGCCACGGGCTCAACGCCCACGGCGCGGCGGCGACGGCGGCGTGCAGCTCCGAGAGCTCCACCCAGCGGGACTCCGCGGCCTCCTCGGCGTTCAGGACCGGCTCGGCGTCGACCCGGACGGCGTACACCGGGCACACCTCGTTCTCCACGATGCCGCCCGCGTCGACGGCGCGGTAGCGGAACGACGGCACCAGGCTCACCGGGTCGGCCACCGTCAGTCCCAGCTCGTGCAGGCCGTAGCGCCGGATGGCCTCCGTCGTCTCCTCGCCGGGACGGGGGTGCCCGCAGAAGGAGTTCGTCCAGACCCCGGGCCAGGTCCGCTTCGTCACGGCTCGCCTGGTCAGCAGCAGCCGGTCGGCATCGTCGAAGACGTAGCAGGAGAAGGCGAGGTGGAGCGGGGTGTCGGAGGTGTGCACCGTCGCTCGGGGCGCCGTGCCACAGGGGCTGCCGTCCTCGTCGAGGAGCACGACGAGGTCTGCGGGTTCTGCCGGCATCTGGGGTCGATCTCACTTCCATGGGTTCGTCGCGAGGGCTGCGCCCAGCCTACGTCGGGCGCACGGCGCGGTCCGCAGTCCCCGGACGGGGCGGAGACCATGCTGCGGGATCGCTGCCGGGTCGGTCAGTCGAGGAGCTCACCGGCCGTGATCGGGATCGAGCGCACCCGCGTCCCCGTGGCGTGGAAGGCGGCGTTGGCGACCGCGGCAGCGGTGCCCACGATCCCGATCTCGCCGATGCCCCGGCCGCCCGCCGGCGTGAACACCTGGTCGGACTCCTCGAGCCACTCGGCGTCCACGTCGAGCACGTCGGCGTGCGAGGCGACGTGGTAGGTCGCCAGGTCCTGGGTGACCACGTGGCCGAAGCGGGCGTCGCGGTACGACGTCTCGAACAGCGCCGCCGACAGCCCCATCACCAGTCCCCCGACGAGCTGCGAGTGCGCCGTCATCGGATTGATCACCCGGCCGACCGAGTAGACGCCGAGCAGCCGCGGCACGCGGACCTCCCCGGTCCAGCGGTTGACCCGAGCCTCCGCGAAGACCGCACCGAAGGAGTGGAAGGCGAACTCCTCCTCGGCCGGGTTGTCGGCGGCCGAGGCGGTCGTCTCCACGCCCGCGTCGGGCGACGGGCCGTGGTCGGCGCGGAACCGCTGGGCGGCCGCCACGATCGCCGTACCCCACGAGCTGGTGCCGGAGGAGCCACCGGCGACCGAGGCCGCGGGCAGCCGGGTGTCGGCGATCGCCAGGTCGATCGCGGCCGGGGAGACGTCCAGCGCGTCGGCGGCGATCTGGGTGAGCACCGTGCGGGCGCCGGTGCCGATGTCGACGGCGCCGATGGAGACGGCGTACCGGCCCTTGCCCAGGGCCAGCACCCGAGCGGCGTTGCCCGGCGACCTCATCGCGGGGTACGTCGCGGACGCGACCCCGGTCCCGACCCACCAGTCGCCGTCGGCGGTCGTCCGTGGCTCCGGCGGCCTGTCCTCCCACCCGAACCGGTCGGCACCGCGGTGGAGGCACTCGACCAGGCGCCGCTGGTGGAAGGGCTTGCCGCTCTCCGGGTCGATGTCCGGCTCGTTGCGCTCGCGCAGCACGATCGGGTCGACCCCGCACGCGACCGCGAGCTCGTCCATGGCGACCTCGTGGGCGAACATGCCGGGCATCTCGCCGGGGGCGCGCATCCACGACGGGACCGCGACGTCCAGTCGCGCGAGCCGGTGGCTGGTGCGACGGTTCGGCGCGGCGTACATCATCCGGGTCGGGGCGGCCGTCTGCTCGGCGAACTCCCGGACCACCGAGGTCTGCTCCTGCACGGCGTGCTCGATCGCCACGAGCGTGCCGTCGGCCGCGGCGCCGAGCCGCACGTGCGAGATGGTCGCGGTGCGGTAGCCGGTGAGCGCGAACATCTGCTGCCGCGTCACCGCCAGCTTGACCGGTCGCCCGTGGGTCGTGCGGGCGGCAAGCGCCGCCGCCATCACGTGCGAGTGCGCCTCACCCTTGCTGCCGAACCCACCGCCGACGTACGGCGCCCGCACCCGCACCTGCTCGGGCTGCAGGCCCAGCATCGGCGCCAGGGCCTGGACGACGCCGTGCACGCCCTGCGTGGAGTCGAACATCGAGAGCACCTCCCGGTCGCCCTCCTGCCCCCACCACGCGAGCGTGGCGTGCGGCTCCAGCGGGTTGTTGTGCTCGTACGCCGTCCGGTAGTCCTGGTCGACGACCACGTCGGCGCTCGCCAGGGCCGCGTCCACGTCGCCCTCGTCGGTGTCGGTCTCCATGGCGGGGTTGACCTGGTCGGGCCGGTACGTCGCGTTGTCGACGCGCAGCTCGGCCTCGTGCGGCTCCTGGTCGTAGCCGACGGCGACGAGGGCCGCTCCCTCGCGGGCGGCCTCCGGGGTCTCGGCGAGCACCAGGGCCACGATCTGACCGCGGAAGCCGACGCGGTCGTCCTGGAGGATCGCCAGCTCGCCGTTGTCGGTGTCGTCGAGGCGGGGGGCGTTGGTGTGGTCGAGCACGGCCACCACCCCGGGGTGGGCCAGGGACGCCGCGCTGTCGACGCGCGTCACCCGCCCCTTGGCGACCGTCGACTGGACGAGCCAGACGTGCAGCGGGTCGATGACCCCGTCGGCCTCACCGTGCTCGACGGCGTACGCCGCCCGACCGGTGACCTTCTCCGGGCCGTCGACCCGGTCGTGGTGGCTGCCGATCGCGCGCGCCTCGACGGGTCGCGTGGCCTGCTCGGTCATCGGGCTGCCTCCTCGGCCAGACGCAGCAGGGTCATCGTGGTCGCGTTGCGCACCATCGGCACCTTGGAGGCCGTCTGGTCCGTGGTCGTCGCGTCGGCCAGCTCCTCGTCGATGGCCGCCCGCAAGGCGTCCTCGTCGAACGGCCGGTCGCGGAGCGCGGCCTCCGCACGGCGCGCGCGCCACGGCTTGTGCGCGACACCGCCCCAGGCGAGCCGCACGTCCTGCACCACGCCGCCGGCGAGGTCCAGGGAGGCGGCCACCGACACGAGCGCGAACGCGAACGAGGCTCGGTCGCGGACCTTCGTGTACGTCGCGTGCTCGTTCGCCGCCGCCGACGGCAGCTCGACCGCGGTCACGAGGTCGCTGGGCGCCAGGACCGTGTCGAGCTCGGGTCGGTCCCCGGGCAGCCGGTAGAGCTCCTCGATCGGGACCCGCCTCTCGCCCTCGGGCCCGAGGACCACCACCACGGCGTCCATCGCGGTGAGCGCGACGGCGAGGTCCGACGGGTGCGTCGTGACGCACTCGGGGCTCGCTCCGAGGATCGCGTTGTAGCGCCCGTAGCCCTCCAGCGCCGAGCAGCCGCTGCCGGGATCACGCTTGTTGCACGGGGTGGTGACGTCCTGGAAGTAGACGCAGCGGGTGCGCTGCAGGAGGTTGCCCCCGGTCGTCGCCTGGTTGCGGAGCTGGCCGGAGGCGCCGGCGAGGAGCGCCCGGGCGACCGCCGGGAACCGGGACCGCACGACCGGGTGCGCGGCGAGGTCGCTGTTGCGCACGTTGGTGCCGATGCGCAGCCAGCTGCCGTCGGGTCCGTCGTACGCCTCGACGTCGGTCAGGGGCAGCCGGCTGATGTCGACGAGGAGCTCGGGCGAGGCCACCCCGAGCTTGAGGTGGTCGACGAGGTTGGTCCCGCCGCCCAGGAAGCGGGCGCCGGGCCGGTCGGCCACCGCGGCCACCGCGGCGGCCGCGCTGTCGGGGCGGAGGTACTCCAGCTCCCTCATCCGCGCGCCGCCTCGCAGACAGCGGCGAGGATGCCCGGGTAGGCACCGCAGCGGCAGAGGTTGCCGCTCATCCGCTCGCGGACCTCGACCTCGCTCGGCTCGATCTCGCCGACGAGGTCCTCGGTGACGTGGCTGGGGTGGCCCTCCTTGAGCTCGTCGAGCATCCCGACGGCCGAGCAGACCTGTCCGGGAGTGCAGTAGCCGCACTGGTAGCCGTCCTGGTCCAGGAACGCCTGCTG
This sequence comes from Nocardioides sp. URHA0020, assembly GCF_000620705.1. Classification (GTDB taxonomy): domain Bacteria; phylum Actinomycetota; class Actinomycetes; order Propionibacteriales; family Nocardioidaceae; genus Nocardioides. The sequence goes on from NZ_KK211171.1 coordinate 260,538, forward strand.
CACCGGGTGCAGCCCGTCGGCGGCGAGGCCGTCAGCGGTGACGATCTCGGCGCCGTCGTAAGCCACCGCGAGCGCGAGACACGTGAGGTGGCGGCGGCCGTCGAGGAGGACCGTGCACGACCCGCACTGTCCGTGGTCACAGCCCTTCTTCGGCGAGATGACGCCCAGCCGCTCACGCAGCGCGTCGAGGAGGGTCGTCCGCGTGTCGACCGTGAGCGAGTGCACCGTCCCGTCGACGGTCAGCGAGAGTTGGGCGTCCATGGCGGGGGCGGTACCCACACCCGGTGCGGGCAACCGGTCGTCAGCGCCCGAATGACGTCCCGGCAGCCGGGTACCGGCAGGTCATGGGAGACCGACAGCACATCAGGAAGTCAGTCCAGGAGCACGGGCCGCTCTCGGTCGAGGGAGCGCCGGGCGAGGAGGACCTCTCGACTGCCGACGTGGCGGACCGCCTCGACCTCGACCCGGGCGAGCAGCTGAACCGTCCGGACCAGCCGGACGCGCGCCCCGACGAACGTGAGCGGTTCGAGCACCCGCCGCAGCGGTCGATCGCCGACTCCGACCACCCCGAGGATCGTTGACCCCAGCGGCGGGCGCGCGGTCGACGGCCTGAGCCGCGGGCCCGACCGCCGACCGGGTCCGGCACCCCACGCACAGACGCACCCGACGATCCGAGGAGATCCCATGCGCATCGGCTACTTCCTCTCGTGCGAGGAGTACTCACCCGCCGAGCTCGTCGCCCAGGCAGCGGCCGCCGAGCGGGCGGGCTTCACCGGTCTGTGGATCAGCGACCACTTCCACCCCTGGAACAACCAGCAGGGCAACAGTCCCCTGATCTGGAGCGTGATCGGCGCCATCAGCCAGGTCTGCGACCTGCACGTGACGACGGCGGTGACCTGTCCGACGACCCGGCTGCACCCCGCGATCATCGCCCAGGCCGCCGGCACCTGCGCGGAGCTGCTCGACGGGAGGTTCACCCTCGGCGTCGGCACCGGGGAGGCACTGAACGAGAGCATCCTCGGCGCACCGTGGCCACCGGCCGACGTACGCCTGGAGATGCTCGAGGAGGCGGTCGCCCTGATCCGCCAGCTGTGGACCGGTGACGTCGTGACCACGCGGGGCCGCCACTACTCCGTCGACCACGCCCGCATCTACAACGTCCCGGACACCCCGCCCGAGATCTTCGTGTCGGCGTTCGGCCCCAAGGCGCTGGAGGTCGCCGCCCGGATCGGCGACGGGTACATCGGGACGGCGCCCGACGCCGACCTGGTGACCGCCTTCAAGGACGCCTCGGGCGGCAGGCCCGCCCAGGCCGGCGCCAAGGTGGCCTTCGCCCCGACCCGGGAGGAGGGCTGGGAGCACGCCCATCGGCTGTGGCCGAACGCCGGCCTGCCCGGCGAGCTGGCCCAGGTCCTCCCCACCCCCGAGCACTTCCAGCAGGCCACCGAGCTGGTCACCATGGAGTCGACCCGGGAGTCGGTCGTCGCCGGCAGCGACCCCGAGGACCACCTGCGCCAGATCACGCAGTACGCCGACGCGGGCTACGACGAGCTCTACCTCGCGAACATGGGCCCGCACGCGCTGGAGATGATCGAGTTCTACGGCACCGACGTGCTGCCGAAGCTCGGCTGAGCCCGGGTCAGGGGTCGACGCGGCGCAGCGGCGAGGTCGCGGGACCTTCGAGGACCTCACCGGTGGCGCTGAAGCGCGAGCCGTGCAGCGGGCAGTCCCAGCTGGACTCGGCATCGTTCCAGTGCAGCACGCCGCCGAGATGGGTGCAGAGCGCACGACCGCACACACCTGGCCGTCGGTCTGCGCGGTCCCGACCGGCCGGACCCCGACCCGGCCGACGTCGGCCTGCCCCTCGTCGGGCGCCGTGTCAGGCGAGCCACGAAGCTCGGCGGCGGCCAGCCTCGCCGCGCCGGCCGCGACGACCTGCGCGTTGATCCGTCCGAGCTCCAGCGCGCCCCGCGCTCGGGTGACCCTGCGGTGGACCGGCTCGGCCCAGGAGGGCGCCTGCCCCAGGATCTGGCCGGAGAGGTCGAGGGCCGAGGCGACGGCGTTCGTCATGCCCCACTTGTCGTAGCCGGTGGCGAGGTAGATGTCGCCGCCTCCGCGCGGCAGTCGACCCACGAACGGAAGTGCGTCGTGCGAGGTGTAGTCCTGTGCCGACCAGGCATGGGTCTCGACGGCCTCCGGGTAGAACTCGTGGGTCCAGGCCCGCAGCCGTTCGACGTGGTCGGCCTCGCTGCGGACCCGTCCGACCGGGTGTCCCTCGCCGCCCACCAGCAGCTTGCGCGACGACCCGGGACCCGGAGCGTCTCGTACCGATCGGGTCGGTCCGCCGGCGGACAGCATCATGAGCCGGGGTGGCTCGGGGTGGTCGAAGGCCAGGGCGTAGGAGCGCTTGGGCTCGAGCTTGGCGAAGTACAGCCCCCGGTCGAGGGTGGGGGTGCCGGTGGCCAGCACGACGGTGCTGCTCTCGATGCGGCTGCCGTCGGACAGCGTGACGACGGGTGCCGGACCGTGGGAGACCTCCATGACCCGACGCCCCTGGACGACGTGGCCGCCGGCTGCCCGGAGCTCTCGCACCAGGGCGTCGAGGACGTCCATCGCATCGAGCTGGGCCTGGTCGGGCAGCACGACCGCTCCGACGTGCAGGAAGGGCACCGGCAGCCGTTCGTCCCACCTCACCTCGAGCCCGAGGGACGACGCCGCCTCCAGCTCCGCCCGTGCGTGGCGGATTCCCGGGCCGGCGTCGGGCGCGTAGGTGACGGCATCGCGGGTCTGCACGGGGACGCCGTGGCGCTCGCAGAAGCGGAGCAGCCACGCCTGGCCCTCACGGTTGGCCCGCACGTAGCTCTCGACCACGGGACGTGACTGGTAGCGCAGCAGCCGGGAGTACTTCGTCCCCTGCAGCAGCGAGACCTTGCCGGTGGTGTTGCCGGTGGCTCCCGCCCCGACATGGCGGGCCTCCACGACGGCGACGCCGCGGCCGGCCCGCGCCAGGAGCAGCGCCGTCGTGAGTCCCGTCAGGCCGGCACCCACCACCACGTCGTCGTAGCGCTCGGCGACCTCCTGGTCGGTGACGATGCGATCGCGGTCCAGCCACAACGACGACACGGGCGGCGCCTTCCGGGGAACTCTCAGCTGTCGGCGGTCGAGAACTGCGCGAGGAACTCGCGGTTGAAGGCAGGGATGTCGTCGGGCTTGCGGCTGGTGACCAGGTTGGTGTCGACGACGACCTCGCGGTCGACCCACGACCCACCCGCGTTGCGGACGTCGGTCTGCAGGCTCGGCCAGGAGGTGAGCTCACGACCCTTGACCACGTCGGCCTCGATCAGCGACCAGATGGCGTGACAGATGGCGGCGACCGGCTTGCCCGACTCGACGAACTCGCGCACGAACGTGACCGCCGCCTCGTTGGTCCGCAGGTCGTCACCGTTCGCCACACCGCCCGGAAGCACCAGCCCGTCGAACTCGGTGACGTCTGCGTCTCCGATCACCTGGTCGACCTTGAAGGTGTCGGCCGCGTCGAGGTGGTCGAAGGCCTGCACCGTGCCGGTCTCGATGCTGACCAGGACCGGCTTGCCGCCGGCCTCCTGGACGGCTTCCCACGGACCCGTGAGCTCGGCCTGCTCGATGCCTTCGGTGGCCACCAGGAATGCGATCGTCTTGTCGTTCAGGGTCGAAGTAGACATGGGTGAACCCTCCTTCTGTGTGCCTCTCCAGTGACCGATGAGGCAGCATCAGAAACCCACTCGTTGGGGTGGAGCGGCTGGAGCTCGCCCGCGCTCGGGCTCAGGCTCGCTCTCGATGAGCTGCGGGCCACGCCGCCATCGCCGTCTCGGCGATCCCCCGGAGGTCCTCGGTGGTGCCACCGTCGCGCGCACAGCCCGACATGCCCCGCATGACGGCCACCAGGAACGCCGCGAGCCGGTCGGTGTCGAGCGCGCTCGGCAGCTCGTGGTCCTGCACCCCACGGTCGAGCCGGTCCCTGATCCGCTGGTGCAGGACCTCGCGCTGCGCGTCGAGCCGAGGCTCGGTCAGCATCAGGCAGCCCGGCGGGGTCGCCGCGCCCGTGTGGGCACGGGCGGTGTCCTCGAGCATCCGCTCGATGGCCGCTCGTGCAGTCGGCAGCTCGACGGCACGATCCAGGCCCTCACAGGTGCGCGCGAAGTAGCGCGCCGACGCCTCCTCGAACAGGTGGTGCTTGTCGCCGAACGCCGCGTAGAGGCTGGGGGGCGAGACGCCCATCGCCGAGGTGAGCATCGCGACCGAGGTCCCCTCGTAGCCCGTGCGCCAGAACAGCTCGACGGCCGTCGCCAGCGCGGCATCGCGATCGAAGCTCCGGGGGCGGCCAGCCATGCCCGCCACCATACCGTATCGACCGCTACAGAAGTCTGGTACGGTCATCCCGCAATCAATAGCGGTCACTACACAATGGGGTTGGCATGGACATCAAGGACGCGGTGGTGCTGGTCACCGGGGCGAACCGAGGCATCGGAGCCGAGTTCGTCGAGCAGCTGAAGAAGCGGGGAGCGGGCAAGATCTACGCCGCCGCCCGCGACGTCACCACCCTCGAGGCCGAGGGCATCCACCCGCTGGAGCTCGACATCACCGATGCCGGTCAGGTCGCGGCGGCGGCCGCCGCGGCCGGGGACGTCCACGTGCTCATCAACAACGCCGGCATCTCGACCGGCACCTCGCTGGTGAGCGGTGACGAAGCGACGATCCGGCGCGAGATGGACACCAACTTCTACGGCCCGCTGCTCATGACGCGGGCGTTCGCTCCCATCCTCGGCTCCAACGGCGGCGGCGCGATCCTGAACGTCGTCTCGGCCCTGTCCTGGTTCACCGCCCCCGGCGTGGGCGCGTACGCCGCGTCGAAGGCCGCGGCCTGGATGCTGACCGACAGCACGCGACTCGAGCTCGCCGCCCAGGGCACCCACGTCGTCGGGGTGCACATGGGTCTGGTCGACACCGACATGGCCAGGGGCATGGAGGCGCCGAAGATCGCGCCGGCGGACCTGGCCGGCGCCGGTCTCGACGCCATCGAGTCCGGCGTCGAGGAGGTGCTCGCCGACGACTGGGCGAGGTTCATCAAGTCCGGCCTCGTCCTCAGCCCGCAGGAGCGCTACGAGCAGATCTTCTCCGCCCTGGGCACCTGATCGGTCCCCCTGGGTCGCGGGCGCGGCCGCCGGTGTTTCCACCGCGGTGACGCGGCTACCGGCGGAGGGCAGGGAGGTGCGGGGAGGTCCGGTCCGCCACCGGCCCGCCCGAGTCAGAGGAGCGCAGATGAAGCACCGAGCCGACGCCTCCGGCCCGAGTCTGCTCGTGGTGGGCGCCATGAAATGCGGGACGAGCGCCCTGCACGCGCTGCTGGATCGGCACCCCGAGGTGGCGATGGCCTCCGGCAAGGAGCTCAACTTCTTCTTCGGGCCCGATCGGCCGCCTCACGACGATCCCTCCGAGTGGTGGCGCGACGGCCAGTGGCACCGCGGATGGGGGTGGTACGTCGCGCAGCTCGACCCACGCGCACGGGTCCGCGGCGAGTCGTCGCCCGGGTACACGGATCCCTCCCACCCCGAGGTGCCCGCGCGGATCCACGCGCTGCTGCCGGAGGTCCGCCTGGTCTACCTCGTCCGCGACCCGCTCCAGCGGGCGGTGTCGCAGTGGCAGCACCACGTGCGCGACGGGACCGAGACCCGTCCGGTCGCGGACGCCCTGCTCGACCCGGGGAGCCAGTACGTCGCGCGCAGCCGCTACTGGGACCGGATCTCGCCGTACGCCGACCTCTTCGCGCCGGAGCAGCTGCTCGTGGTGATCCAGGAGCGCCTCCGCGCGCACACCGACCGAGAGGTCCGCCGGGTGCTCGCCCACGCCGGCGCCGACCCGGACCGGTGGGAGCCCGTGCGGCCGTCGCGGGCTCCGGGGAGGAGCGCCGTGCCACTGCCGGACGGGTGCGCCGAGCGGTTCGCCGAGCTGGTCGGCGACGACCTCGCGGAGCTCCGTCGATGTCTCGGCGACGAGCTGACCGAGTGGCCCACGTGCTCGCTGCTGGCCGCGACGCACCGCGAACGCGCATCACGGTGAGGTGCCCGCAGACAGCTGCTGGATCGCCGCCGAGCTAGCCGAGCTTGAGCACGATCGTGCGTCGAGCTGTCACGCCTCCGACGACCGTCGCCCGCGCCTGGGCGGAGAGGCGGGGCCCCTTGGTCTTCTTCACGAGCGCGCTGCCGGCCCTGGTGAGCCTGGTCCTGACGACCACGGAGGTCCCGCGGCTGGCCCGGTAGGCCCCGGTGGCGACCACCGTCCTGCCGCGGACGATCGTGATGGTTCCGCGGCACACGGTCGCCCCGGCGCAGCCGACGACGATCTTCGCCCGCCCGCCGGCGACTCTCGCCCGGGTGCTCCTGATCGTGACCCGTGCGGGGGTGATCGTGTAGGAGATCGACCTCGTGCGACTCAGACCGCTGGAGGACCGAGCCGTCACGGCGTACGTGTGGGCGCCGGCCGTGGTGGTGTCCAGGGTGCCGGTGCCACCGGCGAGCGTCGCGGCGCCGTGCGAGTCCTGGCACGACACCAGCCCCGGGCCGCCGCTGCTCTCCGCACACGAGAACGCGGTGCGCACCGGCATCCCCAACGGGTAGGTGTGGCCGGTGGACGGTGACGAGATGTGCGCCGACGGCGGCGAGTAGACGACCGTGTACGAGATCGAGTCGGTGCCGGTGTCCCCGCCCGACGACGCGGCGGTGACCGTGTAGGTGTGAGGTCCGACGGAGGACGTGTCGAGGGTCCCGGCACCACCGTCGACCGTGGCCGCGCCGTGGGAGTCGTCGCACGACGTCAGACCGGGGGCGCCGGTCCCCTCGGCGCAGGTGAACGCCGTCGCCACCGACTGCCCCAGCACGTAGGTGCCGCCGGTCGTCGGCAGGGAGATCTGCGCTGACGGCGGCGGGTAGACGACCGTGTAGGAGATCGAGTCGGTGCCGGTGTCCCCGCCCGACGACGTGGCGGTGACCGTGTAGGTGTGGGTGCCGGCCCACGACGTGTCCAGGGTTCCGGCGCCACCGTCGACGCTGGCAGTGCCGTGGGAGTCGTCGCACGAGGCCAGTCCGGGGCCATCGGTCGCCTCGGTGCAGGAGAACGCGGTGATCACCGACTCGTCCAGCAGGTAGGTGCCGCCGGTCGTCGGGGACGAGATCACCGCCCGGGGCAGGGGATACACGGGCGGGTAGGTGATCGTCACGGACGCGACGCTCGAGGTGGGCGCAGCCTCGCTGAGAATGTCGCCGGTGGGCGTCACATAGCTGGAGCCGCCGCCGCCGCCACCGGAGTAGTTCGTCGTACCCCCGCCGCCACCGCCGCCGAAGTAGCCACCACCGCCACCACCCCCGCCGCTGCCGTTGTTGGTGTCGCCGTGGCCGCCGGCGCCACCGAAGAAGGCCGACCCGTCGACCCCGCCCGTCGAGTTGCCGCCGAAGGGACTGCCACCGGCACCACCCGCGACCTGGGTCCCCGCGCCACCACCGCCGGCGTCTCCGTCCGCGCCCGGGGAGCCGGCATCTCCGCCGGCGATCCCATAGGCAGCGCCCCCACCGGCACCGGCGACGACCAGCGCGCTGGCCGACGTGGGAGCGCCGGTCCCGAGGCTGATCAGCGAGGCCCCACCGCCACCTGCACCACCGGTGGCACCGTGGTAGGGATCGCCGGGGCCGCCGGCGCCGCCGCCGCCGGGCGTCCCACCCGGTGTGCCGGCGCCCATGCAGGTCGCCTCGGCCGGACCGGCCTGGCCGACCCCGACGCGGAGCTGGGATCCGGCCGTCACCGAGACGACCGCTGTCACCGAGGCCCCGTGCCCGCCGTTCCCGCTGTAGCAGGTGCCGCCGGCAGCACCGACCGCTTCGACCTCGACCTCCGTCACGCCCGCGGGGACCGTGAACACGCTGACGCCCGGAGTGGTGAACACCTGGGTCGTCGGCGCAGCTGCGCCCAGCGCCGGTGGCGCGACGCCCAGGTCGACCCCCGTCAACCAGACGGTGAGCAGGAGCGCGGCGATCAGGGCGACGCTCCGTCGTGCGCGCGACGTACCCGGGTTGGCGAAGATCATCGGAGCTCGCTGCCTTTCACGACGGCACTGCTGCCGATGGCTGATGTGAGCTCCCGAAAACCCAGGTGATCATCTCGGGCCGCGCGGGCGATGGGAATAGCCCATCTGGAATCCCGGGACGTCGTGGCCGCACACCCGTCGACGGTGTTGCTTCCGGCGCCGCGGGTACTGGGAGCGCCTACCCAGGAGGCCGGATGGACCCGAGCACGCCCGCCCACTCGCTGACGGCGCCCGCGTCGACGGCCGCTCGGCTCGCCGCGTCGGCCGGCGGTGCACTCCTCGCCGCGGGCACCCAGGCCCTGGCCGCGTTGCGTACGGCGCGCAAGCCCCTCCACCCGGACGGGGATGTGCTCGCCGGCCGCGTCTACCGCACGGGGTCGGACGAGAAGACCGGCATCGCCTGGCTCGACGAACCGGGCGAGGACGACGTCATCGTGCGCCTCTCGCGGGCGATCGGTCTGCCCGACGGCCTGCCCGACGTCCACGGGCTCGCCCTCCGCGTCCCCGCCGGCCCCGACGGCGGCGACATCCTCTTCTCGACGACCGGCCGGGGACGGGTCACGCGCTTCGTGCTGACGGTGTGCCGCGACCCACGCGGGCGACCGCTGACGACCCTGCTGCCGTACGAGTCCGACACCGGTCCCCTCCTGCTCGCCGCAGACGGCGGTGGGCCGGGCGAGAGCTACGAGCTGTCCTGGGCGCGGCCCTCCGGTGACTGGCACCCGTTCGCGGTGCTGCGCCTGTCGACCCGGCTCAGCGACGATGCGAGCCTCTCCTTCGACCCGGTACGCCGCCAGGTCCCGGGCCTGCGCCAGTACGCCGCCGTCACCCGGCTGCGAGAGCCGGCGTACCGGCGCGCGCGCCGCTCACGCTCGGGCACCGCCGTGTCCCGTGGCTCGACGACGGAGCCGACATCCGGACGTTGACGTGGGCAACGCCGCCGCCGCCGGGGCATGACGGCGCCTCGGAGGGGTACCCAGGGACCGCTGTCAAGCAAGGGCAGCGCCGGGCATCTTGCCCTCAGTGTCGGAGTCGTACGTGTCTGCTCCCCCAGGGCCCCCGCACGCCGTGCCCCTGCGGCGGGCGACCCTGCCGTCGTTGGCCGGATCGGTCAGCGTGCCGTCGTACGACGCGCGTGACCTGCGTCCCGGCGTGATCCACCTCGGACTCGGCTCCTTCGCCCGAGCGCACGTGGCGGTCTACCTGGACCGGCTCGCCGAGAGCGGGGTGTCCCACGACTGGGGCCTCGTCGGGTCCGGCCTGCGCACCGCCGCCGCCGGGGCCGTCCTCCGCCGGCAGGACAACCTCTGGACGGTGGTCGATCCCGGGTCCGGACGAGCCAGGGTCGTGGGCGCGCTGCAGGACTACGTCGACGCCGCCACCGCCGCCACCCCGCTGCTCGACAGGCTCACCGACCCGCGCACGCAGCTCGTCACCCTCACGCTCACCGCCCCGGCGTACGAGGCCCACGGCGACACCGAGCACCGTGGCGCTCCGCCGGGATGGCGCGCCTTCCGCCTGGTCGCCGAGGCGCTCAGGCTCCGACGCGCCGCAGGGACGGCACCGTTCACCGTGCTCTCGTGCGACAACCTGGCCGACAACGGCCTGGCGACGCGTCGAGCCGTCGTCGCGGCCGCCGAGGCGATGTCACCGGGTCTCGCGAGCTGGGTGGACAGCAGCGTCGCGTTCCCCAGCTCCATGGTCGACCGGATCACCCCGGCCACCTCCGAGCTCCAGCGACGGATGCTCCGTCACAGCCATGGCGTCACCGACGACCTGGCGATCTTCCCCGAGCCGTTCAGCCAGTGGGTCGTGGCGGACGAGTTCTCGGGCGATCGCCCACCGTGGGAGGAGGTCGGTGTCCAGCTCGTCACCGACGTGCGGCCGTTCGTCCAGGCCAAGACCCGGATGCTCAACGGCGCCCACGTGATGCTGGGCTACCTCGGCGCACGGGCCGGCCACCACACGACCGCCGAGGCCATGGCGGACCCGCGAGTCGGCCGGCTCGTCGACCGGTTGATGCGCGACGAGGTCACGCCCACCCTCCGCGAGGCTCCCCTGGACGTCGGGAGCTACCGGCAGGCCGTTCGCGCCCGGCTCGCCGACGACCGCGTCGCCGACTCCCTGGAGAGGCTTCGCCGCCGAGGCTCGACCAGGATCGCCAACTACGTGGTCCCGACCCTGCGCGAGGCGCTCACGAGCGGCACGGAGTGCACCGTGCTGACCATGACGATCGCGGCCTGGATCGACCACCTCTGCGCCGTGGGCACGTCGCGCCCCGGGCTGGCCGCCCTCGTGGACCCCCTGGCCGAGGAGCTGGTGCCGTTGGCCCGGATCGCCGTGCTCGACCCACGCCCCCTGCTGGGCCGGTCCGAGATCTTCGGCGACCTGGGTCTTCACCCACGGTTCCCCAGCGCGCTCCGCGGCGCCGTGGCCGAGCTACGCGAAGGAGACCGCACCGTTGCGTCCTGACCATCACGACCCCTCTGCCCCGAACCTCGACGAGGTCACCACGCTCCTGTGCGACGCCGACGGCAACCTCTTCCCGTCGGAGGAGCCCGCGTTCGACGCCTCGGTGGGGGTGACCAACCGCTTCCTGTCGGCGCTGGGATCGAGTCGGGCCTACACGGCGGACGAGCTGCGGCGAGCATCGCTGGGGCGCAACTTCCGCAGGCTCGCGACGGACCTGTCCCACGAGCTGGGCACCAGGGTGTCGAGCGCCGAGCTGCAGGCCTGGGTCGACGAGGAGGCGGCGGTCGTGACCCGGCACCTCGCCACCGTCCTGGCACCCGACGAGGCAGTGACCTCGACGCTGTCCGCGCTCGCCTCGCGCTACCGGCTCGCGGTCGTCAGCTCGAGCGCGACGCCCCGGCTCGCCGCGTGCTTCACCGCCACCGGGCTCGACGACCTCTTCCCCGTGGCCGACCGGTTCAGCGCTCAGGACTCGCTGGCGACCCCCACCAGCAAGCCCGACCCCGCCGTCTACACGCACGCCCTGCGCTCCCTCGCTCTCGACGCCCGAGAGGCGGTCGCAGTGGAGGACGCGGTCGCGGGGGTCAGTGCCGCGGTCGGCGCCGGCATCGCGACCATCGGCAACCTGGCCTTCGTACCGGCCCTCGAGCGGCCCCGCCGGGAGCAGCAGCTGCTGGCCGCCGGTGCCTGGCAGGTCGTCACCGACTGGCAGGAGCTGCGGGACCTGATGACGTCCACGGCGGGCGCCGCGAGGTCCTGACCGCGCGGGCGGGGCGCTGACGCTGGATCGGTCGCGCAGCTCTCACGACGGCGTACCGGCGACCGGGTACTCCGGCCACTCGAACAGCTCCTGCTGGAACTCCACCAGCCAAGTGAGGACCCGCGGGTCGCGGTCCACGAGGTGCTGCCAGCCGCGAGCGAGGTCCGCGAAGAACCTCTCCGGCTCCGACTTGACCGCCGCCCCCTCGTCGTTGAACGCGCCGAACGACGTGTGCACCTGGCGACAGTCGAAGCGGTCCATGATGTGGTCCGACTCGTCCAGGACGCGCTTGGCGAGGTCGAGGTCCCTCATCCTGCCGACCGGACGGGTGTGCAGCACCGGCAGTGCGTCGATGACCCCGACGTTGCGGTATTCCAGGAGCTTGGGCCACAGGGAGTCCAGACCCCATCCCCAACCGGTCTCGCTGAGGTCCAGCGTGTGGACGAGCTGGTCGAGTGCCTGGCGGCTGAAGGCGGGGACCATGATCTCGACGAAGCCCGTCCAGCGCCCGAAGAAGCTGGTGTTGCGCATCGTGGAGAAGTGGGCGAAGTACGACGCCTCGTGCAACGCAGGCGCGAAGAGGTCGAGCCCGACGGTGCGCGCGACCTCGAACATCGCGGAGATGGTCCCCTGGGTGACGAAGATGTCGTCGTCCGGGATCCACACGTAGTCGTACTCGCGCCATCCGTCCCACGACCGCAGGTACTCGCGCACCCCCGCCCACTTCGGGCCGGGGATCACGTCGGCCACCACGACTCCCGGTCCCGAGGCGAAGGGCACCGGCTGGAACGGCACCAGGTGCAGGTCCCAGTCCCGAGGCACGCCGGCGGACAGCCAGGAGCCGTGCAACGAGGAGGCTCCGACACGGGCCAGCACCAGATTCCTGCTCATGCGGGTCTCCCTCCGATCGCAGCGCGACGAACGCCGTCGACTCCTGATGACGGGTGGCGGTACCCACGTGACCCCGCCATACGCCCCGTCGTCGGGCCGACGACCGAGCGCCGGTTGTTGGCTCGCCGGTGAGTGGGTACCACCCGGACGTGCGTGCACTCACCGTGGAACCGCAGGCCGCCGGCTCGGTCCGGGTCGAGGACGTGCCCGATCCGCGGCCGGGTGAGGGAGAGCTGCTGGTCCGCGGCGTCGCGGTCGGCCTGTGCGGGACCGACAAGGAGATCGTGCGCGGTGACTACGGCTGGTCGCCCCCGGACAGTGACCGGCTGGTGCTGGGTCATGAGTCCCTGGGACGTGTCGAGCAGTCGCCGGAGGGCAGCGGCTTCGAGCGCGGTGACCTCGTCGCCGGCGTCGTGCGACGCCCGGATCCGCAGCCGTGCGGAGCGTGCGCCCACGGCGAGTGGGACATGTGCCGCAACGGGCAGTACACCGAGCGGGGCATCAAGGAGCTGCACGGCTATGCCAGCGAGCTGTGGACGGTGCCGGCCGACTTCGCCGTCAAGATCGAGCCGCACCTGGGGATGAGCGGCGTGCTGATGGAGCCGACCAGCGTGGTGGCCAAGGCGTGGGAGCAGGTCGAGCGGGTGGGCGAGCGGGCGTGGTTCGAGCCGGCGACCGTGCTGGTGACCGGCGCCGGTCCGATCGGCCTGCTGGCCGCGATGCTCGGCGTCCAGCGCGGACTCGACGTGCACGTGCTGGACCGGGTCACCGAGGGCCCCAAGCCCGGACTGGTCGAGGCGCTCGGGGCGACGTACCACTCCACGAGCGTCGCGGAGGTGGCCCGGGAGCACCGTCCCGACGTGGTCATCGAGGCGACCGGCGTCGGGCAGCTGGTCTTCGACGCCATCGCCGCGACCGCGACGTACGGCATCGTCTGCCTGACCGGCGTCTCGTCGCGCGGGCACACGCTCGGCGTGGACGCGGGCGGGCTCAACCGGGAGATCGTGCTGGAGAACGACGCTCTCGTCGGCTCGGTCAACGCCAACCTGCGCCACTACCGGCAGGCCGCCGACGCGCTGGCGCGCGCCGACGCCGACTGGCTGGGGCGGCTCATCACGACCAGGGTGCCGCTCGAGGATGCGCCCGCCGCCTTCGACCAGCCGTCCGACGACGACGTCAAGGTCGTCATCACCCTTGACCGGGAGGACTCCCGGTGACCGGCAGCTCCTGCCACGGGTGCGGGTAGGCGACACGATGCCTGTCTGGCTCCAAGCCGGCCTGTGGGGCCTGCTCGCGGGTGGCGCCCTGGTGATCGGCGCGGCCGTCTCCTGGCTGGTCTCGGTCCCGCGCCACGTCATCGCCTCGGTGATGGCCTTCGGCGCGGGCGTCCTGATCTCTGCCCTCGCCTTCGACCTGGTCGACGAGGCCGAGACCACCGGCGGCCTGCTGCCCACGTGCATCGGCTTCCTGGTCGGCGCCGGGGCGTACGTCGCCGCCAACGTGCTGCTGGCCCGGCGCGGCGCCCGGCACCGCAAGCGCTCCGGCGACGAGCAGGTCTCCGACTCGCAGAAGTCCGGCAGCGGCTCCGCCATCGCCATCGGCGCCCTCCTCGACGGCATCCCGGAGTCGGTCGTGCTCGGGCTGTCCCTGTTGGGCGGCGGCGGGGTGGGAGTCCCGGTGCTCGCCGCGATCTTCATCTCCAACCTCCCCGAGGGCCTCTCCAGCGCGGCCGGCATGAAGCGGAGCGGGCGCAGCGCGAGCTACGTCTTCGGCGTGTGGGGTGGCATCGCCGTGGCCAGCGGTCTGGCCGGTGCGATCGGCTGCCTGCTGCTCCAAGGCGCCTCCGCCGGCGCGATCGCCCTGATCACGGCGGTCGCGGCCGGAGCGATCCTGGCCATGATCACCGACACGATGATCCCCGAGGCGTTCGAGAAGACCCACCTCTACGCAGGCCTGTTGGCCACCGTGGGCTTCCTGTGTGCCTTCGCGATCTCGCGTGCCGGCTGACCGTGCTACCCGGCGATCGGCAGCGGCCGTACGCCCCACCCTCCGAGGTGAGCGGCGGCCACGGCGGCGAGCTGGGACTGCAGGTTGAGCTTGGCGAGGATCGCCTTGACCTGGGTCCGCACCGTCGCCTCGGAGACGACCCGCACGACCGCGATCTCTCGGACGGTGCGCCCCGACATCAGGTGCCGAAGGATCTCCGCCTCCTGCGGCGACAACTTCTGCAGGCGCTCCTGTGCGTCTCGTCGCGTCATGTCCTGCTGGCGCGAGATCCCGATGAGTCGATCCCGTTCGGAGCGTTCGAGCACGGGCTGGTCCTGGCTGACGCGCCGCACGACGGAGAGGACGGACGCCATGGACTCGTTCTTCGACAGCACCAGCCGGGCCCCGCGTTCCAGGCACCAGCCCCACTGCGCCTCACTCGCGCTCTCGGTGATCACGACGACCGCGACGCCGGCACGCGTCATCGGTGCGATCAGCGCTCCTCCGTCGCAGACCTGCCCGAGCTCGGCGTTCAGCAGGAGCACATCGGGACGCACCGCCAGCAACCGGGCGAGGAGCCGGTTCGTCTGGCCGCAGCCCTCGGGCACCGGCACCACGCAGTGCGAGTAGTTCCGCCGATCCAGCACCAGCCCCAGACAGTCCGTGAACAGACGCTGCTCGTCGACTATCGCGACCTTGATCCGCCCGCTGCGATCCATCGTTCCCCCGAACGAGTTGAGCGCGCCACCCCGAGGTCGGGCCTCCCCCGAGGCCCGTGCCACTGCGAACGCCGGCCTGTCGAACAAGCCAGCACAGACCCGGAACGGGCCCCTAGTGCAAGTTGGGTCATCCGTGGGGGCAAATCGACCATCTGGTCCAGGTATCCCCAACATTGGGGACGCCGTTCCCCCCGAATGTCCCGCCTACGCGGTGCGAGCCTCAGCCGGTCGGGCGGAGCTCGCGCTTCATCAGCTCGGCCGCGTTCCGGAGCGAGATGATGTCTGCGACCAGCCGGTGCAGCTCACCTCTGCACTCGCGGATCGTGTCGCCGTCGTGTGCGGTCTGCAGATGTCCCTGCAGCTGTGAGGCGTGCTCGAGCGCTGTCGCCGCCGACGCGTCGACCAGTTCGATGATTCCCACGATCGTCCCCCGTTCGATTCCTCAGCGTCCGACCGGTCCCCCCGGACCCAGACGCTGCGTTTCATCCACGTTACGCACGTCAGCGGCAGCCCGATACGGCTGGCGCGCTTCTTGTGGAACCCTTGCGCAAGGGGCCGACGGGCTCGACTTGTCGGATGTCGCCGGCCGGGCGGGCGCCTGCGAGACCCACCGGGTGCCTACCGCCGGCAGGAGTCCTGCACAATCATGGGACTCATCGACTCGACTCGACAGATTCAGAGCGAGACCGACGCCTGCGCTCGGCGCTGCCCGGTTCGAGCTCCCGAGCTACCCAGAACGGACTCCCCGTGAGCCATCCCCATCCTGAACTCCAGGTCCCGCCGAAGCTGCCGCCGCGCGGTCTCCGGATCGTCCCGCTCGGCGGCCTCGGGGAGATCGGCCGCAACATGACCGTCTTCGAGTTCAACAAGAAGCTGCTCGTGGTCGACTGCGGCGTGCTCTTCCCCGAGGAGCACCAGCCCGGCGTCGACGTCATCCTCCCCGACTTCGGCTACATCCGAGATCGCATCGACTCCGTGGTCGGGATCGTGCTCACCCACGGGCACGAGGACCACATCGGCGGCGTGCCGTACCTGCTCCGCGAGCGCGCGGACATCCCGCTGATCGCCTCCAAGCTGACCCTCGCCCTGATCGTCGAGAAGCTCAAGGAGCACCGGATCCGTCCGGTGACCCGTGAGGTGAAGGAGGGCGACCGCGACAAGACGTCGTACGGCCCCTTCGACCTGGAGTTCCTGGCGGTCAACCACTCGATCCCCGACGGGCTCGCCGTCGCGATCCGCACCGGAGCCGGCACCGTCCTGCACACCGGCGACTTCAAGATGGACCAGTTCCCGCTCGACAAGCGGATCACGGACCTGCGCGGCTTCGCGCGGCTCGGCGAGGAGGGCGTCGACCTCTTCCTCACCGACTCCACGAACGCCGAGGTGCCCGGCTTCACGACGTCCGAGCGTGAGCTCGCCCCCGCCATCGAGCAGGTCTTCCGCACCGCGCCGCGACGGGTGATCGTGTCCAGCTTCGCCAGCCACGTGCACCGGATCCAGCAGGTGCTCGACACGGCGCACGCCCACGGCCGCAAGGTCTCCTTCGTCGGGCGCTCGATGGTGCGCAACATGGGTGTCGCCCAGGACCTGGGCTACCTCAACGTGCCGCCGAACCTGATCGTCCCCCTGGACCAGCTCGAGAAGATGGCGCCCAACAAGGTCACCCTGATCTGCACCGGCTCCCAGGGCGAGCCGCTGGCCGCGCTCTCGCGCATGGCCAGCCGCGACCACAAGATCCGGATCGGTGAGGGCGACACCATCCTGATGGCGAGCTCGGTGATTCCGGGCAACGAGAACGCCATCTCCAACGTCATCAACGGGCTCACGCGATGGGGCGCGAACGTCGTCCACAAGGGCAACGCCAAGGTGCACGTCTCGGGGCACGCCAGCGCCGGCGAGCTCGTCTACTGCTACAACATCGTGCAGCCCAAGAACGTCATGCCCGTCCACGGCGAGTACCGCCACCTCCGGGCGAACGCCGACCTGGCGATCAGCACGGGCCTGGCCAAGGATCGGGTGGTCCTCGCCGAGGACGGCGTCGTCGTCGACCTCATCGACGGCAAGGCCAAGATCGCCGGCAAGGTGCGGGCGGGCAACATCTACGTCGACGCCCAGACCGTCGGTGGCGTCACGGAGGCCAGCCTGAAGGACCGCCGCACCCTGGCCGAGGAGGGCGTCGTCACCGTGCTCGCCATCGTCGATGCGGACACCGGCAAGCTCGCCGACCCGCCGGACTTCCTGGTCCGTGGGTTCGTCCACGAGGACGGTGCCTTCGACCCAGCCGTCGCCGTCATCGAGAAGTGCCTGGCCCGCGCCGCCGCCGAAGGCATCGGCGACGCTCACCAGCTCGAGCAGCTCCTGGCTCGCGATGTCGCGCGGTGGGCGCACCGGACCTTCCGGCGCAACCCGCTGATCATCCCGCTCGTGATCGACGCCTGACGCGACGTCGCCTCAGCGGCCGTCGGCGTCGCCTCGGGTGTTGCTCGTCGGATCTTGCCGGCCGGCATCGGCCGCCGCTCAGGTGTCGTCCACTGACCGTCCCAGCCGGACCTGTCGACTCGCCGCGAGCGTCTTCTCACACTCGTCGCGGCGCAGGGTGGCGAGCATGCGGAGCTGAGCGCTGCATCGCCACAGCTCCTCGACGGCGGCAGCGTCCAACACGGCGCCCGAGAGTCGAGCGAGCCCCGGCGGCCGGCTGGGCCCCGCGACGGCGACCGGACCGTCACTCACCGTCCAGCTCGCTGTCCGCGGTCACCCGCGCGGCTCGAGCTGTCGACGAGAACAGCAGCAGCCGCACCACATAGGTTCGGAGAGTGCGGGTCATCTCGACAGGGCCAGGATGAGGATCACGGTGACGGCCGCTGACAACAGCAGCGAGCCGAGGCAGCCGAGTCGGTTGCTGAAGAAGAAGAACATGCCTGCAGGTCCCCCGTCGCCCGGCAGAGCACGCGTCCGACGGCCGTGGTGCTCGCCACGTCGTCACCGGCCGGGTCCGTAGCCCGACGGCCCGCGCAGCCGGCCGCCGTATGTCACGTCCTCGTCCGGTCGTTACACGCCCGTGTTGCGCTCTTCGCCACACGCGGGAGTCGGCATGCCGTCGCCGTGGCCCGGCTACCCATCGTGCCGCGCCAGCAGTGCGCCCAGCGCTGCCGTTCAGCCCTCACTGGAGGGCGACCAACGGGGTCGACGAACGGCCGCCACTACGAAAGGGAACCTCATGTCGAGCACCAGCACCCACGACAACGCCACCCACACCGCCACGCGCCGCATCAGCACCGAGACGAAGGCGTCGTTCAAGACCACCGAGCTCATCGCCTACGTCGTCGTCGCCATCGCGGTCCTGGTGGCTTCGGCCGTCGTCGACGGCGAGGACTTCGGCGCCCAGAACGCATGGTTCCTCGTCACGCTGCTGACCATCGGCTACATGATCAGCCGCGGGCTGGCGAAGTCCGGCAGCCGCGACTACTACGACGACAACGTCACCAAGCACGACCACCGCTGACACCGCGTCTCGGAGCGCCCCGCCACCCCGTAGGTGGCGGGGCGCCCGCGTCCGCCAGGCATCCGGGCGCCGTGGCGTCGTGGTGTCCGTAGACTGCGGGCGACCGGGGAGGCGACGTGGCAGGCAAGGACGAGGCGGTGGACGCCGATGCAGCTGTCGTCGAAGGTCAGGCGCCTCCGTCAGCGCGGGTGCCGCTGTCGCGAGAGCGCATCGTCGACGCCGCGGTCGCGTTCATCGACGAGCACGGACTCCCGAGCCTGACGATGCGTCGCCTCGGCGAGGAGCTCGGCGTGGAAGCCATGGCGCTCTACCGCTACGTCCCTGGTCGCGAGGACCTGCTCGACGCGGTGGTGGGTCAGATCATCGAGCAGATGCAGCGGGACGACGACGTCGTCGACGCTCCTCAGCACGGCTGGCAGGACTTCCTCCAGCGCATGGCCCACGGCGTGCGCCGCATCGCCCTGGACCATCCCCGGGTCTTCCCGCTGGTGGCCTCGCGACCGCCCGAGGCGCCGTGGCTGCGGCCGCCGCTGCGCAGCCTGGTGTGGGTCGAGACCTTCCTCCAGGGTCTGCGGCAGGAGGGGTTCTCGAACGACGCGGCGGTCGCGGCGTACCGCGCGTTCACCAGCTTCCTGCTGGGGCATCTGTTGCTCGAGGTCGCGGTCCACGGTGCCGACGTCGGTCCGCTCGACGTCCTCGAGGACGCCGAGGTCCCGGCAGGCTCGGAGCTGGCGCTCTACCCGGCCGTCGAGGAGCTGCGCAGCGCGCTGTCCGAGGACCGCTCGGCGGTCGAGTTCGAGGACTCCCTCGAAGAGCTCCTGAACCGGATCGCGCTCATCGCCTCCGAGAACCCGTCTGACTGACGAGGGCGGCCGCCGGCGCGGCGACCGCCCTCGATCCTGCGTGACGAGGAGGTGTCAGCGGCGGTTCTGCACGTCGCCCTCAGCCTCCACGTGCTCCTTGCGGACCTCCTCGGAGACCTGCTGCTCCTCGGTCGCGGCCTCGGTGGAGAGCCGGACGCGCTCGACGGGCTCGACGGTCGTGTCGACGACGGGGCGCTCCTCGTGGAGGACCACCTCGTGCTCCTCCTCGGAGATGGCCGGGCCGTCGGTCGCCCGGTCCACGTTCGCGTCGGTGACGGGCTCGCGCTCGAGCACGGCCCTCTCCTTGCGCACCGGCACCGTCTGGGTCTCCATCTCGGTGGTCACGTACTTGCGCAACCGGGCCCGACCGGCCTCCTGCGTGGTGGTGGAGACGTCGAGTCGCTCCTCCGAGCGCGTCATCGCGTCATCGGTCTCGGGACCCGAGGTGTCGTGTCCCACCGATGCGTCGGCGAAGGACTCGCGGCCGGCGGCAGAGGAGTCCTCGCCGTCGTCCCGACCGTGGCGGTCGTCGCCGGCACCGGCGTCGTAGCTGCGGCCGTAGTACCCGTAGAGCCGCCGCTCCTCGGCCTCATCGAGATGGTCCCCGTCGAGGTCGACGCTCGGGGCATCCTTGATCTTGTCCTTGCTATACGGCAGGACCACGCGATCGCCGTCCATCGAGGCGTTCTCCACCGGCACGAACGTCTCGCTCTTGCCGAACAGGCCGGTGTTGACGGTGATGAACTCCGGCTGTCCGGTCTGGTCATCGAGGTAGAGCTGACCGACCTTACCGATCTTGCTGCCGTCGCTGCCGTACGCCGTGTTCCCGATCATTCGACCGGCTTCTGCTTCGCTCAACATGCGCTTCCCTCCCGAGTACGTGTGGGTGCTTTGCGGTCTGGCGGTCCCCGTCGGAAGTGCGCCCATGCGTGCGAGCGGAGCATTTGTTTACACCGTAAGCCGGGCGGATCCCGTCTCGCCGCCGACCCGTTTACCTCGTAAACCATCGGGTACCCGAGTGCCGATGCACGGCGAACCAGCGACATCGAGGAGCAAGCCATGGCAACGCGGAGCAAACGGACCGGCGCCCACCCGGCTCACCCGACGTCCGGCGACGAACGGCCAGACACCCTGGGAAACGACACGGCCCGCGAGGACCACCTCGTCCGCCGGGACCGCGTCGACGACAGCGCGGCCCGCGACAAGTTCGGCGGTCTCAACATCGGGGCCGCGTTCTTCGGGTGGCTGGTCGCGATCGCGATCGCGATCCTGCTGACCAGCATCCTCGGCGCCATCCTGGCAGCGGTCGGCTCGAGCGCGAACATCACCCAGTCCGACGCGCAGCGCTCCGCCGGCACGATCGGGGTCGCCGCCGGCGTCGTCCTTGTCGTCGTGCTGACCCTGGCGTACTTCACCGGCGGGTACGTCGCCGGCAGGATGTCGCGCTACGACGGGGCCCGCCAGGGCGTCGGAGTCTGGGTCATCGGCCTGCTCGTGACGCTGGTCGCCTTGGCCCTCGGCGCGACCTTCGGCTCGCAGTACAACATCCTCGACCGCGTCGACCTCCCCCGCATCCCGGTCTCCACCGACGAGCTGGGCTGGGGCGGCATCATCACCGGGGTGCTGGTCCTCGCCCTCACCCTGCTGGGCGCCGTTCTCGGCGGTGTCGTCGGGCACCGCTACCACAACCGGGTCGACCGCGCCGCCTACCGCTGATTGCTCCTGGGAACCGGACCGCTGTCTCAGGTGTCGCCGCGCAGCCCCTGCTTCTCGAGCCATTCGAGGCAAGCGGTCGCGACGTCGCGCCATCCGCTGTCGACGACCAGCGAGTGACCTCGGTCCTCGAACTCGAGCAGGTCGGTGACCGCCAGGGAGTCGCGGTACTGCTTGAGCGTCGACTTCGTGATCACCTCGGGCACGGTGTGGTCCTTGCCGCCCATGATCAGGAGAAGCGGCCCACGGTCGTCGTTGTGCGTGTTGACGGCGGCGGGCGAGTGGAGCGAGAAGTTCGCGGCTGCCGCCTCGAAGAGCGGCTTGCCCGGCGCGGGGATCGTCCACGCGTCGTACAGCCGATCGGACTCCTCCGCGCTCACGGCGTTGCCGAAGCTGTAGCGGAACTGCTCCTGGGTCAGCGAGACGGCCTTGTGCTTGTTGGCCGGGTTCTTGAAGACCGGCAGGGTGGCCCGCAGCGACGACAGGGGCAGGGGCAGCACACCCTTGATCTGGGCGGCGTCGATGGCGATGGCGGCGTCCGCCACGTCCATACCGAGCAGCTTCTCCGCGATCATGCCGCCGAAGGAGTGTCCGACCAGGATCGGCTTGCGGTCCAGTCCCTCGAAGACTCGTAGGTAGCTGTCAACGACGTCGTCGATGCCCTTGTCGGCGATGGCATCGGGGGCGGCGCGCGATGACTCGACGGTCGTCCCGTCGCCGGGCCAACCGGGCGCGATGGCGGCGTAGCCGGCCTGGTCGAAGAGCTCGACCCACTGCTGCCACGAGCTCGCGTGCAGCCAGAGACCGTGGATGAAGACCACAGGGCGGGGTGTGTCGGACACGAGTGCTCCTTCGTTGGGGGTGATGCCGCGATCATGGCCGTCCTGTCGCGCAGTGCGCTTCAGTCAGTTGACTGTCGATCACCGCGGTCGCGCGCCGATGACGACGATTCAGTCATCTGACCCAAGACGGGAGTGCGTCGCGGCTCCTAGCGTTCCCGTCATGGAGCTGCAGCTGGAAGGACTGACGGTCGTGGTCACGGGCGCGGGCCGGGGCATCGGACTGGCGACGGTCCGGGCCTTCGCCAGGGAGGGCGCTCGCGTCGTGGCCGGGTCCCTGTCGACCACGGACGAGCTGGCCGCCCTCGCGGGCGACGGCGTGGAGGTCGTCGAGGTGGACCTCGCGACGCCGGACGGGCCCTCGAGGCTGGTGGCGGCCGCGGGACCGGACCTGGCGGTCCTCGTGAACAATGTCGGCTTCGTCCATCCACGCCCCGGCGGCTTCGAGAGCGTCACGGACGCGATGTGGCAGCAGACGATCGAGCTCGACCTGCTCGCGCACGTGCGCGCCCTCCGCGCCGCCCTGCCCGTGCTCGTCGCACGCGGAGGCGGCAGCATCGTCACGATCGGCTCGGTCAACGCCGCACTGCCCGATCCGCTCGTCATCGACTACTCGGCCGCCAAGGCGGCCCTGGTGAACCTCACCAAGTCCGTCTCCAAGGAGTACGGCGCGCGAGGTGTCCGTGCCAACACCATCAACCCCGGACCGGTGGCGACCGACCTCTGGCTCGGCTCGGGCGGGGTAGCGGAGGTCGTCGGGACCGCCACCGGCCAGGACCCGGCGGCGGTACGGCAGGAGGCGGCCGCGGCCATGGTGACGAACCGGTTCACCCGGCCCGAGGAGGTCGCCGACCTCGCCGTGGTCCTGGCGAGCGGCCGGTGGCCCAACCTGACCGGCGCCGACATCACCCTCGACGGCGGGCTCGTCCCGACGCTCTGACCACCCACCCGACGAGGACGACGCGATCCGGCCCACGGGCCAGCAGCGGATGATCCCCTCCCTTGCCGGGGACGGCCCTCAGCCGCGACGGGCGAGCGCGCCGGCGAGCTGGTTGCGGCTGGTGATCCCGAGCTTCGGGAAGATGCGGTACAGGTGGGACCCGACCGTTCGGTGCGACACGAACAGTCGCTGCCCGATCTCGCGGTTGGAGAGCCCCTGCGCGGCGAGCTCCGCGATCTGCGCCTCCTGTGCGGACAGGTCCTCCCGCGGGCTCGTCACCGGCTGCCACCCCAGCTCGCCCGCCGCTCGCAGCTCATGATCCGCTCGCGCCGCCCAGGTCGCGGCGCCCAGCGCAGCGAACGTCCCTCGGGCAGCCCGGAGCGGGTCTCGCGACTCAACGACCCTGCGCTGGCGACGCAGCCACGAACCGTGGGCGAGCTGCAGACGGGCCCGGTGCCAGGGATACGAGCGAGCGGCGCCCGCCAGGGCATCCGCGAACGCAGCCTCAGCCGACGCGTCGTCGGCGAGCACCGCGTCGGCGTACTCGAGCGCGATGGCGTACCCGGACGCAGGCGTGGCGCCGGCGAGCCGGACCGGCACCTCGAGCAGCTCTCGCGCCTCGTCGCGACGACCGGTCCGGACGGCGGCGTCCGCGAGGTAGCCGACGGCCCAGAGCTGCTGGACGCGTTGGAACGCCGGGTCGTCGGGCACGAAGATGCGCTGCAGCTCACCGAACGCCTGCTCCGGCCTGTCGGCCCCGAGCTCGGCCATGCCACGTGCTTGCTGGACACCAGCCAGGAGTGACGAGCTCGCGTTGGGCGTGCGCACGGCGGTGTGCTCGGCCTCGGCAAGCAGGACGTGCCGCGGGACCCACCGGCCGGACACGCCGTCGGCGACCGCGACGGCGATGCGTGCGGTCGCAGCCCACACGGCCTGTCCGGTCTCGTCTCCCAGCCGCACCGCCTCCTCGGCTGAACGGGCCGGCTCGAAGATCCCGAGGTTCACCTCGGTCCACGAGCGGATCGCGAGAGCCTCCGCCAGCAGGCTCAGGCGCCCCTGGGCGCGCAGCTCCTGGATGGCGAGGGTCAGGAACGTGTCCGCGCGTTCGAACTCCCCGACGCAGAACGCCGCGATGCCGAGCAGTCCGGCGAGGTCCGGGCTTCCACCCGCGTCCGGCGGCCACTGCCGGAGCTGGTCGATGACGATCGGGCTGAGATCGAAGGACTCGGCCAGTGCCATCGCCGCGAGGATCCTCGGATCCTGGGCCGGCACCGGCACGTTGCGCACCGCATCGACGATCTCCGCCCGCACCCCGTCGCCGGGATCGCGCCACCACACCCGGCGTGCGGCGCCGAACAGCAGCTGGAGGGCGAGGTCGACGTCGCCGTCCGTGGTGGCCCTGCGCGCCAGGCCGACCAGGCGACTCACCTCGGACGGCTCGCTCGACGAGCCGTCGTGGAAGGCCCCTTCGAGCCACGCGAGCCGGGACCGGTCGCGCACGTCGAGCTCGGCGCCCGCCACCCGCGCCTTGATCTGCTCCACCTGCTCGAAGCGGCCCAGCTCGAAGGCGAGCTCGGCGGAGCCCAGCAGTCGTGACGTGCGCGCTGCCGGATCGAGGCTCAGTGCGGCCGCGCGCTCCAGCCACCCCGCCGCGGTCGCCACCGCGCCACGTCGACGTGCGTCGGCGGCAGCGCGCTCGAGGTCCGCGGCGACCTGCTCGTCGCGGCCGTCCACCGCGGCGGCGCGGTGCCACATCGCTCGGTCCCGATCGGCGACCAGGACCTCGGCGAGCGCCGCGTGCGCCTGTCTCCGCCTCGCCGCCGACATCGTCTGGCGGAGCGCAGAGCCGACCAGTGGGCTGGCGATCCGGCAGTGGTCACCCGACACCACGAGCAGCCCCAGCACCTGCGCCGGTGCGGCCGCCTCGGCATCGACGGCGGCGCCGTGCAGGATCGTGGCAGCGGCGAGGACGTCGCGGAGGATGCTGCCGTCGTCGACCGCGGCCACGTCGACGACCGCCCGTCCGGCATGGTCGAGCTCGCCGGCGCGTACGGCGAAGGCCGCCTCGAGGCGGGCGGTCATCGGGAGATCGTCGTCGAGGTCGGTCCACGCCTGCCGGCCCGCCTCGAGCGCCGTCGCAAACTCGAGCAGCGCCAGGGGGTTGCCGCCGGACTCCCGAACGACGCGCTGCTCGAGCGCCGGCGAGAGCCTCGTCGAGCGGGAGTGGAGGAGCTCGGTCGAGGCGTCCGCGTCCAGGCCCTGAAGCACGGTCCACTCGTCGGTCGACCGGTCGCCGAGCTCCGTCCCCGGTGATCGCGACGTGCACACGACGACCACGCGCTCGCCGCGGAGCCGGCGCGCGACGAAGCCGAGTGCATCGACCGAGGGTCGGTCCATCCGGTCGAGATCGTCCAGGCAGACCAGGACCGGAGCACTCACGGCGTGCTCGACGAGCAGCTCGAGCGTCGCCAGCGAGACGAAGAGCGGATTGACGTCGTCCGCCTCGCCCATCCCGAAGCACGCCAGCAGCGCGCCACGCTGCCGGCTGGATAGCTGGTCGACCTTGGGCAACAACGGTCGGAGGAGCTGATGGAGCGCCGCGAACGGGAGGCTCGCCTCCGCCGCGCTGCCCCGGGCGGTGAGGACCGCGAACCCACGCGAGCGCGCCACGTCCGCAGCCGCAGCCACCAGTGCCGTCTTGCCCGCGCCGGGCTCACCGACCAATCCCGTCACGACGGGGCCGTCGCCGACCGCATCGAGGCGCCGACGCAGCAGGCGGGCCTCGGCCTCCCGCCCCACGAGGAAGCGACTCGCCGCCGTGGTCACGCCGCAAGCATCGCGGTCCGAGCGCCGCGCCGTCCACCACTGCTGCGTACCGTCTCATCGGTCCGGTACGTCCCTCGTCGTACCCAACCCTGGTGAGTAGGAAGAGGCGAGCGGGACACCGCCCGGTGATCAGGGGATGCTCCTGATCTGAACTGGGGGGTTCCAATGTTCACCAGAGCTTTCGCTCTGCTGCTGATGTTCGTCAGATCCGCCGTGACGCGCGCGCACGGTCTCGGGGGGCGCACCACCTTGTGGCGCTGGGCCGCGTCGACCTGGCGCCGGACGAGGCGGGTCATGGTTGCTGCAACCGTGTCAGCCGGCGTCGCGGTCTGCCTCCCGGCTGCGGCATCCACTCCGGACACCGTCGGTCAGGTGCCATCCAGCTCGACGCCGTACCTGCTCCGCCATCCCGTGAACCAGAGGATCGAGGAGCTCGCGCCCTGTGGGGGCGTGATGTACGCCGTCGGCAGCATGACCGCCGTCCGCCGTGGGTCGGTGACCTATGCCCGCTCCAACGCGTTCAGCTTCTCCGCCACGACAGGTGCGATGACCAGGTGGGCACCGAGGATCAACGGCCCGGTTCGCTCGATCGCGCTCTCGCGGGATTGTTCGACTGCCTACCTCGGGGGGAGGTTCACCCGCGTGAACGGCGTCGCCGCTGGCCACCTGGTCGCGGTCGACGCGGTCACCGGGAAGGTCAGGAAGCACTTCAGGGGCCGGGCCAACGGACCGGTGCAGACGGTGCGCTTCGCCCATCGGCGGGTGCTGATCGGTGGCTCCTTCACCGCGGTCAACGGGGTGGGACGCAGCCTGATGGCGAGCCTGAAACCTACGACGGGCGCGGTCACTCGCTACCTCGATGTCCGCATCAGCGGCACCTATCCAGGGACGGCCGGCCAGGTGTACAACTCCCAGCTCAGCAACGCCGGTGACCGGCTGCTCATCGAGGGTGTCTTCACCTCGATCGAGGGACGCCCCCGGCAACAGGCGGCGGTCCTCGACCTCGACAGGAGGAAGGTGCGTGTCAACCCGTGGCGCTCGGCCGAGCTCCTCCAGACCTGCAAGCTGCACTGGTACGTACGCGCCGGGAACTGGTCGCCTGACGACCGCACGATCTACCTGGCGTCGACGGGTCTCATGCCTGAATCCGGCCGCGGCTCGACTCGGAAGGGGCCACGTGCCGGGCTGTGCGACGCTGTCGCGTCATTCCCAGCGTCGTCCGGAGCGGTGAGCCACCGCTGGATCAACTACGCCGGCTGCGACAGCTACTACTCAGTCGTCGCCGACCGTCACAACGTCTACGTGAGCGGGCACGCTCGCTGGGCCAACAACCGGCACGGGTGCGACTCTGCCGGCCGAGGAGCAGTCAGGCGCCCCGGCATCGCGTCGATCAACCCTCGGACCGGACGGGTCACCGGGTGGAACCCGACTCGCTCGCGCGGTATGGGCTCCCACCAGCTGTTGTTGACCGCGGCCGGACTCTGGGTCGCCAGCGACACGTGGAAGAACGGCTCCGCACAGTCGTGCGGTGGCATCTCGCGCCACGGAGGCCTCTGCTTCCTCCCCTACTGAGTCACCGAGGGGTCCTCATCGGGAGCCACGTTCCTCGCGATAGCCCAGGACCGTCCAGGGCCGGATGCGCCACCTCCAGGAGCTGGCCGGTGTGCAGAGCCGCATCCAGCTCGGGTTGCATTGCGCCCGCCACGGCTGGGCCTGAGCTTCCGCCGCTGGATGCGCCGAGGCCCTGCGGAGTCTTGCCGACCGACGACGCGGCATGACTGGCACTGACTCGACGACTCGTGCCGATTGCGGGGTGAGACCCCAACGTCGCCGAGCACGGATCGCGGGAGATCCGGTCATGGGCGCTGGCGACGCCACCTATCCCCGGAGGGCTGTCAGGTTGCGGGTGAGGAGGAAGTAGTCCCCGATGACGTCCCCGAGCAGTGCACCAGCGGCGATGTCGCCGGGGAAGTGGCCGGCCATGTAGATGCGGGAGTAGTCGATCTGGGCTTCCATTGCGCGATACTCGGCCTCCCGCGCGGGCATCAGAGTGCCGAGCAAGGTCTCGGATGCAGCGGCAGCGGTGGCGTGTCGAGACGGGTAGGAGCACGGGCACTTCTGGCCTGCCGCGACCTTGTGGTCGGTGCGCAGTGAGGGCATGCGAACGTAGGGTGCGGCGGAGCCGTAGCGGGTGCCGAGGTCGTCAGCGATCTTCTTTGCCATCTTGAGCACGGCCTTCTCCTGGGCCTTGCGGTCTCTACCTGGGCTTCCACCCAGCAGTTCCGCCTGATCGTGGGCGTACAGCTTCCAGATGTCCTTCTTGCCGTAGGACTCGAGCCAGGTGGCCGCGGCTATGCCGGACGTCGTGCGTTGCTTGCTGAGCTTGACCACGACGGGCATCTGTCCGGCGAGATCGGCCGGAGGCGGGGGGAAGGTCTGCTCGACCCAGGCGATGAATGCCTGGTCGTCGGCCTTGGCGCCGTGGGTGGTGGCCCAGGTCCGGACCATGGCGTCGGCCTGTCTCCTCTGGGCTGCGACGCTGCTGTCGGTGGCGGCGACGGCGCTGTCTGCGAAGAGGGTCGGGGGTGGGTTGGCGGCGATCCTGTCCTTGGCCGAGAGGTTGTTGCTGCTCGTGGACTTCTTCGTGCTGCTGGTCCATGCCGTTGGTCCGACGAGTCCGATGAGGATGGCCAGCGCGGCGAGTGCGGCGACGACGACGAAGCGTCGGCTCGGGCGACGTCTGACGGGTGGCTTGGTCGGGTTGCTCATGCGGACCTCCGAAGGTCGTGATGGGGCGTGGTGTCCAGGTGCAGGGTGTGCCCGACGAGGTGGCGTACGTCGTTGTCGGGGATGCGGGAGTCGAGCAGCGACACCGTCGCGGCGTACTTGCTGAACGACACCGGTCGGGCACCGAGGCCCATGAGGAGCCGGTCGGCGGCGCCGGGGGTCTGACCGCCCTTGGTCTCGACGATCGCGCAGCCGGCGTCGAGGCTCATGGTGCGTCGATGGCGTGTGCCGGTGAGCCCGAGGTCGACGGTGACCCGGGCACCAGTGTCGACGTCGGCCAGGGTGGTGCGGCGGTACCCGATGTCGGCCGATGCTTCGAGCGCCGGAGCCGGTGGCAGGCCGAGGTCGAGAAGGAGACCCTGGAAGAACGCGGCCGAGGTTTGATCCAGGTGGCCCTGCGCGCGTGTTGAGGTCGGATGGAAGTACTTTCGAGTCAGTCCACTGCCGTCACGGACCTTCAGCTCGAGTCGACACAGCCCGTCCTCGACGTACAGGCGACTGCGGGCCTTCCACCGACGACGGCGCTGCTGGATATGGGCTCGGCACGTCATCAGATCCGGGGTGTCGAAGTAGGTGCTGCGATAGGCGGTCGACAGGCGCCCACCGATGGCCAGGACCCGCAATGACGGGGGAAGTGAGGTGACGAGCTCCTCCGCGATCGCACGGGGCACCACGTACTTCCGGTCGACCCGGGTGGTGGCCGGCGCGCACGCAAGAACCTCCTCCAGGGAGATGGTGCGGCGACCAGCGACAGAGGTCAGCTCGGCTGCATCAGGCACGGGAATCGATCTCCTCGGGACCGGTGGAGGGCATCAGGGTCGCCCACCCCTCTTCGACCTCATGGCGAACGGCGACCACGGTCGTGTCGCGAACGAAGTCGACCTGCTCGACGACCACCGCGATGGGTGCACGCCCAAGCCGGGCGGTGACCTCGCTGCGAACAGCGTCGGCATCGACCAGCGCACGGTCCAGCGTCATCCGCAGCACCCGGGTCGGACGCCTGGTCTTCGAGTCGTCGACCAACCACACCGCGGCAAGGACCAGCACGTTGAGCACAACGACGAGTCCCAGGTGGCGGTCGGGAAGGCCGTTGACCAACGCAAGCACCAGAGCACAGAACGTGTACGAGACATCCTTGACGCTGAAAGCAGCGCTGCGAAGCCGGACGAGGCTCAGCAGACCGAACAGACCGAACCCCACCCCAGCAGGGAAGTGACCTGCGGTGATGGCGGTGAGCGCCGCGAGCAGGCCGATGTTCAACGTCACGAACACCATCGTCATCTCAGGTGCAGCGGCACGCCGCCGGTAGAGCCAGCCGACGAGCACGAACAGTGCGAGGACGTCGATACCCAGTCCAATGAGCGCTGTGGATGTCACGTGCGTTGCTCCTGCCGAATTGAGGCGGCCTGTGGGCCGGTCCTCACGACGCTAGGCATCGAGCATGAAGAAGAGATGAATCCTTGCGTCCAGCCGGTCGAGGTCCGTGGGCCGCATGTCGCCAGGCGGAGTTGGTTCGTTTGCACCCGTGCAGCAGGCTTCAGCCATGTCGGAGAAGCAGACGCGTCGGCGTGGGCCGGTGCTCGAGCAGGCCATCCTCGACGCGGCTTGGAGCGAAGTGGCAGAACGGGGTTGGTCCGACTTCACCATTGCCGGCATCGCGGAACGCAGCGGGACTGCGAAGGCGGTCATCTACCGTCGCTGGCGCAACCGGGTCGACGTGGCGGAGGAGATGCTTCGGCGAGCCAGGAGTGCGGCTGCTCCGGAGTTCGTCTCGTCCGGCGCTCTGCGCGCCGACCTGGTGGACTTCTTGGAGGGCATGGCGGCCTTTCTCGCTGGTCCGTTCGGCGAGGTGGCGCGTGGAGTGATCTGCGAGACCGACGGCCCGAGCCAGACCAGCCTGTTCGCTGTGGACCCCGTCATCGCCCAGGTCGCCGAGGTCGTGTCCCGGGCTGTCGGGCGCGGCGAACTGTGCCGTCCGCCTTCGGCCCTGGCCATGAATGTCGGTCACGCCGTGCTGATGGCGGAGTTCCTTCAGTCGGGGAACCTTCCGGGCTCCGAGGACATCGCCGCGCTGGTCGACGACGTGTGGCTCCCGGCGCTGGGTGCCACGCGCGCCGACTGAGCGCGGTGTCTCGCACCAGAGAGGGGCGCTGGGCTGCACGGTCTCAGCGCCCCTACCTGGTGCTTCGGTGTGTCCCGGTCAGCGTCGCTTGCGGACGACCTTGATGGTGACCACCTCCGACTTGGACGCCTTCAGCAGGGTCGAGCCGTTGAACGTGGCTCCGATGCGGTGCTTGCCGACCTTCAGCTTCGGCAGCTTCACGACCGCTCGACCGTTGGTCACCTTGACCGTCCGGAAGGGCTTCCGGTCGACGGTGACGCGGACCGTGCCGACGACCTTGGCTCTGGAGGACACAGTCACGACCGCGGTGGCTCGCTTTCCTGCCTTCATCGTGGTCGGCGAGACCTTGAGCTTCGTCGTGGTCGCCACCTTCACCGGGACCGGGGTCGGGTCGGCTGCGGTCTTCAGCACCGTGTCGCGGTACGGCGTGAGCACGATCGGACCCATGAGCCCGGTGTTCTGCCAGGCCGGCATCTGGTAGTTCCCGTCACCGGACTTGCGGACCGCGTTGAACATCGTGGTCGCGACGCGCACCTCGATGGTGTTCTCGCCGGGCTCGAGGTTCGTGCCGAGGTCGATGCGGCCACGGTCGGCCTGGTTGACCGCCACTTCGGTGCCGTTGACGGTCACCGTGGCGGAGTCGAGGACGTCCCCGAGCGCCAGGTACGCACCGTCAGTGCTGGTCCAGGTCGACGGGAGGGTCACCGTGGTGGTGTACGTCCCGACGCCGGAGGCCTGCGAGAGGTCCACCGGTGCGGTGATGTCGCGCCACGACGGCAGCTTGCCGTTCTCCCCTGCGGTGATGTCGATCGCAGGCTGGTCGGTCTTGGTCGTCGTGTACTGGTTCGCGCCCGGTGTCCAGGTCTGGGCGTTCAGCGTCCACGAGCTCAGGTTCTGACTTGCGGCCAGACCGCTGACTGCGGTGTTGCGCTGAACTCCGTTGCTGAACGTCGTGGCGTACGAGCCGTCGGCGGTGGCACGCAGCGCGAGCCCCTGCCCGCCGGTTGCCACGATCTCGCCGGTGCTTGCCACGGCGTGCACCGCGAGCGCAGGTGCAGGAGCGGTCGTGCTGCTCGCCAGGGCGAGGACGACGGCGTCGTGCGCCCCGACCTTCACATGCACCGTGACGCCGGAGTTGTCGCTGGTGTACTCGGCGATCGGCTCGATCTTGCCCGTCCAGGTGTCCAGTTGGAACGGGACACCGGTACCGGCGAGCGTGAGGTCCTGTTCGACGGGCGTGTTGGACCGGTTGTAGACGAAGTCGTAGCTGACCCCGTCGGCTTCACGGCGTACCAGGCCCAGTGCCGAGGTCGGCTCGGCCGGCTCTACGGCCGGTCGGACGTTGGCGGCCTCGAGGGCTGCGGGCAGGTCGGCCTCGGCGGCCACCTGCGTCACGCTCGGCTGGTCCAGGAGGTCCTCGACGACACCGGCCAGGTCACCGGAGCCGGGCTTGGCGCCGGGGCTGGTGGACGGTGCGTCGCCGATGACGAAGAGCTTCAGGCCGTCTTCGGCGAGCTCGAGGAGCCGCTGGGCGTCGGGTACCGACATGGTCGTCTGGTTGTTCAGCACCAGCGCCTGCTGGTCGGAGGTGTCACCGAACAGGCCGCCGTCTGCCTCGACCGACACGTCGGAGAGGAAGTCGGGTGCGACGTAGTCGTAGGTGTACCCGGCCTGAGAGGTGGCGGAGTCGTTGCCGAGCATGTGTTGCACCGGACCCTGGCTGCCGACACCGTTGCCGAGCAGGCCGTACTCGGCGTAGTACACGCCGAGGTCGACGGTCGCACGGCCCTGTCGAAGTACCAGTTGGGTGCGGGCGAGTGCGTCGTTGACGTTCTTGTAGTCGGGCCAGCTTGCCTGCCTTGGACCGAACTCGTCGTTGACGCTGATGACGCCGAAGATGTCCCACGGGTGGTAACCGGGCCATGAGCCACCGTCACGGCCTGCGGAGCCGACCCCGGCGGGCGCGTCACGGTACGCGTAGCCGTGCCAGACGAGCTGGTTCACGCCCCCGGCGTAGGACTTGTAGATGCTGTCCAGCAGGCCCTGGGAGTACTTGCCGCCGACGGCGGTGCCGTCGCCGCCCTGCCCGAACTGGCCGGGGACGCTCGGGCCGGCGAGGCTGGAGCGGTAGCCGCCCTGGAAGATCGCGCAGCACTCCACGGACACGACGTTGCGGCCGGCGACGTGGGCTCCTCCGGCGACGACGCGGTAGTCCTGCTCGGCGCCGAGGGTGTTGTTGCCGGCACCGAAGTTGAGCGACTCGCCCTCGGGGATGCCG
This sequence comes from Nocardioides sp. URHA0020, assembly GCF_000620705.1. GTDB lineage: Bacteria > Actinomycetota > Actinomycetes > Propionibacteriales > Nocardioidaceae > Nocardioides. The sequence continues at coordinate 293,349 of NZ_KK211171.1, forward strand.
GTCCTGGTCGCTGCGACTCCGGACTGGATGGGGGTTCCGTACGCCTGGGCCCGGAAGTTGAGGTTGTGGCTGGCTGCCCACCGCTGCATCGTGGTGACGTACCGGCCCGCGTAGAGGTCGCTGAGGGTCTCGCGGTAGTCCTCGCGGAACTTCGCTCCGACACCGGCCAGTTCGAACGCCGGGGTCCCGGTGCCCTGGAGACCGGAGCCGGCGAGGGCCGGTAGCAAGGTCGTCGGGTCGTAGCCGCGCAGGTTCGCGAAGTCCTGCAGGAGGTTCCACGTCCACTTCTGCGTGGATCCGAGTTCGAGGGAGTCCTCGAACACCGAACCCCCGCCGACCTTGTCGAGGTTCTTCTGCACTGCGTCAGTGAGGATGTTCTCGTCCCAGAAGCTGCCCTGGATGCGCGCACCACCGCGGCTCCAGTGGTCGACCACGTAGTTGGGCTGCGTGGCTGTGTAGCCGCCGCTCTGCGCGACGAGGCCGGAGGCGGTCTGGAGGAAGTCGATGACGACCCACGGGTTGCCGTTGCCGACCGGGAACGTGAAGTCGAGCTTCCCGCCGGTGACGTGACCGGTGACATCGGCGACCGAGTCCGGAACCAGACCGACCGAGCCGGTCGTGCTGGTGCCGCAAGCGGCGGCGCACTGTGCCACGAGCGTCTTGATGCGGGTGGTCTTCGCTACGTTGAGGACGGCGTCGTTGACGTCGTGGGGATTCTTGACCGCCGAGACGGACAGTTCGCCACACGCAGCGGTGCGGTCCCCGAGGCCGGTCACGACGACCTTCTCCGCGACCCCGCCCGTGCCGACCGTGACGGTGTCGCCAGCGGCTAGGCCTCCGAGCTTCTCGACATTGAGGACGTCGTCACCTGGGGCGGCAGCGGCGCACAGTTTCGTCGTGACCGACGGCACCGCCGTGGTCGGCGACGGCAGCACGCCCGTGCGCGACGTTCCGGCGTCGTTGAACTCCCGGCCGTAGACGAGCTGCTGCTCGGCCTCCGGCTGGTTGAAGCTGTTCAGGCTCGGCACCGTGGCCGGGTACTGCGGACCGAGGTTCTGATCGACCACCAACCCGAGCTTGGCCGCCTCAGCAGTGATGACCTCGATCTTGTGCGCCCACAGCGGCGTACCCCACCCGTACTGGGCAGTGAACGCGTTGGACTGGTTGCCCGATCCCGGGACGATGAACGGGGAGACCTCTACCCCGCCAGCACCCGAGGCCGCGATGTCGTGGAGCTCGTCACGCAGGACGTCGTCATCGGTGTACGCCAACGGCATCCACCACCGGTACATCGGACGGACACTCTTCGGCGGGCTTGCGAACGCTTCAGCAGTCAGGCTCGTCGGTGCGTGTGCCGGGGCGGCCGACGCAGGGCTGCTGCCCGCGACGGTGGTCAGCGCAAGCGCCGGCACTACGGAGGCGGCGACAGCGAGGGCAGCCGCGGCCGCGACTGCTGCGCGTCGTCGACCTCGCAGACGAACAGGTAGAGCTCGGGTCATGGGACTACCTCAGCATGATTGAAAGGTTTCAAGTGACGCCGGTCACGCTAAGCCGTCGAATGTCGCCCGTCAACAAGAAACTAGGAGTGTCTTATTTCGTCACACCTGGAATGGCCCGAGGCGCCGGCGTGCGGCGAAGCGCGAAGCCGTACCGATGGGCACGGATCGCGTCGTCGCGGCGGTGAATCAGCCGACCTGCGCGCCGTCGGCGAGACGCATGCCGGACTTCGAGGCTGCCAGCAGGGCGGCTCCGAGAGCCTCGGCTCGCGCGCCGAGCTCGGCGCGGACGATCCGGATGTCGTGGTTGGCGACGGGCGGCAGGGCGAGCGCGAGGGCCTGGCGCGCGGCCTCGAGCAGCGTCTCGCTCGAGTGCGGGCGCGCGGTCAGGTCCCCGCCGATCACGACCAAGCTCGGGTCGGCGATCGTGCAAACGCCGGCCAACGCGTTGCCGAGGACCTGGCCGGCGTCGGCGAGCAGACGCAGGGCCCCGCGGTCACCGGCGTCCGCGAGGTCGAGCAGGTCGCCGACCCTGGCCTCGGGTCCGACCGTGTGCGCCAGAGCACTGAGCAGGGCACGTTTGCTGACGACCGTCTCGAGGCATCCTCGAGCCCCGCACCGACAGATCTTGCCGTCGGCGACCACGGGAAGGTGGCCGAGCTCCCCGGCGGTGCCTGACGCCCCCACGTGCACCCGGCCTCCGAGCACGAGGCCGCAACCAACGCCCTCACCCAGCATCACGTAGACGAGGTCGTCGACTGCCGTGCCGGCGCCGAGGCGCCACTCAGCGAGCGCTCCCAGGGTCGCGTCGTTGCCCAGGTAGACCGGCAGTCCGGTCCGCTCGCCCAGGATGCCGGCGATGTCGACACCGCCCCAGTCCAGCAGCATCGGCGGAGACGCGAGCGCGCGTGAGCCGACCACCGGCGCCGAGACGGCGACGCCGACAGCGAGCACCCCGTCTCGGGGGACCTCGCTCGCCTCCAGCAGGTCAGCGGTGCTGCGAGCGAGGTGATCGAGCGAGGCCGCCGGCTCGTGGTCGACGTCGAGGAAGTGGCGCTGCTGCATGAGGACCGTGCCGTCCAGCGACGTGAGCACCACCCTGAGGTCGGCGTGGCCCAGGTGGATCCCGATCAGGGACCCGGCTCGGGGCGCAAGCCCGAGGGCCATGGCCGGCCGCCCGCCCGCCGCTGCCGGCTTGATGCCGAGCTCGACCAGCACCCCCGCGTCGATCAGGCTGGCGACCAGGATGGAGACGGCGGAGGTGGACAGGCCGGTCAACCGGGCCACGTCGGCTCTGCTGCAACGCGGGCGCGCCTGGACAGCAGCGACCACTGCGCGGCCATTGCGGCTGCGCAGCGACTCCAGACCGACCATGCTCACGGCAGCAGCCTAGGCGACTTAGTTCATCCATATGTGGACAAACAACAAAAAACCTTCCTTCGGTTTGTCCTTGACCTGGACAATATCCACGCCTACCGTCTGAGAGCCACGTCACGTCCCTCTCGGGCCTGAACTGGCTCTCTACTCGGCGCGCACTCGGGTGCGCACTATCTCGGAGCACACACATGGTCAGCAGCAATCGCCGACGCCTCGGCACCCTCCTCGGCCTCTCCCTCTCAGCGAACGCTCTCGGCGCCGCCGGCGTCGCGGCTGGTACGGCGTCCGCCTCACCACCCACGGCCCCATTGGCGTCCGCGGCGGCCGCCGCGGGTCGTCCGGTCTACCTCGACCGCTCGTACACCCCGGCGGAGCGCGCCGCCGACCTGGTGTCGCGGATGTCGCTGGCGGAGAAGGCCCAGCAGATGAACAGCAGCCAAGCCCCGGCCCTGCCGCGTCTCGGGATCGCCGCTTGGGGCTGGTGGAACGAGTCCAACCACGGGGTCAACGCGTCGACCATCACGCCGACCGGCAACGCCACGACGCTGACCAACACCACGTCGTACCCGTCGGACCTGTCGATGGGCAGCACCTGGGACCCGGAGCTCGTCTACCGCGAGGCCTCCCTGATCGGTGACGAGGCCCGCGACACGGCGCCCGACAACCGGCTCAACCTCGACTTCTACGCCCCGACGGTCAACCTCGCCCGCGACCCGCGGTGGGGGCGCAACGACGAGGCCTGGAGCGAGGACCCGACGCTGACCGCGCAGCTGGCGGGGCAGTACGTCAACGGCCTCCAGGGTCAGACCACCGACGGCACCCTGCCGGCCTCCGCCCACGGCTACTACAAGGCGATCGCCACGCTGAAGCACTACGCGGCGAACAACAGCGAGGTCAACCGGCGCAACGGCTCGTCCGACATGGATCAGCGCACGCTGCGCGAGTATTACACCAAGCAGTTCGCCGACATCGTGAAGTCGGCCCACCCCGGCTCGATCATGAGCTCCTACAACGAGGTCAACGGGGTGCCGGCTGCAGCGAGCGTGCAGCTGATGAGCGACCTGGCGCGCGACACCTACGGGTTCGACGGCTACTTCACCTCGGACTGCGACGCGGTCTACGAGATCCAGGCCGGGCACCACTGGCAGCCGCCGGGTGCCAGCGCGCCCCTCGACCAGTACTCCCGCTCGGCGTGGGCCATCGCCGCAGGCGAAGACCTCGACTGCAACTGGGGCTACCACGACCAGTACAGCTACGGGAACACCGTTCCCACGGCGATCGCGCAGCAGATCAAGACCGAGACCGACACCTTCAACGTCGGCGACGTCGACACCTCGCTGACCCGCCTGTTCACCGCTCGGATCGAGACCGGCGAGTTCGACAAGGAGAACACGGTCCCGTGGGTCCGCGCGGCCCGCAAGCGCCTCGGTGGCGCCACCTGGACCACCTCGCCGGACAACAACGCGGTCACCGAGACGCCCGAGCGGCTCTCGCAGGCGCGGCAGAGCGCCGAGCAGGCCCTCGTGCTGCTGAAGAACGACAAGGTCGGCGGGACCTCTCTGCTGCCGTTGAGCGTCCCGAAGAACAAGGCCTTCAAGGTTGCCGTGGTCGGCTACTTCGCGCACCCGGCGCAGCTCTTCACCGGCGGCTACTCCAGCCGCCAGGTCAACGCCGGTGCCGCCAACAACATCGACGCCTACACCGGCATCAAGGACGCCGTCGAGGCTCGGAACCCGAACGCCCAGGTCGACTTCCTGCCCGGCGTCACCGGCGGGACCAGCGCATCGCAGCTCACCACCGTCGACCCCGACACCCTTGCCAAGGTCGGCGGGTACGACGCGGTCGTGGTCGTCGCCGGCACCGACGGGAGCACCGCCTCGGAGGACCACGACCGTACGACGACCGCTCTGCCCGGCGCCCAGGCCTCGATGATCAGCCAGGTCGAGGCCGCCAACCCGCGCACGGTCGTCTATCTCCAGACCGTCGGCTCGGTCGACGTGCGCAGCTTCGAGCAGACCAGCCCCGCCCTCCTGTGGAGCTCCTACCTCGGGCAGCGCCAGGGCCCGGCGATCGCCGACGTCCTGCTCGGCAAGGTCAACCCCAGCGGGCACCTGCCCTTCACCTGGTACACCGACGACAGCCAGCTGCCGGCGATCACCGACTACGCGATCCGGCCCAGCCAGTCGGCTCCCGGTCGCACGTACATGTACTACACGGGCTCCCCGAGCTTCGCCTTCGGTCACGGCCTCAGCTACAGCAGCTTCCGGTTCTCGGACCTGAAGGTGACCGGCCGGTCCGTCGACGCCTCGGGCACCGTGACCGCCACCGCCAAGGTCACCAACACCGGCGACGTCGCCGGCGCGGCGACCCCGCAGCTGTACGTGACGACCCCCTTCGCCTCAGCCGCGGCTGAACGACCGGCCAAGCGGCTGCTCGCCTTCGACCGCGTCGTGGTGAAGCCCGGCAAGACCGTGAAGGTCAGCTTCTCCGCGCCTGCCTCCCAGCTGGCTTTCCTCGACGAAGACAGCGAGACCATGCACGTCGACCGGGGGACCTACGGCCTTCAGCTGGCAGCCTCGGTCTCCGATGTGCGCCAGCGCGCGTCGGTGCAGGTGACGGGTCGACTGGGTCGCACGCCCACGACCGTGTCGGTGCGGCCCGTGCAGTCCGGTGACGCTGCCGCGGACGTTGCCCAGCGGGTCGCGTTCGACGCCGGCGCCCGGATCGACCCACAGGTCACCGTCGCGACCGACGACGAGGCGCTGCACGGCTACATCAGCAAGGGTCGCAGCACGCCGCTCCCGGCGGGCACCAAGATCCGCTACCACTCCAACCGGCGCGACGTGGTCGCCGTCGAGCAGGGCGGCACGGTGCTTCGCGCCGTCGGACCGGGCGTGGCGACGGTGACGGTCGACGCGAAGCTGCACGGCACCACGGTGAGCACGACCTTCGTGGTGAACGTGGCTCCGCTGCAGATCACCTCCGAGCCGACGGCGGCGTTCACGGCCGGCACGGCAGGGAGCTTCACCGTGTCCACGGCCACCACGCAGTCGCCGACGGCCCAGGAGGTGCCGAGCCTCTCGGTGAAGGGCAAGCTGCCGGCGGGGCTGGCGTTCGTCGACAACGGCGACGGCACCGGGACCATCTCCGGGACCCCGACCACCGCGGGGACCGTCGTGGTGCGGGTACGCGCAGCCAACGAGGTCAGTCCCCCGGTCGCCCAGGACCTCACGGTCACGGTGGGCTGAGACGGCGAGCCGGCGCGGTCGTGGGCTTCGGCCCACGGCCGCGCCGCTCTGCGCTGCCGAGGTGGGGCTCCAGGTCGGCACTGTCTCCTCAGGTTCCGGGATCGGAGGCCGAAGTAGTGCTTGTGTGACATGAGGGTCGACGAAATCCTGCGAGGAACGATCGCAGGGAGTCCTCCCCCGACCCTCGGCGCACCAACAACGGTACGTGGAGCCTGTGAGCTCGCTAGGAGGCCCAGGCTCGTGTCGCTCGCTCAGCAGATCACCCGAGTGACCCGCACCGGGTTGGTGGCCGTCGGCCTGGTCGCGGCAGTGAATCTCGGACTGCTCACCTACATCGCATTCGTGCTCGATGTCCAGGCCGGGCACGCCAACAGCGCAGCACGGTCGGTACGTCTTGCTCACCTCGCGATGGTCGACCAGGAGACTGGCCTGCGTGCTTACCTGCTGACCGGAGACGACGACTTCCTCGAGCCCTACGAGGCCGGAGTCCTGAAGCTGGGCGCAAGTCTGAAGGCCACCGCGAACGAAGTGGGTGCCAACGAGCGGATCGAGGTCCTGCTCGAAGCCCAACAGGCCGCCGTCAAGACCTGGACGGACCAGTGGGCCCTCCCCGCCCGTCGCACCGGCCAGCACTTCGTTGTCAGTCGCAACGCGGCGGAGCGGGACGAGTTCCTGCAGCAGGGCAAGACGCTGTTCGACGCCTACCGGGCAGCACACGAGGATCTTGAGCAGGCGGTGGACGAGCTGCGCGCGGATCGCGACCGCCGGCAGTGGAACGTGCTCGTCAGCGCCTTGGGGGTCGAGCTCGCACTCCTTGCGACGGGAATGCTGGTGATGCGCCGCCAGAGGCGCCGTCTGCGGGACGCGGTGGTAGACCCGGTCAAGGAGCTCCTGGGAACGATCCGACGCATCCGCGACGGCGACCTCGCTGCGCGATCGACGGTGACCGAGCCGTTGGAGCTCTCCGAGGTCGGCGCCGGCTTGGACGAGATGGCTGGTGCGCTGGAGACCGAGGAACGCCACACGAAGGAGCGCGAGACAGCGTTGCTCAACGCCCGCCGGGACGCGGAAGCCGCGAACAAGGCGAAGTCGGCGTTCCTGGCCACGATGTCCCACGAGATCCGCACGCCCATGAACGCCGTCATCGGGATGACCGGCTTGCTGCTGGACACCTCCATGGACCAGGAGCAACGGGAGTACGCCGAGACCGTTCGCGCGTCCGGGGAGGCACTGCTCAGTCTCATCAACGACGTGCTCGACTACTCCAAGATCGAGGCGGGAGAGCTCGCCCTCGAGCGCCACCCGTTCAGCCTGCGCGACTGTGTCGAGGGCGCCGTGGATCTTCTGGCCGCCCAAGCCGCGACGAAGGGGCTCGATCTGATTGCGCAGATCGACCCGGACGTGCCTGCGGTGGTCGAAGGCGACGTGACCCGTGTGCGTCAGATCCTCGTCAACCTGCTCAGCAACGCGGTCAAGTTCACCAGCCACGGCGAGGTCCATGTGCACCTCCGGGTCCTGTCCGAGGAAAGTGAGCCGACCGGACGACCACTGACCACGCTGGCGTTCTCCGTCCGCGACACCGGGATCGGGATCCCCTCCGAGCGACGCGATCGGCTCTTCCGGTCCTTCAGCCAGGTCGATGACAGCACCACCCGGATCTACGGGGGCACGGGGCTCGGGCTGGCCATCTGCAAGCACCTCAGCACTGCCATGGGCGGGCGCGTGGAGGTCGAGAGCGAACCCGGCCGCGGCTCCACCTTCACCGTCGTCGTCCCGCTGGCGCCCTGTCAGGCACCGGACGAGGCGCAGGTGGTCCCCGCCGAGCTCTCCGGCCGTTCCGCCCTGGTCGTGGACGACAACGACACCAACCGACGGATCCTGCGGGGCCAGCTCGAGGCCTGGGGGATGCACGTCGTTGACTACGCCGACCCGATCGAGGCGCTGGCCGCCGTACGGGCGGGCGAGCACGAGTTCGATGTCGTCGTCCTCGACATGCACATGCCGGGCCTCGACGGCCTCGGGCTGACCCGGGGTCTACGCGCCGTCCATGGGCTCGCCGAGACCCCGATGGTGCTCCTGACCTCGCTGGGTGAGCGCCCCGAACAGGCCCAGGCGCTCGGACTGGTCCACCTCACGAAACCGGTGAAGGCCGCTGCGCTCCAGCAGACCGTCGCCCGGGCGCTGGGCGCGAGGACGGGAGGCGACCAACCTGTCAGCTCCCGGACGCCGATCGGTCCGCTGCGCATCCTCCTGGCCGAGGACAACGTGGTGAACCAGCAGGTGGCCACGCTGATGCTGCGCAAGCTGGGGCAGCGTGCTGACGTCGTGGCGAACGGTCAGGAGGCGCTCAACACCATCCGCGTCACGCCGTACGACGTGCTGCTCATGGACGTGCAGATGCCGGTCATGGACGGGCACGAGGCGACGCGACGCATCCGTGCCGAGCTGCCACCCGAGCGTCAACCACGCATCATCGCCATGACCGCGAGCGCGCTCGTGGAGGATGTCGAGGCGAGTCTGGCCGCGGGCATGGACGGCCACCTGGCCAAGCCCGTGCGCCACGAAGACCTCGAGTCGGTGCTCCGGCGCGTCCGACCGATGCGTCCCCTGCACCCGTCCGAACCACAGGTCCGGGTCGATCGCAGCGAGCGAGTCTTGACCGAGGTCACTCCGCCGGTCTTCGACGCGAACGTGCTCGACACCTTGGTCGGATACCTCGGCCCCGACGGCGAGACCCTTCGCACGAAGCTGCTGTCGGCCTGGCGTCTTGAGAGTGCCTTTTTGGTCGACGGGCTGTCTGAGACCGTCGGCGCCGACGACATCGCCCAGGCTCAGGAGATCGCGCACTCCTTGAAGTCCGCCAGCGCAGCCGTAGGGGCCATGGCGCTCTCGCAGGCGTGCGCCGAGCTCGAGCTCGCTCCCGTCGACGAGGTCTCCGACGAGCAGCTGGCCCAGCACGTCAGCGCCATCAGCACAGCCCTGTCGAGCCTGAACCAGGCACTCGCTGCATCAACGGTGGGCGAGCAGTCGTTGTCACTCGCGCGGTAGTCGACGGCGCTTGGGACGCGAGACGGTGACGACCGGCGGTCGCTCTTGGGACTGCCGCACGGATAGGTGTCAACCCGTCACCTGATCGTGCAGCAGACCCTGGTCGGTGTCGGTGAGACTGACACCCGACGGGCTGTACCCCTGCGCTCAGGCACCGACGCTGTAGGTGCTCGGTGTCGTCGCGCGTCACAGCGCCGTTCTCGACGCCGCCGTCCGAGACGGCGTGGAGCACGTCGTCTACACGAGCCTGACCGGTGCCGGGGACCACCTGGGCTTCGCGCTCGACCACCGCGTCACCGAACGGCTGGTCGAGGGCAGCGGCCCGGGTCGGACCGTCCTGCGCAACGGTCTGTACGCCGAGCTCGTCGGCGTCCTGCTCTTGTGGGCGCCCGACTCGGTGGAGTCCGCCAGTGGGGTCATGGCTTCGGGCTCAGCCGAACTCGGCTCACCCAGGCGCGCCAGCAGCAGAACGCTAGACACGGCAGCAACACCAGGGCAACGCTCAGCACGGCCTGCACTCCCGCGTAGGTGGCCACGAACCAGCACGTTGCGACAGCGAGAACCAGAAGCACGATCGTGAGGGTCAACGCGAGGCGGTATCGGGAGCGATCAGTCATGGGTTCCTTCGGGGCTTCGGAGCGACCCACGTCGACAGCGGGGAGGCCGTTGCGCAGAGGATGGCCCACGCGAGTCGAACTGTCACGGCAAGACATTCATGCAGGCGACACACACGGCCTGACGAATGTCGTGGACGTCTCGGACCAACTGCGACTGTCAGACCTGCTCGTCGTGGTCATCGAGCCGTTCGTACCTCAGGTCCAGGGCTTGACCTGGACCTGCCGAGCCAAGGTGCGTGACGAATGGGTCGACGTGGCCGCGACCGGCTCAGTCGACGGGCCGCGACGGCCGGCTCAATCACTAGAACCAACCCCACCTACGGACGACTCGCGGCGCTATGACGCGACCCCATGAGGCACTCAGTTGCGCATCAGGCGCGCTCGCAGAATTGCCAGGGAGAGTGGCTCACCGTTCAGCAGCTTGCCGTGTACCTCCAGATCCTGATCGGGTTTGAGCAGCTTGGCGACCGAAGGGTACGAACGCGGAAAGCAGACGCACGGGAGGGATCCGGCGCTCCCTTCTAGTACAAACTCGACCCAGGGCAGACCAGCCGAGTTGATGCTCTTCGAGAGATTGGCAATCCGGCCGCGGGCGCATGTGTCGGGTTCGATCGGCGCACTGTTCGCATCGGGCACCCTTCAGTTCTAGCCAACTCCACCGACAAGAACCGAGAAAGGCAGTCCCTGTCCGCCGACTGGGGCCTCCGTCAGCCTGTTCCCGGGGCAGATCAAGACGGCTGCAGCGCTGCAGTTTTTTGGTCCCCACTCACTCGAGCCAGGTGCTGATCCTCGGTGGGTCGGGCATGGTGTCCGCTATGTCCTTCAAGCTACCGCCGTCATTAGCAACGGACAGTGACGCTAGCGCGATTCGAGCGCTCCAGAAGTACTACTTCACGCCCAAGGAGGGGCCAGGCTTCTTCACGGGTTCCTTGTTCGATTCCTGGGACCCATCAGGCTGGCGAGCGCGAGACCGCAACCGCTTCACCGCAGACGACGTCGTAGCTGTCACTCTGCTATCGGTCTCGCTGCCAGGCGAAGCGGCGCACGACCTCCTCGTCGCGCGCACGGACGAGTTCCAGGAGTTGCTCATTGACCTAGGCGACGATCGAGACTTGGTTGACATCGACGACCTGCCCGAGGGATGGACGGGCTGGGATCTCATGCTGGCGTTACGTTCGCTGCCTGGCGTTGGTCCGACGACCGCCAGCAAGCTCCTCGCGCGGAAGCGGCCGCGCTTGAGGCCGATTTGGGACTCGGTTGTTGCGCAAGCCACCGGAACAACAGAGCAACTTTGGATCCCACTCTGGGAAGCATTGCGACGGGAAGACCGCGAACTGCACGCGAGGCTCCTGCGACTCCGCGACGAAGCCGGCCTCTCGGACAACGTGAGCGCCCTGCGAGTCTTCGACGTCATCGCGTGGATGGACGGCAAGGGGTACTAGGCACCTACGCGCTCCGTCAGACGCGGCGGAAAGCCGCACCTTCGAACCGAGCGGTACGCGGCATGAGCGGATGTTCAGGCAGCGGGCGGCCGTGCCACGTCGTACGGGTCCCAGTCCAACTTCCAGAACGCCTCGAGGCCGTGCTTGGAAATGAATTGGCGCTCGCTGGCATAGGTCGGGTACATCCCGACGATGTGAATCGGAAGTTCGTCGCCGACATCGACATGGGCGTCCGTCGCGTCGAGTGCGATGGGCGCGAACACGACAAAGCCGTCCATCTGCGATCCAGCCGCGATCGGCTCACCGAAGTTGATCGTGTTCCCGTAGCTGAATGGGCAGTCGTGGCGTAGTCGTTCGGCTAGGTGCGCGAGCGCTAAGACCCAGGCGGCGTCGCCCGACTTCACGCAGATGGAGAGTTCTGGCCTCCCGTGCCGCCACACGTCCTGATGCGCCAGCGACAGGCCATAGGTCAAGCCAAAAAGCAGCCCGTCCTCGGGCATGTCCTGGTAGCCGATTGCCGTCACGCCGTGATGCCCGGCCCAAGTCGACTCCACCGGCCAGAACTGCGCCTCTTTACCCCCGCTGAGAACGTCCAGATGGCTCAGGTACCTCTCGACCCGAGAAGGGTTGTCGCTCATGCCAACATTCTGCCTGGAACCGGTGACCGCTCATCGGCAATTCCGAGCTCGGACAGCGGCATGAGAGTGCGATCAGAAGAGCCTGCACGGGACTCGCGGGCCTGGCACCATTCGGGCATGGCAGACGTAGTGGTCGATGCTGAGGTCGGCACGGACGGCGGCACCGTAGCGTGCGCCAAGATCGCCAACGGCGAGTGGGAAGTCAACGTCAGGGCAACGCCGTTTGAGTTCGCGGCGTTGAGGACAATCCGCGATGCCACCTGGACTTCTCGTCACTCAATCGCGGTGGGCACGTCCGCGGGAGCCGCCGTGTTCTGGTCGTGCGACGGACCCACTGCTTCGATTCTGATCGGCTCCGATGACGAGACCTGGGATGTCGCCGTAACGATCCCTGTCGAGGACGTCGATCGGGTCATCGAACTCGTCGCAGACCTCTGACGCGAAGTCCGCTCATCGGCATGAGAGTGCGTTCCGATGTCACCGATAGGCGGCGGGTAGACGCACCTCGCCACTGGGTCAGCTCTGGTGAGCTCGCCGCAGAGTCAGCGTCGACGAAGGGGGTTGAGCACGCCGCCCGGTGGTCAGGCGCCGTTGCTGGCTTCGTGCCAGTCCCAATGGATGCCAGCGTAGGGACCCTCGGGCAGGACGAGCGCCCCACAGACCCGACACGCGAGCTGTCCGTCGGACATCGTGTCGAAGATCTGCGGCACCGCTTGCTGCGGGTCCGGAGGCTCAGGCGAGTTCATGCGCTCTGCCCCAGCGGCTCGATCTGACCGGAACAGCGGCCGCGAGCGGCGATCGAGCCATGCTGGTGCAGTTCAGGGTCGAACGGGTACGACGGGCTCATGTTAAGCAGGTACCCAGTCGAGGGCGTTTCACCTGAACCTCGGTGACCGAGGCGTGATGACGCGGCCTGGAGACTCAGGACCGTGTCGACTGGGCACCGTTCCACAGCAGCTGATGGGCCGGGTGTCCGGCACCATCGGGGCCCTGAGGCTCTGCGTGCTGCCTGCCCGCTCGTGACGTCAGCGGGTGTGCACCCTCTCTCGTCTGCCTCGACTCCCTACTGCCTGGTGGTGAACCGGCCCCGGCGTGGAAGGAGTTCCGGTGCTCACAGGAGCAGCAGGACGGGCTGCATGCCCCTTGGTCATCCTGGTGGCCCCGCGACAAGAGTTGCGCGGTCGTTGGAGAGCACTGGGCTCTGTTCTCCGACGACGAGCCTCGGGCGCCGTTGAGGCTGCTGCTCGAGGAGCCCACCCGCTCCGCCGGACTGGCTTGCCCGTCGCTCAGGCTACGTCGCCTTCGGCCGCGAATATGCCGAGCAAGCGTCGATGGTGGATGCCCATGGCTTGGGAGGTACGCATCCGAGGCGCAACTGGCTTGCTTCCTAGAAGACGGGACCCTGGCAAAGCAACGTGCAGAGACCTGGGCCGTTGTCCGGCAACAATTCGCGACGAAGGCACGCTCGGTCGCTGGACACGTGTCGTCCTTGTCTCAGCGTGGTGCGGCGCAGCGCCCTAGGCTCGCGATGGCGCCGCTGTCCGCAACGCGAAGCCGATCAAGGCCATGACGATCCCGACGGCAGTAGCCATCAGGGCGACCCCGAAGGCGACCACCGATGTGAACAACGACGCCTGCAGGAACGATGAGGTCATGGCGGTCTCACGGTTCGGGTCATCCTGCTCAAGTTCGGCGTAGGTCTTTCCGCCGGTGATCTTGAGAGTGTGATGGTCGATGATGTCCGCTTGGCAGTACGCCGAGATCGGACCGTTGACGTTGTCGCCGGCGGCACAGTTGGCATCGTCGGACACAGTGATCTTCTGGTCTGCCAGCGTGCTGGAGATGACCACCCAGGTGACGACTCCGGCGATCGCCATGATGCTCCCGACAACGATGGCCGTCAGCGATGCAATTCTGCGCATGTTTCTGCTCCGTCCTGCCGACCTCACGGTCGGCGTTCGTCTACATGTTGCTGTCACGCGCACAGCGATCCTGAGTTCGGACTGGGCGGTCCTTCTCCCCATGCGGGCTCAATGCGTCCACTAGCGTCCTCCGGATCACTGGCCAGCGCCAGCATCTGCCTTCGGCTACGGCACGCCGCTGCAACCCCAGCGGACGCGCCGAAGGACCGAACCCACAGTCGCTCGACCGTTGCGCTCAACGTCGGCCATGCGGGTGCGTCCGGGTTCGTGCGATTGGAAGATGGGTCTTCGTCGGCACAAACGGCTGCTCGGGACCAGGTTCCTCGCCGCACCGGACCGGTTGCTGTGGGCCGGCCCGTGGGTTGGATCTCTTGGCGTCGCAGGCCGAGCTCTTTGCTGGAGGTCATCTCGAGGGCTTGGGTGAGTCCGATGTAGCGCTCGAGAGGGGTCGCGAGGCGTTCGTGACGGATCCGGGTGGCGATCCGGTCGAGGGGAACGCCGGGGCGAGGGCTGATGTCGCTCAGGTGCAGCGCGGCGGGTGGGGAGCGGCGCATCTCGACGGTCGAAGATGGTCGGGCTCGGCGTCGGGGCGTGGTGACGAACAGGCGCCGCAGCCCGCGGGGGACCGCTCGGGTTGCACCGGCCGCTCCCCCACCCGCCCGCAGAGTCCTTCCCCACGCGTCGTGGTCCGAGGACCAGGCACCAACAGGCGCGGCCACTGGCCTGGATGCTGGTGGGCGCTGGCCACGCAGTCGGTGGCCGGGGATCAGGGCTCACATGACTTCAGGCCCGGAGGACAACGTCCTCCGGGCCTGAATCTTGTAGCGGGGGGAGTTCGCAGATCTGCGCTCCACCTGTTGAAGCTCGCCACTCCCCCGCCCCGCAAGGTGACTGCCAGGGCAAATGCCACCCGTTGCTCATGGCCGGATCGAAACACACAACGCCGACAGAGCGACTGGGTCTGCGAACGAGCGTGTGTCACTTCGCCGCGTCCGGGCCGGGCCAGCTGCTCTCTGAGTACCAGGTCTCCTGGATGCTCCGGCGCATGGCGGACCGCTGCCGGAGCTGGATGACGATGCCGATGATCGCGAGCACCAGCAGGAGCAGGCTCCAACCGAAGCTGTCCGAGACGTGGTTAGTGAAGTCGCCCTCAGTGAAGTCGGAGGAGTTCAGCGAGCCGACCAGCAGCATGAGACCGCCGGTCACGCCGACAGCACCCGCGATCGAGCCGATGAGGACGAGCACGATCATCGGAACGTTCGCGAAAGCCGACACGAGACCGAAGACGATGCCGAGAGCCAGGCCCACCAAGGCGGCCACCCAGTCCCAGTCGAACCCGAAGGCAAGGATGATGCCCGAGCCGATCGCGAAGCCGGCCGCGCCCATGGCAATGACGATGCCAAACCAATAGAAGAGGTAGGCCAGGACCGCGAATATCACGGCGAAGAGCAGGCCCAACGCCCAGCCGAGAACGGTGCCCAGAAAATGCTCGTCGGCGAACTCGGCGACGATTCCGGCACCGAAGGCAAAACCCGCGAAAAAGCCCCAGATGGGGATCACGAGGCGCAGCACAAACTGCCCGGTGAGAAGCATGGCGCCGCCAGCAATGATCGCGAGGACGCCCAGAATGATGTCGGCCATGCCTGCAATGTAGGGCTCTTGGGCCCGTTCGTTCCCGGGCGACACGTCCAAGGGCTGCGTCATTCCACCGCCATAGGGCGCGGTTCAGGACTGGATCCGTTACTGATCGGGTCGCGCTGCTTGTCACATGTCGCGATAGCGGGTTGCCTGTTCCAAGCTTTCCTGAAGCATCGCGGCGGTGACGGGGCGTGCCGTCCAGGTGGGGTAGTCGGTTCCCGGCGTGGCGTAGGGCTGCACGTAGGCGGCGGTGTCGCGCTGGTAGCGCCAACCCTCGGCGAGCGCTCCGACGTCGAGAGCGTCATAGCCGATCGAGTCGAGGAAGTCGGTGACCGTGACCTTGGCCGTCTCGTCGTTCCCCGCGATCGCGAGGACCGAGCGCTCCGGGTCGCCTGTGGGGCGATGCAGGACGGCGAGGTGATCGAAGTAGATGTTGTTGAAGGCTTTGACGACCGAGGAGTCGGGCAAGTGGACCTGCAACAACTCACTGGTCGTTGTCGACTCGTCATCGAGCTCGGCGATGTGGCCATCGCGGTCGGGGTAGTAGTTGTTGGTATCGATCACGACCTTGCCCCGCAGCGGCTCGACCGGGACATCGCGGTACGCCTTCAGCGGCACCGTGACCACGACGAGGTCGCCTGCCGCTGCGGCCTCGGCCGAGGTGGCCGCCCTCGCCCGGGGGCCAAGCTCGGCGACCAGGTCGGCGAGGGTGTCGGGACCCCGACGATTGCTCAGCACTACGTCGTGGTCTGCGGCCACTGCTAGCCGAGCAATCGTGCTGCCGATGTTTCCACTGCCGATGAGTCCAAGGATCATGACACGGCAACCAGCACCAGTCGGGCAGCATTCCCCCGCCTCTTGCCCGAGGAGCGGTACGGCAGACGAGCCTTCCCGCCGCGTGCCGGGCACCGCTTTGTACGCTCAACCTCGCCAATTCGAGTAGCCGTGGCTGGACAAGCGCTCAACTGTCACGCCGACGGCCCAACCACCGCCATGAGAACCAGCGCCCGATCTGCCGCGATCAGTGCATTGTCCCTGAGGATGGTTGCGCAAATGCGAAGGGCCCTCACAGTCAGACTGTGAGGGCCCTTCGGCTTCTGTAGCGGGGGCAGGATTTGAACCTGCGACCTCTGGGTTATGAGCCCAGCGAGCTACCGAGCTGCTCCACCCCGCGCCGGTGAAACCAACCTTACAGACCGGCCGCGGGCCGGCCAAATCGGGGTCGCCGATGCGGGGTGGAGAGGCTCAGGAGGACGGGCTCGCTGACGCCGACGGGCTGGCCGAGGGCGAGCTCTTGGACCCGGAGCCGGCCTTGCTGCTCGAGCTCAACCTGACGGCGTCCGTGACCAGCTGCTGTGCCAGGCCGACCTGCTTCTGGTACTCGCCCAGATCACCGGAGTCGAGGGCCTTCTGAGCGTCGCTGAAGGCCTTCTCGGCGCCCGCGAGCTTGGCCTCGATCTGGGAGCTGATGCTGCCCGTCCCGCCGGTGCCCGGGTCGGTCGGCGTACCGTCGTCGCCCGGGTCGGTGACGACCCCACCGGACGCGCCGAGGAGATCGCGCAGGGCGCTCACGAGCGTGTTGCCGTAGCCGATGTTGTTGCCGTACTTCACGAGCACGTAGCGCAGGATCGGGTAGCTCGACTCGGACGCCGCCCGGCTCGCGTAGACGGGCTGGACGTACATCAGCCCCTCCCCGATGGGCAGGGTGAGCAGGTTGCCGTAGCGAGGCTCGGCACCGCTGCGGTTGAACTGCGCGATCAGGTCGGCGATGCCGGGATCGGAAGCGAAGGTGTTGGCCACCTGTCCCGGTCCGTCGACCGGGTTGCCCGTCGTCGGCAGCTGGAGCACCCGGATCTTGCCGTAGTCGGCGCTCGTGGCGTCGGAGTCCACGGAGACGAAGGACGCCAGGTTGTTCTTCTTGTACGGCACGTAGACCGAGGTCACCGAGAAGCGCGCGTCGTCGGAGCCCCCCGCGTTGTCGACGAACAGCCGGTACGGCGGCTGGAACTTGCCCGCCTTGTACGGGTCCTCGGGGACCTCCCAGCGGTTGTTGCCCTGGTAGAAGTCGCCCGGGTCCGTCACGTGGTAGCGCGCGTACTGGTAGCGCTGCACCTGGAAGAGGTCCTTGGGGTAGCGCACGTGCTGGAGCAGGTCGTCCGAGATCTCCGACTTCGGCAGCACCGTGCCGGGGAACGCCGACTCCCACGTCTTCAGGATCGGGTCGGTCTCGTCCCAGGCGTAGAGCGTGACCTCGCCGGTGTAGGCGTCGACGGTCGCCTTGACCGCGTTGCGCATGTAGTTGATCTCGTCGGTCGGCAGCGTCTGCAGGCCGGTCGTGGTCTGCAGCGAGTCGTCCGTCATCTCGTCGAAGGAGTCCTTCTTCGAGTTCGGGTAGCGGTCGGTGGTGGTGTAGCCGTCGAGGATCCACTGGATCTTGCCGTCCACGATCGCCGGGTAGGGGTCGCTGTCGACGGTGAGCCAGGGTGCGACCTTCTCGACCCGCTCGCGCGGGGTGCGGTTGAAGAGGACCCGGCTGTTGCTGTAGACCCGCCCGGAGAGCAGGAAATTCGGCTCGCCGTACTTGACCGCGAACATCAGCTGGTTGAACGTGCTGCCCACGCTGGCGTCGCCCTTGCCGTCGAAGGTCGTGCTGTTCTGGTCGTCCTCCTCACCGGTCGGGAGGTTGAGCTCGACGTCCTTCGCGCCAGCACTCGGCTTGCCCACGATGGAGTACTGCGGGCTCTGCTCGCCGTAGTAGATGCGGTCCTCGAACTTGCCCGGCAGCGAGCGCGCCAGACCGTCCTGGTCCGACGCCAGCCCCTGGGCCCACACGATGCCGGCGTCCGGGTCGGACGTGTCGGCGTTGGTGTCGATCTGCGCGCTGTTGTCCTCGGGCCGCTGGTTGGCGTACGCCGCGATGACCCCGTTGCCGTGGGTGTAGACGGTGTGCAGGTTGGACCAGTTGCGGTCCGACTCCGGGATGCCGGTCTGGTCGAGCTCGCGAGCGCCGATCACCAGGGCACGGTCGTTGCCGGCGATCGGGTAGCGGTCGACGTCGAGCACGCCGTTCACGGAGTAGTAGGCGCGCCCCTGCTGGATCTGCTCGAACGCCGGAGGGACCAGCTGCGGGTCCACCAGCGGGATCGACGAGGTCGTCTTGTCCAGGGCGGCGAGGGTCCCGGAGAGGCCGGCCGTCGGGTTGAAGTCCGTCAGCTCGACGTCACCGATGTCGTACGCCGCCCGCGTGGCGTCGATGTTGGCCTTGATGTACGGCGCCTCCCTGTCGGCCTCGGACGGCTTGACCTGGAACTGCTGCACGATGCCGGGCCAGATCAGGCCGAGCAGGATCGCCGACACGGCGAGCAGCGCCAGCCCGACCGACGGCAGCAGCCAGGTGCGACGCCAGACGTTGACGAAGAAGAGCACCGCGCAGATCACCGCGATGCCGACCAGGATGTTCTTGGCCGGCAGGATCGCGTTGTGCCCCGTGTAGTTCATGCCGGTGCCCAGCCCGCCCGAGCGGCTGACCAGGTCGAAGCGGTCCAGCCAGTAGTCCGCGGCCTTGGCCAACACGAAGAGCCCGAGGAGCACGGACAGCTGCACCTGCGCCGCTCCGGAGAGACGGTCACGGGTGGCCTGCAGCCGGATCCCGCCGTACAGGTAGTGGACGACCGCGGCGGCGATCAGCGCGACGACGAGCACCGCCATCGCGAAGTCGACGAGGTAGTGCAGCCAGGGCAGGTCGAAGACGTAGAAGCCGATGTCCTTGTGGAACCACTTGTCCTTCTGGTCGAAGGGCACGCCGTGGCGCCACAGCAGGAAGTCGCGCCACTCCCCGATCGCCGAGCTGCCGGCGAAGGCACCGAGCACGACCGAGACACCGACGACCAGCCAGGTGCGGATCGGCGTCACCGCCTCGCGGTAGCGGTCGAGCCCGCTCTGCTCGGGTGAGCTCGGCCGGAAGAACGGCCGGAACCGGAAGGCGAGGTACATGTTCAGGCCGACGACCAGGCCCATCACCGCACCGAAGACGAGGAAGAGGCCGGCCTTGGTCCAGAAGAGCGTGGTGAAGACCTCGCCGTACCCGCCGTTCTTGTACCAGAGCCGGTCGGTGTAGAGCGACGCGAAGGTGGACAGGCCGAGGAACGCGAGCACCAGCACCACCGCGGTGATGACCAGGGCGCGCGAGCGCCGCGAACCGCGCTGCGGCGGCGGAGCCCCCTGGGACTCCTCGTCGAACAGCTCACTCATGCGTTGCCTCTCCCTGCTCCGGCTCGTCCTCGAGCGTCGCGCTCAACAGCTCCAGCAGCCCGGGCACCAGGTCGGCGCCGCCGACCACGGACTGGTCATCGTCGTGGGCCCGCAACCGCAGGGCGCAGTACGTCGCGCCGTCGCGGGTGACCCCGGCGACGATGCGCACCTCCTGACGGTCCGGGTGGTCGCGGGCGAACTCCTCGGCCGACGTCGGGTCCTCGGGGATCTGGTCGTCGACGCCCGGCGGCAGCACCAGCCGCTCGACCACCGCGGCACAGCCGGCCACGCCGGGCGGCCACACGATCGATCCGAGCGACTCCTCGAGCGTCTGCCCGGGGGCGACCAGCTCCTGCTCGACCGGCGTCATCGAGCCGGCGGCGGACGCCTCGTCCAGGCCCATCATGGCCGCGAGCGCGGGCTCCTTGGCGACCAGCGCCGCGGTGTCGACCAGCGCATAGAGCCGCGAGGGCTGGTCCCAGCCGTCGGCGGCGATGTGGCTCTCGATCTCCAGGACGGCCGCGGCCAGGGCCGGATCCACGTCGTTGAAGCCGGGCAGCTCGGAGTCGTACTCGCTCATCTGGACTCACTCATGAGGCATCGTCCCCACAGGTGGGGAGCTTGGCGTCGGGGTCCTTGACCCACTTCTTGATCGACTCGAGGGCGCTGTGGGTGGTCGGAGCCTCCACGAGACGCATGTCGCCGTTGGGTGCACCGACCGCCTCGTCGCAGTTGTCCGGCGGCACCATGAAGAGCTGCGCGCCGTCGTTGCGGGCACCCGCGATCTTCTGCTGGATGCCGCCGATCGGGCCGACGTGGCCGGCCGCGTCGATGGTCCCGGTGCCCGCGATCGTGCGGCCGTCGGTCAACGAGCCCTTGGTCAGGGTGTCGTAGATGCCGAGGCTGAACATCAGGCCGGCGCTCGGACCGCCGATGTTGGGGTCGATGGCGATCGTCACGTCGACGGGGAACTTGGTGGTCGTGGTCCCGACCTGGATGCCGACCTGCGGGTGTCCGTCGACCTGGCGTGGCGTGACGCTCACCGTGACCGGCTTGCCCTTGCGGCGGACGCCGAGCTCGACCGGCTGGCCGGGGGTGGCCGCGGTCACGGCGGCGACGAGCTCGTCGGAGTTGGCGACCTTCGTGCCGTCGACGCTGAGGATGACGTCGTCGGCCTGCAGCTTGCCGTCGGCCGGCGAGCCCTTCTCGACACCGGAGACGAGCGCCTCGGTGACGTCGTACCCCAGCTCGGTCAGGGCGGCCGCGGTCGCCGCGTCCTGGGACGAGGTCATCTCGGCCTGCCCCTCCTTGCGGTCCTGCTCGACGGTGCCGCCCTCGGGATAGATGGCGTCCTTCGGGTAGACCGCGTCGGAGCGGCTGATCCAGGCCTGCATCAGCTCGAAGACGTTGTTGTGGGCGTCGCGCTGCGAGACGAAGACGGTGGTCATCCGCAGCTCGCCGTCGTCGGCGTACGTCGGCTTGCCCTTGATCTGGATGATCGACGCGCCCTCACCGTTGTCACCGAGGACGTTGACGGTCAGTCCGGGCTTGTACGTGACGTAGGGAAGGCCCTCGAAAGCGGCGCCCACCCACAGCGCGATCAGCAGCGGCACGGCCAGGAGGCCGGCAATGGTCCGCTGCGTCATGGCGCCAACCCTCTCAGACCCGTCCAACGCCCGGACCGCCCGCCTGGGTCGTCAGGACGCTCGACGCGACGGGCGTACGGCGATGCCGCTGCTGCGGTCGCGCTCCGGCTGCGGTGCGGCGTACCCCGGCGCGGGCCGTCGGCGACGTCGCGCGTCGTGCTCGAGCGCCCCAGCGAGCCGGCGTACGGCGACGTCGCGGTCGACCTCGCCGCGCCCCTCGCGGCCGAGCCAGGCGACCCAGAGCATGGCCAGGATCCCGACGACGAGCGACGGCACGAGCCAGAGCAGGATCTCCACGGGTCGAGGCTAGGCACTCCGGCCGTGCCGGTCGGGGAGGCTCGCCCCGTCAGGGAGTGCCGACCCATTCCTCGGTGCCATCGCCGAAGCGCTGGTGCTTCCAGATCGGCACCTCGGCCTTGAGGGTGTCGATCAGCGCCCGCGAGGCCGCGAACGCGTCACCGCGGTGGGACGACGTCGTCGCGACGACGACGGCGATGTCGCCGATGTCGAGGCTGCCGACGCGGTGGACGGCGGCGACCCCCTGCACGGCGTGCTCGGTCGCGACCCGCTCGCATACCTCGCGGAGCCGGTCCAGGGCGCTGGGGTGGGCGGTGTAGTCGAGCCCGAGCACGCCCTTGCCGTGGTCGTGGTCGCGCACCCGTCCGACGAAGAGGGTCAGCCCGCCCGAGGCGTCGTCGTCGAGGGCGGCGACGACCTCGGCGACGTCGAGCGGGTCCTCGCGCAGGTCGACGAGGCGTACGGCGGAAGTCACGCGTCCGACCCTAGGGCAGGCGACCACGACACGAGTAGCGTGGAGCCATGAGCGACAAGCCCGGTGACACCCCCGACGACGGCCAGAACCCCTTCAAGGGCACGCCGTTCGAGCAGCTCTTCGGCGCGGCCGCCGGCGGTGGCGGCGGCGCGATGCCGGACCTCAACCAGCTCTTCGGCCAGCTCCAGTCGATGATGCAGCCGCACGACGGCCCGGTGAACTGGGACTTCGCGCTCGACCTGGCCCGCAAGACCGTGGCCCAGTCGCCCGACCCGACGCCCAGCCAGCGTCAGCAGGACGCCGTCGCCGACGCGATGCGCCTCGCCGACCACTGGCTCGACGCGACCACGGCGTTCCCGTCCGGGGTCACCGCACCGGCCGCGTGGAGCCGCGCCGAGTGGGTCGTGGGCACCACGGACGTGTGGAAGGTCCTGGTCGAGCCCATCGCCGAGTCGTCGGTCAACGCCCTCAGCGGCGCGCTGCCCGAGGAGGCGCAGGCCATGTCGGGCCCGCTGCTCGGCATCATCGGCAAGGCCGTCGGCGGCATGCTCGCCGGCCAGATCGGGTCGGGTCTCGGCGCCCTGGCCTCCGAGGTCCTCAGCGTCTCCGACATCGGCCTGCCCCTCTCGGCTCCCGGTCGGGGCGCGATCCTCACCACCAACCTCGATGCGTTCGCCGCCGACCTGGACGTGAGCGCCGACGACGTGCTCCTCTACGTCGCCCTGCGCGAGGCCGCCCACCAGCGGCTCTTCGCGCACGTGCCGTGGCTGCGCGACCACCTCATCGGCGCGGTCACCGACTACGCCCGCGGCATCGAGATCAACGCCGAGGGCATCCAGGCACGCATCGACGAGCAGATGCGCGGCGTCGACCCCACCAACCTCGAGGCGATGCAGGAGCTGATGGAGGGCGGGATGTTCGAGCTCGAGCGCTCCCCCGCCCAGGAGGCCGCGCTGCAGCGGCTCGAGGTCGCGCTCGCGCTGGTCGAGGGATGGGTCGACGACGTCGTCGGCCAGGCGACCGCCGAGCGGATGCCGACCGCCGCCAAGCTCCAGGAGATCTTCCGTCGTCGACGGGCCGCCGGGGGTCCTGCTGAGCAGACCTTCGCGACCCTGGTCGGTCTCGAGCTCCGGCCGCGCCGGCTGCGTGACGCCTCGACCCTGTGGGGCTCGCTGCGCACCCGGCAGGGCGCCGAGGCCCGCGACGGCGTGTGGATGCACCCCGACCTGCTGCCCACCCCGGCCGACCTCGACGACCCGCTGGGCTTCCGTGAGGACGCCTCGGCCCCGGAGGCCCTGACCGACGCGGACTTCGACGCCGAGCTGCAGAAGCTGCTCGACGGCCCGGACGACGCCCCCGCCCCCTCCCAGGAGTGAGCCTCCACGACGACGCGCTCGCGACGCTCACGGACTGGTCGGCCCCGACCGACGCCCAGCGGCGGCTCCAGGAGAGGTACGTCGAGCACCTGCGCGCCCACCCCGACGGGCTGACCCGCGCCTGCGTGCCCGACCACCTCACAGCGAGCACGCTGGTGCTCAGCCCCGACCACGACCGGGTGCTGCTGACCTTGCACGCCAAGGCTGAGCGGTGGTTCCAGCTCGGCGGCCACTGCGAGCCGGGCGACGAGACGCTCTCCGGTGCCGCCCGGCGCGAGGCGGTCGAGGAGTCCGGACTGTCCGGGCTGCGGCTCGACCCGGTGCCGGTGCAGCTCAGCGAGCACGCCGTACCCTTCTGCGGGTCGTCCGGGGACGTGCACCACCTCGACGTGCGCTTCGTCGCCGTCGCTCCCGCCGGGGTCGCGCCCGCGGTCAGCGACGAGTCGCTCGACGTGCGGTGGTGGGCGTACGACGCGCTGCCGGACCCGCAGCCCGACCTGGTCGAGCTGGTCGGGCTCGCCCGCCGGCGGCTGGCCTGAGGCTCGCACCGGTCGCTCGAGATCCGGCAGGAGTGGTCCAAGATGGTCCGGTGCGCCGCGTCGTAGGTCCTCTGCTCGCCGTGACCGTGGCGCTCGTGCTCGCGGACTCCGCGGTCGTGACGCTCGCGCTGCCCGACATCCTCCGACACCTCGATGCGTCCGTCGGGCAGGTCGCGTGGGTCCTGATCGCCTTCAACCTGGTGCTCGGCGTCGCCGCCGTCCCCACCGCCGTGGTCTTCGCCCGCTCGCAGCCGCGGATCGTCGGTGCCGTCGGGATCGCGGTGTTCGCCGGATCCTCGGCATGGTGCGCGGCCGCGCAGTCGATCGACGTGCTGATCCTCGCGCGGTGCGTGCAGGCGCTCGGCGGCGCGCTGGCGCTGGTCGGGTGCCTCGAGCTCCTGGTCGCGGCGTACGGCGAGCGTCGCGGCGTCGCCGCCTGGGTGACCGCGGGTGTCGTCGGCACGGCGATCGGCCCGTTCGCCGGCGGCCTGCTCACGCAGGCGTTCTCGTGGCAGGCCATCTTCGTGGTGCAGGTGCCCGTCGCCGTCCTTGCCGTGCCGGCCGCGCTCGCGGTCGCCGCCGCGCCGGAGCCACAGCCGGACCGGCATCGCCCGGCCATCCGCCCCAACCTGACCCTGGCCCTGCTGTCGGCGGCGCTCACGGCAGCGTTGTTCCTGCTCGTCCTGCTCCTGGTGGAGGGCTGGCGCCAGTCCCCCGGGATCGCGGCCCTGACCGTGTCCGTCGTCCCGCTCGCGGCCCTCGCCGCCCGCCCGCTCGCCCGCCTGCTGCAGCCTCCGCCGGAGGTGGAGGTGGCCGTCGGCTGCTTCCTCATCGCCGGCGGACTGACCGCGCTCGCGTTCCTGCCGTCAGCGGACCTGGTGTGGACGATCGCTCCGCAGGCACTGGTCGGGCTCGGTCTCGGGCTCACCGTGGACCGGCTGACCTCCCAGGCGATGGAGATGCGGCTGCCGCGGGCCAGACATGCGGCCTGGACGATCAGCGCCCGTCACCTCGGTGTCGTCGTGGGCCTCGCGATCCTGACGCCGGTGTTCACCGCCGACCTGCAGGCGGCCCAGGTGCCCGCCCAGGAGGCGATCGCGTCGTTGGTGCTCGACGCGCAGCTGCTGCCCGACGACAAGATCTCGATCGCGCAGGCGCTCGGCGACGAGCTCACGCAGCAGGAGGGACGGGTGCCCGACCTGTCGCACGCCTTCGCGACGGCGGACCTCGCGGCCGGGGACCGACCGGCCGCCGCCCGCCTCGAGCGCGAGCTCGACTCCCAGCTGGAGCGGGCGGCCACCCACGCCTTCCGGGACTCCTTCCTCATCGGCGCCGGTCTCGCGCTCCTCGCCCTACTGACCGTGGTGGCGCCCCGCAGGCGGGTCCGATGACCGGCGTGGCCCGGGTGCTCGCCCTGCCTGCGGCGGCCGTCGTCCTGGTGGCCGTGGTCCTCGGCGTCCAGGTCGCCCACGGCGGCGGGAGCTTCGAGCCGCTGCGGCCGGCCGACCCGTGCGTGGCCCGCGAGGTCACGTCGCGTGCCGCCGGGATCGACGGGCTGACCGAGCGGCTGGTGCTGCTCGGGGTCGACGGAGCGGCCTGTCGCCTGGGCGTCAGCCGTGAGGCGCTGACGCTGGAGCTCGCCCAGCCCGGCACCCGCACGGACGCCGAGATCCAGGCCCTGCACGACGGCCTGCTCGACGCCGTACGCCGGATGCACGACGACGGCTCGCTCCCGCCGGCGTCGGACCTGGTCGACGAGGCCCTCGACAACGCCGACCTCAACAGCTTCCTCGAGCGCGCGATCCGCGCGATCCCGGACCCGGTCGTCGACGCGGCCCTGAAGACCGACGACGTCCTGACCCGCGCGATCGAGGACCTCGACCTGCGCAGCGTGCTGGAGAGCCTCGACGACCAGGACGACCTCGACCAGCAGATCGAGGCCGCCATCACCCAGGCGGTCAAGGACTCCCTGGTCGACCGGGTGCGCGGGCTGCTGCCCGGCGGCTAGTCGACCTGGTCGTCCGGCGGCGGCTCGAGGCGGGCCGCCGCCGACCAGCCGGCCAGGTAGCCCTGCGCGCGCTCGGCCTGCGGGAAGCGGTCCACCCAGCCCCAGAACTGCTCGTTGTGGCTGGGCTCGAAGAGGTGCGCGAGCTCGTGCATCAGCACGTAGTCGATGACCCACTGCGGCATGCCCTGCAGCCGGGCCGAGAGCCGGATCGAGCGGTCGCCCGGTGTGCAGGAGCCCCACCGGGACTCCTGGTTGTCGACCCACCGCACCGAGTCCGGCAGCGCGAGCCCGCCCAGGTAGCGGTCGCTGAGCGAGGTGGCCCGCTTCATCAGGTCGTCATCGCTCGGCTTGCGCCGCCGCTCGGACTTCTCGAGGCGGGCGATCATCGTCTCGACCCACTCCGCCTCCTCCTTGCGGGAGAGGGAGGCCGGGATCAGGACGACGACGCGGTCACCGTCGCGATAGGCCGACACCGTACGGCGGCGTCGCTTGGAGCGCCGTACCTCCACCTCGGGCCTGGCCATGGGCCGACGCTATCTGTTCGCCCACGCCAACAGCCGCTCCCGCGACCACGTGTTGACGATCCGGTCGGCGTCGATCCCGGCCTCCTCCGCGCGCTCGCAGCCGTAGACCTGGAAGTCGAGCTGACCCGGCGCGTGGGCGTCGCTGTCGATCGAGAAGAGGCAGCCCAGGTCGCGGGCCAGCTCGATCAGCCTCGTCGGCGGGTCCCGGCGCTCGGGGCGGGCGTTGATCTCGACGGCCACGTCGTGCTCGACGCACGCCTCGAAGACGGCCCTGGCGTCGAACTGCGAGCTCGGCCGGGTCCCGCGGTTGCCCATCACCATCCGGCCCGTGCAGTGGCCCAGGACGTTGGTCCGTGGGTTGCGGATCGCGCCGATCATCCGCTTCGTCATCGCCGGTGCGTCCATCTTGAGCTTGGAGTGCACGCTGGCCACCCGTACGTCGAGCCGGGCCAGCAGGTCGTCGTCCTGGTCGAGCGCGCCGTCGTCGAGGATGTCGACCTCGATGCCCGTGAGCAGCGTGAACCCCTCGCCCAGGTGGTCGTTGACCGCCTCCACCACGCCGAGCTGACGGGTGAGCCGCTCGGCGCTCAGGCCGTGGGCGATGGTCAGCCGGGGCGAATGGTCGGTGAGCACCAGGTAGTCGTGGCCGAGCTCCATGGCCGTGAACGCCATCTCCTCGATCGGCGAGCCGCCGTCCGACCAGTCCGAGTGGGAGTGCAGGTCGCCGCGCAGCGCGGCCCGCAGCTCGGCTCCCCCGGACGTCAGCGGTCCACCCTGCTCACGCTCCAGGGTGGCGAGCCGGTCGGGGAGCTCCCCGCGCACCGCCTGGGCGATCACCTTCGCCGAGCTGGCTCCGACGCCGGGCAGGTCGGTGAGGGTCCCGTCCACCACCGCCCGCGCCACGTCGTCGGTCGGCAGCGGCAGGATCGCGGCGGCCGCCCCGCGGAAGGCCTTGACCTTGTAGGTGTCCTCACGCGCTCGCTCGAGCAGGAACGCGATCCGGCGCAGGGCCGCGACCGGGCCCCCGTCGTACCCCTCGCCGTCCGACACGCCGCGTCCTCCCGAAATTCTGTCTCGATGTGGCCGGGTTTCTTTCCTCCACACCCCGTGGAGAGCCATTGTGGCTGGTCAGCGCCCCGACGGGGCGAGGGAGCCGCGGTTCGTCCACAGGCATCTCCCACCCCGAGCGCGTGTCGTCCACCGGTGCGGGGGTTCCTCCACAGGTTTATCCACAGCGTTGTCCACAGGCGGGAGCGGGTCCGCGTTGACCGTGACCGCACCCGGCTCCTAGCGTCGAGCCCAGACGAGGCCTCCGGGCCGTCGACGGACACTCGCAAGGGGAAGGCAAGTGTCCGCCCGGCGGCTCGGGGGCCTCCTCTACCTGCGGCTCCCTGGGGTCGCGGTGGGTCGCCCCGCGCGCGGCTCAGCTGCCGGTGAAGACGGGGGCGCGCTTCTCCTGCGCCGCGCGGATGCCCTCCTGCAGGTCCGCGGTCGCCAGCGTGATCGGCTGGGCCATCGCCTCCCACTGCAGGCAGGCCTCCACGTCGGCGTGGCCGCCGTCGCGCAGGGCGAGCTTGGTCAGCCGGCTCGCGATCGGGGCCGTGGCCGCGATCCCGGCCGCGGTCGCGAGCACCTCGTCGAGGAACGACGCCGGGTCGACCACTCCCGAGACCAGCCCCAGCCGCAGCGCCTCGTCGGCGTCGACCACCCGGCCGGTGAGCAGCAGCTCGCGGGCGTGCGCGGCGCCGACCACGTTGGGCAGCAGGTACGTCGCCGCCATGCCCGGGTGCATGCCGAGCTTGACGAACGGCACGCCGAGCTTGGCGCCGGCCGCGGCGTACCGGATGTCGCACGCGAGCGCGAGGCAGAGGCCGGCGCCGATCGCGGGTCCGTTGACGGCGGCGATCGTGGGGACCTCGAGCCGCCGGATCGCCAGCCACGCACGGTAGAACGCGATCATCCGGGTGCGCAGGTGGTCGACCGACGCGTCCGGCTCGCTGGCGATCCACGAGGTGTTGCCACCGGAGCAGAAGGCGGAGCCCTCGCCGGTCACCACCACCGCTCGGACCGAGCGGTCCGCGGACAGCTCGTCGATCGCCGCGACCCACGACGAGGTCATCTCGTCGGACATCGCGTTGCGCTGATCGGGGTTGTCGAGGGTGAGGAGCACGACGCCGTCGCCGGGCCGCTCGAGGCGCAGGTGGGTGAGTTCGGGCATGGCCTCAACGTACTCATCCGGTCCCGGACGCGCCGTGATGCGGTTCACCGGCGCCGAACGGCGCGCCGAGGGCTTCCGGCACGCTCAGCCCCGGTTGTCGTAGGGTCTGAGACGGTCCGGCGGCAACCCGCAGGACTCCGGCGGGTCTTCCCCATCTCCCCGCCGCGACGACCGAGACATTGAAAAGCAAGGAGGCCGTCATGGCGGAGACCTGGAGCGGCGAGTTCTACTGCGTGAAGTGCAAGGAGAAGCGCGAGGCTGAGGGCGAGATTCGCGTCAACGACAAGGGCACCAAGATGGCCAAGGGCGTCTGCCCCGTCTGCGGCACGAACCTCAACCGGATCCTCGGCAAGGCCTGACGCTCCACGCGTCACGCCACACGAGCTCCCCAGCGGCGTCGCCCCGGACCTGTCCGGCGGCGACGCCGCTGTCATTTCCCCTGTGGAGGACCGTCCGGGGCCGCTCCCACCGGGTAGGTGGGCGTGATGAGCCTCCTGCGCACCGGCCTCCACGTCGTACGCCGCGACGACCAGCACCTGCAGATCGGCGTCGACCCGCCCTGGCGCCTGGTGGTGCCCGACGAGCCGGACGTGCAGCGCGTGCTCGACGACCTGCTGGCGGGCCGGCCGCCATCGCCGGAGACCGCGGCCGGACACCAGACGCTGCGCGACCTGCACCGAGCCGACATGCTGCGCCCGCCCGGGGAGCCCCGCCGGTCGTGCTCCGTCGCGGTCGCGGGCGCCGCCCGCGCGACGGCCGAGGCCGAGCGCCTGCTGCGCGCGGCCGGGATCGGGCCCGTCCTCGCCGAGCGCGCCGACCGCGCCGACCTGACGATGGTCGTCGCTGCCGGCGAGCCGCCACGCGACCTGGTCGACGACCACGTCCGGACCGGGCGGCCCCACCTGGTCGTCGGTGCCGGGCCGCGCGGCTTCCGTGTCGGCCCGTTCGTCGTCCCGGGGAGCACCGCCTGCCTGCGGTGCGTCGACGCGCATCTCGCGGAGCACGACCCGCGCCGCGGCGTCGTCGTCGAGCAGCTGGCCGGGCGTACGGCGGCACCCGACGACCCGGCCCTCGAGGCGCTGGCGATCACCTGGGCGGTCCGCGACGCGCTGCGCTACGTCGCCGGGTCGACGCCGTCGACCTGGTCGGCGACCGTCGACCTCGACGTGGAGCTCGAGCCGCGACGGCAGGCATGGACCCGCCATCCGCACTGCGGGTGCGCCTGGGACGCGCTGGCGCTCGGCTGAGTCACCACCACTCGCTGTCGAGCTTGCCCTCCATCGCCCGCAGGTGGGTACGGGAGCACTCGACGCAGTAGACCCGGGTGCGACCGCGCTCGACGGAGGTCGTCCAGGCGAGCGTCGCCGACTCGTCGCTCTCCTGGCGTCCGCAGAAGTCACAGGTGGTCACGCCGCCACGGTAGTCCCCGGACGCGCCGGGAGCCGGGTCCGACGAGGTGTCGGACCCGGCTCCCGGGGTGGATCAGAGTGCTCGGGCGAGGGCCAGACGCGCCTGCTGTGCAGCCTGCTCGGCCTTGCGGCTGAGTCGACGGGCACGGGCCAGCCGGTAACCGAGCTGGAGCTGGTGCGCCTCTCCCAGGCGCGCGGACATTTGTGCGCGCGCGAGATCTTCGTGGAGGAGATTCATGGTGGTGAGTCCGTTCGGGTCGGTGTTCGTGGAGGTGTTCATCGCGGTCATGTCGACTTTCTGGATCTGGGCGGGGCTCAGAGCGTGCGAGCGATGGCGAGCCGGGCCTGCTGAGCGATCTGCTCCGCCTTGCGGCTGGTGCTGATCGCCCGGGCGAGGCGGCGACCCTGTCGGCCGTGCTGCGCCTCGATGAGGCGAGCGCTCACGTGAGCTCGAACCACGTCCTCGTGGCTGAGGTTCATGTCGGTGTCCTGACGTCGTTGTCTCGGAAGGTGGTCGGTGCGGTGCTGCGGTGCTGGGTGTCGGTGCTGCGGGCGGGGGCTGGATCAGGCGGCGACGTCGTTCTTGCGAGGACGCCCCCGAGGACGCTTGCGCGGGATCACCACGCCCTGGAGGAAGAGCT
Organism: Nocardioides sp. URHA0020; assembly: GCF_000620705.1. GTDB lineage: Bacteria > Actinomycetota > Actinomycetes > Propionibacteriales > Nocardioidaceae > Nocardioides. The sequence goes on from NZ_KK211171.1 coordinate 324,159, forward strand.
GGCCTCCCCAGACGCCCCAGGGCTCGCGACGCTCGAGTGCGCCGTCGAGGCACATCGACCGGACGGGACAGTCCAGGCACAGTGCCTTCGCGAACTCCACGTCGTGCGGCGACTCCGCGAACCAGAGCTCGGGGTTGTTGGCCCGGCACGGCAGCAGGTCGTCGTCGACGCGGTCGGCCTCGTCGTGGAGCTGACCCAACGTGACCTCCTGGAAGGTCACCTCGGCAGTCCCATCGGTGCGGACGAGTTCACTGATGGTCATGTTTTTCACCTCCTTCTGCTGACCTTGTCTCTGCTTTGCTGGCCCGATCGCTGGTGCGACCGGGTGCGGTCGTGGAACGCGGTCTTGGGAAACGCTGGGTTTCCGCAAACAAAAAGGCCGCGAATCCCGGTGAGGGATCCGCGGCCTGGAGGCTGCCGAGCTGTTGGGGTCAACAGGTCGGTGGTCTCCAGGCAGAGTTCCCCGGGATGTAGGACTGGGCGAGGCCCAGACCCGCCTTGACGGCGCCCGTGGTGCCGGCGATATCCACCAGCCGCTCGCGCACGACCGAGGTCGTCGAGGTACGGCGGGCAGCGGTGGCCGGCGTGACCACACCAAAGGCGTGGCCGGACATGGGCATGCCGAAGTCGGACGGGTTCGTCGCCGTCATCCAGAGCTTGTTGCTGTTCACGTGGGCCACCTCCTTCGGTTCGTCGTGCGCCGGTCGTGCCAGGACCGTGATGCGCTACTGATCAAGTGAGAGAAAACTATCGGCTCATACAGGTAAGGGGCAAACGATTTACTGCCCATTTCTCAAAAACTTTCTGCCACGCTCTCAGTTCACGAGCGTCAGCACGTCCTCGCCGTACTTCTCCACCTTCGAGCGGCCGATCCCGTTGATCCTCAGCAGTGCCTCGGGCGTGCTCGGCTTGTGCTCGGCGATCAGCTGCAGGGTCGCGTCGGTGAAGACGACGAACGCGGGCTTGCCCTCCTCGCCCGCGCGCTCCCGGCGCCAGTCGCGCAGCCGGTCGAACAACGCCTCGTCGTACGACGCCGGGCAGTCCGCGCACCGGCCGACCTTCTTCTCCGCACCGGTCGACAGCGGGCGGCCGCACTCGCGGCAGCTGGCGATCTTGCGGTGGCGAGGCGTCTCGCTGGTGGCACGGACCGAGTCGGGCAGCAGCGGGTCGAGGAACCGCGACGGCTTGCGGGAGGCACGGCCTCCGGGGTTGCGCGCCAGCGACCAGGAGAGCGAGAGGTCGATCCGCGCCCGCGTCATGCCGACGTAGAGCAGCCGCCGCTCCTCCTCGATCGCCGCGGGGGTGTCGGCGTACGTGATCGGCAGGGTGCCGTCCTGGAGCCCGCACAGGAAGACCGAGTCCCACTCGAGGCCCTTGGCCGCGTGGAAGGTCGCGAGGGTGACGCCGTCGGCGACGGGCGCATGCTGCTCCGAGGCGCGGCGGTCGAGGTCGTCGACGAAGGCGTTGAGGTCGGGCAGGGCGCCGTCGAGCGGGGTGCGGGCGAACTCGGTCGCCTGGTTGACCAGCGCCTGCCAGGACTCCCAGCGGTCACGGGTCTGACCGCGACCGGTCGGCGCCTCGGCCTTCCAGCCCATGCCGCCCAGGATGCCGGTCACCGCGGTGACGATGCCGTCGTCGGCGCCCTCGCCGGAGCGGGCGGCGCCGCGCAGCCGCGTGACCGCCTCACGGACCTCGGGCCGGTCGAAGAAGCGGGCGGCGCCGCGGATGACGTACGGCACCCCGCGGGCCGAGAGCGCCTCCTCGAAGGACTCGGACTGGGCGTTGATCCGGAACAGCACCGCGACCTCGGCGAGCGAGCGGCCGCCGTCGCGGAGCCGGGCGATCTGAGCGGCGACCGCGTCGGCCTCCGCGACCTCGTCGGGACGGGCGGTGTAGCTGACCGACGGGCCCGAGGACCGCTGCGCCCTCAGGTCGACGCCGCGGCTGTCCGAGCCCGCGAGCAGCGTGTTGGCGGCGTCGACGACCTCGGGCGTCGAGCGGTAGTTGCGGACCAGCTCGATCGACGCGGCCTGGGGGTACTCGGTGCGGAAGTCGCGCAGGTAGCGGGCGTCGGCACCGGCGAAGGAGTAGATCGTCTGGGCGGGGTCGCCGACCACGCACAGCTCGTCCCGCCCGCCTAGCCAGAGCCGCAGCAGTGCCCACTGCAGCGGCGAGACGTCCTGGAACTCGTCGACGACGAACCACTTGTACTGCCGGCGCACCTGCGCCGCGACCCGCTCGTCCTCGTCGAGGAGCCCGGCCGTCAGCAGCAGGACGTCCTCCATGTCCATCCGGCCCTGGCCGCGCTTGACGTCCTCGTACGCCGCGAAGACGCGTGCCACGGTGTCGGGATCCTGGCCCGACACCACCCGGCCCCGGGCCTGGGCGATGCGGACGTAGTCGTCGGGGTGGACGTTGCTGACCTTGGCCCACTCGATCTCCGAGGCCAGGTCGCGCAACGACGCCTGGTCGGGCTTGATCCGGTGACGGCTGGCGGCGGAGGCGAGCAGGCCGATCTTCGACTCGATCAGGCTGGGCAGCTCGGTGCCCTGGACGCGCGGCCAGAAGTAGCGCAGCTGCCGGAGCGCGGCGGAGTGGAAGGTCCTGGCCTGGACGCCGCCGGCGCCCAGCGCACGGAGCCGACCCCGCATCTCGCCCGCCGCCCGGGTCGTGAACGTGACCGCCAGGACCTCCGTCGGGGCGTAGACCCCGGTCGCCACCCCGTGGGCGATCCGGTGGGTGATCGCGCGGGTCTTGCCGGTGCCGGCACCCGCCAGCACCCGGACCGGCCCGCGGAGCGCCTCGGCGACCTGGCGCTGCTCGGGATCGAGGGCGGACAGCAGGTCGGGGGCGGGCATCCGGGGGAACAACTCCTGCGCTGCGATGGTTGGATCAGGCGGACGAACAACACCCTAGACGTCGGAGGCGACAGTCCCAGATGAGCAGCCCCTTCACGATGTACACCACTCCCTGGTGCGGCTACTGCCACCGGCTGAAGAGCCAGCTGGACCGCGAAGGCATCGCGTTCGACATCGTCGACATCGAGCAGGACCCGAGCGCGACGCAGATCGTCGAGTCCGCCAACAACGGCAACCAGACGGTCCCGACGCTGGTCTACACCGACGGCACCGCGCAGACGAACCCGTCGCTCGCGCAGGTCAAGGCGAAGATCGCGGAGCTCGCGAGCGCCTGAGCGTCACCAGGCTCCGGGGAGCGGGCCGCCGTACCAGTGCTCGACCAGCGACCGGCTGATCGAGACGCCGCCGGGGAGCACGACCGAGCCGGCCTCGGCCAGGTCCTTCATCTCGGCGCGGGTGAACCAGCGCGCCTCCTCGATCTCGTGCTCGTCGACGGTGATGTCGGTCGACACGGCCCGGCCGATCATGCCCAGCATCAGGCTGGCCGGCAGCGGCCACGGCTGGTTGCCGAAGTACTCGACCTCGCCGACCTGGACGCCGACCTCCTCGGCCACCTCCCGGCGCACGGCGTCCTCGAGAGTCTCGCCCGGCTCGCAGAAGCCGGCGAGCGTCGAGAAGCGCCCCTCGGGCCAGACCGCCTGACGCCCGAGCAGGCAGCGCTCGTCCTCGGACCCGGGCTCGCCGTGGGTGACGACCATGATCACCGCCGGGTCCGTGCGCGGGAACTGGGTGTGGCCGTTGGCGCACCGCAGCTCGTGGCCGGACTTCACCGGTGCGAGCGGCTCGCCGCAGCGCGGGCAGTAGTGAGTCACGAAGAGCCACTCGGCCAGGCCGAGCGCGTGGAGGAGCAGCGGTGCGGCGTCCACGGCCCCGTCGGCCAGCGAGGGCAGCAGGCCGCGCAGCGGCGTCCACTCCCCCTTCGCGGACCTCGAGATCTCCGCGTCCACGATGACGGCGAACCACGCCAGGCCGTCGTGCTCGCCGAGCAGCACCCGCAGGCCGTCGGGCGCATCGGCCGGCGAGACCCAGTCGATGCGGCCGTCGACCGGCTTGATCCGGGTCCCGGACACCACCAGGACCCGGGTGCCCGGGTCGGCCCACTGCTCCTCGAGCCAGGCGTCGTCCGCACGACGTACGGCGACCCGGTCGTGGGCGTTGGCGGAGAGCTGCTCGTGCGCGTAGGTCACGTGGACCGAGGCTAGTCTCCTGCCAGTGAGCACCCACATCGGAGCCCGGCCCGGAGAGATCGCCCCCCTCGTCCTGATGCCGGGCGACCCCCTGCGCGCCCGGTGGATCGCGGAGACCTTCCTCGAGGACGCCCGCTGCTACACCGAGGTGCGGGGGATGTACGGCTACACCGGCACCTGGCAGGGGCATCGCGTCTCCGTCCAGGGCTCCGGCATGGGGCAGCCGTCGCTGGCCATCTACGCCAACGAGCTCTTCACGGAGTACGACGTGCAGGCGGTCGTCCGGGTCGGCTCCTGCGGTGCGATGACCGAGCGGGTCGCCGTGCGCGACATCGTCATCGCGTCGGGTGCGTGCACCGACTCGTCGATGAACCGGATCCGCTTCGAGGGCCTCGACTACGCGCCGGTCGCCGACTTCGGTCTGCTGCGCGCCGCCCACGACGCCGCCGTCGCGCGGCGACTCGACGAGGCCGTGCACGTCGGGCTGATCTACAGCAGCGACTCGTTCTACCCGGCGCGACCGGAGCTGGCGGCGCGGATGGTGGAGTACGGCGTGCTCGCGGTCGAGATGGAGGCCAGCGCCCTCTACACGCTCGCCGCCAAGCACGGCCGTCGCGCCCTGGCGATCTGCACGGTCTCCGACCACATCGTGACCGGTGAGGAGACCACATCGCAGGAGCGCGAGCAGACCTTCGGGGCGATGGTGGAGATCGCGCTGACGGCGGGCGTGTCCGGCGCGGGCGGTTTCGAGGCTCAGGCCTAGCGGCCTTCGCACCTCAACCACCGTTCGGTGGTTGAGGTGCGAAGGCGCCCTGGCGCCTGAGCCTCGAAACCACCGGCCGCCCGGATTACCTCGGGGGTCGCCGACGTTCACCTGGCGTGGAGATCTACGACGCGGTGGTGATCGGCGCGGGCCAGGCCGGCCTGTCGGCGTCGTACCACCTCAAGCGGCGCGGGATCTCCCACGTCGTGCTCGACGCGGACGCGGCACCGGGCGGGGCCTGGCAGCACCGCTGGGACTCCCTCACGATGCACGACGTGCACGGGATCGCCGCGCTGCCGGACAGCCGCCCGCCGGGCACGCCCGACGGGCGCGCCAACACGGTGGTGCCGGCGTACTTCGGCGACTACGAGCGCACCCACGACCTGCCGGTGCTGCGGCCGGTGCGGGTCGATCGGGTGGTCGAGGCCGGTGACCTGCTGGTGGTGCGCGCCGGCGAGCGCAGCTGGACCACCCGCACCGTGGTCAACGCGACCGGCACCTGGACGCAGCCGCACCTGCCCTTCTACCCCGGCGGCGCCGACTTCGGCGGCGAGCAGCTGCACACCGTGTCCTACCCCGGACCCGAGCACTTCCGGGGCAGGCGGGTCGTCGTCGTGGGTGGCGGGGCGTCGGCGGTGCAGCTCCTCGGCGAGATCGCGCCGGTCGCCGCCGCCACTCTCTGGGTGACCCGGCGCGAGCCGGTGTGGCGCACCGACGAGTTCAACCCCGACCGCGGGCGCGAGGCGGTCGCCCTGGTCGAGGAGCGGGTACGCCGGGGACTGCCACCGGCCAGCGTGGTGAGCGTGACGGGGCTGGCGCTGCGCGAGCAGGAGGCAGCGGCCTCGCTGCTCGGTGCGTACGAGCGGCACCCCATGTTCACGGGCATCGAGCCCGACGGCGTACGCCTGCCTCCGTCGGCGGGCGCCGGGCCCGGCGAGCTGTGGCCGGCCGACACGATCCTCTGGGCCACCGGCTTCCGGCCGGCGATCGGCCACCTCGCACCGCTCCACCTGCGCTCCGAGCACGGGGGCATCCGGCTCGACGGCACCACCGCGGTCACCGACCCCCGGGTGCAGCTGGTCGGCTACGGACCGTCGGCGAGCACCATCGGTGCCAACCGGGCCGGGCGGGTGGCCGCGCGCGGGGTCGCCGCCTGGCTGGGCGAGCACGGCGCCGAGGACGTCGCCTAGTCCTCCGCGCGGTCCCTCCGTCAGGTCCGCGGCACCCGCCGGATGACGCCCTCGGGGTTGGGGACGCCGGTCAGGTCCGCCACCGTCTCGGGGTCGGCCGCGGCGACCACCGCGGCCGCCCGGTCCAGCGCGTCCGAGAGCTCCTCGGCCAGCGTCCGGGTCGCGGTCCGGGTGAAGGGGTACGACGGCGGGGGGTCCTGCCCGACGCCCAGTGCGGCCCGGCCGTTGGCGTACGAGCCCAGCCACGCCGGCATGCAGGCGAGGAAGGCGCGGTAACGGACCCACCGGTGGTTGTCCCACCCGGTCGCGTGCGGCGGTCGGTAGTGGTCCGTGCCGAACTGCTCGACCATCGCGTCCGCGGCGGCCCGGCCGCGGGCGCCCAGGTCGTCGATCACCTGCTGCTGCATGTCGAGGTTGAGCCCGCCCTCACGGTCGGTCTGGAAGACCTTGACGATCCGGTCGCGGTAGCCGGGGAACTGCAGGTGCGAGGAGTCGTTCCAGTTGCGGGCAGTGTCGAAGGCGAGGCCGGCGAAGCCGGTGAGGGCACCCAGACCCGACGTGGCGAGGGGGGAGTACGTCGGCGCGATGACGTCGTTGTTGCGGGCGTACTCGATGTTGTGACGCTGGTCGGGGTCGGGGACGCGGCCCTCGGGGAAGGCGCCCAGGTTGATCGCGAAGGTGGGCCTGGTCGGCAGCGCGCCGTCGAAGAACTGCACCGGGAAGTTGCTGCACAGCCCGCCGTCGGAGAACCACACCTCTCGGAAGGTGACCGGGCCGACCGCGGGCGGCGTCCGCCCGCGCAGTGCGGCGCGCGCGGACGCGAGCGACGTACGGGTGTCGGGCGCCGCGAAGTCGATGTCCCACATCGGGACCGCCGAGATCAGCCCCGGGAAGCTGAGCGAGAGCCGGGTGGCGACGATGACCGGCAGCGACCGGGCAGGAGGCAGGCGGCGCAGCCCACGTCGGGAGGCGAGCAGGTCGAGCCACGCCGTCTCGGTCGTGACCTCGTCGACGTCGGCGGGCACCGGGTCACTGCCGGCGAGGAGCGCCACCATCACGTGCTCCGGGAAGAGCGTGCGCCACACCTGCTCGTCGTAGAAGAAGCTCCGCACGTCCATCGGCAGCTCGAAGGGGCGCCCGTAGCTCAGGCAGGTGGTGATCATCCGCAGGTCGATCTCGGGGTGGGCCGGGATCGGCGCTCCGAAGCCGGCCACCGGCCGCACCGCCGCACCGGTCCACAGGTCACCGAAGAGCAACGGCCGCTGGTCCGACGTCAGTCCGGCGGCCTCGTCGATCGCGTCGCCGAGCCAGTCGGTGAAGCCCGGCCTGCCGTCGGCCCCGAGGCCGCGGCAGATGCCGAACAGGTTGGCCGGGACGGCGACGGTCACGACCCGGTGGAGGCGCACGGCGACGGCGACCAGCCAGCCCGCCGGCACCAGCGCGACGCCCACGACAGCCAGCAGCACTCCCGCGAGACCCCCGGACAGCAGCCCGATCACGATGGCAGCGATCCCGGGGGCGATGCCGATCAGCGACGCGACCGGGAAGCCGACCAGCGCGCCCCGCAGGACGCCGGCCCGGCCCGAGCGCAGGTAGGCGAACAGCAGCCGCAGCAGCCCGGAGGTGGCTGGCTGCGGGTGGAAGAGCTCGCCGAGCGCTCCCCCGCCCAGACTGGTGGGCAGCCTGGCCAGGACGTCGAAGCCGCCGCTCTCGCGCCCGAACTCGGCCGCCGCACCGACCGCCGCTCCGATGGCGCCGGCCGACGTGCCGCCCAGCCCACGGAAGCGGTAGGTCTCCGCGAGGCGCACCAGAGCCGCCGGGTAGATCACCCCGGAGGTGATGCCACCCTTCATCACCAGGTCGCACTGCAGCTCCGGCACCTCTGTGGTCACACCCATGTCCGCCTCCGAGATCGTGGCCCCTGCGACAGTGTGGCCGACGGAGGCGTCGATCAGGATGACCCGGATGGGCGGCTGACGAGCGCCTCCAGCTCCGGGCGCCCGAGGAGCCCCGGGGGCTCGACCAGCTCACCGGTGCGGACGTAGTAGAAGGCGGCGCGCACCTGCTCGAGGGGTACGTCGTGCAGCTCGGCCCAGGCCAGGCGGTAGATCGCGAGCTGGAGCGGGTCGGCGCTCGCCGACCGGTTGGTCTTCCAGTCGACCAGCAGGTAGCCGTCGCCGTCGGCGTACACGGCGTCGATCCGGCCGCGGACCACCTGGCCGTCCAGCACCAGCGCGAACGGCGCCTCGACCCGGTGGGGCGTGCGGGTCGCGAAGGGCCCGGCCTCGAAGGTCGCGATCAGGTCCTTGAGGTCGGCGTCGTCGTCGATGCCCGCGTCGCCCCGGCCGGGGAGGTCGCCGTAGTCGAAGAGGTCCTGCTGGCCGAACCGGGCCTCCACCCACGCGTGGAACCGGGTGCCGAACCGGGCCGCCGAGGAGGGCGGGCGCGGCATCGGCCGGGCCAGGTCGCGCGCGAACGAGTCCGGGTCCTCGCGCAGCCGGCCCAGCGCGGTGGCGGACAGGCTGCTCGGGAGAGGTACGGCGATGTCGGAGCTGCGGTCGCGGCGCGCCTCGACCAGCAGCCGGTCGAGCTCGGCGTCCCACTCGGCGACCCGGGCCGCGTCGATCATGTCGAGCCCCTCGTCGGCCAGGTCCACCTCGACGGCGCGCACCCGCTCCGCCGCGGCGATGCGGAGCGCCGCCTCGCGGCCGATGCCGGTGGCCGGCCAGGGACGGGACGGGTCGACGGCGGCGTACGGGTTGGGGTCGCCCCGCTGCGGTTTGTCGAGCCAGCCGTCGACCGGCTCGCCCCACGCGACCAGCTGGTCGCGGACCGTCTCCTGGTAGGACGACGGCCCGAACGGCGTCGCGCGCGGGCTCCAGAGGTAGGACGTCACGGACAGGTGGTGCGCCGCCCGGGTGAAGGCGACGTAGCCGAGCCGCAGCTCCTCCTCCGCGTCGTGGGCGCGGGTGTCGGCGCGGTAGGCGTCGAGGGCCGCCTTGTCCCAGCCCTGCAGCTGGGGCAGGTCGGCGGCGTCACCGCGCAGCGGCGCCGGCAGGATCGACGGCGAGGAGGTCCACAGGGTGCGTGATCGGTTGGACGGGAAGCGGCTCTCGCCGACCCCCACCAGGAACACCGAGTCCCACTCCAGGCCCTTGGAGCGGTGCACCGTCAGGAGCTTGACCGAGTCGGCGGCGGTCGGGGTCGCCACGTCGAGACCGTTGCCCTGGTCGTCCTCGGCCGTGAGGTAGGCGAGCAGCGCGGGCAGCGTCACGTCGCCGTCGACGGCCTGGAACTCCGCCACCGCCTTCACGAACAGGTCCAGGTTGTCGCGGCGCGCGCTCGCCGCCGGGCTGACCGCTGAGGCGAGCTCGACGTCGGTGCCGCTGGTGTCGATGATCCGGCGGACGATGTCGAGGAGCGGCTCGCCGACGTACGTGCGCAGCATCCTCAGCTCGCCGGCGAGCAGCGCGAAGCGCTCCAGCGCCTCGGCGGAGTACGGCGCCTCGCCCGGGGAGGAGAGTGCGTCGTCGAGGGACGGGATCTCGGCCGGGTCGATCCCGTCGGCGATGTCGAGCAGGTGCTCGGTGATCGACGCCGACTCGTCGCCGCGACCGGACCGGCCGGCGATCTCGTGGGCCCGACGGCTCAGCAGCCGCAGGTCGCGCGGGCCGATCGCCCAGCGCGGACCGGTGAGCAGGGTGAGCAGGGAGGCGTTGGCCGTGACGTCGTGCAGCAGGTGGAGGGTCGCGACGATCTCGGCCACCTCGGGCAGCCGGAGCAGGCCGGAGAGGCCGACGATCTCGACCGGGACGCCGGCGCCGGTCAGCGCGTCGAAGACGTCCTCGGCGTGGGCGTTGTCGCGGGTCAGGACGCCGATCGCGGCCCACGACTCCTGGTGGGCTTCCTGCACCGCCGACACCAGGTGGTCGAGCTCGGCGGCGTGCGTCTCGAAGACGCCGAGCGACACGCTGCCCACGGCCGCCTCGGGCTTGGCGACCAGCGGCTCGACCTGGCGGTACTTGTCGTAGAGCGGCGCCGCGAGGCGGTTGGCGACCTCGAGGATGCGGGCGTCGGAGCGGCGGTTGACGGTGAGCGGGTACGTCGGGACCGGGCCTGCGGACGCCGGGAAGGTGTCGGCGAAGTTGAGGATGTTGGAGACCGACGCGCCGCGCCACCCGTAGATCGCCTGGTTGGGGTCGCCGACCGCGGTGACGGCGTGACCCTCACCGAAGAGCCGCGACAGCATGGTGGCCTGCGCGACCGAGGTGTCCTGGTACTCGTCGAGCAGCACCACCTTGAAGCGCGACCGTTCGAGCGCACCCACGTCGGGCTGCTCGCTGGCGAGCCGGGCGCCCAACTCGATCTGGTCGGAGAAGTCCATCAGCCCGAGGTCGCGCTTGAGCCGGCGGTAGGCGCCGACCAGCCCGAGCAGCTCGGCGCGGCGGTCGATCGCGGAGATCGCCTTCTCGACGGGCTCGCGGTAGGTGGTGCGGGCCTTGCCGGCGACCTCCTCGGCGAGCGCCCGCTCGAACTGGACGCGGGCGTCGGCGTCGAGCGTGCGCACCTGCTCGGCCGAGACGAGGTGCTCGCTCATCGCGCTGTCGAGGGCGAGGAGGTTCTGGATCGCGGTCGCGGGATGGTCGGTGAGGTGCCGGATCTCACCGGTGAACCGGTCGACCGCGCGGGCGCCGAGCTGGTAGCGCGCGGCGTCGGTGATCACGCGCGTGTCGGGCTCGTGGCCGATGCGCAGGCCGTGGTCGGTCAGCAGGCCGGCGGCGTACGCGTTGTAGGTCAGCACGGTCGGCTCCAGGACGTCCTCGCCCTCCTCGTCGACCTCCTCGAGCGCGCCGGCGGTGCTGAGGGCGGTGCGGATGCGCTGCCGCAGCTCGCTGGCGGCCTTCGTGGTGAAGGTCAGCCCCAGCACCTCGTCGGGGCGGACCTGCCCGGTGACCACGAGGTAGACCACGCGCGCGGCCATCAGCGTCGTCTTGCCGGAGCCGGCGCCGGCGATCACGACGGCCGGGCTCAGCGGCGCGGAGATGGCCGCCCACTGCTGCTCGCTCGGCGCGTAGTCGGTCTTCATCACCCGCTTGAGGTCGTCGGGCGTCGCGATGGTCTGCCGGGTGGCGGTGCCGCTCACTGGGAGGTCACCGACCCCGCGCCCTTGATCGGGCAGATCGGCACGAAGCTGCAGTCGCGGCAGTGCTGGCCGGCGACCGCCGGGAACTCCTCCGCGCGCAGCAGCGCCGCGGTGTGGCCGAGCCGCTCGCGGAGCAGCTCGCGGTCGGCGCCGTCCTCGGGCTGGACCGACTGGGGCTGCACGACCGCCGACGGGCCCCCGTCGAGCATCCCGAGCTGCACCAGCTCGGCGCCGCCCGCGCGGGCGTGGGGCACCAGCTCCTCGACGGCGCCGTGGTCGACGGCGTACTGGTAGAGACCGAGCTGGACGTGGCTCTCCACGGCCTTGTTGCTGGGCTTGGTGCGGCCGGTCTTGAGGTCGACCACGACGACGTCGCCCTCGGCGTCGAGCTCGAGCCGGTCGGCGTAGCCGGTGAGCTGGACCTGCTCGCCGGTGTCGAGCTCGACGACGGTGGAGAACCGGGTCTCGGTGTCGAGCAGCTGGCGGGGGTTGGCGACGTGCCACTGCACGAAGCGGCCCAGGGCGGCGCGGACGCGCTCGTGCTCGCGGGCCTTGGACCACGGGGTGCGGAAGTCGAGGCGGTCCCACACCGCGTCGACGTGCTCCATCAGCACGTCGACGACGGGCTCGACCTCACCGCCCGCGACGCGCTGCGCCAGCGCGTGCAGGAGCTCGCCGAGGTTGGCCGACTGGTGGGACCGGGCGACGCCGCCGGCCTCCCGCTCGAGGAACCACTGGGTCGGGCAGACCAGCAGCGACTCGAGCACGCTGGCCGACACGGGCACCGGCTGGTCCGGGTCGCGCACCGGCTGCGCCGACCGGCTGGCGGCGCGGGTGCCCCACCAGGTCGCCGGGTCGGCGCTGGGGACCAGCGCGCGCTGGCCGATCGACTCCCCCGCCAGCCGCGCGAGGCGGCGCGCGGCGGCGTCGCGGAGCGGTGGGGACGTCTCCGGGTCGGCGAGGGTGCGGCGCAGCTCGCTCACCAGGCCCGCCATCGAAAGCGGACGGAGCGGGCGGCCGACCACCTTGTCGACGGTGACGCCGAGCTCGTCGAGGAACCGCGACGGCTGCTCACCGTCGTCCTCGGCGGACGCGACAGCGGTGACGACCAGCCGCTGGCGGGCCCGGGTGCACGCGACGTAGAAGAGCCGGCGCTCCTCCATCAGGAGCTCGCGGGTCGACACCGGCGGGACCAGGCCGTCCGTGCCGATCCGGTCGGCCTGCAGCAGCGTCGAGCGCCGGCGCAGGTCGGGCCAGCCCTCCTGCTGGACGTGGGCGACCACCACGAGGCGCCACTCCAGGCCCTTGGACCGGTGCGCGGTGAGCAGGCGTACGGCGGCGCCACGGGCACCGCGGTCGGCGAGCGTGTCGGCGGGGATCTGCTGCTGGACCAGGGTGGCGAGGAAGGTCCGGACCCCGACGTGGTCGCGCTGCTCCTCGGCCCGCGCGGCGACCTCGAAGAGCGCGCAGATCGAGTCGAGGTCACGGTGGGCCCGGCGAGCCGCGCCGCCGCCGAGGTCGACCGATCGGCGCAGCCGGGCCGGCCAGCCGGTGCGGGACCAGAGCAACCACAGGACCTCCTCGGCGGAGGCGCCACCGGCGAGGTCCTCGCGGCCGTCGACGAGCAGCTGCGCCAGCGCGCGGGCGCGCCCGACCTCGGGGCCCTCGAGCCCGTCGAGGCAGCCGGGCTCGATGACCGCTGCTCGCACCAGCTCGCGCGACGTGCGCGGCGCCCGCTCCTCGGCCTTGGCCAGCTCCTTCTCGCGCGCGCGCATCAGCCGGGCGAGGCGTCGTACGTCGCCGGCGTCGAGGCCGCCGAGCGGTCCGAGCAGCAGGGCCTCCGCACGCGCCGGGTCGAGGTAGTCGACGTGGTCGAGATCGGTGTTGTCGAGGTTGATCACCGCGCGGAGCCCGTCGAGCAACGGCAGCACGGCCGGGTCGCGGACGAGCGGCACCTCGTCGCTGGCGACCTCGACCGGGACGCCGGCCGCGCCGAGGGCGCGCCGCAGCGGCGGGATCGAGGTCCGCCCGGAGCGGACGAGGACGGCCATGTCGTCCCAGGCGATGCCGTCCTCGAGGTGCGCCCGGCGGAGCAGGTCGGCGAGGTGCTCGGCCTCGGCGCGCTCGGTGTCGAACGTGCGGACGACCACCCGGCCGTCCCCGAGCGGACCGGCCACGGCCTGCGGGTCGAGGAAGGCCTCGCGGGCCTCCAGGGGGATCGAGCCGGGCAGCGCGAGGCGGTGGGCGAGCCGCTGCGAGGCGACCAGCACCCGCGGGCCGAACCGTCGGGTGGTGCGGAGCGCGACCACGTCGGCGAGAGCTCCGTCGGCGCGCGGGAACTCGCTCGGGAAGTCGAGGATGCCGCGAACCTCGGCGCCGCGGAAGCCGTAGATGGACTGGTGCGGGTCGCCCACGACGGTGAGATCGCGGCCGTCGCCGGCGAGCGCCCGCAGGAGGGCGACCTGACCCGGGTCGGTGTCCTGGTACTCGTCCACGAACACGTGGCGCAGCGAGGCCCGCAGCTCGTCGCGGTGGAGCTCGGCCTCGATCGTCGCGCGCCGGATCAGGTCGGCGTAGTCGATGGCGCCCTGGCTGTCGAGACTGTCGAGGTACTGCTCGAGGAAGAGTCCGGCGGCCACGAGCTCGGGCAGCCCCTCGGTCTCGCCGAGCAGGCGCAGGTCCGCACCGTCCAGCCCCTTCTCCCGCGCGCGGGACAGCACGGTGTGGACCTCACGCGCGAAGCCGCGCGTGCCGAGCGCCCGGGACAGCGAGTCGGGCCAGGTGACGGACTCCGGGTGGTCGGTCAGCAGCTCACGGAGGACGACGTCCTGCTCCGGCGCGCTGAGCAGGCGCAGCGGCGCCTCGTACAGCTCGGCCGGCGCGTAGCGCCGGATCAGGGCGTAGGCGAAGGAGTGGAAGGTCGAGCTCAGAGTCGTCGACATGGTGCGGCCCAGGCGCGCGGTCACCCGGTCGCGCAGCTGCTCGGCGGCCTTGCGCGAGAAGGTCAGCGCCAGGATCTCGTCGGGTCGGGCCCCCCGGTGCTCGATCCGGTCGACGATCGTCTCGACCAGCGTCGTGGTCTTGCCGGTGCCCGGACCGGCCAGGACCAGCAGCGGTCCGCCCGGGTGGTCGACGACGCGCTGCTGGTGCTCGTCGAGCGTCGGCACGTCGACCGCGACGTCGGGCCGCACGAGGCGGTACGTCGTCGGGGTGGTCGTCATGTGAGTACCCAACCACCCGGCGCCGACAGCCCGGGAGAATGGCCCCATGACCAGTCACCGCAGTGTCGCCGTCCTGGTGTTCGACGACGTCGAGGTCCTCGACTTCGCCGGCCCGTACGAGGTGTTCAACGTCGCCGGCGAGCTGGGCGAGGACACGCCGTTCTCGGTCTTCTCGGTCGGCCTGACCGGCGCGCCTGCGGTCGGCCGTGGCGGGTTCACGGTGCAGCCGACGTACTCGCTCGACGACGCGCCGCCGCCCGACGTGCTCGTCATCCCCGGTGGCGCCGGCACCCGGCTGCTGCTGCACGACGAGCGGCTGCTGGCGTGGCTGCGCGAGCGCGCGGCCGAGGTGGAGGTGCTCCTGTCGGTGTGCACGGGCGCGCTGCTGCTGGGTGCGGCCGGGCTGCTCGAGCGCAGGTCGGCGACGACCCACCACGACGCGTTCGACGAGCTCGCCACCCTGTCGCCGACGACGCAGGTCGTGCGCGGCCAGCGGTTCGTGCGCAGCAGCGAGCGGATCGTCACCTCGGCCGGGGTGTCGGCCGGCGTCGACGCCAGCCTGTACGTCGTCCAGGAGCTCGTCGGGGCGCCGACGCGCGAGCGGGCCGTCACGGAGATGGAATGGATGTGGCAGTCGTAGCCGTGCCGGGTTGTCACCTCTCGCCGTAGGACGAGCGCCCGCCGCTGGGTAGCGTGCCAGGTATGACCGACGGCCCGCTGTCCGACCTGATCGTCCTCGACCTGACCCGCGCGCTCGCGGGTCCGCACGCCGCCATGATGCTCGGCGACATGGGCGCCCGGGTGATCAAGATCGAGTCGCCGACCGGCGACGACACCCGCGGGTGGGGGCCGCCGTTCATCGGCGAGGACGACGAGCGCGAGTCGACGTACTTCATGTCGGCCAACCGCAACAAGGAGTCGCTGGTCCTCGACCTCAAGACCGAGGAGGACCGCGACGTCCTGGCCCGGCTGGTGGAGCGGGCCGACGTGCTGATGGAGAACTTCCGCGTCGGCGTGCTCGACCGGCTCGGCTTCCCGGTCTCGCGGCTGCACGAGCTCAACCCCGGCCTGATCGTGCTGTCGATCACCGGCTTCGGCCACGACGGCCCCGAGGCGAAGCGTGCCGGCTACGACCAGATCGCGCAGGGCGAGGGCGGGATCATGTCGATCACCGGCACCGAGCAGCCGACGAAGGTGGGCGTCCCGATCGCCGACCTGATCGCCGGCATGAACGGGGCGTACGGCGTCGTGGCCGCCCTGCACGAGCGTTCGCGGACCGGCCTGGGGCGCGTCGTACGCACCTCGCTGCTCGCGGGGATGGTCGGCGTGCACGCCTTCCAGGGCACCCGGTGGACCGTCGCCGGCGAGGTGCCCGGGCTGGCCGGTGACCACCACCCGTCGATCGCGCCGTACGGCATGTTCGCGACCGCGAGCGCCCCGGTGCAGATCGCCTGCGGCTCCGAGGGCCTGTGGCGCGCGCTGTGCGGCGCCTTCGGGTGGGACCCGGCCGAGCCGGAGTTCGCGACCAACGCCCTGCGGGTGGCCAACCGGGACGCCCTGGTGGCGCGGATCGAGTCGCTCTTCGGGTCCGAGCCCGCGGAGCACTGGCTGGCCGCGCTGGCCGAGGCCGGGGTGCCGTCGGGCAAGGTGCGGTCGATGGACGACGTCTACAGCTGGGACCAGGTGCTCTCGCAGGGGCTGCTGCTCTCGGTCGAGCACGCGACGCAGGGCGAGCTGAAGCTGCCGGGCTCGCCGATCCGCTTCGACGACAACCCCTACTCCGGTGGGCGCTCCACGCACCTCGCGCCGCCCACGCTCGGGCAGCACGACCAGTCGATCCGGGAGTGGTTGGACTCCTGAGCCGCTCCTGGCTGCCTGCTCGGGCTTCCGGGGCGGTGCTGGCCCCGGCGGCGGCTGACTCTTCGGGCAGAGCCGTCACTTCTCGGGCGTTGCAACGCCTGAGAAGTGGCGGTTTCACCGGTGCACCGGTGAAACCGACCGACGAACGACTGTCGGAGGCCGGTGGCAAGCTGAGGTGATGCCCACTCCCACCGAACGCATCGACCACTACTTCGCCCTCGCCGCCCGGCCCGAGCTCGAGCCGTACGTCGCGCAGTTCGCGCCGGACGCCGTGGTCGAGGACGACGGGCAGACCCACGTGGGCATCGACGGCGTACGCGCGTGGCGACGCAGCGTGCCGGGGGTGTCGTACGGCGTACGCGCGGTCGCCGACACGTCCACCGGGTCGCACGTCGCGACGACCGAGATCTCCGGCGACTTCCCGGGCAGCCCGGTGCTGCTCGGGTTCGCCTTCACCTTCGACGATCGGGGCCTGATCAGCCGGCTGGTGATCGCGCCGTGAGGCCGGGGTTCCTGGACGAATCTCCGGGTTCCTGGACGAAGTTCGGTACAGGAACCCGGAGATTCACCGGGTAGGCGGTGAATCCGCTCCGTCAGCCCAGATCGACGATCGCGGCCACAGGACCGCCGCCATCGGGACCCTGGTGGGCGGCGGAGACGGACACGAACACGGCCGGGTCACCGGTGACGGCGGCGGTGACGCCACCGACGGCGGCCTTGATCTGGCGGTGCCAGTGCACGTCGGAGTCGTCGAGCATGGCGTTGCGGCGTCCGCGGACCTGGCCGTCCTGGGAGACCTCGCACTTGAGGAACACGTTGACCAGGCGCCCGTCGAGGTCGGCGGTGCGGGGGCGCTCCGGCAGGTCGAGCCCGGCGTCCTTGATGGCGGCCCAGATGCCGTCGGCGTCGAGGGCGTCCTTCATCACCGAGTGGCCGACGCGGTAGCGGCCGCCGACACCGGTGGCGTTGCCGACCACGACGACCTGTGCCTGGTCGAGCTCCACGCCCGAGGAGCAGGACGCGACGGCCGAGAAGAGCGACCGGTCGTGCATGACGTCGGCGTCGGTCGGCATCTCGATCTCACCGAGCGCGACGGCGATGCCGAGCGCGGTGGTGCCGTTGGAGAGGTCCATCGACTCGTGGGTGTGCTCGGTCCAGACCGTCTTGCCGCGCGACTTCGCGTCGCGGATGGTGTGGACGGTCAGCAGCGGGGTCTTGGTCTGCACGTAGTGCACGTCGGCCACGTCGGTGATGCCGGCGCGCTCCATCGCGACCTTGACCGCGTCGGCGACCTTGCTGACCATCGCGACCCGGCCGATGTCCTCGGGGAGCAGCACCTCGCTCATCGCGAAGCCCACCGTCAGCCGCGGCTCGTCGACCGGCTCCGCGTCCGTGGTCGCGAAGATCGTCGCGTGCGGGCTGATCACGCCGTCGGTGCCGCCCGACCAGACGATCGGGATCTGCTTGACCTGCTCGGCGGGGGCGCCCTTCTCGATCAGCACCTCGCGGAACGCCCGGTCGGAGATGATCCGCGTGTAGTCGTTCACGCCGCCGTTGCCCTCGGTCTTGCCGATGATCGCGATCACCCGGTCGGCCGCCATCACGCCGTCGTCGATCAGCTTCGCGAGCTCGCTGGCGTCGGCGACGGAGTGGATCGGGACCTTGCGTACTTCGATCGCGTCAGGCATCTGGGTTCCTTCGGTTAGTTGGGTACGACGACGGTCCCGGCCGCGCCGGTCACCGCCTCGGCGAGATGAGCAAGATCGGTGATCACGGCACGGGAGCCGCCGCCCTCGACGAAGCGGCAGGCGGCGTCGACCTTCGGGCCCATCGACCCGCTGGCGAAGTGGCCCTCGGCGGCGTACGCGCGCAGCTCGGCGGCCGTCACGACGCCGACGTCGCGCGCCTGCGGCGTACCGAAGTGCAGGACGGCGTGCGGGACGTCGGTGCCGATCACGAGCACGTCGGCCTCGACCGACTCGGCCAGCAGGGCCGCGCCGAGGTCCTTGTCGATGACGGCCTCGACGCCGCGCAGGGAGCCGTCGGGCTCGATGACGACCGGGATCCCCCCGCCCCCGTTGGCGATGACCACGAAGCCGGCCGCCACCAGTGCCTGCACCGCCGGCGCGTCGATGATGCGCACCGGTGCGGGCGACGCGACGACCCGGCGCCAGCCCTTCTCGCCGCGGTCCTCCCAGGTCTCGCCGTGCTCCACGAGCACGGCGGCGTCCGCGGCCGGCAGGTAGCGCCCGATGGGCTTGGTGGGCCGGGCGAAGCCGGCGTCGGAGGCGTCCACGAGGGTCCGGGTCACGACGGTCGCCGTACGCCGGTCCACGCCGCGGCGGCCGAGCTCGGCGTCGAGCGCGTTCATCAGGACGAAGCCGAGGGTGGCCTGGGTCTGGGCCCCGCACCAGTCCAGCGGGACGGGGGGTACGACGGAGGCGGCGATCTCGTTCTTGACCAGCAGGTTGCCGACCTGCGGCCCGTTGCCGTGGGTGACCACGACGTCGACGTCGTGCGCGAGCAGGTCGGCCACCGCGGCCATCGCCACGTCGGCGGCCGCGATCTGGTCCTCCGGACGGACCCGCCCGTCGGCTGCGGTCATGGCGTTGCCACCGAGCGCGAGCAGGACCCTCATGCCTCGAACCTAGTGACCATCGGGAGCCCGAGCACCGTGGGAGCCGACGAGGGACGGGTCGATTCGCTGGCAACTTCTGCCAGCAGGACACGGTCGGGCCCGTCGGCACCGACCTCCGGTCTAGCGACCGCCGGCCACCCGCAGCGTCGTGCCGGTCACGTACGACGCCTCGTCGCTCATCAGCCAGCCGACCGCGTCGGCGATCTCGTGCGGCTCACCGGCGCGCCCGAGCGGCACCAGCGGGCCGACCCGGTCGACCCGACCCGGGGCACCGGCGTCGGCGTGGATCGTGGTGCGGACGATCCCGGGCGCCACGCCGACCACCCGGATGCCCTCGGCGGCGACCTCCTGGGCGAGGCCGACGGTCAGCGCGTCGACGCCGGCCTTCGCGGCGGCGTACTGGACGTACTCCCCCGGCGCCCCCAGCGTGGCCGCGCCGGAGCCGATGTTGACGATGACGCCGCCCGGTCCGCCGTACGACGTCCCGAGCGTGCGGACCGCGGCGCGGGCGACGAGCAGCGCGGAGGTCAGGTTGAGGTCGACGGTCGCCGCGATGACCTCCGGGGGCGTCTCGGCGAGCGGGCCGACGTGCAGCGTGGCGCCCGCGTTGTTGACGACGCCGGTGAGCCGGCCGTGCTCGGCGGCGGCCGCGAAGAGCCGGTCGACGCCGTCAGGGTCGGTCAGGTCGGCGCGTACGACGGCGCAGCGCGCGCCCGCGTCCTCGACCGCCAGGCGGGCCTCCTCGGCCGCACGGTCGTCGCGGGCGTGGCCGAGCACCAGGTCGTGTCCGTCGCGCGCGAGCCGCAGCGCGATCGCGGCCCCGATCCCCCGGGTGCCGCCGGTCACCAGGGTGAGGCTCACGGCTCCAGCTCGAAGTCGGCGAAGTCGAACCCGGGTGAGACCAGGCAGCTGACCAGCGCGTCGGCGCCGGTCGGGACCGTGCGCTGCCAGACCCCGGCGGGCACGTGGGCCTGAGGGTGCGCGGCGTCGACGACCGCCGACGACGTCAGCGCCGGCGTCGTACCGCTGCCGCCGAGCTCGAGGGTGACCGCTCCGTCGTGCGCCATCCACAGCTCGTCCGACGCGACCTTGTGCCAGGCCGACGACTCCCCCGCGGGCAGCAGGAAGTAGATCAGCGTCGCGGTCGGACGCACCCGACCGTCGGGCAGCTCGACGTCGACCGGCGAGCGCCAGGTGCGGCGGTACCAGCCGCCCTCGGGATGCGGCTCCAGGTCGAGCGCCTCGGCGAGCGGGGGCTTGGGCATGGCCCGATTGTGTCAGCCCGAGCCGTCCGCCCGGCGGTGGACCGCCACGGCCGCCAGGGTCGAGGCGACCTCCAGCTTGCGGCGGATCTCCGCGACGACGTCACCCACCGCGGTGTCGCGCGGTGCTGGGCCACTGCTGCTCAGCACCGCGAGCACGGACCGCTCACGCGCGTCCAGACGTGCGAGGCGCTCACGCAGCTCGCGCTGGATGGTCGGATCGAGCTCCTGACCTGGCACAACTCTCCTCCCCGGCGCGTCCCCCGACCGCCGGTATGGTCCAGTTGGTGCCCCGTCGTCACCGTCCTCACACCTGGTGGCTCACCGACGTGACGAATCACCCAACTTCTCCGGATCCGTGACCAATCCCCTCGCCCACCGGTTGACCCACTGACAGAAGGCAACACCCGGGCAACAGCCCCGTCATGCCCGCAGTCCAGAATTCGGGAGCCATGCCAGACATCCGCCGAGTCCTCACCGTGCACGCTGAGATCAGCGTGCCGCTCCAGCTGGCGCTCCTCGACGCCGTCGAGCAGGCGCTGCAGGGCCACGGCGTGTCCCGGATCTGGATCGACCCCGGGACCCGGCCGGACCTGCTCGTCCTCGCGGAGTTCGAGGACGACTGACCGGCACCGGTCCCGCGGGACCTCGCAGCTCCCGACGGGTCCGGCGACGAGCCGGCTACGCCGCGGCGAGCAGCTCCTGGACCAGCCCCACCGCCGTCGTCGCCGCCTCGCCGCGGTCGCCGTACGGCGCGCTCGCGTAGAGGCCCTCGATCAGCAGCCAGATGCGGTCGGCCAGCAGGTCGGGGTCCTCGGCACCCAGGGCGGCCACCAGTACGTCGACCCGCCTGCGCAGCGCCCGGATCTCGGTCAGGGCGAACCTGCCCGGCGCCCCCGACGGGTCGCGCATCTCGCGCAGGTAGTTGCGGAAGGGGCAGCCGCGGAAGCCGCGCGCCGTCGCCCGGTCGGCGACCTCCCGGGTGATGGCCACCAGCGCCGCGCTGGGCATCGTGTCGAGGCCGGCGACGGCCGCGTCCATGGCCGGGTCCAGCTGGCCCGCCACGCGCTGCAGGTAGGCCAGGACCAGCTCGTCCTTGCTCGCGAAGTGCCGGTAGAGCACGTTCTTGCCGCAGCCGGCAGCGGTCACGATCTCGGCCATGCCGACCGCCCGGATCCCGCGGGCGTAGAAGAGCCTGCCGGCGGCGTCGACGATCCGGTCACGGGTCGCGGGGTCGGCGGGGCGAGGCATGGGCCGATTCTACGGACCGATCGGTCCAGACCCGTCCGGAGTCGTCCGGAGCCGTCCCGAGCCGTCCCGGGCCGTCCCGGGCAATCGAGATTCGACGGCCGGTCCGGGAATGTTCGGCTCACCCCGGTGGCTGCAACCTCATGACGGACCGATCGGTCCGCAACGGCCGCAGAAGAGGTAGACCCATGAGCATCTCCATCGACCAGTCCACCGTCCTGGTGACGGGCGCCAACCGCGGGCTCGGCAAGGCGTTCGCCGAGGCGCTCGTCGCGGCGGGTGCCACGGTGTACGCCGGGGCGCGCGACCCCGGCTCAGTGACCACCCCGGGCGTCACCGCCGTCCGCCTCGACGTCACCGACGTCGAGTCCGTCGCCGCGGCCGCCACCGCGCTGGGCGACGTCACGGTCGTGATCAACAACGCCGGCATCGGGCGCAGCGGCTCGCTCCTCGCCGGCGACTCGCTCGACGGGTTCCGGGACGAGCTGGAGACCAACGTGGTCGGACCCCTCAACGTCACCCGCGCGTTCGCGCCGGTCCTCGCGGCCAACGGCGGCGGCGCAGTCGTCAACATCCTCTCCGCGCTGACCTGGATGACCAGCCCGCAGGTCGCTGGCTACGCGGCGACGAAGGCGGCGCTGTGGTCGCTCACCAACGCCGCCCGCGGCGAGCTGCGCGAGCACGGCACCCTCGTGGTCGGCGTCCACGTCGGCTACATGGACACCGACATGACCGCCGGGGTCGACGCCCCGAAGTCCGACCCCGCCGACCTCGTGGTCCAAGTGATCGAGGCGCTCGAGAAGGGCGAGGAGGAGGTCCTCGGCGACGAGACCAGCCGCTTCGTCAAGACCGTGCTGACCGGCCCGCCTGCGCAGCTGGTGCTCTGAGCGGCCCTAGCCTCGGGGCATGCAGACCGAGATCCTCTACAGCCCGGCGTACGCCGCCGCCAAGCTCACCCTCACCGCCGGGGAGACCGTCCGCGCCGAGTCGGGCGCGATGCTCGCGATGTCGCCCGGCATCGCCATGGAGACCTCCACCCAGGGCGGGGTGCTCAAGGGGCTGAAGCGCTCGCTGCTCGGGGGCGAGTCGTTCTTCATGAACACGTTCACCGCGCAGGCCGACGGCGCCGAGCTCTACCTGGCCCCGACGCTCTCGGGCGACATCGTGCACTGGCCGCTCGACGGGGCGCTCCTGGTCTCCTCCGGATCGTTCCTGGCCTCGTCGAGCGGCATCGAGGTCGACACGAAGTGGGGCGGCGGCAAGACGTTCTTCTCCAGCGAGGGGCTCTTCATGCTGCGCGTCGCCGGCCGGGGCGACCTGGTGCTGTCCAGCTACGGCGCCATCCACGCGATCGACCTGCAGCCGGGACAGACCTACACCGTCGACACCGGCCACCTGGTCGCGTGGACCGACGGCATCCAGTACGACGTGCGCAAGGTCGGCAACTGGAAGTCGACGTTCTTCTCCGGCGAGGGTCTGGTCTGCGACCTGACCGGACCGGGCCGGATCTACCTGCAGACGCGCAGCCAGGACGCGTTCCTGGGCTGGCTGATCCCGCAGCTGCCGACGCAGAGCAGCAGCTAGGCCGGATTCCGACCCAGCAACGAGCGCAACGGGAGCGTGCCGACCGGGAGTCCGTGGCGGTCGTAGTAGGCGAACATCGCGCTCAGCCACGGGTGCGTGCCGGGGTCGTCGACCCGCTCCGCGGTGACCCCGGCCTCCGCCGCGAGCCCGGCGACGGTCGCCACCCGGGTCGCGAGCTCGTACGTCGCGCCCACGTGGCCGTCGTCGAGCAGCACCGTCGCGGCGGCGGCGCCGAGGTCGGCGAGGTCGAGGAAGCCGAAGGCCGCGTGCACGTCGTACGGCACCCGCACCGGCGCCGTCAGGTCGAGGTTCTGCAGGTAGGCGCCGGGCTGCAGGATCGTCCACGCCAACCCCGAGCGTCGTACGACGTCCTCGGACTCGGCCTTGCCGAGGTGGTGCGGCATCGCGGGGACGTACGGCGACGCGACCGAGTGGTAGACCAGCCGGGGCACTCCGGCGATCTGCGCTGCGACCACCGCGTCCGCGACGTGCTCCGGCTCGTCGGGGTGGAGGTTGGGCGCGATCACGTAGACCGCGTCGCACCCGTCGAGGGCCCCGGCCAGGTCGGCCTGGTCGGCGCGACCGAGCGGGACGGCGCGCGCGCCGCGGTCGTTCAGCGCGGCCACGACCGCGCGTCCGGTCTTGCCGTGCCCGCCCAGGACGGCGATCCGTCTCATGCGGCCCAACCTAGGCGAACCCGCACGGGACGCCGCGCGGGCTGCGACATTGAGCCCCGTGGCGCTCGAGCAGACGACGGTCGTGTCCTACCGGCGGGTGACCACGCTCTTCGGGTGCGTCGCCGTGATGGCACTGTGCCTCACCTGGATCTTCCTCGGCATGCGTCAGGTCATGGACCTCGGCGGCTCCTGCGCGTCCGGCGGCCCCTACGTCACCTCCCAGCCGTGCCCGGCGGGCGCGGCGCTGCTGTCGGTCGGGATCCCGCTGATGATCGTCGCGGCCTTCCTGGGCAGCGCGGTCGCGGCGGCCGTGGCCGCCCCCACCCTGCTGCTGCCGATGTGGTGGCTGCTCTTCGGGTCGCTGGGCTGGAACTTCCTCGAGTTCGGCGCGTTCCACGGTGACCTCGTGTGGGGCTGGCTGGTCTGCGGAGTCGTGTTCGAGCTGATGGCGGCGCCCGCCCTCTGGCTGCAGCTGCCCTGGGGCACCTCGGGCCCGCCGAGGCTCAACCCGACCCCCAGCAGCGCGCTGGGGTGGTGGCTGGCGTACGCCGCTCTCGGCGCGGCCGGCTCCGTCCTGGGGCTCGTAACCTTCCACGCGACCGGCTAGCGCACCAGGTCGACCTCGGCGTACGCCGCACCGCCGGCCAGCGCGGCGTAGCCCGGACCGCGGTCGAAGAACGCCTCGCTCGGCTCGGGCCGGGCGGCGCGCTCGGCAGCCGTCGCGGCCTCGTCGTACGCCAGCGTGTCGTCGTCGAGCGAGCCGGTCAGCACGACGCCGTACGACGTGAGCGCCGCCTGCGGCGAGACCTTGCGCCACACCACGTCGCGCACCACGAGCGCCGGGTCGCGCTCGAGCGGGTTGCCCCAGCCGCCGCCGCCGGTCGTGCGGATCCGGATCACCTCGCCGGCGGCGACCGGCTCGGCGTCGGCCAGGGCGTCGACCTCGCGCTCGTGGGGCCCGCCCGCGTCGATGACGACCGAGAAGGGCTGGCCCGCGAGTCCGCCCTTCACGCCCCAGCAGGCCAGGATCGACCGGTCCGCGATGGACATGAAGTGGCCGTCCTTGAGCATCCGGATGTGCTTCTCGTAGCCCAGGCCGCCGCGGAACCGACCCGCTCCCCCGCTGTCCATCGCCAGCGACAGCGACTCGACGCGGAAGGGGAAGCGCGCCTCGGTGAACTCCGACGGCAGGTTCCGCGAGTCGGGTACGACGTGGATCGTGTCCTCGCCGTCGGCGTAGTAGCGCCCGCCGGACCCTCCGCCGAGGACCTCGCGCATCAGGTAGGGCCGGCCCTCGAGGTCCTCGCCGTAGACGCCGGTGTAGCGGATCGTCTCCTGGTCGGCCGGCATCCGGCCGTCGACCGCCTTGGCGACGACGCCCGCGAGGACACCGAGCAGCCGCAGGATCACGAAGGTGCGGGCGTTGGTGGGCGCCGGGAAGACCGGCGTGAGCAACGTGCCCGGCGGCGGGAAGCGCATCTCGATCAGGGGCACGATGCCCTCGTTGACGTCGAGCTCGGCCATCCGCTCGGGGTCGGTGGCGAGGTTGCGCAGGATCGGCGCCAGCCACTTCTTGAGGAAGACCCCGTCGCTGTAGTCGCCGCAGTGGTTGATCGGCCCCTTGGCCTGCGGCGAGGTGCCGCCGAAGTCGAGGATCAGGCGCTCGCCCTCGGGGTCGTCGGCCGGCGTCCGGGTCAGCGTGATGCGCTGGGTGTGCAGCATCGGCTCGTCGACGCCGTCGTGCTCGGCGTAGTCCTCCCACACCCACTCCCCGACCGGGATCTGGCTGAGGATCTCGCGGCGGTAGGTCTCGGTCGTGCGGGAGATGATCGCGTCGAAGCACGACTCGACCGTGGCCACGCCGTACCGGTCGAAGAGCTCGCCCAGCCGGCGCGCGCCCATCAGGCAGGCCGAGCACTCGGCGTCGAGGTCGGCGGCTAGCGACTCCGGCATCCGGGAGTTGCGGGTCATGATGCTCAGCGCGGCCCGGTTGGGCACGCCCGCGTCCCACAGCCGGATCGGCGGGACCATCAGGCCCTCCTCGAAGACGCTGGTGGCGTTGGAGGGCATGGAGCCGGGCACGGCGCCGCCGATGTCGTCGTGGTGGCCGAAGGCCTGGACGAAGGCGACCACCCTGCCCTCGGAGAAGACGGGGACGGTCACGCAGAGGTCGGGCAGGTGCCCGATGCCGCCCTCGGAGCGGTAGACGTCGTTGTGGAAGAAGACGTCGCCCTCCTGCATCTCCTCGATTGGGAAGTCGCGGGCGACCGGGTGCACGAGGGCGGAGTACGAGCGGCCGGTGAGCTTGCGCAGCAGCCGGTCGTGGATGCCGGCGCGGAAGTCGTGGGCGTCGCGGATCATCGGGCTGCGGCTGGTGCGGCCGATGGCGGTCTCGACCTCCATCTCGACGCTGGCCAGCGACCCCTGGACGATCTCGACCAGGACCGGGTCGGCGCTCGCGCCGGCGTCGTCGGTGAGGTGCCCGAACGGGAACTGGGTGGGCGCCCTGCGGCTGTCGGTCATCGGTCGCTCTCTCTCTCGTCCCGGGTCACGATGATGTTGAGGTACTCGTCGACGCGGGCGGTGAAGCCCGGGTGCAGCGGGACGGTCGAGCCGAACTCCTCGATGATCGCCGGGCCCGCCACCACCGTCCCCGGGGGCAGGTCGGGTCGCCACAGCACCGGCGCCTCGACGTACCCCTCCCCTGCGTCGAAGCAGACCTGCCTGACCGGGTCGTCCGCCTCTCGCATGTGTGGAGAGATGCCTGAGGCGGACGACCCGACTCGGATGATCTCCGGCCGCTGGATCGGCCCGATGCCGGAGACGCGCAGGTTGACCCACTCGACCCGCTGGGTCGGGTCGGTGGCGAAGTCGTAGCCGTACGTCGCGCGGTGCTCGGCGTGGAACGCGGCAGCGACGGCGGCGGGGTCGAGCTCACCGGCCCCGACCGGCACCCGCACCTCGAAGGCCTGCCCGAAGTAGCGGAGGTCGGCCGTGCGGACGAACTGGTGCTCGTCCGCCCCGAAGCCCTCCTTGCTCAGCGCCTCGGCCGCCTGGGCGGCGAGGCCGTCGAAGATGCCGGACACGGCGGCCGGGTCCAGCTGGTCGGCCAGGGTGACGTGGGTCCGCACGTAGTCGTTCTTCACGTCCACGGTCAGCAGCCCGAACGCCGAGACGTTGCCCGGGTTCGGCGGCACCAGCACGGCCGGCAGCCCGAGCACGTCCACCAGCCGGCACAGCAGCAACGACCCGGAGCCGCCGAAGGTGGTCAGCGTGAAGTCGCGTACGTCGAGCCCGCGCTTGACCGTGACCTGACGCAGCGCGTTGGCCTGGTTCCAGGCGGAGATCTCCAGGACGCCCGAGGCGCACGCCTCCGGCGTCATGCCGAGCTCGTCGGCGAGCGCCTCGATGCCGGCGCGCGCCGCCTCGACGTCGAGCGGGATCTCCCCGCCGAGCAGGTGCGGGGGGATCCGGCCGAGGAAGACGTGGGCGTCGGTGATGGTCACCTCGCTGCCGCCCTTGCCGTAGCAGATCGGCCCCGGGTCGGCGCCTGCCGACTGCGGCCCGACCTTGAGCGTGCCCTCGGGCGAGAGCCAGGCGATCGAGCCGCCGCCGGCACCGACGGTGACCACGTCGATCATCGGGATCTTCGACGGGAAGGCCCCGACCGAGCCCTCGGTCGTCAGCGTCGGCTCGCCGTCGATCACCACGGACACGTCCGTCGACGTACCGCCGCCGTCGGAGGTCAGCACCTTGTCGAACCCCGCGACCTTCGCGATCAGCGCGGCCCCGAGAGCGCCGGCCGCGGGGCCGGAGAGCACGGTGGTGATCGGCTGGTGCACGACCTCGTCGGCGGAGAGGACGCCGCCGTTGGACTTCATCACGTAGAACGGGATGACCCGGTCGTCGAGCGCCTCGAGACGGGTCTTGATGTTGGTGACGTACGCCGAGAGCCGCGGCTTGACGGCCGCGTCGACGAGGGTCGTCATCGCGCGCTCGTACTCGCGGTACTCGCGCAGCACCTGGCTCGACAGCGACACGACGGCGTCGGGGTGCTCCTCGGCGAGGATCGCGCGCATCCGCTCCTCGTGCTCCGGGTTGGCGTACGCGTGCAGGAAGCAGACGCCGAGCGTGTTGATGCCCTGCGCCCGGAACCAACGGGCGACGGTCCGGGCGCCGTCCTCGTCGAAGGGCCGCACCTCGTCGCCGTTCACGTCGAGGCGCCCCTCGACGCCCTTGACCCGGTCGCGCGGCACGATGCGCTCCGGCTTCACCCAGAAGTAGGAGTTGCCGTAGCCGTCCGGCACCGACTGGCGGGCGATCTCGAGCATCGCCTCGTAGCCGGTGTTGGTGATGAACCCGAGCCGGTCGACCTTGCCCTCGAGCAGCTGGTTGGTGGCGACCGTGGTGCCGTGGCTGACCGCGTCGATGTCGGCCCCGGTGGCGCCGAGCAGGGCGAGCACCTTGTCGATCCCGACCAGGAACCCGTCGGCGGGGTTGCTCGGCGTCGACGGGGTCTTGGTGGTCACCAGCTCACCGGTGTCCTCGTCGAAGGCGACCACGTCCGTGAACGTGCCGCCGGTGTCGATGCCGATCCTGATCCGTCGGGTCATGCCCTCGATTCAAGCGGGGTCACGGCCGCCGCGACCACGGCAGACCTTGCCGACGGACCACCACTTCTCCGGCAACCTCTGCCAGCGGCTCAGGCGTCGGGCGCGCGGTCGTTGTAGACGCCGGCCTCCTCCTGGCCGGTGATCGCCTGGATCGCGCGCATGATCTCGTCGGTGACCTCGCGCCGGGCCCTGCCGAGCGGCACCCCGTCGTACCGGCCGGCGACCTCGATCGGTCGGCCGAACGTGACGGTGACCGGCACGACCTTGGGGAAGCGCGCGCCGACCGGCTGCAGCTGCTCGGTGCCGGTGAGGCCGACGGGTACGACGCTCGCGCCGGCCGTCAGCGCCAGGTGGGCCACCCCGGTGCGGCCGCGGTAGAGCCGGCCGTCGCGCGAGCGGGTGCCCTCGGGGTAGATCCCGAACGCCTCGCCGCGGCCGAGCACCTGCAGCGCCGTGTCGAGGCTCGCCAGCGCGGCCTTGGAGTCGTCACGGTCCACCGGCAGCATCCCCATGCCCTCGAACCACCAGCGCGACGCCGCGCCCTTGAGACCGGTGCCGGTGAAGTAGTCGGACTTGGTGAGGAAGACGACCTTGCGCGGCGCGACGATCGGGATGACCAGGGAGTCGGCGAAGCTGACGTGGTTGCTGGCGAGGATCACCGGCCCGGTCCTCGGCACGTTCTCCAGACCCGTCACCGTCGGTCGCCAGATCACCTTCGCGACCGGAGTCACCACCGCGTGCACGACCGAGTACATCTCCACCCGACCAGTGTCCCGGTTACTCCCGGGTCCGGCGAACGCCGGCCGGAAATAGGTGAAGGGCCCTCGGAAGTATGAGTCCCAAGGGCCCTTCGGGTGACCGGTACCGATGACGCTCCCGGTCGACCGCCCGCAGCCTCCGGCCCCGGCGGCGTCGTCATCTCGCCGTCGCGTTCCCTCCCCGGCAAGCCGGTTCGGTCACGTGTGCACCTTCGTCTTCGAGCTGTCCCGCCTCCCGTTGCCGGAGGGCGTGAGAGAAGTTCTATGCCCTGGCGAGGGAGCTTCGCAAGACCTGGCGCCGACATTCCTGCGGTTCCACCGGAACTGCCGCACTGCTCCACAGTTCCGCTCCCGTTGTCCACAACATCGGCCCCAGTTCCACAGCCTCCTCCACCGCCCCTGTGGATGACCTCCACGTTCGTGGTGGTCGAGAGGCGCGCCCGGTGTCTGCTGGTCGAGGAGACGCGCCGACTGTCCGCTGGTCGA
This sequence comes from Nocardioides sp. URHA0020, assembly GCF_000620705.1. GTDB lineage: Bacteria > Actinomycetota > Actinomycetes > Propionibacteriales > Nocardioidaceae > Nocardioides. The sequence continues at coordinate 353,707 of NZ_KK211171.1, forward strand.
GGTGCGTCGGCCGCCAGTCCATCCGGTGGTCGAGGTGCGACGGCCGCCAGTCCATCCGCTGGTTGAGGTGCGAGGCGCGCTAGCGCCGAGCCTCGAAACCCCCGCAGGGAACGCAGGGCGATGAGCGTGACCTTCGGGTCGGCTCGGCTCGACCGCCGACAGGGCGACTACGCGGGTACGGCGAGCGGTGGTTGCGCTCGCCTCCCGGGTCCCCGGTGGTTGAGGTGCGAGGGCCGCCAGGCCCGAGCCTCGAAACCCCCGCAGCGAACGCAGGGCAATGAGCGTGACCTCCGGGTCGCCGGATACGCGGGTACGGCGCGCACGGGGTTGCGGCCGCAGGCCGGTCGCGGGTCCCGGTGGTTGAGGTGTGAGGGCCGCCAGGCCCGAGCCTCGAAACCACCCCTAGAGACAGGTCTTTCGCGTGGTTCGAACGCTGATGGATGCCCTCCACAGGCCGTCGGTGCAGGTGTGGATGAACCCCACTGATCGTGACCTCTTCGTGACCCAGAACCCTGTGGAAACAGGGGTTCTGAGCCTCTGACTGTCGGTGGTCAGTGCTTGGCTAGAACCATGACCACGACCACCACACCCCACCACCAGGTGGCATTGGCGACCGCGCAGATGCGTGCTGTTGCCGACGCTCTGGTGAATGCGTCGGTGTGGTCGATGGACGTTTCCGAAGCGGCGTCGGCGCTGGTCGAGCTCACGCGACTGGAGGCCCAGGTCGTGGAGCTGAAGACCCGGGTTGCCGCGCACGCCGACGAGGTCGAGGTCGGCACCGATGTCGGCGCGACGAGCACGGCGAACTGGTACGCCCACCAGACCAGGCAGACCCGTCCGGTAGCGGCACGTACGGTCCACCTCGGCCATGACCTGGCCACCTACAAACTGGTCCGGACCTCACTAGCACGCGGCGACCTGCGGCCCGAGCAGGCCGACGTGATCGTCCGGTCGGTCAAGGCACTGCCTGATGGCCTCGACGCGGAACTCCTGACCAAGGCCGAGAAGCACCTCGTCACCGCCGCAGAAGAGCACGACGCGAAGCGCCTCACCATCCTCGGGCGCAGACTCCTCGAGGTCATCGCACCCGACCTCGCCGACCAGCACGAGTCCGACCTCCTCGAACGAGAAGAAGCCAAAGCAGCACAAGCATGTCGGCTCACGATGAGCGACGACGGGCACGGCAAGGTCCACGGACGCTTCACCCTCCCCGCGCTGCAGGCAGCAGAGCTCAAGAAGATGCTCCTCGCGCTCGCCGCACCCAAACACCTCGCCGCCACCCACGGCCCCGGCGTCGAACGCAGACCCGGACCCGAGCGGATGGGCCG
>NZ_KK211172.1:0-80366 GCF_000620705.1 Nocardioides sp. URHA0020
TGTGATGTCCGGCCAGGTTGTCCAACCGGGTGATGGGTGGTTGGCCGCCGAGTGCTGAGTGGGGCCGATGGTGGTTGTACTGGTGGATCCATCCTGCCAGGGCCGCTCGGCGGGCGTTCTCGGATGTGTAGAGCTTCTTGTAGGCCCAGCCGTCGGCCATGGTGCGGTGGAGTCTCTCGATCTTCCCGTTGGTCTGCGGGCGACGGGGTCGAGTTCTCTTGTGTTTGATCTCGAGCTCTTGGCAGGTGTCGCGCCACAGGTGTGAGATGTAGGCCGAGCCGTTGTCCGACATGACCCGCTCTACGTTGACGCCTCGTTCGGCGAACCACGCGATCGCTCGGTAGAGGACTCCGACCGCGGTGACGGCCTTCTCGTCGTCGTGGCACTCGGCGTAGGCCAGGCGGGTGTAGTCGTCGATGACGGTGTGCACGAAGCAGGTCCCCATCGACACGTCGTAGCGGTGGGTCTTCTTCCCGGTCCGGTTCCGGGTCGAGCGACGGTTCACGTTGCCCCGGTTCACCCCGACGAAGCGCCAGCCGCCACCATCGGGGATGTTGCCGAACTTCGTGGTGTCGACATGGAGCAGCTCCCCGGGCCGGGACCGCTCGTAGCGTCGCGCTGGTTCACCGGTGGTCCGGTCGATGTAGGTGAGCCGGTTGAGCCGGCAGCGGACCAGGACCGCGTGCACGGTCGAGGCTGGCATGCCGAGCTTCGCGCCGATCTGGACCGGTCCGAGGCGTTGCTTCCACCGCAGGTGCACGATCTTGCGCACCACCGGCGGCGGTGTCTTGGCGTGCTGGGTGTGGCGGGCCGAGGACCGGTCGTTCATCCCGGCGATGCCCTCGTCACGGTAGCGGCTCGCCCACTTGTCCGCGGTGCGCCACGAGACGTTGAAGAACTCAGCCGCACGAGACGGTGGCCAACCGTCCTCAACGATCAACCTGGCCAGCCGCAGGCGGTGTCTGGGAGTCAGAGCAGCATTAACGTGGGACACGAAGGCCTCCTGGGTGGGAGCGGTTCCTAGATAGCTCCACTCCACACCGGGAGGCCTTCACCCATCTACGGGTTCGCCGTACCCGATCGCACAACGTGCCTGGGCATCACAACTAACCGGTCAGGCCGATCATCGAGACGCACGTTCATGCCGCGCGGACAGTGCGCTTCAGAAGTGCCGATGACCGGTCGACTCGAGCAGGATGACGCCGTTGCCCCCTACGGCGATGGCGTGTGATGTTCGAGCCCCGTCCCGCGCCATCGGCGACTTCGCGTTCGACCGCTATTGCGGTGGCGGCGGTAGACCTTGACATACGTCAGATGTACGTGCGGCACACGAGTGCGTCTCAAAGGGCACGAATAGTTTGGACTGCGACTTGCCCACGGTGTACTGGATGACGAAACCTGACGACTTCGTATCCTTATTGCCCGCCGCAATGTCTAGGACAAGCTCGTAGAAGCGACCGGTTCGGTTGCACGGCGTCGTGAGTTCGATACCGGGACTTGCAGTGAGACCGTTCTCCGAGAGGTCGCCCTGCGCGTCGCCGATCATGATTCCACCGGTTCGTTCTGGGTTCTCGCGGACAGCGAAAGCTGCGACATCGAGGTCGCCGTCCGTCGCGCTGACGTCGTCGACGACGACCGGGGTCGCGTCCGCTGGGCAGATAGGAATGGATCCTAAGAGCCAATGTGACCGCGGCGCGACACTGATAGCTTCCTCGAGCCCCGCCGAGAGCGGCCCGCCGGGAAGGACCAAGCCGGCTTTCGTAGAGCCAGTCGACTCGCTCGCTTCCGGATCAGAGCCGTTGAGCAGGGTTGCGGCCACAGCAAGGCCGAGCAGAGAAATTTGTGCCCTAACTGCTCGGTCGCGCCGGCCTTTCACTTCGTTCGCCGTGCGTCTACGCGGGACGACTGCAGAGGGGTCTCTCTACGCTTCTTGCGACCCAAGGGATTCTTCCCACTCTCCGAGTTGCTGAAGCCGAGATCGTTGCATATTCCCGACCGCAGGGACGTCGATTCAGACATCAGTGAAACGCACGCATCTGCCGCCGTAGCTTCGGCTCGAAGGACGCACCCTCAAACCGCTGATGGTGCGCGGTCATGCCGATGACAGGGCGCATCAGTCATCCTGGCGATGTGGACCTTTCGAAGTACTACCAGCGTCTGGTGCGAGACCTCGACGGATGGTCCTCGGCGTCACAACTGGCGCCGGGGCGTATTCGAGTGTCGGTCCCGCAAGCCGGTGGTGGGCGCCGAACGGTGGTGATCGTGATGACGCCAGCTGAATGGGAGAGCATGTTCAGCGTCGCGCACGGAAGTGTCGACTCGGCCTTCGACCGGGTGAAGCAGACCTTGCTTTCGATGAAGCCTCACGAGGGCTTTGCGGTCTACGCCGACTACGGCCTGGAGCCATCCACGACCGAGACTCTGCCGGAGCCTGACCTGCCCGAACCTGGAAGCGGGAAGTGGGTGGCATACGGCCGACACGGGGACGAGGCACGCGACAATGGCGACCGCTGACAGAGGTCATGCGAGCCGTGGCGTCTGGTGTCACAGAGACGTGCGCTCAAGCCGATGACCGGTGGTTCAGTCAAAGTGCAGCGACGTGGTTCCGCACCACAGCGCGCATCTCCCGCTCGACGGCATCGCGGTCGTCGGGCGTGGTCAGATGATCGCGCTGATCCAGCATGGTGACGAGGGCACGGTCGAGGGGACCTTGGTCGTCCCACGCGGGAATCCGAGCGTAGAACGGCCCCTCGAAGAAGTGGATTGCGAGGTTCCAGTAGCCGGACGCGCGCAGCAGGACCCGGTACTCCGAGTCTTCGTCTTGGGTGACCGGCACGTCGATGCGGTGTTCAGAGAGCATCGCCCGTACGAGCGGCTCAGAGTCGTTGCCCAGACTGTCGCGGCTCAAGGCTGCAACCTTCACCGTCGCCTCGCCCGTGAACCCCGACTCCACGAGGTCCTCTGCGACCGCTACTGGTTCGTCAACCCGAAGGCCAGTGGGAAGGATGAAGTCGACTGCCACGCGATGTAGGCGAGCATCGAGGTCGGGTCGAAGGGTCTCAGTCACCTGCCGGATCCGCTCACCAGAATCGCACTCATCTGCCGCTCTGGCGCGGTCAGTTGGCGGCTGCGTCCCCGCGAACGAATAGCACCCCGGCAGCGACAGCGAGCAACACGGCACCCGCGCCGCTCGCGACCCCCCACTTGAAGCGGGTCTCACCCGCATCGATGCACGCAGCCTCGACCTGGTCCGCATCCGGGGGCGGCTCGCCACCAGGCACATTGTCTGGTTCGTTGAGTGCAGTGTCGTAAGGCGCAGTGCACGTGTACATGCCCATGCTCACGCTTTTGACGCTGGGGTTGTGCAGCAGCAACCACATACCCGCGACGGCGAAGACCGCCGACAGGGCCCCAAGCAGGGCGAGAAGAAGGCGACGCGTCCGGTGCACCCGCGAACCCTATCGGCGACGTTCGGAGACGCACGCTCATGCCCAGATAGCGCGCGCTGCGGCCCTCCGGACATCCCGCGCGGCGTGCGCTCGAAGACGCACGCTTCTGCCGCTGACTGGTTCGATCGGACCTGCCGATGAGAAGTTGGTCCATGAGCCGGAGCCTCAGGTTTGAGCCCGCTGGCGCAGAATGGTCTCTACATTGACGGCGTGGCTCTTGACCCCTCCGCCGAGTACGAGCGCGTCAGTGAAAAGTATGCGTCTGTGCGAGCGTCGGATCTTGTTCTCTACATGGCCGCAGCCGCCGTCCTGAGCGGTGTCAGCCTCGTCCGCGAGGTCAGTTGGGTCTTCTTCGCGGGCATCGTGGCGGCGATCATCGCGTGGGAATCGACCAAGTTCAGGCTCCGTCGAAACGCGCGCTACTTCGCAGACAGCGGACGGTGAGCGCAGCCGTTCAGGACTGCGCCCAACGTCCGTGGCGTGAGCTCGGAGACGTACGCATCTGCCGCGTTCCGCTTCGTCGTGCCGAAGGATCCGGATCCTTCTCAGTCCAGCCATGTCCACCAATTTGAGCTCTGCTCGCGCCCTACGGGCAGTAGACGAGTCCAGGGTTGGATCCCAGTTCCCGCCTGATTCGACGCACAAGACGCGCGGCCTGTGCGTCGTGGGCAGGTTCCCCCGATTCGATCGGCCACGCACGAGCCCACGCCACGATGTCCGAGATCAGGTCAGGGCTTAGAAGTAGACCGAGCCCCTGCTCGAACTGCTCACGATTGCTGAACATGAGTCCATGCTCATCCCACAGAGGGACGTCCACTGAGTCCTCGCCCATGAATCGGATCATGGGTCCAGATTGCCCGATCCGGCAGCGCTGCCACGGACGCGGGCGAGCCGGCCGTGCTCCAGGTCGAAGCCCCGGTAGCGTCCTGGGGTGGCCAGTCCTCGTCGATCCGGTGCGCGTGGACGCCGCCAGACCCCGCGCCGCAGCGGGACCCGTCAGCCGCCGCGGCCCTTGCCCGTCGCCGGGCCGGGCGAGCGGCTGTGGGTGCTCGACGTCCCGTACGCGACGCAGGTCGACGGCGCCACCTGGCATCCGGCCGTCAGGACCCACCTGTACGTCGGGCGCGCGCTGCCCGAGCACCTCGTGCCCTACGCGCCGGGGCCGTACACACTAGGGCGGTTCATCGAGAGCACCCTCAACCCCGGACATCCGACGCCCAACCCCGAGCCGACCGACGAGCTCGAGCCCCGCAGGATCCAGTTCGAAGCGGCTGATGCGATAGCGGCACGCGCCGCGGCGGGCGGACGGCAGTTCCTGCTGGCCGACGAGCCCGGCGTCGGCAAGACGATCGCCGCGGTGCTCGGAGCGACGGCGGTGGGCGACCTGCGCGAGGCGCGGCGAGTGCTCGTCATCGCAGACCGGCCCGCCGCGATCACGATCGGCCACTGGTGCCGCACCATCGCGGCGCTGGGCGACGGCGGTCTCGAATGGGTCGTGATCACCTGGGACCGGCTGGAGAAGGTCAAGGACCACACGTGGGACGTGATCATCGCCGACGAGGCCCACGCCCTGCGACGTACGACGACGAAGCGCTGGAAGCACTGGGTGCGAATCTCGGGTCACGGACGGCCGCACGACAAGGCGCCGTTCGTCATCGCGACGACCGCGACCCCCGGCCACACACCGCTGGAGCTGCCCTACCTCGCCCCGGCCTATGCCCAGGTGCTCGGCGAGCCGATGCAGGAGTGGACCTCTGCGACGCAGCCCGGGGGCGCGTTCGCCACGGCCCTCGAGCGCCACGGCGTCGGGGTGGAGCAGGGACGCTACGGCGCGACGTGGACCGCCGATCCGGCTCGGCGGGCCGCGGACCTCAAGCTGGTCCGCGGCTGGCTCGACGAGGAGAGGCCGCCGGCCATGCTGCACCGCGCTGCCCCGTGGGGCCCGGTGCCGATCTCCGGCATGCCCGTGGCACTCACGCCGGCCGAGCGCACGGCGTACGAAGCGGAGTGGGGCGAGTTCTGCCGTGAGATGGACCTCGCCCGACGCGGCCGCAACATCGCGAAGGGCCGAGCCGCGCTGCTGCGCTTCCGGCAGAAGGCCGGTCTCATCCGCGTCGACTCGACGGTCGACTGGATTGCCCAGCAGGTCCAGGCGGAGCGGCAGGTGGCGTGCTCGGTCGAGTTCGTCGCGACCGCCGCCGACCCCATCGCCGATCGGCTGCGTGACTCCGGCATCGACGTGGCCACGATCTACGGCCGCGACCGGTTCGACCCCGAGGCTGAGCGGCTCCGGTTCCAGACCGGGCAGGCGAAGGTCTGCGTCTTCACCACGGTCGCCTCGATCAGCCTGCACGCCGGCGAGACCCTCACCGACGGCCGCCGCGCGAGCTCCGAACCTCGGGTCGGCGTCTTCCACCAGGCCCGCTTCTCCGGCATCGCCGGCCGGCAGGTGACCGGCCGCACCCACCGCGACCACCAGGTCTCGCCGTGGCACATCGCGTACGCCGAGGGCACCGTCGAGGAGCAGGTCGGCAGGGTCATGGTGGAGCGCATCGCCGCCGCATCCGACACGGTCGGATCCGACACCACCGGCCTCACCGCCCTCGCCGAGCTCCTCGGGGCCGACTGGCTGCCCGCCACGACCTTGACCGAGGACGTCGTCTGACCGCTCGGCTCGAGCGAGGCACACCGGCCACGTGAAGCAACCTGCGCAGCGGGCAGCTGCGCGGGTCCGACGGACGCCGGCCTACCTCGCTGCCGCCTCGCGCCCGACGACCTTGGCCAGCCGCTGGTCCAGTGCCTCGGCAGCGTCGAGTGACACGAGCAGCTTCGAGGCCCACTCGGGCGGCGGGTCCGGGATCGGGTGCCTGACCACGACCTTCTCGATCGCCCGGTAGCGCTCGAGCAGCTCCTTGATGATGTCGGCGAGGGTGGGTGCCTTGGTCAGGTAGATCGAGGCCCCACACCCGGTCGGCGAGTCGCCGTACTGCGGGTCGTCGTAGGAGTTCGGGTAGAAGTACGCGTCGGAGTAGTTGAACGCCTCGCGGGCGCTGACGCGCCCGTTGCCGTTGGCGTCCGGCTGGTGGGCGAGGCTCGCGCCGTACGCCGTCGAGCCGTGGACGGCCTCGAACCAGGTCTGAGCCCACTGGTCGAAGTGGGCGGCCCCGGCGCTCACCTTGTCGGCGGGTACGGCGCTCGCGAAGGAGGTGCGCGCGGCGCGGCTGTGGTCGAGCGTGGGCTGCAGGAAGGCGCCCGAGTAGCACTGCTCCATCGTCACCACGAGGGTGCCGAAGGCATCCATCCCGTCCAGCATCGTCGACCACTCCGACGGCGTGACGACGCCCGAGTTGTCGATGCACAGACCGCTCGTGGAGCCGTGGTTGTTGGTGTGCACGAAGAGCAGGCTGTCGTCGTCCATGCGGGCGTTGATCTCGGCGAGCGTCGACTCGAGGTTGGCCTGGGTGGCCGCGGCGTGGACCTGCATCTCGTACGCCGTGCCGTCGCCGACCCAGGTCGCCATGTCGGCGCCGGAGTAGTCCGTCGAGCCGATCGTCCCGTCGTAGCAGAGCACGTAGATGTTCGACGCCTTGAAGCCGAACCTGTGGCGCAGGATCCGGTAGGCGAACTCGGTGTCCTCGACGTGGCGGCGGTTGCTGATCTGGCTGGTCCACAGCAGCGCGAAGCGGTTGTCGTCCACGAGCCACGGGAAGTGGTGCAGCGATCCCCAGTCGATCCGGCCGTACACCGACGGCAGGGTGTCGGACTGCCGGAGCGGCTCGTGGAAGTAGTCGGGACGCAGCACCCGGTCGGAGACCTCGGGCGGGAACTCGGCGTGCGCCGTGCCGATCAGGGAGCCGTCCTCGGGCGAGTGGAAGAGGTAGCGGCACGGGTGGCCGAAGTTGGCGCCCGGCATCTGGTCCTCGAACACGACGATCGAGTCGTGCGGCACCACGATCTCCCGGTCGACCAGCCGGAGCACGTGACCGCGGGGCAGGGCGCGCGGCACCACTCCGAGGTGGTGCGCGGCGGCCCGCTCGGGCGTGATCGCGGCGAACGCCTCGGCGCGGGCGCGCTCGAAGACCCGCTTGTTGGGCTTCCTCAGGTACGTGGCCATGATCTGCTCCTAGGTGGGTTGGTGCGGTGCGAGGTCGGCGATCCCGTCGGGGTCGGCAGCCACCACCCAGGTGTCCGGCAGCCGGCCGAAGGCCGGCGGACGATCACTGGGGACGGTGCGCAGCAGCTCGCCCGAGTCGAGGTCGACCAGGGCGTAGGTGCACGGGTGCATCCAGTTCGCCCCGGGCATCTCGTCGCGGAAGACGAGCAGCGACGGACCGGTGACCCGGTGCGACTCAGCGCCGAGCGCGACCACTCCGGCCTCGCGAACGGCCCGGTCGACGTACACGACGGCGCCCCGACGTACGCCGAGCGCCTGCAGGGCTGCGGCCACGGCGGCGTCGCTGTCGACGAGCGTCATGGGCGTCGCCCCTGGATCCCGGTCTCCATGGTGGGAGGAGTCCGGGGACGTCGCTGTGGATACCGGTGGGCGTGCCCGGTCAGGGAGCCACGTAGGCGAGGTCGAGCGTGTCGGAGCTGTCGCCCCACCGCAGCGTCAGGTGCCAGCAGCCCGGCTCCGGCAGGTCGATGATCGAGGGGCCGGGACCGCCCTGGACCACCCGGGTGGCGCTCGCCGTACCGTCCCCCAGCGTCGCGCTGATGCGCAGCGACGAGGCCTGGTCGACGCGGGAGACCCACAGGATCTTGTTGCCCTGGCCGGGAGACGGCGGCGACGTCAGCGGTGCGGCGAAGAGGATCGCGGCGATGTGGCCGTCGTCGCCGAGCACGTACGGCATCCGTGGGCGCGGGTCGGAGAAGCCGGTGCGGGCCCAGCTCGGCAGCACGCGGGTGGGCACCGGATCGACGCACGAGGCTCCCGGCGCGGTCGTGGGCGAGCCCACCGGCGGGTCGGTGCGGTCCGGCCGCTCGGAGGTCAGGACCACCGGCACGGCCACCGCGACGGCGGCCACGGCCGTTGCCGTCGCCAGGCTCGTCGCGACCCAGCGGCGACGGCGCCGCCGGCCGCCGGCGGCGGCCAGCTCGCGTGCCGGCGCCGCTGGTACGCCGATGTCGTCGGTCGCTGCACGCAGCAGCTGGGCAACCTCACGTTCGTCGATCATCACTTCTCCTCGTGCGTGCGGGTGATGAGGTCACTGAGCGACGTGTCCTCCGACAGCGCGGCGATGGCGCGCGCGGCTCTGCTCTTGACCGTCCCGGGAGCAATCCCGAGGACGGAGGCGATCTGGGTCTCGGTGAGGTCGGCGAAGTAGCGGAGCACCAGCACCTGGCGCTGGTCGTGGCCCAGCCGCCCGAGCGAGGCCCGGATGCTCTGGCTCAGCGAGACCTCGGTGGCCGGATCGTCCGTGGGCGGTGGCTCGGGAAGGTCCTGGTACGGGATCTCTCCGCGCCACCGGCGGCGTCGGCTGCGCGAGATGCCGTTGACCAGCACCCGGTAGACGTAGGCGTCGCGGTCGTCCGCCGCGGAGACCCGGCCCCACGCGCCGTAGCAGCGCACGAGCGCCTCCTGGACCGCGTCCTCGGCGTCGTGCTCACCGCAGCCGAAGAGGACGGCCGCCCGGACCAGACGGGCGTAGCGCGCGTCCACGAACGCCCGGTAGTCGTCCTCGTCTGGCTTCACGATGATCCTTCGCTCGGTGGCCCTCTACCTATACGAGCACCTGGGGCACCGGGTCGGTTCCCGCACCGGTGCCGTACGGCGTGCACGCGGGCGGCTGAGCACGCTGCGTCGTCCGTTCGGCCAGCCTTTCGCAGTTCCCCGGCGCCGTCCGGCGGGGACGGGGTCTACTGCCGCCGGCACCCTCGTGCAGCACCCACTCGAGCAGGAGACGCGAACTCGTGACGAATCCACCGACCCCGGGCTGGTTCACGGACCCTCAGAGCCCGATGCAGCAGCGCTACTGGGACGGCTCCGTCTGGACCCAGCACACGCTGCCGCTCGGACGGCCGATCAGCCCCGGCGGCGTACCACCCACCGCGAGCGGAGCCACTACGTCGCTCGTCCTCGGCATCCTGTCGCTGCTCCTCTGCGGCCTCTTCACGGGCATCCCGGCGATCATCACCGCGCGACGGGCCACCCGTGAGATCGACAGGTCGCAGGGCCGGCTCGGGGGCCGCGGCCTGGCCACGGCCGGCTTCGTCACCGGGCTGATCGGCTCCCTCTGGTCGGGCTGCGCCGGCGGCGTGGTGGCCATCGTCTTCCTCATGGGTGGGGCGACGCAGGGCACGTTCGACACCACGGTCTGCGACAACGTCAGCCCGGACATGCCGAGTCAGTCCGACTGCCCCTAGTGAACACCGTCGCGTGTCGATGGATGTCGGTGCCGTGACATAGGTTGATCAGGTGATCGAACGATGAGCAAGACCGACGAGCTGCGCGCGATGCGCGAGGCCAAGTACGCACGATCGGCGGCCGCGCGCGCCGGTCAGCCCCAGGCCCGGCCCAAGCCCGAGACCTCCTCGGCGAGCAAGCCTGCGGCCAAGCCGGCCAAGCCGGCGAAGTCTGTGCCCGTGGAGTCGGCGGCCGAGGCGGAGACGGACGGCCTGTGCGGCCACCGCTCCATGAACGGGCGCACCTGCACCCGCGAGGCCGGCCACGCGGCCAAGAGCCACCGCTACTCCTGAGCGACGACGAGGCGCAGGATCCGGTCGAGCTCGGCCCGGTCGGAGTCGCTGAGCACCGACAGCCGCCGCTCGGTCGCCGTACGACGGGCCTCGTCCAGCAGCTCACGCAGCCGGGTGCCGGCCTCCGTCTGGACGACGCTGGTCGCGCGCCGGTCCGCCGGGTCGGGCTGGCGCGCCACGAGCGACCGCTCCTCGAGCGCGTCGACCACCTCGGTCGCCGAGCGGGCGGCGATCCGCAGACGCTCGGCCAGCACCGAGAGCCGCACCGGCTCCAGCTCGGCGACGACCCGGAGGGCGCGCGCCTGGCTGGGGGTCACGTCGTACTCGGCCATCACCTCGCCGAAGGAGCGCCGCATCGACCGGGCGGCCTGCATCAGCAGGTCGCTGGTCGAGTCACCGGGGGTCTGGTCCTGGTTCACGGGAACATCCTAGCCAATGCCGACGTTCCCTCATCATGAGGTAACCTCAGCATATGACCTCATCCCCATCCTGAGAGAGGTGAGCGCATGGCGGAGCCCATGAGCCGCGGCCGCGGAGGCCGCCCCGGAGCCAGCAGCAACCCCGAGACCCGAGCGGCCGACAGGGCCCAGCTCGCCGACGCCCCCGTGTCCCTGCGCCGGATCGGTCGCCTCTTCGCGCCGCACCGTGCGCGCCTGGCGCTCGTCGTCGTGCTGATCGTCGCCAGCTCGCTGATCGGCCTGGCCCAGCCCTTCCTGATCAAGCGCGTCATCGACGACGCGATCCCCCAGCAGGACGTCCCCCTGCTCCTGACCTGCGTGCTGCTCATGGTCGGCATCGCCGTCGCGTCGTCCACGATCGGCGTCGTCCAGACCTGGCAGTCCACCACCGTCGGCCAGCGCGTCATGCACCGACTGCGCTCCGACCTCTTCGGCCACCTGCAGCGCCAGTCCGTCGGCTTCTTCACCCGCACCCGTGGCGGCGAGATCCAGTCGCGCGTGGTCAACGACATCGGCAGCATGCAGTCAGTCGTCACGTCGACCGCCACGTCGATCGCCGCCAACCTGACCACCGTGGTCGGCACCGTGGTCGCGATGCTGCTGCTCAGCTGGCAGCTCGCGCTGGTGACCCTCGTCGTGCTCCCCCCGGCCATCATCCTGACCCGCCAGGTCGCCAAGATGCGCTACGCCGTGACGGCGGCCCGCCAGGCCAAGCTCGCCGACCTGCACGTGCAGGTCGAGGAGGGCCTGTCGATCAGCGGCATCCAGCTCACCAAGACCCTCGGCGCCGCGCCCACGCTGGCCCGCCGCTTCGAGCGGACCTCGGCCGAGCTCGTGGACCTCGAGGTCCGCTCGCAGCTCGCTGGCCGCTGGCGGATGGCGACCATGAACATCGTCTTCGCCGCCGTCCCCGCCGTCCTCTACCTGGCCGCCGGCCTGCCGGCGACGTCAGGCGGGATGACCATCGGCACCCTGGTCGCCTTCGTCGCCCTGCAGAGCGCGCTCTTCCGTCCGCTGATGGGCCTGCTCGGCGTCCAGGCCGACGTCACCGCGTCGCTGGCCCTCTTCAGCCGGATCTTCGAGTACCAGGACCTCCCGGTCGAGATCGACGACCCGGCCCACCCGGTGCGGCTCGGCCAGGTCCGCGGCGAGGTCCGCTTCGACCACGTCGACTTCGGGTACGGCGACGCGACCGTGCTCCACGACATCGACCTCGCCGTGCCGGCCGGCGGCTCGCTCGCCCTGGTGGGCGAGACCGGCAGCGGCAAGACCACGCTCGCGTCCCTCGTCGCGCGGCTGCACGACCCGAGCACCGGTGCGGTGCGCATCGACGGCGTCGACGTGCGCGACCTGACGCTCGACGACCTCGCCGCCACCGTCGGCGTCGTCACCCAGGAGACCTACCTGCTGCACGCCACGGTCAAGGACAACCTGCTCCATGCGAAGCCTGACGCCACCGACGCCGAGATCGAGGCCGCCGCCCGGGCCGCCCGCATCCACGACGTCATCACGGCACTCCCCCAGGGCTACGACACCATGGTCGGCTCCCGGGGCCACCGGTTCTCCGGTGGTGAGAAGCAGCGGCTGGCCATCGCCCGCACCCTGCTGCGCAACCCGCGGATCCTGGTGCTCGACGAGGCGACCAGCGCCCTGGACAACGAGACCGAGCGTGAGGTCCAGGCGGCGCTCGACGAGATGGCCGAGGGCCGGACGACGATCACCATCGCCCACCGGCTCTCCACCGTCCGCAACGCCGACCAGATCGCGGTGCTCTCGGCCGGCCACGTGGTCGAGCTCGGCACCCACGAGGAGCTGCTGCTGCGTGGCGGGCGCTACGCCGACCTGGTGCGCACCGGGCTCTCGACCGTCGCCGCCTGAGCCAGGGCCGGGGCGAGGCTCGGGTCGGCGTTGACGGCCGTGGCCCGGCACACCTCGTCCCACGGGGTCGGCGTCAGGCCGAGCTCGCGCTCGATCGCCGTGGAGTCCAGGACGTAGGGCCGCTCGAACTGGTAGGCGGTCTCCCGCATCTCGCGCAGGGCCGGCACCAGCATCCCGCCGATGCCGAGGACCGCCCTCGGCATGGCCTTGACCGACACCGGCTCCCGGCCGGCCGCCGCGCACACGTCGGCCAGGGCCTGCGCCTGGGTGACCGGTGCGTTGGTCGGTGCGTGCCAGACCCGACCCCAGGCCTGCGGTGCCGCGGCCACGGCCACCAGGGCGCGTGCCATGTCGCGCACGTCCGTGAATGAGTGCAGCACGTCGGGCCGGCCCATGACCCGCACGGTCTTGCCGGCCAGCGCCGCCGGCGCCACCCGGGCGATGTGCCCGGCCTCGACAGCGACGCCCGGACCCATGTAGTCGGACCCGCGCACCTCGACCGCCCGGATCCGACCGGCCTCGTGGCGTGCCTGCGCCTCGGCCCACATGCCCGCCCGGATCCGCGCCTTCTTGGTGGTCGCCGCGTCGGGCAGGTCCTCGACCATGGGAGCGTCGACGGGTCCGTAGCCGTAGAGGCAGGAGGCCGTCACGAGGACGGCGCCAGTGCGCTCCGCGGCGACCAGGAACGCCTCGGCCACCGGCGGCCAGAAGGTCGACCACACCGTGTAGTCGGCGGGGTTGACGCAGTTGTAGATCGCCACCGCCCCCGCGGCCAGCTCGGTCAGCCGGCCGGCGTCAGCGGCGTCCGCCGCCTCGCGGCGTACGCCGTCAAGGTCGGGGCCGCTGCCGGACCGGCTGACGAGGAGCACCTGATGGCCGGCCGCAGCCAGCTCGAGGGCGGTGGCGCGGCCGACGGGGCCGGCGCCGACGATGACGTGGAGATCGGACATGGTTCCTCCTGAAGCTCGAATGTGAGAGCACCGCTCTCTGTTTCACCAGACTGGCACGACCGGCCACCAAAAGCAAGAGCACCGCTCTCGTTTTGTGGCACCATGTGCTCATGCCTCCCTTGTCCCGCGCCGAGAACCGCGCCGAGCAGACCCGTGCGATCCTCGACCGTGCCCGCGCCCAGCTCGCCGAGGTCGGCCCGGCCGCCCTGTCGGTCCGGCAGATCGCGCGGGAGGTCGGCCTGGTCTCCTCCGCGGTCTACCGCTACTTCCCCAGCCGCGACGAGCTGCTCACCGCCCTGATCGTCGAGGCGTACGAGGAGCTCGCCGACGCGGTCGAGGAGGCCGAGGCCGGCGTACGGCGCCGCACGGCCCTCGACAAGCGCTTCCTCGCCGTGGCCCACGCGATCCGCGGCTGGGCGCTCGCCCACCCGCACCAGTACGCCCTGCTCTACGGCTCCCCCGTGCCCGGCTACGTCGCGCCTGACACGACCGTGAACTCGGCCGGCCGGATCAGCGGCGCGTTCCTGCGGCTGGCGCAGGAGTCCGAGGTCGCCGGCGACGAGCACGCCCCGGCCCTGCCCGTGGGCACCGCCGAGCACCGCGCGCTCGGCGGCATCCGCCCCGCGCTGGAGACCCCGGTCTCCGACCAGCGCACGGTCCGCTGGCTGATGGCCTGGTCCACCGTCTTCGGCCACGTGAGCCTGGAGCTCTTCGGCCACATGCACCGCGGCATCCTCGACTACGACGCGCACTTCAAGCAGGTCACCGGCCAGCTGGTGGCCGACCTCGGGCTGCGCCCGGCGAGGGGCTAGCCCGCGAACCGGCGGCGGTACTGCTGGGGGCTGAGGCCCCGCACCCGGGCGAAGTGGTGGCGCAGCGTCGCGGCGTTGCCGAACCCGACCTCGTCGGCGATCCAGTCGACGGAGTGGTCGGTGCGCTCGAGCAGCTCCTCGGCCGCCTGCACCCGCTGCCGGGTGACCCAGGAGTGCGGCGTCGTACCGGTCTCGGCGCGGAACCGCCGGGCGAACGTGCGCGCCGACATGTGGTTGCGCCGGGCCAGGGTGTCGACGCTGAGGTCCTCGCCGATGTTCTCGACGATCCACTGCAGCAGCGGGCCCAGGGTCTCGGCATCACAGTCGGGCACGGCGTTCGCGATGAACTGCGCCTGCCCGCCCTCACGGTGCGGGGGTACGACGATCCGCCGCGCCGTGGTCGCGGCGACCTTGGCCCCGAAGTGGTCGCGCATCAGGTGCAGGGACGCGTCGATCCCGGCAGCGGATCCGGCGCCGGTGAGGATGTTGCCGTCGTGGCAGTAGAGGACGTCGGGGCTCACCTTGGCCTCCGGGTAGGTCCGCGCCAGCAGGTCGGTGTAGCGCCAGTGCGTCGTGCACTCCCGCCCGTGAAGCAGGCCGGCCGCGCCGATCTCGAAGACGCCGGAGCAGTGGGCGTAGATCGTCGCGTTGCGGGCGTCGGCGGCGCGGAGGGCGTCGAGGACGGCCGGGTCGTGGGCGAGGAAGTCGAACTTCGGCGCCAGGCACACCAGGTCGGCGTCCTCGGTGGCCTCGAGCCCACGCTCCACGACGATGTCGTAGTCGGAGCGCCCGCGCAGCCGACCTGGGCGCGGCGTACAGACCTGGAAGTCGAAGACGGGGTTGTCGTCGTCGGGGTGGTAGGGCTCCCCCCACACCTCGACCAGCGAGCCGAGCCCGAACGGCTCGGCGCCCTCCTGCACGATGACGGCCACCTTCTTCACGAGGACAGCAAACACCGGTTGTGGCAGAAAATCAACGCACTATGGCTTTCCTGCCACTCGTGGCAGGATCTCGATTGGCGCAGTATTACTGCCATGACCTTCCTGATGATCCTGCTGCTAGTCGTGGTGGCGCTCAGCGTGGCGAGCGTCGCCCTGATCTTCCGTGACGGCCGGGGGCCCCAGCGCCCGCCGGTCTCGCACTTCGAGGACGCCCGCTTCGTGGCTCCTCTGGCGCGCTGAACCGCTTCTCCCCCAACGCACGAGGGCCCGGCCACCTGACGGTGACCGGGCCCTCGTGTGTTTCAGAGCTGTGCGGAGCTGATCAGCTCGCGCCGCCCGTCAGCTTCTCGCGCAGCGCCTGGAGCGCCTCGTCGGAAGCCAGCGAACCACCGGCGTCGACGTCCTCGTCCTCCTCCGCGGAGGAGGAGTACGACGTGGCCTCGCCGGCCTCGGCCTCGGCAACCTTCGCCTCGGCCTGCTGCTTGACGTGCTGCTCCCAGCGGGCGTGCGCCTTGGCGTACTGGTCCTCCCAGACCGCGCGCTGGTCGTCGAAGCCCTCGAGCCACTCGCCCGTCTCGGGGTCGAAGCCCTCGGGGTAGACGTAGTTGCCCTGCTCGTCGTACGTGGCCGTCATGCCGTAAAGGGTGGGGTCGAAGTCCTCGACGTCACCCGCGGCGGCGGTCTCGTTGGCCTGCTTGAGCGACAGCGAGATCCGGCGGCGCTCGAGGTCGATGTCGATGATCTTGACCATGACGTCGTCGTTGACCTGGACGACCTGCTCCGGGATCTCGACGTGACGCTCGGCGAGCTCGGAGATGTGCACCAGGCCCTCGATGCCCTCCTCGACGCGGACGAACGCACCGAACGGGACCAGCTTGGTGACCTTGCCGGGCACGATCTGGCCGATCTGGTGGGTCCGGGCGAAGTGCTGCCACGGGTCCTCCTGCGTCGCCTTCAGCGACAGGGAGACACGCTCGCGGTCCATGTCGACGTCGAGGACCTCGACGGTGACCTCGTCGCCCACGGCGACGACCTCGGACGGGTGGTCGATGTGCTTCCAGGACAGCTCCGAGACGTGGACGAGACCGTCGACGCCGCCGAGGTCCACGAACGCACCGAAGTTGACGATCGAGGAGACGACACCCTTGCGGATCTGACCCTTCTGGAGCTGGGTCAGGAAGCCGTGGCGCACCTCGGACTGGGTCTGCTCGAGCCACGCACGACGCGACAGCACGACGTTGTTGCGGTTCTTGTCGAGCTCGATGATCTTGGCCTCGAGCGTCTGACCGACGTAGGGCTGCAGGTCGCGCACGCGACGCATCTCGACGAGGGAGGCGGGCAGGAAGCCGCGCAGGCCGATGTCGAGGATGAGACCACCCTTGACGACCTCGATGACGGTGCCTTCGACGACGCCGTCCTCTTCCTTGACCTGCTCGATGGTGCCCCAGGCGCGCTCGTACTGTGCGCGCTTCTTGGACAGGATCAGGCGGCCTTCCTTGTCCTCCTTCTGGAGGACGAGGGCTTCGACCTTGTCGCCGACGGAGACGACCTCGTTGGGGTCGACGTCGTGCTTGATCGACAGCTCGCGCGAGGGGATGACGCCCTCGGTCTTGTAGCCGATGTCGAGGAGGACCTCGTCGCGGTCGACCTTGACGATGGTGCCTTCGACGATGTCGCCGTCGTTGAAGTACTTGATGGTCGCGTCGATAGCGGCGAGGAAGTCTTCTTCGGACCCGATGTCGTTGATCGCCACCTGGGGCGCGTCGTAGTCCGGAAGAATCGAGATGGTACTCGTCATAAGGAAGGTGTGTCCTTGGATGGATGGGATCGTGCGGGCACGTCGAAGGTCCTGTTTCACCACCCCGACCAGGGCCCGTTCGGCTGGCGATGAGGATGAGTGAGCGAGCGTCCGCTCCGTATGGGACCCGGGCAGACCTCCGGCGCACCCTCAAGACTACGCGCGGGGCGCGACGTACGTCCAACCGGCGAGGGCTACGCTCCCCTGCGTGGAGAACCATCCCCCCGTCCGGGTGGAACGACGTCCGGTCTCGGAGGCGGAGTCCCGACGGGCCA
The DNA here is from genome assembly GCF_000620705.1 of Nocardioides sp. URHA0020. Lineage (GTDB taxonomy): Bacteria > Actinomycetota > Actinomycetes > Propionibacteriales > Nocardioidaceae > Nocardioides. The sequence goes on from NZ_KK211172.1 coordinate 17,258, forward strand.
ACGGCCCGGACTGGGACCGGTACGCCGACGAGTACCAGGCCACCCACGGCGAGTTCCTCGGTGACGCGGGCTTCGTGTGGGGCCCCGAGGGCCTGACCGAGGCCGAGGCCCGGTGCCTCGGTGACGTGACCGACCGCGACGTCCTCGAGGTCGGATCGGGCGCCGGCCAGTGCTCGCGCTGGGTGCGCAGCAACGGCGGCCGGGCCTACGGCCTCGACCTCTCCCACCGCCAGCTCCAGCACTCGCGCCGCATCGACGCCGAGAGCGGCATCCACGTGCCGTCGGTGCTCGGCACGGCGACCGCGCTGCCCTTCGCGGACGACTCCTTCGACGTCGTCTTCTCCTCCTTCGGGGCGCTGCAGTTCGTCAGCGAGATCGGCACCGCGATCGCCGAGACCGCCCGGGTGCTGCGCCCCGGCGGCCGCTACGCCTTCTCCATCACCCACCCCACCCGGTGGATGTTCCCCGACGACCCGGGCGAGGAGGGCCTGGTCGCGAGCCAGTCCTACTGGGACCGGACGCCGTACGTCGAGGTCGACGACGAGACCGGCGTCGTGGCGTACGTCGAGCACCACCGCACCCTGGGCGACTGGGTGACCCTGCTCGCCGGCCACGGGTTCGTGATCACCGACCTGCGCGAGCCGGAGTGGCCCGAGGGCCACGACCGGGTGTGGGGCGGCTGGTCGGGGGTCCGGGGGAAGTACACCCCCGGGACCGCGATCTTCGTGGCGCGCCTGGGCGCCTAAGCAGGCGCGACGTACTCGGCGACCACCAGGCCGTGGGCGGTGTAGGTCAGCCGGTCGTACGGCGTCCACCAGATCTGCTCGACCGGGACCTCGCGCCAGACGTTGCGGTTGTCCTCGCGCAGGAGCGCGCCGCGCAGGTCGAAGCCGAGCTCGCCGGTCTCGAACTGGCGGTCGAGGTCGAGGTTGTAGCCGATCGGCAGGGTCACCCACAGCTTGCCGCCGGGCTTCAGCAGCCGCTTGAGACCGGCGATCGCGCGGCCGGCCTTGGCCGAGTCGAGGACCTCCTCGTCCAGCCCGACGTGCTCGAGGGTGGACACCGCGAGGATCAGGTCGAACCTCTCGTCGAGGACCAGGTCGGCGACGTCGGCGTTGACCACCCCGGGAGCCTGCTCGTACTTGTCGACGACCAGGTGCTTCGTCGGCACGTAGTGCGCCGTCACGTAGCCGATCTCGAGGACGTCGCGGTCGGCGTACTGCTCGAGCACCTCCAGCGCCAGGGCGATCTCGACGCCTCGCTCGTTCATCCAGGTGTTGTTGTAGCGGTGGTGGAAGTAGGCGACCTGACGGCCGTCCCACCCGAAGCTCGAGGCCGACCTCCGGCCCGCGCCCGGCAGCCCGAGCAACCACTGCCAGACCCAGCGCACGCAGGAGGACAGGACGGACCAGGCGCCACGCTCCCGGGCGAAGGCGACCACGCGTGCCAGCACAGAGGCCGACCGGTTCAGGAGCGTCATGGGGGCAGACGGTAGCGGACCCGGAGCCCCGAAATGCGCCGCGGCGGGCCGCGTTGCCGCGACCCGCCGACGGCGAGAGCTGGTGGTGCCGCTCGGGCTAGACGGAGACCCTGGCCGCGGGCGGCGGGGCGTCGTCCTTCTTGCGGGCGCCGAGCATCAGCAGGGCGCCGGCCAGGAGTGCGAGAGCACCGCCGATGAAGCCGAAGATCGGGACCCAGTGCAGCAGCAGGTCGAGCTGCCGGATGTTGGCCTTCGAGTCGTCGGCGAAGTCCTTCTGCTGCTGCTCGGTGAACCCGACCTTGAGGTCGAGCACCTGGGTGCCGTCGTCGAGGTAGCGCTGCTGGTCCTGCGTCTGCTGCTGGATGGCGCCGGTCTTGGGCTCGACCCACACCTCGGTCACGTTGTCGTAGGTGCCGTTGGTGCCCTCGAGGATCTCGACGGGCGCGTCGACCGTCGTGATCTTGTAGACGTAGACCTTGACGCCCTTGATCTTGTCGGTGCGGTCGAAGACGGCGGGGACGCCCTTGTTGAGGGTGCTCTCCCAGTAGGTGTAGTCCTTCTTCTCCGAGTCGAAGGGCCACTTGTTCACCAGCCCCTCGTGCGGGACGGTGTCGGCCGGGAGGTTCTTGAAGTCCGGCACGGCCTCGGCCGTGACGCGGTCGGTGGCGAAGATGTCCTCGGTCGCGGAGACGAGGCGCGGGTCCTCGCCGTCGACGCAGTCGGGGGCGTCGCCGTCCTCGTTGACGACGACACAGGCGCCGGTCTGCCAGAACGCCACGTCGTCGGTCGACTTCTTGGTGTTCGTCTGGCTGATGCTCAGGACGTTGATCGGAGACGGGGCGGACAGTTCGCCGGTCGTCGCGTCGAGGCGTCGTACCTCACCGGAGAGGTGCGTCGTCTGGTTGACGTCGAGCGGCGTCTTCTTCACCGCACCTGGCAGCCAGGTGACGGCGAGCACCGCTACGACAAGGAGGAAGGCGCCGAGTCCTATCAGGATCGGGCCGAAGACCTTACGCACGAATTTACCTCCCCATCAGGACGGCCTCGTTGGCAGTCACCGCGCCGCAGAGTAACGCATGTCACTCCGTATGTGACGCGTCAGTAGGTAAACCGTGACCAGATTTTTAGAACAAGTTCCCATTTTGGATGTGGACGTCGCACGACCCACCTCTCGGCTCCCGACGGCGTGCGATAGTCACGCCATGGCCAGCAACCAGACGCCGACGCTGCCGGCGTTGGACTCGATGCGCGCGGTCGCCGCGCTCGCGGTGCTGATCACGCACGTGTCCTTCTGGAGCGGCGCTTACGCACGCTCGCTGACCGGCCCCGCGCTCGCGCGGCTCGACATCGGAGTCGCGATCTTCTTCGTGCTCTCGGGCTTCCTGCTGTCCCGGCCGTGGCTGTCGCGGTGGTCGCGCCGCCAGCAGGCACCCACGACGGGGCGCTACCTGTGGAAGCGGGCCCTGCGGATCTTCCCCGTGTACGTGCTTGCCGTGGTGGCGGCGCTGACGCTGCTCCCGGAGAACGACGGCGCGTCGCCCGCCACGTGGGTGAAGACCCTGCTGCTCGGCAACATCTACCTCGACAACCGGCTGCCCGCCGGCCTGACCCAGATGTGGAGCCTCGCGACAGAGGTCGCGTTCTACGTCGTGCTCCCGGCGCTCATGTGGCTGGTGCTCCCGCGCCGCCCGTCGAGCGGGTCACCGAGGAACCGGATCGCGGTGACGGTCGCGGCGCTCGTCGCCCTCAACGTCGCCTGGGTGCTGGTCCTCGCCCCTGCCCTGGACACCGACCACTCCAACCCGGCGCTCTGGCTGCCGTCGTTCCTGACCTGGTTCGCGGTGGGCATCGTCATCGCGGCGTGCTCCGTCGACGTGCACCGCGGGGAGCAGGACCACGCGGTCGGCATCGGGAGGGTGACCTTCGCCGTCCGACAGCTGGGGCTCAGCCCCGGCATCTGCTGGACGGCGGCGCTGGCGCTCTTCGCCATCTCCGCCACTCCCCTGGCCGGCCCCATCTCGCTGACCAGCCCCACGCTCGGCGAGGCGCTGGTCAAGAACCTGCTGTACGCCGGCGCGGCCGGGCTGATGATCCTGCCCGGGGTGTTCGCGCCGCCGACCAGCGCCTTCGTGCGGGCGATGTCCTGGCCGCTGCTGCGACACCTCGGGCACGTCTCGTACGGCGTCTTCTGCGTGCACGTCATCATCATCGAGCTGGTCGCCAGGTGGCTCGACCTGCCGCTCTTCGAGGGCCACTGGCTCGAGCTGTTCGCGCTCACCCTGGTGCTCAGCCTGGCCGTCGCGGAGGCGCTCTACTGGCTGGTCGAGCGGCCGATGATGCGCTTCAAGGACCTCGACATCGGTCCCGGGTCGAGGTCGACGGCGAGCAGCACCCCCAAGGCCGCCGCGACCAGGAGCTGAGGCGCGACCAGCACGCCTGCCCAGCCGTCGGGAGAGCCCAGCGGCCGCAGCCAGTAGACGGCGCCCGCGAGGGCGACAAGCAGCCCGGACGCCCACGACATCCAGTCGGGGTCGAGCCACCGGCGCGTCGCGACGACGACGGCGACCCCCGCGGCGCCGCACAGCAGCGCCCCCGAGCCGGCCATCACGCCAAGAGCGACCAGTCCGGTGCCTGCGAGGAGCACCGGGCTGAGCCGTCGGGGACCCACCGGGGGCGAGTCGCTGGCCCAGGTGCGGCGTACCGCCGCCAGCACGAGGAGCAGCACCAGCAGGAGGCCGCCGACGCCGAGCGCCCACCGGTAGAGGCGGTCGGGAGTGAAGGTGAGGTCCAGGCGCTCGACCGGGCCGGTGAGGACCCAGCCCTGCTGCCAGCCGTCGATGGTGACGGGCGACGCGCTCCCCGAGCCGGGCACCGAGGCCTCCCAGCCGCTGTTCTGGTTCTCCCGCACGGCCGCCACCGTGGGCGTCGTGCCGGACGGCACGGTCAGCACGCGTGACACGGGCGAGTCGTCGCTCAGGTCGGCGGGGGTGACCACGGCGGCCGGCACGTCACGGTCCTTCATCACCACCCGGACTCCCCGGAACGCCGGCGCCGGTGCGAGCACCACCCGGGTGTCCCCAGCCGCAACGTCGATCCGCTCCGGACCGCACACCCGGGCCGGCAGGATGCCACCGTCGAAGAGCTCACGCGGCGACGCCGTCACCGACGTCGGGTAGAGCGCGCTGCCGACCCGGAGCGCGGGACCGAAGCTGCAGCCGAGGTCGACCGGCTGCGTCGAGAGCGTGATCGGCAGCAGGCCGAGCCCGCCGAGCCGCAGCTCGCTGACACCCACGCCGAGCGGCTCGCGGGTCCCGTCCGGCGCCAGGTCCTGGGTCTTCTGCACCTTCACGAAGCGGACCGCGACCCTGCTGGCCCGGAACGGCCTGACCCGGGCGTGGCCGGTCGCATCGAGCCGCACGGTCTGCCGACCGCCGGCGTACTCGAGGACGACGCGGGTGGGCCGGGCGCCCGGTGCCTGCCGGTCGAGGCTCGCGGTGATCGAGCTGACCGTCCGCTCGGCCAGCCAGGAGACGGTCAACCGGGGGTCGTCGTCGTCGGGGTCGGCCGTCCAGGTCGTCCCGGGGTCGCCGTCGATCGCGGCGACCGCCGAGGCCCGGGCGTCCCGCACCGCGGCGGAGCTGGCCGCCACGTTGACCAGCTGCTTGCTCTGGATGAGCCCCTGCAGCGCGCTGCCGTCGGTGGTGGTCACGGCCGCGGTCACGCCGTACGACGCCCCGACGCCGAGGCGGAGCGTGCGGTCCAGCGCCCCGGGCTCCTCGCCCGACGAGCCCTTGCCGGCGCCGCACCGGACGTCGTCGTCGACCGTCACGCAGGCCTCGCGCCAGCCCGGGGTGGACGACAGCAGCACGGAGTCCGGCGCACCCCAGGTCGCGGGCACCTTCGGCAGCACGAGAGTGCGGTCGACGTCGAGCCCGGGGACGGTCACCTCGGCGACCACGAAGGGCTCCGCCGACGACCCCATCCGCCGCACCCGCAGCTGCGAGGTGGTGCCGGGCGGGACCTTGATCGTGACCGGGCTGCCGGGCAGGGCTCGGACCTCCGCGCTGTGGCCACGGTCGGTCTCGACGCGCAGCCGTACGGCGTCGCTGGCACCGGAGTCCGCCAGCACCACCCGGACCTCGGGGACCACCCGCGGCGCGGTCAGCGTGACCCCGACCCACGGCTCGCCGATCGGTGACACGTCGCCGGAGTCCCACGCGGTGTCCGTGTAGCCGTCGAAGGCAGCGAACGGCAGGGCCCCCGGGTCGACCGGTCCCTGCGTGTCCGCGAAGGCCCGCGACGAGGAGGCGTCCACGGAGCGGGCGCCGAGGATCTCGGCCGTCGTCTCCCACCTGGTGGACCCGAGCGTGTAGTCCAGGGCCGGGGCCCCGCGCCGACCGACCTCGTCGCTCGCCAGAGTCGCGGACCTCCCCTCGTGGATGCGCGAGAAGTTCGCCTCGCGTCGACGGAGCCCGTCGGTCAGGACCAGGTTGTCGATCGCCGTGCCCGTCGGCACGTCGGTCGCCAGCACCGACGGCTCGTCGCCGAGCAGCCCGACCTCGTTGAGCTCGAGCAGGCTCTCCGGCCCGCCGACCACGTAGCGGCTCCCCGTGGAGACGACGGCCTGCTCGGCGCCGGTGACGGCGTAGATCTCGACGGCCCGGTAGCGGTCCACCCAGCCGTCGTCGACGACGATCGGCTCGCCGTCGTCGTTGATGCGCGCCCGGCCGCCCACCTTCGGCCCGAAGTCGGTGACCCGCTCGAGCCCTGGTGACCCGTCCAGCGCCTGGTGCACCAGCACCGGCGCAGGCTGGTCGGAGGTGCGTAGGTCGTTGCGGACGACCAGGTGCCCGATCCCCGCGCGGCGCAGGTAGGCAGCCAGGCCGGGCGACGGCCGACCCGACGACAGCTGGTCCTCGATGGTGTCGAGCATCCGGATGTTGCCCGGAGGCGCGAGAGGTACGGCGTCGCGCACGGCCCACGGCGTCGACGCGAGGGGCTGCATCGGCTCGTCGTCAGGGTCTCCCCAGATGTAGAACCCGAAGCTCGAGCCCGGCACCAGCAGCGCCGTGGTGTCGTCGGAGTTCTGGTCGAGCCAGGTCGCGGTCTCCTGCCAGTAGTCCGGGATGGCGACGAACCCGTTGGCCTGCCCGAGCTTGCCGACCAGCGCGGGGCCGGCGGCGCCCGTGATCGCGACGGCGCAGAGCATCAGCACCCCCACGGCGGCCAACCGCTCCCCCACGGCACCGTCCGAGCGAGCCCGGCGCTCCCGGACCCGGGTGAGCGCGGGGGCGCTCTGCTCGGCCATCACGGCGATCAGGTGCGCCAGGCCCAGCACCATCGGCACCCGGATGATCGGGTCGAACTTGTGCACGTTGCGCAGCGGCGCCAGCGCGTGGTCGAGGGCGTCGCGGACGGAGGCGCCGAACCATCCCTCGACCGGTCCCGTGTGGCCGGCGGTGACCATCAGCATCCCGACGAAGAGCGAGATCAGCAGCCACTGGCGGTGGGGATTCCTGCGCAGGGTCATGCCGACGATGCCGAGCACGAGCAGGACGACGCTGTTGAGGACGATGTAGCTGGTGGAGACGATGTCGTTGCCGGCCTGCCACGTCGGCTCGACGTACGGCACCCAGTGCGACGTGCCCCTCAGCGAGTCGAAGAGGGTCGTCGGCACCGTGGTGACCGCCGACGTCTCGATGTAGTCGAGGAACGGCGGGCTGTAGCGGCCGAGCAGCAGCAGCGGGACCAGCCACCACGCCGTGCCCAGGGCCACGAACGCCGGCCACCAGATCATCATCGACCGCCGTCGGGGGCCGGGCTCGCGAGTCAGCAGCCAGAGGGCTCCGAGCGGGATGACGGCGAAGGTCGCGGCCGCGTTGACGCCGCCGACCACGGCCACGGCGAGGGCGGACAGCAGCGCGGCGCGCCGCGGCGACCCCCTGCTGGCGCCGAGCACGAGCGGCACCAGGACCCACGGCGCGAGGGCGCTCGGCCACGCCTCGACCGAGATCGGCCCTATGACGGTCAGGATCCGTGGCGACAGGGCGTACGCGAAGCCTGCGACCAGCCGGCTGGTCGGCGAGCCGAGGCCGAGCGCGCCGGCGAGCTTGACGATGCCGAGGAAGGCGACGACCAGCAGGAGCGACCACCACAGCCGCTGCACGACCCACCCGGGCATCGACAGCAGGTCGCCCAGCCAGAAGAAGGGGCCCATCGGGAAGAGGTAGCCGTAGGCCTGGTTCTGGACCTGGCCGAAGCCCCCCTGGGGGTCCCACAGGTGGAGGGACCGGGCCAGCAGACCGGCCGGGTTGACGACCAGGTCGAGCTTGGTGTCGCCCACCAGCTGACCCGGTCGCTGCGAGAACGCGACCGCCACCAGCACCAGCGAGCAGGCTCCGAGGCGGTAGCGCCAGGTGAGACGGTCCGCCGCTGACGCCGACGCCATCATCGCCTCTGGAGCACGATCACCAAGTTCCAGGTGGCGAGCTCGCGGACGACCGGCACCCGGGTCAGCCAGTACGCGAACCGGGGGTTGTATCGCGGCAGCACGTCGAGGACTTCGGCGTCGGTCTGGCGCTGCGCCCAGTCCAGCCCGGCCTTCACCGTCACGGGGAAGAGGGACTCGCCGTACTTGTTCTTGGGCTCGTGGCCGTGCTTGCGGCGGTAGCGCCGCCGGGCCCGGCTGCCACCGAGGAAGTGCCAGGGTGCCGTCTCGTGACCACCCCAGGGGCCGTACCAGACGGTGTAGGAGATGAACGTGATGCCGCCGGGCTTGGTGACGCGCACCATCTCCTCGGCCATCCGCCACGGATCGGAGACGTGCTCCAGGACGTTGGAGGAGTAGCAGAGATCGACGGACCCGTCCGCGAACGGCAGCTGCATGCCGCTGCCGATCACCGTCCCCGACGCGATCTCACCGAGACCGGACAGCTCGCCGACGTCGGCGTCCAGGGAGAAGTAGCGGGATCCGCGGTCCTGGAAGGCGTTGCGGAAGTAGCCCGGGCCGCCGCCAACGTCGAGCATGGTCAGGCCGTCGAGGTCGACGTAGTGCGCGAGCTGGTCGGCGGAGTCCGTGGCGAGCGCCTGGTAGAAGACCGCCGGCTCCGTCTGCTCCTTGCGGAAGGCCTGGAACAGCGTGACCGATCGACGCAGATCAGCGGTCCACCGCGTTGTACGGAGCTGGCGGTCGCGAAACACGCGCCGACCCTATACTGCGGCCATGTCAGCCAGCACCCAAGTGTCCTTGGATGACACGTCACCTCGCGCCTCGATGTCACGACGCGAGGAGCAGGTCGCGGCGCTGACCGGGCTTCGCGGGTTCGCCGCTCTCATGGTCGTCCTCGTACACTCCACCGTTCGGACCCAGTACCCGTGGCTGGGATTGCCGTCGTACGGGCCGGTCGCCCTCTTCGTGCTCTCGGGATTTCTGCTCTACCGTCCCTGGGCTCGGTGGACGCTGCGGCTCGGCTCCTCCCCCGACGTCTTCGTGTACTCGCGGAGACGCCTGTCGCGCATCTTCCCCGCCTACCTCGTAATGCTCTTCATCGTCGCCCTGGTCTACCCTCCGGCCCGTCCGGTGGGCGCGGACGGCTGGTTCTACAGCGTGACGCTGACCTGGATCTACGTTCGCGGACACTTCCCCGACGTGTTAGCACACACCTGGAGCCTCGCCACTGAGGTCTCGTGGTACGTCGCGCTGCCCATGATGGCGGGGGTGAGCGGGCTGATTGCACGCCGGTTCGCCGCACGGACTGCGCTGCGCATCACCACCGGCTTGATCGCCCTGTCATTGCCGGTCACCATCGGCTGGGAGTACTGGATCTACGCGAACCACCTGGCTATCTACTTCACCTACTCGTTCTGGCTTCCGGCGTTTCTAGTGTGTTTCGCAGGGGGCGCGCTCGTGGCGCTGTACATGGAGGCGTACGCGGCTGGGATCACGTCGTTGCCACGCCTGCGACGTCTAACGGCAGACCGCTGGGCGGTACCGCTCTTTGTCGTAGGGATCGCGCTGCTCGGCACGTCCGTTCTCGGTGGTTCCGACGGCTACGTTCCGCATACCTTCGGCGAGGACCAGGTGCGCTTCGCGAGCGTCACCACCATTGCACTCTCTCTGCTGACCGCGGTGGTGTTCGGCCCCGCGAACGCCCCGGTCGCTCGACTGATGAGCAGTACGGTGCTCGCGACCGCCGGGCGGTGGTCCTACGGCATCTACCTCTGGCACCTGCCGGTGATCGTGATCCTCGATCAGCGGCTCACCTATCCCGACGGCGCGGTCGCGAATCTCGTCATGAGACTGGTTTGGGTGCTGGGAATCTCCGTGCCACTTGCCGCCGCCACCTATGCCTGGGTCGAAAAGCCCGCCATCGACTGGTCGCGCCGCCCCATGGCGTTTCGCGCCGCCGACTCACGTCACCGCAGCTTGCCGGGCCGCCGGAACGCGGAGAACACCGACGCCACGCCCAGTACTGAGAGCAATACCGCCACCACGGCCCAGCCGACCGACGCCGCCAACACCGTCCGAGAGAGATCGCTACCGGACGAGTAACGCACGGAGACCTTCCCGGACCCGGCCGGCACCTCCCAGCCCTGGGCCCAGCCATCGATCGTGACTCGATCTAGCGGCTTCCCATCGATGGTCGCGCGCCAGCCGGCACTCGCCGTAAGCGGCAGCACGAGTGTGCGCACACGTTCGTCGGCTCCCAGGTCCAGTCCGACGGGGTCGGCGTAGCGGCCGACGCTTAGCACGTCGAGGCTGACCGCCGCTGGCCCTGGGTCCGAGTAGGCCGTCGTGGCGTCGTCGAAGAGGTCAGCACCGGCGGCCGCCAGCAGCAGGCCACGAGGCTGCCAGACCAAGGTCGAGGGCAAGACCACGTCGTTGTCGCCCTCGTCGAGCTCGGGCCGACCGCACACCGTTGCGAGCACCGAGGAACCGTTGACGATCTGGCGGGAGGTGACGTCGAGCGACAAGGCGGACTCGACGCCATCGATCGTCACGGTCGGGCCGTCCTCGCAGTCGACGTGCTTGCTGCGGGCGGTGTCGTAGGACACGACCGGGCCCCCCTCGAGTTCGACCTCACCGACAGCCACAGGCATCGGCTTGACGCTGCCGGTCGTCGAGTCGAACGAGGGAACGTCGGTGTCGTCGAGGATCGTGATTGTGAGTTTGCGGGTGTGGACGCGCGGCAGGTCGATCATGCCATCGGCGGCCACGTCTATCTCGACGGCGAGATCGGGGCCCGGTAGCCCGGTGCGGCGGCCAGTCACCTTTGCGCTCACCCGGACTCGGGTCGGGCGTGACCCCTCGTCGCCATCTGGGGGGACGAGCCGGATGCCGGTCACGTCGGCGAAGCCTGTCCACGCGAGTGTCAGCTCGGGCTCTTGAACGAGCGTCGACGGACGCCATGCCGTGCTCAGGTCGCCATCGGCCGCAGCCTGAGGTCGAGTGCGTAGGTCAACGCTTCCCGCACTGCCGCTTGATGCGACCACGCTCGGCCGGCCGATACGGTCCGCGAGCGCGGCTGCCTCCTTGGTGGCCATGGCGACCGCCCAAACCCGACCGACCACGGGGGTCCGTTCCGGAGCAGTCACGACCCGGCGGAGGGGGCTGGCGTCCGGTCCGCTCACGAAGAGTCCGTCGCTGCAGGCCGTGCCCGGCCCTGCCTCGTCGTCCGTGCCGCGCGGCACGGTGGGGACACACCGGGCGCTGCTCCCAGGGCGCAGCGCCATCAACCAACCAGAGGTGGGGGTGTCGTCGAGCAGCACCGGGTTGCTGACCCCGATGCCAGGGAGGGCAACCTCCACGATGCCGACACTGTCGCTGGGGCTCAGGTTGCCGGTGATCGACGTGACGGTGAAGCGCAGGCGTCGGACCGTGCCGACCTCTCCCACCGTAAACATTCCGTCGTCATCGACGGAATAGGCCGTGTCGCGTCCGTCGGCCGAGACCCGGACCTGGTCAGGGGAGACCTGCGTGAACGCATTCCGGAGCATGCGCACCTCGGTGCCTGCGACTGGTGTGGGCTCGGCGAACTCGACCTGCCACCACTGGCCGACGCCCGCTCCCGGAGCCGAGCGCCAGGAGGTGAATCCGTTGCCGTCGATCGCCGCACTCGGGGCTGTGCCGGGGTCGCGTCCGAACCCGCTCACGTCGGCGCCTGTGGAGGAGGCGCTTACCGCCTCCGCTCCCTTCAGGCGGGTGACAGCGCTCGTCACGGGTGCCGCGTCGTCAGGTACGAGCAACCTGGGCTCTTCGGCCGCAAGGTCAGGGCCGTAGGGGTCGGTCGCTACACGCTGGTCGATGTCGCGCCGACGGGCGCTGTCAGAGACCACGACGGCCTTGTCGTCGGAACCCGGACGTAGCCGAATCGCACGGTCGTGGAGCGCCCCAGCATCCGCCAGGTCACTCACCGTTCCTGCATCGCCCACCACACCGATCGGGCTGCCCGAGTAGACCCACCCGTCGGCAGTTGCCGGGGGGGCCCAGACCTCGATCTGCGGCGTGGCCGTGCGAACACCGAAGTCCACCAAAGGATCAGAGCTCGCGGCGACCGCGTCGGTGGCCCGGAGAACGGCGATGCGCTCGGCACCGAGAGCATCGAGCGCCGAGCGGACCAGGCCGGTGGGACGTTGGAGGTCCTCGATAACAGATCCCCCGAGGCGGACGAGTACGTAGGACACGCCCAGTCGACGCAGCGCGCTTGCCGTGCCCGGTCCAGCGTCTCCACGACCAAGTCGCGCGACCACGTCATCGATTGCGATCGTGCCACCGACTCCCGAAGTGGGCACGGCATCCCTCCCGAGCCACGGGCGAGTGCCGAGTGCGGTGCCGATAGCGGTGAGATGGGTGCTTCCCGAGTCGACCGGCAGCACCAGTGCCCGTCCGGGCGGCGCGTCGGCAGACCATTCGGCGACCGCGTCGAGCAGTTGCTCCTCGTCGGCTGGGATCGGCGGGGGCTCGGCGATGGTGGCGGCCATGCCGGCGAACACTGTCGTGGCGAGTAGCAGCGCGGCGACCAGGGCAGCGACCTCGTGTTTGCTCTCAGGACGTCGCCGCTCCCGCATCGGTGCGAGTCGCTCACACAGGTCGGACAACCAAGGGCACCAGGCGACGAGGCCTGCTAGAGCGACGAGGCCCAGGAGCGGTGCGGCCCAGCCCGCGGCCGTGTCGCCCGCAACCGGCAATGACACCGGCAGCAGGCCGTCGCCAAACCAACTGAGGAGCGCGGCGATCGTCACCGCCGACATCAGCACGACAATGAAGAGCCGCTCTAGGTGTGGGCTACGCATCACGAGCGCACCGAGCGCGACGACGAACGGCGAACCGACCACGGCGACGAGCACGAGGAGCCCGAGGTCGGGGCGGTCGAACGACGTGGCCGCCTCGGCCCGCAACGTGCCCGCGGAGAGTGCGGACACGTCGACGACGTTGCGTGCCTCCCAGGCGAGGAGCACGACCCACCAGGCGGATGCCGCTGCCGCAAACATCAGCCATCGGAGCGTGCCACGCAAGCCGCCGCCGTGACGTGGCAATGCGGCCGCGAAGCCGGCGACGAACGCCGCGACCGCCCAGCCGGCGGCGCCGAAGCCGGCGACACCGACCCACGTCGCGGATAGCGCGGCAGACCGCCACCCGTGGTCCCGCAGCAGAAGGGGTGCGACGACCCACGGCAAGGTAGCCGCCGCGAGACCGTCAACGGGCGACCTGACGATCGTCGCGAGCACCACGGTGCCGGCCGCGAAGAAGAGGGCCCCGGCCCACGGCGCCCAGGATTGCTGGGGACCGTCATCCGCCACCAACGTCGGCGCAAGGCCCCGACCCAACTGGACCGCCCCCAGGACCGCGAGGACGACTACAAGGATTCGCCAGCAAGTCTCCACCGCGTGCGCCGACAATCCAGCGTCGGTGCCCAGCGCCACAGCCAGCGCGTACGGCAGCTCTCGGATCCCCTCCACGGTTCCGCCGCCAAGAGTGCCGGCGAACGTCCACCCGTCGCCTGCCGAACGTACCGCCTCCCACGGATCCTCCGCGATACGAGCCGTGACCGCAGACACTGGTTGCGACAGTGACCAGCGCAGGACCATGAGGGCGGCGAAGAGCGCGACCAGTGCCGTCCGGGTGCGCGCGATCATGCCGACTCCTCGTCAGCGTGGTCGTCGCCGAAGATCACGCGCCCGGCTACCAGCCCCACCACCACGGCGGTGAGGACGTTGGCGGCGGTCGGCGGGATCACCACGCCACCGACCTCGACCAGCGCCGCGACCGCCGCTACCAGGAGGCACGCCGTGCAGAGCGCGCTGAATGGGAGCAGCCCCATGCGTCGCGTGGCGTGCCCCACCAGCGCACCCCCTGCCAACGGGAGCGAGACCAGTGCGAGTGCTCCGGCACCCAACGCAACGACGAGCCGGTTCGGCCCGAACGCGCCGGCACCCGGACCTGAGCGCGGGGCCGTCGCGATCCCCGCATCTCGACGACGCCGCCGGCCCGGGAGAACGAGCAGGACCAGAGCGGCCACGTTCAGAAAAGCGGCCAGGCCTAGCCCGGCGACGATCCCTGCCTGGAAGGTCTGCTGCGGAGTGAAAATGAGCGAGACCTCGCCGGCGGAACCCGCCGGCAGCCGCCAGCCCTGCCTCCACCCGTCGACCACAACCGGGTCCAGGCGATCGCCGTCGAGCCGCGCTTCCCACCCGACGTTCTCGCTCTCCGAGACGCTCAGGATCGCGTCGCGCTCGGTCTTGACCTCGACGGTCCGATCTGTCGGCGACCAGGTGACAACCCGGGCCAGGGAGTCTCGGTCCGCGGGAGGGGTGGATGCCGGCACTACGTCTGTTGCCGGCTTCAACCACAGCCGCGAAACGGAGAAGCCGGCCGCGTTCATCACACGGACCTGTTGCGTACCGGCCCCGATCCCGAGGGGCGCGTCGTCACACGGCACGACCGCGAGCTCGGCGCCGGTGACAATGTCGGAGAGATTGCCGAGGACCTTCGTTTGCACGGTGCGTCCGTCCACCTCGATCGTCGGGCCGAAGCCGCAAACCACACCGGTTGCGGCCGTTGGGTCCCAGGAATAGCGCAGATCCATCAGCCCGGTGATCTGCAACTCGCCGATCCCGACCGGTACGTTCCGCCCGACCGGCAGCGCCGTGATCCGCAACTTGGTGGTCCGGACCGGCTTCATGACTCCGGCGCCATCGCCCGAGGTCCGCACGATCTGCGGGTCGCTGCCGGGCACCATCGGGTCTACGACCAGTTCTTCAGGAAGCTTGCCAGGCTGATCGGCGCCCAGTGTCGCGGTCACCGACCGAATCGTGCGTGGCTGCTGCCACGAGAGTTGGAGTCCAGGGGCAGGATCGAGCGGTGCCGAGTACCAGCTCGTCTCCTCGCGACCATCGAAGGCATTCGCACCGATGACTGCTGGGTCGCCGGCGTAGTAGGAGGTCGCCTCGACGTCGACCTGCTCCTCACTGAGCGGCGCGAAGAGTCGCTCGAGGGCCCGACCGTCGGTCGCGACGGCACGCCCGTGCAGCCGCCACCTCCCGGCTTCGGCCATGTCGACGGTCCGGGCGAAGCCAGCTGTCTCGGGAGTTTCTCGCTGCCAGGCGATCGAGCACTCGACCCGGTTGTCCGGCAGGAGGCAGGCGCGCCGACTGGACTCGCTTCGGAAGAACATCGACGTGTCGGCGGAAACCTCGCCCGGTATGCGGAGACTGCGGCGTATCTCGATCCCCTCGATCGCGACATTCGCCAATCGCACCTGCAACAGGCCGTTCCTCACCGCCAGTACCGTGATCCGAACCTTTGAGGTCGCCCCGTCGGGCAACTCGACGCCGCTGACCGTGCCGTTCGTGCCGACCGCCGCATCCACGGACCCGGTGTCGGTCGTCAACCGAACACGCGAGACATCGGCGCCGTTGGCACTGTCGAACAGCAGGCTGACCGGTCCGGGTTCGATCGGCTCTGGGAAGCGGGCCTCGATCCATTGGCCCACCGGCAGGGTGAGAGGTGCAGTCGTCCAAGCGGTGAAGGGGGATGCGTCGAAGGCGGCATAGGGGTGCATCTCCTGATGGATCGGACCGAGGACGTTCGCGTACCCGCCGGAGGTCGAGGCAACGATCTCGCTGGCGCCGTCGTACTGGGCCACGGTGGTGGCCGCCGGCACCGTTCCCCCCGTGTAGTCGTGGAACGGCCGCCGGAGCCGGAAATCGTCGCCGGCGGTCATCACGCCGGAGACGGCATCAGTGATGCGCGCGAACGTTCGCTCGACGCGTTGGTTGGTGTCGGTGGCAATGTCGACGCCGTCCTCGCCAGACTCCCCTCCGGCCAGAACGACCGGCGCTTCGTCCGAGATCAATCCGACCTGCGTGAGGTCGTTGATGGCCTCGGGGCCGCCCCGCACCACTTGTCGGGCGCCCCAGTCGGAGATCGAGACCCGCGGATCCGAGTCAATACCCCGGACGGCGAGCACCTCGACCTCGGGAAAGCCCTCGTCGGTCTCCCCAAAGTCAGCGACAGGTACCAGCCCCGTAGGCCCGCGAAGAGCCGCCATTGCCACGGCCGGCGGAGTAGTGGTCGCCCGGACGGATTCGAGGTCGTTGCGAAGGACGACGTGCGTGATCCCCATTCGGCGCAAGGTGCTGCTCAGCCCTGTGATCGGCCGTCCGGTGTTGATCTGGACCTCGATCGCGTCGAGAGCACGTAGCGTGGCGGGCGGATAGACGTTCTGCGCCGCTCGTCCAACCCACGCGGGGCTGTCGAGCACCTGGATGGGCTCGTCAATGGTGCGACCCCACGACTGGACGGCGGAACCGGCACCGGGCAGGACGAGCACACGAACCGGACCGGGCCTCTGGTCCAGGTAGGCCACCGCGGACCGCCAGGAACCGGAGATGTCAGTCATCCCACCCTCGGTACGGAGCAGACCCGACGCCGCCGGCTGAGCAGCGGCAGTGACGAGCAGGACGATCGCAGCGGTGGCCGCAACTTGCGCCCAGCGGAGGTGTTGCCGGGAGCGTCCCAGGTGCTTGAGCAGCGCGGGGACAACGCTCGTCACGAACGCACCCACACCGAGGCTGAGCGGAAGGCGAACGAGGGGGTCGAACTTGTGCACGTTGCGGAGTGGAGCCAATGTCGTGTCGAGCGCATCCAGCCAGTCCTCGGCCAGGACCGACCCGGCCCCGCCGCCGTTGCCCAGGGTCAACACCGTGAGGCCAACGAGTACCGCCACAACCAGCGTGGTACGCGACCACAGCCCGCGCACCGACAACCCGAGCAAGCCGATCCCGGCGACGAGAACCGTTGTGACGAGGAGGACCGCCGAGGACGTGAGTGTGTAGCCGCCAACCCAGCCCATGGCTCCGCCGGGAAGGAAGGCTACCCAGTGACTGGTCCCGCGAAGGGCGGCGAGCCACCCGACCTCAGCAGCCGTGTTGCGGGAGGACTCGATGAAGTCCAGGAACGGTGGGGCGTAGCCGCCCATCAGCACGAGCGGTACCAACCACCAGAGGCACGCGACGAGGGCGCCGGCGCTCCAGCCGGTCACATCCACCAAGCGGCGGCGCCAGGACCGTCCCTCGGCCAGTAAGAGCAGCAGCCCCGGGAAGATCAGGCAGGCGAGCACCACAGTCGCGTTCGATCCACCCATCCACGGGACCGTGGCCGCCGAAAGGACGAACGCCCGCAGCGCGGTCGACCTCCCAAGCAGGTAGCCGACCAGCGGCAAGACCGTCCAGGGCAGGATCGCCGCAGGCAGCGTCTCGCCGCTGATCACGCCGACCTCGGTCAGGACCCGCGGCGCCAGCATGTACGTCAGCCCCGCCACCACCGCCCCCCAAGGACCGATGCCAGGCCATCGGCTCGCAAGCCGACGGGCTCCGAAGAAGGCCAGCAGCATGACCGTGGCGGACCAAAGCCGTTCCCACACCCACATCGGGACGCCCAGAACGTCGCCCAGCCAGAAAGCCGGGGCCATCGGCATCAGATATCCCGAGGCCTGATTCTGCAGCCCGCCGATCGCTGAGTCAGCGTTCCAGAGGTCGAGACTTCGGGCGATGAAACCCGCAGCGTCAAACTGAAGGTCGAGCTTAGTGTCCCAAGTGACGAGTCGGGGCTGCTGGACGAGGTTCAGCACCAGCGTTGCGAGGGTGACGATGACCGAAACGCACCAGCCCGGCCGCGTCATTGCGCCGCCCCCGCGGCGAAGCGCAGCAGAGACGCCTCCCAACAAAGCGCCTCCCCTGTTCGTCGACATGCGGCCCGGAGTCTATATGGTGCTCGACAAAGTTTCCGGCCCCTCTCCCAAGTCAAGGAATCACCCATGCCTGACCAGATCAGCCCACAGTTCGCGGATGCGTGGGAGTTCGCCTCAGGGGTGTCCGGGTGGCTCACGGAGGCGCAGGGCGAGCTGCTCTGGACGAGCACCGAGCGGCTCCCGGAGGACGCCCTGGTGGTCGAGATCGGCAGCCACCAGGGCCGGTCGACCACGGTCCTGGCCGCAGCGGTCCAGGCCAGCGGCGGCCAGGTCGTAGCGGTCGACCCGTTCGTCGACGGGCGGCTCTTCGGCGGTCGCAAGACCAGGGACATCTTCGAGGCGAACCTCGCCGCTGCCCAGCTCACGGACACGGTCGAGTTGCTGCCGGAGTACAGCACCGTCGCCCGCAAGAGCTGGTCGCGCCCGATCGACTACCTCTACATCGACGGCAAGCACGACTACTGGACCCTGTCCGACGACCTGAAGTGGTCCGAGCACCTGCCCGAGGGCGCCCCCGTCCTGATCCACGACTGCTACTCCTCGATCGGCGTGACCTTGGGGATCCTCGCGCACGTGCTGCCGTCGCGACGGCTCCGGTACGAGCGGAGGGCCGGGTCGCTGGCCCTGTTCCGGGTCGGCAAGCCATCCGTGGCCGACCGCCTGCGCATCGTCGGCGAGATCCCCTGGTGGCTGCGCAACGTGGTCGTCAAGGTCCTGCTCCGGTTGCGTCTGGGCGTCGTCGCCAAGGCGCTGTTCGGGCACCGCGGGCCGTACGACCCCTACTGAGCCGGGCTGAGCGCCGGCCAGGAGCCGGTCGGACCGCGCGCACGTTCGTGTAACAGGGAAGCGACTGCCGAGTAACATCCGTGGCATGGCGGTGAACGACGCGGCATCCGTGCAGGGCAAGCACGTGGTGATCTTCAGCTGGCGCGACACCGCCAACCCCGAGGGCGGCGGCGCCGAGCTCTACATCGAGACGATCGCCCACGGCCTGGTGGCGCGCGGCGCGCGGGTCACCCTCTTCTGCGCCTCGCACGACTCCGCTCCGTCGGACGAGACCATCGGCGGCGTGCGCTACGTACGCCGCGGCAACCACGTGACCGTCTACCTGTGGGGACTGATCGGCCTGGCGCTGCGCCGGCTCGGCCGAGTCGACATCGTCGTCGACGTCCAGAACGGGCTGCCGTTCTTCACCCGCCTCGCGACCCGCAAGCCGGTGGTCGTGCTGGTCCACCACGTGCACCGCGAGCAGTGGCCGGTCGTCTACCCGGGTCGCATCGGCAAGGTCGGGTGGTGGATCGAGCGCCGGCTCGCTCCCCTGGTCTACCGAGGGTGCCAGTACATCGCCGTGTCGCGGGCGACCCGGGCCGAGCTGGCCGACCTCGGCGTCGACAAGGCGCACATCGCCGTCGTGCACAACGGGACGACCCCGCCCCCGGAGGTCACCGCGACCAGGAGCCCCGACCCCACGATCGCCGTGGTCGGGCGGCTGGTGCCGCACAAGCAGGTCGAGCACGCCGTCGATGCGGTCCTCGCGCTGCGCGAGGAGTTCCCGCGCCTGCGGCTCGTGATCGTGGGCGACGGATGGTGGGCCGATGACCTGCAGAAGTACGTCGCGCAGGCGGGCGCCGGCGACCTCGTGACGTTTGAGGGCCACGTGCCCGAGCAGCGCAAGCACGAGATCCTCGCGACCGCCTGGCTGCTCGCCCTGCCGTCGCTCAAGGAGGGGTGGGGCATCGTCATCGGCGAGGCCGGCGGGCACCGGGTCCCGGCCGTCGCCTACTCATCGGCCGGCGGGACCCGCGAGTCGATCGCGCACGACCGCTCCGGGATCCTGGTCGACGACCAGGACGGCTTCGCGGCCGCGGTGCGGGACCTGCTCAGCGACGCGGCGGCCCGGGAGCGCCTCGGCGACGGGGCCTACGACATGTCGCACGAGTTCGCGTGGCGGCACTCGCAGGACTCGTTCGCGCGCGTCCTGACCGAGGTGCTCGCCGGTCGACGCGTGTGCCTGGAGGACCCCGACGCGCCGTGACACCCGGGCCGGTGCCCGGCCACGCAGCAAACGACACGAAGAGCGGGCCCGGCGTACGCCGGACCCGCTCTTCGGTGGTGCGAAGCTACTGGTTGGAGCCGTACTGGAGGACGGAGGTTTCCTTCGGCTGGAACGAGCCCGAGCTTGCCGTGTGGACCACACCGAATGCGGTTGCGGTCGCGAGGCCGGTGCCCACCAACAGGGACACACCACCGATGATCAATGCTTGCACGTCAACTCCACTCCTGAGGCGTGGCGAAAACATACCACTGAGTCACCCGGAACGTGGCAATCGCCACAAAGTTCGCACTCGACGGGTGGCGGCGAGGCCCAGGCTCCCCAGGACGACGCCGCCGGCGAGGAGCCACGCGACCCAGATCCCGGCCCGGGTCGTCGCACTCGGCTCCGACTCGACCGTCCGCGGCACCTCCCACACCACCAGGTCACTGCCGGCGTGCACCACCGGCAGCCCCGTCAGGTCGGCCGAGGGCGCCGCGTCGCCGACCATGGCCGCGGCCTCCTTGTCCAGGACGACCCACCCGATGCCCTCCTCCCCCAGCCGCTCGGCCAGCTCCGGCGCGCTGAGGTCGGAGTCGAGGAGCTTCTCGACGCGGGCAGCGCGGGCGTCCTCGCCCGCGATGCGGGTCCCCGAGACGTAGAGCGTGTCGCTCGCCAGGTAGTCGGGCGTCATGAACCTGCCGGTCGGGTCGAGCGTGCGACGTCCGTCGTTCCAGCTCGGCAGTCGATAGCTGTTGAACGGCAGCAGGAGCAGGTCGCCGTACCCGCGCTCCTGCAGTCGCGCATCGATCGCGCCGCGCGCCACGGCGTACTCGGTCGGGAAGGCGACGGGGCGGAGCCGGCCGGCGAGCCCCAGCCCTAGGTCCGGCATCAGCGCCACCGGCATCAGGACGAGGCAGGTCACCACGGCCCCGCGGACGCCGTACTTGCGCACCAGGCCGCCGAGCGTGCTCACCCCGAGGCCGAAGAGGCAGGCCTCGAGCGGCGCCAGCAGCGCGAGGAAGCGGGTGCCGTCGCGCAGCAGTCCCCCGCCGGGGACGTTCGCGGCGAGCCACGCCAACGCGTCGGGCACGACGGTGCCGGCTACCGCGACGACGAGTCCGATGCCGCCCGCCACGACCAGCGCACGGCGGTCGCGCCGCTCGACGACGGGCCGCCAGCGCCAGGCGCCCAGGGCAGCCACCGCCACGGTCAGGACCAATGCGACCACCGCCGCCCAGCTCTCGCGGGAGGCGGGGACGACCTCGGCGTTCCAGATGCCGCCCAGCCCGAGGACGGTGAGGGACAGCGGCAGGACGCCCTCGGCCCGGGCCGCGAAGGCCTCGACCCCGCGCGGGTCGCTGAGCGCACCCGAGCCGTGGAGCGCGCCGGCCACGATCCACGGCGCGTTGACGGCGGCCGCGCCGAGCCCCACCAGCGCCGTACGACGCCAGGCCTCGCGGCCACGACCCACCACGCAGGTCAGCGCGAAGACTGCGGCGATGACGCCTCCGGCGGCACTCAGTGCCGCGAGCGCCAGCCACAGCCAGATCGCGGGAAGCGTCCGCGCACCGGATCGGGCCCGCCGGGCCGCGTCGTAGATCCACGGCAGCGCGGCGTAGGCGAGCAGCAGCGGCCAGTGCCCGATCCCGAGGCGCTCGGCGACGAAGGGGTTCCAGACGTAGCAGGTGGTGGCCGCCACCTGGGCGGTCAGGTTCGTGCTCGGGACCAGCCGTCGGGCCCCGAGCCCGGCGAGCACGAGCGCACCGAGCAGCAGGATCTTCTGCAGCACGTCACCGGGCACGACCTCGTCGAGGACGGAGACGACCGCGTCCGACGGCACCGCCCGCGGCAGCCCCGATCCCAGCCCGAGGAAGTCCGAGCGGAACGCGAGGTCGGGGACGAAGACCATGTCGTACGAGAGCACGAATCCGGGCCACAGCACCGGCAGCAGGATGACCAGGCCGAGCACCCACGGCCACGCCCGAGCGACGAGGAGCTTGGAGCCGCTCACCACTCATCTCCTCCTCGGACCTGACCAGCCGCCGAAGTGTAGCCGTGCTGGATACACCGTGACGCCCATCGCATACGCTTCCCTGCCGTGACCCGATCGAGCCGGCTGAGCGCCTTCCTGAGCGGCAGCGGGTCCATCGCGGTGTCGATGGCGGTCATGAACGTCGCGACGTACGGCTTCACGATCATCGCGGCGCGGATGCTCGGACCGAAGTCGTACGGCGCGCTCGCCAGCCTGATGGCCACCCTGCTGGTCGTCACCGTGCTCCAGCTCGGTCTCCAGGCCACCGCAGCGCGGCGGATCGCGGCGGAGCCGGGCCACGTCGCCCAGATCGAACGCACGATCCTCGGTGTCACCTACCGCGCCGCGGTCGGGCTCGGTGCGCTGCTGCTGGTACTGGCCCCTCTGCTCAACGTCGTGCTCCGCCTCGAGAGCCTGCCGACCGCGGCGCTGCTCGCACTCGTGTCCATCCCGTTCACGATCATGGGTGGCCAGGCCGGGATCCTCCAGGGCGAGCGTCGCTGGGGAGCACTCTCCGTCCTCTACCTGCTCAGCGGCGTCCCGCGCCTGATCATCGGCACCGCCCTGATCGCCTGGCAGCCCAGCGAGCTGACGGCGCTGGCCGCCACCGGGATCGGCGCCTGCTTCCCCGTCATCGCCGGGTGGCGCTACCTGCGTCGCCCGCGCGCCGCCGGCGTGCACACCGAGGAGCACGGCTTCCGTCAGGTGATGCAGGAGACCTTCCACAACTCGCAGGTCCTGCTCGCCTTCTTCGCCCTCTCCAACGTCGACATCGTGCTCGCCCGCAACGTCCTCGACGAGCACGACGCGGGCCTGTACGCCGGCGGGCTGATCCTGACCAAGGCGGTGCTCTTCCTGCCGCAGTTCATCGTCGTGATCGCCTTCCCGTCGATGGCGACCCAGACCGGACGTCGCCGCGCCCTGACGGCGAGCCTGTCGCTGATCGCGCTGCTCGGGGCGATGGTGACGATCGGCGCCGCCGTGGTGCCCGACCTGGCGCTGATCTTCGTCGGCGGCAGCGACTACGACGAGATCGCGGCGCACCTGTGGATCTTCGCGATCCTCGGCACCTTCCTCGCCATGCTGCAGCTGCTCGTCTACTCGGTCCTCGCCCGTCAGGGCCAGCGGTCGGTCTACCTGGTGTGGATCGCGCTGGCGACGATCATCGGCGTCGGCCTCACGACCTCGACCCTGCGCGGGCTGCTGACGGTGGTCATCACCACCGACGCCATACTGCTGGCGGCCCTGCTGTGCATCAGTCTGGTCGTCATCCGACGTCCGGCCGCCCCTACGCCGGAGCCGGTCCCGGCTCAGTGAGCCGCTTCGTGCCAGCTGCGGCCGAAGCCGACCGACACGTCGAGCGGGACGGCGAGGTCCGCGGCGCCACCCATCTGCTGGCGCACCAGCGCCTCCAGCGCCTCGTGCTCGCCGGGCGCCACGTCGAACACGAGCTCGTCGTGGACCTGGAGCAGCATCCGGGACCGTAGCCCGGTCGCCACCAGCTCGCGCTGGACGTCGAGCATCGCGACCTTGATCAGGTCGGCGGCCGACCCCTGGATCGGGGCGTTGAGCGCCATCCGCTCGGCCATCTCGCGACGCTGCCGGTTGTCGCTGGTCAGGTCGGGCAGGTAGCGCCGGCGGCCCATGATGGTCTCGGTGAAGCCGGTACGCCGCGCCTCCTCGACCACCCCGGCCAGGTAGTCGCGGATGCCGCCGAACGTCTGGAAGTACTCGTCCATCAGGCCGCGGGCCTCCCCCGGCTCGATGCCGAGCTGCTGGCCGAGGCCGAAGGCGGAGAGGCCGTAGGCGAGGCCGTAGTTCATCGCCTTGATCTTGGCGCGCATCTCGCTGGTGACCTCGTCGGCGGGGACGTCGAAGACCCGCGCCGCGGTGATCGAGTGGAAGTCGCGGCCCGACCTGAACGCCTCGATCAGCAGGGCGTCCTCGGAGAGGTGCGCCATGATCCGCATCTCGATCTGGCTGTAGTCGGCGGTCATCAGCGACTCGAAGCCGGGGCCGACCACGAACCCCTCACGGATCCGACGCCCCTCCTCGGTGCGCACCGGGATGTTCTGCAGGTTGGGGTCGGTGCTCGAGAGCCGCCCGGTCGCGGCGATCGTCTGGTTGAAGGTCGTGTGGATCCGGCCGTCGGTCGAGACCGTCTTGAGCAGGCCCTCGATCGTCTGCCGCAGCCGCGCCACGTCGCGGTGACGCAGCAGGTGGAGCAGGAACGGGTGCTCGGTCTTCACGTAGAGCGCCTGCAGCGCGTCGGCGTCGGTCGTGTAGCCGGTCTTGGTGCGCTTGGTCTTCGGCATGTCGAGCTCGTCGAAGAGCACCACCTGCAGCTGCTTCGGCGAGCCCAGGTTGATCTCCTTGCCGATGACCGAGTAGGCGTCCTCGGCCGCCGTACGCACCTCGGCGGCGAAGTGGCTCTCCAGGCTCTCGAGGTGCTCGACGTCGACCGCGATGCCGGTCTGCTCGAGCTGGGCGAGCAGGTCCACCAGCGGGAGCTCGACGTCGTTGAGCAGCGCCGTGCCGCCGCGCTCCTCCAGCTCCTCGTCGAGGGCGGCCGCCAGGTCGAGCACCGCCCGCGCGTGCAGCATCTCGACCTCGCCGGCCGACTCGTCCTCGAGGCCGAGGCTCAGCTGGCCGTCGTCCGTGGCGCCCTGCTTGAGCTCGCGCTTGAGGTAGCGGACCGTGAGGTCGGCCAGGTCGTAGGAGCGCTGGTCGGGACGGGCGAGGTACGCCGACAGCGCGGTGTCGCGGGCCAGGCCGGCCAGCGGCAGGCCCCACGCCGCGAGCGCGAGCATCGGCCCCTTCGCATCGTGCAGCACCTTGGGCAGCTCGGTGTCGGCCAGCCAGCCCGCGAGCACGGTCTGGTCGTCCGGCCCGAGGTCGTCGACCGCGGTCCAGGCGGCGGTGCCGTCGACGGTCGCGAGCGCCAACGAGGCGACCTCGCCGGTGCCGGCGCCCCAGCGACCGGAGACGTGGACCCCGACCCGCTCGCCCGAGGTCGCGTGCTGGGTCAGCCAGCCGGCGAGCTCGCCGCTGCCGAGGACCGTGGTCGTGAGGTCGAAGCCGGACTCGTCGATCTCCTCCTCCGAGGTCAGCGTCTCGAACAGCCGGTCCCGGAGCACCCGGAACTCCAGCCCGTCGAAGAGCGTGTGCACCTCGTGGCGGTCCCACGGCTGCACGGCGAGCTCGGCCGGGCGCAGGTCGAGGTCGAGGTCACGGACCAGCGCGTTGAGGTGCCGGTTGCGGATCACGTCGCCGAGGTGCTCGCGCAGCGCCTCACCCTTCTTGCCGGTGATCTCGTCGGCGTGGGCGATGACGTTGTCGAGGCCGTCGTACTGGTTGATCCACCGGGCGGCGAAGCCCGGCCCGACGCCGGGGACGCCGGGGAGGTTGTCGGAGGTCTCCCCTACGATCGCGGCCAGCTCGGGATAGCGCGCGGGCGGTACGTCGTACTTCGCCTCGACGGCGGCGGGCGTCATCCGGGCGAGGTCGGAGACCCCACGCATGGGGTAGAGGACCGTCGACCGGTCGGTGACCAGCTGGAGGGAGTCGCGGTCGCCGGTGAGGATCAGGACCTCCATCTCCTCGTCCTCGAGCGCCTGGGTGACCAGGGTGGCGATGATGTCGTCGGCCTCGTAGCCGTCCTTCTTCAGGAACGGGATGCGCAGCGCGTTGAGCACCTCCTCGATCAGCGGCAGCTGGCTGCTGAACTCCCCCGGCGTCTTGTTGCGCTTCGCCTTGTACTCGGCGTACTCCGCGAGCCGGAAGGTCTGGCGCGACACGTCGAAGGCGACGCCGACGTGGGTCGGCTGCTCGTCGCGCAGCACGTTGATCAGCATCGAGGTGAAGCCGTAGACGGCATTGGTGTGCTGTCCGGTCGTGGTCGAGAAGTTCTCCACCGGGAGCGCGAAGAACGCGCGGTAGGCGAGCGAGTGACCGTCGAGGAGCAGGAGGCGAGGCACCCCGCGAGCCTAGCGGCGCCCGCCGACAGGCAGGATGGCGCCATGAGCACTTCGGGCAAGGACGAGCTGAGCGTCGAGGACTACATCGCCGCCATGCCGCAGGGCATGGGAGGACTCAACGAGAAGATGGGCATCCAGCTCCTCGAGATCTCGGCCGAGCGCGTCGTCGGCACCATGCCGGTCGACGGCAACACCCAGCCCTACGGCCTCCTGCACGGCGGGGCGTCGGTGGTGCTGGCCGAGACCCTCGGCTCGGTCGGCTCCGCGGCGCACGCCTACCCCGACAAGGTGGCGGTCGGCACCGAGATCAATGCGACGCACCACCGCTCCGCCACCTCCGGCACGGTGACCGGCGTCGCGACCGCCATCCACCTGGGGCGCACGATGGCGACCTACGAGGTCGTCATCACCGACGAGCGCGGCAAGCGGGTCTGCACCTCGCGGATCAGCTGCGCACTGCTGCCCAGCGACCGCTTCGCAGGCTGAGGTCGGGGCTCGACCTCGCTGGGTCCGGACCCGCCGGTCGGGTCCCCGCTAACCCTCGGCGCCGGCCCGGCTCCTGCGCAGCGACCGGCGGGCGGCGAGCACCTGGGTGAGCTGACGGCCGTTGCCGGCGCCGGCCGGTCGCCGGTGAGCGCTCAGCCGGCTGCGGACCGAGTGGGTCGTGGCGACCCGGAGGACGGCGTACGGGCCGAGCGCGATGCGCGCCATGAACCGGTTGGCGTCGCGCGACCCGGCGACCGCCGCCGTGGCGACGTGCGAGATCCCGAGCTCCTCGGCCCAGGTCACCGCGGACTCCATGAGCGCGGTGCCGATGCCGTGGCGCCGGTACGGCGCGAGCACGTGCGGGGAGAGCGCGCGCACGACGGGCTCGGTGTTGATCGCCGACATGGTCGTGTGCTCCAGATGGACGGCTCCGGCGAACTTGCCGTCGTACTCGGCGACGACGATGCGCTGGCTGTCGGAGGCCAGCACGGCGACGATCACGGCCTCCATGTCGGCCGCCTGGTCCTCGGGTCCGACCCGACGGATCACGTCGGTCCAGACCTCCGCCAGATGCGTCGAGTCCTCGAGGGTCACCGAGCGGAGCATCACCAGGGAGCGATTCATCGCACCATGCCTATTCGACCTTCCGGAGAACTGCCGCGCGTCCGTATCCCCCGAACGCGGCTCCAGCAGTAGAGACTACGCTCGGCCTCCCCGTCCTGTCAGAGGAGTCCCTTGATCCCCGGTCTCGGCACCGTCGTCAACGTCGCCGCTGTGCTGATCGGCAGCCTGATCGGTGTGCTCCTCGGCAACCG
This sequence comes from Nocardioides sp. URHA0020, assembly GCF_000620705.1. GTDB lineage: Bacteria > Actinomycetota > Actinomycetes > Propionibacteriales > Nocardioidaceae > Nocardioides. Next base: position 44,333 of record NZ_KK211172.1, read on the forward strand.
GCTGCCGATCCGCACCCGCGACCTGGTCACCGACTCCCTCGGCCTGGTCACGTTGCTGATCGCCGGCACGTCCGCGATGGCGGTGCTCGACGACGACCTGTCCGACACCGTCGGCGACAGCGCCCCGATGCTGATCGTGCTCGGCGCGCTGCTCATCGGCGGGATCGTCGGCTCGCTGCTGCGGCTGGAGTCGCGCGTCGAGTCGCTGGGCGGCTGGCTGCAGCGCCGGCTCGCCGGTGCCGCCGACTCCGCCGACCGGCACCGGTTCATCGAGGGCTTCGTGGTGTCCTCGCTGATCTTCTGCACCGGCCCGCTCACGATCCTCGGCTCGCTGAACGACGGGCTCGGCAACGGCGCGGATCAGCTCTTCCTCAAGTCCGCGCTCGACGGCTTCGCGGCGATCGCGTTCGCGGCGTCGTTCGGCTGGGGCGTCGCGGCCAGCGCGGTCACGATCATCGCGGTGCAGGGCAGCCTGACGCTCCTGGGCCTCGCCCTGGGCGACGTCCTGCCCGACGCTCAGCTCATCGCCATCACCGCGACCGGCGGACTGCTGCTCGTCGGCGTCGCGCTGCGGCTCCTCCGGGTCCGGGAGATCCCGGTCGCGGACCTGCTCCCCGCGCTGCTCGTCGCGCCGGTACTGGTGACCGTCGTGGGCGCGCTTCATTGACGTAACGGTTCGCTAACGACAGGGTGCCGTACGACACCGCACCCTCTGGCCAGTCCTACGGTGGCATGGCTATGCCCAACCTTTCGGGAGGGCGGGCGCGGTGTAGTGCCTCAACGCGACAGAAAGGTTCACCCCGTGAATCGATCCACAACCGCCACCTGGGTACGGCTGATGGCGGGCACAGCCGTCCTCGGCCTTGCCCTCACAGCCTGTGGCAGCGACTCCGACGACAGCGCGGAGCCGAAGGCAAGCGACAGCGCATCTAAGTCGGCTCCGGCAGCCGACAAGTTCACCAACGACAAGTGCGCTGCCAACCAGACCAGCGCCGACGCTCTCCGCGTCGGCGGCATCCTGCCGCTCACCGGCAACCTCGCGTTCCTCGGGCCCCCCGAGATCGCGGGCGTCGGTCTTGCGGTCTCGGACATCAACGCGGCCGGAGGCGTCAAGGGCGCCAAGGCCTGCCACGACGTCCAGGACTCCGGTGACTCGACCGACATGTCGGTCTCCACCGCATCCGCGGGCACGCTCATCGCCAGCAAGCCGTCCGTCGTGGTCGGTGCCGCGTCGTCCAGCGTCTCGCTGAACGTCGTCGACACCTTCGCGGACAACAAGATCACCGAGGTCTCGCCGGCCAACACCGCCGTCGACCTCAGTGGCTACTCTCCGTTCTACTTCCGGACGGCTCCGCCGGACGGCGTCCAGGGCAACGCGCTGGGCACCCTGATCACCACCGACGGCTACACGAAGGTCGGCTTCCTGGTGTTCAACGACACCTACGGCACCGGTCTGCGCAACGTCGTCGAGGAGACGGTGAAGGCCGCTGGTGGCTCCTGCACCTACGGTTGCAAGGGCGACGGCGACGAGTTCCCCGCCGGCCAGACCACGTTCTCGGCCGAGGTCAGCGGTGTGCTCGCCTCCAAGCCGGACGCGATCGTGGTGCTCGCCTTCGACGAGACGAAGTCGATCATTCCCGAGCTGAAGTCGCAGGGCTGGGACATGTCGAAGGTCTACCTGACCGACGGCAACACGTCCGACTTCAGCGCCGACTTCGCCAAGGGCACCCTCGAGGGCGCTCAGGGCACCATCCCCGGTGCCGACCCGGACGCCAGCTTCAAGGACCGGCTCAGCGGCTGGGCCGAGGTCGGCGAGGGCGCTCCGCTGAAGGACTTCTCCTACGGCGCTGAGTCCTACGACGCGACGATCCTGGCCGCGCTCGCTGCCTACAAGGGCGGCGCGACCGACTCGGTGACGGTGCAGAAGAACTACGCCGCCGTCTCCGGTTCCACCGACGGCGAGGAGTGCAAGTCGTACGCCGACTGCACCAAGCTCCTCGACGACGGCAAGGAGATCAAGTACACGGGTCCCTCGGGCATCGGTCCGATCGACAAGGAGAACGACCCGTCGTCGGCGTTCGTCGGCATCTACAAGTACGACGCTGACAACAAGAACATCCTCTCGACCACGGTCGAGGGCTCCAAGTGATTCCCGGGTGATCGTCTGACGATCACCCACCCGCACCACGCGAAGGGCCCCGGACCTCACGGTCCGGGGCCCTTCGTCATGCTCAGACCCGGACGGCAGCAGGGCCGCCGTCGCCGACCTTCTAGGACGCTCCTCCGCGAGCAGCGCGAGCCCAGGCATCGGCATCCCGGCTGTACCGGACGAGATACCGGGCGAAGTCGGCTTGCTCGTCGGGGCTCCATGCTTCGGTGATCTGCTGGAACACGGCGGCCTGTTCGTCGGCCAGGCGGCGGCGCTCGGCGTGGCCGGCGTCGGTCAGCTGCAGGACGCTGCGTCGACCGTCATCCTGGGATGCCTCCCGACGGAGCAGGCCGGCGGTGATGCAGCCGGCGACGCTCCGGCTCGCGACCGGCTGCGACACCCCCAGCTCGGCCGCCATCCGGCCCACCGTCGTCTCCCCGGGGAAGTCCGCGACGATGTTGAGGATCAGGTTGCGCGCGAGGTCGCGCCGAGCACCCGAGGTGCGGCGACGCATCCGCGACAGGGCAAGCCCGACGTCGCCCAGCACCGCGTCGTCAGCAGAGGTCTCGTCCTGCGCTTCAGGGGTCACGACCCGATCATACGCAGACGGCGACCGCCGCACATATAGATGTCGATTGCGATGTGCATACCTTGTGCTATAGATTACGGTCGTCCGCACGTAGAACAGACAGGGGAATCCCATGACGACCACCATCGTCGGCGCACAGGTGTTCGATGGCACGGCAGTGCTCGGCATCCAGAACATCTCCATCGAGGACGGGAAGATCGTCCAGGTGGGAGGTGATGTCCCCGCCGGGTCGCAGGTCGTCGACGCCTCGGGCTCGACCCTCCTCCCTGGCCTGATCGATGCCCACGTGCACACCAACCGCGACTCGCTGGCCCTGGCGCTGCAGTTCGGCGTGACCACGGAGCTGGAGATGCAGGGCACGAACACGCGCGACAACCGCGCGGCGATCAGTGCGGACGACACGGTCGCCGACGTCCGCTCGGCCGGCTTCGGCATCACGCCTCCCGGCGGCCACCCCAGCGAGCTGTTCCCGGAAGGCTTCCGACCGGGCCCGCCTCCGGGCGCGCAGCCGCCGCCCGGGCTGCCTCCCCTCATGCCGTTCTCGACCACGCCGGAGCAGGCGGTGGCCTTCATCCCACAGCTGATCGAGCGTGGCTCGGACTACATCAAGTTCATGGTCGACGACGGCAGCGTCGAAGGACATCCCGGACTGCCGATGCTCGACCAGGCGACCCTCAACGCCGGTGTCGCCGAAGCCAAGAGGCACGGCATGCTCACCATCGCCCACGCCCTCACCGTGGACGCGACCCGCATGGCGATCGAGGCGGGCATCGACGGCCTCGCCCACCTGTTCATGGACGGTCCCCACACCACAGAGATCATCGACCTCGCCGTGGACGCGGGTGTCTTCTTCGTCCCCTGCATCGTCCTGGACGCCTCGATGATGGGGATCACCGGACGTGATCTGGCCGATGACGACCGGGTGGCCACCAGGCTCGACGCCGACTGGGACACCACACTGCGATCGAGCTTCAACCACTACCCCCAGGGAAGCCTCGACGACGTGCTGGCGAGTGCGAAGGCGCTCCATGACGCGGGCATCGACCTGCTGGTCGGCACCGACGCCTCAGTCGCACTGCCCTTCATGGGCGGGCTCGCACACGGCGCCAGCGTCCACCACGAGCTGCAGTACCTGGTGCGCGCGGGGCTCAGCCCCGCTGAGGCTCTCCGCGCCGCGACCTCGACCACCGCGCGGCGCTTCGGGCTCGACGACCGAGGCCGCATCGCGGAGGGACTGCGTGCCGATCTTCTTCTCGTCGACGGTGACCCACTGACGACCATCGGCGACACGCTGAACGTCCGCGGCGTCTGGCGACGCGGCCAGCTCCTGTCGACGAGCTGAGCACGGCCATGACCGCGCACCGGATCGACGTCCATGCCCACTTCCCGGTCGACCTGCGCCACGGCCCGGATCCTCGCCGGGCACCGTGGGCCCGGTGGGACACCGACCACGCCCTGCGACAGCTCGACCGGCTGAGGATCCGACGGCAGTACCTGTCGCTCCCCGCGCTTCCCGTGCACCGAGCACCTGACGACCAGCCATCCCCGGGGACCGTGGCGCGAGCGGTGAACGACAAGTTCGCCGAGATCATCACTGACGCACCGGAGCGCTTCGGCGCCTTCGCCACCGTCCCGGGCGACGACATCGACGCCGCCGTCGCAGAGGCACGTCGCGCGCTCGACGATCTGGGTCTGCACGGCATCGCACTGGGCAGCAACGCAGCAGGCCGCTACCTCGGCGACCCCTGGTACGAGCCACTGTTCGCCGAAGCAGCGGCTCGCGACGTGCCCGTGTTCGTTCACCCCGCACAGAACCCGCTCGCAGGACCGCTGGCGCTCGACCGACCCCCGTTCCTGGTCGAGTTCCCGCTGGACACCTTCCGCTCCGTCGTCGACGCGGTCTACGCCGGCGTGTTCTCACGGCATCCCGAGCTCCGCGTCGTCGTCGCCCACTGTGGCGGGGCACTCCCCGCCCTGGCATGGCGGGTGAGCAGCCTGGCCGGACTCGTCGCACCACGGGACGAGCATCCCGGTGCCACTCCGGCAGAGGTCGCCGCGAGCCTTTCCGGGCTCTACCTCGACACCGCACTCTCGGGCTCGCCAGGCGTCCTCAGCGCCGCGATCGACCTCGTGGGCGCCGATCACATCCTCTACGGCACGGACAGCGGAGCGGCACCTCACGACGTCATCGTCACCAACACAGACGGCCTCGCGCAGGCCGGACTCACGCGCGCGGAGCTCGCCGGCATCGAGCACGACAACGCAGCCGCACTCTTCAGCCACGCCCCGGGTGCGTGACCGACGCACGCTGCGTCGCCTCAGTCGAGCCGAAGGTCAGCCACACCCAGGCGCAGGCACCAGGTCTCTGCAGGCCCCGGCAGGCCTCGGCGAAGACTCCGATGTCGCGGTGCAGGTCGGTCAGTGCTGCTCGCGCTCGCTGTCGACGTCCTCGGCCAGCGTGCCCAGGTAGAGCGCGATGACCTTGGGGTCGTTCGCGAGGTCACGACCGGTGCCGGTGTGGGCGTCCTTGCCCTGGTCGAGCACGTAGCCGCGGTCGCAGATCTGCAGGCACCGGCGGGCGTTCTGCTCCACCATCACCACGCAGACGCCGGTCTTGTTGATGCGGCGGGTGCGCAGGAAGGTCTCGTCCTGGCGCACCGGCGACAGACCCGCGGACGGCTCGTCGAGGAGCAGCACCGACGGCTCCATCATCAGGGCCCTGGCCATGGCCAGGGACTGACGCTCGCCGCCGGACAGCGCGCCCGCGCTCTGGTTGCGGCGGTCGTGGAGGACCGGGAAGAGGTCCCACATCGCGTCGAGACGCTCGCGGGTCTTCTTGGGCCGCAGGAAGAGGCCCATCCGGAGGTTCTCCTCGATGCTCAGCGAGGGGAAGACGTTGTTGGTCTGCGGCACGAAGCCGACACCCATCTCGACGAGCTGGTTGGTGCGCAGGTTGGTGATGTCCCGGTCCCCCAGGGTCACCGAGCCGGAGTGCACCTTGACCAGGCCGAACATCGCCTTGAGCAACGTCGACTTGCCGGCGCCGTTCGGGCCGATGATGCCGATCATCTCGCCGGGGTAGGCGACCAGGCTGCAGCCGTTGAGGATGTTGACCCCGGGGATGTAGCCGGCGACGACGTCCTTGGCCTCGACGACGGCCTTGCGCGTCTCGGTGGCGGTGCCGCCACTCTGCTGCTGGGTCATTTCGGTCCCTCCGCCTCTTCTTCGGCCTGACGTACTGCATCCTCGGCCGCCACCTCTTCGGCGAGCTCCTCGAGCGCCTCGTCGGTGAGCAGCGCGTCGTCACCGAGGTCGGTGTCGTGGTGCGCCCCGAGGTAGGCGTCGATCACGGCCGGGTCCGACATGACGGTGTCGGCCGATCCCTCGGCGACCAGTCGGCCCTCGGCCATCACCGCGACCCAGTCGGAGATGTGGCGTACGACGTGCATGTCGTGCTCGACGAACAGCACGGTCATGCCCTCGTCGCGCAGGTTCTGGATGTGACCGAGCAGCGACTGGGTCAACGCCGGGTTCACGCCGGCCATCGGCTCGTCGAGCATGATCATCTTGGGGTCGCTCATCAGCGCCCGGGCCATCTCGAGGAGCTTGCGCTGGCCGCCCGAGAGGCTGCCCGCGTAGTCGTGCTTCTTCTCGAGGAGCTTGAAGCGGGCCAGGAGCTCGTCGGCCTTGGCCTCGTTCTCCTTCTCCTGCTTGCCCCAGGTGCCGCGGAACATCGACTTGAAGAGGTTCTCGCCGGCCTGGTCCTGGGCGCCGAGCATCATGTTGTCGATGACCGTCATGGCGCTGAGCGCCTTGGTGAGCTGGAAGGTGCGGACCATGCCGGACCGCGCGACGCTGGAGGCCGACGTCTTGTCGATCGTCCTGCCGTCGAACTCCCAGTGGGCGCCCTTGCCGGCCGTGGTCGGCTTGTCGAAGCCGGTGATCAGGTTGAAGAACGTCGTCTTGCCGGCACCGTTCGGGCCGATCAGCGCCGTGATGAGGCCGCGCTGCACCTCGAGGTGCTGCACGTCGACGGCCGTCATGCCGCCGAACTGCCGGACGATGTTGTCCACCCGCAGGATCGCGTCGGGCTTGGTCGCGCCCGGCGTGGCCTCGAAGCCGGACGTCAGCGCCAGCCGGGCCGCCGGGTCGGCCATCGCGCCGACGGCGGGTTGGGTCATGTGGTCAGACATTGAATCGCAGCTCCCTCTTGTTACCCAGGATGCCTTGTGGTCGGAAGATCACGATCAACATCAGCGCGACACCGACGACGATGTAGGAGAACTGCTCCGTCTGCTGGTTGTTCATGATGCTGTCGGGGACGTACGCCGCGGCGGTGTACTTGATGCCGATGCGGGCCGCGAAGAACAGCACCGAGCCGAGGACCGGTCCGAAGATGGTCGCGGCACCGCCGAGCAGCAGCGCGGTGTAGCAGAAGAACGTCAGCGAGCGACCCATCGAGTCGGGCTGCACGCTGGCCGGCAGCACGTACACGATGCCGCCGAGGGCGCCGAAGAGTCCACCGATGATGAGCGCCTGCATCTTGATCGAGAAGACGTTCTTGCCCAGCGAGCGGACCGCGTCCTCGTCCTCCCGGATGCCGCGGAGCAGACGCCCCCACGGGCTGCGGACCAGCAGGTAGACGACCAGCGTGCTGACGGCCACCAGGATCCAGGCGACGAAGCGCACCCACCAGCCGTTGACGCCGGTGCTCTGCTGGGGCACCGGGAAGAGGAAGAAGAGCAGCAGCAGGCCGAAGACCAGCAGGCCGACCATGCCGGCCGCCTGGGCGATCCCGCGGAAGGCGCCACCGCTGCGGAAGCGCAGCACGATCAGCACGATCACGGCGATGGCCACGAGCCAGCCGATGATCCGGACCCAGGCCGCGCCGTCGGCGACGTCGGTGTAGTTGAACGGGATCAGCGTGAACTGGCCGCTCCCGAAGAACGACAGGTTCGCGAACGGCGTGCGGTACTGGCTGCCGGGGATGCCCTGGGCCGAGCCGGTGAAGTCGACCAGGAGGGCCGACCTGCCGACGTACCGGATGATCTCGGCCGCCGAGATCGTGACGATGGCGAGGTAGTCACCGCGCAGCTTCAGGGTGGGTGCACCGAGCACCAGCGCGAAGATGAACGCCGCACCGAAGCCGAACAGGACGCCGACGATCATCGGCAGGCCGTGCCAGATCGAGATCGCGAACCCGTAGGCGCCGAGCAGCATGAAGCCCGACTGGCCCATGTTGAGCAGGCCGGTGAAGCCGAAGTGGATGTTGAGGCCGATGACGGCGATCGCGACCGCCGCGGTCTGCGGCGAGAGCGCCTCGCGCATCATGCCGTTGAGGATGAACTGGATGGTGTCCATGGTCTGTCAGTCCTCCCCTTAACCGATCCGCTGCGGCTTGCCGAGCAGACCCTGGGGTCGCACGAGCAGGAGCAGGATCAGGATCAGCAGCGCGGTCGCGTACTTGAAGTCGCCGGGCATGCCCAGGACCGGTGAGAGCTCCACGACCAGGCCGATGACGATGGCACCGACGAGGGCGCCGAACGCCGTACCGAGGCCACCGAGCGTCACCGCCGCGAAGAGCAGCAGCAGGATCTGGAGGCCGGAGTCCCACTTGATGCCGTTGGTCACCAGCGCGTAGAGCAGGCCGGAGAGTCCCGCGAGCCCCATCGCGACGATCCACACCAGGCGGATCACCCGGTCGGTGTCGATGCCGGACGCGGAGGCGAGAGCAGGGTTGTCGGAGACCGCGCGGGTGGCGCGGCCGATCCGGGTGCGCAGCAGGGCGTAGCCGACCGCGGCGAGCACGATCACCGAGATCACCATCGCCACGATCGACTGGTTGGTGATCGTGACCGGGCCGATCGAGCGCACGGACGGGTTGTCCTGCACGACGCGGACCGTGCGGGCGCCGACCGTGTACTGGTACACGTACTGCAGCGCGAGCGAGAGCCCGATCGTCACGATCATCATCTGGGTCAGACCCAGGCCCCGGCGCCGGAGCGGTTGCCACAGGACCCGGTCCTGGAACCACCCGGTGAAGGCACACAGCAGCACCACCACCAGGCCACCGAACCAGAGCCCGAGGCCGTGCTGGTTGATCAGGAAGTAGCCCAGGATGCCGCCCAGGGTGACCTGCTCGGCGTGGGCGAAGTTGGAGAGCCCGGTGGTGCCGTAGATCAGGGAGAGGCCGACCGAGGCGAGCGCGAGGAGCAGGCCGAGGCGCAGGCCGTTGACCGTGCTCTGGACCAGCTCGTCGGCCTTGCTGGTCGAGTCGCTGTAGTTGGCCGTCCGGATCGTCAGGAGGCCCGGCTTGGTGACGCCGAACTTCGTCACGACCGTCACCGTGCCGGTGGCGACGTCCAGGTCCTTGGGCAGCGAGGACTCGTCGACCTTGACGACGTACGTGCCCTCGGTGTCGGCCTGGAAGTTCCACTTGCCGGTGTCGCTCGTGGTGACCTCGGTGGCGGTGCCGGCCTCGTCGGTGATGGTCAGCTTCACATCGGCGAGCGGGCCGTCCTCCGTGCGGATGGTGCCCGCGATGCAGCCCTTGTCAGGGCTGGGCAGGCACAGCGTATCGACGGCGTTGGCCGCCCCCGAGGAAATCATCGCGAGGACCGGCGCCAGCAGGAGGGCGAGGATGAGACCCGCTACCCCCCTGGCTACCGACCGCTCGCGGACGACGTGTCGAGACTTCAACTCGGTCCTCCCAATTCCAGAACCCGGCCGGGTTCGGTCGGCAGTCTAAGGGTGAACGGTGAGCGAAGCGCCACTACGTCGCTGTTGTACGGCGGGTCGCAGCCAGGCTTTACCGAAGCGTGATCTGACGGAGACGTCGGCTCAGCGTGCGAGGCCCGGGCCGTGGGCGATGACCCCGTCGGCGACCTGCCGCATGGAGAGGCGCAGATCCATGGCCGTCTTCTGGATCCAGCGGAACGCATCGGGCTCGGAGAGCTTGAGCTGCTCCTGCAGGACGTTCTTGGCGCGCTCGACGGCCTTGCGGGTCTCGAGGCGCTCGGTGAGGTCGGCGACCTCGGCCTCGAGCATCGACAGCTCGGCGAAGCGGCTGACCGCCATCTCGATCGCCGGCACCAGGTCGGTCTGGCTGAAGGGCTTGACCAGGTAGGCCATCGCGCCGGCGTCGCGGGCCCGCTCCACCAGGTCACGTTGGGAGAACGCCGTCAGGATGACGACGGGGGCGATCCGCTGGCTCGCGATCCGCTCGGCCGCGGCGATGCCGTCGAGGACGGGCATCTTCACGTCGAGGATCACCAGGTCGGGCCGCAGCTCCTCAGCGAGCTCGATGGCCCTGGCGCCGTCACCGGCCTGGCCGACGACGTCGTACCCCTCATCGGAGAGCATCTCCGCGAGGTCCATCCGGATGAGGACCTCGTCCTCCGCGATGACGACCCGGCGGGCCACCGGGCCCGGGGTCGGTTGGTCGATCGGCTGCGTCACGGCAGCAGGCTATCGGCCCGGGCGACGTCGTACGCCGTCCGCCCGTCACGCTGGACGCGGCGCCGCCCGCCCGATGGGCGCTGCGGAGGTCTCGCGACTGCGCAGGAACAGCTCGACGTCCTCGCGCTCCACGCGGGTGCGGCTGCAGATGGTGGTGGCGGTCCGGGCGTTGCCGATCGCCCGCTCGTTGCTCGCGCGCGCCCATCCGCTGACCTGCTGCCACGGCATCCACATGTCGACCTCCCCTGCCCGAGCATCCTCGCCGCTCAAACTGTAGTATTTCAATCGACTTCAGCCAAGGACGTCTCGCCGCCGATGCTTCGATAGGGTTCTCGCGGCTTGCCGGCCCCGGTAGCCCAACGGCAGAGGCAGTGGTCTCAAACACCATCCAGTGTGGGTTCGAATCCCACCCGGGGCACCGCTCCTCCACCGATGTCGGCGCTGCGACCGACGATCGACATGGGTACGACGACCAGGTGCGGGAGCGAGCCCTCGAGCTCCTGAGGCACGGCTCCCTGTCCCAGCTCTGCCGAGCGGGCGACGGCGCGTCCCGGCCGCCTGCCCTCGATGCACGCCCACCGAGCTCGACCGCTCGGCGTACGCCGCTCTGCTCGCCTCTACCTCGGCGACGGACACCTCTCCGCCGCGCGCCGTTGCTTCACCCTGCGAGTGTCGCGCGACGCGGCGTACGGGTGCGATCGTCGACGACGTCCGGCCGCGTCCCTGCGCGGCCTGTTCCACTCGGACGGCTGCCGGGTGCGGAACTGGGCGACATGAATGGTCGCCGGCGAGAAGAAGCGCTACGACTACCCCCGGTGGCAGTTTCCGAGCCTCAGGCCGAGCCTGCGAGGCCTGAGGCGCTGCGAGGAGATTGAGGAGCGTCGGCATGCCTCGGAGCGAAGCGACGAGGGATGCGACGCGTCTCGAAATCCAGTCGTGAGGTGACCAGGAGCGCGGCGACGCCGACGATCAGCGCGGCTGGCGCCGGTACGCCGGAGCGACCTCGTTGATCGCGTCACCCATCCGGTGGATCCGCAGCGCGTTGGTGGACCCCGGGATCCCGGGAGGCGCGCCGGCGATGATCACCACGAGGTCGCCCTCGGTGACCCGACCGATCTGCAGCAGCTGGTCGTCGACCTGCCGGACCATCTCGTCGGTGTGCTCGACCATCTGCGTCAGGAACGTCTCCACGCCCCAGCTCAGCGCGAGCTGGGAGCGCACGGCGGGGACGGGCGTGAAGGCGAGCACCGGGACGGACCCGCGCAACCGCGACATCCGGCGAGCGGAGTCACCGCTGGTGGTGAAGGCGACGACGTACTTGGCCTCGACCCGCTCGGCGACCTCCTCGGCCGCCTTGGCGATGACGCCGGAACGGGTGTGCGGGTCCCAGTCGATCTTGGCGAAGACGCCGGCACCGTCGCCCGACGCGATCGCGTGCTCCTCGGTCGAGGTGATGATCCGGGCCATCGTCTCGACGGTGTGCACGGGGTACTCCCCCACGCTCGTCTCGCCGGAGAGCATGACCGCGTCGGCGCCGTCGAGCACGGCGTTGGCGACGTCGGAGGCCTCGGCGCGAGTCGGCGCCGGACTGCTGATCATCGACTCGAGCATCTGCGTCGCGACGATGACCGGCTTGGCGTGCAGGCGGGCCTTGCGCACGATCTGCTTCTGCAGGAACGGCACGTCCTCGAGCGGGCACTCCACGGCGAGGTCACCACGAGCGACCATGAAGCCGTCGAAGGCGTCGATGACCTCATCGAGGTTCTCGATCGCCTGGGGCTTCTCGATCTTGGCGATGATCGGGACGTGGATGTTCTCCTCGTCCATGATCTTGCGGACGTCGTCGGCGTCCTTGGCGTCACGCACGAAGCTCAACGCGATGAAGTCGACGGTGAGGTGCAGCGCGAAGCGCAGGTCCTCGATGTCCTTCTCGGACAGCGCGGGCACCGACACCGCGACCCCGGGCAGGTTGATGCCCTTGTTGTTGGAGACCTTGCCGCCGACGAGGACCTCGGTGTGCACGTCGGTCCCGTCGACGACGCCGGTGACCCGGAGCCGGATCTTGCCGTCGTCGATCAGCAGCGGGTCGCCGACGTTGACGTCGCCGGGCAGTCCCTTGTACGTCGTGCCGCAGATCGTGTCGTCGCCCGCGACGTCGCGGGTCGTGATGATCCACTCCTGGCCCCGGCGCAGCTGGACCGGTCCGTCGGGGAACGTCTCGAGCCGGATCTTGGGGCCCTGGAGGTCGGCGAAGATGCCGACCCCGTGCCCGCTGGCGTCGGAGGCCTCGCGCACGAGGCGGTAGGCCTCCGCGTGGTCCTCGTGGGAGCCGTGGCTCATGTTCAGCCGGGCGACGTCCATCCCGGCGTACACGAGCTCACGGATACGACGCGGCGACGAGGTCGCGGGGCCGAGGGTGCAGACGATCTTGGCTCTACGCACGTGCCTCACCCTACCGCGACTTTGATCGTTCAAAGACCTAACTACCTGTGTACTCCGAGAGAAAATGCCGAGCCGGCGCGCCGTGCCCCCGCCCGTGTCTCCGGACCAGGGTCACTCCGCGCCGACTCGTGGGTCAAGCGGCACCGGCTCGGCGTGCCTCAGACGACCAGCGGGCGCTCGGTCGGCTTGATCGGCGCGGGCAGCGTCGTCGAGCCGGTGAGGAACGTGTCGACCGCGGCGGCCGCGGCGCGTCCCTCGGCGATCGCCCACACGATCAGCGACTGGCCACGGCCCGCGTCGCCGGCGACGAAGACGCCGGACACCGAGGACTCGTAGGTCAGGTTGCGCTTCACGTTGCCGCGCTCGTCGAGGTCGACGCCGAGCTGCTCGATCAGGCCCGGCTTCTCCGGACCGAGGAAGCCCATCGCGAACAGCACCAGCTCGGCCGGGATGTCGCGCTCGGTGCCCTCGATCTCGGTCAGCCTGCCGCCCTCGAACACGACGTCGACCAGGCGCAGCGCTCGGACGTTGCCGTCCTCGTCGCCGAGGAACTCCTTGGTGGAGACGGCGTACACCCGCTCCCCCGCCTCCTCGTGCGCCGAGGAGACCTTGAAGGTCATCGGGTACGTCGGCCAGGGCTGGCCGGCCGGCCGCGACTCGGGCGGCTCGGGCATGATCTCGAGCTGCGTGATGGACGCCGCGCCCTGACGGGTGGACGTGCCGAGGCAGTCGGCACCGGTGTCGCCACCGCCGATGATGACGACGTGCTTGCCGGTGGCGAGGATCTGGTCCTCGACCTCCTCACCGAGAGCGACCCGGTTGGCCTGCGGCAGGAACTCCATCGCCTGGTGGATGCCGCCGAGCTCGCGCCCGGTGACACCGAGGTCGCGGGGCTCCGTGGCGCCCATGGCGAGCACGACGGCGTCGTACCGCTCGGTGAGCTTGTCGGCGCCCAGCGCGGTGCCGACGTCGACACCGGCCCGGAAGACGGTGCCCTCACGACGCATCTGCTCCAGACGCTTGTCGAGGTGCTTCTTCTCCATCTTGAACTCGGGGATGCCGTAGCGCAGCAGGCCACCGATCTTGTCGGCGCGCTCGTAGACCGCGACGGTGTGGCCGGCGCGGGTCAGCTGCTGGGCGGCGGCGAGACCCGCGGGGCCCGAGCCGATCACCGCGACGGTGCGGCCCGAGAGCCACTCCGGCGGCTGCGGCCGGACCAGGCCCGAGTCCCAGGCCTTGTCGATGATCGTGACCTCGACGTTCTTGATCGTGACCGGGTCCTGGTTGATGCCCAGGACGCAGGCGGTCTCGCAGGGTGCCGGGCACAGGCGACCGGTGAACTCCGGGAAGTTGTTGGTCGCGTGCAGGCGCTCGATGGCACCCTCCCAGTCGTCGCGCCAGACCAGGTCGTTCCACTCGGGGATGATGTTGCCGAGCGGGCAGCCCTGGTGGCAGAACGGGATGCCGCAGTCCATGCAGCGGCCCGCCTGCTGGGTGATGATCGGGAGCAGGGCCCGTCCGGCGCTGCCGGGGTAGACCTCGTTCCAGTCGTTGATGCGCTCCTCGACCGGACGTCGCTCGGCGACGGCCCGGCCCTCCTTGAGGAATCCGCGGGGGTCAGCCATGGAGTGCCTCCATCATCGCGTGGGCGGTCTCGTCCTCGTCGAGGCCGGCCGCTTCGGCCTTGGCCTTCGCCTCGAGGGACTTGCGGTAGTCGGACGGCATCACCTCGGTGAACCGCGTCAGTGCGGTCCCCCAGTCGGCGAGCAGCCCCTCGGCGACCGTGGATCCGGTCTCCTCCAGGTGGGCCCGGACCAGTTGCTCGAGCTCGTCGGCGGCGCTGCCGGTCACCGGGCCGAGCTCGACGAGCTCGGTGTTGACCCGCTGGGTCTTCAGGTCGAGCACCCAGGCGACGCCGCCGGACATGCCGGCCGCGAAGTTGCGCCCGGTCTTGCCGAGGACGACCACGCGCCCACCGGTCATGTACTCGCAGCCGTGGTCGCCCACGCCCTCGTTGACCAGCCACGCACCGGAGTTGCGGACGGCGAACCGCTCGCCCACGCCGCCGCGCAGGAAGATCTGCCCCGACGTCGCGCCGTACGCGATCGTGTTGCCGGCGATGATCTGCTCGTTGCTGTTGAACGTCGCCGACCGGTCGGGGCGTACGACGATCCGTCCGCCCGACAGGCCCTTGCCGACGTAGTCGTTGGCGTCGCCCTCGAGCCGCAGGGTGATGCCCCGGGGCAGGAACGCGCCGAACGACTGGCCGGCGGAGCCGGTGAACGTGAGGTCGATGGTGCCGTCGGGCAGGCCCGCGCCGCCGTACTTCTTGGTGACCTCGTGGCCCAGGATCGTGCCGACGGTGCGGTTGACGTTGCGGATCGAGACCTGCGCCCGCACCGGCTCGCCGTGGTCGATCGCGGCCTGCGCCAGCGGCACCAGCTGGGTGACGTCGAGCGACCGCTCCAGGGCGTGGTCCTGCTTCTTGGTGCAGGTCAGGTCCTGGTCGGGGAACGCCGCGCGGTCCGGCTGGTGGAGCACCGGGGTGAGGTCGAGACCGGAGGCCTTCCAGTGGTCGACGGCCGTGCGGACGTCGAGCGTGCCGACCTGGCCGATCGCCTCGTCGAGGCTGCGGAAGCCCAGCTCGGCCAGGATCTCGCGCACCTCCTGGGCGATGAACTCGAAGAAGTTGACGACGTACTCCGCCTTGCCCGAGAAGCGCTCGCGCAGCACCGGGTTCTGCGTCGCGACGCCCACGGGACAGGTGTCGAGGTGGCAGACCCGCATCATGATGCAGCCCGAGACCACCAGCGGGGCCGAGGCGAAGCCGTACTCCTCGGCGCCCAGGAGCGCGGCGACGACGACGTCACGGCCGGTCTTGAGCTGGCCGTCGGTCTGCACGACGATCCGGTCGCGCAGGCCGTTGAGCAGCAGGGTCTGCTGGGTCTCGGCGAGGCCGAGCTCCCACGGACCACCGGCGTGCTTGAGCGAGGTCAGCGGCGCCGCACCGGTGCCGCCGTCGTGACCGGAGATCAGCACCACGTCGGCGTGCGCCTTGGAGACGCCCGCCGCGACCGTGCCCACGCCGACCTCGGAGACCAGCTTGACGTGCACGCGGGCCTGCGGGTTGGCGTTCTTGAGGTCGTGGATCAGCTGCGCCAGGTCCTCGATGGAGTAGATGTCGTGGTGCGGCGGCGGGCTGATCAGGCCCACGCCCGGCGTGGAGTGCCGGGTCTTGGCCACCCACGGGTAGACCTTGTTGCCGGGCAGCTGCCCGCCCTCGCCGGGCTTCGCGCCCTGCGCCATCTTGATCTGGATGTCGTCGGCGTTCGTCAGGTACTCCGAGGTGACGCCGAAGCGCCCGGACGCGACCTGCTTGATCGAGCTGCGGCGCTCGGGGTCGTAGAGGCGGTCGGCGTCCTCGCCACCCTCACCGGTGTTGGACTTGGCCCCCAGCCGGTTCATGGCGATCGCGAGGGTCTCGTGCGCCTCCTTGCTGATGGAGCCGTAGGACATCGCGCCTGTCGAGAACCGCTTGACGATCTCGGAGACCGGCTGGACCTCCTCGATCGGGATCGGCTGGCGCCCGGAGGCGTCCGCGTCCTTGAACCGGAAGAGGCCGCGCAGGGTCATCAGCCGCGCGGACTGCTCGTCCACGCGCGCCGTGTACTGCTTGAAGATGTCGTAGCGCCCGCTGCGCGTCGAGTGCTGCAGGCGGAAGACCGTCTCGGGGTCGAAGAGGTGCGGCTCGCCCTCGCGGCGCCACTGGTACTCGCCGCCGATCTCGAGCTCGCGGTGCGCCGGGAGGATGCCACCGCGGGGGTACGCCGTGGCGTGGCGGCGCGCGACCTCCTCGGCGATCGTGTCGAGCTCGATGCCGCCGAGCTTGGAGGTGGTGCCGGTGAAGTACCTGTCGACGAGCGTCTGGGAGAGCCCGACCGCCTCGAAGATCTGCGCACCGGTGTACGACGCCACCGTGGAGACGCCCATCTTCGACATCACCTTGAGCACGCCCTTGCCGAGCGCCTTGATCAGGTTCTTGACGGCCTGCTCCGGCTCGGCGCTGACGTAGTAGCCCTCGCGGGCCAGGTCCTCGACGGACTCCATCGCGAGGTAGGGGTTGACCGCGGCCGCGCCGTACCCGACGAGCAGCGCCACGTGGTGCACCTCGCGGACGTCGCCGGCCTCGACCAGCAGCCCGACCTGGGTCCGGGTCTTCTCGCGCACGAGGTGGTGGTGCACCGCGCCCGTCAGCAGCAGCGACGGGATCGGCGCGTGCTCGGCGGTGGAGTGGCGGTCGGACAGCACGATGACGCGGGCACCGTCGGCGATCGCGGCGGAGACCTCGGCGCAGATCTCGTCGATCCGCTCCGCCATCGCGGCACCGCCACCCTCGACCGGGTAGAGGCCGCGCGACACGTGGGTGATGAAGCCGGGCATGTCGCCGTCACGGTTGATGTGGCGGATCTTCGCGAGGTCGTCGTTGGAGATGACCGGGAAGGGCATCACGACCATCCGGCACGACGCCGGCTGCGGCTCGAGCAGGTTGGACTCCGGCCCGATGGTCCCGGACAGCGAGGTCACGAGCTCCTCGCGGATCGCGTCCAGCGGCGGGTTGGTCACCTGGGCGAAGAGCTGGCTGAAGTAGTCGAAGAGCAGCCGCGGCTTCTCGCTCAGGGACGCGATGGGCGTGTCGGTGCCCATCGAGCCGAGCGGCTCGCCACCGGTGTTGGCCATCGGGGTGAGCAGGACGCGGAGGTCCTCCTCGGTGTAGCCGAAGACCTGCTGGCGCCGGGTCACCGAGGCGTGCGTGTGGATGATGTGCTCGCGCTCGGTGACGTCGGCGAGGTTGATCAGCCCGGCGTGCAGCCACTCGTCGTACGGGTGCTCCGAGGCGAGCTGGGTCTTGATCTCCTCGTCCTCGATGATCCGGTGCTCGTCGGTGTCGATGAGGAACATCCGGCCCGGCTGGAGCCGGCCCTTGCGGACGATGCTCGCCGGGTCCAGGTCGAGCACGCCGACCTCGGAGGCCAGCACGACGAGACCGTCGTCGGTCACCCAGTAGCGCGAGGGGCGCAGGCCGTTGCGGTCCAGGACCGCACCGATCTGGGAGCCGTCGGTGAAGACGACGCAGGCCGGTCCGTCCCACGGCTCCATCACGGCGGAGTGGAACTCGTAGAAGGCACGGCGCTTGGCGTCCATCTCGGCGTGGTTCTCCCACGCCTCGGGGATCATCATCAGCACCGAGTGGGGCAGCGAGCGGCCACCCATGTGCAGCAGCTCGAGGACCTCGTCGAACGACGCCGAGTCGGAGGCGCCCGGCGTGCAGATCGGGAAGAGCCGGTCGAGGTCGCCGGGGATCACGTCGGAGGCGAGCAGCGCCTCGCGGGCGCGCATCCAGTTGCGGTTGCCCATCACGGTGTTGATCTCGCCGTTGTGGGCGATGAACCGGAACGGGTGGGCCAGCGGCCAGCTCGGGAAGGTGTTGGTCGAGAAGCGCGAGTGCACGACCGCGAGCGCGGAGGCCATCCGCTCGTCCACCAGGTCGGGGAAGAACGTGTCGAGCTGCGAGGTGGTGAGCATCCCCTTGTAGGCGAGCGTGCGCGAGGACAGCGACGGGAAGTAGACGTCGGTCTCGTGCTCGGCGCGCTTGCGCAGGCAGAAGGCGAGCCGCTCGAGGGCCATCCCGGTGACCCGGGTGCCGGAGCCGGAGACGAAGAGCTGGACGAAGGTCGGCATCACGTCGAGGGCCATCTGGCCCAGGGCCTCGGGCTCGATCGGGACCTCGCGCCAGCCGAGGACGGTCAGGCCCTCCTCGACCGCGAGCTCCTCGATGCGGCGGCGCGTCTTGGCCACCTGCTCGGGGTCGCCCGGGAGGAACGCCGTACCCACGGCGTAGGAGTGCTGGGCCGGGAGCTCGAAGTCCACGACCGCACGCAGGAACGCGTCCGGGACCTGGAGCAGGATGCCCGCTCCGTCACCGGAGTTGACCTCGGCGCCCGCGGCACCGCGGTGGTCCAGGTTGCGCAGCGCGGTCAGCGCCTTCGCCACGATGTCGTGGCTGGCGATGCCGGTCAGGGTCGCGACGAACGCGACGCCACAGGCGTCGTGCTCGTGGCGAGGGTCGTAGAGCCCCTGGGGAGGCGGGAATGCGTGCGAGAAAGGCACCGGGCATTCTCCCGTCGTCTTCAGCGCCGCGCGACCCCACGACGTTGTCGAGGCCTGCGTCGGCGGTTGATCAATGCAAAGTCTTGCAGGGGACGACATTGGCCCTAGCGCAAGGAGAAGATTAACACCCGGAGCAGCGAGCGCTCGCCGCACTCACGGCTGTGGACGGCCCTCCGGCTCGTCCGCGGGCACGGGGAGCTCCGACTCGGTGGCCGGCCCCCGCCCCTCGGCGTACACCTGCTCCTCACGGCCGGGCTGGCGGCGGGCGCTGAGCACGAACCAGACCAGCGCGGCGACGAAGAGGACCAGCGAGGTCCAGACGTTGAACCGCAGGCCGCCGACGTCCTCGAGCTCGACGTTGTCGATGCGCAGCATCTCGATCCAGGCACGCCCGACCGTGTAGATCATGATGTAGAGCGCCACGACCCGGCCGTGCCCGAGCCGGAAGCGGCGGTCGGCCCAGACCAGGACGCCGAAGGCGGCCAGGCACCACAGGCTCTCGTAGAGGAAGGTCGGGTGGAAGGTCGTGCCCGGCGGGTAGCCCGCCTGGGTGGCGACGTCGTCGCTGACGGACAGACCCCACGGCAGGTCCGTCGGCTTGCCGAAGAGCTCCTGGTTGAACCAGTTGCCCCAGCGACCCAGCGCCTGGGCCACCAGCACGCCGGGGGCCATCGCGTCGAGCACCGGCAGCAGCTTGATGCCCTTGCGCTTGGCGCCGATGATCGCGCCCACCGCACCGAGGCCGATCGCTCCCCAGACCCCCAGCCCGCCGCGCCAGACGTACAGCGCCTCGATCGGGTGCTGACCGGACCCGAAGTAGAGGTCGTGGTCGGTGAGCACGTGGTAGAGCCGGCCACCGATCAGCCCGAACGGCACGGCCCAGATCGCGATGTCCTGGATCTCGCCGGGCCGGCCGCCGCGGGCCACCCAGCGCCGCTCGCCGATCCAGATGGCCGCGACGATGCCGAGGATGATCGCCAGGGCGTAGCCGCGCAGCGGGAACGGTCCGACGTACCAGATCCCCGACGAGGGACTCGGGATCGAGAGGACGGTCGTGAGCGGTGTCATGTGTCCTCATCGAGCAGGCGGTGGATGTCGGAGGCGAAGTCGGCGGAGGAGGTGTCCTCGCTCCAGTAGACCGTGCCCTCGTCGGCGCTGTCGACGCCGGTGATCGTGGTGCCGTGGGTGATGTCGTAGCCGCCCGAGGGGAGCTTGTCGCCCTGGGTGACGCCGACGCCGAGGGGCTTCGCGACGGCGACGATCGTGTCGAGGTCACCGGTCAGACCGATGAACGACGGGTCGAAGTGGGCGAGGTAGCGCTTCAGGACCGGCGCGGTGTCGCGGGCGGGGTCGGTGGTCACGAAGACCATGTCGACGCGGGCCCGGTCCTGCTTGTCCAGGCGGGTCATCGCGGTGGCCAGGCTCGACATCACCGCCTGGCAGATGTCCGGGCAGTGGGTGTAGCCGAAGAAGACCAGCGTGAGGTCCTTGTCGGTGTCCTTCGCCAGCGAGTACGGCTGGCCCGCGGTGTCGGTGAGCGGGGTCGCGGACACCTCGAACGGCGGGTCGAGCTCGGTGCCGTGCAGGGACCCGGAGCCGGTGCTGGCGTCGCTGCCGCAGGCGGCGAGCGTCAGGAGCAGCGCCAGGGCGACGAGCCCTCTACGCACGCCGTACCCCAGCGGCCAGGTCCTCGGTCAGGCGCGCCAGCGCACGCAGGCCGGCGGCGCGGTCGTCGGCGTGGTCGAGCAGGACCCGGACGAACGCCGAGCCGACGATCACGCCGTCGGCGTACGACGCGACCTCGGCCGCCTGGTCGCCGGTGCTGACGCCGAGGCCGACGCCGACCGGGAGCTCGGTCGCGGCCTTGGTGCGGGCGACGAGCGGCCCGGCCAGGTCCGAGGTCGTCGTGCGCGCCCCGGTGACGCCCATGACGGCGGTGGCGTAGACGAAGCCGCGACAGGCGGCCGTCGTCATGGCGATCCGCTCGTCGGTGGACGAGGGTGCGACCAGGAAGACCTTGTCGAGGTCGTGCTCGTCGGCGGACGCGGCCCAGGCCGGGTCGGCGTCGGGCGTCAGGTCGGGGGTGATCAGGCCCGCTCCCCCGGCGTTCGCGAGGTCGGTGGCGAAGCGAGAGACGCCGTAGCGCTCGATCGGGTTCCAGTAGGTCATCACCAGCGTCGGCGTACCGGTGGCCGCGACCGCCTCGACGGTGCGCAGCACGTCCGCGATCCGGACCCCGCCCTCGAGCGCCTGCTGGGCGGCGGCCTGGATCGTGGGACCGTCCATGACCGGGTCGCTGTAGGGCAGGCCGATCTCGATGACGTCGCAGCCGGCGTCCACCATCGCCCGCAGCCCGTCGATCCCGCCGGCGACGTCGGGGAAGCCGGCGGGGAGGTAGCCGACCAGCGCGGCGCGCCCGTCGGCGCGGGCCTTCTCGAACGCGGTCGCGGTCGTCACTTGACGTCTCCCGTCTCGGCGTCGGCCTGACCGAGCCGGAAGTACTCGAGCGCCGTCCCCATGTCCTTGTCGCCGCGGCCGGACAGGTTGATCAGGATCGTCTGTCCCTGTCGCTCCTCGGCGAGCCGGAGCGCGCCCGCGATCGCGTGGGCGGACTCGATCGCCGGGATGATCCCCTCGGTGCGGGCCAGCAGCGCCATCGCGTCCATCGCCTCGACGTCGGTGACCGGGAGGTACGTCGCGCGTCCCGCATCGGCGAGGTGGGCGTGCTGCGGACCGACGCCGGGGTAGTCCAGCCCGGCCGAGATCGAGTGCGACTCCACGGTCTGGCCGTCGTCGTCCTGCAGCACGAAGGTCCGAGCGCCGTGCAGCACCCCGCGCTCGCCGGCGTGGATCGTGGCCGCGTGCCGACCGGTGTCGAACCCCTCACCTCCGGCCTCGAAGCCGTAGATCGCCACGTCCTCGTCCTCGAGGAACGCGGTGAAGAGCCCGATCGCGTTCGACCCGCCGCCGACGCACGCGACGACGGCGTCCGGGAGGCCGCCGTACTGCTCGATGCTCTGCCTGCGCGCCTCGTCGCCGATGCCACGGCAGAACTCCCGGACCATGGTCGGGAAGGGGTGCGGCCCGGCGGCGGTGCCGAAGAGGTACGCCGTGTGGTCGACGCTGGAGACCCAGTCGCGCAGCGCCTCGTTGATCGCGTCCTTGAGGGTGGCGCTGCCGGAGTCGACGGCGACGACCTTCGCGCCGAGCAGGTGCATCCGGGCGACGTTGAGCGCCTGGCGCTTGGTGTCGACCGAGCCCATGTAGACGGTGCAGTCGAGGCCGAAGTACGCCGCGGCGGTGGCGCTGGCGACGCCGTGCTGACCGGCGCCGGTCTCGGCGATCACCCGCGTCTTGCCCATCCGCTTGGTCAGCAGTGCCTGGCCCAGGACGTTGCGGATCTTGTGCGCGCCGGTGTGGTTGAGGTCCTCGCGCTTGAGCAGGATCCGGGCGCCGACCTTGTCGCTGAGCCGCTCGGCGAAGTAGAGCGGGCTCGGGATGCCGGCGTAGTCACGCAGGATCGCGTCGAACTCGCCCACGAACGTCGGATCGGCCATCGCGTCCTGCCAGGCGACCGTGAGCTCGTCGAGCGCGGCGACCAGCGCCTCGGGCATGAACCGACCGCCGAAGCCCTCCGGCCCGCCGAACCAGCCGCGAGCGTCGGCGTCGTACGGCGTGGTCGCGTGGATGCTCATGCTTGAACTCCTGTCATCGCGGCGACCGCAGCCTGCGGATCGCCGTCCCTCACGAGTGCCTCGCCCACCAGGACGGCACGCGCTCCCTCGCCGACGAACCGCTTGACGTCGGTCGGCCCGAAGATGCCGCTCTCGGCGACCATGACCCGGTCGTCGGGGATCAGCGGGGCGAGCCGTCCGAAGGTGTCGTCGTGGATCTCGAGCGTCTTGAGGTTGCGCGCGTTGACGCCGATCAGCTCGGCGCCGAGCGCGACGGCACGCTCGGTCTCGGGCTCGTCGTGCACCTCGACCAGCACCGTGAGACCGAGCTCACGTGCCTCGTCGTGGAGCCGGCGCAGCGTGTCGTCGTCGAGCGCGGCGACGATCAGCAGCGCGAGGTCGGCGCCGGCGGCGCGGGCCTCGACCAGCTGGTAGCCGGTGACGATGAAGTCCTTGCGCAGCACCGGGGTGTCGACGGCGGCGCGGACGGCGCTAAGGTCGTCGAGGCTGCCGCCGAAGCGGCGCTGCTCGGTGAGCACGCTGATCGCTGCGGCGCCGCCGGCGGCGTACTGCCGCGCCAGGTCGGCGGGATCGGGGATGTCGGCGAGGTCGCCCTTGCTGGGGCTGCGGCGCTTGACCTCGGCGATCACGCTGGAGCCGGGGGCGCGGAAGTGGGGCATCGGGTCGCGAGCGGGGTCGACGTCGGCGAGGGCGGCTCGCAGGTCGGCCAGGCCGACGCGGTGCTCGCGCTCGGCCAGGTCGGCGCGCACGCCGGCGACGATGTCGTCGAGCACGGACATGCAGTTTCTCCCACCGGACGGTCTCTCTGGTCAGCCCAGTGTTTCACGCGGCATGAAGGACCGGTCCCTGGGTAGTGTCCGCTGAACACGGCCCGGTAGACGGCTCGGCCGAATGATCCGAAGGACCCAGCGTGAGCTACTCCGACCCGCCTCCCCCGCCGCCGCAGTACGGCGCACCGGTGCCGCCGCAAGGGGGGATGCCGCCGAAGACATCGGGCAAGGCGATCACCTCGCTCGTCACCGGCATCGTCAGCCTCCCGGCGGTCTGCTGCTGGCCGCTGAGCGCCGTCCTGGCGATCCTCGGCATCGTGTTCGGCATCCTGGCGCGCAAGGACATCGCCGCGTCGGCCGGTCAGCAGAAGGGCGCCGGCCTGGCGCTCGCCGGCATCATCACCAGCGTCGTGTCGATCGTGCTGATCGTCATCGTGCTGGTGCTCTACGCCACCGGGGCCATCGACTCGAGCTTCGAGACCAGCTGAGCGGCACCCGCGTGACGGCTCCTGGCTGGCGCCCTACGGTGCCAGCCAGGAGCCGGCCGGCAGGTTGCGGAGCACGGTGAAGACGGCGAGCGCGACGCCGTACGCGATCGTGACACCCAGGATCAGCCGGGTGCGGTGGTCGCGCTCGCGCCCGGTCCACCGGTCGAGCGCCCAGCGACCGAGCAGGACGACCACCACCGGCAGGGCCAGCACCAGCATCAGGTTGCTGGAGGCGGCCGCGCCCAGGTCGCCGTGGGTCAGGTCGTTCATCGCCCGCAGGCCGCCGCAGCCCGGGCAGTAGATGCCCATCGCCGCGCTCGGGCAGAAGCCCCACGAGCCGTGCTGGTGCGGGTCGCGCAGGCGGAGTGCCAGCGTCGCGGCCGCGAGGCCGCCGATGAGCAGCACGGGACCCTGGACGCGCTGCCAGCGCGTCGCCGACTGCTCGGCGACGGGCGGCGGTGCCGTGGTGGTCACCCGGCGCTCCCGATCACGGGCCTCAGTGGCCGGTGTCGTGGTAGCCGAGCCTGGCCATCACCGCGAAGATCACCAGCGACGCCAGCGAGATCGCGACGCCGATCCAGAAGATGGTCCAGCTGATCGGCTCGAGCATCATCCCGGCCGCGCCGACCACGAAGCCGAGCATGGCGACGGCGACGAACGTCCAGGCAGCAGGGGTGTTGCCGTGGTTGTTGTCAGACATACAGGCTCCTCGAGCACAAGACGGGGACGACGCGGGACAGTCTATTCAAGTCGGCTCAGGCGGTGGGGTCGCGCCCCTCGTCCAACGCCTTCCAGAGCTCCAGGCTGCTCTGCTCCTCGGGCGGGGCGACCGGCGCGGGAGCGGCGCTGCCGGGCGCGTCGTACCTGCTCCCCATCTCGGGCCAGTCCGGCACCCAGGCGACGGCGAGGGCCCCGGCGACGGTGGAGAGCACGGCGCCGACGACGGCCGCCCAGTACCACGCGGTGTGGGAGAGGTCCGGGTCCGTGACCGCCACCAGCGCCAGCTCGTCACGGAACTGGTCGGGCACCTGGGAGTACGCCGCCAGCGCGGCCACCAGCGCACCGAGGGCCGCGATCGTGGCCAGCACCGCGACCGCCCGACGGACCCGGCCCCGGGTCACCAGGACGACGCCCCAGCAGGCCAGGACCACGAGGCCGAGGGCCGTGACGAGCGGGAGGTGGGCGTCGAAGGAGACCAGGCGGCTGCTGACGGCGCGTGCGGCGGCGCCCGATCCCGTGACCGCCGGCTTCTCGCCGGCGACCGCGGTCAGCGTGCCGGCCGCCAGCCCCAGCAGCACGACCGGGCCGAACGTACGACGCCGCGACTCAGCCATCGACGCCGACTCCGAGCAGGTCGGCGTCGAAGCAGGTGCGGTCGCCGGTGTGGCAGGCCGCACCGACCTGGTCGACCTTGACCAGCACGGTGTCGCCGTCGCAGTCCAGGCGCACCTCCTTGACCCACTGCACGTGGCCCGAGGTGTCGCCCTTGACCCAGTACTCCTGGCGCGAGCGGCTCCAGTACGTCGCCCGGCCCGTGCTCAGCGTGCGCGCCAGCGCCTCGTCGTCCATCCACCCGAGCATCAGCACCTCGCCCGTGTCGTGCTGCTGCGCCACGGCGGGGACCAGGCCGTCCTCGGTGCGCTTGAGCCGGGCGGCGATCTGGGGGTCGAGGGTGGTCACGGACCCAGTATCGCGTGGGGGTGGTGCCGAGGCTCACGGTGGTTTAGGTGCGAGGGCCGCCAGGCCCGAGCCTCGGTGGTTGAGGTGCGAGGGCCGCCAGGCCCGACGCCGGTGGTTGAGGTGCGAGGGCCGCCAGGCCCGAGCCTCGAAACCACCACCCCACCGACGCCGGTGGTTGAGGTGCGAGGGCCGCCAGGCCCGCCCCCGGTGGTTGAGGTGCGAGGGCCGCCAGGCCCGAGCCTCGAAACCACCAGCCGCCGCTCAGCTCGACTGCTGCGCCGTCCAGCTCGCGTGCAGGCCGGCGTAGACCGAGCCCTCCTCGCGCACCAGCACCGCGTGCGGCCCCCGCTGAACGATGCGGCCCTGGTCGACCACGACCACCTCGTCGGCGCTCTCGGCGGTCGACAGCCGGTGGGCGATGGTGACGCTGGTCCGGCCCGTCATCAGCCGCTCCAGGGCCCGACCGATCCGCATCTCCAGGGCCGGGTCGACCGAGCTGGTCGCCTCGTCGAGGACCAGGAGGTCGGGGTCGGCGAGCTGGGCACGCAGCAGCGCGACCAGCTGGCGCTCACCGGCCGAGAGCGACTCGCCCCGCTGCCCGACCTGCGTCTCGATGCCGGCGGGCAGACCCGCGAGCCAGTCACCGAGACCGAGCTCGTCGGCGCTGGCGAGGATCTGGTCGGGCGTGGCGTCCAGGCGCCCGTAGAGCACGTTGCGGGCGAGGGTGTCGTCGAAGAGGAAGCCCTCCTGGGGCACCAGCACGACGCTGCGGCGCATGGACTCCTGGGCGATCTCGCGGACGTCGATCCCGTCGAGCAGCACTGCGCCGGCCGACGGGTCCATCAGGCGAGTGAGCAGCTTGGCGATCGTCGACTTGCCCGACCCGGTCTCGCCCACGACGGCGACGCGGGTGCCGGAGGGGATGTCGAGGGTGATGTCACGCAGCACCGGCGGGCCACCGGGATAGGCGAACGTGACGTCGCGCAGCGCGACGTCGATCGGGCCGCGCGGCAGCACCTGCCCGTCCTCGCCCGGGTCGACCAGGTCGGCGGGGGTCTCGAGGATGCCGATGACGCGCCGCCAGCTGACGAGGGCGTTCTGGGCGTCGGTGAAGATCTGGGTGCCCATCTGGACCGGGCCGACGAAGAGCGTCACCAGGAAGGCGAAGGCCAGCACCTTGCCGGCCGTCAGGTCGTCGCCGTACCCCCACACGCGCAGACCGAGCTGGATGCCGACGATGAGGGCGCCGGCGTTGGCGATGCCGGCCGAGATGCCGCCCAGCGAGAACGAGACCACCGTGAACTGCTGGGCGCGGGTGCTGGCCGACTTGTAGTCCTCGATCGCCTCGTCGATCCGCCCCTGGGTGCGGCTCTCGACGGCGTAGGCCTTCACGACCGCGGCGCCGACGACCGGCTCGGAGATCGCCGACAGCATCACCGCGACCTGGCCGCGGACCACGCCGTACGCCGCGGAGAGCTTGCGCTGGAAGTAGCGGATCGAAAGGAAGAGCGGCGCGAAGCTCACCCACACCACGAGCGCGAGCTGCCAGCTGTAGAAGAGCATCACGATGGTCGCGATGACGACCTGGCCCGCGCTGACGATGAGCAGCAGGCCGCCGAAGACGAGGAACTGGCTGACCTGGTCGACGTCGCTGGTGACCCGCGAGACGAGCGCGCCGCGGCGTTCGGTGTTCTGGGTCAGCACCGGGAGGTCGTGCACGTGGCGGAACGCCTTGACGCGCAGCGTCGCGAGGCCGCGCTCGGAGGTGGTGAAGAGCCGGGTCGTCATGAGGTACGACGCCCCGCTCGCGAAGACGATCGCGGCCGCGGCGCCCAGTCCCATCAGCACCGTGAACGACACGTCGGGCCCGTCGGGGCCGTTGATCCCGTGGTCGAGGGTCTGCTGCACGGCGATCGGCACCACGACCTGGCCGATCGCGGCCAGGAACGCCAGCACGATCGTCCAGCCGAGCCCGTCCTTGAGCTCGGGCGAGACCCGGACTCCGCGGCGGATCGTCTCGATCGCGCCGATCTCCTCGCCGCTGTCCATGGTGGTCGCGGTCGTCGTGGTCGTCGTCATGCCTGCTCCCCCACGAGCTCGCCGGTCTGCTCGTAGGCGTTGACCAGGCGGGCGTACGCCGGGCTCCGCTCGAGCAGCTCCTCGTGCGTGCCCCGGTCGGCGATCCGGCCGTCCTCGAGGTGGACCACCTCGTCGGCGAGCCCGATGGTGGCCTTGCGGTAGGCGACCACGACGAGGCTGGTGCCGGTGTCGGCGGCCCGCAGGGCGCCCAGGATGCGACCCTCGACCTCCGGGTCGACGGCCGAGGTGGCGTCGTCGAGCACCAGCAGCCGAGGCTTGCGCACCAGCGCTCGCGCCAACGAGATCCGCTGCCGCTGTCCGCCCGACAGGGACGTGCCGCGCTCGCCCAGGCGGCTGTCGAGACCGTCGGGCAGCGCTGCGACGAAGCCGTCGGCCTGAGCGTCCCGCAGGGCCGCCCACACGTCCTCGTCGGACACGTCGGCACCCAGGGCGACGTTGCCCCGCACGGTGTCGTCGAAGAGGAACGCCGACTGCGGCACGAGCGAGACCACTGAGGCGAGCTCGCCGCGGGCGAAGTCGCGCAGGTCGGTGCCGTCGAGGAGGAGACGGCCCTCGTCGGGGTCGACCAGGCGCGACATCAATGTCGTGAGGGTGCTCTTGCCGGAGGCGGTGGCGCCGACGAGGGCCACGGTCCGGCCCGGCTCGACCGTGAGGAGACGCCCTCGATCAACGGCTGCTCGGCGTCGTAGCGGTAGCCCAGGCCGTCGACCTCGAGGCGCGCACCGGCGGTGGCCGGGTCGACCGTGTGCTCGCCGTACGACATCTCGCCGGTCGCCCGCAGCACCGAGCTGACCCGGTCGTAGCCGACGACGCTGCGGGGGAACTCGCCCAGCAGCCAGCCGATCGCACGGATCGGGAAGGACACGATGGTCAGCAGGTAGGCGACGGTGACGACGTCGCCGGGGTTGGTGGCGCCGTGGAGCACCCGCTCGACGCCGACGACGAGCACGATCAGCACGCCGATGTTGGGCAGGGCGGCGAGCGTGGGGTCGAAGGCAGCGCGGATGCGGCCGGCGCGGATGTTGATGTCGCGCAGGAGGTGCGCCTTCTCCGCGAACCGGGCGGTCTCCTCGGTCTCCCGGCCCAGGGTCTTGACCACCATGGCGCCGTCGAACGACTCGTGGGCGACCTCACTGAGCTCGGCGCGCAGCTGCTGCGCCTTGGTCATCAGCGGCGACGCCCGTCGCTGGTAGGCGAGGTTGGCGAGCACGACGGCCGGGAAGACCAGCAGCCCGACGACGGCCATCACGACGTCGGCGAAGAACATCTGGGCGACGGCGATCACCATCATGGCGAGGACGCCGACCGCCATCGGCAGGGGCGCGATCGGCCCCCAGGCCGCCTCGACGTCGGAGTTGGCGTTGGAGAGCAGCTGGCCGGTCGGGTGCCGGTGGTGCCACTCCATCGGGAGAGCGAGGTATTGCCGGGTCACCGCCCGGCGGGTGTGGGCCTGCATCCGGTACTGCATCACGCCCGCTCCCAGCCGGCGGGCCACGATGCCGACCGCGCGGAGCAGCGCGACCCCGAGGAAGAGCGCGAAGACCGCGACCAGCAGGTCGGTGCCGATCTCCCCGTTGTCGAACGCCGGCAGCACGACGTGGTCGGTCGACCAGCCGAGCACCCATGCGTCGGCCACCGTCAGAGCGCCGAAGAGCACGCTCCCGACCGTGGACAGGGCGAAGATCATGGGCTCGCGACGGATCGCCACCCCGAGGACGCGGAACCCCTCGACCGAGGTCCCTCGTCTGCTGCGCGTCTCGCTCACTACCTGCCCGTCACCTTGTCGTCCGTGCTGTGCACCCCGCGGGGAACCCCGCCGCCGGGCCAGGCTATTCCCCGCCCCGGACATCGGGCGTCCCCTATTCTCGGCGGCGTGACCGCCACCCTCGCACGTCGCGAGCGCGCAGCCCTGTGCGACCTCGCCCTCGAGCTCGGACCGGACGCCCGGACGCTGTGCGCCGGCTGGACCGCCAAGGACCTCGTCATCCACCTCCTGGTGCGCGAGCGTCGCCCGCTCGGGACCGCGGGCATCATGGTCCCTGCCCTCTCGGGCTTCACCGAGCGCGCATCGGCCCGCTACGACCGGCAGGAGCACGACGCGCTGGTGGAGCGGCTCCGGTCGGTCGGCCCGCTCTTCGCGCTCCCCGGCGTCGACGCGGCCGCCAACACCGTCGAGCTGGTCGTCCACCACGAGGACCTGCGCCGGGGCGTGCCTGGCTGGCAGCCGCGGCTGCTCGACCCGGCGGACGCTGACGCCCTGTGGGCGCAGCTGCGCAGGGCGATGCCGCTCGTCGGGCGCAAGCTCCCCGTGCCGACGGTGATCCGGCGCGCCGACACCGGAGCCACCACCGTCGGGAAGAAGGGCCCCGACCCGGTCACCGTCACCGGCGACGTGGTCGAGCTGATCCTCTTCCTCTTCGGTCGCGCCGAGACCCGCGACCTGGTCTTCGAGGGCTCCGACGAGGCGGTTGCTGCCGTACGTGCTGCTGATCTGGGGGTCTAGGCCTGGTCGGGGATACCCGGTTAACCGGGTATCCCTGAACTTCTCAGGCTCTGCACGGCCCTAGAAGTTGACGAAGTGCCCGAGGAGTAGGCTCCCGGACAGCCCGGGTGTGGGACCGCGATCCCCCGGCCGGGAGGACGATGATGGGCCACACAGTTCCACGGGCTCGCCCGGAGCCGAGCCGTTCGCGCACGACGACCCCGAACGAGGCCACATGTTGTTCCTGATCCCGCTGGGCATCTTCGTCGTGGTGATGGTCGTCTTCGCGTTCTGGCCGCGGCGTCCGCCGCACATGGTCGACCGCGACGAGCTCGACCACCCGGACCGTCCCGGGTCCGGCGACCCGAGCTGAGCAGTCAGCGGACCGGGTGACCGGCCGCCGCCAGTGACTGCTTGACGTCGGCGATCCGCAGGGTCCCGAAGTGGAAGACGGTCGCGGCCAGCACGGCGTCGGCGCCCGCCTCGACCGCCGGCGGGAAGTGCTCGGTGGCGCCGGCGCCGCCGGAGGCGATCACGGGGATGCTGACCTCACGGCGTACGGCGCGGATCAGGTCGAGGTCGAAGCCGTCCTGGGTGCCGTCGGCGTCCATCGCGTTGAGCAGGATCTCGCCCGCACCCAGCTCGGCGGCGCGGACCGCCCACTCGATCGCGTCCAGGCCGGCGGACTTCCGGCCGCCGTGGGTGGTCACCTCGAAACCCGACGCGGTGCCCGCGGCCCGGCGCGCGTCGACGGAGAGCACCAGCACCTGGTTGCCGAACCGGTCGGCGATCTCGGCCACCAGCTCAGGTCGGTGGAGAGCGGCGGTGTTGACCGCCACCTTGTCGGCGCCGGCGCGCAGCAGCCGGTCGACGTCCTCGACCGAGGACACTCCCCCGCCCACGGTCAGCGGGATGAAGACCTCCTCGGCCGTGCGCGACACGATCTCCATCGTGGTGGCCCGGCCCTCGTGCGAGGCCGAGATGTCGAGGAAGGTCAGCTCGTCGGCACCCTCGGCGTCGTAGATCCGGGCCAGCTCGACCGGGTCGCCGGCGTCGCGCAGGTCCTGGAAGTTGATGCCCTTGACCACCCGCCCGGCGTCCACGTCCAGGCACGGGATGACGCGTACGGCGAGGCTCACGGCCGGCCCCGGGTCAGCTCGAGCGCGTCCTCGAGGGTGAACCGACCCTCGTAGAGGGCCGTACCGGCGATGGCGCCCTCGACCCCGATCGGCACGAGCCCCATCAGCGCCTCGATGTCGGCCAGCGTGGTGACGCCGCCGGAGGCCACGACCGGCGCCTCGGTGGCCGCGCAGACGTCGCGGAGCAGCTCGAGGTTGGGACCCTGCAGCATGCCGTCCTTGTTGACGTCGGTCACGACGTAGCGGGCGCAGCCCTCCGAGTCGAGCCGGGTCAGCACCTCGTAGAGGTCGCCGCCCTCGCGGGTCCAGCCGCGCGCGGCCAGGGTGCGACCACGCACGTCGAGGCCGATCGCGATCCGGTCGCCGTGCTCGGCGATCACCTTCGCGCACCACTCCGGCTGCTCGAGCGCGGCCGTGCCGATGTTGACCCGCCGGCAGCCGGTGGCCAGCGCCGCCTCCAGCGACTCGTCGTCGCGGATGCCGCCGCTCATCTCGACCTTGATGTCGAGGGCGCCCACGATCTGCGCCTGGAGCTCGCGGTTGGTGCCCCGACCGAAGGCCGCGTCGAGGTCGACCAGGTGCAGCCACTCCGCACCGGCGTCCTGCCAGCGCATGGCGGCCGCGACCGGGTCGCCGTACACGCGCTCGGAGCCGGCGACGCCCTGGGCGAGCTGGACGGCGCGGCCCTCGGTGATGTCGACGGCGGGAAGGAGCTCGAGGTAGCCAGATGGCATGGACGTGCCTCTCGGTTCAGCTGGTCATCAGGATGAGGACGATGGGGGTGATCAGCAGGCTCAGCGCGAGTGCCAGGAAGCGCGCCGCCCAGTCGGGGTAGGCGAGCCAGATCAGCATGTTGACGACGACCACCGCGATCACGAACAACGTGGAGCGGGTACGGCGTCGCTGGGCGATGATCCCGCCGGGTCCCTTGCGCGGCTTGGGGAGCCACGACGTCCAGGCAGCCTTGCGAGCCGTACGACGCCGCTGCCGCTCGACCTCGGCGGCACGGGCGGCCGCCGTGGCAGCCGCCTCCTGCTCGCGCTCGGCGCGGCGCAGGGCGCGCTCCTTGCTCACCGTGCGCTCACAGGGAGCGGACCCAGTTGCGCAGCAGCGCGGCGCCCGCGTCACCGGACTTCTCCGGGTGGAACTGGGTCGCGGACAGCGGCCCGTTCTCCACCGCCGCGACGAAGCGGTCACCGCCGTGCTCGGCCCAGGTCACCAGCGGCGCGCGGGTCCGGTCGTTGGTCACCAACGTCCAGTCGCGGACGGCGTACGAGTGGACGAAGTAGAAGCGCTCCTCGGCGATCCCGTCGAAGAGCGAGGTCCCGGCGGGGACCTCGACGGTGTTCCAGCCCATGTGCGGCACCACGGGCGCCTGGATGCGTTCGACGACACCGGGCCACTCGTCGCACCCGGCGGTCTCCACGCCGTGCTCGACCCCGCGCTCGAAGAGCACCTGCATGCCCACGCAGATGCCCAGGACGGGGCGCCCGCCGGCGAGCCGGCGCCCGATGATCCGCTCGCCCTTGATGGCGCGCAGGCCGGCCATGCACGCGGCGTACGCGCCCACACCCGGGACCAGCAATCCGTCGGCGTTCAGGGCGGTCTCGAAGTCACCCGTCAACGTCACCTCGGCGCCCGCGCGCTCGACCGCCCGGACGGCGGAGCGGAGGTTCCCCGATCCGTAGTCGAGGACGACGACGTGCGGGGTGCTGCCGTTCAGAGCGCGCCCTTGGTGCTCGGGACCCCGGTCTCCCGGGGGTCGAGGGCGACCGCGTCGCGGAAGGCGCGGGCGAAGGCCTTGAACTGGGTCTCCACGATGTGGTGCGGCTCGCGACCGGCCAGCACCCGCAGGTGCAGCGCGAGGTGGGCGTGGAAGGCGATCGTCTCGAAGACGTGGCGGGTCAGCGAGCCGAGGTAGTCGCTGCCCAGGACGACGTACTGCTGGCCCTCCGGCTCACCGGTGTGCACGCAGTAGGGACGGCCGGACACGTCGACGACGGCCTGCACGAGCGCCTCGTCGAGCGGCACGGTGGCGTCGCCGAAGCGACGGATGCCGACCTTGTCGCCGAGCGCCTCGCGCAGGGCCTGGCCGAGCACGATCGCGGTGTCCTCGACCGTGTGGTGCGCGTCGATGTGCGTGTCGCCCTCCGTCTGGACCGTGAGGTCGATCAGGGCGTGGCGGCCGAACGCGTCGAGCATGTGGTCGTAGAAGCCGACGCCGGTCGAGACGTCGGTGCGGCCGCTGCCGTCGAGGTCGACCTCGACGATGACCTTCGACTCCTTGGTCTGACGCTCGATGCGCGCAGTCCTACTCATTGCTCGTCCTCACCTCGATCAGTGCCTGCTTGAACGCCATCATCTCGTCTGCGGTGCCGATCGACACCCGCAGCCACCCGTCGGGACCGGTCTCGCGGATCAGCACGCCCCGGTCGAGCAGCCCCTGCCAGACAGCATGACGGTCGGGGAACGTCCCGAACAACGCGAAGTTGGCATCGGAGTCGGCGACCTGCAGCCCCTGGGCCCGCAGCCACGCGACGGTGGCGTCCCGCTCGGCGCGCAGCTCGTCGACCCGGCCGAGCAGCTCGGGGGCGTGGCGCAGGGCGGCGAGCGCGGTCGCCTGGGTGACCGCGGAGAGGTGGTAGGGCAGCCGCACCACCCGGATCGCGTCGCAGATCTCGGGCGCTGCGGCGAGGTAGCCGACGCGGCCACCGGCGAGCGCGAACGCCTTGCTCATCGTGCGGCTGACGACCAGGTTGCGGTGGCGCGGCAGCAGCTCGAGCGCGCTCGGGGTGCCGCTGCGGCGGAACTCGCCGTACGCCTCGTCGACGACCACGATCCCGTCCCCGGCCGCCTCGCACAGCAGCGTCACGGCCTCGAGCGGCAGCGCCGTGCCGGTCGGGTTGTTGGGGCTGGGCAGCAGGATGACGCTCGGCTGCTGCTCCTTGACCAGGTCGCGCGCGTGGTCGAGGTCGAGGGAGAAGTCGCTCTCGCGGTGACCGACGACCCACTCGGTGACGGTGTCGCGGGCGTACTCGGGATACATCGAGTACGTCGGCGCAAAGCTCAGCGCGGTGCGACCCGGACCGCCGAAGGCCTGCAGCAGCTGCAGCATCACCTCGTTGGAGCCGTTGGCCGCCCAGACCTGCTCGGCGCCGACCCCGTGGGGCGTGTCGCGGGAGAGGTACGCCGCCAGCGCG
The DNA here is from genome assembly GCF_000620705.1 of Nocardioides sp. URHA0020. Taxonomy (GTDB): domain Bacteria; phylum Actinomycetota; class Actinomycetes; order Propionibacteriales; family Nocardioidaceae; genus Nocardioides. The sequence goes on from NZ_KK211172.1 coordinate 78,693, forward strand.
GTGCGCAGCTCGACGAACTCACGGTCGGGGTAGCGGTTGAGCGTGGTCGCCGCCCGGCCGACGGCCGTCGCGATGTCCGCGGCACAGGCGAGCGACGGGCCGTAGGGGTTCTCGTTGACGTTGAGCTGGACCGGCACGTCGAGCTGCGGCGCGCCGTACGGCTCGACGCCGCGCAGCTCCTCGCGCAGCGGCGGCCAGGTCATCGCTGGAACCGGACGGAGACCGCCGCGCCGTGGCCGGGCAGGTCCTCGGCGCCTGCCAGCGTCACGACGTGGTCGGCGACCTCGGCCAGTCCCTCGCGGGTGTAGTCGACGACGTGCACCGACTTGGTGAACGCGCGCACCGACAGGCCGCTGCTGTGGCAGGCGCACCCCGCGGTGGGCAGCACGTGGTTGGATCCGGCGCAGTAGTCGCCGAGGCTGACCGGGGCGTACTGGCCGACGAAGATCGCGCCGGCGTTGCGCACCCGGGCGGCGTACGACGACGCGTCCTCGGTGTGGATCGCGAGGTGCTCGGCGGCGTACGCGTTGACGACGTCGAGCCCCTGCTCGAGGTCGTCGACCAGGACGATGCCGGACTGGTTGCCGGTGAGGCTGGTCCGGATCCGCTCGACGTGCTTGGTGGCGTAGACCTGCTTGTCGAGTTCGGCGTCGACCTCGTCGGCGAGCCGCAGCGACGGGGTGACCAGCACCGCTGCCGCGAGCGGGTCGTGCTCGGCCTGGCTGATCAGGTCGGCGGCGACGTACGCCGCGGTGGCGGTGTCGTCCGCGAGGATCGCGATCTCGGTCGGGCCGGCCTCGGAGTCGATGCCGACCTGGCCCTTGAGCAGCCGCTTGGCCGTGACCGTGTAGATGTTGCCGGGACCGGTGACCAGGTCGACCTTGGCGCACGACCCGACGCCGTACGCGAACATCGCGATCGCCTGGGCGCCGCCGACGGCGTACACCTCGTCGATGCCGAGCAGCGCGCACGCCGCCAGGATCGTGGGGTGCACCTGACCGCCGAACTCCCGCTGCGGCGGGCTGGACAGGGCGATCGACTGCACACCGGCGGTCTGCGCGGGTACGACGTTCATCAGCACGCTGGAGACCAGCGGCGCCAGGCCGCCGGGCACGTAGAGGCCCACGCGGTCGACCGGCACCTTGCGGTGGGTGACCCGGGCACCGGGCCCGAGGTCGGTCACGGCGTCGTGCTCGAGCTCGTTGGCGCAGGTGAGGCGCAGCCGACGGATCGACTCCTCCAGCCCCGCCCGGATGGCCGGGTCGAGCTGCTCGAGGGCGGCGGTCGTCGCGCCCGGCGCGACCCGGATGTCGTCGAGGACGACCCCGTCGAAGCGCTCGGCGTACTCGAGGATGGCGTCCAGCCCGCGGGTGCGGACCCCCTCGCAGATCGCATGCACCGCCGGCACCGCGGCCTCGACGTCGAAGTCGGCACGGGGCACGGCTGCGCGGTAGTCGACGCCTCGGCGGTCGGCTCCTCGCAGGTCGATGCGCTGGATCATGCCTCGATTCTACGAGCGGGTCCCCGGTCACGACGGATCGGCGACGGGGCATGGACGGTCGACGGTGGTTTCGAGGCTCAGGCCTGGCGGCCTTCGCACCTCAACCACCGGAAGCCCGGCGGCCTTCGCACCTCAACCACCGGAAGCCCACCGGCCTTCGCACCTCGACCACC
>NZ_KK211172.1:80376-196430 GCF_000620705.1 Nocardioides sp. URHA0020
GCCTTCGCACCTCAACCACCGGAAGCCCGGCGGCCTTCGCACCTCAACCACCGGAAGCCCACCGGCCTTCGCACCTCGACCACCGAGAGCCTGGCGGCCTTCGCACCTCAACCACCGGAAGCCCGGCCGCCTTCGCACCTCAACCACCGGAAGCCCGGCGGCCTTCGCACCTCGACCACCGAGAGCCCGGCCGCCTTCGCACCTCGACCACCGGAAGCCCGGTGGTTGAGGTGCGAGCGCCAGCGAGCCTCGAAACCACCCCACGACCGACCGACTACGTTGAGGGGGTGAGTGACACGTTGCCGATGTTCCCGTTGAACACGGTGCTGTTCCCTGGGCTCAGCGTGCCGCTCCGGGTCTTCGAGGACCGCTACCGGGCGCTGGTGCACCATCTGCTCCGCGTCGAGGACCCGGCCGAGCGGTCGTTCGGCTCGGTCGGCATCCGCGACGGCTACGAGGTCGGTGACCACGGCGCCCAGTCGCTCTACCGGGTCGGTTGCCGGATGCAGCTGACCGAGGTCGAGAGCAACTCCGACGGCACCTTCGACGTCGTCGCGGTCGGGATGGAGCGCATCGAGCTCCAGCGGCTCGACACCACCGGCAACTTCCCGGTCGGACACGTCGTCGACCGGCCGGACTCCTCGGCCCCGGTGCCCGAGGAGGTCCTGGAGCGCGCCCGCGCGGCGTTCACCGCCTACCGGGTGGCACTGGCCGACCTGCGCAGCGACCCGTACGAGGGGGCGCTCCCCCGCGACCCGACGTACCTCTCGTGGACGCTGGCCGCGGTCGCGCCGCTGCCGATGTCGGAGCGCCAGTCCCTGCTCGAGGCGGAGGACGCGACCGACCGCCTGATCCTGCTGACCGACCTGCTCCGCACCGAGCTCCAAGCCATGAACGTCATCCCGTCGCTGCCGGCCACCGAGGTGGCCCGCACGCGGTGGTCGCCGAACTGAGCGCCGTGGCCCAGCAGAAGCCGTCCGGCGGCACTCCCGCGACCGTCGCGCTCTCGCGAGCGGGCATCGCGTTCACCCTTCACGAGTACCGCCACGACCCGCGCGCCGAGTCCTTCGGGCTCGAGGCGGCCGAGGCGCTCGGCGTCGAGGTCGGGCGGGTCTTCAAGACGCTGATGTCGGTCGTCGACGGCGTCCTGACGGTCGGCATCGTCCCGGTCTCGGGCCAGCTGAACCTCAAGTCGCTGGCCCGCGCCGTCGGCGGCAGCAAGGCCGCGATGGCCGACGTGGCCCTGGCCGAGCGGGCGACCGGGTACGTCGCCGGCGGGATCTCGCCGATCGGCCAGAAGCGGACCCACCCGACCGTGCTGGACAGGAGCGCCTCCGAGCACGCCACGATCTTCGTCTCCGCCGGTCGCCGTGGTCTCGACCTCGAGATCGCACCGGCCGACCTGGTGGCCGTGACCCGTGCGACCCTCGCCCCGATCGGCCGCTGAGCCGCTGGGCTAGTCGGTCGTGATCTTGAGCACCGTGTGGGCCGTGTCGTCGTCCACCCACGCGCTCATGCCCAGCGCGTCGAGGGGCTCGAGGTTGTCTCGGACCTCGGCGTCATCACCGGCCAGCTCCACCAGCCAGTCGTCGCCCGCGTCGAAGTCGAGGTAGACGACCGCCGCCGCGTCGTCAGCGTGCTCGACGACCTTGCGGAAGGTGGCGGAGTCGCCCAGGCCGCCGTCCTCCAGGAGCTGCTTGCGGTAGAGCGGATCGGGCCCGACCGCCACCGCACCACCGTCGGAGTCATGGTCGAGGACGCCGCCGTCGGCGCCGCCCGCTGCGTCCTGGAGGCGGGAGAGGACGCCCTCGATGCCGTCGGCGTCGCCGACGATCTTGACGCCCACCCCGGTCGCTCCGCCGTCGGACTCCCCGGCCGCGAAGGACGACGGGTCGAACCCGGCGTCGACCGCGATGGCCATCGAGTCGCCGACGAGGGTCTCCACGTCGTCGGGCAGGTCGAGACCGAGCTCGTCCTCCGCCTGCGCGAGCAGGTCATCGGCGGACTCGCCCGTCGCCTTCGCGATCTGCTCGACGAGGTCCTTGGCCCAGCCGTCGGCGAAGCTCAGCCCGATGGCCGCCGCGGTGTCGTCGGGCAGCGTCGAGACCGCCTGCGCGCCGGCGTCGCCGGCGGTGATCGCCCTGCCGGTGGCGGCCGGGTCGGCCGCCACCTCCAGCTCCAGGCCGCCGTCGTCGAAGCGCACCGTGGCCGCCGCGCCCTTGAAGTCCTTCAGGGCAGCCGTCATGTCGTCGGGGGCCGCGGCCGCCTCGTCGCCGAGGTCGGAGAGCCCGGACAGGTCGCCGAGACCGGACGACAGCTGGTCCGCCAGCACCGTGCCGGCCTCCGGGGCGGCGTACATCGACACGATGCCGGTGTCACCGGCCGCACCCGTCCACTTCTGGAAGTCGTCGTCGTCGGCCAGCGAGGAGTCGTCGGCGTCGTCGGCGATGCCGTCGACGACCTGCTGGCTCTCCCCAATGAGTGCCCAGCCGTCCGAGATCGCCCAGGCAGCGGCGTCGCTGTCACCGCCGCCGCACTCGAGCAGCTTGGTCAGGCCCTGGTCGGCCTTGTCGTCGTCGGAGACCTGAACCACCACCACCGGCGCCGGGCCGTCCTTGCCGGTGTCGACGGCCGCCACGGCGAACCGGTCGCCCAGCCAGGGCTCGATGTCGTCGCCGTAGTCGAGGTCCTTGCAGCCGGACTCCTGCTGGATCTGCTCGAAGATCCACTCGCGGATGTCGTCGTCGGTGTCGATGCCGACCTCGTCCTTGAAGCCCGGGAACTTCTGCAGGGTCCGCAGCGCCTCGATCTTCTGACCGCCGTTGGGGTCCAGGTCGATGCTGGCGTAGGCGAGCGTCGAGCCGGGCAGCGCCTCCGCCGGCTGTGCACCGGTCGCGAAGAACGACCACGCCGCCCAGGCCACGCCACCCACGGCCACGGCCCCGATGGCGCCGCCGATCGCGAGCACCGTCGTACGGCGTCCACCGCGCGAGGAGCCGGTCGCGGGCAGCGGCGCGCCACCTCGGCTGTCGAGCGTCTCGGGCGCACCAGCGGGCGGCCCGACGGGCGGGCCTGACGGCGGTGGTCCGGGCGGCAGGTCGTAGGACACCGGCAAACCTCACGATCGGTTCGCCGACCCGTGCCGGCGAGGTGGACGCAGCCTACCCAGCAACGCCGACGTCAGTCGGCGACTCCGGGGAAGTGTGCGGCTGGCCCTCCGACCGGTCCGGACGGGTCCGCGCGGAGAGCCCGACGAACACCACCATCAGGCCGAGCAGCGCTCCGCCGGGATAGGCGATGAGGGGGCCGTGCCCCGACACCGACAGCTGCATCGGGAGCCGGGTGCCGTCCGCCGCGGTGCGGGCCAGGACCGTGGGGTCGGCCGGACCCAGGGCGGTCCCGACGACCACCATCAGCCAGGCGCCGAGGACGGATCCGACCAGCACGGCGGCCAGCGTCCCGAGCGGCTGCCGGTCCACGAGCAGGGCCGCGGCCACCCCGGCCACGAGTCCTGCGACGGTGCCGATCGCGACGTACCACCCGGTCCCGGCGAACTCGTGCTGGAGCCCGATCGCGTCGCCCGCCGTCCACCGGTGGTCCACCACGACGCCCATCGTCGGAGTCCAGAGCCACTGCCAGACCGCGCCGGCGAGCGCGCCGAGCGCAGCGAGGGCGACGACGACGAGCACGAGGTGGACCGCGTCACGGCGCCTCATCCCGTCAGGCATCCGGGGCCGAGGAGCTGCTTGAGGTCGGCGAAGAGCGCCGGGCTCGGGGTGACCCGGTGGTGGTCGCCGATCCGCATCACCAGGGTCTTCTCCCTCATCAGCACCTTGAGGTGCACCTCGGTGACCCCGGGATGGGTCTTGAGCACGTCCTTGAGGTGGTCGACGGTGTCGGAGTTGACCCGGGTCTGGGGCAGCTTGATCACGACCGGACCGGACGGTCCGTCGGACAGGTCCGGGAGACTGACCTCCTGGCCCATGATCTCCGGCTGGTCCTTGCTGCGTGACAGCCGGCCCTTGACGGTGATGATGGCGTCCTCGGAGATCATGTGACCCGACAGCTGCCAGGCGCTGGGGAAGAGCAGCACCTCGATGGCTCCGTCGAGGTCCTCCACCGTGACCATCCCCCAGGCGTCGCCGCGCTTGGTGATCTTGCGCTGCACCCCGGTGACGAGACCGGTGATCTGGATCGGGCTGCCGTCGGCGCGGTCCTCGTCGAGCATCAGCTGGCCGACCGTGCAGTCGGAGCTGTTGGCCAGCAGGTGCTCGAGACCGAGGAGCGGGTGGTCGGACACGTAGAGGCCGAGCATCTCCCGCTCGTGGCCGAGCAGTGTCATCTTGTCCCACTCGTCCAGCTCGGGGATCGCGACGGAGACGCCGAAGCCGCTGTCGTCGTCGACACCGCCGAAGAGCGAGTCCTGGCCGATCGCCTCGTTGCGCTTGATGTCGACGTACTGGTCGACGGCGGTCTCGTGGATGGCGACCAGCGCCCGACGGCGGTGCTTCATCTCGTCGAACGCGCCGGCCTTGACCAGGGACTCGATGACCCGCTTGTTGCAGACCTGGGCGGGCACCTTGTCGAGGAAGTCGTTGAAGTCCTCGTAGCGGCCCTTCTCCTCGCGGGCGCTGACGACGCCGTCGACGACGTTGCTGCCGACGTTGCGGATCGCGGTGAGGCCGAAGCGGATGTCGGGTCCCACGGGCGTGAAGTTGTGCGCCGACTCGTTGACGTCGGGCGGGAGCACCTGGATCTTCATCCGGCGGCACTCGTTGAGGTAGATCGCGGACTTGTCCTTGTCGTCCTTGACCGAGGTGAGCAGCGCCGCCATGTACTCGGCCGGGAAGTTGGCCTTCAGGTAGGCGGTCCAGTAGGAGACCATGCCGTACGCCGCGGAGTGGGCCTTGTTGAACGCGTAGTCGGAGAAGGGCAGCAGCGTGTCCCACAGCGTCTTGATCGCCCCGGCGGAGTAGCCGCGCTCGGTCATGCCCGCGGAGAAGCCGGCGAACTGCTTGTCCAGCTCCTCCTTCTTCTTCTTGCCCATGGCGCGGCGCAGGATGTCGGCCTGGCCCAGCGTATAGCCCGCGAGCTTCTGGGCGATCGCCATGACCTGCTCCTGGTAGACGATCAGGCCGTAGGTCTCCCCCAGCACGTCCTCCAGGGCCTCGGCCAGCTCGGGGTGCAGCGCCTCGACCGGCTCGCGGCCGGTCTTGCGGCGGGCGTACTTGTTGTGCGAGTCCGCGCCCATCGGTCCGGGGCGGTAGAGCGCGCCGACCGCGGAGATGTCCTCGAAGGTGTCGGGGCGCATGCTGCGCAGCAGCGCCCGCATCGGCCCGCCGTCGAGCTGGAACACGCCGAGCGTGTCGCCGCGCTGGAGCAGCTTGTACGTCGCCTCGTCGGTGAGCTCGAGCTCCTCGAGCACGACGTCGACGTCGCGGTTCATCTTGATGTTCTTGACGGCGTCGTCGAGGACGGTGAGGTTGCGCAGTCCGAGGAAGTCCATCTTGATCAGGCCGAGGCCCTCACAGGTGGGGTAGTCGAACTGGGTGATCATCGCGCCGTCGGCGGGCCGCTTGAGCATCGGGATGATGTCGAGCAACGGCTCGCTGGACATGATCACGCCGGCGGCGTGTACGCCCCACTGGCGCTTGAGTCCCTCGATGCCGATGGCGGTGTCCACGACGCGCTTGACGTCGTTGTCGGCGTCGTACAGCGCGCGGAACTCGCCACCCTCGCCGAAGCGCTTGTGCTCGGCGTTGAAGATCTCCTGGAGCGGGACGTCCTTGCCCATCACGGCCGCGGGCATCGCCTTGGTGATGCGGTCGCCCATCGCGAACGGGTAGCCGAGGATCCGCGAGGAGTCCTTGACCGCCTGCTTGGCCTTGATGGTGCCGTAGGTGACGATCATCGAGACCCGGTCGTCGCCGTACTTCTCGGTGACGTAGCGGATCACCTCGCCGCGCCGACGCTCGTCGAAGTCGATGTCGAAGTCGGGCATCGAGACGCGGTCGGGGTTGAGGAAGCGCTCGAAGATCAGGCCGTGGACCAGCGGGTCCAGGTCGGTGATGCGCATGGCGTAGGCGACCATCGAGCCGGCACCGGAGCCGCGGCCCGGACCGACGCGGATGCCGTTGTCCTTGGCCCAGTTGATGAAGTCGGCGACGACCAGGAAGTAGCCCGGGAAGCCCATCTGGGTGATGACGCCGACCTCGAAGTCGGCCTGCTTGCGGACGTCGTCGGGGATCCCCGCCGGGTAGCGGAACTGCAGGCCCTTCTCGACCTCCTTGACCAGCCAGGAGTCCTCGTTCTCCCCCGGAGGGCAGGGGAAGCGCGGCATGAAGGTGCCGTTGCCCTCGGTGAACGAGACGTCGCAGCGCTCGGCGATCAGCAGCGTGTTGTCGCAGGCCTCGGGGAAGTCGCGCCACAGGTCGCGCATCTCCCGGGCGGACTTGATGTAGTAGCCGTCGCCGTTGAACGCGAACCGCTGACCCGGACCGTCGCCGGCCGGGATGTCCATCGTCGAGCCGGAGTTGATGCAGAGCAGGTGCTCCTGGCTCTTGGCATCCTCCTTGTTGACGTAGTGGGAGTCGTTGGTCGCCAGCAACGGGATCTGCAGGTCCTTGGCCAGTCGCAGCAGGCCGTCGCGTACCCGGGTCTCGATGTCGAGCCCGTGGTCCATCAGCTCGAGGAAGTAGTTGTCCTTGCCGAGGATGTCCTGGAAGTCGGCCGCCGTCTGCCGCGCGGCGTCGTACGCCCCGTGGCGCAGGTGGACCTGGACCTCGCCCGAGGGGCAGCCGGTGGTGCCGATGATGCCCTTGCCGTGCTGCGAGAGGAGCTCACGGTCCATCCGCGGGTGCTTGAAGAAGCCGTCGCGCCAGGCGCCGGTGGAGAGCCGGAAGAGGTTGTGCATGCCCTCGGTCGACTCCGAGAGCAGCGTCATGTGGGTGTAGGCACCGCGGTTGGAGACGTCGTCGGGACCGCCGCCGTAGAAGTTGACGCCCTTGCGCTCGAAGCGCGAGATGTTGGGCGCGAAGTAGGCCTCGATGCCGATGATCGGCTTGACCCCGGCGTTCTTCGCCTTCTTGTAGAACTCGTAGGCGCCGAACACGTTGCCGTGGTCGGTCATCGCGATCGCGGGCATCCCCAGCTCGGCGGTGCGCTCCGCCAGCGCACCGAGCCGGGCGGCGCCGTCCAGCATCGAGTACTCGGTGTGGACGTGGAGGTGGACGAAGGAGTCCTGGGAGCCTGTCGCCATCGTCGCGGGCCACTCCTCGGCGGTTGTGCGGGCATACGGAAAAAGGGCCACGATCACGTCGCGACGGCGCCTTGGGGAAGGACGTCAGACTACGCGACCGGTGAAGAGGATGGTGGCAGCCACCACCGACAGCCCCGGACGAGCATCGACGAGCAGCGACGACGGCAGCGGCGCCACGGCGCCGGCGCGCCTCAACCGCCGTCGGGAGCCGCGTCGAGGCTCTCGGTGATGATCGTGTGCACGATCCGCGACAGCCGGTCGACGCCCAGCGCGGGTGCCCGGACGGCCATCGCCTCCGCGATCGCCCGCTCACGCTCGGGGTCGCGCGACGGGTCGTGCTTGATGCCCTGGACCGCGGCGGTGAGCGCGGTACGACGCGCGAGCAGGTCACCCAGCTGGTCGTCGACCTCGTCGATCAGCCGCCGCAGGAAGGCGAGAGGGTCGCTGCCCGGCCACGCCATCCGGACGTCGGGCGCCCGCTCCTCGTTGGCGGACCCGTCGGTGCGCTCGAGCTCGACCAGGCCGTGGCGGGCGTAGAAGGCCCGGGCCGGGACGTTGGTCTCGAAGACCCACAGGCAGAACCCGTCGGGACGCTGGGCCTTGACCACGTCGAGCAGCGCCGAGCCGATGCCTCGGCGGGCCGCCGCGGGCGCGACGTACAGGTCGTCGAGCCAGGTCTGCGTCATCCGGGCATAGCCGACCGGCGCTCCGCCGTCCTCCGCCAGCCAGACCTCGTCCTCCGCCACCCGCGCGGTGAGCCAGGCGGCGACGTCGCCGTCGGTGTGGACGCTCGGAGGCATCGCAGCGGTACGGCGCGCCGCCAGGTGCACCGCGACCACGGCCGGGGCGTCCTCCTCGGTCGCCGGCCGCAGGGTCAGCTCAGTCGGCATCTCGGATCACCGCGAGCGCGTGCTCGAGGTCGGCGGGATAGGTCGACTCGTACTCGACGTGCTCGCCGGTGTCCGGGTGCTCGAAGCCGAGGCGCATCGCGTGCAGCCACTGGCGCTCGAGCCCGACGCGCTTGGCCAGCGTCGGGTCGGCGCCGTACGTCAGGTCGCCGACGCAGGGGTGCTTGAGCGCGGCCATGTGCACCCGGATCTGGTGGGTGCGGCCGGTCTCGAGGTGGACCTCGAGGAGGCTGGCGAACCGGTGTGCCTCGAGCGTCTCGTAGTGCGTGACGCTGTGCCGGCCGTCGGCCATCACCGCGAACTTCCAGTCGGACTTCGGGTGCCGGCCGATCGGGGCGTCGATCGTGCCCTCCAACGGGTCGGGGTGGCCCTGGACGAGCGCGTGGTAGACCTTGTCGACCGTGCGGTGCCGGAAGGCGTTCTTGAGCACGGAGTAGGCGTGCTCGGACTTGCAGATGACCATCACGCCGGAGGTGCCGACGTCGAGCCGCTGCACGATCCCCTGCCGCTCCGAGGCGCCGCTGGTGGAGATCCGGAAGCCGGCACCCGCGAGGTGCCCGACCACGGTCGGACCGGACCAGCCGGGCGAGGGGTGCACGGCGACCCCGACGGGCTTGTCGATCACCACGATGGCGTCGTCGTCGTGGATGATCTTGATGCCCTCGACGACCTCGGGGACGACCTCGAGCGGGTCGGTCAGCACCGGGATGCGGACGTCGAGCACCGCACCGGGCAGCACCCGGTCGCTCTTCGCCACGGCGGCCCCGTCGAGCTCGACGTGGCCGTCGGCGATCAGGTCGGCCGCGCGGGTGCGCGAGAGGCCGAACAGGCGGGCCATCGCGGCATCGACGCGCTCCCCGGCCATCCCCTCGGGGATGGTCAGGACCCGGTGGTCCGCAGCGCCGCTCACGGGGCACGCTCCCCGGGATGCTGGTCGGTGGTGCCGGTGTCGTCCACGCTCTGGTCCTCGGTCTGGTCGGTGGCGCGCGTGCCGTCGAGGCGTACGCCCCGGAAGACCTGGATCACGATCAGGACGGCGGCCGCGTTGATGAGCATGTCGGCGACGTTGAACACCGGCCAGTGCGGCAGCATGAAGAAGTCGATGACGTGCCCGCGCAGGGGGTCCGGCTCGCGCACGAGCCGGTCGGTCAGGTTGCCGGAGACCCCGGCGAGCAGCAGCCCGAGCGCCCACGCCCAGGCGACGCTGCCGAGCCGGCGCGACAGGTAGCAGATCACCACGACGGCAGCGATCGCCAGGCCGGTGAAGAGCTGCGTGTAGGCGGTCCCGGTGCTGAACGCCGCACCGGGGTTGCGGACCAGGTGGAGGACCAGCAGGTCCCCGACGATCTGCACGTCCGGGTGGTCGGTCAGCCGGTCGACGGCGACGATCTTGGAGATGACGTCGACGGCGTACGCCGTGGCTGCGACGAGCGCGAAGACGACCAGCACCCGACGGCGGTGAACGCGGGGTCGGAGGGCTGGGTTCACCTCATGGTCGCCGGTCAGCGACGCTCCTCGCGCTGCTTGCATGTCATGCACAGTGTGGCACGCGGGAAGGCCATGAGCCGCATCTTGCCGATGGGGTTGCCGCACGACTCGCACACGCCGTACGTGCCATCGTCGATGCGTCCCAGGGCCCGCTCGATCTGCGCCAGCTTGTCGCGCTCGCTGCTGAGGACCATCAGCTCGTGGTCGCGCTCGAAGCTGCTGGCGCCGACGTCCGCCTGGTCCTGACCGGCGCCGTCACCGGAGTCCCTCATCAGCCCGTTGAGCTCGCTGTCGAGTCCCGCGATGATCTCGAGGCTGTGCGTGCTCTGCTCGTGCAGCTCGTCGAGGACCTCCTTGAGCTCCGCCTTGGTCCAGGCCGCCTCACCGGGCTGCACGACCAGGGAGCTGGCGACCGCCTTCTTCGCGGGCGGCGCCTTCTTGGCCGGGGCCGCCTTGGTGGCCGGGGCTGCCTTCTTGGCGGGAACTGCCTTCGTCACAGGTGCTGCCTTCTTCACGGGAGCCGTCTTCTTCGTGGGAGCCGGCTTCGTGGCCGGGGCCGCCTTCTTGACGGTCGCTGCCTTCTTGGCCGAAGGCGCCTTCTTGGTGGGAGCGGCCTTCTTGACGGTCGCTGCCTTCTTCGCCGGAGCCGCCTTCTTCGCGGGCGCTGCCTTCTTCGCGGGCGCTGCCTTCTTCGCGGGAGCCGCCTTCTTCACCGGAGCCGCCTTCTTCGCGGGCGCCGCCTTCTTGACCGTCGCCGCCTTCTTCGCGGGCGCCGCCTTCTTCGCCGGGGCCGCCTTCTTGACCGTCGCCGTCTTCTTCCCGGCCGCTGCCTTCTTGACCGGGGCCGCCTTGGTGGCGGTCGAGGAGGAGCCGGCGGCCGTGGCCGCTGCCTTCGCCGGGGCCCGCCGCGACACCACCTTGCGGGCTGCAGCCTTCGCCGTACCGGCGATCGACTTCCTGGTGGTGCGTGCCATGAGCGGGCCTCCTCGGCCGTTCGGGCGACTGTGGTCCGTGCCACAGTGGGTGCAGGGAGGGTAGCCGTTGAGCGGCACCCCCTCCAATCCGACGCACCGTGCAACGCAACACCGGCCGACCCCGAAGGGGCCGGCCGGTGCAGTGGAGGGTCAGATCAGGCGTCGTCCTCGCCGAGGATCGACCGCAGGCGCTTGGGCGCCGGCGCCTCGTCGCCGCTCGGCGCCGGGGTGTCCGAACCGGAGTTGAGCGACTCGAGCTGCTGGGTGAAGTAGCTCTTGAGCCGGGAGCGGTACTCACGCTCGAACGAGCGGAGGTTCTCGACCTCGCCGTTGAGCTTGTCCCGCTCCTTCTCCAGGTCACCGAACATCTGGCGACGGCGCTCGGCCGTCTCCGAGTCGAGCATCTGCGCGCGGGTGCGCGCGTCGGCCTCGAGCCGGTCCGCCTTGGTGCGGGACTCGACGTCCAGACGCTCGGACTTGGTCCGGGCCTCGGCGATGATCTTGTCCGCGTCGTTCTTGGCCTCTTCGACCAGCTCGTCGGCGTTGCGCGTCGCGATCTCGAGCAGGCGAGCCGCGGCGTTGGACGCCTGCGGGACCGTCTCCACCCGGATCGTCTCGACCGGGCTGGCCACCACGACCGGCGCGGGCGTCGGCTCCGGGGTCGGCTCGGGCGCGGGCTCCGGCTCGGGCGTCTTCTCGACGACCGGCTGCGGGGCGGCCGGCGCCGGGGCACCGGACTGCGCGGCGGCGAGCTTCGACCTGAGGTCGTCGTTCTCCTTCGTGAGCCGCGCGAGCTCCCCCTCCACCTCGTCGAGGAACTGATCGACTTCACCCATGTCGTAGCCCTCACGGAGCCGGACGGGAGTAAAGCGCTTGTTGCTCACGTCCTCAGGCGTCAGCGGCATGACCTCACCCATTCATTCTCGTCAGAGTTAATGTCCATCGAACAATAGCGCTTGCGACGACCCCGAGGTCATCCACCACCAGCGCCGGTCAGGTCAGGACAGCAGCAGCTGTCGGTTGACCTGGAGTAGTACGTAAGCACCGATCATCACGATCAGGAAACTGAGGTCGAGGGAGATGCTCCCGATCCGCAGCGGCGGGATGACCCGACGCAGCGCCTTGATCGGCGGGTCGGTGATCGAGTAGACGACCTCGAGCGCCACCAGGAGCACCCCGCGCGGCGTCCACTGCCGCGCGAAGATCTGGACCCAGTCGACCACGAAACGGATCCACAAGAGCGCGATGAAGAACCACAGCAGCCCCTCGATGAGGCTTCCGGCAACTCTCACGTACGACGTTTCCTAGCTCTGGTTGAAGAATCCACCCTCGACAATGCGCTGCTTGTCCTCGGCCGCCACCGAGACGTTCGGCGGCGAGAGCAGGAAGACCTTGTTGGTGATGCGCTCGATGGTGCCACGGGTGGCAAACACGAGCCCAGCCGCGAAGTCGACGAGGCGCTTGGCATCAGTGTCGTCCATGTCGGACAGGTTCATGATCACCGGGGTGCCCTCCCGGAAGTTCTCGCCCACGGTCCGCGCCTCGTTGTAGGTGCGCGGGTGCAGGGTGATGATGCGGGACAGCTCCGCGACCACCGAGGTCGGGCCGGGCGTCGTACGGCGCCGCTCGGAGAGGTCCGCGACCGGGGCCGGACGGCTCTCCCGCTTCGCCGGCCGGGCCGAGACCGGCATGGTCTCCTGCGTGTCGTACTCGCCCTCGTAGGACCCGTACTCGTCGTCGTACCGACCGGTGTCCTCGAGCAGGCCGAGGTACTCGCCGATCCTGCGCATTCCGCCGCTCATGACTGTTGCCTCCGGTACTCCGCGACCCGTTGCGGGACGCACTCTTGGTGTTTGGACCCTACTTGAACTGCGGCCTCGAACCGAGGACCGCGGACCCGACACGCACATGTGTCGCGCCGGCATGGATGGCCTGCTCGAGGTCGCCGCTCATCCCGGCCGAGAGCCAGGTGGCGGCGGGGTGCTCGACGAGCAGGTCGTGGTGGATCGCAGCGAGCCGCGCGAAGGCCGGCCGCGGGTCCTCGCCCAGCGGCGCGACCGCCATCAGGCCACGCAGCCGGAGCGGGTCGGCCGCCTCGACCGCGGCGGCCAGGTCCGGCACGTCGTCGGGGTCGGCACCGGCCCGGCCCGCGCGGTCGGGCGGGTCCAGGCTGACCTGGAGCAGCACGTCGACCTCGTGCGAGCGCTGCTCGGCACCCCGGGCCAGCGGAGCCACCAGCTTGGCGCGGTCGAGGGACTCGACGACATCGGCGTACGACGCCACCGCGGCCGCCTTGTTGCTCTGCAGACCGCCGATGAAGTGCCAGCGCAGCCCGAGGTCGGCACACTCAGCGGCCTTGGCCTCGGCCTCCTGGTGGCGGTTCTCCCCCACGTCGGTGACGCCGAGGCCCGCGAGCAGGCGCACGTCGCTGGCCGGGAAGAACTTCGTGACCACGACCAGGCGAACGGCCCCGGGCTCGCGCCCGGCGTCCGCGCAGGCGGTGTCGATCCGGCGGCGTACGGCGTCGAGGTTGGCCGCGAGCTCCTCGGGACGGCCGGTCGAGCTCGTCATGGCGTCCTCCAGACGACGCCCGCGAGCCGGCCCGCGGCAGCACCGTCGCGACGGTAGGAGTGCAGCGCCTCGTCCTCGCGGGTGCAGCCGCCCACGTCGACAGCGGGTACGCCGGCGGCCGCCAGCTGGGCGCGGACACCGGCCCCGAGATCGAGCGCCGGAGTCCCCCAGCTGGTGGTCGCGCGGGTGGCCGGCACCACCGCGGCTACCTCGTCGCGCAGCTGCGCCGGCACCTCGTAGCACCGACCGCAGATGTGCGGGCCGACCCAGGCGCGCACGTCGGTGGCGCCCAGCTCGTGCAGGAGTGCCAGGGCCGCGGCGACCACACCGTGTCGTACGCCCTCGCGCCCGGCGTGGACCGCTCCGACCTCTCCGGACGCGGCCACCAGCAGCACCGGGACGCAGTCGGCCGCCCGGGCGAGCAGCGCCTCGCCGGACAGGGCGGTGACGAGCGCATCGGCGTCCGGGACAGCGCTCGCCGGACCGTCGACCACGTGGACGTGCGCGCCGTGCACCTGGTGCATGAGGTGCGGCGTGGCACCGCTCGCCGCAGCGACCTCCCCCAGCCCCGCCTCCCGGACGGCGGGCTCGGCCAGGTCGCCCAGGTCGAGGCGCCGGTCCGTGAACGCGACCGAGACCGTGCCGGTGGTCACCGGCACGGTCTCGTGGAAGAAAAAGGTCACTTGAGGAAGTCGGGGATGTCCAGGTCGTCGTCGTCGAACTGCACCGGGGTCGGGGTCGACCGCGGCGCGCTCGGCGGCGGCGACTTCGGGGCTGCCGACGCGGGGACGGGGACACTGGCACCGACGGACGCGCGCTCGACCGGAGCCGGAGCGGTGGCGGCCTTGGCCTCCGCCTGGGCCGGCGTCCGGCGCAGCACAGCACCCTCGTCGCGACGCTTGGGCATGCCCCCGTCGAAGCCGGCCGCGATGACGGTGACCCGCACCTCGTCGCCGAGCGCGTCGTCGATGGTGGCACCGAAGATGATGTTGGCCTCGGGGTGCACCGCGTCAGCGACCAGTGCGGCCGCCTCGTTGATCTCGAAGAGGCCGAGGTCGGAGCCACCGGCGATCGAGAGCAGCACGCCGTGCGCACCGTCGATGCTCGCCTCGAGCAGCGGGCTGGAGACGGCCATCTCGGCCGCCTGGACCGAGCGGTCGTCGCCGCGGGCCGAGCCGATGCCCATCAGCGCCGATCCGGCGTTGGCCATGACGGACTTCACGTCGGCGAAGTCGAGGTTGATCAGGCCCGGGGTGGTGATCAGGTCCGTGATGCCGGAGACGCCCTGGAGCAGCACCTGGTCGGCCTGCTTGAAGGCGTCGAGCACCGACACGTTGCGGTCGCTGATCGACAGCAGCCGGTCATTGGGGATCACGATGAGGGTGTCCACCTCCTCGCGCAGCTGCGCGATGCCCTCCTCGGCGGAGTTGGCGCGGCGGCGACCCTCGAACGCGAACGGGCGGGTCACGACGCCGATGGTCAGCGCGCCCAGGGAGCGCGCGATGCGGGCCACGATCGGCGCGCCACCGGTGCCGGTGCCACCGCCCTCGCCGGCGGTCACGAACACCATGTCGGCGCCCTTGATGACCTCTTCGATCTCGTCGGAGTGGTCCTCGGCGGCACGCGCCCCCACGTCAGGGTTGGCGCCGGCGCCGAGACCGCGGGTGAGCTCGCGACCGATGTCGAGCTTGACGTCGGCGTCGCTCATCAGGAGCGCCTGCGCGTCGGTGTTGATCGCGATGAACTCAACGCCCTTGAGGCCGACCTCGATCATCCGGTTGACGGCGTTGACACCACCACCACCGATACCGACGACCTTGATGATGGCCAGGTAGTTCTGTGCTGCTGCCACGGCGACTTCGCCTCTCGCTGCTCGATTGGATGGTGCTGTCCGGTGCGGGTGACCGGGAAGCTGTCCGGCGTGTCGAATGAACTCTGACCCTCAGCCTGAGGGTTATAGTTATGTCAACCTCGCCGTGGTCACGACAGTAGGCATCGAGCGCGCCGAGATCGTGGCGACACGCCCCAGGTCGCCGGACTTCTCGCGACTTTGTCTCGAGCTACTGCCGCGTCGTCGGCTGACCGGGGACGCTCACGTCGTAGTGCTGGGCGTCGACGGCCTTCAGCAGGTCGGCGAGCACCGCGGCCTTCTGCGTGGTCTGCTCCGCGCTCCCCCACTCGACCGAGCGGTCGTCGCGCAGCACCAGTGAGATCTCGTCGACCGTCTCCACGTCGACGTGGTCGACCTGCGAGGCCAGGGCGGTGGGCAGGGCGGCGACGACGAGCGCACCCTCGCGCAGCGCCTCGGACCCGGTGGCGGCGGAGGTCTGGACCCGGGGCAGGCCGGGGGGCGCCTTGGCGTAGCTGCGGAAGATCACCCCGTCGCCGTCCATGCCGCGCAGCTGGCCGTCGATCTCCACGACCGCGACCGGCCGCCGCTCGACGACGTCGATCAGCACCTTGTCGGGCCACTGCCTGCTGACGTCGGCGGACTGCACGGGCGCCAAGGACTGCACCCGCGCGCGGATCCGGTCGAGGTCGACGCTCGCCAGCGGTCTGCCCTCGGGCACCGCTGCGGCGTGCTCGACCTGGGCGGACGTGAGGTGCTGGACGCCGGTGACCTCGACCCCCTGCACCGCGAGGTAGGAGGAGAAGTAGACGAGCCAGACACTGCCGACGATCAGCCCGACGAGCAGCAGGACCGCCAGCACCGGCTTCCAGTTCAGCCAACGGCGCGCCCACTGCCGCCGGGCGAACCGTCGACGGCTGCGCAGCACCCGGCGGTCCGGCTGCGGCGCGGCGACCGGTGCCAACGCGTCGAAGCCCTGGGTGGCGTCGGGGTCCTGGGGTCTAGCCACGGCCGAGCAGCTCCAGCACCTGCGGCGCGATCTCGGTGACGGTCCCGGCGCCGAGCGTGAGCACGAGGTCGCCGGGCCGGGCCCGCGCCACCAGCTCCGCCGCGACGTCGTCGAAGGACGGCACGAACGTCACGCGGTCCGTCGGCAGCGGCACTGCCGCGGCCACCAGCGCGCCGGTCACGGCCGGGTCGGCGTCCTCACGGGCGAGGTAGACGTCGAGGACGACGACCTCGTCGGCCGCCCCCAGCGCGACGCCCATCGCCTCGCCGAAGATGCGCGTGCGGGAGACCAGGTGCGGCTGGAAGGCCACGACGACGCGGCCCTCGCCCGCCACCGCGCGGGCGGCCGCCAGGTCGCCGGCGATCTCGGTGGGGTGGTGGGCATAGCTGTCGTAGACGCGGACGCCGGCGACCTCGCCCTTGCGCTCCATCCGGCGCTTGGTGCCCGTGTAGGACACCAGCCCACGGACCAGGTCGTCCTCGGCGAAGCCGAGCTCCCGTCCGGCGGCCAGCGCGGCCAGGGCGTCCGCGAGGTAGTGCTCCCCCGGCGACCACAGGCGGACGTCGCCCAGCGCTCCCGGCTCGCGTGCGGAGACGGTCACGACCCGCCGACCCGCGGCGCGGTGCCGCTCGGCCAGGGCGGCGGCCCCGGGATCGTCGACCACGCAGACCAGGAAGCCGTCGGGGTCGAGGGTGTCGGCGAACTCGTCGAAGGCGGCGACGTACGCCTCCTCCGTGCCCCAGTTGTCGAGGTGGTCGGCCTCGACGTTGGTCACGATCGCGGCGTACGGCGCGTAGTGCAGGAAGGCGCCGTCGCTCTCGTCCGCCTCCGCGACGAAGAGCTCGCCGCTCCCCGCGGCCGCGTTGACGCCGGTCGCGGCCAGGTCGCCACCGATGGCGTACGTCGGGTCGGCGCCCGCCGTCTGCAGGGCGACGGTCAGCAGCGAGGTCGTCGTGGTCTTGCCGTGGGTGCCGGCCACGGCCACGACCCGGCGGTCGGCCATCACCGACGCGAGGGCGGCGGAGCGGGGCAGCACCCGCAGGCCCTGCCGCACGGCCTCGACGTACTCGGGGTTGTCCTCGCGCACCGCCGTGGAGACCACGAGCGTGTCGACGTCGCGCACCTGCTCGGCCGCGTGGCCGAGGTGCACGGTCGCGCCGAGGTCGCGCAGTGCCTCGAGGCCCGGCGAGTCGCTGCCGTCGCTGCCGCTGACCGTGACGCCGCGGGCGAGCATGATGCGGGCGATGCCGGACAGGCCCGCGCCGCCGATGCCGACGAAGTGCACCCGGCCCAGCCGCTCGACCGGCAGCAGCTCCTCGGGGACGGGCACCCTCATGGAGCCGCCTCGAACACCATCCGGGCGAGCCTCTCGTCGGCGTCGCGCGGGACCAGCGCCGAGGCGGCCGAGCCCATCGCCGCCAGCCGGTCGGGGTCGGTGGCGAGCGCGGGGACCGTGCTCGCGACCCAGGCGGAGGTGAGGTCGGCGTCGGGGACGAGCAGCCCGCCACCGGCGTCGACGACGGGCAGGGCGTTCTGCAGCTGCTCGCCGTTGCCGATCGGCAGGGGCACGAAGACCGCCGGCAGGCCGACGGCCGCGGCCTCGGTGACGCTCGAGGCACCGGCGCGGCACACGACCAGGTCGGCGGCGGCGTAGGCGAGGTCCATCCGGTCGACGAAGTTGACCACGACGTACGGCACGTCGCCGGTGGCCGGGGTGGCCTCGCCCTGCGGGCCCACGACGTGCAGCACCTGCACGCCGGCGGCCGCCAGTGCGCCGGCCGCTCCGGAGACCGACTGGTTGAGCTTGCGGGCGCCCTGGGATCCGCCGGTGACCAGGAGGGTCGGGCGGTCCGGGTCGAGCCCGAAGAACTCACGCGCCTGCGCCCGCAGGGCGGCGCGGTCGAGGCCCGAGATCATCGTCCGGATCGGCAGGCCGACGTACTCCGCCCGGGGCAGCGGGGTGTCGGGGAAGCTCACGGCGACCCGCTGCGCGACCCGGGCACCGACCCTGTTGGCGAGGCCGGGTACGGCGTTCTGCTCGTGGACGATCAGCGGCAGCTTGCGACGCCGGGCCGCGAGGTAGGCCGGCATCGAGACGTAGCCGCCGTACCCGACGACGACGTCGGGACGCACCCGGTCGAAGACCGCGAGCGTCTCCTTGACCGCGGCGCGGAGCCGGAACGGGACCTTGACGAGGTCGGCGTTGGGCTTGCGCGGCAGCGGCACCGGCGGGATCAGCTCGAGCGGGTAGCCGGCCTCGGGCACGACCCGGTTCTCGAGGCCGCGGGGCGTGCCCAGGCAGGTGATCTCCACCTCGATGCCGAGGTCGGGGGCGAGCCGCCGGATCGCGTCGGCGGTGGCGAGCAGGGGCGAGGTGTGGCCAGCGGTTCCGCCGCCGGCGAGTAGTACGCGCATCAGACCAACCCTAGTGAGGAGCGCGGCCGGCCGAGAGGCCGGCCGACCGAGCCTTCTTGCGCTGGGCGAGAGCCAGGGCGGCCTCCGGCTCGCGGCGCGCGAACCCGATCACCAGCCCCAGCGCGACCAGCGAGGGCACCAGCGCCGAGCCGCCGTACGAGACCAGGGGCAGCGGGATGCCGATGACCGGGAGCAGGGCGAGCACCATGCCGACGTTGATGATCATCTGGCCGAGCAGCCAGACCACGATGCCGAAGGTCATGTAGCGCACGAACGTGTCGGTCGTGTGGGAGGCCACCCGGACGGCGGCGTAGGCGATCGTCAGGAAGAGCCCGATCACCAGCAGCGTGCCGACCAGCCCGAGCTCCTCGCCGAGCACCGCGAAGATGAAGTCGGTGTGGGCCTCGGGCAGGTCGCCCCACTTCTGCTGGCTGGCGCCGATCCCCTGGCCGAACCAGCCGCCGGAGGCGAGGGCGTAGAGCCCGTGGGCGGGCTGCCAGCCGGCCCGGTGGAAGTCCTTGAACGGGTCGGTGAAGGTCGTCAGGCGCTCGAGGCGGTGCTGGCTGGTCGTGGCGAGGTAGAGCGCGATCACGCCGATCACCATGATCGACACCGTGAAGAGCCGCGCGGGCGCGCCGACCACCCAGAGCATGGCCAGCAGGATCGCGAAGAGGACCAGCGCGGTGCCGAGGTCGCGTCCGAGCATGACCAGGACGATCACGACGCCGATCCCCAGCACGACCGGGAAGAGCAGCTCGTGCAGGCTGCCGAGCCGCTTCTCCTTGCGGGCGTAGATGTGCGCCGCCCACAGCACGATCGCGAGCTTGGCGATCTCCGCCGGCTGGATCACGATCGGCCCGAGCCCGAGCCAGTTCGTGTTGCCGTTGACCTCGCGGCCGAGGCCGGGCACGCGCACCAGCGCGAGCAGCACGACGGTGAGGAGCAGCGCCGGCCACGCGAAGCGGCGTACGACGCCCAGCGGCAGCCGCGAGGCGATCCAGGCGCACGGGATGCCGATGGCGACCCACATCAGCTGGCGGGTGACGACCGCGTAGGAGTTGCCCTCGTTCTGCTTGTAGGAGTAGACGCTCGAGGCGCTCAGCACCATGATCAGGCCGATGGTGAGCAGCAGCGCCGAGGCGCCGAGCAGGAGGTAGTACGCCGTCAGGGGCCGGTCGAGCGCGTCGCGGGCGACGGCGTACCACCCGCGGATCGAGGAGCGCCGCGGCGGTGCGGACTTGGGCCGGGCGGTCTCCTGCGGCGGTGCGGGAGGAGTCGCGGTGCTCATCGCGGTGCCCCTCCCGGTCTGCGGCCTCAGAGCCTGCGTCGTACGGCGTCTGCGAACGCGTCGCCGCGCTCGGCGTAGTTGGTGAACATGTCCATGGAGGCACATCCGGGGGCCAGCAGCACCGTGTCGCCGGGTCGGGCCAACTCGGTTGCGGCACCCACGACACGCTCCATGGCATGCCCACCGCTTACGCCCCCAGTCTCGTCGCCGTCGACGAGGATGACGGGCACATCGGGCGCGTGTCGCGAAAGGGCGTCCGCGATCACGTCGCGGTCCCGGCCGATCAGCACGACGGCGCGGAGCCGGTCGCGCGCGGCCAGCACCAGGTCGTCGAAGCTGGCCCCCTTCGCCAGGCCGCCGGCGACCCACACGACGGAGTCGTAGGCCAGCAGGGAGGACTGGGCGGCGTGCGGGTTGGTCGCCTTGGAGTCGTCGACCCAGGTGACGCCGTCGCGCTCCCCCACGACCGCGATCCGGTGGCCGTCGGGGCGGAAGGAGCGCAGCCCGTCGCGCACGGCGCTCTGGGAGACCCCGTGCGAGCGCGCGAGCGCCGCAGCGGCCAGGGCGTTGGCGACGAAGTGCGGCGCCGGTGAGGCCAGGTCGGAGATGGTGCACAGCTCGGCGGCGCTGCTGTCACGCTGCTCGATGAAGGCCCGGTCGGCGAGGATGTCCTCGACCAGGCCCACCATGCCCACGCTCGGCATGCCGAGCGTGAAGCCCACGGCGCGGGCACCCTCGATGACGTCGGCCTCGCGGACCAGCCGCTCGGTCTCGGGGTCGGCGACGTTGTAGATGCAGGCGCGCTGCACGCGCTCGTAGATGCGGCCCTTGTCGGCCGCGTAGTCGCGCATCCCGCTCGGACCGGGATACCAGTCCAGGTGGTCCTCCGCGACGTTGAGGACCGCGGCTGACTCCGCGCTCATCGAGTCGGTGTAGTGCAGCTGGAAGCTGGACAGCTCCACGGCGAGCACGTCGTACGGCTCGGGGTCCATCACGGCCTCGACGATCGGCAGCCCGACGTTGCCCACCGCGAGGCTGCGCAGACCCGCCGCGCGCAGGATGGCGTCGAGCATCTGCACGGTCGTGGTCTTGCCGTTGGTGCCGGTCACACAGAGCCACGGCGTGCGGTGGTCGGGGTCGCGCAGCCGCCAGGCCAGCTCGACCTCCCCCCACACCGGGATGCCGCGCGCGGTGGCCTGCGCGAGCAGGGGCGCCGTCGGCCTCCAGCCGGGCGAGGTGACCAGCACGTCGACGTCGTCGGGCAGCGTCGCGGTGGCACCGGGACCCAGGCGTACGTCGGCCCCGAGCACCTCGAGCAGCTCGGCCTTCTCGGCACGCTCACCGGCGTCGGACTCGTCGAGCGCGACGACGCTGGCGCCGAGGTGGTTGAGGTTGTCGGCGGCGGCGAAGCCGGAGACGCCGAAGCCGGCGACGACCGCGCGGACGCCCTCCCAGGAGTCGTGACGACCGAGGATGTCCGGGTTCACAGCCGAGCGACCCACTCGGCGTAGAAGATCCCGAGGCCACCGGCCACGCAGAGCCCGGTGATGATCCAGAACCGGATCACGACGGTGACCTGCTCCCAGCCGAGCATCTCGAAGTGGTGCTGGAGCGGCGCCATCCGGAAGACCCGGTGTCCGGGTTGGACGCGGAAGATCTTGCGGACCACGCCGGACCGCCGGGACAGCTTGAAGAAGCCCACCTGGATCATCACCGACAGCGTGATCACCAGGAAGAGCCCGCCGAGGACCACCAGCAGCAGCTCGGTGCGGGTCAGGATCGCCAGACCGGCGAGCGCGCCGCCCAGCGAGAGCGAGCCGGTGTCGCCCATGAATATCTGGGCCGGCGAGGCGTTCCACCACAGGAACCCGAAGCACGCCCCGGTCAGCGCGGCCGACACGATGGCGAGGTCCAGCGGGTCGCGGACGTCGTAGCAGAGCGGCGTCGGGTCGGCGCCGCAGAACTGGTTGCCCTGCCAGATGTTCACGATCATGTACGCCGCGAACACCATCGTGCACGCACCGGTCGCGAGGCCGTCGAGACCGTCGGTGAGGTTCACGGCGTTGCTGGTGCCGACGACGATCACCCAGATCAGCAGCACGGCCACGACCATCGGCAGCGCCAGCCAGCTGATGTCGCGCAGGAACGAGATCTTCTGCGACGCCGGCGACACGCCGTTCTCGTCCTCCAGCAGGGGCGAGAGCGCGAGCACGCCGAAGACCACGGCGATGACGGTCTGCCCGATCATCTTCGCCTTGCTGCGCAGCCCGAGGCTGCGCTGCTTGGAGATCTTGATGTAGTCGTCGAGGAAGCCGACCAGCCCCATCCCCACGAAGAGGAAGAGCAGGAGCAGGGCCGACGCGGAGGGTGCGGTGCGGGTGATCAGCAGCGCGCTGAAGTAGCCGACCACCGTCGCGAGGATGATCACGACCCCGCCCATTGTGGGCGTGCCGCGCTTGGTGTGGTGGGTCGTCGGGCCGTCGTCGCGGATCTCCTGGCCGTAGCCCCACTTGGTGAACAGGCCGATCGCGACCCGGGTGCCGAGCAACGAGATCAGCAGGGACAGGCCGCCGCCGAA
Organism: Nocardioides sp. URHA0020; assembly: GCF_000620705.1. Lineage (GTDB taxonomy): Bacteria > Actinomycetota > Actinomycetes > Propionibacteriales > Nocardioidaceae > Nocardioides. Next base: position 102,715 of record NZ_KK211172.1, read on the forward strand.
CAGGATGGCTCTCATGGCGTGCTGGTCCCTCCCTCCTGGTCTTGGGCGAGCAGTTGCTCCGAGATCACCCACAGCGCGACGCCGTTGGATGCCTTGACGAGGACGACGTCCCCGGCCGCGACATTCTCGCGCACCCAGGCCAGTGCCTCGTCACGCCCCGCCGTGACGATCGCCTCACCGTCCCAGTCGACGTCCGCCGAGCGCAGCCCGTCGGCGATGCCGGCGGCTGGTTCGCCGACGACCACGACCACGTCGATGCCGAGGGCGGCAGCAGCCCGGCCGACCTCGGCGTGCCCCGCGTGGGCGCTGGTGCCGAGCTCGCGCATCTCCCCGAGGACCGCGACGGTACGACGAGCGCGCCGCTCGCCGATGAGCCGCAGGGCGTCCAGGGCGGCCGTCGTCGAGGCCGGGTTGGCGTTGTAGGAGTCGTTGATCACGATCAGGCCGTCGGCTCGCTCGTGCAGCTCCATCCGCATCGGCGAGGCCGACTCCGAGCCCGACAGCCCGGCGGCGACCTCGGCCAGCGGGAGGCCGACGGCAAGGGCGAGCGCGGCGGCCGCGAGCGCGTTCTCGATCTGGTGGGCGCCGCTCAGGCGCAGCCGCACCTGGTGCCAGGCGTCGCCGTACCCGAGGTGGAAGGACGGCCGCCCGAGGTCGTCGGACGTGATGTCGCGCGCGGAGACGTCTCCGCCGGGACCGAACGTGAGGACGCGGGCGCGGGTGCGCGACGCCATCGCGGCGACCAGGGGGTCGGCGGCGTTGAGCACGGCGGTCCCCTCGACGGGCAGCGCCTCGACGATCTCGCCCTTGGCGAGCGCGATCGCCTCCTGGGAGCCGAACTCACCGATGTGCGCGGTGCCCACGTTGATGACCGCTGCCACCCGAGGCGGGGCGATCTCGCACAGGTAGGCGATGTGCCCGATGCCACGAGCACCCATCTCGACCACGAGGTGGCGGGTCCCGGCATCGGCGGCGAGCACGGTGAGGGGGACGCCGAGCTCGTTGTTGTGGTTGCCCGCGGTCGCCACGGTGGGCCCGGCAGCGGCCAGGACCTGGGCGAGGTAGTCCTTGGTGCCCGTCTTGCCCTGGGAGCCGGTGAGCGCGACCACCGTGACGTCCAGGCGGTCCAGGACGTGGCGGGCGAGGCGACCGAGCGCGACCACGGGGTCGTCGACGACCACCGTCGGGGCACCGGTCGGGCGACTGCCGAGCACCGCGTGGGCGCCGTCGGCGTACGCGTGCCCGTCGACGCGCTCCCCCACGACCGCGACGAAGAGCCCGCCGGGCAGCCGGTTGCGGCTGTCGAGGTACGGCGGGCCGTCCACCACCAGGTCCGCGACCTCGGGGCTGACGGTGCCGTTCACGGCGTCGGCGATCTCGCCGAGGGTCATCGGGATCATCGGAGGGCCTCGCGAACGACGTCGCGGTCGTCGAAGGGATGGACCGCGCCGCCGATCTCCTGACCGGTCTCGTGGCCCTTGCCCGCGATCAGGACGATGTCGCCCGGCGCGGCGAGCCGGAGGGCCTCCCCGATGGCGGCGCGGCGGTCGCCGATCTCGAGCACCTCGGCGGCCGAGTCGGAGATCCCGGCGAGCATCGCCGCCCGGATCGCCGCGGGGTCCTCGGTGCGCGGGTTGTCGTCGGTGACGACGACGACGTCGGCCAACCGGGCCGCGATCTCGGCCATGATCGGGCGCTTGCCGGGGTCGCGGTCGCCCCCGGCGCCGAGCACGACGATGACCCGCCCGTCCGTGAGCGGGCGCAGGGTGCGGAGAGCGGCGGCCACGGCGTCGGGCTTGTGGGCGTAGTCGACGACGACCACGAAGTCCTGGCCGGTCTCCACTCGCTCCAGACGGCCCGGGACGCCCCCGCCCCCGGCGATGCCGGCCGCCACGACCACCGGGTCGAGGCCGGCCTCGCCGGCGGCCGCGACGGCGGCCAGGGTGTTGGACACGTTGAAGTCGCCGGGCAGCGGGCACCCGGCAGTGATGCGCTCCCCCGCGGGGGTGGTGATGACGAAGGTCGACCCGGCGGCGGTCAGCTCGACGTCCGAGACCTGCCAGTCGGCGGTCGCGCCCTCGGCGGAGAAGGTGCGCAGCGGGATGCTGGCGCGCTCGAGCAGCAGCCGGCCGTGCTCGTCGTCGATGTTGACCAGCCCGGTCCGGGCGCGGGCGGGGGTGAAGAGCGACGCCTTGGCGGCGAAGTAGTCGTCGACGTCGCGGTGGAAGTCGAGGTGGTCGCGGCCGAGGTTAAGGAAGACGGCGACGTCGAAGACGACCCCGTCGACCCGGCCCAGCACGAGAGCGTGGCTGGAGACCTCCATCGCGCAGGCCTCCACGCCGCGCTCGCGCATCACCGCGAAGAGGCCGTGTAGGTCGGGTGCCTCCGGGGTGGTCAGCGCGGTCTTGACCTCCTCGCCCGCGACCCGGGTGCCGACGGTGCCGATCACCGCGGAGCGCACCCCGGCCCGCTGCAGGCCGCCGTCCAGGAGCCGGGTGGTGGTCGTCTTGCCCTGGGTGCCGGTGACCCCGATCACCCGCATCGCGGCCGCGGGCTCGCCGTACACCCGGGCGGCCAGGCGGCCGAGCACGGAGCGCGGGTGCTCCACGACCAGGAGTGGTACGCCGACCCCGGCGAGCTCGCCGCCGGCGGGGTCGGTCAGCAGGGCGACCGCGCCCGAGGCGACCGCGTCGGCGGCGAACTCGGCGCCGTGGCGGCGAGCGCCGGGCAGGGCGGCGTACAGGTCTCCGGGCAGGATGCGCTGCGAGCTGAGCGAGACGCCGCTCAGCGTCACGCCCTCGGTCGTGCCGCGCACCTCGGTCGAGGCGTCGGCGCCGGTCAGCCAGGTCGCCAGCTCGCCGAGCGGGGTGTGCTCGGGCTGCCGGGGCCTGGTCGCGGCCGTCTGGTCGTCGGTCACCACGCGAGGCTATCGCTGGTGCTGACGGCGCTGAAGGTCACCACTCGACGGGCAGCTGCGACGGCTGGGTGCCGGTCGGCGGGACCGCGTAGCGGCGCAGCGCGTAGCTCATGATCTTGGAGAAGGCCGGGCCGGCGACCGAGCCGCCACCGCCGCCGTTGCGAGGGTTCTGGACGACGACGTAGATCGTGAAGCGCGGGTCGTCGGCCGGGGCGAAGCCGGCGAAGGAGACGGTGTCGGTGCCGTCGTAGCAGCCGCACTCGGCGCCGACCCGCTGCGCCGTGCCGGTCTTGCCCGCGACCCGGTAGCCGGCCACCGCAGCGCCCGGCGCGACGCCGACCTCGGGGTCGATGACCCGCTCCATCATCCGCATGGTCTGCGTGGCCGCCTTGGCGCTCACGACCCGCTTGCGGGTGGCGTGGTCGGTGCCGACCGGGACGCCGTCGTCGGTCGTGGCGGAGCCCTCGATCAGGCTGGGCGAGACGCGGACGCCGCCGTTGGCGATCGTGTTGATCGCCGCGGCCATCTGCACCCCGTTGACCGAGACCGACTGACCGAAGGCGATGCGGTCCTGCATCTGGTGAGTCCAGGTGCTGCCGGCCGGCAGCAGGCCCGAGGTCTCGCCCCGGACACCGACGTCGGTCTTCTGCCCGAGCCCGAACTTCTGCAGGTAGGTGTAGAGCTGGCCCTGCTTGAACTTGTCGGCCGCGAGCACGGTGCCGATGTTGGAGGACTTGGCGATCACGCCGGCGAGCGTCAGCGGGATGGTGCCGTGCTGCCACCAGTCGTTGATCGGCCGGTCCTCGCGGCGCAGCTGGCCGGGCACCACGATCCTGGTGCGCGGCGACACGACGCCGAGGTCGATCAGCGAGCTCATGGTGAGCACCTTCTCCACCGAGCCGGGCTCGTAGACGTCCTGGAGCGCCCGCGAGCCGAGGTCGGCCTTCGGGGAGGCGGTCGGGTCGTTGGCGTCGTACGTCGGGCCGTCCGCGACGGCCAGCAGGCCGCCACTGCGGGTGTCCATGACGATGGCGAAGCCGGAGTCGGCGCGGGAGTCCTCGACGGTCTGCTGCAGCACGCGCTGGGCGTACCACTGCAGGTCGAGGTCGAGCGTCGTCTGGAGGGGCTTGCCGTCGACCGGCTCCTTGACCGTGCTCTCGCCGAGAGGGATCCGGTTGCCGCCGCCGACCTCGTAGCGCGCCGAGCCGTCCTTGCCCGAGAGCTGCTTGTCGAAGGTCCGCTCGAAGCCGGCCAGGGGCTCGTCGGTGCCGATGAAGCCGACCAGGTTGGCGGCCACGTCGTCGGCCGGGTAGTCCCGCACCGGGTCGCGCTCGGTGTCGAGGCCCTTGAAGCCGCGGCTCTTCGCCTCGTCCATGATGTCGGTCGCGATGGTGGAGGGCACCCGGCGCGCGATGTACTCGAAGCGGACCTCGGTGCCGTCGACCTTGTGCTCGCGGAGCTTGGCGAGCGTCGAGGCGTAGTCGATGTCGAGGCGCTTGTAGAGGAACGCCGCGAGCTCGGCGGCGTGCGCACCGGTGAGCTTGGGGTCCGCGATCAGCATCATCCCGGCCACGGAGTCGGCCAGCGGCTCGCCGTTGCGGTCGACGATGTCACCGCGCTCGGCCGGCAGGTCCACGCGGTGCAGGTTCTCGGCGGCCGCCATCTGGGCGTACGAGTTCGGGTCGAGCCCCTGGAGCTGCACCAGCCGGGCGCCGAAGACCGACAGCGCGATCGCGATCACCAGGAAGCCGACGCGCAACCGCAGCTGCGGCGAGCCGCGGCGGGTGCCGCGGGGCGTCGTGGTCGCGGGCAACGGCTGCTCCTCGCTCGGGGTGACGGATGGGACGGGTGTGAACTAGCGGCTCTTCTTCTTACCGTCTCCCGTGGTCCGGGCGGCGCTGCCACCGGCCGTGTCGTCCGTCGACTTGCCGGCCGCCGTGCTCGCCGGCGGTGCCGCGACGCGGACGACCTTGGTCCGCGGGCTCAGCACCGCGGGCTTGGCCGGCGCCTTGGCGTGGATGCGCAGCGGGACGGCGTCCGAGCACGGTGCGCCGGTGACCTCGCCGGTGCCGAGCTGGAGGAAGGCCGGGCTGCACGCCTGGACCATCCCGAGCTTCACGGCCGCGCCGGCGATCCGCTGGGGGTTGCGCAGCCGGTCGAGGTCCATCCCGAGGCTCTGCTCGCGGGCCGCCAGACGCGTCGACTGCTGCTCCAGCGCGGTGGTCGCGAACGACGCCTGCTGCATCGAGGTGTTGAAGAGGAGCAGTCCGACGACGCCGCCGAGCAGCACCATGGACACCAGGGCGAGGAACGGCGCGCGACCGGCCGTCGTACGCCGCCGCGGGACCACCGTGAGGCGGGCCCGCTGGATGGCGTCCTCGGCCAGTCGGGGGATCCGGGACCGCACCTGCATGGCCGGAGTACTCATGCCGCCGCTCCCTTGTCTCGCACGCGCTCGATGACGCGCAGCCGCACCGAGGCGGCCCGCGGGTTCTCGGAGATCTCTGCCGGGCTCGCCTTCTCGCTGCCCCGGGTGACCAGGCGCAGCGCCGGCTCGTGCCCCTCCGGCACGAACGGCAGGTCCACGGGGACGTCACTGCGGCTGGCGGCGACGAAGGCCTGCTTCACCAGGCGGTCCTCCAGCGAGTGGTAGGACTCGACGACGACCCGACCGCCGACGTTGATCGCGTCGATCGAGGCCGGCATCGCCCGGCGCAGGACAGCGAGCTCGTCGTTGACCTCCATCCGCAGGGCCTGGAAGGTGCGCTTGGCCGGGTGTCCCCCGGTCCGTCGCGCCGGGGCCGGGATCTCGGCGTACAGGAGCTCGACGAGCCGCCCGGACCTGGTGAACGGCTCCTTGGCCCGCTCGCGCACGACCGCACCGGCGATCTTGCGGGCGAACTTCTCCTCGCCGTACTCGCGCAGGATCCGGGTCAGGTCGGAGGCCTCGTAGGTGTTGAGCACCTCGGCGGCGGTGATGCCCGTGGTGCCGTCCATCCTCATGTCGAGCGGCGCGTCCTCGGCGTACGCGAAACCGCGCTCGCGGACGTCGAGCTGCATGGAGGAGACGCCGAGGTCGAACAGCACGCCGTCGACAGCGGACAGCCCGAGGTCGTCGAGCACGTCCTCGATCTCGTCATAGACGGCGTGGACGGCGGTGAAGCGGTCGCCGTACGGCGCGAGGCGCTCGCTGGCCAGTGCCAGGGCCTGCGGGTCCCGGTCGATGCCGATGACCCGGGTCGCGTCGATCCGGGAGAGCACGGCCTCGCTGTGGCCGCCGAGCCCGAGCGTGGCGTCGACGAGCACGGAGCCGGGGCGGTCCAGTGCGGGCGCGAGAAGAGCGACGACCCGGTCCAGGAGGACGGGGACGTGGGAGGGGCCGGCCATGTCAGGCCTGTCGCGCCGCGACTGCGAGGAGCAGGAAGAAAGCAGCGACCCCGACCGAGGTGGCCGCGGAGAACGCCATCAGGGTGGCGGCATCCCGGGCCTGGTGCCGGACCCGCGGTGCGGCGGCGGCCGGCTCGGTGTACTGCGGCGGGGGTGCCGCGGAGGTGATGCTCATGTGGTTCTCGACCCTCGATGTGGTGGTGCTGGGGAAGACTTCGAGTTGTGCTGCGATCCGCCTGACCAGGTCCCTGCCCGCTCCCGAAGGAAGGTGACATCTGGAACCGGGGAAGGTGCCCCAGATGTCGCGGGAGCGGGCTCGAGACCTCGTCCTGCGGATCGTGTGAAGCTCGTGGTGCTGTGCTGGTTGCTGGTGCTGCTTGCTGGTGCTGGTCGGTGGGCTGCTAGTTCGGTGATGCGGGCTGCTCGTCGAGCTCGGCGAACTTCTCCTGCGCTCCGGTGGAGTACTCGCGCCAGCGGGCCGGGTCCCAGATCTCGATCCGGTCCATGACTCCGATGACGACGACGTCGCGCTCCAGCGCGGCGTACTCCCGCAGCGTGGCCGGGATGCCGATCCGGCCCTGCTTGTCCAGCGATCCCTCGTCGGCCCCGGCGAAGAGGATGCGGGCGTAGTCACGCGCGCCGCGCACCGTCATCGGCGTGGCCTGGGCTCGCCGGGCCTCCTCCATGAAGACGTCGGTCGGCCACACCACGAGGCAGTTCTCCTGTCCCTGTGTGACCACGAGCCCCTCCGCCAGTCGATCCCTGAACTTGGCCGGGAGGAACAGGCGGCCCTTGTCGTCGAGCTTGGGGGTGTAGGTGCCCATGAAGAACATCGAGCACCTCCACTCCCCACGACACTGGCCAGTGACGCTTCCTCCACTGCGCTCCACATTACTCCACAATCCACCACCGTCAACCACTTCACGCGTGTTGTCGCGCCTGTTTGCCGGTGGCGGCGCGTCCCTGCGCCCCGTCGACGAGGTCCGGCCCGTGCGGTCGTAGCGGCGTTTGCGCAGGTCAGCGGCCCGCAGAGGGCGGTGGAGCCGCCTCGTGAAGGGGTGGTGGAGGGCGGGTGGAGCGCCGGTGGGGCGAAATGGGGTGAATAGTGGGGAGAGCGGTGCGTCCGGGCCGTCCCGCCCCGTAGGTTTCGCTCCACGATCTACGGTGGTCGCAGGCATCGACCGACCCACGGGGGCCGGCCGGCCCAACGGGAAGGGACGACGTTGGAGACTCAGACGGGCGGGGCCGATCTGGAGACGTTGGCGCGGGTCCTGGGCCGCGTGCGGTCCAACATCGAGCGGGTCATCGAAGGCAAGCCCGACGTGGTGTCATCGGCGCTGACCGTGCTGATCGCCGAGGGCCACCTGCTCATCGAGGACGTGCCCGGCGTCGGCAAGACGATGCTCAGCAAGGCACTGGCCCGCAGCATCGACTCGACGGTCCGCCGGATCCAGTTCACCCCGGACCTGCTGCCCTCCGACGTCACCGGGGTCTCGGTGTTCAACCAGAACACCCGCGAGTTCGAGTTCCGCCCCGGCGGCGTCTTCGCCAACATCGTCGTCGGCGACGAGATCAACCGCGCCTCTCCCAAGACGCAGTCCGCGCTGCTGGAGTGCATGGAGGAGCGCCAGGTCACGGTCGACAACGCGACGTACTTCCTCGAGCAGCCCTTCATGGTGATCGCGACCCAGAACCCGATCGAGATGGAGGGCACCTACGCCCTCCCCGAGGCCCAGCGCGACCGCTTCATGGCCCGGGTGTCGGTCGGCTACCCGGTCGAGGCCGCCGAGATCGCGATGCTCAACACCCACACGGGGCTGAACCCGCTCGACGACCTCGAGCCGGTCACCGACGCCGCCGAGATCCGCAAGCTGATCGGGATCGTCAACCAGGTCCACGTCTCCCACGCCGTCCAGCGGTACGCCGTCGCGATCACCTCCGCGACGCGTCGTACCGAGGAGCTCTCGCTGGGCGCCTCGCCGCGCGCGACGCTCCACCTGGTGCGGGCCGCGAAGGCGGTCGCCGCGATGGACGGCCGCGACTACGTGCTGCCCGACGACGTGCTCCGGCTGACCCGTCCCGTGCTCGCCCACCGGCTGCTGCCGAGCGTCGAGGCGGCGATGAGCGGCCGCTCGACGACCGCGATCCTCGACGCCGTTGTCGCCGGCGTCCCCGTGCCGGCCGCGGACGGCAGCCGCTGACGTGCGAGAGGCCCTGACCTGATGAAGGAAGCTCTGGCCGGGCTGACCGTCCGCGGACGGGCGTTCCTCACCGCCGGCGTGACCGCGATCGTCTGCTCGATCATCCTGGACCAGCCGACGCTGGCACGCGTCGGCGTGCTGCTCCTGGCCCTGACGCTGCTCACCGTCGGGGTGCTGGCCCGCAACCGCTACCGGCTGACCCTCATCCGCACGGTCACGCCCCAGCTGGTCGCGGCGGGCCAGCCGGCTCGCGTGGCGCTGACGCTGGCGAACGACGGGCTCGCGCCCAACGGCGTGCTGCTCCTGGAGGACCAGGTGCCGTACGTCCTGGGCACCCGACCGCGGTTCGTGCTCGAGGGCATCAGTCACGGCTGGCGGCACTCCGTGAGCTACCAGGTGCGCTCCGACGTCCGCGGGCGCTTCGAGATCGGGCCGATGTCGGTGCGGGTCAGCGACCCGTTCGGCCTGGTCGAGCTCGGCCGCACCTTCCGGACGACGGTGCCGCTCACCGTGACGCCGCGCACCGTGCCGCTCGCCAACATCCCGCTCGGGGGCGCCTGGACCGGATCCGGCGACAATCGGCCGCGCTCGTTCGCGACCGGCAGCGCCGAGGACGTCACCGTCCGTGAGTACCGCCAGGGCGACGACCTGCGGCGGGTGCACTGGCGCAGCTCGGCCAAGCTGGGCGAGCTGATGGTGCGTCGCGAGGAGCAGCCCTGGCAGTCCCGGGCGACCCTCTTCCTCGACAACCGGATCATCGCCCACCGCGGGCAGGGCATCGCCTCGTCGCTCGAGGCCGCGGTGTCGGCGGCGGCGTCAATCGCCGTCCACCTGACCCACCGCGGCTTCGCCGTACGACTGGTCACCGCGACGGGCGAGGAGCCGGGCAGTGCCTGGCACCTGCGCGGCGCCGACCTCAACACCGGTCCCCTGCTCGAGTCGCTCGCCGTGGTCCAGGCCGTCCAGCAGACGCGGCTCGAGACCAGCTGGCTCGGGGAGGGCGCGCACGGCGGCCTCACCGTGGCCGTCTTCGGTTCGGTGGAGCCCTCCGACCTCCAAGTGCTGCGCCGGATGCAGAACCACGCCGCCTCGGCGGTCGCGATCTCCCTCGACGTCGACGCGTGGGGCGGCGCTCCCCCGGCGGACGGCGCCACCCGGATCCTCGGTCAGCAGGGCTGGCGCGCCGTGACGCTGCGGCCCCGCGACCGGCTCGAGGCCGTGTGGCAGGAGCTCGCTCACACCAGCGGCGCGAGCTCGCGCGGCACGACCGCACGCGAGGCCACGGTATGAGTCGCTCCCGTGGCCGCCTGAGCACCAACCTCCTCGTCGCCGTCGTGGCGGCGGGGACGACGTGGCTCGCGATGTACGCCTGGCGCGACCTGACCGTGACCCCCGGCGACTTCCTGAACCCCCTCCTGCTGCTCGCCGCCGTCATCGCGGTCACCGGCACGGCGGCGCGCTGGTGGCGCTGGCCGGGTCCGATCGTGGTGCTGGCGCAGCTCGTCGTCTCCGGCATCCTGACCAGCCTGCTGCTGACGGGCTCGCCGCTGCCCATCGGCGGCGCGTGGGGCGAGCTCACCAGCGCGGTGAGCGACGCGGTCAACACCTCCCACCTGTACGCCGCGCCCGTCCCGTCCGACGCCCCGCCGGTCGACCCGCTGCTGATCCTCGGCGGCCTCGCCTGCCTGCTGCTGGTCGACCTGCTCGCCTGCACCCTGCACCGGGCGCCGCTCGCCGGGCTGCCGATCCTGGCCATCTTCACCATCCCGGTCGGCATGGTCGGTGACGCGGTCAGCTGGTGGATCTTCGCCGGTACGGCGGTGGGCTTCCTGGCCCTGCTGTTCCTCCAGGAGAGCGAGCAGGTGTCGCGCTGGGGCCGCCCGCTCGGCCTGGACCAGGAGACCGGCGACCCGATCGCGTTCGGCGCCGGCACCAACACCGTGCGCGGCACCGCCGGCCTGGTCGGCGGGGCGGCCACCGCGCTCGCCGTCCTGATCCCGGTGCTGATCCCCGCCACCGGCCTGCACCTCTTCGACTTCGGACCCGGCAGCGGCGGCGGCGAGGACATCCGCGTCGACAACCCGACGACCGACCTGGTCCGCGACCTCCGGCAGGGTGACGACACCCCCCTGATCCGGGTGACCACCAACGACCCCGACCCGTCGTACCTGCGGATCCTCACCCTCACCCGCTTCAGCGACGCGGAGTGGAGCCCGGGCAACCGCGACGTCCCCAGCGACCACCTCGCCGACGGCCTGATGCCGCCGCCGCAGGGCGTGAGCACCGACGTCCCCCGCAAGGAGTACCCCTACGACGTCTCCGTGCTGTCGCCCTTCAAGTCGCGCTGGCTGCCCACCCAACCGCCGGTGAGCAGGATCGTCGCCGACGGCGACTGGCGCTACGACGACGAGACGCTGGACTTCATCGCGGGCGACGACGACCTGACCACCTCGTCGATCGAGTACTCGATGACGTCCGTCGACCTCGACCTGACCTCGAAGGTGCTGGCCGACGCCGGTCCGCCCACCGGCAAGGTCGACGACCTCTTCACCGAGCTCCCCAACGACCTGCCGCCGATCGTGCACGACCTGTCGGTGCAGGTGACCCAGGATCTGCCCACCCGCTACGAGAAGGCGGTGGCGCTGCAGAACTGGTTCCGCGAGGACGGCGGCTTCACGTACTCGCTGGACCGCGAGCCCGGCAACGGCACCGACGCGCTCGTCTCCTTCCTCAGCGACGGCCCCGGCGGTCGCGTCGGCTACTGCGAGCAGTTCGCGTCGGCGATGGCCGTGATGGCGCGCGAGCTCGGCATCCCCGCGCGGGTCGCCGTCGGCTTCCTCAACCCCGAGCGGGACGGCGCCAACACGTGGGTCTACAGCGCCCGCGACATGCATGCCTGGCCCGAGCTGTACTTCGACGGCGCCGGTTGGGTGCGGTTCGAGCCCACCCCGTCCGGACGGGCCGGGGACGTGCCGGGCTACACCGTGCCGGCCACCGGTGCGGACGACGAGCCGAGCGCCGCGCCCACGGACCAGCCCAGCGCGTCGGTCTCCGCGCCGAACGCGCGCCCGAGCGACTCCCAGTCGGCGGGAGCGGCCGGTGCGGACGCCTCCGACGGCGGCTCGGCCTTCCCGTGGCTGGCAGCCGTCGGCGCGCTCGTGGTGCTGGCGCTCGTCCTCGGCGGTCTGGTGCTGCCCCGCACGCTCCGGGCCCGACGCCGCGAGCGCCGCTTCGCCTCCGGTGGGGTCGAGCCGGTCTGGGCCGAGCTGGAGGACACCGCCGTCGACCTCGGCGTGCCGTGGCCACGAGGGCGTTCGCCGCGCGCCACCCGCGCCGTGCTCGTCGCCCACTTCGGGGCCCCCGTCAGTCGGGACACCGTCGAACGCCCCGCCCACGGCGCCGACCTCGCGCCGGAGGCCGCCCAGGCGCTCGACCGGCTCGTGCACACGCTCGAGCTGGACCGCTACTCGCGCTCGGGCACCACGCTCGACCCGGTGCGCCTGCGCGCCGACGGCGAGGCCTGCGTGGCGGCGCTCCAGGGCGGCGCGACCCGCTCCGCGCGCCGCCGGGCCGCCTGGTGGCCGCGCTCGGTGCTCGCGCGCCGCGGCCGACGGTCGGCTCCCGGCACGCTCGAGGCCAAGTACGGCGGGGTCGTCGACCACGTCACCTGACGGTGGTCAGCGCCGGTGGCTGAGGTGCGAAGACCGCCGGTGGTTGAGGTGCGAAGGCCGCCAGGCCTGAGCCTCGAAACCACCACCGGCACTCGACGCAGCGCTCGGCTGCGGGGGTTTCGAGACGGGCCTGGCGGCCCTCCTCAACCACCGGGGCGGGGCCGCCCTCTCCTCAACCACCGGGGCGGGGCCGCGCCCTCCTCAACCACCGGGGCGGGCCGCACCACCAGTGCGGGCGCTGTCGGTGGTTGAGGTGCGAAGGCCGCCAGGCCTGAGCCTCGAAACCACCGAGACCGGACCGCCGACGCGGCCGGGCTAGTACGGGCTAGTACCCGCCGTTGTCGCGGCGACGGCTCCAGCGCTCGGCCATGCGGTCCATGAAGGAGCCGTGGGAGGACGCTCGGGAGCGCTTCGTACGACGACCGCCGTCGATGACGGTGAAGCCGCCCCGACTGGGGTGGCTGGCGCGCGGGTCGGGTGCGGCGGAGCCGTGCTGGCCGCGCATGGCGGTGAGCGCGACGGTGGCCGAGCCGAGCATCACGACGAACCCTGCGACGCCCAGCAGCGTGAGGCCGGCGACAGCGCCGGTCATGAGGACCGCGACGCCGATGGCGAAGCCGACGCCGGCGATGATGGCGCGGCGACGAGCGGATCGGCGGAACGCCGTACCTCGCAACGTCGAGGCGAACTTGGGGTCCTCTTCGACGAGGGCGCGCTCCATCTGCTCGAGCAGTCGGAGCTCCTCTTCCGAGAGTGGCACCGTTCCTCCCCAGGTGTCGTCGCCGGACGGATCTTCTCCGGCAGTGCAAGTCTAGGCAGCGGCTGGGCATCCCGGTAGCCGGGATCGGAAATTAGTGATCGAACTGTTTCACGGGCCCGCCGCTCCCGGCACGATCAGCGCGCGAGCAGGTGCAGCTGCGCCGCCAGTGGCAGGTACTCCGGGCGGCTCGACACGGCGCGCTCGAGATCGACCAGCGCCGAGGTCGCACCGGGCTCGAGGTCGAGCAGCGAGCCCGGGACCAGGTCGGCGAACACCCGGACGCCGTGCACCGTCTCCACGGAGAAGCCGGCGGCCTGCGCCAGCGCGGTCACCTCGTCGGCGGTGAAGCGGTGTCCGGCCCGACCGTCGCGCTCCCCCGGCCCGGCATCGAGCAGCGTCAGCGCCTGGGCGAAGTGACCGGCCATCGCGCGGGCGACCACGGCCGCGTGTCGTTGGGCGACCAGCAGGCTCAGGACGCCACCGGGTCGCAGCACCCGGCGCAGCGTGGCCAACGCAGCGGCGGGGTCGTCCACGACCTCGAGCACGCCGTGGCACAGCACCAGGTCGGCGCTGTCCGGTCCGGTGACCTCCAGCAGCGTCGACAGGTCGCCCTGCTGGGCCGAGACGTCGACGGCGAGCTCCCTGGCCCGCCGCGCGAGCGCCGCCAGCGCGTCGGGGCTCGGGTCGACGACCGTCACCCGGGCGCCGAGCCGGGCCACCCGGACCGCGAAGCCGCCGGTGCCGCCGCCGATGTCGAGCACGTCGGCACCGGGCGCGACGTGCGGGTGCACGGCGTCCCAGACGACGGACGTGCGAGCCGCGGCCCGACGTTCGCTGGGCCGGTCGGTGGGCCGCGCACTGTCGGTCATGGGGCCACCCTAGAGGCAGCGCGTGGGCGTCAGCCCGCCCGTACGGCGGCGGCGCGGATCTCCAGCGGCAGATGGGGCACCAACCCGAGCGACCGCTCGATCACCGCCAGGAACCGGTCGGCGTCCCGGACCAGGTCGTCGGCCTCCCGCTCGGCGACCGACCGGGTCGATCCCGCCTCGGCGGCGGCCCGCTTGGCCGCACCACCGGCGAAGAAGGTCGCCCACTCGCTGAGCTCGGGCGCCACCTCCGTGAGCAGCACCCAGGCGTTCTTCTGCGGTCGACGACCGCGCACGGCGACGGGCCGCGCCCTGGCCGAGAGCAGGGCGGCGGCCGCACGCAGCGCCGCGACGTGGGCGCAGGCGTACCGGGTCGGCGCGTCGGTGGCGGCCACCGACTCGCTGAGCGACTCGGCAGCGCGCGCGAGGTAGGAGTGGGTCGTCGCGGGCAGGGCGTACGGGTTCATCAGGCACCTCTCCTCCGCGCGGCGCGGGCGCGCCTCGCATGCGCCGGCCCGGCGGGGTCGAGGGTCGAGGTCGGCCCCGCCGGACCGTGATCGAACAATTGTTCGAACACTCCCCAAGGTACACCGCCCCACCGACAGTCCGTCAAGGATGCGCGGCAGCACCGCTCACGAGGCGGCGGGCAGGTCCCCCGCACGGCGCGACTCACGCAGGTAGGCAGAGGTGTCGCGGTGCCACAGGGCCACGACGATGGCGACCTGCAGGACCAGGCCGACGACGGAGAGCACCACGAAGAGCGCCGGCGGGCCGATCCGGAGGGTGGCACAGGTGCCGAGCGCCATCAGCACCACGTTGCCGGTCAGGGCCCAGCGGGCCCAGCCGTGCTGGGAGCGGAAGAACTCGAGGATGACGAGCGCGAGGAGCGCGACCACGACCAGCATCACCGCGGCGACCGGCGCGATCGCCGGCGGCTTGAGCGAGCTCGCGTCCGGGCGGCCGGACTCCCACGCCTCCATCAGGTCGTCGCGGAAGATGATGCTGAGCAGCGCCATCACCCCCGACAGGGCCACCAGGGCCAGGGTCAACCACACCGCTGCCTTCACCGATGCCGGCCGGTCCTGACTCATGCGTCTCCTCCTCATCACAGGCCGTCCCCGGTGCAGCGCGCTGCCCTAGGGTCTCGACCATGAACACCGAACACCCGACGATCACCCGGTTCCGCGACGACCACGCGCGACGCGGCGGCACCGGTGAGATCGTCATCCTGCCCGATTCGGTGCACACAGCGGCACTCGCGGCCGAGGCTCTGGGGTGCGAGGTCGGTGCGATCGCCAACAGTCTGCTCTTCGACGCCGACACGGCGCCGGTGCTCATTCTGACCTCGGGCGCGCACCGCGTCGACACCGCCAAGGTCGCGGCGCTCCTGGGCGGGACCAGGCTCAAGCGGGCCACGCCCGACTTCGTGCGCGAGCACACCGGGCAGGTCATCGGCGGCGTCTCCCCCATCGGCCACCCGGCCCCGGTGCCGACGTACCTCGACTCCTGGCTGCGCCGCTACGACGTCGTCTGGGCCGCCGCGGGCCATCCCGCGGCAGTCTTCTCGACGACGTACGACGAGCTCGCCTCGATGACCGGCGCGCCGGAGATCGAGGTCGGGTAGTGCCGCAGGTGGTGGTGGTCGGCGGTGGCTTCGGCGGCCTGGCGGCGGCGCTCCGGCTGGCCAAGCTCGGCCACGAGGTCACCCTGCTCGAGCGCTCCGCGACCCTGGGCGGGCCGCTGGCCGAGGTGAGCGCGGGCGAGTTCGCGTGGGACGCGGGGCCGTCGTACACGCTGCTCCCGGCCGTCGTGCGCGATCTCTTCCGCAAGACCGGCCGCCCGGTCGAGCGTGAGCTGGAGCTGGTGCCGCTGGACGTCGTGCGCGAGCACCGCTTCGAGGACGGCTCGTCGGTGCGGGTGCCGAGCGGGCGTGCCCCGCAGCTCGCCGCCTTCGACGGGCTGGGGGCCGGGCTCGGGCAGCGGTGGGTCGACCACGTCGCGTCGTACGCCGACGACTGGGACGTGCTGCGGCGCGGCTACCTCGAGAACCCCTGGAGGCCGGACCACCTCCCCCGCGACCTGGCCGCGCTGCTGGACAGCCGCGAGACGCTCCACAAGCGGCTGCGCAAGACGTTCAAGGACGAGCGGCTGCGGCTGGTGGCGGCCCACCCGCTGGTCGCCGAGGGACACGACCTGCGCAACGTGCCGGCGTGGGCGGGGTCGACGGCGTACGTCGAGCAGCGGTTCGGCGTGTGGACGGTCGAGGGTGGGATGGCGCGGCTGGGCACCGCCCTGGCCGACCGTCTGGCGACCCGAGGGGTGACGACCCTGACCGGCACCGAGGCGACCGACCTGGTGGTGCGCGACGACCGCGTCGTGGGGGTGTCGACGTCCGGCGGGGTGATCGACGCCGACGTCGTGGTGTGTGCGATCGACCCTCGCCGGCTGCCCGCACTGGCGGCGTACGTCCTCCGCACGATGCCGGCGATCCCCCCGGTCGTGGCCTACCTCGGTCTCGAGGGCGACGCGCCGGAGCTGCCCCACGAGCTGGTCCTGCACGGCGACCCGACGCTCGTCGTCCGCACGGCCGGCCGGGCGCCCTCCGGCGCCTCGACGCTGACGGTGCACGGCCGCGGCCGGCTGTCCGAGGACATCCTGCGGGCGCTGGCGCGGCACCGGATCGACGTGCGCGCGCAGGTGGTCGAGCGCGTCGACCTCAGCCCGCGCGACCAGGTCGAACGCTGGGGCGGCTCGCCGCTGGGCGTGCTCTGGCAGGGCCGGGCGACGGTGCGGCGCCGGCTCGGGCCGCGCACCCCCATCGCGGGCGTGTACGCCGCCGGCGCGCACGCCACCCCCGGCGCCGGACTGCCGTTCGTGGGGCTGTCCGCGGCGTTGGTGGCGGCTGAGGTGGGGCCGGCGTGAGGGGGGCGCTGCGTTGCCTCGTCGGATTCACCGGTGCACCGGTGAAACCGTCACTTCTGGGGCATTGCAACGCCTGAGAGGTGACAGCCCTGCCTGAGCCGCGGGGCGAGAGTGGCCGCTGAGGTCGAGCGCGCGTGCGTGCTGCGTTGCCTCGTCGGTTTCACCGGCGCACCGGTGAAACCATCACTTCTGGGGCATTGCAACGCCTGAGAAGTGACAGCCTTGCCTGAGACGTGGGGCCAGAGTGGCCGCTGAGGTCGAGCGCGCGTGCGTGCTGCGTTGCCTCGTCGGTTTCACCGGTGCACCGGTGAAACCGTCACTTCTGGGGCATTGCAACGCCCGAGAAGTGACAGCCCTGCCTGAGACGTGGGACGGGGGTAGCGACCGGCACCGTCCAGGAGACGTACGGCGTGCCTCAGACCGACATGTTCAGCGCCGCGAAGATCTCGCGCGTCGCCTTGGAGCGGTTCAGCGTGTAGAAGTGCAGCCCCGGAGCACCACCGGCGAGCAGCTCGTCGCAGAGCTCGGCGGCGATCGTGATGCCCTCGGCCCGCATGGCCGCCGGGTCGCCGTCGTGGGCCGCGATCCGCGCGACGATCTCCGGCGGGACGTCGGTGCCGATCAGCTCGCTCTGGCGGCGGATGCTGGCGAGGTTCAGGATCGGCATGATGCCCGGCAGGATCGGCAGGTCGCAGCCACGGGCGCGCACCCGCTCGACCAGCGCGAAGTAGTCGGAGGCCCGGAAGAACATCTGGGTGACGGCGAACTCCGCGCCCGCCCGGGCCTTGGCCACGAGCACGTCGGCGTCCCGGTCGAGCGACGCGGCCGACGGGTGGCCCTCGGGGAAGGCCGCCACGCCGATGCTGAAGTCACCCCGGCCGCGGGTCAGCTCGACCAGCTCCTGGGCGTACGTCAGCCCGCCGTCGGTGGGGGTCCAGGGCGCTCGCGGCCCGGCCTCCGGGTCGCCGCGCAGCACCATGACGTTGCCGATGCCGACCGCGGCGTACGAGTCGAGGACGGCCTCGAGCTGCTCCCTGGTGTGGGACACGCAGGTCAGGTGCGCCATCGGCGTCAGCGAGGTCTCCGCCGCGATCCGGCCGGTGATGCGCACCGTCGTGTCGCGGGTCGAGCCGCCGGCGCCGTACGTCACCGAGACGAACGTCGGCCGGTAGGGCTCCAGCTCGCGGATCGCCTGCCAGAGCTGCTCCTCGCCGGCCTCGTCGCGCGGCGGGAAGAACTCAAAGGAGAACGACCGCTCCCCGGCCCGGATCAGGTCGCCGATCCGGGGTGCCTGCTTGTGCGCCATGCGCACCAGTTTAAGGACGGGGACCCCCCGCCCGGCATCGATGTCCACTGGCTAGTCTCGTCCGCGTGACGGCGAACGGGTGGGACAGCGCCGGGTTCCGCGACCAGGTCCAGGCAGCGCTCGACGGGTTCATCGACGCCCAGGCGACCCTGATCGAGCCGCTGGGCGACGACGCCGTCCGACTGGTTGCCGAGGCCCGTACGGCGGTCCGCGGCGGCAAGCGCTTCCGGGCGTCGTTCTGCTACTGGGGCCACCGCGCGGTCGAGCCGACGTCGGCCGACGAGGGTGCTCTGGTCCGCGCCTGCGCGTCGCTCGAGCTCCTGCACGCCAGCGCACTGGTCCACGACGACCTGATGGACGCCTCCGACACTCGCCGCGGCCGCCCCTCCACCCACCGCGCGTTCGAGGCGGAGCACCGTACGGCGGGCTGGCGCGGCGACCAGCAGCAGTACGGCGCCGCCGCGGCGATCCTGCTCGGGGACCTGCTGCTGAGCTGGTCCGACGAGCTGCTGCGCCGCTGCGGGCTGCCGATCACCCAGGTCGCGCCGGCACTCGAGGTCTTCGACCGCTGCCGGTCGGAGGTGATCGCCGGTCAGTTCCTCGACGTCTCGGTGCAGGCCCGCGGGCGCGCCGACGTCGACGCCGCGATGACCGTGCTGCGCTACAAGTCGGCGAAGTACTCGATCGAGCGGCCGCTGCACATCGGCGCTGCCCTGGCCGGCGCGTCGCCGGCGACGATGCACGCGCTGACCGAGTTCGGCCTGCCGCTCGGCGAGGCCTTCCAGCTGCGCGACGACCTGCTCGGCGTCTTCGGCGACCCGGCGACCACCGGCAAGCCGGCCGGCGACGACCTGGTCGAGGGCAAGCGCACCGTGCTCGTCGCGCTGGCTCTCGACGCCGCGTCGCCGGCGGACGCCGCCCTCCTGGACCGCTCCCTCGGCACCGACCTCTCCCCCGACGCCGTCGCCGAGCTGCGCCGGATCATCGACACGAGCGGCGCACAGGCCCAGGTCGAGGCGGTCATCGACGAGCTCGCCACCCACGCCGTACGGTCCCTCGACCGGGCAGGACTCGACGAGCACGCCACCGAGGTGCTGCGCGAGCTCGCGGCCTCGGCGACGCAGCGCGCCGTCTGAGGCTGCGGGCCGGCCCGCGGGCCGACAGGGTGGCGCTACAGCGAGATGGCCTGCGCCCGCCGCTTGACCTCGGAGCCGCGGTTCTCGCGCAGCGCGTCGATCGGGCGCCCGGGGTAGTTGTCGTCGGTGAAGATCCAGGCGATGCACTCGCGGTCGTCGTACCGACCGTCGTGGAGGATCGTCAGCAGGCCGGGCAGGCCCTTGACGACCAGGCCGTCCTGGATGAAGTCGGCCGGCACCTGCTGCCCGGCACCGGGCGACGGGACCGCGGCGGCCAGCTCGTGGTCGCGGATCATCGTGCGCACCTTGCCGACCGTCACGCCGAGTGCCTTGGCGGTGGCCGCCCAGTCCAGCCACTCCGGGACGAGGGCCGCGAGGTCGGCGTCCGCGAGGCGCCGCAGATCTGCACTGTCTTCCATGCGCCCAGTCTCCCACCCGGAGGTTCGCCACGCCGCACCGCCGCCCAGCAGGCCAGTTCGGTACGCCGTCCGTACGATTGAGGCCCCGGATGCTTCCCCGTCCGGTCACAGGAGGGTCGCTGTGCAGCAGGACGAGCACGGAGATCGGCGCGCGCGCGCAGGCGGCGCCGACGCTGTCGTCGACCCCCTGACCGGCCGCCTCCTCGACGGCCGCTACCGGATCGGGGCCCGGATCGCGCGCGGCGGCATGGCCAGTGTGTACGAGGCCACCGACCTCCGTCTCGACCGCACGGTCGCCGTCAAGGTGATGCACCCCGGGCTGGGGGACGACAACGAGTTCGCCGAGCGGTTCGTGCGGGAGGCGCGGGCCGCGGCCCGGCTCTCCCACCCCCACGTCGTCGCGGTCTACGACCAGGGCGACGACGACGGCACCGTCTTCCTGGCCATGGAGCTGATCCCCGGCCACACCCTGCGCGACGTGATCCGCAAGGAGAGCCCGATGTCGCCGGCCCGCGCGCTGGCCGTGATCGAGCCGGTCCTCTCGGCGCTCGCCGCGGCTCACCGGGCCGGCCTGGTGCACCGCGACGTCAAGCCCGAGAACGTCCTCATCGCCGACGACGGCCGGGTCAAGGTCGCCGACTTCGGGCTGGCCAAGGCCGTCAGCACCGACACCCAGCACACCGCGACCGGCGGCGTCCTGATCGGCACCGTCTCCTACCTCGCACCCGAGCTCGTCATCAGCGGACGCGCGGACGCCCGGGCCGACGTCTACGCCGCGGGCGTCGTCCTCTTCGAGCTGCTCACCGGCACCAAGCCGCACGAGGGCGAGACCCCGATCCAGGTCGCCTACAAGCACGTCCACGAGGACGTCCCGCCCCCGAGCAGCCTCGAGCCCGCCATCCCGGCGTACGTCGACGCGCTGGTCGCCCGCGCCACCGCCCGCGACCGCGAGCTGCGTCCCGCGGACGCCGCGGTCCTGCTGCACCAGGTCCACCGGGTCAGCCACGCGCTGGCCGAGGGCGTGCTCGACGACGCCGACCTCACCGCCGACCTGACCCCGCTGCGGATGCGCCCCGAGACCCTCGAGGCACCGTCGCCGGACGACACCGCGCCCGATCCCTTCGACCGGCACGAGCTCGCGACGATGACCGCCCCCCTCCGCATCCTGCCGCCCGCCGACGCGGTGCCGCCGCGCCCCGCTCCCCCTCGCCCACCGCGCCCGCCTGCCCCCGCCCCGGCCGGACGCCGCCGCTCGCGCAAGGGGCTCGTCCTGCTCCTGGTGCTCCTGCTCCTCATCGTCGGCGGCGGTGTCGGTGCCTGGTGGTTCCTCGACGGCCGCTACACCGCCACCCCCGGCGTCCTCGGGATGACGCAGAAGGCGGCGGAGCGCGAGCTGGACGCGGCCGGCCTGGACACCGAGAAGGGTCCCCCGGCCTACTCCGAGACCGTCGCCGCGGGCCGGGTCGTCTCCACCGACCCCGAGCCGGGCTCGAAGGTCCTCACCGGCGGCACCGTCACCATTGTCCTGTCGCTCGGCAAGGAGCGGTACGACGTGCCCAAGCTCAAGGGCCTGACCGAGGACGAGGCCCAGGACGCGCTCGCCGACGGACACCTCGGCTTCGGCACCACCGCCGAGAAGTGGTCCGACACGGTCGCCGCCGGAGTCGTCATCTCGAGCTCGCCGAAGGTGGGCACGACGCTGCGTCGCGACGCCCCGGTCGACCTGGTCGTCAGCAAGGGACCCAAGCCGGTGAAGCTCCAGGACTGGGTGGGCAAGGACGCGGACGACGCGCTGGCCTGGTTCAAGGACCAGGGGCTGACCGGCAAGGTCGCCGACGAGCAGTACTCCGACACCGTCGACGACGGTGACGTGATCTCGATGGACCCGCCCGCCGGCACCACCGTGCACCGCGGCGACAACGTCTCGGTCGTGGTCTCGAAGGGCCCCGAGCTGGTCAAGGTGCCGTCGGTGCGCGGTGAGGGTGTCGCCGCGGCCCGCGAGAGGCTGGAGGGCCTCGGCTTCACGGTCGAGACCCACGACGCTCCGGGGTCGCTGGGCCTCGGGTTCGTCTTCTCGCAGAGCCCCGGCGGCGGCGAGATGGTGGCCCCGGGCTCGACGATCAGCCTCAGCCTGATCTGAGGATCGCCCCGCCCGCGGACCGGCAGCGGTCGGGCGATATTTTGGCGCGGTGCCCGACCTCGCCTCCCGCAACCCGATCGGCACCCACGTCCTGGTCGGCAAGGGCCTGGTCGAGGGCGCCGTCGCGAACGCCGACGAGGTCGGCTGCGAGACCTTCCAGGTCTTCGTCGGCAACCCGCGCGGTTGGGCGCTGAGCGCTGGGAAGCCCGCCGAGGACGCGCGCTTCCGCGACCTGATGGCCGAGCGCGGCACCCGCACCTTCATCCATGCGCCCTACCTGGTCAACCTCGGCTCGCCCACCGCGTCGACCTACGAGCGCTCGGTGGCCTCGGTCGCCCACAACCTGAAGCGGGCCGCCGAGATCGGTGCCGAGGGCGTCGTCGTGCACACGGGCTCCTTCGTCGACCCTGGCGAGGGCGACAGCGCCGCGCGCCACGACACGGCGATGAAGCAGGTCCGCGAGGGGCTGCTGCCCCTCCTGGACGCCGTCGCCGACGACGCCGCCCCGTGGGTGCTGCTCGAGCCGACCGCCGGGCAGGGCCGCTCGCTGTGCGCCGGCGTCGAGGACCTGGCGCCGTACCTCGACGCCCTCGACCACCACCCCAAGGCCGGCATCTGCCTCGACACCTGCCACGTCTTCGCCGCCGGGGCGCCGCTCGACGAGCCGGGCGGGACGACGGCCACCGTCGACCGGATCGTCGAGATCGGCGGGCCGGGACGGCTGCGACTGGTGCACGCCAACGACTCGATGGACGTGCGGGGCGCGTTCAAGGACCGGCACCAGCGCATCGGCGAGGGCCACATCGGGACCGGCGCCTTCGCCGAGCTCTTCGCCCACCCGGCGACGGCCGGCGTGCCGTTCGTCCTGGAGACCCCCGACTCGCGCAGCGCCGACAACCGCGACATCCCGCTCCTGAAGCAGCTGCGCGCCGGGGCCGGGCGGTGACCGAGGCACGCCGTACGACGCTCCTCGCGACCGCCGCCCTGCTGAGCGTCACGGCCTGCTGGGGGTCGACCTTCTTCCTCATCCACGACCTGGTCGAGCGGGTGCCGCCGGTCGACTTCCTGGCGCTGCGGTTCTCGATCGCCGCCGTGCTGCTGCTGGTCGTGGCACCGAGGGCCCTGCTGCGGCTCTCGGCGCGGGCGCGGCGCCAGGCGGTCGTCCTGGGTGCGGTGTACGGCGTGGCGCAGATCATGCAGACCGTCGGGCTCGCCCACACCCCCGCCAGCGTCTCCGGCTTCATCACCGGGATGTACGTCGTCGCGACGCCGCTCCTCGCCGCCGTGCTGCTGGGCAACCGGATCACCCGGATGACCTGGCTCGCCGTGCTGCTCGCCTTCGCGGGTCTCGCGGTGCTCACCCTCGACGGCCTGTCCATCGGGTACGGCGAGGCGATCACCTTGTCGGCCGCCCTGCTCTACGCGCTGCACATCGTCGGGCTCGGTGCCTGGTCCAACGCCGGCGACGCGATCGGGATGTCGATCCTGCAGATCATCGTGGTCGCGGCGATCTGCCTGGCCGCCAGCGCACCGCACGGGATCGTGCTCCCCGACAACGGGCGCGACTGGCTCTCGATCGTCTACATGGCGGTCTTCCCGGCCGCGCTCGCACTACTCGCCCAGACCTGGGCCCAGGCGCACCTGAGCGCCACGCGGGCCGCGATCGTGATGAGCATGGAGCCGGTCTTCGCCACGCTGTTCGCGGTGTGGTTCGGCGGCGAGTCGGCGACCCTGCGGATGGTGGTCGGTGGCCTGATGGTGCTCGCCGCGATGCTGGTGGTCGAGATCGGGCCGCGGCGCAAGATCGAGGGCGAGGTGCAGCACATCGCGGTGTGAGGCCCGTCGTACGCCCGCGTCCGCATCGCGGTCACCATGGCGGCCGTCTCCGGCGGTGACCTACTCTCCTCGTGTGGCCGCCACGTATTTCTTTGGACACCTGCCGGGAGCACCCGTGCAGGCCGTCTTGACGTAGGCAGCCTCCACCCATCCAACGCCCCCGGTCACCCGCGGGGCGTTCTGCATGTCTGGGCCCCCGACGACGTGGCCAGCTCCACCGAAAGAGGCACCACCATGGTCGTCGTCATGTCCCCCCAAGCCACCGACGAGGACGTCGCGCGCGTCGTCGCCCGCGTCGAGAGCGTCGGCGGGGAGGCCTTCGTCAGCAAGGGCGTCGTCCGCACGATCATCGGGCTGGTCGGCGACGTCGAGTCCTTCCACCACCTCAACCTGCGTGCCCTGCGCGGCGTCGCCGACGTGCACCGCATCTCGGACCCCTACAAGCTGGTCAGCCGCCAGCACCACCCCGAACGGTCGACCGTCTGGGTCGGACAGCCCGGCCACCAGGTGCCGATCGGCCCGGACACCGTCACCTTCATCGCCGGACCGTGCGCCGTCGAGTCCGCCCAGCAGACGCTCGAGGCCGCGCTGATGGCGAAGTCTGCGGGCGCGACGATCCTGCGCGGCGGCGCCTACAAGCCGCGGACCTCGCCGTACGCCTTCCAGGGCCTGGGCGTCGCCGGCCTGGAGATCCTGGCCGACGTCCGCGAGGCGACCGGGATGCCGGTCGTCACCGAGGTGGTCGACGTCCGCGACGTCGCCGTCGTCGCGGAGCACGCCGACATGCTGCAGATCGGCACCCGCAACGCGGCGAACTTCGGGCTGCTGCAGGCAGTCGGCGAGGCCGGCAAGCCGGTGCTGCTCAAGCGCGGCATGACCGCGACCATCGAGGAGTGGCTGATGGCGGCGGAGTACGTCGCCCAGCGCGGCAACCTCGACGTGGTCCTGTGCGAGCGCGGGATCCGCACCTTCGAGCCCGCCACCCGCAACACCCTCGACATCTCCGCAGTGCCGGTCGTGCAGGCCGCCAGCCACCTGCCGATCATCGTCGACCCGTCGCACGCGGCCGGCCGCAGGGACCTCGTCGTCCCGCTCTCGCGGGCCGCGATCGCGGTCGGCGCCGACGGCGTCATCGTCGACGTCCACCCCACGCCGGAGACCGCGCTCTGCGACGGCCCGCAGGCGCTGGAGGGTGCGGAGCTGCGCGAGCTGGCGCAGGTCGTACGCCGCTTCCCGGAGCTGGTCGGGCGGCAGCAGGCGCGGACTCCGGTGGCCGTCGTCTAACGTGACGCACCACGACGGTTCCGAGGGCAGGAGAGGGATGACGGACTGCGCCGAGTGCGGCCACGAGCTGGGCACCGGCCGCTACTGCACCAACTGCGGCCACCCGGTGGACGGCGCTGCTCCCTCCCTGGGCGACGAGCACGACGGGAGCGACTGGCGCACCGGCACCGCCGAGCGCCCTCGCCCGCGCACGCCTCCCGCCCCGCCCCCGGCGCCCCCGCCCGCGTGGACGCCGCCGTCGGCTCCGCGCTTCCCGTTGTTCGCCGACGAGGTCGACGAGGTCGACGGGGTCGGCGGGGTCGACGGGCTCGACGGGCCGGTCGGGGTCGCCGAACCGCCGCCCGCCCACCACCGGCGAGCACCGTGGGGCAGGTGGGTGGCGGCCGCCGCCGTCCTGGCCGTCGTGGTGGTCCTCGGGGTGTGGCTGCTCGGCGACGACGACGGCGACGGCTCGGCCGCCCGGGAGCCGGGACCGAGCGCGTCGGCGACCGCGACCGGCGACCCGTCGGCCGACGAGCCGGACGCCGACACCCCAGCAGGGCTGACCGCCGAGTCCGAGGTGACCGTGCCGGCGACGGCCGAGCCCAACCAGGACGTCAACGGCAAGCCGGTGGACTACGAGGCCGCCAACATGCTCGACGGGGTGCCCGAGACGTGCTGGCGGATGCCCGGTGACGGCAGCGGCGAGGAGATCGTGATCACCCTGCCCGCGAAGACCCGTCTGCGCTCGGTCGGCCTGATCAACGGCTACGCCAAGCAGATGGAGGGCCGGGACTGGTACCACGGCAACCGGCGCATCGCGAAGGTCGAGTGGGAGTTCGACGACGGCACCAAGCACGCTCAGGTGCTCGAGGACACCACGGCCGTCCAGTCGATCGACGTGGACACCACGACCACGACGATCACCCTGCGCCTCGTCGACGTCTCCAAGCCCGGGAAGGGGAAGTCGGGGCGCGACTTCACCGCGATCAGCGACCTGCTGTTCGTGGCTCGGTAGGCCCGCTGGCGGAGCTGCCGGCTTGCCCGTCGGGCAGGATCGAGAGGTGCTCGACCGCTTGTCGCCAACTCGCCGCCGCTTCGTCCTCGCAACGGTGGCGCTGGCCGCTGCCGCCGCGGTGGTGGTCGCGGTCGTGGTGGTCGCCACGCGACCGAGTCCGGTGGACCCGGTCCCGCAGGGCTCCCCGGGCCCGGTGCTGCTGGTGCCGGGGTACGGCGGCTCGACGGCCGCTCTCGAGGTGCTCGCCGATGCGTTGCGGGCAGGTGGCAAGGACGTGACGGTGGTCCGGCCGGCCGGCAACGGCACCGGCGACCTGCGCCGTCAGGGCGAGGACCTGGATCGTGCCGCCCGGTCGGCCCTGCGGCGTACGGGCGCCCGGTCGGTCGACGTCGTCGGCTACTCCGCCGGCGGGGTCGTGACCCGGATCTGGGTCGCCGACCTGGGCGGGGCCGAGATCGCGCGTCGCGTGGTCACCCTCGCCTCGCCCAACCACGGCACCGACCTGGCCTCCCTCGCCAGCGGCCTGGGCGCCACCGCGTGTCCCGAGGCCTGCCAGCAGCTGGCGACCGACAGCGACCTGCTGACCGGACTCAACGCCGGCGACGAGACTCCACCCGGCCCGCTCTGGGTGGCGGTGTGGACCACCGACGACAAGACCGTCGTACCCCCGGTGTCGGGATCCCTCGCCGGCGCGGTCGACCTCGCCGTCCAGGACGTGTGTCCCGCGCTCACGGTCGGGCACCCGGACATGCCGCGGACCCCGGCGGTGATCGCCATCGTCGAGAGTGCTCTGGGGACCGCCCGGCCGGCCGTGCCGGAGGCGTCCGTCTGCTAGTCGGTGATGTCCTTGGTCATGAAGTTGGCCCAGGCGGCGCCGAGGAACACCACGACGTACACGACCTGGAGCAGCACGCCACGCTCCACGTCGCGCCACAGGATGGGGTCGCGGAAGAGGTCGACGAAGGCGAGCCAGTAGCGCGTCGGCAGGTAGGGCTGGAGCAGGTGCGCGGCGTCGAGCGTCAGCAGCACGGTGGAGGTCGCCAGCACCCCCATGGTGCCGAGCGCGGCCGACAGCGGCGACCGGACGACCGTCGAGAGGAAGAGCGCGATCGCGGCGACCCCGAGCATGCACAGCATGGCGTAGGCCAGCGCGAGGAGGGTGCGCAACGCCATCTCCTGGGTCGACAGCCCGCTGCCCGACACGCTCGTGGTGCCCGCGCTCACGCTGTCGCTGCCGAGCAGCAGCGTGCCGACGACGTACGCCGTGGCCGCCACGACCACGACGGTGAGGACGACGAAGGCCATCACGCTGACGAGCTTGGCGACCAGCAGCCGGGTCCGACCGACGGGGCGCACCAGCAGGTAGCGCAGGGTGCCCTGCTGCGCCTCGCCGGCGATCGCCTCCCCCGCGGTGACGGCCACGGCGATCGGGAGGAAGAGCGGCAGCACGATGGCCAGCGCGGCCAGCGGGAAGAGCGTGCCGTCGGTGAGCACCGCGGAGAGGAACGCCGGCCCGGTGCCGGGGCGCGGGCCCAGGTCGGTGACGGCGAGCAGCACGCCGACCAGGGTCGGGAGCGCGTCGATGAGCAGGATCGTGACCCACGTCCGGCGGCTCCAGAGCAGCTTGCGGAGCTCCACGCCGATCATCGGCGGTCACCGCTGGCCGTGGCGGCCTGCAGCACGACGTCCTCGAGGGTGTGCCGCTCCGGCCCCAGCTCCAGCACCCGCACGCCCACCCGCACCAGGCTGGCGTTGAGGGCGAGCGGGTCGTCGGCGCGCACCCAGATCGTGTCGCCCTCCTGGCGCTCGACGTGGCCGTCGAGCAGCGCCAGAGCGGCATCGGTGTCGGGCGTGCGGACGACCGTGCGGCCGGTCGGTCGCTGCAGGTGCTCGAGCTGGTCCTGGAGGACCAGTCGACCTCGGTCGAGCACCCCGACGCGGGTGCACATCTGCTCGATCTCGGTGAGCAGGTGGCTCGAGAGGAAGACCGTCGTCCCGGCCGCGTTGAGGTCCAGCAGCAGCCGACGGATCTCGCGGATGCCCTGGGGGTCGAGGCCGTTGGTCGGCTCGTCCAGCACCAGCAGCCGGGGTCGACGCAGCAGCGCGGCCGCGAGGCCGAGCCGCTGCCGCATGCCGAGCGAGTAGGCCCGGACCGGCCGCCGGTCGACGCCGTCGAGGCCCACCTGGGCCAGGGCGTCGTCGATCCGGCCCGCCCGGCTCGGCCGGTCGCGACCGGGGCCGCTGGCGTCGAAGACCGCCAGGTTCGCCCGCCCGGAGAGCTGCGGGTAGAACCCAGGACCCTCGACCATCGCCCCGATCCGCGGCAGCACCTCGCGACCTGACCCCGGCATCGACCGTCCCAGCACCTCGATCGAGCCCGAGGTGGGCAGCACCAGCCCCAGCAGCATCCGGACCGTCGTGGTCTTGCCCGAGCCGTTGGCGCCCAGGAACCCGTAGACGTCACCGTCACGCACCTCGAGCCCGACGTCCTCGACGGCGGCGATCCGCCCGTAGTGCTTGGTGAGCCCCTCGGTGCGGATCATCGTCTCTCCCCCAGGTACGTCGTGCCGCGGGCGAGGTCGCCCGCCGCTCGGTAGAGCGCGGTCGCCGTGACCGTGCCCGTCAGCAGCCAGGCCCGGCGACCGGTCGTGCCCGTCACCAGCACCCCCAGCGGCCCCGCCGTGACGAGGGTGCCGCGGTCGTCCTCGGTGACGTCTGGTGCCTGGCGCAGCTGCTCGCGCAGCGGATCGGCCTCCCGGCGGCGCAGCGGGATGGCGATCAGCTGCGTGATCCCGACGCCGTACACCCCGACGGCCCCGTCGGAGGTCGACGACATCGGCAGTCCCGCGATGCTGGCCGGTGGGCGGAGCGGAGCGTACTGGTTGGCCGCGTCGGCGATGTCGAGCACGTCCTGGTGGGTGACCTCGATGCCTGGCGAGCTGGCGAACGTGGTCGCGGACGCCGCCGGTCGAGCCGAGGAGAAGCCGCGGAGCTCGGTGACGAAGGACGGCGACCCATCGCCGTCGGCGTACACCTCGACCCGCAGCGGTACGCCGCTCGCCGGGTCGGCCCACAGGTCGACGTGGTCGACGCTGGACTGCGGCGCGGCGGGTACGACGCGCAGCCCCGGGGCAGCCCGCCCGGCGACGCGGCGGGCCGGCACGCGCCGTACGTCCGCGGCGACGACGTCGCGGAGCAATCGCTCGGCCAGCACCGGCGGCACCAGGTCCGCAGCGCGCGGCAGCCGGATGTCGGGGTCGCGGCTGACCTGGGCTCGGTTGCGCTCGTAGCTCCACTCGATCGTCACCCCGTGCTGGTGGACGAGATCGGTCTCCCCCGAGACCAGCAGCCGGTCGACCCGCCAGTCGTCCCCGCTCCGCCACCACGCCCGCATCCGGGTCCGGTCGCTGACCAGCGCCCCCACGTCGGAGAAGTCGTCGGCCACCGGCAGCTCGAGCGCGCCCTCGGTCTGGACGTAGCCGGACCACGGGTGGTCCTCGGCCGCATCGATCCGCTCGAGCAGCGCGCTCGCGGTGACGTCGGGGTCACGGGCGGGGAGCGCGTTGATCGCGACCGGGACGGCGATGACCAGCAGGACGCCGAGTGCGACCACGCACCACCGGTTGAACCTGGTCATACCTGAGCACGCTACGTCGCGGGTCCCCGCCCGGCGGCTCCGTGGCCGCAACCTAAGGGGAGTCTCATCTAGCAGCCGAGCGCCTCGCGCAGCCGGTCCTGCTGCCTCACGTAGTCCTGGTCCTCGGTCTCGTTGCTGTCGGCGTACGCCTGGCAGTAGAGCGCCTGGTCCATCTCGCGGTGCTGGTGGGTCTCCCACGCCGTGACGCCGGTGAACGCCGCCGCCGCGACGGCCGCGGCGGCGATCACCCACAGCAGCAGCCGCTGGTGGCGCCCGGGATCCCGCGGCCCCGCCGGCCTCGGAGGCCGGGGCGGCTTGGCCGACCCGATGCTGTCCTCGACCGTGATGCCGTCCCGAGCGTCGTCCATGGCTGGAGGCTAGAGCGTGGCCAGCACCGACGCGGCCCTTTCGGCGTCGACACGCGAGACGCCGAGGTGCGTGACCAGGCGTACGGCGGTGGGTCCGACCGCCGACACGAGCACCCCCGCCTCCCGGGCGGCGGCCACGAAGCCGAGGGCGTCGGCGTGCTGGACCACCACGATGTTGGTGTCCACCGCGACCGGGTCCACGCCGCACGCCTCGGCCAGCAGCCGCGCGTGCGCGTGGTCGTCGGCCAGCCGCTCGAGGTGGTGGTCCAACGCGTGCAGGCCCGCCGCCGCCAGGATGCCGACCTGCCGCATCCCGCCTCCCATCCGCTTGCGCCAGACCCGGGCCTCGGCGATCGCGTCGGCCGAGCCGACCATCAGCGAGCCGACCGGCGCACCGAGGCCCTTGGACAGGCAGACGGCCAGCACGTCCGCGATCGCGCCGTACTCCGCGAGCGGGACGCCGGTGGCGACGTGGGCGTTCCAGATCCGGGCGCCGTCCATGTGCACGGCGACGCCGACGCCGGTGGCGTACTCGCGCAGGTCGCGCAGGTCCTGGATCGGCAGCACCGCTCCCCCGGCGAAGTTGTGGGTGTTCTCCACCGAGATCGCGGTCGTGCGCACGAAGAACGGGCCCATGTCGGGGGCGAAGAGGGTCCGGACCGTCGGCAGGTCGACCTGGCCGCGCGGGTGGATCCAGGTGCGCATGGTGACGCCGGAGTAGGCGCCGTGGGCGCCGAGCTCGGCGCGGGCGATGTGGGCGCTCGCCTCGCAGAGCACCTCCTGGCCGGGCGCGACGAGGGAGCGTACGGCGAGCACGTTGGCCATCGAGCCGGTCGGCATGAAGAGCGCCGCCTCGTGCCCGAACATCCCGGCGACGCGCTCCTCGAGGAGCGCGACGGTCGGGTCCTCGCCGTACACGTCGTCGCCCACCTCCGCGCGCGCCATCACGGCGCGCATCTCGTCGGTCGGCTTGGTCAGGGTGTCGGAGCGCAAGTCGATCACGTGGTCTTGACTACCACGGGCGGACCTACGGGCCATCGGGCGGACCCCCGGACCCGCAACTCCTCGGGCCCTTCGTCGACTTCTCAGGCTCTGCAGTGCCTGAGAAGTTCAGCGATACCCGGTTAACCGGGTATCCCCGGGCCGGGCCGACCACCTCACACCGTGCGCAGCATCTCCGCGACCAGGAAGGCGAGCTCGAGCGACTGCACCCGGTTGAGGCGCGGGTCGACGACGGACTCGTAGCGGTGCGCGAGCCCGGCCTCGTCGATCTCCTCGCCGCCGCCGATGCACTCGGTGACGTCGTCGCCGGTCATCTCGACCAGGACGCCGCCGGGCCAGGTGCCCAGCGCCCGGTGCACGTCGAAGAAGCCCTGCACCTCCTCGATGACGTCGTCGAAGCGGCGGGTCTTGTAGCCGGTGCTCGACTCGAAGGTGTTGCCGTGCATCGGGTCGCAGACCCAGGCCACCTGGACGCCGGCGGCGGTGACCTTCTCGACCAGCTCGGGCAGGCCCTCGCGGATCTTGCCGGCACCGAAGCGGGTGATGAAGGTCAGCCGGCCGGCCTCGTTGTCCGGGTTGAGCCGGGCGGCGAGCGCGATCGCGTCGTCGGCGCTCGCGGACGGCCCGAGCTTGCAGCCGATGGGGTTCTGGATGTGGCGGAAGTACTCCACGTGCGCGCCGTCGAGCTGGCGGGTGCGCTCACCGATCCAGACGAAGTGGCCGGAGACGTTGTAGGGCTTGTCGGTGCGCGAGTCGATGCGCGTCATCGCGTGCTCGTACTCCAGCAGCAGCGCCTCGTGGCTCGAGTGGAAGTCGACGCGCTTGAGCTCCTCGGCGTCCACGCCGATCGCGCCCATGAACCCCAGCGCCTTGTCGATCTCGGCGGCCATCGCCTCGTAGCGCTGACCGGCCGACGACGACTTCACGAAGTCGGTGTTCCAGGTGTGCACCTGGCGCAGGTCGGCGTAGCCACCGGTCACGAAGGCGCGCACCAGGTTGAGCGTCGCGGCCGACGCGTTGTAGGCGTCCAGCAGCCGGTGCGGGTCGGGGATCCGGGCCTCCGGCGTGAAGTCGAAGCCGTTGACCACGTCGCCGCGGTACGCCGGCAGCGTGACACCGTCGCGGGTCTCCATGTCGGAGGAGCGCGGCTTGGCGTACTGGCCGGCCAGACGGCCCAGCTTGACGACCGGCACGGAGCCGGCGTACGTCAGGATCACCGCCATCTGGAGCAGCACCCGCAGCTTCTTGCTGACGTTGTCGGCGGTGACCTCCTCGAAGGTCTCCGCGCAGTCGCCACCCTGGAGCAGGAACGACTCGCCGCGCGACACCGCCGCCATCTTGGCCTTCAGGTCGTCGCACTCCCCCGCGAAGACGAGGGGCGGCATCCGCCGCAGGCGCGCGACGTTGGCCGCGACCGCCTCCTGGTCGGGGTAGGTCGGCTGCTGCGCCGCGCCGATGGCGTGCAGGGCGGCGAGGTCGGGGAGGGTGCTGCTCACCTGCCCAGGGTACGGCGGGCCCGCGGTGCCGCCCGATTCGGCGGGCCGCGACGAGACGCCCGGGACGCCGTCAGTCCTCGAGGTGCTCGATGTCGCGGAAGCCGGTCTTCTTGGCCCGGACTCCGCGGTTGGTCAGCCAGGTGCACGCCCAGAGCACGATGCCGAGCAGCAGCAGGCCTCCGGCCACCTTGTACTGGATCCAGTCCTCCCGGTCGCGGGCCCACGGGCCGGCGAGGAAGAGGCACGCGGCGGCGCCGACGAACGGGACCCAGCCGGGTGCGCGGAACCCGCGCTCCGTGGCGGTGTCACGGCGCAGGACCACGCACGCCACGTTGACCACCGAGAAGACGCACAGCAGCAGCAGCGCGGTCGTCCCGGAAAGGGCGCTGATCACCGACGTGTCGGCGAGGAAGGTCACCACGACGATGAGACCGAGGGCGAGCACGGTCGAGAACGCGATGCCGGCGTACGGCGTGCGCCGACCCGGCAGGACCTTGCCGAGGGTCCGGGGCAGCACGTCCTGGTTGGCCAGGCCGTAGAGCAGCCGGCTGGCCATCAGCATGTTGAGCAGCGCGGTGTTGGCGACCGCGATCACCGTCATGAAGGGGAAGATCTTGTCGATCGGCAGACCGGGGGCACCGGTCTCGACGACCGCGAGCAGCACCTTGCCCTCGTCGGCGACGACCGCCTCGATCTGGCCCTCGGGGATCACCGCGATCACCGAGATCGCGACCAGCACGTAGAAGATCACCGCGATGCCGAGGCCGGTGAGCATCACCCGCGGGAAGATCTTCTCCGGCTCCTGCGTCTCCTCGACCATGTTGACCGAGTCCTCGAAGCCGAC
The DNA here is from genome assembly GCF_000620705.1 of Nocardioides sp. URHA0020. Classification (GTDB taxonomy): domain Bacteria; phylum Actinomycetota; class Actinomycetes; order Propionibacteriales; family Nocardioidaceae; genus Nocardioides. The sequence goes on from NZ_KK211172.1 coordinate 135,904, forward strand.
CATGGCGAAGAAGGCGATCGCAGTCGCCACCGTCACCGCCAGGAAGAGTCCGCGGTCGGACCCGGAGTTGAAGACCACGATCCGGCCCATGTCAGCGTCGCCCTTGGCCATCACGTAGAAGCCGATCAGGATCACGATGACCAGCGCGGCCATCTCGATCAGCGTCAGCACGACGTTGAACTTCACGCTCTCGCCGACCCCGCGCAGGTTGATCGCCGCGAGCAGCACCATGAAGCACATGGCGACCACGGTGATCGCGGTGCGGCCCTGGGAGACGTGCCAGCCCAACCCGTCGAGGCCGGCCAGGAGGTTGGTCGCCAGCAGGTTCGACGACGTGGACGCACTGGTGATGCCGGAGCAGATCACCGCGAACGCCACCAGGAAGGTCACGAAGTGGATGCCGAACGCCTTGTGCGTGTAGAGCGCGGCACCGGCGGCCTGCGGGTACTTGGTGACGAGCTCGAGGTAGGAGAACGCGGTCAGCGTCGCGACCGCAAACGCGACCAGGAACGGCACCCACACGATCCCGCCGACCTCCAGCGCCATCTCACCGGTGACGGCGTAGATGCCGGCGCCCAGGATGTCGCCGACGATGAAGAGCAGGAGCAGCTTGGGTCCGAGCACGCGCTTGAGATCGGGCGACGGACCGTTGACGTCCTCGGTGCCGGCAGGTGCGGTGGTGCTCATTCGTGGCCTCCTGGGGGGTGGTCGGCTGAGGGCATCGTCCCCAGCGCGACCTGGCGCTAACCCCACCCACGACGTCGGTCCGTGCCTGGAAAATCGGTGGGGCACTGTCAGCACCATGGCATAGCGTCGGGTGGCGATGACAGTGACTCGGGCCGACGACCTCCTCCAGCACCCCGGGACCGGCGACGGCCCCCCGCTCCGGCTCGAGGACCCGACCCGGGTGGTCGACTGGCGCCGGCTGCGCAGGCCCGTGACGGTCGCCGCCCTGATCGCCTCGTTCGTCGCGGCGATCGGTCAGACCCTCGGGACCGTCGTCGCCGGTCGGCTGGCCGAGCACCCCTCGGGCGGCCTGGTCGGCCTGCTGGCGTGCTGCGTCATCGGCGCCGCCGTGCTCGACACGGCCGGCCGGGTCGCCTGGGCCGGGATCGTCGACCGGGCCGAGGGGGTGCTCCGCGCGGACCTGCTGGCGGCGGCGCTCCACCAGCCGCTCGAGGTGCTCTCGGAGCAGGCCGTCGGCGAGGTCCTCGACCGGGTCGACGACGACACCCACGAGGTCGGGGCCCTGCTGCGCCGGCAGGTGTGGGACGCGCTGCGCACCCTCTTCGCGGCGGCGCCGATGTGGATCGTCGCCGGCATCACGTGGTGGCCCGCCTGGATCCTCTTCCCGCTCTTCGGGACGGCGACGGTGCTGGCGGTCCGTCAGCTGCTGCCCGAGCTGGCCCGCCGCAAGGTCCTCGAGGAGATCGCCTGGACCGACCACGCCGCGGCCATGGAGGAGGGCGTCACCGGCCGCGACGACCTCCGCACCAGCCTGGGCCAGGCCTACCTCGTACGTCGCTGCAGCGAGCTCTCCGCCCGGGTGCACACGCTCTTCGCCCACGTCGTCGCCATCGAGACCCGGATCGGGCGCCGCGCCGGCGTCCTGCTGCACGGGCTCCTCGCCGGGGTCGGTGTCGTCGGGGTCGTCCTCGCCGCCGACGGGGACCTGTCGGTCGCCCAGCTGGTCACGCTCTTCCTGGTCACCACGACCTTCGTCGGCCAGATCAACCAGCTGGCCCGCCACCTGCCGGACCTGCAGGAGGGCGTCGGCGCGCTCATCCGGCTGCGCCAGCTGCTCGAGACGGAGCCCGAGCCGGTGGGTGGCCTGCCTCTCCCCGAGGGCGGGCTCCGGCTCGAGCTGCGCGACCTGCACTTCGCGTACGGCACCGGCCGGTTCGCCCTGTCGGGCGTCGACCTCCGGCTTCCGGCCGGCGAGACCTGCGCGCTCGTCGGCCGGACCGGGTCGGGCAAGTCCACCGTGGCCTCCCTCGTCTCGCGTGCGGTCGAGCCCGAGCGGGGCAGCGTCTTCCTCGGGGGCACCGACGTGCTCGACCTCGACCTCCAGCAGCTGCGCCGCTCCGTCGGGGTGGTCACCCAGCGCACCGAGATCCTGGCCGGCACCCTCGCGGAGAACGTCGCCCTCTTCGCCGACCTGCCCCGCCACCAGGTCGAGGGCGCGATGGCCGAGCTCGGCCTGCGCGACTGGGTCGCCGGACTGCCGGACGGGCTCGACACGCTGCTCGGCCCGGGCGGCACCACGCTCTCCTCGGGCGAGGAGCAGCTGGTGGCGTTCGCGCGGCTGCTGGTGCGCGACGTACGCGTGGTGGTGCTCGACGAGGCCACCGCCCGGATGGACCCGCTGACCGAGGCGCGCGTGGTCCGGGCCGCCGACCGGCTGCTCTCGGGCCGCACCGGACTGCTGGTCGCCCACCGGCTATCGACGACCGCTCGTGCCGACCACGTCGCCGTGCTCGACCAGGGCCGGATCGTGCAGCAGGGGCCCCGCGCGACGCTCGCGGCGCAGCCCGGGCCCTTCCGGGCCCTCCTCGACGCCTCCGCCGACGAGGAGCGGGTGCTCGACGAGGTCTCCGACGCGGCGATCGGCGCCGTACGACGCACCGGTCCTCCGCCGCCCCTGGCCGAGCCGGACTCCGGGCCCCGGCTGGCGCGGGCGACCGCCGACGCCCTGGCGATCCACCCCGGGTGGGGCCTCGCCGGCGCGGCCCTCTTCTTGGTCGCCGCCCTCACCGGCGCGTTCGGTGCGGTCACCGGCTTCATCTGGGGCCGCCTGGTCCAGGACCTCGACCGCGGCGGCACGCCGGTCGGCCTGACCGTGGCGCTGGTCGGGAGCCTGATGATCGCGCCCTTCCTGATCGCGGAGGCGTTCCGTCGCTACCCGCGCTGGTGGATCGCGGTGATGCTCCGCGTGCGGATGGCGGTGCTCGTCGGCCAGACCCGCCAGCACCGGCTCACCCGCACCCCGCCCGGCGAGGTGGTGGCCCGCAGCATGGACGCCGACCGCTACGCCCGGTACGCCGACCGCTGGGTCGACCTCGTCAACGGCCTCGCGATCGTGCTCGTCACCACCCTGGTGGCGTGGAGCTTCCTCGCCGGCGGCATGCTGCTGGCGGTGATGGTCGTCTCGGCCGCCGCGTCCGCGGTCGGGACGCCGATCGCCGGGCGCACCGCCGCCGCGTCCTCCGCGGCGCGGGCGGGGTTCGGTCGCTCGCTGGTCTCGGCGCTCGAGTCGGCACGCACGGTCAAGCTCGCGGCAGCCACGCCCTCGGTCCACCGGCACCTGAGCGCGGTCGACGGCGGACGGGTGAGCGCCGCCGTGCGCGAGCACCGCATCCAGGCCTTCCTGGACGGCGTGCCGGTCGTCACCGTCCAGGCCGGAGTGGTCGCCTCCTGGGGTGTCCTGGTCCTCGGCGGGTGGGACCTCGCCACCGCCCTGCTGGTCGCCGCGGCGGTCAACGGCTTCGACTGGTTCGGCCGGGTCGCCGGAGCGGCGATCACCGAGGCACCCGGCACCCGCGCCTGGGCCCAGGCGACCTCCCGGCTGGCCGGCGGCGGCAGCCTGATGGTCCTGCCCGACGGCGTCGACCTCGTCAGCGGCGCGGCTCCGGCCCCCGTGCCGGCACCCCGCGAGCCGCTGCACCGCCTGGAGCTCGACGACGTCTCGGCGGTCCACGACGACGGCACGATCGGCGTGAGCGGGGTGAGCCTGAGCCTCGGCCCCGGCGAGCTGGTGCTGCTGCTGGGACAGATCGGCTCCGGCAAGTCCAGCCTGCTGTCCGCGCTGGCCGGCCTGGTCGGGCACACGGGAGGGATCCGCTGGAACGGCACCGCGGTGACCGACCCGGAGGCGTTCCTGCGGCCCGGTCAGGTCGCGCACGTGGCCCAGGTGCCGCGGGTGCTCTCCGGCACCTTCGCCGACAACATCCGGCTCGACCACCCGCGACCGATCGACGAGCCGGTCCACGACGCCCGCCTCGACGCCGACCTCGGGGCCGCGGGTGGGCCCGACTCCCTGGTCGGCCACCGTGGAGTGCGGCTGTCGGGCGGCCAGGTGCAGCGCCTGGCGTTGGCCCGCGCGCTCGCGACCGAGGCCGAGCTGGTGCTCGCCGACGACGTCTCGAGCGCGCTCGACGCCGCGACCGAGGTCGAGCTGTGGAAGGCGCTGCGCGCTCGCAACCGCACGGTGCTGGGCGCCACGTCCAAGCGGGCCGCGCTCGCGCAGGCCGACCGGGTCGTGGTGCTCGTCGACGGCGTGGTGGCCGAGTCGGGTCCGTGGCACCGGCTGGCACCGCGCTGGGGTCACCTCACCGGCTGACCGGCCCCGGCCTCCGCGGCGCGGCGCGGCGCGGCGCCTTAGCCGAAGAAGACCTGCGCCTCGGCGTACTCCGCCTCGCTGACCAGCTTGAGCTCGGCGGTGCCCTCGGCGAGCGGCACCCGGACGATGGAGGTGCCGCGCAGCGCCATCATCGTCCCGAAGTCGCCCTCGGCGACGGCGTCGATCGCCTGCAGACCGAAGCGGGTGGCCAGCCAGCGGTCGAACGCCGTCGGCGTACCGCCGCGCTGGATGTGGCCGAGCACGACCGCGCGGGCCTCCTTGCCGGTGCGCTTCTCGATCTCGCTGGCGAGCCGGTCGCCGATGCCACCGAGCCGGACGTGCCCGAAGTCGTCGACGTCGCCGGACACCAGGGTCATGTCGCCGCCCTCGCGCGGCATCGCACCCTCCGAGACCACGAGGATCGGCGCGTAGCGGGACTCGAAGCGACTCTCGATCAGCCGGCACACCTCCTCGATGTCGAAGGGCTGCTCGGGGATCAGCACGATGTTGGCGCCGCCGGCGATGCCGGAGTGCAGCGCGATCCAGCCGGCGTGGCGGCCCATCACCTCGACCACGAGGACCCGGTGGTGGGACTCGGCGGTGGTGTGCAGCCGGTCGATCGCCTCGGTCGCGATGTTGACGGCTGTGTCGAAGCCGAAGGTGAAGTCCGTGCCGGAGAGGTCGTTGTCGATCGTCTTCGGCACGCCGACGACGTCGACGCCGAGCTCCGAGAGCTTGGTGGCGACGCCCAAGGTGTCCTCACCGCCGATCGCGACGAGCGCGTCGACACCGTCGTTGGCGAGGTTCTCCTTGATCCGCTCCACGCCGTTGTCGAGCTTGAAGGGGTTGGTGCGCGAGGAGCCGAGGATCGTGCCGCCGCGGGGCAGGATGCCGCGGCACTGCTCGATCCCGAGCTCCATCGTCACGCCCTCGAGCGGACCGCGCCAGCCGTCGCGGTAGCCGACGAACTCGAACCCGTGGGCCTTCACGCCCTTGCGCACCACCGCTCGGATGACGGCGTTGAGTCCGGGGCAGTCCCCGCCTCCGGTCAGTACTCCGACGCGCATGGCGGCTCCCTGGTTCGAGACGTGTCGTTCCCGGCCCGACCGACTCTAGTGCGCCGAGGGCACCAGCGTGCCGAGCGGCTGACCGATCTCCTCGAGCAGGTCGCCGAACCACGGCTCGGACGGGTCGAACGCCTTGCCGCCCTTGATCCGGGAGAACTCGCACACCCGCAGCACGTCACCGGCCTCCTCGTCGTGACCCACGACGCCGCTCTCGCCGCGCAGGGCGGCGTCGACCGCGAGGTCCGAGCACGCACGGATGAGAGCCAGGTCCTCGTCGTTGGCCGCCGCGGACCGGGCGAAGTAGCCGCTCTTCTGGACCATGGTCTTCTCCGCCCCGACCATCCCGGCGAACTGCTTGGCGAACCACGCACCGGGGTTGACGCTGTCGAGCTTGACGTGGCCGAAGGCGTCCCGCTTGGGCTCCTCGCCCCGGGCCAGCATCTCGTCCACGATCGTGGACACGCCGGCGCCCTCGGAGAGGAACACGTTGACGCAGCCGGTCTCGTCCATGATCGCCCGCAGTCGCTCGGCCTCGGCGGCGACGTCGAAGTCGAGCTCGGGGACGTAGACGCCGTGCAGCTCCCAGGAGCGCCGGGTGTTGCCGGCGAAGCCGGCGAACTCCTGCGCGGCGAGCCACTCGCGGTACTTCACCGCGGTCGCGGCCGTCAGCCAGCCGCAGTGGCGGCCCATGACCTCGTGCACGATCAGCATCCGCGGGTTGGAGGAGTGCTCGGCGATGACGTTGCGGGCGAAGAGCGCGCCCTGCTCGGCGGCGGTCCAGGCACCCAGCGACTGCCGGATCGGCACGACGTCGTTGTCGATCGTCTTGGGGAGTCCCACGACGGTCAGCTCGTAGCCGTTGTCGTGCAGGTACGCCGCGAGGTCCGCCGCGGTCGTGTTGGTGTCGTCGCCGCCGATCGTGTGGAGGACGTCGACGCCGTCCTTGGTGAGCTGCTCGGCCGCGACGTGCAGGGGGTCCTGGCCCTCGGCCACCAGCCCCCGCTTCACGCAGTCCTTGACGTTGGTGAGCTTCACTCGGCTGTTGCCGATCGGGCTGCCGCCGAAGCCGTGGAGCAGGTGCGCGCGCTCGCGGTCCTCCGGCGTCACGGTGACGTGCACCCCGCCGAGGAGACCGGCGTACCCGTCGAGGTAGGCGATGATCTCGATCTCCGGCTGGAGCTCGGTGTAGCGCTCGATCAGGGCACCGACCGCCGAGGACAGGCACGGGGCGAGGCCACCGGCGGTGAGGAGGGCGACGCGACGAACGGTCATGGGCCTTCTACTTCTTCCTGGAGCGGACAACGCTTTAGTCCTTTCTAGACTAAAGGAACATCGCGCCGAAATCGCTAGGGTCAGCCCATGACCTTCTCGATCGTGGCCCGCTCCTCCGACGGTGAGTCCTGGGGCGTTGCCGTAGCCTCCAAGTTCCTGGCCGTGGGTGCGGCCGTGCCCGCCGCCGTCGCCGGCGTCGGCGCCATCGCGACCCAGGCCGACGCCAACGTCGCCTACAAGGGCCTGGCCCTCTCCCACCTCGACGACGGCGCCACCGCCTCGGTGGCCCTGCAGCGGCTCCTCGAGGAGGACGAGGGCCGCGACCACCGCCAGGTCGGCATCGTCGACGTCGACGGCAACGCGGCCAGCCACACCGGCGAGGCCTGCCTTGACTGGGCCGGCAGCGTCACGGGCGACGGCTACGCGATCCAGGGCAACATCCTGACCGGCTCCGAGGTCGTCGAGGCGATGGAGGCGGCCTGGACCGCGTCCTCCCCCGACGCCCCGCTCGCCCACCGGCTGCTGGCCGCGCTCGCCGCCGGCGATGCGGCCGGCGGCGACTCCCGCGGACGCCAGTCGGCGGCGCTGCTCGTCGTACGCGAGGAGGCGGGGTACGGCGGGCTCGACGACATCGCCGTCGACCTGCGCGTCGACGACGCCGCTGCCTGCGGGGGTGACCCGATCAGCGAGCTGGGCCGGCTGCTGGCCCTCAGCGACCTCTACCTGACCGCGTCGACCGACGACGAGAAGGTGCCGGTCACCCCGGAGCTGCTCGAGGAGCTGGAGGGGCTGGCGACCGCGGCCGGGCACCGCGACTTCGCGGCCTGGGTCGGCACCGAGAACTACGAGATGCGCGTCGCCCCCGACAGCTCCTGGATCGACGTCCGCATCCTCGAGATCATCCGCGCCGAGCTGGGTCCCGGGCGGGAAGCCGACCGGTGAGCGTCCTCGCGATCGACGCCGGCACCACCGGCGTCACGGCCCTGGTCGTCGAGCCCGACGGCCGGATCTCGGCCCGTGGCTATCAGGAGTTCGCCCAGCACTTCCCCCGGCCGGGCTGGGTCGAGCACGCGCCGGAGGAGATCTGGCAGGCGACGCTCGAGGCCACCCGCGACGCCCTGGCCGCCACCGACGCCAGCGCCCTGCAGGCGGTCGGCATCACCAACCAGCGCGAGACCGTGCTGCTCTGGGACCGCGAGACGCTCGGGTCACCACGCCGCGGGATCGTGTGGCAGGACCGGCGTACGGCGGAGCTGTGCAACCGGCTGCGTGGCGAGGGCCACGAGGACCGGGTGCGCGAGCTCACCGGCCTGCGGCTCGACCCCTACTTCTCCGGCACCAAGCTGATGTGGCTGGCCGAGAACGAGCCGCACACGTGGGCGCTGGTCGAGTCCGGTCGGTATGCGATCGGCACGGTCGACTCCTACCTGATCGCCCGGATGAGCCGCGGCACCTACCACGTCACCGACGTCTCCAACGCGTCCCGGACGTTGCTGCTCGACCTCGAGTCCGGCGACTGGTCCGACGAGCTGCTGGGGCTCTTCGGAGTGCCGCGCGACGCGCTGCCGGAGCTGGTCCCCAACTGGGGAGAGCTCGCGGCGACCGACCCGACGTCGTTCCTCGGGCTGTCCCTGCCGATCTCGGGGATCGCGGGCGACCAGCAGTCGGCGCTCTTCGGCCAGACCTGCTTCGACGTGGGCGACTCGAAGTGCACCTACGGCACCGGGTCGTTCGTGCTCACCAACACCGGCTCGACGATCCAGCGCTCGGACGCGCTGCTGGCCTCGGCTGCCTGGCGCTCCCCCGACGGCGAGCTCACCTACGCCTGCGAGGGCTCGATCTTCGTCACCGGCGCGGCCGTGCAGTGGCTGCGAGACGGCCTCCAGATCGTCGGCTCCGCGGCCGAGAGCCGGGCGGTCGCCTCGACGGTCGAGGACAGCGACGGCGTGGTGTTCGTGCCCGCCCTCACCGGTCTCGGCGCCCCGCACTGGGACCCGCAGGCGCGCGGGCTGATCGTGGGCCTGACCCGCGGTACGACGCGCGCCCACATCGTCCGCGCGACCCTGGAGGCGATCGCCTTCGAGGTGCGCGACGTGCTGGACGTGATGCCCCAGCTGTCCTCGTTGCGGGTCGACGGTGGTGCGGCCGCCAACGACCTGCTCTGCCAGCTGCAGGCCGACCAGGTCGGCGTACCGGTGGAGCGGCCGAGGGTCGTCGAGACCACCGGCCTCGGCGCCGCCTTCTTCGCCGGCCTGGGGGTCGGGGTGTGGGACTCCACCGACGACCTGCGCGACACCTGGGCGCTCGAGCGCCGCTTCGAGCCCACCTCCGACCGTGCCTCCGCCGACGCCGCCCACTCCCGCTGGTCCCGCGCGGTCGAGCTGGCGAAGGGCTGGGCGGACTGAATCGTCGGGGTAGTCCCTGACGTTCCCGGGGTCATTCCGCGCCCACGACCCCGCAAGCGTCAGGGACTACCCCTTCAATTTCGCCAGCGCCGCCGCAGCAGCATCACGGGCCTGGGTCGCGGCGGCGAGCTCGGACTCCGACTGGGAGCGTGCGTCCTCCGCGTCGGAGAGCTCGTCGTCGGTCTCCTCGGCGGAGGCCTCGAGCTCGTCCATCCGGCTGCGCAGCTCGGCGATCTCCGCCTGGAGCTGCAGGCCGCGGGCCTCGAGGTCCTCGACGGCGGTCACCGTCTCGGCGTGCGCCGCGGTCGCCTCCGAGACCGCCGCCTCGGCCTCCTCGAGCGCCGCGGCAGCGGCGGCGACCGCCTTGGCGTCCGCCTCGGGATCGGGTACGACGCGCAGGTCCGGCCGCGCCGGTGGGGCGGCCTCACGCGCCGGGGCGTCGAAGCCAAGCGCCTCGGGCACGGCCACCGCGGCCTCCACGTCGGCCGGGTCCAGGCCGGTGCTGGCCAGGGCGGTGGTGAGCATCCCGCTGCGCAGCGCCTGCCCGCACCGCTCGTCGACCATGGCCGCGGTGAGCGTCGCCTCGACCTGCTCGGCGACCGCCTCGGTGACCCGCGTGCCCTCCTCGCGCGCGATCCGCCGGGCGCCCGTGGTCACCGCGGCGGTCAGCTGACGGCGCTGGCGGCTGAGCGCCCGCAGTTCCTCGGCCGACATCGAGGCCTGCGCCTCGCGCAGCGCGGCACCCACGGTGAGGACCTGCTCGACCTGGGCGGTGTCGCGGCGGACCAGCAGGTTCACGACCCAAGCCGCCGTCGAGGGCTTCTTCAGGGCCTTGACGCGCGGGGCCAGCGGCGTGCCCTTCAGCTCCTTGGCGCGGGCGTCGCGAGCGGGGGTGAAGTCCGGCAGCGGCAGGCCGTAGAGCTCGTCCGCGATCTCGAGGAGGTCGGCCACGCCCACACCCTAGGACGAGCCGGTGGCGCCCGCTCCGGGTGGTCCGACCGGGTGGCTCCCGGACCTGTCAGGCGGGCCGCACGTACCGTCCGCGTCGGTGCACCAGTGGCTCGTCGTCGTCGCCGACCGTCACCTGCTGGACCACGCAGGTCAGCAGCGTCGACCACCCCACGTCGGCGGCGGACTCGAGCGAGACGCCGGCCCAGGTCGGCGCGTCGCTCAGCCGGGGCCCCCAGGTGGTGTCCTCGAAGGACGCCAGCCGCCACGGGCCGCCCGGCGCCGGTCCGGTGCCGGCGAAGGCCTCCGCCAGGTCGCGGTGGCGCCACGACAGCAGCTGGACGACGGCCCGGCCGGTCCGGGCCACCACCTCGGCGAGATCGCTGTCGGGGTCCACCAGCAGCAGCACGTGGGCCGGGTCGCCGTTCGCGACCATCAGCGAGGAGACCGTCAGGCCGGCACGCCCGGAGCCGTCACCGGCCGTGACGAGGCTGACGGCGCCACCGAGGCGACCGCGCAGGCGGCGTACCGGATCGGGATCGGGATCCGCGAAGGGATGCGTGTCGTGGATGGTCACGACGCGAGCTTCGACTCGCCGCCCTGGTCGCCGTCCTTCTGCGCGTCCGCCTGGGCCTTCGAGAGCTCCTTGGCGCGGGTCGCGTACATGTCGACGTACTCCTGACCGGAGAGCCGCATGATCTCGTACATGATCTCGTCGGTGATCGACCGCAGGATGTAGCGGTCGTTCTCCATGCCCTCGTAGCGGGAGAAGTCCAGCGGCTTGCCGAAGCGCACGACCGGGCGGGTGAAGCGGCCGAAGGTCTTGCCCGGGGGCGCCACGACGTCGGTGCCGACGACCGCCACCGGGATGACCGGCGCCTTCGACTCGAGCGCGAGCCGGGCCACGCCGACCTTGCCGCGGTAGAGCTTGCCGTCGTGCGAGCGGGTGCCCTCGGGGTAGATCCCGAAGAGCTCGCCCTCGGCGAGCAGTCGCTTGGCGGAGATGATCGCGCCCTCGGAGGCGTTGCCGCCGGACCGGTCGATAGGGACCTGGCCGGAGCCCGAGAAGAAGGTCTTCTGCAGCCAGCCCTTGAGGCCGGGGGTCGTGAAGTACTCCGCCTTCGCGACGAAGGTGACGCGCCGCGCCAGCGTGAGCGGCATGAACAGCCAGTCGGCGTACGACAGGTGGTTGCTGGCCAGGATCGCGGGGCCCTCGACGGGGACGTTCTCGGCGCCGGTGACGCGCGGCCGGAAGACCAGCTTCAACCACGGCCCGAGCGCGATCCACTTCAGGAACCAGTAGAACACCGCAACCTCCGCCCACCCCTCGAGTCCGTCTCGCGCAGCCTAGGGCATCGCCGCGCCGCCCGACGTGGTGCACACTTCCGCCATGACGATCCACCCGCTCGCGACGCCGTACTCCGCTCCCGCCCAGCCGGAGCTCACCGGCGGCCGCCGCATCGGGGTGCTCCTCAGCCACGGCTTCACCGGCCAGCCGGCGTCGATGACGCCGTGGGGCCAGCACCTCGCCCGGCTGGGGTACGCCGTGGAGGTCCCCCGTCTGCCCGGCCACGGGACGACCTGGCAGGAGCTCAACACCCTGCGGTGGTCGGACTGGTACGCCGAGGTGACGCGGTCGCTCGACAAGCTCGTCGCCGAGAACGACGCCGTCGTCGTCGGCGGTCTGTCGATGGGCGGCGCGCTCGTGCTCCGCCTCGCCGAGGACCGCCCCGAGGTCGCCGGTGTCGTGGTGGTCAACCCGGCGGTCGCGAGCAAGCGGCTCGACGTCAAGCTGCTCCCGGTGCTCAAGCACCTGGTGGGGTCGTTCCCCGGCATCGCCAACGACATCAAGAAGGAGGGCGTCGAGGAGCACGGCTACACCAAGACGCCGCTCAAGGCGATCCACTCCTTCATGCAGGCGTGGCCCGTGATCATCGGCGACCTCCCGAAGATCACCGCACCGCTGCTCTACTTCCGCTCCACCGAGGACCACGTCGTCGACGAGGCCTCCCAGCCGCTGATCACCAGCGGGGTGTCCTCGCGCGACGTCACCGTCGTACCGCTCGAGAACAGCTACCACGTCGCCACCCTCGACCACGACGCCGAGAGGATCTTCAGCGACTCCGCCGCCTTCATCGCCCGAGTGACGGCATCCTGACCAAGGATTCACGTCGGGGGCATACGCTCGTCGTGTGCCGGACCAGCCCCACGACGACGACTTCGACCTCGGACGCGACGCCGAGGCGCATCTCGCCGCCGACGAGCTCGCGTGGCAGTCGATCATCGCCAACTACGGCGAGCGCGCGCAGATCGACGAGCCGCCGCCGGTGGCCCCACCCGTCGCGCCGGTCTCGGACGCGCCGTTCGGCGGACGCTTCGGGGACCCCCGCGCGCTGGAGGGGTACGACGAGGAGCCCGAGGTCCCGGTCGACGACGACGTCGAGGAGGGCTACGTGCCGCCCGAGCCGCCGCCGCTACCGCGGCTCAGCCCCGACCGGGCCCTGGCCTGGGCGGGCGTCTTCGGCTCGCCCCTGGTGCTCCTGCTGGCCCTGATCCTCTCCCTCTCGATCCCGACCTGGCTGGGCTACCTCCTGGTCGTGGGGTTCGTCGGCGGCTTCATCTACCTGGTCGTCCAGATGCCCCGCGAGCCGCGGGACCCCTGGGACGACGGCGCGCAGATCTAGCGGAGCCGAGCAGCGGGTCCGGTGACGGCGGTCGGCGAGCGCGCGAGGTCGTGACCGACGGGGCGGGACCGGGCGTTACTGTGCACCGGTGAGCGTCAACGAGACCGTCGAGATCACCGGCCACCTGATGGACCACGGCATCCTGTCGCGGGTCCTGGACGACATCCGTGAGTACGCCGGTGACTACACCATCGACCGCTTCGACGTCGGACGGGAGACCGACGACGCCTCGCACGCCGTCATCACCGTGATCGCCGACGACGACGAGGCGCTGCAGCGGCTGCTGATGCGGCTGCAGACCCGTGGCGTCAATCAGGTCGACCCGGGCGTCGCGAGCGTCGCCGAGGCCGACCGGGACGGCGTCTTCCCCGACCGCTTCTACTCGACCACCAACCTCGAGACGCGGGTCCGCATCGACGGCGTGTGGCTCGAGGTCCCGAACCCGGAGATGGACTGCGGGCTCATCCTCGAGCGCGACGCCGACGGCAGGCCGGCCAGGGTCTTCACCCTGCCCATGTCCGACGTCCGCACCGGCATGCTGGTGATCACCGGCGCCGACGGCGTACGCGTGACCGTGCCGGCGCCGGACGCGAGCGCCGAGGCGTTCGGCTTCATGGAGTCCGAGGTCTCCTCCGAGAAGCCGCAGGCGGTGCTCGTGCGCCAGGTCGCCGACGGCATGCGCGAGGCGAAGGCCGAGGGCAAGAAGGTCCTCTGGGTCGGTGGCCCGGGCGTCGTCCACACCGGTGCGGCCCCCGCGATGGTCGCCATGGTCAACGCGGGGTACGTCGACGTGCTCTTCGCCGGCAACGCACTGGCCACCCACGACATCGAGTCCTCGCTCTACGGCACCAGCCTCGGGGTCGACCTGGCCATGGGCCGAGGCGTCGAGCACGGGCACGAGCACCACATCCGGGCCATCAACACGATCCGCAAGTCCGGCTCGATCCGGCAGGCCGTCGACGACGGCGTGCTGACCGGCGGCATCATGCACGCGCTGGTGACCGAGGGCAAGCAGTTCGTGTTGGTCGGCTCCGTGCGCGACGACGGCCCGCTGCCCGACGTCTACACCGACGTGATCGAGGGCCAGCGCGCGATGCGGGCCGAGCTCACCGACGTCGGCTTCTGCCTGATGGTCGCGACCATGCTGCACTCGGTCGCGACCGGCAACATCCTGCCGGCCTCGATCCCGCTGGTCTGCGTCGACATCAACCCGGCGACGGTCACCAAGCTCGCGGACCGCGGGTCGTCCCAGGCCCGCGGCATCGTCACCGACGTCGGGCTGTTTCTCGAGCAGCTCGCCGTCGAGCTCGTGCCCGCGTACCGGCGCTCCTGAAGGTCTGACGCGCCAGGTCGGCGGCGCCGATCGCGCCTGCCTCCGGGCCGAGCGCGGCTCGCACCACCGGTGGGACCGTCCGGTGCGGCGCGCCCACCAGCGACTCGCGCAGGGCGCTGCGGGCCGGTTCGAGCAGCAGGTCGCCGGCCGCGGACAGGCCGCCGCCGATGACCACCACCTGCGGGTCGAACGACGCCACCAGGTTGGCCAGCCCCACCCCGAGCCACTCGCCGACCTCGGCGAAGGCCGCCAGCGCGACCGGGTCGCCCGCCTCGGCGGCAGCGGTGATCGCGGGCCCGGCCAGGTCCTCGACCCCCTGCGCGCGGACGAACCGGGTCAGGGCGTTGCCGCTGCAGTACTGCTCCCAGCACCCCGTGCCGCCGCACTCGCAGGCGCGGCCGCCGGGGACGACCTGGGTGTGGCCGAACTCCCCGGCCATGCCGTTGTAGCCGCGGATGACCTCGCCGTCCAGGATCAGCGCGCCCCCGATGCCGGTGCCGAGGGTGACCATGACGGCGCTCTCGGCCTCACCGACCGCGCCGTACGCCAGCTCGGCGCGCGCTGCGCAGTTGGCGTCGTTGTCGAGCACGACCGGGGCGCTCCAGCGCTCGGCGAGGCGCGCACGCACGCCCTCGTCCTGCCACGGCAGGTGCGGGGCGAACCGCACCCGCTCGCCCTGGGCATCGACGAACCCGGCAGCCGCGATGCCGATCGCGCCGACCCGGCGTACGCCGGCGATCTCCTCGACCGCCTCCGTCAGCGCGTCCTCGACGAGTCGTGCCTCGACCCGGCGCCCGGGGGTGGTCCGGACCGCCGTACGCACGACCCTGCCGGACCGGGACACCGCCGTCGCCAGGACCTTGGTGCCGCCGATGTCGACGCCGATGAAGAGGCTCACCGGGCTATTCGATCAGACGGACCGGGTCTCCGCTGACGTACGCCGTCCAGGTCGTCGTGTCGTTGACCGACGCCCCGCCGCCGAAGGTCACGTTGAGTCGGAACCAGCACCCGCCGATGCCGGTGTAGTGGCAGGTGTAGTTGGACGGGATCGGCACCGCGACCGTCTCGGACTTGCCGTTCCACGACGAGTCGATGCTGATCGAGCAGGTCGGCAGGCTCTGCGTCTTGAAGCCGGAGCCCTTGCAGTTCGTCAGCGCGACCGCGGCGTCGGTGGGTGGCACCACGGTGAGCGAGCCGCTGGAGGCGGCGTCACCGATGTCGAAGAACTTGAAGACCAGCGTCTGGCCGGCGGCGGCCGGCATCAGCCGGATCAGGTTGAACGTCTGCGACGCGCCGGTGGCGTTGGCGTAGATCGACATCTTGCCCAGCGCGGACACCGAGAGCGATCCCGCAGGGATCCCCGCCCCGTAGCCGCGCACCGCGAACCGGTTGCTGCCGCCACCCTTGACCGCGGTGTCGTCACCGGTCTGGCGGTACATGGCGAAGTCGGCGAGGTTGCCGGTGGGCTCGTAGCTGCCGGTGGTGGACGTCTTGGGCACGGCGCCGCCGAGCGCGACGTTCGTGCGGACCTGGAGGTAGTAGTCGCCGGCCTCGGTCGGGGTGAAGGTGCACAGGGTCACCCACTGGTGGAAGACGCGAGCCAGGGCCCGGTTGTAGTCGACACTGGACTGCTGGAGCGTCGTGGCCGTCACCTTGTCGGAGGCGTACCCCGGGTACTGCTTGGTGCACCCCGGCTGGGGAGTCGCCGCTCGGGGGTTCTGGGAGTCGGAGGGCTGGCGCAGGCCGAACGAGGTGATCGTCGCTCCCGACGCCGCGTCGGACATGTTGTCGCCGGTGCAGAACGAGTTCGGTGACGTCACGGTCTTGAAGTAGCGACTCTTGGCGTCCGACGTCGCGTAGTCGTTCCAGTTGTCGCTCGTGACGGTGCCCGTCGGAGCCGTCTTGCAGAAGTCGTCCGTCGCGACGAAGGCCGGGTCGTAGAGCTGCAGCGTGATGGCATGGTTCACAGCCGCCGGCTGGATGCGCACCATGTAGAAGTAGCCCATCGGGTCGAACTCGTCGTTCGTGGTCCCGGTGCAGCCCGAGACGTCCGAGGACGCACAGTTGCGGACGGCGTACTGGTCGCCGTTGCCCTTGGTCACGTTCGGACCGTTCACGTTCATCCAGAACTGCGGCGTCGTGCTGCAGATGGCGTCCGCGGGGACCGTCAGCTGCGAGGCGACCGGTCCGGACAGGGTGTTGCCACCCGCGGGCTCGTTGCCGAGCGTGTTGCACGGACTGCCCATCGGCTGAGGACCCGTGTAGTCACTGACAGCGCGCCGGCTGATCGTGGTGGTGCCCAGCCCGAACATCCGCCCGAAGATGTTGTTGACCCTGCTCGTCACGGTCACGTCGAGCTGGCTCGGCTGGGTCCCCGGCTTGACGGTCACCGAGGTCGTGCCCGAGTTGGGGTAGCCGTTGCGCATGGCGATGTTGCGCGCCGTCGAGGTGGCCGAGGCGATGTCCTGCGGCATGTAGATGACGCCGGCGGAGGCGGCCGCGTCGGCAGCCTTCTGCACGCGTTGCGCCTCGGCGTACCACCGGGCCACGTCGACCGTGATCGCGCACAACCCGAACAGCAGCGCGGAGATGAAGAGCGTCACGACGATGGCGGCGATGCCACGCTCATCTCGGACGCGCTCGGGCCGACTGCTCATGAGTGCGGGAAGGGGGACGTGGACTTGCAGGTGTCCGCGGACAGGGGCTCGAACCTGGAGACAGCGCGGTCGTCGACGCCGATCGCGTTCCGGAAGAGTCCGCTCACCCACTTGTGGGTGGCGTGCAGGTAGATGCCGACGGCATCTGCCTCGCCGGCACACGCGTTGATCGAGGTCGACGCCCAGGCACCGCTGAAGTACCTGAACTTCTCCGAGGCGTCATTCCACTTGAACATCACGCAGTTCGTCACGCCGGTGCAGCTGCTCGGCATGGTGCTGTTGCCGTTCGCGCCGGGATACCCCTTGTCGTTGGCCTTGAAGACCAGGACGTAGTCGATGGCGCTCTTCGGCATCGACATGCCGTTGCGCTGGATGGCGTCCGCCGCGATCTGGGCCAGAGCCGGCGAGCTGGCCGGCGTGCACGGTGGGGCGGAAGGGCCGGTCTCGCAGACCCCCGGGCCCGCAACGACCGCCCCCGTCGTCGTCGCGGCGCGTGATCCCACCCGCACGGACGACGCGACCGAGATCTGGTCGCGCACGAGCAGGGACAGCTCGATGATGCCGAAGAGCAGGGTGAAGAGGATGGGCAGCACCAGGGCGGCCTCGACCGCGACGGCGCCGCGCTGGTCGCGGGTCGTGCGGCGGTGCGAACAGCGAGCTCTCCGGGTCACCGGTCTCCCTTCCTGGGTGACCGGACGCTAGTGACGTCACCGGACCGGCACATCCCCTGCGGCCCAAAAGGACCCATGCGGACCACGAGGTCTGGCCACATGGCCGACACGAGTGGTGTCGAGGCTCGGGCCTGGCGGCCCTCACACCTCGACCACCGAGACGGTGGTTGAGGTGCGAGCCGCGCTAGCGGCGAGCCTCGAAACCACCGTGGCGACGTACGCGCGAGCCGCGCCGTCAGTGCGATGTGGTTTCGAGGCTCGGGCCTGGCGGCCCTCACACCTCAACCACCGCCACGGTGGTCGAGGTGCGAGCCGCGCCAGCGGCGAGCCTCGAGACCACCGCCACGGACCAGGGTCAGCGGCGCGAGAGGTCTGCCGCGCCGATCAGGCCCGCCTTGTTGCCCAAGCGCGCCTTGCGGATCTCCGGGATCGGGCGGAAGCCGCGGCCGACGAGCTGGCCGGCGAACGCCGTACGCATCGGATCGAGCAGCAGGTCCTCGGCCTCGCTCACGCCACCACCGATGACGACCACACCCGGGTCGAGGATCTCGGTCAGCGACGCGATGCCCTCGCCCAGCCAGCGCCCGAGCTCGGCCAGCTGCTGGCGCGCACCCTCGTCGCCGTGCTGGGCCGCCTCGGTGATCAGCGGACCGGTGATCCGGTTGAGGTCGCCGCCCGCGCGCTCCAGCATGCCGCGGGCGATCATCGCCCCGCTCATGGCCAGCGCCCGGGCCTCACGCACGAGGGCGGAGCCGCTGGCGTACTGCTCGAAGCAGCCGTGCTTGCCGCACCCGCACAGGATGCCGTTGGGCACGACGCGCATGTGGCCGATCTCGGCGCCGACGCCGTTGGCGCCGCGGTAGACCTCCCCGTCCAGCACGAGGCCACCACCGACGCCGGTGCCCACGGTGACGAGCAGCAGGTCGTCGGCGTCGTGCCCGGCGCCGAACGCGAACTCGCCCCACGCCGCGGCGTTGGCGTCGTTCTCGATCACGACCGGGAGCTCGACGCGCTTCTCCAGCTCGCCCTTGAGGTCCTCGTTGCGCCACGCGACGTTGGGCGCGAAGAGCACCACGGCGCGGGCCTTGTCGACGTAGCCGGCCGCGCCGACCCCGACGGTCTCGATCGGGTGCCGCTCGCGGAGCTGGGTCACCAGGCCGGCGATGGCTTCCTCGATCGCCTCGGCGTCGGTCGCCGGCGACTCCACGCGCAGCTCCTCGACGATGGTGCCGTCCTCATCCACGACACCGCCGGCGATCTTGGTGCCGCCGACATCGATCCCACAGGCCAGGCTCATCGGTCTCCCTCCTCGGGATCAGTTCGTACGTCGGGCTCGTCCGGCCAGTCGCCGGTGTCGTCCAGGTCGATGTGCTCCACCCCGCCCGGTGATCTGCGGGCGTCGGGCGTCGCCGCGACGAGCAGGCCGGACAGCGCCTGCAGCGCCGTCGTGGCCGCCGTCGCCAGCTGCTCCCGGACCTCGGGCCGCAACTCACGCACCAGGTGCACCGTGCGGCAGATCGGGCAGTAGGTGCACTCCGTAGAGCCCGTCGCCAGATGGGCGTCCAGGTCGGGCGCAGCGTCCTGGGCCCAGCTCGAGAGGGCGCCGAGGAGCTTGACGGCCTCCTCCGCCACGGAGCCGACGGCGTCCGTGGGGTCGGTCGTCGAGGGGTCGTCGTCCTGGTTCATGTCACCTTCCAGTCTCGTCCGCAGGGTCCTCGACGAACCGCACTTGCAGCTCCCCCTGCTCCACCCGGGCCCCGGCGACGCGGTAGCGCGCCAGACCGGATGGGAGCGTGATCAGCCGACGATACGATCCCACGGTCACGACGAGATCGTCGCCATTGCGCGCCAGGTGAACCTCCGCGCTCGACACCAGCGGCAGCGACAGCCGGAGGACCGCGCCGTGCTCGCCGCTGCTGATCCGGAAGGGACCAGGTCCGCTGCTGGTCGCCAACGGGTCGGCGTCGTCGTACAGCTCCCGCGCGAGCGCGGTCAGCGCCGCCACCCCGACAGGCTCGCCGGGACGGTACGGCGAGCGCCAGATCGGCAGCCCGGCGAAGGACTCCGTCACCCGCTCGAGCACCTCGTCCTGCGCCATGACCCAGCCCGCACGCCAGTCGTCGGCACCGTCGGCCGGGAAGATGCGGTTGGCCACGACGCCGTCGACGCGGTAGCCGAAGAGCGACAGGCTCGTGTACGCCCGGCGTGCCTCGGCGAGCACGACGTTCTCCGGGGTGAGCACGATCCGCACGCTCGCGTCCGGGCCGCTGAGCAGCCCGCGCACCTCGTCGAGCTCGGCGTGCAGCCGCTCCAGTGCGTCGAAGACGCCGTCGCCGGGCATCGGCACGCCGGCAGCCCGGCTCAGCACCGGCCGCAGCGCCTTGACGACGCGACGCTCGACCGGCAGCACCCGGTGCATGTACCAGCCGAGCGCCTCGGGCAGCGCCAGCAGCCGCAGCGTCTCGGCGGTGGGGGCACAGTCGACGACGATCACGTCCCAGGCGCCGGAGGTCGCCTGGAGCCGCAGCTCCAGGAGCGCCAGCACCTCCTCGGCGCCGGGGATGACCGTCAGCTCCTCGGCCGCGACCGGGTCGAGGCCCGCGACGTCGAGGATGGAGAGCAGGTAGCGCTGGATGTCGGCCCAGGACTGCTCGAAGCGCAGCTGCGCGTCGACCTGCTGGACGAAGAGCCGGTCGGCCACCTCGCTCGGCTCCGCGCCGATGGAGCCCGGCGTGCACCCGAAGGCGTCGGCCAGCGAGTGGGCCGCATCGGTCGACAGCACGAGGGTGCGCTGTCCGTCCGCGGCGGCCAGGGCAGCCGTGCCGGCGGCGATCGTGGACTTGCCGACCCCTCCCTTGCCGGTGAAGAGGAGGACTCTCAGAGCGACTCCACGCGCTTCTTCAGCCCCTTGAGCGCGGTGTCGATCAGGATCTTCTCGCCCTTGCGCTTGAGCATGCCGATCAGCGGGATCGAGACGTCGAGCGCCAACCGGTAGGTCACCTCGGTGGTCCCGTCGCCCTGGTCCACGAGCACGTAGGCGCCGTCGAGCGCGCGCAGCATCTTGCCCTCGACCAGCGTCCAGGTGACCTCGTCGTACCCGTCCCACTCGTAGGCGAGCGTGTACTCGTCCTTGATCGGGCTGACGTCGAGGGAGAAGAAGACCTGCTCGGCCCAGCCGTCGGCGTCCTCGGCGACCACCTCCGCGACGGTGACGCCCTTGGCCCACTCGGGGTACGCCGGGAAGTCGCCGATCACCGCCATGATGTCTGCGGGGGCTGCGTCGATCACGATCGACGAGGTCGTCTGCTCGGCCATCGTGCTCCCCTGGGTGTCGTGGGCGGTTCGGGCAGCGAGCGTACCGGATCGGCAGCCCCCCGCGGGCACGCGGTAACCTCAGCCGGTGCGTGAGTTCTCGACCCCCCTGACGACCGAGATCCCCTCCGTCGGCAACCTCACCGACGACGTGGTGACCAACGCCCGCGAAGCCGGATCAGCAGTGCAGTTCAGCCGTCGTACGGCGGCGGCAGGCGCCTGGGAGGAGGTCACCACCGCGGAGTTCCTGGCCGAGGTGAGTGCTGTCGCGAAGGGCCTGATCGCCGCCGGCATCGAGGTCGGCGACCGGGTCGCCCTGATCTCCAAGACCCGCTACGAGTGGACGTTGCTCGACTACGCGATCTGGTTCGCCGGCGCGGTCACGGTGCCGATCTACGAGACGTCGTCGGCCGAGCAGGTGCACTGGATCCTCAGCGACTCCGGCGCTCGCGCCGTGGTCACCGAGACGCCCGACCACCTGGCCCGGGTGCGCGAGGTCCGCGGTGACCTGGACGACCTCAACCACGTCTGGTCCCTCACCGACAACGCCGTCGACACGTTGAGCCGGCTCGGCGGTGACATCTCCGACGAGGAGCTGGAGCGGCGGCGTACGACGGCCACCCCCCTCGACCTCGCCACGCTCATCTACACCTCCGGCACGACCGGACGCCCCAAGGGCTGCATGCTCACCCACGGCAACTTCATGTTCGAGCTGGGGGTCGCGGTCGACGAGCTCGACGAGCTCTTCCTCGACCACGAGGGCGCGACGCTGCTCTTCCTGCCGCTGGCGCACGTCTTCGCGCGGATCATCCAGGTCGGCTGCATCAAGTCACGCACGCGCCTGGGCCACTCGGCCGACATCAAGCAGCTGCTCCCCGACCTGGCGGAGTTCCAGCCCACCTTCATCCTCGCGGTCCCCCGGGTCTTCGAGAAGGTCTTCAACACCGCCTCGCAGCGGGCCACCGCCGACGGTCGCGGGAAGATCTTCGACGCCGCCGCCGAGACGGCCATCGCCTACTCCCGTGGCATCGAGCGGGGCAAGGTCCCGGTCCGGGTCCGCGCCAAGCACGCGGTCTTCGACAAGCTGGTCTACGGCAAGCTGCGCACCGCTCTCGGCGGCGAGTGCAAGTACGCCATCTCCGGCGGCGCTCCCCTCGGCGAGCGGCTGGGCCACTTCTACCGCGGCATCGGCCTGGTCGTCCTGGAGGGCTACGGCCTCACCGAGACGACGGCGGCGCTGAGCGCGAACCTGCCCGACGCGACGAAGATCGGCACCGTGGGCCGTCCGCTGCCCGGCACCGCCGTACGCGTGGCCGACGACGGCGAGCTGCTCTTCCGTGGCGGCCAGGTGATGGCCGGCTACTGGCGCAACGAGGCCGCCACCGCCGAGGTCATGGAGCGCGACGGGTGGTTCCACACCGGTGACCTCGGCGAGGTCGACGACGAGGGATTCGTGCGGATCACCGGGCGCAAGAAGGAGATCCTAGTGACCGCGGGCGGCAAGAACGTCGCGCCGGCGGTCCTCGAGGACCGGCTGCGCGGCCACCTGCTGGTCGACCAGTGCATCGTCGTGGGTGACGGCCAGCCGTTCATCGCGGCGTTGGTCACCCTCGACCGCGACTCCGTGACGATGTGGGCGCACCAGCACGGCAAGAGCACCGACATCGCCGCCCTGGTCGACGACCCCGACCTGCGGGCCGAGGTCGAGTCCGCCGTCGAGGAGGCCAACAAGGCCGTCTCGAAGGCCGAGTCGATCCGCAAGTTCACGATCCTCCCGGACGAGTGGACCGAGGAGGGTGGGCAGCTCACGCCCAGCCTCAAGCTCAAGCGCAACGTCGTGATGCGCGAGCTCAAGGACGAGGTCGCCGCACTGTACGTCGGCTGACCAGGCCGGCCGCTGCTACCACCCGCGGCGCCCCTCCGTGGGCGTAAACGGGGACCCGCCGGCTCCGGTCCAGACCACTAGAACATGTTTCGGACAGATGTGGTCGAGAGACCCTAATCTGCTCCTGCTCAACCCCGGCGGGGGCGGGGGTTGGCGGCCTTCCGCCGCTGCCCATTTACGTCCGACCGCGCCCGGTTGCCCGAGCGCGGTCCCGCTCGGGAAGGTCTTGGCGACCGTGGCTCATCGGAAGTTCCTCCTCATCGGAGCGGTCCTCGCGGCCGTGGCCGGCGCGGCCCTCGTGTTCCTCTACGTGCGCTCCGCCGATGCCCGCGCGGAGAGCCGGTTCGACACCATCCAGGTCCTGCGCGCCACGGCGCCCATCGAGGCGGGCGAGACCCTCACCGCGGCGTCGCAGGGCGGCAAGATCGCGCTGCAGAACGTCCCGCGCGACCAGGTCCTGCCCGACGCGCTGAGCAGCATCGACTCGCTCGGCGACCAGGTGGCGCTCGTCAAGATCTACCCCGGCGAGCAGATCATCTCGTCCAAGTTCGGCAGCACCGCGGTGGCACCCAGCGCCCTCCAGATCCCCAAGGGCCAGATCGCGATCTCGGTGAACCTCGCCGACACGGCCCGGGTGGCCGGCTTCGTCAACCCGGGCTCCGAGGTCGCCATCTTCCTCAACGGCACGGACGACAAGGGGCCCTACACCCGGCTGCTGCTCGACCGGGTCACCGTGATCGGCGTCGGCTCCACGACGCCGGTGGCGACCACGACCACCGGCGAGGACGGTCAGGCGACCACCGAGTCGCTCCCCCGCACGCTCATGACCCTGGCGCTGGACCAGAAGGACGCCGAGCGGGTGATGTTCGCCAGCACCAACGGCGAGCTGGCGTTCGCGCTCCTCACCAGCGACAGCAAGCTCGCACCGGAGGACGGCGTGGACGCCAAGTCGCTGTTCTGACCCGTCACACCAGCACGGTTCCAGCGCACCAGGGACCGTGAGCACCACCTTGGAGGGAAGCTCGCAATGCCGATCGTCGTAGACCCGGACAGTGGCGCCGTCGCCGCGCTCCTGGCCACCCTGCCCGCCACCGCTCAGGGGTCTGCCCACGGCGTACCGAACGGGGAGCGCCTCCTGAGGTGGCTCGACGAGCACCCGACCGAGTACGTCGTCGTCATCGGCCCCAGCATCCCGCTGGAGGAGGCGCTGCTGCTGTGCGAGCGGCTCCGGGTAACGCGCCCCGCGCTGAGCCTGGTGCTGGTGCGGCCCAAGCTCGAGGCCGCCATGCTCACGCGAGCGATGGCCGCAGGTGTCCGTGAGGTCGTCGCCGTGGGCGACACCGCCGGTCTCCTGGGCTCGGTGTCCCGCGCCGAGGAGCTGCACCTGGCCCTGCGCGGACCCGGTAGCGCCGGTCCGTCCGGCCGGATCGTCACCGTCTTCTCCCCCAAGGGGGGCGTCGGCAAGACCACGCTGGCGGTCAACCTGGCCGTGGCGCTCAGCAAGGGCGGCACCAAGCAGGTCTGCCTGGTCGACCTCGACCTCGCCTTCGGCGACGTGGCGATCACCCTGCAGCTGCTGCCCACGCACTCGATCGAGCACGCGATCGGGTCGGAGATGGCCGTCGACCTCCCGCTGGTCCAGAGCCTGCTCACCAAGCACGAGGCATCGATCATGGTGCTGGCGCCGCCGAACCATCCCGACGTCCGCGAGCGGATCACGGCACTGCTCGTCTCCCGAATCCTCGGGGCGCTGCGCACCGGGTTCGACTACATCGTGGTCGACACGGCTCCCGACTTCGACGAGCACACGCTGACCGCGCTCGACGAGACCGACGAGTGCGTCATGGTCGCGACGCTGGACCTGCCGACGCTGAAGAACGTCAAGATCGGGCTGGCCACGCTGGACTCGCTGGCGATCGCCGCGGGTCACCACCACGTCGTGCTCAACCACGCCGACGAGGACACCGGGCTGTCGATCCAGCAGGCCGAGGAGATCCTGGGTCGCACCATCCAGGTCCGGATGCAGAGCTCGATCGACGTCGCGCGGTCCACCAACCTGGGCGTGCCGATCATGTCGAGCCAACCCGACCACGCGGTGAGCAACGCCATCCGTGGGCTGGCCGCCCAGCTGGCCGGCGGCACCGGCGAGCCGCACGCCGTCGTCGAGGACGACCGCCCCTCCCGCAGGTCCAGCCGCCGGATGAAGCTGCGGAGATGACGCGATGAGCACCCTGTCCGAGCGACTCGCCGCACTGCGCCAGGCGCAGCAGTCGACTGCGCCCGCAGCCACGGCCCGGCACGACGTCGTCGAGACCCAGGCGGACACGCCGAGCGGTGGCAAGCGGCGGTCGACCCCGCCGCCGGCCGAGGTGCAGGCTCCGGTCCGTGTCGGCCGGGCCGGGGCGGACGAGGACCGGCTCGACGAGGTCCGGGCGACCGTGCACGGCGAGCTCCTCAAGACCCTCGGCCCGCAGCTCTACGAGTCCGACCTGGACGAGGACGAGCTCGACCAGGAGCTCCGCACGATCCTCGCCGACGTGCTCGGCGCGCAGGAGCGCCCGCTCAGCGCGAGCGACCGGCTCCGGGTCACCCAGGAGATCCGCGACGACATCATCGGCTACGGCCCGATCGAGCCCTTCCTGCACGACGTGGAGGTCTCCGAGGTCATGGTCAACGGCCCCGACAGCATCTTCGTCGAGCGCAACGGCCGACTGACGGCCGTGCCCGCCCGGTTCACCGACGAGAACCACCTGCGACGCACGATCGACAAGATCGTCTCCCGGGTGGGACGACGCGTCGACGAGTCCAGCCCGATGGTCGACGCGCGGCTGCCCGACGGGTCCCGGGTCAACGCCGTGGTCCCGCCGCTGGCGGTCGACGGCTCCATCCTCACGATCCGCAAGTTCGCCGCCGACCCCTTCACCGCCGACGACCTGGTGCGCTTCGGCACGCTCACCCGCACGGCGGCGGACTTCCTGGACGCCTGCGTGCGCGGCCGCCTCAACGTCGTGGTGTCCGGCAGCACGGGCGCCGGCAAGACCACCACGCTCAACGTGCTGTCCTCCTTCATCCCCACCGACGAGCGCATCGTCACCATCGAGGACGCGGCCGAGCTCCAGCTGCACCAGGACCACGTCGTGCGCCTGGAGTCCCGGCCCTCCAACATCGAGGGCAAGGGCGCGGTCACGATCCGCGACCTGGTCAAGAACAGCCTGCGCATGCGGCCCGACCGGATCATCGTCGGCGAGGTCCGCGACGCCTCCGCGCTCGACATGCTCCAGGCCATGAACACCGGCCACGACGGCTCCATCTGCACCGTGCACTCCAACGGTCCCCGCGACACGCTGTCGCGCGTCGAGACGATGGTGCTGATGGCCGGCATGGACCTGCCCATCCGCGCGATCCGCGAGCAGGTCGCCTCCGCGGTCGACCTGATCGTGCACCAGTCCCGCTTCCGCGACGGCAGCCGACGCATCACCCACGTGACCGAGGTGGAGCGCATGGAGGGCGAGATCATCACGCTCCAGGACATCTTCGTCTTCGACCACTCGCAGGGCTACGACAACGACGGGCGCGTGCTCGGCCGGCTGCGCTCGACCGGGCTGCGGCCCAAGCTGCTGGACAAGCTGCACGAGTCCAACGTCCACGTCGACCCGATGATCTTCGCGACCGCCGGGTGACGCGATGACCTCACAGACACCCCGGCTCCGGAGAGCGCGGCGTACGGCGCGCGCGGCACTCGCGTGCGTCCTCGCTGGTGCTTGCGTCGCAGGGCCGCTAGTTGCGGGGCCGGCGGCAGCAGCAGCCGACGACTCCGGGGCCGGGGTCACCCACGTCGAGGCGGCCGACGGCCGGCTCAGCGTGCTGGTGGCCGTGCCCCCGAAGGTCACGGTGGACCTCGATGCCGTGACCGTGCAGGTCGACGGCAAGGACGCCACCGCTGACGCCGAGCCGGCCGGCGACACGGGCCGGGTGCGGCGCACGGTGGTCCTCGCCATCGACTCCAGCAGCTCGATGAAGGGCGAGCGCGCGGCCGCCGCGCGCGACGCCGCCCTGACCTTCCTCGGCACGGTCCCCGCCGACGTGTACGTCGGGGTCGTCAGCTTCGACGGCGAGGTCTCCAGTCCCCTGGAGCCGAGCCTGGACCGCGACGAGGCCCGCTCGGTGATCAAGGGCCTCGAGCTCGGCAAGGGCACGCACCTGTTCGAGGGCGTCGAGGCCGCGATCGCCATGGCCGGCGATGACGGGCAGCGCTCGCTGGTCGTCCTCTCCGACGGCGCCGACACCACCGACACTCCCGTCACAGAGGTCACGGCATCGCTCAAGAAGAGCGAGGTGCTGCTCGACGCCGTGTCGATCGACTCGCGGGACCCCTCGCTCGCGACGCTCGCGGCCGCCGGCCACGGCCAGGTCATCAGCGCCCGGCCGGACGCGCTCGCCGCAGCGTTCACCCGGGAGGCCGACGCCCTCGGACGTCAGGTGCTCGTCACCGTCACCGTGCCCGACGCCGTCACGGCGACCGAGGCCAACGTGACCGTCACGCTGCCGACGGACGGCGCACCGCTCGAGGCGACGGCGTACACGACCGTGCGCGAGCAGCAGACGTCGTCCTCCTCGGTGTCCGCAGCCGCCGTCGCCGTGAGCTCGTTCGACCCGCCCTCGTGGGTCGTGTACGCCGGCATCGCGGCCGTCGGGGTCGCGCTCCTGCTGCTGCTCCTGCTGCTCGTGCCGGCGGCGCCGAAGGCCATCACTCCCGCCGAGCGCGTCGCGGCGTACATCGGCGGCCAGCAGGGCGCCACGCAGTCCCGACAGGTGGAGCCGCTCGCCCCCGTGCGCGAGGCCGCGACCCGGATGCTCAGCCGCAACCGCGGTCTCGAGGAGCGCATCGGCCTGCGCCTCGAGGGTGCGGGCAGCGAGCTCCGGCCGCCGGAGTGGCTGCTGGTCCACGCCGCGATCGCGGTGGCCGCCACCCTGCTCGGGCTGCTGCTCGGGGGCGTGGTCCTGGGCGCGATCGGCCTGGCACTCGGCGTCTTCGGTCCCTGGATCTTCCTGGGGATCCGACGCACCCGCCGGCGCAAGGCCTTCAACGCCGCCCTGCCCGACGCGCTGCAGCTGATGTCCGGGGCCCTGGAGGCCGGCCTGTCGCTCTCGCAGTCGGCCGACACCATCGTCAAGGAGGGCATCGAGCCGATCGCCTCGGAGTTCCGCCGGGCCCTGGTCGAGACCCGCCTCGGTGTCGACCTCGAGGACGCTCTCGAGGGCGTCGCCGAGCGCCTCGTGAGCGAAGACCTGGCGTGGGTCGTCATGGCGATCCGAATCCAGCGCCCCATCGGCGGCAACCTGGCCGAGCTCCTCGGGACGGTGGCAGCGACGATGCGCGAGCGTGAGTACATGCGCCGCCAGGTCGCGGCCCTCGCCGCGGAGGGCAAGCTGTCGGCGTACGTGCTCGGCGGGCTGCCGCCGCTCTTCCTCGTCTACCTGTTGCTGACCCAGCGGGACTACGTGATGCCGCTCTTCACGACGCCCATGGGCCTCGTGATGCTCGGCGGCGCGAGCCTCCTGCTCTTCGTCGGCGTCTTCTGGATGAGCAAGCTGATCAAGGTGGAGGTCTGAGATGATCCTGCTCTTCGTGCTGGGGGTCGGCCTGGTCGGCGTGGCCCTGGCCCTCGTGTCGGTGGCCCTGCGCCCCGGCGTGCAACCCGGAGGCGTGGCCCGCTCGATCGCCGTCCTGGAGTCGATCACCTCGCCTGCCCCGGTCGAGCTCACGCGGGAGGTGGACCCGCCCTTCGGCGAGCGGATCATCGAACCGCTGCGTCGACGAGCACTGGCCGTCGGCCGACGCCTGACCGGCGCCGACTCGAGCGACCGGATCCGCCACAAGCTCGACCTTGCCGGCAACCCGGCGGGCTGGACGGTCGACCGGGTCGTCTCGGCCAAGGTCCTGTGCACTGCCGTCGCCTTCACCGTCGCGCTGGCCGCCTCGCTCGTGCTCGGGACCTCCCCGACCACGCGGATCGCGCTCCTCGCGATCGGGGCAGCGGTCGGCTGGTTCGGCCCCAACCTCTACCTCTACCAGCGCACCTACGAGCGCACCGAGCAGATGCAGCGGGAGCTCCCCGACTCGATCGACCTGCTCACGATCTGCGTGGAGTCCGGACTGGGCTTCGACGCCGCGATCCAGCAGGTGGCTCGCCGGACTGAAGGCCCGCTGGCCGACGAGTTCAACCGGATGCTCCACGAGATGCAGATCGGCATGGGCCGTGGTGACGCGCTGCGGGCCCTCAGCGAGCGCAGCAACGTCGTGGACGTGCGGTCGTTCGTGGGAGCCATGGCGCAGGCCGACTCCTTCGGCATCCCCATCGCCCAGGTGCTGCGCACCCAGTCGCACGAGATGCGGGTGCGCCGCCGCCAGCGGGCCGAGCAGCGCGCGCAGCAGGTGCCGGTCAAGATCACCGTGCCGCTGATCTTCTGCATCCTCCCGTGCCTCTTCATCGCCGTCATGGGACCCGCGGCGATCTCGATCATGGCGTCCTTCTGATGCACCCGCGTGCGACGGCCTCGGCGACGTCGGCCCACCGCCGTCACGGCATGGCCGGCATCGCGCGGATCTTCGGCCTGCTCGCGGTCCTCGCCCCGGCGCTCTCGTCCGGCGACCGTGCCGTCCTCCTCGGCGTCCTGGCCGTCGGGCTCGTCTGGGTCGCCACCCAGGCGGCCGAGCACCGACGGATGCGAGGCGTTTTCACCATCGAGCTCGTCAGTGCCGGCCTCGTCGGTCTGGTCTGCGCGACGACCTGCCAGCTCGCGCCGGCGTCGGGCTCGGGCATCCTCGGGGTGCTGGCCATCCCGCCGGCCACCGCGGCCATCCTGCTCGGTGCCCGGGCCGGGTTGCTCGCCCTCGCCACCTGCACCGGCGCCTTCGTCACGACCGCCTCGCTGACCGACGCGATGACCCTCCCGCTGGCCAGCACCACGTTCACCTGGATGCTGACGGGCCTCGGCTTCGGGCTGATCGGTGCCGCGCTGCACAGCACGCTGCTCGGGACCGACCAGATCTCCGCGCACCGCAGCGCGCAGTCGCTCATCCACCAGCTCGCCTCGGTCTCCGACCGGCTCGGCTCCCCGCTCGAGCCGGAGGTCCTCGGCACCGACCTGCTCAACCGGCTGAGCGCCTCGCTCGGGGCCGCCGACCTGCCGGCCCGTGGACTGGCCCTGCAGGCGCCGAACGACGGCGCCCTGGTGTGGGTGGCCGGCGCGTCCGCGGCGACCAGCACCCACCTCGCGGTGCAGGCGGCCGGGACCGGTCGGCCGGCGGTCGCGGGCCACTCCTTCGCGCTCCCCCTCACCAGCGAGGGTCGCGTCGTCGCCGTCGTCTCGGGCCACCTCTCCCCCACCGTCGACCGGATCGCCCTCGACGAGCGGCTGCAGCGGCTGGCGAGCGGCCTCGAGGACGACGCGGTCGTGCTCGAGACCGCCCTGCTCTTCACCCGCTTCCGCAACTCCGCGACCGTCGCCGAGCGACGTCGGCTGGCCCGCGAGATCCACGACGGCGTCGCCCAGGACCTCGCGTCGGTCGGCTACCTGCTCGATGCCATCAACGGCCACCCCGACCCGGTCGAGCAGTCGCAGCTGCTCGACCAGCTCCGCGGCTTCCTGAGCGCGGTCCTGGTCGACCTGCGCCGCGCCCTGGTCGAGCTGCGCACCGACACCGGGCCGGGCCAGAGCCTCGGCGCCGCGCTGGAGGACATGGCGCGCAACGTCGAGACGCTCACCGGCATCACGTTCCACGTGCGCGTCGACGAGACCGGCGCCCGGCTGCGGCCCGAGGTCGAGTCCGAGCTCCTGCGCATCGGGCAGGAGGCGATCACCAACGCCGTGCGCCACTCGCAGGCGCGCTCCATCTGGATCACCTGCCGGGTCGAGGCGCCGTACGCCGAGGTCACCGTCAGCGACGACGGCTGTGGGCTCGGCACCCCCCGTGCCGACTCGCACGGCCTCCAGATCATGCGCGAGCGCGCCGGCCTGATCGGCGCCGACCTCACGCTCACCTCCCGCCCCGGTGGCGGCGTGGTGCTCAAGGTGCGGGCGCCCGGTGCGTCCGTGACCAACGATCTCGACTCGGGCACCGAGTCGCACCCAGGAAGGGTTTCCGCATGACCCAGCCCCCCGAGGCGCCCCCCGTCAAGGTGCTGCTCGTGGACGACCACGACCTGGTCCGCGCCGGACTGCGCGGCGTCTTCGAGCGCGAGCCGGACCTCACCGTCGTCGGCGTCGCCTGCAACGTCGCGGAGGCGATGGCGGCGTACGCCGAGCTGCGTCCCGACGTCGTCGTCACCGACCTCCAGCTCCCCGACGGGACCGGCATCGACATCGTGCGCGCAGTACGCCGCGGCAACGACCGCACCGGCCTGGTGGTGCTCACCATGCACACCGGCGACCGGCCGCTGCTCGCCGCGATGGATGCGGGTGCATCGGCGCTGGTCGGCAAGGACGCCCCGTCCTCCGACGTCGTCAACGCGGCCCGCCGCTCGGTCGTGTCGCCGCGATCGTTCGCAGCGACGGGCCTGCTCCAGGCGCTCGGCCGTCGGGCCGCTCGCGACGGCGGTCGTCTCTCCGACCGGGAGACCGAGATCCTGCGCCTGCTGGCCGACGGTCTCGGCATCGGCGAGCTGGCCGCGGAGCTCTACATCAGCCGCTCGACGGCGAAGACGCACGTCGCACGGATCTACCAGAAGCTGGGCGCCGCCAACCGCGCCCAGGCGATCGTGATCGCGATGCGCACGGGTCTGCTGTCGAGCGTGGACACCATCGGCGTCTGAGCGGCCGCTCGGCGCAGTCGGGTCAGTTCTGGCAGCTCGTGCTGCCACCGTGCGCGGCGGCGAGGTGACCGGCGAGCTCGTCGCAGCCCGGGTCGAAGAGGGTGTCGCGGACGCTTCCGCCCAGCAGGAACACCACGGAGGCGATCACGGCCGCGATGCCGAACACCAGCAGGCCGTACTCGACGGCAGAGCTGCCGCGCTCGTCATGGACGTGCATGGTGCCTCCTGCTAGTGGTCCCGAAATGTGTTCCGGCCGTGGTCCGCGTTGCGGGGGTAGCGGACCACGGCCGAAGTCTTCTGCTCAGATCAGCTGCACGCGGACGAGGTGTGACCGGCGGTGCTGGTCTGACCCGACTGGATCGTGGTGCAGGTGTCCGAGAAGGTGTTCTTGATCATGCCGCCGAAGAGGAAGATCACGGCGACGATCAGCGCGGCGATGCCGGCGACGAGCAGGCCGTACTCGACGGCGGAGGCGCCGGCCTCGTCGCGGTCGACGCGGCGGGCCTGAAGCAGGTTGCGGAAGTGCTCGAGCATGTGAAGTGGTCCCTTCTCGGATGACCCGGCCAATCCGGGGAGGGGCGATGCCCCATGACTGTCATCCTGCTCCGGCCCGCGGCTGAGCGGGATCGGGCGATGGTCTCGACCGCAGTAGTCCATTCGGGCCATACCGTCACGCCGATCGTCCCGGCGGCCCGCCGGGGTCAGAAGCCGCGCTCGGCCAGCTGCCTGGCGATGGCGATCCGGGTGAGGCCGATCGGGTGCGAGCCGAACCAGAGCTGGGAGAGCGCGGGCGGCGTGGGGTCGGCGAGCGAGCGCAGGGCGAGCTCCCGCTGCACCGCCTCGAACGAGGCGGCGTCCCGCGTGACCAGGAGGGCGTCGACGTCGGCCCGGGTCTCGATCTCGCGGCTGATGGCGTTCTGCACCGGCGAGGAGAGCAGGGTGCCGATCGCGAACAGAGCGAGCACCAGCGGCACGGCGGCCGGCTCACGCATCGACGGCCGGCCCCGGCCCGCCAGCGCCCCCATCACCAGCGCCAGCAGGCCGACCCCGAAGACCGCGCCCGCGGACCCGAGCAGGGACCCCGTGCGCACGTCGTCGTGCTTGGCGTGGGCGAGCTCGTGGGCGACCACCGACAGTGCCTCGTCGCGCGGCACGTCGTCGACCAGGTTGTCGTAGAGGACGACGCGGCGGGTGCTGCCGAAGCCGGACACGTAGGCGTTGAGCGTCGTCGTACGCCGGGACGCGTCGGCCACCAGCACGTCGTTCACCGGCACGCCCTCGGTCTCGGCGAGCTGGAGGACCTGCGTGCGCAGGGTGCCCTCGGGCAGCGAGGTGAAGTCGTTGAAGATCGGCTCGACGAGCACCGGGTAGACGAACGACCCCAGCAGCACCAGACCACCCAGCAGACCTCCGGCGACCGCGGGCCACGCGCGTCGCCACCGTCGGGCACAGCCGACCAGCACGACCAGCAGCACCGAGGTGGCGACGATCTGGACCGCCTCCGTGCGCACCAGGTCGGCCGCGAACCCGCTCCACGCCTGGTTGCTGAGGCCGTTGTCCAGCACGTGGCGCCTCAGCAGGACCGCGAACGGCAGCGTGATGATCCGACCAACCAGCACGACCGCAGCGACCGCGAGCACCACGCGCACCCACCACCACCCGGGCAGCCGACCGACCAGCCGCGGTCCCCAGCGGGTGAACCCCAGCACGCAGGAGACGACCAGCGAGACCGCCAGCGAGCTCCAGCTCCAGATCCGCGCCCAGTGCGCGTAGTCCTCGGCGCGCGCGATCTGCCGGGCGGTGAAGACCGACGTCGCCGGCGCCGGGTCGGGGGTCCCGCCGGGGACGGGGTGCCACGGCACCATCAGCGCCGCGAGCACCACGAAGGCGACGCCGCCGACCGCGGTCACGACCAGGGCGACGCGACGCTCGCTCATCGGGCCAGCTCCCGCAGCTGCCGGCGCCAGTCGCCGGTCAGCTGGGGCAGGGACAGGCCGGTCGCCGACCTCAGCGCGGCCCCGACCGGGCGCCCCCGGTCCACGGCCCGGTAGAACGCGACGAGTGCGCTCTCTCCCGTGCGCGCGGCGATCAGCCGGCAGGCCAGCCAGGCGCTCTCGTACGTCGCGCCCAGCCGCGGCGTGCTGGCCCCGAAGGCCGCCGCGTCGGGCAGTCGGCGCGGCAGCCCGCCCTTGCGCACGACGGCGATGATCTGGGCCGCGGACCGCTGGACGGGGAGGTTGACGTCGCGCAGCGCCACGTAGTCGGCGAAGCCCTCCAGCAGCCACAGCGGGGTGCGGCTGTCCCACGCGCCGGCGGCGACGTGGGTGGTCTCGTGGCTCATCACCACCTGGGCGCCGGTCGGACGCAGGCTCCCGAAGACCTCCGGGTTGGCGAAGACGTGGACCGGCGCGTCCGGCGCGGTCGAGCCGTCGGCCGAGGTCGTGACCGCGGCGATCTGGTCGTAGTCCCCGTCCGCCGCTCCGAGCGCGTGCTCGAGTGCGGTCGTCGACGACGGCACCTCCACGACCAGCCCGGTGCGCCAGCCGGGCAGCACCCGGCGTACGACCGGCACGGCCGCCTCGGCGCGGGTCGCGTAGCGGTCCGCGTCGGCCGACGTGCCCGCGACCACCACGAGCGTGGACGGCGTACGGCGCACCTGGACCGGGCCGGACAGCCAGACCGGCGACACCCGGTCACCGCCGCCGAAGCCGGTCAGTGCCACCCGGTCACCGTCGTCGACCAGGTGCGCCTCGACCTCGGCGCGGGCGGAGACCGTGTCGAAGCCCCGGAAGCGCCACGTCGCGTCGACCGCCGCGCCCCAGGCGCCGTCGGAGGTCGGCGCACCGTCGTCGTCGACGTAGCGCAGGGTGAAGTCACCGATGCGCAGCGCGGCTGCGTTGGCGACCAGGTCGGCCAGGCGGTCACCCGCCGCCGGGTCGTCGCTCGGCGCGAGCGCCCGGGCGGCGTCGTCGTCCCCGTCGCGCACGGCGCGCTCGAACGCCGCCAGGGTGCTGCCGGCGAGCGTCGGGTCGACGCTCGGCCGGGCCGACCGCGGCGTCGGAGCGACGTACGTGCCGTCGCTGGTCAGCGACCAGGCGAGGAGGCCGGTGGCGACCAGGAGGGACAGCGCTCCACCCCACAGCACCGGGCCGGTCGCCCACCATCGGGGGCGACCGGCCACAGATGGCTGGTCGGGGTCAACGCTCACCCAGGCATTGTGCCGGGCGAGGCCCAGGAAGCCTCAGCCGGGACGGACGGCGCCGACGTACGGCATGGCGTGCAGGCTGGTGACGCGGACCCCAGCACCCGGGTTCTCGGCGTTCACGATCATGCCGTTGCCGATGTACATCCCGACGTGGCTGATCGGGCTGTAGTAGAAGACCAGGTCGCCCGGCTGCAGGTCGCCCTCGGCGACCCGGGTGCCGGTGTTGTACTGCGCACTGGAGGAGTGGGGCAGGCCGACGCCGGCCGCGCCCCAGGCCCGCATGGTCAGGCCCGAGCAGTCAAAGGCGCCGGGACCGGCGGCGCCGAACACGTAGGCCTTGCCGACCTGCGCGAGCGCGTACTTGACCGCTGCCGCGGCCCGGCCGGAGGCGGGCACGTCGGAGGGGACCCGGACGGAGCCGCGCGAGAGCATCTCCTCGCGCTCCTTGTCCTTGAGCCCGTTGAGCAGCGTCTTGGCCTCGGCGAGCCGGTCGTCGACGACCGCCTTCTCGGCGGCGAGCTTCTTCTCGGTCTTCGCGACGTCGGCGGCCCGCTTCGCGGTCGCGTGCTTGCGGATCTGGAGCGCGTCGGACTCGGTGGCGTACGTGTCGTAGAGCTGCGACTGGAGGTCGTTGTAGGCCGACATCGTGGAGAGCTGGGCCAGGAAGCTCGTCGGGTCGTCGGAGACGACGACCTGGCCGACGTTGGAGAGGCTCTGCCCCTCGTACTGACGCACGATGGAGTCCTGGACCTGGTCGCGGACGTCCTCGAACGCATGGTCCTGGCGCGCCTGGTCGGACCGCAGCGAGGCCAGGTCACCCTGGAGGTCGCGCAGCTCGATCTTCGCGTCGTTGTACCGCTCCTGGGCCTGCTCGGCCTCGTGGAAGAGGTGGTCGACGCGCTTCTGGACGTCGTCGATGCTCGGCTCGGCCTGGGCCGGCGAGGACGGCATGAAGCCGACCGCCGCGATCATGGCGCAACCCGAGAGAATGGTGATGAATCGCTTCCGGCTCTTCTGCAGCACGAGCAGGAGTTCTCCTTGTACGTCGTACGCCTACCGGGTGAGCTGACGGATTCGGGCACGACATTTGCCCTACTCCGATCGGGTCCCGGCACACGTGCCGTCACCGTCTCGGAGATTCACCCCTGGCAGCGAGCGGACCCGCCACCGATGGTTCCCCGGCTCCCAGCACCTCGACAGGTCGAGAGCTGGGACTCAGCGCGGTGGCCGCGCGGATCCTCGTGATCCACTCACCGGCCACCTGAACGGCTGAGGTTAGTCGGAGACCTGCGGCGCGACCAAACTTTCGGGCCGGGACGCGCCCGGATTTAACGGTGAGTTTGTGCACGACCGGTCGGAACTGCCACCGAGGCGTCACATCAGTCACGCTTGCCCCAGAAGTCACAGCAGTCACAGCAGCCGTGTCACGCGGACTCCATGTGCGGCGGGTCGACCGGCCGGACCAGCCGGAGCGGCGGCACGAGCCCGCCCTCGGCCAGGACGTCGAGGGCCCGCTGCTCGTCGTCGTCGAAGGTGAGCTCGGGCGGTGGGCCGAGCAGGACGGTGACCACGCAGTCGTGGCAGTGCAGGCCGCGCACCTCGCAGGTGTCGCAGTCGATTCTGGTGCTCATGACAGGAACGGTGACAGGGCCCACCGACAGTCGCCCGGCGAGGCGACGAGGTCAGCGGGCGACGAGGCCGAGCAGGGCGTCGGGGTCCACCACGCGGGCGCCGTCGCGAGCCACGTCCACGGCGACCTCGCGGTCCGCGGTGACGACGAGCACGACGCGGCCCGTGGGCTCCACGGCCACGAGGTCGCGGATCACGTCGTCGGCGATCACGCCGCGCGGGCTGTAGAGCACGCGTACGCCGCGCGGCGCGACGACCGGCGGCCGGTGATCGGTCTCGGCGGCGTCGAAGACCACCGTCGTCTCCGCCCCGGTGCGAGCGACGAGCGGCGCCAGGCTGCCGGCCAGCCGGTTGCGCTGCGCCTCCAGCGACGAGCTCGGCCAGGCCCGCTTGCTGACGTTGTAGCCATCGACGATCAGGCGGGAGCGTGGCATCGCGAGGTACTGCTCCAGCAGCCCCGGGTCGGCCGCCCCCAGCGCACCGGCCGAGCTCGGGACCCGCACCCCGCTCGCGGCCACGTCGGCCTCGACGCGGTCGGCGGGAGCCCCCTCGATCGCGGGCAGCGCGAGCTCGCGCCGCAGCCCGGTGGCCGCGTCGATCACGGACTCGAGCAGGAGCCGGGCTCGCACGGTGGCCTCGTCGCGCTCGGAGCGGGCGTCGCGCCGGGCCTGGACACCGTCGGCGTCGTGGCGCTCGACCTGCGCCCTCAGCTGCCGGTTCTCCTTCTCGAGCGCCGCGATCCGCGTCGACGCCTCGGTCCGACCCGTCGCCAGCTCGGCGTCCATCCGGTCGGCGCGGGTCGTGGCCTCGCGCTCGGCCGCGCGGGCCTCGCCGAGCCGGCGCCGCAGGGTCGCGTGCTCGGCCTGGTGCTCCTCGCGGAGGCTCTCCTCGCGAGCCAGCTGGGCCGCACGCAGCTCGCGCACGGCCTGCTCCGCGTCGGCGAGCCGCTTGCGCAGGCGCTCCAGCTCGCGGTCCCGGCTCTCACCGACCGCAGCGGACTCCTCGATCCGGGCGAGCCGCTCGCTGACGACACCCTCCCAGCCGTCGGGACGGGTCAGCCACGCCCGCGCGACCACCGCGACGTCGTCGGCGTCGTCGGGCTCGGCGCGCGCCGCGACCTGGACCCCGACCCGCTCGCGCACCTCGTCGTCGGCGAGAGCGTCGACGATGGCACTGGCTCCGAGGCGGGCCCGGCGGGCGGGCGCGAACGACGCCACCCGTCGTACGGCCGGCGGCAGGGTGGGTACGTCGGGCAGCACGTCGGACACCTGGGCGACGACGCGCGTGCGGACCGGCTCGGGGAGCCCGGCCAGCGGGAGCGGCTGGGATGAGGACACGACGGCTCCGTCAGCTCGGCTCGAGGTCGGCGCCGACGGACTCGAAGCCGGCCACCAGCTCGATGGCGTCGGAGCGGCCGCACCAGCGGCAGGTCACCTGCTCGACCGACTCGGTCCGCAGCTCGGTCTCCTCGACCCGGTGCTCGCCGGCGAGGTCGAAGTGCCAGAACTCGGTCGTGCGGCGGGTGCGGGTCACGTCGAAGCGGGTGAGGTTGCCGCAGCCGGCGCAACGCCAGCGCTGCCCGCTGTCCGGGATCGTCGTCATCGCACCTCCTCCACCGCCTCGGTGGTCAGACCCCAGCCTACGACCGGGTCCCGCGCGGCGCCGTCCGATTGTCGGTGGCCGCCTCTAGCGTCGACGGCATGAGCGGTTGGGAGGTGCAGCGGAGCTTCGACGAGCTGGGGCGTCCGCTGCGTGACCTGACCTTCTGCGTCGTCGACCTCGAGACGACCGGCGGCTCGGCCGAGGGCGGCTCGATGATCACCGAGATCGGCGCGGTCAAGGTGCGCGGTGGCGAGGTGCTGGGCGAGTTCCAGACCCTGGTCAACCCGCGGACCGAGATCCCCGCCTTCATCGCGGTCCTCACCGGCATCACCAACGGCATGGTGTCGGGTGCCCCCCCGATCGAGTCGGCCCTGCCCGCGTTCCTCGAGTTCGCCGCCGGGTGCGTGCTGGTCGCCCACAACGCGCCGTTCGACGTCGGGTTCCTGCGCTACTTCGCCGAGCAGCAGGGCCGCGCCTGGCCGACGTTCGAGGTGCTCGACACCGCCAGGCTGGCGCGCCGGGTGATCACCCGCGACGACGCCCCCAACTGCAAGCTCTCCTCGCTCGCCCGGCTCTTCAACTCCTCGACCACGCCCAACCACCGCGCGCTCGACGACGCCCGCGCCACGGTCGACGTGCTGCACGGGCTGATGGAGCGGCTGGGCGGGGTCGGCGTGCTGACCCTCGAGGAGCTGCAGACCTTCTCCTCGCGCGTCACCACCGCCCAGCGGCGCAAGCGGCACCTCGCCGAGGGACTCCCCCACGCCCCGGGCGTCTACCTCTTCCGCGACGACCGGGCCCGGGTGCTGTACGTCGGCACCTCGCGCGACCTGCGCACCCGCGTCCGCTCCTACTTCACGGCCTCCGAGACCCGGTCCCGGATGGGCGAGATGGTCGGCATCGCCAGCGTCGTCGACGGCATCGAGTGCGCCACCCCGCTCGAGGCCGAGGTGCGAGAGCTGCGGCTGATCGCCGAGCACAAGCCGCGCTACAACCGGCGCTCCCGGTTCCCCGAGCGCGTCCACTTCATCAAGCTGACCCGCGAGCCCTGGCCCCGGCTGTCGCTGGTGCGCCGCGTGCTCGACGACGACGCCGACTACCTCGGGCCCTTCTCGTCGAAGAAGACCGCGGAGAAGTGCCTGGCCGCCCTGCACGACACCTTCCCGATCCGGCAGTGCTCCGACCGGATGTCCCGGCAGCCCGTGGTGGGGCGCAGCGCCTGCGTGCTCGCCGAGATGGGCCGCTGCCTCTCGCCCTGCGACGGCAGCGTCGACGAGGCGA
The DNA here is from genome assembly GCF_000620705.1 of Nocardioides sp. URHA0020. Lineage (GTDB taxonomy): Bacteria > Actinomycetota > Actinomycetes > Propionibacteriales > Nocardioidaceae > Nocardioides. Next base: position 175,010 of record NZ_KK211172.1, read on the forward strand.
CGTACGCCGTGGTCGTGCGCCAGCTGCGCGACACCCTGCTGCGCCGCCCGGACGAGGTGGTCGAGGCGATCAACGCCCGGATGGCGGCGCTGGCCGACGACGAGCGCTTTGAGGAGGCCAGCCACCACCGCGACCGGCTCGCCGCCTTCGTGCGAGCAGCCGCCCGCACCCAGCGGCTCTCCGCGCTCACCCGGTGCTCCGAGATCGTGGCCGTCCGACGCGACGACGCCGGGCGGTGGGAGGTCCACGTCGTCCGCCACGGTCGGCTGGCCGCGGCCGGCGTGATCCCGCCCGGCGCCGACGCCGTCGGCTACGTCGACACCCTGCGGCAGTCTGCCGAGACCGTCCGCACCGGACCCGGCCCCGTGCCGGCCGCGACGGCGGAGGAGAGCGAGAAGATCCTGCGCTGGCTGGAGTCCCCGGGCATCCGCCTCGTCGACGTCGACGGCGAGTGGACCTGCCCGGTGGCCGGCGCGACGCGCCACCTCGCCGTGCACGACGCCGTCAACCAGTCCCGGCTCTCGCTGGTGCCCTTCGACGACCGGCGCAGCCTGACCCCCGTGCACCAGCCCGCTCGCTGACCGGCTGTCCACTACGCCCGTGTCGGCCGAGTGGCCATATCTCCTAGTCACCGCGGGCCATCGCCCCGCTGCGGCGTCCTGCTCGACTCCCGGGTCTTCTAGCGTGGCCGCGACCACGAGAGAGGACCACCCGTGTCTGCAACGCTGGCGCCGGACCCGGACACGGACGTCGCGACGACGCCGGACCGGCCGCGCCGCAGCGTCGTCCCCGTGCTCACGAGGTCGGTGCTCCCCTTCCTGCTGCTCCTCGGCTGCCTGCTCGCGGCCGTGCGCCTGGCGGCGATCCCACTCACCAACTTCGACACCTACTTCCACCTGCGCTTCGGCCACGAGTTCCTGACCGACTGGTCGCTGCGCCACCCGGGATCGGTGACGACGTACGCCACCGCCGACTGGGTGCCGACCCAGTGGCTGCCCGAGGTGGTGATGGCCAGGGCCGAGGACTGGTTCGGACTGGCCGGGGTCGCCTGGCTCTCCGGCCTCCAGCTCTGCACGCTCGTCATCGTCTTCTACCTCGTGGCCCGGCGACAGGCCTCGGCGATCATCGCCGCCACGGTCACCGTGTTCGCCCTGATCGCGTCCCTGCCCGGCCTCACCATGCGCCCCCAGGTGATCAGCTACATCCTGATCGCGGTCACGATGGCCCTGTGGCTGCGGGCCCGTCGCGACGGCACCGCACCCTGGCTGATGGTGCCCATGACCTGGGTCTGGGCCATGTCCCACGGGATGTGGCCGGTCGGGATCGTGATCGGTGCGGTCGCCGCGGTCGGGCTGCTGCTCGACCACGACCGGGCCGCCTGGAGGCAGCGGCTGCTGGTGCCGCTGCTGTCCCTGGTCGCCGCCGGCCTCACGCCCGTCGGCCCCGCGCTCTACTCGGCGGTGCTGCTGGTCAGCTCCCGGGCGCAGTACTTCTCCGAGTGGGATCCGCCGCGCTTCACCACCCCGAGCTGCCTGGCGCTCCTGGTCCTGCTCGCCCTCACCGTCACGGTGCTGCTCCGCCGCGACCGGACGCCGTGGTTCGACGTGCTGATGCTGCTGCTGGCGGCCGGCTTCGCCGTCTACTCCAACCGGACCGTCCCGGTCAGCGCGGCGATGATGGTGCCGCTCGCCGCCCTCGCCCTGCAGGTGCCGAGCGGCCCCAGGACCGCTCCGGGCCGGGTCGAGCGGACCGCCGTCGCGCTGGCGTACGCACTCGCCCTCGTCGTGCTGGCGATCGCCGTCCCCCGGACCTCGGATGCGCCCCCGGTGCAGCCCGCCTGGATGGACCAGACGCTCAGCGCGCTTCCCGCCGGGACACCGGTGCTCGACGAGTGGGTCTGGGGCGGGTACCTGATGTGGCGCTACCCCAACCTCGACCTGACCTCCCACGGCTACGGCGACACGTTCACGACGGCCGAGCTCGACCGCAACACCGACGTCCCGAGGCTCGAGAAGGGCTGGATCCCTGCGGTGAGCAAGATGGGGGTGGACTACGCCCTGTTGAGGACGGACTCACCGCTGGCCTACGCGCTGCGGACCACGCAGGGGTGGACGGTGCTGCACCGGTCCAAGGCGCTCGTCCTCCTGCATCGCCCGACCGACGCCGCGGATGCCCCGGTCGGCTAGTTTGGCGCCATGATCACCGCCATCGTGTTCGTGAAGGCCGACGTCGCCCGGATCCCGGAGGTCGCCGAGGCGATCGCCGCGCTCGACGGGATCAGCGAGGTCTACTCGGTGACCGGTCAGATCGACCTGATCGCGCTGGTCCGGGTGCGCGACCACGACGACGTGGCCTCGGTGGTGGCCGACCGGCTCAACAAGGTCCCCGGCGTGCAGGCCACCGAGACCCACATCGCGTTCCGGGCCTACTCCCGCCACGACCTCGAGTCGGCGTTCTCCCTCGGGCTCGACTGAGCGCCCGGGGTCGGCCAAACGGTCAGACCCCGTGGCCCGGGCAGGCCATCTTCGACGCTGAGCAGCGTGGCGGACGGCAGCGCCGTCGTACCGTCGCGACTCGGTCTTCGGGAGAGGAACAACCGTGCCCACTGCCCGGTCTCGTACGCGCGTGCTCGCCGCTCTGCTGGTCTCCATCGTGGTCAGCGCCGGGCTCGGTCTGGTCGGCGCCGCACCGGCGCTCGCCCTGGAGGCCCCGACGGGTCTGGCGCCGGCCGGCGGTGAGGCCGTCGCCTCCACCCCGGTCCTGAGCTGGGACCGGGTCCCGGGAGCCGCGAAGTACGACGTGCAGGTGTCGACGAGCGCGGAGTTCGGCTCGACGCTCGTCAGCATCACCACCGTCAACCACCAGTACGCCCCGGCTCGCCAGCTGCCGAGCGGCGCGCTCTACTGGCGGGTCCGGGTCAACGGCTCCGGCGATGCCTGGAGCACCGCGGACTTCTCCCGCTCCACCCTGTCACCGCCGGTGGTCACCGGTCCGGGCGACGGCGCCCAGCTCGCCCAGCCGCAGTCCCCTCCGACACTGACCTGGGAGCCCGTCGCCGGCGCCGACGGCTACGAGGTGCAGTACGGCAAGGACCCCCACTTCACCGACCAGACCTCGAGCAAGACGACGGAGAGCACGACCCTCATCGTCGACCTGCAGCCGCCGGCGCCGTACTTCTGGCACGTGCGGGCGCAGCTCGGCGACGGCATCTACACCGATTGGTCGAGCTCGCGCACCTACACGGTCCTCGGGCTGTCGGGCCCGGGTGACGACCCGCAAGCGCCGGACAACGACGAGAACCAGAACGTCCAGGACGTCGTCCTCGACTGGGCGCCGATCGCCGGCGCCAAGAGCTACGACGTGCAGATCGGGACCGACTCCCAGTTCCTGACCAAGGTCCACGAGCGTGGTGGCATCCTCGGCACCCGCTACTCCCCGCCGCAGACGCTGAACAACGACCAGTACTGGTGGCAGGTGCGCCCGGTCGACGGCGCCGGCAACAAGCTCGACTGGTCGCAGGTCCCCGTCTGGCAGTTCCGTCGCAACTGGCCCGACCAGCCGGTGCTGCGCTACCCGGTGGACAACGCCACGGTGGGCGATCCGTTCTACTTCCAGTGGTCGCCGGTCAAGCACGCGAGCAAGTACACGGTGCAGGTCAGCCCCAACGTGAGCTTCAAACCCGACAACCTCACGAAGACGTGCACGACGGTCCACACGACGCTGGCCATGGGCGACGGCGGCAGCTGCTTCCCGGCTGCCCTGGGCACGTACTACTGGCGGGTGCTAGCAACCGACGAGTTCGCGACGAACGCACCGGTCACCGACATCCTGTCCTCGGACACCCAGGTGCACCGGTTCACCTACGACCCGGGCCTGGTCACGCTTCTGGGACCGGGCAACGGGTCGACCGTCGCGGTGCCCACCCTGTCGTGGGCACCGGTGGCAGGTGCCGCGAAGTACCGGGTCACGATCGGGTCCGCGACCTACACCACCCCGTCCACCTCGTTCACTCCGCGCGGCTTGGGCGAGGGGACCTACCGCTGGGACGTCCGCACCATCTCGGAGGACGGCCGGCTCGGATCCGGCCTCCTGACCGCCGGGCAGCGCACCTTCGTGCTGCCCGCGCCTGCCGATCCGCCGGAGGACCCGCCCGTCGTCTACCCGACCCCGACGCCTGCGGCCGTGGCGCCGTCCTACCGCTTCCCGACACTGCGGTGGACCGAGGTCCCCGCAGCCGAGCACTACGAGATCCAGGTCCGTCCGAAGGGGACGATCGGCTGGACCACGGTCGGCGCGGAGTTCGAGTTCCCGGCGGGCGAGGATACCGGTACGGACTTCCTCTCACCCGGCAAGTACGAGTGGCAGGTCGACGCCTACCTCCCGGACAACGTCACGAGGTCCGGCTCCACCGGCACCTTCGAGATCCTCGAGCTGCCGCCCGTCCCGGTCACCAGCTACCGAGCGGCCCTGACCGGCAACGCCCTCCTCGGGAAGGCAGGGGCGTCCGTCGACGCCTGTGATGCGAGCCTGCCGGCCACCTGCCAGAACCTGCGGCAGACCCCCGTCCTCGGCTGGACCTCTCCGGACCCCAACGTCGGCTACTACGAGCTGTACGTCGCCAACGACCCCGAGCTGACCAACCCGGTCTTCCAGAAGCCCATCAAGGTGTCCTCGACGATGTGGACCTACACCGCGGCGCTCCCGGACAACCAAGCAGCGACCGGGTACTACTGGGCGCTGGCGCCGTGCACCACCAGCGGCTACTGCAGCGCGCCGGAGCACGCGACGCACGCGTTCAACAAGACCAGCAGGGCGGCGACCCTGGTCTCCCCCGCCGACCAGGCGGTCGTCCAGGACGACGTCACCCTGACGTGGGCCGACTACCTCGACAGCCAGGCGGTCGTCGACGGCGCGGACCCGGACACCGCGACCCCGCTCGACACACCGGCCGAGACCGAGGCCCGGCAGTACCGGGTGCAGACGTCGACCGATCCCGCCTTCACCAACAACCCCACGACGACGACCACCACCACGGTGGTCGACCAGCGGACCTTCACGTCGTTCGGCGACACCTACCCCGAGGGCACGATCTACTGGCGGGTCCAGGCGGTCGACGGGTCCGGCAACGCGCTCGCATGGAGCGCGACGCGCAGCTTCGTCAAGCAGTCACCCACCCCGGCGCTGACCGCACCGGTCCCGGGCGCCACGATCCCGGGCGACGACGTGCTGGCGTGGGACCCGCTCGACTTCGCGGGCAGCTACGTCGTCGAGGTCTACAAGGGCAACGACCAGCTCGCGAACTCGGCCAACCGGGTGGTGAACGCCACGGTCAACCGGGTCGGCTACGTCCTCAACTCGCTCGACCCCGACCTCGGTCCCTACACCTGGCGGGTCCGCCGCAACGACGCGGCCGGGCGGCCGGGCGCGTGGAGCGCCCTCCGGTCCTTCTCGGTCACGCGGCCGGCACCGGTGCTGGCCGCCCCACCGGTCGACGCTGACGTCCAGCCCTCGGACGCGCTCTTCACCTGGGGTGCGGTGCCCCGGGCGACCAAGTACCGCTTCGAGCGGCGCCTGGTCGGCGCCGCCACGGTGGCGGAGACCCAGGTGACCCCGGCGCTGGCCTGGGCCCCGACCGCGGCGATCGCCGGCGGTGCCTGGCAGTGGCGGGTCACGGCCCTCGACACCCAGAGCCACGCGCTGGGGACGTCGGACTGGCGGGCCTTCTCCGTCATCGACACCCCGGTCGCGACCATCCCGGTCTCGATCTCCGGGTCGGGCAAGGTCGCGACGCCGCTCACCCTGGTCCCGCCGACCTGGAACATGCCGGCCGAGACGGTGACCACGACCTACCAGTGGTACGTCGGCGGCTCGGCCGTCAAGGACGAGACCGGTCCGACGTACGACGTCACGACGGCCGACGTCGGCAAGGCCGTCACGGTGCGCGCGACAGCGACGCGGCCCGGCTACAAGTCCGGGAGCTCCACCAGCAACGCCATCGCTGCCGGGCTAGGTGCGGTCATCCACGCCACGAACCCGCCGTCGATCACCGGCACCCCCGCGGTCGGCGCCGTGCTGACCGCCAGGAGCGGCACGTGGCCGGGCGCGCCCAGCTACCAGTACCAGTGGACGTCGAACGGGGTCTCCATCCCCGGCGCCACCGGCTCGACGTACCGGGTGCAGACCAAGGACGCCGCCCGACTGCTGCGGGTGCGGGTCACGGCGACCATCGCCGGCTACTCCCCCGGCTCGGCGACGAGCAGCGGGCTCACGATCCGCAAGATCGCGACGAGGACGACCTCACGGCTGCGGGCGGCCAAGGTCACCGCGGCGCGGCACGGCATCGTCGAGGTGACCGTCACCGCCAAGGACGTGCCCAAGCCGGTCGGCAGGGTGCGGATCACCGAGGGCTCGAGAGTCCTGACGACGGTCACCCTCGGCTCGAGCAGGGGCGGGCGCATCGCGATCAGCGTGCCGCGGCTCAAGGTCGGCACCCACCTGCTCAAGGCGAGCTACCTCGGCGGCACCGTGACCCTGCGGTCCACCGCACGCGTGGTCCGACTGGTGGTGACGAAGCGGTAGTGCCGGTGGCCGTCAGGAGGAGCTGGCGGCCACCCAGCGCTCGAGCGCAGCCTGGGCCGCGCCGGAGTCGACGGCCTCGGTCGCCCGGACCATCCCCGCCGCGAGCGCTGCCTGCGGCTCCTCGGTGGGCGCATCGTGCACGGCCAGAGCCGCCGCCGCGTTGAGGAGCACGGCGTCCCGCACCGGACCCGTCTCCCCCGCAAGCACCCGGCGTACGACGTCGGCGTTGTGAGCGGCGTCGCCACCGCGCAGCGCCTCCGTGGTGCCGCGCGGGACGCCGAGCTCCGTGGGGTCGACCACGCTCTGCGTGACCTGACCCCCGTGCACCCGCCACACCCGCGAGGTGGTCGTCGTGGTGAGCTCGTCGAGCCCGTCGTCCCCGCGGAAGACCCACGCGTCGACACCGCGGCCGGCGAAGACGCCCGCCATCACCGGCGCCTGGCGCGGGTCGGCGCAGCCGATCGCCTGGGCACCGGCGCGAGCCGGGTTGGTCAGCGGACCGAGCAGGTTGAAGGTGGTGCCGATGCCCAGCTCGCGCCGGGCGACCGCCGCGTGCCGCATCGCGGGGTGGAAGGTCGCCGCGAAGCAGAACGTGATGCCGGCCTCGGCGGCCACGGCCGCGACCCGCTCGGGTGCGAGGTCCAGCCGGATGCCGAGCTGCTCGAGGACGTCGGCGGAGCCGGACTTCGACGACGCGGAGCGGTTGCCGTGCTTGACCACCTTCGCACCGGCGCCGGCGGCCACGATCGCTGCCATGGTGGAGATGTTGACCGACATCGAGCGGTCCCCGCCGGTGCCGACGATGTCGAGCAGGCGGCCGGGGATCGAGAGCGGGGTCGCGACGGCGTACATCGCCTCGACCAGCCCGAGGACCTCCTCGATGGTCTCGCCCTTGGCCCGGAGGGCGACCGCGAAGCCCGCGATCTGCGCCGGGGTGGCCTCGCCGGAGAGCAGCTCCCGCATCGCCCAGGCGGTCTGCGTCGTGTCGAGGTCGGTGCCCGCGACCAGGGCGCCGAGGACCTCGCTCCAGCTCGTGTGCTGAGCGCTCACGTGGTGGCAGGCACGCGCGAGCGCAGCAGCGCGACGACCGTCTCGGCCAGCTGGATCGGGTCCAGCGGGTGCGGTACGGCGCCCTCGGCCCGCGACCACGTCGCCAGCCAGGCGTCCTGCGGCCGGCCGGTCAGCACGACGACGGGCGGGCACTGGTAGATCTCGTCCTTGAGCTGCTTCGCGATGCCCATCCCACCGGCGGGCGCCGCCTCGCCGTCCAGGATCGCCAGGTCGATCGCGCCGGAGTCCATGTTCTGGATGACGACCGGCTCCGTGGCGACCTCGACGTACTCGAGCTCGGGCAGGTCCGGGTGCGGTCTGCGGCCGAGGGCCAGGATGACCTGCTGGCGGGTGTTCACGTCGTCGCTGTAGACGAGCACCTTCAACGGGGCCGTCGGGGAGGTCGAGTCGCTCACGTTCGCGAGCCTACCGGTCACCGTCGGCCGCGCGGGCGGTTGCCGCGCGTTCGGCCTCGGCACGTTCGCGCGCCTCGAGCAGGTCGAGGCGCCGGTCCTCCCGGCTCGCCTCCTGCATCGACTGGCGCACCCACTGCACGAAGAGCACCCCGAAGAGCACCAGCGCGATCAGGTCGCCCGAGCCCCACAGGATGCCGCCGGCGAGGTGCTGGTCGTCGATCGGCGCCGGCAGCCAGCTGCCCATCGGGCCGTCGTGCAGGTCGGCGTAGTGCGACCCGCCGATGATGTCCTCCTCGGCCATGATCGTGACGCCGAGGAAGGCGTGGAACGGCAGCGTCAGGACGACGAGCAGCATCCGGAACGGGTAGCCCACCCGCCCCGGGAGCGGGTCGATGCCCACGATCGGCCAGAAGAAGAGGCAGCCGACCACCACGAGGTGGATGTGCATCATCTCGTGGAGGTACGTCGAGTCGAGCGTGGCCGGGTACCAGCCGGAGAAGTAGAGCGCCCAGGGCGAGATGACGTACAGCAGGAACGTCAGCGGGGGGAACGACAGGACCCGGGCGACCCGGGAGTGCAGGACGACCAGCAGCCAGCGGCGCGGGGCCGCCGGCAGCGTCCGCAGCGCCAGCGTCACGGGGGCGCCGAGCGCGAGCGTCATCGGCACCAGCATCGAGAGGATCATGTGCTGGACCATGTGGACGCTGATCAGCGTGTCGTCGTACGTCCCGAGGCCGGAGGCGGTCGCGAAGTAGAAGAGCCCCATCCCGACCGGCACGAACGAGATCGTGCGGCCGATCGGCCACCGGTCCCCGCGCCGGTGCAGCTTGACGACGCCCCAGACGTACAGGCCGGCGACCCAGACCGTCAGGACGAAGGCGACCGGCTGCAGCGACCACCCCGTGAAGACCGTGCTGAGGGTGAACCGAGGCAGGTCGGACTCGGTGTCGAGGGCGGCGATGAGGTCGGGGACGAGCACATTGTGAACTTTATGACGCCGAAACCGAGGGGGTCGGGGTGCCCTCCCTCCCCGGTCACGACATAATGATCTGGTGGCGACAGCAACAGCGATCCCAGCGTCCCGTCTGCACGGGCACCACGACCGTCCGAGCATGGTCTCGGTCGGCACGATCATCTGGCTCTCCAGCGAGCTGATGTTCTTCGCGGCCCTGTTCGCGTCGTACTTCACGATCCGAGCGGTGAGCCCCGAGCTGTGGGCCGACAACACCGCCGTCCTGAACGTGCCGTTCGCCTCGGTCAACACCACGATCCTGGTGCTGTCCTCGCTGACCTGCCAGCTCGGCGTCTTCGCGGCCGAGCGTGGCCAGGTCGGCCGCACCGGCTCGGTCCTCAACGTGCGGGGCTGGGGTCTGCGCGAGTGGTTCGTGCTCACCTACATCATGGGCGCGATCTTCATCGGCGGGCAGGCCACCGAGTACGCCTCCCTCGTCCGCGAGGGCGTCACCATCCAGGACTCGGCCTACGGGACGATGTTCTACCTGACCACCGGCTTCCACGGTCTGCACGTGACGGGTGGGCTGATCGCCTTCCTCTTCGTGCTCGGCCGGACGCTGGTCGCGAAGAAGTTCACCCACGAGCAGGCCGTGAGCGCCATCGTCGTGTCGTACTACTGGCACTTCGTCGATGTCGTGTGGATCGGCCTCTTCGCCACGATCTACCTCGTCAAGTAGTAGCGCCGCGCGGCAACCGAACCGGACCCAGAAACCGAAGGACATGATGTGCGACTTCTGAACCGCTCGGCGGGTCGACTCTCGCGGCACCGCCGCGGCCCCCTCGCGGGCATGCTCGTCATCATCGCGGGCCTGCTGCTCACGGGCGGGATCTTCACCGCCCTCGTCAACACCACCGCCTCGGCCGACGAGACGGTCTCCAGCGCCGACCAGGTCGCCCAGGGGCGGCAGCTGTTCCTGGTGAGCTGCTCCTTCTGCCACGGCCAGAACGGCGAGGGCGTCCGCACCGAGGACGGCAACCAGATCGGCCCGCCGCTCGCCGGTGTCGGTGCCGCCGCGGTCGACTTCCAGGTCGGCACCGGCCGGATGCCCATGGTCCAGCCCGGCGCGCAGGTGCCGAGCAAGCCCGAGTCCTTCACCGACGAGGAGACCGCCGCGCTCGCGGCGTACGTCGCCTCGCTGGGCCCCGGCCCGGCGATCCCGGACGAGAGCGACTACAGCATCGAGGGCCTGTCGGACAGCGAGCGGGAGCAGGCGATCGCCAACGGTGGTCAGATCTTCCTCACGAACTGCACGGCCTGCCACAACTTCGAGGGCTCCGGCGGCGCCATGCCGCGCGGCGGCTACGCACCCAACCTGCACTCGACCAGCGCGCGCCACATCTACGAGGCGATGCTGACCGGCCCGCAGAACATGCCGAACTTCGCCAACGGCAACCTCTCCCCCGAGGAGAAGCGCGACGTGATCGCGTACCTCTACTCGCTGCGTGAGATGCCCAGCTACGGCGGGTTCGGCCTCGGCGGCCTCGGCCCCGTCCCCGAGGGCCTCGCGGCCTGGCTGCTGGGGATCGGCGGCCTCGTCGGGTTCGCGGTCTGGATCGCGGCCCACACGACCCGGACCAACAAGAAGAAGGTGGAGGCGTGAGCACCCCTCCCATCGACCAGGCCCACGACGCGGGTCACGACGAGCCCGTGGACGAGAACCTCCCCGCCCGTGACGACCTCTTCGCCAACCCCGGCCTCGAGGAGCACCACTGGCGTCCGACGGACGTCGACCCCAAGGCCGAGAAGCGTGCCGAGCGGCAGGTCGCGGCGCTGTTCGCGCTGTCGGCGCTGTGCACCATCGGTCTGCTCGTCGCCTACGTCACCATCGACTCCGACGACACCGTCGGCGACCTCGGTGCGCAGAACCTGGCCTTCGGCCTCCTGCTGGCAGGCGCCCTGCTGGGCATCGGCATCGGCATCATCCAGTGGGCCCGCAAGCTGATGGCGGACGTCGAGATGGTCGAGTACCGCCACTCCGCCGCCTCCTCGGAGGAGGACCGCGCGGCCACCGTCCAGGCGCTCGCCGACGGGCTGGAGGAGTCCGGCATCGGCCGCCGTCCGCTGGTGCGCAACTCGCTGCTCGGCGCGGTCGGCCTGCTCGGCCTGCCCGCGATCGTCTTCCTGCGCGACCTCGGCCCGACCAACGCCCAGGTGGTCAAGAACCCGCCGTTCATCGGCTCGGGTCTCGAGCACACGGTGTGGAAGAAGGGCATGCGCGTCGTCCGCGACGTCGTCGGCACCCCGATCAAGGCCTCCGACCTGCAGATCGGCGACCTGGTCAACGCGGAGCCCGAGGCTCTCTTCAACGGCGGCGAGGACGGCGAGCCCTTGGAGGGCGTCGCCCTGCAGGTTGCCAAGTCCAAGGGCGCCGTCGTGGTCGTCCGGATGCAGCCCGACGAGATCACCCCTGGCAAGGGACGCGAGAACTGGACGGTCGACGGCATCATCTGCTACTCGAAGATCTGCACCCACGTCGGGTGCCCGATCTCCCTGTACGAGCGCACGACCCACCACCTGCTCTGCCCGTGCCACCAGTCGACCTTCGACCTGGCCGACTCCGCACGTGTGGTCTTCGGACCTGCCGCCCGCCCACTCCCCCAGCTCGCGCTGGAGGTCGACAGCGAGGGCTACCTCACGGCCCAGGCCGACTTCGACGAACCCGTAGGACCTAGCTACTGGGAGCGTGGCTGATCATGGATACCAGCAAGGTCGCCAACAGCAACACCACGACTGCGGCCACGGCGAAGAAGCCGAGCCGGGCCGCCGCCGCTGCCACCTGGGCCGACGAGCGTCTCGGCCTGGCCGGCATGGCCAAGAAGAACCTGCGCAAGGTCTTCCCGGACCACTGGTCCTTCATGCTCGGCGAGATCGCCCTGTGGAGCTTCGTCGTCCTGCTGCTCACCGGCGTCTTCCTGACGCTGTGGTTCACGCCCAGCATGGGCGAGGTGCAGTACAACGGCACCTACGAGCAGCTCCGCGGCATCCACATGTCCGAGGCCTTCGCCTCGACCCTGCGGATCTCGTTCGACGTCCGCGGTGGCCTGTTGATGCGCCAGATGCACCACTGGGCGGCGATGCTCTTCGTCGCCTCGATGATGGTGCACCTGCTGCGCGTCTTCTTCACCGGCGCCTACCGCAAGCCGCGTGAGCTCAACTGGGTCATCGGCTCGCTGCTGCTGCTCCTCGGCACGCTCGAGGGCTTCACCGGCTACTCGCTGCCCGACGACCTGCTGTCCGGCACCGGCATCCGTGCCGCGGACGGCTTCATCAAGGCGAGCCCCGTGGTCGGCTCGTACATGTCGTTCTTCCTCTTCGGCGGCGAGTTCCCGGGTGAGTCGATCATTCCGCGGCTCTACACGATCCACGTGCTGCTGATCCCGGGCCTGCTGCTGGCCCTGATCGCCGCCCACATGCTGCTGCTCGTCTACCACAAGCACACCCAGTGGCCCGGCCCCGGCCGCACCGAGAAGAACGTCGTGGGCTACCCGATGCTCCCGGTGTACGCCGCGAAGGCCGGTGGCTTCTTCTTCATCGTCTTCGGCGTCACCGCCTTCCTGGGTGGCCTGCTGTCGATCAACCCGGTGTGGAAGTACGGCCCGTACGACCCGTCCAAGGTCACCGCGGGCTCCCAGCCCGACTGGTACATGGGCTGGCCCGACGGCGCACTGCGGATCATGCCCGGCATCGAGACGCACCTCTGGGGCTACACGATCAGCTGGAACGTGATGCTGCCGATCCTGGTGCTGCCGATTGCGGCGTTCGCCTTCGTGATGATGCTGCCCTTCATCGACGCCTGGATCACCGGCGACAAGCGCGAGCACCACCTGCTGGAGCGCCCGCGCAACGCCCCGACCCGGACGGCCCTGATGGTCGCCCTGATGACGATGTACGGCCTCTTCTGGATCGCCGGCGGCAACGACATCATCGCGATCAAGCTGCACTCGTCGATCAACGCGATCACCTACTTCCTGCGAGGGGCCGTCTTCATCGGCCCGGTGATCGCCTTCATCATCACGCGGCGCTGGTGCATCTCGCTGCAGCGCAAGGACAACGACACCCTGCTGCACGGCTACGAGACCGGCATCATCATGCGGTCCGCCGAGGGTGGCTACTCCGAGCGGCACCTGCCGCTCCCGGGCACGCGGGCCTACACGCTCACGGCTCGCGAGCGCGACCCGGCCCTCAACGGCGGTCCGAACGGTCACGGCACCGACGCCAACGGCGTCCCTGCTCCCGGCACGGGCCGGCTCGCCGGCTTCCAGCACCGCGTCCGCACGCTGTGGTGGGCCGACAACGTGCAGAAGCCCACGGTGGCGGAGCTCGAGGAGGGCCACCACCACGCGGAGCACGAGCACGAGCTCCAGGAGTCGACCGACGGCCACGCGGCTGACGGTCACCAGTTCGACGGCCACCACCTGGTCGAGGACGAGACCCTCCGCGGGCACTAGCACCAGAGACAGCGCGAAGGCCGTCCCACTCCCCTAGGAGTGAGGCGGCCTTCGTCATTTGTCGGGGGCGAGGGGCGCCCGCTGGTTGAGGTGCGAGGGCCGCCCCGGTGGTTGAGGTGCAAGGGCCGCCAGGCCCGAGCCTCGAAACCACGACCGCAGCCTGGTTGAGGTGGTTTCGAGGCTCGCCGCTAGCGCGGCTCACACCTCAACCACCGGTACACGCTGGTTGAGGTGCGAGGGCCGCCCCGGTGGTTGAGGTGCAAGGGCCGCCAGGCCCGAGCCTCGAAACCACGACCGCAGCCTGGTTGAGGTGGTTTCGAGGCTCGCCGCTAGCGCGGCTCACACCTCAACCACCGGTACACGCTGGTTGAGGTGCGAGGGCCGCCCCGGTGGTTGAGGTGCAAGGGCCGCCAGGCCCGAGCCTCGAAACCACGACCGCACGCTGGTAGCGGTGGTTTCGAGGCTCCCCGCTAGCGCGGCTCACACCTCAACCACCGGTACACGCTGGTTGAGGTGCGCGAGGGCCGCCAGGCCCGAGCCTCGAAACCACAACGACGCGCCCGCCCGCTGGTGGCGGTGGTTTCGAGGCTCGCCGCTAGCGCGGCTCACACCTCAACCACCGGCACACGGTGGTTGAGGTGCGAGGGCGGCCCCCGGTGGTTGAGGTGCGAGGGCCGCCAGGCCCGAGCCTCGAAACCACTGCGGCCCCGCGACGACGATCCCGCTGCCGGCAGCAGCGCCTCGTGCACCCGCTGCGAGGCGCGATCGATCAGGACAGCGCGGAGCCCTGCTGGAACTTCGAGAACGACTCGTTCCAGTCGCCGTAGCCGTTGCTGAAGGTCATCGGACGGTCGGTGCCGGTGTACTCCACGACGTCACCGCGGCGGCTCATGTCGAAGAGCCACTTCGCGTTGGCGTCGCTCATGCCGGTGCACCCGTGCGAGACGTTCGCGTAGCCCTGCTGGCCCACCGACCACGGCGCGCCGTGGATGAACTCACCCGAGTAGGTCAGCCGCATCGCCCACTTCACGTCGTCGAGGTCGTACGCCTCGGAGCCGGTGATGCCGACGGTCTCGGAGTTCATCCGCTTGGTCGAGAACTTCTCGATGATGACCTTGACGCCGGAGCGGGTGGTGAAGCCGGGCTTGCCGGTGGTGATCGGGATGGTCTTGATCAGCTTGCCGTTGCTGAGCACCTTCATCTGGTGCGTCTTGGCGCTCACCTTGTAGACGTGGCGGGCGCCGACGTGGAAGTCGAGCTCGCGACTCTCCTGGCCGTAGATCCCGTTGCCGGCCGAGACGCTGTTGACGTCGACGTCGACGTGGACGTCGGTGCCGGCCCGCCAGTAGTGCTTGGGGCGCCAGTGCGCCTCGGTGTCGCTGAGCCAGTGCCAGGCTCCCCGCTGGGCGGGCTGCGCGGTCACGGTCATGTGCTTCTCGAACGCCGCCCGATCGGTGACCGGCACGTCGAAGGTCACGATGACCGGCATCCCGACACCCACGGTCTCGTCCGCGAGCGGGGCGACCGAGGCATACGTCTGCTGCTCCAGCGAAAGCGCCTGGGTGGCGAACCTCAGGGTGCGGACGACCTGCTTGCCGTCGTCGCGGACCGCGGTCGTGCGCACGACGTACGACGCGCCGGGCTCCAGCCGTCCGGTCGCCTTCCAGCCGGAGCCGTCGGCGGCGACCTTGCCGGCGACGCTGCCACTGGCGGACGTGGCCTCGACCGAGCGGATGGTGCCGCTGCGGGCCGTCAGCGTCAGGGCGGTGTCGACCGGGACGTCGGTGGCTCCCCGCTGGACGTTGGCGACCAGGCGGACCGGGACCACCGCCGAGGCACTCGGCGACGGTGAGTCGCTCGAGTCCCCGGAGACCGACGAGACGCCGGGCACGTCCTTGGAGTCGCAGGCGGTGAGCGCGAGCGCGGCCAGGATCAGGGCCGCGGTCGCCGCCCGCGGACGGAGGCCTCGGTCGGACATGCTGGAACTCCCCCGTGAAGCGTGTGTACGGTCCCTGCCAGGGTAACGGGCGAGCCCCAGGCTCTCCGATTCGACAGGCGGACCGGCCCCCGCCTCAGTGGGCGTGCACACCCCGGTAGTACTCGAAGATCCAGCCGGTCAGCGTCACCGCACCGATGAGCACCCCGATGATGAAGAGCCACCAGGCGCCGGCGGCCAGGCCGAACACGCACACCCCGAGCGCCAGCGCGCACCACAGCGGCCACCACGAGTACGGCGGGAAGAAGCCCAGCTCGCCCGCGCCGTCGGCGATCTCGCCGTCCTTGCGGTCCTCGGGACGCGGGTCCATGTTCTTCGCGTGGAACCCGAGGTAGATGGTCACCATCAGGGTCAGCAGCGTCGTCATGGTCAGCGCCGAGGTGCCGGTCCAGTCACTGGTGATGAACCAGTACGCCGGGCTCACCAGCACGAGGAAGATCGTGCAGATCCCGAAGACCCATGCCTCGGACTTCATCAGGCGTCGCCCTCCGGCTTGTTGTTCTCGGTGCGGTCGCGCAGCATCTCCTCGCGACCCTCCATGTCAGGTGCGTCCGCAGGTCCACCGACCCGGGCCATCTCGTTGTCCTCCAGCTCGATCGCCGCCACCTCGGGGTGGTGCAGGTCGAAGGCGGGGGACTCCGAGCGGATCCGCGGGATCGTGACGAAGTTGTGGCGCGGCGGCGGGCAGCTGGTCGCCCACTCCAGCGAGCGGCCCCAGCCCCACGGGTCGTCGACGTTGACCAGCGGCGCACGCCGTGAGACGTAGACGTTGTAGAGGAACGGCAGCGTCGAGGCGCCGAGCAGGAACGCACCGATCGTGGAGATCTGGTTCAGCGTGGTGAAGCCGTCGCCGGGCAGGTAGTCGGCGTAGCGACGCGGCATGCCCTCGACGCCGACCCAGTGCTGGACCAGGAAGGTGAGGTGGAAGCCGATGAACAGCAGCCAGAAGTGCAGCTTGCCGAGACGCTCGTCGAGCATCCGCCCGGTCATCTTCGGCCACCAGAAGTAGAACCCGGCGAACATCGCGAACACCACGGTCCCGAAGACGACGTAGTGGAAGTGCGCGACCACGAAGTAGGAGTCCGACACGTGGAAGTCCAGCGGCGGACTGGCCAGGATGATGCCGGTCAGGCCACCGAACAGGAACGTCGTGAGGAACCCGATCGACCACAGCATGGGGGTGTCGAACGAGACCGATCCGCCCCACATCGTGCCGATCCAGTTGAAGAACTTCACCCCGGTCGGGATCGCGATCAGGAACGTCATGCCCGAGAAGAACGGCAGGTCCACCGCTCCGGTGACGAACATGTGGTGCGCCCACACCGCCACCGACAGGATCGCGATGCCGAGCGTCGCGCCGACCAGCCCGATGTAGCCGAAGATCGGCTTGCGGCTGAAGACCGGCAGGATCTCGGTGATGATGCCGAAGAACGGCAGCGCGATGATGTAGACCTCGGGGTGGCCGAAGAACCAGAACAGGTGCTGCCACAAGATCGCGCCGCCGTGGGCGGTGTCGAAGACGTGGGCCCCGAGCTGGCGGTCGGCCTCCAGGGAGAGCAGCGCGCCCGCGAGCACCGGGAAGGCGATGAGCACCAGCAGACTGGTGACCAGCGTGTTCCACACGAAGATCGGCATCCGGAACATCGTCATCCCCGGTGCGCGCATGCAGATGATCGTGGTGATGAAGTTGACCGCACCCAGGATGGTGCCCAGACCCGCCATCCACAGCCCCATGATCCACAGGTCGCCGCCGACGCCCGGCGACCTGACGGCGTCGGAGAGCGGCGTGTAGGCGAACCAGCCGAAGTCCGCCGCGCCCTGCGGGGTGAGGAAGCCCGAGGCCGCGATCAGGCCACCGAAGAGGAAGAGCCAGTAGCTGAACATGTTCAGCCGCGGGAACGCCACGTCGGGCGAGCCGATCTGCAACGGCATGATCACGTTGCCGAACCCGAAGAACAAAGGCGTCGCGAAGAGCAGCAGCATGATCGTGCCGTGCATCGTGAAGAGCTGGTTGTAGAGCTCGTCGTTCACGATCTGCATGCCCGGGTAGGCCAGCTCGGAGCGGATCAGCATGGCCATCAGGCCGCCGACCATGAACCAGGCGAACGACGTACCGAGGTAGAGCTTGCCGATCAGCTTGTGGTCGGTGGTCGTCAGGATCGTCGCCAGCATCGCGCCGAGCGGCCTGCGCGGCACCGGAACGGCGCTGGTGGTGGGCTGTGCGGCCGTGGCAGTCACTTGCCTTCTCCCTCGGGGTTCTCGTCCAGTCCGGCCTGCGTCGTGGCGTTCTCGCCACCGAGCAGCGGCAGGTCGGAGGTCGCGCCTGCGGCCTCGAGCTGCTGCAGGTGCGCCTGGTAGTCCTCCATGCTCACGACGTGGACGTTGAAGAGCATTCGCGAGTGGTAGACACCGCAGAGCTCGTAGCACTTGCCGCTGAAGTCGCCGGTCCTGGTCGGCTTGATCACGTAGTGGTTCACGCGTCCCGGGACGACGTCCATCTTCATCAGGAAGGCGGGGACGCCGAAGTCGTGGATGACGTCGGGCGAGTGCAGGTTGAAGCGGGTGGTGACGCCGACGGGCAGGTAGAGGTCCGCGATCTGCGAGCCGGTGCCGGAGTTGTGGACGTACGACGAGTACGGGAACTTGCCGTCCGTCGCGTCCTCGTTGGCGGAGCTGTCCATCTCGCCGACGCCGTAGTTGAAGGTCCACGACCACTGCTGGCCGACGACCTCGATGGTGTTCTCCGGCGGGCTGCGGTCCTCGTCGAGGACGTAGTTCTGCGTCTTCACCGTGTGGGCGAAGAACACGACGACCATGATGACCGGCGCGATCGTGTAGAAGATCTCGAGCGGCAGGTTGTAGCGCGTCTGCACGGGGATCTCGTCGTCGCTGCGGCGACGGAAGCGCCAGATCGCGTAGAAGATCAGGCCCCAGACGATGATGCCGGTGATGAGCGCGGCGATCCACGCTCCCTGCCACAGGCCGAGGATCCGCTCGCCCTGCTCGGACGCCGGGTCGGGCATCGCGAAGCGCTCCCACTCACCCTTCGTCTGCGACGAGCAACCGCCGAGCACCAGGACACTGATACCCACGGCGGCGAGGGCGGCCATACGCCGGACGACAGCCGGCTTCCCGGCCGTACGCCTGGGGAGTTGCAGACCCACGAACGAGCCCCTCTCTCAACGATCACGGACAGGTTTCACACTATCCGAATGACCCCCCGGTTGAGCCGCTGGGGTGCCGGTAGATTCGCGATGTGACAAATGCCGCGGCCTACCTGGACTCCGCGTCGTCCGAGCCGTTGCACCCCGCGGCACGCGCGACCCTGCTGGCGGCGTACGACCGTGGCTACGCCGACCCGCGGCGCCTGCACGGCCCCGGTCGGGACGCCCGGTTGCTCCTCGACAACGCCCGCGCGGTGGTCGCCGAGTGCCTCGACGTGCGGGTCGACGAGGTCACGTTCACCGCTTCGGGCACCGACGCCGTGCACCGGGGTCTGCTCGGCCTCCGGCGTGTCGGTGCGACCGTCGCCCACTCGGCCGTCGAGCACTCGGCCGTCGTCCATGCCGCCACCTGGGCGGGCGACCCCGTCGAGATCCCGGTCGACCGCGCCGGCCGCGTCCGTCGCGAGGCGATCGGCCCGCTCGCCACGGGTGTCGTCGCCGTGCAGAGCGCCAACCACGAGGTGGGGACGCTCCAGCCGGTGGCCGAGATCGCCGCCGGGCTCGACGTACCTCTCTTCGTGGACGCCTGCGCGTCGATGGGCCGGCTCCCGCTCCCCCACGGCTGGGACGCCCTCGCCGGGTCCGCGCACAAGTGGGGCGGCCCGCCCGGTGTCGGCGTGCTGCTGGTCCGCAAGGGCGCGCGCTGGCTCAACCCCTTCCCCGGCGACGACCGCATCGACGAGCGCTCCGGCGGCTTCGAGAACGTCCCGGCCGCGCTCGCGGCGGCCGCCGCCCTTCGAGCGGTCGTGACGGAGCGCGACGAGGTCAACGCCCGGCAGCATGCGCTGGTGGACCGGATCCGGGCTTCGGCCGCGCAGGTCCGCGACGTCGAGGTGGTCGGCGACCCCGTCGACCGGCTCCCCCACCTGGTCACGTTCTCCTGCCTCTACGTCGACGGCGAGGCGATCGTGACCGAGCTCGACCGGCGGGGCTACGGCGTCGCGAGCGGCTCGGCCTGCACCGCCTCGACGCTCACCCCGAGCCGGGTGCTGGAGGCGATGGGCGTGCTGACCCACGGCAACGTCCGGGTCTCGCTCACCCGCGACACGACCGCCGAGGACGTCGACGGCTTCCTGGCCGTGCTGCCCGACGTCGTGCGCGATCTCCGCGCCGAGGTCGGCCTGTGAGCACCCCGACGACGGCGGACCTCGAGCTCGACTGCCGCGGCATGCTGTGCCCGCTGCCGATCATCGAGCTCGGCAAGCGGTACGCCGAGGTGGCGGTGGGTGGGCTCGTGGCAGTGGTGGCGACCGACGTCGCCGCGCGCACCGACGTGCCGGCGTGGTGCCGGATGCGCGGTCAGGAGTACGTCGGCGAGGAGCTGGCAGACGACGGCTCGCCGCGCTACGTCGTACGCCGGGTCAGCTGATGCTCTTGAGGTGCGGCTCGACCTCGTCGGCCGCCTCGCGGCCGTAGGAGAGCTCGACCCGGGCCAGGAACTGCGCCGGGGTGAAGGAGTACTCCTGCGTGCCCACCGTCTCGACGACGTACGCCGCCAGCACGCACCCGACCTGCGCCGCCCGCTCGAGGCCGAGGCCCCAGGCGAGCGCGGCGAGGAAGCCGGAGCGGAAGGCGTCGCCGACTCCGGTCGGCTCGACCGCGGTGACGCCGGACGCCGCCGGGAGCACGATGTCGGCCTCGCCGAGGCGCTGCACGCGGACGCCGTCCTTGCCCAGCGTGGTGACCTGCACGCCGACCCGGTCGAGCACCTCGGCGGCGCTCCAGCCGGTCTTCTGCTCGATCATGTGCGACTCGTACTCGTTGGAGAAGAGGATCGCCGCACCGTCGATGAGCTTGCGGATCAGCTCCCCGTCGCTGAAGGCGAGCTGCTGGCTGGGGTCGGCGATGAACGGGTAGCCGCGCTGACGGCACTCGTCGGTGTGGCGCAGCATGCCGTCGGGGTCGTCGGCACCGATCAGCACGTAGTCCGGCTGGCCGACGCGGTCGACGACCGGGCCGAGCTCGATCAGCCGGGCCTCGCTCATCGCGCCGGGGTAGAACGACGCGATCTGCGCGCCGGTCGGGTCGGTGGTGCACACGAAGCGGGCGGTGTGCCGCGTGTCGGAGATGCGCACGTGGGAGCAGTTGACGCCGTGCCGCTCGAGCCACGAGCGGTAGTCGGCGAAGTCCTCGCCGGCCGCGCCGACGAGCACCGGCCGCAGGCCGAGCTGGCCGAGACCGAAGCACATGTTGGCGGCCACGCCGCCGCGGCGGATCTCCAGGTCGTCGACCAGGAAGGACAGCGAGATCTTGTCCAGCTGCTCGACCACGAGCGAGTCGGCGAACTTGCCCTGGAAGCTCATCAGGTGGTCAGTGGCGATGGAGCCCGCGATCAGCAGCGACATGACACGGGAGACTACCGATCGGTACTCCTACTCGTACCAATCGGTAGCACCTAGCGTCGATCGCATGAGCACCCCGAGACTCGCGTACGACGACCTCTCGTCCCCCGCCGAGATGACCACCGACTGCCTGGCGGTCCAGGCGTCGCTGACCCGGCCGCTCACCGCCGCCGCCCGCGACCTCTCCCAGGAGCAGGGCAAGCGCGACATCGAGATCCCCGCCGCCGCCGCCCGCCTCGCGAGCGCCATCTACGGCGAGTAGCCGCCGGTCGAGCAGCGAGCGTCGTCCCGCCGGTCGAGCAGCGAGCGCCAGCGAGCGTCGTCGAGCCCCCCGCACCCCAGCGCCTGCCT
>NZ_KK211172.1:196962-323077 GCF_000620705.1 Nocardioides sp. URHA0020
TTCGAGACGGGCCTGGCGGCCCTCCTCAACCACCGGCGGGTCTCGCTGGTCGAGCAGCGAGCGCCAGCGAGCGTCGTCGAGACCCCCGCACCCGAGCGCCTGCCTACGTCTCTGGGATCTCGACGACGCTCAGGCCTGGCGGCCTTCCCTACTCGATCACCGACACCGCCCCGGACGCGCCACAGCCCCGGACCTCGCGAGGTCCGGGGCTGTGATCGTGGTTCAGGTTGCCGAGCGCCGACGGCGGGGCCGCCGACGTGGCCTCGTCAGTGGAAGCTGTCGCCGCAGGCGCAGGAGCCCGTGGCGTTCGGGTTGTCGATGGTGAAGCCCTGCTTCTCGATGCTGTCGACGAAGTCGATCTGCGCACCGTTGAGGTAGGGGACGCTCATCCGGTCGACGACGACGGACACGCCGTCGAAGTCGGTGACGACGTCACCGTCGAGCGTGCGCTCGTCGAAGAACAGCTGGTAGCGAAGCCCGGAGCAGCCGCCCGGCTGCACCGAGATGCGGAGCGCGAGGTCGTCACGACCCTCCTGCTCCAACAGGCTCTTCACCTTGCCGGCCGCGACATCGCTCAGGTTGATCTGGTCGGTGCGGCGCTCGGTGGTGGTCTCGACCTGCTCGGTCATGTGCGTTCTCCCAAGGTCGACAGAAGTCAGTTACTGGTTCCAATGGTCGCACACGGGCGGTTATTCCCTGGACTCGCGCGACCAGGTGCGCGCGATGCGTTCGGCCAGGTCCGCCAGCGCCCCGGCCGGATCCGCGAACGCCCGCTCCTCACCCGCCGACTCGACGAGGGAGTACGCCGACTCGACGCCCAGCGCCCGCATCTCCCGCGAGCCGACGTGCACCTGTCCCGCAAGCACCACGCAGGGCCGCAGCGCCTCCCCGGCGATCTCCGCGACGCCGTACGGCACCTTGCCGGCACGGCTGGAGTAGTCGAAGGCGCCCTCCCCGGTGATCACCAGGTCGGCCGCGCGGGCGCGCTCGGCGAGCCGCAGCGCCCCCGCGACCAGGCCGGTCCCCGGCTCCCGGGTGCCGCCGAGCAGCAGCACCGCGAAGCCGAGACCACCGGCGGCCCCGGCCCCGTCGGCGAGAGCGACGCGCCGGTCGGTGGCGGCCGCGAGCTCCTGGAGCCAGCCGTCGACGACCGGCAGCCGATCCTCGGCGATCCCCTTCTGCGGCCCGAACGCCTTGGTCGCGCCGAAGAGCCCCGTCAGCGGACTATCCACGTCGCTGGCGGCCACCAGATCGAGGTCGAACGCCGGCAGCTCCAGGCGCGTGATCCCCGCCAGGCCCGCGGCTCCGGCGTCCAAGGGGCGGTCGGCGGTCGCACCGAGGGCGGCGAGCAGTCCCGCTCCCCCGTCGTTGGTCCCGCTCCCGCCCAGCCCGAGGACGACGTGGGTCGCTCCGGCGTCGATCGCGGCCAGGAGCAGCTCTCCGACGCCGTACGTCGTCGCGGTCTCCGCGCCCTCGCCTCCCGTCAGGTGCAGCCCGCAGGCCTGCGCGCTCTCGACGTACGCCGTGACCCGGCCGCGGTGGTGGTGGACGAGCAGCGTGGCCGGGGTCGGCTCCCCGTGCGGGCCGCGCACCGTGACGGCGAGCAGCTCGCCGCCGAGGGCCTCGTGCAGCACGTCGACGAAGCCCGGACCACCGTCCGCCATCGGCGCCAGGTCCAGCTCGTCGGCCGGGGCACGCCGGTGCCAGCCGCGCGCGATCGCCTCGGCCGCCTCGACCGCGGTGAGAGTGCCGGCGAACTTGTCGGGGGCCACCAGAACTCGCATGCGCCCATCCTTGCGGACTCCTAGGGTCGTGCCGTGGGAGACCTGACGATCCGGCCGATGCGACCCGACGACGTCCCGGAGGCCGAGCGCGTCAGCGACGACGGCTTCTTCGAGCTCGACACCCGCCTGCGCAGGCCGTCCGAGCCGGCGCCGGAGCGGCGCTCCGAGGCCCACCGGGCCAGCTGGCTGGAGCGGACCCGCCACTTCCTGCGCACCGACCCGGGCGGCTGCTGGGTCGCCGAGGACGACACCGGCATGGTCGGCATGGCCACGTCCTACCGCCGCGAAACGCTGTGGTGCCTGGCGACGTACGCCGTCGTGCCCGGGCGCCAGGGCCAGGGCATCGGCAAACCGCTCCTGGCCGCTGCCCTGCACCACGGCCGGGCCTGCACCCGCGGGATGCTCTCGTCGTCGGCGGACACCAAGGCAGTGCGGGTCTACCGCCAGGCCGGCTTCGACCTGCACCCGCAGATGTACCTGACCGGCACGCTCGACCGCTCGACCCTGCCGGTCGTGGAGAAGGTGCGCGAGGGGTCGGCAGCCGACATCGACCTCATGGACTCCCTCGACCGGTCCGCCCGCGGTGCCGGACACGGCCCCGACCACGAGCTGATGCTCCGGTCCTGGCGGCTGCTGGTCTCCGACACGTCCACCGGCTCGGGCTACGCCTACCTCAACGAGCGCGGCCAGCTGGCGCTGCTGGCCGCGTCCAACCGGCGTACGGCGACTCGCCTGCTCTGGGGCGCCCTGGCCGACGGCGCGGAGCAGGTCGCGCTCCACCACGTCACCGGCGCCAACCAGTGGGTGCTCGACGTGGGGCTCGCCGCGCGCCTCGAGCTGCACCAGGAGGGCTACCTCGGGCTGCGTGGGATGAAACTGCCCGCGCCGTACGTTCACAACGGTGCCCTGCTCTGAGTGCCGCGACCCACGAATAGGATCGACACCATGACGACCGTGGACCTCCCGCTGCTGCCCCTCGGGCGCGGCACCGATCTCAACAGCGAGCGCGGCGTCGAGTGCCCGGGCGACCTGCCCGCGGCCTCCGACCCCGACCTGGTGGCACGGGCCCTGGCCGCCAAGGAGGCGCTCGGCAGCAAGGTCTTCGTGCTCGGCCACCACTACCAGCGCGACGAGGTCATCCAGTTCGCCGACGTCACGGGCGACTCGTTCAAGCTGGCCCGCGACGCGGCCGCCCGCCCGGACGCGGAGTTCATCGTCTTCTGCGGCGTGCACTTCATGGCGGAGTCCGCCGACATCCTCACCGGCCCGGACCAGCAGGTGATCCTGCCCGACCTCGCCGCGGGCTGCTCCATGGCGGACATGGCCCGGCTCACGCAGGTCGAGATGGCGTGGGAGGCGATGACCGCAGCCGGCATCGCCGAGTCCGTCGTACCCGTGACCTACATGAACTCCAGCGCCGACATCAAGGCGTTCTGCGGCCGCAACGGAGGCGTCGTCTGCACGTCGAGCAACGCCGAGGTCGCCCTCGAGTGGGCCTTCGAGCAGAAGGCCGACGTCCCCGGCGGCGCCAAGGTGCTGTTCCTCCCCGACCAGCACCTCGGCCGCAACACCGCGATCCTCAAGATGGGCCTCACCCTCGACGACTGCGTCGTGTGGGACCCGCACCGCCCCAACGGCGGGCTCACCGCCGAGGAGCTGCGTGACGCCACGATGATCCTGTGGAAGGGCCACTGCTCGGTGCACGGCCGCTTCTCCGAGGAGGTCGTCGACCAGCTGCGCGCCACCATCCCCGGCATCCAGATCCTGGTGCACCCCGAGTGCAAGCACGAGGTCGTGCTGAAGGCGGACCTGGTCGGCTCGACCGAGTTCATCATCAGCACGATCGAGGCGGCCCCCGCGGGCTCCAGCTGGGCGATCGGCACCGAGCTCAACCTGGTGAAGCGGCTCGCGGCCGCCCACCCCGACAAGCAGATCACCTTCCTGGACAAGACGGTCTGCTACTGCTCGACGATGAACCGGATCGACCTCCCGCACTTCGTCTGGGCGCTCGAGTCGCTGGTCGCCGGTCAGGTCGTGAACCGGATCGAGGTCGACCCGGAGACCGAGAAGTACGCGCTCGTCGCGCTCGAGCGGATGCTCGCGCTGCCGGGCAGGACCCACAAGGACTGACCCGGCGCTCCGGTCAGTCCGGGAGCTCGAACCAGGCGCAGGTGCCGCCGTGCGGCGCGTCGGTCAGGCCGATCCGGCCGCCGTGGGCCTCGACGATCCGGCGGCAGGTGGTCAGCCCGATGCCGGAGCCCTCGATGTCGTCGTTGACCCGGGCGAGCGGTTGGAAGACCCGCTCCCGGTGGTCCGCGGGGATGCCGGGGCCGTGGTCGGTCACCTCGATCCGCCAGCGGTCGCCGAGGCGGACCGAGTCGACCTCGATCCGGGCGGGCTGACCGGGACGGACGAACTTCGCGGCGTTCGCCGTCAGGTTCTGGAGCACCGCCCGCAGCTGGACCCCGTCACCGATCACGGTCGGCAGCTCCCCGACGATGACGGTCGCGCCGGCGAGCGCGGTGGCGAGGTCCTCCTGGACCTCGGCGAACACGGCGGCCAGGTCGACCCGCCCGCGCTGCAGCTCGCCGCCCACGCGGGCGAAGGCGAGCAGGTCGTTGATCAGCGACTGCATCCGGTCGGCGCCGCCGATCGCACGGTGCAGGAGGAAGGTCATCTCCAGCTGGTCGTCCGCAGCAGCCTCGACCTCCTCCTCGATCATCTTCAGCGACAGCGTGACCGCGGTCAGCGGGTTGCGGAGGTCGTGGCTGACCTGGCCGGCGAACGCCGCGAGCTGCTCGTTGGAGCGCTCCAGCTCGGCGCGGGCGTCCTCGAGCTCGACCACCGAGGAGCTCAGCTCCCGCGTCCGCAGCTCCAGCTCGAGCAGGTCGACGACCCGCTCGGCGAGCGACACCAGCGCCTTCTCCTGGTCGTCGGTGATGGTGCGCGCCTGCTCGTCGAAGACGCACAGGGTGCCGATCACCACGCCTTCCGGGGTCACCAGCTGGTGCGTGGCGTAGAACCGGACGCTGCCGATCACCCCGGTGACGAACGGGTTGTCGCGGAACCGCGCGTCCTGGCTGGCGTCCGGCACGATCACCGGCGCGCCCGCGTCGAGCACGACGTCGCACATCGAGTCCGCGCGACGGCACACCGACGCGTCGAAGCCGTGGGTCGCGATCTGGTGCTGCTCGGTGTCGGTGATCAGGTTGATCGTCGCCATCGGCACCTGCGCCACCAGGGCCGCCACCTCGACCAGCGCCATCAGGTCGGCGCGCGGCGGGTCGAGCAGGACGCGGTACTTGCCGATCTCGGCGACGCGGTGCGCGTCCACACCCCCAGCGGTCACGGCGTGAAGGCTAGTACGCCGCGGCGACGAGGTCACCCACCCTCGCATCAGCGACCGAAGGACCGCGGCGCTCCACCGCCGGTGCCACCACCGAAGCCCTGACCGAAGCCGCGCGTGCGCTGGTCGGACTGCGAGTCGCTCGTCGGCACCGCGGCCGAGAGGTCCGCCAGCACGACGCGGTCGCCGACGGCGAGCCCGTCGCTCACCTCGATCAGGCGGGTGCCGACCACACCGGTGGTGACCCGCGTCCTGGTCGTGCCGTCGCCGTCGACGACCGTCACCGAGCCGGAGCGGACCGCCGAGGCGGGCACGGTCACGACGTCCTTCGCCTCCCCGACCACGACGGCGACCGCCGCGGTCAGCCCGGACGGCAGGCTGAGGTCGCGCTCGTCGAGCGTGACGGTGACCGGGTACGTCGTGCTGCCGGACGAGGTGTCCGGCACCGCGCCGATCGCCGTCACCCGGCCAGCCAGGGCGACGTCCGCGCCGGCCGGGGTCACCTGGGCCTGCTGACCGACCTCGAGCTGCCGGACCTGGGTGTCGGTGACGGTGAGCACGACCGTCGTCGCACCGGGAGCGATCACCGTGACCGCCGCGTCACCGGCACCGACGCCGGCGCCCGCGACGGCGGACACCGAGGCGATCCGGCCGGCGTACGGCGCACGCACGGTCGCCGCACGCAGCGACAGCTTCGCCGCCACCAGCTCCGCACGGGCCTGGTCGATCGAGGCCTGGTCGCGCGCCAGCGTCGCCGCTGTGACCGTCCGGGTCGGCGTTGGCGACGTGCCGGCCGCCTCGCCCTGGGAGCTCGAGCCCTGGCCGGAGGCGACCTGGTCGGTCGGGGCCGAGGCCGTGGACTGGTCGGCGGGAGGGGCCGTTGCGTGCGTCGTCGGCTGGGTCGTCGGCTGGTCACTCGCCTGACTTGCCGCGTGGTCGAGCGTCTTCACGGCGGCCGTCAACGTGCCCGCGAGGTCGTCGAGGGCGTCCTGCAGGTCGTCCTGGGCCGTGGCGACGGAGTCCTGGGCCGTCTGCACCGCCGTCAGCGCGATCGCGCAAGCCTCGTCGTCGCGGTCGGGCGTCGGGGTCGGTGTCGCGGTCGGGTCCGCGGAGGGGTCCGCCGACGGGTCGGCCGTCGGCTCGTCGTAGGCGTCCTCGCACGCGTCCGTCTGCGCGGCGAGCGCGGTCTTCGCGGCCGCGATCGCCGTGGACGCCGTGGTCTGGGCGCCGGTGACCGCCCGCTGCTGCTCGGCCAGGGTCACCAGTGCCTTCTCCAGGGCCGGGTTCGACGCGGGGCTCGACGGCGTCGCCTGCGCGGTCGGGTTGCTCGAGGGGCTCGCCTGGGGTGCGGACTCCTGGCTGGGCACGCTGGCTGGCGTCGATGACGCAGTCGGCTGGTCGGCCGAGCCGGTGGACGTGTCCGACGCCGAGCTGATCGTGTCGGCCTGCGCGGCCTCGTCGGACTCCAGCTGGGCTCGGGCGGACGTGAGCTGGGCATGCGCCTTCGTGACGGTCGTGCTCAGCGACGTGCGGTCCAGGCGGACCAGCACCTGCCCGGCGGTGACCTCGTCACCCTCCGCGACCTTCACGGAAGCGACGGTCCCGCTCGTGCCGAACTGCAGGTCGGCCAGGCCGGACGGCTCGACGGTGCCGGACAGGGCGAGCGTCTGCTCGACGTCGCCGACGGCGGCGACGGCTGTGCGGTAGGTCGCCTCGTCGCCGGTGGCGGCGTACGCGGCGTACCCGCCCCCCACCAGGCCGACGACGGCGAGCACGGCGAGCCCGCGGCGGATCCGGCGTCCGGTCACTGGCCGGACCCGTTCGAGGCCTTGCCGCCGGCCGGGCGCATGAAGCCGCCGCCGCACTGACCGTCGACCGCGTCGCTGACGCTGACCCGGGTGGCCGTGACGGCACCGGTGCCGTCCGTCGTCCCGGTCGCGGTCACGCAGGCGCCGATCTTGACCGCGGAGGAGCTCGCCGCGGCGGTCGTCGTGTACGTCGTGGCTCCCGCGACCGTGACCTCGACGGTGGTCGTCGCGTCCTCCCCGGGGCGCGTGGACGAGACGGTGAACCCGTCCGCCGAGACGGCCGTGACCTCGCCGAAGGTGCCGCCCGCCCGACCGCCACCCGGGCCACCAGCCCGGTCGCTGGGCAGGTCACTGGGCAGGTCACTCGGCCGGTCGCTCGGCAGGTCGCTGGGCGCACCCGACGGGCGCCCTCCACCCGGGCCGCCGCCCATCGCGCCGAAGCCGGCCGCGCAGCCGTCGTCGGTCGCCGCGGTGATCCGCACCGACGTCGCGGCCACGGGGCCGTCATCGGTGGTGGTCGCGCCGTCGGAGGTGACGGCCACGCAGGCGCCGACCTCCACGTCGGCGAGCGCGGCGTCGACCTGGTGGGTGAAGACCGTCGTCGCCGTCCACGTCACCGCGACCTGGCCGGACTGGTCGTTCTGCACCTGCGCGGTGCTGCCGCTGACCGCGGCGACGGTGCCGGACGCGCCGGGCATCCGGGTCTGACCCCCGGGGGCCGCGCTCTGCTGCTGACCGCCCGCCGCCTGACCTCCCTCGGCTGCGGAGGCCGCCGTGTCGTCGTTGCCGCCGCAGGCCGCGAGAGCGGCGAGCAGGAGCACGGACGTGGCCGTGGCCAGGGTGACGCGGGTGAGCTTCATGGATCGGTTGTCCTTCCGGGACGTCAGGGGCTGCGCGGTCATTCGCTGCGCAGCGCGTCGATGGGGGTGAGGCGGGCGGCTCGGCTGGCCGGGTAGACCCCGAAGCCGATGCCGAGGGCGAGGGCTGTGCCGATCGCGGCCAGGGTCGCGACCACGGACACCGACACCGGCTGGTCGATGAGGGGCGGCAGGACCTGTGCCCCGACGGTGCCGATCAGCACCCCGACCACCCCTCCGGCCAGGCCGAGCACCGAGGCCTCGACCAGGAACTGGCGGCGGATGACCTTCGGCGTCGCGCCCAGCGCCTTGCGCAGCCCGATCTCGCGGACCCGCTCGGTGACGGAGACGAGCATGATGTTCATGACGCCGATCCCGCCGACCAGCAGCGAGATCGCGGCGATGCCGCCGAGCAGCACGGTGAGGGTCTGGTTGGTCGCGTTGGCGGTCTCCACCAGCGAGTCCTGGGTCGAGATGCTGAAGTCGGCCGCGGCCGCGCTCACCCCGTGCAGGTTGAGCAGCAGGGCGTCGATCTCCTGGTACGCCGCGGCGAGCGTCTCGGCCGACCCCGCCTCGACGTAGATGGTGGAGACCGACGAGCCGCTGCCGCCGGTGACCTGCTTCGCGGTGCCGATCGGCATCACGGCCTGGTCGTCCTCGCTCGACCCGGTCGACGACGACCCCGAGGAGGCGAGCACGCCGATGACGCTCATGGGGGTCCCGTCGACGGTGACGGTCTGCCCGACCGGGCTGCCGAAGGAGAAGAGCTCGCTCGCCGTGTCGGAGCCGAGCACGACCACGTCAGCGGCCTGCTCGACCTCCTGGGCGGTGAAGAACCGGCCGGACGACAGCGCCCGGGCGCGTACGTCGAGCCAGGCGGTCGTCGTCCCGACGACCGAGGTCGTCCAGTTGGTCTCGCCGGCGGTCAGCGACGTGGAGCCCGACGTGGTCGGGGCGACCTTCGCCGCGTCGGGCACCACGTAGCGGTCGGCCATGGCGGTGGCGTCCTGGAGCGTGAGGGTCGAGGCCGAGCCGAAGCCGCCCCGGACGCCGCTGGAGCTCGTGCTGCTGCCCGGCGAGACGATCAGCAGGTTGCTGCCGAGCGCGCTGATCTGGTCCTTCACCTCGTCCTGGGCACCCTGGCCGAGCCCGACGGTGAGGATCACCGACGAGATCCCGATGACGATGCCGAGCATGGTCAGCAGCGAGCGGAGCCGGTGGGCGCGGACGGCCTCGATGCCTGCGCGGAAGGTCTCGAGCCAGCTCACGGGGTCACGCCCGCTCGCTCGTCGGAGGTGATCCGGCCGTCACTGATGATCAGCCGCCTGCTGGCACGCGCGGCGACGTCGTGCTCATGCGTGATCAGGACGATGGTGCGACCGCTCGCGTGCAGCTCGTCGAGGAGGTCCAGGACGTCGGCGGTGGAGCCGGAGTCCAGGTTGCCGGTGGGCTCGTCGGCAAGGATCAGCGCGGGCTCGGTGACCAGCGCCCGGGCGACGGCGACACGCTGCTGCTGTCCGCCGGACAGCTCGCCCGGCCGGTTCTCGGTGCGGTCGGACAGCCCGACGCGACCGAGGGCGGCGATGGCCCGCTCGCGACGCTCCGCGCGCGGCATCCCGGCGTACACGAGCGGCAGCTCGACGTTGCGCCAGGCGGGCAGGCTGGCGAGCAGGTTGAACTGCTGGAAGACGAAGCCGATCCGCCGGTTGCGCACCTCGGCGAGCTGGGCCTCGGACATCTCGGAGACGTCCTCGCCCGCCAGCCGGTAGTGCCCCTCGGTGGGGTTGTCCAGGCAGCCCAGGAGGTTCATCAGGGTCGACTTGCCGGAGCCGGACGGGCCGATCACGGCGACGTACTCCCCCGCGTCGATGCCGGTGTCGATGCCCCGCAGCGCCTCGAACTCGATGCTGCCGGACCGGTAGGTCTTGCGGACCCCGGTCAGCTCGATGATGGGGGGATCGAGGTGGGAGGCGGTCATTGACCGCCGCCCTGCTGCAGCTGCGGTCCGCCCTGGCCGCCGGCCGGGAAGCCTCCGGGCGGCTGCTGGTCGTCGAAGTCGGGGAGCTCGCCCTGCTGGTTGCCGGAGCCACCGCCACCGCTCGGGCGGGTGAAGCCGGGGATCTCGACGACGTCGCCGTCCTGGAGCCCCCTTGTGACCTCGGTCGACATGCCGTACGTCGCGCCGGTCGTCACCGTCGTCCGCACGCTCCTGTCCCCCACGACCTCGAGGACGTACGTCGTGGCGCCGGAGGTCTTGAGCGCGCGGCTGGGCACCGTGAGGACGTCATCGACCTGCTTGACCACGATCGAGGCGTCGGCCGACGTGCCCGCGTAGAGGTCCGTGCGGGTGCCGGTCACGGCGATGGTCACCGGGAAGACCGCCGCTCCGCTGGAGCTCGTCTGGGCGACCAGCCCGACGGAGGCGACGGTGCCGTAGACGGGATCAGCCACCCCCGTGGGCGTGATGGTCGCCTGGAGGCCCTCCTTGAGCCGCGCCACGTCCGTGCTGGACACGGTCGCCGAGACGACATAGTGCCCGGTCGACTGGACCGTGACCGCGCTCGTCGACGTGGTGGCGGATCCGGTCGTGGCGCCCGTCGAGGCAGCACCGCCGCCACCGGAGGAGGTGCCGACGACGTCGCCCTTCGCGAGGTCGAGGGCGACGACCGTGCCGGTGATGGTCGAGCGCAGCGTGGCGTCCTCGACGGCCTCCTCGGCCTCGTCGAGCGACGCCCGGGCGGACAGGATCGAGGCCTGGTCGGCGGCCAGCTGGGTGTCGGAGGCGTCGGCGTCCTGGTCGTCGGCCAGCTGCGCCCCGGCCGCCGTCAGCGTCGCCTCAGCGGCGGTGCGGCTCGCCACGAGTGCGTCCGCATCGACGCGGGCCAGCGCCTGGCCCTTCTTCACGCGGTCGCCCGCGGCGACGTACACGTGGCTCACGGTGCCGGAGACCTCGAAGTCGAGGTCGGCGCTCCTGGCGGGCTCCACGGTGCCGGACGCGGCGACCGTCTCCTGCATGGTCGAGGTCGACACCGTCGCCGTGGTCGCCTGGGCCGCCGCCGGAGAGTCCCGCGTCATCAGCCACCCGCCGCTGCCGGCTGCCACCACCAGGACGACGGGTACGGCGAGCCAGGCGCGCCTCCGTCCCCGCAGAGAGATCCGCACCAGCACTCCTCGTGACGTTCGTGCACGCCCCGAGGGGCCGGTCAGGAGGACTGTGTCGAGGTCGGCTGTGGCCGACGTGGCGGCTGCCTGTGGGGCACCTGTGGGTCAGAGCCCGGGAGCGCCCCAGACGGCGAGCCAGCGACCGAGGTCCTGCTCGACCGGGAGCTCGCCGGCGAGCGTGTCGCGCAGGTTGATCTCCAGCAGGTTGTCGCGCTCCTTCTCCCCCGCCTTCGGGGCGAAGGGGTAGAAGCTGCCGCGCTTGTAGAGGTAGACGAGGCCGATCCGGCGACCGTCCACGCCCGCGAACGGGATGAGCGAGCACAGCAGCCCGGGACCGAAACCCTGGTCCTCGAGCGCCGTGTTGACGGCATGCAGGTCGGTGCACAGCGCGGCCGGGTCATCGGGATCGCGGTGCACCACCAGCCAGGTGAAGCCGAACTCGTCCTGGGACACCTCGACGTCCGGAGCGTCCGGGTCGGCGTTGAGCAGCTCGACCACGTCGGCCTGCACCTGGTGGAAGGCCTGCCCGGTCGCCGCGCGGTAGCAGGCGGCACCGGTGCCCGTGGGCCTCAGCCCGAGGGTCGTCTCGAGCGTGATGGCCGCGCTGGGGACCAGGAAGAGCGAGTCGAGCTGGGGTTGCTTCGGGCGGGTGCGACCGGTGATGACGTCCCAGAAGCCCATCAGGCGGTGCGGTCGAGCTCGGCGCGGATCTTGGCGAGCTGCTCGAGACGCTGCTCGAGCGTCGGGTGGGTCGAGGTGAGGGTGCGCAGCGAGACACCGGCGGCCGCCGGGGCGATGAAGAAGGCGTTCATCGCCTGGGTCCCGCGCAGGTCCCGGTCCGGGATCGTGTTGATCTCTCCGGTGATCTTCTGCAGCGCGGAGGCGAGCGCCTCGGGCTTCATCGTCAGGTAGGCGCCCGAGCGGTCGGCCGACAGCTCGCGGTAGCGCGAGAGCAGCTTGAGGAGCACGAAGCTGACGGCGTACGTGATCAGGCTGACCACGAGCACGACGAGCCAGACCGGCAGTCCGTTGTTGTTGTCGCGGCGGCCGCCCCCGAAGATCGCGCCATACTGCGCTCCCCGGGTGAGCATGCCGGCGATGATGCCCGCCGAGGAGGCCACCGTCATGACCAGCACGTCGCGGTGGGCGACGTGGGAGAGCTCGTGGGCGAGGACGCCCTCGAGCTCCTCGGCGTCGAGCCGCCGGAGGATGCCGGTGGTCACCACCACCACCGAGCGCTGGGGCGAGCGCCCCGTGGCGAACGCGTTGGGCAGGCTGGTGTCGGCGATGCCGACCCGCGGCTTCGGCATGTCGGCGAGCGCGCAGAGGCGGTCGATCATGCCGTGCAGCTCGGGTGCCTCCTGCGGGCTGACCTCACGGGCGCCCATCGCCTTCATGGCGACGGTGTCGGACTTGTACCACTGGAACCACACCAGGCCGAGACCGATGATGCCGATGAAAGGAGCCCAGCCGATCGGCATGATCGCGATGAGCACCGCGATCAGGCCGACGAACAGTGCGCCGAGCAGGAACATGACGGCGGTCATCCGGGCGGTCAGCCCGGGATCGCCGACGAACCGAGTGCGTGCCATGCCGCAATTCTCCCTGGCGACCCAAGCGGGTCAGCCGGCGCGGGTCAGGCCTGCTCGCCCTCGGACTTCTTCTCGACCGCGAGGATGTCGCCGCCGTCCTCGCCCGCCTCGAGCTGCGCGGAGGCCGGCGTACCGCCACCCTTGAGCGCGGCCAGCTCGGCCTCGACGTCGGCCCGGGAGCTCAAGGCGTCGAGCTCGCGGGCGATGTCGTCGCCGCCGCTGGTCGCGGTCACGTCGTCCAGGGCGCCCGACGCGATCAGCTCGTCGATGGCGCCGGCACGGGCCTGCATCTGCGCGGTCTTGTCCTCGGCCCGCTGGATCGCCTGGCCGACGTCACCGAGCTCGTCACCGATGCCCGACATGGCCTCGTTGATCCGGGTCTGCGCCTCGGCGGCCGTGTACGTCGCCTTGATCGTCTCCTTGCGCGTGCGGAAGGACTCGACCTTGGCCTGCAGCCGCTGCTGGGCGAGGACGAGCTTCTCCTCCTCGGCCTGGAGCTGCCCGAGCTGGGTCTTCAGGTCCGCGATCTGGGCGGTGAGGCCGGACTTGCGCGTGAGAGCCTCGCGGGCGAGGTCCTCACGGTCCATCGTGATGGCCTTCTGGGCCTGGTCCTGGAGCTTCGTCGACTGCTGCTCGAGCTGGTTGATCTGCAGCTCCACCCGCTTGCGGCTGGTCGCGACGTCGGCGACGCCCCGCCGTACCTTGGCGAGCAGGTCGAGCTGACGCTGGTAGCTGTAGTCGAGGGTCTCGCGGGGGTCCTCTGCACGGTCGAGGGCCTTGTTGGCCTTCGATCGGAAGATGAGGCTGAAGCGCTGCCAAATGCCCATGCGGAGAGATCCCTCTCGAAACGGTTCGGTCTGGACCTCAACCCTAGGCGCAAAAGCAAGGGAGGGCGACGACGCCGGTAGTCTGACCCCAGGTTTCGTCCCCGCTACTGAAGGTCCAGCGTTGTTCCGTCGCAGCAAGCAAGAGTCCGCTCCCGAACCCGCAGTCGCCAAGGTGGGGGGCAAGGGTCGTCCCACCCCGACCCGCAAGGAGGCGGAGGCCGCCGCCAAGGCACGTGCCAAGGGTGCGCCACGCACCCGCAAGGAGCAGGCCACCGCCCAGCGCTCGACCCGCTCCGAGTCGAGCAAGACCGTCCGGCAGGCCATGCGCGACGGCGACGAGCGCTACTACCCGGCTCGCGACAAGGGACCGGAGCGCCGGTTCGTGCGCGACTTCGTCGACAGCCGCTTCTCGCTGATCGAGCTGGTCATCCCGCTCCTGCTCGTGACGATGATCCTCGGCTACTCGGGCAACGCGAGCCTGGCGCGCGTCGGCAACACGCTCCTGCTCGGCACCGTCGTCGTCGTCGTGATGGACCTCTTCCTGCTCCGCATGCGACTGAAGAAGGCGTTCGCGCCGCGCTTCCCGGGCAAGTCCACCAAGGGCCTGACCTACTACGCCGTGACGCGGGCGATGCAGATGAAGTTCATGCGACTGCCGAAGTCCCAGGTGCGCATCGGGCAGCAGCTGCCCGACGACTACCGCTAGAAGTCCCGCGAGCTCGGCGACTGGGTCTTCGCCGGGTCGCGCTCGACCACCGGTCCGACGACGTCGTCGATCGCGGTCAGCGTCGCCGGCTCCAGGACGACCCCGGACGCCTTCGCGTTGTCGCTGACCTGCTCGGGGCGGCTCGCGCCGATGATGGCGGCGGACACGTTGTCGTTCTGCAGCACCCAGGCGACCGCGAGCTGTGCCAGCGTCAGGCCGGCCTCGTCGGCGATGGGCTTGAGCTGCTGGACCCGCTCGAGCACGTCGTCCTGGAGCCAGCGCTTGATCATGTTCGCGCCGCCCTTGTCGTCGGTCGCGCGGCTCCCCTCGGGGGCCGCCTGACCGGGCAGGTACTTGCCCGTGAGCACGCCCTGGGCGATCGGTGACCACACGACCTGGCCGATGCCCAGCTCCTCGCTGGTCGGCACCACCTCGGCCTCGATGACCCGCCAGAGCATGGAGTACTGCGGCTGGTTGGAGACCAGCGGGATGTGCAGCTCCCGGGCCAGCGCGTGCGCCGCCCGGATCTCCTCCGCGCGCCACTCGCTCACCCCGATGTACAGCGCCTTGCCCTGGCGCACGACGTCGGCGAACGCCTCCATCGTCTCCTCGAGCGGCGTCTCGTGGTCGTAGCGGTGGGCCTGGTAGAGGTCGACGTAGTCGGTCTGCAGCCGCTGCAGGCTCCCGTTGATCGACTCGTGAATGTGCTTGCGCGACAGCCCGTGGTCGTTGTGCTTGCCCGGGCCGGTGGGCCAGTAGACCTTGGTGAAGATCTCCAGCCCCTCGCGCCGCTCGCCCTTCAGCGCCTCGCCGAGCACGGTCTCCGCCGCGGTGTTGGCGTAGGCGTCCGCGGTGTCGAAGGTCGTGATGCCCTCGTCCAGCGCGCGCCGTACGCACGCCGTCGCCGCGTCCTCCTCCACCTGCGACCCGTGGGTCAGCCAGTTGCCGTACGCGATCTCCGAGATCTTGAGTCCACTGCCACCGAGGTGCCGAGTCTTCATGGTTTCGAGCCTAGGCCCGTGACGGTTGCCGCGTCAGACCCGGTACGCCCGGTGGTCGAGCAGCGAGCGCCAGCGAGCGTCGTCGACACCCCCGCACCCGACCTCGCGCCTCGGCTGCGGGGGTTTCGAGACGGGCCTAGCGGCCCTCCTCAACCACCGGGGTGGGGCCGCCGCTCTCCTCAACCACCGGGGCTTCCGGTGGTCGAGCAGCGAGCGCCAGCGAGCGTCGTCGAGACCCCCGCACCCGACGACGTACGTGGGCTGCGGGGGTTTCGAGACGGGCCTGGCGGCCCTCCTCAACCACCGGAGCCCCCGGTGGTCGAGCCGAGCGCCAGCGAGCGTCGTCGAGACCCCCGCACCTAAAATCGCGCGCCGGGCTGCGGGGGTTTCGAGACGGGCCTAGCGGCCCTCCTCAACCACCGGGGGGGCCGCCGCTCTCCTCAACCACCGGTGTTCTCCGGTGGTCGAGCAGCGAGCGCCAGCGAGCGTCGTCGAGACCCCCGCACCCGACGACGTACGTCGGCTGCGGGGGTTTCGAGACGCGCCTAGCGGCCCTCCTCAACCACCGGAGGGGCCGCGCTCTCCCCAACCACCGGAGGGGCCGCGCTCTCCTCAACCGCCGGGTGGGCCGGGCCGCGCTCTCCGCAACCACCGGAGCCCCCGGTGGTTGAGGTGCGAAGGCCGCCAGGCCTGAGCCTCGAAACCACTCTTCACACCCGACCTCGCTCCTGTGCTGCGGGGGTTTCGAGACGGGCCTAGCGGCCCTCCTCAACCACCGGGGTGGGGCCGCGCCCTCCTGTTCGAGACGGGCCTGGCGGCCCTCCTCAACCACCGGTGGGGACCGTCGACAGCACCCCCGCCGTAGGCTTCGGGTCGGACGACGAGAGGGCACGACATGGTGGCGAGCAGATCCGCTCGTGAGCGGAAGGCGGCCGTCGAGGCCGGCCCTCTGGCGACGGTAAAGATCGATCTCGACGGGGACAAGCAGTTCCTCTACAAGATCGGCTGCACCACCTGCGCCGCCAAGGGCAAGGCCAAGTGGTCGACGCACCGCCCCGGCGGCGACAACGGCTACATGGCGGCGATGGACCGGTGGATCTTCCACCTCCTCGAGAAGCACCCCGACGCCGAGGCGGCGCCGTGCCTGGCGTACGTCGAGGCCGCCCAGCAGCGCCTGCACGAGCGGCGCGAGCAGCAGACGCCCTAGCCGTCGTAGTCGAGCACGACCTCGGACGAGGTCGGGTGCGACTGGCAGGTCAGCACGTAGCCGCGCTCGATCTCCTCGGGCTCGAGGGCGTAGTTGGCGTCCATCGCGACGCTGCCGGACACCACCCGCGCCCGGCACGTGCCGCAGACCCCGCCCTTGCAGGCGAAGGGCAGGTCGGAGCGGACCCGGAGCGCGGCCTCGAGGACGGGCACGTCGTCGGGGCGCAGCTCCAGCGTCGACGAACGGCCGTCCAGGCGGATCGTGACGCGCGCCGCCCCCTCGGGCGCACCCACCAGGGAGACGACGGGAGCCCGTCGCACCGGGTCAGCGTGGAAGAGCTCGCTGTGGATCCGCGGCGCGGGCACGCCGAGCGACGAGACGGCCGCGCGCAGCTCGGTGAGGAGCTGCTGCGGCCCGCAGAGGAACCAGTCCGCCTCGGCAGCCGCGGGCACCAGGGCAGCCGCGATGCGCAGCAGGCGCTCCCCGTCGAGGCGGCCGGAGAGCAGCTCGACGTCGGAGTCCTCCCGCGAGAGGACGTGCACGATCTGCAACCGGGACGGGAAGCGGTCCTTGAGGTCGTGCACCTCGTCGAGGAACATCACCGTCCGGTGCGTCCGGTTGGCGTAGACCAGCGTCACCGACGAGCCGGGCTCACCCTCGAGGACCGCCGTGACGATCGACAGCACGGGCGTGATCCCGGAGCCGGCGGCGACGACCACGCAACTGCGCGAGGCCGCCGGGTCGATCGTCGTGGTGAACCGTCCGGACGGCGTCATCACGTCGAGTGAGTCGCCGACCGCCAGCGCCCCGAGCACGCCCTCGCTGAACGCGCCGCCCGGGAGCCGCTTCACCCCGATCCGCAATCTGCCGGAGGACGGTGCGGTGCAGATGGAGTACGAGCGGCGCACGTCGTCGCCGCCGCGGATGTTGAGGTGCTGGCCGGGAGTGAAGACGAAGTCGTCGGCGAGCTCGGGCGGCACGTCGAAGGTCAGGGCCACCGCGTCGTCGGTGAGCTCGTCGATCGCCGCGACGCGCAGCGCGTGGAAGGTCGCCGACACTCAGTGCGCCTTGAAGTGGTCGAACGGCTCGCGGCACGAGCCACAGACCCACAGCGACTTGCATGCGGTCGACCCGAAGCGGCTCGACTCGCGGGTGTCGAGCGACCCGCACTGCGGGCAGCGCACCGCGAGCACCAGCGCGACCGGACCTGGGGGCGCGACGCCGTACGCCGCGAGCTTGACCTTGGCCTCCTCGCTCATCCAGTCCGTGGTCCACGCGGGCGCCAGCACGAACTCCACGTCGACGTGCTGGTAGCCGGCGGTCGTCAGTGCCTCGACGAGGTCGGCGCTGATGGTCTCCATCGCCGGGCAGCCGGAGTACGTCGGCGTGATCTGCACGTGCACGCGCCCCTGGTCGTCCTCGGTGACGTCGCGCAGGATCCCGAGGTCGGCGATCGTCACCACCGGGAGCTCCGGGTCCAGGACGTCGGCCGCGATCTTCCAGGCGCTGCCGGGGGTCGAGACGGTCACCAGGTCACCCCCGGGTGCGAGCGGTGCAGGTGCTGCATGTCGGCGAGCAGGTGCCCGAGGTGCTCGGTGTGCAGGCCGCGCCGACCACCGCCCACGACCGGCGCCGTCGTCGGTACGGCGAGCGTCGCGTCCTGGACGACGGACTGCACCCGGTCCAGCACGGCGGTGCGCAGGGACGCCGGGTCGACCAGCGCGCCGTCGACGGGCTCGAAGAGCTCCTCGACATAGGGCCACTCCGCGTCGAGCGCCGCCTGCATCCGCTGGTGCGACTCCTCGGTCCCGTCGCCCAGGCGCAGCGTCCAGAGGCGGGCGTGGTCGCGGTGGTAGGCCACCTCCTTGACCGCCTTGGCCGCGATCGCGGACACCGTGGGGTCCCCGCACGAGGCGAGCGCGGCGTACAGCTCGCACTGCCAGCTCGAGAAGACCAGCAACCGCGCCATGGTCACGCCGAAGTCGGTCTGCGGCCGCTCGACCAGCCACACGTTGCGGAAGTCGCGGTCGTCGCGCAGGTAGGCCAGGTCGTCCTCGGTGCGCCCGGCACCCTCGACGGCGCCGGCGTACGACAGCAGCGAGCGGGCCTGGCCGAGCTGGTCGAGCCCGATGTTGGCCAGCGCCAGGTCCTCCTCGAGCTCGGGCGCCCGGCTGATCCACCAGGCGGTCCGCTGCGCCGAGACGAGGGCGTCGTCGGCCAGCGCGAGGACGTACGGGACGAGGCTCACAGGTGCTCCACCCCGTCCGGGACGGAGTAGAAGGTCGGGTGCCGGTAGACCTTGTCGTCGGCGGGGTCGAAGAACGCCTCGCGCTCCCCCGGGTCCGACGCCACGATCTCCGCTGAGGGCACCACCCACAGCGACACGCCCTCCTGGCGCCGGGTGTAGACGTCGCGGGCGTTGCGCAGCGCCAGCTCCGCGTCCGGAGCGTGCAGCGACCCGACGTGCACGTGCGACAGCCCGCGCCGGGATCGGACGAAGACCTCCCACAGCGGCCACTGCGTCATGCCGCACCCTCCGTGCGCGCCGCCTGCTTCAGGGCGTACGCCGTGGCCGCGTCGCGCACCCAGGCGCCGTCCTCGTGCGCACCCACCCGGTGCGCCATCCGGTCGCGGTTGCAGGGACCGTTGCCGGCGATCACCTCCTGCAGCTCCGAGAAGTCGACGGTGCCGAAGGCGTAGTGCCCACGCTCCTCGTCCCACCGGAGCTCGGGGTCCGGCAGCGTCAGCCCGAGCACCTCGGCCTGCGGCACGGTCATGTCGACGAAGCGCTGCCGCAGCTCGTCGTTGGAGAACCGCTTGATGCCCCACGCCATCGAGCGCGCCGAGTTGGGCGAGTCGTCGTCGGGCGGGCCGAACATCATCAGCGACGGCCACCAGTAGCGGTCGACGGCGTCCTGCGCCATCGCGTGCTGTGCCGGCGAGCCGTGCGCGAGCGTGTGCAGGATCTCGAAGCCCTGACGCTGGTGGAAGGACTCCTCCTTGCACACCCGCACCATCGCTCGCGCGTACGGCCCGTAGGAGCAGCGGCACAGCGGCACCTGGTTGACGATCGCGGCCCCGTCGACCAGCCAGCCGATGGCGCCGACGTCGGCCCAGGACAGCGTCGGGTAGTTGAAGATCGAGGAGTACTTCTGCCGGCCGGTGTGCAGCTGGTCGAGCAGGTCGGCACGGTCGACGCCGAGCGTCTCGGCGGCGGCGTACAGGTAGAGGCCGTGACCCGCCTCGTCCTGCACCTTCGCCATCAGGATCGCCTTGCGGCGCAGGCTCGGCGCCCGGCTGATCCAGTTGCCCTCGGGCTGCATGCCGATGATCTCGGAGTGCGCGTGCTGGGCGATCTGGCGGATCAGGGTCCGGCGGTAGGCGTCCGGCATCTCGTCGCGCGGCTCGACCCGTCCGTCATCGGCGAGGAGCTGA
The DNA here is from genome assembly GCF_000620705.1 of Nocardioides sp. URHA0020. Lineage (GTDB taxonomy): Bacteria > Actinomycetota > Actinomycetes > Propionibacteriales > Nocardioidaceae > Nocardioides. Next base: position 216,688 of record NZ_KK211172.1, read on the forward strand.
TCGAAGGTCACCTCCGGCACGCTACCAGAGTTGTTACACCTCGCACCCTGACGAGCCTCGCCGTGTAACAACGGGCGGGCTGACAGGATGGCGCCATGAGCCCCACCGCCGACGTCTCGGTCCGCATCGCGTGGGCCGACGACGCGCCCGCGATCGCCGGACTGCAGCTGCGCACCTGGCGCGAGGTGTACGCCGACCTCCTGCCCGCCGACGCCCTGCCCGACGACGTCGAGGCGACCGCCGCGGCCTGGCAGGCGTCGCTGCAGCGGCCCAGCGACGCACGCAACCGGGTGCTCGTGGCGCTCGAGCGCAACCGGGTGGTCGGCTTCGCCATCACCGCGCCGGCGAGCGACCCCGACTGCGACCCGGTGGCCGACGGCGAGCTCTCCGAGCTCACGATCGACCCGCAGGAGCGCGGCAAGGGCCACGGCTCCCGCTTGCTCCAGGCCGCGGTCGACACGCTCGTCGCGGACCGGTTCCAGCGGGCCGTGCTGTGGTCGATGGCGGGAGACGACGCGCTGCGGGCGTTCCTCACCGAGGCCGGCTGGGGCGCCGACGGCGCCCATCGCGAGCTCGACCTGGACGGCGGCGGGACCACGCGCGTCAAGCAGGTCCGCCTTCACACCGCACTCACAGGCGAGACCTCTTGATTTCCTGGCTGTGACGGTCACGATGGAGGTCCACTCCACATCGGGGGTCGTCGTGTTCGGACCGTTGCCGCAGCTCCACCGCATCCTGGTCATCCTGACCTCGCTGGTCGTCGGCGTCCTGTCGGGCGTCTGGCTGGCCCAGCTCGTGGCCGGACCGGCGGCGATCGCCGCGGGCGTCGGCTGGGGCCTGCTCGTCGGGCTGCTGCTCGACTACGTCCTGCTCCACGACTTCCGGCACCACCCCCGCCCGGTGCGCGTACGCCGCCACTAACCTCGTCGGGGTGACCGACGCCCCGCTCGACCCACACCAGCGGACGTCGATCATCCGCGACAGCCTCGGCGTCGGTGTCGCGACCGGGGCGTACGGCGTCGGCTTCGGCGCGGTGTCCGTCGCCTCCGGGCTGTCGGTCGCGCAGACCTGCGCGCTGTCCTTCTTCGTCTTCACCGGTGCCAGCCAGTTCGCACTGGTGGGAGTGATCGCGGCCGGCGGTGCCCCGATCTCCGGCGCCCTGACCGCGATGCTGCTCGGCACCCGCAACACGCTCTACGGGCTGCGGCTCGCTCCCCTGCTCGCCTGGACGGGCTGGCGTCGCGCGCTCGCCGCCCAGGTGCTCATCGACGAGTCGACGGCCATGTCGGTGACCCGGGAGACGACCCGGGCCGCCCGGCTCGGCTTCCTGACCACCGGCATCTCGGTGTTCGTGCTCTGGAACCTCGCCACGCTCGCCGGCGCGGTCGCCGGCAACGCGATCGGCGACCCCCGCACCTACGGACTCGACGCCGCGGTCGGCGCCGCCTTCCTCGCCCTGCTCTGGCCGCGGCTCACGACGCGGCGCAACCAGCTGGTCGCCGCGGCCGCCGCCGCGGTCGCGCTCGCGACGGTGCCGGTCGTGCCGGCCGGCGTACCCGTCCTGGCGGCCGCCGCCGTCGCCCTGCTCGCCGGGGTGCTGACGAAGGACGAGCCCCGATGATCTGGGTGGCGGTCGGCCTCACCGCGATCGGGTGCTACCTGCTCAAGCTGGCCGGCCTCTCCGTGCCCCCGCGGGTGCTCGAGCGGCCGCTGGTCGAACGGGTCGCCGACTACATCCCGGTCGCGCTGCTGGCCGCCCTGATCGCGGTGCAGGTCTTCAGCCGCGGGCACAGCCTGGCGATCGACGCCCGCGCCCTCGGTCTCGGCGTCGCGGTCGTGCTCCTGGTGCTCCGCGCGCCCTTCCTGGTCGTGGTCTTCGGCGCGGCCCTCGCGGCGGCCCTGGTGCGGCTCGTCTAGAGACAGGTAGGACCCGCGCCGTTGCCGGCGCGGGCCCCCCTCGCGGTCTCCCAGAGGGTCAGCTCACGCCGACAGCGCTCCAGGCCGTGGCGACCGCGTCGTACTGGACGCTGCCCGCGGTGAAGAGGTCGCGAGCCGCATCCAGACTGGCCGTCCGCGCACCGTGGTAGTCGGTGCCGGACGTCATGTAGACCGTCAGGGCGCGGTACCAGATCCGCGCCGCGTCGTCGCGGCCGATGCCGCTGACGGTCGAGCCGTTGCAGGTGGGGCTGTTGTAGGACACCCCGTTGAGGTTCTTCGCGCCCGAGCCCTCGGCGAGCAGGTAGAAGAAGTGGTTGCCGATGCCGGAGGAGTAGTGGACGTCGACGTCGCCGGCGGAGGACGACCAGCACCCCAGCGAGCTGCCGTCGGACGCCGGGTCGTCCATCCGGCGCAGACCGAGGTGGCTCTTGAGGTCGAACTCCTCGCCGATCAGGTAGTCGCCCGGGTCGCTGGCGTTGCCGGCGAAGAACTCCACCATCGTCCCGAAGATGTCGGACGTCGCCTCGTTGAGGCCGCCGGACTCCCCGTCGTAGGTGAGGTTGGCCGAGTGCTCGGTGACGCCGTGCGACATCTCGTGACCCGCGACGTCGAGCGAGACGAGCGGGCCGTAGCTGGTGCCGTCACCGTCGCCGTACGTCATCTTGGTGCCGTCCCAGAAGGCGTTCACGTAGCTCTTGCCGTAGTGCACCCGGTTGTAGGAGCCGGTGCCGTCGCCGAAGATCCCGTGGCGCCCGTAGGTCTGCTGGTAGAAGTCCCACGTCATGTTCGTGCCGTACTGCGCGTCGACCGCTGCGGACTCGCGACTGCTCGTCGCGCCGGTGCCGAAGGACGTGTCCGGGCTGGTGAAGAGGGTGCCGGTCTGGCAGCCGCTGCCCAGGATCTGGCAGATCAGCGAGTCCTCCTTGTTCTTGACGTCGGTCGTGTACGTGTTGCCGCGCGTCGCGTCCTTGAGCTGGTACGTCGAGCCCGACCGCGTGAGCCGCAGCGGCACGGTGCCGGAGTAGAGCGACTGGCCCGAGCCGTCGACCGTCTCGATCTGCTGCTCGCGCCACAGGACCCTGCCGGTGCGGGCGTCGACGTACGTCGCGAGCCGGCTCGGCGTGCCGTCGGCCTGGGTGCCCCCGGTGACGACCTCCCACGCGAGGCGGCCGGTGCCCGAGGTCGCGTCGACGACGAGTCGCGAGGACTCGGCCTCGGCTCCCGTGACGGCCTCGGCCCGGGCGAGCCCGACGACCGGGCGGGTGATCACGCTCAGCGGCGCCTTCAGGGTCTGGCTGACCCCGCGCCGCGCTCCGGCCGGCCCGCGGTGGACCACGCGGTCGCCGCCGATCACCGGCAGGCCGTCGTACGTGCTGACCATCCGGGTGTGGGTGGTGCCGTCGGCATCGGTGATGACGCCGACGACGTCGTACGCCGTGCCCTCGGTCTCCAAGGTGGGTGCGGCGTCGGCCGGTGCACCGACAGCCACGAGGGCGAGTGCCGCGGCGGCGGCCAGTCCCGAGATCGTGCGCATGAGAGGTCCTTCTCGTGGTCGAGGAGGGCTACGAGACCCGCAGCCTTGCCGCTCTCAACGACGGGCGGAACCAGGAGGCACGCGCAGGTTCGTGCATTGCACGAACCTGAGCCAGGCTCAGTCCAGGTCCAGGAAGTGCTCGAGGCCGACGGTGAGTCCGGGGTGGTCGGCGATCGCACGCAGGCCGGTGATCACGCCGGGCACGAACGACGCCCGGTCGAGCGAGTCGTGGCGGATGGTCAGGGTCTCCCCCGGGCCGCCGAAGAGCACCTCCTGGTGCGCCACCAGGCCACGCAGCCGCAGCCCGTGCACGCGGACCCCGTCGACGTCGGCGCCGCGGGCTCCGTCGAGGCCGGTGCTCGTCGCGTCCGGGACCGGGCCGAGGCCGGCCCCGCGACGCGCGGCGGCGATCAGCTCCGCCGTACGACGGGCCGTGCCGGAGGGAGCGTCCGCCTTGTCGGGGTGGTGCAGCTCGACGACCTCGACCGACTCGTAGAACGGGGCTGCCGCCGCGGCGAAGCGCATCATCAGGATCGCGCCGATCGAGAAGTTGGGAGCGATCAGCACCCCGGCAGCGGGAGCGTCGTCGAGCCACCCCCGCAGGGTGTCGAGCCGCGCGTCGTCGAAGCCGGTCGTGCCGACGACGGCGTGGATGCCCCGAGCGATGCAGAACCGGAGGTTGTCCATCACCACGTCGGGATGGGTGAAGTCGACGACCGCCTCGACCTGGGCCGTCACCAGGTCGGCGATGTCGTCGCCCGCGTCGACCGCGGCCACGAGGTCCAGCCCGTCGGCCGCCTCGACGCCCCGGCACACCTCGGCGCCGACCCTGCCCCGCGCGCCGAGCACGCCCACCTTGATCGACCGGTCGCTCACGCGGCCAAACCTACCGGCACATCGCCATCGGCTCGGCGGTGCCTGACTCCGCGCCGAGCGTCTGGCAGTCTGTTCGCATGGCGTTGCAGACGATCCCACCACGCATCCGGTGGGCGGTCGACCTGATGGACGTCCAGCCAGGGGACCACGTCCTGGAGATCGGCTGCGGGCCGGGCTTCGGGGCGGAGGCGATCTGCGAACGGCTGGAGACCGGGAAGGTCTTCGCGATCGACCGTTCGGAGTCCGGGGTGGACCGCACGAAGCGGCGCGGTCAGCGCTTCGTCGACAGCGGCCGGCTCACGGTCCGCCAGATCGACCTCGCGACGCTGCGGGTGCCGGTGAAGCGGCTGCACAAGGTCTTCGCCTTCAACGTCAACCTCTTCTGGATCCGGTCCTGCGCCGACGAGGTCGCGCTGCTCCACGAGCGGGTGCTCCCCGGCGGCGCGGTCTACCTCTTCTTCGACGCCAACCGTCCCGAGCTGGTGCCCAACATCGTGCGCAAGGCGTCGGCCTCCCTCCAGGAGGGCGGCTTCCGGGTGTCGGTCGTGGACCAGAAGGCCCCGCCGGTCGTCGGCATCATCGGCCGCAGATAAGGCAATAGCCTTGATTGGCCTTGCATAAGGTTATTTCCTGAACTAGCCTCGATCCATGCCTGAGCCTGTCGTGGTCCTCACCGTGGACCAGCGCGGGAGCCGGACCGGACCGGACCTGATCCCCGCGATGCTCGCCGGGCTCGCCGACCTGCCGGTGCGGCTGGCCTTCGAGCGCACGGTCGGCGACGAGCTCCAAGGCGTGCTCGACGACGGCGCCGCCCTCGCCGACGCGCTGCAGCGCCTGCTGCGCGCCGACGCGTGGAACATCGGCGTCGGGATCGGACCGGTCGAGGAGCCCCTCCCCGACCACACCCGCGCCGGGCGAGGAGCGGCGTACCTCCACGCCCGCTCCGCGGTGACCGCGGCCAAGAACAGTCCGTGGCACACCCGGGTCTGCGGCGACGACCCCGCCGCCCGGGCGCTCGAGACCACGATCTGGCTCTGGGCGGCCGTGCTCGCGCGCCGCAGCACCCGCGGCTGGGAGGTCGCCGACCTCGCCGCCGAGGGCCTGTCGTACGCCGAGGTCGGGGAGCGGCTCGGCATCAGCCAGTCGGCGGTGAGCCAGCGCGCCCAGGCCGCCGGCATCGTCGAGAGTCGCCGGGCCCACGAGCTGGTCACCACGCTCACCACGCACCTGCTCGGGAAGGACCTGCCATGAACGAGGACCACCATGTCGGCTGAGAACTGGGGTGCGCTGACGCTCGTGCTGCTGGGCTTCGGCGTGCTGTCCGGCGTCGCCGCCTGGCCGACGTCCGGGCGGCGGACCTGGGCTCCGGTGACGCTGCTCCTCCTGGCCGCGGCCGCGGTCGTCGCGGCCGCCCCCGACCAGGTCGAGATCGACGGCCGGTGGGTGACCACCGTGCTGGTCGGCCTGGGCGGCGCCCTGGCGATCGCCGGCGGCGGACCGCTGACCGCGCTCGTCTTCGACCTCGTCGACCGGCGCGAGCCCACCACCCAGCCGCCCGCCCAGCCGCCCGCCCAGCCGCCCACCCAGCCGCCCGCCCCGCCCACGACCCACCCGCCCGCCCCGTCGCTCGAGCAGGCCGGCCGCGTGCTGCGCGGCGGCGCCTGGATCGGGGCGCTCGAGCGGGTCGCCATCTTCGCGACGCTGGTCGCCGGGTGGCCCGAGGGGCTCGCGGTCGTGCTGGCCCTCAAGGGGCTGGGCCGCTACCCCGAGCTCCGGGCGGCGGAGGTCGGCGTACGCACCGGAGCCGCCGAGCGCTTCATCATCGGCACCTTCACCAGCGTCCTGTGGGCCTGCGCGTGCGCCGGCGTCGTGGCGCTTCTGCTGCGCTGACCATCCAGGCGTGGAATCCTGACCGACGTGGAGACGCTCGCGGTCCGGCTCGCCAACGCCGTCGCCCGGCGTGCCGATGCCGGCTGGTCCGGCGCCGCGACGGCCGAGGCCGCGCTGGCGGCGCTCAGCCCCGCCACCCCCGACGTCGACCTCGAGGCGGCCCTGGGCACGCTCGCCCACCAGTTCGGGCTCTCCCCCACCGACGCGGCCATCCTCGAGGTCGTCACGCTGGCCGACCAGAGCGTCAGCGGACACCTCCTGCTGGGGCTGCTCTCGGGTGACGCGGGACCGGCGCGGCCCAGCGTCGCGGTCGCCCTCGAGGTCGCCGGCCTCCCGGCCGACGCCGCCTCCGCGCACGCCCACCTGAGCCCGCGCTCACCGCTCGTCCACTACGGCCTGCTCGACACCTCGGGCACCGACGTGCTGCTCAGCCGCCGGGTGGTGCTGGCCGACCGGGTGGCCGCCTTCGTGGCCGGCGACGACCTCCCGCCGCAGCGGGTGCTGACGCTCCTGCTCGACGCCGTGCCGGTCGAGGTCGAGGGCACCGACCTGGTGGCGGCCGCGCTCGGTGCCGGGCAGCGCCTGGTGTGGGTGCACGCCCCCGGCGGTGGCGCCGGCGCGGCGATGGCGACCGCGGCGTGCCGGCGGCTCGGCGTGGCCCACCTGGTCGCCGACCTGGCCCGCCTGGACCCGGCCGCGCCGGTCGAGCAGGCGACGCTGGAGATCCTGCTCGAGGGCGGCCTGGCCGGCAGCGTCGTCGTGCTGGTCGGGGCCGAGCGCGCCCGGGTGGACGTCTACACCCGCTCCGCGGTCCCGGTGGTCGCGGTCAGCGCCGAGCCGTGGGACCCGCAGTGGCCCGCCGACCTCCCGCTCACGGTGCCGGCGCCCCGGCTCTCGGTGGCCGAGCGCCAGGCGCTCTGGACGCCGCTGCTGGGCGACGCCGCGGCCGGCAAGGAGGTCAGCGGGATGCCGCTGACCCCCGAGCAGATCGCGATCGTCAGCCGGCACGCCACGACGACCGCCACGCTGCACGGCGAGGACACCGTCACCGCCGAGCGCGTACGGCGATCCGCACGGGAGCTGAGCCGCGGGCGGAGCGTGCGCGCCAACGCAGGCTCCTCGGTGACGCTCGACGACCTCGTGCTGCCGCCGGCGGCGCTCGGCGAGGTCCAGCGGCTGCTCGACTGGGCGCGCTACCGCGACGAGGTCACCGCGATGGGGCCGCTGCACGGCAAGGGCGGCAAGGGGATCGGCATCTGCGCGCTCTTCTCCGGCCCGCCCGGCACCGGCAAGACGCTCGCCGCCCACGTGGTCGCCGACTCGCTCGGCATGGACCTCTACCAGGTCGACCTCTCCTCGATCGTGGACAAGTACATCGGCGAGACCGAGAAGAACCTCGAGCGCGTCTTCGTCGAGGCCGAGGCCACCAACGCCGTGCTGTTCTTCGACGAGGCCGACGCGCTCTTCGGCTCGCGCTCGGAGGTCAAGGACGCCAAGGACCGCTACGCCAACCAGGAGATCGCCTACCTGCTGCAGCGGATGGAGCAGTTCGACGGCATCACGGTGCTCGCGAGCAACCTGCGGGGCAACATCGACCCCGCGTTCGCCCGCCGGCTGCACTTCATGGTGGCCTTCCCCGAGCCCGACGAGCCCACCCGGCGCCGGCTCTGGACCCACCACCTCGACGCGCTCGCCACCGACCCGGACGACCCGGTCGACGTCGAGCGCCTGGCCGCGGCGGTCGAGCTCGCCGGTGGCGACATCCGCAACATGGTCCTCACGGCGGTCTACGCCTCGGTCGCCGAGGGGGTCCCGCTCGGGATGCGCCACGTCACCGACTCCGTGCACCGCGAGCACCTCAAGCTCGGCCGGCGCCCTCCCAGCGGCCTCCCGGCCCGGTCTTGACCAGACCAGAAATGCGGGCCGTCCCGGGCCGTTCGTGAGACTCGGAGCGCGCGTGGGTAGCACAATCGCTGCGTGACCGGCCCTACCCACGCCACCCAGGAGGCGGAGCAGTCCGTCCCGCAGGTGGAGGCGGCCGCACCCGCCCTGGCTGCGGGCGCACCCGTGCCCCTGATGGTCGGCCACGCGGAGGACCGCGCCGAGCGCGACGCGGACGTGATGGCGGACACCGCTCTCGGCCGACTGCGCCGCCTCGAGGGCGACACGCACTCGCACGGTCCCGGCTGCGACCACGCGCAGATCCGGCGCAGCGCCGCGCCCCCGAGCGGTGCTCCGGTGGTCGGCTACGAGGGCGGCGCCCTCGACTCCGGCACCAGCTCGGCGATCGAGTCCAGCCGCGGTAGCGGGCGGCCGCTGGATGCCGACGTACGCCGGCGCATGGAGACCGCGTTCTCGCGCGACTTCTCCGCCGTGCGCATCCACGACGGCGCCCGGGCCGCCCAGCTCAACACCGCCGTCTCGGCCACGGCGTTCACCACCGGCAAGGACATCTTCTTCGGGAGCCGGCAGTACGCACCGGGCACCGCGGGCGGTGACCGCGTCCTCGCCCACGAGCTCGCGCACACCCTGCAGCCCGAGAGCGGCGCCCGCCGGATCGCGACCGGCCCCGGGGTCTCACCGCGGGCGCACGACGCGATCGTGCGCGGGGTCGCGGCCTCGCAGACCGTGCGGCGCGGGTTCATGGACTACTTCCGCAAGAAGCCGGCCGCGGCGCCCGCCGCGGCACCCGCGCCGGCCGCCGGCGGTCCGGGCCCCGCCCAGGTCAACAACTTCATGCCGCCACCCGTGGCCGCCGCGTCGGCACCCGCGGCCTTCAAGGGCAAGGGTGGCTCGATGCCGTCCACGAAGGTCGAGGGCGTCAAGGGCGGTGTCGTCGGCGGCGTCGTCGGCGGCGCCCAGGCGGCCGGCACCTTCGGTGCGGCGGCGGCGCCGATGCTGGGCGGTCTCACCGGTGGGGCAGCGGGCCTGCTGACCACCGGCGACGCCCTCATGGGTCTCAACAACGCCTATGACATGACGGCCGAGAGCGCCGACTACCACGACGAGGGCATGTGGAACCTCGCCGGACGCAAGGGTCAGAACCAGGGCATGCAGGCGCTCACCGGTGCCGCGAGCATGGCCAAGGGCGGCGTCGAGATGGGCTACCTCGCCAGTGCCGGCAGCAGCAACGTCGCGAAGTCCATGGCCCTGGGTGCGGGCAACGCGACGCTGGGCGTCGCCGCCGGTGGGCTCGGCGTGGCCGTCGGCTCCCTCCAGACCGCGCAGGGTCTGTGGCGCAGCGGCAAGGCAGTCCAGAAGCTGTGCCGGCTGACCTGGGGCCGCTCGAAGGAGATGGCCAGCGAGCGCGGCACGAGCTCCTGGAAGCCGGCCATCGTGAGCGCGGAGAAGTTCAAGCTCGGCGTCGGTGTGCTCAAGACCGCCCTGGGCGTGCTGGGCATCGCCGCGGGGGCCCTCCTCATCGTCAGCAACCCGATCGGCTGGGGCATCGGCATCGCCGCCGCGCTCGCCGGTGGCGTGTACGCCGTCGGCAAGATCGCGGCGAAGATCTCGGACGCCAAGACCCGGACCCGGATCGCGGAGCAGATCCAGGCCGGCGGGGACGCCGACCAGGTCGTCGGCGAGGGCGGCACGAAGACCGCGTCCGAGTCGAAGAGGAACATCGCCCAGAAGACCGCCGCCACCAACAGGCGCTCCGACAAGAAGCGGGTCGGTGACAAGACCGAGGGCGAGCACCATGCCCGCAACGCCGCCATCGAGCAGGCCAACGAGGTCGCGCGGCTCGCGTCGAGCACGGCCCTGATCGCCTCGGAGATGCGGGACCGGATGCTCTGGGCCGACGACGCCGGTCAGCAGGGCGTCTGGACCGCCCTGCAGTCGGAGTCCGAGAAGCCGACCGGCGCCGCGTCGCTGCTGCCGAGCGTCGAGACCAAGGAGCTGTACGACGCGTACATGCTGCTGAGCTCGATCAACGTCACCCGCGAGGAGGCCGTGTCGCCGACCGGCCAGGAGCTGATCGAGAAGAAGCTGTCGAAGATGGAGTCGATGTAGCCGGTGGATCCCGCAGCAGACCCGGCGTACGAGCTCCTCGGCCTGCTGGGTGAGGAGCTCGCCTCCGGCGACGTCGACAACCGTCTGGTGGCCGCGGTCGGCGACGCGCCGGCCCAGCTGGTCATCCCGCTCGTCGCCGAGTCCGGCGAGGTCGCGATGATCAACCTCTGCTTCCTGCCCGAGCACGACCTGCCTCCGGTGCTGCAGTACATCGTGGCGCTGGAGTACGACGTCGCGCCGCACGCGCTGGACACGACCGCGCGCTTCCTGCACCTGGTGAACTCGAGCCTCCCGCTGACCGGGTTCGAGCTCGGCGAGTCGGTCTCGGCCGTCGTCTTCCGCTACCTCCAGCCGGTGTCGATCCAGCCGCTGGTCACCGAGGTCGTCGTCTGGCCGCTGTCGATGATCTTCCACGCGGTCACCCGCTTCAGCCCGCTGATCGCTCAGGCGTGCGCGGGCGCGTCCCTGGAGGACCTGGTCTCGGGCTACGGGCTGGCCATGGCGGAGCTCTACCGCTGACGACCGGCGCCGGCAGGATCAGGCGCCGGGTGGGGGCCTAGGCCGGGCCGACGATCGCGAGGATCTCGGGCCGACCGAAGACCTCGCGGGCGACGTCGCGCACCTGCTCGACGGTCACGCCGTCGATGCGGCGCATCACCTCGTCGATGCCGAGCAGCTCGTCGTGGACCAGCTCGGCCTTGCCGATGCGCGACATCCGGGAGGCGGAGTCCTCCAGGCCGAGCACCAGGCCGCCGCGCAGCTGCCCCTTGCCGCGGGCGAGCTCCTCGGCGGTGATCCCGTCGTGGGCCACCTTCGCCAGCTCCTCGCGGACCACGGCGAGCACGTCGTCGAGGCGATTGGGCAGGCACCCGACCGAGACCCCGACGAGGCCGGAGTCGGCGTGGTGGGAGGAGAAGGAGAAGACCGAGTACGCCAGCCCCCGGTGCTCGCGCACCTCCTGGAAGAGCCGGCTCGACGTGCCACCACCGAGGGCGGTGTTGAGGACGCCCAGCGCGAAGCGGCGGTCGTCGTCGCGGCGCAGGCCCTCCATGCCGAGCACCAGGTTGACCTGCTCGAAGGGGCGGGTCGCCTCGATCTGGCCCGGACGGATCCGCTTGCGGGCGCCGTGACGGGGGGCGACCGGAGCCTCCTCGACGTCGAGCCAGCCGTTGCGCCCGAACGCCGCCTTGACCTGACGGACGACGGCGTTGTGGTCGACGTTGCCGGCCGCGGCCACCACGATGTTGGCCGGTCGGTAGTGCCGGAGGTAGAAGCGGTGCACCTGGGCCCGGGTCAGGGCTGCGATCGAGGCCTCGGTGCCCGCGATGCCGCGGCCCAGCGGCGAGTCGCCCCAGGCCTGCTCGGCGAAGAGGTTGTGGACGACGTCGTCGGGGTCGTCGTCGTGCATCGCGATCTCGTCGAGGATCACGTCACGCTCGGCCTCGACGTCCTCGGGCGCCAGGGTCGAGCCGGTGATCATGTCGCCGAGCACGTCGACGGCCAGGGGCAGGTCCTCGTCGAGGACGCGGGCGTGGAAGCAGGTGTACTCCTTCGACGTGAAGGCGTTGAACTCCCCGCCGACGGCGTCGAGGGCCACCGAGATGTCCAGGGCCGAGCGCTCCGGCGTGCCCTTGAAGAGCAGGTGCTCGAGGAAGTGCGAGCACCCGTGCAGGGCGGGCGACTCGTCGCGTGATCCGACCCCGACCCACACCCCGATCGCGGCGGAGCGGACGCCCGCCTGCTGCTCGGTGATGATGCGCAGCCCGCTGCGCAGCGTCGTACGCCGGACCAGCGAGGTCACCTGTCCGGCCGCGTCGCGCTCGGTGACGAGCGTGCGCGTGGTCTGAGAAGGCGTCGACCCGCCCGAAGAAGCCTTCGGGCGGGTCGACGATGGAGCCTTGGTCACTCGGAGTCGTCCGCGCCTTCGCCGGCGTCGTTCGAACCCTCGTCGCCCTCGACGTACGGGATCAGCGAGAGCTTGCCCCGGTCGTCGATCTCGGCGATCTGGACCTGGATCTTCTGGCCCACGGAGACGACGTCCTCGACGGCGTCGACACGCTTGCCGCCGGCCAGGCCGCGCAGCTTGCTGATGTGCAGCAGCCCGTCCTTGCCCGGCATCAGCGAGATGAACGCGCCGAAGTTGGTCGTCTTGACGACCGTGCCCAGGTAGCGCTCGCCGATCTCGGGCATGGTCGGGTTCGCGATCTGGTTGATCGCGTCCTTCGCAGCCTGAGCGGCCTCACCGTTGGTGGCACCGATGTAGATCGTGCCGTCGTCCTCGATCGAGATCGAGGCACCGGTGTCGTCCTGGATCTGGTTGATGATCTTGCCCTTCGGCCCGATGACCTCGCCGATCTTGTCGACGGGCACCCGGATCGTGATGATCCGCGGGGCGTGGACCGACATCTCCTCGGGCTCGTCGATGGCCTCGGCCATCACGTCGAGGATCGTCATGCGGGCGTCCTTGGCCTGGTTCAGCGCCGCAGCGAGGACCTCGGCCGGGATGCCGTCGAGCTTGGTGTCGAGCTGGAGCGCGGTGACGAACTCCCGGGTGCCGGCGACCTTGAAGTCCATGTCGCCGAAGGCGTCCTCGGCACCGAGGATGTCGGTCAGCGCGACGTACTGCGTCTCGCCGTCGACCTCACCGGAGATGAGGCCCATCGCGATGCCCGCGACGGACGCCTTGAGCGGCACGCCGGCCTGCAGCAGCGCCAGGGTGGATGCGCAGACCGAGCCCATCGAGGTGGAGCCGTTGGAGCCCATGGCCTCGGAGAGCTGACGGATCGCGTAGGGGAACTCCTCGCGGTCGGGCAGCACCGGCAGCAGCGCCCGGCGGGCGAGCGCACCGTGGCCGACCTCGCGCCGCTTCGGCGAGCCCACGCGGCCGGTCTCACCGGTGGAGAACGGCGGGAAGATGTACTTGTGCATGTAGCGGCGGTGCTTCTCCGGGGAGAGCGTGTCGAGCTGCTGCTCCATCTTGAGCATGTCGAGGGTGGTGACGCCCAGGATCTGGGTCTCGCCACGCTCGAACAGCGCCGAGCCGTGCACCCGCGGGATCACGCCGACCTCGGCGTGCAGCGGCCGGATGTCGGCGAGGCCGCGGCCGTCCATGCGGATCTTGTCGCGCAGCACGCGCTCGCGCATGACCTGCTTGCTGACCGAGCGGAACGCCGCGCCGATCTCCTTCTCGCGACCCTCGAACTGGTCGGCGAGCTGCTCGAGCAGCGCGGCCTTGAGCTCGTCGGTCCGGGCCTCGCGCTCGAGCTTGTCGACGATGGTCATCGCGACGCTGAGGTCGGCCGCGGAGGCCGCCTCGACGGCGGCGTGGACGTCGTCCTCGTAGTCGAGGAAGACCGGGAAGTCCTGGACCGGCTTCGCGGCGACGTTGGCCAGCTCCTGCTGGGCCTCGCACAACTGCTTGATGAACGGCTTGGACGCGTCCAGGCCGCCGGCGACGACGGCCTCGGTGGGCGCCTGCACGCCACCCTCGACGAGGGTCCAGGTCTGCTCGGTGGCCTCGGCCTCGACCATCATGATCGCGACGTCACCGGTCTCGGTGACGCGACCCGCGACCACCATGTCGAACACGGCGTCCTCGAGCTGGCTGTGGGTCGGGAACGCGACCCACTGGCCCTCGATCAGGGCGACGCGCACGGCGCCGACCGGACCGGAGAAGGGCAGGCCGGAGATCTGGGTGGAGAGCGACGCCGCGTTGATCGCGAGGACGTCGTACGGCTGGTTGGGGTCGAGCGCCATCACGGTGATGACGACCTGGACCTCGTTGCGCAGGCCCTTCTTGAAGGTCGGGCGCAGCGGACGGTCGATCAGGCGGCAGGTGAGGATCGCGTCCTCGCCCGGCCGGCCCTCGGACCGGAAGAAGGAGCCGGGGATCTTGCCCGCGGCGTACATCCGCTCCTCGACGTCGATCGTCAGGGGGAAGAAGTCGAAGTGGTCCTTGGGGTGCTTGCCGGCCGTGGTGGCCGACAGCAGCATGGTGTCGTCGTCGAGGTAGGCGGTCACCGCACCGGCGGCCTGCCGGGCCAGGAGCCCGGTCTCGAACTTCACCGTGCGCTGGCCGTGCTTGCCGTTGTCGAGGACAGTCTCGACGGCGGAGATCACGGGCTCGTTGGACATGGATTCAGTCAAGGGTCGTTCCCTGTTTCTGTTCACGGAGCACCGCCGGCGGCCGGTCTTCGATCGAGGCCCGCCCTGTGCCACCGTCAACGGTGGTGCGCACGCCGTGCGCACAGGGAGGGCCACTACCGAGGACCGAGCCAGAACGAGGCGGTCGGCTCCTACGGGTGATACTCGGATTCAGTTGTTCGGTGGTGCCGTCCCGAGCCTATCGGCGTCGGGCCGAAATGCAGACGAAGCGGCTGCCCGATGGGGGCAGCCGCTCCGCCCCGCAGAACGTGAGGTCAGCGTCGCAGACCGAGGCGCTCGACGATCGAGCGGTAACGGGCGATCTCGGTCTTCTGCAGGTAGTTGAGCAGACGACGGCGACGGCCGACGAGCAGCAGCAGACCACGACGGCTGTGGTGGTCGTGCTTGTGGGTCTTGAGGTGCTCCGTGAGGTGGCTGATGCGGTGGCTCAGCAGAGCGATCTGGACCTCGGGCGAACCGGTGTCGCCCTCGGTCAGGGCGTACTCGGCGGCAATCTTCTTCTTGGTCTCCGCGTCGGTACCGATCGACATGGGGGCTCCTTCTCCGGCCCTCTCGGGCTCAGTCGTTGCGCGGCGCGCCCGGGCCTGTTCACCGGGGCACTGTGGTTCCGCGGCCGTTAGACGGCGTGTCGCCGATGGAGGCGACCCCAGAACCGTACCGCGACAGCCGGGACCCGACCCAATCGGGCGTGCGACCATCGACGCGTGCTCTCCCGACTCGGATCGCTCCTGCTGGTCGTCGTCCTGGCCGCGACGGGGTGCGTCGTCGTACCGGCCCAGGCCGCGATGCCCACCGAGCGGCGGGCGGTGCCCGCCTGGGCGGACGACCTGCCGGCCCGGACCACCCAGGTCGTGCGGACCGTGTCGAGCCGCACCTACTGCCGCAAGGTCTGGTGCACGGTGACCCAGGCCTGGCAGCGCGACGCCGACGGGCGCTGGAGCAAGGTCAAGGAGTTCCGCTCCTCGATCGGCGCGAACGGGTGGGGCAAGCGGCGCGAGGGCGACGGCCGCTCCCCCGGCGGGACGTTCCGGATCAAGGTCACCTTCACGACCTCGCGCAGCAACCCGGGCGCGATGCCGTGGCGCCGACGCCTGCCGACGTCGGTCGTCTCCGCGGCCGCGGGACGCGACTACAACACCTGGGTCGACGTCCGCGGCGTCACCTCGGGCGACCGGCCGTCCATGCGGTACGGCTGGGTCCTCGACTTCAACCGGGTCCGGCTGCGCCCCGGCGCCGGGCCACGCCCGGTGCCCGGGAAGGGAAGCGGGATCTTCTACCACACCTCGAAGCGTGGGAAGCGGTGGGCGCCGACCGCGGGCTGCACCCAGGTCGGCACCCCGCGTCAGATGCGCTGGCTGCTCACGTGGCTGCGCCCCGAGGCGCACCCACGCGTGGTCCAGAACCGCTGAGCCGGCTCAGACGGCCGGCGGCGGGTCGTTGCGCTCGGTGACGACGCGGCTGCCGTCGGAGTACTGCGTGACGGCGGTCGAGCGGCGACGTGAGGCGGTGGTGGCCGCCGTCAGCACCACGACCAGCACACCGGCCGCGGCGAGGATCCAGCCGACCATCGTGAGGTCGACGTTCGACAGGCTGTCGGTCACGGCGAGCGCCAGGATCAGCCCCACCGCCAGCAAGAAGATGCCGAGTCCGTATCCCATGGTTATCTCCCTCTCGAGTCGCCCCCGGTGGGGGGCGTCGAGGGGAGGGTGTCCGGACGCGATGCTGGTGAAACCCTGGATCAGACCACCGAGACCGGGTGGCGCACGACGGCGTCGAAGAAGTAGCCGTTGGGGTTGTACGCCGCGACGAGCGGCTGGGTGCGGCCGGCCCCGTCGCTCGCCCGGGCGAGCAGCTCGTGGTGGCCGACGTCCGGCCGGTCCCAGGTCCAGGTCCACTGCGTCCAGCCCTGCTGCCGGGCGCGACCGAGACGTGCCCGGTCCCAGGTCGCCCCACCGTCCGCACTGATCTCGACGCGCCTGATGGGTGCGGCACCGCTCCAGGACCGCCCGGTCAGCCGCAGCCTGCTCCCGCGGGGCAGCTGGGCCTCCCACGGCAGCTCGAAGGCGGAGCGCACGGGATTGGTGGTCAGGGGCTCGTCGCCGATCCGGTACCACGTGGTGTTCCAGGGAGAGGTGAGCTGGCTCGTCGAGACCTCCAGGGAGCCCAGCCACTTGATGCTTCCGATGCCGACCCAGCCGGGCAGCACCAGGCGCAGCGGGTAGCCGTGGTCGGGCAGCAGCGGCTCGCCGTTCATCTCCCAGGCCAGCAGCGCGTCGTCCAGGGCCTTGTCGATCGGGAAGGGCCGGCGCACCGGTCCGTGGTCCACGCCGCCGTTCACGTAGCTCGGGTCGAGGCCCGTCGCCTGCACCGACACGGCGTCGCGGTCGATGCCGAGGTGGTGCAGGAGGTCGCGCAGTCGTACGCCGTGCCAGCGCACCGCGCCCACCGCCCCGAGGGTCCAGGCCGTCCCGGCCGCCGGCGTGCCCTGCTGGGTCGAGAAGAGGCTGCGCCCGTTGCCGGTGCACTCATGGGTGGTGACCAGGGTGGTCCGCGGCAGCCGCCGCAGGTCGCGCAGCGAGACGGTGAGCGCGTCGGCCGCGGTGCGCGGCGTGCGGAGGCCGTCGCCGTAGACCCGGAGGGCGTACGTCGCCGGGTCGATCGTCGGCGTGACCGTGTGGTTGCGCACGAAGAGCCGCGCCTGCGGGGTGAGGTAGCGGTGCGGGTCGACCGAGCTCCAGCGCATCTCGGCGTTGGTGCCGAAGTCGACGAACCGGTCCGCCGGGAGCGGCTTGAGGATGGCGGGAGCGCCAGCAAGCGCCCGGCCGAGTGGCGCGAGCGCTTGCGTGGTGAGCGCTCCGCCGATCAGGGCGGCGGAGCGGAGCAGGGTGCGGCGGGTCGTCGCCCGAGGCAGAGCGTCCATGGCCGGCACACTAACATCATCTACTTACTCGAGATAAGCCCCGCGTACGCCGGCTCCGGCTCCTCGACGACCTGCGCCTGGGGGCGCCGCGGCTTCCAGGGCCACCACACCTTGTCGCCCAGCAGCACCAGGATCGCCGGCAGCATCACCAGCCGGACCAGGGTCGCGTCGAGCAGGATCGCGGCCGACAGCCCGACGCCCATCATCTTCATCTCGAGCATGCTCAGCGTCGCGAAGATCGCGAACACCGAGACCATGACGGCCGCCGCACTGGTGACGACGCCGGCGGTGTCGGCGATGCCGCGCTCCACCGCGAGCCGGGTCGGCAGGCCGTTGTTCATGTGCTCACGGATCCGGCTGAGCACGAAGACGTGGTAGTCCATCGACAGCCCGACCAGGACCACCAGCACGAAGAGCGGCAGCCAGTCGATCACGAAGCCCGGGCTGGTGAAGTCGAGGAGCCCGCTCCCCCAGCCGTGCTGGAAGACCAGCGTCATCACGCCGAACGCCGCACCGATCGAGGCCAGGTTGAGCACCGTCGAGATGATCGCGAGGGGGATGCTGCGGAAGGTCGCCGCCATGATCAGCATCGTCAGCAGCAGCACGAAGCCGATGACCAGCACCAGCCGGCCGTCCTGCTGCTCGGCGAAGTCCAGGCTCTCCGCGGCGCCGCCGCCGACGGCGTGCTCGCCCAGGCCGTCGAGCGTGGCCGGCACCAGGTCGTCGCGGAGCAGGTGCAGGGCGTCGTCGACCCGGGGGTCGGTCTCCTCGTACGGCATCCCGAGCACGATGAGTGACGTCGTGCCGTCCTTCGAGGTCTGGACCTCGCGGCCCGAGGCCACGAAGTCACCGGTGGCGACCGCCTTGTCGGTGAGCTCGTCGAGCGCCGCGGTGACCTCGGCGGTCGAGGCCCCGTCGGAGCGTACGACGACCCGCGCCGAGGCGCCCTCGTCGGCGGGGAAGCTCTTGCTGATGTCCTTGACCGTCTGCACCTGCGGGATCGATGCGGGCAGGGTGTCGAGCGTGGCGGAGTGGGTCCTCATGCCCAGCGCCGGGATGGCCAGCCCGAGGATGACGATGCCGGACAGGGCGAGGGCGGCGACGGGGTGGCGCACCACCGGCGACAGCAGGCGGCGGCTGATGCCACCGCGACCGATGCGGCGGTTGAGGCGCCACAGCAGCGGCACCCGGGGGCGGTCGACCCAGCGGCCGAGCTTGACCAGCAGGGCCGGCAGCACGGTGATCGAGCCGAGCACGGCCACGGCCACCACGAGGATGGAGCCGATCGCCAGCGAGTTGAAGGTCGCGTTGCCGACGACGAACAGGCCCGCCATCGAGGCGATCACCGCGCCGCCCGACACCAGGATCGAGTGGCCCGACGTACGCGCCGCGATCTCGACGGCATCGAGCGTGCTGTGGCCGTTGGCGAGCTCCTCACGCTGCCGCTTGAGGTAGAAGAGCGAGTAGTCGACGCCCACGGCCATGCCGATCAGCACGATCATGCTCGAGACCGTCGGGTCCGCCGGGACCAGGTGGGACAACGCCGCCAGCAGGCCGATCGTCGCCGCGACGCTGGAGCCCGCGAGGAGCACCGGGATGCCCGCCGCGATCAACGCACCGAAGGCCAGCGCCATCAGCAGCAGCGTCACCGGGACGCTGATGGTCTCCGCGGAGCCGAGGTCCTCCGCGACCCGGTCGTTGATGGCCGCGTCGACCGAGACGTCACCGGCCTCGCGCACCTGGAGGTCCGTGAAGTCCTCCTGCACGCCGTCCGTCACCGCCTGGACGGCGGTGGTGTCGGCGTCGTCGCTGCTGGACGCCAGCTCGACCGAGACGAGCAGCGCCGTCCGGTCCTCGTTCCACTGCGGTGCCGCGACGCTGCGAACGCCGTCGGCGCCCTTCGCCCCGGCGGCGACCGCGGCCGCGGCCTGCTCGGCGTGCTCGGTGCCGGCGTCGCCGAGGCTGCCGGAGCGAGCGGTGATCAGGATGTTCTCCGTGTCGGGCTGCTCGAGGTGCGCCCGGGCCACCATCGTGTCCGCCCGACCGGACTCGCCGATGCGGTAGTCGGCATCGGTGGCCTCGTGGGTGGGGATCGCGACGGCGAGTCCGACCGCGATCGCCACGAAGGCGATCCAGCCGAGGATCGCCCTCCAGGGGTGTTCGGCGCTCCATCGCGCCGCCTTCATCGGTACTGCTGTCAGTGGGTTGCCCATGGCCGTCTCTCCTGGGATTGGTAGGTACCTCAACCCTCGGGCCGCGGACGGCGGGGGTCAGGGGCGCAGGGACCCGGACCGTGGTGGTGCCTGCACCCCTGTGCGAGGTCGGGCAGGCCGGAGAGGATGGCGCAATGAGCACCACGACGACCGCCGCGCCGCTGCCGCCCCCGGGGCGGGTGCGGATGACGATGTACGCCCTCGCCCAGCTGGGGCTCGCCGTACCGGCGCTGGTGCTCTTCATCCTCGACGTCGTCGGCGGGGCTCTGGCGCTGATCGTCATCGGCGTCCCGCTGCTCCTCGCGACCATCCCGGCGACGCGCTGGGTGGCCAACTGCCACCGGGCGATGGCCGGCCGGGTCCTCGGCACCCCGATCCCGCAGCAGTACCGGCCGACCCGGCCGGGTGGACCGGTCGCCCGGCTCGCCGGATGGGCCGCCGACCCGATGACGTGGCGCGACGCGGCCTGGCTGGTGGCCGCGTGCACCGTCGGGTTCGCCCTCGCGCTCGTCGCGGTGCTGCTGCTGGTGCTCGTCGTGACGGGCGCGCTGTGGTGGTTCGGCATCGAGCCGATCATGCGGGCCCGCTCGGCGATGGACCGGTGGTTCCTCTCCTACGGGCACACCGAGAAGCTCGAGCAGCGGGTGCAGGTGCTGACCGAGACGCGCGCCGAGGCGGTCGACCACTCCGCGGCCGAGCTGCGGCGGCTCGAGCGCGACCTGCACGACGGCGCCCAGGCCCGGCTGGTCGCGCTGTCGATGAGCCTGGGCATGGCCGAGGCGGCCTTCGACAGCGAGGACCCCGAGCAGGCGCTCCGGCTGGTGCAGGACGCCCGGTCGACGACCACGGCCGCGATCGGCGACCTGCGCTCCGTCGTCCGCGGCATCCACCCGCCGGTGCTGGCCGACCGTGGCCTCGGCGGCGCCGTCACGGCACTGGCGATGGACATGGCGCTCCCGGTGACGGTCGAGTCGACGCTGCCCGGCCGGCCGCCGGCACCCGTCGAGTCGGCGCTCTACTTCGGCATCGCGGAGTGCCTGGCCAACATCGGCAAGCACTCCGGCGCCGGCAACGGCTGGATCCGGCTGAGCCACGAGGACGGCGTCCTGCGAGCCGTCGTCGGCGACGACGGTCGTGGCGGCGCCGATCCGGGCGGCGGAACCGGCATGCTGGGGGTCATGCGCCGGCTCGCGGCCTTCGACGGCACCCTGAGTGTCGCGAGCCCGGGCGGCGGTCCGACCATCGTCACCCTGGAGGTCCCGTGCGTCTTGTCCTCGCCGAGGACCACGCCCTCCTCCGGGCCGGCCTGATCCAGCTGCTCGAGAGCACCGGCTTCACGATCCTGCACGCGGTCGACAACGCGCCCGCGCTGTCGGCCGCCCTGCTCGACCCGGCCGCCGAGGCGGCCGTGCTCGACGTACGGCTCCCGCCGACGCAGACCGACGAGGGCCTGCGGGCCGCGATCGCCGTACGGGAGGCGCGGCCAGGCTTCCCGGTCATGGTGCTGTCGCAGTACGTCGAGCAGCTCTACGCCCGCGAGCTGCTCGCCAGCGGCGCGGGCGCGGTCGGCTACCTGCTGAAGGACCGGGTGGCGGACGTCGCCGAGTTCGTGGACGGCGTACGACGCGTCGCGGCGGGCGGCACGGTCCTCGACCCCGAGGTCGTGGCGACGGTGATGGCACGGCAGCGCGAGGAGCCGCTCGAGCGACTGACCCCGCGCGAGCGCGAGGTGCTCGGGCTGATGGCCGAGGGCCGGTCGAACGCCGCGATCGCCGGACACCTGCACGTCACGGACAAGGCCGTCGCCAAGCACATCAACAGCATCTTCACGAAGCTCGACCTGCCCATCGGCGAGGACGACCACCGTCGGGTCCGCGCCGTCCTCACCTACCTGCGGGTCTAGCCGGACCGACCCGACTCAGACCAGCAGCGCTCGTACGGCGTCCCTCGCGGCGACCGGGTCGGCCGCCGAGAGCGCCGCCTCGGCCGCGTCCTCGCACTCGTCCATCGACGCGGTGGCCAGCTGGGCACCCACCGGCCGCACGGCGGCCGCGGCCATCGACAGCGAGGTGATGCCCATCCCGACGAGCACGCAGGCGAGCAGCGGGTCGGCCGCGGCCTCGCCGCAGACACCGACGGGCTTGCCCGCCTGACGCCCCGCCTCGGCGGTGATCGCGATCAGCTGGAGCACCGCCGGCTGCCACGGGTCGGTGAGGTGCGCGAGGTCGGTGGCCATCCGGTCGGCGGCCATCGTGTACTGCGTCAGGTCGTTGGTCCCGATCGAGAGGAAGTCGACGACCTCGAGCATCCGGTGGGCGAGCAGCGCGGCGCTGGGCACCTCGACCATCACGCCGGCCTTCAGCCCCAGGGCGTGCACCTTGTCGGCGAACGCCGCCGCCTCGGCGACGGTCGCGACCATGGGCGCCATCACCCAGGTCTCCGTGCCGGTCTCCGCGGCGGCGGCGGCGATGCCGGCCAGTTGCCGGTCGAGCAGCCCCGGGTTGTCGAAGGACAGCCGCAGGCCACGGACCCCGAGGGCGGGGTTCTCCTCGCCCTCGTGCGTGGCGAAGGCGACCGGCTTGTCGGAGCCGGCGTCCAGGGTGCGCACGACGACGTACCTCTCGTCGCCGAAGGCGGTCAGCACCTGACCGTAGATCTCCGCCTGCTCCTCCACCGAGGGCTCCGCCTGGCGGTTCAAGAAGGACAGCTCGGTGCGGAAGAGCCCGACGCCCTGGACGGGTGCGGTGGAGGCGGAGCGGGCCGACTCGCCGTCGGCGACGTTGGCGAGGATCTTCACGGGTACGCCGTCGGCGG
Source organism: Nocardioides sp. URHA0020 (assembly GCF_000620705.1). Classification (GTDB taxonomy): domain Bacteria; phylum Actinomycetota; class Actinomycetes; order Propionibacteriales; family Nocardioidaceae; genus Nocardioides. Next base: position 239,048 of record NZ_KK211172.1, read on the forward strand.
TGGCCCCGGGGCCGGTCCACGAGGCCAGCGCGGAGCGGGCGACCGCGTCGGCCGAGACCCGTGCGGCGGCGACGGTCGGGTCGGGGTCCGTCTCGATGGTCCCGGCGACGCCGTCGACCAGCAGGGACCTGCCGCCGTCGATGGTCATCGCCCCGGCGACGCCGACCACGCAGGGGATGCGGAGCTGGCGGGCGATGATCGCGGTGTGGCTGGTCGGCCCGCCGCGCTCGGTCACCAGCGCCAGCACCAGCCTCGGGTCGAGGCCGGCGGTGTCGGCCGGCGCGAGGTCCTCGGCCACCAGCACGCACGGCGCCTCCGGCAGGCCGACGCCGGGCTCCGGCTCGCCGACGAGGTGGGCGACGACCCGGCGCTCGATGTCGTGCAGGTCGGTCACCCGCTCGGCCATCAGGCCGCCCATGCCGGTGAAGACGGTGACGAACTGGTCCACCCCCGCGTGGACGGCGGCGAGCAGGTCGACCTCGGCCCGCAGGTGCTTGCGCACCGCGCCGCGCAGCCCCTTGTCGCGAGCCAGTCCTGCGCTCGCGGTCAGCACCTGCGCCGCGGCGCCCGACGCGTTGTCCGCCTTGCGCACGAACCCGTCGGCGACCGCCTGCACCGCCACGTCGTACGCCGCGAGCGCGGCGTCCGCGTCGGCGTAGGCCGTGCCGTCGAAGCGGTCGATCGCCGCCGAGGACACCTCGGCCCGCACGAGCGATGCGGGCCCGAAGGCGACCCCGGGGACGACGGGCGTGCCGCGGAAGGTGGGTGCGGGGCTGGTGACCATGGCCACAAGTCAACCAGCCCGCTCCCTTGACAGTCAACACATTCGGGCGTAAAACAACACATACACAGATTCACCAACACGAAGGCAGCCACCTGATGACGATGTACGCCGAGGAGCGCCAGCAGGCGATGGCCCAGCTCGTCACCGAGCGCGGCCGGGTGTCGGTGAACGCGATCGCCGACCAGTTCGACGTCACCACCGAGACGGTGCGGCGCGACCTGTCGGTCCTGGAGCGGATGGGCCTGCTGCGGCGGGTCCACGGTGGCGCGGTGCCGGCGTCCGCCCTGGCGGTCATCGAGGCCGGGCTGGGTGAGCGCGACCAGGCCAACACGGTCGCCAAGGACCGCATCGCCCGCGCCGCCCTCGACCTGCTGCCGCCGGCGGACGGGACCGTGCTGCTCGACGCCGGCTCCACCACCGGCCGCCTGGCCAGCCTGCTGCCCCGCGACCTGCGGCTCAGCGTCGTCACGCACGCGGTGCCGGTCGCGGCCCGGCTCGCCGGCAGCGCCCAGATCGAGCTGCACCTCCTCCCCGGCCGGGTCCGACCCACCACCCAGGCCGCCGTCGGCGCCGACACCGTCGCGGCGCTCGGTCAGCTCCGCGCCGACGTCGCCTTCCTCGGCACCAACGGCCTGACCGTCGAGCACGGCCTCTCCACCCCCGACCGCGAGGAGGCCGCGGCCAAGCGCGCCATGGTCGCCTCGGCGCGCCGCGTCGTGTGCCTCGTGGACTCCAGCAAGCTCGGCGTCGAGGCCCCGCTCAGGTTCGCCGCGCTCTGCGAGATCGACGTCGTCGTCACCGACGACGACATCACCGCCGACGACCGTCGCTCCCTGGTGCGCGCCGGCGTCGAGGTCGTGGTCGCGTGATCGTCACCCTGACCGCCAACCCGAGCCACGACCGCACGGTCTCGCTCGCCGGGCGTCTCGAGCGCGGCGCCGTGATCCGCTCCGAGTCCGTCATCTCCCAGGCCGGCGGCAAGGGCGTCAACATCTCCCGCGCCTCCGTCGCGGCCGGCATCCCGTCGATCGCCGTGCTGCCCGCCCCCGACGACGACCCCTTCGTCCACGAGCTGCTCGCCGCCGGCATCGACTGCCGCCCGGTCACGACCGTCGGCGACCTGCGGGTCAACATCACGATCAGCGAGCCCGACGGCACCACGACCAAGCTCAACAGCCCCGGCCCCACCGTCACGCCGGAGGTCCTGGCCGCCCTCACCGAGTCGCTCCAGCACCGCGCCGGCCAGGCCGACTGGGTCGTGCTGGCGGGCTCGCTGCCGCCCGGCGCACCCGTGAGCTGGTACGCCGAGCTGGTCGCCGCGCTGCAGGACCACGGCGCCCGGATCGCGGTCGACACCTCCGACGCGCCCCTGCGGGCGCTGGTCGACGGCCTCGAGCACGGTGCACCGCACCTGATGAAGCCGAACGGCGAGGAGCTCGCGTCCTTCACCGGCGGCGACCCCAACACCCTCGAGTCCGACCCCCTGGCCGCGGCACGGGCCGCCGGCACGCTCGTCGACCGCGGGGTCGAGGCGGTGCTCGCGACCCTCGGGCCGCACGGCGCCGTGCTCGTCACCGCGGAGGGCGCCTGGCACGCCACTCCCCCGGAGACCGTCGTCGTCAGCACGGTCGGCGCCGGCGACTCCAGCCTCTTCGGCTACCTCCTCGGGGACCTGCGTGCGCAGGGCCCCGACCAACGACTCGCGCTCGCCGTCGCCTACGGCAGCGCGGCCGCCGGACTCCCCGGCACGACCATCCCGCAACCCCACCAGGTCCGGCCCGAGCTCGTCTCGGTGCGCCGCCTCGACATCACCCCGGGAGGGTGACCATGTCCGAACTCATCAACGCCGATCTGGTCCGCCTCGACGCCGACCTCGGCGCCGAGAAGCACGACGTGATCCGGGCGCTCGCCCGGGTCGTCGACGAGGCCGGGCGCGCGACCAGCGCCGACCAGCTCGTCGAGGACGCGTTCGCCCGCGAGGCCAAGTCCGGGACCGGCCTCCCGGGCGGGATCGCGATCCCGCACTGCCGCACCAGCGGCGTCGCGGACGCGACCCTGGCGTTCGCGCGACTCGCGCCCACCGTGGACTTCGGCGCCAAGGACGGCCCCGCCGACCTGGTCTTCCTGATCGCCGCCCCGGAGGGCGGCGCCAACACCCACCTGCAGCTGCTCACCAAGCTCGCCCGGTCGCTGGTCAAGACGTCCTTCACCGACGCACTCCGCGCGGCCGAGACGCCCGCGGAGGTCGCCGCCCTCGTCAACGAGGTCGTCGGCGAGCCGGCACCGGCTCCGGCGTCCGCTCCCCCGCCGGCCGCCCCCGCCGGCCGCCGCAGCCTGGTCGCCGTGACCGCCTGCCCGACCGGCATCGCGCACACCTACATGGCGGCCGAGGCGCTCGAGGCCGCCGCCGCCAAGGCGGGCGTCGACATCACGGTCGAGACCCAGGGGTCCGCCGGCACGACGCCCCTCCCCGCAGCGACCATCGCAGCGGCCGACGCCGTCATCTTCGCCGTCGACGTCGGCGTCCGCGACCGCGGCCGGTTCGCCGGCAAGCCGCTGCTGTCCTCGGGCGTCAAGCGCCCCATCGAGCAGGGCGACGCCATGATCGCCGAGGCGCTGCGCCTGGCCGACGATCCCCACGCCCCGCGCGTCGAGGGCGGCGGAGCCGACCAGGGCTCCGGGGCCGGCGGCAGCGAGACCGGCGAGAGCTGGGGCGGTCGCACCCGGCGCGTGCTGATGACCGGCGTCTCGTACATGATCCCGTTCGTCGCCGCCGGCGGCCTGCTGATCGCCCTGAGCTTCCTGCTCGGTGGCTACGAGATCGTCGGGCCGTACGGCGAGATCGCGGTCAACAACACGATCTTCGACCTCCCGGACCCGCAGGCGCTCGGCCTCGACCACGCGCTCTTCGGGTCGGGTCTCGCGGCGTACGTCGGTGCGCTCTTCTTCATCATCGGCAAGACCGCGTTCATGCTCTTCATCCCGGCGCTGGCGGGCTACATCGCCTACGCCATCGCCGACCGCCCCGGCATCGCCCCCGGCTTCGTGATGGGTGGCCTGGCCGCCAACCTCTTCAACGTGCAGTCGGCCGACGGCTCGACCTCGCTGCCGGCCACCGGCTTCCTCGGCGCCATCATCGGCGGCGTGCTCGCCGGCGTGATCGCGCACTGGGTCGCGGGCTGGAAGGTCCCCACCTGGATGCGCGGTCTGATGCCGGTGCTGATCATCCCGCTCTTCACCTCGATCGTCGCGGGACTGCTGATGATCATGGTGTTCGGCAAGCCGATCGGCTGGCTGATGGACCAGCTCAACGAGGGCCTGAACTCGCTCAACGGCAGCAGCGCGATCCTGCTCGGCGTCATCCTCGGCCTGATGATGGCCTTCGACATGGGTGGTCCGCTCAACAAGGTCGCCTACAGCTTCGCCGCCGCCGGCGTGGGCGGCGCCGCCCTGGCCACCGACGCCCCGCAGCTCAAGATCATGGCCGCGGTGATGCTGGCGGGCATGGTGCCGCCGCTCGCACTCGCCCTGGCGACCGTCGTCCGCCCCGGTCTCTTCAACCAGGCCGAGCGCGAGAACGGCAAGGCCGCCTGGGCGCTCGGCGCCAGCTTCATCACCGAGGGCGCGATCCCGTTCGCGGCCGCCGACCCGCTGCGCGTCATCCCGGCGATCATGGCCGGCAGCGCGGTGACCGGTGGTCTCTCGATGGCCCTCGACGTCGGTGTCCGCGCACCGCACGGCGGCATCTTCGTGATCTTCGCCGTGAGCAACCTCTTCGGCTACCTCATCGCCCTCGTGGCCGGGACGCTCGTCGGCGCCGCCGGCGTCATCCTGCTCAAGTCGATCGGTCGCAAGGATCCCGAGACCGTCGACGCCGAGCGCGAGCTCGTCACCGTCTGATCCCCCCGCCCCACCTCAACCTCGACCCACAGGAGCACCGCATGCCCAGCAAGACCGTCGCTGTCGGCTCGTCCGTCGGCCTGCACGCCCGGCCCGCCCAGATCATCTCCGAGGCCGTCGAGGAGCTCGACGTGGAGGTGCTGCTCGGCATCCCCGGCGACGAGGCCGTCGACGCCAGCTCGTCGCTGCTGATCATGACCCTCGGCGCCGGCCCCGGCGACCTGGTCGAGGTCACCAGTGATGACCAGGGCGCGCTCGACGCCATCGTGGCGCTGGTCGAGAAGGACCTGGACGCCTCCTAGGCCCCGGCAGGTCCGGGTCGCGTGGTCCGTGCGGGCGCTCCGGCGCCCGCGCGGGCGCACGGCCCTGCTAGCCGCGGGCGCGCAGCGCCAGGTAGACCGCGCGCACGCCGACGGCCCGCTCGAGCTCACGCATCACGCTGCCGAAGAACTGCTCGCGGTAGGCGTCGTCGATGACCGTCGACACCGTCAGGTAGAGCCCCGAGAAGGCGGCCAGGAAGGTCGACACCTGCACGAGCGCGCGCGAGGGGCTGAACGGGTCGGGGGTCTGCCAGGCCTCCATCACGGTGTCGCTCATGATCAGCGACCCGAAGATCATCAGGAACGCGAAGACCGACAGCGAGAGCAGCACGACCTGGACGAACTGGACGATGATCAGGACCAGGATCAGGTTCCAGCGCTCGTAGCCGGTGACCTCGGCGTACGACGCCGGGTCGGCCCCCGGGTCGTCCAGCAGCTCGCGGCACGCGTCGGCCAGCGGCGTCTTCGCGCAGGTGCGGAGCAGGAACTCGTCGTCGACCTCGTCGTCGGCGCGGTCGACCTCCTCGGGGAGGCGGACGAAGAGGAACGCCACCGCCAGCGTGGCGAAGAGCAGCACCACGAGCCACAGCGCGCCGACGCTCAGGTTGCCGCCGACCTGCCACATCTCGGTGTTGATGAAGAGGAACGTGATCGCGAGCAGCAGCAGCGGCAGCGCCCGGGTGGTCATCGGGAGCAGCAGCCGCAGGCTGCCCGACGTGCGGCTGAGCGCCCAGCCCACGATCGGACGGGCGCGCAGGGCGGTGAGGGCGTACCACAGTGCGGCCAGGAGCACGATCGACAGCAGCACGGCCGGTCCGGCCGTGATCTCGTCGGAGAACCACGCCAGCCCGACCCCTGCCGCGATCGCCACGGCCACCACGCCCACCAGCAACGGGAGCGTGCGCCCCGGCCGCAGCGCCGCGCGCACGGCGGCCCGCTCGTCCGGCACGAAGTACGGCAGCCCGTGCTTCTGGAACCACACCTCCGCCGCGGCCAGCGGCTCGACGACCTCGGCCGTCATCGGCCGAGCAGCTCGCGGGCGCGGTCGACGTCGGCTGTCATCTGCTCCACGAGCGCCTCGATCGAGTCGTAGGCGACCATGCCGCGCAGCCGCTCGACGAAGCTGACCTCGACCTCGACGCCGTACAGCTCGAGGTCGGTCCGGTCGAGCACGTAGCTCTCGACGCGACGCTCGCGCACGCCGTCGAAGGTCGGGTTGGTGCCGACGCTGATCGCGGCCGGGTAGACCTCACCGGTGTCGCGGCGCCGCAGCCACCCGGCGTACACGCCGTCGGGCGGCGCGGCGGTCATCGCGTTGGTCGGCACGTTGGCGGTCGGGAAGCCCAGGCCGCGGCCGCGCTGGTCGCCCTGGACGACCACCCCGCGCACGGCGTACGGCCGGCCCAGCGCCTCGGCGGCGCCGGCGACGTCACCGGCGGCCAGGCTCATCCGGACGTACGTCGAGGACCACACCTGCGGTCCACCGTCGAGCGGGATCCCCTCGGCGGTGAAGCCGAGCCGGGCGCCGGCCTCGCGCAGCGTCGCCACGTCCCCGGCCGCCCGGCTGCCGAAGCGGAAGTTGGCGCCGACGACGACCACCGCGGCGTGCAGGCTGGTCACCAGCACCCGCTCGATGAACTCCTCCGGCGACCAGCCGGCCACGGTGCGGTCGAAGGGCACGGCGAGGACGTGGTCCGCGCCGACCGAGCCGAGCAGCTCGGCGCGGACCGCGAGGGAGGTCAGCGTCGTCGGCGCGTGCTCGGGACGCAGCACCGCCATCGGGTGTGGGTCGAAGGTGACCGCGACCACGGGCAGCGACCGCTCGTCGGCGATCTGCCGCGCGCGGGCCAGCACGTGACGGTGGCCGAGGTGCACCCCGTCGAAGTTCCCGATCACCACGGCGGTCGGACCGAGGTCGGCCGGGACCTCGTCGAGGGAGCGCCAGATCTGCACGGCACGACTCTATCGGCGTCCCGACACGCGATTCACCCGACCGGCGAGGAAGACGGGCCAGCCGACCGCCACGAGCACGAGCGCGCGCTGCACGATGCCGCCCTCGTCGCCGTACGCACCCGAGCCGAACCAGACCATCAGGACCAGCGCGGCGACCGCTGCCGCGCGGGTCGGTCGGGCCAGGTGGCCGAGCCCAGGAGTGCGTCGCAGACCGGCCGCGAGGAGGAAGAGTCCGACGACCAGGGCCACGAAGAGCACCAGCGAGGCCAGGTTGTGCACCACGTGCCCGCCCGAGACCGTGCCCGCCTTCTCGCGCGCCACGCAGGAGGCCGAGACCAGCGGGGAGCAGTCGAGCCGCGCGAACGACACGACCACGGAGGTCGCCCCGGCCAGGATCACGAGCACCGCACCGGCGACGCCGGCCTTGCCCGAGAGCGTGCGGACCAGGACGACGCCGGCCGACAGGAGCGCGAGCGTCAACCCCAGAAAGCCGACGATCATGACGCCGGGCGCCGTGGCGTCGTGGGCGGCCAGCGAGCTCATCGCGTCGCTGCGGTGGCTGTAGCCGGGGTTCAGGACCCCGCCGACGACGACGGCTGCGACGAAGACACCGAGGCCCAGGGCGCTGGCCCGCCCCAGGCGGGACAGGGCCGGGCGAGGTGTGGTCCCGCCCTCCGCGGCTCGATGATCGGTGGTGGTGGTGCTGCTGTGCATGGCGACTCCTCGCTCGGGCGCACCGGGTCGGTGCGCGATGGGACCGACGGTTCCGCGAGCGCCTTGCACAAAACTTGACGCGCTGCCGCGCGGGCGCCACTAGGGTGTGCGGACATGGCGTTCGAGGCGCGGATCCTCGGCCCCGTCGAGGCCACCGTCGACGGACGGAAGGTCGTGCTCGGCTCCCCGAAGCAGCGCGCCGTCTTCGCTCTCCTGGTGCTCAACGCCGGACGCGTCGTGTCGACCGACCGGATGACCGACGAGCTGTGGGGAGACCAGACCCCGGAGTCGCCCTCGTCCTCGCTGCAGGTCTACATCTCGCGCCTGCGCCGTAGCCTGCGCGCCGACACCGAGGATGTCCAGGACTCCCAGGACACCCAGGACAGCGGAGCCGACGAGGCGACGGCTGCCCCGTCCGTGCAGCTGCTGCGACGCGGCGCGGGCTACCAGCTCGACGTGCCCGAGTCGTCGATCGACGCTCACCGGTTCGCGGACCTGGTCAGCTCCGCCCGCTCCTTGCTGCCGCACCGGCCGCCGGACGCCCGGCTCCTCATCGAGGAGGCGCTGTCGCTGCTGCGCGGGCCGACGCTGGCCGACGTCGTGGGCAGCCTCGGCACGACCGGGACCGCGGAGGTGAAGCGCCTCGACGACCTGCGGCTGATCGCCCAGGAGTCGCGGCTCCAGGCCCTGCTGGCCGAGGGCGACCACGCCCGGGCCGCCGCGGACGCGGCCGCGCTCGTCCGGGAGCACCCGTGGCAGGAGAGCCTGCGTGCCACCTTGATGCTGTCGTTGTACCGCGCCGGTCGCCAGGCCGAGGCCCTGCAGGCGTACGACGACGTCCGCGAGGAGCTCGCTGAGCAGCTCGGGGTCGACCCGGGCACGGCCCTGCGCGAGCTGCACGCCAGCATCCTGCGACAGGATCCCGGCCTCGATCCCGTGACGCCTCCGCCGGTCCCGGCCGAGGCGTCGGCCGACGAGCGCCTGCCGAGATCGCCCATCGGCTCGGTCGCGACCGGCAAGGTCCCCGAGCCCCTGACCACGCTCGTCGGGCGTGACAGCGAGGTCGAGGAGGTCCTCGACGCCGTCTCGCGGGCCCGGTTGGTCGCCCTGGTCGGCACGGGCGGCGCGGGCAAGACCCGCGTGGCCACGGCCGTCGCGACGACGTACCGCGACCGCCTCCCCGGTGGCGTGTGGTGGGTCGATGTCTCCGCGCTCGACGACCCCGCGACGCTGCCGCTCGTGGTCGGGGTCGCGGTGGGCGGCCACGAGCCGCCCGAGGGCACCCCTCTGGAGAGTGCGATCAGCCACGTCGGCGACCAGCGGGCGTTGCTGGTGCTCGACAACTGCGAGCACCTGGCGGCCGCGTGCGCCGAGGTGATCGAGCAGGTCCTTGCCGGGTGCCCCGGACTCCGCGTCCTGGCCACCAGCCGCGAACCTCTCTCGGTGCCGGGCGAGCTGGTCTGGCCGGTGCTGCCGCTGGCCCTGCCACCGTCCGCCGGGTCGGCCTCGGAGGCCGAGATCGCGAGCTCCCCGGCCGTCCGGCTGTGGTCCGAACGTGCGTCGGCCGCCTTGCGAGGGTTCCGCCTCGACCAGAGCAACAGCGCCGTCGTCGCCCGCATCTGTCACCGCCTCGACGGCCTGCCCCTCGCCATCGAGCTCGCCACGGCGCGGCTGAGGGTCCTCTCGCTCGAGGAGATCGCCGACGCTCTCGACCACCACCTCGAGGTGCTCGTCGCCCCGGATCGTGGTCTGCCCGAGCGGCACCGCACCCTGCGGGCCACGCTGGACTGGAGCTTCCGGCTGCTGGAGGCCGACGAGCAGCGGCTCCTTGCCCGGCTGTCGGTCTTCCACGGTGGCTTCACCCTGGATGCCGCGGCGGCGGTCCACGACGCCGGCCCGGGCGCCCGCTCAGCCCTGGACGTGGTCTCCGGCCTGATCGACCGGTCGCTGGTGGTGGTCGTGGACCGTGGCCGCCCCACCCGCTACCGGCTCCTGGAGACGATCCGGCTCTTCGCTGCCGAGCAGCTCGACGCGCAGGAGGGTGCGCGCACGGCGAGCGACCGTCATCTCGGCTACTTCCTCGAGGTGGCCGAGGCCGCGGAACGACAGCTGCTCGGCCCGTCCCAGCAGGACTGGCTCGACCGCCTGGACGGCGACGTCGCCAACCTCGTCGGCGCCCTGCGCTGGTCGGTCGGCGCGGGTGCGGCGCCCGAGGCCGGGCTGAGACTGGTCTCCGCGCTGTGGAGGTTCTGGTACCTGCGCGGCCACTACCTCGCCGGCCGCGAGTGGCTCGACGCCACGCTCGCCGCCGCGCCGCACGCGCCAGCCGCCGTCCGGGCGGACGCCCTCGCATCGGCCGGCCGCTTCGCCTATCTCCAGTGCGACTACGGCGCCGCCGAGGACCGGCTGCACGCCGCGCTGAGCAGCTACGGCTCCTTGGACGACGACATCGGCACCGCCGCCGTCCTGCAGTCGCTGGGCTGTGTGGCGCGGGAGCGTGGTGACTATGCCGCCAGCCTCGCACTGCACCGCGACAGCCGACAGCGGTGGCAGGCCGCGGGCCGTCCGGACGAGGTCGCTCGGTCCTCGAACTACCTGGCCTTCGTGGCGTGGCTCGCGGGCGACCGGGCCGAGGCCCTGGCCGAGTCGGTCCGAGCCCGGGAGTTCTTCGCCACCGCGGAGGACGGCGAGGGCAGCACCTGGTCGCTGCTGATCCAGGGAGCGCTCGCGTGCTACTCCGACGACCTCGCGCAGGCGGCGGCGCTGCTCGACGAGAGCCGCCGACAGGCCGAGGCGGTCTCCTACCAGGAAGGCGTGGCCTGGTCGCTCAACCTGCTGGGGGTGACGGCCGTTCGCAGCGGCGACCCGCACACCGCCCGCACACTCCTCGCCGACAGCCTGCGGGTCCACTGGGAGCTCGGCGACCGCTGGCGTACGGCGAGCGTCCTGGAGGGCCTTGCCGATGCGGAGGGCAGGCTCGGCGATGCGCTGTGGGCCGGTCACCTCCTCGGTGCGGCCGAGGCCCTGAGGTCGCGCATCGCCGCCCCGGTGCCGGCGGTGGAGCGAGCGGACGCCGAGGCGGTGGCCGCCCGGCTCTTCGAGCAGGTCGACTCCGGGCGACTTGCGTCGGCGCTGGCCGAGGGCCGTCGCAGTCCGCTGGAGCGTACGGTCCTGCATGCGGTGGCACGAGTCGGATGACCAGGACGGGCGGCAAGCGGTGAACACCAGGACGATGCTCCTCGAGCTGGGTGGCCCCGAGGGTGTCGCGGCGACCGTCGACGAGCTCTACCGGCGCCTGCTGCACGACCCCGAGATCGCGCCGTACTTCGTCGGCGTCGACGTGGCGGCGATCCGGATCCACATGACCGACTTCCTGGTCGCGGTGGTCGACGGCCCGGACCACTACGCGGGCAGGGACCTGGCCTCCGCCCACGGACGTCTGCACATCACCGACGCGGCCTTCGACGCCACCGCCTCCCACCTGCTCGACACCTTGGAGGACCGAGCGGTCAGGCCCGACCTCCTCGACGCCGTGCTCGACCGGATCGCACCGCTCCGGGCGTCGATCGTGACCGCTCGGTGAGCCTTCGCCGCACCGACCGGAAGGCCGACCGGAAGGCCGACTGACAGGCCGACTGAAAGGCTCTCTGAAAGAAACTGACAAGGCCGCGGGCCGACGCTCGGACCATGTCCCACCACGAGCCCAGCGCCGGACCAGCAGGCCGGTCGACCGCCGCCACCCTGACGGTGCTCTCCATGTCGAGCGTGCAGCTCAGCGACGCCCTGTCGCTTCCCGTCATCGACACCCTCGGCGCTGCCGGCACTGCCTGGGTGCGCGCCGCCTGTGGCGCGCTCCTGCTCCTGGCGCTGGTGCGACCGCGGGTGCGCTCGTTGAGCGTGCACCAGTGGCAGTCGATCGTGCCGCTCGGGATCCTGTCCGGCGGGCTGAGCCTGTGCTTCCTGGCGGCACTCCAGTGGTTGCCGCTCGGCACCGCGGTCGCCATCGAGTTCCTCGGGCCGCTCGGGGTCGCCTTCGTAGGCTCGGGCCGTCGCGGAGCACGCTGGCCCCTGCTGGCCCTCCTCGGTGTGGTCGCCCTCACCCGGCCCTGGCAGGGCGACGTCCCGCTCGTCGGTGTGCTGCTGGCCCTGGCCGCGGCCGCCTGCTGGGCAGGCTGCATCGTGCTCACCGCCCGCGTCGGTGACCGGGTCGCGGGTCTCGACGGGGCCGCGCTGGCGCTGGCCGTCGCCGCGCTCTTCCTCGCCCCGTGGGGCTTCCTCGCCGCCGTGCCGCACCTGGGCCCGAGCACGGCCGCGCACGGACTGGTGCTGGCCGTCCTGATGCCGGTGCTGCCCTGCGTCCTCGAGCTGGCCGCCCTGCGTCAGCTGCCGCAGGCGGCGTTCGCCACCCTGATGTCCTTCGAGCCGGCGATGGCGGCCGTCGTCGGTGCGGTCGTCCTGCACCAGCGGCTCGAGCTGCTGCCGACCCTCGGCGTGCTCCTCGTGGTGGCCGCGGGCTACGGCGTCACCCGCTCCGCACCCGACCACGAGCAGGCCGCACCGGCCGCCGAGCCCGTGCTCGAACTCGTGGGGGGCTGACCTCGCGCCGCCCCGCCCGGGTCAGCCGGTGAAGACCGCCACGGGGCGTGCCGTCGAGCCGCGCGGCTCGTACAGGGCGAGGAACTCGCCGTCGGGCGCGAACACCGCGGACAGGCCGGCGAGCTCGAGGTCGAGGGCTCGCCCGACGCGTACGTCGCCCGCCTGCCGTTCGTCGAGCTCGGTCGCGGGGAAGGCCGCGCGGGCCGCCTCGGCGATCGGCATCAGCGAGAACTCGTCGCCGAGCTGCTCGAGCGTGCGGGCGTCGGTGAGCGCGTAGGGGCCGACGGCCGTCCGTCGCAGCGCGGTCAGGTGACCTCCGACGCCGAGTCGCGCCCCGAGGTCGCGGGCGATCGCCCGGATGTAGGTGCCGCTGGAGCAGCGCACCGAGATGTCGACCTCCGGGCCGCGCACCTCGTGCACCGTCAGCTCGTGCACGGTGACCGGTCGTGCCTTGAGCGCGACCTCCTCACCGTCGCGGACGCGCTGGTAGGCCCGCTTCCCGTCGACCTTGATCGCGGACACGGCGGTCGGCACCTGCTGGAGCTCGCCGACGAACTCCGCCGCGGCCGCCCGTACGACGGCCTCCTCGAGCCCGTCGGTCGACACCGTCGCGGTGACCTCGCCCTCGGCGTCGTCGGTGGTCGTGGCGACACCGAGCCGGATCGTGGCGTCGTACCCCTTCTCGGTCAGCATCAGGTGGCCGAGCAGCCGGGTGGCGCGGTTGACCCCGAGCACCAGCACGCCGGTGGCCATCGGGTCGAGCGTGCCGGCGTGGCCCACCTTGCGGGTGCCCGCCAGCCGGCGCACCCGGGACACGACGTCGTGCGACGTCATGCCTCCGGACTTGTCGACGACGACCAGTCCGGACTCAGTCATCCTCGGTGGGCGTGCCGTCGCCCTCGTCGCTGTCGTCGTCCTCGACGACCTCGCGCGGCTTCTTGTACGGGTCAGCGTCGCCGGCGTACGTCGGCACCCGTCGGGCCGCCACCTCGTCGTCCTGCGCCTTGGCCCGGGCGAGCACCTCGTCGAGCTGCCGCGCCGTCTCGGGCAGGGCGTCGGCGATGAAGGTCAGCGTCGGGGCGGTGCGGGTGCCGAGCTGCTTGGCGACCTCGGCGCGGAGCAGGCCCTTGGCCGACTCCAGCGCGGCGGCCGTGCTGGCCAGGGCGGCCTCGTCGTCGCCGTCGGCGCCGAGCACCGTGTAGAAGATCGTGGCCTGCTGGGAGTCACCGGTGACCCGGACGTCCGTGACGGTCACGAACCCGAGACGCGGGTCCTTGATCCGTCGTTCGAGCATCTCGGCGACGACCACCTTGATGCGGTCGGCGATCTTGCGGACCCGTGGGTTGCTCATGGTTCCTACTCTCTCAAATCGCCGAGTCGGCGCCAGTTTCCGGTGGGAATCTGGCGCCGACTCGACAGGGACTGACCGATCAGCTGCGCGGGATCTCGCGCATCTCGAACGCCTCGATGATGTCGCCTTCCTTGATGTCCTGGAAGTTGCGCAGCACCAGACCACACTCGAAGCCCTCGCGGACCTCGGACGCGTCGTCCTTCTCGCGCTTGAGCGACGCCAGGTCGAGGTTGTCCGCCACCACGGCGCTGTCCCGGAGGACCCGCACCTTGGCGTTGCGACGGATGACACCGCTGGTGACCATGCAACCGGCGATGTTGCCGAGCTTGGACGAGCGGAAGATCGCACGGATCTCCGCCTGACCCAGGGTCGACTCCTCGTACTCCGGCTTGAGCATGCCCTTGAGCGCTGCCTCGATCTCCTCGATGGCGTTGTAGATGACCGAGTAGTACCGGATCTCCACGCCTTCCTTGTCCGCCATCTCGGTCGCCTTGCCCTGGGGCCGGACGTTGAAGCCGATGATGATGGCGTCGGAGGCCGCAGCCAGGTCGACGTTGGTCTCGGTGATCGCACCGACACCGCGGTCGATGACGCGGATGTTGACCTCGTCGCCGACGTCGATCTGCGACAGCGCGTCCTCGAGGGCCTCGACCGAACCGGACACATCGCCCTTGAGGATGAGGTTGAGCTCCTGGCTCGCGCCCTTCTCCATGGAGGCCATGAAGTCCTCGAGGGTCCGACGCACGCGGCGCTTGGCCTGCATGGCCGCCCGCTCGCGCGACTCGCGCTTCTCGGCGATCTGACGCGCCATCCGGTCGTCCTCGACCACGATGAACGTCTGACCGGCACCCGGGACAGCGGTGAGTCCGAGCACCATCGCCGGACGCGACGGGTCGGCCTCGGTGATGTTGTCACCGTGCTCGTCGAGCATCGCCCGCACGCGGCCGTAGCCGGCGCCGGCGACGATCGAGTCACCCACGCGCAGCGTGCCGCGCTGGACCAGGACGGTCGCCACCGGGCCGCGACCGCGGTCGAGGTGTGCCTCGACGACGAGACCCTGAGCGTCCTGGTGGGGGTTGGCCCGCAGGTCGAGCGAGGCGTCAGCGGTGAGGATGACGGCCTCGAGCAGCTTGTCGAGGTTGAGCTCGGACTTCGCGGAGACATCGACGAACATGCTGTCGCCGCCGTACTCCTCGGGGACCAGGCCGTACTCGGTCAGCTGGCCACGGACCTTGACCGGGTCGGCGTCCGGCTTGTCGATCTTGTTGACCGCGACCACGATCGGGACGCCGGCGGCCTTGGCGTGGTTGAGCGCCTCGACCGTCTGCGGCATGACACCGTCGTCGGCCGCGACCACGAGGATCGCGATGTCGGTGGCCTGCGCACCACGGGCACGCATGGCGGTGAACGCCTCGTGACCCGGGGTGTCGATGAAGGTGATGCGACGGTCGTTGCCGTCCACCTCGGCCGTGACCTGGTAGGCACCGATGTGCTGCGTGATGCCACCGGCCTCCTTGTCGACGACGTTCGCGTTGCGGAGCGCGTCGAGGAGCTTGGTCTTGCCGTGGTCGACGTGACCCATGACGGTCACGACCGGCGGCCGGATGGCCAGGTCGCCCTCGTCGCCCTCGTCCTCACCGAACTCGAGGTCGAAGGACTCGAGCAGCTCGCGGTCCTCGTCCTCCGGGGAGACGACCTGGACGACGTAGTTGAGCTCCTCGCCGAGCAGCTCGAACGTCTCGTCGTTGACCGACTCGGTCGCCGTGACCATCTCGCCGAGCGAGAAGAGCATCTGCACCAGCGACGACACGTCGACGCCGATGCGCTCGGCGAAGTCCGTGAGGGAGGCGCCACGGGGCAGCTTGACGGTCTCGCCGTCGCCCTTGCGGACGCGCACGCCGCCGATCGTCGGGGCCTGCATGGCCTCGAACTCCTGACGACGCGCCCGCTTGGACTTGCGACCGCGCCGCGACGGGCCGCCGGGGCGACCGAAGGCGCCCTGGGTCTGGCCACGCTGGCCGGGACGGCCACCGCCGGGACGGCCACCGCCGCTGGGACCGAAGCCACCCGGACGACCCGGGGCACCGGCACCGGCGCCCGCACCGGGCGCACCGCGACCCGGAGCACCGCCACCGGGACGACCCGGGGCACCGCCACGGGGGCCACCGGGGCCACCACGAGCGCCGCCGGGACCACCGGGGCCACGACCGCCGGGGCCGCCACCGAAGGCGGCCGGGGACTTGGGCATCATCGCGGGGTTGGGACGCGGCATGCCCGGGCGACCGGGCGCGCCACCGTCACGGGCGCCCGGGGGGCGCGGCGGACGGTTCTCGCCACCGGGAGCACCCGGAGCAGCAGGAGCTGCGGGGGCACCCTCTCGGGCCGGAGCGGGCCGACGGCCCATGCCCTGGCTGGAGGCGAACGGGTTGTTGCCCGGACGCGGCGTGCCCGCGGGCTTGCCGACCGGACGGGGGGACGGAGCTTTCGGGGTGGCCGAGGCGGCGGGCGCCTCGGGCTCGGCCGGCGGCTCGGTCGCTGCGGGAGCCTCGGGGGCCGGGGCCTCCGGAGCAGCAGCAGTCTTCTTGGGGCCGGGCCGCGGGGCGGTCGGCGCGTCGGGGGCAGCGGACGCGGCCACCGGCTCGGCGACCGACGGGGTCGCGGGTGCGACCGGCTCGGCGACCGGCGCCGCCGGCTCAGCGGCCTCGACGGGCGCCGCGGCCTTCTTGGCGGGCGCCTTCGGGCCGGGCTTGGCGGCGGCGGGTGCGGCCGGGGCCGCGGGGGCCTCGGACTTCAGCTTGTCGCCGACCTCCTTGCGGAAACGCATCTCCGCGGGGAGCTCGACCGTGGAGCTCGCCGACTTGACGAACTCCCCCATCTCCTTGAACTTCTCGAGAACAAACTTGCTCTCGACGCCGAACTCCTTGGCGAGCTCGTGAACTCGGGTCTTAGCCACGCTTCTCCTTCTGGCCTGAGACCCGGGTCCAGAACGTGTGCCTGGGGGGTGATTCAGACCGTTTGTGGGGTGTGCAAACTCATCGGAAAGAACTCATCGAGTGCTCATGAGCTGCTGCTCCAGTTTCTGTCGGTCGATCAGGGTTGGTGTGCGTGCGAGGCGACGTACTCGCCCACCGGTGCGCTGGAGAGTCCCGTCGTGACCCGAAGGGCACGGCCGAAAGCCTTCCGACGTACGGCGAGCTCGAAACACTCGGTGGTGGGGTGCAGGTGCGCTCCCCGACCGGGTGCGGTGGCTGTCGGATCGGGCACGACGACCGGCTGGCCCTCTGCGTCCGAGCCGGCGGTCACCCGCAACAACTCGCTTTTCGTGGCCCGCTTCCGACATCCGACACAGGTCCGGACCGGACCGGTGAGGGTCGAGGGATCCGGGCATGCGGGAGAGATGTGTTCACGAGCCACTGGTGGTCAGCCTAGCGCGGTTGGGGGTGGGAATCGAACCGGGGCGCAGCGGCGGAGCTAGGGTGCGCCCGTGCTGGACCGACTCCTCGCCCCGATCACCCGCCGCCTGGTCTACCCGAGCCGCGGGACCCGGATCCCGGCCGCGGACACGACGTACGCCCTCAGCGTCGGCGGCGCCGACCTGCGCGGGTGGGTGGTGAACCCGGGACGTGAGCGGGCCCTGGTCTACTTCGGCGGCAACGGCGAGCCCCTGGGCTGGCTGCGACCGGAGCTGGAGCGGCGCCTCCCGGGCCACACGAGCTACCTCATCGCCTATCGCGGGTACGGCGCCAGCGGCGGCCGTCCGAGCCAGCGAGCGCTCACCGCCGACGCCCTCGCGCTGCTCGACCACGCCTCGACGCTCCATCCCGATGCGCCGGTGGACGTGCTCGGCCGGAGCCTCGGCAGCGGGGTGGCCATGCAGGTGGCGGCGCGCCGGCCGGTCGGGCGACTGGCGCTGGTGACGCCGTTCGACAGCCTCGCGGCCACGGCCGGTGACCTCGTCCCCCGGCTGCCGGCCCAGCGGCTGATCGCCGACCGCTGGGACTCGGCCGCGGTCGCCGCCGACGTCGGCGCCGACATCCTGGTGGTGCGGGCCGGCCGCGACGAGGTGGTGCGGCCGCCGAGAACCGACGCGCTGCTCGCCGTGCTGCCTCCGCGGACCCAGGTGGCCGACTTCCCCCGGGCTGGCCACTCGGACCTGTCGCAGGACCCGGCCTACTGGTCGGCGCTCGAGGGCTTCCTCAACCGCTGAGGACCGCCACGAGCTCGGGCCAGAGCAGCTGCCCCAGCTCGAGGTCGGCGAGCGCGTTGCCGCCGTGGGCGAGCTCGGCACGCGCCGGCGGTGCTGTCTCGCCCGGCAGCAGCACCCGGTGGCCCGCCTCCGGCTGGCTCACCAGGGTCGTCGGCAACCCGGCGCTCGATCGACGACGGACGATCTGCTCCGCGAAGCCGAGCGACGGCCACAGCCGGTCGTCGCCGCCGGCGGCGAGCAGCACCGAGCCGCGGATCCGGTCGACCGGGAGCCGCGCGGCGGGCACCCGGTCGGCGTACGCCTCGAGGCAGTGCTCGTAGAGGCCGACGAACTCCGGGGGGCTCTGGGCGGGCTCCCACGCGTCGTCGTACGGCACGAACGGCAGCGGCTCGCCGCCGCGCGTCCACGAGGACCGCTGGGGGCGCTCCGTGGACAGGGCGGCCCAGACGACGTCGGTGGGCGAGATCGCGACCACCGCGTCGATCTCGGGATGGATCGCCCCCAGCAGCAGTGCCGCCTCGGCACCGCGCGAGGTGCCGAGGACAACCAACCGGTCGCAGCGCTCGTGCAGCGTGCTCAGCGCGTCGTCGAACGACTCGAGCGGCACCCGGTCGAGCACCTCGCCGAACCAGGCGTACGACGCAGCGGTCGCGCCGGCCCCGGCCAGGACCCGGCAGCGCTCCACCTCGACCCGGCCGCTGGAGCCGGCGAGGACCAGGACCCCGGCCGGGCCGTCACCCTCCAGGTGGAGGCGCGTGGTCACCGGCGACTCCTCAGGCGTCGTCGCCCGCCTCGGCCTCGTCGCTGCGGATGTCGATGCGCCAGCCGGTGAGGCGGGCCGCGAGGCGGGCGTTCTGGCCCTCCTTGCCGATCGCCAGCGAGAGCTGGAAGTCGGGGACGACCACGCGCGCCGAGCGGGCCTCGAGGTCGATGATCTCCACCGACGTGACCCGGGCCGGGGACAGCGCGTGGGCGACCATGTCGGCCGGGTCCTCGGACCAGTCGACGATGTCGATCTTCTCGCCGTGCAGCTCCGACATCACGTTGCGCACCCGCGAGCCCATCGGGCCGATGCAGGCGCCCTTGGCGTTGACGCCGGGAGCCGCAGACTTCACCGCGATCTTGGTGCGGTGACCGGCCTCGCGGGCCAGCGCGGTGATCTCGACGGTGCCGTCGGCGATCTCGGGCACCTCGAGCGCGAAGAGCTTCTTGACCAGGTTGGGGTGCGAGCGCGACAGCGTCACCTGCGGGCCGCGCATGCCCTTGCGGACCGACACGACCAGGCACTTGATGCGGGTGCCGTGGTCGTAGCGCTCACCCGGCACGCGCTCGCCGACCGGCAGCATGGCCTCGATCTTGCCGAGGTCGACCATCACGTCGTCGGGGTTGCGGCCCTGCTGGATGATCCCCGAGATGATGTCGCCCTCCTTGCCGGCGAACTCCCCGAAGCGGACCTCGTCCTCGGCGTCGCGCAGCCGCTGGAGCATGATCTGCTTCGCGGTCGTCGCGGCGATCCGCCCGAACCCGGCCGGGGTGTCCTCGAACTCGCCGACCTTGTTGCCCTCGTCGTCGAGCTCGGCAGCCATCACGGTGACGTGACCGGACCTGCGGTCGAGCTCCACGCGGGCGCTCTCGTGCGCTCCGGGCGACTTCGTGTACGCCGTGAGCAGCGCCTGCTCGATCGCCTCCACGAGCACGTCGAAGGAGATCTCCTTCTCCCGCTCGAGCATGCGCAGGATGTTCATGTCGATGTCCATCAGACCTCCTCCTCGTCCCCGTCGTCCGTCGTCTTGCGGTTGAACTCCACTTGCACCAATGCCTTCGTGACCTCGTCGTACGCGATCTCGCGCCGCTCACCGCTGATCTCCAGCGTCACCGCGTCGTCGCCGGCCTCGAGGATCCGGCCCGTCACCGACTCGTCGTCGCTCAGCGTGACCTTGACCAGGCGGGTCGCGTTGCGGCGCCAGTGGCGCGGCAACGTCAGCGGCCGGTCGACGCCGCGGGAGGTGACCTCGAGCGTGTACGGCTGCTCGCCCATCACGTCGGACTCGTCGAGCACCCGGTTGACCTCACGCGTCGCCTCGGCGACCTCGTCGAGGTTGACCCCACCGTCCTTGTCGACGGCGATCCGGAGGATCCGCCGCTTGCCCGCCGGCGTGATGTCGACGGCCTCGATGTCGAGGCCCAGGGCACGCAGGGGGTCGCCGAGCTCTGCCTCGATCCGGTCCCGCATGGCGTCCTGCTTGGCACTGCTCACGGTCGGGCGACCTCCTTGTGCTGTTGTCGATCGTCCACGATAGCGGCTTGGGACCCCATCGACCGCACGGCGATAGGGTCGGCGCCGTGCCCCACGCTCCAGGACCCCTCACCCGCCGTACGGCGTTGGCGCTCGGCGCCGCCGGGGCGGCCGCGCTGACGGCCTGCAGCGTGATCGACGACACGGTCACCCGATCCACCACGAAGGTGGCGGCCGACCCCGACACGACCCTGGTCGAGGAGGCGATCGACCGGATCTCGGCGGCCGCGGTCGTCGTGGCGCACGTGCCGCAGCTGCGCGCCCTGCACGCGGCGCACCTCGACGCCCTCGACGCCGGTCCCGTCGGCTCTACGAGCGCCACGCCGTCCGCGACGGCGACCTCGCCGCCCACCGGCAGGACGCAGGTCCGCCGTACCGAGCGGGCTCTGAGGACCTATCTCGTCGAGGCCTCGATGCGAGCCGAGAGCGGGCCGTTGGCACGCCTCCTCGCGTCGATGTCGGCGGCGATCGCCCAGCAGCTGACGGTCCTCCCCCGGGCGTCGTCATGAGTGTCGCCGCCCTCCAGACCGCCCTCGCGGGCGAGCACGCCGCGGTCTTCGTCCTCGGCGCCCTCGCCGGTCGTGCATCGCTGAGCGGGGACCCGGAGCTCCTCGCGACCGTTTCCGAGGGCTACGTCGACCACCGGCTGCGCCGCGACCAGCTGACGGCCGCGATCCGTGACCTCGGGGCCGAGCCGGTCGCTGCCGACGCGTCGTACGTCGTCCCGGCCGGGCTGGACCGACCCGGGCGGATCGCCCGGGTCGCGCGCGCGACCGAGCAGGCCTGCGCGGAGACGTACTCGTGGCTGGTGGCCAACACCGTCGACGACCTGCGCCAGTGGGCGATCCGGGCCCTGAACGAGACAGCGGTCCGCGTACTCACCCTCCGGGGAACTCCCGAGATATTCCCCGGAGCAGGTGAGTACGCGGACCGCTGAGGCCTGGACTTGAGGCCCGGGAGCGACACCCCGCCGGGATGTGGGGGGACTGGCGGGGGATCGCTCTTGCAAAAGCATGCAACACGGCGCGGATTCGCGCGATAGTCGCGCAACCTCACGTTTCTGCATTGCACATGTGTGCAAAAGGTGGCCGGTCAGCGGTCGGTCAGTCCCAGGCCGCGAGCACGTCCGGGATCGCTCCCAGCCGGTGCACCACGGCGTCCGGCGTGCCCTCGGTGTGGCCCACCTGGGACGGCGGGATGAGGCTGTGGGGCACATGGATCGCGCGGAGCCCGGCGTGCTGGGCGCCCCAGACGTCGTCGAAGAGCCGGTCGCCGACGTACACGCAGCGTGCCGGGTCGGTGGCTCCGACGGCCGCCATCGCCGCCTCGA
This sequence comes from Nocardioides sp. URHA0020, assembly GCF_000620705.1. Classification (GTDB taxonomy): domain Bacteria; phylum Actinomycetota; class Actinomycetes; order Propionibacteriales; family Nocardioidaceae; genus Nocardioides. The sequence goes on from NZ_KK211172.1 coordinate 260,499, forward strand.
AGGCCCGCGGCGACGGCTTGGTCCACGGGATCTCGCTCGTGTAGACGTCGCCGTCGATCAGGTGCTGCACCCCGTCGCGGCGGAAGAACCCCTCGTGCCAGGCGCGCGGCCAGATGGTGTTGGAGAGCACCCCGACCTTCACTCCCCCGGCACGCAACGCCTCCCACAGCGGCCCGACCTCGGGGTCGGTGAGGGTGTGCGGCTCCCAGAACTCGTAGTAGGCCGTGAGCAGGTCCGGGTCGTGCTGGAGCCCGGCCTCGGTGAAGAGGTCCGCCACGGTCGAGCTCTGCTGGTGGTCGCGCGAGCGGCCCCAGATCGTCTCGTTGGCGGCGTGCAGCCGCTCGCGGGAGACCTCGACGTCGTGGTCGACGTCGGTCACGGCCCGGGCCAGCGCCAGCGACTCGGCGTGGAAGTCCACGTCGTGCCAGCGGGTCAGCGTGCCGCCCCAGTCGAAGATGACGGCGTCGATGCCTCCGGTCACCGGCGGACGAGCCCCACGACGTGGTCGACGACGTGGTCGGCGTGGACCTGCTCGCTGGTGCCGCTCGCCCGGTCCTTGACCTCGATGGTCCCGTCGGCGGCCAGGCCCTTGCCGACCACGACGATGGTCGGGACGCCGATCAGCTCGGCGTCCTTGAACTTCACGCCGGGGCTGATCTTGCCGACCCGGTCGTCGAAGAGCACCTCGATGCCGGCCCCGGACAGCTCGTGGGCGATCCGCTCGGCGGCCGCGAGGACGTGCTCGTCCTTGCCCGCGGCGACCAGGTGCACGTCGGCGGGCGCGACCTCGCGGGGCCAGCACAGCCCGACCTCGTCGAGGGTGCCCTCGGCGATCGCGGCGACGGCGCGCGACGGCCCGACGCCGTACGACCCCATGGTGACCGTGACGAGCTTGCCGTTCTCGTCGAGGACCTTGAGGTCGAGAGCCTCGGCGTACTTGCGACCGAGCTGGAAGATGTGGCCCATCTCGATGCCGCGGGCGCTCTCGAGCGTGCCGCCGTCGCAGTTGGGGCACGGGTCGCCGTCCCGCACCTCGGCGGCCTCGACCGTGCCGTCGGGGGTGAAGTCGCGACCGACCACCAGGTCGATGACGTGGCTGCCGTCGACGTTGGCGCCGGTGACCCAGCGGGTGCCCTCGACGACGCGGGGGTCGACCAGGTAGCGGATGCCGGAGGCGTTGTCCTCGCCGAGCACGCCGGGGCCGATGTAGCCCTTGACCAGGCTCGGGTGCTTGCGGAACTCGGCCTCGTCGAAGGGCTCGACCTCGGTCGGCTCCATCTGGCCCTCGAGCCGCTTCTGATCGACCTCGCGGTCGCCCGGCAGGCCGATGGCGACGGGCTCGCGGGTGCCGTCGGGGTGCTTGAAGATCACCAGGACGTTCTTGAGGGTGTCCCCCGCCGTCCAGGGGCGGTCGTCACGGGGGAACTTCGCGTTGAGGTGGTCGACCAGGCTGTCGATCGTGGGGGTGTCGGGCGTCTGCTCGGCGTGGGCGGCGGGCGCGTCGTCGTACGCGATCGGCGTGGGGGGTGCGACCTGGACGGCCTCGACATTGGCGGCGTAGTCGCACTTGGTGCAGCGGACGTAGGTGTCCTCGCCGACGGCGGCCTTGGCGAGGAACTCCTCGGACTTCGAGCCGCCCATCGCGCCGGACGTCGCCTTGACGATGACGTACTCGAAGCCCAGCCGGTCGAAGATCCGGATGTAGGCGTTGCGGTGCTTCTGGTAGCTGACCTCGAGGCCGGCGTCGTCGACGTCGAAGGAGTAGGAGTCCTTCATGATGAACTCGCGGCCGCGCAGGAGGCCGGCGCGGGGGCGCGCCTCGTCGCGGTACTTGGTCTGGATCTGGTAGATCGCGAGCGGCAGGTCCTTGTAGGAGCCGTAGAGGTCCTTGACGACGAGGGTGAACATCTCCTCGTGCGTGGGGCCGAGCAGGTAGTCGGCGCCCTTGCGGTCCTGGAGGCGGAAGATGCCGTCGCCGTACTCGGTCCAGCGGTTGGTCGCCTCGTAGGGCTCCTTGGGCAGCAGCGCGGGGAAGCTCAGCTCCTGCGCGCCGATGCCGTCCATCTCCTCGCGGATGATGGCCTCGATCTTGCGCAGCACCTTGAGCCCCAGCGGCAGCCAGGTGTAGATGCCGGGTGCCGCGCGACGGATGTAGCCGGCGCGGACCAGCAGCCGGTGGCTCGGCACCTCCGCGTCCGCCGGGTCCTCGCGCAGGGTCCGTACGAAGAGGCTCGACATCCGCATGATCATGGAGCGAAGGCTACTTGTGGGGTCGGGCGGTCAGCGAACCAGTAACGGTGGGTGGGCGTGCGTGGGCCTGCGTGGCGGTGGGTGGCGGTGGGAAATCCACTGATTCCTTGGCCGGATTGGTGGACAGCTCACCGCTGGCGCGGGTGGCGGTGGGTGATCCACCGAATCACGGGCCAGAACGGTGGACAGCCCACCGCTCACCCGGGGCGCGCAGGGGTGGCGGTGGCTGATCCACCGAATCTGGCCGCGAAAGGGTGGACAGCCCACCGCTGGCCCGGGGCGCGCAGGGGTGGCGGTGGGTGATCCACTGAATCACCCACCCGGAACGGTGGACAGCCCACCGCTCGCCCGGGGCGCGGAGGGGTAGCGGTGGGTAATCCACCGAATCAGCCACCCGGAACGGTGGACATCCCACCGCCCGCCCTCAGCCGCCGACCAGCACCGGGCGGGCCTCGACGACCCGCAAGGACTGCGGGCTGCCCGCGATGGTGACGGTCCCGGCCACGTCGCGCCACGGACCACCGCCGACGCGGAACTGCGCCGCGTACGTCGTGTCCACACTCGGACTCACCCGACCCTCCTGCAGGTAGCGGTGGGTGATCTCCAGGTCCGGGTACGCCGCACCCGGCGACGTCGAGCGCTGCGACTGGCCGTCACCGAAGCGCCACCCGAACGACGCCGGCCAGATCCGCAGCTCCACCCGCCGCCCCAGCAACCGCACCGTGCGGGTGAACTCACCCCGCTCGGTGTAGAAGTTCGTCTCGAAGTTCACCAGCGTCCGACCCTTCGGCGGCTGCACCACCAGCTCCGCCGCAGGCAGCGGAAGTCGCTGGAACGCTCGAGCCACCCGGCCCGGGGTCACTTCGACTTCAGGCTCGACCTCGGGTTCAGGGACACAGCCAGTCGTCCAGTTCACGCCGACACAGAAGTCTTTCTCCAGATCAGCACCGGCATCGACGACCAGGACATCAGCAGCGGGGAAGACGTCCGATTCCTCAGGTGAGCCATCGGATGCTGACCCCGGAAACTCGTGAGTCATACCGATCGAGACGCCGCCGGTCACCGGTGCGATGTCGACCTCATCATCAGCATGGGCTGGACGACCGGGCCCCGTGACCACCACCGCGGCGAGAACGGCCGACACCCAGACCCTCATGCCCGCAGCCTCATCTCACGGACGAGCCACCCGTCTTCGGTCTTCTCGATCGCCAGGCCAAAGTGCTGAACACCAGCTCGCACGATCTTGGTCGGTTGCCCGTCGCCGTCCAACCAGCGCTCTCGAGCGCTGCGTACATCGACATTCCACACTGAACCGAGCGGCTCCTCACTCTGGAAGTCCGACGAGATCAGCTCCCACTTCCCACCCTCGATGCGGCCGCCGTCCGAGAAGGCGTCTTCGAGGTTGTCGGCGAGGACCCGGCAGTTCTGACACGTGTCCGCAGTCAGGGCGAGGAAAGCGGACGGGTCACCTGTCCCGAGGGCCTGAGTAACGGCGGCGATGAAATCGTCGATCAGCGCCGCCTGTTGCTGATGTTTCGACTTCGCGGGGGCGGAAGGCGAGGGCGAGGCCGAGCTCGGAGCCGTCGCAGACGGCGTCGGCCCGAACTTCGGCTCAGGCTCGTCGTCGGAGCACCCGGCGAGCAGGAGCACCGGGAGCAACGAGGAGAGGGCGAGGACCGCCCGAGCACGGCTCACGCCGCCGATCATTCCCCGTCGAGCGCGAGGGCGAAACAGCCACCGCTGCGGCTGTGGACAACCTCAGCCGCGGGCCGCGCGGAGCGCCGCGCGGATCATCGGGAGCTGGAGGGGCAGCCGCGCGAAGGACACGGCCTTGAAGCCGGTGCTCCTGGTCTTCGTGGAGTCGAGCGCCATCTTGATGTTGCCCGGGTAGACCCCGAGCAGCAGCAGCACGCTGGCCCAGCCGGCGGCGCGCCGCGTGGTGGGTACGGCGAGCCCGGCGGCGCAGGCGATCTCCGCGACCCCGCTCGCGAGGATCACCTCCCGGTGCGCCGGCACCCACGACGGCATCAGCGGGAGGTAGACCTCCGGCTTGGCCAGGTGCACGGTGCCACTGACGGCGAAGCCGACGGCCAGGAACTTCACGCTGCGTGGGAGAGCCATGGCGCGAGGGTACGACGCTCAGAACATCACGGTGGCGAAGCGCGCGGTCTCCTCGAAGCCGACCCGTTCGTAGACGGCGCGCGCGGAGGTGTTCCAGTCGTTGACGTAGAGCGACACGACCGGGGCGATCTCCCGGCGTACGAGCTGGACCACCGCCGCCATGCCCGCGGTCGCCAGCCCGAGCCCGCGGCGGTCGGCGGGCACGAACACGCCCTGGATCTGGGCGGCGTACGGCGTCGCGCAGGCGACCTCCGCCTTGAAGGCCAGCCGGCCGGTCTCGTCGAACCTCGCGAACGACCATCCCCGGTTGACCAGCTGGGTGACCCGGGCGCGGTAGAGGTCGGCACCGCCGCCGTACTCCGGCGAGACCCCGACCTCCTCGGTGTACATCGCCACGCACGCGGGGTAGAGCTCGGGCATGTCCTCGCGGGTCGTGCGCCGCACCAGCGGATCCGGGGCGACCAGCGGACCGGCCGCGATCTCGAGGTGCGGCTGCTCCCAGCGGGCCTCCCGCGGCTTGCCCCAGGTGCTCGCGACCCCGTTCCAGAACGTGCGTACGGCGTCCTGCGGCCCCACGATCGTCGACACCGTGCGGCCGCGGGCGAGGGCGCGCTCGGCGAACGCCGCGGCATCGTCGGCGCTCGCCGACACGGGCACCAGGTTGGCGCCGACGTGGCACGCGGCCGCCAGCTCGCCGCCCTCGAAGCGTCCCCACATCTCGCCGCCGAGCCAGCGCGGCTCGAGGTTGGTCGTCGTCGCGCGGTAGTCCGCGAAGACGTTCACCACCGGATCGCGACGCGCCAGCGCCAGGAAGTCGCTGAGGTCCGCGGCCCCGAGGGGCCGGACACCGTGACGAGTGGAGAGCACGCCAGGAGCCTACGACGTCGAGGTGGACTCAGACCGAGTCGATGATCGCCTGGCGCCGGGTGTCGTGCTCAGCCTGGGTGATCAGCTCCTGGTCGAGGAGCTCCCGCAGCTCGCGCAGACGCGTGGCCGCGGACTCCGGCGCGGCAGCCGGCTCCGCGGCGGGAGGTACGGCGGGCCCGCGCAGGCTGGCGGCCAGGTAGGTCGCCTCCAGCCCGTCGTCGCTCAGCAGGGCCATCGCAGTCGCGTCACTCTGGCTCATGCCCGCCTCACGCGCCATCCGCTGGGCAGCACTCACCCGCCAGATGGTGCCCGCGACGCCGAGCACGATCACCAGGACGAAGAGCACCGCGAAGATGCCCGGCATGCCGTCGCCGCCGGACATGCCGGTGTCGTAGCCGTCGTCGAAGCCGTCGTCGAGGCCGGAGTCCCACACGTCGTCGAGGAGGATCAGGAACCCGAGCATGGCGGGAGCGTACGACGGACGCCGTCAGCTTGGGGCGGGATGTCGCAAAGTCAGGAGACGGTGACCTGGGCGGCGGCACCGTCGACGGACTCCATGCCCTCGGCGATCCGCATGGCCTCCTCGATCAGGGTCTCCACGATCTGCGACTCGGGCACGGTCTTGATGACCTCGCCCTTGACGAAGATCTGTCCCTTGCCGTTGCCCGAGGCCACACCCAGGTCGGCCTCGCGGGCCTCCCCCGGGCCGTTGACGACGCAGCCCATGACGGCCACGCGCAGCGGGACCTCCATGCCCTCGAGGCCCGCGGTCACCTGCTCGGCCAGCGTGTAGACGTCGACCTGGGCCCGACCGCAGGAGGGGCAGGAGACGATCTCGAGCTTGCGCGGGCGCAGGTTGAGCGACTGCAGGATCTGGATGCCGACCTTGACCTCCTCGACCGGCGGGGCCGAGAGCGAGACCCGGATCGTGTCGCCGATGCCCTGCGAGAGCAGCGCACCGAACGCGGTGGCCGACTTGATCGTGCCCTGGAACGCCGGACCCGCCTCGGTGACGCCGAGGTGCAGCGGCCAGTCGCCGGCCTGCGCGAGCAGCTCGTAGGCACGGACCATCACGACCGGGTCGTTGTGCTTGACCGAGATCTTGAAGTCGTGGAAGTCGTGCTCCTCGAAGAGACCGGCCTCCCACACCGCGGACTCGACGAGCGCCTCGGGGGTCGCCTTGCCGTACTTCTCGAGGATCCGCTTGTCGAGGCTGCCGGCGTTGACGCCGATCCGGATCGACGTGCCGCGGTCCTTCGCGGCGCGCGCGATCTCCTTGATCTGGTCGTCGAACTTGCGGATGTTGCCGGGGTTGACGCGTACGGCGGCGCAGCCGGCGTCGATGGCCGCGAAGACGTACTTCGGCTGGAAGTGGATGTCGGCGATGACCGGGATCTGCGAGTGCTGCGCGATCTCCGCGAGCGCGTCCGCGTCGTCCTGGCTGGGGCAGGCCACCCGGACGATGTCGCACCCGGTGGCCGTCAGCTCCGCGATCTGCTGGAGGGTCGAGTTGACGTCGGACGTGAGCGTCGTGGTCATCGACTGCACCGACACCGGGGACTCGCTGCCGACGCCCACCTTGCCGACCTTGATCTGGCGGGTCTTGCGGCGCGGGTTGAGCACCGGCGGGGGCGCTTCGGGCATGCCGAGGCTGATCGCAGTCATGGTGTCGATCCTAGGTCGCGGTCACGACTGGAGCCGCACGGGGACGACCACGTCGCCCACGATCAGCACCACGCCCATCACCAGGAGGGCGCCCGCGACGCAGTACGCGATCGGCAGCAGCCGGGCCACGTCGACGTACCCGGGGTCGGGCCGACCCCGCAGCCGGGCCCAGCCACGTCGTACGGCCTCCCACAGCGCGCCGGCGATGTGGCCGCCGTCGAGCGGCAGCAGCGGGATGAAGTTGAACATGCCGATGAAGAAGTTGAAGCCCGCGACGAGCATCAGCAGGAAGACGGCCTTCTCCTTGACCGGGAAGGACTCCTCCGAGACCGTCTCGCCCGCGATCCGGCCGCCGCCGACGATGCTCACCGGGCCGTTGGGATCGCGCGGGTGGACGCCCACGATGGCCTCGGCGACGCCCCAGACCTTCTGCGGCAGGGTGCCGAGCGCGATGACGGTGTCCTTGGCCATCCCGCCCATCTGCTCGATCGTGTAGAGCGGGCCGCCGGTCACCAGGCCGTTGAACGTCGGGCTCACGCCGAGGAAGCCCACCTGGGTCAGCTTGTCGTCCGTGGCCGAGGTGGGCCGTGCGGTGACGGTGGTGTTGGTGGTCAGGGTCTGCTCCTGGCCGTCGCGCTCGACGACGATGGTCGCCGCACCGTCCGCGTTGGAGCGGATCTCGTCCTGCATCGCCTCCCACGTCGTGAAGGGGACGCCGTTGAAGGAGACGATCCGGTCGCCCGCCTCGACGCCGGCGGCCTTCGCCGGTGCGACCGGGTCGGTGGGCTTGCAGGTGCGGGTGAGCTCGGAGGCCGGCAGCACGCAGTCGACGACCTCGCTGACCGCCGGGCCGTAGGGCTTGGCCTCGCTCGGGTTGCCGTACGTCGCGAAGACGCCGGCGAAGATGAAGAAGGCGATCAGCAGGTTCACCGTCGGCCCGCCGGCCATCACGATGACCTTCTTCCACCACGCCATCTTGTAGAAGAGGCGCTCGGAGTCCTCGGGCTGGATGGTCTCCCACTCCGCGGCCCGGGCGTCGGAGACGAGCTGGGTGAACATGCCGGTGTTGGACTTGCGGACCTTGACGACCTGGTTGCCCTGGGCGTCGACGGTCACCTCGTCCGCGAGCTCCGCGGCACCGGGCGGCAGCATGCCGACGATCTTGACGTAGCCGCCGAGGGGCACCGCCTTGACGCCGTACTCCGTCTCCCCGACCCGCTTGCTCCAGACGGTCGGCCCGAAGCCGATGAAGTACTGGGTGACCTTCCCGCCGAACTTCTTCGCCGGGATCATGTGGCCGAGCTCGTGGAGCCCGATCGAGGCCATGATGGCGGTCGCGAAGATCACCACCCCCAGGAGGTAGAACAGGCCGGTCATCGGTGGTCTTCGATCCTCTCGGTGGCGGCGGTGCGCGCCCAGGCATCGGCCGCGAGGATGTCCTCGACGGTCATCGACTGCCCCTCAGAGGGTACGCCGTGGCTGCTGAGAACAGCCTGAACCGTGGGCACGATGTCGTTGAACGCCAGACGGCCGCGGCGGAAGGCGTCGACGCACACCTCGTTGGCGGCGTTGTAGACGGCGGGGGCCGTGCCCCCCGTCTCCCCCGCGGCGCGCGCCAGCGCCACCGCCGGGAAGGCCTCGTCGTCGAGCGGGAAGAACTCCCAGGTCTCCGGCCGGGTCCAGTCGACCGACGGGGCCGCGTCGGGCACCCGGTCGGGCCAGGCCAGGCCGAGCGCGATCGGGATCAGCATGGTCGGCGGGCTCGCCTGCACCAGCGTCGAGCCGTCCACGAACTCCACCATCGAGTGCACGACGCTGGTCGGGTGCACCACGACCTCGATCCGGTCGAAGGGGATCCCGAAGAGCAGGTGCGCCTCGATCACCTCCAGGCCCTTGTTGACGAGGGTCGCCGAGTTGATCGTGATGACCGGGCCCATGTCCCACGTCGGGTGGTTCATCGCCTGCTGCGGCGTGACGTCGGCGAGCTCCTCGCGGGTCCGGCCGCGGAACGGGCCGCCGCTGGCGGTCAGCACCAGCCGGCGCACCTCTTCGGGGCTGCCACCGCGCAGGCACTGGGCCAGCGCACTGTGCTCGGAGTCGACGGGCACGATCTGCCCCGGCCGGGCTCGGTCGAGCACCAGCGGGCCGCCCATGATCAGCGACTCCTTGTTGGCCAGCGCGAGCGTGGTGCCGGCGTCGAGCGCGGCCAGCGTCGGGCGCAGCCCGACGGCCCCGGTGATGCCGTTGAGCACCACGTCGCAGTCACGAGCAGCAGCCTCCGTCGAGGCCTCCTCGCCCAGTCCGGCGTACGCCGGCGCGAACTCCGCCACCTGGGCGTCGAACAGCTCGCGGTTGGACCCGCCGGCGGTCAGGCCGACGACCCGGAAGCGGTCCGGGTTGGCACGGACCAGGTCGAGGGCCTGGGTGCCGATCGAGCCGGTGCTGCCCAGGACCACGATGTCTTTGACGGGGCCTCTCACCGGGTCAGTCTCCCGCACCCGAGGAGGACTAGCCTCATCCTCATGACCGACCTCTTGACCACGCCCGCAGTCGGCGGCCCGACCCTCCCGCAGGTGCGCCGCCTCGTCACCGAGATCCCCGGCCCGGCCTCCCTGGAGCGCCTGGACCGCAAGAAGACGTACGTCGCCGACGGCGTCGGCACGACGCTTCCCGTCTTCGTCGTCGCCGCCGGTGGCGGCGTCATCGTGGACGTCGACGGCAACTCGCTGATCGACCTCGGCTCGGGCATCGCGGTCGTCTCCGTCGGCAACGCCGCGCCGGCCGTCGCGCGCAACGTGCACGCGCAGGTCGACGCCTTCACCCACACCTGCTTCATGGTGACGCCGTACGACGGCTACGTGGACGTGTGCGAAGCCCTGGCCGAGCTGACCCCCGGCGACCACGCCAAGAAGTCGGCGCTCTTCAACTCCGGCGCCGAGGCGGTCGAGAACGCCGTCAAGATCGCGCGGGTGGCGACCGGTCGGGACGCGGTCGTCGTCTTCGACCACGCCTACCACGGTCGCACCAACCTGACGATGGCGATGACGGCGAAGAACATGCCGTACAAGAACGGCTTCGGACCGTTCGCCGGCGAGGTCTACCGCGCCCCGATGTCCTACCCGCTGCGCGACGGCCTGACCGGCGAGCAGGCCGCCGCCCGGGCGCTCGACGTGATCGACAAGCAGGTCGGCGCGGCCAACCTCGCCTGCATCGTGATCGAGCCGATCCAGGGCGAGGGCGGCTTCATCGTCCCGGCCCCCGGCTTCCTGCCCGCACTCGCCGCCTGGGCCCGCGACAACGGCGTCGTCTTCATCGCCGACGAGATCCAGACCGGCTTCTGCCGCACCGGCGACTGGTTCGCCTCCGACGACGAGGGCGTCGTGCCCGACCTCGTGACCACCGCCAAGGGCATCGCCGGCGGTCTCCCCCTGGCGGCGGTCACCGGTCGCTCCGAGCTGATGGACAGCGTCCACGCCGGCGGCCTCGGCGGCACGTACGGCGGCAACCCGGTCGCCTGCGCAGCGGCGCTCGGCGCGCTCGAGGAGATGCGCGCCGGCGACCTCGACGTCCGGGCCCGGGAGATCGGCGCGATCATGGCCGCCCGTCTCGGGGAGCTGGCCGGCCGGCACGACGTGATCGCCGACATCCGCGGCCGCGGCGCGATGATGGCGATCGAGCTGTGCCGACCCGGGACCACGGAGCCGGACGCCGCCCGGACCGCCGCGGTGGCGGCGTACTGCCACCGCAACGGCGTCGTCGTGCTGACCTGCGGCACCTGGGGCAACGTCTTCCGGTTCCTGCCGCCCCTCTCGATCAGCGACGCGCTGCTCGAGGAGGCCTTCGACGTGGTCGCGGAGGCGTTCGCCGCCACGGCCTGACGACTCCTCGCGGCGGTGAGCGGGGGCGGAGGGAATCGCCCGGCGGACACGGTCGGTGCACCGCAGGTGGGACGTGCCGAGCGTCCGCCCCCGCACACTCACCACAGCGTCGGAGCCGGTCCAGGCGTTACATCCCCGGTGTCTCCTCGGCGGGTCGCGTGACGCCGATCACGCCAAATCGTTGACACGCGTCAACTAGAACCGGTTCCATGCCCGCATGACCTTCGACGCGATCATCAAGGGCGGCCTCTGGTTCGACGGCACCGGAGCGCCCTCCGCGATCCGCAACCTCGGCGTCCGGGACGGCCGGGTCGCGGTCGTCTCGACCGAGGACCTGGACGAGACCGGCTGCCCCGAGGTGGTCGACGCGCGCGGCAGGTGGGTGGTCCCCGGCTTCGTCGACATCCACACCCACTACGACATCGAGGTGCTCGACGGACCGGGCCTGCCCGAGTCCGTGCGCCACGGCGTCACCACGCTGCTGCTCGGCTCGTGCTCGCTGTCCACCGTGCACGTCGGCGGTGTCGACGCGGGCGACCTCTTCGGCCGTGTCGAGGCGATCCCGCGCCAGCACGTGATCCGAGCGGTCGACGCCCACCAGAGCTGGAGCAGCGCCGAGCAGTACGTCGACGCGCTGGAGTCGCTCCCGCTCGGGCCCAACCTGGCGGCCTTCATCGGCCACTCCGACATGCGGACGGCGACGATGGGCCTGGACCGCGCCACCCGCAAGGAGGTCCGGCCCAGCCGCCGCGAGCAGGCCCGGATGGAGTCGATGCTCGACGAGGCGCTCGACGCCGGTTTCGTCGGGATGTCGGCCCAGCAGCTGCTCTTCGACAAGATCGACGGCGACCTGTGCCGCTCGCGGACCCTGCCCTCGACGTACGCCAAGGGCAAGGAGATGCGTGGCCTGCGCGGGATCCTGCGCCGCCGGCGCCGAGCGCTCCAGGCCGGGCCGGACGCCAGCCACCCGCACACCATCGTCACGCAGGCGCTCGGCTCGATCGGGCTCTTCGGCAGGCCCGCACTGCGCACCAGCCTGCTCTCGGCGGCCGACATCAAGGCGATCCCCTTCGTGATCCACCTGATGCGCCCGCTCGCCGCGGTGGCCAACAAGCTGGGCGCCGACTTCCGCTGGCAGCACCTGCCGGTGCCGTTCGAGGTGTACGCCGACGGCATCGACCTGGTGATCTTCGAGGAGTTCGGCTCGGGCGCGATGGCCCTGCACCTGCGGGAGAAGCTGGCACGCGACGAGCTGATGCGCGACCCGGCGTACCGCGAGAGGTTCCGCAAGGACTACGAGAGCAAGTACGGCCCGCGGGTGTGGCACCGCGACTTCTTCGACGCCGAGATCGTCGCCTGCCCGGACCCGACCGTCGTCGGCAAGTCCTTCGGCCAGGTCGGCGTGGAGCGCGGCGGCAAGCACCCGGTCGACGCGTTCCTCGACCTGGTGCTCGAGCACGGCACCGACATCCGCTGGCGCACGACGATCAGCAACCACCGGCCGGCCGTGCTGCAGAAGCTGGCGAGCGACCCCGGCATCCAGGTCGGCTTCTCCGACGCCGGCGCCCACCTGCGCAACATGGCCTTCTACAACTTCGGGCTCCGGCTGCTCAAGCACGTGCGCGACGCCGAGCAGGCAGGCAGGCCGTTCATGACCACGGAGGCGGCGGTGCACCGGCTGACCGGCGAGCTCGGCGAGTGGTACCGCATCGACGCCGGCACCCTGCGCGAGGGCGACCGCGCCGACCTGGTCGTGCTGGACCCGACGCGCCTCGACGACGCCCTCGAGGCGTACGCCGAGAGCCCGGTCGAGCAGTACGGCGGCCTCTCGCGGATGGTCAACCGCAACAACGCGGCCGTGCCGGCGGTGTTCGTCAGCGGGCGCCGGGTCGTCACCGACGGAGAGCCGACCCCGCTGCTCGGCCAGGAGCGGACCGGCCAGTTCCTGCGGGCGCAGCGCCCGGGCGCGCCGGTCGTGCCCGCAGCGGCGCCACCGACCTCGGCCGCCACCGCCGAGGCAACACCGGTCGGCGCGTGACCCGGACCCCGAAGGAGGCCGTGCTCGGCCTGTGGCGGACGCTGTCCGCCCGCGACTACGACGCCATCGCGGACTGGGTCACCGACGACTGCGTCTACCTCGACGTGCCGGTCGGTCCGACCCTGGCCGCCCGCGGGCCGGTCGACATCGCCAAGCGGCTGCAGGTCGGCTGGGGCGGGCTCTCGGCGTACGAGAACCACGACGGGCTGCTCGTCGCCGAGGGCGACGACGTCATGTACGAGCACTCCGAGACGTGGACGTTCAGCAGCGGCGAGGTCTTCACGCTGGCGTTCGCGACCGTGCACCGGGTCCGTGACGGCAAGGTCTGTCTCTGGAAGGACTACTGGGACTACGGCGCCATCATGAGCAACGCGCCCGCGGCCTGGGTCGAGGGCCTCGCCACCGCCGACACGTCGTGGGTGTACGACGCGAGCGGCGATCTCTGACCAGTTGGCACTTCCGGTCGACGGGGCAATCCCCCGACTGGGGGATGTCCAAGTCGGAGTGATCGGCGGACGATCGGAGCAGAGCCGCTGCGGTGGGCAGCGCTCGCCGCGATCCCGGGAGCGCCGAATGTCAGCAGAGCAGACCTCACAGCCCGACAGCAGGCTGCCGCGGCGGTTCCTGATCGGCGGATCCGCGGCCGTCGCGGCGGTGGGAGTCAGCCAGCTGCTGCCGAGCGCCGCCGAGGCCGCGCCGGCCGCCACCACGTGGAAGCTCGGCGGCAACCCCAGCGTGTCGAGCGCGAACTTCATCGGCACCAAGAACGTCGCCGCGCTGATCTTCAAGACCGCAGCCACGACCAACCACCCGGCGGAGCGGATGCGGATCACGCCGGCCGGGCGGGTCGGGATCGGCACGAGCACGCCGGCAGCCGCGCTCGATGCACGCAGCTCGAGCAGCACCGCCGTCCGCGGCGCGACGACGAGCACGACCGCCACCGCCGCGGGCGTGGCCGGCATCAGCGTCAAGGGCCCCGGGACGAGCGGCTCCAGCACCAGCGGCAGCGGGGTGTCGGGCACGTCGACCGACCTGTACGGCCTGCAGGGCAGGGGTGGCTACGCGGGCGTGCGCTGCGACGGGGTCAGCTACGGCGCGATCTCGGTGGCCTCCGCCTCCGGCAGCATCGGGGCCTACGCGACCGGCAACGCCTACGGCGTCTACGGCTCCGGCGCCACCTACGGCATCTACGGGACCGGCAGTACGTACGGCCTGTTCGGCAGCGCCGCGACGGGGGTCTACGGGTCGGGAACGACGGAGGGCATCACCGGCACGACGAGCAACGTCAACGGCAACGCCGTGCACGGCACCGGCGGCATGTACGGCGTCCACGGGGACAACGCCCGCACCGCCGGGGTGCGAGGTGACTCCGGCTACGTCGGCGTGTGGGCGCAGGCCCCGTCGTTCGCGATGTACGCCGAGTGCACGGCGACCAGCGGACAGAACTACGCCGTCTTCGCGAAGTCCAACGCAGCGTCGTGCTTCGCCGTCTTCGCCCAGGGCAACGCCCACGTCAACGGCACCCTGTCCAAGGCCGCCGGGTCGTTCAAGATCGACCACCCGCTCGCGCCGGAGGACAAGTGGCTCTCGCACTCCTTCGTGGAGTCGCCCGACATGATGAACGTCTACAACGGCAACGTGACGCTGGACGACGCGGGCGAGGCGACCGTGGAGCTGCCGGACTACTTCGGTGCGCTCAACCGCGACTTCCGCTACCAGCTCACCTGCATCGGCGGCTACGCCCCGGTCTACGTGGCGACCACGGTCACCGACAACGCCTTCTCGATCGCCGGCGGCAGCCCCGGCCTCGAGGTGTCCTGGCAGGTCACCGGGGTCCGGCAGGACGACTACGCGAGGGAGCACCCGATCGTCGTCGAGACCGCGAAGAGCAAGGAGCACGTGGGCACGCGCCAGTTCGTGCCCGCCGGCTCCGGAGCCAGGCTCATGCGGACCGAGCCGGAGCGGCCGACGGCGCAACCGCGATTCCAGCCTCCGGTCCCGGCCGAGGTGCCGACGCTCAGGTCGTGATGGTCCGCAGCGCGGCCATCGAGTCCCGGATGACCTGAGGGAGCTCGCGCGTCTCGGCGGGGTCGACCCAGGTCTCGAAGGCGACCCGGAAGACGGCGAGGCCGGCCTCGGCGGTCAGGCTGGCCGTCGGCTCGGTGACACCGCGCCCGCGCAGCGCCTCGGCGAGGGCCGAGGCGAGCCGCGCGAGCTTGATCAGCTCGCGCTCCTGGAGCAGGGGGTTGGCCTCGATGACGGCCTGCCGCTGCAGCGAGTGCGCGCGCCGCTCCTGCAGGAAGGTGCCGGCGTGCTCGAGCGCGGTCGCGATCGCGTCGATCGGCGCCACGGACGCCGGGGTCGCGGTCACGCTGTCGACCAGGAGGTCCTGGAGGAATCCGGCTCCCCCGAAGAGCACCTCGCGCTTGTCGGCGTAGTGCCGGAAGAAGGTCCGCTCGGTGAGGCCGGCGCGGGCGGCGATGCCGGCCACGGTGGTCTGGTCGAAGCCGTCCTCGAGGTAGAGCTCGAGCGCGGCCGTCTCGAGGCGACCACGCGCGTTCGGCTCCCAGCGACCCATGACGGCATCCTACCGCGATGTCAGTCCCTGTCATGGACGCGCTACAGTGATGACAGCAACTGACATCACATCTCTCTGGAGGTCCTTCCATGCGTGTTTTCGTCACCGGTGCGTCCGGCTGGATCGGGTCCGCGGTGGTCCCCGAGCTGATCGGGGCCGGTCACCAGGTCGTCGGTCTCGCCCGCTCGGACGACGCCGCCGAGCGACTCGGCGCTGCGGGGGCCGAGGTGCGGCTCGGCACGATCGACGACCTCGACGTGCTGCGTCGTACCGCAGCCGACGCCGACGGCGTCATCCACCTCGCGTTCAAGCACGACCTCGCGTTCACCGGAGACTTCGCCGGGGCGACCGCGGCCGACCGCGCCGCGATCGAAGCCTTCGGCGACGCCCTCGCCGGCACCGACCGGCCGTTCGTGATCGCCTCCGGCCTGCTCGGCGTCGCGCCGGGCCGCGTGGCGACCGAGGTCGACGGCGTGTCGGTCGCCGACGACGCGGCAGGTCCGTCGATGCGGCACCGCAACGGTCACCTCACCGTCGCCCTCGCGGAGCGTGGCGTCCGGTCCTCCGTGCTGCGGCTGCCCCCGACCGTCCACGGGGACGGCGACAACGGCTTCGTCGCGGCGCTGGTCGCGATCGCCCGGGCCACCGGGGTCGCGGGGTACGTCGGGGACGGCTCCCACCGGTGGCCGGCCACCCACCGCACGGACGCCGCTCGCGCCTTCCGGCTAGCGCTGGAGAAGGCACCCGCCGGCTCCACGCTGCACGCCGCCGCCGAGCAGGGCGTGCGGATCCGCGACGTTGCCGAGGCGATGGGTCGCCACCTCGGCGTCCCGGTGCAGGCCGTCTCCCCCGAGGACGCGCCGGCGCACTTCACCTGGCTGGCGCCCCTGATCGGCACCGACAGCCCGGCATCGAGCACGGCCACGCGCGCCCTGCTCGGGTGGCAGCCGACGGGGCCGGGTCTCCTCGAGGACCTCGACCGGGGCCACTACTTCGCCTGACGACCCTCGGTGGGTGCCGTAGCGTCCCCCTCTCGGGAGGTGGGCGATGCGTCGGCTGGTGGGGCTGCTCGTGGCGGTGGCGTTGCCGCTGTCGGCGGTGACGGCGGTGTCGGCGGTATCAGTGGCGGCGTCGGCGGCTGAGGCGGCGCCGCAGCCGCACGCGCGCACCCCCTGCTCGCGTGGCCTGGTCGCGCTGACCTTCGACGACGGCCCCTCGCCGTCGATCACGCCCCGGCTGGTGCGGCTGCTGCACCGCCGGGGCGTCCCGGCGACGTTCTTCATGATCGGCACCTACGCCGACGCCCACCCCGAGGTCGTGCGGATGGTGGACCGGGCCGGGTTCGCCATCGGCAACCACACCTGGGCGCACGAGGACCTCACCACGCGCACCGGCGCCCAGATCCGGCGCTCGGTCCACGACACCCGCCGGGCGCTGGTCCGCGCCGGGGTGCGGCCGACGACGCTGGTGAGGCCGCCGTACGGCGCGATGGACGAGCACGTGCGCACCGTCCTGGTGCACCAGGGCTACACGCCGGTGCTCTGGACCGTCGATCCGCGCGACTGGGCCGGGGCGAGCACGCCGCAGATCGAGAGGCGCGTGCTCCGCGGCGTCCGCCCGCACCGCGACGACGTCGTGCTGCAGCACGACGGCGTCGCCAACTCCGCCGCGACGCTGCGCGCGATCCCGACCGAGATCAGCAGGCTCCGGCGGCGCGGCTTCTGCTTCGCTGCGCTGGACGCCGACGGACGACCGACCCCGCCGGTGCCGGTGGTCGGCCTGACCGCGGCTCGTCCCCGGGTGGCCGAGGGCGGCCGGGTGCGGGTCGTGGTGCGCCTGGACCGGCCGACCACGCGCCGGACGAGCGTGCGACTGGCCGCCGACGGGCAGCTGTCGGCGAGCACGATCAGGTTCCGCGTCGGACGGACGGTCTCCCGGGTGTGGCTGCGGGTGCCCCAGGACCACGTCGACGACCACGGCCGGCGGACGACGGTGACCGTCACCCGGGCGCACGGTGCCGTCGCCGGCCCACCCCTTGAGCTGCCCGTCGTGGACGACGACCCCGCTCCCGTGGTCCGGCTCGGTGGCGCCCGGGTCGAGGCCTCGTCCGTGCTGCCGACACCCGTCCGGCTCACGGTGCGCCTCGACCGGGCCTCCGACCGCGACGTCGCCGTGGAGGTCCGCAGCAGCGTCCTCGGCACGGCCAGGGTCCTGCTCGCTGCCGGGTCCCGGACGGCGTACGTCGAGCTCACGGCGCCGGTCGGCACGCCGGACCAGCCCGTGCGTCGGGTGCCGGTGACCGTCGTGCGCGCGACCGGGGCCGCGGCGGGCGCCGCGGCGGTCGTGGTCGTCCGGCCGCCTGCCACCGACCGCGCGACCGCCGCCCGGGAGGCGCTGGACGCAGTCGTCTGGCCACGGGCACCGATGCGGCAGCTCACGTTCTAGAGCACCCACGCGACGGCGCTAGCCGGCGTCCGGACCCGCCGCCGCGACCGTGACCGCTGCCCGGGCAGCCGCATGTGCCGGGGTGGCCGGGAGCCGGACGACGTACGCCCGCGCGCGCTTCGGCGCGGTCAGCTCGAAGCGGGCCCGGCCTTGGGGGTCGAGCGTGCCGCGGGCCTCCTGCACCAGCCGGCCCCGACGCCGGGTCAGCAGCAGCACCCGGTCACCGGTCTGGCCGCCGGCGGCCGACACGGTCACGCTCGCGGCCCGGCCGACCGTCTCCGCGCTCACGGTCAGCGACGGCTGCAGCACGATCCGCCAGGACGCGCTGTGCACCGTGCCGACGCGGAGGCGGTACGACGTGGTGCGCTGCACCGCCCCCGACGCCACCGCGACCGCGCCGTCGGCACCCGTGCGTGCGACGACGACCCGCTGCCAGCCGTCCGGCCCGCGCTGCTGGAGCACGACCTGCCGGTCGGGGACGGCGGTGCCGTCCGCGGTCGTCACGCGTCCGCTGAACGACACGGCCGCACCCGGGCTGACCCGGTGGCTCGCGTCGGCGGCCGCGATGCTCACCGCGGCCGGCTTCGGCCGGGGTTGCGCCGGAGGCGTGGTGCTGGGGCTCGTGGCGGCCGACGAGGGTGCCTGCGACATCGGCTCCGGAGGGGGCGCTGCGGCGCTCGGTGTGGGCGTCGCCGAGCGCGAGGGCCCGGGCGACGGCGTCCGGACCGTCGGGGTGGCCGACGGGGACGGCGGCGTCGACGTGGCCGAGGCGGTCGGGACCGCGGCCGGAGGAGCCGCGGGCGAGGCCTCGGGCCGGAGGGGCGTCGGGGCACGGCGGTGCGCCACCGGGTCGACGTCTGGTCGGGGCGGGGCGTCCGGGACGCCGATCGGCCCCAGGGCCGAGTGGACCACCCGCTGGACGGGGTCCGGGAGATGGGTGGTGTACGCCGCCGCGGCCCCGGCGCCCGCCACCGCGAGCGCGACGGCCAGCGCGGAGCCGGTGCCGACGCGGCGCACGACCGCCAGACGCGCCCGCGGCGCCTCGGCGGCGACCGCGCGGAACATCGCACGGTAGGCGTCCTCGCCGGCCAGCTCGGCCGGCGACCCGGGTGCGCCGAGGGCGCGGGCCAGCGCCTCGTCCTCCATCGCGTCGTGCCTCTCGTCGCCCGTCATCCTTCACCGCCCTCCGGCTCGCGCTCGGCTGTCTGCGACAGCGTCTTCAGTGCTCGGTGCACCCCGACCCGGACGGTGCCCGGTCGCTTGTCCAGGAGCCGCGCGACGTCGGCGACGTCGAGCCCGGCGACCACCCTGAGGGCGACCATCTCGGCCTGCGCCGGAGGCAGCGTGGCCACCAGCCGCAGCGCACGTGCGGTCGCCTCGTGGTCGGCAGCGTCCTGCTCGGCACTCGCCGCCACCGGCACCCGACCCGACGCCTCGACCGGGTCGGCCACCGAGACGACCGGCAGACCACGCGACCGGGCCCGGCCCTGGTCGATCGCCCGGTGCCGTGCGATCGTGAACAGCCACGCCCGGAAGTCCGACAGGCCGCCCTCGAAACGCGGCAGCCCGCGCACCACGTGCATCCAGGTCTCGGCCGCGAGGTCCTCCGGGCCCTCGTCGCCCCGCACCTGGAGGTAGCGGAGCACGCGCGGGTGCAGGTCTCGCCACAGCACGGCGAAGCCGTCCTCGTCGCCACGACACGCGGCCACGAGGGCGAGCTCCAGCTCGTCGGTCTCGACCGGCGTGCGCACGTGCCGATCGTCGGTTGCGTCCAGCGCGTCTCCTCCGCAGGGTGCCGCCGGGTCCGGTCAGTCGGTGAGCGTGGCGCTGGTGCTGCTGGCGAAGCGACCACCGGCGTACACCAGACGGTAGCTGGCACCCGGAGCGCTGGGCCGGACGAACCGGACGCCACCGTGACGGCCGGTGCGCTTGGTGGCGGTGTCGGCCCACGCCGACGTGCCCGCGTCGAGCGTCTGCAGCGTCACCGGGGCGTTGCGCACCGCGTGGCGCGCGGCCCGGAGCTGACCGCTGACGGCGAAGCCCTGCGCCACGTCGCGGCCTCGGATGGAGAGGGAGCTCGGAGCGCCCTTGCGCACGCCGACGCGCACGACGGCGCTCTTCGCCGGGCGGAATGTGGTGGTGCCGGCGAAGGAGAGCCGGAAGGCGGTGCGGGTGCTCGGGCGGACCGTGAACCGCACGTGACCGTCCCGCGCGGTCCGCTGGACCCGGCGGAACTGCCAGGCCTGCTGCGCCGACGTGCGGGCGAGCAGGACGACCTGCCGGCCGCGGAGCGCCGTACGACCGGAGCGCAGGATGCCGCGCACGACGGTCCTGCCGCCGGGCGCCACGCTCGGGTGGACGGCGCGGACCGAGAGGGTGGTGCCGAGGCGCTTCGCCGGGTGCTGCGGCGTGCGCACCTTGACCAGGGCGACCCCACTGACGCGCGGGCGTGCGTCGGGCGCTCCGGCGTAGTGCCAGCGGTAGCGCGTGGTCACCTCGGGCTTGACGGTGAGGCGCACTCCGCCCTTCTCCCCCGCGGTGGCGGTGCCGACCGGGGTGAAGGCCGACTCGCCCTTCGCCCGGGCCTCGAGGGCGACCGGTCGACCGGCGGCGGACCCGCCGCGCACGTGCAGGCTGCCGACGATCGTGTCGGTCCGGCCCGGTGCGATCGCGGGCTTGAGGGCGCGGATGGAGATCGAGGTCGCTGCGGGGGCCGGGTCGGCGACCACCGGAGCGGCGACGAGGCCGACGGAGGTGGCGACGAGCCCTGCGGTGACGACGCCGGCGAGCGCCCGGAACGACGTGGACGTGCGGATACCGCTCATGCGGCTTCCTCCTGGGAGTGGTCTGGGGGTGGATCCACCCCCCAGAGCGTCGGCGTCGCCGATCGCGTTACAGCCAGCGTCAGCGCGCGCCGGTCATGCCCTCGGTCCCCGAGCCGGACAGCCGCTGGGCCAGGTAGATCGGGACGGCCGAGAAGATCACGAGGACGGCAGCGACCACGTTGACGACCGGCGCCTGGTTGGGCCGGAAGAGGTTCTGGAAGATCCAGATCGGCAGCGTCTGGTCCTGCGGGCTCGCGGTGAAGGTCGTCACCACGATCTCGTCGAAGGACAGCCCGAAGGACAGCAGCGCGCCCGCGAGCAGCGCCGAGCGCAGCATCGGGAAGGTGATCAGGCGGAACGTCGTCCACCGGCCGGCGCCGAGGTCCATCGAGGCCTGCTCGAAGCTGGTGCCGAGCCGCTGGAAGCGCGCCTGCACGTTGTTGAAGACCGTGACGATGCAGAAGGTGGCGTGCGCGATCACGACCGTCCAGAGGCTGAGGTCGATGCCCAGGATGGTGCGGAAGCCGTTCTGGAACGCCAGACCCGTGACCACACCGGGCAGCGCGATCGGCAGGATGATCAGCAGCGAGACGACGTTGCGGCCGAAGAAGCGGGTGCGGCGCAGCCCCATCGCCGCCAGCGTGCCGAGCAGCAGGGCGACGACGGTCGCCGCGATGGCCACCCGGACGCTGGTCCACAGCGCGTCGCGCGCGCCCTGGCTCTCCCAGGCGACGTGCCACCAGTGCAGGGTGAAGCCCGGCGGCGGCCAGCCGAAGGTGTTGTCGGTGTTGAACGAGTTGACGAAGACCAGCGCGAGCGGGACGTAGACGAAGACCAGCACGACCGCCGTGATGGCGGCCAGCGAGCGGCGGAGTCCTGGCGAGAGCATCAGAGCTGCTCCAAGGCGCCGGTACGGCGAGCCGCGGCCAGGTAGCCGAGCATCACCACGATCGGGACGGTCGCCACCGCGGCGGCGAACGGCAGGTTGTTGGCGGCGCCCTGGTTGTCGTAGACCACGTTGCCGAGCAGCTGCGTCGTACCGCCGACGATCTTGACCGCGATGTAGTCACCCATCGTCAGGGAGAACGTGAAGATCGATCCGGCGACGAAGGCCGGGAACGCCATCGGGAGCACCACGCGGCGCAGGGTGTGCCACGAGCCGGCGCCGAGGTCGGCCGACGCCTCGAAGAGGGAGCTCGGCACGCGCTCGAGCCCGGCGTACACCGGCAGGATCATGTAGGGCAGCCACAGGTAGGAGAGCGTCACGGTCGTCGCGAACAGCCCGTAGCCCGGGCTGTGCAGGCCGAACGGCGCCGCGACCCAGGCGATCGGGCCGTCGGCGGAGAACATCCCGCGCCACGCGTACGCCTTGACGAGGTACGACGCCCACAGCGGCATCAGGACCGCGATCACCAGCAGCCGCTGGGCGCGCGGAGACGCCACCTTGGCCATGTAGAGGGCGATCGGGAAGGCCAGCACCGCGTCGATCACGGTGACCAGCGCCGCGATCCCGATCGTCCGAAAGGTGATGGTCCGGTAGACGTCGACCCGGAAGAGGTCCTGGAAGTTCTCCAGGGTCCAGGCCCGCTCGATCTCGCCGGTGAAGTCGTTCTGGGTCCACAGCGAGGTGATCAGGAGCGCCGCCAGGGCCCCCAGGTAGGCCACTCCCAGCCACAGCATCGGTGGCATCAGGAGGAAGCCCACCCGGAGACCCGGACGGCGTTCGAGGAGGCTCAACGCAGGATCAGCCCTTGATCTCGGTCCAGGCGGTCGTCCAGTCGCCGTAGTCGGTGCACTTCACGTCCGTGCGACCGTCCAGGCACTGCTCGATCGGCGTCGTCCAGTAGTGGATCTTGGCGGCGTACGCCGCGTCCTCCGCGTGGTAGGTGTCGCAGAAGGTCGGGTCGGAGGTCAGGCTGCAGGCCTGCGTGTTGGCCGGCGCCTCGCCGAAGTACTCCGCGACCGCCGCCTGCGCCTTCGGGCTGGTGATGTAGTCCATCCAGAGGTAGCCGCAGTTGGGGTTCTTCGCCTCGGCGCCGATCATCCAGGTGTCCGACCAGCCGGTGGAGCCCTCGTCGGGCAGGACCGCCTCGACCTTGGCGCCCTCGCCCTGCGCGACCGAGGCGATCACCTGCCAGGTGGTGCCGATGACGGAGTCGCCGGACTTGAAGGCCTGGACCTCCTTGAGGTAGTCCGACCAGTACTCCGAGACGTTCTCCTTCTGCTTCTTCAGCACCTCGACGGCGGCCGCGAGCTGGTCCTCGTCCAGCGCGTACGGGTCCTTGATGCCGAGGTCGGGCTGGGTGTCCATCAGGTAGAGCGCGGCGTCGGCGATGTAGATCGGCGAGTCGTACGCCGTGACCTTACCGGCGTACTGCGAGGCATCGTCGAAGACCGCGCTCCAGCTGGTCGGCGCGGGGCTGACCTTCTCGGTGTCGTACATCAGCAGGTTGGCGCCCCAGCCGTGCGGCACGCCGTACATCTGGCCGTCGACGGAGTTGAACGCCTGGTCCTTGAGGAACGGCGCAATGTCGGCGTAGTTCTTCAGCAGCTTGGTGTTGACCGGGGCGACGTCCCCGGCCGCGACCAGCCGCAGGGTGGCGTCGCCGGAGGCCGAGACGACGTCGTACTCGCCGGTCTTCATCAGCTGGACGGCCTCGTCGGAGGTGCCGAAGTACTTCACGTTGGCCTGACAGCCGGACTCCTTCTCGAACGGCGTCACCCAGTCGATCGTCTTGTCCGTGCTGCCGTCCTCGGCGTATCCGGGCCACGCGAGGATGTTGACCTGTCCCTCGGGGTCGCCGATCGCGGTCGCCATGGGTACGTCGGGTGCGCTGAAGCCGCCCTGGTCCGCACTGGCCTTCTTGTCGCCGTCCGAGCCTCCCGAGCTGGTGCCGCACGCCGTGGCCAGGGCGAGCACGCCTGCGCACGCGACCGCGGCGAGCCGCTTCGAGCCGATGTTCCTCATGCCGTCTCCTCTTCGGGAAGCGCCGCGGTCTCGGACGAGGCCAGCGGCACCAGGTGGTCACGTCGCCAGGTGAGCACGACGCGTTGGTCACGCCGCTCCAGGGCGGCGTCGATCGAGGTGTCGGTGTTGGGGTGCGACACCGTCACGGTGGGCCCGGCGTCCAGCGCGACCACGGTGCTCGTGGTGGAGCCGAGGTAGACGACCTCGCGCACGACGCCCGGGGCGATGCACAGGCCGGTCACGTCCGTCGGCGCCTCGGCGTCGAGGCGCACCTTCTCCGGGCGGATGACGAACGAGCCGGCCTCGCCGACCACGGCGCGGGCGGCCTCGCCCTGGAAGAGGTTGAAGGTGCCCACGAAGCCCGCCACGAAGGCGCTGGCCGGACGCTCGTAGAGGTCGACCGGCGCGGCCAGCTGCTCGATGCGGCCCTCGTTGAAGACCGCGACGCGGTCGCTCATCGTCAGGGCCTCCTCCTGGTCGTGGGTCACGAAGACGAAGGTGATGCCGACCTCGCGCTGGATCTGCTTCAGCTCGATCTGCATCTCGCGCCGCAGCTTGAGGTCCAGCGCGCCGAGCGGCTCGTCGAGCAGCAGGACCTTGGGCCGGTTGACCAGCGCCCGCGCCAGGGCGACGCGCTGGCGCTGACCACCCGAGAGCTGGTGGGGCCGCCGCGCGGCGTACGCCTCCAGGCGCACGGTCGCGAGCGCCTCCTCGGCACGCTTGCGGCGCTCGGACCGGCCGACCTTCTTCACGCGCAGGCCGTACTCGACGTTCTCGAGCACGCTCATGTGCGGGAAGATCGCGTAGTCCTGGAAGACGGTGTTGACGTCGCGCGCGAAGGGAGGGCGAGTGGTCACGTCGTCCTCGCCGAGCAGGATCGTGCCGGCGGTCGGCACCTCGAAGCCGGCGATCAGGCGCAGCACGGTGGTCTTGCCGGAGCCGGACGGGCCGAGCATCGAGAAGAACTCGCCGTCCGCGATGTCCAGGTCGAGGTCGTCCACGGCCCGGACCTGGTCGTAGTGCTTGCTCAGGCCTCGCAGGGAGATGGCCGTCGCCGTCATCTGGCTCCTCTGGTCCGGTCCGGCGGTACTGTTCGACAGGAGTCGACGGCTCATAAGATATGGAACCAGACATTAGATGCATAGCCCTGTTCGGTAACGACTGTGTTGCGAAGGAGACGGGCGGATGGCCGACGCACCTCGGCGCGGTGGGCGGGCGCGGAGCGCGATCTTCGCTCCCCTGTCCGAGGTCGGCCGCGCGGGCCAGGTCGAGCTGCGGCTGACCGAGGCGATCCGCTCCGGCGTCCTCATCGAGGGTGAGCGGCTCCCCAGCGAGCCGGAGCTCGCAGGGCTGCTCGGGGTCGCCGTCGTGACCGTCCGCGAGGCCCTGACCGGGCTGCGCGGACAGGGTCTGGTCACCACCACCCGCGGGCGCGGCGGTGGCACCTTCGTCGCCGCCGAGGCGGCCGCCGACGAGGAGGCGCTCGCCGAGCGGCTGGCCTCGATGTCGCGCGCGGAGCTGCACGACCGGGGCACGCAGTACGCCCTGGTGCTGGCCGGCTGCGCCGAGATCGCCGCCGAGCGCGCCGACGCCGAGGAGGCCTCGCTGCTGCGGGGGCTGCTCGCCGACGAGAGCGACGACGTCGGGGCGTGGCGTCACGCCGACGCCGAGCTGTGGCTGTCGATCGCCTCCCTCACCCAGTCGGCCCGGGTGACCCGCGAGGTGGTCCGCCTGGAGGCGGACTTCGGCATGGTCGTGCGCATCCCGCTTCGCGACCCGGAGGTCCGCGCCCGGACGCTGGTCGGTGTCGAGCGCGTGATCGCGGCCATCGAGGCCGGCGACGCGGAGGGCGCCCGCCGGGGTGCCCGGACCCACCTGCAGGAGACCCTGGACCGGGTGGCCCGGACCCAGGCCGACGTCACCGATCGCCACCGGCTGCCGAGGAGTGCCTCGTGAGCACCGCACCGACCACGCTCCCGACCACGCTGGCGGACTCCATGGCGCGCTGCGCCCTCGCGGTCACGGCGTACTTCGGCGCCCTCTTCGGCTCGCTCGAGATCATCGCCGAGCGGGTCGGTGACCGGTTCGAGCCACGGCAGCCGGTGACGGCGGCAGCGCTGACCGAGCTGGTCGAGCCGCTGGCCGCCAGCACGCTCGCGTCGTACCCCGTCGTGGGTGCGGGGTTCGTCGTCAACCCGGGGTCGCTCGCGGACCGGGACCTCTACCTGGCCTGGTGGCAGGGCGAGGAGCAGCAGCCGCTGGCCGAGCGCGGCGTGCCGATCGGCCACCACGTCTTCGACTACACCCGCCACGAGTGGTTCCAGGTGCCGCTGGTCTCGGGGGCGCGTCACGTCACCGGGCCCTACGTCGACTACGTCTGCACCGACGAGTACGTGCTCACCGCGACGGTGCCCGTCCTCGTCGGCGGCCACCTGGTCGGCGTCGCGGGGGCCGACACGCGGCTCGACACGTTCGAGCGGCTGATGCGGGGCGCGCTGCAGGGTGGGGGCGACGTGGTGCTGGTCAACGGCCACGACCGGTGCGTCGTCGCCGCCGACCCGCTCCTGCGCTCGGGGCAGAAGGTCGACCCCACCACGTACGCCGCCGTGCGCGCGCTGCCGGGGCTGCCCTTCCGGGTGCTCGGCGGCGCGTAGCCCCCCTCAGAGCTCCTTGATGCCCCAGGGGCTGCCGTACTCGGTGAGGAGGTCGAGGAACGGCACCGCGTCGAAGGCCTCCGGGCCCAGCACCCCCGCGCCGCTCCAGGTGCCGCGGGCGAGCAGCTCCAGGGCCACGACCGGGTTGATGGCGGTCTGCCAGACCACGCACTGGTGGCCGTACTCGCGCATCGTGGTCTCGTTGTCGACCACGTGGTAGAGGTACGTCGACCGCGGCTGGCCGTCCTTGCCGGTGCCGGTCACCCAGAGACCGGCGCAGGTCTTGCCCTTCATCCGCGGACCGACGGTGGCCGGGTCCGGCAGCACCGCGGCGACCACGTCGCGCGGGCTCACCTCGACGCCCTTGACCCGGACCTTCTCGGTGCTGTCGAGACCGAGGGTGTGCAGCACCTTGAGGATGTTGATGAACTCGTCGCCCAGGCCGTACTTGAAGGTCGCGCGCCTGCAGTCCACCCACCGCGGCATCAGGAGCACCTCCTCGTGCTCGACGTTGACGCACTCGACCGGGCCGATGCCCTCGGGGAAGTCGAAGACCTCGGGCTCGGAGAAGGGCGGCGTCGTGAACCACGCGCCGTCCTCCCAGATCACCGGCGGGTTGAGGCACTCCTCGATCGTGGTCCACATCGAGAACGACGGCGCGAAGATCTCGTTGCCGTCGTCGTCGGTCACGACCAGGTTGGCACCGTCGCGGGTGCCGAGCTCGTCGATCTCGCTGAAGAGGTGGTCGGCGGCGTACCGCGCGAAGACGTCGGAGAGCCCGGGCTCGACACCGATCCCGACCAGCGCCAGGCGACCGTCGGCCTCCCAGTCGTCGGCCACGGCGAACTGCTCGTCGCCGAGCTTGACCCCCGTCTTCTCGTACGGCGCCTCCGGGTGCGGCCTCGACAGCGACATCGCCATGTCGAGGTAGTCGGCGCCCGCAGCCGCCGCGCCGTCGAAGATCGACATGTTGAAGACCGGGTCGACCGCGTTCATCACGTGCGTGATCCGGTGCTCGCGGCACAGGGCCGCGACCGACTCGGCCGACGACGCGTCGACCCGCACCGCGGCGTACCTCTGGTCGGTCGCCGCCGCCTTCGCCGCCTTAGCCTCGTCGTAGTCGGCGACCACGATCGTCTCGAAGAAGTCACGGCGTGCGGCGATGGCGGCGAACGCCGAGCCGACGCCGCCGGCGCCGACCAACAGGATCCTCATGCGGTCTCTTTCCTTGGTGGTCGGTGGTCGGTGGTCGGTGGTTGAGGTGCGAGGGCCGCTAGGCCCGAGCCTCGAAACCACCGAGGTCGGTGGTCGAGGTGCGAGGGGTCGACCACCGAGGTCGGTGGTCGAGGTGCGAGGGCCGCCAGGCCCGAGCCTCGAGACCGCCGGTGGCGTCACTCCCCGATGTAGGACATGACGTGCTTGATCCGGGTGTAGTCCTCGAGGCCGTACATGGACAGGTCCTTGCCGTAGCCGGAGTGCTTGAAGCCACCGTGCGGCATCTCGGAGATGAAGGGGATGTGGGTGTTGATCCAGACGACGCCGAAGTCGAGGCCCTTCGACATCCGCATCGCCCGCCCGTGGTCCTTGGTCCAGACGCTGGAGGACAGGCCGTACTCGACCCCGTTGGCCCAGCGCAGCGCCTCCGCCTCGTCACCGAACTTCTGGACGGTCATCACCGGGCCGAAGATCTCGGACTGGATCTGCTCGTCCTCCTGGCGCAGCCCGGAGAGGACGGTCGGCTCGTAGAAGTAGCCGCGCTCGCCCTGGCGCACGCCGCCGGTCTCGAGGTGGGCGTGGTCGGGCAGCCGGTCGACCATGGCGGAGACGCGGTCGAGCTGCGCCTGGTTGTTGAGCGGGCCGTAGTAAGTGTCGTCGTTGTCGGGCAGGCCGGTCGGCATCCCCTTCGCCGCCTCGGCGAGCGCGGCCACGAAGTCGTCGTAGATCCCGGCGCCGGCGAGCACGCGGGTGGCCGCCGTGCAGTCCTGGCCGCCGTTGAAGAGACCGGCGCCGGCGATGCCCTCGGCCGCCTTCTCGATGTCCGCGTCGTCGAAGACGATGACGGGAGCCTTGCCGCCGAGCTCGAGGTGGACCCGCTTGAGGTCGCGAGCAGCCGAGGTCGCGACCTCCATGCCGGCCCGGACCGAGCCGGTGATCGCGACCATCTGCGGGGTCCGGTGCTCGACCAGGGCGCGACCGGTGTCGCGGTCCCCGCAGACGACGTTCAGCACGCCCGGCGGCAGGAACTCCTGGGCGAGCTCGGCCAGCAGCGTGGAGCTGGCGGGCGTCGTGTCGCTGGGCTTGAGCACGATCGTGTTGCCGCCGGCGAGCGCCGGGGCGATCTTCCAGATCATCATCAGCAGCGGGTAGTTCCACGGCGTGACCTGCCCGACGACACCCACCGGCTCGCGGCGGACCCACGAGGTGTGGTCGGCCATGTACTCCCCCGCCGACTTGCCCTCGAGCACGCGCGCGGCGCCGGCGAAGAAGCGGAAGTGGTCCCAGGCGTACGGCATCTCCTCGGACATGGTCAGGCCGAGCGGCTTGCCGGTGTCCAGCGACTCGACGGCGTTGAACTCCTCGGCGCGCGCCTCGATCGCGTCGGCGATCTTGAGCAGCGCGTTGGAGCGGTCCTGCGGGGTGGTGCTGCCCCAGGTCTCGAACGCCGAGGCGGCCGCGGCGTACGCCCGGTCCACGTCCTCGGCGCCGGACCGCGGCGCCTGGGCGTACACCTCGCCCGTGGTCGGGTCGATGATGTCGTAGGTCTCCCCCGACACGCTCTCGACGAGCTCTCCGTTGACGACGTTGGTGAAGGTCTTGTCGGCCATGACGGCGAGCCTAGTGTCGTCGCAACGGAATCTGTAGGGCTGGAGGGCTTCGGCAGACGGAATTCGTTGAATCGTGCGTTTCAGGCGGCGAACCCGGCACCATGGCCGCATGCGGCTGACCACCACGATCCCCGCCCTCCCGTGTCGCGACGTCCGTGCGGCGACGACGTTCTACGCCGAGCGTCTCGGCTTCGGCGTCGGGCACACCGACGGCACCTTCAGCGTGCTGCTGCGCGACGACGCCCAGGTGCACCTGTGGCAGGCCGGCGACAGCTCGTGGCAGGGCCGCGACGACCTGGCCGCGCGCCCGGTGGTCAGCGGCGCGGAGACCTTCATCGCCGGCACCGCCAGCTGCCGGATCCAGGTGGACGGGATCGACGAGCTGTACGCCGAGATGGCCGGGGCCCGGGTCCTGCACACCGAGAGCGGCGGCGGTCCGCAGGAGACCGACTACGGCACCCGCGAGTTCCACGTCCTCGACCTCGACGGCAACCTGCTCACCTTCTACCTCTGGCGGTAGACGGCGCTCCCGTCGACCCAGGTCGACACCACCGCGGTCGCACCGATGTCGTCGGCCGAGCCCGCGAACGGGTCGCGGTCGAGCACCACGAGGTCCGCGGTCGCACCGGGTCGCAGCGCTCCCGCGTTGTCGCGGTGGTTGATCCACGCCGAGCCGGAGGTGTACGCCGCGAAGGCGCTCTCGAGCGCGATCGCCTGCTCCGGCAGGAACCGACGGCTCCCGGCGTCGCCGTGCTCGATCCGGTTGACGGCGACGTGGATGGCCTCGAGCGGGTTGGGCGTGCTGACCGGCCAGTCGCTGCCCGCGACCAGCCGGGCGCCGGCGCGCTCGAGGTCGCCGAACGGGTACTGCCACGTCGCCCGCTCCGCCCCGAGGAACGGCAGCGTCAGCTCGACCATCTGGTCGTCGAGGCAGGCCCAGAGCATCTGGAGGTTGGCGGCGACGCCGAGGCCGGCGAAGCGTCGTACGTCGTCGGGGTGCACGAGCTGCAGGTGCGCGACGTGGTGACGCCGCTCGGGATCGGTGCCCTCGAAGGCGTCCAGCGCCTCGCGCGCGCCGCGGTCGCCGATGGCGTGCACGTGCACCTGGAAGCCGACCGCGTCGAGCAGCCCGACGTAGCGCCGCAAGGCCTCGGGGTCGACGAACGAGTGACCGCTGTTGGTGGTCGCGTGGCCGCAGCGGTCGAGGTAGGGCTCGACCAGGGCGGCCGTGAAGTTCTCGGCCACGC
Organism: Nocardioides sp. URHA0020; assembly: GCF_000620705.1. Taxonomy (GTDB): domain Bacteria; phylum Actinomycetota; class Actinomycetes; order Propionibacteriales; family Nocardioidaceae; genus Nocardioides. The sequence continues at coordinate 290,860 of NZ_KK211172.1, forward strand.
CGTCCTGCATGATCTTCACGCTGGTGGCCCGGAACTGCCCGTGCGTGTACGCCTCCCGGCGGGCGACCAGGTCGGCGATCTGCTCCTCACCCCGGGTGCGGTCCCACCACAGCGCGCCGACGACGTGGGCGGACAGGTCGCCCTCCCGGGCCGCGCGGAGGTACGTCGGCCCGGGGTCGTCCATGCCGGCGTACGAGCCGACGATGGCGTCCTGCCACCCGGTCACGCCGTACGAGTGGAGGTAGCGCTGACCCTCGAGGAGGGCCGCGTAGTACTCGTCGTCCGTGGTCTGCGGGGTGAGGGCCGCGACCGCGTGCATCGCACCCTCGTGCAGCGTGCCGGTCGGGCGCCCGTCGGCGTCGCGCTCGAAGCGGCCGTCGGCGGGGTCGGGCGTGTGCCGGTCGATGCCGGCGATCTCCAGCGCACGGGAGTTGACCCACGCGCCGTGGTGGTCGCGGTTGGGCAGGAAGACGGGCCGGTCGGGCACGACGGCGTCGAGGTCGGCCGCCGTGGGCGTGCCGCCGGGGAACGCCGACATCGCCCAGCCGCCGCCGAGGATCCAGGGCCGGTCGGGGTGGGCGTCGGCGTGCTCCCGGATGATCCGGAGGTAGTCGTCGCGGGTCTCGCCCTCGGTCAGGTCGCAGCGGGTGCGCTCGAGACCGCCCTGCACCGCGTGCACGTGCGCGTCGACGAAGCCGGGCGAGAGCAGTCCGCCGTCGAGGTCCACCACGTCCGGGTCGGTCGAGGTCCGAGCGGTCCCCGTCTCGGGACCGACCTGCACGGACACGATCCGACCGGAGTCGACCAGCACCTCCCCCGCGCCGACGTAGCGGTGCCCGTCGAAGAGCGCGCCGTTGGTGAAGAGGGTGGCCATCAACGACCTTCCAGCAGCGGACCCGCCGGGTCGTGGGAGATCCCGTGCCGGCGAGCCGCCAGGCCGGAGAGCGCCTCGAGGCAGACCCGGTTGGCGAGAAAGGCGGTGATCTCGGCGTGGTCGTACGGCGGGGACACCTCGACCACGTCGATGCCGGCGACGGGCAGCTCCAGGCAGATCCGTCGTACGGCGTCGAGCAGCTGCCGCGACGAGAGACCGCCGGGCTCCGGGGTGCCCGTGCCGGGCGCGTGGCCCGGGTCGCAGACGTCGATGTCGACGGAGAGGAAGACGGCGTCGCACTCGTCGAGCGCGATCTCGAAGGCCTCGTCGAGGCAGGACTCCAGCCCGCGCTTGCCGATCTCGGTCATCTCGTAGGAGCGCATCCGCTGCTCGGCCATCCAGCCCAGCGTCTCGGGTCCTGGCCAGTAGCCGCGCAGCCCCATCTGGAGGAACCGGTCGCCGCGCAGGGCCCCGGACTCGATCAGGCGGCGCATCGGCTGACCGTGGCCGTAGAGCGAGCCGAACTCGATGTCGCCGGTGTCCGCGTGCGCGTCGAAGTGGATCATCGAGACCTTGCCGTACCCGTGGTGCCGGGCCACCCCGGTGGCGTCGGCCAGGGCGATCGAGTGGTCGCCGCCCAGGACGAGCGGGACCGCGCCCGCGCTGGCGACCGCGAAGACGGCGTCCTCGAGGGCGCGCAGCGAGCGCTCGATCTCCCCCGGCGGCATCTCGACGTCGCCGGCGTCGACGACCCGCAGGTCCTGCAGCGCATCGACGCGCAGCGCCAGGTGGGGCCGCGAGCCGTCGTGCGGCAGGTAGTCGGTCTGCCGGATCGCCATCGGGCCGAACCGGGTGCCCGGGCGGTGCGACGTACCCCCGTCGAACGGCGCGCCGACGACGACCACGTCGGCGGCGCCGAGCGAGGCGGCGTCGTCGAGGTCGACGCGGTCGACGCCGAGGAAGGTGATGTCGGGGCCGAACTGCGGTCCGTACCGGGTCATGCACCCATTTCTACAACGGATTCCGGAGAAATCACACGCTTCAGCGACGGATTCACTTGCTTCTCACGTGGTGGACCGCGCACCATGGGGGCATGGAGCACGACTACGACCACCTGCAGCGGGCCGCCAAGGACCACCTGTGGATGCACTTCACCCGGCACTCGACCTACGACACCTCGGACGTGCCGATCATCGTGCGCGGCGAGGGCGCCTACATCTACGACGCCCAGGGCAAGCGCTACCTCGACGGCCTGGGCGGCCTCTTCGTCTCCCAGCTCGGCCACGGGCGCACGGAGCTCGCCGACGCCGCGGCCGCGCAGGCCAAGGAGCTGGCCTTCCACCCCCTGTGGTCCTACGCGCACCCCAACGCGATCCTGCTCGCCGAGCGGATCGCCGGCTACGCCCCCGGCGACCTCAACCGGGTCTTCTTCACCACCGGTGGCGGCGAGGCCGTCGAGTCGGCGTGGAAGCTGGCCAAGAACTACTTCAAGCTGACCGGCAAGCCGATGAAGCACAAGGTCATCAGCCGCTCCATCGCCTACCACGGCACCACCCAGGGCGCCCTGTCGATCACCGGCCTGCCGCCGCTCAAGCAGCAGTTCGAGCCGCTGGTCCCCTCGACCTTCCGGGTGCCGAACACCAACCTCTACCGCGCCTCCGAGGCGACCGGTGGATTCCTCGACGGCTCCGACCCGGAGGCGTTCGGTCGCTGGGCGGCCGACCAGATCGCGGTCGCGATCGAGAACGAGGGCCCCGACACGGTCGCCGCCGTCTTCCTCGAGCCCGTGCAGAACGCCGGCGGCTGCTTCCCGCCCCCGCCCGGCTACTTCGACCGGGTCCGCGAGATCTGCGACGAGTACGACGTGCTCCTGGTCTCCGACGAGGTCATCTGCGCCTACGGCCGGCTCGGACACATGTTCGGCGCCGAGCGCTACGGCTACCAGCCCGACATCATCACCTCGGCCAAGGGCATCACCTCCGGCTACGCCCCGCTCGGCGCGATGATCGCCTCGGACCGGCTGATGGAGCCGTTCCTGCACGGCAGCGAGTCCTTCGCCCACGGCTTCACCTTCGGGGGGCACCCTGTCTCGACCGCGGTCGCGATGGCGAACTTCGACATTTTCGAGCAGGAGCACATCCTCGAGCACGTCCGCGACAACGAGGGCGCCTTCCGCGCCACGCTCGAGCGGCTGCTCGACCTGCCCATCGTCGGCGACGTCCGTGGCGACGGGTACTTCTACGGGATCGAGCTCGTCAAGGACAAGGGCACCCGGGAGACCTTCAACGAGGAGGAGTCCGAGAAGCTGCTGCGCGGCTTCCTCTCCAAGGCGCTGTACGACGAGGGCCTCTACTGCCGCGCCGACGACCGGGGCGACCCGGTCATCCAGCTCTCTCCCCCGCTCATCTGCGACCAGGCCCACTTCGACGAGATGGAGCAGATCCTGCGCACCGTGCTCGACAAGGCCGCCACCCTCCTGTAGCCCGCCGAGCCGGCGCCAGTTTGCAGCCGAGTCGGCGCCAGATTGCATCGGGCAGCCCGGTTATCCACAGAAGTGGTGGACCGGCGCTGTGGTGCGCGCCGAGCGGGCAGGGGTCTCCGCATGGAGACGCCCGCCCTGCCCGACCACCCGTTCACCTGCGCGATGGCTCGCGACCTCGGGCTGGATCCGGCCACGCTGTTCCGCCTCGTCGCGTACGGCGTGCTGCGCCACCCGGTGCGGGACGTCTACGTGCCCGCGACGATCACCGACAGCATCGAGCTCCGCTGCCGGGCGCTGACCCTCGTCCTGCCTGAGGACGCGTTCGTCTGCGACCGGACTGCGGCCTGGCTCCACGCCGGAGACCGTGCCCTCGCACCGAACGAGCACCTCTCGGTGCCCCCGATCTCGTGCTTCCGGCCCAGCGACGGCGGTCGGCTCCGCAACAAGCTGGTCGACAGCGGCGAGCGGGAGATGGCGCCGCGGGACCTGATGTCCATCGCCGGCCTGCCCGTCACCACACCGCTGCGGACCGCCCTGGACCTCGGCCGGCTGCAGCGCACCGCCGACCTCAAGCTGCACGGGATGGACGCGATGCTCAGCCTCGGGACCTTCCGCCACGAGCAGCTGCTGGCGGAGGTCCCCCGGTTCAACCGGCGGCGTGGGGTCGTGGCGCTACGCGTCCTCGCGCCGCTCGCCGACGGTGGGTCGGAGTCGTTCGGGGAGACCGCCGTACGTCGGCGCTGGCACGACGCCGGGCTTCCCCGGCCGCAGACCCAGATCCCGGTCCTCGTCGACGGCCGGGAGGTGGCCCGCCTCGACATGGGCCTGGAGGACCTGCTGTTCGGTGGCGAGTACGACGGCGCGCAGTGGCACGCCGCGGACCGGACGGAGCACGACGACGTACGACGGGAGTGGCTGAGTCGGACCCGCGGCTGGCACCTCGAGGTCTTCCGCAAGCACCACGTCTTCGGACCTCAGCAGGAGGTCGAGCACCGGCTGCGGACCGCGTACGACGCGTGCCGGGCTCGGCTCGGCCTGCGCCCGACCTACCTGCTCTGACTGCAATGTGGCGCCGACTCGCCTGCAATCTGGCGCCGACTCGGCATCTCTCCCCTACGCCAGGGCGCGCTGGCGACGGCGGTTGTTGAGCTCGCCGCCGACCACGATCACCACGGAGACCACGAACATCAGCGTGCCGACCGCGTTGACCTGCATCGGCACACCGCGCTGCGCGGCACCCCAGACGTACATCGGGAAGGTCGTCTCGGTGCCGGCGTTGAGGTTGGTGATGATGAAGTCGTCGAAGGACAGCGAGAAGCTGAGCAGCGCGGCACCGAGGATGCCGGGGAAGACGAGCGGGAAGGTGACCCGCCAGAACGTCTGCTGCGGTGTCGCATAGAGGTCCATCGCCGCCTGTTCGAGCGTGTCGCTCATGCCGGCGAGCCGCGAGCGCACGGTCACCACGACGAACGACAGGCAGAACATGATGTGGGCGACCAGGATCGTCCAGAAGCCGAGTTGACCGGCGAACCCCGCGGAGACGAACAACGCCAGCAGCGAGGAGCCGAGCACGATCTCGGGCGCCGCCATCGGCAGGAAGATCAGCAGGTTCGTCGAGGAGCGGAAGGCGAAGTCCCAGCGCACCAGGGCGAAGGCGGCCAGCGTGCCCAGGATCGTGGCCACCAGCGTCGCCAGGAAGCCGATCTGGACGCTCTTCCAGAGCGCGTCGCACATGCCCGCGGGCCCGCAGAAGTTCGTCCAGTTGTCGAGGGTGAAGCCGTCGAAGCGGTAGACGTTGCGGCTCGACGGGTCGTTGAAGCTCATCAGCACGACCACGAAGATCGGGATGAAGGTGTAGACGAGGACCAGCAGTCCGAGGATCAGCACGATGTTCCTGCGCAGCCACATCATCAGAGCAGCTCCTCCGTCCCGGCCTTGCGGACGTAGAACAGGACCATCACCAGGATCAGGACCATCAGCATCATCGAGAGCGCCGCGGCGATCGGATAGTTGTTCGCGTCGGTGAACTGGCTCTGGATGACGGTGCCGATCATCCGCTGGTTGGGCGTGCCGAGCAGGGTCTGGTTGATGTAGTCGCCGACCGCGGGGATGAAGGTCAGCAGCGTCCCGGACACCACGCCGGGCAGGGACAGCGGCCAGGTGACCTTCCAGAACCCGACGAAGGAGTTCGCGTAGAGGTCGCTGGAGGCCTCGATCAGCCGGTGGTCGATCTTGTCGATGCTGGCGAAGAGCGGCAGCACCATGAACGGCAGGAAGTTGTACGTCAGACCGGCCACGACCGCGAACGGGGTGGCGAGCAGACGGCCGTCGTCACCGAGCAGGTGCAGCGTCTGGAGCAGGTCCACGACGTACCCGTCGTCGGCCAGGATCAGCTTCCACGACAGGGTCCGCAGCAGGAAGCTGGTGAAGAACGGTGCGATCACCAGCACCAGCATCAGGTTCTTCCAGCGGCCGACCTTGAAGGCGATCGTGTACGCCAGGACGTAGCCCAGCACGAGGCAGAACAGCGTCGCGATCGCGCCGTACAGCAGCGACCTGAGCAACGGGCCCCAGTAGTCCGACAGCGCCGTCCAGTAGTTGGCGACGTGGTAGGTCATGTCGTAGCCGCGCAGGTCGGAGCCCGACGGGTCGTACAGGCTGGTCGCGACCAGCGAGTAGAACGGGATGACGAAGAAGAGCAGGAGCCAGGCGAGCCCCGGGATGATCAGGAGGTACGCGCCCGGCCCTCGGCTGCGGCCGTTGTCGGCCGGTGGGGCGACATCGGTCACGGCGACGGGCGCGGTGCCGGCGGTGCTCGTCATCAGTCGTCGACCTGGTCCGCGCCGGCCGAGGCGTCCTGGCTGATGTCGAGCAGGAAGGCGTACTCGGGACGCCACGAGAGGTCGACCGACTCACCGGTGCGGTAGAGCCGCCGGTGGCCGGTGTTCTGCTGGAAGACCTGCAGCTCCTGGCCCCACGGCATCCGCACGAGGTACTGCGTGCTCACGCCGACGAAGCTGACGTCGGTCACGACGCCGCCCGGGACCGAGTTGCCCGGGGCGTCGAGCTGCTCGCCGGGGTCGCCGATCAGGACCTTCTCGGGGCGGATCCCGATCCAGCCGCGGTCGCCGTCGGTGTGGGAGCGTCCGGCCGGGATCGACACGTCGATGCCGTTCATGTCGGCGACCACGATGTCCGCGCTGCGGCTCTTGATCGCGCCCTCGATCAGGTTGGACTGACCCAGGAAGTTGGCGACGAACGTCGTCTCCGGGTTCTCGTACAGGTCCTGCGGCGCCCCCATCTGCTCGATGACGCCCAGGTTCATCACCGCGACGGTGTCGGCCATGGTCATGGCCTCCTCCTGGTCGTGGGTGACGTGCACGAAGGTCAGGCCGACGTCGGTCTGGATCCGCTTGAGCTCGATCTGCATGGCGCGTCGCAGCTTGAGGTCGAGGGCGCCGAGCGGCTCGTCGAGCAGCAGCACCTCCGGCTCGTTGATGAGCGCTCGCGCCAGCGCGACGCGCTGCTGCTGCCCACCGGAGAGCTGGGCCGGGCGCTTGCGGGCCTGGGTGTCGAGCTCGACCAGGTCGAGCATCTCCCGGACCTTCTCCTCGATGCCCTTGACCTTGCGGCGCTTCAGGCCGAACGCGACGTTCTCGAAGATGTCGAGGTGCGGGAAGAGCGCGTAGTTCTGGAAGACCGTGTTGACCGGGCGTCGGTAGGGCCGCGCGTAGGTGATGTCCTGGCCCGCGAGGGTGATCGTGCCGGCCGTCGGGGTCTCCAGACCCGCGACCATGCGCAGGGTCGTGGTCTTGCCGCAGCCCGACGGACCCAGCAGCGCGAAGAACGAGCCCCGCGGGATGTCGAGGTCGAGGTCGGTGACCGCGTTGAACGACCCGAAGGACTTGGTGACGCCTCGCAGCCTCAGCCCGTCGTACGTCGCGTCGTCCTCGGTCGGCGTCGCCGTCTCAGCCACCTGTGACATTGGCCCAGTCTCCTTCGTACGTGGTGGTCTGCTTGTCGTCGAGCGGCATGAAGTCGAACGTCGTCTCGAGCATCTTGTCGTCGGGGAAGATCAGCTTGTTGTCGACGAGCGACGGGTCGATCTTCTCCATCTCCTGCTGGGCGCCCTTGACCGGACAGATGTAGTTGACCCAGGCCGCGAGTTGCGCCGCGACCTCGGGCTCGTAGTAGTAGTTGACCCACTCCTCGGCGTTCGACTGGTGGGCCGAGAGGTTGGGGACGAGCATGTTGTCGCTCCACAGCGACAGCCCCTCCTCCGGCGTGACGAACTTGATGTCGGGGTTGTCGAACTGCAGCTGGATGACGTCGCCCGACCAGGCCTCGCACGCCAGGATGTTGCCGGCCGCGAGGTCCTGGGTGTACTCGTTGCCGGTGAAGGCGCGGATCTGACCGGACCGGACGACCTTCTGGAGCCGGTCGATGGCGTTGCCCCACTCGGCGTCGGTGAACTTGCCGGGGTCGGCTCCGACCACCTTGAGCATGAACCCCATCGTGTCGCGCATCTCCGACAGCAGGGTGACGCGGCCCTTCAGGTCCGAGCGGGTGAGCAGGTCCTCGAAGCTCTTGACCTCTTTGATCTTCGCGGAGTTGTACGCGATGCCGGTCAGACCGGTCTGCCACGGGGCGTGGTAGGTCTGGTCCGGGTCCCACTGCCGGTTGCGCAGCGGGTCGATCAGGTTCTTCTCGACGTTGGGGACCTTCTTCGGGTCCATCGGCTGGACCCAGCCGAGGCTGATCATCCGCGCCGCCATCCAGTCGGTGAGCACCATGATGTCGCGCTTGATCGGCTCGCAGCCGCCGAGCTGGTTGCGGACCTTCGCGTAGAACTCCGCGTTGTCGTTGACGTCGTCGTTGTAGCTGACCTTGATCCCGGTCCGCTTCTCGAAGTTCGTCAGCGTCGTGGGCGAGCCGTCGTCGGACTCGTCGATGTACTGCGGCCAGTTGGAGACGACCAGCTTCCGCTGCGTGGCGGAGAGGTCCTCGGCACGACAGCTCGCCGGGTCCTGCACCACCCCGTCGGTGGAGAAGAACGGCAGCTTGAGCGCCGCGATGCTGACGCCGGCGAACGCCGCGCCACCTCCGACCTTGAGCAATCCGCGACGAGACATCCCGCCGCGACCACCTCCGGTGGGTCCCTGCACCATGCGGACTCCCTTCGAACCTGCTCGACGCATCGGATCGTGCCATGCGAAAGGACGCCCGACAAGCGATACCGTCGAGACGAAACATCCTCGCAACGAAATCGCTTGTGAGCGACCCATGGCCGCGATTCTCGCCACGACACCCGTGGAGACCTTTGACCGCAGCCGTCCGCTGAGGAAACATGCCCGCATGACCCGAAAGTCCGGCCGCAGCTCGCAGCCCCTCGATGACGTGTCCAAGGCGATCATCGAGCAGCTCCAACAGGACGGTCGGCGCTCCTACGCCGCCATCGGCAAGGTGGTCGGCCTCTCCGAGGCGGCCGTGCGGCAGCGGGTCCAGCGGCTGATCGAGTCCGGCGTGATGCAGGTGGTCGCCGTGACCGACCCGCTCGAGCTCGGGTTCGCCCGCCAGGCGATGGTCGGGGTCCGGGTCTCCGGCCCCCTGGAGCCGGTGGCCGACAAGATCGCGGAGCTCGACGAGGTCGACTACGTCGTCGTCACCGCCGGCTCCTTCGACCTCCTCGTCGAGGTCGTCTGCGAGAGCGACGAGCACCTGCTCGAGCTGATCTCCGGCCAGATCAGAGCCGTGGAGGGCGTCGCCGGGACCGAGACCTTCATGTACCTCAGCCTGCGCAAGCAGACCTACTCGTGGGGCGTCCGCTGAACCCCCACTACGAACGACTCTCGTTGTGGCACGACACCGTCGAGACCGACTGGACGCCGCGGCCACAGCTCGACGGTGACGTCGAGGCCGACGTGGCGATCGTCGGTGCCGGGCTCACCGGCCTGTGGACCGCGCACTACCTGGCCGAGGCGGACCCGGAGCTGCGCGTCGTCGTGCTGGAGGCCGAGACCGCCGGCTACGGCGCGTCCGGGCGCAACGGCGGCTGGTGCTCGGCACTCTTCCCCGCCTCCCTCCCCACGCTGCAGGGGTACGCCGACCGCGAGGCCGCCCTCGCCCAGCACCGCGCCATGCGCGAGACCGTCGACGAGGTGACCCGGGTCGCGTCGGCCGAGGGCATCGACGCCCAGGTGAGCAAGGGCGGCACGATCACGGTGGCCCGCAGCCGGGCGCAGTGGTCGCGGGCCAGGGCCGAGGTCGCCGACGCCCGCGCCTGGGGCCGCGGCGAGGACGACGTGCGCCTGCTCGGCCGGGAGGAGGCGACCGCGGTGCTGCGGGCCAGCCGCACCCGCGGCGCGACGTACACCCCGGACTGCGCGGCCCTGCACCCCGCGCGCCTGGTCCGGGGCCTGGCGGACGCGGTCGAACGACGCGGCGTGACCATCCACGAGCGGACCCGGGTCACCGCGATCGAGCCGCGGCTCGCGCGCACCGAGCACGGCACGGTGACGGCCCGGACGGTGCTGCGCGCGACCGAGGGCTACACCGCGACCCTGGCCGGCCAGCGCCGTGCGCTGGTGCCGGTCTACTCGCTCATCATCGCGACCGAGCCGCTGCCGCCGGAGCTCTGGGACGAGATCGGGCTCGCCCGGCGCGAGACGTTCACCGACCACCGCCACCTGATCGTCTACGGCCAGCGCTCCGCCGACGACCGGCTGGTGTTCGGCGGTCGCGGCGCGCCGTACCACTTGGGCTCGCGGATCAAGCCGGAGTACGACCACGACGAGAGGGTGTTCGCGCGGCTCTACGCGACCCTGGTCGACCTCTTCCCGATGCTCGCCGGCACCCGGGTGACGCATGCGTGGGGCGGCGCCCTCGGCATCCCGCGGGACTGGTGCGCCTCGGTCGGCCTCGACCGCGAGACCGGGCTCGGCTGGGCCGGTGGCTACGTCGGCGACGGGGTCAGCACGACGAACCTCGCCGGTCGCACCCTGCGCGACCTGGTCCTCGGGCGCGACACCGAGCTGACCCGGCTGCCGTGGGTCGGCCACCGCTCCCCCGCGTGGGAGCGCGAGCCGTGGCGGTGGCTCGGGATCAACGCCGGCCTGCGGGCGATGACCGTCGCCGACGCCGAGGAGTCCCTGACCCGGATGCCGAGCCTCGTGGCGCGGGCGGTCGCTCCTCTGCTGGGATGAGGTCATGACCTCCCCCACGACCAGACGCGCCCTCGTCCGTCGGCCCGGCCCCCGCCTCGACGACGGCCTGCTCACCCACCTCGAGCGGGTCCCCGTGGACCTCGAGCTCGCCCGACGTCAGTGGGAGGGGTACGTCGAGGCGCTGCGGGCCGAGGGCTGGGAGACGATCGAGGTGCCGGCGGCCGACGACTGCCCGGACGCGGTCTTCGTCGAGGACACCGTCGTCGTGCTGCACGACCTCGCGGTGATCAGCCGGCCCGGGGCCGACAAGCGCAAGCCGGAGATCGCGGCGACCGAGACGACGCTGGCCGGCCTCGGCTACCGGATCGCCCGCATCGAGGCGCCGGGCACCCTCGACGGCGGCGACGTGCTCAAGCACGGCGACACGGTGTGGGTCGGGCTCGGCGGCCGGACCAACGAGGCCGGCGCCGACCAGCTCGCCGCCCACCTCGCCCCGTTGGGGGCCGACGTCGTCCGGGTGCCGATCTCGCTGGTGCTGCACCTGAAGTCGGCGGTCACCGCGCTGCCGGACGGCACCGTCGTGGGCTTCGCGCCGCTGGTGGACGACCCGACCGTGTGGGACCGCTTCCTGCCCGTGCCCGAGGAGGGCGGCTCGCACGTGGTGGTGCTCGACGAGTCGGCGGTGCTGATGGCGACCAGTGCGCCGCTGAGCCGGGCGCTCTTCGAGGAGCGGGGCCTGCGGGTCGTGGCGGTCGACATGTCCGAGTTCGAGAAGCTCGAGGGCTGCGTGACCTGCCTGTCGGTCCGCCTGCGCGGCTGAGGCGGCTGAGGCGGCTAGCCGAGGCCGTTGGCCGCGGTGTCCGCGGGCTTCGACGACGAGTGCAGCCAGGCAGCGAAGAACCCGCCGAGGTCCTCGCCGCTCACCTTCTCCGCCAACGACTCGAACTGCGCGGTCGAGCCGTTGCCACCCTCGCGCTCGACCAGCCACCGGCGCAGCAGGCGTGCGAAGTCGGCGCCGCCGATCCGCTGGCGCAACGCCTGGAGCGTCATCGCTCCCCGCTGGTAGACGAAGTCGGCGAAGATGCGGTCCACGCAGCTGCGGTGGGACGGGCACGGCGACGCGACGCGGCCGTCCCAGAGCGCGTCGTCGGCGTCGGCGCCGTCATAGCTCTCGCGCAGCATCCGCGCCGCCGTCGTACCGCCGTGCGTCTCGTCGTAGCGCCACTCCATGAAGGTGGCGGCGCCCTCGTTGAGCCAGATGTCGCTCCAGTGGTGCACGGCCACGGAGTCGCCGAACCACTGGTGGGCGAGCTCGTGCACCAGCGTCGTCCGGTTGACGCCTCCCGGCGCGTACGTCGGCCGCGTCTGGTTCTCGAGCGCGAAGCCGGCGTCGAGGCTGGTGACCAGCCCGCCGACGGTCGAGAACGGGTAGTCGCCGAGCTGGGTCTCGAGCCAGCGGGTGATGATCGGCGTCTCGCGCAGCAGGCGCATGGCCTCGGGACGCGTAGCGGTCGGCAGCGCCTGCGAGACCGCGACCAGCCAGCGGCGGCCGTCGCTGACGCCGTGGTCGATCTGGAAGTGGCCGGCGGCGAAGAACGCGAGGTACGGCACCATCGGCTCGTCCGCGCGCCACGTGGTCGTCGCCCACGAGCCGTGGGCCTTGCGGTGCAGCCGGCGCCCGTTGGAGACGACGTCGTACTGCTGCGGGACCGTGATGCTCACCCGGATGCGGGCCTTGTCGAGCGGGTGGTCGTTGGCCGGGAACCACCAGGGCGCCATGTGCGGCTGGTTCATCGACACGACCTCGTCCGCGGAGGCGAGCCAGTTGCTCTCCCCGGCGTACGAATAGCGGGACGGCTCCCCGGCGTAGCGGACCAGCACCGTGACGACCTCGCCCCGGTGCAGCCCGCGCCTGATCGTGAGCTCGTGGCCACGGTGGGAGAACCGGACGGCGTGCCCGTCGACGCGGACGCCCCGGACGGGCAGCAGGAGGTCGAGGTTGAAGCGGGAGATCTCCGCGGTGCCGCGGATCCGCAGCTCGGTCCACCCGGAGAGTCGGCGCCGCTGGAAGCCGTAGCGGTCGTGCACGTCGTAGGAGACGACGTCGATCCCGCCGTTGCCGTCGTGGGGGAAGTACGGGTCGCCGATGCCGGCCGACCCGGCCGGACGGCTCGAGGGGCTCGTGCGGTCCGCGGCGGGGCCGGCGTCGGCACCGCCCACCCAACCGACCGTCAGGCCGACCGTCAGGGTCAGCGCGAGGCCCGCGACGACGGTGGCTGCGGACAGGCGGGGACGTGGCACCCCGGCAAGGTACCCGACGGTGTCCCGCCGACCGCCACCGTCGATCGTGCTATAACTCAAGTGACTAACTATACTTTGGTCGACCTCGACTCGGAACGACGGAGCCACCCATGCAGGTCCTCACGTTAGAGATCCCCGAGCTGGGCAACCACACCCACCTCGTCCACGACGGCCGCTACGCCCTGGTCGTCGATCCGCCGCGCGACATCGCGCCGGTCGAGGCGGCCGCCGAGGCGGCCGGCGTGGAGATCTCGACCGTCGCCGACACCCACCTGCACAACGACTACCTGTCCGGCGCGCTGGCCCTCGCGCGCCGGCACGGCGCGGACTACCTGCTCGCGGCGGACGAGTCCGTGACGTTCGAGCGGGTCGGGGTCCGCGGCGGCGACGTCCTCACCGTGGGCTCGCTCGACGTGAGCGTGCTCGCGACCCCCGGGCACACGCGCCATCACCAGGCCTTCTCCGTCCGGGACCGGCGCGGGTCCGAGCCGGCTGCGGTCTTCAGCGGTGGCAGCCTGCTGCACGGCACGGTCGGCCGCACCGACCTCGTCGACCCACGCCTGCAGCACGACCTGGCCCGCGCCCAGTGGGCCAGCGCGCGGCTCATCGGGGGGCTCGACCCGGCCACCCGCCTGCGCCCGACGCACGGCTTCGGCAGCCTCTGCGCCGGCAGCCGGACGTCGGCGGAGACCGACGGGACCATCGGCGGCGAGCTGGCGGTCAACCCCGCTCTGCTGCTGGACCGCGACCGATTCGTCGACGAGCTCGTCGCGGGGTTCGGCGCGATCCCGTCGTACTACGGCCGGATGGCACCGCTCAACCGGACCGGGGCCGGCCGTGCGCGGCCGCGGCCCGGTCGCGCCGTCACCCGCGACGAGGTCGCCGACGCGATCCTGGCCCGGCGCTGGGTCGTCGACCTGCGCCCGCGCGCGTCGTTCGCCCGGGGCCACGTGCCCGGCTCGGTCAGCGTCGAGTACTCCGCCCAGTTCGCGACGTACGTCGGGTGGCTGGTGCCCGGGGCCGACGACCTGGTCCTCCTCTACGACACCGCCGACGACGTCGGGGCCGCGCTGCACGACCTCGCGGGGATCGGCATCGACGGCCCCGGCATCCACGGCATCCGGGCAGACGAGTCGCTGCCCGCGACGCTGCGTCGTACGGACTGGGCGGGCTTCCGCGAGCACGTCGGCCCGCGCGTCGTCGTCGACGTCCGCGAGCGCGACGAGTACGACGCCGGGCACCTGCCCGAGGCCGTGCACCTGCCCGTGCACGAGATCGAGCGCGGGGTGGTCGGCCTGCCTGCCGGCGAGCTGTGGGCGCACTGCCGCTCGGGCTACCGCGCGGGCATCGCGGCGAGCCTGCTGCACCGCGCCGGTCGCAGCGTCGTGCACGTCGACGACAGCTGGGACCTGGTTGCCGGGCTCGCCGTCCCGACGACGGCCGCCGCCTGAGCCAGCTCGGGCTAATTCGGTTGCGGCCGCCCACCTGCGGCCGTCACAGTTGCCCCGAGCGACCGGAGCGACCGGTGTGCCCGAGCGAGAGGAGCGTGACATGTCCATGACTGTCCTTGGCCTGTCCGCAGACCATCTCCCCTCTCACCTCCGGAGCACCCACAGCGATGTCCTCTCCCGAACCCACGCACGACCTCTCTGATCTCGACCCGTCCTTCGTCTTCGACTTCGAGGCGTACGACGACCTCCCCGACGGCCAGCGCTGGTCCACCTGGCTCGCCGTCGAACCGCTCTCGCGCGGCCCCGAGCCCCGCCCCGACTGGGTCGTGACCTCCCAGGCCGCGGTCGACACCGAGCTCGGCATCCTCAAGACCGGCAAGGAGGCCGACGCCTTCCTGCTCGAGCGCGCCGTCCCCGGCACCGACGGTCCCGGCGAGTCGGTCGTGATGGTGGCCAAGCGCTACCGCAGCAACGAGCACCGCACCTTCCACCGCGCCGCGGCGTACACCGAGGGCCGCAGCATGAAGCGCTCTCGCGACGAGCGCGCCCTCAAGCGCAAGAGCACCTTCGGCAAGATCGTCGCCAGCGGGGAGTGGGCGAACTCCGAGTGGGACGCCCTCAAGCGCTGCTGGGAGCTGGGACTGCCGGTCCCCTACCCCGTGCAGATCGACGGCACCGAGATCCTGATGGAGTGGATCACCTGCGCGGACGGCGAGACGGCGCCCCGACTCGCCCAGACCCGTCCGGAGCCCGTGCTGCTCGCGTCGTACTTCGACCAGCTGCGCGACGCCCTCGCCACGATGGTCGCCCACGGGATCGTCCACGGCGACCTGTCGGCGTACAACATCCTGGCGGCCGACGACCGCTTGGTGATCATCGACCTGCCGCAGATCGTCGACCTGGTGGGCAACACAGCCGGTCTGGACTTCCTGCTGCGCGACTGCACCAACATCTGCACCTGGTTCCAGTCGCGGGGGCTCGAGGTCGACGGTGGGGAGCTCTTCGCGGAGCTGATGGCGCACGCGTTCTAGAGTCGCTGTCGTGAAGAAGCCGGGAGTCGTCCGAGGGGAGCCGGCCGAGGTCGTCCGTCAGCTCGAGCAGTGGATGTCCGAGCACCCGGGGGTCCCGATCGACACCGACCGCGGCTCGCTCTACACCGCCCGGGAGCTCTACGACACCGAGGCGTACGACGCCTCGCTGGACGCGCGCGCCTACGCCTGGTCGCGCGCTCCGCGGAGCCGGCGGGCGGCGCTGGCGCGGGCGCTCCACGACCACGCGGTCGACCTCGCCCTCGACACCTGGATCGGGGGCCGGCACCTCGTCGGGGTGATGGGCGGGCACCGGCTCGAGCGGGGCCAGCCGGCGTACGCCGACGCCGCCCGGCTCGGCGCGGCGCTCGGGACCGACCTCGTGGTGGCGACCGGCGGCGGACCGGGGGCGATGGAGGCGGCCAACCTCGGCGCGAGGTACGCCGGCCGGGCCGACGACCTCGCCTCCGCGCTCGCGCAGCTGGCCGAGGTGCCGTCCTACCACCCGTCGGTCGACCCCTGGGTGCACGGCGCCTTCGACGTGCTCGCCCGGCTCCCCGCCGACCACGACACCCTGGGCATCCCGACCTGGCACTACGGGCACGAGCCGCCCAACGTCTTCGCGACCGCGATCGCGAAGTACTTCCGCAACTCCACCCGCGAGGCGACCCTGCTGGAGGTGTGCGACAGCGGCATCGTCTTCCTGCCCGGGGTCGGCGGCACTGTGCAGGAGATCTTCCAGGACGCGTGCGAGAACTACTACGCGACCGAGGGGTCGGTGGCGCCGATGGTGCTCGTCGGCACGGCGTACTGGACCGACGAGCTGCCGGCCTGGCCGCTGCTGCGGACGCTTGCCCGCGGTCGGGCGATGGAGCAGCACGTGCACCTCGTCGAGACGCTCGACGAGGCCGTGGGCGTGATCGCCCACCGCGGCTGAGGCCGCGTCAGAGTCGGGCCAGGTCCCGGGTCAGGCCTCGGTCGCGGCGAGCTGGCCGCAGGCGCCGTCGATCTCGCGGCCGCGGGTGTCGCGCACCGTCGTGGAGATGCCCTTCGCCTCCAGGCGGCGCACGAACTCGCGCTCGTCGGCCGGGTCGGAGGCGGTCCACTTCGACCCCGGCGTGGGGTTGAGGGGGATCAGGTTGACGTGCACCCAGCCCCAGTCGCCGTACGACTGGAGCACGTCGGCGAGCAGGTCCGCCCGCCAGGCGTGGTCGTTGATGCCGCGCATCATGGCGTACTCGATGGAGACCCGGCGCTTGGTGACCTTGGCGTAGTTCCAGGCCGCCGCGACGGTCTCGGCGACGGAGTAGCGGGTGTTGATCGGGACCAGCTCGTTGCGCAGCTCGTCGTCGGGCGCGTGCAGGCTGAGTGCGAGGGTGACCGGGATGCCCTCCTCGGCGAGCTGCAGCATCCGCGGCACCAGGCCGACGGTCGACACCGTGATGCCGCGGGCGCTCATGCCGAGGCCGTCGGGCGTCGGGTCGGTGAGGCGGCGAACGGTGCCGATGACCGCCTTGTAGTTGGCGAGCGGCTCCCCCATGCCCATGAACACGACGTTGGAGACCCGGCCCGGGCCGCCGGGGACCTCGCCCCGCGCCAGCGACCGAGCGCCGGCGACGACCTGCTCGACGATCTCGGCGGTCGACATGTTGCGCTGCAGACCGCCCTGGCCGGTGGCGCAGAAGGGGCAGGCCATGCCGCAGCCGGCCTGGCTGGAGACGCAGATCGTGGCGCGGTCGGGGTAGCGCATCAGCACCGACTCGACGAGCGCACCGTCGAAGAGCTTCCAGAGGGTCTTGCGCGTCGTGCCGCGGTCGGCCTCCATGGTGCGCAGCGGCGTCATCAGGTTGGGCAGCAGGCCCGCGACGAGCTCGTCGCGCTGGGCGGCCGGGAGGTCGGTCATCTCGGCCGGGTCGTCGACCAGCCGGGCGAAGTAGTGGGTCGAGAGCTGCTTGGCGCGGAAGCCGGGCAGGCCCAGCTCCTTGAGCCGCTCGACGCGCTCGTCGGCGGTGAGGTCGGCGAGGTGCGGCGGCGGCTTCTTGCGACCGCGGGGCTCGTCGAAGACCAGGGGCAGGGGGGTGCGCTCAGACATCGTGGTCGATTGTCCCACCCGGCGCCACCGGAGCGCGATTCGTGGCTCAGGCCTGGTAGGTGATCATGTACCAGAGCACCAGCGCGGCGACGCCTCCGACGACCAGCGCGGTGACCGTGAGCCCGATCAGCATGTAGAGGCCGAAGCGACGCGTGCGCGGAGCGATGATCAGCCCGATCGGCACGGCGAGCGTGACCAGCACGAACGGGAAGAGGTCCTCGGCCGTGTCGTCGGCGACCAGCACGTGCAGCAGCGCGACGAAGAGACCCGGCACCAGGACCACGAACGCGAGCCCGGTGAAGAACCCGGTGAGGGACGTGAACGTGGGGTGGTCACGGTGCCACCAGTCGGGCTGGCGCTCCGGGGCGGGCTGGTCCCGCTCGGTGGGGTCGGTCTGCTGGTCCGCGCTCATCACCTCGATGCTAATCGCCGATCGGGGTGGGCGGGTGCCGCCATGCCGCACTCCGGTGCGGGACGCCCGCCGGGCGCCGTCTAGGTGAAGACGGCGTAGTGCAGCAGCAGCCAGATCGGGGCGACCGTGGCGAGCAGGGAGTCGAGCCGGTCCATCAGGCCGCCGTGGCCCGGGATCACCTGGCTCATGTCCTTGATGCCGAGGTCGCGCTTGATCACCGACTCGCACAGGTCGCCCAGGGTGGCCATCACGGCCGCGATCACGCCGAGGGCGAGGCCCACCCACCAGTCGCCGTCGAGGAGGTAGACGACCAGCGCCCAGCCGGCGACGAGGCAGAAGACCACGGAGCCGGCGAAGCCCTCCCACGACTTCTTCGGCGAGATCACCGGTGCCATCGGGTGCTTGCCGAAGAGCACCCCGGCGACGTACCCCCCGGTGTCGGAGGCGACGGTGATCGCGATGAAGGCGATGATGCCCTGCACACCCGCGTCGTCGAGACCGTGGGCGTTGACCCCACCGCCCTCGGAGAGCAGGAGCGCGACGAACGACCCGAGGAAGGGGACGTAGACCAGGCTGAAGACCGACGCCGTGGCGTTCTGGACGTAGCCGTCGATGCCGCGCCGCAGCAGCCAGAGCATCGTCATCAGCGCGGCGACGGCGGTGGCCGTCACCAGGGCCGGCGCGCCCCAGAAGTAGGCGACCACGACCATCACGACGCCGCCCAGCATCAGCGGTTGCTCAGGAAGGTCGATGCCCTTGGCGCCGAACCCGCGGTGCAGCTCCCAGATCGCGACCACCACGGCGATCGCGACGATCACCATGAACGCCGTCTTCCAGAAGAGCAGCGAGACCAGGATCGCGCCGACCAGGACGAGGGCGGAGGTGACGGCGGCCGGGAGGTCACGGCCGGCGCGGCCGTGGTCCTTCGTGGGCATGGTGGTGTCAGTCATGCGGGGTCCCGGCCTGCTCAGACCTCGAGCAGCTCGGACTCCTTGTTCTTCAGCATCTCGTCGATGACGTCGGTGTGCTTCTTGGTGATCCCGTCGAGCCGCTTCTCGGCGCCGGTGACGTCGTCCTTGCCGACCTCGCCGTCCTTCTCGAGCTTCTCGAGGCCCTGCTTGGCCGTACGACGCAGGTTGCGCACCGCGACCCGGCCGTCCTCGGCCTTGGCCCGGGCGACCTTGATGTAGTCCTTGCGGCGCTCCTCGGTCAGCTCCGGGAAGTTGCAGCGCAGCATCTTGCCGTCGTTGGACGGGTTGACCCCGAGGTCGGAGTCGCGGATGGCCCGCTCGATGTTGCCCATCGCGCCCACGTCGTAGGGCTGGATGAGGATGATCCGGGCCTCGGGAGCAGTGAACGACGCCAGCTGCTGCAGCGGCGTGGGCGTGCCGTAGTAGTCGACCATGATCTTGCTGAACATGCTCGGCGTCGCCCGACCGGCCCGGATCGCGGAGAACTCCTCGCGCGTCGACTCGACCGACTTGCCCATCTTGCCGTCGGCCTCGTTGAGGATGCCGTTGATCGTCACCGCTGCTCCTTCGATGTCGAGCCCGCGGGCTCGTGGTTGTTCCCTGCAGTTCCAGCCGCTCGGTCAGCCTGCGCTGACGAGCGTGCCGATCTTCTCACCCTGGACCACCCGCAGGATGTTGCCCTCGGGCTCCATCCCGAAGACGACCATGGGCAGCTTGTTCTCGCCGCAGAGGGCGAACGCCGTCTGGTCCATGATCCGCAGACCCTGGGCGATCGCCTCGTCGTACGTCAGCACGTCGTACTTGGTGGCCGTCGGGTCGAGCTTCGGGTCGGCGCTGTAGACGCCGTCCACGCCGCTCTTGGCGACCAGCACGACGTCGCACTTGCTCTCCAGCGCCCGCTGGACGGCCACGGTGTCGGTCGAGAAGAAGGGCATGCCCATGCCGGCGCCGAAGATCACGACGCGACCCTTCTCCATGTGCCGGATCGCCCGGCGGGGGATGTAGGGCTCGGCAACCTGGCCCATGGTGATGGCGGTCTGGACCCGGGTCTCGACGCCCATCTTCTCCAGGAAGTCCTGGAGCGCCAGGCAGTTCATCACGATGCCGAGCATGCCCATGTAGTCGGCGCGGACCCGGTCCATGCCGCGCTGCTGGAGCTCGGCGCCGCGGAAGAAGTTGCCGCCGCCGGTGACGACCGCGATCTGGACGCCGGCCTGAGCGACGGCGGTGATCTCCTGGGCGACCTTCTGCACGACGTCGGGGTCGATGCCCACGTTGCCGCCGCCGAACACCTCGCCGGACAGCTTGAGCAGGACTCGCTTGTAACCCGTCACGGGCGGCTCCTTCGGGTGGTGCGGGTGCTGCGGACTGTGTGCCGGACGTGCGAGAAGGCCGGTCCGATGATCAGTGGTGCTGACATCGGACCGGCCTCCTCGACTTCGTCTGCTGTGAACCTATCCGGTCAGGCGCCGACCTCGAAACGGACGAACCGCTTCAAGGTGGTGCCGGCCTCGTCCATGACGGCCTTGACGGACTTCTTGCTCTCGGTCACCGACGGCTGCTCCAGCAGGACGACGTCCTTGAAGAAGCCGTTGAGGCGACCCTCGGTGATCTTGGCGATGGCCTGCTCGGGCTTGCCCTCCTCGCGGGAGGTCCGCTCGGCGATGTCGCGCTCGTGCGCCACGACGTCGACCGGCACCTCGTCACGGGTGAGGTACTTCGGACGCATCGCGGCGATCTGCATCGCCGCGGAGCGGGCCGCGTCGGCGTTGCCGTCGTACTCGACCAGGACGCCGACGGCGGGCGGCAGGTCGGCGGCACGCTTGTGCATGTAGGCCACGACCGGACCGTCGAAGTAGACGTACTGACCGAGCTCGATCTTCTCGCCGATCGAGACCGCGAGGCCGTCGACGACGTCGCCGACCGTCTGGTCACCCAGGGAGACTGCACGCAGCGCGGCGACGTCGGCCGGCTTGGCCTCCGCAGCAGCGTCGGCGATCCGCTGGGCGGCGACGACGAAGTCCTCGCCCTTGGCGACGAAGTCGGTCTCGCACTTGAGCTCGACGAGCACGCCGGGAGCGTGGGCGACCAGACCCGCGGAGGCCTCCCGCTCGGCCGCACGGTTGGCGGCCTTCGCGGCACCCTTGACCCGGAGGAGCTCGACCGCCTGGTCGAAGTCGCCGTCCGACTCGTCGAGAGCCTTCTTGCAGTCCATCATGCCGGCGCCGGTCAGCTCACGGAGCTTCTTGACGTCGGCCGCGGAGAAGTTAGACATGATCCTTCTTCCTCGAAGTATCCGAAGTGATGAGTGGTGCTCAGGCCTGGGCGTCGGACGTCTCGGCGGCGGCCTCGACGGGCGCCTCCTCGACGGCCGCGGGGGCCTCGACAGCCTCGGCGGCCTCGGACGCGGCACCGGTCGCCTCGGCGGCGGGGGTCTCGTCCGTGGCAGCGTCGCCACCGGTCGCCTCGACGGCGGCGGCCTCGGCCTCGCCACCCAGGAGCTCGCGCTCCCACTCGGGCAGCGGCTCCTCGGCGCCCACGGCCTCGGTGCCCTCGGTGGGCTTCGCGCCGGAGCGGGCGATCAGGCCCTCGGCGACGGCGTCGGCCACGACCCGGGTCAGCAGGCCGACCGCGCGGATGGCGTCGTCGTTGCCCGGGATCGGGAAGTCGACCACGTCGGGGTCGCAGTTGGAGTCGAGGATGCCGATGATCGGGATGCGCAGCTTGCGCGCCTCCTCGACGGCGAGGTGCTCCTTGTTGGTGTCGACGATCCACACGGCGGACGGCGTACGGCTCATCTCGCGGATGCCGCCGAGGGACTTGTTCAGCTTGTCCCGCTCGCGGCGCATCTGGAGCAGCTCCTTCTTCGTGCGGCTGCTGCCGGCCACGTCCTCGAAGTCGATCTCGTCGAGCTCCTTGAGGCGGTTGATCCGCTGGTGCACCGTCTGGAAGTTGGTGAGCATGCCACCGAGCCAGCGCTGGTTGACGTAGGGCATCCCGACGCGGGTCGCCTGCTCGGCGATCGCCTCCTGGGCCTGCTTCTTCGTGCCGACGAACATCACGGTGCCGCCCTTGGCGACGACCTCCTTGATGAAGGCGTACGAGCGGTCGATGTAGGCCAGCGACTGCTGCAGGTCGATGATGTAGATGCCGTTGCGCTCGGTCATGATGAAGCGCTTCATCTTGGGGTTCCAGCGACGGGTCTGGTGCCCGAAGTGGACGCCGCTCTCGAGAAGCTGGCGCATGGTGACGACTGCCATTGAAATGTCTCCTGGTGATCGGAGCGCACACCGTATCGTCCGCCCTTGAACCAGGACGGACCGGAGCGTGCTCCTGCTGTGTTTTCAGTTGCTGCCGCCGGCGGGTGCCGGTGGCCCTGACGCCTGCGCGCGGCCCGATCTTCGTGCGAAGAACTGAGGGTCGCGCCCACGGGTGATCGGGTCCTCGGAGTGCCAGGGCCCGTCGCGGTCTGCGAGCGTGCGAAGTCAACCCTTGCGGGTTGCTCGGACCAGAGTAGTCCAGGCCGCGCTCCGCCGCGAATCGCTGGGACCGGGCCGGAAGTCGTCCACAGGAGACCCCCGGAACGCGTTCTCCCCAGCCCGCCACGACTCGCTCGCGCCCGCCGTCCTCGGTGGGCAGCCTCGACGCATGCGTCCTGGCTGCGTGGTCCTCCTGCTCGTCCTCGCCCTGTGCCCCTGGCGGCTGCCGGTGGCAGCGGCGGAGCCCGATCCCGTGGGCGTCTGGCCGCTGGTGCCCGAGCCGGTCGTCGAGCGCGGCTTCGACCCGCCGGACGACCCCTGGGCCGCCGGTCACCGCGGGGTCGACCTCCTGGGTGCGGTCGGTCAGCCGGTCCGGGCCGCGCTGCCCGGCCGGGTCTCGTGGGTGGGCGTGCTGGCGGGGCGGGGCGTCGTGGTGGTCGACCACGGCAGGACGCGTACGACGTACGAGCCCGTCGAGGCCGGCGTCGGGCTCGGGACCGTCGTCGTCGCCGGCGCCCCGCTGGGCACCCTGGCGATCGCGGGCTCTCACTGCCTGCCCCGCGCCTGCCTGCACTGGGGCTGGCTGGAGGGCGAGACCTACCTGGACCCGCTGCGACTGGTGGGCGCCGGACCCGTCCGGCTGCTGCCGCTGTGGCAGGTCGGAGCCGCGCCAGCGGGCCCGACGCCGTACGCCGCGTGGCGGGCCCCCATCACGATGCTCACGCGCGCGGGTGCGCCTGCTGGTAGGCCCGCCGGAGCCGGTCGGTGGTGACGTGCGTGTAGAGCTGGGTCGTCGCCAGCGAGGCGTGCCCGAGCAGCTCCTGGACCGAGCGGAGGTCGGCGCCGCCCTCGAGGAGGTGCGTGGCGGCGGTGTGGCGCAGGCCGTGCGGCCCGATGTCCGGTGCACCCGGCACGTCGGCGATGCGCCGGTGGACCATCGTGCGGACCGCGCGCTGGTCGATCCGCTTGCCGCGGGTGCCGAGGAAGAGCGCGGCACCCGAGCCCTCGACCGCCAGCCGGGGCCGCCCGTGCCGGACCCAGAACTCGACCGCCCGCGCGGCCGGCCGGCCGAAGGGCACCGAGCGCTCCTTGCGGCCCTTGCCGAAGACCCGGATGACGTTGCGCTCCCGGTCGACGTCGTCGACGTCGAGCCCGACCAGCTCGCCGACCCGGACGCCGGTGGCGTAGAGCAGCTCGAGCATCGCGATGTCGCGCAGCCCCGTCGGGCTGCCGTCGTCGGCATGCTCGGTCGCCGCCCGGATCAGGTCAGCCGCCTCGTCGGCGCGCAGCACCGGCGGCAGCGACTTGTGTGCCTTCGGCGACCCCAGGCTGGCGCCGACGTCGGTCGGGATGCGTCCGGTGCGGGTCAGCCACGCGGTGAACACCCGCGCTGCGGTCGCTCTGCGGGCGATGGTCGTGCGCGACCGGCCCATCGTCTGCTGCTTGGCCAGCCAGCTGCGCAACGTCCGCAGGTCGAGCCCGCTCACGTCCGTCGCCCCCAGCCGCGCGGTGTGGTCGAGGAGGCTGCCGACGTCGGCGAGGTAGGCCCGGACCGTGTGCGGGGTCAGGTCGCGCTCGACCGCCAGGTGGCGCTCGTACGCCGCCAGCAGCTCCAGCATCGCTCCCGGCAGCCCGTCGGCCACCTCGACCTCGTCGGCCTGATCCGTCACGGCTCCACTCTAGGAACGCGGGGTCCCCTCAGTCGTGAGCGAGGGCGGCGAGCCGCCAGCCGTCGTCGTCGACCTCGACCATCCCGCGGGCCTCGAGCGCGAGCAGCGTCGCGTGCACCTCCTCGGCCGCCAGGCCGGCGACGTGTGCCACCGACGTGGACGGCGCTCCCCGCGACACCGGCACCGCGTCGAGCACACGACGCTGGAGATGGCTCAGCGCGTCGCGTGGCCGGTCCTTGCCGCGCGGGATGTCGAGCACGTGCTCCCCCGCGGCGCCGAGCAGCTCGAGCACGTCCTCGCCGGAGGTCACCAGCGTCGCCGCCCCCGTCCGGATCAGCTGGTGCACCCCGGCCGATGAGGCGCTGGTGACCGGGCCGGGCACGCCCATCACCGGTCGGTTGAGGCGGCCGGCCCAGTTGGCGGTGTTGAGGGCACCGCTGCGCAGAGCTGCCTCGACCACCACGGTGCCCCCGGACAGGGCGGCGATGATCCGGTTGCGGGACAGGAACCTGACCCGCATCGGCGCCCCGCCCGGAGCCGTCTCGGAGACCACCGCCCCCTCGGCCGCCAGGTGGTCGATCAGCTGCTGGTGAGCCTGCGGATAGACCCGGTCGGCGCCGCAGGCGAGCACGGCCACGGTCGGCGCGCCGACGGCGATCGCACCGCGGTGCGCGGCGAAGTCGATCCCGAACGCCGCACCAGAGACGATCGCGCGACCCGCCTGGCCGACGGTCGCCGCCAGGTCCGCGGCGAGATCGCTGCCGTACGTCGTCGCCGTGCGAGCACCCACCACCGCGAGCGATCCCGCGAGCTGGTCGAGCCGCAGCGGACCACGGACCCACAGCCCGAGCGGGACTCCTCCACGCTCCTGCACCGGCTCCGCCGTCTGCAGGTCGTCGAGCGCCGGGGGCCACTCGTCGTCACCGGGCACGACGAAGCGCAGGCCTCGGCGCGCGGCCGCGGCCAGCTCACGCTCGGGGTCGACCGCGTCGAGCCGGGGGCCGAGCACCGGGTCGGCGCTGAGCTCGGCCAGCGCGGCCTCGGCACCGGTGGCCGCCACCAGGCCGAGCAGTCCCACGTGCCCCGGCTCGGCGATCCGGGTCAGGGCCACCCGGGCCAGGCGGTCGGCGTCGGAGGCGGTCATGAGGCCCGCTCCAGCATGTCGAGCAGCAGCGGGTCACCGGTCCGCAACCGGAGCGCCACGGCAACCTCGGCCGAGCCCGGCTGGTCGCGCCGACGCAGGTCGGCCACCGTCCACGCGAGCCGGTGCACCCGGGTGCCGCCGCGACGACTGAGCCGGCCGTCGTAGATCTCGTCGTCGATCATCTGCTGGGCCGGCAGCGGGAGCGGCCACCGCTCCCGCAGGACCGGGCCGGGTGCGTGCCCGTTGAGCCCCCAGCTCTCCCCGGCGTACCGCTCGGCCTGGCGCAGCCGGGCGGCGGCCACCCGCTCGCGGATCGCGGCGGAGGACTCGGGCACCACGAGCCGGTCGCCGCGGTCGGCCCTCGTCAGCGGCATCAGGTTGCGCACGATGTCGACGCGGTCGGCCACCGGGCCCGTCACCTTGGCGCGGTAGTCGCGCAGCTGCGGCGCCCGACAGTTGCAGCGGCTCGTCCCCGGGTCGCTGCTGTAGTTGCCGCAGGGGCACGGGTTGCAGGCCAGCACCACCATGCCCCGGGCCGGCAGGGTGACCGACTCCTCCTGACGCGCGATCGTCACGTCGCCGCTCTCCAGCGGCTGTCGCAGCGCCTCGATCACGTCGCTGCGGAAGAGCGGGAACTCGTCGAGGAAGAGCACCCCGCCGTGCGCCCGGCTCACCTCCCCCGGTCGCACCTGGCCGCGGCCACCGCCGATCAGGCTGGCCTTGCTGGCGTCGTGGTGGGGCGCGGAGTACGGCGGCCGGACGACCATGCCCTGCCCGGGATCGAGGATGCCCGCCAGGGAGTGCAGCGCGGTCAGCTCGAGCGACTCGGTGCGGGTGAGGTCGGGCAGGATCCCGGGGATCCGCTCGGCGACGGAGGTCTTGCCCGCCCCCTTCGGCCCGGACAGCAGGAGATGGTGGCTCCCGGCCGCCGCGACCTCGACGGCGTACCGCACGTCGGCCAGCCCGAGCAGGTCGGACATGTCGGTCTCCTCGAGCCGCTCCTCCCCCCGCCAGCTCAGCAGCCGGGCGCCCGACATCGGCGCGACCGGCGGCGCCTCGGGCACCTCGTCGCCGCGCAGCTCGGCCACCACCTGAGCCAGCGATCGCATGCCGAACACCTCCATGCCCGGCACCATCGCCGCCTCGCTGGCCTGCGGCTCGGGCACGAAGACCCGGCGCACGCCGCGCTCGGCGGCTGCCAGCACCATCGGCAGCACCCCGGTCACCGACCGCAGGTTGCCGTCGAGGGTCAGCTCGCCGACGAACGCCGTCCCGGCCAGCATCGACTTCGGGACGCCGCCGTCGGCGGCCAGCACCGACACCGCGATCGCCAGGTCGAAGTGGGTGCCGCTCTTGAGGAGGTCGGCGGGTGAGAGCAGGATCGTGATGCGCTTGGTCGTGGGCCAGACCAGCCTGCTGTTGATGATCGCCATCCGGCAGCGGTCCCGCCCCTCCTGGAGGGTGGCGTCGGGCCGACCCACCATCGTGAGACCGGGCTGCCCGGGCGAGACGTCGCTCTGGACGTCGATGAGATGACCGACGGCCCCGTGCAGCGAGACCGTCCGGGCGGTGGCGAAGGGCATCAGCCGATCCCCCGGACGTGCTCGACCACGGAGGGCCCGCGACGTGGCCGCAGCACCGCCACCAGGTCGATCCGGACGTCCGGCACGGCGAGCCCGCGCTCCGTCTGCCAGCGCATCGCCAGGCGACGCAGCCGGTCGAGCTTCGGGTCGGTGATCGCCTCGTGCGGAGTGCCGTACGACGTGCTGCTGCGGGTCTTCACCTCACAGACCACCAGCACCCGACCGTCGCGCAGCACGAGGTCGATCTCCCCCGCCTCGCAGCGCCAGTTGCGCTCGAGCAACACCATCCCCTGCTGCACCAGGTGGCGCGCCGCCACGGACTCGCCGTACGCCCCGAGCGCCTGCCTCACCGTTGCCGAACTCGTCATCCCACGACCTCCTGACCGCAACCCTGGCGGCCACCGCCGACGGGTGGGGGCGCGCGTGCCGGCGCCTGTGGACCGCGCTGCCGGAGACGGGCCTGTGGACAAGAAGTGGCCCGCTGGCCGGTTCCCACCTCGTTCTCGCCCGGAGCCGGCGGCAGACGCGTAGCGTTCGCGCCAGCGACGCTCGGGGTCGGAATCGGACGCTTCATCCCAGGAAGGCCAGCCATGCCGACACTTCGAGCTCTCCGGCACAGCGCACGCTCCGTCGGCTCGGCGGCGGTCCTCGTGGCCGCCCTGCTGGTCTCGGTCCCCAGCCCCCCGGCTCCTGCTGCGACGGCCCGTCCGATCCTCGCCACCGCGTCCGGACAGGTCGAGTCCGGCGGCGTCGTGGACGCCGGCGGGAACCACTCCTGCGCGGTCCGGCCCCAGGGCAGCATCGTGTGCTGGGGCAACGACCTCGCCGGCAACTCGACGCCGCCGACCGGCACGTTCACGAGCGTCGCCGTCGGCAGCTCCCACACCTGCGCCCTGGCCGTGGCCGGCACCGTGACCTGCTGGGGCGACGACAGCTTCGGTCAGGTCGACGCCCCACCCGACACCACCTTCACCGCGATCACCGCAGGGGGCATGCACACCTGCGGGCTGCGGACCAACGGCACCATCGACTGCTGGGGATGGAACGGCCTGGGGCAGGCCGCCGACGTGCCGGGGACGTTCAAGGCCATCGACGCGGGCTACGACTTCACCTGCGCGATCAGGACCAACGGCACGCTGGTGTGCTGGGGTGACGACGACTTCAACGAGGCGATGATCACGCCGCCCCCGGGCACCTACACCTCGCTGGCCTCGGCCGACCGGCACAGCTGCGCGATCGCGACCGACCACAGCATCGCCTGCTGGGGCACCGATGAGTTCACCCAGGTCTCGACCCGACCCAGCAGTGGCACGTGGACGTCCATCGCTGCCGGTGGCCGCACCTCGTGCGCCGTCAGCTCCGACACCACGGTCACCTGCTGGGGCAATGACGCCCAGGCCCAGGCCACCGTGCCCGAGGGGCTGACCGCCACCGCGCTGGCCATCGGTGCCACCCACTCGTGCGCCATCACCCTCCCCGGGGCGGTCTCGTGCTGGGGCAACAACACCCAGGGCGAGCTGACGCAGCCGTCCGGCAACTTCAACCGCGTGCGGCTGGAGGCGGGTGGGGCGCACACCTGCGAGGTGACCGCGACGCATGCCCTGACGTGCTGGGGCGCCGACTCGCTCGGTCAGTCGACCGTCCCCGCCGGCTCCTGGCGCGCCGTGTCGGCGGGCGCCACCCACACGTGCGGCATCCACCTGGACTGGAGCCTCGAGTGCTGGGGCGACACGGCGTTCGGCAAGACGGCCACCAGCGCTGGCCTGTACGCCGCCGTCGACGCCGGCGGCAACAACACCTGCGCGCTCAAGTTCGACGGGACCATGGCGTGCTTCGGCGAGACCGCCGCGCCGGCCGGGACGTTCACGGCGGTGGCCACGGGCGCCCGTCAGGTCTGTGGGATCAGGACCGACAGCACCGCCACCTGCGTCGGGCTCAACACCAGCGGTCAGGCCACCGCACCGGCGGGGCTCTTCTCAGCCGTCACGGCCGGCAGCACCCACACGTGCGGCCTCAAGGTGGACGGCTCGCTGACCTGCTGGGGGGACAACACCGACGGCCAGGCCCCGAGCTCGACGACCGGCACGTACGTCGCGGTCTCGGCCGGTGACTCCCACACGTGCACCGTGAGCACGAGCGGCCTCATCGCCTGCCGTGGGAGCAACGACGCCGGGCAGCTCACCTCCCCCCTCGGCACCGCCGCCGCGGTCGCGGCCGGAGGCGCTCACAGCTGCGCGGTCCGGGCCGACAGCACGGTGATCTGCTGGGGCCTCAACACCTCCGGGCAGCTCGGCAGGCCCGACCTCGTCATCGGCGAGGTCGCCAACCCCCCGGCGTCGGTGCACCGCGGCACGACCATGACCGTGACCGACCAGACGGTCAACGCCGGCAGCGGCCCCGCCGCGTCCAGCACGACCCGCTACTACCTCGCCGCCACCGCGACCCACGCCGCGGGTGATCGCCTGCTCTCCGGCGGCCGCCCGGTGCCCGCCCTCACCCAGGGCGTGGCTGCCTCCGGCTCGGCGAAGGTGACCGTCCCGGGGACCACCCCGACGGGGTCCTACTTCCTGCTCGCGTGCGCCGACGCCGCCAAGGTCGTCGCCGAGACGTCGGAGGCCGACAACTGCGGCGCCGCCGCGGAGAAGGTCACCGTCACCCCGGGCAAGCCCGACCTGCGCGTGCTGTCGACGAAGAACCCGCCGGCCACGCGCGTCCGCGGCGCGACGTTCGCCGCGGGCACCTCGACGAAGAACATCGGCTTCGGGACCGCGGGAGCCTCCGTGACCAGGTTCTACCTGTCCAAGGACAAGGTCCGCAACGCCGGGGACAAGCGGCTGACGGGCTCCCTCGCCCTGGCCCGCGTCGGTGCGGGTGCGACCAGGGCCGGCTCGCGCAGCGTGAAGGTGCCCACGTCGACGGCGAAGGGCAGGTACTACGTCCTGGGCTGCGCCGACGACACGGCGAAGGTCAGCGAGCTCAGGGAGACCAACAACTGCACGGCGAGCACCAGGCGGATCCGCGTCAAGTGACCCGCCCGACCAGCGCTCCGCTCAGGGCTTCGGCAGGTCGATCTCGGTCGGGCTGAGCTCCTCGACGTTGACGTCCTTGAAGGTCAGCACCTTGACGTTCTTGGCGAAGCGGGCGGGGCGGTACATGTCCCACACCCACGCATCGCTCATCGAGACCTCGAAGAACACGTCGCCGGCCTCGGTGCGGGCCTTCACGTCCACCTGGTTGCAGAGGTAGAAGCGGCGGTCGGTCTCGACGACGTACTTGAAGATGCCGACGACGTCTCGGTACTCACGGTAGAGCGTCAGCTCCATCTCGGCTTCGTACTTCTCGAGGTCCTCCGTGCTCACGACAGCGACTCTATCCCGCACCCCGAGCCCGTACGCCGCCACGCCTGCGGCGCGCCGATGAAGGGGCGACTGTCATGGTTGACCCGTGCGCGACGAGGTGCAGGGCCAGGGACCACCGCTGCCGACCCGCCAGGTGCTGAGCCAGTGGTGGCGTGACATCTCGTTCCTGCACTGGCGCGTCGACCCCGACGTCGTGGCCCCGCTGCTGCCCCGCGGGGTGCGCCCCGACGTGCACGACGGCAGCAGCTGGGTGGGGCTGATCCCCTTCCGCATGGTCGACGCGGGCCTGGGGCAGAGGGGGCCGGTCCCTCGCCTCGGCACCTTCTCCGAGACCAACGTGCGGCTCTACTCCGTGGACGACGCCGGTCGGCACGGGGTCGTCTTCCGCTCGCTGGAGGCCGATCGGCTGGCGGTCGTGGCAGCCGCGCGCCTCAGCCTCGGCGTGCCCTACCAGTGGGCACGGCTCTCGGTGCAGCCCGCCGACCTCGGCCGGCGCCCCGAGGGCAAGACGGTCTCCTACCGCTCCCGACGGCGCCGGACCGGTGTCGGCGGTCGGATCGACGTCCAGGTCGGCGAGCCGATCGCCGAGCCGGGCCCGCTCGAGCTCTTCCTCACGGCTCGGTTCGGGCTGCACACCACGGTCGCCGGCCGCACGCTCTGGGTGCCCAACACCCATGGCCCGTGGCCGCTGCGCCGGGCGCGCGCGATCCACGTCGAGGACACCCTGATGGCCGCGGCGGGCCTGCCCGGCCTGGTCGACTCAGCGCCCGAGTCGGTGCTCTTCTCGAGCGGGGTCCGGACCACCTTCGGGCTCCCCCAGCGCCTCTGACACCGGCTCCAGGCCCGCGGCGCGCCGTACGTTCACGAACCGCATCCGGTGGATCGGCGACGGGCCGTGCTCGGTCAGCGCCGCGGTGTGCACGTCGGTGATGTATCCCTTGTGCGTCTTGAAGTCGTACGCCGGCCAGGCGGCGTCCAGCTCGGTCATCATCCGGTCGCGGGTGACCTTCGCGAGCACCGAGGCCGCGGAGATGCAGGCCGCGACCCGGTCGCCCTTCCAGACCGCCAGCCCGGGCACGCCGAGGCCGTCGACCGGGAACCCGTCGGTGAGCACGTACGCCGGCGGCATCTCCAGGAGCGCCACCGCGCGTCGCAGCGCCTCGATGTTGGCCACGTGCATGCCGAGCCGGTCGCACTCCTCGTGCGAGACCGAGACCACCGACCAGGCGACGGCACGCTCGACGATCTGCGCGTAGCAGCGCTCCCGCGCCTTCTCGGTGAGCAGCTTGGAGTCGGCCAGGCCCGGGATGACCCCGGCCCTGCCCGCGGGCAGGATCGCCGCGCCCGCCACCAGGGGGCCCGCGCAGGCGCCCCGGCCGGCCTCGTCCACGCCGGCGATCGGCTCGATCCCGTGCCGCCTCAGCGCGCGCTCGTAGCCGTACAGCCCGGCATCGCGCCGGACCGTGGCGCCGCGGGGAAGCGCGCTCACGCGTCCCCACCGACCTCGTGCGCGGTCACTTCGCGTCGGGGACGTCCGCGAAGGTCGCGGGTCGGTGCAGGAACTCGAACCGGTCGCTGGGCCACAGCAGCAGGAAGACCCTGCCGACCACGTCGTCGGCGTCGACGTACGGGCTGTCCTGGCAGTCGGGGGTGTCCAGGCAGGCGTGGAAGCTCGAGTCCGCCGAGTTGTTGCGGTTGTCGCCCATCACGAAGATCTTGCCGTCGGGCACCGGGCCGACGGTCCAGTCGCAGTGCGCCTTGCCCCGCGGCATCGGGCCGTAGCAGCCGCCGCCGCGGCGGGCGTAGTCCTTCTCGTTCAGCGCCTGACCGTTGACCGAGATCCGGCCCTTGGTGTCGCAGCACGTGATGACGTCACCCTCGACGCCGATCACCCGCTTCACCAGATGACCGCCCGAGGGGTAGAGCCCGACCTTCGACAGCACCTTCGCCACCGGGCCCGACGGGCCGGCCGACTCCTCGCCCTGCAGCCAGTCGCCCGGGTCCTTGAACACCACGACGTCACCGCGCTCGGGACCGTCGAACCAGTACGACGGCTTCTCCACCAGGATCCGGTCGTTCTTGATCAACCCCGGCTCCATCGACTCCGAGGGGATGTAGAACGCCTGCACGAACAACGCCTTGATCACCACCGCCAGCACCAGCGCGATGCCCAGCAGCAGGATCGTCTCCTGCCACACCGGCAGGTGCT
>NZ_JIAR01000033.1 GCF_000620705.1 Nocardioides sp. URHA0020
TGGATGTGCCACGCCCACCACTGGACCAGATGGACCGACGGAGGCGCCTCCGACCTCGACAACGCCGGACTCCTCTGCCCAAGACACCACGCCCGAGCCCACGACCCGACGTACGAGATGCAGAAGCACCACAACGGGAAAGTCACCTTCACCCGACGCCAATAGGCCGATAAGTCCGACAACTTGCGCGCACGTTGCCCTGCCTGCGCTGCGGGGGTTTCGAGACGGCGCTGGCGCGCCTCCTCAACCACCGGGGGTACGGGGTTTCGAGACGGCGTTGGCGCGCCTCCTCAACCACCGAGACAGGCGGGTTTCGAGACGGCGCTGGCACGCCCCCTCAACCACCGGGGCGCGCGCCGCTTCCAGACGGCGCTGGCGCGCCCCCTCGACCACCGGACCTGCCGCCCTCAACAGAGCGCGCGTGCCGAGCCGATCCGACTCACGCGAGCGCGGCCTCGAAGGCGGCCGCGACCTCGAGCAGGGACCGGTCCCGCCCGTGAGGGGCCACGATCTGGATGCCGACCGGCAGGCCGTCCACCGTCGTACCGAAGGGCACCGAGATGGCGGGACAGCCGGTGACGGTGATGAAGTACGCCGCGCGCATCCAGTCGAGGTAGGTGTCCATGGGCCGGCCGTTGATCGACGCCGGATACTCCTGGTCGGCCGGGAAGGGCGGCACCTGCGAGACCGGCAGCACCAGGACGTCGTACGCCGTGAAGAAGTCGCGCATGCGGTCGGAGAGCGCGGTCCGCTGGGCGTACGCGCGGGCGACGTCGGCTCCGGTCAGCGACGCCCCCGCCCGGATGTTGTCGGCGAGC
Organism: Nocardioides sp. URHA0020; assembly: GCF_000620705.1. Taxonomy (GTDB): domain Bacteria; phylum Actinomycetota; class Actinomycetes; order Propionibacteriales; family Nocardioidaceae; genus Nocardioides. The sequence goes on from NZ_JIAR01000033.1 coordinate 819, forward strand.
GAGGGCTTGAACTCGTCGGGCGAGGCGGCGAGCATCAGGCCGAACTTCGCCTGGAAGTGCCAGGCGCGCAGGGTGCGGAAGGTGTCGTCGGCCTCGGCGAGCACGGGGTGGGCATCGGTCACCGACGCGCCGGCGGAGGTGAAGACAGCGGCGGAGGAGGAGACGATCGAGGCGACCTCGGTGTCCACCTCGAAGGCGCCTCCGAGGTCGGGTGAGAGCGCCACGCGCAGCCCGGCGAGCGAGCCCGCCAGCGGAGGGCCGAAGGACGCGCCGGCGTCGGTCAGTGCCTGCGGGGCCCGCGGGTCCGGGCCGGCCATGACCGAGAGCAGCAGGGCCAGGTCGCCCACGTTGCGGGCCATCGGTCCGCCGACGGACGTCGTCTCCCACTGGTTGTAGAGCGGCCACTCCGGGACCCGGCCGAGCGACGGCCGCAGGCCGACGACGCCGCAGAACGACGCCGGGTTGCGCAGCGACCCGCCCATGTCCGAACCGTCGGCCAGCGGCACCATCCCCGACGCGAGCGCGCACGCCGCTCCCCCGGACGAGCCACCGGCGGAGCGCGTCGGGTCGACCGGGTTGCGGGTCAGGCCGAAGACCCGGTTGAACGTGTGGGAGCCGGCGGCGAACTCCGGCACGTTGGTCTTGCCGAGCACCACGACGCCGGCCCGGCGCACACGCTCCACGATCAGGTCGTCGTGCTCGGCGACGTGGTCGGCGAAGAGCGGTGAGCCGTACGTCGTGCGCCACCCCGCCACACCGTGGGTGTCCTTGAACGCGAACGGCAGCCCGTGCAGCGCACCGACCTCCGCGCCGGACGCCAGCTCCTCGTCGGCCGCGGCGGCTCCGGCGCGGGCGCGCTCCTCGTCGAGGGAGACGATCGCGTTGAGCTCGGGGTTGCGTACGGCGATCCGCTCCAGGTGCAGCTCGAGCAGCTCGCGCGCCGAGATCTCGCGGCGTCGTACGGCGGCGACCTGGTCGCGCGCGGTCGACTCGACGGAGATCGTCATCGGCGCCCGAAGAGCCGCCCGACGACGACGCCCAGCACCACGAGCCCGGCTCCGACCGCGATGCCCTTGAGGAAGTCGTCCTGGGACGAGACGCCTCCCGCCTTCGTCGGGGCGGTGAAGACCGCCGCCGGGGCCGCGTCGGCCACGGAGGTCCCGATAGCGCTCGGGGCCGGCGCTCCGCCCTGCTCGGCCACCGTCGACGGGCCGTGACCGATCGCGGACGCGACGTTGCCGAAGAACTCGCCCGCCATCCGCTTGGAGACCGAGGTCAGCATCCGCTGGCCGACGCCACCGACCATGCCGCCGACGACGGCGTCTGCCTCGTAGTCGATCCGGGTCACGCCCGGCTCGGCCTCGCCGAAGCGGACCTGGACCGTGGCGTCGATGGTGCCCGGAGCGCCGGCGCCGGAGAGCCGCATCACCAGCGACTCGTGGGACCTCAGGTCAGAGAGCGCGCACGAGCCCTGGTAGGTGCCCTTGATCGCGGCGACGCCGGCGGTGACCGTCATGTCGTAGGCGTTGTCCCCCGTCGCGGCGAGCCGCTCGCAGCCGGGGATCGTGGCCACCAGCACGCGGGGGTCCAGGATCGCCTCCCACACCGTCTCGACGGGGTAGGGGACGACGTTGGATCCGGCGATCTTCATGAGTTCTCCAGTCGCAGGGCGTACAGCTCGGACGGCGAGATCGGCATCGCCGTGATCACGATCCCCTCCGCGTCCTCGATGGCGGCGGCGAAGACGGCGGCGGACGGGATCACGCCCGCCTCGCCGGCGCCCTTGATGCCGAGGGGGTTCAGCGGTGACGGCGTCTCGAGGTGGTCGATGTCGATCCCGTCGGGCACCTCGGTGACGTACGGCATCAGGAAGTCCATGAACGACGCATTGAGCAGCTGCCCCGACTCGTCGTACGCCATCCGCTCGTAGAGGGCTCCGCCGACGCCCTGCGCGACACCACCGTGGATCTGACCCTCGACGATCATCGGGTTGATCAGGTGGCCGCAGTCGTGGACGACGGCGTACTTCAGGATGGTGATCTCGGCCGTCTCCGGGTCGGTCTCGACGATCACGGCGTGCATGCCGGAGGCGAACGTCGCGCGCTCGGGCGAGTAGAAGTCCTTGCCCTCCAGGCCGGGCTCGTCGTCCTCGGGCACCGGCGGCTTGCCGGGATCGCCGACGGAGAACTGGGTCGCGGCCTTGGAGGCCTCGTCGAAGGCGTAGCGCAGCGGGTTCGACAGCACGGACACGGTGCCGAGATCGATCGAGGTGCCCGGCGAGCCCTTGACGGACACGACGCCGTCGACGATCTGCAGGTCCTTCTCGTCGGCCTCCAGCGCCTCGGCCGCGATCTTGAGCGCCTTCTCCTTAGCCCGCTTGGCGGCCAGGTGGATCGCCGAGCCGCTCATCACCGCCGCCCGGGAGGCGAAGGTGCCGACGGCGTACGGCATCCGCCGGGTGTCGCCGGTGACCACCTCGACGTCCTCGAACTTCACGCCGAGCTCGTCGGCGACGAGCTGTGCGAAGACCGTGGCGTGGCCCTGCCCCTGGGTCGTCAGGCCGGTCGCGACCTTGACCTTGCCCGAGGTCTCGACGTGCACGTGCGCGCCCTCGTAGGGGCCGACGCCGGTGCCCTCGACGTAGCACGCGAGCCCGATCCCGACCCGCCGGCCGAGCGCCGCCATCTCCGCCTGGAACGCCGGGAACTCGTCCCAGCCGACCAGTGCCTTGATCTTCTCCAGCATCGCCGGGTAGTCGCCGGAGTCGTACTCCAGCTCGCGGCCGTCCTGGAAGATCAGCCCCTGGTCGAAGGGGAACTCGTCGGGCTGGATGAAGTTCGCCGCCCGCACCTCGGTGCGGTCCTTGCCGAGGTACGCCGCGATCGCGTCCATCGTGCGCTCCATCGCGTAGCAGCCCTGCGGCCGGCCGGCACCGCGGTACGGCGTGACCATCACGGTGTTGGTGTAGATCGACTCGAAGACGACGCGGTAGTTCTGCGGCTTGTAGGGACCGAGCAGCTGGGTGGAGGTGATGATCGGGACGATCAGTCCGTACGGCGTGTACGCGCCGTGGTCGTGCCAGAACTCCACGTCGAGCCCGAGCAGCCGGCCGTCGTCGTCGAAGCCGACCTCGATGTGCTGCACCTGGCCGCGCTCGTGCGCCGCGGAGATGAAGTGCTCGCGCCGGTCCTCGGTGAACTTCACCGTGCGACCGAGCGCCTTCGCCGCCATTGGGACGAGGAGCTCCTCGGGCCACGGGTGGTTGATCTTGACGCCGAAGCCGCCGCCGACGTCGGGGGTGATCACGTCGACCTGGCCGAGGTCGAGCCCCATCTTCACCGCGACCGCGGCGCGGACGCCGGTCGAGCTCTGCGTGGAGGTCCACACCTGGAGGCGGTTGAGGTCGGGGTCCCAGCGCGCGACCGTGCCGCGGCCCTCCAGCGGCATGCAGGCGCTGCGCTCGACGGTGAGGTCGAGCTCCAGGCGGTGGGGCGCCCGGGCGATCGCGGCCGGTGCGTCACCGACGTGCTGCTCGAGGCGGGCGCCGACGTTGCCGGGCACGTCCTCGTGCACCAGCGTCCGCGCAGCGCGCGCGGCGTCGATCCCGACCACCGGAGGCAGGAGCTCGTAGTCGACGCGGATCCGCCCGACGGCGTCCTCCGCGACGTAGCGGTCGTCAGCGACGACGAAGACGATCGCCTCACCGACGTAGTTGACCTCGTCCTTGGCCAGCGCGTACTGCGTGCGGCCGTGGGTCAGCGCAGGGTGCGGGATCAGCAGCGGCAGCGGCTCGGCCATCTGCGGCGTGCAGGACGCCAGGTCCTCCCAGGTGAAGACCGCGTGCACGCCCTCGACGTCGAGCACCGCCTCCACGTCGATGTCGACGATCCGGGCGTGTGCGTGGGGCGATCGCAGGACCGCGCAGTGCAGCACGTCCTGCTCGACCGCCACGTCGTCGACGTACCGGCCCAGGCCGCGCAGGAGGCGCTGGTCCTCGACGCGCTGGACCTTCTGGCCCATCAGCTTGGTGGTCATGAGAGCTCCGCCGCCCTCTCCACGGCCTTCACGATGTTCTGGTAGCCCGTGCAGCGGCACAGGTTGCCGGCGATCATGTCGCGTGCCTCCTCGTGCGTGGGCGTGGGGTTGTCGCGCAGGCCGGCGGTGATCGTGGTCAGGAAGCCCGGCGTGCAGAAGCCGCACTGCAGCCCGTGGCACTCCTTGAACGCCTGCTGCACCGGGCCGAGGGAGCCGTCGGGGTTGGTGAGCCCCTCGACCGTGGTGATCTCGGTGTCGACCGCGGAGACCGCGAACATCAGGCAGGCGCGCGTCGGCGCGCCGTCCACCAGGACCGTGCAGGCGCCGCAGACGCCGTGCTCGCAGCCGACGTGGGTGCCGGTGAGCCTGAGGTCGTGACGCAGCGCGTCCGAGAGCAGCCGCCGTGCGGGCACCCGGATCTCGTGGGTGTGGCCGTTGACGGTGAGGCGTACGTCGTGGAGCTCCTCGGTCATGTGCCCTCCTCCGCGAACGCTCGGGCCGATCGAACCACGCGCCCGGTGAGCACGCGGACCAGCTGCGCGCGGTAGGCGGCGCTGGCGTGGATGTCTGCTGCGGGATCGAGCTGCGCGAGCGCGGCCTCCCCCAGGTCGTCGTCGGCGACGCCGCTCAGGTCCACGACGGTCGGCACGTCGCTCACCGACAGGTAGCCGACCCTCACCGAGTCGCCGTCCACCAGTGCGGCGGCACCCACGAGGGCGTAGTCGCCGTGCCTGCGCGCGATCTCCTCGAAGGCGACGCCGGCGCCCGGCGCGAGCGCCGGGAAGTACGCCGACACGGCGATCTCGTCGTGGCCCACCGACGACTCGAGCGGGCCGAGGTAGAGCTCGGAGGCCGGGATCGTACGGCGTCCGCCCGGCCCCTCGACGTCCAGCGAACCGGCGAGCAACGACAGGACGACGGGCATCTCGGCGGCCGCGTCGGCGTGCACGATCGAGCCGACCGTCGTACCCCGGTTGCGGATCGTGGCGTGCGCGACGTTGGCCAGGGCCAGCGACACGAGCGGCTGCACGCGGCGCACCTCGGGCGAGGCGAGGACCGCGGCGTGCCGGGCGAGCGCACCGACCCGGACGCCGCCGACCCCGTCATCGGTCACGACCTCGATCGCGTCCAGGCCCGGGATCCCGTTGATGTCGACGAGCATCGCGGGGGCCGCGAGCCGCATCGACAGCAACGGGACCAGGCTCTGGCCGCCGGCCAGCACCTTCGCGTTCGGCTCGCCGGCCAGGGCTGCGACCGCTTCGGCGAGCGTCGCGGGCCGGCGGTAGTCGAACGGTGCTGGCTTCACAGGACCTTGGTCACCTCTCCGGAGGTGCGATCGGTGTGCCGGCCGCGGGCGTTGACCAGGTGGTAGTAGACGATCACCATGATCGTGCCCAGCGCGATGCCGCTGAGCGAGAAGTCGTCGGTGATCTTCAGGGTCACGCCGCCGATGCCGGCGATGATGCCCGCAGCGAGTCCGACCAGGTTGACCGGGTTGCCGAAGTCGACGCGGTTCTCGACCCAGATCTTGGCGCCGACGAGGCCGATCATGCCGTAGAGCACGACCGTGATCCCGCCGAGCACCCCTCCGGGCGTCGCGCTGACGACCGCCCCGAACTTGGGGCACAACCCGAGCAGGATCGCGACCAGCGCCGCCACGTAGTACGCCGCGGTCGAGTAGACCTTGGTCGCACCCATGACACCGATGTTCTCGGCGTACGTCGTGGTGGGCGAGCCGCCGAAGAGGCTGGCCAGCGCGGTCGCAGCACCGTCGGCGCCGAGCGCGCGGCCCATGTAGGGGTCGAGGTCCTCACCCGTCATCTCGGCGACCGCCTTGACGTGTCCGGTGTTCTCGGCGATCAGGGCGATCACGCCCGGCAGCACCAGCAGGATGAAGGTCAGGGAGAGGCTGGGGCCGTGCACGACGTCGACGCCGTCCGCGAGCTTGCCGCTGGGGAAGCCGATCCAGTCCGCCGCCTTGACCCCGCTCCAGGTCACCCGGTCGTGGTCCTCCACGGTCATGTTGTTGAGTGAGTTCGGCGAGTTGATCTGGCCGAAGACGCTGTCGAAGAGCCACGAGATCAGGTACCCGAAGATCAGCGCGAGGAACACCGCGATCCGCGACCAGAAGCCGGGGAACAGGCAGGCCGCCACGACCATGAACGTCGCCGTCAGCAGGGCCACCCACTGGTCCTGCGGCCAGTAGATGCTGGCGACGACCGGGGCGAGGTTGAAGCCGATCAGCATGACCACCGCACCGGTCACGGCGGGTGGGAGCACCGCGTGGATCAGACGGGACCCGGCGAAGTGCACGAGCACGCCGACGAGCAGCAGCACCAGGCCGGACACCAGGATCGCGCCCGTCACGTCGGCGGAGTCGCCGCCCTGGGCGCGGATCGCCGCGACGCCGGCGACGAACGACGCGCTGGTGCCGAGGTAGCTGGGCACCATGTTCTTGGTGACCAGCAGGAAGAGGATCGTGCAGACGCCGGAGAAGAGGATCGCGAGGTTCGGGTCGAGCCCCATGACGATCGGGAACACGAACGTCGCCCCGAACATGGCAACGACGTGCTGGGCTCCGACGCCCACCGTCTTGCCCCACGGCAGCCGCTGGCGGGGACCGACGGCCTCGCCGGGCTCCGGATCGACTACGTCCCACTTGAACATCGACATGTGAGCACCCTTTCGGTGTCAGGTCAGGCCCTGAGTCCTGCTCAACCTAGTGAGGCCCATGACACACCCTCGACGGCGACAGATGCCGAAGGAACGCCGCTCCGGCTGGCATCAGTTGTGGGCGCGTCGGCGCACCGACCACGACGTAACCGAGGCGTGATCACGCGGTGATCTCGAGGACCCGCAGGGCGACCGCGACGTCCAGCCGGAGGTGCGGGTCGGTCGAGAGGGGACCGAGCAGCCGCTCCAGCTTGGAGACCCGGTAGCGCATCGTGTTGTAGTGGAAGAACTGCAGGCGGGCGGCCTCGGCGACGTTGAAGTTCGTGTCCAGCAGCACCTGCAGCGTCTCGCGCAGGTCGGCGGCCTCGGTGGTCGCCTCGGCCAGCGGCCCCAGCACGTCGTCGACGAACGCACCCAGCTCGGCGGCCCCGGTCGGGGTGTCCGGGATCAGCGCGATCAGCCGGTGCACGCCGAGCTGGTCGAAGAAGGTGGTCGACCCACCGCCGCGGATCCGGCGCCCGACCTCCACGGCCCGCCGGGCCTGGGCGTACGCCGTCGGCAGATCCTCGATGCCGGAGGCGACCCGGCTGACGCCGACCGAGAACGGGCGCCGCCCGCCGCCCTTGTCCCCGGCCACCGCGGTGACGGCGCGTCGTACGACGTCGTCGCCCGCCACCGGGCCCATGTCCTCCTCGGCCAGCGGCAGGAGCGTGACCACTTCGGAGGAGAAGTCGACGGTGGCGATGTCGGGAGCGACCGAGGTCGCGACCTGCCGCCACGCCGCCGAGAAGCGCTCCTGCCACTGCCGGCGCCGCGCGCCCGACACCAGGTCGTCGCTCGGGTCGATCTCGGCGACCACGACGACCATCGGCCGGGTGAGGTCCCACCCGAAGGTCTCGGCGTGCTCGGCGACGTACGCGGGCGCCGCCGTCCGCCGCAGCAGCAGGTCGCGCAGGAAGTCGCCCTGGTACTTGTTCTCGACCGCCGCGACCGCGGCCTCGCGGGTGATCAGCAGCGCGGCCACCGCGGCGGCGCGCTCGAGCGCGTGGACGTCGTCGGGCGGGATCGGCTCGCGGCTCACCGCCACCAGGCGGGCGAGCTCGACACCCCCCGCCGCTACCCGCGACACGTGCCCGGCTCCGTCGCCGATCCGCTCGACCCGCACCCGGCCGGTGGGATCGACCAGGTCCTTCTCCGCGAGCAGCGCCTGGTGGTCGCCGCCCAGCGCCTCCGCGCGCACCCGACCGTCGGTCGAGGTGACGGCGACGCCGACGCCCAGCACCCGGCTCACCTCGGCCGCGATGCCGTCGAGGTTCCCGCCCTCGAGCACGATCTGGGTCAACGCCGTGTGGAGGGCGTCGATGCGCGCCAGAGCCGCACTCGCGAGCTCCTCCCGGTCACCGCTTATCAACACTTGCACTCCCTCGGCGTAGGCGTTGGCACAACCTCACATCCCCAAACCGTAATCGCCCCCGATAGCGTCGGGAAGGTGATCCCGGTCAGCGCACCTCCGCGAGTGCGGGCGCTGCTGTCCTCGGCGCCCGATGGCCCGGTGCCGGTGCTGCACCGCGGGCGCGACGCCGTGTACGTCGAGGTCGCCGGTCGCTGCCTCGGCGTGCTCTCCCGTCGCGCGACCGCCGTGCCGTGCGGCCTGCGCGCCGCGGTGCCGTCGCTGCCCGAGGCCCGCTGCGCACGGATCGACGACGGCGTCCTCCACCTCGACGGCGAGGCCCTGCCCGTCGGCCGCGTGGTCGACGTCCGGGTGCCCCGCGTGCGCACCCGCGCCACGACCCCCGGCCCGCCACCGGGTGACGTCGCCGCGATGGTCGGGCGCGGCGACGGGCTGACGCCGTACGACGACGACGTGCTCTGCGGCTGGCTGGCGGCCCACCGCGCCGCCGGCGTCGCCACCGACGAGGTCGACACCGCCGTCCGCGCCTGCCTCGACCGCACCACGCTGCTGTCCGCGACCCTGCTCGACTGCGCGATGCACGGCGAGGTGATCCCGGAGTTCGCCCGGTGGCTCGCCGCGATCGGCACGCCGGAGGAGCCCGACTTCGCCACGCGGCTCGCGGCCGTCGGCCACACCTCGGGACGCGGGCTGCTGCACGGCGCCCGCGTCGCCCTCGACCACCTCGTCCCTCTCGAAGGAGCCGCATGACCACGCCGCCGAGCAACCACGTGGAGCTACGACCCGGGGCGTACGCCGACTCGGTCACCCTGCTCCAGGTCAGTCGCGCCGTGCAGGGCCTCGACGGGGTGCTCGCCGCCCAGGTCGCGATGGCGACGGCCCTCAACATCGAGGTGCTGACGGAGATGGGCTTCGAGGTCCCGCCCGAGGCGAGCACCAACGACCTCGTCGTCGCGCTGCGCCTGGCCGACGCCGACGCCCTCACGGCGGCGCTCGCCGGCGTCGACCAGGCGCTGCGCGACGCCAACCGCCGGGTCGAGGGGTCGACCGAGATCGCTCCGCCGCGCACCACGGCCGCTGCGCTGCGCCGCGCTGCTGGGACCCCGGGCCACGACGCGATCGTCGTGGTCTCCGTGCCGGGTCCGAGCGCCGTGGTCGAGGCGATGGACGCGGTCGACGCCGGACGTGACGTGCTCGTCTTCAGCGACAACGTGCCCGTCGAGCAGGAGGTCGCCCTCAAGCGCGCGGCCGCCGAGCGTGGGGTCCTGGTGATGGGGCCAGACTGCGGCACCGCCGTGGTCGGCGGTCTCGGCCTGGGCTTCGCCAACGTCGTCTCCCCGGGCCCGGTCGGCATCGTCGCCGCCTCCGGCACCGGCTGCCAGCAGCTGCTCGCCCTCCTCGACCACGCGGGCGTCGGGGTCACCTCGGCCCTCGGGGTGGGCGGGCGTGACCTCTCCGCCGAGGTCCGCGGCGCCTCGACCCGCGAGGCCCTGCGCCGCCTCGACCAGGACCCGGGCGTCGAGCTGATCGTGGTCGTCTCCAAGCCGCCGGCACCCGACGTCGCCACCGAGATCGAGGCGTACGCCGCGGCGCTCGCCACCCCGGTCGAGTTCGCGCTGCTGGGCGACGGGCGGCCCGACCTGACCGCCGCGGCCGAGGCGGTGCTGCGCCGGCTCGGCCGCGACGTGCCGACGTGGCCGGTGTCCGGGGTGGCGCCGGACTCGACCACCGGAGCGACGGACGGCGGCGTCATCCGCGGGCTGTTCGTCGGCGGCACCCTGAAGAGCGAGGCCCAGCTGATCGCCGGGACCGGGGCCGGCCACACGTTCGTCGACTTCGGCGACGACGACTACACCTCGGGCCGGGCGCACCCGATGATCGACCCGACCCTGCGCCTCGAGCACCTGGCCCGGGCGGCGGCCGACCCGGCGACCGGGGTGCTGCTGCTCGACGTGGTGCTCGGGCACGGGGCCGAGCCGGACCCGGCCGCCCTGCTCGCGCCGGCGGTCTCGACGGTGAGCCAGCCGGTGGTCATCGCCGTCGTCGGCACCGCCGGCGACCCCCAGGGTCGCGCCCGTCAGGTCGACGCACTGGTCGCGGCCGGCGCCGAGGTCCACCTGTCCAACGCCGGCGCCACCCGCCGCGCCCTCGAGCTGCTGGGAGACCGCGCATGAGCACCCCCGAAGCCGTCGTCAACGTCGGCGCCGACCTGCTCGCCGACGCGATCGCCGACCAGGCCACGCCCGTCACCCGGGTCGACTGGCGACCGCCGATGAGCGGCACCGAGGCGCACCTCGCGACGGTCGCGGCCGACCCGCTGCGTCGTACCGCCAACGAGCGCGCCCTCGCCGCGGTGCTCGGGGTGACGGCCACCCTGGTCGACGTCGCACCGGCGTCCGAGGTGCTGGGCCTGCAGCGCGGCGAGTTCCTGCACGCCGGCCCGCCGATCGCCTGGGAGCGCGCCTCCGGGCCGCTCCGCGGCGGACTGATGGCCGGGGCCGCGCTGGAGGGGCTGGTCGAGGACCCCGAGGACGCCGTGGCGCTCTTCGAGTCCGGCGCCAACGTCTCGCTGGAGCCGTGCCACCACCGCTCGACCGTCGGTCCGATGGCCGGCGTCGTCACGCCGAGCATGTGGATGTTCGTGCTCGAGGACGCGGCCACGGGTCGCCGTACGTACTGCTCGCTCAACGAGGGGCTCGGCAAGGTGCTGCGGTACGGCGCCTACGGACCCGAGGTGCTGACCCGGCTGCGCTGGATGGGCGACGTGCTCGGGCCGCTGCTGCAGCGGGCCGTGCGCGCCGCCGGTCCCGTCGACGTCACCGGCATCCTCACCCAGATGCTGCAGATGGGCGACGAGGCCCACAACCGCAACCGCGCGGGCACCCTGATGCTGCTGCGCGACCTCTCCCCCGCCATGGTCACCAGCGGCATGGACGCCGCCGACATCGCCGAGGGCCTGCGGTTCGTCGGCGGCAACGACCACTTCTTCCTCAACCTCGCCATGCCCGCCTGCAAGCTGGCGCTCGACGCCGCCCGGGGCATCGACGGCTCCACGATGGTCGTCGCGATGGCGCGCAACGGCACCGACTTCGGCATCCAGGTCGCGGGCACCGGCGACGAGTGGTTCACCGGCCCGGCCCAGCTCGCCGACGGGCTCTTCCTCGGCAGCTACGGCCCCGACGACGCCAACCCCGACATCGGCGACTCGGCGATCACCGAGACCGCCGGCATCGGCGGCTTCGCCATGGCCACCGCACCCGCGATCGTGCGGCTGGTCGGCGGCTCAGTGCCGGACGCGCTCGCGACCACCCGGCGGATGCACGAGATCACCCTCGGCGAGAACCCGCGCTGGACCGTGCCGGTCCTGGAGTTCCAGGGCACGCCCACCGGGATCGACGTCTCCCTGGTGTGCCGCACCGGGATCCTCCCGCAGATCAACACCGGCATGGCCGGCAGGGTCGCCGGCGTCGGCCAGGTCGGCGCCGGGCTGGTCACCCCGCCCGCCGAGGTCTTCCCGAAGGCCCTCGCCCGGTTGGCCGAGCTGGCGCGGGGCCGGGCCTGAGCCGTCGAGACACCCCAGGTGGCTCTCAGGACGTCGGTCCGACAGCCGGTTCAGGTGTCTCGACGCAGGTCGGGCGCCGGCGGGCGCCACAGCGCGAGCCGGATGTCGACGTTGCCCGAGGGGCGCAGGGGCGTGCCCTCCTCGAGGTAGGACTGCCGCGCCTCGTCCTGGTGGCTCGGCGGGAGCGACCCGTCGGCCCGGACCACCCGCCACCACGGCATCCCGGCGCCGTGCGACGCCATCACGTTGCCGACCAGCCGCGGGCCGCCGCCTCCGGCCACCGCGCCGACGACCTCCGCGATCGCGCCGTACGTCGTCACGCGTCCGCGCGGCACCGCCTCGACGCAGCGCAGCACCAGCTCGACGTACTCCTCGTGGTCCAGGCTCATCCGCGGTCCTCCCCGGGCTGCGGCGCGGTCAGCACGACGGCCGCTACGACGGTGGTGACCAGGCCCGCGACCAGGCCCACGACCCACACCCCGGGCTGGTCGGGCTGGTCGCGCAGCAGCACCGCGAGGCCCCACACCAGCGGTACGCCGAGCAGGACCACCGCGCCGCGGCGCACCCACAACCACACCAGCGCCCGCTCGACCGGCATCTCGCCCGGACCGTACGACGCGAGCACCGACGCGAGGTGGGTGACCAGCAGGGCGACCGCCGCCACCAGCACGGCCGGGTGCAGCCCGTCGTCGAGCGCGACCGCCCACCACCCGAGGACCGCGAGCATCACGCCCCCACCGACCGGGGACTCGGGCACGGCGGCGAAGACGCCCGCCAGCGCCAGCATCCCGGCCGCCACCCACCACGGCGGCCAGTGTCCGGCCGGGCCCGCCGCGAGGACGGCGATCATCGGTCCCAGCACGATCAGCGCACGCAGCACCAGCTGGCTGCGCGAGAGCTCGGCGACGCTGGTGAGGGCCGCGTTCACCGGGCCACCACCCGGGGCTGACCGGCCCGGCGGGCCAGCCGGCGCAGCACGTCGTCGATGGTGCCCGGACCCCGCCAGGCGACCACCGGGCAACCGAGCGACGCCAGGCGCCGCAGCACCGCTGCCCGCTCCAGGCTGCGCATCCGCCAGGCGAGCGCCGCGACCTCCGGGTCGGTCTCCGTCACGAGCGCCGGGCGCACGTCCGGCGGCAGGGTGTCGACGACCAGCACGGGCACGCCCCGCCTGGTGAGGGTCGCAGCCACCGCGCCGATCGACTCGGCCAGCATCGGCGAGAGCACGACCACGACCGTGCCGGCCGTGACCCCGAGCTGCAGCACGCCGGCGTCGGCCTCGGCGACGTCACCGACGCGCAGCCCGGCCAGCGTGTGCTGGAGCCGCCGCAGGTGCCGGGCGCCGGTGCCGAAGCCCACGAGCTCACGCCCCCGGCCGACGACCCGCAGCGCCACCCGGTCGCCCGACCGGACGTGGTGCTCGGCGATGGCCGAGGCGGCGCGCACCGACAGGTCGAGGCTGCTCGGCGTGCCGTCCACTCCACCGGAGGCACCGTGGTCGGCCAGCGCGTCGACGACCAGGAGCACGCCGGTGTCCTCCTCGGCGCGGGTGCTGACGACGTGCAGGTCGCCCGTCCGCAGGGAGACCCGCCAGTTGACCCGGCGGAGCCGGTCGCCGGCCATGAACGGCCGGATCCCGGCCAGCTCGGTGCCGCCGCCCGGACGCTGCGAGCGGTGCGCGCCGACCAGGCCCACGGGCTGCGGGGCGTCGGCTCGCGAGTCGTACGCCGCCGTCGTCGGCAGCACGCGCAGCTGCTGGCCGGCCAGCGACACGGGACCGAACCGGTAGCCGGCCCACGGCGTCACCAGCGCCACCTTCTCGTCGCCCAGGTAGCGACGCCCCCAGCGCCGTGGGCTGAGCTCGATCGTCGGCGCCGGTCCGTCGGGCCCGGCCAGCAGCGCCCCGACCTGGCCGCGCTGGGGCCGCACCGCGACGTACGGCGGCCGCCCGTGCGACCGGGTGAGGTACTCCGCGTCGTCGGCGTCCGTGACGCTCAGCCGCGAGGTCGTGCCCTGGCCCTCGTGCAGCGCGACGTGGTCGAGCCGCGCCTGGCAGGTCGGCACCCGCGTGGGACGGTGCAGCAGACCGAGGGTCGAGAGCGCCACGAACGGCACCGCGATCACGACCAGGGACGGGTCGCCGAACAGCAGCGCCGCGGCGACCGCGACGGCGGCGGTGACGAGCGCCCGGCCGAGCGCCGCCGTGGGGCGCCACCGGGCGTCGGGCGAGGTCATCGCGGCACGCTCATCGGCGCTCGAGCGTGCTCGGGGTCGCGACCTTGGCGAGCACGGCGTCCACGACACCGCGACCGCTGGCCTCCGACATCCACAGCTCCGGGCGCACCGTGATCCGGTGCGCGAGCACCGGACGGGCGACCGCCTTCACGTCCTCCGGGATGACGTAGTCGCGACCGCGCATCAGGGCGAAGGCCCGGGCGGCCAGCACCAGGCCGAGCGAGCCGCGCGGCGAGGCCCCCGTGAGCACGTCGGCATGGGTGCGGGTGGCGGTGGCGAGGTCGACGCAGTAGCGACCGACGCTCTCGTCGACGGTGACCGTCTCGACCGCGGCCTGCATGGCCAGGAGGCCGTCGGCGTCGGTGATCCGCTCCAGCTCGACCTCCTCCTGGCGCCGGTCGAGGCGCCGCGCGAGGACGTCGTACTCCTCGCCGGGCGACGGGTAGCCGAAGCTGACCCGCAGCAGGAACCGGTCGAGCTGCGCCTCGGGGAGCGGGTAGGTGCCCTCGTACTCGATCGGGTTGGCGGTCGCCAGCACGTGGAAGGGCGCGGCCAGCGGGAAGGTCTCGCCCTCGACGGTGACCTGCCGCTCCTGCATCGCCTCCAGGAGCGCGGACTGGGTCTTGGGCGGGGTCCGGTTGATCTCGTCGGCGAGCAGCAGCCCGGTGAAGATCGGCCCGCGCCGGAACTCGAAGCGGGACTCGCGCTGGTCGTAGACGAAGGAGCCGGTGAGGTCGGCCGGCAGCAGGTCGGGGGTGAACTGCGCGCGGCGGAAGTCGAGCCCGAGCGCCTGCGCGAAGGACCGGGCCGCGAGCGTCTTGCCCAGGCCCGGGTAGTCCTCGAGGAGGACGTGACCCTTCGCCAGGACGGCGGCCAGCACCTGCCACAGGGCCTGGCGCTTGCCGACGACGGCCTTCTCGACCTCCGCGACCACGCGACCGGCCAGGTCGGCGGCCTGACGCACGGACAGGGTCCCGGCTACTGGCTCGGTCATCGCTTCACAGCTCCTCGATCGTGGACAGGTAGTGGGAGATCTCGGCGCGGCTCAGACGCCGCGGCGGACCGTCGAGCATCTCGCTCAGCTCGGGCCCCAGCAGTACGCCGGCTCCGGGGTCGTCGCGCCGCAGCCCGTGCCGCTGCTGGAGGACCTGGTCGGCGAGGACGCCGAGCCGGTCGCGCAGGGCGCGGTCGGGCGCGCGAGAGGACTCGTGGGCCTCGATCAGCCCGACGTAGCGCACCATTCGGGTCTCCCCAGAGTCGCGCACCGACGGCTCCTCGACCTCCACGCTCCAGGACGGCTCGGCGTCGTCGAGCGCGTCGAGCACCAGGCCCAGCAGCACGGTGCAGGTCGCGACGAGCAGGGCGAGCCGCAGCGGGTCCGGACCGGCGTCGACCAGGGTGAGCAGCAGCTCGGCACCGAGGAACCCGGCCACCCCGCCGACGAGCCGTCGACCCCACCGGGTCCGCAGGCGCCTCACGCCGGGGCCCCGATGGTGCGGTGGATCGCCTCGAGCGACTCGAGCGCCGCGGCCCGGTCGTCCTCGGTCAGCTGGTGCTCGGAGAAGCGGGCCTCGCGGTAGAGCCGGGCCAGCCGCGAGACCGCGGCCGGGTCGGCCGCCGCCAGGTCCAGGACCCGGATGGTGTGCTCGGACGACGTCTCCCACTCCCGCCGCTCGATCCCCGCGGCTCCCGCGGCGGTCTCGAACCGCTGCCAGCACGCCACGACCGCGTTGCGCGGGGTGTCCCCGGCCAGGGCGTCGCGCTGCCCCTCGGCGTCGGCGATCAGCTCCCGCGCGACTGCCGCACCGGGCTCGATGACCGCGAAGCCGGAGCCGCCGAGCGCGGCCTCGCGCAGCTGACGGGCGCGGCGTACGCGCCGGGCCCGGACCAGCCAGCGCAGCATCCGGCCCAGCAGCACGAGGGCGACCACCAGCGTGGCGAGGTTGAGCACGAGGGCCAGCACGCGGAGCAGGGCCGCGTTGTTCGGACCGTCGTCCGGGTCCGGAGCGGTCTCGTCGTCGCTGGACGGGGTGGCCGCGGCGCTGGACGGTACGGCGGTCGGCGTCGCCGGCGACGGCCCGGCGCCGTGCAGGACCTCGCTCGGACCGATGGAGGCGGCCCAGGTCACCAGCAGCACCGAGAGCAGCACCCCCGCGGCCACCAGCGCCACGGCCAGGGTGCCGGCGCGCCGAGCGGTCATGCTCGGCAACCTACCGGGACACCCTGGCCGGGGCCACGCCGCGTGGATCCAGGCGTCAGAGGACGGGCGAGAAGGCCTCCGTGCCGTTGACCAGCCGCAGTCCCGAGATGCCGGAGTGCTGCTGGGCGTAGGCGAGCTCCTTGCCGAGGTCGCCGATGTTGTTCGAGAGCGGCAGGGGCGCGAGACCGAGCGTGGACAGCACGCCGATCGCCTTGCCGTCGGCGCTGACGAACGCCGAGCCGGAGTCGCCGGGCACACCCGGGCTCACGGTGTAGAGGGGGTGCGACCAGCCGCCATCGGCGGCGTCGTCGCCGAGGCTGACGCCGGTGTGCGGCGAGAGCACCTCGACACCGGCGCGCAGGCTGGAGTTGCCGAAGGTGTAGACGCGGTCACCGGCGGCGGTGCCGTTGGTATCGATGCCGGTCGGGCCACCCCAGAACGGGATCGACGGGTTCACCTTGGCGACGTCGGCGGCGGCGACCTTCACCAGCGCCAGGTCGTTGTAGGCGCAGGTGTTGGCGTCGCGCTCGCCGACCTTCTTCATCGTGTCCCACGAGGAGTAGGCCAGGGTGCCGGTGCCGACCTGCGTCCCCTCGTCGAGGAGGCTGCCGCCCTCGTTGAACGTCACCTTGGTGCCGAGCGGCAGCGAGCTGACGTTGCAGCCGTTGGTGTCGGTGGCCTCGCCGGTGCCCGCGCAGTGGGCGGCGTAGCCGACGTACACGGCGCCGGACCCGTCGGTGTAGACGAAGTTGGCGGTGCACTGGGCACCCGCCGTGTACATCATCGTGCCGGGGTGGATCGCTGCACTGCCGGCCGGCGCCCACGCGGTGGCGCCGTCGGCGCGGGACGGGCCGACGGTCAGGAAGGCGGCGGTCATGATCGTGATGGTCACGGCCGCGAGCACGGCGGCCAGCTGGGATCGTGAAAGGCTCATGCACCCGTCAACGACGGGTGCATGAGCCTGGTTACGCGGAGCGAGCTCAGTACGTGGGCTGCGAGGGGTCGATCTGCTTGACCCACGCGACCACGCCACCGCCCACGTGCACGGCGTCGGCGTACCCGGCGCCCTTCACGATCGCGAGCGTCTCGGCCGAGCGCACGCCCGACTTGCAGTGCATGACGATCTGCTTGTCGCTCGGGAGCTGCTCGAGGGCGGAGCCGTTGAGGAAGTCGCCCTTGGGGATCAGCACCGAGCCCGGGATCCGGTTGATCTCGTACTCGTTCGGCTCGCGCACGTCGACCAGGAAGAAGTCGCGGGTGCCCTCCTCGCGCTCCTTGATCATGTGCTCGAGCGTGGTGACGGAGATCGTCGAGCCGGCTGCGGCGTCGGCCGCCTCGTCGGAGATCGCACCGCAGAAGGCCTCGTAGTCGATGAGGCCGGTGACGGTCGGGTGCTCACCGCAGAGCGCGCAGTTGGGGTCCTTGCGGACCTTCAGCTTGCGGTACTCCATTTCGAGGGCGTCGTAGATCATCAGCTTGCCGACCAGCGGCTCGCCGATGCCGGTCAGCAGCTTGATGGCCTCGTTGACCTGGATCGAGCCGATCGAGGCGCAGAGCACGCCGAGCACGCCACCCTCCGCGCAGCTCGGGACCATGCCCGGCGGCGGCGGCTCGGGGTAGAGGCAGCGGTAGCACGGCGCGTCGTCGGAGAGCGACGGCGCGAAGACCGAGGCCTGGCCGTCGAAGCGGTAGATGGAGCCCCAGACGTACGGGATCCCCAGGAAGTACGCCGCGTCGTTGACCATGTAGCGGGTCGCGAAGTTGTCGGTGCCGTCGACGATCAGGTCGTAGCCCTTGAAGACGTCCAGGACGTTGTCGTTGTCGAGACGCTGCTCGTGCAGGATCACCTCGACGTACGGGTTCGTCTCGGCGATCGACTCCTTGGCCGACACCGCCTTGGACTTCCCGATGTCGGACTGGCCGTGGATGATCTGGCGCTGCAGGTTGGACTCGTCGACCTCGTCGAACTCCGCGATGCCGAGCGTGTGCACGCCGGCCGCGGCCAGGTAGAGCAGGGCGGGGCTGCCGAGACCGCCGGCGCCGATCACCAGCACGCGGGCGTTCTTGAGCCGCTTCTGACCCGTCATCCCCACGTCCGGGATGATCAGGTGGCGGCTGTAGCGACGCACCTCGTCGATGGTCAGCTCGGCCGCGGGCTCCACGAGCGCGGGAAAGGACACGGCGTACTCCTCGGGTATTGCTCTGACAAATGTCTGTCGGAATTGCTCTCGTCGGTCCGAACAACCGCGGCTCCTGCCATGTTCCCCGCCGCGGCCCCACGCGGATCGCCGCGTCCCGTCATCCGGACGGCACCGCCCCACGGGTAGTGTTCGCCGCGTGACGGCAGAGCAGTACGACGCACCCGCGAGACCTCGCGGCGCCCGGATGCCCCGGCGGGAGCGACGCGCCCAGCTGATGGAGTCCGCCCTCGAGGTGTTCGTGGCCCAGGGCTACCACGCGGCGGCGATGGACGACATCGCCGAGCGCGCGGGGGTCTCCAAGCCGGTGCTCTACCAGCACTTCCCCGGCAAGCTCGACCTCTACCTCGCGCTGCTCGACCGGTCCTGCGACACGATCATCGACAACACCCGCCACGCGCTCGAGTCCACCCCGGACAACAAGCACCGCGTCGCGGCGACGATGGACGTCTTCTTCGAGTACGTCGCCAGCGACACCGGCGCCTTCCGCCTGGTCTTCGAGTCGGACCTGACCAACGAGCCCGCCGTGCGCGAGCACGTCGACCGGGTCACCATCGAGTGCGCGGCGATGATCGCGCACGTCATCCACGACGACACCGGGCTGCCGGACGACGCCTCGCGGCTGCTCGCCGTCTCCCTCGTGGGAATGGCTCAGGTGAGCGCCCGGTTCTGGCTCTCGGACCCCGGCGAGATCAGCCGCAACGACGCCGCCGCCCTGGTGGCCGGACTGGCCTGGCGCGGCATCCGCGGCTACCCGCTCACCGACGACCACTGACCCACCCCTGATCCACCTGCGGACCACCCGACCGCGGAGCACCACCCCCGAGAACCGCAATGAAGGAGGACCTCATGGAGGTCAAGATCGGCGTCCAGAACGCCGCCCGTGAGTTGACCATCGACGTCGAGGAGACCGCTGAGGCCCTCGAGAAGCTCGTCGCCGACGCCGTGTCGGGCGACGGGGTGCTCAACCTCAAGGACGCCAAGGGCCGTCGGCTGATCGTGCCGGTCGCGAAGCTCGCCTACGTCGAGCTGGGCCACAGCACCGTGGGCCAGGTCGGCTTCCGGGGCTGACGTCCTAGGAGCATGATCACCGCATGATCACCGCTCTGCTCTGGGCCGTGATCGGTGGCACCGTCATCGGCGTGCTCGGCAAGCTGGTCGCTCCCGGCCAGCGCGACGACGTACCGCTGTGGCTGACGATCCTGTGCGGCATCGGCGGCTGCCTGCTGGGCGACTTCGCCTACCGCCAGCTCTTCGACCCGGAGACGTACGGCGTCGACTGGTGGCGACACGGCTGGCAGGTCGCTGCCGCGGCCGTGCTGGTGATGCTCACCGCGACCGTCACTGGTCGCCGGCACGCCTGAGCCGGCTCAGCTGTCGAGCCCGAGCTCGGCCATCCGCTCGGCGTGCCGCTCGGTGATCCGGGCGAACATCCGGCCGAGCGCGGCGAGGTCGAGCCCGGGCCGGTCGATCCCGCCGGCGAGCAGCGCGGTCAGCGCGTCCCGGTCGGCGGCCACCCGCTGGGCCTGCGTGAGCGCCTCCCCCATCAGCCGGCGGCCCCACAGGGCGAGCCGGCCGCCGAGGCGCGGGTCGGCGGCGATGGCGGCGCGCACCCGGTCCACCACGAAGGCGGAGTGCTGCCCGGAGTCCTCGAGCGAGGCCACGATCAGGTCGCGGGTGTCGGCGTCGAGGTAGGCCGCGATCTCGCGGTAGAAGTCGTTGGCCATGCCGTCGCCGACGTAGGCCTTGATCAGGCCCTCGAACCAGTCGGCCGGGGCGGTGTGCTCGTGGAACTTGTCGATCGGCGCTCGGAAGGGCGCCATCGCCGCGAACGGGTCGGCCCCCAGCGCGCTCAGGCGCTCGCGCAGGCGCGCGACGTGACCGAGCTCGGCGGAGGCCATCGTCGCGATCGCGACCTTGTCCTCGAGCGTCGGCGCCAGCTTGGCGTCCTCGGCCAGGCGCTCGAAGGCCGAGATCTCGCCGTACGCGATCGCCGCCAGCAGGTCGACCACCGCTTCGCGGTACTGCGGGTCCTGGAAGGCCACCGGTGTTTCGTCCGGTGCGGGCGGCGGCGCGGATGGGGGCACGTGCGCACCCTACAGATAGACTGCAGGTGACCGAGGTCGCGTCTGCAACCTCGCCGCATGTGCGCGGCAGACCATTCTGAGTCCGCCGCATCCGACGTTCAATCGGTTGACACCCGGCTGACTCACGAAAGCAGAAGACACTGACGACCACGTTCCGAGAGCTCGGCGTCCTGCCCGAGATCTGCGACGCGCTCGAGCGCGCTGGCATCACCACTCCCTTCGCCATCCAGGAGATGACCCTCTCCGTCGCGCTGCTGGGCACCGATCTCATCGGCCAGGCCCGCACCGGCACCGGCAAGACCCTCGCGTTCGGCATCCCGGTGCTGCAGCGCAGCGTCACGATGACCGACCCGGCGTACGCCGACCTGCCCCAGGGCAAGCCGCAGGCGCTCATCGTCGCCCCGACCCGTGAGCTCGCGCTCCAGGTCTCCAACGACCTCCACCTCGCGAGCAAGGACCTCGGCCTCCGGGTCCTGACCGTGTACGGCGGCGTCGGCTACGACACCCAGCTCGACACGCTCGAGAGCGGCGTCGACATCGTCGTCGGCACGCCCGGTCGCCTGATCGACCTGGCCAACCGCCGCGCGCTGGACCTCTCGCACGTGCACGCGCTCGTGCTCGACGAGGCCGACGAGATGCTGGACCTCGGCTTCCTGCCCGACGTCGAGCGGCTCCTGTCGATGACCCCCGAGACCCGCCAGACCATGCTCTTCTCGGCGACGATGCCGGCCGCGATCGTCTCGCTTGCCCGCACCCACATGCGCCACCCGATGAACATCCGCGCCGAGTCGTCGTACGAGAACGCGACCGTGCCGGCCACCGCGCAGTTCATCTACCAGGCCCACGACCTCGACAAGCCCGAGATCATCGGCCGCGTGCTGCAGGCCGAGGACGCCGGCAAGATCATCGTCTTCACCCGCACCAAGCGTCAGGCGCAGCGGGTCGCCGACGACCTGATCGAGCGCGGCTTCAGCGCGAGCCCCCTGCACGGCGACATGGCCCAGGTGGCCCGCGAGAAGGCCCTCGCGAAGTTCCGCGAGGACAAGATCCGGGTCCTGGTCGCCACCGACGTCGCCGCGCGCGGCATCGACGTCGCCGGCGTCTCGCACGTCATCAACTACACCTGCCCCGAGGACGACAAGACCTACGTCCACCGGATCGGCCGCACCGGCCGCGCGGGCGCCACCGGCACCGCGATCACGTTCGTCGACTGGCCCGACATCGCGCGCTGGAAGATGATCAACAAGACGCTCGACCTGCCCTTCGACGAGCCGCAGGAGACGTACTCGACCTCCGAGCACCTCTACCACGACCAGGGCATCGCCCCCGGCACCAAGGGCCGCATCGTCGACCCGGCGCCGGTCGAGCGCAAGCCGCGCGAGGACCGTGGCGGCGACCGGGACCGTGGCGGTGACCGCAACCGCGGCGGCGAGCGGTCCAACCGTGACCGCAACCGGACGCGCACCCGCTCCGGCGGTGAGGCACCTGCTAGTGCTGGTGCTGGCGGTGGTGCTGGTGCTGGTGCCGGAGCGCCCGCCGAAGGCGGCGACGCCCCGGCCGGTCCCAGCCGCAACCGCAACCGCAACCGTCGTCGCCGCTCCGGCGGCGCTGGTGGCACGGGTGGTACGGACAAGGCTCCTGCCGCGGAATGATCTCGTGCGCCCCAGGGATCCCCGGTTCACCGGGGATCCCCGCACTTCTCGGGCGTTGCAACACCTGAGAAGTGCAGGAAGTGCCTGAGAAGTACGCCGCCGACCGCCAGGCCGCGACGACCGCGGCGCCTTGACCTCATGGGCCCCAGGGATCCCCGGTTCACCGGGGATCCCCGCACTTCTCGGGCGTTGCAACACCTGAGAAGTGCAGGAAATGCCTGAGAAGTACGCCGCGGGCGAACCCCCCACCAACAACCCCCGCCGGCCTGGCCGCCGACTCCCTGGCACCGGGCACGGCGCGCGCTCGACCAGCGGCGCAGGTCAGGCGGTGACGACGACCTCGGTGCCGAGCGGCGCGAACTTCCAGAGCGCGATCGCGTCGGCCTCCTTCTGTCGGATGCAGCCGTGCGAGAGCGGCGTACCGAGCTGGGCGGCGGTCTGCACCGGCTTGCCGTCGGAGACCGGGATGTCGTGGAACCCGATGGCCGCGTTGTCGCCCTGGGTGAAGCGCACGAAGAACTTCATGGTCCCGGAGTCGTCGATGCCCTGGGCCTGCTCGGAGCGCGAGTAGACCTGGAAGGTGCCGGGGTCGAGGTTGTCGTAGACGCTGCCCGAGACCAGGTAGGTGCGCTGCACCTTGCCGTCCGTGCCGACCAGCCAGACCCGCTGCCGGCCCTCGCTGAAGACGATGCGCCGCCCGGAGCCTGAGTCGGCCGGGAGCGTCACGTCGCGGGCCGGATCGGTCGCCGCCTCGGCCTCGTCCGCCGACGCCGACACAGACGCCGACGCCGACACAGATGCCGATGCCGATGCCGAACCGGACGCCGCCTGCTTCAGCGTGGTCGTCGCGGACGCCGAGGCGCTCGCCGTGGGCGGGGCCGCCCGCCCGATCGCGGCGGCGTCGTCGGCCGGGGAGTCCTGCTGGGCGGAGGCCCCGTCGCCGTTCGAGAAGGGCAGCACGCCGACGGACCCGAGCACGGCGATCGCGGTCACCGCGAGGGAGACGCCCAGGGCGACGAGTCGGCCGTAGCGCGGCCGCACGGGTACGGCGCGATGGGTCCCCCGGGGCTCGCTCACGACGCGCGACCCGCCTTCTTCTTGCGAGCCTTCGGACGCTTCGAGCGAGCCACGAGGTTCTCCGCGGCCTCCCGGTAGGCGCGGGCGCCCTTGCTGCTGCGGCTGGTCGAGAGGATCGAGCGCCCGGCAGCGGGTGCCTCGGCGAACTTGATCGTCTTCGGGATCGGCGGCTCGATGACCTCGAGGTCGTAGGTCTCCGAGATCGTCTCGAGCACCGTCCGGGCGTGGTTGGTGCGACCGTCGTACAACGTCGGCAGCACGCCCCAGACCTCGAGCTTGCGGTTGGTGAAGCGGCGCACGTCGTGGACGGTGTCGAGCAGCTGGCCGACGCCGCGGTGCGAGAGCGTCTCGCACTGCAGCGGGATCAGGACGCCGTCGGCGGCGGTGAGCGCCGCGACCGTCATCACCCCGAGCGACGGCGGGCAGTCGAGCAGCACCCAGTCGTAGCCGGCGCCGTCCTCCTCGAGCGTCTCGATCATGGTCTTGATGACGTGCTCGCGGCCGGTGCGGGTGAGCAGCTCGGCCTCGGCCCGCGCGAGCTCGATCGTGGCCGGCATCAGGTCGACACCGTCCTCGGTGGCGATGATGACCTCGGTGGGGTCGACGCCCTTGGTGAGCACCTGGTGCACCGACAGCTCGAGGTCCTCGGGGTCGATCCCGAGGGAGAAGGTCAGGCACGCCTGCGCGTCCAGGTCGACCAGCAGCACGGAGTGGCCCAGCTCGGCCAACGCGGCACCCACCGACGCGACGGTCGTGGTCTTGGCGACGCCGCCCTTCTGGTTGGCGATCGCGAGTGTCGTGGTCATTGCGTCCATCATGCCGGACCGACCTGACGAGATCTCGCAGGCACCTGCTTGACTCGGCGACATGTCGCAGACCGCACTCGTCACCGGCCCGACCGCGGGCATCGGGAAGTCCTTCGCCCACCAGCTCGCCATCCAGGGCTACGACCTCGTCCTGGTCGCCCGCGACCGGGCCCGGCTCGAGGCCGAGGCGAGCGAGCTGACGGCGACGTACGGCGTCGCGGTGGAGGTGCTGGTCGCCGACCTGGTCGACCGGGAGCAGCTCGCCACGGTCGAGGCACGCCTCGCCGACCCGGACCGCCCGATCGACCTGCTGGTCAACAACGCGGGCTTCGGGCTGAAGAAGCGCTTCCTGGACAACCCGGTCGACGACGAGCAGGCGATGCTGGACGTGCTGGTCACCGCGGTGATGCGGCTCAGCCACGCGGCGCTCGGCCCGATGGCCGGGCGCGGGAGCGGTGGGATCATCAACGTCTCGAGCGTCGCGTCGTTCCTCCCCCGCGGCAGCTACAGCGCCGCCAAGGCGTGGGTGAACTCGTTCTCGGAGTGGGCGGCGTACGAGTACCGCGACCAGGGCGTCACCGTCACCTGCCTGTGCCCGGGCTTCACCCGGACCGAGTTCCACGAGCGCATGGACGTCTCCCGCGGCTCCGCCCCCGACTTCTTGTGGCTCGACGCCGACGAGCTGGTCGCCCAGGCGCTCAAGGACCACGCGAAGGGGAAGGCCTGGTCGATCCCGAGCGCTCAGTACAAGGCGATCGCGACGGCCGGACGACTGGTGCCGACCTCGCTGCTCAAGCGGTTCCAGTCGCTGGGCCGTCGGTGACCAGCGGCGTCACCCGCTCGCTGCGTACGCCGGCCTCGCGGGCCAGCTCCATCAGCCGCTCGTACTCGTCCGGGGCGGTGGTGTTGCAGCCCAGCTCGTGGTCGATCTTGCCGGTGCCGTGGTAGTCGCTCGATCCCGTGGCGACCAGCCCGACGTTGCGCGCCATCGCGCGCAGCTGGTCCCGGGCGGCCGCGTCGTGGTCCTGGTGGTCGACCTCGATCCCGGCGAGCCCGACGTCGTGCAGGTGCGCGAGCGTCGCCTCGTCGGGCCGCCCCAGGCCGCCCCTGCCCCACGGGTGCGCGATCACCGACACCCCGCCGGCCTCGGTCACCGCGCGGATCGTCACCTCCAGGGGAGCGGCGTACCTGTTGACGTACGCCGCGCGCCCGGCTCCCAAGAAGCGGTCGAAGGCCTCGGTGCGGTCCCCCACCACGCCGAGCGTCACGAGGGCGTCGGCGATGTGCGGCCGGCCGGTGGCCGCCGCCCCGTGCGAGGCGGCGCGCACGTCGTCGGCGCCGATCTCGATGCCCAGGTGGCGCAGCCGGTCCAGCATCTCGGGCACGCGCGACTCGCGACCCGCGAGCACGCGGTTGAGCTCGTCGGCCAGCGCCGGGCTGGTGGGGTCGGGCAGGTAGGCGAGCAGGTGCACGCTGCGGCCGCGCAGCCCGGTGCTGATCTCCATGCCGGGCACCAGCGTGATGCCGACGTCGACGGCGGTCGCGGCCGCCTCGGCCCAGCCGTCCGCGGTGTCGTGGTCGGTGATGGCCACGACGTCCAGCCTGGAGCGCGCGGCGGCCCGCACGAGCTCGGCGGGGGTGTCCGTTCCGTCGCTCGCACGCGAGTGCGTGTGGAGGTCGATGCGCACGTCGTCAGCCTAGGGCGTGCCGGACGTCACCAGCCGGGCCGGTGTCCCCCGAAGGGCAGCGCGACCAGCTGCGGCCCGTCGCCGGACACGTCGCGCAGGATCCAGTCGTCGCGGAAGAGCAGCAGCGCCGACGCCGGCCGCAGCACGATCCACAGCCACCGACCACCGGCCTCACCGGCCAGCACGGACCGGTCGAACTCCCCGTCGTCGCGGCTCGTCGAGATGTCCCACAGGTTCACCGCCTGGCTGCCGATCCGCACTCGTGCCGACGGCGGCCGCTGGCCGATCTCGAAGCCCGGGTCGGTGTAGCGCGTCCCGGCGCAGCGCGCGCCGAGACCGGTGCCCGCCTCCTCGGCGACCACGAGCACGTCGACGGGACCGTCCAGCTCGCTGGTGCCCGACGTGCAGGTCAGCACGGCCGTGGCGCGCCCCGGGGTCGGCACCACCGCGGCGAAGTCCGTCAGGGTCCAGCCCGGGCTCAGCGGCCAGGGCACGTACGTCGGGAAGCCGGTCGCCGTGCGCAGGTGCTCGGCGAACCCGTCGTACGACGACTCCTCGGCGCGCCACAGCGGCCTGGTCGTGCCGTGGTCGGGGCACGACCACGTGCCGTCAGGCACCTGCAACGCCGGCGCGGGACAGCGCACGCAACTCGCCGAGAGCATGGGACAACGGTGCGGATCGTCGCTGCCGTCGTCAAGAGCCAGGTGGCGTCGAGGCCGGCCCGGCGGCCGTCGCGCCCCGACCGACGTGCCCGGTCATCGGTGCTAGAAGCCGACGCGCCGCGGGGCGGCGTCGTTGCGGACGACCGCGCCCTTCTCCTGGGCGGTCGCCTTGAGCTCGGCCTGGAAGGTCCGCATCCGCTCCTGCAGGGTGGGGTCGCTCGCCGCGAGGATGCGGACGGCGAGCAGCCCGGCGTTGCGGGCCCCGCCGATGGCGACGGTGGCCACCGGGACGCCGGCCGGCATCTGCACGATGGAGAGCAGCGAGTCCATGCCGTCGAGGTACTTCAGCGGCACCGGGACCCCGATCACCGGCAGCGGCGTGACCGCGGCGAGCATGCCGGGCAGGTGCGCCGCCCCACCGGCGCCGGCGATGATCACCGAGAGCCCGCGGTCGGCGGCGGAGCGGCCGTACTCGAGCATCTCCTCGGGCATCCGGTGCGCGGAGACGACGTCGGCCTCGTAGGCGACGTCGAACTCGGCGAGCGCCTCCGAGGCGAGCTTCATCACCGGCCAGTCGGAGTCCGACCCCATCACGATGCCGACCGTCATGTCACTCACTCTCGTTCCCCAGGTCGCCCCGGAACCACGCGGCCGCGTGCCGGGCCCGCTCGAGACACTCGTCGAGGTCATCGCCGTAGGCGTTGACGTGCCCGACCTTGCGCCCCGGGCGGAGGTCCTTGCCGTAGAGGTGCACCCGCAGGTGCGGGTCGCGCGCCAGGGCGTGCGGGTAGCCGTCGTACAGACGCCCGACGCTCTGCCCGTCGGGTCGGTCGGGTCCACCGAGGATGTTGACCATGACGGTCCACCGGGCCCGCGGCGCCGGCGAGCCCAGCGGCAGGTCGAGCACCGCACGCAGGTGGTTCTCGAACTGCGAGGTCACCGCGCCGTCCTGGGTCCAGTGCCCGGTGTTGTGCGGACGCATCGCGAGCTCGTTGACGAGCACCCGCCCGTCGTTGGTCTCGAAGAGCTCGACCGCCAGCACCCCGGTCACGTCGAGCGCGCCGGCGACCCGCAGCGCGATCTCCTGGGCCTGGCCCGCGAGCTCCGGGTCGAGGCCGGGCGCGGGAGCGATCACCTCGTGGCAGATGCCGTCCTTCTGGGTCGAGGCGACGACGGGGTACGACGCGGCCTGGCCGCTCGGGGAGCGCGCCACCAGCGCGGACAGCTCCCGGCGGAAGTCGACGAGCTCCTCGGCGAGCAGTCGGACGCCGCTCGCGGCGGCCGCCTCGAAGGCCGCCGGGCAGTCCTCGACCGAGCGGACGAACCACACGCCCTTGCCGTCGTACCCGCCGCGCGTCGTCTTGAGCACGCACGGGAAGCCGAACGCCTCGACCTCGGCGACCGAGGAGACGATGGCGTTGCGCGGGCACGGGATGCCGAGCTCGGCCAGCCGCTCCCGCATCACGCCCTTGTCCTGGGCGTGCACCAGTGCCTCCGGCCCGGGACGTACGGCGAGGCCGTCGTCCTGCAGCGCATGGAGGTGCTCGGTCGGGACGTGCTCGTGGTCGAAGGTCACCACCCGGCAGCCGGCGGTCACCGCCCGCAGCGTGGCGAGGTCGCGGTAGTCGCCGACCTGGTGGTCCACGATCACCTGGGCCGCCGAGACGCCCTCGGCCTCGGCGAGCAGCCGCAGCGGGAGACCCATCGCCGCGGCCGGCTCGGCCATCATCCGGGCCAGCTGGCCGCCGCCGATCACGGCGAGCGTGGGCGCGTGAGTGGGGTCCGGCGCAGGCACGCGGCAACTGTAGTGGGGACGGTCAGCCCGGAGCGCGCAGGTCCTCGGTCTCGAACCGCAGGCCACGACCGCGGATCGTGGTGATCAGGTGCGGCTGACGGCTGTCGTCGCCGAGCTTGCGCCGCACCCAGCCCAGGTGCACGTCGATCGTCTTGGAGGAGGTCCAGAAGGTCGTGTGCCAGACCTCGCGCATCAGGTCGTCGCGGCTGACGATGTCCCCGGCCCTCGCCATCAGGGCATGCACGAGGTCGAACTCCTTGCGCGACAGCACGATCTCCTCCTGCCCGCACCAGATCCGCCGCGCATCAGGATCGAGCCTGATCTCCTGCACCTCGATCATCTGCCCACCGTAGGAGGTGACGCCCGTCACGGGGAGGAATGGCGCAAATATCTAGGCCGGTCACGCTCGGCGTACGGAGACCGGCTCGACGAGGCCGAACCCGCGCACCGGCCGGGCCGGCATCCTCCGGGTCTCGAACTCGGCCTCCGGCAGCAGCTCGGCCGTCGCCGCGTCGATGATGATCCGGTTGCGCCTCGCCACCGCGGTGAGCCTCGCGGCCATGTTGACCGGTGGGCCGAAGACGTCGCCCATCCGCATCACGACCGAGCCGCTGGCCAGCCCCAGGCGGATGTCGGGCATCCGCGAGTCGCGGCCCACGACGTTGATGATGCCCTCGGCGATGTCGTAGGCCCGGACGGGGTCCTCGCTGACGAAGAGCACCGAGTCGCCGATGCTCTTGATGATGCGGCCGCCCTGGCTGGTCACGACGTCGGCGCAGCGCGACTCGAAGAGCTCGACCAGGTCGCCGATCCGCTCCTCGCTCATCCGGTTCGACAGCGCGGTGAAGCTGACGATGTCGGCGAAGCCCACCGTGAGCTGGACCGTGTTCAGGTCCTCCTCGTTGGCGCGCAGCGCCTCCACGCGCGCGACGGCCGCCGCGAGGTGACGGCGCCACACGTAGATCAGCAGGTCCTCGAAGGGGTCCTTGATCTGCTCGATCAGGCGCAGCGCGGAGCCGGTGCGGCCGGCATCGGTGCCGGGGTCGGCGGCCAGCTCGTCCACCCGGGAGACCAGCGTCGAGACCTCCCAGTCGGCGAGCCGCGCCATCGTCTGGCCGACGGCGCGGGTGAGGTTCACGGCGAGGTCGAAGTCGATCAGGTCCGCACGGACGGCGCTGATCATCGTCGAGAGCGCCTCGGTGTCGGCGTCGGTGTACGCCGTCTCCAGGCCGTGCTCGGGGAAGCCGAGGGCGCGCCACAGACGCCGTGCCTCCTCCAGGGTCACACCGGTGGCCGTGGCCACCTCCTGCGCGTTGAACTCCGGGGTCTCACCCAGGATCGCGCGCTCGAGATCCTGCGGACCGGGGTGCTGCGGCTCAGGCTCCGTCGTCATGTCCTGCCGCAGGGTCATGGATGTGCTGCAGCATCAGGTTGAGCGTCCGCTGGGTCTCCTCGACCTGCGGGATGTCGTGCAGCTTGATCGTGCCGTGCGTACTGGCGTCGGAGATCAGCAGCGTCCCGCAGCCGAGCAGCCGGTCGATGGGGCCGAACTCGTACGCGATGTCGCTGATCCGGGCGAGCGGCATGTCGTGCCCGCGGCGGACGATCACGC
The DNA here is from genome assembly GCF_000620705.1 of Nocardioides sp. URHA0020. Taxonomy (GTDB): domain Bacteria; phylum Actinomycetota; class Actinomycetes; order Propionibacteriales; family Nocardioidaceae; genus Nocardioides. The sequence goes on from NZ_JIAR01000033.1 coordinate 30,512, forward strand.
CGGTGCGGGTGATCAGGCGACGGTCGGTGAACGTGTACGTCGCGGTCGCCCAGATGATCAGCGGGCGGAGCACGAACCAGACGATGCCGACCGCGACCAGGATCCAGGCGCCGTTGGTGAGCACGCCCTGGTCGATCTTGACCTGCACGAACGTGCCGATCGCCAGGAAGAGCACCAGCATGAGGATCGGGAGGATCAGCGCCTTGACGTGCGTCCGCGTGTCGACGACGACCTTTTCGCCCTCGTTCAGCAGTTTCGGTGAGATGGCCACGGGCAGATCATGTCACCGATCGGTCGCCCGCACGTGGACTACGTCACCTGCGCCCACGGCGGTCTCCCCGTCGGGACCGGCGACGACCAGGCGTCCTCCTGGGTCCACCCCGGTGGCCCGACCGGTCAGCACCGAGCCACCAGGGAGGTCGACCCGGACATCGCGGCCCACGGTGACGCAGCCGGCGGCGTACGACGTGCGCAGGTGGCTCGCCGCGGCGGATCCCCCGACCTGCCAGACGTCGTACGCCTCCTGCAGCGACCGGAGCAGCGCGACAAGGAGCGCGGTCCGGTCGGGCTCGGCGCCCGAGGCGATCGCGAGCGACGTGCCGGTGGGCACCGGGAGGTCGTCCGGGGTGAGGCTGACGTTGAGCCCGACACCGATGATCGCGGCCGGACCGTCCGGGGTCTCGATCCGCTCGACCAGGATCCCGGCGACCTTCCGGTCGCCGATCAGCAGGTCGTTGGGCCACTTGACCCCGACGTCGTACCCCTCGGCCCGGAGCGCCTTGCCGAGCGCGTGGCCGGTCAGCAGCGGCAGCCACGGCCAGCTCGCGAGCGGGACCACGGGGCGCAGCACCAGGGAGAAGATCACCGACGACCGCGGGGGTGCCTGCCAGCTCCGGTCGAGCCGGCCTCGGCCGGCCGTCTGGTGCTCGGCGACCACCACCAGTCCCTCGGGCGCCCCGGCGCGGGCGCGGTCCGTGGCGACCGCGTTGGTGGACGTGGTGGTCCCGAGGATCTCGACGACCAGGTCGGGGGCAAGGGCAGCGAGCGGCGACGGGTCGAGTGACGGGCGTCGCATCGGCAGGGCGGTCACGGGCACTACATTGACCCACGGTCCCAACCGCACGCGAACGAGGAGCCCCCACGATGAGTGCCCAGCCCGGCGAGGGAACCGACATCCCGGCCGACATCGACCTCCACACCACCGCGGGCAAGCTCGCCGACCTGGACCGGCGCCTCGACGAGGCGGTCCACGCGGGGTCCGCGAAGGCGGTCGAGAAGCAGCACGCCAAGGGCCGCAAGACCGCGCGGGAGCGGATCGAGCTGCTCTTCGACGAGGGCTCGTTCGTGGAGCTCGACGAGCTCGCCCGGCACCGCTCTGTGGCGTTCGGGCTGGAGAAGAACCGCCCGTACGGCGATGGCGTGATCACCGGCTACGGCACCGTCGACGGCCGCCAGGTCTGCGTGTTCTCCCAGGACTTCACCATCTTCGGCGGCTCGCTCGGTGAGGTGTACGGCGAGAAGATCACCAAGGTGATGGACCTCGCGATCAAGACCGGCTGCCCGATCATCGGCATCAACGAGGGCGCCGGCGCCCGGATCCAGGAGGGCGTCGTCTCGCTCGGCCTGTACGGCGAGATCTTCCGCCGCAACGTGCACGCCTCGGGCGTCATCCCGCAGATCTCGATGATCATGGGCTCGTGTGCCGGCGGGCACGTCTACTCCCCCGCGGTCACCGACTTCACGATCATGGTCGACGGCACCTCCAACATGTTCATCACCGGCCCCGACGTGATCAAGACCGTCACCGGCGAGGACGTCACGATGGAGGAGCTCGGCGGCGCGCGCACGCACAACACCAAGTCCGGCAACGCCCACTACATGGGCTCCGACGAGGACGACGCGATCGAGTACGTCAAGGCGCTGCTGTCCTACCTGCCGCAGAACAACCTCGACGAGGCCCCGACCCTCGGGGACGTCGCGGACACCGAGATCTCCGAGCTGGACCGCACCCTCGACACGATCATCCCCGACTCCCCGAACCAGCCCTACGACATCCGTGACGTCATCACCGTCGTCGTCGACGACGAGGACTTCCTCGAGGTCCAGGAGCTCTTCGCGCCCAACATCGTGATCGGCTTCGGCCGCGTCGAGGGTCACCCGGTGGGTGTCGTGGCCAACCAGCCGATGCAGTTCGCCGGCACGCTCGACATCGACGCCTCCGAGAAGGCCGCCCGGTTCGTGCGCTTCTGCGACGCGTTCAACATCCCGGTGCTGACCTTCGTGGACGTGCCCGGCTTCCTGCCCGGCACCGACCAGGAGTGGAACGGCATCATCCGCCGCGGCGCCAAGCTGATCTACGCCTACGCCGAGGCGACCGTGCCGCTGATCACCACCATCACCCGCAAGGCCTACGGCGGCGCGTACGACGTGATGGGCTCCAAGCACCTCGGTGCCGACATCAACCTCGCGTGGCCGACCGCCCAGATCGCCGTGATGGGCGCCCAGGGGGCCGCCAACATCGTGCACCGCAAGACGCTCAAGGCCATCAGTGACGGCGGCGGCTCCGCGGAGGAGGTCGAGGCCAAGCGCGCCGAGCTGATCGACGAGTACGAGACCACGCTGGCCAACCCCTACATCGCGGCGGAGCGCGGCTACGTCGACGCCGTCATCACCCCCCACGAGACCCGCGTCGAGATCGTCCGCGCCCTCCGGCTGCTGCGCAGCAAGCGCGAGACGCTCCCGGCCAAGAAGCACGGGAACATCCCCCTCTGATGGCCACCATGAGCGGGTCGGAGGAGCCGCCCACCCAGCCGGTGCTCCGCATCGTCAACGCCGACGCCACGCCCGAGGAGGTCGCGGCGATCGTGGCCGTCCTCAGCGCCCTCCGGACGACGCCCGCGACCGCGGACCGCCGTACGCCGGAGTGGTCGGCCCACCACCGTGCGGTGCGCCGTACGCTCCCCCACGGACCCGGTGGCTGGCGCTCCAGCGGGCTGCCGCGCTAGCCGCCGGCTCGCCGCGAACCGCCCGGTGTCACGCTCAGCCGTGACCCGGGCCACTCACCTGACTCATACTTAGGGAGATCTTTGGGGTTTTCGGTGTGGGGCCTTGAGACGCGATCCTCACACTGGAGACACACGGGGTGCACCGCATCGGGCGGCACCCGCGGCACGGAGACGAGGACGACGGTGGACGTCAACGACATGGGGACCCAGTTCGGCACCGCCCCGGTGGACCCCTACGTCCGCATCGCCGACCCCGGCCTGGAGGCGTACGAGCCGCAGTACCAGGGCGAGGTCGACGAGCTCCCGACGTACCGCCCCACGGTCGGCTGCATCATCCCGGCGTACAACGAGGCCGAGACGATCGCCGGGGTGCTCGACTCGCTCCTGCAGCAGACCCGTCTCCCCGACGTCATCCACGTCATCATCAACAACTCCTCCGACGACTCCGTCGAGATCGCTGGTCACTACGCCGGGCCGCACAAGCGGATGACGGCGACCGGTGAGCAGGAGACGGTGATCTACGTCCATGACATCGGCAAGAACCCCGACAAGAAGGTCGGCGCCCTCAACTACGGCTACTCGCTCGTCGAGACGATGGACTACCTGCTCGGCGTCGACGGCGACACCACGCCCGAGCCGGACGCCATCCAGCACCTCGTCGACGAGATCTCCAGCGACGACCGGATCGGCGGCATCTCGGCGATCTACTCCATCGACGACAGCGCGCTCGACGGCTGGATGGCGAAGTTCCTGATCGCCGGCCAGCGGGCCCAGTTCTCGGCGTTCAACATGCAGAACCTGCTCAAGGGCCGCAACATGGCGGTGCTCGGCGGCCAGTTCTCCATGTTCTCGACCCAGGCGCTGCGCGACGTGCTGCGCGACAGCCACCAGCGCACCCCCTGGGTCAGCGACAGCGAGGTCGAGGACTCGCTGCTGTCGCTGCAGATCAAGAGCGCCGGCTACCTCACCAAGATCAGCGCCCGGGCCCGCGCCCACGTCGGCGGCATGGACACGCTCCGCTCGCTGGACGCCCAGCAGGTCAAGTGGAACTTCGGTGCCATCGACCTGATGTGGCCGGGCCAGCGCGGCGACACCAAGGGCCAGCCGTTCCACCCCAACCTGCGGCTGCGCTGGTTCGAGCACCTGTCGATGGTCATCAACATCACCTCGCGCGTGCTCTTCGTGCTGCTGCTCGCCGGCTCGCTCAACATCGACGCGTTCGTGTTCAGCCCGTGGTGGCTGATCCCGCCGCTCGCCTCGGTCTGGCTGAACTTCCGGGTCGCCCGGTCGATGGAGTTCGCCAACCGGCGCGACTACCTCTTCTCGTTGCTGCTCATCCCGGCCGAGACCTACATGGTCATCCGAATGGGCCACTTCGTCCGTGCATGGCTGAAGTTCTTCAGCCGCCAGCAGACCGACAACTGGGCGGCGCAGGCGAAGGCCGAGCGCGGCAAGGGCGTCGCCTGGATGTACCCGTTCGTGGCGTTCTTCTTCGTCCTCGTGGTGTTCATGGCGATCTGGGTGCAGCTCCCGATCGCGCTGCGCTCCGACTTCCTGGCCGTCACCTGGCCCATCCTCGGTGTCATCACCGTGCTCCAGACCGCCTGGATGTTCATCAAGGCCATGAAGCGCTACCGCGGCTTCAAGGCATGAGCCTCCGCACCCTCGCCGCCAGCACCACCGACCGCAGCACCCCCCACGGGCAGGAGACCCCCATGACCAGCACCCGACCGCGCCTCCGCGGCCTCGCCGGCGTCCTGAGCGCCGCCCTGGTGCTCACGGCACTCTCCGGCTGCTCCGTCGTCGACGGCATCACCGGCAGCGACGACCCCAGCGAGACCCCCTCGGCCAGCCCGACGGCCAGCGAGAAGCCGTACGACTCGGAGTTCACCCGCGACGGCACGTTCCAGTCGCACATCGAGATCGACGGCGTGGACTTCGTCTACACGCTCTACCCGACGAAGGCCACGCCGCGGACCAACGAGTGGTACCCGAAGGGCAAGAAGCACTTCACGTTCACGTTCCAGGCCTACGACCTGGACCGCGACCTCGACGACCCGTTCAAGACCAAGCGCAAGGTCTGGCTCGACCGGATCCGCGTCACCTCGAAGGTCAAGGTCCAGGGCGGCGGGACGAACGACGAGCACCCCTACGAGCTCAGCGGTGTCGCGAAGGAGCTCACCTTCGACCCCGAGCCGTTGTCGAGCAAGCGCGGGATGCTGATCACGTCGCCCAAGGGCGCGTTCGAGCTGCGGAACCAGACCATCGACGCCACGGCGGCCAACACGATCGGCATCGACCTGACCTTCACCGCGTCGGTGCACGTCGAGCGCCGGGCCGGCTCGAAGAGCTACACGAAGAAGTCCATCAAGCAGCGGGTCCCGATCGCGATCTTCCCCTCGGACAAGACCACCGAGGCGCAGGACATCCCGGTCGACGCGAACTAGCGGCAGCGGCTCGGCGCGCCAGCGCCGAGCCGTGCCGGTGGTCGAGGTGCGAGGCGCGCCAACGCCAGCCATCCCGGTGGTTGAGGTGCGAGGCGCGCCAGCGCCAGCCGTCCCGGTGGTTGAGGTGCGAGGCGCGCCAGCGCCGAGCCTCGAAACCACCGCGACGGCTCAGACGGGCTAGACGCTCTCGGCGAGCCGGTAGCCGACCCCGCGCACGGTCTCGACGTAGCGCGGCGTGGCCGCGTCGTCGCCGAGCTTGCGGCGCAGGTTGGCGATGTGCACCTCGACGGAGCGCTTGTCGGCCTCGTTGACGAAGTACGACGTGACGTACTGCTGGCCGCGCATCGTGAGCACCAGGTCGGCCTTGCTGCGGACCCGTCGCCCGGTGGCCATCAGCGAGGCCAGCAGGTCGAACTCGGTGCGGGTGAGGTCGATCGAGCCGTTGTTGACGGTCACGACCCGGGTCTCGTGGTTGAGGGCGAGGCCGTTGAAGCGCATCCACCCGGTGCCCGGGTCGGCCGTGACCGCACCGTGCTGGGCGGCCGGCGGCTGGGCGACCGGCTGCGCCACCGGCGGGGCCGGCTGCTGCACCTCGGGGGGCGTGGCCGCCTGGAAGGGAGCCTGGGCGGGCTGGGCCGGCTGAACAGGCTGGGTCGGCTGGGGCGCCGGAGCCTGCGGGGCGGCCGGGAGGGGCGCCTCGGCGAACTCCTGCGCAGCGGTGGCCGCCCAGGACGGTGCGGCCGGCGCCGGTGCGGCGGGCTCTGGCTCCGGGTCGGTATCGGCCCAGCCGTGCGGCTTGTCCACCCGGGCGCGGGGGCGCCGGAGCATCGAGTCGGCGCGGGCGCGCAGCTCACGCGGTCGGAAGGGCTTGACCAGGTAGTCGTCCGCCCCGGCCTCGAAGCCCTGGACCACGTCGATCTCGTCGGCGAGGGCCGTGATCATGATCAGGTAGGTGCTGCTGAAGTCGCGCAGCCGCTTGGCGACGGCGAAGCCGTCCATGCCGGGCATGTTCACGTCGAGGGTCGTGATCAGCGGGTTGTGCTTGCGCACCGCCTCGACCCCGTCGGTGCCGTTCTCGGTCACCACGGTCGTGAAACCGGACTGGGTCAGCACGATGTCGATGAGGTCGCGCACATCGGGGTCGTCCTCGATGATGACTGCGACCCACTTGTTCCCCGGCTCCATGACGCGCAGCCTAACAACGGCACGGCTGCTCCTGTCACCGTCCCAGGGTCACCAGCCGGATGCCGAGGCGAGCTCCATCGTCCGCTCGGGCCAGAACTGACCGGCCTGGGGCCCTCCGTTGCACTCCCCGTCGCTCTCGCCGGGCGGCTTGACCCACACGTACGCGTCGAGCGTGTCGGAGCCGGAGACCGGACCGGGGTCGGTGCCGAAGGCCCGCCCGGGCGGGTTGCACCAGTCCTTCGTGGCGCCGAACCCGTTGCGTCCGCTGTCGATGATGAAGTGCGTCCCGCCCAGCAGGCCGCTGAGCTCCTCGCCGTACGACTGCTCGTCGTCGTCGGTCTGGAAGTTCGAGACGTTCGTCGAGAAGCCGCGGACGTCGGCGATCCCGGCGTCCTCGAGCAGCGGTGCGAGCTCGTCGGGGGCGATCCAGTGCGAGTGACCGCCGTCGATGTACGTCGTCACCCCCGCCTTCGTGAGGCGCTCGCCGGCGTCCTTGATCAGACCGACCCGCTCGTCGCGGTCGCCGCACTCCAGCAGCGAGGAGAGCCCGTCGGGCTCGACGACGGCGGCCGCCGGGCCGGCCTCCGCGGCCTTCGCGATCTCGCCGACCCACGGCCCGTACTCGTCGGCGGGCAGGCCACCGGCGGAGTGCTGACCGGTGCAGTCCCGGTCCGGGACGCCGTACACGACGAAGGTCGGCAGGCGGCCGGCCTCGGCCGCGGCGGCGACGATCTGCTGGACGTACGGACCGACCGACCCGGCGGGGTACTCCTCGGGGGTCAGCCAGATCCCCTGCGGGATCTGCTCGAGCCGGGTGAAGACCTCGGAGCCGCGAGCGTCGCCGCTGGACTTCGCCGAGGCGGCGGCCTGCGCCACCTTGGAGTCCGGGTCGGCGTACTGGTCGTGGTCGGCGTAGGGGTTCGCGCCGGTGGCGTCGCGGGTCTCGCTCGCCACGGCGTCGGGCTGCTGGGCCGGATCGCTGCCGGAGCAGGCCGTCAGCGACGCGCAGGCGACCAGCACGGCCGCGGCCAGCGCGCGGGACGGTCGAGGGAGGAGCACGGCGCCATCATGCCAAGGCGCCCAACCCTCCCCCGACCGCCCCGCCGGTCGGTCAGCCCCTGCGGCCGGGCGCGAAGAGGCTCGCGACCGCCGCCACGGCCACGGCTGCGGCGCCGGTCAGCAGGGCCGGCCCGATGGCGCCGTCGTACCCGCTCGGGGTGAGCTGGCCCCCGTTGCCGAGGAAGACCGCGACGAGCACGGCGATGCCGAGCGCGACGCCGAACTCGCGGATCGTGGAGTTCGCCGAGCTGGCGATCGCGAAGTCGCCGTCCGGCAGCCCGTCCAACACCATCGAGGCCCCCGGCGCGAAGGTCAGGCCCATGCCGACGCCCGCCATGATCAGCGGCACGACGAAGGACGAGTAGTCCGCGGCGTTCTCGGTGATCACGGCGAACCACACCAGCGACACCGTCTGGAGGACCAGGCCGGTGAAGAGCAGCGCCCGGTAGCCCACGCGGCCGACCAGCGCGCCGGCGATCGGCGCGACCACCATCGGCGCCGCGGTCCACGGCAGCGTGCGGATGCCGGCCTCGAGCGGGCTGTAGCCCTGCACGATCTGCAGATACTGCGCCAGCAGGAAGACGGTGCCGAACATGCCCAGCGTGAACATCAGGAAGATGATGTTGGCGACCGAGAAGCGCCGCGAGCGGAAGAGCCGCAGGGGCAGCACGGCGTACGTGCGGGTGCGGGCCCAGACGACGTACGCCGGCAGCAGCACGGCGGCCAGCACCAGCGGGCCGAGCACCAGCGGGTCGCTCCAGCCGTCGTCGTTGCCGTGCACGATGCCCCAGATGCCGAGGAAGACGGCGCCACCGAGGAGCAGCACGCCGATCGGGTCGAGCCGCTGCCAGGCGCCCTTCGACTCGGGGATGGCCACGAGCAGCAACGGGACCGCGACGACGGCGACCGGGACGTTGAGCCAGAAGATCGCCTGCCAGCTGACCCCCTCGACGACGGCGCCGCCGATGACCGGGCCGAGCGCGACGCCCAGGCCGGACACCCCGCCCCAGATGCCGATGGCGGCGGCGCGCATCGCCGGCGGGACGGCGGCGGCGAGCAGGGTCAGCGAGAGCGGCATGATCGCCGCGGCGCCGAGGCCCTGGACCGCCCGGGCGGCGATCAGCGCCTCCGAGGAGGTGCTCAGCGCCGACGCGATCGAGGCGAGCGTGAAGACCGTGACGCCGGCGAGCATCATCCGGCGCCGACCGAGCCGGTCACCCAGCGTCGCGGCCGGGAGCATGAAGGTCGCGAAGGTCAGCGTGTAGGCGTTCAGGAACCAGGACAGCTGGCCGACCGAGGAGCCGAGGTCGACCTGGATCACCGGCAGCGCGCTGGTCATCACCAGGTTGTCGAGGGTGGCCATGAACATCGGGAGCGAGGCGGCGACGATCGCGACCCAGACGGGGATCCGCCGGGATCGGGGCGCGACCGGCTCCGGGGCTGCGACCCGGGGTGTGTCGAGAGTGGACATCAGGATCTCCGTCACAAGAAGGCATTGAATGATTACTTGGTGTCCCGACCTTAAGTAATCGACTGATAACATGTCAACCATGAAGGCGGAGCGAGTCACCCGGATGTCCGCGGAGGACCGTCGCGAGCTGGTGCTGCAGGCCGGCACGCGGGCGTTCGCCCACGGCGGCTACCACGGCACCAGCACCGATGCGGTCGCCAGGGAGGCCGGGGTCTCCCAGCCGTACGTCGTGCGCATCTTCGGGACCAAGCTCGACCTCTTCCTGGAGGTGTTCGAGCGAGCGGTCGGCCGGATCAAGGCGGCGTTCGAGGACGTCCTCGAGGAGCGGTCGTTCGACCCGGACAGCGAGGACGACAAGGCCCGGATGGGCCTGGCGTACACCGAGCTCCTGCGCGACCACGACTTCCTCCAGGTGATGATGCACGGCTTCTCCAACGGCGACGTGCCGGAGATCGCCGGCGCCGCCCGGCGGTGCATGGGTGACGTCTTCGCGACCATCCAGCGCACCGGCTGGGACGACGAGAAGGTCCGCGACTTCGTGGCCTACGGGATGCTGCTCAACGTGATGATCTCGATGCGTGCCCCCGAGCACCTGGAGCCCGGCGACCCACTGACGACACTGGCGACCTGCGCCTTCGGCGACGGGCTCGAGGTGCTTCAATCGCCCGCGTGACCACTCTCGTCCTGGCCTCCCAGTCCCCCGCCCGTCTGGCCACCCTGCGCAGCGCCGGGGTCGACCCGGTGGTGATCGTGTCGGGCGTCGACGAGTCCCAGCTCCAGGGACTGCCTCCGGCCGAGCTCGCGCTGCAGCTGGCCGAGCTGAAGGTCGCCGCAGTGGTGAGCGGGGACGGCGTACCCGCCGGTGCACTCGTGCTCGGCTGCGACTCCGTGCTCGACCTCGACGGCGAGGCGCTGGGCAAGCCGGACGACGCCGAGGACGCCGTACGCCGATGGCGCGCGATGCGAGGCCGGTCGGGCGTGCTGCGCACCGGACACTGCCTGCACGACTCGGCCACGGGTCAGGTGGCCGCGGCCACCGCCTCGACGGTCGTGCACTTCGCGGACGTCAGCGACGACGAGATCGCGGCGTACGTCGCGACCGGCGAGCCGCTGGTCGTCGCCGGCGCCTTCACGGTCGACGGTCTCGGTGGCGCGTTCGTCACCGGCATCGAGGGCGACCACCACAACGTCGTCGGCGTCAGCCTGCCGCTGCTCAGGGAGCTGGTGGCCGAGCTGGGTCACTCGTGGACGGAGCTGTGGGCACGTCCGTGACCGGCGGCTCGACGAGCTCGCTCATCTCGAGGACCTGGAGGGGGTTGGTCTTGAGCTCGGCCAGGTGCACCGGGCGCTGGAAGACCAGCGTGCGGAAGAGGTAGAACCGCGCCACCATGCCGAGGAAGAGCCCGACGACGTTGGCCGACAGGTTGTCCGACCACGGGTCGTTGTGGTCGAGCACGTGCCGGCTGAACCACAGCAGCCCGATCGGGATCAGCATCGTGCCGACGTTGATCACCACGAACATCAGCCGGCCACCGTCGGCGGTGCGCGGCGGACGGTCCTTGAAGACCCAGTTGCGGCTGCCGCGATAGCTGACGGCCATGCCGATCAGGTTCGCGACCACGTACGCCAGGTAGGGCTGGTCCGCGAGGGGCGCGTCGTACCCGGCACCGAAGCCGTGGACCAGCAGGTTGAAGATCACCAGGGCGAGCACGGTCGCGAGACCACCGACCGCGAGGAACCGGTAAGCCTCGGTGAAGATCCGATGCCACCGGTCGCCCATGTCGTCAAGGCTAACCGCTGACCCCGGTCAGGACGGCAGTGACGGCCCCCGCACCACCTTGATGTTGAAGTCGGAGCCCCCGAGGGCGACGGCCGTGCGGATCCACAGGGCCAGGAACATCTCCGGCCCGCGGGCGGTCTCGAGCCCGCCGAGGTCGATCACGTCGGAGTGCCCGAGCTCGCGCAGCAGCGCGACGACCGCAGCCTTGGCCCCCGGGTCGTCGCCCGACACGAAGACCGTCGTCCCCTCCGGCAGCCGCGCCGGATCGACCATCACCGCGTTGTTCATCGTGTTGAGGGTCTTCACGACCAGGGCCTCGGGGTGGGCCCGCTGCAGCTGCTCGGCGAGCGAGTCGTCGTCCTTGACGAACAGCCGTGGGGGGAAGCCCTGGCTGTGGTCGAGCGGGTTCGACAGGTCCAGGAGCACCCGGCCGACGAGCTCGGGCCCGACCTCCGCGAGGACGCCGAGCGCGATGTCACCGCCCAGCGCGTTGACGACGAGGTCCGCGCCGGTCACCGATCCCGCGAACGGCGCCAGGGCCACGCCGGCGTGCGCCGCCGCCCAGGCTGCGTGCTCGTCGCGGCCGGCCGTGACCGAGGGTTCGCGGGTCGCCATGGTGACGTGGTGGCCGAGGTCGTCGAGTCGTCCGGCGACGGACCGGCCGACGCCGCCGGTGCCCAGCACGGTGATGTCCATGTTGTGACCGTAGGACCTCAACCGGACTTGAGGTCAACGGTCCGGCTCACTCGACCGGCAGGCCGAGCCCCCGCGCGATCAGCATCCGCTGCACCTCGGAGGTGCCCTCGCCGATCTCGAGCACCTTGGCGTCGCGGTAGAAGCGAGCCACCGGGTACTCCTCCATGAAGCCGTAGCCACCGAAGACCTGGGTGGCGATCCGGGTGCCGGTGACGGCCGACTCGGTGGCGTACAGCTTCGCGACCGCGGCGGCCTGCTTGAACTCCTTGACCGGCGCGCCGGCGTCCTTCATCGCGGCGGCGCGATAGGTCAGCAGGCGGCTGGCGTGCAGCATCACCTCGAGGTCGGCGATCTGGAAGGCCAACCCCTGCTTGCGCCCGATCGGGCCGCCGAAGGTCTGCCGGTCCCCGGCGTACTGCAGGCTCATGTCGAGGCAGGCCTGGAGACAGCCGACCGCCAGGGCGGCGATCGCGACCCGGCCGTCGTCGAGGGTGGCGAGGAACTGGGCGTAGCCGCGGCCGCGCTCGCCCAGGAGGTTGGCCTCGGGCACGCGGACGTCCTCGAACGACAGCGGGTGCGTGTCGGAGGCGTGCCAGCCGAGCTTGTCGTACGCCTTCTCGGCGGTGAAGCCGGGCGTGCCGCTCGGCACGATGATCGTGCTGATCTCGGGACGGCCCCCTTCGCGCTCGCCGGTGCGCGCGGTCACCGTCACCAGGCTGGTGATGTCGGAGCCCGAGTTGGTGATGAACTGCTTCGCGCCGTTGACGACCCACTCGCCGTCCTCGAGCGTCGCCCTGGTCCTGGTCGCGCCGGCGTCGGAGCCGGCACCGGGCTCGGTGAGTCCGAAGCCGGCGAGCCGCTCCCCCGACACCAGGTCGGGCAGCCAGGTCTGACGCTGCTCCTCGGTGCCGTAGGTGAGGATCGGGTTGATGCCGAGGCCCACCGCCGCCTCGAGCGTGATGCCCATGGACTGGTCGACGCGACCGATCTCCTCGATCGCGACGCACAGGCTGGTGAAGTCGCCGTCGTCCCCGGCGCCGCCGTACTCCTCCGGGGCGGCGAGGCCGAAGAGGCCGAGCGCGCCCATCTTGCGCACGATGTCGACCGGGAAGTGGTGGTCGCGGTCCCACTGCGCGGCGTGCGGCGCGATCTCCGCCGCGGCGAAGGACCGGACGGTACGGCGGAACTCCTCGTGCTCACGGGACAGCTCGTAGGTCATGCTCCGCACCCTAGCCGTTTGGTTAGCGGTTGTTAACCTCGCCGGTCTGCAGACGTCGCTCCTCCCGGCGGCGCTCGAGCTCGGTCACGACCGCGGCCGCCTCCTCCTGGAGCACGGCGACGTCGTCGGCGCTGAAGTCGCGCGGGACGACGTCGACCACGCAGCAGTTGCCGAGCACCTCCCCGCCCGAGGTGATCAGGGGCGCGCCGGCGTAGCTGCGGGCCCCGTCGTGCAGCGCCGTGGGGTTGAGGCGGTGCAGGACGTCGACCCGCACGTCCGGGACGACGTACGGCTCACGGGTGCGCACGCTGGTCGCGCAGAAGGACCACTCGATCGGGCTGCCCGCCGCCTCCGCGATCCAGGTGCCGCGGCCACCGTGGCTGCCGACGAAGCACTGTGCGCCGTCGAGCACGATGCTCACGCCCCCGAGAGCCGCGTGGAGCCGCTGCGCAGCCCGGCTGGCCACCTGGTCGAGCTCGACGCGCATCTCGGGCGCGAAGGGATCGAGCGAGAGCATCTCGGTGATCCGCTCGGGGCGTGGGGTGCGCCCGCGCAGCAGGGTGTTCATGGCGACCCGAGCCCAGTCCCAGGACGGCGGCGTCGCCTCGCTCCCCCGGGCCGCGATGCCGCGGTAGGAGGAGATCCGGACCGACATCGAGCGACCGACGAGACCAGCCGCCCCACCCGTCGCCACCAGGGCCGCCGCGATCCGGGCGAGCTCGTCCAGGGTCGGGTGGGGCAGGTCCGCCGGCAGGCCGGCGCGCTCGCAGGCGTCGGCCCAGGTGCGCGCGACGACGTCCGTCGTCCCCATCCACAGGGCGTGCCGGACGTCCTCGGCGGTCGGGGCGTGCAGCCCGTGGCTGCGCAGCTTGCCCGGCGAGCCGGCGGCGTCGCTGGTGGTGATGGTGGTCAGCTCCGAGCTACTGACGGTGGTCATGGTCTTCCTACTTCACGTCAGCGGGTGTCATGCCGCGGTGGGTTGGACGGTCGACGAGTGGTCCTCGCCGAGCCCGAGGGTGTCGGCCACGTGCAGGAGGTCGAGCGCCGGCACGAGCCGGGTCCCCCCGGAGAGCCGCACCAGCGGGGCGTCGTGGACCGCGCGGGTCAGGTCGTGCCTCGGGACGACGCGGTGGTCCGGGTCGGTCCACACGATCGGCTCGATGCCGCCGAGCGAGTCGACCGCGAGCGCGATCTGCTCGCCGTCGAGCTCGACGAGCAGCAGGCACGACGACGGTCCGCGCTCCCCCGGCTCCTGGCCGAGGACCGTCGCCAGCGGGACGACCGGCACCGTCCGGCCGCGGTGCACGAGGACGCCGAGGACGTGGTCGACCGCGGACGGCGTGAGCGCGTCCGGGAACGGCAGGATCTCCACCACCTGCTCGAGCGGCGAGGCGAGCCCGACGCCTGCGGTGTAGGTCAGGTACGCAGGCCCGCGGGTCGCTCCGTCGGTCGCTCCGTCGGTCGCTCCGTCGGTCGCCGCGCTGCCGAGGTCGCCGGCGCCGGTCTCCTCGGTGTTGACCGAGGCCAGCGCGAGCAGGGTCCCGTCGGCCCGCAGACCCGGCCCGTCGAGCACGAGGCAGGCGCCGTCCGCGACCTCGAGCACGCCGCGGACGAGCTCGACGCGGTGGTTGGCGAAGCCGGGGACCGGCAGCACGCCGTCGCCGGCGACGCGCAGCTCGATCAGGTCGGAGACCGCGAGCACGACGTAGCCGGGGCCGAGGTCGAGCACGACCCCGGCGCACACCTCCTCCGGCTCCAGCGCGGACAGGCCGATCATCGTCATCGGGTCGACGACGGGGACGTCGCGGCCGGCGTACGACGTGACGCCGAGGCAGTCGCCCCCGGTCAGCAGGGTGGCGCGCAGGTCGGTGAGCGGGATCGTCGTGTGGATCACGTCGACCTCGACGGCCAGCACCTGCTCCCCGCAGCGCACGAGCGTCAGGCTGGCGCCGCGCCCCGCCCGGGGTCCGGCGGAGGTGTCGGCCGCAGGCTGCTCCGGCACGCGCGGCATGCCGGGCAGCGCGAGCAGGTGGGCCGCATCCAGCACGCTGACCGGGCGCGTCGGGTCCTCGTGCTGGAAGGCGTGCGAGACGAGCAGGTCACCGGACGCCGTCGACAGCTCGACGAGATCCCTGTCCGGCACCCGGGTGACACCCCGGACCCGGTCGACCACGAGTCCGAGGACGTGGTGCTCGTGCACCACCACGACCACCACCTGGTCGGCAGGCGGGATCTCGTCGAGTCCCAGCAGCGGGCGCAGGTCGAGGACCGGCAGGACCATGGAGCGCAGCCCCATCGCGCCCACCAGCCCGGTGGCGGCCACCGGCAGCGGTGCGAGCGTCTCCGGCCGTGGCACGACCTCCCGCAGCGCCGACAGCGGCAGAGCGAGGTCGAGGTCACCGAGCTGCAGGAGCCCGTAGACGGGATCGGTGGTCACGAAGGTCACGCGTCGGACGTCGCACTGGCGAGCTGGTCGATGAGGCTGTTGACCTGCTCGGAGGCCTCCTGCTGCACCAGGGTGGACGCCGAGATGGTGCGGATCGCCTCGTTGGTGCGCGACACGCTGGTCACGATCCGCTCGAAGGCGACCTCCGCACGCTGGGAGACCGCGGAGCCCTGGTTGACCCGGTCGGCGGACTCCTCGATCAGGCGACCGATCTGCTGCGCGGCCTCGAAGGAGCGCTCGGCGAGCTTGCGCACCTCGCCGGCCACGATCGAGAAGCCGACCCCGTGCTCACCGGCCCGCGCGGCCTCGATCGAGGCGTTGAACGCCAGCAGGTTGGTCTGGCCGGCGATCTCGCCGATCACCTTCACGATGTCGCTGATCGCCGTCGACGACTTCTGGATCAGCGAGATCGCCTCGATCGACGCGCGCAGCGCCTCGACGCCCTGCTCGGCGTTGGAGTGCGTCTCGGCGGCGAGCTCCGTCGCGGTCCGCGACTGCGTCGCGATCTCGGCGATCGAGCCGGCCAGCTCGCGCACCGAGCCGGTCATCTGTCGGGTGCCGTCGTCGATGCGCTGCTCGCGCTCGACCTCCGGGGTCACGTCGTAGGCGTACTTGATCACCTTCGCGACGTTGCCGCGCAGGTCGGGGACCGGGTTGTACGTCGCCTGGATGTAGACGTCACGGCCGTACTTGCCCTTGCGGTGGAAGCGGCCGGCGATGACCTCGCCCTTGCCGAGCCGCAGCCAGAAGTCGCGGTACTCGGCCGATCGGGTGTACTCCTCGGAGCAGAAGAGGCTGTGGTGCTGGCCGACGATCTCGCGCAGCGAGTAGCCGATCGTGCGCAGGAAGTTCTCGTTGGCGTCGACGACGACACCCTCGAGGTCGAACTCGATGACGGCCTGGGCCCGGTCGACGGCGTCGACGCGAGCGACGATCTCGGCGTTCGCCTGCTTCGCCGCCGTGATGTCGGTCGCGAACTTCACGACCTTCATCGGGGCGCCCTTGGCGTCGAGGACCGGGTTGTAGGTGGCCTGGAGCCACACCTCCCGGGCACCCTTGCCCATCCGGCGGTACTCCCCCGCCTCGTACTGGCCGGCGCCGAGGCGCTCCCAGAAGTCGGCGTACTCCTGGCTCTGGGCGACCTCCGGGTCGACGAAGAGACGGTGGTGCTTGCCGAGGATGTCGGGCAGCGCGTAGCCGACGACGTCGAGGAAGTTGCGGTTGGCGTGGAGGATGTTGCCCTGGAGGTCGAACTCGATGACCGCCTGTGCCCGGTCGATCGCCGCGACCTTGCCGAGGTGGTCGGCCGCGACCCGCTTGGCCTCCGACACGTCCTCGGCGAGCTTGACGACCTTCGTCGGCTGGCCCTGGTCGTCGAGGACCGGGTGGTAGGTCGCCTGCAGCCAGACCTCGCGACCGTCGCGGGTGACCCGGAGGAACTCGTCCTGGACGAACGTCCCTGCACGGAGGCGGGCCCAGAACTCGACGTACTGCTCCGAGTCGGCGTGCTCGCTCGTGCAGAACATCCGGTGGTGCTTGCCCTGGATCGCGGGCAGCGAGTAGCCCATCAGGTCGAGGAAGTTCTGGTTCGCGGTGATCACCGTGCCGTCGAGCTGGAACTCGATGACGGCCAACGAGCGGTCGAGGGCTGCGACCAGCCCGGCGAGGTCGCGGTCGGAGCCGGGATCGGCGGGGGCACCTGCGGCGGAGTCGGGCATGGGGAGGGCTCTCCTGGGGGTCGTCGCCCGGTTCGTCACCGGCTGTCCATGCGGGTTGATCGGCCCCTGCGTGCCCAGACTGAGCACAATGCCCGGCAACTCACCCGATCGGGTGCAGGGGGTGGGAGCAGCGCGGTGCGACATGTGCCACACCGGTCGGCTGGCCCGTCCCCGAGCCGCTGGCGATACTGTGCCCCGCGGGGTCGCCACGATCCGCCACGTCTGGAAGCAGGAGGGGTAGTGCCCGAGAGCAAGCCGCTGGAGAAGGTCCTGATCGCCAACCGCGGAGAGATCGCGGTCCGGGTGATCCGAGCGTGCAAGGACGCCGGCATCGGCAGCGTCGCCGTGTACGCCGAGCCCGACCGGGACGCGCTCTTCGTGCGGCTCGCCGACGAGGCGCACTCACTCGGTGGCGCGACGCCGGCCGACTCCTACCTGGACATCGCCAAGATCGTCGCGGTCGCCCAGAAGTCCGGTGCGGACTCGGTGCACCCCGGCTACGGCTTCCTCGCCGAGAACGCCGACTTCGCCCAGGCCGTGCTCGACGCCGGCCTGATCTGGATCGGCCCGCCGCCGGCCGCGATCGAGGCGCTGGGCGACAAGGCCAAGGCCAAGCACATCGCAGAGCGGGCCAACGCCCCGCTCGCGCCGGGCACCAAGGACCCCGTCAAGGACGCCGACGAGGTCGTCGCGTTCGCGCAGGCCAACGGGCTGCCGGTCGCGATCAAGGCCGTCTTCGGCGGCGGCGGACGCGGCCTCAAGGTCGCCCGCACCCTCGAGGAGATCCCCGACGCCTACGAGTCCGCGGTCCGCGAGGCCGTCTCGGCGTTCGGTCGCGGCGAGTGCCTGGTGGAGAAGTTCCTCGACCAGCCGCGCCACGTCGAGACCCAGTGCCTGGCCGACCAGCACGGCAACGTCGTGGTCGTCTCCACCCGCGACTGCTCGCTGCAGCGCCGCCACCAGAAGCTGGTCGAGGAGGCGCCCGCACCGTTCCTGAGCGAGGACCAGCTCCACCGCCTCTACGAGTCGTCCAAGGCGATCCTCAAGGAGGCGCAGTACGTCGGCGCCGGCACCTGCGAGTTCCTCGTGGCCAAGGACGGCACCATCTCCTTCCTCGAGGTCAACACCCGCCTCCAGGTCGAGCACTGCGTCTCGGAGGAGGTCACCGGGATCGACCTGGTCCGCGAGATGTTCCGCATCGCGGCGGGCGAGGAGCTCGGCTACGACGACCCCGAGATCCGCGGTCACTCGATCGAGTTCCGCATCAACGCCGAGGACGGCGGCCGCAACTTCATGCCCGCCCCCGGCACGCTGTCGGCCTGGAGCCCGCCGCAGGGCCCCGGCGTCCGCGTCGACGGCGGCTACGAGAACGGCGAGACGATCCCCGGGGCCTTCGACTCCCTGATCGCCAAGCTCGTCGTCACCGGCCGCGACCGCACCCAGGCGCTCGAGCGCTCGCGCCGGGCGCTGTCGGAGTTCGTCGTCGACGGCATGCCCACCGTCATCCCGTTCCACCGCACGGTCGTCGACGACCCGGCGTACGTCGGCGCCTCGACGCCGTCCGGCGAGGGCGAGTTCACCGTCTACACGACCTGGATCGAGACCGACTTCGACAACCAGATCACGCCGTACGCCGGCGACCAGGCCGAGGCCGGGGAGCCGGAGGAGCGTCAGACCGTGGTCGTCGAGGTCGGCGGCAAGCGCCTCGAGGTCGTGCTGCCCGGCGGGCTGGGTGGCATTGCCACCGGTCCGGCCGCCGGCGGGGCGAAGAAGGCCAAGCGCGCCAAGAAGGCCGGCGCCAAGGTCAGCGGCGACGCGGTCGCCAGCCCGATGCAGGGCACGGTCGTCAAGGTCGTCGTCGAGGAGGGCCAGGAGGTCGCCGAGGGCGACACCGTCATCGTGATCGAGGCGATGAAGATGGAGCAGCCCCTCAAGGCCCACAAGGCCGGCACCGTCACCGGCCTCAAGGCCGAGGTCGGCGCCACCGTCGGCAACGGCGAGGTCATCGCCGAGATCAAGTGAGCACCGACCGAGCGACGGGCGGGTCGGGACCCGCACCGACCACGGCCCAGTAGCCTCGGCGCATGCCCGAGCTGCGTGAGCCCAGCCACCGGGTCAGCCCTCGGGCTCGGCTGATGTGGGCGACCGCGGCGGCAGCCGAGGGCGTCGTGCTCGTCGCGGTGCTCGTCGTCGCCGGACCCGTCACCGACTGGCTGCCGGTGCCGTGGTGGGCCGTGGCGCTCGCGGCCGTCGCGGTGCTCGCGTACGCCGTGGGCATGCCGGTCTGGCGCTACCGCGTCCACCGCTGGGAGGTCACCGCCACCGCGGTCTACACCCAGACCGGTTGGTGGGTGCGCGAGCGGCGGATCGCGCCGATGTCGCGCATCCAGACCGTCGACCACGCGGAGGGCGCCCTGGCCCGGCTCTTCGGGCTGGCCACGGTCACCGTCACCACCGCCTCGGCCGCCGGCGCCCTCGAGATCGTCGGGCTGCCCCGGGACCGCGCACTGGCGCTGGTCGACGAGCTCGCCGTCCAGGCGGACACCGTCGCGGGCGACGCCACGTGAGCGCTGCGACCGTCGAGGTCGCCTGGCAGCGGGTCGACCCTCGGATGCTGCTCGTCTACCCGGTCCGCGAGCTGGTCCGCTTCCTGCCCGTGCTGATCGGGCTCTTCCTCGCCGGCACGGCATCCGGCCGGACCGACTGGTGGCACGGAGCCGGCATCGTCATCCCGATGGCGCTCGGCGTGCTGCGCTACTTCACGACGTACTTCCGCATCACGCCCGCCCGGGTCGAGCTCCGCCGGGGCCTGCTCAACCGGCACCAGCTCTCCACGCCGCTCGACCGGGTGCGGTCGGTCGACATCAGCGCGCCGCTGACGCACCGCGCCCTGGGCCTGACCATCGTGCGGATCGGCACCGGCTCGGCCTCGAAGGACGACGAGGACCACCTCGACCTCGACGGGCTGCCGGCCGCGCGGGCCCGGCAGCTGCGGGTCGACCTGCTGCGTCTCGGCGCCCCGGCGACGACCGGAGCCGAGCCCGAGCACCTCGACCGGGTGGTGCTGCGGTTCGACCCCGCCTGGGTGCGCTTCGCTCCCCTGACCACCACCGGCCTGGCCCTGGCCGGTGGTGCCCTGGGTGTCGTCGGCCAGGCCGTCAACACGTTCGGAGGGTTCGACCGGGTCGATCCCCACGAGGTCGTCGACAGCACGGCCGGCTGGTCGGCGGCCCTCGCAGTCCCGATCGGACTGGCCCTCCTGCTGGGTGCCGTCTCGGCGCTCGCGATCGGCGGGTACGTCGTCACCAACTGGGGCTTCACGCTGACCCACACCGGGCCCGAGCACCACGGGGCGTGGCACCTGCGACGGGGTCTGCTGACCACCCGCGAGACCTCCCTCGACGACGACCGTGTCAGTGGCGTCACGACCTCGACGCCACTGGGCCTGCGGCTCGCCCGGGGCGGACGGGTCTCGGCGATCGTGACCGGCCTGGGCGGCGAGTCGCGCAGCGCCCTGCTCGCCCCACCCGCGCCGAGGGCAGTCGTCGACGGCGTCGCGTCGGCGGTGCTCGGCACCTCGGCACCGCTCACGGCTCCACTGAGCGACCACGGTCCGCAGGCACGCAGGAGGCGGTACGTGCGCGCCCTGGGGCCGGCGGCGGTCGTGGTCGTGGCAGCCGTCACGCTCGTGGGCTTCGACGCCCTCGGCACCTGGTCGCTGGGCGTCGTCGTCCTGCTCCCGCTCGCGGCGCTGCTCGCGCGCGACCGGGCGGCCGCCCTGGGCCACGCGCTGGTCGGTGGCCACCTCGTCGCCCGCTCCGGCAGCCTCGACCGGCGCCGCGACGCCCTGGCGGTGCGCGGCGTCATCGGCTGGAACCTGCGAGCGAGCTGGTTCCAGCGCCGGGCCGGGCTGACCACCCTGGTGGCGACCACGGCCGGCGGTCGCCAGCGCGTGAGCGTGCTCGACGTACCGCAGGATGTCGCCGTCGACCTGGCCCACCACGCGATGCCGGACCTGCTCGCTCAGTTCCTCGTCTCGCCAGAGACGAACCACACAGCGCTTCGGCTCCCGGACTTATAGCGTGTCCCGCATGTTCTCCAAGGTGCTCGTGGCCAACCGCGGCGAGATCGCGATCCGGGCCTTCCGTGCGGCGTACGAGCTGGACGCGAAGACCGTCGCGGTCTTCCCCTACGAGGACCGCTGGTCCGAGCACCGGTTGAAGGCGGACGAGGCCTACGAGATCGGCGAGCGCGGCCACCCGGTGCGGGCCTACCTCGACCCCGAGGCGATCGTCGCCGTCGCGCTCAAGTCCGGTGCGGACGCCGTCTACCCCGGCTACGGCTTCCTGTCGGAGAACCCGGCGCTGGCCGAGGCGTGCGCCAACGCGGGCATCACCTTCGTCGGGCCCACCTCGACGGTGCTCGAGCTGACCGGCAACAAGGCCCGCGCGATCGCGGCCGCCAAGGCGGCCGGCGTGCCGACCCTGGCCAGCGTCGAGCCGTCGACCGACGTCGACGCCCTGGTCGAGGCGACCGCAGGGATGCCGTACCCCCTCTTCGTGAAGGCCGTCGCCGGTGGCGGCGGTCGCGGCATGCGGCGCGTCGACGACCCCAAGGACCTGCGCGAGGCGGTCGAGACCTGCATGCGCGAGGGCGAGGCGGCCTTCGGCGACCCCACGGTCTTCATCGAGCAGGCCGTCGTCGAGCCGCGGCACATCGAGGTGCAGATCCTCGCCGACGGCGCGGGCAACGTGATCCACCTCTTCGAGCGCGACTGCTCGGTGCAGCGGCGCCACCAGAAGGTCATCGAGATCGCGCCCGCGCCCAACCTGGACCCGGAGCTGCGCGACCGGATGTGCGCCGACGCCGTGCGGTTCGCGAAGGAGATCGGCTACCGCAACGCCGGCACCGTCGAGTTCCTGCTCGACCCGGCCGGCAACTACGTCTTCATCGAGATGAACCCCCGGATCCAGGTCGAGCACACGGTGACCGAGGAGGTCACCGACGTCGACCTCGTGCAGTCCCAGATGCGGATCGCCGCCGGCGAGACCCTCGACGACCTCGGGCTCTCGCAGGACACCGTCCGGCTGCGCGGCGCCGCGCTGCAGTGCCGCATCACCACCGAGGACCCGGCCAACAACTTCCGCCCCGACACCGGCGTGATCACGACGTACCGCTCCCCCGGCGGCGGCGGGGTCCGCGTCGACGGTGGCACGGTCTACACCGGTGCCGAGGTCTCGGCGCACTTCGACTCGATGCTCGCCAAGCTCACCTGTCGCGGCCGCACCTTCGAGAAGGCGGTCGAGAAGGCGCGCCGGGCGGTGGCGGAGTTCCGCATCCGCGGCGTCTCCACCAACATCCCCTTCCTGCAGGCGGTGCTGACCGACCCCGACTTCGCGGCCGGGCGCGTGACGACCTCCTTCATCGAGACGCACCCGCAGCTGCTGCAGGCGCGCAGCTCGGGCGACCGCGGCAGCAAGCTGCTCGGCTACCTCGCCGACGTCACCGTCAACCAGCCCTACGGCCCGGCGCCGGTGACCACCAACCCCGTGAGCAAGCTCCCGGCGGTCAACCTCGACGTGCCCGCCCCCGACGGCAGCCGCCAGCTGCTGCTGGAGGTCGGCCCGGAGGAGTTCGCCCGTCGGCTGCGTGCGCAGACGAAGGTCGCGGTCACCGACACCACGTTCCGCGACGCCCACCAGTCGCTGCTCGCCACCCGGGTGCGCACCCGCGACCTGCTCTCGGTCGCCGGCCACGTCGCCCGCACGACGCCCGAGCTGTGGTCGCTCGAGGCCTGGGGCGGCGCGACGTACGACGTGGCGCTGCGCTTCCTGTCCGAGGACCCGTGGGAGCGGCTCGCGTCGCTGCGCCAGGCGGTGCCGAACATCTGCCTGCAGATGCTGCTCCGCGGCCGCAACACGGTCGGCTACACGCCGTACCCCACCGACGTCACCAACGCCTTCGTCGAGGAGGCCGCGGCCACCGGCATCGACGTCTTCCGGGTCTTCGACGCGCTCAACGACGTCGAGCAGATGCGGCCGGCGATCGAGGCCGTCCGCGCGACCGGGACGGCCGTGGCCGAGGTCGCCCTCTGCTACACCGGCGACCTGTCGAACCCCGACGAGGACCTTTACACCCTCGACTACTACCTGCGCCTGGCCGACAAGATCGTCGAGGCCGGCGCGCACGTGCTCGCCATCAAGGACATGGCCGGCCTGCTGCGGGTCCCGGCCGCGCGCACGCTGGTCACGGCGCTGCGCGAGCGCTTCGACCTGCCGGTGCACCTGCACACGCATGACACCCCGGGAGGTCAGCTCGCGACGCTGCTGGCCGCGATCGACGCCGGCGTCGACGCCGTCGACGCGGCCACGGCCTCGATGGCCGGCACGACGTCGCAGCCGCCGATCTCCTCCCTCGTCGCCGCGACCGACCACGGTCCGCGCGAGACCGGCCTGTCGCTCGCCGCGATCAACGCGCTGGAGCCCTACTGGGAGGCGACCCGCCGCGTCTACGCACCGTTCGAGTCCGGCCTGCCGGCTCCGACCGGGCGCGTCTACCGCCACGAGATCCCCGGAGGCCAGCTCTCCAACCTGCGCCAGCAGGCGATCGCGCTCGGCCTCGGCGAGAAGTTCGAGCAGATCGAGGACATGTACGCCGCCGCCAACGACATCCTCGGCCGGATCCCCAAGGTGACCCCGTCGTCGAAGGTGATCGGCGACCTGGCGCTCGCGCTGGTCGGCGCCGACGCCGACCCGGTCGAGTTCGCCGAGAACCCCGGCAAGTTCGACATCCCCGACTCGGTCGTCGGCTTCCTCAACGGTGAGCTCGGCGACCCGCCGGGCGGCTGGCCCGAGCCCTTCCGCACCAGGGCCCTGGAGGGCCGCACCCACAAGCCGCCGATAGAGACGCTCACCGCCGAGCAGCAGGAGGGCCTCGCCGGCGCGAGCCCCACCCGTCGCCGTACGCTCAACGAGCTGCTCTTCCCCGGCCCGACGCGCGAGTTCACCGAGTCGCGGGCGAGGTACGGCGACGTCTCGGTGCTCGACACCCTCGACTACCTCTACGGGCTGCGCACGGGCGTCGAGCACGAGGTCGAGCTCCAGGAGGGCAAGACCCTCATCGTCGGGCTGCAGGCGATCAGCGAGGCCGACGAGCGCGGCTTCCGGACGGTGATGGCCACCATCAACGGCCAGATGCGACCGGTCAACGTGCGCGACCGCAACGTCGCCTCGGACGTGGCGGTGGCCGAGAAGGCCGACACCGCCCAGCCGGGGCACGTCGCCGCGCCCTTCCAGGGGGTCGTCACCGTGGTCGTCGAGAAGGGCGCCCGGGTCGAGGCCGGCGACACCGTGGCGACCATCGAGGCGATGAAGATGGAGGCCTCCATCACCGCCGCGATCTCCGGCACCGTCGAGCGGATCGCGCTGCCCGGCACCCAGGCCGTCGACGGCGGCGACCTGGTGCTCGTGCTGTCGTAGCCCGCGCGTGCCGCCGTCGTCGTGGCTAGGAGGGCGTGACGATCACGTTGATCGCGCGCAGGTCGACGTCGCCGGCGGTGTAGCGGTGCGGCACGTCGGCGGGCCAGGCGCCGTGACCTCCGGTCGCGATCTCGACCGACTCGTCGCCGTGCGTCACCCGGCAGGAGCCGGCCAGCACGATCAGCTGCTCCACGACCCCGGGCGAGTGCGCGGGCGACGACCGGGTGATCCCGGCACGGACCCGGAGCAGCCACACCTCGGACGTGCTGCCCGCGGTGCGCTCGGTGTGTAGCAGGACGGTCTCGAAGCCCTCGTCCGCGACCACGGAGCCGTCGCGGAAGTCGACGAGGGACGCGAGCGGGACGCCGAGCGGGCCGGCGACGGCGTACAGCGTGTCGAGCGTGGGGTTGCGGAGACCGCTCTCGAGCTCGGACAGCGAGCCCTTGCCGATCCCGGCCGCCGCCGCGAGCGCGGTCAGGGACAGCCCACGCTCGCCCCGCAGGGCCCGGATGCGGGCCCCGACGGCGGCACCGGGTGCGCTGACCATGGACACCTCCCGCTACCCTGCGTTCTGTTTACAGAACGGAGTCTGCCATGACCGAGCACGAGGGCACACCTGTCGTCGCCGGCATCGTGACGGCGGTCGTCGGGTCCAGCAGCTCGTTCGTCGTCGTGCTCGCCGGCCTGACCGCCGTCGGTGCCAGCCCGGCCCAGGCGGCCTCGGGCCTGCTGATCCTGCTCGTCACGCAGGCACTCGGCATGCTGTGGCTCGCCGTGCGCCACCGCACCCCGATCACCCTCGCCTGGTCGACGCCCGGTGCGGCCCTCCTCGTCTCGACCGGGGCGGTCACCGGCGGCTGGCACGCCGCGGTGGGGGCCTTCGTCGTGACCGGCGTCCTGATCCTGATGACCGGCCTGGTGCCCGCCCTCGGCGACCTGATCGCGCGGATCCCGACCTCCCTGGCGCGGGCGATGCTCGCCGGCGTGCTGCTGCCGATCTGCTTCGAGCCGGTGACCGGGCTGGCCGACTCGCCGGCGTACGTCGGTCCGGTCGTGCTCGCCTGGGTGGTGATGCACCGGATCTCGCGGCGCTGGGCGGTGCCGGTGTCGCTCGGGGTGGCGCTGCTCGTGGTGATCGTGTCGGCCGGCTCCTCGGTCGCGCCCGGTGACCTGGTGCCGTCGGTGACCCTGACGTCTCCGCACTGGACGCTCGGCGCCGTCGTGAGCATCGCGATCCCGCTCTACATCGTGACCATGGCCTCGCAGAACGTCCCGGGCGTCGCGGTGACCTCGAGCTTCGGCTACCAGGTCCCCTGGCGGGAGACGATGACGGTCACCGGGATCGGCACCCTGCTCGGCGCCCCCTTCGGCGGGCACGCGATCAACCTCGCGGCGATCACCGCCGCCATGACCGCCGGTCCGATGGCGGGCCCCGACCGCAGCCGCCGCTGGACCGCGGTCGTCGCGGCGTCGGCCACCTACCTCGTCCTGGCGCTGGCGTCCGGCGCCCTGACCGCGCTGGTCGCGGCCGCCCCGGGAGACGTGATGCAGGCAGCGGCCGGCCTCGCCCTGCTCGGCACCCTCGCGGCCTCGCTGGCCGGCGCGCTCGCCGACGAGGACGGTCGCGAGGCGGCCGTGGTGTGCTTCGTCATCGCCGCCTCGGGCGTGACGATCCTCGGCGTCGGCGCCGCCTTCTGGGCGCTCGTCGCCGGCCTGGTGCTCCGGCCGCTGCTCGGCTCCGCGCTCAGCGCGGCGCGACGCTGAAGGTCAGCCAGGTCGAGCGCAGCCCGAGCCGCGAGCGGAAGTCGTCACCGCCGACGACGACGCGGCCCCGGGTGCCGACCAGGGTGATCGAGCGGACCCGGCCGCCCCAGGCTCCGTTGCCGTCGCGGGAGGTGACCGCGATCCGGGTCAGGTCGCCGACCTTCGGCCACGCGCGCTCGAGGGTGGCATCGGTCAGGCGCTCCTTCCAGTCGTGCACGGGGTTGCCCGACCAGTCGTCGTACGGGTCCTGGCGAGCGCTCAGGTAGGGCACCGACCCGGCCGAGGTCCAGCCGCCGCTGCTCGACCCGAACTGGGTGAACGCCGGCTCGCCGCGACTCGTCAGGATCCTGCCCCGGGTGGCGGCGATCGCGCGGTCGGTGGCGGGGTGCTCGGCGTCGTACCCGCCGTAGACCTGGCAGGACGAGGTGTCGCAGATCTGGTACGCCGACGAGATCGGGTGCGCGCGTTCGTACGCCGCGTAGGTGCGGGCCGCGACCGCCTGGGCGCGGACGGCGGCCGGGCTCCAGAGCGCGGGCATCTCGAGCGGCACGACGCCGCGCAGGTAGTTGTCGAGGGTCAGGTCGTTGACCGTGACCCGCGTGCCCGAGGCGGTGACGGCCGTCCGCAGCCGGCCGCGGTAGGCCCGGTCGCCGGTCGACGTCATCAGGGTGATCGGAGCGCCGCCGGCGAAGAACTCGCCTCGGCCCTTCAGCGTCGCCCAGGCGCGCCACCGGTCGGTCAGGTAGGAGACCCGGCTGACGCCGCGGGCGTCCGTCGTGACGCGCCAGCGCTTGGCGCCGTTGGCGGGCAGCGCGGTGCGCCCGGTGGCGGCGGTGTCGCGCAGGGTGAGGCCGGACGCGGCGCGCACCATCAAGCTCGAGGGCGTCGTGTCCCGGGTGAGCTGAACGACGACCCGGCCGGCGGAGGTGGCCCAGGTGGTGCCGGGGTAGTAGAACGAGGCGATCTGGCGATACGTGAGTCCCTGCCGGGCAGCCCCCTCGGCGCCGTACTGCGACATGCCGTGGCCGTGCCCGAAGCCGTGACCGCTGACGGTGACCCGGGACGGACCTGCGACGTCCCAGGAGCGGACGGCGCGCTGCGCCGTCGCACCGCTGTCCGCAGCCGCCACGGGGGCGCTCGGGGCGAGCACCAGGCCGAGGCACAGCACCGCCGTCCAGGCAGGCAGCAGGGCGCGACGCATGGGGTCCTCGGGGCTCGTGGAGTCTGATGGTGCGGGTGTGACGTGCCATCGCACCATGCGTCTTATCGGCCCCGCAATGCGAACCTGAGAACTACCGCTACGTAATTCGCATCAGCGTCGAGCGCAGGCCCAGCCACGACCTGAAGGTGTCGCCGGAGACCGTCCTGGTGAAGTTCGAGCCGACCACCCGCACGGTCCTGGCCCGGCCACCGTACGGCCCGCGGCCGTCGCGCACCGTGACCTTGATCGAGACCAGGTCGCCCATGCCCGACCAGTTCCGGGTGATCGCGGCGGCGCTGAACGTCCGCGTCGTCGGGTCACCGGCACTGCCCCGGTCGAAGCGGTCCTCGGCGGCGCGCAGGTACGGGTAGCCGCCGTCCACGCTCCACCCGCCGTTGCTCGACGAGAACTGGGCGAAGACCGGGCGGCCGCCGTACAGCACGACCCGGCGCGAGGTGGCCCTGACCGCGGCGTCGGACTGCGGTTGCTCGGCCTGGAAGCCGCCGTAGACCTGGCAGGAGGCGGTGTCGCAGAGGTCATAGGGGGCGCGGGTGCGGGCGCGGCGCTCGGAGACGGCATACGTGCGGGCCGCGACGGCCTGCGCGCGGACCGCGGCGGCCGGCCACGACGCCGGCACCTCGCGCGGCACGACGCCGCGCAGGTAGGCCTCCACCGGCACGACGTTGACGGTGTCGCGGGAGGTGCCGGAGGCGTTGACCGAGGTCGAGCGCAGGACCCCGCGGTACGACGCGCGTCCGCGCGGTGTCTGGAGCACGATCGGCGCGCCGCCGGCGGTGAACTGCGCGTCACCCCTGCCGGTGTGCCAGGTGTGCCAGCTGCGGGTCTTGTACTGCACCTTCGACCGGTGCCCGGCCGGCAGGATCCGCCAGGCGATGACCTTGCGGCCGTGGACCCTGGCGGGCACCCGCCAGGTCTTCCTCGAGCCGAGCGAGCGGACCGTGAGGCCGCTGCGGGGCCGGACGATGACGTCGCGGGTGGTGTCGGCGGTGATCTGGACGCGGAGGTGCCCGGTCGCCCGGCCCCACGACGTGCGCGGGTAGTAGGTGCGCACGATCGTCTGCCAGCTCTGCCCGGCCCGGGCCCGGTTGCGGGCGCCGTACTGCGACAGACCCTTGCCGTGGCCCCAGCCCGTCGTGGTGATCGTGACGGTGCTCGGTCCCCGTCGCTCGGGCGCTGCTTGCGCGGGTGCGGCGGCCAGCGCCGTGCCCACCAGGGACGCGGTCACGAACAGGGACGCGGTGGAGCGTTGGATCAGCATCGAACCTCCCGAGAAGCGGTCGAGTCGGTCAGGGTAGCCCGCTTCAGACGTGGTGCAAACGCCGCGCGGCCTCGGCCAGGGACCCGCTCATCGACGGGTAGACCGTGAACGCCTGGGCGAGCTGGTCGGCCGTCAGCGACTCGGCGACCGCGATCGAGACCGGGTGGATGAGCTCGCTGGCGCGCGGTCCGACGACCACTCCCCCGACGACGATGCCCGTGCCCGGCCGGCACATCAGCTTCACGAAGCCGTCGCGCACGCCCTGCATCTTGGCGCGGGGGTTGCCCGAGAGCGGCAGCATCACGACCTCCGCCTGCATCTCACCGGCGTCCACGGCCTGCTGGGACCAGCCGACGGTGGCGATCTCGGGCGCGGTGAAGACGTTGGAGGAGACCTTCTTCAGGTCCAGCGGGTGCACGGTGTCGCCCAGGAAGTGCCACATCGCGATCCGGCCCTGCATCGCCGCGACGCTGGCGAGCATCAGGACGCCGGTGCAGTCGCCGGCGGCGTACACCCCGCGGGCGGAGGTGCGCGAGACCCGGTCGACGTTGACGAACCCGCCGTCCTTGAGGATCACCCCGGCCTCCTCGAGGCCCATGTCACCGGTGTTGGGCACCGAGCCGAGCGCGAGGATGCAGTGCGATCCCTGGACCGTGCGACCGTCGGTGAGCGTCACCGTGACGACGTCGCCGTCGCGGGCCACCGACTCCATGCGCGACTTGGACAGCACCGTCATGCCGCGGCGCGTGAGCACGTCCTCGAGCACCTTGGCGGCGTCCGCGTCTTCACCGGGCAGCACCCGGTCACGGCTCGAGACCAGCGTGACCGGGATGCCGAGGTTGAGGTAGGCACTGGCGAACTCTGCACCGGTGACGCCGGAGCCGACCACGATCAGCTCGGTGGGCACCTCGGTGAGGTCGTAGACCTGCTCCCAGGTGAGGATCCGCTCACCGTCGGGCTGGGCGGTCGGGAGCGTGCGCGGCGCGGCGCCGGTCGCCAGCAGGATCGCGTCGGCCTCGAGCTCCTGCTCGGTGCCGTCGGCGTGCTGGGCGAAGACCCGCCCGGGCCCGGCCAGCCGGCCGCGGCCGTGGACGAGGGTGACCCCGTCGCGGACGAGCCGGCGCTCGATGTCCTCGGACTGGCTGGTCGCCAGGGCCTTGACCCGCGCGTTGACGCGCGCCAGGTCGACCCGGATGGACGTCGCGGCGTCGCCCTCGGCGTCGTGGAACTGGACGCCGAGCTCGGCGGCGCCGGACAGCTCGCTCATCACCTCGGCCGTGGCGATCAGGGTCTTGCTGGGCACGCAGTCGGTCAGGACGGCGGAGCCGCCGACCCCGTCGGTGTCGACGATGGTGACCTGCGCGCCGAGCTGGGCGGCGACGTGGGCGGCCTCGTACCCGCCGGGGCCGCCGCCGATGATGACGACCTTCTCGCTGGCCGAGCGCGTCGGGGCCATCCTCAGAGGTTGATCATGTGGCCGGCGATGCCCTCGATCGCTTCCTTCATCGCCTCGGACAGGGTCGGGTGGGCGAAGACGTTGCGGGCCACCTCGTCCGCCGTCAGGTCCCACTGCTGCGCGAGGGTCAGCGCCGGGAGCAGCTCGGTGACCTCGGGCCCGATCATGTGCGCGCCGATGATCTCGTTGTGCTCGGCGTCGGCGACGATCTTCACGAAGCCGACGCCCTCGGCCATGCCACGGGCCTTGCCGTTGGCCGAGAACGGGAACGACGACACCTTCACGTCGTACCCCTTCTCCGCGGCCTGCGCCTCGGTGTAGCCGAAGGAGGCGATCTGCGGCTGGCAGAAGGTCGCCCGCGGGATCATGTCGAAGTTGATCTCCATGGTCTCCGCGCCGGCGATCGTCTCGGCGGCGACGACCCCCATCGCCTCGGCCGTGTGGGCGAGCATGAGCTTGCCGGTCACGTCGCCGATCGCGTAGATGTGCGGGACGTTGGTGCGGCCGCGGGCGTCGACGGCGATCGCGCCGCGCTCGGTGAGCTCGATGCCGGCGTTCTCGAGGCCGTAGCCCTCGACGCGCGGGGCGAAGCCGAACGCGGCGAGCATCTTGTCGGCCTCGAGCACCTGGCTGTCGCCACCGCCGGCGGGGCTCACGGTCACGCGCACGCCGCTGCCGGTGTCCTCGACCGAGTCGACCTTGGTGGAGAGGAGCACCTTCACGCCGAGCTTCTTGTACTGCTTGAGCAGCTCCTTCGAGACGTCCGGGTCCTCCGTCGGGACCATCCGGTCGAGGAACTCCACGATCGTCACGTCGACGCCGAAGTTGGTCATCACGTAGGCGAACTCGACGCCGATGGCGCCGGAGCCGCCGATGATGATGCTGCCCGGGAGGTCGCTGTCGAGGATCTGCTCCTCGTAGGTGACGACGTGCTCGCTCAGGCTCATGCCCGGGAGCATCCGGACCTTGGCGCCGGTGCCGATGATCAGGTGGTCGAAGGTGTACGACGTCTTCGTGCCGTCCTTGTCGACCTCGACCTCGTGGTCGCCCGTGATCGTGCCCCAGCCGTCGATCTCGGTGATCTTGTTCTTCTTCATCAGAAAGTGCACGCCCTTGGCGCTGGAGTCCGCGACGCCGCGGCTGCGCTTGTGCGTGACGCCGAAGTCCATCGAGGCATCACCACTGATGCCGAAGACGTCCTTCTCCTTGGTGATGATGTGGGCGATCTCCGCATTGCGCAGCAGCGCCTTCGAAGGGATGCAGCCGACGTTGAGACACACGCCGCCCCAGTACTTCTCCTCGATGACGGCCACGGACTGGCCGAGCTGTGCGGCGCGGATCGCGGCGACGTACCCACCAGGGCCGGCACCGAGGACAAGGACGTTGAAGTGCGTGCTCACAGGCCTCAGCCTACTGACGTGAGGCAGCCCACTGCGCATCGCTCCGGTCGTCGCTCGATTACTCTTCGGGCGTGACGCTCTACGCCGCCTATGGGACCAACCTCGATCCCGCCCGGATGAGCGAGCGCTGCCCGCACTCGCCGCTGTCGACCACCGGCTGGGTCCAGGGCTGGCGGCTCACCTTCGGCGGCGAGGAGCACGGCTGGGACGGCGCGCTGTCCACCCTCGTCGAGGACCCGATCGACCAGGTGTTCGTGGCGGTGTACGACGTCTCGGCCGAGGACGAGTCACAGCTCGACGGCTGGGAGGCCGCCGACTCCGGGCTCTACCGCAAGACCAAGGTCCGGGTCGCCACCATGACCGGCTCCGTCGTCGCCTGGACCTACGTGCTGGACGCCTACGAGGGCGGCCTGCCCTCGGCGTCGTACCTCGGTGTCCTCGCCGACGCCGCCGAGGCCGCCGACGCCCCCGCCGACTACGTCGCCGCCCTCCGCCGGCGCCCCTGCCGCTCGATCGGGCACTGACTGCGGCTGGTGGGTGGTCGGGGGTCGGCCTGTCCGGGGATACCCGGTTAACCGGGGATCCCTGAACTTCTCGGGCAATGCAGAGCCCGAGAAGTTGGTGAAGTGCCCGAGGAGTACGGCGGGTCAGCGTCAGGCCGCGGCGCGCTCGAGCGCGGCGCGGATCATCGTCGCAGTGCGATCCGGTTGCGCGAGGTCGGCCCAGGTGAGGCGGATGCACCTCCAACCGGTCAACCGGCGGATCTCGTCCTCACGCCGCTTCTCCCGGATCACGACCGGCGACGCGCTCTCGCCCGGCGCGAGGAGCTTCTCGTACTTCACCTTGCCGTCGAACTCCAGGAACACCCCGAGGCTCGGCCACGCGAAGTCCACGCGGGCCACGACGACCCCGCGCTCGTCCTTGATCTCGTACTGCGGCTCGGGCATCGGGAGGCTGTGCCGGAAGCAGAGGTGGTAGGTCCGCGTCTCTCCGAGCGACTCGATCCTCGGGTCCGCGAGGCGCAGGACGACGTCGGTGTGCAGCGTGTTCGGCCAGTGGTCCATCACCGCGTAGCGCTCGGCCAGCTGCCTCAGGGTCGTGTGGCCGGCGTGCAGGAGATGGTTGACCACGGCAAGACTCGCTTCGACGCCGGCGACGGTGGTGACCTCGAGCGCCGCTCGCGTGGCGCTCATGACGTCCACGCCGTTCATGCGTACGACGTCGCCGGCCAGCACCTTTCCGCAGTGCTGATGCACCCCCGCCTCGTGCCGGCCCAGCCGCCCGTCCAGCCGGGTGACGTGCACGTCGTCGAGGTCCAGGCCCCAGTCGGGGACGTCGTACTCCAGTGCCGCCGAGACGTGGGACAGGACGACCGGCGTCTTCGCCTGCTGGACGACGGCCCGGGCCACGAGCCCGTGGCGCCCGGCGGCGGGCAGCACCTTGCCCGCCGCCCAGTCGGCGTACGCGCCGCGACGTACCCGGGCAAGGACGCAGTCCTTGACCATGCGCGAGATCGCGTAGTCGTCGTACCCCTGCTCCAGCAGCGTCCTGCGCAGGAAGACCTGCGTGTTGCGTGGGTCGTCGTCGGGCCTCACCGGTGGGCGCATCATGGTGTCGATATGCCCGCTCGACGCGTGCCGGTCCCAGGGTCCCGCGCATCTGTGGACAACGCCCGAAGCCGCCCTACTCCTCGGGCACTTCGTCAACTTCTCAGGGCATGCAGAGGCCCAGAAGTCCAGGGATACCCGGTTAACCGGGTATCCCTGGACGGGGAGCCCTACCCCGGCGCCACCGTGTGACAGACAGCCTCGACGTTGTTGCCGTCCGGGTCGCGCACGAAGGCCCCGAAGTAGTGGTCGTGGTACTCCGGCCAGTGCCGCGGCTCGTGGAGGACCTCGGCGCCGAGGGCCACCGCCGCGTCGAAGAAGGCGCGTACGGCGTCCGCCGACTCGGCGACGAAGGCGATGTGGACCTCGCGGTTGGGGCCGGACGAGGGGCCGGAGCCGTCGGGCTGGGTGCCGATCCAGAAGTCGGGCTTGCCGGGAGGGCCGTAGCCCAGCGCGACCCCGAAGTCCATGATCCGGCTGAAGCCGAGGACCCCCAGGACCTTGTCGTAGAACGCCGCCGACGCGGGGAGGTCGGCGCAGTTGATGCCGAAGTGGTCGATCATCGCCCCATCGTGCCCGACTAGAGTCGTGCGCGTGAGTCATGCCGCCGTCCAGAGTTCCCCGTACGAGATCGCCGCCCACGCCGCCGAGCGGCTGGCCGAGCTGACCGGCGTCGAGCGCCACGACGTCGCCCTCGTGCTCGGCTCGGGCTGGCTGCCCGCCGTCGACGCGCTCGGCGAGGCGACCGCCGAGATCGACACCACCGACCTGCCCGGCTTCACCGCGGCGGCGGTGGCCGGCCACTCCGGCAAGATCCGCTCCGTCCGCGCCGGCGACAAGCAGCTCCTGGTCTTCCTCAGCCGCACCCACTACTACGAGGGCAAGGGCGTCGCCGCCGTCGTCCACGGGGTGCGTACGGCGGCCCGCGCCGGCTGCCGCGCGATCGTGCTGACCAACGGCTGCGGCGGCCTGAAGCCGAGCTGGACGCCGGGTACGCCGGTGCTCATCAGCGATCACATCAACCTCACGGGCAAGAGCCCGATCGAGGGCGCCCACTTCGTCGACCTCACCGACCTCTACAGCTCGCGGCTGCGCACGATGTGCCGCGAGGTGGACCCGAGCCTCGACGAGGGCGTCTACGTGCAGTTCCCGGGGCCGCACTACGAGACCCCTGCCGAGGTCCGGATGGCGGGCGTCCTGGGCGGGCAGCTCGTCGGCATGAGCACGACGCTCGAGGCGATCGCGGCCCGCGAGGCCGGCATGGAGGTGCTCGGCATCAGCCTGGTCACCAACCTCGCCGCCGGCATCTCCGACCAGCCGCTCGACCACGCGGAGGTCCTCGAGGCGGGTCGCGCCGCCGCCTCGCGGATGGGCGACCTGCTGGGGCGGATCGTCCCGCGGATCTGAGATGAGCGCCGCCGACGAGACGCGCACCCGCCTGGTCGAGGCGGCGACGGCGGTGTTCGCCGAGGACGGCGTCTTCACCGCCTCGCTCGTGGAGATCACCCGCCGGGCCGGCCAGCGCAACCGCGGCGCCGTGCACTACCACTTCGGCACGCGCGAGAGCCTGCTCGTCGCGGTCCTCCACCAGCACGCGTCGTTCCTCGCCGCCCGCGAGGGCGAGCTGCTCGCGAAGGCCCGGACCACCCCCGAGGACGACCTCACCGCCGTCCTCGAGGCGATCGTGCGACCGGCCGTCGAGCTGGCCGAGACCGGCCCGTCCGGCCGCCAGTACCTCGTGATCGTCGGCCAGCTAGTCGAGGAGTTCGACCGCCTCGACGAGGCCGTCGCGGCCGAGCTCACCGCCACCGGCGGGTACGACGTCTACGCGCTCCTCGCCTCTCGGATGCCGCCCCTGGACGAGGCCCTCCACAACGAGCGGCTGGCCCTGATCACCGGCTTCATCCTGCGCTCGGTGGCCGACCGGGCCCGGGCCAGCGAGCGCTCGACCCCGGGCCGCTCGCAGCTGCCGACGGAGCTGTTCGTGCGCAACCTGGTCGCCCTGGCCGCGGGCATGGCGACCACCCCGCCCGTTGACGTGTAATACGCCCTCTTAGTACGGTCGGCCCAGCACCGAGTGATGGGGGTCACATGAAGGCAGTCCGCGTCGTGCGCCACGGCGAGCCGAGCGCAGCCATCGAGGTCCGCGACGACGTCGAGCCGCCGGAGCCGGCACCCGGCCAGGTCCGGGTGGCCGTCGCGGCCGCCTCGCTCAACTTCGGCGACATCGCCCGCTGCCGCGGCGGCGTGGCCGCGGTGATGGCGCAGCCGCCGTTCACCCTCGGCATGGACGTGGCCGGCGTGGTCGACGCGACCGGCACCGGCGCCGAGGAGTGGCGGGGCCGTCGCGTCGTCGGGATCACGCCGCAGTCGCTCGGCGGGCTGGCCGAGCACTCCCTCGCCGGCAGCCTCTTCGACGCGCCGCCCGAGCTCGACGACGCCGAGGCCGCGGCGTTCACGCTGCCCTTCCACGTCGGCTACCTGGCGCTGCACGAGCGCGCCGCGCTCCAGGCCGGCGAGACGGTCGTCGTGCGCGGCGGCGCCAGCGCGGTCGGTACG
Source organism: Nocardioides sp. URHA0020 (assembly GCF_000620705.1). Lineage (GTDB taxonomy): Bacteria > Actinomycetota > Actinomycetes > Propionibacteriales > Nocardioidaceae > Nocardioides. The sequence continues at coordinate 66,282 of NZ_JIAR01000033.1, forward strand.
GCGGCCATCCAGCTCGCCGTCGCCGCCGGGGCCCGGGTGCTGGCGATCGCCGGTGGGCCGGACAAGGCGCGGCTGTGCCGCGACCTCGGCGCGGAGGTCGCGATCGACCACACGTCCGAGGACGTCTTCGACGCGGTGATGGACGCGACCGGCGACCGCGGCGCCGAGGTGATCTTCGACCCGATCGGTGGCGAGCAGACCGAGACGATGTGGACCTGCGGCGCCCTGGGTGGCCGCTACCTCGCCGTCGGCTTCAACGACGACCCGGAGTCGGGCCTCACCGGACGACCGCTGCGCAAGCTGTCGATGGCCAACCTGTCGGTCCTCGGCGTCCTGCTGGCCTACCTCGACGTGCCGCGCGACTTCCGGCGGTTCGGCATCAACCCGTTCAGCCCCGAGACCGGGCGCCGCGTGCACGCGGCGCTGCTCGAGCTGGTCGCGGCGGGCAGCATCCGACCGGTGATCGGGCGCCGGATCGGCCTCGACGACGTCGCGGCCGCCCTCGAGGACCACGCGGCCCGTCGTACGACGGGGCGCACGGTCGTCCAGGTGACCGCATGAGCAAGGGAGCCCGCCCATGAACCCCGACGACCTCGAGGCCCAGGCCACCGCGCAGACCGGTCTCACCGACTTCGGTGACCCCAGCTACCGCGAGGGGCTGGAGCGCTACTGCGACGCGCTCGACCACGAGGCGCAGCTCAACGACCTCGGTGTCGTCGCGCTCCCACCCTCCCTGGTGGCGGCGCTGACCAACCGGCTCAAGGTCGTCGACCACGTGGCGCGGCACCCGGCCGTCGCCGAGGAGCGCATCGAGGCACCGGTCGTCGTGGTCGGCATGTTCCGCGCCGGCACGACCTTCCTCTCCCAGCTGCTCGACGCCGATCCGGGCAACCGCGCGCTGCTTGCCTGGGAGTCCCAGGACTCGGTCCCCCCACCGGAGCCCGGAGAGCGCCGGAGCGGACCGCGGGTCGACGCGGCGCAGGGCGGCGTCGACATGCTCGAGATGCTCAACCCCGCCATCAGCGCCATCCACCACGAGGCGGCGTCCGACCCGACCGAGTGCATCGCCGTGATGGGGCAGGCGTTCCAGAGCATCTCCTGGGAGGCGATCGCCAACGTGCCGTCGTACGGCGCCTGGTGGCGCGCCGGCGACAACCGGGGCGCGTACGACTACCACCGGCTCGTGCTGCAGACCCTGCAGAGCGCCGGCGTACGCGGACGCTGGACCCTCAAGAGCCCGCACCACGCGCTGGCCCTCGACGCGCTCGTCGACACCTACCCCGACGCCCGGCTGGTGCTGCTGCACCGCGACCCGGTGACGCTGACCGGGTCCGTGTGCAGCCTGATCAACGTCATGTCGAGCACGTTCTCCGACGCCGACCACCGCCCCTACATCGCCGAGCACTGGAGCGACACGCTCGCGGAGTCGATCGACCGGATCGAGGACTTCCGGGCGCGGCGGCCCGAGCACCCGATCCTCGACGTCCACTACGCCGACCTGGCCCGCGACCCGGTCGACACCGTCCGCGGCGTGTACGACGCGCTCGGCCTCGAGGCCGGCGACGGGGCGTTCGAGGCGATGGCCGATCACCTCGCCGCCCACCCGCGCGGCGAGTTCGGCGGGCACCGCTACGACGTCACCGAGTTCGGGCTGAGCGAGGGCACCGTGCGCGAGCGCTTCCAGGAGTACGTCGAGCGCTACGGCGTCGAGGCCGAGCACCTGGACGCACCCACGGGCTAGCCTCCACCACGCGCCCCGCAATTCCGGCGAAACGCTGCAGCTGCAGCGCCGGGTGTTCGCGGCGTTCGCGGACCTGATGGCCGAGCGCGCCGAGGCCGACGACCCGCCCACGCGGCTGCGGCTCTACGTCTGCCCCCACCTCGCCGAGGGCGAGCGCTTCCACATGGGGCTGGGCATCCGCGCGTGCCTGAGCCCGCGGCGCCTGCCGCCCCGGGGCGATCGAGTCGTCGTATGGACGCGGTGGACGCCGCGTCCCTCCATGCTGACAATCTGTCACCTCAGATCACCGCCGACCGGGAGCAGCAATGACCGTCCTCGACCAGACCACCGACCTCGCGCTGTCGGCGGCCATGCGGGAGGGATCCCTCGCCGAGCACCGGGCGGCGGAGGACTCGTCGTTCATGTCCGAGCTCCTCGGCGGCAGGGTCAACGAGCGCGGGTACGCCGACTACCTGCTCCGCCTGCGGCTCGTCTACGCGACCATGGAGGAGATCGTCACCGCGCACGGCGACGACGCCGCCGTGGCCGCAGTGGCCGACACCGCGCTGGAGCGGCTGGCCGCGATCGACGCCGACCTCGACCACTGGCTGGCCGACACGGCGGACCCCACGCTGGAGTCCCCCGCTGCCGAGGCCTACCGGCAGCGGCTGCTCGACGCCGCGGCCGAGTGGCCGACACTGCTGGTGGCGCACCACTACACGCGCTACCTGGGCGACCTGTCCGGCGGTCAGGCGATCGGCCGCATCCTCGACCGCACCTTCGAGCTCGACGGCGCAGGCATCGCGTTCTACGACTTCCCCGAGATCGCGAAGCCGAAGATCTACAAGGACGGCTACCGCGCCCGCCTCGACGCGATCGGGCCGACCGGCGAGGAGCAGGAGCGGATCGTCGCCGAGGTCAAGACCGCCTTCCGCCTCAACCAGGGGCTCTTCGCCGAGCTCGGGCAGCACCTCGAGAGCTACGCCCGCTGAGGCTTGACCTGGAGTGCACTCCAGGGGTCACACTGCGGGGGTGACCTACTCGATCGCCGAGGCCGCCCAGGCGACCGACCTGACGCCGGACACCCTGCGCTACTACGAGCGTGACGGCCTGATGCTCCGCCCGGTCGGCCGGTCCGCAACCGGGCACCGGCGCTACACCGACGCCGACCTGGGCTGGATCGGGCTGCTCAACTGTCTGCGCGGGACCGGCATGCCGATCCGTGAGGTCCGTCGCTACGCCGAGCTGGTCCGCCAGGGCGACGGCAACGAGACGGCCCGGCTCGACCTGCTCCAGGCGCACCGGCTGCAGGTGCTCGCCCAGCTCGCGGAGGTGCAGGAGCACCTGGGCGCCATCGACCGCAAGATCGGCATCTACACCTCGAGGGTCGACGCCCTTGACCTGGAGCGCGCTCCAAGCGCTTGAGTGGTGGCATGACCATCGACAAGCGCACCCTCGGCACCACCTCTCCGCTCGACGTCTCCGAGCTCGGCCTCGGCTGCATGGGCATGTCGGAGTTCTACGGCAGCCCCGACGAGGCCTCCGGCCTCGACACCATCCACCGTGCCCTGGACCTCGGCGTCAGCTTCCTCGACACCGCCGACATGTACGGCCCGTTCATCAACGAGCAGCTGGTCGGCAAGGCCATCGCCGGCCGCCGTGACGAGGTCCAGCTCGCGACCAAGTTCGGCAACGAGCGGCTCCCGGACGGCACCCGCGTCGGCATCAACGGGCGACCGGAGTACGTCCACGCGGCCTGCGACGCGTCCCTGCAGCGGCTCGGCGTCGACCACATCGACCTCTACTACCAGCACCGCGTCGACCAGACGGTCCCGATCGAGGAGACCGTCGGCGCGATGGCCGAGCTGGTCGCGGCCGGGAAGGTGCGCCACCTCGGCCTCTCCGAGGCCTCGGCCGCCACCATCCGGCGCGCCCACGCCACGCACCCGATCACCGCCCTGCAGACGGAGTACTCGCTCTTCACCCGCGATCTCGAGGACGAGATCCTCCCGGTGCTGCGCGAGCTCGGGATCGGGCTGGTGCCGTACTCCCCTCTCGGCCGCGGCATCCTGACCGGCGCCATCACGAGCGAGGACGCGCTCGAGGAGGGCGACTCGCGCCGCTCGGCGTACTTCCCCCGCCTCAACGGCGAGGGTCTGCGCGCCAACCTCCAGCTCGTCGACCGCGTGCGGGCGATCGCCGACGCCAAGGGCTGCACCCCCGGCCAGCTCGCCCTCGCCTGGGTCCTGGCGCAGGGCGACGACGAGCTCGGGGTCGCCCCGATCCCCGGCACGAAGCGGGTCCGGTACCTCGAGGAGAACGTCGGCGCCGCCGACGTCACGCTCACGCACGACGACCTCGCCGCCCTCGACCAGGCCGTCCCGCGCGACGCCGTCGTCGGTGACCGCTACGGCGACCTCAGCTCGATCGACGGCTGAGCCGGACCGGTCACCCGCGGCGCTGGACGATCACTTCGGGGCGAGGGCGATCGTCCACGCGACGCCCCGGGTGCTCGGCGCGTCCGTGGTGGCCGTGAGGCCTCCGACCGTGCCGGGCGCCACCGTCGCGTTGCTGTCGACGAGCGCCGCCGTGACGCGACCGGTGCCGGTGCCGTACGCCGTCGACCGGGTCGTGGTGGTCGCCGGCAGGGTCCACGCGGTCGTGGTGCCCGACTTGTCCGTCCAATAGGTCGCCAGCCAGGCGCCGGAGGGTGCGGTCACCGTCGGCGCCACGTGGGTGGCCGACGACGACGTGATGGAGGAGCCGATGGCGCTGCCCGCGACGGTGGCGTTGACGTCGCGGTAGGCCGCCAGGACCAGCGTCGACTTGATCACGGCGTTGAAGGACACCGGCACGCTCGTCGTGCTGTCGCTCGCCGTCGCGGTCCTGCTGTAGACCCCCGACCACAGGCCGTTGTTGACCCGGGAGCCGAGCAGCGTCCACCCGCCGCCCGGGAGCGTCGCACCGGGGTCGGTGACGCCGCCGGACACGAAGAGCATCAGCTGGTCGCCCGCCTGGGTGCTGCTCGGGGTCGCGAGGCTGACGTTTTGGGCGTTGTACGCCCCTTGTGCGGAGCCGACGAAGCCGATGGTGGAGGTGGCTGGGGCCGTCGGCGCGACCTGCTTCTGCACGACGGTGGTGCCGCCGAGGTCGTCGGTCAGGGTCACCGTCGCGGTGTAGCTGCCGGCGGCGTACGTGTGCTGGACGGTGGCGCCGGTGTCGGAGCTGCCGTCGCCGAAGTCCCAGGCGTACGACGCGATGGTGCCGTCGGGATCCGTGGATCCGGCGGCGTCGAACGAGCAGACCAGGTCGCTGCACGACGCGGTGACCTGGGCGGTCGGCGGCTGGTTGTTGAAGGTCGGCGCGAGCCACAGGGCGCGGTTGCGCCAGTCGGCGGTCGAGACGGTGGTCGCCGAGCCGGACGTCGCGGCACCGTCGAAGGCGATCCGCGACAGGTTGCCGCTGGTCGTCGAGACGTAGTAGAGGTAGCCGTCGGAGACGAACATCCCGCCGACCCGGCGGAAGTCGATCGAGCTCGAGACCGTGAAGACCTCGGAGCCGACGATGTCGCTGTCGGTGCTGAAGTAGCGGTAGCGCAGCGTGGAGCTGTTGCTGGTCGCGTAGTAGATCCGCTCGTTGCTGTACGCCAGCGCCTGGGTGCTGTTCAGCGAGCCGTAGAGGTCCGGCAGCCTGCCGTTGTAGACCGAGTTGCTGCCGGTGTCGACGCCGACCCATGCCGGGTCGAGGTAGGGGTCGATCTTCGTGGCGGCGCCGAGCACCCGACCGTCCCACGACCGCTTGTAGAGGTAGCCGTCGGTGCGGCCGTAGTAGAGGTTGCCGCCGGCGTAGAAGCCGCCACGGGCGCTGCTCCAGCCGTCACCGGTCGCGACGGTGCTCGCGGCACCGGCGGTGGTGCCGTCGAACGTACGACGCGTGAGCGTGTCGCCGCTGGTGCTCGCGGTCAGCACGTCGGCGGGCAGGCTGGCGACGGCGTCGTCCTTCTGGGTCGAGCCGGTGGCGTAGGGGAACATCGCGATCCGCGGTCGGAAGATCGCGAAGTTGCCGATCCACTCCGTGTCGCTGCCGAGGTAGAGGCCCTTCGAGCCCGCGTAGATGTCGAACACCGCCGCACCGCGGGGGTTGCGGCCGGGGTTCCAGGAGAGCGGGACACCGGTGGTGCTGTCGAGGGCGGCCAGGCCCGGACGCGGCACCGCTCCCTGGCCGGCGTAGTCGTTGCCGTCGCCGTTGTTCATCCAGCGCTGGTGGCCGCCGGCGTACACGACGTCGTTGGCGACCTCGACGGCCCAGATGGTGTCGCCGCCGGCGTAGTCGGCCCAGGTCGGCTGCAGCTCCTGACCGCTGCCGTTGGTCTCCCAGCGGGTCGCCGAGTCGCACAGGGTCCCGTTGTTCTTGCCACCGGTGGTCCCGATGACGAAGTAGGAGCCGTCCGGCGAGTACGTCACGCTGCGCATGTAGCTGTCGTAGGCCCAGTTGAAGCAGTAGGGCTCGTAGCGCCTCGTCTTCCAGTCGGTGCGGACGACGGCGGACGGGCCGGTCAGGTCGGCCTGGAAGACCTGGTCGCGGGCCAGCCCGTCGGCCGTCTTGAAGTTGCCGACCACGACCATGCTCTGGCCCGTCGAGGCGACGTCGAGCTCCTTGACCCCGACCCCGCCCTGGGCACCACCGCCCGTGTCGTTGTGACGCTGGGCGAGCTGGATGTTGACGAAGGGGTCGAGGGCGCCGGTGCCGGCGTTGAGGGTCGCGATGCCGCCGTGGGTGACCCCGCCGACGACGGTGAAGAGCCCCCCGACGTACAGGCGACCGTCGGCGACGTCGATCGAGCTGATGACGCCGTTCATCGCGGGGGCCTTGAAGGACGGGACGACCGCTCCCGTGGCGGTGTTCAGCAGCACGAGCTTGGGGTTCTTGGTGCCGTTGACGGTGGTGAAGGCGCCGGCGACGTACACGGTGCCCGCCGTCGGGCCGGGCTCGACGTCGTTGACGATGCCGTCGAGGACCGGGGCGAAGGTGCTGCTGAGCTGCCCGCTGTCGCGGTCGAAGGCCAGGACGTAGGACCGGTCCACGGTCGGCTGGTTGGCGCCGTAGTTGGCCGCCTGGGTGAACGTGCCGCCGAGGACCATCGTGCTGCCGACCTCGGTGATGGCGTACGTCGCGCCGTTCTTCACCTGGGGCGTGGCGGCGCTGGGGGCCGTGTCCGGCACGGTCGCGGCGTCGGCCGACGTGGCGGCCAGCGGGGTGAGGGAGCCGATCAGCACCGCCGCCACGGTGGCGATGCCGATCAGCTGGCCCGTGCTGCGACGGTGGTTCAACAAGACGCGCCCCTGATCACTCGACGCGACGTCCCACGACATCGCTCGCAGCCAGACAAGCGTCACCACCCCCGCGGGGCCGGGTCCGACCGCCCGAATACCCGACTTTGGCTACGACTCGTGGGCAGCAGACCCGAGGCAGTCGTCCGGGCGGCCGGGTGCGCCGCGTCGTCGGTGGTCGAGCAGCGAGCGCCAGCGAGCGTCGTCGAGACCTCCGCTCCCGACGTACTGCCTCGGCTGCGGAGGTTTCGAGACGGGCCTAGCGGCCCTCCTCAACCACCGGGGCTTCCGGTGGTCGAGCAGCGAGCGCCAGCGAGCGTCGTCGAGACCTCCGCTCCCGACGTACTGCCTCGGCTGCGGAGGTTTCGAGACGGGCCTAGCGGCCCTCCTCAACCACCGGGGCTTCCGGTGGTCGAGCAGCGAGCGCCAGCGAGCGTCGTCGAGACCCCCGCACCCGAAGTCGCGCCTCGGGTGCGGGGGTTTCGAGACGGGCCTGGCGGCCCTCCTCAACCACCGGTGGGGCCGAGTCCTCCTCAACCACCGGGGCTCCCGGTGGTTGAGGTGCGAAGGCCGCCAGGCCTGAGCCTCGAAACCACCCCGCACCCGACGTACTGCCTGGGCTGCGGGTCTTTCGAGACGGGCCTGGCGGCCCTCCTCAACCACCGGAGGGGCCCGCGTCCTCCTCAACCACCGGAGGGGCCGCGTCCTCCTCGACCACCGGAGCCCCCGGTGGTTGAGGTGCGAAGGCCGCCAGGCCTGAGCCTCGAAACCACCCCGCACCCGACGTCGCGCCTCGGGTGCGGGGGTTTCGAGACGGGCCTGGCGGCCCTCCTCAACCACCGGTGGGCCCGAGCCGGGCGGGGCTCCTCAACGACCGGTCGGTCCAGGCCTGGCGGCCCTCCTCGAACACCGGGGGGCGCGGCCCTCGTATCGTGCCCTCCATGAGTGACCTGCTCGACGCCGCCCGTGCCTGGGCCGCCGACGACCCCGACGACCAGACCCGCGCCGAGCTAGAGGCCGTGATCGCGGAGGTCGAGGCGGGCGGGGACCGGAGCGATCTCGCGGACCGCTTCGACGGCACCCTCGAGTTCGGTACGGCGGGCCTGCGCGGCGAGCTCGGCGCCGGGCCCAACCGGATGAACCGGGTCGTCGTCACCCGTGCCGCGGCCGGGCTGGCCGCCTACCTCGCCGACACCGGCCACCGCGGCGGCGCCGTCGTGATCGGGTACGACGCCCGCCACAACTCCGACGTCTTCGCCCGTGACACCGCCGAGGTGATGACCGGCGCCGGCTTCACGGCGTACGTCCTCCCGCGCCCGCTGCCCACCCCGATCCTCGCCTTCGCGATCCGCGAGCTCGGCTGCGCCGCCGGCGTGATGGTCACCGCCAGCCACAACCCGCCGCGCGACAACGGCTACAAGGTCTACCTCGGCGACGGCAGCCAGATCGTGCCGCCCGCGGACGCGGAGATCGCGGCCCGGATCGCTGCCGTCGGCGCGGTCGCCGACGTCCCGCGCGGACGGCCCGGGAAGGTGCTGCAGGAGGAGCTCGTCGACAGCTACCTCGACACCGTCGCCGGCCTCGTCGAGGACGGCCCCCGTGACCTCGAGATCGTCTACACCCCCCTGCACGGCGTGGGCGGGGTGCCGGTCGAGCGGGTGCTCGAGGCGGCCGGCTTCGACGCACCGTCGGTCGTGGCGCGGCAGGAGCAGCCCGACCCCGACTTCCCGACCGTCGCCTTCCCCAACCCCGAGGAGCCGGGGGCGATGGACCTGGCGATGGCGCTCGCCGAGCGCAACGGCGCGGACCTGGTGGTCGCCAACGACCCGGACGCCGACCGGTGCGCGGCGGCCGTGCCGGGCCCGCACGGCTGGCGGATGCTGCGCGGCGACGAGGTCGGCGCGCTGCTCGCGTACGCCGTCCTCGCCTCGGGCAAGCACGGCACCTACGCCTGCAGCATCGTCTCCTCGAGCCTGCTCGGGAAGCTGGCGGCCGCGGCCGGTCAGCCGTACGCCGAGACGCTCACCGGCTTCAAGTGGATCAGCAAGGTCGACGGCCTGGCCTACGGCTACGAGGAGGCCCTCGGCTACTGCGTCGACCCCGACAACGTCAAGGACAAGGACGGCGTCTCGGCGCTGCTGCTCCTGTGCGACCTCGCCGCCGACGCGAAGGCCCAGGGCCGCACCCTGGTCGACATCCTCGACGACATCGCGCTCGCGCACGGGCTGCACGCCACCGACCAGCTCTCGGTTCGGGTCACCGACCTCGGTGAGATCGCGGCCGCGATGGCGCGGCTGCGGGCGACGCCCCCGACCGAGCTCGGCGGGCTGGCCGTCGAGGCCGTCGACGACCTCTCCCTCGGCAGCGCGGCGCTGCCGCCGACCGACGGGCTCCGCTACCGCCTGGTCGACGGCGCCCGCGTCATCGTCCGCCCGAGCGGCACCGAGCCCAAGCTCAAGTGCTACCTCGAGGTCGTCGTGCCGGTGGACCCCGAGGACGGCGTCGACGCCGCTCGGATCGCCGCCGTCGGCCGGCTGGACGCGCTGCGCAACGGCATCAAGGCCGCCGCCGGCATCTAGCTGGCGACCAGCCAGACCGCGAACGCCAGCACGAGGAGCGCGCAGCCGGCGAGCTCCGGCCACGCCCAGGTACGCCGTACGCCGGGGTCGGGGTCGTGCCGCTCGCGCGCCTCGCGCGCCAGCTGGTTGATCCGGGTCTCGACGAGCTGCTGGTGGCTGTACTCGACCTTCGGCGCCGAGGCGCCGAAGCGTCCCTTGACGGCCGTGCGCGCGGTGTGGCCGATCACCGGGCTGAGGTAGCGCTTGTCACCGGTGCCGATGGCCAGCATCTGGGTGATCACCACCCGCTCGATCGCGACCAGCGGGATCCACTCGGTGCGCGTGATCCCGCGCATGGCGAGGTACTGGTGCGTGGCCCACAGGGCCGGGCGCAGCAGCGCCATCCACACGAGGAGTGCACCCAGGAGCGCCACGATCGCGACCCCGAGCGGCGTACCGGTGTCCCAGTCGAAGACGGCGATCGCGAACACCACCCCGGCGGTGACCAGGCCGAGCACCCCGGTCAGTCGACCACTCGTCGGGGCGAACCTCTCGACGACGGCGGTGTCGTCACGGGTCGGGTCGGGCTCGGTCACGGTCCTCTTCTCGGGCCAGTTCTGCGGGTTGTGGCGCGGGGCGCAGCCAACCCTATGCTGGGTCGGTGACCGCCACTCCCACCATCCTCGGCTCCGGGCTCGACGAGGTGACCCGGTCGGAGGCCTCCCTCCGGCAGTTCCTCCACGGGCTGCCGGGCGTCGACCAGGTCGGCGCGGAGGCCCGCGCCGCCGGGCTCGGCACCCGATCGATCAAGACCACCGCCAAGGCGTACGCGCTCGACCTCGCCATCCGGATGGTCGACCTGACGACGCTCGAGGGCGCGGACACCCCCGGCAAGGTGCGGGCGCTCGCCTCCAAGGCGATGCGCCCCGACCCGGCCGACCCCGACTGCCCGTCGGTCGCCGCTGTCTGCGTCTACCCCGACATGGTCGCGACCGTGAGGGAGACGCTGGGCGGCTCCGGTGTCCACATCGCCGCCGTCGCCACGGCCTTCCCGAGCGGCCGCGCGGCCCTCGACATCAAGCTCGCCGACACCGCCGACGCGGTCGAGGCCGGGGCCGACGAGATCGACATGGTGATCGACCGCGGGGCGTTCCTCTCCGGGCGCTACCAGCAGGTGTACGACGAGATCGTCGCGGTCAAGGCCGCGTGCGCCCGTGCCGACGGGCCGAGTGCGCACCTCAAGGTGATCTTCGAGACCGGCGAGCTGCAGACCTACGACAACGTCCGCCGCGTGAGCTGGCTGGCGATGATGGCCGGCGCCGACTTCATCAAGACCTCCACCGGCAAGGTGCAGCCGGCCGCGACGCTGCCGGTCACCATGATCATGCTCGAGGCGGTCCGCGACTTCCGCGAGCAGACCGGTCGGATGATCGGGGTGAAGCCGGCGGGTGGCATCCGCACCAGCAAGGACGCGATCAAGTACCTGGTGATGGTCAACGAGGTCGCCGGTCCGGACTGGCTCGACCCGGACTGGTTCCGCTTCGGCGCCTCCACGCTCCTCAACGACCTGCTCATGCAGCGCACCAAGATGACGACCGGGCGCTACTCCGGTCCCGACTACTTCACCTTGGACTGATCCCGATGCCCTTCGAGTACGCCCCCGCCCCCGAGTCCCGCAGCATCGTCGACATCAAGGCGTCGTACGGCCTCTTCATCGACGGCGAGTTCGTCGACGGCCACGGCAAGTCCTTCAAGACGATCAGCCCGTCGACCGAGGAGGTCCTCGCCGAGGTCGCCGAGGCCGACGAGGCCGACGTCGACGCCGCCGTGAAGGCCGCCCGCAAGGCCTACGACAAGGTCTGGTCGAAGCTGCCCGGCCGTGAGCGCGCCAAGTACCTCTACCGGATCGCCCGGATCATCCAGGAGCGCAGCCGCGAGCTGGCCGTCCTGGAGTCGATCGACAACGGCAAGCCGATCAAGGAGTCGCGCGACGTCGACATCCCGATCGTCGCCGCCCACTTCTTCTACTACGCAGGCTGGGCCGACAAGCTCGAGTACGCCGGCCGCGGCACCGACCCGCAGCCTCTGGGCGTCGCCGGCCAGATCATCCCGTGGAACTTCCCGCTGCTGATGCTGGCGTGGAAGATCGCGCCGGCCCTGGCCTGCGGCAACACCGTGGTGCTGAAGCCGGCCGAGACCACTCCCCTGACGGCGCTGCTCTTCGCGGAGATCTGCCAGCAGGCCGACCTGCCGCCGGGCGTCGTCAACATCATCACCGGCGCCGGTGGCACCGGTCAGGCGCTGGTCGCCCACCGGGGCATCGACAAGGTCGCCTTCACCGGCTCCACCGAGGTCGGCAAGGCCATCGCCCGCACCGTCGCCGGCACCGACAAGAAGGTCACCCTCGAGCTCGGCGGCAAGGCCGCCAACATCGTCTTCGACGACGCTCCGCTCGACCAGGCCGTCGAGGGCATCGTCACGGGCATCTTCTTCAATCAGGGCCACGTCTGCTGCGCGGGCTCGCGGCTGCTGGTCCAGGAGTCGGTCGCCGAGGAGCTGCTCGCCAGGCTCAAGCGCCGGATGTCCACGCTGCGCGTCGGCGACCCGCTCGACAAGAACACCGACATCGGTGCGATCAACTCCGCCGAGCAGCTGGCCCGGATCCGCGAGCTCTCCGCCATCGGCGAGGCCGAGGGCGCCGGGCGGTGGTCGCCGGAGTGCGAGCTGCCGACCACCGGCTTCTGGTTCCCCCCGACGCTCTTCACCGACGTCACCCAGGCCCACCGGATCGCCCGCGAGGAGATCTTCGGCCCGGTGCTGTCCGTGCTGACGTTCCGCACGCCGTCGGAGGCGGTCGAGAAGGCCAACAACACGCCGTACGGCCTCTCCGCCGGCGTCTGGACCGAGAAGGGCTCCCGGATCCTGTCGATGGCCAACCAGCTGCGCGCCGGCGTCGTCTGGGCCAACACGTTCAACAAGTTCGACCCGACCAGCCCGTTCGGCGGGTTCAAGGAGTCGGGCTACGGCCGCGAGGGCGGCCGCCACGGTCTGGAGGCGTATCTCAAGTGAGCGACCGCATCGACGTCCGCAAGACGTACAAGCTCTACATCGGCGGGGCCTTCCCGCGCTCGGAGTCGGCCTACTCCTACGAGGTCAGGGACAGCCGGGGCGCGTTCGTCGCCAACGCCGCCCTGGCCTCCCGCAAGGACGCCCGAGACGCCGTCGTCGCCGCCCGCAAGGCCTTCGGGTCCTGGTCGGCGCGCACGGCGTACAACCGCGCGCAGATCCTCTACCGGATCGCCGAGGTCCTGGAGGACCGCCGCCCGCAGTTCGTGCAGGCCGTCGTCCAGTCCGAGGGCCTTTCCTCCAGCAAGGCCGAGAAGGTCGTCGACGCCGCCGTGGACCGGCTCGTCTGGTACGCCGGCTGGGCCGACAAGATCACCCAGGTGCTCGGCAGCGCCAACCCGGTCGCCGGCCCCTTCTTCAACCTCTCGACACCCGAGCCCACTGGCGTGGTCGCCGTGCTCGCGCCCCAGGAGTCCTCGCTGCTCGGACTGATCAGCGTCGTGGCTCCGGTGATCGTCACCGGCAACACGGTCGTGGTCGTCTCGTCGTACGACCGGCCGCTGCCGGCCGTCAACCTCGCCGAGGTCCTCGCGACCTCCGACGTGCCCGGCGGCGTGGTCAACCTGCTGACCGGCTCGGCCGCGACGGTCGCTCCGTGGCTGGCCGCTCACATGGACGTCAACGCCATCGACCTGACCGGCGTCGTCGGTGACGCGGCGCTGGCCACGGAGCTCGAGGTCGCGGCCGCCGACAACCTCAAGCGCGTACGCCGGGCGCCGGCCGTCGAGCCCGACTGGTCGGCCGACCCCGGTCTCGAGCCGATGACGACCTTCCTGGAGATCAAGACGGTCTGGCACCCCATCGGGGTCTGACGGAGACCTACCGGTTGGCGATCGCCTCGGCGAAGACGTTCAGGATGTCCTCGGGCGTGTCGGCGCTGTAGGCCTGCCCGCCCGTCGCCTTCGAGATCCGCTTGAGGGCGGCGAAGTCGGCGTCCTGGCTGATCCCGATACCGATGATCCGCACCGGCTTGCGCGGGTTGCGCAGCGCCTTCAGCTTCTGGACCAGGCGGTTGAGCGACATCGACCCGGGGTCGTCGTTCGCGCCGTCGGTCATCAGGATGACCGAGTTGGAGTACGCCGCGTCGTAGTCCTCCAGGCCCTGCCGGTACGCCGCGAGGGTCGAGTCGTAGAGCCCGGTGCCACCGTTGGTGAGACCGAGCATCTCCTCGGCCTTGCTGTCGAGCAGGTCGCGCTGGTTGGCGCCGTCGACCGTGGCGTCGAGGCGCCGCATCGGCTCCAGCTCGCGCCAGTCCTTGCCCTTGCCACCCTGGTCGATCGAGAACACCCAGAGCCCGATCCGGGCCCGGTCCGGGAAGACCTCGAGGGCGGTCTTCGCCACGTTGACGGCCAGCTGCATCCGCGACTGGTTGCCGGCCATGAAGTCCATCGAGCCGGAGGCGTCGAAGACGGCGAGCACGCTGGAGGGCTGGCTCATGACCTGCCACAGGTGCAGGTCGCCGGCGGCGGCGAAGGGCACCGGCAGCGGCAGCAGCCGCACGGCGCCGACACCCTGCCGGATGGGCTGGCCGTCGGCCGGGCGGAAGCCGGCCTCCGTCAGGGCGTTCTGACCGGTCGGGGAGGCGAACCAGCGCGTGAGGACGCGCGCCGCCGCGAGGGTGCCGGCGTCCGCCTTGCTGGGTGCGTAGAGCGGGAACTGCAGCAGGGGTGCGCCCTTGGCCGGCACGCGCGCCTCGAGACCCGCCTGCGCGCCGGCGTTCACGAGCTCCTGCTCGGTGACCGGGATCAGCCGGTCGCCGGCCAGGCCCTCGACCAGACCCTTGAGCGAGGCGTTCTCAGCCTGGCCGTCCTGCTGCTCGCCGTACCGCTGCGCCAGGGGCACCAGCGTCTCCCGCACCTGCTGGTCGGTCGCTCCGGTCGCGGTCATCTCCGAGCGCAGCGCGAGCATCGCCAGGGCGCCCACCCCGTCGCTGCTCGGGTCACGGAGGTCGACGGTGTCGGAGTCGAACGCCGCGCGCCACGACTCCGGCGTCTTCGTCTTCGGTCCGCCGGCGAGCACCACCGGCGAGGAGGCCAGGGCCGGTCCGACGATCCGGAGCTTCACCTTCTTGTCGTAGAGACGGGCCTGCCAGGTGTTGGACTCCGCGATCCACAGGTCGGGGACGGCCTTGTTGAACTCGAAGCGTCGCGCGACCTGCACCGAGGGCTCCGACTTGACCTTGAGCACCACGCAGTCGGCCCGGAGCGCCGAGGAGGCGCTCTGCACGATGCCGAGCATGGCGGGAGCGACGGTGAGGTTGCGGTGCGTCAGCTTGTCGCAGGCGCGGTCGTCGTCGGCGCTGGCGCCGGGAGGCCCGTTGACGACCAGCACCCCCACCGTCACCACGGCCACGAGGGTCACGCCGGCTGCGACGACGAGACCGAGCCGGCCCTTCGTCAACGACTTCACACCTGTTGCCATGGCCGCACGGTAGAACCGGTTTCAGCCCCCGTCTGCCTCCTGCCCCCAAGTCCAGCCGTCCGGCCCCGGTGGAGTGGCCCACCCGGGCCATGCCCGGCGGCCGGACGGCCGACACGGCGCCCGTCTGCCGGGACCCGAGGAGCGGCAACCGATGCGGTGACGACGCGCCGCACCGTGCAGAATGGGCCGATGCGCGCGCAGGTGATCGTCCTCGCCGGGCCGTCCGGGTCCGGCAAGTCGCGGCTCGCCGAACGCATCGGGATCCCGGTGCTCCGGCTCGACGACTTCTACAAGAGCGCCGGCGACCCCACGCTGCCGCTGATCACCGAGGGCGCCAACGCCGGCATCGTCGACTGGGACGTCCCGGAGTCCTGGCTGCTCGACGACGCGCTGGCCGCGATCGACGACCTCTGCCGCACCGGACGCGCGTCTGTGCCGATCTACGAGATCGCCCAGAACGGCCGCTGCGGCGAGCACACCCTCGACCTCGGGATGCACCGGCTCTTCATCGCCGAGGGGATCTTCGCCCAGGAGATCGTGGCTCCGTGCAGCGAGGCCGGCCAGCTCGCCGCGGCGTACTGCGTGCGCCAGCACCCGATGGTCACCTTCTGGCGGCGCCTCACCCGCGACCTGCGCGAGCACCGCAAGCCCCCGCTGGTGCTCGTGCGTCGCGGCCTCGCCCTGATGCGCGACCAGCGCCGCGTCGTCTCCCACGCCGTCGAGCGCGGCTGCACGCCGGTCACCCCGGACGAGGCGTACGCCGCGTTCGGGCTGCTCGCCGCCGCAGACGTCACGCGATGACCGACTGGCCGCGGCAGCCGGACGCCCGGACCTGCGGCCCGTCGTCCGTGGTGGTCGCGGAGGCCGTGCTCGCCGGGACGGCCGCCGGCCCGTGGCCGCGCTTCGCCGAGGAGGTGCGGGCCACGCACCGCCGGCTGACCGGTCTGCGTGACCGGAGCGGCCGGCTGCAGCTGCCGTGGCCGCGAGCGCTCGGCACCCCGCCGTGGGCCGTCGCGCGCGAGCTGGGCGGGAGGGTCCGCCGCTACCGCCGGGCCGAGGTGGTCGCCGCGCTCCCGACCCCGGTCCCGGTCTTCCTGGGCACCCGGTGGCTGCCCCGTCACGTCGTCCTGGTGCTGGACGAGCGTGACGGGGAGCCCCTGGCCTACGATCCGGCGCGGGGCGCCGTCGTACCGCTGTCGTCGTCGCGGTGGAGACGCACCTGGTGGGCGGTCCTGCCGCGCTGAGGACTCAGGTCAGCTGAGGGCCTTGGCCTTCAGTGCATCGAACTCGGCCTGCGTGATGGCGCCCGAGTCGAGCAGCCCCTTCGCGCGGTGGATCTCCTCGGTCGGCGAGGCGGCCGTGCCGGTGACCGAGCGGATGTAGTCCTCCTGGCTCGCCTGCGCCTGCTTGACGGCAGTGATGTTGCGCTCCGCCATGCCCTGGCCGCGAGCGATCAGGTACACCAGCGAGGTGACCAGCGGCAGGATGATCAGGAAGAACACCCAGAACGCCTTCGCCACGCCGCTCGTGTCCCGGTCGCGGAACAGGTCCGTGAGGATCTGGAACAGCACGACCAGGTAGGCCATGAGCAGGAAGAAGGAGATGATGAACCAGAAGAAGTCCCAGAAGCTGTCCACAGCGTTCCTCTCAAATGCGTCGGGGCCGGACGCGGCCCCGCTCTCGCGTCGAGGCTAGTGCCCCGCGTCGGCGCCGGGATTCACCTGAACCGGGTGAGCGCGTCCGGTCAGCAGCCGCTGGGCGAGGAGCGGGCAGACCAGCACGGTCACCGCCCCGCCCGCCACCAGCACCGAGGCGTTGGTCTGCGTCATCTCGCCGGCCCGGACCGCGACCGAGGTGACCGCGACGATGATGGGCAGCCCGGTCGCTGCGAAGAGCGCCATCGCCGCGCTCTCCCGGCCGTCGAAGACGGGACCGTCGTCCCGCGTCATCCGGCGGGTGGAGACCAGCACCAGGCCGCCGCGCACCAGCAGGATGAGCGCCACGAACACCACCAGCGCGACCGGCTCGTCGAGCACCGCCTGCGGGTCGATGGCCATGCCCGAGGTGATGAAGAAGACCGGGATCAGCAGCCCGAAGGCGAGGCCCTCCAGCTTGTGCTCCAGGCTCTGGTGCCCGGCCGGCAGCAGCCCGCGCAGCACGAAGCCGGCCGCGAAGGCGCCGAGCACGACGTCGAGGTCGAAGGCCGCAGCGGCCACCCCCAGGGAGACCAGGAGCAGCACGACCAGTCGCACCTGCGGTTGGCCCGAGGTCTCGCCACCGCGCTGGACGACGCCCAGCAGCGCGGAGCCCTCCCGGCTCACCCGCGCGGAGAAGCGGTGCACGACCACGGCCAGCAGGAAGAACCCGACGAGCACGAGCACGGACTCGAGGAGGCCGCGGGTGCCGAGCAGCACCGCCATCGCGACGACCGGGCCGAGCTCGCCGTACGCGCCGTGGTTCATCAGCGTGCGGCCGAACGTGGTGGTGAGCAGCCCGCTGTCCTTGAGGATCGGGAGCAGCGTGCCGAGGGCGGTCGAGGTGAGCGCGATCGCCACGGCGATCTCGGCGTGCAACGCGCCGGTGAGGCCGATCAGCCCGACCAGGCCGAGCGCGACGGCGAGGCACGCCACCCAGGTGGCGAGTGCGCGCCGGCCGCCCGTGCCGACCAGCTCGTCGATCTCGATCTCGTAGCCGGCGAGCAGGAAGAGCATGCCGAGACCCAGCTCGCGCAGCATCTCGACGCCCTCCCCGGTGACGGCGACGTCGAGCACGTTCGGCCCGATCAGCACGCCGAGCACCAGCAGCAGCACGACCTCCGAGACCTTGCCGCGCAGGAGCAGGGCAGCGAGCAACGGCGCCAGCACCGCACACAGCGCGATCCAGAAGATCGACTCCGCCGGCGACGGCACTACGAGGTCCAGACGACGAGGACCAGCACCAGCCAGGCCGCGGCGACCCCGAGCGCCACCAGGAGCACGAGCGACCCGAGCACGACGAAGGTCTGACCCGCGCCCTCGACGTCACCCTCGGTGGCGGCGACGTCGACGTGCTCGGGGTGCTCGGGGTCGTAGGCGACCTCGATCGGGTCGCCGACGCGCGGCGGCGGCGAGGGCACGTCGGTGAGCGTCTGGGCCTCGACGGCCTCGGTCGCGCCCTCCGGCACGAAGCTCACCCGCGGGAAGTAGCGGGTGTCGGGCTCCGCACCGAGGCTGAGGTCCTTGGCCTCCAGGGAGACGACCGTGGCGGTGGTCGAGACGGCGCGGTCGCGGAAGCGCTCCGCGGTCCGTCGTACGGCGCGGCCCTTGAGCAGCAGGAGCACCCCGCCGAGCAGGATCAGGAGCGCGGACCCCAGCAGCAGCACGGTGGGCACGTAGTGGATCTTCACCCGAGGGGCTCCTCACGCAGGGCGGCGTACGCCGGCTTGATCACCTCGGAGATCAGCGCGAACCGTTGGTCGAAGGGCAGGAACGCCGACTTCATCGCGTTGATCGTGAACCACTCGAGGTCGTCGAGCCCGTAGCCGAACGCCTCGACCAGCGACTCCATCTCGTGACTCATCGACGTCTTGCTCATCAGGCGGTTGTCGGTGTTGACCGTGACCCGGAAGCGCAGCCGCTTCAGCAGCCCGATCGGGTGCTCGGCGATCGAGGCCGCCGCACCGGTCTGCACGTTGGACCACGGGCACATCTCGAGCGGGATCCGCTTGTCGCGCACGTACGCCGCCAGCCGGCCGAGCTCCACCGAGCCGTCGTCGTGCACCGTGATGTCGTCGATGATCCGGACGCCGTGGCCGAGGCGGTCGGCGCTGCACCACTGGAGCGCCTGCCAGATCGACGGCAGCCCGAAGGCCTCGCCCGCGTGGATGGTGAAGTGGAAGTTCTCGCGCTGGAGGTACTCGAACGCGTCGAGGTGCCGGGTGGGCGGGTAGCCCGCCTCGGCGCCGGCGATGTCGAAGCCCGCGACCCCGCGGTCGCGCCACGCGACCGCCAGCTCGGCGATCTCCTTCGAGCGCGCCTGGTGCCGCATCGCGGTCAGCAGCTGGCGTACGACGATCCGGCCCCCGCTCGCCGAGACTGCCTGGTCGAAGCCCTCCTGCACGGCGGCGACCACCTCCTCGAGGGTCAGGCCCGACTCGACGTGCTGCTCCGGGGCGTAGCGGATCTCGGCGTACACGACGCCGTCGGCGGCGAGGTCCTCGACGCACTCGGCGGCCACCCGGGTGATCGCGGGACCGGTCTGCATCACGCCGACGGTGTGGTCGAAGGTCTCCAGGTAGCGCTCGAGCGAGCCGGAGTCGGCGGCCTCGGCGAACCAGCGGCCGAGCGACTCCGGGGTCGGCTCGCCGCCGACGTCGGGCAGCACGTGGCCGCAGTCAGCGGCCAGGTCGATGATCGTCTGGGGGCGCAGTCCGCCGTCGAGGTGATCGTGCAGGAGCACCTTCGGCGCCCGGCGGACCTGGTCACGGGAGGGCGTCATGTGGTGATCCTTCCAGACCTGCTGGATCCGGCCCGCTAGGTTCGCTCCATGCGCGTCTTCAAGACTCTCGAGGAAGTGTCCGCGGCGGCCGGCGAGGAGCTCGGCACGTCGGAGTGGCTGACGATCGACCAGGACCGGGTCAACGTCTTCGCCGACGCCACCGGTGACCACCAGTGGATCCACGTCGACGTCGACCGGGCCAAGGACGGCCCGTTCGGGGGGACGATCGCCCACGGCTACCTCACCCTGTCGCTGGTGCCCTACCTCGGCAGCCAGGTGCTGACCTTCGAGACCCCCGGCGCCAAGCTCAACTACGGCACCAACAAGGTGCGCTTCCCGAACCCGGTCCTCGTCGGCAAGCGGATCCGCGCCCACGTCGCGCTCGCCGACGTCGCCGAGCTGCCGAAGGGCAAGCAGGCGACGATCCGCTACACGATCGAGATCGAGGGCGAGACCAAGCCCGCCTGCGTCGCGGAGACCGTGGTGCTGCTGCTGCCGTGAGGTGGGTGGGGCTCGGGCGGCCGAGCGCGGAATCCCCGGTTCACCGGGGATCGCCGCACTTCTCGGCCGTTGCAACGCCCGAGAAGTGCGGGAAGAGCCCGAGAAGTCAGCCGATCCGGTCGATGAGCAGCGGCACCGCGACGTACGACGAGCCGGCCGCCTCGATGTCGTAGCCGCCCTCGAGCGAGGCGAGGGCCCGCTCGAAGCGGTGCTCGTCGTCGGTGAGCAGGGTGAAGAGCGGCTGGCCCGCCGTGATGGTGTCGCCGGGGCGGGCGTGCCACACGACGCCGGCACCGGCCTGCACCGGGTCCTCCTTGCGCGCCCGGCCGGCACCCAGCCGCCAGGCGGCGAGGCCGACGGCCATCGCGTCGAGGCGCGTCAGCACGCCCGACGACGGCGCCGCGACGACGTGCTGCTCGCGAGCGGTCGGGAGCGCGGCGTCGGGGTCGCCGTCCTGGGCGCGGATCATCTGCTTCCAGGCGTCCATCGCAGACCCGTCCGCCAGCTTGTCGGCGGGATCCACGTCCGCGCGGCCGGCGCCGGCGAGCATCTCGCGGGCCAGCGCCAGGGTCAGCTCGACCACGTCGGCGGGACCGCCGCCGGCGAGCACGTCGACCGACTCCTGCACCTCGATCGCGTTGCCGGCGGTCAGGCCCAGCGGGGTCGACATGTCGGTGAGCAGCGCGACGGTGTGCACGCCGGCGTCCTGCCCGAGCGCCACCATCGTCTCGGCAAGCTCGCGAGCCGAGGCGAGGTCCTTCATGAACGCCCCGGTGCCGACCTTGACGTCGAGCACCAGCGTGCCGGTGCCCTCCGCGATCTTCTTCGACATGATCGACGACGCGATCAGCGGGATCGCCTCGACGGTGCCGGTGACATCGCGCAGGGCGTAGAGCTTCTTGTCGGCGGGCGCCAGGCCGTCGCCGGCCGCGCAGATCACCGCCCCGAGCGACTCCAGCTGCGCGAACATCTCGTCGTTGGACAGCGCCGCGCGCCAACCCGGGATCGACTCGAGCTTGTCGAGCGTGCCGCCGGTGTGGCCGAGGCCGCGTCCGGAGAGCTGGGGTACGGCGACGCCGCACGCCGCCACGAGCGGCGCCAGCGGCAGGGTGATCTTGTCGCCGACCCCGCCGGTCGAGTGCTTGTCGGCGGTCGGACGGGAGAGCCCGGAGAAGTCCATCCGCTCCCCCGACGCGATCATCGCGGCGGTCCAGCGGGAGATCTCGCGGCGGTTCATGCCGTTGAGCAGGATCGCCATCGCGAGCGAGGACATCTGCTCGTCGGCGACGGCCCCGCGGGTGTAGGCGTCGACGACCCAGTCGATCTGGCTGTCGCTCAGCTCGTGCCGGTCGCGCTTGGCCGAGATCACCTCGACGGCATCGTGCTCAGGCATGGTGTCCTCTCACAGGCAGGCTGCGGTAGCCCCGCAGCACGAAGGTCCCCCGGCTCACCGGCTCGTCGGCCAGTGCCAGGTCGGGGAAGGTCTCGAACAACGCGGGCAGGGACTCCGCGAGCTCCATCCGCGCCAGCGGAGCGCCGAGGCAGAAGTGCACGCCGACGCCGAAGGCCAGGTGGTTGTTGGGGTCTCGGTCCACCACGAACTCGTCCGGCCGGTCGAAGACCTGCGGGTCGCGGTTGGCCGCTCCGAGCAGGGCCGCGACCTTCTGGCCCTCCTCGACGAGGACGTCACCGACCTCGACGTCCTCCATCGCGGTGCGCTCGAAGAGCTGCAGCGCGGAGTCGAAGCGCAGCATCTCCTCGACCGTCTGCGCGACGTCCTCCCCCGGGCGCAGCCCGCGGCGCAGCATCGCGGCCAGCCCGTTGCCGAAGACGTTGACCGAGGCCTCGTGGCCGGCGTTGAGCAGCAGCACGACGGCCGCCACCACCTCGTCCTCGGTGAGCTCGGTCGCGACCAGGTCGGTGATGAGGTCGTCGGCCGGCCGGGCCCGACGCTCGGCGACCAGCTCACGCACCAGCCCGGCGAAGTCCTGGGCCGCGCGTACGGCGTCGTCGACCGTCTGCGGCGACGGCGCGACCTCGTACATCCGCACGATCGCCTGCGACCAGTCGCGGAGGTCGTGGGCGTGGGAGCGGGGTACGCCGAGCAGGTCGGCGATCACCAGCACCGGCAGCGGCTCGGCGTACCCCCCGATGACGTCGAAGCCCGCCGGGTCGAGCTCGGCGAGCAGGCCGGCCGCGATCTCGCGCACCCGCGGCCGGAGCCGCTCGATGTGGCCACGGGCGAAGGCCTTGGCGACGGGACGGCGTAGCCGCGTGTGGACCGGCGGCTCGTTCTCCATCATCTGGTTGCGGTGGAGCAGGTTGAACGGCTCGAGGTGGTCCAGCGGCTCGCGCGGCGTGAAGACCCGGCCCAGCCGGCGATCGCGCTGGACCTGGCCGACGGTCGCGTGGGTGAAGGTGAGGTACGTCCCGGACGCCTCGTGCCACGCCACCGCGTGCTGCTCGCGCTCGCGGGCGAAGTGCGGGTAGGGGTCGGCGACGACGGCAGGATCGGTCAGGTCAATCGAGGTCGTCGGGACCGAACGCATCCGGCAGCACCTCATCCATCGTCTTGATGCCGGAGACCGTCCACAGCAGGAGCTCGGGACCGCCGTTCTCGTAGAGCAGCTGGCGGCAGCGACCGCAGGGCATGATCACGTCGTGGTCGCCGTTGACGCACACGAAGTGCGTCAGCCGGCCGCCGCCGGTGATGTGCAGCTGGCTGACCAGCCCGCACTCGGCGCACAGCGCGACGCCGTACGCCGCGTTCTCGACGTTGCAGCCCGTCACCACGCGGCCGTCGTCGACGGTCGCGGCGGCACCCACCGAGAAGTGCGAGTACGGCGCGTACGCGTGGGTGACCGCCTGCTCGGCGGCCGCCTTCAGCGCGTCCCAGTCGAACTCCGCGGCCACTATCCGGCGCTTCCCTTGCGATAGATCTGTCCGTCGGCGGCCGGCATCCGGAGCCGTTGCGAGGCGAAGGCGAGCACCAGCAGCGTGACGACGTACGGCGTCATCGTGACGAAGTCGCTCGGCACCTCGTCGATCGCGAAGTAGACCGCCGCGATCACGACCGCGACCGCACCGGAGGCCATGGCCGTGCGGTGCGCGCCCTGCCGGGCCTGCCAGACGCCGAAGCCGAGGGCGAGGATCGCCAGCGCGAGCAGCAGTGCGTGGACGGAGTCGCCACCCTGTCGCTGGCCGAGGGTCCCGGTGTACCCGAAGAGCCCCGAGCCGGCCAGCAGGCCGCCCGGTCGCCAGTTGCCGAAGATCATCGCGGCGAGGCCGATGTAGCCACGACCGCCGGTCTGGCCGTCGCGGTAGTTGCTCGACGCGACCATCACCAGGAAGCCGCCGGCGAGACCGGCCAGACCACCCGAGACCAGGACCGCCACGAACTTGTAGCGCAGCACGTGCACGCCCAGGGACTCGGCCGCGGCGGGGCTCTCGCCGCAGGCCCGCAGCCGCAGGCCGAAGGCGGTGCGCCACAGCACGTACCAGGTGACCAGCAGCAGCAGCAGCGAGATCACCGTCAGCAGCGACAGGTTGGTGACCAGCGCGCGGCCGATCGCCGCGAGCTCCGAGACCAGGAAGATGTCCCGGTCCTCGAGGTTGCCGAAGGCGTCGCTCAGCGGGCCGATCGTGATGGCCTGGACGTCGGGGATCTTCGGCGACTGGGTCGCGCCGCCGCCGGGCAGGCCGACGAAGGTCAGCGAGGCGAGGTACTGCACGGCACCGAGGGCGATGATGTTGATCGCGACGCCCGAGATGATGTGGTCGACGCCGAAGATCACGGTGGCGACGGCGTGCAGGAGGCCACCGAGCACGCCCAGCACGATCGCACCGGCGACGCCGGCCCACGCACCGTGGTGGTAGCCGAAGTAGCCGGCGCCGTACGTGCCGAGGATCATCATGCCCTCGAGGCCGATGTTGACGACGCCCGCGCGCTCCGACCAGAGGCCGCCGAGCCCGGCCAGCATGATCGGCACGGTCGCGATGAGGGTCGCGCCGACGGTGCCGGACGACGTGAGGTCGTTGGCGCCGGTGATCATCTCGAGCAGGGACAGCCCCGCCAGGAGCGCCACCAGGGCGACGGCGAACCACCAGCGCGGCAGCCTGCGGCGGGTGAACGGCGCGGCCGGCGGCTCGACGACACCGGTGACGGTCGTGGGGACGCTCATGCGGGCACCTCCTCGGTCTTGTCGGTCGGCCGGGCCAGCGCCCTGGCCACCTCACGCTGCTCCAGGCGTACGCCGTACCGGCGGACCAGCTCGTAGGAGATCACGACCGTCAGCACGATCACGCCCTGGGTGATGGCGACGATCTCGGGAGCGACGCCGACCAGGATCTGCAGGGGGTTCGACTGCTCGTCGAGGAAGGCGAACAGCAGGGCGCCGAGCGCGATGCCGATCGGGTTGTTGCGGCCGAGCAGGGCGATCGCGATGCCGGCGAAGCCGAGACCGGACTGGAAGGTCGAGCCGTAGCTGTAGGCGTCGCCGAAGAGGATCGGCAGGCCCACCAGGCCCGCGATGCCGCCGGAGATGAGCATCGCGATGACGGTCATCCTCTTGACGCTGATGCCGCTGGCGACGGCGGCCGTCTGGGACTGGCCGGTGGCGCGCAGGTCGAAGCCGAAGCGGGTCCGGTTGAGCACGAACCAGAAGAGGAAGCCCGCGAGGATCGCGATGAACACGAAGCCGTAGACCTCGGTGCCCGGCCCGTCACCGATCGAGAAGCTCGGGATCCGGCTGCCCTCCGGGATGATCTTGGTCCCGATGTTGTTGCTGCCCTTCTCGCGCACCGCGACCTCGCGCAGCAGGTAGGCGACGATGCTGGTGGCGATGAAGTTCAGCATGATCGTCGAGATGACCTCGCTGACCCCGCGCGTGGCCCGCAGGATGCCCGCGATGCCGGCCCACGCCGCGCCGACGAGGATCGCGGCCAGCACGGCCAGGGCGGTGTTGAGGTAGCCCGGCAGCCAGCCCTCGCCCGCCACGACGGCGGCGGTGAAGGCGGCGATGCGGTACTGCCCGTCGACACCGATGTTGAAGAGGTTCATCCGGAAGCCCACCGCGACAGCGAGGCCGGAGAGGTAGAGCACGGTGGCGTTGTTGATGATGTTGGCCCGGTTGCGCGGCTCCGGGAAGCGCAGGATCGTCTTCCACACCTCGCCCACCGGGTCGCCGGCGATGATCAGCACCAGGCTGGTGATCGCGAAGGCGGCGACCAGGGCGAGCAGCGCCGAGGCCACGCCGAGGACCAGCTTGAGGACACGTGCGTTGGTCATGCCTGCTCTCCTGCCCCGGTCATCGCGGAGCCCAGCTGCTGGGGGGTGACGTCCTCGGGGTCGAAGCTGCCCACGAACCCACCCCGGAGGATGACCTCGATCCGGTCGGACAGACCGATGAGCTCGTCCAGGTCGGCCGAGATCAGGAGCACCGCCAGCCCGTTGCGACGGGCGTCCTTGATGTGCCCCCAGATGGCGGCCTGGGCGCCGACGTCGACGCCGCGGGTCGGGTGGGACGCGATCAGCAGCACCGGGTCACCGCTCATCTCGCGGCCGACGATCAGCTTCTGCTGGTTGCCGCCGGACAGCGCCCGGGCGAGCACGTCCGGCCCGGGGGTGCGGACGTCGTACTGCTCGATGATGCGGGCGGTGTCGGCGCGGGCCGCGCGCTTGTCGATGAGCCCGTGGTTGACGCTCGGCGGCCGGGACTGGTGACCGAGGATCCGGTTCTCCCACAGCGGCGAGTCGAGCAGCAGCCCGTGCCGGTGACGGTCCTCGGGGATGTAGCCGATGCCGCCCTCGCGACGCTCGTGGACCGAGCGGTCGGAGAGGTCGACGCCGTCGAGCTCGACCAGCCCCGTCGAGGTCGCACGCATGCCCATGATGGACTCGACGAGCTCGGCCTGGCCGTTGCCCTCGACGCCCGCGATGCCGAGCACCTCGCCGCGGTGGATGGCGAACGAGATGTCGTCGAGGACCGGACGGCCCTCGGGGCTGGGCAATGACAGGTGCTCGACCCGGAGCAGCACGTGGTCGGTGACGGTGGAGGTCTCGGTGCTGGGCGAGGGCAGCTCGGAGCCGACCATCAGCTCCGCGAGCTGCCGGGCCGTGATGCCGGCCGGCTCGACGGTGCGCACGGTGGTGCCGCGGCGGATCACGGTGATCTCGTCGGCCACCGAGAGGACCTCGTCGAGCTTGTGGGAGATGAAGATGACGCTCAGGCCCTCGGCCTTGAGCTCGCGCAGGTTGCCGAAGAGCTCGTCGACCTCCTGGGGCACCAGGACCGCGGTCGGCTCGTCGAGGATGATGACGCGCGCGCCGCGGTAGAGGACCTTGAGGATCTCGACGCGCTGACGGGCGCCGACGCCGAGGTCCTCGACCAGCCGGTCCGGCTCGATGCCGAGGCCGTAGGCGTCGGAGAGCCGCGTGATCTCGGCGCGGGCCTTGGCACCGATGCCGTGCCTCCGCTCGGCGCCCAGGACGACGTTCTCGAGGACCGTGAGGTTGTCGGCCAGCATGAAGTGCTGGAAGACCATGCCGACGCCGGCCTTGATCGCGTCGGCGGGCGAGTGCAGCGCGACCGGCGCGCCGCCGATCTCGATGGTGCCAGAGTCGGGGGGCTGGACGCCGTACAGGATCTTCATCAGCGTCGACTTGCCGGCGCCGTTCTCTCCGACGATCGCGTGGATGGTGCCGCGACGGACGTCGATGTTGATGTCGTCGTTGGCGATCACACCCGGAAAGCGCTTGCCGATGCCGCGCAGGCGCACGGCCAGCTCGGTCTCGGCCGGAGCAGTCTCCGCGATGGGCGTGGCAGGGGTGGGCACGATCCATGACCTCCTCGTCAGGTTCGGGCGTGACGCTACCCGGTCGGTCGGAGAGACGGAACGGGCCCGCGGGGCTTGCGCCCCGCGGACCCGTCGCGGTGAAGCGATCTAGCGGTCGATCACTTGGCAGGCTCGGTCGGAACCGTGATCTTGCCGTCGATGATCTGCTGCTTGTAGTCGTCGAGCTTGGAGGTGATGTCGTCCACGAAGCCACCGGACGTCGAGTAGCCCACGCCGTCGACCTTGAGGTCGTACGTCGTGACACCGGCCGGGAAGGTCCCGCCGTCGACCGACTTGAGGTACTGGTAGACCGCGACGTCGACGTTCTTCAGCATCGAGGTCAGGATGACGTCCTTCACGGACGCGTCCGCGGTCTTGTACTGGTCGGAGTCGACACCGATCGCCTTGGTCTTCGACTCGGCGGCCGCCTCGAAGACACCCGCGCCCGAGCCACCGGCGGCGGCGTAGACGATGTCCGCGCCGGCGTCGTACATGCCCTGAGCGGTGGTCTTGCCCTTGGCCGGGTCACCGAAGCCGGAGAAGTCCGGCGGCTGCGACAGGTAGGTCGTGTCGACCTTGATGTCGGCGTTGACCGCCTGCGCACCGGCGACGTAGCCGGCCTCGAACTTCTGCAGCAGCGGCGTCTCGACGCCACCGATGTAGCCGATGTGGTCGGTCTTGGTCTTGAGCGCGGCAGCCGCGCCCACCAGGAACGAGCCCTGCTCCTCGGCGAAGACCAGGCTGGCGACGTTCTTGACGTCGGCGAGGCTGGCGTCGTCGATGATCGCGAAGTGGACGTCGGGGTACTCGGCGGCGACCTTGGTGAGGGCCGCGGCGTAGGCGAAGCCCACGGCGATGACCGGGTCGAAGCCGTTCTCGGCGAACGTGCGCAGGCGCTCCTCGCGGGCGTTCTCCGCCTCGCCGTCCTCGGCCTCCGACTCCTCGGAGGTCATCCCGAACTCCTTGGTCGCCTTGTCCATGCCGGCGGCGGCCGAGTCGTTGAACGACTGGTCGCCGCGGCCACCGACGTCGTACGCCATGCCGACCTTCACGTCGGACTTGGGGGCAGCCGAGCCGCCGTCGCCGGCGGCGTCGCTGCCGCCGTCGCTGTCACTACCGCAAGCCGTGAGGGCCAGGATGCCGACCGTCAGCAGAGCTGCAAACTTCGTGGTGCGCCGCAAGACGCCTCCTTCGTGATCTGTGGACGCCCGTCAAGGCGTGGAAAACAGATCAGACTGTATGGGTTCGCTGCGGCCCGGACAGCCCGATGACGAAGTTGTTATCGAGTCGATGCCCGGCGGGCGGACATACTCATCGGATCGGGTGCAATTTCGTCAAAGAACGCCGTGGAACGCGACGGCCACCTGTGCCAGCACGCGGGCGCCGATGGCCACCGCGCGGTCGTCGACGCGCAGGTTGCCCTGGTGCAGGTCGTACGTCGGACCGCCCGGGGTGCGGGTGCCGAGCCGGCCCATCGCACCGGGGACCCGGTCGAGGTACCAGCCGAAGTCCTCCCCGCCGAGGCTCTGCTGGGTCGGCACGTGCCCGGCCAGGCCGAGCACCCGCTCGACGGCGGTCCCGAGCAGCGCGATCGAGGCGGGGTCGTTGACCACGGGCGGTACGCCGCGCTGGTAGTCGACCTGGGCGTGCACGCCGTACGGCGCCACGATCTGCTCCACGAGCAGCGGCACCAGCTTCTCGGCCTCCGACCACGCCACGGCGTCGAGCATCCGGACGGTGCCGCCGGCCCGGCCGGTCGCGGGGATCACGTTGTGGGCCGAGCCGGCCCGCACGACGCCCCAGACGACGCTGACGCCCGAGCGGGGGTCGAGGCGGCGCGACAGGATGGCGGGCAGCTCGGTGATGACCTTGCCCAGCGCGTAGGTCAGGTCCTCGGTCAGGTGCGGGCGCGAGGTGTGGCCGCCGGAGCCCGTGAGCGTCACGTCGAGGTGGTCGGCCGCGCCGGTGATCGGTCCCTCGCGCAGGCCGACGCTGCCGATGTCGAGGGTGGGGTCGCAGTGCAGCCCGAAGATGCGGTCGACGCCCTCCAGGGCACCGAGCTCGATCAGCGAGAGCGCTCCCCCGGGCATCACCTCCTCGGCGGGCTGGAAGAGGAGCCGCACGCGGCCCGGCAGCAGTCCTTGCTCGTGGACCCGGCCGAGCGCGACGGCGGCGCCGACCAGCGCGGCGGTGTGCACGTCGTGGCCGCACGCGTGGGTCACTCCCTCGACGGTGCTCGACCACGGGTCGCCGGTCAGGTCGGGCACCGGCAGCGCGTCGAGGTCGGCGCGGAGGCCGACGACCGGGCCGGAGACGCCGATCTCGGCGACCAGGCCGGTGCGCGGCAGCTCGGTGATCCGCCAGCCCGCCTGCGCGATCCGCGCGGCGACCAGGTCGGTCGTGCGGACCTCGCGCCAGGAGAGCTCCGGATGGGTGTGCAGGTCGCGCCGCAGGGCGACGATCTCGTCCTCGACCCCGAGGATGACGTCGTCGATCACGGCTTCTGCGGGACTCGGGGCGGCGGTGGACATCACCGACGAGGCTACCGGAGCGTGACGGGCAGGCCCCAGGCTTCTCACCCGGGACCTGCCCACGTCACGTCGCGGTCAGCTCACCTGCGGAACCTGATCAGCTTGCCGCCGGGAGGCGTGCTCGGGCTCTCCTCCGACGGCCCGACCAGGACGTTGACCGTCGCGTAGAGGCCGCGCGAGGTCCACTCGACGGCCGCCGGCTGGTTCCTCCTGGAGTAGGTCCGGACCTTCGCGGTGCCGTGCTTGATCCGCGAGATCTCGCTGCCGAAGAGCTGCGAGACGAAGAGGTCGCCGCGGGCGTTGCTGGCCAGGCCGACCGGGCCGGCGAGCTTGCCGACCAGCTTCTTGACCGCGCCGCCCCGGATGCCGATGCGGTAGATGGAGCCGAGCGGGACCTGCTCGCCGATGCCGCCGCCCTCGGTGGTGACGTAGAGCTTGCCGTTGGCCAGCGCGAGGTCGGTGGGCACCGACTCGCCGGAGTAGGTCCGTCCGACGACGCAGTCGGGCATCCCGAAGGAGGCGGCCAGCTCGGCGGTGATCTTGACGCGCGCGGGCGGGGTCACCGCCACCGTGCGGATGTGACCGCGCGGCGAGATCGCCAGCACGGCGTTCATGCCCGCATCAGCGACGAAGACGGTCCCCTCGTCGGTCTGGAGCGTGGCGTAGGGGTGCGAGTCGAGCTGGCCCTCGTACGTCGCGGGGCCGAACTGCTCGGTGGGCCACTGGGCGGCGCACTCCGGGCTCATCCGGCTCACGCCGTAGGTGACCCCGCGGTCGGGGTTGGTGCGGTTCTCGTAGGCCCGGAGCCGGGCCAGGGTGTGCACCCTGCCGGACGACCCGATCCACCTCACCCAGGTCTTCGCAGGGTTGCCCTGCGCGTCGCTGGCGGTCTCGGTGAAGACGAGCTTGCCGTGGAAGACCGACACGCCGCCGACCTCGTGGCCGCGCTTGCTGGCGTAGACGACCTTGGGCTTCTTGCCGGGCCGGATCCTGAGGAGCTGTCCGGTGAAGTTCTGCGTGACGTACGCCGTGCCGTCGTCGTCCACGGCCGCGGTGAGCGGGCTGACGAGATGTTTGGCGAGGATCCTGGGTCGGGGTGCGGCCGCCTCGCTGGCCGGCACGAGCACGGCCGTCGTGGCCGTGAGCGCGAGGGTCGCGGTCGCCGCGACGATGCGGGTTCTGCGCATGATCTGCTACCTCCCTGAGCGGTGCTGAGACCCCCACCATGGACCTCCCCGCGCGCGCTGCGCACGGGTTCGCGCTCACCGGCCGCCAGGAAAGCCCAATATCGGGGATATCTCAGCTCTCGTCGTACGCCGCGAGGATGCGGTCGGCGGCCACGGTCGCCGGCAGCTCGCCGGCGAGCACCGCGGCGCGGACCTCGTCGCGCATCGCGCGCACGCCGGCCGAGTGGCGCAGACGCTGGTCGAGCTCGTCGCGGACCAGGGCCCAGGTGAACTCCAGCTGCTGGTGGGCGCGCTTGTCGGCGAGGCCGTCGGCGCCGAGGTGGTCCCGGTGGGCGGCGACCCGGTCCCACACGTCGTCGACCCCGGAGTCCTCGAGGGCCGAGCAGGTCACGACGGGGGGCGCCCACTCGCCGTGGCCCCGCACCAGGCGGAGCGCTCCGGCGAGGTCGCGCGCGGCGACCCGCGCCTCCTGCTGGCGGTCACCGTCGGCCTTGTTGACCGCGATCACGTCGGCGATCTCGAGGATGCCCTTCTTGATGCCCTGCAGCTGGTCACCGGTGCGGGCCAGGGTGAGGAAGACGAACGTGTCGACCATCCCGGCCACGGTCACCTCGGACTGGCCGACGCCGACGGTCTCGACCAGCACGACGTCGTACGCCGCGGCCTCGAGGACCGCCATCGCCTGCACGGTCGCGCGGGCGACGCCGCCCAGGGTGCCGGCGCTGGGCGAGGGGCGCACGAAGGCCCGGGGGTCGTTCGCGAGCCGCGCCATCCGGGTCTTGTCGCCGAGCACCGAGCCCCCGGTGCGGACGCTGGAGGGGTCGACGGCGAGCACGCCGACCCGGTGGCCGGCCGCGGTGAGCCGGGAGCCGAGCGCCTCGATGAAGGTCGACTTCCCGACGCCGGGCACGCCGGAGATGCCGACCCGGACGGCGTCCGGGTGGCCGTCGCCGGCGAGCTCGGTCAGCAGCTCCCGGGCCTGCCTGCGGTGCTTGCGGCTGGTCGACTCGACCAGCGTGATCGCCTGCGAAACCGCCGCCCGACGGCCGGCGGCGACTCCCTCGAGCAGGTCGGGCACGGTGGCGGCAGACACGGGTCGCAGGCTACTCGGGCGGGCGTTCACCTGGAGAACCAGGCCACAGACCTGCCCGGGGGATGTCCCCGGGCAGGTCGGATGGTGCTGACGATCGCAGCGGCCTACTTGAGCTGCTTCTGGACCGCCTTGTACGCCTTCAGCTCCGCCCTGAGGTGCGACTTCTTGGCGCCCTTCGCCTTCTTGATCTGCTTGGTGAGCCTGGCGATCTTCGCCTTCACCGAGTTCTTCACCCGGGTCGGCACGACCTCCTTGGTCACCGTCTTCGTCACCGTCTTGGTCACCGTGTTGGTGACCGTCTTGACGTCGGCCGGCGGCACGATCTGCGAGACGTCCGCCTTGTTGCGGAAGAGGCTGAACTGGTCCTGGACCGAGCCGATCGGCAGCGCCCAGTCGCTCAGCTCCGGACCGATGCCGGTCGCCTTGCCAAGGTCGACCGCCGGGTTCGGGCCCGAGCCGTCGTTGGCCCGGATGTTCTTGACCTGGACGCCCTTCTCGTTGACGGTGACCTCGAGGTAGGTCTGCACGTGCTCCTGGTTCTCCACCGAGTTGGCCCAGTGCCGGACGTGTGTCTTGGTGAGGTCGTCGGCCTGCAGCGACTGCGGGCCACCGATCTTGGTGTCGGGGCCGTAGCCGTCCTTGGACTCGTCCGGCTCGGTCAGGTCGTAGTACTTCGAGCCGGAGGCCGAGTTGGCGGTCACGTAGACGACGCCCCCCACGTTGCCGACCACCGTGGCCTGGCCGGGCTGCTCGTTGGGGTCGGCCTTGACCGGCGCCGAGCCGAGGTCGGTGCCCTTCAGTGCGTAGGTGCGCGAGTACGAGTGGTCGTGACCCTGCAGCACCAGGTCGACGCCGAGGTCGGAGAACGCCTTGGTGAAGTCCTTGCGGCGCTGCTGGTTGTCGGCGTCGTTGGCGTGGTCGGCCGGCGAGTAGATCGAGTGGTGGTAGACGAGGACGACGTGCTTGATGTCCGGGTCGGCCGCCTTCTGTGCGGTGACCGTGTCGTTGACGAAGTCGACGTGTGCCGGGTCAGAGCCGTTGGCCGCCGAGT
Organism: Nocardioides sp. URHA0020; assembly: GCF_000620705.1. Lineage (GTDB taxonomy): Bacteria > Actinomycetota > Actinomycetes > Propionibacteriales > Nocardioidaceae > Nocardioides. Next base: position 99,110 of record NZ_JIAR01000033.1, read on the forward strand.
ACGCGTTCGAGTTCAGGTCGATGAACAGCACCCCCTTCCACGTGTACCAGTAGTCGCCACCCGGCTGCGAAGTCGGGCTGACCGCGTTGGAGTTCGAGGAGTAGAGGTTGGCGTCGTTCCGCTTGGTGCCCGGCAGCGCGAAGTGCTGGTCGTAGGCGATGCCACCGTTGTCGTGGTTGCCGATGGTCGGTGCCCACGGGATCGAGCGGAGCTCGTCGGGCTGGAGGAAGTTGTCCCACTCGGTCTCGTTGTTGGCCGTGTTCACCTGGTCGCCACCGGAGACGTAGAGTTCGGCCTTGGGGCTCTGGATCCTGGTCTGGTCCAGCGCGAACTCCCAGCCCTCACCGTCCGCCTCGGCGTCGCCCGACGAACCGATCTGCGGGTCGCCGAAGAACAGGAACTGGAAGTCGCCGTCGCCGAAGGTCCCGGTCTTGAACGAGTAGGAGGTCGAGGCGTTCGACGTGCCCTTCTCGGCCACCCGGTAGTAGTAGGTGGTGTTGGCCTTGAGGCCGTCGAGCTTCGCCTTGCCGTTGAAGCTGGTGAGCGGGGTGTTCGTCGCCTTGTCGGTGGTGATGTTGGCCGCGAGGGCGGCCGGGACGACGACCTTGTTCGAGAAGTCGGCCTTGGTGGCCAGCTCCACGGTCTCGCCCGCGGCCGGCTGCGTCGCCGAGTACCAGGCGAGCGTGCGGGCGGTCTCGTCCGGGGCCACCCCGAGGACGATTCCGGTGATGCCGTCCTTGAACGGGACCGGGTCGGCACCGTTCGCAGCCATCGTCAGGCCGGTGCCGGCGACGGCCCCGGCCGCGAGCGAGAAGGTGATGACTCCGACGCCGAGACGGCGCCGGGACAAGGTGGGCTTCATGGAGGCGTGCTCGCTTTCGATGAGGTCAGATCCTGAGAAAGGGATCAGAGGTTCCTGAACAACGCCGACCGTGTCGGTGTCAGGTGTACGACCGGTGACGACGCTGCGGACGGCAGTTGTCCGATCCCCGTCGAGTGCGGGCCGGTTCGTCAACCGGCGGTGATCCGCTGGACGAACCAGAGCAGGCCGAAGACGCTGACCACCGCGGCGATCGTGCCGGTGACCACGCGTCCGGCCCGCGGGCTGCGGTGACGGAGCACCGCGAGCAGCGGGAAGATCAGCGCGATCAGGCCGAGCTGGACGGCCTCGATCCCGAGGTTGAAGACGAGCAGGGACCACAGCAGCGTCCAGGACCAAGCCTGCTCGATGCCCAGCGCGCCGGCGAAGCCGAGTCCGTGGATCAGGCCGAAGCAGAACACCACGCCGAGCCGTCCCCACCCGGCACGGTCGAGCGCGAAGTGGCTGCTGCTGGTGGTGTCGATCTCCAGCGCGTCGGGGCCGTGTCGCCACAACCGCCACAGGTACCAACCGGCGACGACGGCGATGGACAGCGCGATCAACGGCTCGACGACTCCACTGGGCACCTTGACGACGCCGAGCGCCGCGAGCAACAGCGTGACGGAGTGCGCGACCGTGAAGGTGGTCGCAGCCAGCACGATCTCGCGCAGGCTACGCGAGCCAGCGATCAGCGCTATCAGGAACAGGATGTGATCGATCCCGGTGAGCAGGTGCTCGCCCCCCAGGGAGAAGAACTCCCAGAAGCGTGCCCCGGCCGACTGGTCGGTGGAGAACGAGGTGCGCGATGAGTCCAGGGCCGCGCTGCCGTCCTTGAAGTCGAGGTCGTAGGTCACGATCGTCTTGGTGCCGCTGACATAGCCCTCGCCGTCGGGGAAGAGGGTGCTGTGGATCTCGTGCGCGGTCGCGTTCCGGGCGCAGTCATAGTCCAGCTTGACGTGGAGGTACGGCACGTCGCGGAGCTCGACGGTGAAGTCCCCCGCCTGCTTCGCGACGCACGCTTCGCCCTTCGCGCTCACCCCGAAGCGGTCCTCGACGTAGCCGAGGAGGGCGTCTGCGTGCGCATTCAGCACGGCGGCCTGCGCCGCCAGATCACCCGAGTCCCAGGCCGGCTGCCCCTCCTCGACCAGCTGGTCGTCACCTGCGTCATCGGCCGCGGAGTAGATCAGCAGGTCCTCCTCCAGCGCGAGATCGACCTGGATGCTTCCGGGGCTCGACGAGGTGATGTCGGCGTACACGACGGAGCTGAATCCGTGCGCCGAAGCCGGCGGTGACCACCAGGCGATCGCGAGGAGGAGGCCGACAAGGACAAGGGGGCGGGAGAGTTTCGTAAGCATGGCTGGCGAAGGGTCGCGACACTGGATGAACGCGAGTCGTCCGCTGGCAGAACATCGTGTGGACCGGCCGTCCCTGGTTGGAACCGGGCCCTGCCGATCGGATAGGAAAGACGGGTGCCCCGCCCTCGCAGTCTCCTGGTCCTGCCCGCTCTCGCGCTGACAGCGGTGCTCGCCGCCGGTTGCGCAGGCGCCGACACCGGCGCCTCCGGCGCGGCGCCCGTCGCCGGTGCGGGGTCGAGGCTCCCGAGCGCCCCGGGGACCAGCCCGGGCGTCATCGGTGCCGACGGCGGCCCGATCCAGGCCAGCCCGGGCACGGGCTCACTCGGACCCGGCTTCGTCACCCCCAGCGCTCCCCCAGCGCCAGGTGGCACCCTCACGCCGAGCCCGCACTCGTGGAGCGGGGTGACCGTGCCGTCCGGCTACTCGGTCGCCCTGCTCTCGACCGACGACTCCGTCTCCGCGCGCCGTCTGGCGACAGCGGTGCGGACGTGGGCCGCAGCCAACAAGGTGAGCGTCCATCCCGTCCCCGCCCACGACCCCGGCAACTACCTCCCCGCGATCCAGGCCGCGATCGACCTCGAGCCGGACCTCGTCATCAGCACGGGCGACGCCCTCGCCGATCCGCTGGCCCTGGTTACCTCGAGCTGGCTCGACCAGAAGTTCCTGCTGCTGGGAGCCGAGCTCGCGGAGCCGACCGCAAACGTCACGGCGGCCGTGTGGAAGGGCACCACCGCGCGCGGGGGCGGCTCCGGCACGGAGCCGCTCTCAGACGCGTCCACCTTCACCGTCGAGCGCGCCCGGCGTGGCCTCGAGGCCGGGGTCGCCGGGATCCTGCGGGGCTACTCCGGATACGTCGTCAAGGTGGGCTGACAGCTCCCGACCGCCGGCCTCAGTGGTCGAGCTGATCCCGCAGCTTGGCCAGGAGGTCCAGCGCCGACTCGGCGATCACCGTGCCGGGCAGGAACACCGAGGCGGCGCCCATCTCCCGCAGCGTGGGCACGTCGTCGGGCGGGATCACGCCGCCGATCACGACCATGATGTCGGGGCGGCCCTGCTCGGCCAGCGCGGCCTTCAGCGCGGGCAGCAGCGTGAGGTGGCCGGCGGCCAGCGACGAGACCCCGACGATGTGCACGTCGGCGTCGACCGCCTGCTGGGCGACCTCCTCGGGGGTCGAGAACAGCGGACCCACGTCGACGTCGAAGCCCATGTCGGCGAACGCGCTGACGATGACCTTCTGGCCCCGGTCGTGGCCGTCCTGGCCCATCTTGGCGACCAGAATGCGCGGGCGTCGGCCCTCGGCCTCCTCGAACTCCGCGGTCGCGTCGAGCACCTGCTTGAGCAGGGAGCCGTCACCGTGGCTCGACTCGTCCCTGTACACGCCGCTGATCGTACGGATCACGGCCTGGTGGCGGCCGTAGACCTTCTCCAGCGCGTCGGAGATCTCCCCGACCGTGGCCTTGGCCCGGGCCGCGTCCACGGCCAGCGCGAGCAGGTTGCCGTCGAGGCTGCCCTGCTCCGCACCCCGCTCGGCCGAGCTGGTCAGCGCCTCGAGCGATCTCCGTACGTCGTCGTCGTTGCGCTCCGCGCGGAGCCGCTCCAGCTTGGCGATCTGCTGGCGGTAGACGTCGTCGTTGTCGACCTTGAGCACGTCGAGCTTGTCCTCGGCGGCCAGGCGGTAGGTGTTGACGCCGATCACCTTCTGGGCGCCGGAGTCGATCCGCGCCTGGGTGCGGGCGGCCGCCTCCTCGATGCGCATCTTCGGGATGCCCTGCTCGATCGCGGCGGCCATGCCACCGGCCCGCTCGGCCTCCTGGATGTGGGCCCAGGCGCGCTCGGCGAGGTCGTGGGTGAGGCGCTCCACGTAGTAGGACCCGGCCCACGGGTCGATCGTCCCGGTCGTGCCGCTCTCCTGCTGGAGCAGCAGCTGGGTGTTGCGTGCGATCCGGGCCGAGAAGTCGGTCGGCAGCGCGATCGCCTCGTCGAGGGCGTTGGTGTGCAGCGACTGGGTGTGGCCCTGGGTCGCGGCCATCGCCTCGATCGCGGTGCGTCCGACGTTGTTGAAGACGTCCTGGGCGGTCAGCGACCAGCCAGAGGTCTGGCTGTGGGTGCGCAGGCTGAGCGACTTCGGGTTCTGCGGCTCGAACTCGCGCACCAGCCGCGCCCACAGGGCGCGGGCGGCGCGCATCTTCGCGATCTCCATGAAGAAGTTCATGCCGATCGCCCAGAAGAAGGAGAGCCGTGGCGCGAACTGGTCGATGGTCATGCCCGTGGACAGGCCGGCGCGGATGTACTCGACACCGTCGGCGAGCGTGTACGCGAGCTCCAGGTCGGCCGTGGCTCCGGCCTCCTGGATGTGGTAGCCGGAGATCGAGATCGAGTTGAAGCGCGGCATCTTCGCGGAGGTGTAGCTGAAGATGTCGGAGATGATCCGCATGCTCGGCGCCGGCGGGTAGATGTAGGTGTTGCGGACCATGAACTCCTTGAGGATGTCGTTCTGGATCGTCCCCGCGAGCTGCTCCGGCTTCACCCCCTGCTCCTCGGCCGCCGCGATGTAGAGCGCGAGCACCGGGAGCACCGCGCCGTTCATGGTCATCGACACCGACATCTCGTCGAGCGGGATGCCGTCGAAGAGCGTGCGGGTGTCGTAGATCGAGTCGATCGCCACGCCCGCCATGCCGACGTCGCCGCGCACCCGCGGGTGGTCGGAGTCGTAGCCGCGGTGGGTCGCGAGGTCGAAGGCGACGCTCAGGCCCTTCTGCCCGGCCGCGAGATTGCGGCGGTAGAAGGCGTTGGACTCCTCCGCGGTCGAGAAGCCGGCGTACTGCCGGACCGTCCACGGCTGGGTCGTGTACATCGTCGGGTAGGGACCACGCAGGAACGGGCTCAGACCGGGGAAGGTGCCGAGCGCGTCGAGCCCCTCCACGTCCTCGGGTCCGTACGACGGCTTGATCTCGATGCCCTCCGGGGACATCCAGGGCTCACCGCTGAAGCTCGTCGGGACGCTCATGCCAGCCTCTCCCTCGTCCGGGTCAGGAAGTCCAGGGCGTCGACGCCCATCGCGCAGGAGTCGTCGGCCCAGTCGCGGGGCTTCCCGGCGACGACGACCCACTCGACCCCGCTCTCGCGGAGCGCTGCGGCGGTCTCGGCGCCCTGCTCGTCATAGGCCGCGTCGGTGCCCACCACACACGCGACCCGGTGCCCATCGACGTCCGTGGTGACGGCGATGCCGCCGGCGGCGAAGAGGTTGCTGGCGAAGGTAGCCCGCGCAGTGTGCTGTGCGACGGTGCCGAGGGCAACCAGGTGCACCGGGCCGCTCGCGGGCTCGTCGCGGAGTGCCTCGAAGCTGGCGCCGTAGCGGCGTACGTCGTCCCACTCGTCGGTCGGGCGCCGCTCGGGCAGGGTCTCGTCGAGGTTCGGGAACTCGGTCAGCCCGGTGATCGGCCGCGTCCGCTTCGCGATCTCGGCCTCCCGCCTCGCGACCGTCTCCGCGATCTCGAGCTCCAGGTCACCGCCGTCGTCCAGTCGACCGAGGACCTCCCAGGCCGCGCGAGCCAGGTCGTCGGTGAGCTTCTCGACGGCGTACGACCCGCCGGCCGGGTCGGCGACCTGCGCGACGTGCGACTCGTCGATCAGCAGGTGGGAGGTGTTGCGGGCGACCCGGCGACCCAGCGCCTCCGGTCGGCCGAGCGGGCTGTCGAAGGGCAGCACGGTCACGCTGTCCGCTCCCCCGACGCCGGCGGCGAAGGCCGCCACGGTGGTGCGCAGCATGTTGACCCAGGGGTCGTACTTGCTCATCATCGGGCGACTGGTGACGGCGTGCAGCCGCAGCTCGCGGGTGCTGGCCTGGCTGGTCTCGAGCACGCGCGCCCAGAGCCGACGGGCCGCCCGCAGCTTGGCGATCGTCGGGAACTGCTCGTCGGTCGCGGCGTACCGGAACTCGACCAGGCCGGCCGCCTCGTCGACGCTCAGTCCGGCGGCGGTCAGGGTGCGGAGGTACGCCGCGCCCGCGGCCATCGACCAGCCGAGCTCCTGCGCGTCCGAGGCGCCGCGGTCGTGGACCGTCGTCGCGTCGATGACGAAGCCGCGGACCTCGAGCCGCTGCGCCGCCCGGGCGGTCTCGGCGGTGGCAGCAGCGGCGGGGACGCCGAGGTTGGTGTCGGGGTGCAGCTCGCGGCCCTTCAGGTACGCCGCGGCCCTCGCCGGGTCTGCGCCGTCGAGGACGACCGGCGCGAGGTCCAGCAGCACCCGGTCGAGCAGCACGTCGAGGTCGGTGTCGCCGTCCACCTTCAGCCAGAGACTGGTCACCCCTCCGTCGAGGTCGACGAGCGCCTCCTCGTTGGCCAGCCTCGCCTCGCGACCGTCGACGAACGCCCGCACGTCCCACGGCCCCTGGCGCTGCGGTCGGCCCGAGGTCTCGAGCGCGCTGAGGTCCTGCGGAATCCCGAGCGGGGTGACCGCGATGCCGTCGAGCGTGGTCCGCGCGAGCCTCGACCACACCAGGTCGTCCGCGTCGTCGGCACCCAGCCGGCGGGCCTTGCGGAGCACCGCGGCGGCCTCCCGCTCCCAGTCGGCCGCGGTCCACGCGTCCTCCGGCGCGGCCAGGTGCAGAGAGCCCGGCGCCGGCTCCAGCTCGCTGGGCTCGTCCAGCCCGCCCTCGACAGTCATGCTGCGAACGATAGGAGCGCACCGTGACGTCGGCTACAGAGTGTGACCTTTTCGGCGTCCCCGATCGCCGTACGACTGCGTCGGCGCCCGGCCCCCCGGTGGTTGAGGAGGGCCGCCACTCCACCCAGTGGTTGAGGAGGACGCGGCCCCCCGGTGGTTGAGGAGGGCCGCCAGGCCCGTCTCGAAACCCCCGCACCCGAAGCAGTACGTCGCGTGCGCGGTGGTTTCGAGGCTCAGGCCTGGCGGCCTTCGCACCTCAACCACCGGAAGCCCCCGGTGGTTGAGGAGGGCGCGGCCCCACTCCGGTGGTTGAGGAGGGCCGCCAGGCCCGTCTCGAAACCCCCGCACCCGAGGCGGTACGTCGCGTGCAGGGTGGTTTCGAGGCTCAGGCCTGGCGGCCTTCGCACCTCAACCACCGGAACCCCCGGTGGTTGAGGAGGCCGGCGGCCCCCGGTGGTTGAGGAGGGCCGCCAGGCCCGTCTCGAAACCCCCGCACCCGAGGCAGGACGTCGGGTGCGGGGGTCTCGACGGCGCTCGCTGGCGCTCGCTGCTCGACCACCGGGGCTGCGACCCCACTCCGGTGGTTGAGGAGGGCCGCCAGGCCCGTCTCGAAACCCCCGCACCCGAGGCAGGACGTCGGGTGCGGGGGTCTCGACGACGCTCGCTGGCGCTCGCTGCTCGACCACCGGAGGGGCGGGTTCGAGGGTCGAGCACCGGTCAGGTGGTCAGGAGGAGTCAGCCGGCGGGGGCGAGGGGGGCGGCGGCGTAGAAGTCCTTCGGGGCGGTGGCGCCGGCGCAGGCCCGGTAGCGCTCGGTGAGGGTCGAGAGGGTGGCGCTGACGTCGGCGTACGCCGGGTCGTCGGCCAGGTTCTGGACCTCGTACGGGTCGCTGTCGCGGTTGTAGAGCTCGGCACCGCCGCGTCGGTATTCGACGTAGGTCCACGGGCCGAGGCGGACGCCGCGGTACTGCCAGCGCGCCTGGTCGGCGGCCCAGGAGGCGATCGGCACGACGCGCACCTGGGCCGGGGCGCTGATCCACGGCAGCAGGTCGACGCCGTCGAGCGGGCGCGGTGGCTCCACGCCGGTGGCGGCGAAGATCGTCGCGACCACGTCGGGGATGGTGACCGCAGTGGGCACCACCACACCCTGCGGCAGGCCGGGGCCGCGCAGGTAGAGCGGGACCCGGAGCGACTCGTCGTAGTGGAACCGCTTGCCGTTCATGTTGTGCGGTCCGATGGCGTAGCCGTTGTCGGAGTGGAAGACGATCAGCGTGCGGTCGAGCTGCTTGGTCTTGCGCAGGGTGCGGATCAGCTTCGCCATCGCACGGTCGAGGCCCCGGGCCGCCTCGATCCGCCGCTGGTAGACGATGTCCAGGGCCCGCTTCTGGAGCGCGTCGAACCGCTTCGCGTTGGCCGGGGCGTGCGCGGGGACCAGGGCATCGCCGTCCGGGAACGAGCTGGGCAGCAGGGGCAGCGGCACCTTGCGGAAGTAGTTGCGGTCCCGCGGGTGCGGGACGGTCGTCTCGAACGCAGCCGTCGTGTCCCGGTAGAGCAGCTTGGGGTCCCCCGGACCGGCCGGGCCCCCGGTGTGCGGCGCGACGAAGTTGACCCACGCGAACCACGGGCGACCACCCCGGTCGGCGCTGATCATCTCCTGGGCGTGCGCGGTCATCACGTCGGTCGTGTAGCCCTGGGCGCGGGCGATGACGCCGTTGCAGTTCATCTTCGGGTTGATGAAGTTGTACGTCGACGGGTCGATCGTCGCGCGCCAGTCGGTCCAGCCGGCCGGCAGGTCCTGCTCGGTGCCGTTCTTGCCGTAGCCGTTGATGTACTTGCCGGTGAAGAGCGTGTCGTAGCCCGCGGCCTGGTGCGCGGTCGCGATCGTGTCCTGGTCGGTGAACGCGGCGTACCCGCCGCTCGGGCCGGTGATGCTGAGGACGCCATGGTTCTGGGCGTACTGCCCGCTGAGCAGCGACGCCCGCGACGGTGCGCACAGCGGGGTCGGAGCCAGCGCGTCGGAGAAGGCCACCCCGCCCTTCTCCATCAGGCGGCGCACGCGCGGCAGGTACGGCATGTCGACCGAGGCCAGGTCGTCGACGGTCACCACTAGGACGTTCGGCCGCTCGACGGGGAAGTCGTACGCCGGGGTCGGGCTCGCCTCGAGGTCGTCGATGCCGACGACCGATGGCCCGCTCACGGGGAGCATGCCGCGCAGCTCACCCGTCCGTCGTCGACCCACGAACGGAGGTTACTGGATAGAGATACCCAACTAGGGCTGAATCTCGATACGTCCGTCGTTGTCCTTGTTGCGCAAGCCGATCTTGCTGCCCAGCCAGACGAGCGGGTCGTACTTGCGGTCGACCACGCGCTCCTTCATCGGGATGATCGCGTTGTCGGTGATCTTGATGCCCTCGGGACACACCTCGGTGCAGCACTTGGTGATGTTGCACATCCCCAGCCCGGCCGCGCCCTGGGCCAGCGCACGGCGGTCATGGGTGTCGAGCGGGTGCATGTCGAGCTCGGCGTACCGCAGGAAGAACCGCGGCCCGGCGAACGCCGGCTTGTTGTCCTCGTGGTCGCGGACGACGTGGCAGGTGTCCTGGCACAGGAAGCACTCGATGCACTTGCGGAACTCCTGCCCGCGCTCGACGTCGATCTGCGCCATCCGGCGCTTGCCGTCGGCGTCGCGCGGCGGGAGCTCGGCGTACGGCAGCTCCTTGGCCTTCTCGTAGTTGAACGAGACGTCGGTGACTAGGTCGCGGATGACGGGGAAGGTCCGCATCGGGGTGACCGTGATCGTCTCGGTCGGCTCGAAGTCGGAGAGCCGGGTCATGCACAGCAGCTTGGGGCGGCCGTTGATCTCGGCCGAGCAGGAGCCGCACTTGCCGGCCTTGCAGTTCCACCGGATCGCGAGGTCACCGGTCTGGGTGGCCTGAAGGCGGTGCAGGGCGTCCAGGACGACCTCGCCCTCGGAGACCTCGACGGTGTAGTCGGCGAGGTCGCCGCCCTCCTGGTCACCGCGCCAGACGCGCATCTTCAGGTCGTAGCCCACTGTTGCTTCCCTTCTCCGGGTGGTTTCGAGGCTCGCTTCGCTCGCACCTCAACCACCGCGTTGGCTCTTCGCTCGCACCTCAACCACCGCGTCGGCCCGCTTCGCTCGCACCTCAACCACCGTGTTGGCTCGCTTCGCTCGCACCTCGACCACCGCTACTCGAAGTACTTCTTGAGCTCGTCCGGCATCACCGGGAGCGGCTTCTCGTGCAGGTCCACCCCGGTGCCGTCGGCGTTCAGCGTGACGACGAGGTTCTTCGTGCCCCAGACCTCGTGGTCGGTCTTCGGGAAGTCGTCGCGCGTGTGGCCGCCGCGCGACTCCTCGCGCGCCAGGGCCGCCTTGGCGATGGCCTCGGAGACGATCAGCATGTTGCGCAGGTCGATCGCGAGGTGCCAGCCGGGGTTGTACTGCCGGTGCCCCTCGACGACCATCGTCTGCGCCCGCACCTTGAACGCCTCGATCTCCCGCAGCGACTCCTCGAGCTCGGGGCCGGTGCGGATGATGCCGACGAGGTCGTTCATGGACTGCTGCAGGTCGTGCTGGATCGTGTAGGGGTTCTCGCCGCCTTCGACCTCCAACGGCGCGAGCGCGCTCGCCTTCGCCGTGTCGATGTCGGCCTGGTCGACCGACGGGCGGGCATCGCCGAGCGAGGCCGCGTACGCCGAGGCCGCCTCCCCCGCGCGCTTGCCGAAGACCAGCAGGTCACCGAGCGAGTTGCCACCGAGCCGGTTGGACCCGTGCATGCCGCCCGAGCACTCCCCGACGGCGTACAGCCCGGTCACCGCGCTCTCCTGGGTGTCCGCGTCGACCTCGACGCCACCCATCACGTAGTGGCAGGTCGGCCCGATCTCCATCGGCTCCGCGGTGATGTCGACGTCCGCCAGCTCCTTGAACTGGTGGTACATCGAGGGCAGCCGCTTGCGGATGAACTCCGGCGTACGGCGTGACGCGATGTCGAGGAAGATGCCACCGTGCGGTGATCCGCGGCCGGCCTTGATCTCGGAGTTGATCGCCCGGGCGACCTCGTCGCGCGGCAGGAGCTCAGGCGGGCGCCGGTTGTTCTTCTTGTCGTCGTACCACCGGTCGGCCTCCTCGATCGTGTCGGCCGTCTCCGCCTTGAAGAACTCCGGGATGTAGTCGAACATGAAGCGCTTGCCCTCGGAGTTGCGCAGGATGCCACCGTCGCCGCGCACCGACTCGGTGACCAGCAGCCCCTTCACCGACGGCGGCCAGACCATGCCCGTCGGGTGGAACTGCACGAACTCCATGTTGATCAGGGCGGCTCCGGCGCGCATCGCCAGCGCGTGGCCGTCTCCCGTGTACTCCCAGGAGTTCGAGGTCACCTTGAAGGACTTGCCGATCCCGCCGGTCGCGAGGATCACGGTGGGGGCGTCGAAGGTGATGAAGCGGCCGGACTCGCGCCAGTAGCCGATGGCGCCGGCGATCGTGTCGCCGTCCTTGAGCAGGTCGGTGACGGTGCACTCCATGAACACGTCGATGCCGAGCTGCACGGTGCGCTGCTGGAGGGTGCGGATCATCTCCAGGCCCGTGCGGTCACCGACGTGAGCGAGGCGGGCGTACTTGTGGCCGCCGAAGTCGCGCTGCGAGATCAGCCCGTCCTCGGTGCGGTCGAAGAGCGCACCCCAGTCCTCGAGCTCCTGCACCCGCTCGGGCGCCTCCTGGGCGTGCAGCTGGGCCATCCGCCAGTTGTTCAGCATCTTGCCGCCGCGCATGGTGTCGCGGAAGTGCACCTCCCAGTTGTCCTCGGGCCAGCGGTTGCCCATGGCCGCGGCGATGCCGCCCTCGGCCATCACCGTGTGCGCCTTGCCGAGCAGCGACTTGCAGACGACCGCCGTGCGGGCGCCGGCCTCGTGCGCGGCGATCGCGGCGCGCAGGCCCGCGCCGCCCGCGCCGACCACGACGACGTCGTACGTGTGCCGCTCCATGCCGCCCTCGCTGGAGCCGGACATCTCGTTACCGGTCATCGGGTGCCGGGTGCTGTCGGCCATCTAGAAGAACCTCACGTCGTCGATGGTCCCGGTCGCCAGCAGGTAGATGTAGAAGTCGACGATGGCGATCGAGAAGAGCGAGTACCACGCGAAGGCGGCGTGCCGGGCGTTCAGCTTCGACACGAGCGTCCAGGCCCTGTAGCGGACCGGGTGCTTGGAGAAGTGCCGCAGGCGGCCGCCCACGATGTGGCGGCAGGAGTGGCAGCCCAGCGTGTATCCCCAGATGAGCACCACGTTGATCAGCATGAGCAGCGTGCCGAGCCCCATGTGGATGCCGTCGGACTCGCCCTCCGCGGGGCCGAACGCGAGCACCACGTCGTACGTCAGAATCAGCGCGACCGCGACGGCGGCGTACCAGAACCAGCGGTGGACGTTCTGGAAGATCAGCGGGAAGCGGGTCTCGCCGGTGTACTTCGTGTGGGGCTCGCCGACCGCGCAGGCCGGCGGCGACAGCCAAAACGCGCGGTAGTAGGCCTTGCGGTAGTAGTAGCAGCTCATCCGGAAGCCCAGCGGGAAGATCAGGATGATCAGCGCCGGCGACAGGCTCCACCAGCTGAAGGGCTGCCCGAAGTCCGAGGACCCCGCGACGCAGGAGTCGCTGAGGCAGGGCGAGTAGAAGGGCGAGAGGTACGGCTCGGAGAAGTAGTTGTCTCCCGAGAAGGCCCGCCAGGTCGCGTAGACGATGAAGGCCGCGAAGACCACGAAGGTCGTCGCCGGATAGAGCCACCATCTGTCGGTGCGAAGCGTCTTCGCGTCGATCCGGGCTCTCGTGGGCCCGTTCACACCCGTCAGATCTGTCGCCATCCGCAGCCTCCGGTCGTGGTCGTGCAGTGAGTCTGCACACTTCGCGCCGGATGTGAAAGGGCCCACACCGAGATTGCGAGAACGTGTTCCACCTGCGTGGTGGGGGCTCGGTTCATCCGACATCTGCCTGGCGGCAGCCCGTCGGCCACCTCTCCCGGTCACCCTGGCCGCATGCGGATCACCCTCGTGACCGAGACGTTCTTCCCCGCGGTCGACGGCACGACCACCACCGTGAAGGCGGTCGTGGACCGGCTGGTCGACACCGGTCACGCGGTGCAGCTGGTCGCACCGGGGCCCGGGCTGACGACGTACCGCGGCTGCCCGGTCGCCCGGATCCGGACGCTGGACCGGCCCGGGGCGCAGGTCCGCGACGCGCTGACGTCGTTCCGGCCCGACGTGGTGCACGTGACCTCTCCGGCCACCGTCGGGCGCAAGGCGCTCAAGCACGCCGAGCGGCTCGGCATCCCGAGCCTGGTGGTCGAGCAGTCACCGCTGCTCGACGTCGCCGCCGACTACTGGCGCACCCGCGTCGGGGAGCGTGCAGCGACCACGCTGGTCACCTCGCGCTGGATGCTCGACCGGGTCATCGAGCTCGGTGGCGCGCCCCGGCTCTGGACTCCCGGGGTCGACACCTCCGCCTTCACCCCGGCGCTGCGTGACGGCTGGCTGCACGACCGCTGGTCGCGGGCGCGGACCCTGCCCCGGCCGCTGGTGGTCGTCGGGTACGTCGGCAGCCTGCGCAACCGGCACGACGTACGCCGCCTCGTCGAGCTCGCCCAGGTCCCCGGCATCCGGCCGGTGATCGTGGGCGACGGTCCGCAGCGAGGCTGGCTGGAGGCGCGCCTCCCGGGCGCCAAGCTCACCGGCAGCCTGAGCACGGGCGACCTGGCCGCGGTGCTGCCGACCTTCGACCTGCTGGTGCACCCGGGCACCCGCGAGACCTGCTGCCACGCGCTGCGCGAGGCTGCGGCGTCAGGGGTGCCGGTGGTCGCGCCGCGCTCGGGCGGCGCCCCCGACGTCGTACGCCACCTCGAGACCGGGCTGCTGTACGACGACGCGCGCCGCTTCGGCCTGCGCGACGCGGTCGACGCCCTGGCCGCGGACCGCAGCCGGGGGCTGCTCGGCGTACGCGCCCGCGACCTGGCGTCCCGCTCCTGGCCGGACGCCGTCGACGAGCTGGTCGAGCACCACTACCGGCCGGTGGTCGCACGCGAGGCCAGGGTCGGCTAACCGGATGTAAGTCACATCCCCTGCGGTCCCCAGTACCGAACGCGGGAGGTAGCGTGGTTGATCGTGGCAACGACGACCCTGGTCAGGGGAGCGCGAGCATCGCGCTCGACCATCACCCTCAAGCTCCTGATGGCCGTCAGCGGCATCATCTTCATCGGGTTCGTGCTCCTGCACATGTACGGCAACCTCAAGGCCTTCTCCGGCCATGACGCCTACAACGAGTACGCAGAGCACCTCCGCATCCTCGGGGAGCCGATGCTCCCGCGCGAGGGGGCGCTCTGGATCATCCGGTCCGTCCTGATCGTGTCGCTGGTCGTGCACGTCGCCTCGGCGGCCGCGCTCTGGAAGCGCGCCCGACGGGCCCGCCGCACCCAGTACGTGATGAAGAAGAACAACGCCTCGAGCCTCTCCTCGCGCACCATGCGCTGGGGCGGGCTGACGCTGCTGCTCTTCATCATCTGGCACCTCGTCAACTTCACCATCGGCAAGGTCAACGTGTCGGGTGGCGCGACCAACGACCCGTACAACCTGCTCGTCGACACCTTCGACACGTGGTGGATGACGCTGATCTACCTCGCCGCGATGCTGACCCTGGCCATGCACCTGCACCACGGGGTGTGGAGCTCGGCGCAGACCCTCGGCCTCACCAACAACACCCGCGCCCGTCGCAACGCGAAGACCCTCGGCTGGATCGTCGCCGTCGTCATCGCCGGCGGGTTCTCGCTCGTCCCGATCTTCGTCCTCGCCGGCGTCATCACCAAGTAGCCAAGGGGTTTTGCGCACATGACCGACATGCCGGACACCACCCTCACGTCCGACCCGTCCCACGACGCGCCCGCCGACCACGGCGACGACGCGGCCGGCTACTACACGCCCGGTGCCCCGATCGCGGACACCAAGGCGCCCGGCGGACCGATCGACGAGCGCTGGCAGACGCGCAAGTTCGAGGCCCGCCTCGTCAACCCGTCCAACCGCCGCAAGCTCGACGTGATCATCGTCGGCACCGGCCTGGCCGGCGGCGCCGCCGCGGCCACGCTCGGCGAGGCCGGCTACAACGTGAAGTCCTTCTGCTACCAGGACTCCCCGCGCCGGGCCCACTCGATCGCCGCGCAGGGCGGCATCAACGCCGCCAAGAACTACAAGGAGGACGGCGACTCCGTCCACCGCCTCTTCTACGACACGGTCAAGGGCGGCGACTACCGCTCGCGCGAGTCCAACGTCTACCGCCTGGCCGAGGTCAGCACCAACATCATCGACCAGTGCGTCGCGCAGGGCGTCCCGTTCGCCCGCGAGTACGGCGGCCTCCTCGACAACCGCTCGTTCGGCGGCGTGCAGGTGTCGCGCACGTTCTACGCTCGTGGGCAGACCGGCCAGCAGTTGCTGATCGGCGCCTACCAGGCGATGGAGCGCCAGGTCGCGGCCGGCACCGTGGAGCAGTTCACGCGCCACGAGATGCTCGAGGTCATCATCGTCGAGGGCAAGGCGCGCGGGATCATCGCTCGCGACCTCGTCACCGGCGAGATCGAGACCCACCTGGCCGACGTGGTCGTCCTCGCGACCGGTGGCTACGGCAACGTCTTCTTCCTCTCCACCAACGCCATGGGCTCGAACGTGACCGCCGCCTGGCGCGCGCACCGCAAGGGCGCCTACATGGCCAACCCCTGCTACACGCAGATCCACCCGACCTGCATCCCGGTCACCGGCGCGCACCAGTCCAAGCTGACGCTGATGTCGGAGTCGCTGCGCAACGACGGCCGGATCTGGGTGCCGAAGAACAAGGCCGACTGCGACAAGGACCCGCGCGACATCCCCGAGGAGGACCGCGACTACTACCTGGAGCGGATCTACCCCTCCTTCGGCAACCTGGTCCCCCGTGACATCGCCTCGCGTGCCGCCAAGAACGTGTGCGACGACGGTCGCGGCGTCGGCCCGGAGGTCGAGGGCGTACGCCGCGGCGTCTACCTCGACTTCAGCTCCGCGATCGAGCGCCTGGGCGTCGACGGCATCGAGGAGAAGTACGACAACCTCTTCGACATGTACGCCCGGATCACCGGCGAGAACCCGTACGAGACGCCGATGCGGATCTACCCGGCCGTCCACTACGTGATGGGCGGCCTGTGGGTCGACTACGACCTGCAGTCCTCGATCCCGGGCCTGTTCGTGACCGGTGAGGCCAACTTCTCCGACCACGGTGCCAACCGCCTCGGCGCGTCCGCGCTGATGCAGGGCCTGGCCGACGGCTACTTCGTGCTGCCGCACACCATCCGCGACTACCTCGCGGACGGGCCCTTCGAGAAGGTCGACGAGAGCCACCCGGCGGTCGTCGAGGCCAAGCAGGCGGTCCAGGACCGGGTCACCCACTTCCTGTCCACCAAGGGCACCCGCAGCGTCGACTCCTACCACCGCGAGCTCGGCAACATCATGTGGGAGTACTGCGGGATGGAGCGGACCGAGGACGGCCTGAAGAAGGCCATCGACCTCATCCGCACCCTCAAGGACGACTTCTGGCGCAACGTGAAGGTGCTCGGCACCGCCGAGAGCCTGAACCAGTCGCTCGAGCGGGCCGGCCGGGTCGCCGACTTCATCGAGCTCGGTGAGCTGATGTGCATCGACGCCCTGAACCGCCGCGAGTCCTGCGGCGGCCACTTCCGAGGCGAGTCGCAGACCGAGGACGGCGAGGCGCTGCGCCACGACGACCAGTTCGCGTACGTCGCCGCGTGGGAGTTCGCCGGCGATGACGAGCCGCCCGTCCTGCACAAGGAAGAGCTCGTCTACACGGCCATCGAGATGAAGCAGCGGAGCTACAAGTAATGAAGGTGACTCTCAAGATCTGGCGCCAGCCGGACGCCGCGTCGAAGGGCGCGATGCACACCTATGAGCTCGACGGGGTCTCCGAGGACATGTCGTTCCTCGAGATGCTCGACGTGCTCAACGAGCAGCTCAACGGCAAGGGCGAGGACCCGGTCGCGTTCGACTCCGACTGTCGCGAGGGCATCTGCGGCATGTGTGGGCTGATGATCAACGGCGAGGCCCACGGCCCCGAGGTCACCACCACCTGCCAGCTGCACATGCGGTCCTTCAAGGACGGCGACGAGATCGTGATCGAGCCCTGGCGCGCCGACGCGTTCCCGGTGGTCAAGGACCTGGTCGTCGACCGTGGCGCCCTCGACCGGATCATCCAGGCCGGCGGCTACATCTCGGTCAACACCGGCTCCGCCCCCGAGGCCCACTCCGTGCCGGTCCCCCGCGACGACGCGCTCCGCGCCTTCAACGTGGCGACCTGCATCGGCTGCGGCGCCTGCGTGGCGGCCTGCCCGAACGGCTCCGCGTCGCTCTTCATGGGCGCCAAGATCACGCACCTCGGCGAGCTGCCGCAGGGCCAGCCCGAGCGCGACACCCGCGTCGTCGACATGGTCGCCCAGCACGACCACGAGGGCTTCGGTGGCTGCACCAACATCGGGGAGTGCACCGCCGCCTGCCCCAAGGAGATCCCGCTCGACGTGATCTCCCGCCTCAACTGGGACCTGCACCAGGCCATGCGCCACGGCCACTGAGCCGGACCCGACGACGAGTCGGCGCCAGATTGCACCGCGAGTGCAATCTGGCGCCGACTCGGTGATTTCGGGTCGTGAGCGGCTCGGTGCCGTCGGGATCCGGCTACCGGACGTCGCCGCTGCGCAGCAGGCGCGCCAGGTCGGTGCGCCGGATCCGGCTGCTCTGTCGCGCCGCCACCACGAGCGCCACCAGCGGCGGCGCGAGGGCTGTCAGCCCCGTCCACAGCGGGACGACGAGCTGCGGCTGCTCGCTCTGACCCGTCACCTGCTCGAGCCCGAGCAGACCGAAGGTCGACCAGGCGGTGGCGACGCCGACCACGACGCCGACCACCACGCCGGCGAGCACCGGCACCAGCAGCTCCCCGGCGAGCACCCGCCGCAGCTCGCGCTCGCCGAGGCCGAGCGAGCGCAGGCGGCCCAGCGCGGTGGCGCGGGCGGGGGCGTCGACCGCGGCGCCCAGCACCACCCCGAGCCCGGCGAGCAGCAGCAGGAGGAGCGATGCCGTCACGGCCAGGTGCACCAGCGCCGCGGGCAGCGGCGCGGCACGCAGCCTGGTGAGCACGTCGTCGTACGTCGTCACGGCGTCGGACGGGTCGACCTCGGCCGCCGATCGCAGTGCCTGGGGAGCACCGGGTCCCACGGCCCAGATGGTGTCGGGGTCGGCGACCGCGCCGGCCGCGGCGAAGGCGGCGGCGTCGACGACGACCACCGGGTCGGTGGCGGCATCGACCCGGGGCGCCTCGCCGACCACGTCGAGAGGGACGCTCACCCGGTCCCCCCAACGCACCTGCAGGCCGTCCTCGAGGCCCGACGGGCCGCCGAGCAGCAGGGCCGGCACCGGGGCGCCCTCGCCGCCCGCGGCCGCCAGTCGCTCGAGCTGAGGTGCGTCGGGCAGGTCGCTGGCGGCCAGCAGCCGCTCGTAGGCCCGGGCGTCGACGACGACCAGGCGCACCGAGGCGCCCGTGGACACCGCGGACACGAGCGTCCCGTCGGCGACCCGGCCGGCCACCGCGGCCACCACCCCGGGCGCCCGGCCGACCGGGCCGGCCCTCGCCGAGACCTCCTCGCCGGGCACCGACTCGAGCCGTGCGTCACCGCCGACGGCGAGCAGGGCACCGGCCTCCTGGCCGCGTTGCTGGGTGGCGGCCAGGATGCTGCAGAAGGCGACCTGCGCCACCGCGACGACCACGACGACCAGCGGCAGGGCGCTCAGCCCACCGGCCACCACCCGGGCCGCCACGAAGAACGGCAGCGCGGCGGCCGACCGACCCGCCCCCCGCAGCAGCCGGCGCCCCAGCAGCGGGAGGAGCCGGACCAGCACCAGCGCACCGACCAGCGCCCACACGGTGGGCGTGCTGGCCGGGACGGCGTCACCCGTGACCGGACCGCGCTGCTGCAGGGCGACGAACGTGACGCCGGCGAGCACGACGACCCCCGCCTCGAGCACCACCCGCCGCACCCGGCGCCGTCGCCCGGCGACACGTCGGGCGGCCCGGTTGGCGGGCTCCCGGCGGGCACCCGTGGCGCGGTCCGCCTCGACCGTGCCGAGCACGGGCGCGGCGACGACCGCCACCACGACCACGGGCAGCACCCAGCTCAGGCTGAGCGATCCGAGCAGGGCCGCCGTGACCCCGACCCCGAGCGCCGTGCCGACCACCGCCACCAGCACCGCCTCGATCGTGAGCTCGGCCCCGATGCCGACCAGCGTCGCGCCCCGCTCACGGGCGAGGGTCAGCGGACCGGCGCGCCGGCGGGCCAGCAGCCGAGCGGCGAGGACCATCGTCAGCGCCGCGGTGGCGAGCAGCCCGAGGAGCACCACCTGCGCCCGGCCCCGCGCACGCGCGACCTCGGCCGACGCGTCAGCGAGCACCCGGTCCAGCGCGCCGTCCCACCCGGTCTGACCGCTGTCCAGGCCGGGCATGGCCCTCAGCTCGACCACGTCGCGGCGCAGGGCCGAGGTCTGCTCCCAGCGCACCGCCTCCGGGTCGGGCAGGTAGGTGATGCGCTGGGTCAGGTGGTCCGACGGTACGGCGACCCGCAGGTCGGGCAGCGCCTCCGACGAGACCAGCGCCGCCACCGAGGTGCGCTCGATCCCGTCGGCGGTGCCGACCGCCGGGCTGAGCAGCTCGCGCGCCACCGCCCATGCCGGGTCGTCCGGGCGGTCCGGGGTGTAGATGCCGCTGACGCGCACGTCCACGTCCTGGCCGGACTGGTCCTCCAGGGTGAGGCGCGCACCCGGCCCGACGCCGAGCGCGGCAGCGGCCCGCTCGGAGAGCCCGACCTGCACCGGCCACGGCGCGTCGCCCTCTGCCACGACGATGTCGGCCTCGCCGGGGCCGGCACTCGACCCGGGCGCACGCCCCGCCACCCAGGTCACCGCCGGCGGCTCGGTCGGCGAGACCGCGTAGACGAGTCGCAGGGTGCGCCTCGGACCCGCGCCGTCCACCGGCAGCGACGGGGAGACGTACGAGGCGACGCTGGGGTGCACCACCGACGCCAGCCGGTCGGGGATCTCGTTGCCGGTGAACTTCACGTCCAGCGCGAACCTCTCCGGAGCGTCCGCGTAGCGGCGCCGCTCGCCGGCGGCGGGCGGCTGCGGCAGGGTCGCCACCACCGCGGCACCCGGCCCCGCCTCCCGGACGCTCGCGGCCATGGCGTCGTCCGCGGTGCGCACGGTGAGCGGCCAGATCGCCGCGAGCAGGGCCGAGGTCAGGGCCACGATCAGCGCCGTCAGCACCAGCAGCCCACGGTCGGCGCGGAGCCGCCCGCGCACCGTGGGCCGGTGGATCCGCACGCGCATCAGGAGTCACCCGTCCGCAGCCCGGCCCGGTCCGAGGCGCGCACCTGGCGCACCGCGACCGCCCAGGCGACCAGCGTCGACCCGAGCACCGCGCCGCCGAGGGCCAGGGCGGCGCTCCCCCACGGCCAGTCCAGGACCGCCGTCGGCACCGGGGCCGCGCCCACGTCCGAGCGGACCATCAACGGTCCGAGCACCCACGCGGCGCCCAGTCCGACCAGGACGCCGAGGCACAGCAGCGGCGCCAGCGAGGCGGCGTACTCGGCCAGCATCAGCCGCTGGGCGCCGCGCCGGGGCAGCCCGAGGGCACGGAGCCGGGTCAGCTCCACCACCCGGCGCCGCTGGTCCGCCCCGGCGACCAGGGCGATGCCGGCCAGGAGCAGCACGACCGCAGCCACCACCAGGGTCGTGAGGACGGTCGGCACGATCACCTCGAACGGGCCGCGGGCCAGGTCGGCGGTCACTCCGGCGCGGGTGACGAGCGACCCCTGCTCCAGCCGGCTCAGCGCCTGCTCCGCCGGCACGGTGGGGTCCCCCACCCACCACGCGTCCACGAACGGCTCCAGCTGTCCCCCGGCGATCAGGCTGCGGGACACGGTATCGGCGTCGGCCAGCACCGCCGGCCGGCCCGGCGCCGACGGCACGTCGGACACGACCGCGACGACCTCGAGGGGCACCCCGACGGTGCTGAGGTCGCCCTCGAGCAGGTCACCGGTCCTGGCGCCGATGGCGTCGGCGAGGTCCTCCGACAGTGCCACGGGTACGGCGTCGGGTGCGACGAACGCCGTGACCAGCAGGTCTCCCCCACCGTCCGACAGCCGGCCGGTGTCGACCACCGCGCCGGCGCGCAGCCGGATGGCGTCCGCGGCGGGCCGGACCGTGACGGACGGGTTCAGGACGGGGTCCTCGTCCTGGGGCTGAGCGTGCCAGGTGCCGCCCTCGCTCACCCCGGGCAGCGTCACGGTGAGAGCGACGTCCGCCTGGGCGAGCTGGTCGCGGCGAGGTCGCGGCGCGTCCAGGTGCAGCGCGAGCGCCACCAGCCTCAGCCCGGCCGCCGGTGCGCTCCAGACCAGCGGCCGGACCGTGCCGTCGAGCCGCACCGGCGCCGCGGTGCGCGTGTGCCGCACGCCTGCCGTGTCCTCCACGACTGCGGTGGTGGTCGCCGTGACCGGCAGCGTGCCGGCCGCCCGCCCCTGGACGGTGGCGGTGTCGTCGGCGAGCACCAACCCCGGGACGGCCGGGCCGGGGTCCAGCCGCGCGCCGACGCCGGCCCAGGTGCCGCCGTCCAGCCGGCCACGGAGCAGGTCACCCGCCTCGTCGCTGTCCACCGCGACCAGCGTCGGCGGCGGCGCGTCGGTCGAGCCGGCGTACCGGCCGATGGCCACCGGTCGGTCGATGACCGCCGAGACGGCCGAGGACTCCCCGTCAACGGCGGCCAGCACGGCGGCCGCGTCGTCCTGCGTCGGCGTCGTGCGTACGGCGAGGCTCAGGTCGGTGCCGACGCGCAGGTCCGCCTGGTCCACCTGCGACCGCTCCCAGGTCGAGCGGAGCCCGAGCCCGAACGTCGCCGTCGCGACAGCGGTCGCGATCAGCGCCATGGCCGTGCCCGGGTGCGGACGCCGGGCCGCCTGCTGGGCCGCCAACGGCAGCACCAGGGCGGGCGAGCGACGGGCGAGCCGGGCGAAGACGCGCAGCAGCACCGGCACCAGCCGCAGCACGACCAGGGTGGTGGCGACCACGCACACCACCGGCGCGAGGGTGAGCGCGACGTCGCCGCGGCCGGTGGTCGTGTCCGGCTGGTCACGCAGCTGCCACCAGGCCAGGACGGCCGCCGCCCCGGCTGCCACGATCAGGGTCCAGTCGGCGTGCACGCGGTCCAGGGCCCACCGGCGGCGGGTGGCCGCGGTCGTGGTGCTCGTGTCGAAGGCCGCCAGCGCCAGCACCGGGGCGAGCACGAGGCAGCACCCGAGCACGGTCAGCACCAGCCCTGCGGTGACGGTGGGCGCCTGGGCCAACCCGGCCGCGTTCGGGCCGGCCAGGTGGGTGAGCCGGGAGTGCAGCAGGGCTGCCGCCGGCAGCGCGAGCGCCGCGGCGACGAGCGCCAGCAGCACCGCCTCCAGCCCCGTCGCGCGGAGCTGCTGACGCGGGCTGGCTCCGAAGGCGACGAGCAGCGCCCGCTCCTCGTCCCGGACCGCGGCGACGAGCCGGCCGGCCAGCAGCAGAGCCGTCAGCGAGAGCGTGCCTCCAAGCAGCACCGTGACCAGCACGAGCGAGCGGCTGGCGGCACGGTTGGTCTCGACCCCCTCCAGGATGTCCGGCAGCGGGAAGTCCAGCCGGACAAGCTGCACGCGATCGGCCAGGTCCGCCGCGAGCCGGTCCTCGGCCCCGTCGTAGGCCTGGACCGCGGCGGTCACCGACTCGCGGTCGGCGTCGGTGATGACGGGCCGGGCCGTCACCCGCAGCCGGGCTGCCGCCGACCCGCTGGCCAGGAACGCCGCGTCGTCGATGACGAACGGGCCGTACGCCGTCGCGGTCGTCGCGCCGTCGCCGTGGTCCGGGTCCACGCCGGCGCCCGTCAGCGGGTCGCTCTCCCATCCCAGGTCCGACGCGGGGCGGAAGGTGCCGACGACCACCAGCGTCATCGGACCGGACAGGCCGTCCAGGCCGGTGGTGTCACCCAGACGGACCTCGTCACCGGCCGCGAGACCGAGACGGCGGGCCACCGCCTCGGGCACCGTCGTCTCGATCGCTCCGGTGCTGCTCGCGGGCCACCGCCCCGAGACGAGCTCGCTCCGCGGCTTGATCCCGTCCCCGGCGGAGAGGTAGCCGACCGCGGGGTCACCGGTCCCCGCGAGGCTGCGCATCGCCGACGTCTCGACCACGGTGGTCCGGGGCTCGAACGCCCCGACCACCTCGCGGAGCTGGTCCGCCGCGCTCTCGCGCACCTCCACGATGTCGTCGTTGCGGACCCGGACCAGGAACGCGTCGATGGCGAAGCCCTGCGCGGCGTCCTGCTGCTGGCCGGGCTGCAGCTCGAGGTCGAAGGCTCGATCCTGGGTCGGGCCGAGGAGCAGCGCGCACACGCCGAGCAGGGTCGCGGCGACGGCGACGAGCGCGACCACGGCTGCGACCAGTCGGAGCTGCCCCCGGGCGCGCCGCAGGACCAGGCTCAGCACGTCGGTGCCGTCACCCCTCGACGCGACCGTCGGCGATCGTGAGCACCCGGTCGGCCAGCGCCATCATCACCGGGTCGTGGGTGGCGACCACCGCGGTCAGCCCTTCGGACTCCACGACGCCCCGGAGCAGAGCCATGATCGCGACCCCCGTCTCGGCGTCCAGCTGCCCCGTCGGCTCGTCGGCGATGAGCAACCGCGGCGAGCCGGCGAGCGCGCGGGCGATGGCCACCCGCTGCTGCTGACCTCCGGACAGCTCGGCCGGGCGCTGCTCGGCGTGCTCGCGCAGCCCGACCAGGTCGAGCAGGAGGGCGACGCGCTCCTCGCGCTCGGGCACGGGCGTACGACGCAGCCGGAGGGGCACCCCGACGTTCTCGGCCGCGGTGAGCGGCGGCATCAGCCCGAAGGTCTGGAAGATGTACGACACGGTCTCGCGCCGCAGCCGGCTCAGCCCGGCGTCGCCGAGGGTGGTGACCTCGGTGCCGTCGACGCGCACGGTCCCGGCGTCGGGCCGGTCGAGCCCACCCACCATGTTGAGCAGCGTGGTCTTGCCGGAGCCCGACCGTCCCACGACGGCCACCATCTCTCCCGGTGCGACGTCGAAGGAGACGTCCCGCAGCGCGTGCACGGTGCCGGCCCCGCTGCCGTACGTGCGGGTGACCCCGCGCACCTCGACCATCGCCTCCGCCGAGGACCCCGCCGCGCGGTGCCGGCCCGGGGCGGTCTCGTCGGCGACGCTCATGGGGACTCCTCGGCATCGCGGTCGGAGCGGATCTGGACGTGGTCCTCGGCGAGCGCGAGCCGGACCCGGCGGGTGAGGGCCAGC
Source organism: Nocardioides sp. URHA0020 (assembly GCF_000620705.1). Taxonomy (GTDB): domain Bacteria; phylum Actinomycetota; class Actinomycetes; order Propionibacteriales; family Nocardioidaceae; genus Nocardioides. The sequence goes on from NZ_JIAR01000033.1 coordinate 123,433, forward strand.
GCCTCGCGGTACTCGCGGGGCACCTGGACGCGCCCGGCACCGTCCATGACCGCGTACTCCTCGGCCAGGGCGTCGTGCGAGTCGCCGCTGCGCAGCACCTCGCTGCTGGTCCGGCCGTCGCGGATCGCCACGGTCCGGGCCACCTGCCCGCTCACCGCGGCGTCGTGCGTGACGACGATGACGGTCGAGCCCAGGTCGCGGTTGGCGGTCCGCAGCGCGGAGAAGACCTCCTGCGCGGTCTCGCTGTCCAGCTCGCCGGTCGGCTCGTCGGCGAGCAGCACCCGCGGCTCGTTGGCCAGCGCGACGCCGATCGCCACCCGCTGCTGCTCGCCGCCGGACATCTGGTCGGGCCGACGGTCGGCGCAGTGCGTCACGCCCAGGGCCTCGAGAAGCAGTGCGCTGCGCTGCGCGCGCTCGCGCCGCGGCCTGCCGGCGATCGTCATCGGCAGGTCGATCACCTGCGTCGCGGTGAGGTAGGGCACCAGGTTGCGCGCGGTCTGCTGCCGGACGAACCCGACCACGTCGCGCCGGTAGCGCACCCGCTCCCCCCGGGAGAGGTCGAGCAGGTCGTGGCCGGCCACCCGAGCCCGGCCCGCGGTCGGGGCGTCCACGCCGGCCAGCACCTGCAGCAGCGTCGACTTCCCGGAGCCGGACGCCCCGACGATCGCGATCATCTCGCCGTCGTGCACCAGCAGGTCGAGGCCCTGGAGGGCCTGCACCTCGATGCCCTCGGCCTGGTAGATCCGCACGAGGTTGTCGCACACGACGAGCGCGTCGTGCCCGTACTCCGGCTCGCGCTCCGCCGCGGCGGGCAACCGCAGACCCGACCCCGCCACCGCGCCTCCATCCGTCGTGCACGCACCCGGCGCGCGCCTGCGACCCTACCGGCAACCAGGGACCGGCGGCAGTGGATGACGTGCGCCGCCCGGGTCAGGTCGGCAGGAGCGCGATCGCCTCGATGGAGACGAGCAGACCCCGTGGGAGTCGCACGTTCGCGGGTGCGGAGCGCGCGGGGGGCGGGTCCGGCATGAACCGCGAGTACACCGCGTTGAGCGTCGCGAAGTCGTCGACGTCGGCGTAGAAGATCGTGGTCTTCACGAGGTCGTCCAGGGATGCGCCGGCGGCCTCGAGGACGGCCGAGATGTTGAGCAGGGCCTGCTCGGTCTGCGCCTCGATGCCCTCGAGCACCTGTCCCGTCTGCGGATCGATCCCCGCCGTGCCCGAGCAGAAGACGAAACCGCCGGCGACGATCGCCTGGCTGTAGGGACCGAGCGCCGCCGGGGCCGCGTCGGTGGTCACCGCAGACCTCGTCGCACTTCCTCGCTCACCCATCCCGTGAGCCTAGAGAAGTCCGGGCCTCGCGGCCAGGGACTCGACCCGCGGATCCCCTCGCCTCACACGTCGCCTCACACGCACGCCCCGCACGGTGGGACCACCGGGACCACCAGGGTCCCGTCCACGAGAGGGAGGCACCATGCCGCTGATCCAGGTGAAGCTGATCGAGGGAGTCTTCGACGACACCCAGAAGCACCAGATCGTCGAGCGTCTGACCGACGCGATGGTCGAGATCGAGGGGGAGAACATGCGAGGGGTGACCTGGGTGGTCGTCGAGGAGGTGAAGAGCGGTCACTGGGGCATCGGTGGGAACGCGCTGTCGACCGCCGACGTCCGCGCGCTGGCTGCCGGCGTGCCGGTCGGCTGACAGGTACGCTCACGGCCATGGCCAGCCAGGTCATGATCCACCTGCTGGGTGCGCCCAGGATCGAGGTCCCGGGCGGATCCGACGCGCACCTGCGTGGTCGGAAGTCCTGGGCCGTGCTCGCCTACCTGGCGCTCACCCGGCGACCGGCATCGCGCCAGCACCTGTCCGCCCTGCTGTTCCCGGACGCGGACGACCCGCTCGGCGCGCTGCGGTGGGCGCTGGCCGACCTGCGCCGGACCCTCGGCTCGGCGATCCGCCTCACCGGGGACCCCGTCGAGCTGCACCTGGCGGCCGGCACGACCGTGGACGCCGAGCTGGTGCTGACCGGCACCGGTGAGGGCTGGCGTACGGCGGTGCCCGGCGAGCTGCTGGAAGGCATCCACCTCGAGGGTTGCCCGAGCTTCGACACCTGGCTCGAGATCGAGCGTCGCCGGGTGGGCGCCGCGTGCGAGGCCGTGCTGCACGAGCAGGCACTGCGTCACCTCGGCTACGGCCGGCTCACCGAGGCCGTGTCCTCGGCGAGCCGGCTGGTCGAGCTGAACCCGCTCGAGGAGAACAACCAGGTCCTGCTGGTGCGCTGCCTGACCGCCGCGGGGCAGACCGACACGGCCCGCGAGCAGGTCGAGCGCTGCACCCGCCTCTTCCACCGCGAGCTGGACGTCGTGCCGTCCGCCGCGCTCGAGACGGCCCTCCGGGCCGGTCGCGGCTCCACCCACACCGGGGCGTCGCGGGGCCGGGAGGCAGCGCTCGCCCAGCTGGAGGCCGGGCAGGCCGCTGTCAACGCCGGGGCCGTCGACGCCGGCCTGGAGTGCCTGCGTCGGGCGGTCGGCGACGCCGCGGCAGCAGGTGAGGACGAGATCCGCGTGCGCGCCCTGATCGCGCTCGGGAGCGCGCTCGTACACGGCGTTCGCGGCCGCGACGAGGAGGGTGCGGCCGTCCTGCACGAGGCCCTCGCCCGCGCGGAGGACGCCGGGGAGCGTCGCGCGGCAGCGCGGATCACCCGGGAGCTCGCCTTCGTCGACGTCCAGGCGGGACGACGCCACCGGGCCGACACCTGGTTGGACCGGGCCGTCTCGCTCACGGATGACGAGGCCGAGCTGGCGGCGGTGCTGGGGATCCGCGGCATGAACCTGTCCGACAGCGCTCGCTACGCCGAGGCGCTGACGGCACTCGACGAGAGCGTCGGTCGAGCGCACTCCAGCGGCGCACCGCGGCAGGCGGCCTGGTCCTCCTCCCTGGTCGGTCGGGTCCACCTGCTGCGCGGCGACTCAGCCGCAGCCGCAGAGGCGCTCGACCACTCGCTGGAGATCGTCCGCGCCGAGTCCTGGGTCGCCTTCGCTCCGTGGCCCGAGTCGCTGCGGGCCGAGGTCGACCGGACCGAGGGCCGACCGGGACCGGCCCACAGCCGGCTGGAGCACGCCTTCGCACTCGCGTGCCAGCTCGGCGACCCCTGCTGGGAGGGCATCGCCGCCCGCGGGGTGGGGCTCCTCGAGGCGGACGGTCACGACCTGCCCGCGGCCCTGAGGTGGCTGGAGGACGCCGGCCTGAGGTGCGGCCGGTGGCCCGACGCCTACCAGTGGATCCGGGGCCATGTCCTCGACGCGACGTGCACCGTGGCCATCGCCTGCGGGCACCCGCGTGCGTCGACGTGGGTGGAGGAGCTGTCGGCCCTGGCGGCCCGCGGAGAGATGGCGGAGCTCGTCGCCCGCTCCCACGTGCACCGGGCCCACCTGGGCCGGCCAGGGGCCGTCGAGGCCGCCGTGGACTCCGCGGCCGGGCTGGACAACCCGCTGGTGGCCGAGATGGTGTCAGCGCTGTGACCGGCTGGGAGGAGGTCGACGAGGGCTGGGGACGCCAGGCGGTGCGGTTCGCCACCCTGAGCGAGCCGGCCAACTGCCGGGAGTACGTCGCGCTGCACCACGCCCTCGAGCTGCGTGCGGGCGACCGGCTGCTCGACGTCGCCTGTGGTGCCGGGCTCGCGCTGGAGCTCGGTGCGCTGCGCGGCGCGCGTCCCGCCGGCATCGACGCGTCCCGGCGCCTGGTCGCCGTCGCCCGCGACCGGCTGCCCGACGCCGACGTCCGGGTCGGCGACATGCACGCCCTGCCCTGGGCCGACGCCGACTTCGACGTCGTGACCAGCTTCCGAGGCATCTGGGGCACCACCCCCGACGCGCTCGCCGAGGTCCACCGGGTGCTCGCGCCCGGTGGCCGGATCGGCCTCACCGTCTGGGGACACATCAAGGCGTCACCCGGCGCGTGGGCTCTCGCGCCCTTCCGGCTCGCCAGCACGGGGAGCGTCGCCCACCAGGCGGCCATGGTCTCGCTCGGTCGGCCCGGTGCGGGCGAGGAGCTGCTCACCAGCCACGGCTTCGTGGACGTCCGGCGCGTCCAGGTGCCCTGCGCCTGGGAGTTCGCCGACCCGGACGCCTACGCCCTGGCCCTGGCCAGCACCGGTCCGGCGTACGAGGCCATCCAGGTCGTCGGCGAGGAGGCCTTCCTGGCCCACGCCCGCACCATCGCCGAGGAGCGCGTCCGCGAGGGCCTGCCGCTTCGGGCGGAGATCGACGTCGTCGGCTACGTCGCCCGCCGGCCCGTCGAGCGGCCGGCCGACGGGTCCACGAGCTTCCTGGGCCCGGCACCGGTGACCGAGGCCGTCGAGGAGCTGTACGCCGACGACCGGGACGAGCTCGGCTACGTCATGAACGCCTCGCGGGCCTGGGCGCACCTGCCCGAGGTGGTGGACCAGCTCTTCGGGGCGCTCGGCACGGCCGGCACGGCCGCGCGACTCACGCCCCGGCAGCGCGGGATCCTCGTCGCCGCCACGGCCGCCGCGCGCGGTGACGCCTACTGCGCCCTCGCGTGGGGCGGCAAGCTCGCCTCCGCAGCCGGTGACGAGGTCGCCGCGGCCGTCCTGACGGGCACGGACGCCGGCCTGAGCGACGTCGAGCGCGCCCTCGCGACCTGGGCCCGCCAGGTCGTCCGCGACCCCAACGGCACGACCGCCACCGACGTCGACCGGCTGCGGGCCGCTGGCTACTCCGACGCCGAGATCGTGGCGATCACCGCGTTCGTGGGGCTCCGGCTGGCGTTCTCCAGCATCAACGACGCGCTCGGACTGCTGCCCGACCAGCAGCTGGCCGCGGACGGACCGCCCGCCGTGGTGGAGTCGGTCAGCTTCGGCCGTTCGCCCGCCCCGGACCGCAGCGGGGACGCCTGAGGGTCAGTCCCGGCCGACGGGGCGCTTCGGGGAGCGCAGGACCCTCAGGCCGAGCAGGCCGAGCACCACGCCGATCGCGAGGTCGACGACGATGAGCACGGAGTGGGCGACGTAGTAGCCGCCGGGGCGGTCCTCACCGGAGGCGTGCGAGGCAGCGAGGTTCTTGATGAACGTGCCCCAGACGACGAAGTTCCAGACGGCGATGCCCACCAGGAGCCAACCGTGCTTGCGTTCGAGCCTCATGCGTCCCTCCCGGACGTACGGGTGAGCCGGCGGGTCAGGGCGACCAGGCCGAGCATCGTGGCGGCGCCGGCCGCGTAGGTCGCCGCCCAGGGGTACTCCAGCTCACTCCCCCGCTGGCGCAGCGGCGGGGACGGCGGCCCCTCGACGGGCGCCGGCGTGGGAGCGGGTCGTGCGGCCCGGGCCGCGGCCGAGGTGTGCGCCCACGCGGCGGCGTACAGGACGACCCGCGAGAAGTAGTTGATCCAGATGATCAGGATCAGGGCGATCCCGAAGGCCTGGAAGGCCGGCTGGTCCTTGGTCGAGGCCAGCAGCAGGCCGGAGAGCCGCTTGAGCACCTCGAACGCGAGCGCACCCAGCAGCGCACCGGACCACAGCGAGCGGGTGGGTGTCGCGGGCTCCGCGAGCAGCTTGAAGAGCACGACGAAGAGCAGCATGCTCGCGAGGATCCCGAGGGCAACGGTGAGCACCTGGAGCAGCGGCGAGAGCTCGGTGCCCAGCCCGACGAGGTCGAGGAGCTTGGTGGAGTACCTGCTGACCAGGCTCGACACACCCACCGAGACGATCAGGACGACGCCGATCAGGACCATGGTGAGCAGGTCGCGCAGCTTGCCGAAGACGAAGTTGGGCTGGTCCTTCTTCGGCACCTCGAAGACGATCTCGAGCGCCGCGCGCATGCCCGACAGCCAGCCCAGCCCGGCGTACAGGACGGCGGCGAGGCTGACCAGCGCGACCACGCCGATGGTCGTCTGCGCACCCTGGAAGTCGTCGAGCGAGATCTGGTCGTCGCCCGGCCCGATCATGTTCGGCAGCAGCTGGTTGATCGCCGTCGTCAGGTTGCTCTCGGCCCGCGGGTAGATCACAGCGATCCACCCGACGACCAAGAAGGACAGCGCGAGGATCGGGAAGAAGGACAGGAACGCGAAGTACGTCACCGCGCCGGCCTGCTGGCCGGCGTTCACCCCGCCGTAGTGCTCCTGCATGCGCACCACGTGGTCGACCAGCGGCCGGCGCTTGCGGAGGTCGGCGACCCGTTCCTTGATCGACGGCATCTCAGCCGGCTGTGCCCTGGAGCGCGAAGGTGCGCGTGGGCTGCCAGCCGGCGTCGGCGTCGTGCACGTAGAGGTGGAAGTCGGTGACCTCGAACTCGCACTCGAAGTCGGCGAGCTCGGCGAACGCCCGGTCGAGGAGCGGGTCCTCGAGGTGGTGCGCGACGGTGACGTGCGGGTGGTACGGGTACTGGAGCTCCAGGTCGAGGGGGCCACGGCGTACGGCGCCGGCGAGCTGCTCGCACTGGGAGATGCCCTCGACGAGGGTCACGAAGACGACGGGTGACACGGGCCGGAAGGTACCCGTCCCGCGCAGATGTACGCAGTAGCCCGGGATCTCGGCCGCCACCTCCTCGAGGTGCTTCTCCACGTCGGCGACGAGCAGGTCGTCGATCTCGGTGGGCGGCACCAGCGTGATGTGGGTGGGGATCATCGTCGCCGTGGCGTCTCCCACGGCGGTCCGGTAGTCCTGCAGCTCGCTCGCCCAGGGCTCCGGGATCGCGACCGCCACTCCAATCGTCGGCACTCTGAGGACCCTACTGTCCCGCCGCGACGAAGCCGACCCGCTGGTAGACGTCGTGCAGCGTGGCGCGGGCGACCTCACCGGCCTGCTCGGCGCCCCGGCGCAGCACCTCGGAGAGGTGGGTCTGGTCGTCGAGCAGCTCGAGCGTCCGCTCCCGGAAGGGGGTCACGAAGTCGACGACGACCTCGGCCAGGTCCTTCTTGAGGTCGCCGTAGCCGCGGCCGGCGTAGTCGGCCTCGAGGTCGGCGACCGGGCGGCCGGTGAGGGCCGAGTAGATCGTGAGCAGGTTGCTGACGCCGGGCTTGTGCTCGGTGTCGAAGCGGACCTCGGCCTCGGAGTCGGTCACCGCGGAGCGGATCTTCTTGGCCGAGACCCGGGGGTCGTCGAGCATCTCGATGATCCCCGACGGCGAGGACGCCGACTTCGACATCTTCGAGGTCGGGTCCTGCAGGTCGGTGATCTTGGCGGTCGCCTTGAGGATGTAGGGCTCCGGGAGCCGGAACGTCTTCTTGTAGCGGCTGTTGAAGCGCTGGGCGAGGTCGCGGGTCAGCTCGAGGTGCTGGCGCTGGTCCTCGCCGACCGGGACGTAGTGCGGCCGGTAGAGCAGGATGTCGGCCGCCTGGAGGATCGGGTAGGTGAAGAGCCCGACGCTCGCCGCCCCCTCGCCGCCCTTGGCCGACTTGTCCTTGAACTGCGTCATCCGGCGGGCCTCGCCGAACCCGGTCAGGCACTGCAGCACCCACCCGAGCTGGGCGTGCTCGGGCACCTGGGACTGCACGAAGATCGCCGCGCGGTCCGGGTCGACGCCCATCGCCAGCAGCTGCGCCGCGGCCCGGAGGGTGCGCTCGCGGAGCACCTTCGGGTCCTGCTCGACCGTGATCGCGTGCAGGTCGGCGATGAAGAAGAACGGCTGGTACTCGTCCTGCAGGTCCACCCACTGCCGCAGGGCGCCGAGGTAGTTGCCGAAGTGGAAGGAGTCGGCGGTCGGCTGGATGCCGGAGAGCACCCGCGGACGGGAGCCGCCGGTCCCGGCCGTCGCCGGCGAGACCTCGGGCTCGGTCGTGGTGGACATGGCGACCATTCTCGCCGATCGACCGGGCCTCGAGCGCGCGGGGGGCTACCGGTCGGTCTCGCCCCGGTCCGTCGCCGCCGACCACAGCAGGACGGCGATGCCGGCGACCGAGAGGGCGGCGCCGACCAGGGCGGGGGCCCGGTAGCCGTAGCCGGCCGCGATCACCAGGCCGCCGAGCCAGGCGCCGAGGGCGTTCGCGACGTTCAGCGAGGCGTGGTTCATCGCCGCACCGAGGGTCTGCGCGTCGCCCGAGACGGTCATCAGCCGCAGCTGCAGGTTCACCACGAGCACCGAGCCGATCGCGGTGACCAGGAAGATCGCCGGCGCCAGCCACCAGCCGTACGGCGCGAGCGCCCACACCAGGAGCATGACCATCCCGGAGCCGATGCCCGACCAGATCAGGGTCGTGAAGACCGACCAGTCGGCGAGCCGGCCGGCGAGCCAGGTGCCGGCCACCATGCCGATGCCGAACGCCGCCGTGAAGACGGGGACCGCCGAGTCGGGCAGGCCGCCGACCTCGGTCACCGTCGGGGCGATGTAGGAGTAGACCGCGAAGAGCCCGCCGAAGCCGACCGCCCCCGCGAGCAGCGTGAGCATGGCCTGGCCGTTGCGGAAGAACAGCATCTCGCGTCGCCCGGTCGCCGCGGGGTTGCCCGGCACCGAGGGCACGAAGAGCAGGATCAGGCCGACCGTGAGCACCGAGATCGCGGCCGTGGCGAGGTACGCCGAGCGCCAGCCGAGCAGCTGGCCCATCCAGGTCGCCGCGGGCACGCCCACGACGTTGGCGATCGACAGGCCGAGCATCACCGAGGCGACCGCGCGACCGCGGTGCTCCGGCGCGGCCAGGCCGGCGGCCACCAGCGAGGCGACGCCGAAGTAGGCACCGTGGGGCAGACCGTCGAGGAACCTCGCGACCATCAGCATCCCGTAGCTCGACGCGGCGGCGCTGAGCACGTTGAAGACGGCGTACGTCGCCATCAGGCCCGCGAGCAGGCCGCGCCGGGGCAGCCTGGCCCCGAAGATCGCGATGATGGGCGCGCCGACGACCACGCCGAGGGCGTACGCCGAGATGAAGTGGCCCGCGGTCGGGATCGACACGCCGACCCCGTCGGCGATCTGCGGGAGCAGGCCCATCGTCACGAACTCCGTCGTGCCGATGGCGAACCCGCCCAGCGCGAGCGCGAGGACCGCCCAGCGGTAGTGCCCGGCAGGCACCGACCCAGCGCTGGCGTCGGTCACGGAGGCGGTCGTCGTCACGGTCGGGGCCCTTCCGGGGGTCGTCGGGTCGAGGTCACGGCTGACGGCGTACGCAGCGCTCCCAGTCTGCAACCCGCGGACGGGCCCGACCTATTCCGCGCCTCAGGTCGGGCGGGGCGCGGCCGATCGAACGGATGACCACTCTGTCGAACCCCCGAGGCACCTCACCATGCGCACGTTGCTGCACCACCTGTCCATCGGCCGCCGGCTCACCCTGGCCTTCGGCATCCTCTGCGTCCTGCTCGTCGTCGTGACCGCCACCGGCGTGCACGCCGCGCAGCAGCAGGTCGACCTGCGCGCGGACCAGCAGCGCCTCGCGTCGATGCGCGACGACGTCAAGGAGCTGCGCTACCTCGACGCCGACGTCAGCGGCTGGCAGGGCTTCATCTTCGCCGAGGCCACGATGACCGGGGCCGCCTCGGCCGTGAAGCCGGACGCGGACAACATGTCGGGCCTGGTCGCGGACCGGGACGTCGTCGAGACGCTGCTCGCCGACTTCGACGAGGGGGCGCTCAGCGCGCGTGAGCGCACGCAGTTCGAGACGATCACCCAGCAGTGGACCGACTTCTTCGCCGCCTCGGACGCCTGGGCCGAGCAGCTCGGGGCCGTGCGGACCGACGCCGAGATGCAGGCCGCGTTCACGGTCCTCAACTCCGGCGACCTGGCCACCACCTGGTCGGACCTCCTCGAGAGCACCCAGGCGCTCGTGACCTCGGTCGACACGCGGACCGCCGCCCTGGACCGGCACGCCGACGACGTGGCCGCGGCCGCCAAGCGCCTGATCGTGGTCGTCGCGGGCCTGGCGCTGCTGCTGGCCCTCACCATGTGCCTGGTCGTCACCCGCTCGGTCGTGCGCCCGGTACGCCGCTTCGTCACCGCGATCGACCGGGTGGCCGAGGGCGACCTCACCGCGTCGCCGGAGATCCGGCAGCGCGACGAGATCGGCCAGCTGGCCACGGCGTTCGACACCACGATGGGCTCGCTGCGCCAGATCGTCACGACGATGGCGGAGTCCGCCACGACCGTGGCGACCGCCGCCGAGGAGATCGCCGCGACCTCCGACTCCATCTCCGCCTCCGCCGTCGAGACCTCGGCCGAGGCCCAGCTGGTCAGCGCCGCCGCCGAGGCGGTCTCGCAGAACGTGCAGACCGTGGCCGCCGGCTCGGAGCAGATGGGCGCCTCGATCCAGGAGATCGCCCGCAGCGCCCACGACGCGGCCGGGGTGGCCGCCGAGGCCGTGCAGACGGCCGACGAGACGGGCGTGACGGTCGGCAAGCTCGGCGTCTCGTCGCAGGAGATCGGCAACGTGGTCGAGGTGATCACCTCGATCGCCGAGCAGACCAACCTGCTCGCGCTGAACGCGACCATCGAGGCCGCTCGGGCCGGTGAGGCCGGCAAGGGCTTCGCGGTCGTGGCCAACGAGGTCAAGGAGCTCGCGCAGGAGACCGCCCGGGCCACCGAGGAGATCACCCAGCGCGTCGGCGCGATCCAGGCCGACGCTGCCGGGGCGGCCGACGCGATCAACCAGATCGGCACGGTCGTCGCGCGGATCAGCGACTCGCAGACCACCATCGCCGCCGCGGTCGAGGAGCAGACCCTGACCACCCAGGAGATGAACCGCAACGTCGCCGACGCCGCCACCGGCTCCGGCGAGATCGCCCAGACGGTCGGCCGGGTGGCCGACGCGTCCCAGGTGACCACCGAGGGCGTGCAGCAGCTGCACGGCGCGGTCGGCGACCTGTCGCGGATGTCGGTCCGGCTGCAGGAGCTGGTGGCGACGTTCCGCTACCAGTAGGAGGCTGGGCCCCCACCTCACCCGACGCGGGTCACCTCGGACTGCACGACCGCGACCTCGTCGTCGGAGGGCAGGCAGGTCTCGCCGGCGAACGCGGTCGGCGAGCTGAGGACGCCGGTGGCACGCACACCCTCCCCGTCGCGGGCGACCAGGTGGTCGGCACCGTCGTACAGGCTCACCTTGCCGGTGCTGTCGAGGCGGGCCCGGAAGCCGGCCGGCCAGACCGGCCACACCTCGCCGTCCGGGCCGTCGAGGTAGACGCAGCGGCGCGAGTCGACCGCCAGGGTCCCCTGGATCGGCGTGCTGCCGCTGGGCTGGCCGGCGATCCAGGAGTTGGTCGGCACCTTGATCGCCGTGGCGGCGGTCTCGGAGCCCTCCGAGACCAGCGAGACGACACCGAAGGCGGCCGCCGCGATCAGGACCGGGACCACCACCGCCAGGATCATCCCGCGTCGACCGAGGGCCGGCTTCTGGTCCCAGTGGGCGAAGCCGGCCTCGGTCTCGGGTGCGTCGTGCTCAGGCAAGGGACGCCAGTGCCGCGTTGAGGGTGGCCGACGGACGCATCACGGCCTCCACCTTGGTGTCGTCGGGACGGTAGTAGCCGCCGATGTCGGCCGGGTGGCCCTGCACGGCGCCCAGCTCGTCGACGATCGTCTGCTCCTCGGCGGCGAGCCGCTCCGCGAGCGGCGCGAACGCGGCCGCCAGCTCGGCGTCCTCGCTCTGCGCCGCCAGCTCCTGGGCCCAGTAGAGCGCCAGGTAGAAGTGCGAGCCGCGGTTGTCGATGCCGCCGACGCGACGGGTCGGCGACTTGTCCTCGTTGAGGAACGTGCCGGTCGCCCGGTCGAGGGCGTCGGCGAGCACCTTGGCCCCCGGGGTGCCGGCCTGCTCGGCGTACAGCTCCAGCGAGGGCACCAGGGCGAAGAACTCACCCAGGCTGTCCCAGCGCAGGTAGTTCTCCTTCACCAGCTGCTGGACGTGCTTGGGGGCCGAGCCACCGGCGCCGGTCTCGAACAGGCCACCGCCGTTCATCAGCGGGACGACGGAGAGCATCTTGGCCGACGTACCGAGCTCGAGGATCGGGAAGAGGTCGGTGTTGTAGTCGCGCAGCACGTTGCCGGTGACCGAGATCGTGTCCTCGCCGCGGCGGGCGCGCTCCAGGGAGTACGTCGTCGCCTCGGCCGGCGTCATGACCTCGATCGTGAGGCCCTCGGTGTCGTGCTCGGGGAGGTACTCGTTGATCTTGGCGATCAGGTTGGCGTCGTGGGCGCGGGCCTCGTCGAGCCAGAAGACGGCGGGCGAGCCGGACGCGCGAGCGCGGGTGACGGCCAGCTTGACCCAGTCGCGGATCGGGGCGTCCTTGGTCTGGCAGGCGCGCCAGATGTCGCCGGGCTCGACGTGGTGCTCGGTCAGCACGTCACCGGCGCTGTTGACGACCTGGATCCTGCCGGCCGCGGGTGCCTCGAAGGTCTTGTCGTGGGAGCCGTACTCCTCGGCCGCCTGGGCCATCAGGCCGACGTTGGGCACGGAGCCCATCGTCGCCGGGTCGAGCGCGCCGTGGGTGCGGCAGTCGTCGATGGTGGCCTGGTAGATGCCGGCGTAGCTGGAGTCCGGGATCACCGCGAGGGTGTCGGCCTCGGCGCCGTCGGGGCCCCACATGTGGCCGCCGCCGCGGATCATCGCCGGCATCGAGGCGTCGATGATGACGTCGGAGGGCACGTGCAGGTTGGTGATGCCCTTGTCGGAGTCGACCATCGCCATCGCCGGGCCGTCGGCCAGGCCGGCCGCGACGGCCGCCTTGATGGCGTCGCCCTCGGGCAGCGACGCGACCGCGCCGAGGAGGCCGCCGAGCCCGTCGTTCGGGGAGATGCCGGCCGCGGCCAGCTGCTCGCCGTACTGCTCGAAGAGGGTGGGGAAGAACGCCTGCACGACGTGGCCGAAGATGATCGGGTCGGAGACCTTCATCATCGTGGCCTTGAGGTGCACGGAGAAGAGCACGTCGTCTGCCTTGGCGCGGGCGATCTGCTCGGTGAGGAAGCGCCGCAGGGCGGCGACGTTCATGAAGGTCGCGTCGACGACCTCGCCGGCGAGCACCTTCAGGCCGTCCTTGAGCACCGTCTCGGTGCCGTCGACGCCGATGTGCTTGATGGTCAGGGTGTCGTCGCCGGGCAGGACGACCGACAGCTCGTTGGAGAAGAAGTCGTCCTTGCCCATCGTCGCGACGTTGGTCTTGGAGTCGCTGCTCCACGCACCCATGCGGTGCGGGTGGGACTTCGCGTAGTTCTTGACCGACAGCGGCGCGCGCCGGTCGGAGTTGCCCTCGCGCAGCACCGGGTTGACCGCGGAGCCCTTGACCTTGTCGTACTTCGCGACGACGGCCTTCTCCTCGGCGGTCTGGGCGTTCTCCGGGTAGTCGGGGAGGTCGTAGCCCTGCTCCTGCAGCTCCGTGATCGCGGCCTTGAGCTGCGGGATGGAGGCGGAGACGTTGGGCAGCTTGATGATGTTGGCCTCGGGCGTCTTGGCCAGCGCGCCGAGCTCGGCGAGGGCGTCGTCGACGATCCCGAACTGCGCCAGGATCCGCCCGGAGAGCGAGATGTCGCGCGTCTCGATGTCCACGCCGGCCTTGCCGGCGTAGGCCTGCACGATCGGGAGGAAGGAGTACGTCGCCAGCAGGGGCGCCTCGTCCGTGTGCGTGTAGATGATCTTGGCCATGCTCGAAGACTCCTGAGGCTGGGCTGCGGACTGGATTCCTTGACGTCAAGATACCTGACGATGGCGTCCCACCCACCCTCGCACCCGCTCCGGGTCCGGGCAACGGCGGTGCTCGGGGCATAGAGTGCTGCCCCGAGGCGTCCGCGGGGGATGCCGGCGCGACGGGAGCACACGCATGGCCGACTCCACCCTCCAGCAGAAGCTCACCGCCGAGGTGCTCGGGACGTTCGTCCTGGTGCTCTTCGGCTGTGGCTCGGTCGTCTACGCCGGTCAGGCCGGCGCCGCGAGCATCGGCACCATCGGGCTCACCTTCGGCATCGCGGTGATGGTGATGGTCTACGCGTTCGGACGCGTGTCCGGCGCGCACTTCAACCCGGCGGTCTCGGTCGGTGCGGCGGTCGGCGGCCGGATGCCGTGGCGCGAGGTCGGGCTGTACGTCGTCGCGCAGGTGGTCGGCGCCGTGGTCGGCGCGCTGGCGCTCTTCGTGCTGATGCAGGGCTTCGACGACTTCACCGCCAAGGGCAACATGGGTCAGAACGCCTTCGGCGACGCCGGCAGCGGCTACGCCTGGTGGGCGGCCTTCCTCCTCGAGCTGGTGATGACCGCCGTCTTCGTCACCGTGATCCTCGCCGTCACCGACGAGCGCAACGAGCACCCCGCCCTGGCCCCGCTGGCGATCGGCTTCACCCTCGCCGCGATCCACTTCGTGGCGATCCCTGCCACCGGCACGTCGGTCAACCCGGCCCGCTCCATCGGCCCCGCGCTCTTCGCCGGCACCGACGCGATCGCCCAGCTCTGGCTCTTCATCCTGGCCCCGTTGGTCGGTGCCGCCCTGGCCGGCCTCGTCTACCCGCTGCTCTTCGGCCGGGTCGGCGACGCCGTCCCCGGCTCCGGCATCTCCTTCAGCCGCCCGCGCACGGCCGCCCAGGTCCCCGGCTACGCCGCACCGGACCAGTACCAGCAGCAGTGGAACCAGGAGACGACGCCGGCCGCCGCGGCGGCGCCGATCGTCCAGGACGGCTGGCAGTGGGACCCCGCCGGCCAGCAGTGGCACCCGGTCGGCTCCACCCCCGAGCAGTGGCAGGCCCAGCAGGCGGCCGAGCAGGCGGCGGCCCAGCCGGTCGCGGCCCACGACGACGTGACGCTGACCGAGCCGATCGCCACCCAGCCCCCGGCCGAGGACCGGCCGATCTGGGAGGGCCACGACGGCGACAGCGGCACCCAGGTCCGGCCGCCGAGCTAGGTCCAGCTAGGGCGGGTCCTCGCCGGTCTCCATCAGTCGGACGACGCGGCCGAAGCTGTCCGCCTTCACCAGCCCGACCCCGCGCGCCCAGGACAGCTCGCGCGAGCCGCCCGGCTCCAGCTCGGAGGTCTCGCGGGTGACGAGCAGGTCGTCGTACGAGCCGGCCGGGACGGTGGCCGTGCCGTCGAGGGCGATGACGGTGGCGAGGTCCTCCACGACGCCGGAGCGGTACGCCGTCCGGTAGCCGTCGCCGACGCGCGGCTGGTCCGGCATCGCGAGGCCGGCCTCGGCCCCGTCGCTGCCGGCCTGCCACTCCCCCGCGCGACCGAACCACCACACGTTGCCGGCCGTGTCCTGGGCGAACCAGTCGGTCGTCCTCCGGCCCTGCTCGGTGCTGACCCGCGCGGTGGTCTCGACGCCGGCGACCTCGGGCCCGCCCGCCACCGAGACCGTGATCGGGTGCTCGCCGTCGACGTCCACGACCTGGTAGGTCCAGGTCCGTCCCGGCCGCAGCGGGAGCCAGGGGTTGTCGACCCCCGCGACGAAGTCGTCGGGGTCCGGCGACGGCGTCGGTACGACGAGCTCGTCGACGCCCGCCGGAGGGCTCGAGACGCCGGCGCTCCCGCAGCCGCCGAGCGCCAGCGGCAGCACGACCAGCGCGGCGAGCGCGCGGTGTACCCCCCTCGAGTCCATGGCCGCCATGATCGCGTACCGGAGACCTCGTGCGAGCGGGACCCTCCGCCGCTGCTAGCGTCGGAAGCCGGAAATCCCACCATTCCTCACCATCGTGTGTTCAAGGAGTCGTCGTGAGCTCAGCCCCGTTGAAGGTCGCCGTCACCGGCGCCGCCGGTCAGATCGGTTACAGCCTCCTCTTCCGCCTCGCGAGCGGGTCGCTGCTGGGCGACCGGCCGATCGAGCTGCGGCTGCTGGAGATCACGCCGGCCCTGAAGGCGCTCGAGGGCGTCGTCATGGAGCTGGACGACTGCGCGTTCCCCAACCTCGCCGGGGTCGAGATCGGCGACGACGCCGAGAAGATCTTCGACGGCGTCAACCTCGCGCTGCTCGTCGGCGCCCGCCCGCGCGGCCCCGGCATGGAGCGCGGTGACCTGCTCTCCGCCAACGGCGCCATCTTCACCGCCCAGGGCAAGGCGCTCAACGCGGTCGCCGCCGACGACGTCCGCATCGGTGTCACCGGCAACCCGGCCAACACCAACGCGCTGATCGCGATGACCAACGCCCCCGACATCCCGCGCGAGCGGTTCTCGGCGCTGACCCGCCTCGACCACAACCGGGCGATCTCGCAGCTGGCCGCGAAGACCGGTGCCGCCGTGACCGACATCAAGAAGATGACGATCTGGGGCAACCACTCGGCCACGCAGTACCCCGACATCTTCCACGCCGAGGTCGGTGGCAGGAACGCCGCCGAGGTCGTGGGCGACCACGACTGGGTGGAGAGCACCTTCATCCCGACCGTCGCCAAGCGCGGCGCCGCGATCATCGAGGCCCGCGGCTCGTCCTCGGCCGCCTCGGCCGCCTCGGCGACCGTCGACGCCGCCCGCGACTGGCTGCTCGGCTCCCCCGCCGACGACTGGGTCTCGATGGCCGTCGTGTCCGACGGGTCGTACGGCGTCCCCGAGGGCCTGATCTCGTCCTTCCCGGTCACCACCAAGGACGGCGACTGGGAGATCGTCCAGGGCCTCGAGATCGACGACTTCTCCCGCGCCAGGATCGACGCCTCCACCGCGGAGCTCGCCGACGAGCGCGCGGCCGTCACGGAGCTCGGCCTCATCTGAGCCCCGTCGCCGCCGCGTGCATCCGAATCGGCGCCAGCTCTCGGTCCTCACCGCGAGCTGGCGCCGACTCGCATCTCAGCCCGGTTGGTCGGGGATCGAGCCGGCCAGGAAGATCAGGGCGACCCCGGTCGCGACCAGCAGGAAGCAGTCCCACCACCGGTTGCGGACGGCGAGCATGCCCGCGTCCTTCGCCGGCAGGGCTGCGCGGACCACGGCCGCGAAGAGCAGCGTCCCGCCGAACCAGCGGATCCCGAGCCGCCACGCCCCGGTCGTGACGACGACGATCGAGATCGCGACCACCACGACGACGAGGATGTAGAAGGCACCACCGAGCGTGGACGGGTAGCGCCGCACCTCCTCGTCGCCGACCGCCTCGGCCGACGTCGGCTCCTCCTCGTGGGGCGGCTCGAGGTCGCTCACGACACCTGGAGCTCGGCGGCCGAGACGATGTTGGACAGCAGCATCGCGCGGGTCATCGGACCGACCCCGCCCGGGTTGGGAGAGATCCAGCCCGCGGCGTCCCAGACGTCCTGCGCAACGTCGCCGGCGATCTTGCCGTCGACCCGCGAGACGCCCACGTCGAGCACCGCCGCGCCCGGCTTGACCATGTCGCCGGTGATGATGCCGGGCACGCCGGCCGCGGCGACGATCACGTCGGCGGTGCGGGTGTGCGCGGCCAGGTCACGGGTGCCGGTGTGGCACAGGGTGACCGTGGAGTTCTCGGAGCGACGCGTGAGCAGCAGGCCCAGCGGCCGGCCGACGGTGAGGCCACGGCCGACCACCACCACCTCGGCCCCGTTCAGCTCCACGCCATGACGGCGCAGCAGCTCGATGCAGCCGATCGGCGTGCAGGGCAGTGGTCCGGCCTCGCCGAGCACCAGCTTGCCCAGGTTGGTCGGGTGCAGGCCGTCGACGTCCTTGTCGGGGTCGACGCGCGAGAGCAGCCGGAACTCGTCGAGGCCGGTCGGCTGCTGCACCAGGAAGCCGGTGCAGCCGGGGTCGGCGTTCAGGCGGTCGATCTCCGCCTCGACCTCGGCCTGGCTCGCCGTCGCCGGCAGATCCACCCGGATCGACTCGATGCCGATCTCGGCGCAGTCCTTGTGCTTGGCGCCGACGTACCAGTGCGAGCCGGGGTCGTCGCCGACCAGGACGGTGCCCAGTCCGGGCACCACGCCCTTCTCGCGCAGCCTGGCCACCCGCTCGGTGAGCTCGACCTTGATCGCCCGGAGGGTCGCGGAGCCGTCCAGCTTCTGTGCAGTCACGGGGGACATCCTGTCTCGGTTGCTGTCTGCGTGCATCTCACCGGGTCTCGACACGCTGGACCACCGGTGGTCGGTCGGCTGCGCCGGCCCTGGTCAGTGGAAGAAGTGCCGGGTGCCGGTGAAGTACATCGTCACGCCGGCCGCGTTCGCCGCGTCGATGGTGAGCTGGTCGCGCATCGACCCGCCGGGCTGGACGATCGCGGTGACGCCGGCGTCGATGAGGATCTGCGGGCCGTCCTCGAACGGGAAGAACGCGTCCGACGCGGCGACCGAGCCGACCGAGCGCTCCCCCGCCCGCTCCACGGCGAGCTTGCAGGAGTCGACGCGGTTGACCTGGCCCATGCCGACGCCGACCGAGGCGCCGCCGTGGGCGAGCAGGATCGCGTTGGACTTCACCGAGCGGCACGCCTGCCAGGCGAAGGCCAGGTCGGCGAGGACCTCCGGCGAGGCCGCCTCGCCGGTCGCGAGGGTCCAGGTGGTCGGGTCGTCGCCGTCGGCGTCGACGTAGTCGCGCTGCTGCATGAGCAGCCCGCCCGAGATGGGCCGCATCTCGACCTCGCCGCGACCGAGCGGCTCGCAGACCAGCAGCCGGATGTTCTTCTTCGCGGCGAGGACCTCGACGGCGCCGTCCTCGTACGCCGGGGCCACGACGACCTCGGTGAAGACCTCGGCCACCTGGTGCGCCATCTCGACCGAGACCGGCACGTTGGTGGCGATCACGCCGCCGAACGCCGACACCGGGTCACACGCGTGCGCCTTGCGGTGGGCGTCGGCCACGTCGGCGCCGACCGCGATGCCGCACGGGTTGGCGTGCTTGATGATCGCGACGGCCGGCTCGTCGAAGGTGTACGCCGCGCGCCGGGCGGCGTCGGAGTCGAGGTAGTTGTTGTAGGACATCTCCTTGCCGTGCAGCTGCGTCGCCTGGGCGAGGCCGGTGCCGACGCCGTTGAGGTAGAGGGCGGCGCTCTGGTGCGGGTTCTCGCCGTACCGCAGCGTCGACTCCTTCTCCCACGTCCCGCCGACCCACGCGGGGAAGCCCTCGCCGTCGGAGGTGTCGGTCAGCACGCTGCCCATCCAGGACGCGACGGCCACGTCGTACGACGCCGTGTGCACGAACGCCTCCGCGGCCAGGCGCTTGCGCTGGTCGAGCGTGAAGCCGCCGTCCGCGAGGGCGGCGACCACGTCGGCGTAGCTGCCCGGCGAGGTGACGATCGCGACCGACGGGTGGTTCTTGGCGGCCGCGCGGACCATCGACGGGCCGCCGATGTCGATCTGCTCCACGCACTCGTCGGGCGTCGCGCCGGACTGCACGGTCTGGACGAACGGGTAGAGGTTCGACACGACGAGGTCGAACGGCTCGACGCCGAGCTCGGCCAACTGTGCCACGTGGGAGTCGAGGCGGCGATCGGCCAGGATGCCGGCGTGCACCCGCGGGTGCAGCGTCTTGACCCGGCCGTCGAGGCACTCGGGGAAGCCGGTGAGGTCCTCGACCTTGGTGACCGGGAGCCCGAGGCCGGCGATCAGGGCGGCCGACCCGCCGGTCGAGACCAGCTCGACGCCGGCGCCGTGGAGGGCCTGGACGAGGTCCTCGAGACCGGACTTGTCGTAGACGGAGACCAAGGCGCGCTTGATCGGGATGCGGTTGTCGGACACGGAGACTCCTGCGGGGTCGGGCGGCTCGGCCGGTGGTCTGGGAGCACCCAGGCGGTCGATGCTCCCGGCGTCACTCCCTGGTGGTCTCCCCACCTGCGCCAGTCGTGTGGGCGTCAGTCTAGGGGGTCCAGGCGGCCGATCCGGACGTGGCGCCCCTCGACCACGAAGCCCTCGCGGGCCATCGCGCCGATCGAGTCGACGAGCATCCCGCGCTCGGCGACCTTGATCCGCTCGTGCAGGGTCTCGACCGTGTCGTCCGGCGCCACCTCGACCGCGCGCTGGGCCACGATCGGGCCGGTGTCGACGCCGGGGTCGACCACGAAGAGGGTCGCGCCGGTGACCTTCACGCCGTACGCCAGGGCGTCCGCGGGTCCGTGCATCCCGGGGAAGGAGGGCGACAGCGCCGGGTGGGTGTTGACCACCTTGCCGCCGTAGAGCGCGAGGAAGGTGCTGCCGACGAGCTTCATGAAGCCCGCGAGCACGACGATGTCGGGGTCGTACGCCGCGACGGCGCCGGCCAGCGCGGCGTCCCACTCCTCCCGGGTCTCGAAGTCCGCGAGCCTGAGCGCGAAGGTCGGGATGCCGGCGCGCTGGGCGCGCGCGAGGCCCTCGATGCCCTCGCGGTCGGCGCCGACGGCGACCACCCGGGCGCCGTACGCCGGGTCCTCGCAGGCGTCGATCAGCGCCTGAAGGTTGGTGCCGGAGCCGGAGACGAGGACGACGACGGCAGCCGGTTCGGCGGGGTTCGACACGGCTCGGAGTCTAGGGGGCGGCGTGCCGGGCGGTGCGGCGCTGCCACCACGTCATGGCCAGCCCGCCGACCACGCCGCCGAGACCGAACGCCGTGACGGCGTGGACCATCACGTCCATCGCGCCCGGTCCGATGGCCGTCATCCGGCCCGGACCGGCGGCGCCGCCGGAGACGGCGGTGAGGATGCCGAGCAGCAGGCCGGCGGTCACGCCACCGACGCAGCCGCGCAGGGCGCCCTCCTCCCAGCGCACGGTCGGCGTACGCCGCTGTGCCCACGCCGCGGCGACCGCGGCGAGCAGCGGCGGCAGGACCAGGAGGTACGCCGTCCAGGCCGGCGTCGGGCCCTCGTCCGGCAGGGCGGCCAGGAGCGGGAACATCGGCACCGGTCCCAGCGAGACCAGCGCTGGCGAGACGATCGTGCCGGTGCCGACGAGGAAGCCGGGGCCGAGCAGGTAGCTGCCGGCGAAGATCCCGGCGTTGGGCACCAGCGTCGCCGAGAGCACGGTGTAGATCGTGGCGTCGCCGGCACCGGTGTGCAGGCGGGACATGACGTTGGCCGCCGTGCCGAGGTCGACCAGGAGCGCGACGAGGAAGACCGCGGTGGAGGCGACCAGGAACGCCGCGAGGATGCGCAGGCCACCGGCGAGCGCGGCGCGCAGCCACGGGGGCACGACGGTCGCCCAGATCGCCAGGCGACCGGAGCCGGTCGCGATCCCGGCCCACCCGAAGGACGCGGTCAGCAGGAAGGACCAGACGACCACGCGCGGCAGCGAGGGAGCGGTCTCCGGGGTCGATGCCAGGACCCCGGTGACCACGGCGACCACCAGGTAGCCCGCGGTGAAGAGCGAGGCCGCCGTCGGCACGGTCCAGTCGCGCTCACCGTCGGCGATCCGGTCGGCGTCGGGCCCGTGCCCCGAGATCGCGTCGCCGACCCGGTGCCCGATCCGCCACGCCGACCAGGCGCAGAGCGCCGAGATCCCGAGCGGGACGATCGTGATCGCGACGCCCTCGACCCGGATCCCGGAGCCGTGCCCGAGCAGCCAGCCCAGGGCTCCCACGCGGAGCCCGTCGCGCGGGGTGCCGTGGGCGCCGGCGTCGGCGAGGAACCAGCCGATCACCCCGACCGCGAGGCAGACCAGCAGGGTCGCACCGGCCGCGGCCACACCGCCCAGGAGGGCGACCGGCGCCAGTGGCGGACGGTTCCGGCGGTCGACACCGCCCCGGAGGGAGGCGGCCGAGGTCGGACCGGGGAGCAGCGAGGTCATGGTCGGGCCATCATCGCCTCCCGCGGGCACCGGATCGGGGCGCACACGCCGAATCGGCACGGATCGGCCCCTCGGCTACCGTGGACGGCGAAATGACGGAGCCCGACGAGTTCGACCAGTTCTACAAGGACGTCCGCACGCGCCTGCTGCTGCTGACGTACTGCCTCACTGGCGACCTTCCGTCCTCCCGCGCGGCGGTGCGCGACGCCTTCGTCGTCGCCTGGCACCACTGGCGGAAGGTCTCCCGCGTCGAGGACCCGGAGGCCTGGGTGCGCGAGCACGCGTGCCGGCACGCCGTACGCCGGCACACGACGAAGCTCTGGCACCGCGAGAAGCACCTGGACGCCGAGGTCAAGGCCACCCTGGACGCGCTCGGCCGGCTGTCGATGACCCAGCGCCGGGTGCTGCTGGTCGCCGAGCTGACCAGCAGCTCGCTGGCCGCCATGGCCCGCGAGGTGGGGCTGCAGCGGACCGAGGCCGAGCGCGAGCTGCAGACCGCGATGGCGACCTTCTCGCTGCAGCGCGAGATCCCGACGACCGACGTGCGCCGGGCTCTCGAGGCGGTCCGCGGGCACGTCGAGAGCAACCCCTGGCCCCGCCCGACGATCATCCGCCGCGCCGGCGCCACCCGGCGTCGTACCCACACCGTCATCGGGGTCCTCGCGACCGCCGCCGCGCTCGTCATCACCGGCACGCTGGTGACCGATGCCGACGGCGTCCGCCCGACGCTGGCGGGCGAGCGGATCGAGGCCGAGCAGCCGTCCGGCCCGGCGGCCCCCCAGGTCGTCGGCCTCCCCGAGGACGCGCTGCTCTCGGCCGGCACCGTCTCGGAGGTCCTGCCCGCGGGCGGCGCCTGGACCGCGGCCCGCACCGACGACAACTCCTCCGGCACCGGACTGGTCGTGCGCTGCCAGAGCAGCCGGTACGCCGTCCCCAGCGGGCGCCCGGACAACGCCCTGGTGCGCGTCTTCGACCCCCAGCCGGGCAAGCGGACGGGCAGGACCGTCCCCACGTTCGCGCAGACCGCCGAGGCGGCCCGCAACGAGCGCGCCTCGCACCGCGGCTTCACCACCGAGGTCGGCTGGTTCGCCGGCTGCAACGACGACCGCACCCAGCTGCTCACGACGTACGACGTGTCGGGGGTCGGTGACGAGGCGATGCTCTTCTCGCTGCGCGACTGGACCAAGCCCGACACCGAGATCATCGCCGGCGTCGCCCGCACCGGCAGCTTCACGACCACGACCGTGCACACCGCCAGCACCAAGGGCGCGCGGACGGCGTCCAGCGTCCAGGTGCTGGCCGACGCCGTCGACCAGCTCTGCGCGCTCCCCGAGGGCGGCACCTGCTCGACCGACCCGACGCCGCGCGCGACCACGCCGGTCCCGGTCGCGCAGGCACCCGCCATGCTCGACGCGGTCGACCTGCCGCCCGCCGACAACGTCGACCGGCCGTGGGTCGGCACCGAGCCGCGCCGCGCGCTCGCGAACGCGGCTGCGACGCACTGCGACGACACCTCCTTCACGGCCCCGGTGACCAACAACCTGACGCGGACGTTCCTGGTGCCCGAGGCCAAGCTGCCCGACGAGTTCGGGCTGACGGAGTCGGTCGGCACCCTGCCCAGCAAGCGGGCCAAGGCCTTCGTGGCCGCCGTGCGCACCAAGATGGCGCGGTGCTCCTCGAAGCAGATGGGCACCAAGGTGATCCGCCTGCGCAACGCCAGCCCGGGTGACACCGACCTGACCGTGTGGCGGGTCACGACCGAGGTCACCGACAAGCGGACCCTCAACTTCCTGATGGGGATCGTGCGCGACGGCACGGCCGTGGCCCAGGTCGGGTTCGTGCCGGTGAAGGACTACACGATCAGCACCGGCGCCTTCGAGGAGCTCGTGCAGCGCGCCCTCGCCCGCGTCGGGGAGATGCCCGCACCCGCCGTGCGCTGAGCCTCACGAACTTTCTCCGTCCCGCGTGCAACCGTGGGTCCCGCTCGGGCGTATCCCTCACGATCAGCAACCCTGCTGACCTGACGAGACGGGACCAGAGTCGATGGACGAACGCGAGTTCGACGACTTCTACAGTGCGTCGTTCCAGCGGATCACCGGCCAGGTCTACGCCATGATCGGCAGCCGCGACGAGGCCCAGGAGTGCGTCCAGGAGGCGTTCGTCCGCGCCTGGGCGCACCGCCGCAGGCTGGACCGGGCCGAGCATCCCGAGGCCTGGGTGCGGACGACGGCGTACCGCCTGGCCGTGAGCCGCTGGCGGCGCACCGTGCGCGGCCGCAGACCGGCCGACCGGGCCGTCGGTCCGGCGTACGAGAGCGCGGCGCCCAGCGAGGCCCACGTGGCCCTGGTGGCGGCGCTCAAGCTGCTCCCCGAGGCGCAGCGCCAGGCCCTGGTGCTCCACCACATCGCCGACCTGCCCGTGCACGACGTCGCCCGCGAGGTCGGCGTCCCCGAAGGCACCATCAAGGCCCGGCTCAGCCGGGGACGTACGGCGCTGGCGGCCCTGCTCGCCGACGAGGAAGGACTGCGTCATGCCTGACCCGATGGACGAGCTCGAGCACTTCACCACCCCAGGACTCACCATGGACGCCCTCCCCGCCGCCGAGGTACGCCGTCGCGGCACCCGGCTGCGCCGCCGCAACCACGCCCTCGCCGCGATCGGCGGGGTCGCCGCCGTGGCGATCATCGCGACGCCGCTGGCGATGGCCGCCGGCAACGGTCGCACCGACAGCACTCCCCCGCCGGCCACGCAGTCGCCGTCGCCCAGCGTCGCGTGGGTCCGGGAGATCCCGGCCGACTTCCCCCTCGCCGACGGCCTGCCGGGCACGACCCGCAGTGGCTTCGTCCGGAGCGACGCAGACGCCTGCCCGGGGCTCGGCTGGTCCCCGGACGGTCCCCCGGCCACGGTCGCCGTGTCGCAGGTCGTGCAGAAGGAGACCGAGGGTGACTGGACCCGCACGCTCGCCGTGTACGCCGACGAGGAGTCCGCGACCCGGTCCCGGCTCGACCTGGCGGCCCGCGTCGCGCAGTGTGCGGCGACGACGGACGGCAGGTCCCGCTCCACCGAGGACGTCGCCCGCGACGCCGGCTCGCTCGTGTACGTCGACCACGTCAGCGAAGCCGGCGACGCCTTCGTGCACCGGGTCGTGCAGGTGGGCAACGCTCTCCTGCTCGACACGACGTACTCGATGGGCACCGGCGACCCGGCTGTCGTGGAGCAGGCCGCCGACCTGCTCGAGACGAAGTCGGCCCCGGTCGTCGACGCGATGTGCGTCTTCTCCGCCGACCCCTGCTGAAACACGAAACTCCCGCTTGGACGACGAAGCTTCATCGTCCAAGCGGGAGTTTTGTCGGCCGGCCGACAAAACTCGCAGCCGGCGGCGGTGGATCAGAGGCTCTTCAGGATCTCCCGCATCAGGGAGGCGGTCTCGGACGGCGTCTTGCCGACCTTGACCCCGGCGGCCTCGAGGGCCTCCTTCTTGCCCTGGGCCGTGCCCGCACCGTCGGAGACGATGGCGCCGGCGTGGCCCATGGTCTTGCCCTCGGGGGCGGTGAAGCCCGCGACGTAGCCGACGACCGGCTTGGTGACGTGCTCGCGGATGTAGGCAGCGGCCTTCTCCTCGGCGTCACCACCGATCTCGCCGATCATCACGATCGCCTTGGTCTCGGGGTCCGCCTCGAACGCCGCGAGGGCGTCGATGTGGGTGGTGCCGATGATCGGGTCGCCGCCGATGCCGATGGCGGTCGAGAAGCCGTGGTCCTTCAGCTCGAACATCATCTGGTAGGTCAGCGTGCCCGACTTCGACACCAGGCCGATCGGGCCCTTGCCGGCGATGGTGGCCGGGGTGATGCCGGCCAGCGCCTCGCCCGGCGTGATGATGCCGGGGCAGTTCGGGCCGATGATGCGGGTGCTCCTGCCCTGGGCGTAGGCCCAGAACTCGGCGCTGTCCTGCACCGGGACACCCTCGGTGATGATCACCAGCAGGCCGATCTCGGCGTCGATGGCCTCGATCACGGCGTCCTTGGTGAAGGCCGGCGGGACGAAGGCGACCGACACGTCGGCGCCGGTCTCGGCGATCGCCTCGGCGACCGAGGCGAAGACGGGCAGCTCGACGTCGTTGCCGTCGGCGTCCTGGTGGGTCACCGTGGTGCCGGCCTTGCGGGCGTTCACGCCACCGACGACGTTGGTGCCGGCCCGCAGCATCAGGCGGGTGTGCTTGGTGCCCTCACCGCCGGTGATGCCCTGGACGATGACCTTGGAGTCCTTGTTCAAGAAGATCGACATGCTCAGACCCCTGCCTTGTTCGCGAGCTCGGCGGCCTTGTCGGCCGCGCCGTCCATGGTGTCCACCAGCGTCACCAGCGGGTGGTCGGCCTCCGCGAGGATGCGGCGACCCTCCTCCACGTTGTTGCCGTCGAGGCGTACGACGAGCGGCTTGCTCGCCTCGTCGCCGAGGATCTCGAGCGCGCCGACGATGCCGTTGGCGACCGCGTCGCAGGAGGTGATGCCGCCGAAGACGTTGACGAACACGCTCTTGACCTGGGGGTCGTTGAGGATCACGTCGAGGCCGTCGGCCATCACCTGGGCGGACGCGCCGCCACCGATGTCGAGGAAGTTGGCGGGCTTGACCCCGCCGTGCGCCTCACCGGCGTACGCGACGACGTCGAGCGTCGACATGACCAGGCCGGCGCCGTTGCCGATGATGCCGACGGCACCGTCGAGCTTGACGTAGTTGAGGCCCTTCTCCTTGGCCTTCGCCTCGAGGGGGTCGGCCGCGGCCTTGTCCTCGAAGTCGGCGTGCTCGGGGTGACGGAACTCGGCGTTCTCGTCGAGCGAGACCTTGCCGTCGAGCGCCTCGAGCTTGTCGCCGGCGAGGCGGGCCAGCGGGTTCACCTCGACGAGGGTGGCGTCCTCCTCGACGAAGGTGGTCCACAGCGCGAGGACCGTCTGCACGGCCTGCTCGGTGAGCGCCTCGGGGAAGCCGACCTCCGCGACGATCTCGCGGGCCTTCGCCTCGTCGACGCCGGTGCCGGCGTCGATCGCGATCTGCTTGACCGCATCGGGGTTGGTCTTCGCGACCTCCTCGATCTCGACACCGCCCTCGACGCTGGCGATGCAGAGGTAGGACCGGTTGGACCGGTCGAGCAGGAAGGAGAAGTAGTACTCCTCCTCGATGCTCGCGGCCGGGGCGATCAGGACCCGGTTGACCGTGAGGCCCTTGATCTCCATCCCGAGGATCGCGGTGGCGTGTGCCTCGGCCTCGTCCGGCGTCTTGGCGAGCTTGACGCCACCGGCCTTGCCGCGGCCGCCGGCCTTCACCTGCGCCTTGACCACGCAGACGCCGAGCTGCTCAGCGGCGGCTCGGGCCTCGGCGGGCGTGTTGGCGACGATGCCGGGGGTGCCCGGGACGCCGTGCTTGGCGAAGAGCTCCTTCGCCTGGAATTCCATCAGATCCACAGATCCACCATGTCTCTAGTCGGAGCGGGCAGGCGCGCGAGACGCCCGCCACACGCTCAGGGGTGTCCTTGGCACCTTAGACTGGCCCGGCGGCGTACGACGAGCCGCAGTGACGTGACGTGGGGCACGGCCCCGGCCCGCCGACTCAGCTGACGGACTCGGCGAAGTGCTCGGCGACCCAGCCGCTGATCTCGCCCGTCGTCGCCCCGGGGGTGAACACCTTGGCCACCCCGATCTCCTCGAGGACCGGGATGTCCTCCTCCGGGATGATCCCGCCACCGAAGACCACGATGTCGGAGGCGTCGCGCTCGGCGAGCAGCTCGACCAGTCGGCGGAAGAGCGTCATGTGCGCCCCGGAGAGCACCGAGAGCCCGATCAGGTCGGCGTCCTCCTGGATCGCGGTCTCGACGATCTGCTCGGGCGTCTGGTGCAGACCGGTGTAGACCACCTCGTGCCCGGCGTCGCGCAGCGCCCGGGCCACGATCTTGGCGCCCCGGTCGTGGCCGTCGAGGCCGGGCTTGCCCACGACGATGCGGATCCTGCGCGCCGGAGAGGTAGTCATGCCGCGAGGCTATCCGAGGCGTGAGCCGCGCCACGTGGCCCGCACGACAGTAAAATCTCGGCGCGCGTGGTTTCACGCCTGTCCGAAGGGCCGATGTCACTTCTGGAGGCAGACGTGAGAGGCTCGAGCCGACGAAATTCGTCCACAAGTTTGGGGCGTTCGTTTCGCCACGCCGTGATCAGTCCGTTACAGTCGGGCCTCGCCGTCTGAACCCCGAGCAGCGGAGAAGTAAACGTATGGGTAACCACCGAGCGGTACGACGCGGTCCCGACCGCCGTCCCTCGGATCTCGCGACCCCGGTCGCAGGCAAGCGTCGTGCCGAGAAGGTCGACCGCAGGTCCGCTCAGCCCGCCGCCGCTCCCCCGGCGCTCGACTTCCGCGCCGACGAGGACACCCAGGTCCTCCCGGTCACGGTCTCCGTCCCCCGCGAGCTCGCTGAGCGGCCGGTCGTCTACCAGACCTCCCGCATCGGTGGAGTCCGCGCGTCCCACACCCCGCGCACCGGCCCGTCCAAGCCGGGTGCCCGTCGCAGCTCCTCCCGCGCGCCCCTCTTCCGCGGCCTTCCCGGCGTGCCCGTCCTGCTCGGTCTGGCCGCCCTGGCGATCTCAGCCGGTGGTGCCGTGACCGCCAACGGCGGCTTCAACAGCGAGGACGCCCCCCGCTTCAGCCAGGCCAGCGCCCTCAGCGGCGCCAGCAGCGTCGGCTCGGTCAGCCTCCTGGACCGCAGCACGGTCAGCCGCGACTCGCGCCGCGACGCGCTCTCGGACGCCGCGAAGGACAAGCTCCAGGACGAGGCCGAGGCCCAGAACAAGGCACGTGACGCCGCGCTGGCCAAGTTCGCCAAGCAGGCCGAGCAGCAGGCCGCCAAGCTCAAGCTCAACCAGTGGACCCTGCCGGTCGAGGGCTACCACCTGACCGCTCGCTTCGGCGACTCCAGCGGCCTGTGGGCGCACTTGCACACGGGTCTGGACTTCGCGGCGCCCAGCGGCACCACGATCCACGCCGTCGCCAACGGGGTCGTGACCTCGACCGGGTACGACGGCTCCTACGGCAACAAGACCGTCGTGACCCTCGAGGACGGCACCGAGCTCTGGTACTGCCACCAGACCTCCTACGCCGTCACCGTGGGCCAGGAGGTCCACGCCGGCGACGCGATCGGCTTCGTCGGCTCGACCGGCAACGTGACCGGCCCCCACCTGCACCTCGAGGTGCGCCCCGGCGGCGGCGACCCGGTCGACCCGTACGCCGCGCTCGTGGTCCACGGCCTGCAGCCCTAGCAAGCAGGCTGCCTCTCGCGGCACCGGCTCTCGACCGCCATCACCGGGTCCGGCCGCGCGTCGCCGCTACAGCTTCTCGACGGGCGCGTAGCGGAGCAGCAGGCGCTTGACGCCGTCGGAGCCGAAGTCGATCGAGGCGACGGTCTTGTCGGCCACGCCCTCGAGCGAGACGACCGTGCCGAGGCCGAACGAGTCGTGCAGGACCCGGTCGCCCGGGTCGAGGCTCGGGATCTCGCGGGCGGGCTTGGCGCGCGCGGCCGCGTCGGCGCGGACGGCGGCGGCCGAGAAATTGCGGCGTCCGGCGGCGGTCGGAGCGCCGATCCGGGCGCCGGCGCCGCCGCTGAGGTCGGGGCGAGACCACTGCGTCTGCGCGGCCTCGGTGCGCCGCCAGTCGACGAGGTCGACCGGCAGCTCGTCGAGGAAGCGCGAGCCGGGGTTGTGCGAGGGGGCGCCCCAGGCGGAGCGGACCACCGCGCGCGAGATGTACAGGCGCGAGCGGGCGCGGGTCACGCCGACGTACGCCAGGCGCCGCTCCTCCTCGAGCTCGGTCTGGTCCCCGAGCGCGCGCGAGTGCGGGAAGACGCCGTCCTCGAGCCCGGTGAGGAAGACGGCCGGGAACTCCAGCCCCTTGGCGGTGTGCAGCGTCATCAATGTGACCACGCCCTGGTCGTCCGGGTCGTCGTCGGGGATCTGGTCGGTGTCGGCGACCAGCGCGACCCGCTCGAGGAAGTCACCGAGACCCGGGGCGACGATCCCGGCCTCGACGTCGGTGGGGTCGGCCGACGGGCCGGCCAGGGGGTCCTCGGCGAACTCCCGGGCGACGGCGACCAGCTCGGCCAGGTTCTCCAGCCGGGTCTCGTCCTGCGGGTCGTCGCTCTCCTCGAGCCAGGTCAGGTAGCCCGACCGCGCGAGCACGCTCTCGAGCACGACGTCGGCGCGCTCCCCCGCGTCGACCATCGACTGGAGCTCCTCGACCATCGCCACGAAGCCCTGGATCATCGTCAGCGAGCGGGTCGCGAGCCCGGGCGCCTCGTCGGCCCGGCGCAGCGCCTCCCAGAAGGTGGTCCGGTCCCGGTCGGCCAGCGCCTGCACGCAGGCGACCGCCCGGTCGCCGATGCCGCGCTTGGGGGTGTTGAGGATGCGCCGCAGCGACACCTGGTCGGCCGGGTTGACCAGCATCCGCAGGTAGGCCAGCGCGTCGCGCACCTCGCGGCGCTCGTAGAAGCGCACCCCACCGACCACCTTGTAGGGCTGGCCGGTGCGGATGAACACCTCCTCGAAGACCCGCGACTGTGCGTTCGTCCGGTAGAAGACCGCCATGTCGCCGGGTCGCAGGTCGCCCTCGTCGGTGAGCTTGTCGATCTCCTCGGAGACGAACCTGGCCTCGTCGCGCTCGTCGTCGGCGACGTACCCGACGATCCGCTCGCCGTCGCCGGCCTCGGACCACAGCCGCTTCTCCTTGCGACCCTTGTTGTGGCCGATCACCGCGTTGGCGGCGTTGAGGATCGTCTGGGTGGAGCGGTAGTTCTGCTCCAGCAGGATCGAGGTCGCGTTCGGGAAGTCCTGCTCGAAGTCGAGGATGTTGCGGATGTTGGCGCCCCGGAAGGCGTAGATCGACTGGTCGGCGTCACCCACGACCATCAGCTCGGCCGGCTCGACCCGCTCGGCACCGTCGCGGTCCGCCCCGGTGTCCTCCATCGGGTCGGCGCAGAGCTGGTGGATCAGCGCGTACTGCGCGTGGTTGGTGTCCTGGTACTCGTCGACGAGCACGTGGCGGAACCGCCGCCGGTAGGTCTCGCGGACCTCGGGGAAGGTCTGCAGCAGGTGGACGGTGCCCATGATGAGGTCGTCGAAGTCGAGGGCGTTGGCCTCGCGCAGGCGGCGCTGGTACGTCGTGTAGACCGCGGCGTACGTCTCCTCGAGGCTGTTGTGCGCGTCCTTGGTCGCGTCCTCGGGGTCCCGCAGCTCGTTCTTCTGGTTCGAGACCCAGTGCAGCATCGCGCCGGGCTGGAAGCGCTTCGGGTCGAGGTCCAGGTCGTTGCAGACCAGGGTCATCAGCCGCTTCTGGTCGGCGGCGTCGTAGATCGAGAAGTTCGACTTGTAGCCGAGCTTGTCGGACTCCTTGCGCAGGATGCGCACGCACGCGGAGTGGAACGTCGAGACCCACATGATCCGGGCGCGCTTGCCGACCAGCTCCTCGACGCGCTCCTTCATCTCGGCCGCAGCCTTGTTGGTGAAGGTGATCGCGAGGATCGAGCCGGGGTGCGCCTTGCGCTCGGAGATCAGCCACGCGATCCGGCGGGTGAGCACCCGGGTCTTGCCGGAGCCGGCCCCGGCGACCACGAGCAGCGGTGCGCCGTCGTGCATCACGGCGGCGCGCTGCGGCTCGTTGAGGCCCTCCAGCAGCTGCTCGCGGCTCGGACCACGGCGCGGCGGGTCGGAGGGCGCGACGGACTCGAGGCCGGGGAGCGGGATCGACGTACTCATCTCCGGTCCAGCCTACGTGGCCGCACCCCCAGGGACCGCCCCGGTCACGGGGCCGCTCAGACGGAGACCACGAGCGAGAGCGTGCCCGTGCCGTAGCCGGCGATCTCCAGCGCCACGTCCTCCCGCGCGCCCAGCTGCATGGCCAGGACGTTCAGGTGCGCCGGCACCGGCGAGGAGGGCGCGTACGCCTCCGAGAGCCGCAGGTGCTCGCCCATCGCGTCACCGAAGGGTGCCGCCAGGACGTTGCAGATCTCCGAGGCGTTCTCGAAGAGGTTCTCCGGCATCAGCCGGTCCTCCTCGGCGGCCTCCGCCGCGCCCTTGGGGACCAGGGCGAGCGCCGCACCCGAGAGTGCGGCGAGCCGGAAGTCCATCAGGGCGACGGCGCGCAGGTTGTGGTGGTCGTCGATGTACGACGCGATCACCGGCTTGGGCAGGCCGATGTCGACCGGACGGCCGTCGGTGACGGCGACGTCGCGGCCCAGCAGGCCCTCGAACAGGTCCTTGATCGCCTTGCGGTCGGGGAGCATGGTCGCCTCAGCTCAGCATTCCGGACAGGGCCGACTCGAAGTGCTCGGCCGTGAAGGGCTTGGCGATGAGGAACATGGCCCCGGCCGCCTGGGCGGCGCCGCGCATGTCTTCGGAGCCCTCGGACGTCACGAAGCCGAACGGGACCTCGTTGCCGCCGCCACGCAGCGCGCGCAGCAGCTCGATGCCCGTCTTGTTCGGCATGTTCCAGTCCGAGAGGACCAGGTCGGGCGCCTCGGCGGCCACCTTGTCCAGCGCGTCGGCGCCGTCGACGGCCTCCACGAAGTCGTGGTGACCGAAGCCCGCCTGGCGCATGGTGCGCAGCACGATCTGCCGCATCACCTTGCTGTCGTCTGCGATGAGGATCTTCATGGTCTTTCCTTCTTGCTCTGCTGGTTGGTCCGGGCTGGGATGTCCGGGCGGACGCTCAGGCCGCGTCCGGGAGGATCTGGACGTAGACGGGGGCGTCGCCCCACGACACGACGAACGAGTCGTCACGCGACGGTGCCTCGCTCGTCTCGGAGACGTCGGGCAGGCCGAGCGCCCAGGTGCCGATCAGGGCACCCTTCACGCTGCCGCCGACGACGTTGAGGACCTCGCCCACGGCGTCGTGGACGTCGAGCTCGGGCAGCTCCTCGTCGGGGCCGAGCCCGAGCATGGCGCCGGCGATCTGCGTCGCGACGTCGCTGTCGCACGTGAGCACCAGGCGACCGTTCCAGTCACCTCGCAGCTCGATGTGCGCCTGGACGCCGGAGCCGAAGTCGGCGGCCCGTTCGGCCGGCCACGCCTCGGCGGAGGCGAAGAGCATGGAGCCCCACACCTGCTCGATGGCGGCCAGGACGAGCGCCTGGTCGGGCGCGCTTGAGATGGTCATGTCAGACCCCCGTCGAAGTCGGGAGGAGCCCGAGCAGGTCGAGCTTCTCCAGCATGGCCTCACCGGTGAACGGCTTGATGAGGTACTCGTGGGCGCCGGCCGCCAGCGCTCGTACGATCCGGTCCGACTCGCTCTCGGTGGTGACCATCATCAGCGTGATGGCGCGCCACTGCGGGCGGTTGCGGACCTCGGTGATGAACGTCAGGCCGTCCATCACCGGCATGTTCCAGTCGACACAGGCCAGCTCGGGCGGGCCGTCGAGGCCCTCGAGCAGATCGAGTGCCTGCTGGCCGTCGCCGGCCTCCAGGACCTCGAAGCCTGCGTCCCCGAGGATGCGGCCGACGATCCGGCGCATCGCTCGAGAGTCGTCGACAATCAAAGCACGCATGTGCGTTGTTCCTCTCTGATCCGATACACCGAAGATCGCCCTGCGGGCACGCGCTCCCACGCGTCGTCGACGCCCATGGTCATCTCGGCCGCCCCCAGGAAGAGGTGGCCGTCGGGCGCCATCACCTGGCGCACGCGCTTGAGCACGTCGCGCTTGGTGGGCAGGTCGAAGTAGATGAGAACGTTGCGGAGGAACACGATGTCGAACCGACCCATCGGCGGGAAGGGCCGGGTCAGGTTCAGGCTGCGGAACTCCACACGTTCCCTGATCGACTGGTTGATCCGCCAGTTGAGGCCTGCGCGCTCGAAGTGGCGGACCAGGGTCGTCGCCGGCAGGCCGCGGTTGACCTCCAGCTGCGAGTACTCGCCCTTGCGGGACCGCGTGAGCATCTCCTCCGAGAGGTCGGTGGCGACGAGCTCGATCTTCCAGCCGGCCAGCTCGGGGGTGTCCAGGGCGGTCATGATGATGCTGTACGGCTCCTGGCCGCTCGAGCACGCGCCGGCCCAGATCCGCAGGGTGCGGTTGGACCGGGTCTTGGCCAGCGCGGGGAAGACGTTCTGGCGCAGCGCGGTGAAGGGGTCGGCGTCGCGGAACCACGACGTCTCGTTGGTGGTCAGCGCCTCGACGACCTGCTTCATCGCGGCCGGCGTACGGCGCTTGGACAGGTCGGCGACGTAGGCGTCGACATCGGGATGGCCGGCCGCGCGAGCCAGCGGCACGAGCCGCGACTCAACGAGGTACTCCTTGCCCGTGTCGAGCACGATCGCGCTTTCGGCGCGGACGAGCTCACGGACGAAGGTGAAGGCCTGGGGACTGATGGTCACCGTGCACCTCCTACAACTGCTCTGTTGGCGGGAGTGCCAACGGGACCGCCGACGTGCGGGTGCACGAGGCGGCGGGTGATCTCGGCGGGCAGCTCGCCCAGGGGCAGGACCCGCTCGGCGAGGCCGGCGTTCGTGACCGCACCGGGCATGCCCCACACGACCGACGTGGCCTGGTCCTGCGCCAGCACGGCGCCGCCGCGGTCGACGATGTTGCGTGACCCCTTGGCGCCGTCGGCGCCCATGCCGGTGAGCACGACGCCGAGCACCGACCCGCCGACGGCGGCGACCGCGGTGCGGAAGAGCACGTCCACGGCGGGGCGGCAGTAGTTCTCCGGCGGAGCCTGGGTCAGCCTGGTGACCAGCCCGCGGGCGTCGGAGACGACCTCGAGGTGGAAGTCGCCGGGGGCGATGCAGACCGTGCCGGGGCGCAGCACCTGGCCGTGCGCGGCCTCGGTGACCTCGACGTCGAGCTGACGGTCCAGCCGGGCGGCGAACTGCGTGGTGAAGAGCGGGGGCATGTGCTGCACGACCATGACCGGCACCGGCAGCGGCGGCAGGCCCGCCAGCAGGGCGCTCAGCGCCTCGGGTCCGCCGGTCGAGCAGCCGATGACGAGCAGCCGGTAGCCGCCCGGGGGCCGCGGTGCGGGGGTGCGCAGGACGACCGGGGCGGGCTGGGCCGGCCGGGCCACGCCGGGCAGGCTGAGCATCCCCGGACGCGGGACGAGCGACTTGATGCGCGGGATCAGGGCCTCGCGCACCTGCTCCATGGAGCGACCGACGCTGCCGACGTTCGCCGGCTTCGGGACGTAGTCGGAGGCACCGGCGGACAGCGCGTCGAGCGTCGCCTCTGCTCCTCGCTCGGTCAACGTGCTGAACATGATGATCGGGACGCGGTTG
The DNA here is from genome assembly GCF_000620705.1 of Nocardioides sp. URHA0020. Taxonomy (GTDB): domain Bacteria; phylum Actinomycetota; class Actinomycetes; order Propionibacteriales; family Nocardioidaceae; genus Nocardioides. The sequence continues at coordinate 158,254 of NZ_JIAR01000033.1, forward strand.
CCGGACTGGCGCAGGCTGCGGACCGTCTCGATGCCGTTGAGCTCGGGCATCTCCACGTCCATCGTGACGAGGTCCGGCTTGAGCAGCGCGATCTTCTGCAGACCCGCCTTGCCGTTGACCGCCGTCCCGACGACCTCGATGTCAGGGTCCTCCGCGAGCAGGTCGGAGACCAGCTTGCGGATCACGACCGAGTCGTCGACCACGAGCACCCGGATCGGGGCCATGCTCTGCACCTACTTCTGGTCCTCACCACTTCACCTGCCACAGCGGCAGGTGAAGACCACATCGGCCGGGGTCGGATCGACCTGAGCAGGCTGGGAGGAGAAAGGTCAGGAGAGCAGGCTGATCAGGAGCCGTCGTACACGGCGAGCCACGGCCGCAGCAGCACGGCGGCGTCGTCGGCCGGGAGCAGGTCGCTCACGGTGCTCGCCTGGACGACGCCGGACCAGGCGTTCCAGACGCCGTACGCCGCGTCGTGGGCGTCGAAGTCGGCGCACCGGAAGGCGATCACGGCCGCCAACTGGGCGTCGCACGCGAGCCGGAGCCGCTCGGCGAGGGACAGCGCCCACGTCGCCTGGTGCATCGCGGGGGCCCACTGGGCGGTGTGCATCCGCAGCCGGTCGACCACGGCGCGCCAGGACTCGCGTGTCGCGAGGTCGGCGCCGCCGAGCGTCGCCAGCCGCTGGTCCACGTCGGGCAGGCCCACCGCCGGCTCGTCGCCGTCGACCACCGCGGCCCGGACGAACGGGCCGGCCATCGCGCGGCGCAGGTCGTCCGAGAGCTGGTCACGCAGGTAGGCGCTCGCCGCCGCGTCGGCCAGCACGTCGGCGGCCAGGGAGGCGGTCGGGTCCTGGACCGCGACGGCACCGCTGTGCAGCCAGGTCCAGTCCAGCAGGTCACGCCGCAGCAGCCGGTCGAGGGCGTGGGCGTCTCCGAGCAGGCTGGTCTCCAGCCGCCGCAGCAGCGCGGTCTCCCCCGCCGCCGCGTCCTGGAGCGCCGAGCCGGCGAGCGGCAGGGCGGTGCTCATCGAGGGGGTCTCGGTCGCCGGTCCGGCGCAGGCTCGCCGCCACTCCTCGCGCACGCCGGCGCCGGGATGGCAGTCGGCGAGTCGTTCCAGGTCCTCGGGGCCGGCGGCCAGGGCCGCCCGCAGCACTCGGGCGACCTGGTGCCCGCCGGGCAGGCGGGCGAGGTCGAAGCCGAGGGCAGGACCACCGATCACGGAGTACGCCACCGGCTTGCTCCCTCCACCTGTCGTCGGGGTCGGCTGGTGAGACGCCAACGACCCCGTCCGGGACACGAGACCGGACGAGGTCGATGGTAGCCCGAGGGCGGGGGCGCCGGGCAGGGTCTTGCTCGACCCTTGTCGACGCCTTGTCGGTGCCTTGAGATGCCGTGAGATGCCTCGGCGGGCGCGGGCCGGACATCCGAGTCCGGCCCGCACCGTCCTCAGGACTTGAAGAAGCTGACCGCGGACCGGAGCTCGGCCGCCATCCGGGCGACCTCGTCGATCGCCGAGCGGGACTGCGACAGCGCCTGCGTCGTCGACTGGGCCGCGCTGGAGACACCGGAGATGTTCGCCGCGATCTCACCCGAGCCGCTCGAGGCCTCCGCGACGTTGCGCGACATCTCGTTGGTCGTCGCGGTCTGCTCCTCCACCGCCGAGGCGATGGTCAGCTGGTAGTCGTTGATCGAGGTGATGATGGCGGAGATCTCACCGATCGCCTCGACCGCACCGGTCGTGTCGCCCTGGATCGCCTCGACCCGGCGAGCGATGTCCTCGGTGGCCCGGGCGGTCTCCTGAGCCAGCTCCTTGACCTCGTTGGCCACGACCGCGAAGCCCTTGCCGGCCTCACCGGCCCGAGCAGCCTCGATGGTCGCGTTCAGCGCCAGCAGGTTGGTCTGCTCGGCGATCGAGGTGATCACCTTGACCACGTTGCCGATCTCCTGGCTCGAGGTGCCGAGCTTGGCCACGGTCTCGTTGGTGCGCTCCACGATGCTGACCGCCTCGGTCGCCACCCGAGCAGCGTCGTTGGCCGAGCTCGCGATCTCGCGGATCGACGCGCCCATCTCCTCCGCACCGGCGGCGACGGTCTGCACGTTGCGCGACACCTCGTCCGCGGCACCGGAGACCACGTCGGCCTGGACCGAGGTCTCCTCGGCACCGGCAGCGATCTCCTGCGAGGACGCCGAGAGCTCCTCGGAGGCGGCGGCGACCGCGTCCGCGGAGCCGACGACGGAGCCGATCAGGTCGCGCAGCTTGTCGGTCGCCTCGTCGAGCGCCGCACCCATGGTGCCGACGTCGTCGGCCGAGTCGAGGTCGGAGCGACGGGTCAGGTCACCACCGGCGAGCGCCTGGGCGACCTCCCGCACGCGGTTGACCCGGCGGGCCGTGGCGTTGGCGACGAGCCAGCCGAGCGCCACGGAGAGGCTGATGCCCACCAGGAGCAGCAGGATCGTGACCAGCCGGTTGCGGGCGTAGCTGTCGTGGGCCTGGACCGCCGAGGCGGAGGCGTCGGCGGCCTCGGCCGCGGTGAGAGCAGCGGCGTGCCGGTACATCTCGTTGACCACCGGCTGGCCCTGGAGCTCGTTCTTGACCCACCAGAAGGCCAGGTTGTCCTGCTTGGCGAGGGGCAGCAGCACCTTCTGCTGGATGGCCATGAAGTCCTCGACCGCCGCCTCGAGCTCGGTGAGGTCCTGGCGACGCGCGGCGTCGAGCGGCAGGTCGGCGTACGACGCGGCAGCCGCGTCGAAGTCCGCCTTGTGCTGGCCCAGCAGGACCTCGGCGGTCTTCTTGCCGGTGGGCAGCTGCGCGAGCACAGCGTTCCGGACGTCGATGCGCATGTTGGCGATCGCGGCCGTGATGTCCTCGACGGAGCTGACGCCCTCGACGTTCTCGGCGTACAGCCGGTCCGCGCGGTCGGCCGCGTCGGCCTGGGCCCAGATGGACAGGACGCCGACGATCACGGCGACACCGGCGGACAGGCCGACCGCGGTCAGGATCTTCGGGCGGACGTTGGTGTCGCGGAACCAGCGGATCAGGGTGTGGCCGGAGGCCCGGGAGCCGACGAACTCAGTCACGGTGGAGTCTTTCTGCCGAGGTGAACGGGTGGGGCGGGCGGTCAGCCCTGGTGGAACCGAGAGATCTCGGTGCGGAGCGAGGCCGCCATCTGAGCGAGCTCGCCGATCGCCGACAGGGTCTGGTTGACGGCCTGGGTCGTGGTCGTCGCCGCGGTGGCGACGCCGTTGATGTTGGTGGCGATCTCGCCCGAGCCGGTGGAGGCCTCCGCGACGTTGCGCGACATCTCGTTGGTGGTGGCGGTCTGCTCCTCGACCGCCGAGGCGATGGTCAGCTGGTAGTCGTTGATCGAGGTGATGATCGTGGAGATCTCACCGATCGCCTCGACCGCACCGGTCGTGTCGCCCTGGATCGCCTCCACCCGGCGAGCGATGTCCTCGGTGGCCCGGGCGGTCTCCTGGGCCAGCTCCTTGACCTCGTTGGCCACGACCGCGAAGCCCTTGCCGGCCTCACCGGCCCGAGCGGCCTCGATCGTGGCGTTCAGCGCCAGCAGGTTGGTCTGCTCGGCGATCGAGGTGATCACCTTGACCACGTTGCCGATCTCCTGGCTCGAGGTGCCGAGCTTGGCCACGGTCTCGTTGGTGCGCTCCACGATGCTGACCGCCTCGGTCGCCACCCGAGCAGCGTCGTTGGCCGAGCTCGCGATCTCGCGGATCGAGGCACCCATCTCGTCGGCACCGGCGGCGACGGTCTGCACGTTGCGCGACACCTCGTCCGCGGCACCGGCCACGACGCCGGCCTGCACCGAGGTCTCCTCGGCACCCGCGGCGATCTGCTGCGAGGACGCCGAGAGCTCCTCGGAGGCGGCGGCGACGGCGTCCGCGGAGCCCTGGACCGCGGTCACGATCGCCGAGACCGACTCGATCGACCGGTTCAGGGCACGCTCGAGGTCGCCGAGCTCCGCAGCCGAGGTCTCCTCCGCCCGGTGGGCCAGGTCACCGCCGGCGAACGCGGTCAGCACGCCGACGCTGCGGCGCAGCGGCCGCACGATCGAGCGGGAGATCGCGGTGATCAGGCCGATGAGGAGCACCAGGCCGAGCACACCGGTGATCACCGTGGTCCAGAGCACGCGGTGGCGCACCCCGTCCTGCTCGGCGCTGTAGGCGTCCGCGGCGGCCGCGACGGTCGTCACGGCCTCCTTGACCATCGCGTTGAGCTGGTCGCTCGCGGACTGGATCTCGTCGAGCTGGTGGCGGGCGGCCGCCTGGTCGGTCAGCGCGCCCTGCACGAAGGCGGACACCGTGGTCACGTAGTCCTCGAACGCCTTCTGGAAGGCAGCCGAGTCCTCGGCGCTCAGCTGGAGCTTGCTGGTCGCGAGGTCCATGTCCTCGAGGCCGCCCATGATCCCCTGGAGCTCGCCGAGGTGGGTCTTGAGCTGGTCCGGGACCCCGGACGGGTCGTCGAGGCCGGCGGCCAGGTAGGCGTCGGTGCTCAGCGACTGGGCGACCAGGTTGAGCGACTGGATCATGCCGGCCGTCGAGCCCATCTGGTTCTGCTCCTCCGAGGAGGAGCGGAGGTCGTTGATCCCCGAGATCGCCACTGCGCCGAGGACGGCCATGGTGAGGCCGCTGATGACGGCGACGGCCGTGAGTCGCCGGGCGACCGACCAGGTGCGGAGGCGGTTCATGAGGGTGACCTTTGCTTCGAGGGGGTGGGAGGGCGTCTGGAGGGCAGGGAGCCGCCGGCTGTGGGCCGGCGGCTCCCTGCCGCCGATCAGGCCCGCTGGAAGCGGGAGATCTGGCTGCGCAGCTCCGCAGCCATGCCGGCGAGCTCGTCGATCGCGGTGCGCGACTGGGTGAGCGCCTGCGTGGTCGACTGGGCGGCGCCCGAGACACCGGTGATGTTGTTGGCGATCTCGCCGGAGCCGGTCGAGGCCTCCGCGACGTTGCGCGACATCTCGTTGGTCGTGGCGGTCTGCTCCTCGACCGCCGAGGCGATGGTCAGCTGGTAGTCGTTGATCGAGGTGATGATCGTGGAGATCTCACCGATCGCCTCGACCGCACCGGTCGTGTCGCCCTGGATCGCCTCGACCCGGCGAGCGATGTCCTCGGTGGCCCGGGCGGTCTCCTGGGCCAGCTCCTTGACCTCGTTGGCCACGACCGCGAATCCCTTGCCGGCCTCACCGGCCCGAGCGGCCTCGATGGTGGCGTTCAGCGCCAGCAGGTTGGTCTGCTCGGCGATGGAGGTGATCGCCTTGACGACCGCGCCGATCTCCTGGCTGGACGTCCCGAGGCGAGCGACGGTCTCGTTGGTCGTCTCGACCATCGACACCGCCTGCGACGCCACCCGAGCGGCCTCGTTGGCCGAGTGGGCGATCTCGCGGATGGAGGCGCCCATCTGCTCGGCGCCGGCGGCGACGGTCTGCACGTTGCGGGAGACCTCGTTGGCGGCACCGGCCACGACGTCGGCCTGGACCGAGGTCTCCTCGGCACCCGCGGCGATCTGCTGCGACGAGGCCGAGAGCTCCTCGGAGGCGGCGGCGACGGCGTCCGCGGAGCCGACGACGTCGGCGACGATGCCGGACACCGACTCGATGGACTGGTTGAGCGCGACCTCGAGCTCACCGAGCTCGGCGGTCGACCGCTCCTCGACCCGCTGGGTCAGGTCGCCGCCGGCGAAGGCACTGAGGGCGTCGACGCTGCGGCGCAACGGCCGGGTGATCGAGCGGGTGATCAGCAAGGCGACCGCCACGAGGGCGCTGAGGCCGATGAGGGCGGCGACCGCGAGCAGGGTGAGCGCCGAGGACCGGGTGCTGTCGGCCTCGGCGGTCTTCGCGGCGGCAGCCTTCTCGATGCCCTCGATCGAGCCGGACAGCAGGTCGTCCATCTTGTCGTTGGCGGCCTGGACGTCGTCCACGGTCTTGCGCGCGGCGGCCTGGTCGGCGATGGCGGAGTCGACGTACGCCGAGATGGACGCCTCGTAGTCGGCCCAGGCCTGGTCGAACGCCTTTGACTGCTCCTCGGAGACCACGAGGTCGAGCGCGTGGAGCTGGCTCATCAGGTCCTTGATCGTCGCGGTGTCGTCCACGACGTCCTGGGCGATGGAGGCGTTGTCCTGGTAAACCGCGGCCTTGAGGCCGTCGACCTTGAGCTCGCTGGAGCGGGTGTCGAGCGCGTGCATCAGCGAGCGTGCCTCCTGGTAGGAGGCGAGCTTGGTGGAGTCGTCGTCCAGGCCACGGAAGCCGGAGTAGGCCACGCCCGCGACGAACACGGCGGTGACGGCGCCGATACCGGCGATCGCGGTGAGCCTGCGGCCCACCGTCCAGGTGATGTTCAGAGACATGTCAGTTTCCTCGGGGTGTGGTCTCGGGGTGGTGCTTAGGCGGCGACGGCTCTGTCGACGTCCAGAGCCAGCAACAGCTGGCTGTCGAGCTTGTAGGCACCGTGCAGGAACTCCCGCGCGGGGCCGCTGAGGGTGTCGGGCGGCAGCTCGAACTGGTCGTCGTCGACGTCCATGACAGCCCCGATGCTGTCCACGAGCAGGGCGATGGTCTCGCCGGCGACCCGGACGACGACGAGCATCGGCTCCCGGTCGGCGTCACGGTCCGGCAGGCCGAGGCGGGCGCGCAGCTCGAGCGCGCTCAGCACCTGGCCGCGGAGGTTGATCAGCCCGGAGACGCTCTCGGGCGCCAGCGGGATCCGCGTCTGCGGCTGGCCGCGCAGGACCTCCTGCACCGCGTTCACGTCGACGCCGTACAGCCGGCCGTCGAGGGTGAAGGTCACCAGTCGGGTGCTCACATCGTCTCCTGGAGCTGGGCGTCGAACTCGTCGGACGCGGTGTAGAAGGTCGGGTCGGCCGACAGGATCGCGGCGCGGACGTCGAGGACCTCGACGATGCGGTCGCGGACCAGGGTCGAGCCGAGGACGCCGTGGTCGGTGACCTCGTCGTGGAACTCGGTGTTCTCGTCGACGATGTCGACGATCTCGTCGACGGCGATCGCGACGCTGCGCTCACCGACGGTGTAGATGACCACCACCAGCTCGTCGCCCTCGCGGTCGCTGAGCGCGCCGTAGTAGTTGTTGAGGCGCACCACCGGGAGGATCCCGCCGCGGTACTGCACGACCTCGCGGTTGCCGATCCGCTCGACGGCGGACTGGTCGAAGTTCTCCAGGCGGGTGACCGACGACAGCGGGATCGCCACCCGACGGCCACCGCCGAGACCGGCGACCAGCAGCCGCAGGCTCTCGGCCACGGCACCGCGGGAGTCGCGCTCGTCGGCGTCGTCCTGGTCCAGCGCATCGGCGTTGAGCACCCGCCGGGCGAGCGCCTGGACGTCGAGGATCAGCGCCACCCGGCCGTCACCGAGGATGGTGGCACCCGAGTAGGTGCCGATCGCCTTCATCTGGGAGCCGAGGGGCTTGACCACGATCTCCTCGGTGCTGAGCACCCGGTCGATCACCAGGCCGAAGCGCTTGCCCTCGGCCTGCAGGACCGCGATGACGACGTGGCCGTCGGAGCGGACGGACTCCACACCCAGCACGTCGGCGAGGCGCACGAGCGGCAGGAGGGTGCCCCGGAGGCGGTAGACGGAGGCACCGTTGATGTCCTCGACGGCGCTCGCGGCCCGGTCGGCGTCGAGCGAGACGAGCTCCAGCAGGCTGACCTGCGGGATGGCGTAGCGGTCGCCCGCGCACTCGACGGTGAGGGCCGGCACGATCGCGAGGGTGAGCGGGATGCGGAGGCGGCACGTCGTGCCGCGTCCGACGACCGACTCGACCTCGATGGTGCCGCCGATGCCTTCGATGTTGGTCTTGACGACGTCCATGCCGACGCCGCGGCCGGACACGTTGGTCACGGCGGCGGCGGTCGAGAAGCCGGCGACGAAGATCAGCTGGAGGATGTCGGTCGGCGACATCTGCGCGATCTGGGCCTGGGTGCGCAGGCCGCGCTCGATGGCCTTCGCGGCCACCTTCTCGGAGTCGATGCCGGCGCCGTCGTCACTGACCTCGACGACGACCTGGCCACCCTGGTGGTAGGCGCGCAGGGTCAGGACGCCCTCGGCCGGCTTGCCGGCCGCGACGCGGTCCTCGGGGCTCTCGAGCCCGTGGTCGACGCCGTTGCGCACGAGGTGCGTGAGCGGGTCCTTGACGGCCTCGAGCAGCGTGCGGTCGAGCTCGGTCTCCTTGCCGACCATGGTCAGCGAGACCTGCTTGCCGCAGTTGGCGCCGAGGTCGCGGACGACGCGCGGCAGCTTGGACCAGAGGTTGTCGATCGGCTGCATGCGGGTCTTCATGACCCCCTCCTGCAGCTCGCTCGCGATCAGGTTGAGGCGCTGCGAGGAGCGCATCAGGTCGACGTCCTGCAGGTCACCGGCCTGGCGGACGACCTGGTTGCGGGTGAGCACCAGCTCACCGACCAGGCGCATCAGGGTGTCGAGGAGGTCGACGTCGACGCGGATCGAGGACTCGGCGACGGTCCGGCGATGGGCGGGCTCCTCGTGCTCCACCGCGGGGCTCCCGGGGTCGGGCTGGGCGACCGGCTGGGCGACCGGCTGGGCGACCGGGGCGGCCGGCTGGGCGACGGGCGCGGCCACGGTCTCGGCGACCGGCTCCTCGACCGGAGCGGCGGCTACCGGCTCGGGTGCCTTGCCCTCGAGGATCGCGGTGATCTGGGCGACCACGACGCTGACGTCGGTCTGGCCCTCGGTGCCGTCGTTCTCGATCGCGGCGAGCAGGTCGCGGACCTTGTCCACCATCGCGAGGAGCACGTCGGTGGTCTGGGGGCTCATCGACATCTTGCCGTCACGCAGCCGGGCGAGCAGGTTCTCGCCGACGTGGGTCACCGACTCCAGCTGACCGAAGGCGAGGAACCCGCTGGTGCCCTTGATCGTGTGGATGGTGCGGAAGATGCTGCCCAGGAGGTCGCGGGAGTCGGGCTCTCGTTCGAGCGCGACCAGGTCGCGGTCGAGCTGATCCAGGTTCTCGTGGCTCTCCACGAGGAACTCCTGGACGATCTCGTCGATCTCATCCACGGGGGTTGCCTCTCGTCGTTCGTGCCTTCGACGGGGCATATCGGCCATCCGTGGGGTGACCTGAGCGAAGAACTCCGCGGACCTTCGCGGGGATCCTCGGGTCTAGCGCACTGCGGAGGTCGCCCGGTCGCGCCTGCCGAAGAGCCGCTCGGCGACGTACAGGGCCAGGCCGAGGGCGAGCAGCGCGGCGCACCAGATGAGCGAGTGCGGGTCGTCGTAGACGACGTAGGCGAGGAGCACGACGTTGCCGACGAGCCCCGCGACGAGCAGTGCCGTGGGGGCACGGTAGTTGTCACCGTCGTCGTCGCTGCCGCGGAGCTTGAGGCACGACACGATGACAAGGGCGTAGATGAACAGCGTGAAGACGACGGTGACCGTGGCGAGACGGGCGACGACGTCGAGCCCGACGCCGGCCTGGTTGAGCAGCCAGCCCGCGAGCAGGAGGGAGCACACGACGAGCCCGGCGAAGCACAGGGCGACCCACGGGCTGCGTCGGTGCGAGTGGACCCGCGCGAAGGCACCCGGGACCACGTCCTCGCGGGCCATCCCGTAGAGGATACGGGACTGGGTGACCACCGAGACCAACGTGGTGTTGGCGATCGCGACCATGGCGATCGCCGCGAAGAGCGTGGTCATCACCCCGACCGGGAGGGGCAGCACGTCGGCCTTCACGACCTCCAGGAGCGCGGCGTCGGAGTCGGCGAGGGTGCTGACGGGCACGACGAGGGCGGCCGTGATCGCGACCAGCACGTAGACGACGCCCGCGGTCACCATGCCGGCGACGAGCGCGCGGGGGAAGGTCCGGCGCGGGTCCACCGTCTCCTCGGCCACGTTGGCGGCGTTCTCGAAGCCGGTCATCGCGAAGAAGGCGAGCGCCACGCCGGCGACCACGGCCAGGACCGGGTTGTCGTCGGTGTGGAACTCGCCGAGCGTGGCGAAGTCGGCCTTGCCCTGCGCGACGTACACGATGCCGATCGCCATGATCACCAGGAGCCCGGCGACCTCGACGAACGTCATCAGCATGTTGGCGACCGCCGACTCCGTGATGCCCACGTAGTTGACGACGGTGAGGACCACCACGAACCCGAGCGAGACGAGCAACGCCGGCGGCAGGGACCAGATCTCGTCGAAGTACGCCGCGAAGCCGGTGGCCAGCGACCCGGCCGCCGCGAAGCAGGCCGACAGCATGCAGACCGCCATCACGAAGGTGAGGAAGCGGTTGCCGAACGCCTTGTTGACGTAGAGGGCGGCGCCGGCGGCTCGGGGGTACTTGGTGACCAGCTCCGCGTACGCCAGTCCGGTGACGGTCGCGACGGTGACGCCGATGGCGAAGGCCAGCCAGAACGCACCGCCGACCGCGCCGGCGACCAGGCCGATCAGGACGTAGATGCCCGACCCGAGGACGTCGCCGAGCACGTAGAAGAAGAGCAGCCGACCGGTGATGGACCGCTTCAGGTCGCTCGGGCCGTGCTTGTCCAGGTCGGACCCGGCGGTCGTCGTCACCGCCCGTAGGTACCCGGGGCACGACGACCGAAACGGTCCGGGTCAGAGCAGGCGGCGGTCCGAGGCCCAGCGGGTCAGCTCGTGGCGTGAGGAGAGCTGGAGCTTGCGCAGCACGCTGGACATGTGGGTCTCGACGGTCTTGATCGAGATGAACAGCTCCTTGGCGACCTCCTTGTAGGCGTAGCCGCGGGCGATCAGGCGCATCACCTCGCGCTCCCGCTCGGTCAGCCGGTCGAGGTCCTCGTCCACGGCCGCGACGTCGATCGAGCCCGAGAACGCGTCCAGGACGAAGCCCGCGAGTCGCGGCGAGAAGACGGCATCGCCTTCGGCGACCCGACCGATGGCCTGGACCAGCTCGGGACCGGTGATCGTCTTGGTGACGTAGCCGCGGGCGCCGCCACGGATGGTGCCGATGACGTCCTCCGCGGCGTCGCTGACGCTCAGCGCCAGGTAGCGGGTGTCGGGCGAGGCACCGGTCGTCGCCATCCTCCGCATCACCTCGACGCCGCCGCCACCGGGCAGGTGCACGTCGAGCAGCACCACCTGGGGCCGGTGCAGGGTGACCGCGGCGATCGCCTCGTCGACGTCGGCCGCCTCCGCCAGGATCGTGACGACCCCACGGCCGACGCTCTCCAGCTCCGCGCGCACGCCCCTGCGGAACATCGCGTGGTCGTCGACGATCACGACCCCTACCCCACCGCGCTGCTCACTCATCGTGCTCCTCCTGTCGGGGCTGGCGGGCCAGGTGCAGCCGCACCTCGGTCCCGTCGCCGGGCGCGGACCGGATCTCGGCCGAGCCGCCGTGTCGCTGCATCCGGTCCACGATGCTGTTGCGTACGCCGTACCGGTCCGCGGGCACCGTAGCGGGGTCGAAGCCGCGCCCGCGGTCGCGCACGAAGACGTCGACCGCGTCGGGCGTGATCTCGGCGTACACGTCGACCTTGCCGGTGCCGGCGTGCTTCGCGGCGTTGGTGACCGCCTCGCCCGTGGCGTGCACGATCGGCCGCAGCTCCTCGCCGAAGTCGCAGTCACCGACGTTGACGACGTCCACGGAGACGGCGTACTCGTCCTCGGTGCGGGCGGCCGCACCCCGCAGGGCGCTGGCCACGGTGCGCTCGTCGGTGGACTCGCCGGCGTACAGCCAGGCGCGCAGGTCGCGCTCCTGGGCCCGGGCCAGGCGGGCGACCGTGGCGCCGTCGTCGGCGTTCTTCTGGATCAGCGCGAGGGTCTGCAGCACCGAGTCGTGCAGGTGCGCGGCGACGTCGGCACGCTCCTGGGTGCGCACCCGCTCTGCGCGCTCGTCGGAGAGGTCGGCGGCGAGACGGTAGACCCACGGGCCGATCACGATCGCGAGCCCGACGACCGTCAGGAGCGCGGCGACGATGATGTCGCGAGCCATCGACAGCGAGCCGCCGTGGGCGGAGTAGAGCACGAGCGCCAGCACGATCAGCCCGACGCCGGCGGCCACCCGGGCGTACGACGCCCAGCCACCGTTGCCGAAGACGACCCGCATCGGGGCGACCCGGCCGGTGCTCTCCACCCAGCGCTCGCGCTGGGCCTCGTCGGCCTGGCGCCACAGCAGCGCGACGCCGACGATGCCGATCAGCAGCGGCCAGAAGACCGCGCCCCGACCGAGCACCGCCTCGAGCAGCAGGATCGCCCCGAAGCCCAGGGCCGCGAGCGCGACCGCCGGGCCGACGTCGCCCAGGCGCCGGATGCGCCCCGGGCGTCGGCCCCCGCGGGTGGCGCTCTCGATGCCCGGCGCGGCCGTCTCGAAGCGCTGGTCGGAGGGCAGCATCCACCACAGGCCGGCGTAGAAGGCGACGCCGAACCCACCGAGGAACGCGGCGAGGACGAAGCCGGCACGCACCCACAGGACCGGCACGGCCAGGTGGTGGGCCAGACCGGCGGCGACGCCGCCCAGGATCGGCTCCTGGGTGTCGCGGGTCGCTCGGCGGCTCGCTCGGCGGGTCCCGGTCGCACCGGGGTCGACCGCGGTGCCGTGTGTGCTGCTCATCTCCACTCAATCGTCACACAACGGACAGCCCCCGACCATGAGGGCTGACCCCGACTCGCCCCTGACCACCGGGGTCCCGCCCCCGGCGAGGATCAGGGTCGTCCCCGATGGTGCGGGGGCTGCGGACCGAGCACGCTGGAGCCATGAACACCACACCGCCCGAAGCACCTCCCCCGCCCTCGGACGCCGGCGCCCCGGCCGCCGGTGGGCCGCGGGTCACCCGCGACGAGGTCCGCGACCTCGGTCGCCTGCGGCGCTCGATCAGCGACCGCAAGGTGGCGGGAGTGGCGGGCGGCCTGGGCCGGCACCTCGACGTCGACCCGCTCGTGCTGCGCGTCGCCTTCGTCGTCCTGGTCTTCTTCGGTGGCGCCGGCCTGATCCTCTACGGCGCCTGCTGGCTCCTGGTGCCCAGCGACAACGATCCCCAGGCGACGATCAACCTCGACGACCGCACCCGCTCCATCGTGCTGGTCGGCGTCGGCGTGCTCGCCGCGATCGCGTTGATCGGCGACAGCTGGGGAGCCTTCTGGTTCCCCTGGCCGCTCGCGGTCGTCGCGCTGGTCGCCCTGTGGATCCTGACCCGCAACAAGCCGGCACCGCAGCCGCCGCAGGCCTACTACGGTCCCGTGCCGCCGGTCGCGCCCGACCAGACCACGCCCTACCCCGCTTCGGCGTACGCCGCTCCCACCTACACCGCTCCCGTCTACACCGGCCCCGCCACCGCGCCGACCTACACCGCACCGACCTACACCGCGCCGACGTACACCGCGCCCGGCTACGAGGCGCCGATCTCCACGGCGCCCGGCTACGAGGCGCCGGCCTACACCGCGGCCCCGCCGTACTACCCACCGGTGCAGCCGGTCCCGCAGCGGGTGCCGAACCCGCGCCGTCGGGGGCCGATCCTCTTCTGGTTCACGCTCGCGCTGATCGCGCTGGCTGAGGGGCTCCTGGGCATGATCGACCTGGCTGGCGCGAACGTCGCCGGTCCGGCGTACCCCGCCCTGGCCGTCGCGATCTGCGGCGTGATGCTGGTGATCGGCGCGTTCTTCGGCCGCGCGGGCGGCATCGTCCTGGTCGGCCTGATCGCGACGGTCGTGCTGGCCGGCGCGACCGCGGCCGACCAGTGGGACGGTGACACCGTCGACGCCAGGCCACTGACGGCGGCGGGCGTCGAGAGCGACTACCAGGTCGACGCCGGCGAGATCGTGCTCGACCTGCGCGACGTCGCCGACCTCACCGCGCTCGACGGGCGCACCATCGCGGTCCGGGGCGACGTGGGACACCTCGAGGTGATCCTGCCGCCCGGCCTCGGAGCGCGGGTCAACGCGAGCGTCGACGGACCGGGCAACATCCAGGTCTTCGACCGGGAGAACGGCGGCATCAACACCACCATGACCGCCTTCGAGGGGTCGGTCAGCGACCCCCGGATCACCATCAATGCCGACCTCGGCGTCGGCGCGATCGAGGTGCACCACCGATGAGCACGACAACGACAGACCTGCAGACCGACCGCCAGTCCGGACGGCACCCCGTCAACGTCGGCCACCTGGTCATGGGGATCGCGTTCCTCGGCCTGGTCGGCGTCTGGGCACTGGTCCAGGGCGACGTCGTGGGCACCGGTGACGTCCGCTGGCTGCTCCCGGTCCCCTGGGTGCTCGCCGGCCTCGCCGGCCTGCTCGCCATCGGCGTGTCCGGGAGCAAGCGCTGGACCACCCGCCAGGTCGGCTGGATCCCGCCCGCCGACTCCCCCCTCACCGCCGACACCGGCACGGATGCCGGCACGGACGCCACCACGTCCACCACCAGCAGCACCGACACCACGGTCCTGGAGACCGACGAGGAGATCCGATGAACACCATCACCAGCAAGCGACTGACCCGCCGCGCCGACGACCGGATGATGGCCGGGGTCTGCTCGGGCGTCGCCGACTACCTCGGGCTCGACCCGACCCTGGTCCGCCTGCTCACGGTCGTCGCCGCGCTCTTCAGCGGTGGCGCGGTCGCGATCGGCTACGTCGCGGCGTGGATCCTCATGCCGGAGGCGTGAAGCCGCCTGGCTTCGAGAGTGGTGTCCGGCTGATCGGTGAAGAGCCCGTCCACCCCCGCGTCGAGGAACGCCTGCGTCTCCTCGATCGAGTCCCCGGGGTCGGACGGGCTCTCGCCACGTCGGTAGCCGGTCGGCAGGAAGGCGTTCTCGTCGCGCATCGTCCACACGTGCACGAGCAGGCCGGCCGCGTGCGCGTCGGCCACCAGTGCCGACGGGTCGCCGATCGTGCCGGAGCCGGGGTGCCGGGGCAGGACCAGGTCCTTGGCGACGCCGACGGCGTCGGCCCACTGGGCGACCCGCCGCAGACCAGTCGAGGTCACCAGGTCGAGGCGCCCGGTGGCCTCGACCAGCTGCACCAGCGGCAGCCCGGTCCGGGACCGCAGCCACTGCAGGTTGGCGGGGTCGAAGGACTGGATGAAGACCGGCGCCTCCGGGCCGCCGTACCCGTGCACGGACAGGGCATCGAGCAGCGGCTCCTCGAGCGCGAGGCCGAGGTCGGCGAAGTGTGCGGGGCTCTTGGTCTCGGGGTAGACGCCGATCTCCCGGCCCAGCCGCTGCGACTCGACGGCCACCAGGCCGAGGATCTCGTCGAAGGTCGGGATGTCGTAGCGCCCGTCGAACCGGGTGTTGTGCGGCCGCAGCTCGGGCAGCCGCTCGACGGCGCGCAGCGTCTTGAGCTCCGCCAGGGTGAAGTCCTCGACGAACCAGCCCGAGACCAGCCGGCCGTCGATCTCCTTGGTGGTCAGCCGATCCGCGAACTCGCCGCGCCGCCCGACGTTCGTCGTCCGGCTGATCTCGGCCTCGTGCCGCGCGACGAGGACGCCGTCCTTCGTGGACACCAGGTCCGGCTCGACGTAGTCGGCGCCGAGCGCGATCGCCAGGCGGTACGACGCCAGCGTGTGCTCGGGCCGGTAGCCGGGGGCTCCGCGGTGGGCGATGACGAGAGGGTCGGCCTGTCGCATGGCTCCAGCAGAGCCCAGCCGGGTGGCCGGCCGGCATGGGTGACGTGAACACGGGGTTGCGGGTGGACCCCGGTTAGGCTCTGCGGCGCAGCAGCACTGGACGAAGGGCAAGAGCAGCCATGGCGCGTGGGGACCACGTCTTCGTGCGTCGTGGTCTCCGCTACAGCCACCACGGCATCGACGGCGGCGACGACACGGTGATCCACTACGCCGGACCGCGCGGCCGGGACCGGTGCATCGCCCGCACCTCCATGGCCGAGTTCGCCGCCGGTGGCACCGTGCAGGTGCGCTCCTACCAGCAGCGGCTGAGCCCCGACGACACGATGCGGCACGCCGAGTCGCGCCTCGGGGTGGCGGGCTACCGGCTCTTCCGCAACAACTGCGAGCACTTCGCCGCCTGGTCCTGCACCGGCCGCGCAGCCAGCAGCCAGGTCCGCCGATGGGCCTTCGGGGCACACGGGGCCGTCGCGTCCGTCGTCGCGGCGCAGGCGATCGGCGCGCACGTGGCGCTGATCGGCACCGCCGGCGCCGGGCTGTACGCCATGACCGGCCCGCTGCGCCGCCGGCGCGGTCGGTCGGCGTCCGCCACTTCCTAGACACTGCTCCCGGTCAGCCCGGCCCGTCCGCCAGGATGGGGCCATGAGCACTCCGACCCTCGGCCGCCTCGAGACCGTGCCGGCCCTGGACCGCCCCGACCTGCTGGCCGAGCCGGTGGCCGCCGCACTCCGCGGCTGGGCGCACGCCGGGCAGGTCGGGGTCGTCGAGATCGACCCGGCGATCGCGGACACCGCGGCCCTGGCGGAGGCCTACGACCTCGGCCTCGACACCGGTGCCAACTGCGTCCTGGTCGGTGGTCGGCGCGACGGTGAGGAGCGGGTCGCCGCCTGCCTCGTGCGCGCCGACACCCGCGCGGACGTCAACAACCTGGTGAAGCGCACGCTCGACGTCCGCAAGGCCTCCTTCCTGGCGATGGACCGCGCGGTCGAGGAGTCCGGCATGGAGTACGGCGGGATCACGCCGGTCGGGCTGCCGAGCACCTGGCGCCTCCTGGTCGACAGCCGCGTCCTCGACGTCGAGGTCGCGGTGATCGGATCCGGCGTACGACGCTCCAAGCTGCTCCTGCCGGGCCACCTGGCCGCCGAGCTCCCCGGCGCCGAGGTCATCGACGGGCTGGCCGGCTGACATGCGACGCCGGCTCGGCCTCGCGCTCACCTGCCTGATCCTGCTCGCCGGCTGTGCCGACGACGGCTCCGACGCCGCGACCCCGGAGCCGACCGCGAGCAGGTCGATCCGCACGCTCTCGCCGCTGCCGATGCCGACCCAGGGACCGCCGACCGGCAATCTCGTCGCGGACATGCGGCAGTCCTCGCGCGACGCCGCGGCCGGGCGGATGGAGGTCTGGATCGACAACGACACCGCCGACACCATCACGCCGGTCCGGGTCACCTACCGCGACCCGCGCTTCCGGACGGCACTGGCCGGGACGCGCCTGCGGGCGGTCCCCTCGCAGTCCGAGCGCGGCTTCCAGCTCTACCTCCCGCCGCGTCCTGCCTGCGACCACCCGCGGGGCACCGGAACCGTCACCGTCACCTACGGCGACACCACCACGACGGTCCCGGTCGAGGACTCGACCGACGTCGCCGGCCGCTTCACGACCGCGCGCTGCCTCGAGCTGGCGATCGGCCAGGTCGCCGACCTGGCCTGGGACGACGAGATCCCCTTCAGCGGCAAGGCCGGTGACCCCGGCACGCTCACGCTCGTCGTACGCCCGACGGGCGAGGACGGCCCCGACCTGGTCATCGACACGGTGTCCGGCACGCCGATCCTGGCACCGGTCGGGACCGACGTGTGGCGGCCCGACGTCACGGTCCGCGGCACCGACGCACCGTCGCGGGTCGACCTGCCCATCAAGCCCAACCGCTGCGACGACCACGCGTTCCTGGAGTCGGGCGGCGCCACGGCGTTCAAGATCGGCCTGCACCTCGCCGGCCGTCCGGGCCAGATCACGCTGCGGATGACCATCGCCGGGGCCAAGAACGCGATCGACTTCGCCAAGGCCTCCTGCGGTCAGCTCGACACCGTCTCGGGAGGGTGACGGTCGTCACCGCGAAAACAATTCGCTGACGAAGGGGTCGAGTCCCTAGCGTGGGTGGGTGCGCCAGCTCTCCCTCGACCATCCCGGTACGCCGCAGACCGGCACGCCCGGAGGCTTCCTGTGGTGGATGGCCCGTCAGCAGTGGCCGACGCTGGCCGGAGGGATGTTCTTCGGCATCGTCTGGATGAGCGCCCAGGCCGTGCTGCCCGCCGTGATCGGTCACGCCATCGACGACGGTGTCGCCGCGAAGGACCGCGAGCAGCTGGTCGAGTGGGCCGCCGTGCTCCTCGGCATCGGCCTGGTCCAGGCCGCCGCCGGCATCATGCGGCACCGGTTCGCCGTCACGAACTGGCTGATCGCGGCGTACCGCGTCGTCCAGCTCGTGACCCGTCAGACGACCCGACTCGGCGCCACCCTGCCGCGGCGGGTCTCGACCGGTGAGGTGGTCGCGATCGGCACCAACGACCTCTCGCACGTCGGCCAGGTCATGGACGTCTCGGCCCGCTTCGCCGGCGCGATCGTCTCCTTCGTCGTCGTCTCGGTGATCCTGCTGCAGACGTCCGTGACGCTCGGGCTGGTCGTGCTGGTCGGCGTGCCCCTGCTGATGCTGGGTGTCACCCCGCTCCTCGCCCCCCTGCAGCGCCGCAGCGCCCACCAGCGGCACCTGATGGGTCGGCTCTCCAACACGGCGAGCGACATCGTCGGCGGCCTGCGGGTGCTGCGGGGCGTCGGCGGCGAGCAGGTCTTTCTCGACCGCTACCGCCGCGAGTCGCAGACCACCCGGACCGCCGGCGTCCAGGTCGCCAAGCTCCAGTCGGTGCTCGACGCGCTGCAGGTCTTCCTGCCCGGGCTCTTCGTGGTCATCGTGGTCTGGATCGGCGCGCGGTACGCCGTGGCCGGCTCGATCACCCCCGGCGAGCTGGTCGCGTTCTACGGCTACTCCGCCTTCCTGATGATCCCGCTGCGCACGGCGACCGAGTTCGCCAACAAGCTGATCCGCGCGCGGGTCGCGGCGACCCGGATCGCACACGTGCTCTCGCTCGAGCCGGAGGTGACCGTGCCCGCCGAGATCGCCCCGTCGCCCGCCATCGGCTCCGACCTCGTCGACACCCGCACCGGTCTGGTGGTCCGCGCCGGCCTGCTGACCGCGATCGTGAGCGAGCAGCCCGACGACTCCGCCGAGCTCGCGGACCGCCTGGGCATGACCGCCTCCCCGATCGACGACGACGTACGCCTCGGCGGCGTGCCGCTCACCTCGCTGCACCCCACGGAGGTCCGCGAGCGCGTCGTCGTCTCCGACACCGGCGCGACGCTCTTCTCCGGGCGCCTCGGCGACAGCCTCGACCTCACGGGTCACGGCGACGTCGCGGGCGCCCTCGACACCGCCTCGGCCGGCGACGTCCTCGAGTCGCTCCCCGACGGCCTCGACTCGCTCGTCGCCGAGCGCGGCCGCAGCTTCTCGGGCGGTCAGCGGCAGCGGCTCGTGCTCGCGCGCGCCCTCGCCATCGACCCGGAGGTGCTGGTGCTCGTCGAGCCGACCTCCGCCGTGGACGCCCACACCGAGGCCCGGATCGCAGCCCGGCTGCGCGGTCGCCGCGCGGGCCGGACGACCGTGGTCACCTCGACCAGCCCGCTGATGCTCGCCGCCGCCGACGCGGTCGCCTTCCTCGACGGCGGACGCGTGGTCGCCGTCGGCACCCACACCGACCTGCTGGCCAGCGACCCGGCGTACCGCCGCGTCGTCACTCGCGAGTCTGAGATGTCGGAGCTGGAGGTGACGGGCCGATGACCACCCACCTGCCGGTCGCCGACACTCCCGCCGTCCGCACCTACGTCGGCGCGCTGGCCCGCCGGCACCCCCGGATGCTGTACGGCGCGCTCGTGCTGCACGTGCTGGCGGCGCTCGCCGGACTGGCGGCGCCGCGGCTCCTCGGCGGCCTGGTCGAGGCCGTCGAGCAGGGCACCACCGTGGGCCACGTCGACACGATCATCGCCCTGCTCGCCGGCTTCCTCCTGGCGCAGACCGTGATCACCCGCTTCGCGCGCTACCTCAGCCAGGTGCTGGCCGAGCAGGTGCTCGCGGAGCTCCGCGAGGACTTCGTCGACAACACGCTGGCGCTGCCGGTCGGGGTGGTCGAGGACGCCGGCTCCGGCGACCTGCTGACCCGCACCAGCCGCGATGTCGACCAGCTCGGCTGGTCGGTGCGGATGGCCCTGCCCGAGTGGACGATCGCGGTGATCACGGCCGTGCTGACCCTGGCCGCCGCGATCAGCGTCGGCTGGTGGGTCGCGGTGCCGTGCCTGCTCGGCGTACCCCCGCTCGTGATCGGGCTGCGCTGGTACCTCAGGCGGGCCAAGGACGGCTACCTGCGCGAGAGCGCGACGTACTCCCAGATCAACGCCACCCTCACCGAGACCGTCGAGGGTGCCCGCACCGTCGAGGCGCTCGGCCTCGGCGACGAGCGGGTCGCGACGATGGACGACGACATCCGCACCTCCTACCTGGCCGAGCGGTACACGCTCTACCTGCGCACCGTCTTCTTCCCCAACATGGAGATCGCCTACCTGATCCCGACGGTGGCGACGCTGCTCCTGGGCGGCTACCTCTACACCCAGGGGCAGGTCTCGCTCGGCGCGGTCACGGCGGCCACGCTCTACGTGCAGATGCTGATCGACCCGGTCGACCGGATCGTGTCGATCCTCGACGAGCTGCAGCTCGGCGCCGCGTCGCTGGCGCGCCTGCTCGGCGTCGCGCAGGTCCCCGACGACCGCGAGGTCAGCGGGCGCGAGCCGGTCGGTGAGCAGATCGCCGCCGAGGACGTGCGCTTCTCGTACGTCGAGGGTCGCGACGTGCTGCACGGCGTCGACCTCGACATCGGCGTCGGGGAGCGGATCGCGATGGTCGGTCCCTCGGGCGCCGGCAAGTCCACGCTCGGGCGGCTGCTCGCGGGCATCCACCCGCCGCGCACCGGGTCGGTCACCGTCGGCGGCGTGGGCCTCACCGAGCTGCCGCTCGACGACCTGCGCGGCCACGTCGCGCTCGTGACCCAGGAGCACCACGTCTTCGTGGGATCGATCCGCGACAACCTCGTGCTGGCGCGGCCCGGGTCGACCGACGACCACGTACGCGGCGCCCTCGACGCCGTGGACGCGCTCGACTGGGTCGACGCCCTGCCCGAGGGCCTCGACACCGAGGTCGGCTCCGGCGGTCGCGCGGTCAGCGCGGCGCAGGCCCAGCAGATCGCCCTGGCCCGGCTGGTGCTGGCCGACCCGCACACGCTGGTGCTCGACGAGGCCACGTCGCTGATCGACCCGCGCGCCGCCCGTCACCTCGAGCGCTCGCTCGCGGCGGTGCTCGAGGGCCGCACGGTGATCGCGATCGCGCACCGGCTCTTCTCCGCCCACGACGCCGACCGGGTCGCGGTCGTCGAGGACGGCCGGATCGCCGAGCTCGGCTCGCACGACGAGCTGGTCGCCGCTGGCGGCTCCTACGCCGCCCTCTGGGACAGCTGGCACGGGCGGGGCTGACGGGGCGAGTTTCATCGGCCGGCCGACGAATCTCCTGCTCGGACGACAAAGCTTCATCGTCCCAGCGTGAGTTTCATCGGCCGGCCGATGAAACTCCTCGTCCGCGCCACCTCTTGCCCGCGACACGACCGTGACAGTTATGCTGTCACAATGAAGCTCTCGACACCGCTCATGTACTCGGGCAACCCCCGCGACGCAGCCGACCAGGTCGTCGGCCTGGAGAAGGCCGGGCTCGACACCGTGTGGGTCGCCGAGGCCTACGGCTTCGACTCCCCCACGCTGATGGGCTACCTCGCCGCCAAGACCGAGACCATCGAGATCGGTGCCGGCATCCTCAACGTCTTCTCACGTACGCCGAGCGCGCTGCTGCAGACCGCGGCCGGGCTGGACAACGTGTCCGGTGGCCGCGCGGTCATCGGGCTCGGCGCCTCCGGCCCGCAGGTGATCGAGGGCTTCCACGGCCTGCCGTACGACAAGCCCCTCGGCCGCACCCGCGAGGTCATCCAGATCCTGCGCCAGGGCCTGCGCCGCGAGCGCCTGGAGCACCAGGGCAAGATCTTCACCCTCCCGCTGCCCGCCGACCAGGGCCTCGGCCTCGGCAAGCCGCTCAAGATCCTCACCAAGGTCGAGCGCAACGCCATCCCCATCTGGGTCGCGGCGCTCGGTGACAACAACGTCGCGATGACCGCGGAGGTCGCCGACGGCTGGCTGCCCTTCCTCTTCCTGCCGGAGAAGGCAGGCGACGTCTGGGGTGACGCGCTCGCCAAGGGCACGGCCAAGCGCTCCGCCGACCTGGCGCCGCTGGAGATCTCCGCCGGCGGCATGGTCGCGATCGGCGAGGGCGAGGACACCAAGAAGCTGCTCGACCTGATGCGTCCGCTCTACGCGCTCTACGTCGGCGGGATGGGCGCACGGGGCAAGAACTTCTACAACGAGCTCGCCTGCCACTACGGGTACGAGAAGGAGGCGAAGCAGATCCAGGACCTCTACCTGGACGGCAACAAGCGCGACGCCGAGGCCCTCGTCCCCACCGAGTGGCTCGAGGCCGGCAACCTGGTCGGCCCGGCGTCGTACGTCCAGGAGCGCATCGCCGCCTTCCAGGAGGCCGGCGTCACGAACCTGCAGATCTCCCCCGTGTCGGACGACCCGGTGGCCACCGTCGCGCAGATCAAGGAGTGGGTCAGCTGATGAGTACTCGTCCGTCCATCTACGAGCAGGAGCACGAGGACTTCCGCTCCTCCGTGCGCACGTTCCTGGAGAAGGAGGTCGTGCCCTTCCACGACCAGTGGGAGAAGGACGGCCAGGTCAGCCGCGAGGTGTGGACCAGGGCCGGCGAGGCGGGGCTGCTCTGCTTCGACGTCGAGGAGCAGTACGGCGGCGCCGGGGTCAAGGACTTCCGCTACAACACGGTCGTCGCCGAGGAGATGGCCCGCGTCGGTGCCAGCGGCCCCGGCTTCCCGGTGCACAGCGACATCATCGTCCCCTACATCTCCGCGCTCGGGACCGACGAGCAGAAGCAGCGCTGGCTGCCCGGCCTGGTCAGCGGCGAGATCATCTCGTCGATCGCGATGACGGAGCCGGGTGCGGGCAGCGACCTGCAGGGCATCCGGACCTCGGCGGTCGACAAGGGCGACCACTACGTCCTCAACGGGTCGAAGACCTTCATCAGCAACGGCATCATGTCCGACCTGGTGATCGTGGTCTGCCGCACCGACCCCGACGCCGGCCACAAGGGCATCAGCCTGCTCGTGGTGGAGCGCGGCATGGCCGGCTTCGAGCGGGGCCGCAACCTCGACAAGGTCGGCATGAAGGCCCAGGACACCGCCGAGCTGTTCTTCGACAACGTCGAGGTGCCGAAGGAGAACCTCCTGGGCGAGGAGGGCTCCGGCTTCATCTACCTGATGATGAACCTCGGCCAGGAGCGCATCTCGATCGCCGCGATGGCGGTGGCCGCGATCGAGCATGTCCTCGACATCTCGCTGGCGTACGCCAAGGAGCGCACGGCGTTCGGCAAGCCGATCGGGTCCTTCCAGCACAACCGGTTCGTGCTCGCCGAGATGGCCACCCACGCCCACATCGCGCGGGTCTTCATCAACGACTGCATCCTCAAGCTCAACGCCGGTGAGGTGGACCCTTCGCTCGCCTCGATGGCGAAGTGGTGGACCACCGAGCTGCAGAAGCAGGTCGTCGACGCCGGCGTCCAGCTCCACGGCGGCTACGGCTACATGATGGAGTACCCCATCGCGAAGGCCTTCACCGACAGCCGGATCCAGACGATCTACGGCGGCACGACCGAGATCCAGAAGGAGATCATCGGGCGCAGCCTGGGAGTCTGAGCCGCGACGTACGACGACGATCGGACAATTCGGAGAGCCGGTCTGGAACTCCGACCACCGATCGGGGAGGCTGTGACCCTCGCCACTCGCGGCGAGGCCTGGACGCTCGACCCCGAGGAGCCCCACCGATGTCCCACGACGTACTCGCCGACCGCACCCGGATCCAGGAGCAGGTCGAGGGACGCACCCTCGTCGACGCCCTGGCCGACACCGTGGGTCGGTACGGCGACCAGCCGGCGTACTCCGACAAGCACCACGTGCCGGAGGGCGGGTCGTGGCGCACGGTGACCTGGTCCGAGACCCGGGAGCGGGCGCTCGACCTCGCCGGCGCGCTGATCGAGCTCGGGGTCGCGGCCGGTGACACGGTCGCGATCATGGCGAACAACCGCACCGAGCACTTCCTGGCCGACATGGGTGCCGTGCACGCGGCCGCCACCCCGATGTCGATCTACAACACGCTCTCCCCCGAGCAGATCGCCTACATCGCAGGCCAGGCACGACCGACGGTGATCTTCCTCGAGACCGCCGACCACCGGGCGCGGTGGGCCAAGGCCCTCGACGAAGTCGACAGCATCCGCAGGATCGTGATGATCGACGAGGACTGGGACGACCTGGTGGCCGCCGGCGCGGCGTACCGCACCGCGAACCCGGGCGCCGTCGAGGCCCGCGCCGCCTCCCTCACGCCCGACGCTGCGGCCACGATCCTCTACACGTCGGGCACCACCGGCAGTCCCAAGGGCGTGGTGCTGACCCACCACAACGTGCTCTTCGAGACCGTCGGCACGCAGGAGTCGTCGGGCCTCGACGAGCCGCAGACGGGCGTGAGCTACCTGCCGCTCGCCCACATCGCCGAGCGCGTGCTCGGGCTCTACGGCCCGCAGCTCATCGGCGGTCACGTGCACGCCATCGGCGACCCCGCGCAGCTCCTCGCCACCCTGGGTGAGGTGCACCCGACGATGTTCTTCGGCGTGCCCCGGGTCTGGGAGAAGATCAAGACCGGCCTGTCCGCCAAGCTGGCGGCCGACCCGGACAACCGCGAGATGGTCGAGACCGCCATGGCGGCCGCCCTCGCGTGGGTCGAGGCCCAGGAGGTCGGCGGCGTGATGACGCCGGAGATCGAGGAGGGCTACCGCCGGGCCGAGGAGGGGATCCTCGGCTTCCTCAAGCTGCTGCTCGGCCTCGACCAGGTCACCTGGGCCGGCTCGGCCGCCGCGCCGATGCCGCTCGACGTCGCGAAGTTCATGGCCGGGCTCGGCCTCAAGGTGTACGACGTCTACGGCATGACCGAGACCTGCGGCGCGGTCACCGCCAACGGACCGGGCGGCTTCAAGCTCGGCACCGTCGGCCGGGCCAACCCGGGCATGGAGATCACGCTCGGCGAGGACGGCGAGATCCTCGTGCGCGGTCCGGTCAACACTCCCGGCTACCACCTCCAGGAGGACGCCACCCGAGCGCTGATCGACCAGGACGGGTGGCTGCACACCGGCGACATCGGCACCCTCGACGACGACGGCTTCTTCGCGGTCGTCGACCGCAAGAAGGAGCTGATCATCACCTCCGCCGGCAAGAACGTCGCCCCCTCCAACATCGAGAACTACCTCAAGGAGTCCCCGCTCATCGGGCACGCCATGGCGATCGGCGACAGCCGGCCGTACGTCGTCGCGATCCTCACCCTCGACGGCGAGATCGCCCCGATCATGGCCCAGCAGATGGGCCTGGAGTTCACCGACCTCGCCGAGCTGGCCGAGAAGCCGGAGATCCGGGCGCTGGTGCAGCAGGCAGTCGACGCCGCCAACGAGCGGCTCTCCCGCCCCGAGCAGGTCAAGTCGTTCGAGCTGCTCGGGGTCGAGTGGACCGCCGAGTCCGAGGAGCTCACCCCGACGCTGAAGCTCAAGCGCCGGGTCGTGAACACCAAGTACTCCGACGTCGTGGACCGCCTGTACAGCTGAGCCCGGTCGACGTCACGGGGGAGCGCCAAGGCTGGGGCCGAGCCTCGAAACGGCCACGAAACAAGCGTTGCCTACCGTCCCCCGCATGGGCGAGCTCGAGGTCTTGCAGCCGGGGTCCGGGCCGATCCGCGGGTCGGCGTACCTGCCCTCGACCGCCGACCACGTGCTGTGGGGACGGCTGCCCTGCGCGAGCGACGACCCCGTGCTGACCGTCGAGCCGGGGACGGAGATCACCTTCGACACCGTGAGCCACGAGGGCATCCTCGAGGACCAGGGGCGGGACCCGAAGGCGTTCTTCGGGCAGTACGACGTGGTCGGGGTGCTCGACGACGCCATCGAGATCGCGGCCGGCGAGGTGCCGCACACGTTCGGCGTCGACGGGCCGCACGTCGTCAGCAGGCCGGTGCGGGTCGAGGGAGCGCGCCCCGGCGACCTGCTGGCGATCACCGTCCTGGAGACGCTCCCCCGGGTGCCGTACGGCGTGATCTCCAACCGCCACGGCAAGGGCGCGCTGCCCGGCGAGTACCCGCGCGACGGTGCCGTCTTCAGTGCCTTCGCCGACCTCGACGACGCCGGCACCCACGGCCGCCTCCCGCTGACGGTCGGCGGTCCCGCGCAGGTCGCGTTCCCGCTGGCGCCCTTCCTCGGGATCATGGGGGTCGCGGTGGCGGGCGACGCCCGGCCGCACTCCGTGCCGCCCGGGGCGCACGGCGGCAACATCGACATCAACCTGCTGACCGTGGGCTCGACGCTCTACCTCCCGGTGCAGGTCGACGGAGCGCTGGTCTACGTCGGCGACCCGCACTTCGCGCAGGGCGACGGCGAGGTGTCGCTGACCGCGATGGAGGCGTCGCTGCGGGCGACGCTCCGCCTCGACGTGGTGCCGCACGAGGACGCCGTACGCCGCTTCGGGGAGCTGGCCGGGCCGCTGGCCGAGACCGCCGAGCACCTGGTGCCGACCGGCATGGACGAGGACCTCGACCGCGCGGTGCAGGACTGCGTGCGGGCCGCCATCGCGCTGCTCGAGAGCCGCTACGGCATGGAGCCGAGGCTGGCGTACGCCTACCTGTCGGCCGCCACCGACTTCAACATCTCCCAGGTCGTCGACGTCGTGAAGGGCGTCCACGCGCGGATCCGCAAGGACGACTTCGGCACACTGGGCCCATGACGGCCCCCGATGCGAGCAGAGCACCCGTGCCCGCCGGGCTGGTCGAGGCCTTCTGGGAGTACGAGCGGGCGCTGATGTCCGACGACGTGCCCACCCTCGACCGGCTCTTCTCTCCCGGCCCCACCACGTTGCGGGGCGACGCCGCCGGGCTGCTGGTCGGGCACGACCAGATCAGCGCCTTCCGCAGCGGCCGCGGCGGTGCGCCGCAGCGCCGCGTCGTGCAGACCCACGTGCAGACCGTCGACGACGACCACGCGCTCGTGATCGCGGTGACCGAGCTGGCGCGGGGCGGCCGCGGCCAGCAGACCCAGCTGTGGGTGCGCACGACGGACGGCTGGCGGGTGTCGGCCGCGCACGTGTCGGTGCCGGCACCGGCGCTCGACACCCGCATCTGGCGGCTGGTCGGCGACCCGTTGGTCGCACCGGTCGACAGCGGCCCGCTCGACGGCGAGAGCGTCGCGGTCAAGGACCTGTACGCCGTGCAGGGCCAGCGCATCGGCGCCGGCAACCCGGCGTGGCTGGCGCAGGCGCGCACCGAGCCCGTGCACGCCCGCGCGGTCGAGCTGCTCCTCCAGGCCGGGGCGTCGGTGCGCGGGATCGCCCGCACCGACGAGTTCGCCTACTCCCTGGCCGGCACCAACGTGCACTACGGGACCCCGCCCAACCCGAAGGCACCGCTGCGCATCTCCGGCGGATCGACGTCCGGCTCGACCAGCGCGGTGTCGCTCGGCCACGCGACCATCGGCCTGGGCACCGACACCGGCGGCTCGATCCGGGTGCCCGCGGCGTACCAGGGCCTCTACGGCATCCGGACCACCCACGGCCTCGCGTCCGCCTACGGCGTGCTGCCGCTCTCGCGGTCCTTCGACACCGTCGGCTGGGTCACCCGCAGCGCGGACCTGCTCGGGCGCGTCGGCGAGGCGCTGCTGCCGGCGAGCCCGCGCAGCGCGGCCAGCGACCTGGTCAGCGTGCCGGGCCTGCTGGCGATCGCCAGCGAGGAAGTGGCGCAGGTCGTCGACCGGTACGCCGCCGAGCACGGCGCGATGCGGGAGTCGTGGGACCTGAGCGACCTGCCGACCTGGCTGCAGGCCTTCCAGACCCTGCAGGCCTGGGAGGCCTGGCAGGAGCGCGGTGCCTGGCTCGCGCCGCGGCTCGACGAGCTCGGCGCCGACGTCCGCGGCCGGTTCGAGGCGGCGGCGCTGATCGACGACGCCCGGGCAGCGGCCGCGCGGGACGTGGTCGGGCGGGCTCGCACGCGGATCCTGGAGCTGGTCGGCGACCGGGTGGTCGTGCTGCCGTCCGCCGCGACCGTGGCCCCGCTGCTCGGCGAGAGCCTGGACGCCGTGCGTGCGGCCACCATGTCGCTCACCTGCCTGGCCGGGATCGCGGGCCTGCCGGCGGTCAGCATCCCCGGCACGACCGCGACCGGGCTGCCCGTCGGGGTCTGCCTGCTCGCCGCGCCCGGCCGCGACCGCGACCTGCTCCGGCTGGCGGTCGAGCTCGGCTGAGCCGGGCTGGGCCGCGCGGCGTCGCGTGTGCAGGTGGCCGGAGATGCGTGGGGGCCGTAACGTCACTGAAACGGTTGTTTCGGTCTGCCTTTACATCGGATCCCTAGTGTCACGGGCCGAGGAGGAAACGTGCTGCTGGACGAGTTCAACGCGCTGACGCCCGCCGAGGCCGATGCCGTCGTGCGCCCGTGCGTCGACATCGACGCCTGGGTGACCGCCGTCGTCGACGGTCGGCCGTACGCCCGGCTCGCCGACCTGCTCGCCCGCGCAGACTCCCAGGCCCGCGCCTGGAGCCCGGCCGAGGTCGAGCAGGCGCTCGCGGACCACCCCCGCATCGGGGAGCGGCACGCCGGGTCGGGGGCGAGTGCGCGGATGTCCGGCAGCGAGCAGGCCGGCGTCGACCCGCACGATGACGACGTACGACGTCGGCTGGCTGCGGGCAACGCGGCGTACGAGGAGAGGTTCGACCGCATCTACCTGGTCCGCGCCGCCGGGCGCAGCGCCGACGAGATCCTCGCGCTGCTCGAGGAGCGGCTGACGAACGACCCGGACATCGAGATCGCCGTGACCTCCGGCGAGCTCCGCGAGATCGCCCTGCTCCGCCTGGAAGGACTCCTCTCATGAGCACCCTCTCGACCCACGTCCTCGACGCGGCGCTCGGCGTGCCGGCCGCGGGCCTGGTCGTCGCCCTGATCGGACCCGACGCCGAGGAGCTCGGCGTACGAGCCACCGACGCCGACGGCCGGGTGCGGTTCGACCTCGAGCTCGAGCCCGGGGGCTACGGCCTCTACTTCGACACCGGACCGTGGTTCGCGGCGGCGGGACGCGACACGTTCTTCCCGGGGGTCTCGCTCGGCTTCGCCGTGGACGCCGACGAGCACTACCACGTGGCGCTGCTGCTGAGCCCGTACTCCTACACGACCTACAAGGGGAGCTGATGGTCGCCAAGATCGTGCTCGGGCCCAACCAGTACGGCAAGGCCGAGTGCCGCCTGCTGAGGGTCACCCGCGACACCGAGCGCCACGTCATCGAGGACCTCAACGTCACCAGCCAGCTGCGCGGCGACTTCGAGGCCTGCCACACCGAGGGCGACAACTCCCACGTGGTCGCGACCGACACCCAGAAGAACACCGTCTACGCCTTCGCCCGCGACGGCGTCGGCTCCCCCGAGGACTTCCTGCTGCGCCTCGGGCGGCACTTCGTCGGGGAGTTCGCGTGGGTCACCGGCGGTCGGTGGGCGGCCGAGCAGTACTCGTGGGACCGGATCGCCGACGGCGACCACTCCTTCGTCCGCACCGCACGCGCGACCCGCACCACGGTGGTCGAGATGGACGGCGACGAGGTCGTCGTCCGCGCGGGCCTGCGCGACTGCACGGTGCTGAAGTCCACCGGCTCGGAGTTCCACGGGTTCCCCCAGGACCGCTACACGACGCTGGAGGGGACGACCGACCGGATCCTGGCCACCAGCGTGACGGCGTCCTGGCGCTACGCGGGCACCGACCTGGACTTCGACGGGCTGTACGACGACATCCGCGACCTGCTGCTCTCGACCTTCTCCGACGTGCACTCCCTCGCGCTCCAGCAGACGATCTTCGCGATGGGCAGGGCCGTCCTGGAGAGGTACGACGACGTCGTCGAGATCAGCCTGTCGTGCCCCAACAAGCACCACTTCCTCGTCGACCTCGAGCCCTTCGGGCTGGACAACCCGGGCGAGGTGTTCTTCGCAGCGGACCGCCCGTACGGCCTGATCGAGGCGACCGTGCTGCGCGAGGAGGTCTGAGCCCGCGTGCGCATCGACGCCGTGCAGGCCCAGCGGGTGCTGGTGGACGGGGCCTTCAGACCGGCCACGGTCCTCGTGCACCAGGGCCGGATCCAGGCGATCGAGCCGGTCGACCACGAGGTCGCCGGCGTGGTGCTGCGCGCCCCCGACACGGCGTACGTCGTGCCCGGCGTCGTCGACACCCACGTGCACATCAACGAGCCGGGTCGCACCGAGTGGGAGGGCTTCGTGTCGGCGACCGAGGCCGCCGCGCTCGGTGGCGCCACGACTCTGGTCGACATGCCGCTGAACTCGATCCCACCGACCACCACGGTGGAGCACCTCGAGCTCAAGCAGGAGGCCGCCAGCGGTGAGCTGATGGTCGACGTCGGCTTCTGGGGCGGCGCGGTGCCGGACAACCTGGGCGACCTGGCGCCGCTGTGGGAGGCCGGCGTCTTCGGCTTCAAGTGCTTCCTCGCCCCCAGCGGCGTGGACGAGTTCCCGCCGCTGGACCCCGACCTGTTCCGCGCGGCGCTGGTCGAGGTCGCGCGCTTCGACGGGCTGATGATCGTGCACGCGGAGGACGCCGCGGTGCTCGAGGCCGCACCCGTGACGCCGGGCGGCTCCTACCGCGACTTCCTGCTCTCCCGGCCGGACACGGCGGAGCTGACCGCCATCCAGCGGGTGCTCGACGGCGCGCGCGACACCGGGGCGCGGGTCCACATCCTGCACCTGTCCAGCGCACGGGCGCTGCCCGCGATCGCCGACGCGAAGGCCGAGGGGCTGCGCGTCACCGTCGAGACCTGCCCGCACTACCTCTGCTTCGCGGCCGAGACCATCCCCGACGCGTCCTCGCAGTTCAAGTGCTGCCCGCCCATCCGCGACGCGGGCAACCGCGAGGAGCTCTGGCAGGGGCTGCGTGACGGCATCATCGACATGATCGTCAGCGACCACTCCCCCTCGACGGCCGAGGAGAAGGGCCGCGGCGAGGGCGACCTGCAACAGGCCTGGGGCGGCGTCTCCGGGCTGCAGGTGGGGTTCAGCGCCGTCGCCCAGGAGGCGCGGCGGCGCAACATCCCCGTCGCCGACGTCAGCCGCTGGATGTCGCGCAACACCGCCGACCTGGTCGGCCTGCCCACCAAGGGCCGGATCGCCGTCGGCGCTGACGCCGACCTCGCGGTGTACGACACCGGCGTCGAGCTCCGCGTCGAGGCCGCCCGGCTCGCCCACCGCAACCCGATCTCGGCGTACGACGGGATGCGGTACGGCGGTCGGATCACCCGTACGGTCGTGCGCGGCAACGCCATCGACGTCGAGCACCCCGACCACCGGTGGGGCCAGCAGCTGAGGAGGCCCGGATCGTGACGGTCAGGCGCTCGACGCGGTCCGGCGGTGGGTCCTCGACCGATTCGGGCCTGCGAACCGTGGATCTCCCACCGCCGCCCGGATGGCGGCCCGCCCGCCCCGGGTGGCGGTGGCTCCTCCACCGTTCCCGTCCCGCAGCAGGTGGATCTCCCACCGCCCCCCGGAGGCTCGGATGATCGGACCCGTGAACCCGCCGACCCGCCTGCTGATGGGCCCGGGGCCGGTCAACGCCGACCCCCGCGTGCTGCGCGCGATGTCGGCCCCGCTGGTCGGCCAGTACGACCCGTGGATGACCGCGACCATGAACGAGACCATGGCGCTCTACCGCGATGTCTTCCGCACCGGCAACGAGCAGACGTTCCTCGTCGACGGCACGTCGCGCGCGGGCATCGAGGCGGCCCTGGTCAGCCTGCTCGAGCCGGGCGACCGGGTGCTGGTGCCCGTCTTCGGCCGGTTCGGCCACCTGCTGGTCGAGATCGCCGAACGCTGCCGCGCCGAGGTGCACACGATCGAGGTGCCCTGGGGCGAGGTGTTCCCGCCCGAGCAGGTCGAGGACGCCGTACGACGCGTGCGACCAAAGGTGCTCGCCGTCGTGCAGGGCGACACCTCGACCACGATGTGCCAGCCGCTGGCCGACCTCGGCGAGATCTGCCGGCGCCACGACGTGCTGCTCTACTGCGACGCCACGGCCTCGCTCGGCGGCAACGCCTTCGAGACCGACGCGTGGGGGCTCGACATCGCCACCGCCGGGCTGCAGAAGTGCCTGGGCGGTCCGTCGGGCAGCGCCCCCATCACGCTCTCGGACCGGGCCGCCGAGGTCATCGACGGGCGCAAGCACGTCGAGGCCGGCATCCGCGAGGCGGGCGACGAGGCCGCCGGCGAGCGGATCGCGAGCAACTACCTCGACCTGGCGCAGATCATGGACTACTGGGGACCGCGGCGCCTCAACCACCACACCGAGGCGACGACCATGCTGTACGGCGCCCGCGAGTGCGCCCGGCTGCTGGTCGAGGAGGGGCTCGACGTCGCGGTCGAGCGGCATGCCCTCCACGGCCGGGCGATGCTCGAGGGCGTCCGCGGCCTGGGCCTCGACGTCTTCGGCGACGTGGAGCACAAGATGCACAACGTGGTCGCCGTCGCGATCCCCGACGGCGTCGACGGCGACCGGGCGCGCGCGGGGCTGCTCACCGACTTCGGCATCGAGATCGGCACGTCCTTCGGTCCGCTCCACGGCAAGGTCTGGCGGATCGGCACCATGGGCTACAACGCTCGCACCGACGCCGTCCTGGTCACCCTCGCCGCGCTCGAGCAGGTGCTCCGGGCGTACGGCGTACCCCTGACCGCCGGGGGCGGCGTTGCTGCCGCGCAGGAGGTGTACGCATGACCACCGCACGCGCCGTGCTCGACCGGTGCGCGGAGCTGGACCGCTTCACCGCCGACGCCCCGAGGCTCGAGCGGGTCTACCTGTCGCGCGAGCACGCCGGCGCCAACGCGGTGGCGGGGCGCTGGATGGAGGAGGCCGGGCTGCGCAGCTGGCAGGACGCGGCCGGCAACCAGTGCGGCCGGCGTGAGGGTGCGACCCCGGGACTGCCCGCGCTGCTGGTCGGCTCCCACCTCGACACGGTCCCCGACGCCGGCTCGTACGACGGGATGCTCGGTGTGGTGATGGCGATCGCGGTCGCCGAGCGGCTGCGCGACCACGCCCTGCCCTTCGCCCTCGAGGTCATCGGGTTCAGCGACGAGGAGGGCACCCGCTTCGGCAAGGCGCTGCTCGGCAGCCAGGCCCTCGCCGGGGTGTGGGAGGAGGACTGGTGGGACCTGCGCGACCGCGACGGCCTGACGCTGCACCAGGCGTTCCTCGACTTCGACCTCGACCCGCGCCGCGTCGGTGACGCCGCCCGCCGGCCCGACGAGCTGGTGGGCTACCTCGAGGCCCACATCGAGCAGGGCCCCTACCTCGAGGCCGCGGATCGCTCGCTCGGCTACGTCACGACGATCGCCGGCGCCCGCCGCTTCCGGCTGAGCTTCATCGGCGAGGCCCGCCACGCCGGCGGTACGCCGTACCCCCGCCGCCGCGACGCGCTCGTCGGCGCCAGCGAGGCGATCACCCTGATCGAGCGGCGCGCGCGCGACTCGGACTGCATCGCCACCGTCGGTCGGATCGAGGTGCAGCCGGGCGCGATCAACGTCATCCCCGGCCGCGCCGACATCAGCCTGGACCTGCGCGCCGCGACCGACGGCGAGCGCGACGCCATGTGGGCGTCGCTGCTGGCGGAGATCGAGGCGCAGTGCGGCGCGCGCGGGCTGCGGCTCGACGTGCGCGAGACCCATCGCGCACCGGCCATGCCCTGCGCCCCGTGGCTCCAGGAGGCGGTGGTGGCGGGCATCCGGAGCACCGGTGACGATGACCCGATCGGGCTGTGGAGCCGGGCGGGCCACGACGCGATGGCGGTCGGGCTCACGACCGACGTCGGGATGCTCTTCGTGCGCTGCCACGACGGCATCAGCCACCATCCCGAGGAGGACGTGCGGGAGTACGACGTCGCCGCCGGGCTGGACGCGCTGGAGGCGGCCGTCCTCGGGGTCGCCGCCCAGGTCGGGGCACGGACATGAGCGAGCGGATCGACGAGCGGATCACCCAGAGGTACGCCGTCCTGTCGCCGCAGGAGCGCCGCGCGGCCGAGACGCTGCTGGAGCACCTCGACGACCTCGCGACCTACCGCTCCGCGGAGCTCGCCGACATGGCCGGCGTCTCCAAGGCGACCATGAGCCGGCTCTTCCGCAGCCTTGGCTTCAGCGACTTCGACGAGGTGCGCGACCACCTGCGCGCCCTGCGCAGCGCGGGCGAGCCGCGCCGGGTCGACGGCGTGCCGACCGTGGTCGCGCACCTCGAGCACGAGCAGGAATCGCTCAAGGCGGCGCTGGAGTGCCCGGTCCTCGACGACATCGTGGCGCTGCTCGCCGGGGCCCGGCGGGTCCTGGTCGTCGGGTGGCGCAACAGCCACCCGGTCGCGCTGCACCTGCGCCAGCAGCTCGCCCACGCGCGCAGCGACGTACGCCTGGCACCGCTGCCCGGCCAGGTGATCAGCGAGGAGCTTGCCGACCTGGTGGCCGGGGACGCCGTCGTCGTGGTCGGGTTCCGCCGCCGGCCGGCCGACTTCGGCGCCTTCCTGACCGAGGCCTGCGGCACCGGAGCCACGGTCGTGCTGCTCGGCGATCCCACGGCCCGCCGGCACGCGGCCACCGCGGCGTACTGGCTGGAGTGCCCGGTGAGCAGCACGCTCGCCTTCGACAGCTATGCCGCCGCGATGAGCCTGGTGAGCGTGCTCGCCGACGGTGTGCTCTCGACGCTCGGGCGCCCGGCACGCGACCGGGTCGCCGACATCAGCGCCGCCTACACGCGGCTCGCCGAGGTGGAGTGATGGACCTCCCCACCGTCTCCGGCCACCGGACCGCGCACCGGCGCGCCGACCTGGCCCTCGCGCCCGGCGAGACGCTGCTCGCCGGTGGCACCTGGCTCTTCTCCGAGCCGCAGCCGGAGGTCGGCGGCCTGGTCGACCTGACGACCCTCGGCTGGCCCGACTGGGAGGAGCTGCCCGGCGTGCTGCGGCTCGGCGCGACCTGCACGGTCGCACGGGTCGTCGCCGCGCCCTGGGGTGCCGCCAGCGGGCTCGCCCGTGCGTGCGCCGACTCGCTGCTGATGTCCTTCAAGGTCCAGCACGTCGCCACCGTGGGCGGCAACCTCTGCCTCGCGCTGCCGGCCGGTGCGATGGTCTCCCTCGCCGCCGCACTGGACGCCTCGGCCCTGATCTGGACGCCCGACGGTGGCGAGCGCCGCCAGTCGGTCGTCGACTTCGTCACCGGCGCCGGTACGACGACGCTCGCGCCCGGCGAGGTGCTCCGCGCGGTCGACGTGCCCACGGCCGCCCTGTCCCGTCCCACCGCCTTCCGCCGGATCGCACTGACCCCGCGGGGCCGGGCGGCGGCCGTCGTCGTCGGCAGCGGTCGCCGGGTCTTCGTCACCGCGGCCACCACCCGGCCGGTCGTGCTGGACCTCGACGACCTGGAGGCCGGGCTCGCCGCCGTCGACTGCTGGTACGACGACCTGCACGGCCCGGCCGACTGGCGCGCCCACGTGACCGGGGTACTGGCGCGCGAGGTGCGCGAGGAGCTGGGGTCGTGAGCGCACGGACGACCGGGGGTGGCGGTGACCTTTCCACGCTTTCCGGCCTGCAGACCGTGGATCTCCCACCGCCAGACCGCGGCGGCTGCCACAGCACCGCCGGCGGCCCCAGCGGCCCCAACCCCGCCAGCCCCCGCAACCCCGGCAGCCGGTGCGGGATCCACCGTTTCCCGCCAGCAGACCGTGGAACTCCCACCGCCACCCGAGGACGCCCGTCATGAGGATCAACGGCGAGCCCGTCGAGGCCAGCCCCGCACCCGGGCAGTGCCTGCGCACCTACCTGCGCGACGCCGGCCGGACGGACGTGAAGAAGGGCTGCGACTCCGGCGACTGCGGCGCCTGCACCGTCCACGTCGACGGCTCACCCGTCCACTCCTGCCTCTACCCGGCGGCCCGTGCCGTCGACCACGACGTCACCACGCTCGCCGGACTCGGCACGCCTGACGACCTGCACCCGGTGCAGCGCGCGTTCGCCGACGCGGCCGGCTTCCAGTGCGGCTTCTGCACCGCCGGCTTCATCATGACCGCGGCCGGAGCGGGCAGCGAGCCGGACGTCGAGCGCTGCTTCAAGGGCAACCTGTGCCGCTGCACCGGCTACCGCTCGATCCGCGACGCCCTTGCCGGGCGGATCAACCTCGAGCCCGGGTCGAGCACCGCAGGAGCCTTCGGCGCCTCCGTCGCCGCCCCCGCCGCGACGCGCATCGTCACCGGCACCGAGGCCTACACGCTCGACCTGCCGACGACCGGCGTGCTCCACATGGCGCTCCTCCAGAGCCCGCACGCCCACGCCCGGATCACCCGCATCGACACCGCCCGAGCCGCGGCCGCGCCCGGCGTGCGCCTGGTCCTCACCCACCTCGACGTCCCCGACGTCCTCTACTCGACCGCCCGCCACGAGAGCCGGCTCGACGACCCCGACGACACCCGGATGCTCGACGACGTCGTGCGCTTCCGCGGGCAGCGCATCGCCGCCGTCGTCGCCGAGTCCGTGCGGGACGCGCAGCTGGCCGCGGACCTGATCGAGGTCGAGTACGACGTCCTCCCGGCCGTCTTCGATCCCGAGACCGCCCGCGCCGCCGGTGCGCCACTGCTGCACGGCGACAAGGCCGCCGACCTCAGCCGGATCGCCGAGCCGCACCGCAACGTCGTCGCCCAGACCCACGGCGAGGTCGGCGACGTCGCGGCCGGTCTCGCGGCCGCCGCCGCGACGGTCAGCGGGACGTGGCGGACCGCGCGGGTCACCCACGTCGCGCTGGAGACCCACGGCGCCCGCGGCTGGCTCGACGACGACGGCCGCCTCGTCGTCCGGTCGAGCACCCAGGTCCCGTTCCTGGTGCGCAGCGAGCTCGCCCACGTCCTCGGGCTCGACCCCGACCGCGTGCGGGTGGTCGCTGCCCGCGTCGGCGGCGGCTTCGGCGGCAAGCAGGAGATGCTGGTCGAGGACCTGGTGGGGCTCGCCGTGCTCCGCCTCCAGCAGCCGGTGCAGCTCGAGCTGACCCGCGAGCAGCAGTTCACCCTGGCGCCCTGCCGGCACCCCTTCCGGGTGTCGGTCACGGCGGGCGCGGACGCCGACGGCGTGCTGACCGCGCTGGTCGTCGACGTGCTCAGCGACGCCGGCGCCTACGGCAACCACTCCGTGGGAGTGCTCTTCCACGGCTGCCACGAGTCGGTCGCGCTCTACCGCTGCGCCAACAAGCGGGTCGACGCCGAGGCCGTCTACACCAACAACCTGCCGTCCGGCGCCTTCCGCGGCTACGGGCTCGGCCAGGTGATCTTCGGCATCGAGTGCGCCCTCGACGACCTGGCCCGCGAGCTCGGCATCTCGCCGGTCGAGCTGCGGCGACGCAACGTCGTACGCCCCGGTGACCAGTTCATCGTCAACGGTGAGCCCGACGGTGACCTGGTCTTCGGGTCCTACGGGCTCGACCAGTGCCTCGACCTCGTCGAGTCGGCGCTGGCCGAGGGCGACGAGGCGCCGGCCGGCGACCGGTGGGCTGTCGGCGAGGGCATGGCCGCGTCGATGATCGCCACCATCCCCCCGCGCGGCCACCACAGCGAGGCGACGGTCACGCTCGACGTCGACGGCACCGTGACGATCGGGGTCGGCAGCGCCGAGTTCGGCAACGGGTCCGCCACCGTGCACGTCCAGCTGGTGGCCGAGGAGCTCGGCATCGACCCGGCCCGGATCCGGCTGCACTCCTCCGACACCGACGCGGTGGCGTACGACACCGGCGCCTTCGGCTCGACCGGCTCGGTCGTCGCCGGGACCGCCGTCGCCCACGCCGCCCGCGAGCTGCGTGCGGCGCTCGACGCGGGCGGGACGCCGCCCCTGAGCCGGACCGGTCGGCACGAGGGCACCCCGCGATCGGTCGCCTTCAACGTCCACGGCGTGCGCGTCGCCGTCGACCGGGCCACCGGCGAGCTCCGGGTGCTGCGCTCGGTCCACGCCGTCGACGCCGGACGGGTGATCAACCCCGAGCAGCTGCGCGGCCAGGTCGAGGGCGGCGTCGCCCAGGGCCTCGGCAGCGCGCTGCAGGAGGAGCTCGTCGTGGAGGAGGGCGAGATGGTGACCCACGCCCTGCGGCACTACCGGGTGCCGCAGATCGGCGACGTACCCCCGACCGAGGTGCTCTTCGCCGACACGTACGACGAGCTCGGCCCGCGCGGCGCCAAGTCGATGAGCGAGGCGCCGTACAACCCGGTCGCACCGGCGGTCGCGAACGCCGTACGAGACGCACTCGGAGTGCGTCCCCACGAGCTGCCGATGAGCCGGGACCGGCTCTGGCGGCTCTCCGCCCAGTCACAGGAGCAGCGATGACCACCGACGAACCGTGGCTGGCCCACGCCCTCGACCTCGCGGTCGCCAACGTCGCGGCGGGTGGTGGCCCGTTCGGCGCGGTGGTCGTGCGCGACGGCGTCCTGCTCTCGACGGGGCAGAACCGGGTCACCCGCGACAACGACCCGACCGCCCACGCCGAGGTCCTGGCGATCCGGGCCGCCTGCGCCGGCGCGGGTGACTTCTCGCTGGCGGGCTGCGTGCTCTACACCTCGTGCGAGCCGTGCCCGCTGTGCGTGGCCGCCTGCCTCTGGGCCCGCCTCGACCGGGTGGTGTACGCCGCGGACCGCGACGACGCCGCCCGCGGCGGGTTCGACGACCGCGAGTTCTACGAGCTCTTCGCCCGCGACCGGGCCACCTGGCCGACGGCCGTCCACGCCGGCCGGCACGCCGACTCGTTCGCGCCGTTCCAGGCCTGGCTGAGCAAGGCCGACCGGGTCGACTACTGACGCCCCTGCGGTGATCCGCTCCGGCAGCTCGGGCGGGAGTACGGGCCTTTCCTGCGCCGGCGTCGCTGAAACGAGCGTTTTAACGCTCGCGTTACGTCGGTCGCGAAGTTCCGCAACCTGGCGCTCCTAGGTTCAGCGCGTCTCGGACACCCGTGATTCCGCGACGGGCCGGGATTCCCGTCGCGCCCTACCTAGGAGAACCCCCACATGACCTTGCCGTTCCGGTCGAACAGGTTGTCGCGCCAGGGTGCCCGACGCACCGCGCTCCAGCTCACTGCCGTCCTCGCCATGACCACGCTCTCGCTCACGGCGTGCGGTGGCTCCGACAGCGACTCCGACGTCGCGTCCGGCGGCTCCAGCGCCGCGGCGAAGGGCGACTACGGCGACGTCAGCGTCCAGCTGTCCTGGATCAAGAACGCGGAGTTCGCCGGTGAGTTCCTCGCCGACTCCAAGGGCTACTACGCCGACGCGGGCTTCTCGAAGGTGACCCTGCTGCCCGGGCCGGTCGCCCAGGAGGAGATCGTCGCGACCGGCAAGGCCGAGTTCGGCCTGAGCAACGCGGTCTCGACGGCAGCCGCGGTCGCCAACTCCAAGTTCCCGCTGAAGATCGTCGGCGCGACGTACCAGAAGAACCCGTTCAGCATCCTGTCGCTCGGCGACAAGGGCGACATCAAGACGCCCGCGGACCTGTGTGGCAAGAAGATCGGCGTCCAGGACCCCAACCTCAGCCTCTTCAACGCCTTCCTGAGCGCCAACGACATCGACCCGGAGTGCCTCACGATCGTGCCGAACTCGTTCGACGTGTCGCCGCTCGAGGACAAGCAGATCGACGGCCTGGTCGCCTACCTGACCAATGAGTCCCTGCTGGTCAAGGGCCACGGGTTCGACACCGTCGACCTGCCCTTCGCCGACAACGGCCTGCCGTTCGTCGCGGAGACCGTGATCACCACCGACGACATGATCAAGAACAGCCCCGACGAGGTGAAGGCCTTCCTCAAGGCGGAGATCAAGGGCTGGACCGACGCCTGCGCCGGTGATGCCGGCTACCAGGCCGGGGCCGAGCTCGCGGTCAACACCTACGGCAAGGAGATCGACCCGCCGCTGGAGGTCGCGAAGGAGGTCGAGCAGGCCAAGCAGCAGTGCGAGCTCCTGGTCAACAGCGACGAGACCGAGGCCAACGGCCTGTTCACGATGAGTCCCACGATGATCGAGGCCAACATCGCCTCCATCAAGGCCGCCGGCATCGAGATCTCCGCCGACGACCTCTTCAACACCGCCCTGATCGACGAGCTGTACAAGGAGGACCCGTCCCTCAAGGGCTGAGGCACGGAGACCCAGTGACTCACGACAGCACCCTGACGCCGGTGCCGGCCAGCACGGGCACCGGCGTCAGGATCGACAGCCTCAGCAAGACGTTCTCGGTCGGCCGCAAGAAGGTGGAGGCGCTCCAGGACACGACGCTGTACACCGACAAGGGCAGCTTCCTCTCGCTGCTGGGGCCCTCGGGCTGCGGCAAGTCGACAATCCTGCGGATCCTCGCCGGCCTCGAGGAGGCCACCTCCGGCACGGCCATCGTCGATGGCAAGACCCCGCAGGAGCTGCGGCGCGACCACGAGCTCGGCATCGCCTTCCAGGACTCCGCGCTGCTCCCCTGGCGCAGCGTGGAGTCCAACATCCGGCTGCCCTTCCAGGTCTCCGGCGCGAAGGCGGACGAGCCCCTGGTGAAGGAGCTGATCAAGCTCGTCGGCCTCGAGGGCTTCGAGAAGGCCAAGCCCGGCCAGCTCTCGGGCGGCATGCGGCAACGGGTCTCGATCGCCCGCTCCCTGGTGGTCAAGCCCAGCGTGCTGCTGCTCGACGAGCCGTTCGGCGCGCTCGACGACATGACCCGGCAGCGGCTGAACCTCGAGCTGCTGCGGATCTGGACCGAGAAGCCGGCCACCACGCTGATGGTCACGCACGGCATCAGCGAGGCGATCTTCCTCTCCGACCAGGTCGCCGTGATGAGCCCGCGCCCGGGCCGGGTCAAGGAGATCATCACCGTCGACCTCCCCCGGCCACGGACCCGGGAGATGATGCGGACCCCCGAGTTCCACGCGCTGCACGACCAGGCCTCGGAGCTGCTCTTCGGTGCGGGCGGAGCAGCCGTGGAGGAGAACAGCTGATGCGCCTCTCCCGCGAGCGGCTGCACACCATCGGTGTCGGCGTGCTCGGCATCGTCCTGCTCGTGGCGCTCTGGTGGCTGGCGGCGACCACGTTCCTCGCCGGCCACCAGATCCCGACGCCGGTCGACGTCTTCGACAAGTTCCACGAGCGCGGCTTCGCCTACTACCGCAAGATCTTCTCGGTCACCCTCCGGGAGGCGGCGAAGGGCTACCTGTACGGCGTCGGCATCGCCCTCGTGCTGGCCGTGTTCGTGATGCTGGTCCCTCGGATCGCCCCCGTGATCATGC
Organism: Nocardioides sp. URHA0020; assembly: GCF_000620705.1. Lineage (GTDB taxonomy): Bacteria > Actinomycetota > Actinomycetes > Propionibacteriales > Nocardioidaceae > Nocardioides. The sequence goes on from NZ_JIAR01000033.1 coordinate 199,455, forward strand.
AGTTCGCGGTCATCACCTACTGCCTGCCGATCGTGGTGCTGGCACCGATCCTGATCGTCGTCAACGACATCCCGGTCGAGGGCGGCACCTCCTCCACCGCCACGGACCTGGCCGCGATCTCGGTCATCTTCACCACCGTCGTCGGGGCTGTCCTCGGCTTCCGTTCGGCCGACCAGACGAGCCTCGACGTCGTCCAGGTGTACGGCGGCAGCCGGCTCCAGCAGTTCACCCGGGTGCGGCTGATCGCCTCCCTGCCCGCGCTCTTCACGACGCTCCAGATCGCCGCCCCGGCGGCGTTCCTCGGCGCCCTGCTGGGTGAGTACTTCGACAAGCACCTGGTGATCGGCGTCGGCCCGTCGCTCTACCTGGCCCAGAACAACCGCGAGACCGCCCTGGTCTGGACGCTCGGCTTCAGCTGCGCCATCGTCTCGGGGCTCGCCTACTTCATCATCGGGCTGATGGGCCGAGCCATCACCCCCTGGGCGAAGGGGACCCCATGACCAAGACGCTCGACCTGCTCAAGCCGGCGGTCCGGCCGCTGCTCAACCTGCTCTTCGTGCTGGCCTGCCTGGTGGTGCTCTGGCTGGTCGTCCTCGAGGTCTCCGACGTGAGCCCGCTGGTGGTCCGCCGTCCCAGCGACGTCCTCGACTTCCTGGTCGGCGACGAGGGTGCCTCCGCCAACCGGGCCGCGGTCCTGCACCCGCTGTGGCAGACCCTCCTCGACGCCGGCATCGGGTTCGTGGCCGGGCTGGCGGCCGCGACGACGGTCGCGACCGCGACGTACCTCTCCCGAGGGGTCGAGGCCGCGACGATGCCGGTCGCGATGATCGTGCGCACCGTGCCGCTCGTCGCCCTGGCCCCGATCATCACGCTGGTGTTCGGCAACGGCTTCGCCACCGTGGCGGTGATGAGCGGGATCGTGGTGTTCTTCCCGGCGCTGGTGACGATCTCCTACGGACTGCGGTCGGTGACCGCCCAGATGAGCGACGTCGTGCACGTGTACGGCGGCTCGACCTGGGACGTGCTGCGTCGGGTCGCCTACCCGACCGCGGTGCCGTCGGTCTTCGCCGCGATCCGGATCTCGGTGCCGGGCGCGGTCACGGGCGCGCTGATCGCCGAGTTCTACACCACGCCCGACAGCGTGGGGAAGGCGATCAACCAGGCGCTGGCGCTCTACCAGTACGACCTCGTGTGGGCGCTGCTCGTCGTCGTCACCCTGGTCTCGGTCGTGCTCTACATGGTGGCCCAGCTGTGCGAGAGCCTGGTGCTGACCCGCTTCGGGCTGAGCGCCGACCGCTAGCAACCGGCTCCGCTCCGGCCCGGCGGCGGAGCGTCAGGGTGCAGGCACCCGCGCGTGCACCCGTGCGTGAGTCGCCCCGACGACCGTGGCGACCAGGACGATCACGCCCGCCAGCACCAGACCGGCACCGAGGTGCCAGCGCAGCAGCGCCGCTCCGACCGCGGCACCGGCGAGGATGAGCACGACGGCGGTCGCCCGGCGTCCGCTGCCACCGCCCTGGCCGCTGCCGAGCACGGAGTCGGCGGCCAGGCCGGTGATCGTCGAGGTCACGACCACGGTGGTGACGTCCTTGACCGCGATGAACCGCGCGGTGGCGGCCTGGGCGCCCATCGCCCCACCGAGCAACGTGGTCACGCCGAGCGCGAGCCACCTCGCCGGGTCCTCGCCGGCCGCCAGCAGGATGGCCGCGAGCGCGAGCATCACCACGCCGACGCCGGCGAAGAGCCCGGTCGTCAGGTGCGTCCATGCCCCTCCGGCCCGTCGCAGCAGCCGGCCGCCCAGGGCGGCGCCGCCCATGAACCCCAGCAGCGCCAGGACCGGGCCGACGATCGGCAGCCCGTCGGCGCCGACGAGCGCCATGCCGAGGATCACCACGTTGCCGGTCATGTTGCCGGTGAAGACCTTGTCGAGACCGAGGTAGCCGACCGCGTCCACGATCCCGGTGGTGAAGGTCAGCACGAGCATCAGCCACAGGTGCATGCGCTCGAGAGGTACGGCGGCGAGGCGGTCGGTCACGGCCGCCATTGTGGTCGGACGGTGTGTCACCGGGGTTACCCGGCCGCACCCCCACTGCGTCGGCGCACGGCGATACGCTCACCAGGATGTCCAGGATCTTCACGACCGCCGTCTCGTCGGTCTACCCCCTCTACCTGGCGAAGGTGGAGAGGAAGGGGCGCACGCGGGCCGAGCTCGACGAGGTGATCCGGTGGCTGACCGGCTTCGAGGAGCCGGAGCTCCGAGCGCACCTGGCCGGCCGCACGACGTTCGAGGACTTCTTCGCCGATGCCCGACTCAACCCCCGTGTCGACCTGATCACCGGCGTCGTCTGCGGTGTCCGGGTCGAGAGCATCGAGGACCCGCTGATGCAGCAGATCCGCTACCTCGACAAGCTGGTCGACGAGCTCGCCAGGGGCAGGTCGCTCGACCGGGTCCTGCGCGCCTAGCCCTCCCGATGGCCCGCATCCCGCTCTCCCGCCTGCCCGGCGACCGCGTGCTGGTCGTCGACGGCGACGTACGCCGCGAGCTCACGCTGGGCGAGCTCCCGGCGTACGTCCGCGAGCGCGAGGTCGACGCACCGCGCTGGGTCTGGGACGACACGGCACGGTGGCACCCGCAGCTGCTGGCGGCCGGCGTGCGCGTCGCGCGCTGCCACGACCTGCGGCTCGGCCACCACCTGCTGCGCCGGGCGCCCGCGGTCGACGCGTCGCTGCTCGAGGGCGAGCAGTCCGGGCACTGGGACCGGCTGGGGCCGAGCGCACCCTCGGACCCGGGCCTCTTCGCCGTCGACGACACCGCGGAGCACCTGCGCGCCGACCTCGAGGACGCCCGCCAGCTCGCCGCGGTGGCGGCGTCGAGCGAGGCGACCCGGCTCGCGCTGCTGCTCGCGGCGGAGTCGTCGGGGGCGCTGGTCGCCGCCGAGATGACGTACGCCGGCATGCCGTGGCGGGTCGAGGTCCACGAGCGGCTGCTGCGCGAGCTGCTCGGCCCGCGCCCCCCGCGCGGGGCCCGACCGCAGGCGCTCGAGGCCCTGATCGGCGAGGTGCGCAACGCCCTGGACGCCCCGGGCCTCAACCCCGACTCCCGTCCGGAGCTGCTGGCGGCGCTGCGCCGGGCCGGGCTCGAGGTCACGGACACCCGGGCCCACTCGCTGCGCGCGCTCGACCACCCCGGGATCGCTCCCCTGCTGCGCTACAAGCAGCTCGCCCACCTCTTCCAGACCAATGGCTGGGCCTGGAGCGACCAGTGGGTGCGCGGCGGTCGGTTCCGCCCGTCGTACCAGCCGGCCGGGTCGACCACCGGTCGATGGTCGTCCAACGGCGGCGGCGCGCTGTCCTTCCCGGCCCAGGTCCGACCGGCCGCCATGGCCGACGACGGCTGGCTGCTGGTGGTCTCCGACGTCGCCCAGCTCGAGCCGCGCGTGCTGGCCGGCATGAGCCGCGACCGGGCGCTGGCCCAGGCGGCACGCGGTGCCGACCTCTACCAGGCGATGGTCGACGACGGAGCGGTCGCCAGCCGCACGGACGCCAAGCTGGGCCTGCTCGGCGCGATGTACGGCGCCACCACCGGCGAGAGCGGCCGGCTGCTCGCCGGGCTGACCCGCCGCTACCCCGCGGCTTTCGGGCTCGTCGAGGACGCCGCCCGGGCGGGCGAGCGCGGGCAGGTCGTGCGCACCCTGCTGGGCCGGGGCTCGCCCGGTCTCGGCGAGGCGTGGGACCGCGACCCCGACGACCCGCCGCCCGATGCCGACAGCCAGGCCCGCCACCGTCGCGCGTACGGCCGCTTCACCCGCAACTTCGTCGTCCAGGGCACGGCCGCCGAGTGGGCGCTGTGCTGGATCGCCGACCTGCGCAACCGCCTCTGGCGCCTGGGCGGCACCGGCCCGCTCGAGTCCCGCCCGCACCTGGTCTTCTTCCTCCACGACGAGGTCGTCGTGCACACGCCGGCCGCGCTCGCCGACGCCGTCGCCGAGCAGACGGCTGCGGCGGCGGCCACCGCGGCCGACCTGCTCTTCCGCGACCTCGCGATCGACTTCCCGCTGAGCACCTCGATCGTGCGGTCGTACGCCGAGGCGGGCAAGCCGGGCGCGGCCGTGGAGTCAGCCGGCGAGTGACTGGGCGGCGACGGCCAGGTCGTCGACGCCGACCGCGAGCCACTCGGGCCGGTCGGTGGCCAGGTCGAGGTGGAAGCCGTACAGGGCGGAGTCGACCAGGGTGACGATCCGGCGCACCCGCCGCGGCGGTGCGCCGCACCGCACCAGGTAGGCGCGCAGGCTGACGGCCCACTTCTCGTTGCTCGCCCGGGCGTCCGAGAGGTAGGGCTCCTCCCCGATCAGCCCGGTCGCCGCCGCCTGGCAGTAGACGTCGAGGCAGCTGTTCAGAGGCTCGGTCTGGTACGCCGCCCACAGCGCGTTGACGCCGGCCCGCACCGACCGCGCGGCCGGCAGCGCGTCGACGGCGACGACGCTGCGGGCGCCGGCCTGCGCGACCACGGCGGAGACCAGGCCGTCCCGGCTGCCGAAGTGGTAGATCAGCATCCGGTCGCTGGTGCCGATCGCCGCCGCCACGGGACGCAGGGTGAGACCGATCAGGCCGTGCTCGAGGACGTGGTCGGTGACCTGGTCCAGCAGCTCCTTCCGGCGATCCACGGGGCCAGCGTAGCGAGTGCTACATTGGGGACCAAACGTAGCGACCGCTACATCTGGAAGGAACAGAACCGTGCTCACCGCAGTGCTCCTCGGCCTCGCCATCGTCGTGGAGGTCGTCGCCACCGCCCTCCTGCCGCGGACCGAGGGCTTCACGTCCCCGGGATGGACGGTGCTGGTGGTCAGCGGGTACGCCGGGTCGATCTGGCTGCTCACCGTCATCGTGCGGACGCTGCCGGTGTCGGTCACCTACGCGATCTGGGCCGGCGCCGGCACCGCGCTGGTCGCCGTCGTCGGGCTGGTCTTCCTGGGCGAGTCCTTCACGTGGCTCAAGGCGGCGTCGCTCGCCCTGATCGTCGTCGGCGTCGTCGGCCTCAACCTCACCGGCGCGCACTGACCTCTAGCCGATGACGTCCGGCTCCAGCTCGCCGATCCGTACGGCGAGGCGCTCGGTGTCGGCGTCGGTCCAGCCGGCCGGCGGCAGGATCTCCGCCCAGGCCCGGACCGGCTCCTGGCCGAACTGGTGGCCCTGCCCGGCCGGCACGCCGTTGGCGACCATCTGATCGGCCGCGAGCTGCAGCATCGTGACCACCGGGACCCAGCGGACGCGTGGCGACACATCGCGCCCGCGCGGCTCCGAGAGCCAGTCGGGCCGCTGCAGCGCCAGCCCGAGGTCCCACCAGGTGATCGGGTCGTTGGCGTGCTGGAGGTAGCCGATCCGCGTGCCGCTCCACTCCCCTGGCGCGTCCCAGTCGGACGGCTGGTCGGCAAAGCGGACGATGTCGCCGCCGGCGTACGTCGGGAGCACCTCGGGGGTGCCCGCGTCGCGCTCCGCGGTGAACCTGCTCCACAGCCGGTTGTTGGCGGTCGGCCCCACGAAGAGGGCACCGTCGGTGCGGGTGGCCAGGTCCTGGGCGCCGCTGAAGGCCGCCTCCCCGCCGAAGGAGCCGAGGCTCTCCCCGCTGACGACCAGCAGCGGTCGCCGGTCTGCGGGCAGCGCGACCCAGTGCGCGTAGACGGCGTCGAAGAGGATCCGACCGGCGTCCTGCGCCCGCTCCCCGTCGGCGAGGAACGACATCCAGCTGGGCAGGTAGGAGTACTGCATGCTGACGGTGGCGGTGTCGCCGGCCCACATGTACTCCAGCGCCCGCGCCTGATTCTCGTTGACCCAGCCCCGACCGGTGCCGGTGACGACGTTGAGGACCGCGCGGTCGAAGCCGCCGGTGCGCTCGAGCTCGCCGACGGCCCGTCGCGCCTCGGCCGTCAGGTCGACGTCGCCGGAGGCTCCGACGTACGCGCGGACCGGCTGCTGCGCATCGCCTCCGGTGAAGTCCCCGATCTCGTCGGAGGTCGGGGCGCTGGCGATGAAGACACGGCCCTGCCGGCCCAGGTCGTCCCAGCTCTCGCCGGACCGGGGGCCGGCCGAGACGTAGGGGCTGGTGGGTGCCGGGGTGTCGGTGCGGAACTCGTCGTCGATCGCCTGGAAGGTCGCGTCCAGGGCGCCGACGACCCGGCCGCCGAGGACGCCGGTCACCAGGCCCCAGGCGACCCACGCGACGACGAGGGCGCCGATCACCAGCGCGACCCGGTCGGGCAGCACGCGGCCGACCTGGCGCCCGACCCCACGGCCCACAGACCTCAGGAGGCGACTGATGCCCAGCAGCGCCACGAAGAGCACCGCGGTCACCGCGAGCTGCAGGAGGTCGGCTGCGAGCGAGTCCCGGTCGACCCCCACGAGGTCACGGACCTGGTCGTCCCAGCGGTGGCCGAGCACGAGGGCGACCACGGTGCCGACTCCGGCGACGGCCGCGACGACCTGCCAGGTGCGCTGCCGCCGCGGCCCGTCCAGTCGTACGCCGCTGGCCCGCAGCATCCAGCCGAGCAGTGCGCCCACGCCGTACCCCAGCAGCGCGCAGACCGCCGACACCACGCCCTGGAAGACAGGGCCGAGCGGCAGCAGCGACGGTGTCAGCGAGAGCCAGAAGAGGAGCACGGCGCCCACCGTCGCGGCGATCGGCGCGCGCCAGGTCACGGGTGCACCGCCTGCGAGGCGAGCACGTCGAGCCCGAGCCGGCGGGCCAGGAAGGCAGCGGCCGCGGATCCCCGGACGCTGTTGCCGTGGGCGTCGAGGAGGGGCGAGTACGTCGCCAGCGCGCCCTTGCCGGGCGAGACCGTCAGCAGCCCCCCGGCGATGCCGCTCTTGCCCGGCATGCCGACGTCGAGGAGCCAGTCGCCCGATGTCTCGTACATCCCGGCGATCGTCATCACCGCGAGCGTCGCGTGCGCCGTCTCCGGGTCGACCACCCGCTCGCCGGTCACCGGGTTGGTGCCGCCGTCGGCGAGCGTCGCGCCCATCACCGCCAGGTCCTCGGCCGTCAAGGCGAGGCAGCTCTGCCGGGTGTAGACCTCGACCGCCTCGGCCGGGTCGGCCTCGATCGCACCGGCGGCCGCGAGCATGTTCGCGAGCCCACGGTTGCGGTGGTTGGTCGCCAGCGCGGAGTCCAGCGTCGGCTCGTCGAGCTCCAGCGGCCGACCTGCGAACGCCGAGAGGCCTTGCTGCACCTGGGCCCAGCCCTCCAGCAGACTGGTGGTGGCGATGGCCCCGGAGTTGACCATCGGGTTGGTCCGGCCGTCCGGGCTGCGCTCGACCGCCGACGCCGAGTTGAAGGCGAGTCCGGTGGCGTTGACGCCGATGCGTCGCCGTACCTCCTCGACGCCGTGGACCTCGCACGCCAGCGCGAAGACGAACGGCTTCGCGACGCTCATGATCGTGAACGCGCGGTCGGCCGCACCGCTCGACACGCGCTCGCCGGAGACCCCGACGACGCACAGCCCGAACGCCGTCGGGTCGGCGTCCGCCAGCGCCGGGTAGACCGTCGAGAGCTCGCCCGTCCGGTCGCCGACGTACGACGCGTGCGCCTCGTCGAGCGCCTCCTGCACCACCACGCGACGAGGCAGGTCCCCGGAGGAGACCAGTCGATCGGTCACCGCGGCTAGACCGCTCGGGCAGCCGCCCGGCCCGCCGTACGGCCGGAGAAGAGGCAGCCACCGAGGAAGGTCCCCTCGAGCGCGTTGTAGCCCATCATCCCGCCACCGCCGAAGCCGTTGACCTCGCCCGCGGCGTACAACCCGGGCAGCGGCGTCCCGTCGGAGGTCAGGCAGCGACCGTCGAGGTCGGTCTCCAGACCGCCGAGGGTCTTGCGGGTCAGGATGTTGAGGCGCACGGCGATGAGCGGACCGGCCTTGGGGTCCAGGATCTTGTGCGGCGAGGCGACCCGGATGAGCTTGTCACCGCGGTAGGTGCGGGCGCCGCGGATCGCGGTGACCTGCGCGTCCTTGGTGAAGGTGTTGTCGATCTCGCGGTCGCGCGACTCGATCAGCTCGCGCAGCTCGGCCTCGACGATCAGTGCCCGGTCGCCGACCTGGTTCATGCCGCGGACCAGGTCCGTGAGGTTGTCGGCCACGACGAAGTCGTCGCCGTGCTCCTTGAAGGCCTCGATCGGACCCGGCGCGCCCTTCTTCACCCGCGACAGCAGCAGCTTGATGTCCTTGCCGGTGAGGTCGGGGTTCTGCTCGGAGCCCGACAGCGCGAACTCCTTCTCGATGATCTTCTGCGTCAGCACGAACCACGAGTAGTCGTAGCCCGTCGTCCGCAGGTGGGTGAGCGTGCCGAGGGTGTCGAACCCCGGGAAGTACGGCGCGGGGAGCCGCTTGCCGGTCGCGTCGATCCACAGCGACGACGGGCCGGGCAGGATCCGGATGCCGTGGTTGTCCCAGATCGGGTCCCAGTTGCGGATGCCCTCGACGTAGTGCCACATCCGGTCGGGATTGATCACGCGCGCGCCGGCCGCCTCGGTGATGGCGAGCATGCGGCCGTCGACGTGGGCGGGCACGCCCGCGACCATCGTCTTCGGTGGGGTGCCGAGCCGCTTGGGCCAGGTCTTGCGCACCAGGTCGTGATTGCCGCCGATGCCGCCGCTGGTGACGATCACGGCCTGGGCGCGCAGCTCGAACTGCCCGACGCCGACCCGGCTGCTGGCCTTGCCGCGCTCGATCGCGCTGGGCTCGAGCAGGGTGCCGCGTACGCCGACCACCGAGCCGTCCTCGATCAGCAGGTCGTCCACCTGGTGCCGGAAGCCGAAGCGCAGCCGCCCGGTCGCGGCGTGCTCGCGCACCCGCCGCTCGAAGGGGTCCACCACACCGGGGCCGGTGCCCCAGGTGATGTGGAAGCGCGGGACCGAGTTGCCGTGACCGTCGGCGCGACCGTCGCCGCGCTCGGCCCAGCCCACGATCGGGAAGGTCCGGTGCCCCATCTGGCGCAGCCAGGCGCGCTTCTCGCCGGCCGCGAAGTCGACGTACGCCTCGGCCCACCGGCGGGGCCAGCGGTCCTCCTCGCGGTCGAACTGCGCGCTGCCGAGCCAGTCCTGCATCGCGAGGTCGCGCGAGTCCTTGATGCCCATCCGGCGCTGCTCGGGGCTGTCCACGAAGAACAGCCCGCCGAGGCTCCAGAAGGCCTGTCCACCGAGCGACTGCTCGGGCTCCTGGTCCAGCAGCAGGACCCGCTTGCCGGCGTCCGCCACCTCGGCCGCGGCGGCCAGGCCGGCCAGGCCGCCGCCCACCACGATGACATCACTGGTCTCCGCACTCGTGCTCACGAGCGCGATCCTTCCATGCCCCGGCGCCCGTCTGTGATGCAGGTTACCCAGCGGTCACTTCCTCCGGTCAGCGGAAAGCCCGCGAGCGTCACCGAGACCCCGGTGGTCGAGCAGCGAGCGTCGTCGAGACCCCCACACCCTCGCAAGCCTCCGGTGGTCGAGCAGCGAGCGCAGCGAGCGTCGTCGAGACCCCCGCACCCAAGGTCGCGCCTCGGCTGCGGGGGTTTCGAGACGGGCCTAGCGGCCCTCCTCAACCACCGGTGGGCCGCCGCCCCGGTGGTCGAGCAGCGAGCGCCAGCGAGCGTCGTCGAGACCCCCGCACCCAAGGTCGCGCCTCGGCTGCGGGGGTTTCGAGACGGGCCTGGCGGCCCTCCTCAACCACCGGAGCTTCCGGTGGTTGAGGTGCGAAGGCCGCCAGGCCTGAGCCTCGAAACCACCCCACACCCGACCTCCCGCGTCGGCTGTAGGGGTTTCGAGACGGGCCTAGCGGCCCTCCTCAACCACCGGGGGTTCCGGTGGTCGAGCAGCGAGCGCCAGCGAGCGTCGTCGAGACCCCCGCATCCGACGTACTGCCTGGGCTGCGGGGGTGTCGAGACGGGCCTGGCGGCCCTCCTCAACCACCGGGGGTTCCGGTGGTTGAGGTGCGAACGCCGCCAGGCCTGAGCCTCGAAACCACCCCGCACCCGACCTCCCGCGCCGGCTGCAGGGGTTTCGAGACGGGCCTAGCGGCCCTCCTCAACCAACGGAGGTCCCGGTGGTCGAGCAGCGAGCGCCAGCGAGCGTCGTCGAGACCCCCGCATCCGACCTCCCACGTGGGCTGCGGGGGTTTCGAGACGGGCCTGGCGGCCCTCCTCAACCACCGGTGGCCTCCGGTGGTCGAGCAGCGAGCGCCAGCGAGCGTCGTCGAGACCCCCGCATCCCGACGTCGTGCCTCGGCCTGCGGGGGTTTCGAGACGGGCCTAGCGGCCCTCCTCAACCACCGAAGGGCCGCGACGTCCTCAACCACCGGTGGGCCGCGTTCTTCTCAACCACCGGAGCGCCCGGCGACACCCTCGGCGCCACAAGAGCGCAGGTTCGCCTCCGTGCGGCCGATGGGTCGGGGTGACGCACGTGGTGCACGGCGTCGTGGGACCGCGCGGAAGGGGGAGCGCCAGTGGACCGGAGCCGACGCTCGCTCGTCGTGCGCGCCCTGTGGGTGACCGAGTTGGTCGTGATCGCGATCCATCTCGGCGGGCCGTCGGGCACGTCCGCCGACGCGACGTACCTCCTGGGCAACCTGCTCCCGGCCGTGCTGGCCTGGCTCGGCACGCGCTGGGCGCCGACCCGGCGCCGACGGCTCGTGCCCGCGCTGCTCGCCACCAGCGTCACGCTGGCCGCGGTCGGAGACGTCCTGCTCGTCGCGCACTCCCGGGCCACCGGTGAGTCGGACCGGTCGGTGGCGGACGTGCCGTACCTCCTCGGCTACCTGTACCTGGTCGGCGCGCTGGTCGTGGTGACCGTGGGACGGCGGGGCGACCGCCGGGTGGCGCCGTACGCCCTGCTCGACGTGGTCACCGTCGTGGTCGTCAGCGTGCTGGTGGTGTGGACGGGCACCGTCGACCAGCTGTCGGGCGAGGACTCCTCCCAGCAGTTCGGGCGACTGATGTGGGTGGCCTTCCCCGTGCTCGACGCCGTGCTGTGCGGTCTCGCCCTGAGAGCCCTCGTGCACCGCCGGACCCGCCGGGCCGTCGGTCGGCCCCTCGCCATCGGCATCTGGTGCTGGCTGGCCGCCGACCTCGCCTACTACGCGCTCGCGATGGAGGGCACCTTCTCGGCCGTCCCCGAGGCCGGCTGGATGCTCGGCGGGATGGTGCTCGCCACGGCCACGCTGCGGCCCCCGGTCCCGCCGGTGGCCGCGACACCGCTCGACCTCGAGCACGCCCGGACGGGCGGCCGACTGCTCAGCGCGAGCATCCCGCTGCTCGTGCCGACCGTGCTGTGGTCCCTCGGTGCCGACCTGGGGCTCGTCATCAACCCGTGGACGATGCTGCTCGGCACCGTGACCCTGGTCGCCCTCACCTTCGTGCGCACCGGCCACCTGCTCCGCTCGGAGAGCGAGGCCCGCACCGAGCTCGCCGCCGCCCGGGACGCCGCCCTGGAGGGATCGCGCGCGAAGTCGGACTTCCTCGCGACGATGAGCCACGAGATCCGGACGCCGATGAACGGCGTGATCGGTCTGACCGGGCTGCTCCTGGGCTCGGAACTCCAGGAGCGTCAGCGCACGTACGCCGAGGGCGTCCGGACGGCGGGCGACGCGCTGCTCGCGATCATCAACGACGTGCTCGACTTCTCCAAGGTCGAGGCCGGGCACCTCGAGCTGGAGAGCATCGACTTCGAGCCGGCGCGGGTGGTCGCCGAGGTCGCGGGGCTCGTGGCCGACCCGGCCGGCGAGAAGGGCATCGAGCTGCTCACGTCCTGCTCGCCCGCGCTTCCCGCTCGCCTGCTCGGTGACCCGTCGCGGCTGCGGCAGGTGCTGCTCAACCTGGCGGGCAACGCCGTGAAGTTCACCGAGAGCGGCCAGGTGGTGATCCGCGCCGAACCGGTCGGGACCACGACCCACTGGGACCAGTCGGGTCGGCGTACCGTCGCGGCGGACACCTGGACGGTGCGGTTCGAGGTCTCGGACACCGGGATCGGGATCGACGCCGCCGACCGGAGCCGACTCTTCGACCCCTTCTCGCAGGCGGACTCCTCGACCACCCGTCGGTACGGCGGCAGCGGCCTGGGGCTCGCGATCTGCCACCAGCTCGTCGACGCCATGGGCGGCACCCTCGGCGTGGAGAGCGAGCCCGGGAACGGGAGCAGGTTCTGGTTCACGGTGCCGCTCGGCGCCGCCGCCGACCGGCCCGCGATCACCGCCTCCGTGGCCGGGGTCCGTCGACCGCAGGCGGTGGTCGTCCCGACTCCACCGCCGCGCCGGGGCCGGATCCTGGTCGTCGAGGACGGCGACATCAACCAGATCGTCGCCGAGGGCATCATCCGGGCGTGCGGGTACGACGTCGACCTGGCCGACGACGGCGCCGCAGGTCTGGCGGCGATGGCCGCCCAGGACTACGACCTGGTCTTCATGGACGTGCAGATGCCCGTCATGGACGGGTTCTCCGCGACCCGTGAGATCCGGCGGCGCGAGGCCGACGGCAGCCGCACGCCGGTGATCGCGATGACGGCGAGCGCTGTCGACGGCGACCGGGAGCGGTGCCTGGCCGCCGGCATGGACGACTACGTGTCCAAGCCGATCACCCGGGCGGCCGTGACCGCGGTCCTGGAGCGATGGGTGGCAGGTGCCCGTGTCCGGACCTGATCGTCGGTCAGCAGAGCGCGGCTCGTTGCGACGCGACGATCGCGTCCATGGCCGGACGGGCACTGACGCAGAAGTAGGGGAAGCTCAGGAACCCGTGCGGCATCACGTGGAAGTCCTCGACCGCGACCTCGTTGCCGGCGTCGACCAGCGCCTGCGCGTAGCGCACCCCCGAGTCGTGCAACGGGTCGAGGCCGGCGACCACGACGACCGCGGGCGGCAGGCCCGACAGGTCCGGAGCGAGGACCGGCGAGAGCCGGAAGTCGCCGGCGTCGTCGTGCTCGCTGACGTAGAAGTCGCGGAAGATCTCCATGTCCTCGTTCGACAGCACGATGCCGCGATCGGTGTTGTCGACGTACGACGGGTCGTCCTGCAGCGCCTCGGTCATGTCGGTGACGGGGTAGATGAGCGCCTGGTGCCCGATCACCGGGCCGGACTCGTCGCGGGCCGCGATCGCGATGACCGCGGCCAGGTTGCCGCCCGCACTGTCGCCCATGACGCCGATCCGGGAGGGATCGCCACCGAGGTCGGGGGCGTGGGCGGCGACCCACTCGAGGGCGTCGTAGCAGTCGAGCAGTCCGGCCGGGTAGCGGTGCGTCGGGGCCAGCCGGTAGTCGACGGAGACGACGACCGCGTCCAGCTCCTTGGCCACGATGCTGCAGCTCCAGTCGCACTGGCGGGCGCTGCCGAGGACGAAGCCGCCTCCGTGGAAGTTCAGGACCACCGGCCGCGGCGTACGCCTCCAGGCCTGCGGGGTGTAGATGCGCAGCGGCAGCTCCCCGTGCCGGGCGGCGAAGGACGTCGTGCGGACGTCGACGCCCTTCTGCAGCCTGCCCAGGAAGAGCGATGCCATGCCCCCGTCCGGGATGACCGCGCTCTGGGCCTTCTCCAGCTGCTCGTGAGTCATCCTGGCGACCGACATGGCCGGGTTGGACTTCATCAGCCGGTCCAGGGCGCGCACACCGGGCCGCAGCTTCGTCGTCATGCCGCTGATTCTAGGAGCCAGGACCCGCGCTCGCGGCTACGCTTCGCGCTGAAGGGAGGGACGGATGACGAGTCCTCGTAGGACAGCTGTCCTGACCCTCTGGTGCCTCGCCGCGGCGCTGATCGTCCTGCACCTGGTGTGGCCGACCGGCCCCGTCGGGGACGCGACGTACCTGCTCGCGGTGTGGATCGCGCCGGTGCTGGCGTGGCTCGGCACCGCCACGGCACCGCGCGGCCGACGTGCCGTCCCCGCCCTGATCGCGGCCGGCCTCACCAGCTCGGCGCTGGGCGACCTCATCTGGCTGGCGTACTCCTGGAGCGGTCGGCAGCCCGACGTCTCCCTGGCCGACGTCCCCTACTTCCTGAGCTATCTCGGTCTGGGCGGCGCGGTCCTGCTCGTCACCACCGTGCGACGCGGGCGGACCACGAGCATCGACCCGGACGCGCTGATCGACGCGCTCACCGTCGTCGTGCTGAGCCTGCTGCTCTTCTGGACCTTCACCATCCACGACATCGTCGCCGACGAGTCGATGTCGGCGTTGACGCGGATCGTGCTCGCGATGTATCCCGTCTTCGACGCGGTGCTGCTGGCGCTCGTGCTGCGGGCGCTGACCGTGCGACGCGCCCGGGAGGCCCTCGGGCTCGGCTTCGCGGCCGGTGTGTCCTGCTGGCTGGTGTCCGACCTGGGCTACCTGGTCCTGAGCGTCCAGCACACCGTGTCGGCCCTGCTGGACGTGGGCTGGATGCTGGGTGCGGTCCTGATGGCGTCCTCGACGCTGCGACCGCAGGCACCGCCGGAGGCGGAGACTGCGGCCGAGCTCCAGGAGCGCCCGGCGCTCGGCAAGCTGTCCATCGCCATCGGCCCGCTGCTGGTCCCGCCGCTGCTGCTCTTCGTCGACGCCGTCCAGGGCAAGGACCACGACCCGTCCGGCGTGCTGGTCGGCATGCTCGCCCTCATCCTGATCGCGTTCGTCCGCACGGCGCGGCTGCTGCGGTCGGAGAGCGACGCCCGTGCCGAGCTCGCCAGCGCGCGGGACGCCGCACTGGAGGGCTCGCGGGCGAAGTCGGAGTTCCTGGCGACGATGAGCCACGAGATCCGGACCCCCATGAACGGCGTGATCGGTCTGACCGGCCTGCTGCTGAGGACGCCGCTGGACGACCAGCAACGGCGGTACGCCGAGGGCGTGCAGACCGCCGGCGACGCGCTGCTCACGATCCTCAACGACATCCTCGACTTCTCGAAGATCGACGCCGGCCACCTCGAGCTCGAGTCCATCGACTTCGACCCGGTCGGCGTCATCGAGGACGTGGCGGAGATCCTCGCCGACCCGGCCCAGCAGAAGGGGCTGGAGCTGCTGGCCTACTCCTCCCCCGAGCTCCCGGTCGGCCTCCGCGGCGACCCGTCCCGGCTCCGGCAGGTGCTGCTCAACCTGACCAGCAACGCGGTCAAGTTCACCGAGCGCGGCGAGGTCATCGTCCACGCCCACCTGGACCATCTCACCGAGGACGGCGCCGCCGTCCGGTTCGAGGTCTCCGACACCGGCATCGGCATCGATCCCGCGGACTCCGAGCGGCTCTTCGAGCCCTTCTCGCAGGCCGACTCCTCGACGACGCGCCGCTTCGGCGGGACCGGGCTCGGGCTCGCGATCTCTCGTCGCCTCGTCACGGCGATGGGGGGCACGCTCGAGGTGACCAGCGAGCCCGGCCGTGGCAGCACGTTCTCCTTCACGGTCCCCTTCGCCCTGGCGACCAAGTCCGCGGCCACGCGCGCCACCGACCGCGACGGACTCACCGCCCTGCGGGTCCTCGTCGTCGACGACAACCGCACCAACCAGGTGATCCTGCACGACCAGCTCACGGCGTGGGGCCTGACCGTGGACCTGGCCGACGGCGCCGCGGAGGCGCTGGAGGCACTGGCCCGGGCAGCAGCCGACGGTACGCCGTACCGCCTGGCCGTCCTCGACCTCTGCATGCCCGGCCTCGACGGCCTCGACCTGGCCCGGAGCATCACCGCCACGCCCCAGCACGCCGGCGTCGCCCTGGTGCTGCTGACCTCGGGACGCGACGTCGGGCAGGCCGAGGCGGCCGAGGCCGGCTTCGTCGCCCGGATGACGAAGCCCGTGCAGCTCTCGCGCCTGCGCTCCACCCTCGCCGAGGCCGTCGCCTCGACCTCCCCGTCGGCACCCGTCGCCGCAGCCCCGCCGCCCGCGGCCCTGTCGCGCGGCCGCGTGCTCGTGGTCGAGGACGGCGAGATCAACCAGCTCGTCGCCACCGGGATCCTGGAGAGCCTCGGCTACCAGGTGGACGTCGCCGACGACGGCGCGGCCGGGCTGGCGGCGATGGACGCCACGGCGTACGACGCCGTGCTGATGGACGTGCAGATGCCGGGCATGGACGGTCTCGAGGCGACGGTCCGGATCCGCCGCCGCGAGGGCGACCAGCGGCACACTCCCGTGATCGCGATGACCGCGAGTGCCGTCGAGGGCGACCGTGAGCGGTGCCTGGCCGCCGGGATGGACGACTACCTGTCGAAGCCGATCTCTCCGGCGGCGGTCGCCGCCACCCTCCAGCGCTGGGTGCCGGCGCCCTGACCGGACGCTAGGCTCGACGGCGGGGACCCAGCGTCCAAGGGAGGGCATCATGACCACACCGGAGAACCTGCTCGAGGAGCTCGAGCCCGTCGTCGCGGAGAACCTCGACCGGCACCTCGCGATCGCCCAGGAGTGGCACCCCCACGACTACATCCCGTGGAGCCAGGGACGCGACTTCGCGTTCCTCGGCGGCGAGGACTACTCCGCCGAGCAGTCGCAGCTCTCGGAGACGGCCAAGGCCGCGATGTTCACCAACCTGCTCACCGAGGACAACCTGCCGTCGTACCACCGCGAGATCGCGACCCGCTTCGGTCGTGACGGGGCGTGGGGCACGTGGGTCGGCCGGTGGACGGCGGAGGAGGGTCGGCACGGCGTCGCGCTGCGCGACTACCTCGTCGTGACCCGCGGGGTCGACCCGGTCGAGCTCGAGCGGGCCCGGATGGACTACATGACCTCGGGCTACGACTCCGGCGACAAGACGGCGCTCGAAGCGGTGACGTACGTGTCGTTCCAGGAGCTCGCGACCCGGGTCTCGCACCGCAACACCGGCAAGGTGACCGGCGACCCGATCGCCGACAAGCTGCTCGCCCGGATCTCCAAGGACGAGAACCTGCACATGGTCTTCTACCGCAACATCGTGGCGGCGGCGCTGGAGATCGCGCCCGACGCCACGATGCGCGCGATCGCCGACGAGGTGATCGGCTTCGAGATGCCGGGCGCCACGATGGCCGGCTTCCGACGCAACTCCATGATCATCGCGAAGGCCGGGATCTACGACCTGCGCCTGCACCACGACGACGTGATCATGCCGGTGCTGCGGCACTGGAACGTGCTGGACCGGACCGACTTCGGCCCGGAGGGCGAGCAGGCCCGCGTCGAGCTGGCCGCGTTCCTGGAGGCGCTCGACGCCCAGGCGACCAAGTTCGTCGACCGGCGCGCCGAGAACCGGGCGCGGGTCGCCGCGCGCGACGACGGGGTCAGCCCCGACATCGCGTCCTGAGCGTCAGGGCCGGATCGGACCCCCGCCGGCCGGTACGGCGTCGAGCACCTCGACCGCGTCACCGACCCGCACCGTCACCCCGGCCGTGTCCGGCACCAGGTTGATCCCGAACCACGTCTTGCCGTCCCAGCGGCGCACCCGCGCGAGGGACGCGATCGGTTCCTTGCCGCGGACCGCGGTCTCCGGGTCGATCGTGGTCAGCACGCAGCGGGCGCAGCCCTTGACCGCGCGGAAGGTGGCCTCACCGATCCGGATGCGGCGCCAGTCGTCCTCGGCCCACGCCGGCGCACCCGCGACCACGACGTTGGGCCGGAAGCGGGTCATCGGCAGCGGCTCCGCGGGGTCCGTCGCGCGCTCGAGCACGACGTCGTTGAGCGCGGCCAGCGACTCCTCGGTCGCCAGCAGCAGCGGGTAGCCGTCGGCGAAGGACACCCGGTCGTCCGGCTCGCTGAAGTCCGGACTGGTGGGGCGCCGGGTCGGGTCGTCGAGGTGCACGAGGCGCGCCGTACGCCCCATCGCCTTGCTGAACCACGCGTCGGCCTCCGCGCCGGCGGCGGCTGCCGTCAGATGCGACTCCCAGAGCTCGACCGGCGTCTGGGCGGCCGGGTCCGGGACGGGCACGACGAGCTCCGGGAGGTCGGGCGCGTTGACCACCAGGCCGTACGGCGTGATCGCCGGGTCGACCAGGACCAGCCGGTTGACCTCGCGCGCCGTGATCACCGCCCCGCTCGCGTCGACCAGCATCCAGCGCCGGTCGCCGGAGAGCCCCCACGGCTCGACCAGCAGCTCCGGCACGGACTCACCCCGGCAGGACTTGACGGGGTAGCGGTGGATCGAGGTGAGGCTGAGGGACACGTGGTCAGAATAGGTGTCATGAGCCCGATCACCGGAGTCGTCTTCCGCCCCCAGTCGCCGCCGGAGGAGCTCCGGTCGGTCGTGGAGCACGCCGAGGCGGCCGGCGTCGCGGAGCTCTGGCTGTGGGAGGACTGCTTCCTCGAGGGTGGGCTGACGACCGCCGCCCTCGCGCTCGCCTGGTCGACCCACCTGCGGGTCGGGATCGGCCTGCTGCCGGTGCCGCTGCGCAACCCGGCGCTGGTGGCCATGGAGGTCGCGACCCTGGCGCGGCTCTTCCCCGGCCGCCTCACGGTCGTGCTCGGGCACGGCGTCCAGGACTGGATGGCGCAGGTCGGGGCGGCTGTCGAGTCACCGGTCACGCTGCTGCGCGAGCACACCGTGGCCGTCCGCTCGCTGCTCGCCGGCGACACGGTCACGACGACCGGTCGCTACGTCCGTCTCGACGGCGTGGCCCTGGACTGGCCGCCCACGGTCGTGCCGAGGCTCCTGGTCGGTGCCCGCGGCCCGCGGTCGGTCGCCCTGGCCGGCGAGGTCTCCGACGGCGTGCTGCTGGACTCGGTCGTGGACCCCGACGTCGTACGGCGCGCGCGGGAGCTGGTCGGTCCGGACCGGCAGGTCTGCGTCTACACCGAGGTCACCGACACCGCCCGGGTGTCGGACTGGGTGGCCGAGCTCGGTGCGGCCGGGGCCGACACGGTGGTCCTCCAGGCCGGCGCGGACTCCCCCGATCCGAGGCCCCTGATCGACGCCCTGCGCTCGGACCGGACTGTCGGTGGGTCGGCCTAGGGTTGGTCCATGGCTGACAAGAAGAAGGCACTGGTCGTCGTCGACCTCCAGCGCGGCGTGCTCGCCGACGACGGGACCTGGGACCCCGACGGGGTCGTCTCCCGGGTCGCCGGCCTGGTCGACCAGGCTCGCGGGGCCGACGTCCCGGTGGTGTGGGTCCAGCACAACAGCGACGAACTGGTGGCCGGCACCCCGGTCTGGGAGCTCGCGGACGGACTCGAGCCCGCGGGCGGGGAGACCGTCGTGCAGAAGCGCTACGGCGACTCCTTCGAGGACACCGAGCTCGGCGAGGTCCTCACCGGCCTCGGCGCCGAGCACCTCGTCGTCGCCGGGGCGCAGACCGACGCCTGCATCCGCTCGACGATCCACGGCGCCCTCGTCCGGGGGTACGACGTCACGCTGGTCTCCGACTGCCACACGACGGGCGAGGTCCCGGCGGAGTACACCGGCGGGGAGCTGATCTCGGCGCTCACCAAGATCAACTTCACCAACATGTACGCCGGCTGGGACATGAGCTACCCGGGTCGGTCGGGCAGCACGCAGACCTCGGCCGAGATCGCCTTCTGATCGAGCACCCGACTTGATCGCTGCCGACTGGGTACCGCTCGACCATGAAGATCTTCCGACTCGCAGCAACCATCGGCATCGCCAAGAAGGTGTACGACGAGGCCCGCAAGCCCGAGAACCAGCGCCGGATCAAGCAGGGCGTCGACAGCGTGCGCGCCCGGCGCGCGAAGAGTGCCGCCCGCCGGGGCTAAGACCGGGCGCCGCCCTGCCGATCAGTAGGGCATGACTGCTTCCGTCGACACCGAGACCTGGGTCGCCGGCTGGCTCGACGACTTCCGTCTGTGCCTGCACGGCGCCCACGGAGCCGCTTGGCGTGCCCGCGCCGAGCAGGAGCTCCGGATGACCAACAGCGCCCTGGCCAGCGACCGCCAGCGGGCGGCCTCCTGGCGGCGTACCCGCGAAGAGGTCACCGGCGACTCCGCCGCCTGAGTCCACCCCCGCCCGACGGCCCGGAGGGTGTCGTCGCCCGCCGCGGACGTGTGTCCGCGGCCGTCCGGGGGTACCCCGCGCTGCCGCCGTACCGCGCGGCAGGACCAGCCCGGAGCCCTCAGGTGAGCACCTCCCACGTCTTCGTCGTGCACGGCCGGATGGAGTCGGTCGTCCACGACGCCGCCGTGGTGCCGACCGACGACTCCTTCGCGGTCGAGGCGCACTGGAGCGCGGTCACCGGCTGCTCCGACCACGGCCGCCTGCGGCCATCCGGCTGGCCCGGTGCCGGGTACGGGCGCGCTCGCGACGGGCGAGCGGTGTGGTTCATCAGCGTCGGCCCCGGGCTGTCGACCGAGCAGCTGATGACGCGGGCCCGCGCCGTGGTCGAGGACGTCGTCGCCCAGGGTCTGCGCGCCGGGAACGACCGCACCTCACCGGTGCTGGCGCTGCCGGTGCTGGGACTCGAGGGCGGCGGCCACGGCCGTGACCGTGGAGGCGTCGTCCACGAGCTGCTGCGCACCCTGCACGAGATCACGCGCTCGGCGGACCTCGACATCGCCGTCGTGACACCGGAGCGCTCCGTGCACGCGGCCGCGCAGCACGTCCGCGGTCAGCTGCACGTCGACGTGCCGTACCTGGAGGAGGCGCGCCGCCTGGGCGAGCTCGCCCGCCGCGGTGAGCTGGCCCTCTTCCTCGGCGCGGGCGTGAGCAGGTCGGCGGGCATGCCGACGTGGCGCGAGCTGCTGCGTCAGCTGGGGCGCCGGACGGGCCAGCTCGGCGAGCACGAGACGCACACGCTCACGCCGCTCGACCAGGCGCAGCTGCTCGAGCACCGGGTCCCCGAGCTGGGCAAGCACGTCGCCGAGATCTGCTCCCAGCACGACCGCCCCTCGCTCGCCCACGCGCTGCTCGCCGGCCTCGGCTGCCGCGAGGTCGTGACCACGAACTTCGACGGGCTCTACGAGACCGCTGCGCTCGCCGACGGCCAGCCCGCCGTCGCCGTCCTGCCGTGGGAGTCACCGGTGGGTGCGCCGGCCTGGGTGCTGAAGATGCACGGCGACGTGCGGCACCCCCGGAGCATCGTCCTGACCCGGCGTGACGTCGTCCGCTTCGACGCCCACGCCCGTCCGGCCGGCGCCCTGCTGCAGACGCTGCTGCTCACCCGCCACGTGCTGGTCGTCGGCGCCTCGATGACGGACGACAACGTCGTCCGCCTGGTGCAGGAGGCCCAGGTCTACCGCGAGCTGCACGGCGTGGACGGCTCCCTGGGCACCCTGCTCGACGTGGACGGCGACGCCGCCCGCGGGGAGCTCTGGGAGGACACGCTGCACTGGCTCACGCTGCCCGGCGAGGGGGTCGCGGAGCGGATCCGGGCCCTGGAGATCTTCCTCGACGCGATCGGCCGGTACGCCGCGGACGACGCCTCGTGGCTGCTCGACCCGCGGTTCGACGGGCTGCTGGACGAGGAGAGCCGTCGCACCGCCCGGGAGGTGTACCGGCTCCGGGCGCGGCTCCCGTCCGGCGACGCCTCCTGGCAGGCCCTGGCCAGACGGCTCGACGAGCTCGGGGCCGGGGCCCCGCCCCCCGAGTGCGAGGAGCCGCAGGGATGACCGCGGCGCCGCGGGGAACCGAGCAGACATGGTGGGCACCGCGGAGGTCATCGGCCAGGAGGTCGACGCATGGGGCGTGCAGCACGTGTGGCTGGATGCCGACGACGAGCCACACCGCGCGGCGGCGGCCACCGTGGACCGCCTGCACGAGATCATCGGCAGCCCGCCCGAGGACCTGGAGCAGCGGGCCCCGATCGTGACGCGGCGAGGGCGCAGCCTCTCCGTCGGGCGGGTCCGCGTCACCTGCGAGGACGGCACCGAGCACGAGCTCGACGGACGGATCCCGGACGACTTCCCCCTCGGCTACCACCGGCTGCAGGAGGACTCCGGCGCGGACCGTCGGCTGATCGTCTCGCCGGGTCGCTGCTGGCTCCCCGACCGGCCGTCGTGGGGCTGGGCCGTGCAGCTGTACGGCGCCCTGTCCGGAGCCAGCTGGGGCATCGGCGACCTCGGCGACCTGCGCACCCTGCGCTCCTGGACCGAGCAGGAGGGGGGTGGCTTCCTGCTGGTCAACCCGCTGCACGCGGTGGCGCCGAGTGCTCCGCTGGAGCCCAGCCCCTACCTGCCGGCCACCCGCCGCTTCCGCAACCCGCTCTACCTGCGGGTCCCGGACGTGCCCGGCCATCGTGCCGACGACGTCGACGCCCAGCAGGTCCACGACCTCAACGAGCGGTCGCGCATCGAGCGCGACGCGGTCTGGGAGGTCAAGCTTGCCGCACTGCGCGCCGCCTTCGAGCGCCGTACGGCCTGCCACGACGACGACTTCATCTCCTGGCGCGCGGCCCAGGGCCAGGCGCTGGAGGAGTTCGCGACCTGGTGCGCGCTGGCGGAGCACCACGGGCCTGACTGGCACCGGTGGCCGGCCGAGCTCCGGCGTCCCGGCTCGGCGGCGATCGACGCGTTCCGCCGGGAGCACGAGCAGGAGGTCGGCTTCCACGCGTGGCTCCAGTGGCAGGTCGACGTGCAGCTCCGGGAGGCCACCGGAGACCTGACGGTGATCCAGGACCTGCCGATCGGCGTCTCGGGGGGCGGCGCCGACGCATGGGCGTGGCAGGACGTGCTCGCGCAGGGCGTGACCGTCGGCGCCCCACCCGACGCCCTCAACTCGCTCGGCCAGGACTGGGGGTCCCCGCCGCTCGTGCCGTGGCGCCTGCAGGAGGCGGAGTACGAGCCCTTCATCGAGTCGGTGCGCCGGACCATCGCGGGCGCGGGCGGCCTGCGCATCGATCACGTGATGGGGCTCTTCCGGCTGTGGTGGATCCCCGAGGACGAGGACGCGACGGCGGGTGCCTACGTGCGCTACCCGAGCGACGACCTGCTCGACATCGTGGCCCTGGAGTCGCACCGAGCGCACGCCGTCGTGGTGGGAGAGGACCTCGGCACCGTGGAGCCGGGGGTCCCGCAGGCGCTGGCCGAGCGGAGCATCCTCTCCTACAAGGTGCTGTGGTTCGAGGACGACGACCCGGCCGAGTGGCCGGCTGCCGCGCTCGGCACCGTTACGACCCACGACCTCCCCACCGTGGCGGGGCTGTGGACCGGCTCCGACGCGATCGACCAGCTGGCGGCGACCGACATGGCACCCGACGACGTCCACGACGGACGTCGCGAGCTGCTGTCGCGGCTGCGCCGGGACGGTCTGACGTCGGACGCCTCACCGGCCGCGGCCGTCGAGGCGGCGTACCGCCAACTGGCGCGGGCCCCCTCGATGCTGCTCTCGCTGTCCCTGGAGGACGCCGTGCTGGAGGAGCGTCGTCCCAACGTCCCGGGCAGCCTCGAGCGGGACAACTGGAGCATCCCGCTCCCGGTGCGCGTCGACGCCCTCGGTGAGTCTCCCGAGGTCGGCCGGCTGGTCCGGCTGATGGCGGAGCGCCGCTCGCACGCACCCGACGACGCCCCCGACGACGCGTCGGCCGAGCCCGGGTCGGTCAGGACGTCCGGTACGCCGTGAGCGCCTGCCCCATCACGCCCGGGGCGAGCCGGACGGTCGAGGTGCCCGGCTCGATGACCGCCAGCCGGTCCTGGACCTGCTGCATGTGGGCCTGCAGGTCCCGGACACCGTCGGACCACAGGCTCGCGCCCTCGTCGGTGAGCTCGAAGGTCCAGCCCTCGTAGATCCGCACCAGACCGGCGCCCGTCAACTTGCCGAGGGCCGGCTCCACCTCGTCCTCGAGCAGCACGGCGTGGTTGATCCAGTCCCCTGCCCCGATCATCTCGAGCAGGGAGCACGGCCGGCCGTAGACCGCGATCGCCGCGAACACCCACGCGTCGGCGAACTCCCAGGAAACACTCACGTCGTACACCTCTAAGCGGAACGAAAACGGCGGGTTTGGCTGTCGGCGGTCATCGTGGGGAACGGTCCAGAAAGAGCCTCTGCCCTGGGGCAAACGCCGCCAGCCGAGTCGTTGACAGTCGTCGGCGTGCGGGCTCCGCGGGCCTTCTTGCGGAGTGCTTGCGGACCGGCAAGCGTCACGAGGTCACATCCCGAGCCACAGCAGCGAGGAGTGCCTCGCCGATCTGGTGGCCGCGTCATAGGCGATGGCGTACCTCCCAGCGACGCTGGTGAGCAACGGCATCTGTGCGAGCCGATCTTCGGCCTGACTCATGAAGGAGGCGGCGCGCGATGCGTCAACCGGCGCAGCGTCGACCCGACGCGCCTCGACCAGCGCGGGGACGGTCGCCTGCGGGACCGCGGTCAGCGCAGAGATGGCCACGAGGACTCCCCCATGACGCGAACGATCGGACTGGAGCACACCGCGTCCAGGAAGCCTGGAGTCTGCCATGAACTCCGCACGCGTGAGGATCCGCCGCAGGGGGCGATCAGCGGACTGACCGGATTGCCGCGGATGAGGCGGGTGCGGCGTACCTGGCGTTCGGTCACGATGCCTGCCGACGTGAGCCGAGCTACTTCGCGGTGCGCGGTCGGGTGAGCCAGGTCGGCGCGCTCGGCGAGAGCGGCGAGACTGAGCTCATCGTCGGCCAGGGTCAGGTGACTTCTGCATTGGTGGGAGCGTCTGCGGCGGTCCAGCTGGCGAGCAGGCGAAGTGCGTCGCTGGTGGGGGATCCGGGCTCGGCGGAGAATGCGATGAGCTGCAGACCGCGTTCCGCACTGATGTCGAGCGCCTCGAACGAGAGGTCAAGATCGCCGACCACGGGATGTGTGACGTCCTTGGTGCCAGTGCGGTGCTCGCGTACATCGTGTGACGCCCAGAGAGTGCGGAACGGTTCGCTGCGGGTGGCGAGCTCGCCGACGAGGTCGGTGAGGCTGCGGTCGCGGGGCGTTCGCCCGGCCTCGCTGCGAAGGAGCGCGACGATCTGCTGGGCTGAGTCGTCCCAGTGGCGGTAGAACCGGTGCGCACGGGGGTCGAGGAAGAGGTAGCGCGCGAAGTTCGCGGGCGTGCGGTGGTCCTCGAGCATCTCCGCGAACAGCGCACGACCGAGCGCGTTGATCCCGATGACGTCGAGGCGTCCGTTCTGCACGACCGCCGGCACGCCATGCATGGCGTCGAGCAGCTGCTGCATCCCAGGGCGCAGGGTCTGGGTGCGGCTGCGCGGCTTGCGTCGGCTGGGTGCTCTGCCGTCGTTCGCGGCGCGCACAAGGTCGTGCAGGTGATTGAGCTCGGCGTCGTCGAGCTGAAGAGCCCTGGCGATACCATCGAGCACGGCGTCGGAGACCCCGGTGGCGTTGCCGCGCTCGAGGCGGATGTAGTACTCGACGCTCATGCCGGCGACGAGTGCGACCTCCTCGCGGCGCAACCCGGCGACGCGTCGCCGGCCGCCGAAGTCAGGCAGGCCGACGTCGGCGGGAGTGAGCCTGGCGCGTCTGCTGGTCAGGAACTCACGGATGTCGTTCCGGATGTCCATGGACTCGACAGTAGGCCAGAGATCGATCCGCTGGGAGGTACCGCCAGTGACCCTATGAGCCGGGACTCCCTCAGCCCCTGCGGGCGACGTTGACTGGGTGCATTCGTCCACGACCGCTCGCCCCGTCGGGCGAGCGGATGAGAAGGGAAGCATCCTCCATGACTGACACCAAGGTCTGGTTCATCACCGGCGCGAGCCGCGGCATGGGCATCGACATCGCACAGGCCGCGCTCGCCGCGGGCCACTTCGTCGTAGCGACCGGCCGCGACCCGCAACGTGTCATCGACGCCGTCGGCGCCCACGACAACCTGCTGGCCCTCGCCCTCGACGTGACCGACCCCGCCGCGGCCG
The DNA here is from genome assembly GCF_000620705.1 of Nocardioides sp. URHA0020. Classification (GTDB taxonomy): domain Bacteria; phylum Actinomycetota; class Actinomycetes; order Propionibacteriales; family Nocardioidaceae; genus Nocardioides. The sequence continues at coordinate 225,142 of NZ_JIAR01000033.1, forward strand.
AGTCAGCGGCAGCTGCGGCCGTCGAGCGGTTCGGGCGCATCGACGTGCTCGTCAACAACGCCGGCAACTTCTACGCCGGGTTCTTCGAGACCCTCAGCGCCGACCAGGTGCGCGCCCAGATGGAGACCAACTTCTTCGGCCCCCTGAACGTCACCCGGGTGATCCTGCCCCTCCTGCGCCGCCAGCGGTCGGGCCAGATCATCACCGTCACCTCGACCGCCGGCTTCGTCGGTGGCGGCTTCACCTCGGCCTACGCCGCGTCGAAGCATGCCCTGGAGGGATGGATGGAGTCACTCGCCCCAGAGGTCGCACCGTTCGGCGTCGAGACCATGTCGGTCGAGCCCGGCTTCTTCCGCACCGAGCTGCTCGTCGAGGGCTCCTCCACCCTGTGGCCCGAGGTCGACATCGACGACTACGCCGACCAGACGAAGCAGACGATCGAAGCGTGGCGCCAGATGCACGGCACCCAGGCGGGCGACCCCGCCAAGCTCGGCGCAGCCCTGGTCACGCTGTCGGACAGCGGCGCACTTCCGGGCCGATTCATCGCCGGAGCAGACGCGATGGGCGGCATCGAGGAGAAGCAGGCCACCGTGCAGCAGCAGATCGACGCCCACCGCGAGCTCTCCGCCTCGCTGTCGTACGACGCCTGATCGTCGAGCCCACCCCAGCGTCGAACTCTCCTGATCGGACACCCATGACCTCTCGACTGACCTCTCCACCGGCCTCTCCACTGGGCATCATCGGAGCCGGCGCGATCGGTGCGACGATCGCGCGACTCGCCGTCGCCGCCGGACTCGACATCGTCATCGGCAACTCCCGCGGCCCCGAGACCCTCGCCGAGCTCGTCAACGAGCTCGGCCCGCGCGCCCGCGCCGCTACCTCGCACGAGGTTGCACGCGAGGCTGGCATCGTCATCGCCGCGATCCCGCTCATCGCCTACACCGACCTGCCGGCGAGCGAGCTGGCGGGCAAGGTCGTGCTCGACACGACCAACTACTACCCCCAGCGCGACGGGCGGATCCGGGCCCTCGACGACCAGGAGTCCACCGCGAGTGAGCTCGTGCAGGGGCACCTCGCCGATTCCTTCGTCGTGAAGGCGTTCAACAACATCACCTTCGCGAGCCTGGGCAACGGCTGCCGCCCCACCGGTTCATCGGAGCGCAGCACCCTGCCGATCGCCGGCGACGATGCAGACGCCAAGCAGCACGCCAGCGCCCTGCTCGACACGCTTGGCTACGACGCACTCGACATCGGCCCGCTCAGCCAGGGGTGGCGCAGCGAGCCGGGCACACCCGCCTACTGCGACCCGTACATGCCGGCGTGGCCGGCCGGGTCCCTCTCGACCGACGAGCTCGTCGCATGGCTGCTGTCGGCCCCGGTGATCCCGGTGTCGGTTGAGCAGGCACGGACGCTCATCGCTTCGGCCGTGCGCGGGCCTGCCGGCGGGTACTTCCCCGAGACCTCCTGACCGAGACGCCGACCCCATACGCACCACGAGAGGAAGCCATGCAGAGCACCTCACTCACCGGCGCCGTCGCGATCGTCACGGGAGCCAGCAGCGGCATCGGCGAGGCCACGGCCCGCCGACTCGCCGAGCACGGCGCGACCGTCGCCGTCCTCGCCCGTCGCAAGGACCGGCTCGACCAGCTCGTCACCTCCATCGAAGCCGCGGGCGGCACCGCGCTCGCCGTGGAAGCCGACATCACCGACCGGGCTCAGGCGCAGGCAGCCGTGCAGACCGTCGTCGCCACGCTCGGACGCCTCGACATCCTCGTCAACAACGCCGGCCTCATGCTCCTCGGCAACATCGTCGGCGCAGACCTCGACGAATGGGACCGGATGATCGCCGTCAACCAACAGGGCCTGCTGTACACGACCCACGCGGCGCTGCCGCACCTGCTCGCTGCCGCGAATGACGACCTGCGCGGCGTGGCCGACATCGTCAACATCTCCTCCATCGCGGGCCGCCAGGCATCGGCCAACTTCGGCGTCTACAACATGACGAAGTTCGGTGTGAACGGGTTCACCGAGGCACTGCGCCAGGAGGTCACCAAGCAGCAGGTCCGCGTCGGCGTCCTCGAACCCGGCGCCGTCATGACCGAGCTCGTGTCGCACAACAACCAGCAGGTCCGCGACGGCCTCGACGCCACCGACGACATCCCCGTGCGCCTGCAGCCCGAGGACATCGCCGACAGCATCGCCTACATGGTCACCCGCCCGGCCCATTCCTCGATCAGCGAGCTCTGGGCCATGCCCACCTCACAGGCCTGAGCCCACCACCACAGGAGCACACATGCACACCGCACACCTCGGAGACCTCGACGTCTCCCGCATCGGCCTCGGCGCCATGACCATGGCCGGCACCTACACCTCCGAGGGCGCGCTCGACCACGACGAGTCGATCCGCACCATCCACCGCGCCCTCGACCTCGGCGTCACCCACATCGACACCGCCGAGATCTACGGACCCTTCCTCAGCGAGGAGCTCGTCGGACGCGCCGTCGCCGGCCGACGCGACGAGGTCGTCATCGCCACGAAGTTCGGCCTCGTCTCGCACCGCCCGGCAGCCGACCCCGCTCCCGGCCAGATCGACAGCCGTCCCGAGAGCATCCGAGCCGCCGTCGAGGGATCGCTGCGCCGACTCGGCACCGACCGCATCGACCTCTACTACCAGCACCGCGTCGACCCGGCCGTGCCCATCGAGGACACCGCCGGAGCTGTCGCTGAGCTCGTCGCCGAAGGCAAGGTGCTGCACCTCGGACTCTGCGAGGCCTCACCCGACACCATCAGACGCGCCCACGCCGTGCACCCAGTGACCGCGCTGCAGACCGAGTACTCGCTCTGGACCCGCGACGTCGAGGCCGAGATCCTGCCCGTGCTCCGCGAGCTCGGCATCGGCTTCGTGCCCTACTCGCCGCTCGGCCACGGCCTCCTCACCGGCCAGATCCGGTCGGTTGACGACTTCGCAGACGACGACTGGCGCAAGACCAACCCCCGTTTCACCGGTGCGAACTTCGCCCGCAACCTCGCGCTCGTTGATGAGGTCACCGCGATCGGCGCCGAGATCGGCGCAACTCCGGCGCAGACGGCGCTCGCGTGGATCCTCACCCGCGGCGCCGACATCGCACCCATCCCCGGCACGCGCCGCGTCGCCCGTGTGGAGGAGAACACGGCCGCTGACGCGATCGAGCTCACCGCCGATCAGGTCGCGCGCCTCGAAGCGCTCGAGCCGGCGGCCGGGGCGCGGCACGACGACGCCAACATGGCGTCGATCGACCAGTAACTACCCCAGGTGCCCGAGTCCAGGCCTGGGAGATGTCGTCGACGTTGAGACGTCACACGTGTCCTCGGTACTACTGGAGAGGTGAGTGTCGCCGCAGCCCTTGAGGACGACAACGGAACAGTCTGGAGGTCGGAGAATCGACCGGATCTGCCGCAGATAGCGTGCGCTGCGGCCATCCGGTCATGCCGCGTAGCGTGCGCTCGGAGACGCACGCTCATGCCGCGTAGTGCCCGTTGTGCTTGGCCGATTCACACCGCGAGTCGGCCAGAGCCCGTATCTTCTGCTCGTGCGTACCGCCTGCTCCCATCTACCGCTAGGCCCGTGGAACTGATGACGGTCGGCGTCCAACACGCGCGGCGGACGCGGATCTCACTGGCAACGCTTGTACTGATAACCCTCAGCGGTGCTTCCGCGCTTGCCATCGGCATGGCAGCCCGGGACCGGAACGGCACGGCGTTCGCAGACTCGGGACCGCAAGCGGCAGGCGTTCTGGGGCTCCGGGACGTCAAGATCGGTGACGAAGTCCTGTTCGCGCTGCCGGCATTCGACAACAACACCGACAAGTCACTCACCGTCCAGTCGGTACACGTCAACAGAGTTCCCGCCGGGTTCAAGATCCTGGGCTATCGAACTCTCTCCTACGCAGAGACCGACGGCATGATGCTGAGCTGGGACAGCCGCACCTCCGGCAACCCTGCAGCCATCACCATGAGCGAGAGGTGGACGGGTGAGCTCACGGTGCCCCCGCACTCGGCCGGGAAGCGGTACGCACTCGTGCACGCCCGCATAACCAAGGCGCCCCTCGGATCCCTAACAGGAGTCGAGATCGACTACACGCAAAGCGACAAGACCTACCGCCAACACATGAGCGGCGAGTGGCAGGTCGAGATGATGGGCACGCCACGCGGATCTGGTGGGTAGTTCACGAAACCTACTAATGCGCACGCGCCAGAACATCCGCTCCTGCCGCGTTCCGCTCGCTCCTGCCGATGAGCGGTCGATGCCCTCTGGGCGCGAGCGAAGGGACCTCAGCATGGCCCCGGCGGTGTCATACTCCGCGCGTGGACCTGCCCGAACTTGCGGCCGCCCTCGACCACGAGGCCACCGCCCTCATACGCACTGACCGGAGCAATGACGCAGGGTGGGCGGCCATTCTCCAAGCCATCAACACCCCGGTAGACACTATCGACAACGGCGACCCCGACGACTTCGTCGTCCCGAACTTCACCGCGCTCGACCACCCCTCGTTCGAGGGCGTGAACGGTGAGCGCCTGGCGGCGGCCATCGAAGCCGCTGGCAACGCCCCATTGGGCTATGTGCTGCTCGCCGACTCGCAGTCGATGGCGGAGGTAGACACAGGTGCCGACCTCACTCTCGTGTACGTCGACCTCACCTGTCCCGACCCCGAAGACGCCGACCTCTTCGACACGTTCATGGGTCGAAGTTTCCGGTGCTCGATTCCTGAGATCGCCTTGATCGACGTGAACTTCTCGATCTCCAACATGGAGTTTTCCGACTTCGCTAACTACGCAAACGAGCACGGCGGGGTGTTCCGCGGTTTCGCTGCCGGTGACTGACGGCGACGCGCTGAGACGCCGTCCCCAGGCATTCCACAGAAACCCGCTCACATGCCGCGATCAGTTCGGTCGTGCCGATCACCGGCAGCGTTCAGCGTCCGCCTAGAAGTCGAGGTCGAACGCGTCTCGGGCCTCTTGCGCGGTTGACCTCCGCAGAATCGCCGCGACGGCCTCCAGGTCCCTGTTCGCTTGTCGCCGAGTTCGGGCCTCGCGAACACCCAAGACGCTCTGGCTCCCGGTTCTGCCCACAAGCACCCGGTAGCGAGGATCGGGTCTGCTGATACCAAGACCGATGCCGCCGAGCAGCCATTCCACGACGATCGATACACCGCCGACGATCGCTCCGACGAGCCTCTCCCCGAGACCTCCGCCGTCCACCTTGCCGATGACAGCCCAGAAGCCCGATGGAAACTCGCGCGTCTCGTCATCGAGGCTCGACCACGATCGCCGATGCTTCGAACCCATTCAGCGATTCTGGCATTCGGCGAGGCGCGAGACGGCGAAACCTCCGCGCAAGCACGAGTCTCTGGACGCGGAGCGTGCTGTGCTCGGAGACGCACTCTCATGCCGCGAACCGGTCCGCCGTGCCTCGGGCGTCCATAGGCTTCGAACATGAGCGAGAAGCAGAAGGCTGCATCGGTCTTGCTTGTTCTAGCGGCTTTGGCCTTCGGGCTTGGCATCTGGTGGATCTCCGACGGAAGCCTCGGCCTCGGCATCTGTTGGTTGGTGATCGCGCTCGGCACGCTCGCCTCTTGGTACGTGCGGCGTCGGCCAGGAAATGCTCCGTGGGTCGGCGCGGTCGGTGCGCTGGGCGGACGTTCGCTCACGCCTACATCGCAGGTAACGTCCGCATCTGCCGCGAAGCGTGCGCTCGGAGACGCACGCTCATGCCGCGATCCGCACTCTCATGCCGATGAGCGTGCGGTGTGGCCGGTGGGGCGGATTAAGATCGGCTGACCCTAAACATCGGGCCTGACTACGCCTTCTCGTTAGACGCCTGGCTCTTGATGTACGCGGCAAGTGCGTCCACAGCCTCCGCCTCCGCCAACATCTTGCACGCTCTCGTCGTCTCAGCCAAGGCATCCTCGTCCACCAAGACGTAGCCAAATCCCTTTGCGATCCCGGACTCGATCCATTCGAACGTGGAGTCCTCTTCTGAGAGTTCCGCTGATAGAAGAGCGCCAGCCACGATTCTTAGTGAGACTGCGTCGCCTCGTCGAACGAGCGACTCCACGGTCGAGTCCGTGACTCCCGTGTCCTGCGGATCGAGCACCAGACGACGGAGCGCTTCCGCAGCCTGCTCCAACTCGACGAACTGAGCTAGCGCGATGCCCGCGTCTGCCCGGTCTCGCCACTCCGGGCTCAGAGACAAACCTACGAGGGCCTCGACCGCTGCAAGCCTGCTGAGTGGGTCCACGTGAGGCAGTATGTCGAAACGCTTGAATCGCTCACCTGCCGACACCGCGGCCGAGGCAGAGGCGAAAGAGCGACTCATCCGCTCATGCCGCGAGTGGGGCCGCGCACTCCTGCCGATGAGCGGTCGGGTCATGGAGAGACTGGAGGCATCGGCCAAACGCGTCTCTGACGGCGCTCCCGCCACGTGGTCAGACTCGCTCCATTCAGGGGCTTTGCGACAGTGCTCGCCAACTCCACGAAGCGTTCCTGCGGCAGTTGCACGGCTTCGTCTTTGACCGAGAGACCTTGGAAGGTGACCAGGCTTCGGCCCCGGTCAACGGTCACATCCACGTCGTTGAACTCCAGCGTCTCGACCAGAGGCTCGCCGTACGCCAGCACAGTTAGCACCTCCGCGCAGATGTCGGCCAGATCCTGGTCGCTGAACACGAAGGCTCGGATCGCAGGCAGGTCAACGTCCACGCCCGAATCCTATGAGCACGAACGCACGCTCATGCCGCGTAGCGTGCGCTCGGAGACGCACGCTCATGCCGCAGGTAGCGAGCGACGCTGCGGATGAGCGGATGAGCGGGTGTCAGGCAGGCTGGTCGACCGCGGTGCGTGTCGACAGAAGGTGTCTGCTCATGCCCATTGCCAGACCGACTGCCAGTCCGCCAACGATGCCCAAACCGACTGCGAGCAGTCCATCGGTCGTTCCATCAATCGACGTGGCATTCAGGACCGCGAAGACGATGGAGAGAAGACCCACGGCGAATTCAGTGATGATGATCGCCCGCGTCGGCGTCTGAGTGAATCGGCTCTGGGTCATGCGCGGGAGCGTAGCGAGCCCGGCGGAGCAGCGTCCGCTCTTGCCGCTGTCGGAACTCGCACATGCCGAGATTCGGATGGGATTCATGAGAGCTCGGCGGGAAGATCGGTCAATGATCGATCGGTCCTCAAACCACCCCGGCCCTCCCACGAGTGTCGCTACTTCGGTGACCGGTCTCGTCGCGCGAGTCCTCTTCTTCGGCGGTCTTGTCGTTCTTTGCCTGTTCATGAGGTCGACCGAAACCGAAGGCGGCAACCGAACCTTCCTGCTCGTGCTGGCCGCTCTGGCAGGAGCGCTCGGTCTCTACATGATCGTCCAGTCGGCGCTTGGCCTTTTGTGGCTACGTGGCCGCAAGCGCGCGCAGTCGGCCTGAGGCGCGCCATCCGGACATGCCGCGTAGCGTGCGCTCGGAGACGCACGCTCATGCCGCGTAGCGTGCGCTCGGAGACGCACGCTCATGCCGCGTAGCGTGCGCTCGGAGAC